>NZ_JBHZRJ010000008.1:1908-4979 GCF_043641555.1 Saccharospirillum alexandrii | reverse complement strand
TTCCATCGGCGACCCAACACCCCTTGGGCGTTATATGGCCAAGCCGCACGGGCAATTAGTACAGGTTAGCTCAACGCCTCGCAGCGCTTACACACCCTGCCTATCAACCAGGTAGTCTTCCTGGGCCCTTTAGGAGACTCGAAGTCTCAGGGAAAACTCATCTTGAAGGGGGCTTCCCGCTTAGATGCTTTCAGCGGTTATCCTGTCCGAACGTAGCTACCGGGCAATGCGATTGGCATCACAACCCGAACACCAGGGGTTCGTCCACTCCGGTCCTCTCGTACTAGGAGCAGCTCTTCTCAATTTTCCAACGTCCACGGCAGATAGGGACCGAACTGTCTCACGACGTTCTAAACCCAGCTCGCGTACCACTTTAAATGGCGAACAGCCATACCCTTGGGACCGGCTTCAGCCCCAGGATGTGATGAGCCGACATCGAGGTGCCAAACACCGCCGTCGATGTGAACTCTTGGGCGGTATCAGCCTGTTATCCCCGGAGTACCTTTTATCCGTTGAGCGATGGCCCTTCCATACAGAACCACCGGATCACTATGACCTACTTTCGTACCTGCTCGACCTGTCCGTCTCGCAGTCAAGCACCCTTGTGCCATTACACTAACCGCATGATTTCCGACCATGCTTAGGGTACCTTCGTGCTCCTCCGTTACTCTTTGGGAGGAGACCGCCCCAGTCAAACTACCCACCACACACGGTCCCTGACCCGGATAACGGGCCTAGGTTAGAACCTCAAACTTGCCAGGGTGGTATTTCAAGGTTGGCTCCACGGTAACTGGCGTCACCGCTTCAAAGCCTCCCACCTATCCTACACAAGCAAGCTCAAAGTCCAGTGTGAAGCTGTAGTAAAGGTTCACGGGGTCTTTCCGTCTAGCCGCGGATACACTGCATCTTAACAGCGATTTCAATTTCACTGAGTCTCGGGTGGAGACAGCGCCCCCATCGTTACGCCATTCGTGCAGGTCGGAACTTACCCGACAAGGAATTTCGCTACCTTAGGACCGTTATAGTTACGGCCGCCGTTTACCGGGGCTTCGATCAAGAGCTTCGCCGAAGCTAACCCCATCAATTAACCTTCCGGCACCGGGCAGGCGTCACACCGTATACGTCCACTTTCGTGTTTGCACAGTGCTGTGTTTTTAATAAACAGTCGCAGGGGCCTGGTATCTTCGGCTGGCTTCAGCTCCGTCCGCAAGGGACTTCACCTAACGCCAGCGTGCCTTCTCCCGAAGTTACGGCACCATTTTGCCTAGTTCCTTCACCCGAGTTCTCTCAAGCGCCTTGGTATTCTCTACCTGACCACCTGTGTCGGTTTCGGGTACGGTTTCGGTGTACCTGAAGCTTAGAGGCTTTTCCTGGAAGCTGGGCATCAACCACTTCGGAGACCGTAGTCTCACCGTCATCGCATCTCAGCCTTAAGATCCCGGATTTTCCTAAGATCTCAGCCTACTTGCTTGAACCGGGACAACCAACGCCCGGATGGCCTAGCCTTCTCCGTCCCCCCATCGCAGTACACCCAAGTACGGGAATATTAACCCGTTTCCCATCGACTACGCTTTTCAGCCTCGCCTTAGGGGCCGACTCACCCTGCCCCGATTAACGTTGGACAGGAACCCTTGGTCTTTCGGCGTGCGAGTTTTTCACTCGCATTATCGTTACTCATGTCAGCATTCGCACTTCTGATACCTCCAGCAGACTTCTCAATCCACCTTCAACGGCTTACAGAACGCTCCTCTACCACTTGCACAAGTGCAAGTCCGTAGCTTCGGTACCATGTTTGAGCCCCGTTATATCTTCCGCGCAGGCCGACTCGACTAGTGAGCTATTACGCTTTCTTTAAAGGGTGGCTGCTTCTAAGCCAACCTCCTAGCTGTCTGAGCCTTCCCACATCGTTTCCCACTTAACATGGATTTTGGGACCTTAGCTGACGGTCTGGGTTGTTTCCCTTTCCACGACGGACGTTAGCACCCGCCGTGTGTCTCCCGGATAGTACTCACTGGTATTCGGAGTTTGCATGGGGTTGGTAAGTCGGGATGACCCCCTAGCCCAAACAGTGCTCTACCCCCAGTGGTATTCGTCCGAGGCGCTACCTAAATAGCTTTCGAGGAGAACCAGCTATCTCCCGGCTTGATTAGCCTTTCACTCCGATCCACAAGTCATCCCCTAATTTTTCAACATTAGTGGGTTCGGTCCTCCAGTTGATGTTACTCAACCTTCAACCTGCTCATGGATAGATCGCCGGGTTTCGGGTCTACATCATGCGACTGGACGCCCAGTTAAGACTCGCTTTCGCTACGGCTCCCCTATTCGGTTAACCTCGCCACATAATGTAAGTCGCTGACCCATTATACAAAAGGTACGCAGTCACCCCACGAAGGGGCTCCCACTGCTTGTACGTACACGGTTTCAGGATCTATTTCACTCCCCTCACAGGGGTTCTTTTCGCCTTTCCCTCACGGTACTGGTTCACTATCGGTCAACTGGGAGTATTTAGCCTTGGAGGATGGTCCCCCCATGTTCAGTCAGGATAACACGTGTCCCGACCTACTCGATTTCACACTGTTGGGTTTTCGTGTACGGGGCTATCACCCACTACGGCTGACCTTTCCAGGTCATTCCACTAACCGGCCCAGTGCTTAAGGGCTAATCCCCGTTCGCTCGCCGCTACTTGGGGAATCTCGTTTGATGTCTTTTCCTACGGGTACTTAGATGTTTCAGTTCCCCGCGTTCGCCTCCCGCACCTATGTATTCAGTGCGGGATACCTGCCTTAAGACAGGTGGGTTTCCCCATTCAGAGATGCTCGGATCAAAGGTCGTTTGCCACCTCCCCGAGCCTTTTCGCAGGCTACAACGTCTTTCATCGCCTCCAGTTGCCTAGGCATCCACCGTGTACGCTTCGTCACTTGACCATATAACCCGAAGGAGTGTCGTCACCTTTCAGTGCCATCACTTCATCGAAGCAATACGGTCGCAGACGGTTAGACAAAGTCTACGTTCAACGCTTGGTTCTTTCAGAACTTCATTTTGAGAAAACTTGATTAGATTGTTAAAGAACA
>NZ_JBHZRJ010000007.1:0-16031 GCF_043641555.1 Saccharospirillum alexandrii | reverse complement strand
AAGATGGACGTTACCCTGATCGCCCCGATCGCGATGGACGAAGGTCTGCGTTTCGCGATTCGTGAAGGCGGCCGTACTGTAGGTGCAGGCGTTGTAGCGAAGATCATTGAGTAAAGATTAGCTTCGAGCTGAGAGCTGCGAGCGGTTAGTAAAAACTCGTAACTCGCAGCTTATAGCTAACAGCTACAAGGCGCCCAGGGCGCCTTGTATCCTGCCGCCGGAGCTCTGTTTCCGGCTAAAATCCGCTCTACCTTCGGGTAGGTCGGTGTGTTTAGGGAGTTTGAGCGGTTTCGATCACTGTTGGAGGTGTATCGGGCTGGTCGGATGGAAGCGATGCCCCAGGGTTCGTTCGTTTCCTGAAAAAAGCCACCTAAGTGCTTGAAACTGCGCGGTAGTTAGCATAGAATCCGCCGCCCAGTTGCTTTACAGGCCAGTAGTTCAATTGGTAGAGCACCGGTCTCCAAAACCGGGGGTTGGGGGTTCGAGTCCCTCCTGGCCTGCCATTAAAGCGCCCAAGATTCACAGTTGCAGTGCTGGGAAGACGCAGCACTGAATTTATCCAGAGTTAAGGTGTCCACCGCATGAACGCTCAGGTTGAGTCGAATAATACCGCCCTAGATTGGATTAAGTGGATCGTTGTTGCCGCGCTGATGATTGCGGTTATCGGTGGTAACTTCTATTTTGGCGACCAGTCCATGTTGGTTCGCGCGCTGGCGGTCGTGTTTGTGTCCCTGGTTGCGGTCGGGATCGCGCTGACAACGGCACGTGGCAAGTACATTAACCGGTTGCGCAAAGAGGCCTGGGTAGAAGTACGCAAGGTCGTCTGGCCGACACGGCAGGAAACCACCCAAACCAGTCTTGTTGTGATCGGTGTCGTATTGGTGGTTGCTCTGATTCTTTGGGGTGTCGATTCTCTGCTGGGGTTGGTTGTATCCCGGATTATTGGTTAAGGAGATCGATATGGCCAAGCGCTGGTTCGTAGTTCACGCCTATTCAGGCTTTGAGAAGCGCGTTGCTGCTTCCTTGCAGGAGCAGGTTGAATTGAAAGGCATGCAGGACAGGTTTGGTGAGATCCTGGTGCCGACAGAGTCTGTCGTTGAAATGCGCGACGGCAAGAAGCGTAAGAGTGAGCGCAAGTTTTACCCGGGTTACGTCCTGGTTGAAATGGAAATGGATGACGACACCTGGCACCTGGTGAAAGAGATTCCCCGGGTGATGGGCTTTATTGGTGGTACACCGGAAAAGCCGGCGCCGCTGACGAGTCGCGAAGCTGATGGTATCTTGCAGCGCGTCAAGGAAGGGGTCGACAAGCCGACCCAGAAAACAATTTACGAGCCGGGCGAAGTGGTTCGGGTCAACGATGGTCCCTTTGCAGATTTCAACGGGACTGTCGAGAAAGTGAATTATGAGAAGAACCGGGTGCAGGTCTCGGTATCGATTTTCGGTCGGGCAACCCCGGTCGAGCTGGAGTTTACCCAGATCGAAAAAATGACCTGATGCGCAGGCAGGCTGCATGCCCTGGGGTCGATTCGGCTTCGGGGCTTTGTTGTCTGTAATGTTTGACGGGGAGCCTAGCGGCGTTACCACCCAAATGAGAGGTTATCATGGCCAAGAAAGTTAATGCTTATATCAAGCTGCAAGTGAAGGCAGGTCAAGCCAACCCGAGCCCCCCGGTAGGTCCGGCTCTGGGTCAGCATGGCGTGAACATCATGGAATTCTGTAAGGCGTTCAACGCCGAGACTCAGAGCATTGAGCCGGGTCTGCCGATTCCTGTTGTTATTACTGTATACAGTGACCGCAGCTTCACCTTTATTACCAAGACCCCGCCTGCCGCGGTTCTGCTGAAAAAAGCAGCCGGCATCAAGAGCGGTTCAGGTCGCCCCAATACTGAGAAGGTCGGTACTGTGACCCGTGCTCAGTTGGAAGAGATTGCCACCACCAAGGATCCCGACCTGACAGCGGCCGATATGGATGCAGCGGTTCGTACGATTGCGGGTTCTGCTCGCAGCATGGGTCTGAATGTAGAGGGTGTTGAGTAATGGCTAAGCTGAGCAAGCGCGCCAAAGTCGCGCGCGAAAAAGTTGACGCAACCAAGGTATACAGCATCGAAGACGCCGTTGCCCTGTTGAAAGAGCTGTCAACCGTCAAATTCGCAGAGTCTGTTGATCTGTCCGTGAATCTCGGCATCGACGCTCGTAAATCGGACCAAAACGTTCGTGGCTCTACCGTGCTGCCGAACGGCACCGGTAAAGACGTGCGTATCGCGGTATTCGCCCAGGGTGCTAACGCTGAAGCAGCGAAGGAAGCCGGTGCCGATGTCGTCGGTATGGAAGATCTGGCCGAGCAAATCAAGGGCGGCGATCTGAACTTCGGTGTTGTTATTGCTTCTCCGGATGCCATGCGCGTTGTTGGTCAGCTGGGTCAGGTACTGGGTCCTCGCGGCCTGATGCCAAACCCGAAAGTTGGTACCGTGACGCCAGACGTTGCGACTGCGGTCAAGAACGCCAAGGCGGGTCAGGCACGCTTCCGTACTGACAAGAACGGCATCATCCACGCTTGCATTGGCAAGGTGGCGTTTGAGCCGAACGCAATTAAAGAAAACGCAGAAGCTATCATCGCTGATCTTAAGCGTCTGAAGCCGTCTTCTGCCAAAGGTGTGTATCTGAAGAAAATCTCTGTGTCCTCGACCATGGGTCCTGGCATTGCGATCGATCAGAGCTCGCTGACTATCTGATTTAAGTCGTCGCCTTTAGCTAGATGGGCGGCGCGACAGGACTTTGGGGTTCCTGCGGGTGTTAAACTCGCGGGAATTGTCAAAGACCGTAGGTGGGTTCAGGGCTGAGGTTTTATGAATCGTTGACGCCCGGTTCCCTTAATGTCCTACGCAGACGGTGGACCCCGATTCGGTTTTTATTGGGCTGGATCCTACCACCGTTGACCTCGAAGGGGGTCAAAACACAGGGTCTTCGGACCTTCGATGGTGACAGGCTCATTTGAGCCTGGCTAAGCCAGAAAATAGTAGGAGAAAGATTGTGGCGCTGAATCTCGAAGACAAGAAAGCCATTGTCACCGAGGTGAATGCAGTTGCTGCCAACGCTCTGTCTCTGGTGATCGCGGATGCCCGCGGTGTAACCGTTGCAGATATGGATAACCTGCGTAAGCAGGCCCGTGAGCAGAAAATCTTCGTACGTGTGGTCAAGAACTCTCTGGCCAAGCGTGCGTTTGAAGGTACCGAGTACGAAGTGGCTCATCCCGCTTTGGTCGGACCGACTCTGCTGGCCTTCTCTATGGAAGACCCGGGTGCTGCCGCTCGACTTTTCAAAGACTTCGCGAAAGACGTTGAAAAGTTCGAAGTGAAATCGCTGGCCGTTGGTGGTGAACTGATGGGTGCGGACCAAATTGATCGTCTGGCGAAATTGCCGACGCGTCACGAAGCTCTGGGAATGCTGGCCAACGTTACGTTGGCACCGGTTACCAAGCTGGCGCGTACGCTCAACGAGGTACCATCCTCTATCACCCGTGTTATGGCGGCTGTTGCCGACAAGAAAAAAGAAGCTGCGTAATTGTTACGCACCTTGTTTGAACATTTTTGAGAATTTTTGGAGATTAGTAACATGGCACTGTCCAATGAAGATATCTTGAACGCCATTGCTGAAATGTCTGTAATGGACGTTGTAGCTCTGGTTGAAGCAATGGAAGAGAAGTTTGGCGTTTCTGCCCAGGCTGCTGTTGCTGTTGCTGCCGGTCCGGCTGCTGCGGGTGAAGCCGCTGCTGAGCAAACTGAATTCGACGTTATCCTGACTTCTGCTGGTGAGAAGAAAGTTAACGTGATCAAGGTTGTTCGTGAAATCACCGGTCTTGGCCTGAAAGAAGCCAAAGGTCTGGTTGACGGCGCTCCTGCTGCAGTTAAAGAAGCTGCCAGCAAAGACGAAGTTGAGCAGATCAAAGCCAAGCTGGAAGAAGCTGGCGCAACCGTGGAAGTTAAGTAACTTCGATGGTTCTGGATTGCAATTAGGCAATTCAGTCGAATTGGCTGGCGGCCATTGGCCGTCGGCCTTTTCGTGTCTCAGAAGCAAAAGTTTCTGAGCACCCCGATTAAGTAAGGCGGATTGACCGCATCGATCCGTCAGGACGATGGCAAACGCCAGGGGCCTCCGATAAGAGGAGGAGCGCAGGAAGCGACAGATTTCGGGATGATTGTTGACGTCTGGCAATCATCGCATTACCGAATGGCGGGCAACGGTCGTCACCGACCCTGACCGTCAACCGCTCAGACCCACCGTGGTGAACAAGCTGGGGATTGCTGATGGCATACTCTTACACCGAGAAAAAGCGTATCCGTAAGGATTTCAGCAAATTGAAGCCGGTGATGGACATCCCATACCTGCTGGCAATACAACTGGATTCCTACCGTAACTTTTTACAGGCCGAGACCGATGCGGCCGAACGACAGGACAGTGGGCTGCATGCAGCGTTCAAGTCCGTATTTCCAATTGTCAGTTATTCTGGCAATGCCGCTTTAGAGTACGTCAGTTACAAGCTGGGTATCCCGGCCTTCGACGTCAAAGAGTGCCAACTGCGTGGCGTGACCTATGCAGCTCCGCTGCGGGTCAAAGTCCGGCTGATTATTTACGATAAAGAGTCGCCCAGCAAGGCCATCAAGGACATCAAAGAGCAGGAAGTCTACATGGGCGAAATGCCCCTGATGACTGAAAACGGTACCTTTATCGTTAACGGTACCGAGCGTGTTGTTGTATCCCAGCTGCACCGTTCACCGGGTGTCTTTTTCGACCACGACAAGGGCAAGACCCACTCGTCCGGCAAGCTGTTGTATTCTGCCCGGGTGATTCCTTACCGTGGTTCCTGGCTCGACTTCGAATTCGATCCGAAGGACCAGGTATTTGTACGTATCGACCGTCGTCGTAAATTGCCGGCGACGATTCTGCTGCGTGCGCTTGAATACACCAATCAGCAAATTCTGGACATGTTCTTCGAGCGGTCCGAGTTCAAGCTGAAAAGTGACAAGTTCGAGATGAAGATTGTGTCCGAGCGCCTGCGTGGCGAAACGGCTGCCTTCGAAATCAAGGACAAAGACGGCACTGTGCTCATTGAAGACGGCCGCCGTATTACTGCGCGCCACATTCGTCAGCTGGAGAAATCCGGCATCGACACCGTGGTCGTGCCCGATGAATACCTGCTGGGCAAGGCGCTGGCGACCGATCTGGTTGATCCGACCAGTGGCGAAATCTTCGCTAACTGTAACGATGAAGTCAGCCTTGAGATCCTCGAGAAAGTTCGCGAACTGAAATTGAAGCAAGTCGATCTGTTGTACACCAACGATCTGGATTGCGGTCCCTATATTTCAGACACACTGCGAAACGATCCGACCAGCACGCCGCTGGAAGCGCTGGTAGAAATCTACCGCATGATGCGCCCTGGCGAGCCGCCGACGAAAGAATCAGCTGAAACGCTGTTCCAGAACCTGTTCTTCAGCAGCGAACGCTACGATCTGAGTGGCGTTGGCCGGATGAAGTTCAACCGTCGTCTGGGCCGTGAAGGCGAAGAAGGCGAAGGCACGCTGAGCAACGAAGACATCGTAGACGTACTGCGGACGCTGATCGAAATCCGTAATGGCAATGGCATGGTTGACGACATCGACCACTTGGGCAACCGTCGGGTTCGCTCTGTGGGTGAGATGGCTGAGAACCAGTTCCGTGTTGGTCTGGTACGGGTTGAGCGCGCCGTGCGCGAGCGTCTGTCCATGGCTGAAAGCGAAGGCCTGATGCCTCAGGATCTGGTCAATGCCAAACCGGTAGCCGCTGCGATCAAGGAATTCTTTGGTTCCAGCCAGCTGTCCCAGTTTATGGATCAGAACAACCCGCTGTCCGGTATTACCAACAAGCGTCGTGTTTCCGCATTGGGCCCCGGTGGTCTGACCCGTGAACGTGCCGGCTTTGAAGTGCGCGACGTACACCCGACGCACTACGGTCGGGTATGCCCGATTGAGACGCCGGAAGGTCCGAACATTGGTCTGATTAACTCCCTGTCGACCTATGCCCGTACCAACAGCTACGGTTTCCTGGAAACACCCTACCGCCGTGTCAACAACGGTAAGGTGACCAGTGACATCGTCTACTTGTCGGCCATTGATGAAGCCAAGCACACCATTGCTCAGGCAAACGTGCCGCTGGACGATAACGACAACATCGTGGGTGAGTTTGTTCAGGTGCGTCACCAGAACGAATTCACCATGGCGCCACTGGCCAACGTGGACATGATGGACGTATCACCGCGTCAGGTGGTCTCGGCTGCAGCGGCCCTGGTGCCGTTCCTGGAGCACGATGACGCCAACCGCGCATTGATGGGTTCAAACATGATGCGTCAGGCCGTGCCGACCCTGCGTGCTGACAAGCCGCTGGTGGGTACCGGTATTGAGCGCAGTGTGGCGATTGACTCCGGCGTCTGTGTAACCGCCAAGCGTGGCGGTTATGTTGAGTACGTCGATGCGTCGCGCATCGTGATCAAGGTTAATGAAGATGAAATCCAGGGCGGCGATGCCGGCGTGGATATCTATAACCTGACCAAGTACACGCGTTCTAACCAGAACACCTGTATCAACCAGCGCTCCATCGTCCATCAGGGCGAGTCCATAGCGCGGGGCGATGTTCTGGCCGACGGACCTTCAGTCGATATGGGTGAGCTGGCACTGGGCCAGAACATGCGCATCGCCTTTATGCCCTGGAACGGTTACAACTTCGAAGACTCCATTCTGGTGTCGGAGAAGGTGGTTCAGGAAGATCGTTTTACCACCATCCACATTCAGGAACTGACCTGTATCGCCCGCGATACCAAGTTGGGTGCTGAAGAGATCACCGCTGACATCCCGAACGTGGGCGAGTCGGCGCTGAACAAGCTGGATGAGTCCGGTGTGGTGTACATCGGTGCCGAAGTTGGCCCGGGTGACATCCTGGTTGGTAAGGTGACGCCGAAGAGCGAAACCCAGCTGACCCCGGAAGAGAAGCTGCTGCGCGCTATCTTTGGCGAAAAAGCGTCGGATGTAAAAGACACCTCGCTGCGTGTTAAAGGCGGCATGGTCGGTACGGTTATCGACGTCCAGGTGTTCACCCGTGACGGTGTCGAGCGCGATCAGCGTTCCAAAGACATCGAGCGGATGGCACTGGCCGAGTTCCGCAAGGACTTGAACGCCGAGTACCGCATCGTCGAAGACACTGTCTTTGAACGGATGCAGGCCAACCTGGTCGGTCAAACCGTTGCCGGCGGCCCGTCGCTGAAGAAAGGGGATACCCTGACTGAAGCCTACCTGGCTGAGCTGCCGCGTGAAGACTGGTTCAAACTGCGTTTGCAGGATGAGGCCCTGGCAGAAATGCTGGAGAAAGCCGAAGCCCAGCTGAAAGAGCGCAAAGACGACCAGGATGCACGCTTTGAAGACAAAAAGCGCAAGTTGCAGAGCGGAGACGATCTGCAGCCCGGCGTACTGAAAGTCGTCAAGTGCTACGTTGCGGTCAAGCGCAAGATCCAGCCTGGTGACAAGATGGCTGGTCGTCACGGTAACAAGGGTGTGATCTCGGTGATCATGCCGGTTGAAGACATGCCGTTTGATGACCAGGGCGAGCCGGTTGATGTCGTACTTAACCCGTTGGGCGTACCGTCGCGGATGAACGTTGGTCAGATTTTGGAGACGCACATGGGTGCGGCCGCCAAGGGTCTGGGCAAGCGCATTAACGACATGGTTCGTGACCAGAAGGCAGTCAGCGAAATTCGCGGCTTCCTGGATGAGGTCTACAATAAGTCCGGCCGGGGCATCCGCAAGGAAACCCTGGAAGACTTCTCCGATGCGGAAATCCTTGAACTGGCGAAGAACGTCAGCGGCGGGGTACCCATCGCGACACCGGTGTTCGACGGTGCCAAAGAGGAAGAGATCAAAGAGTTGCTGCGTCTGGCAGGTTTGGATGACAGCGGACAGATCCAACTCTGGGACGGTCGTACCGGTGAGGCCTTTGAAAACAGGACCACCGTCGGTTACATGTACATGTTGAAGTTGAACCACCTGGTCGACGACAAGATGCACGCCCGTTCGACTGGTTCCTACAGCCTGGTTACCCAGCAGCCGCTGGGTGGTAAGGCGCAGTTCGGTGGTCAGCGCTTCGGTGAGATGGAAGTGTGGGCCCTGGAAGCCTACGGTGCCGCCTATACCCTGCAGGAAATGCTGACGGTGAAATCGGACGATGTGAACGGCCGGACCAAGATGTACAAGAACATCGTGGACGGCGACCATCGGATGGAACCGGGCATGCCGGAATCCTTTAACGTACTGGTTAAAGAGATCCGCTCGCTGGGCATCGATATGGAACTGGAAAACGAAGAGTAAGGTCGGGCGGGCCGGGAAACCGGTCCGTGTCTGACGACGGTTGGGCGGCCGTTGGCCGCCTAAAGCCACTCCTTTCGGAGCTGAATGATGAAAGATTTGCTGAATCTGTTGAAATCTCAGGGCCAGTCGGAAGAGTTTGACTCGATCCGCATTGGCCTGGCCTCACCGGACATGATCCGGTCTTGGTCTTTTGGCGAGGTGAAGAAGCCTGAGACCATCAACTACCGGACTTTCAAGCCGGAACGTGATGGCCTGTTCTGTGCTCGCATCTTTGGTCCTATCAAGGATTACGAGTGCCTGTGTGGCAAGTACAAGCGCCTCAAGCATCGCGGCGTGATTTGTGAAAAATGTGGTGTTGAAGTCACTCAGGCCAAGGTGCGTCGCGAGCGCATGGGTCACATCGAGTTGGCCGCACCCGTTGCCCACATCTGGTTCCTGAAATCACTGCCGTCACGCATCGGTTTGATGCTGGACATGACGCTGCGTGATATCGAACGCATCCTCTATTACGAGAGCTTTGTCGTTATCGATCCGGGCCTTACCAGTCTGGAGAAAGGTCAGCTGCTGACCGACGAAGAATACTACGAAGCCATTGAAGAGTTTGGTGATGACTTTGACGCCCGTATGGGTGCCGAGGCAATTCAGAAGTTGCTGGACAGCATCGACCTGGTCGGTGAAACCGCGCAATTGCGTGAGGAAATCCCGGCGACCAACTCTGAAACCAAGATCAAGAAGCTGTCGAAGCGCCTGAAGTTGCTTGAAGCCTTTGAGAAATCAGGCAACAAGCCCGAGTGGATGGTGATGACGGTTCTGCCTGTGCTACCACCGGATCTGCGTCCGCTGGTACCGCTCGATGGCGGCCGTTTTGCGACCTCGGACCTGAACGATCTGTATCGTCGGGTGATCAACCGGAACAACCGTCTCAAGCGTCTGCTTGAGCTGGCGGCACCGGACATCATCGTGCGTAACGAAAAGCGCATGCTGCAGGAATCGGTTGATGCCCTGCTCGACAACGGCCGTCGCGGTCGCGCCATTACCGGCTCGAACCGTCGTCCGCTGAAGTCACTGGCCGACATGATCAAAGGCAAGCAGGGTCGTTTCCGTCAGAACCTGCTCGGTAAGCGCGTAGACTACTCCGGTCGTTCGGTGATCGTGGTGGGTCCTACTCTGCGTCTGCACCAGTGTGGTCTGCCGAAGAAAATGGCGCTGGAGCTGTTCAAGCCGTTTATTTTCAGCAAGCTGGAGCACCGTGGCCTGGCGACCACCATCAAGGCCGCCAAGAAAATGGTTGAGCGTGAAGAAGCCGTTGTCTGGGACATCCTGGACGAGGTGATTCGCGAGCACCCGGTCATGTTGAACCGGGCGCCGACGCTTCACCGTCTGGGTATCCAGGCGTTTGAACCGGTGTTGATCGAAGGCAAGGCAATTCAGCTGCACCCCCTGGTGTGTGCGGCCTATAACGCCGACTTCGACGGTGACCAGATGGCTGTTCACGTACCGCTGACGCTGGAAGCCCAGCTCGAAGCGCGTGCGCTGATGATGTCGACCAACAACGTGCTGTCTCCGGCCAGTGGCGAGCCGATCATCGTGCCGTCACAGGACGTGGTTCTGGGTCTGTATTACATGACCCGTGAGCGCGTTAACGCCAAGGGTGAAGGCATGGTGTTCTCGAACATCGAAGAAGTTCAGCGCGCCTACGGTGCCGGTGAAGTCGCCCTGCAAGCCAAGGTTAAAGTTCGGTTGCGTCAGGTGTATGAAAACAGTGAAGGCGAAGCCATTGATGCGACCTCCATTGTCGATACCACCGTTGGCCGTTCTATCCTGTATTCGATCGTTCCCGATGGCCTGCCCTACGAGCTGGTCAATCAGGCGATGAAGAAGAAGGCGATCAGTGGCCTGTTGAACGAGTGCTATCGTCGTGTTGGTTTGAAAGACACGGTGATCTTTGCTGACCAGATCATGTACATGGGCTTCAGCTACGCTACCCGTTCCGGTTCGTCCATTGGTGTGAATGACTTTGTTATTCCAAAAGCCAAACTCGAGATTCTGGGCAAGGCCGAGGCCGAAGTTCAGGACATCGAAGAGCAGTTTGCTGCGGGTCTGGTGACCCAGGGCGAGAAGTACAACAAGGTGGTCGATATCTGGTCCCGTGCCAACGATCAGATCGCCCGTGCGATGATGGAAGGCATCTCCAAGGAGACCGTAACCGACCGTGATGGAAAAGAAGTTGAGCAGGAATCGTTCAACTCGGTTTACATCATGGCCGACTCCGGTGCCCGGGGTAGCCCGGCCCAGATTCGTCAGCTGGCCGGTATGCGTGGCCTGATGGCGAAGCCGGACGGCTCGATCATCGAAAACCCGATTAAGGCCAACTTCCGGGAAGGCTTGTCGGTTGGTGAATACTTCATCTCGACCCACGGTGCGCGTAAAGGTCTGGCCGATACGGCACTGAAAACGGCGAACTCCGGTTACCTGACACGCCGCCTGGTCGACGTGGCTCAGGATGTTGTGATCACCGAAGAAGATTGCGGCACCGAAGAAGGCGTTATCGTTGAACCGATCATTGAAGGCGGCGACGTCGTTCTGGGTCTGGGTCAGCAGGTGCTGGGTCGTGTGGTTGCTACTGACGTGATCGATCCGGTCAGTCAGGAAACCTGGGTACCAGCTGGCACCATGCTCGACGAAGCCTGGGTCAAGAAGCTCGACGAATGGGGTGTTGACCAGGTCAAGATCCGTTCGGCGATCAGCTGTAACACCCGCTACGGTCTCTGTGCCCAGTGCTACGGGCGTGACCTGGCGCGTGGTCACCGGGTCAACATCGGTGAGGCGGTCGGTATTATCGCTGCCCAGTCGATTGGTGAGCCGGGTACCCAGCTGACGATGCGGACCTTCCACATCGGTGGTGCGGCCTCCCGTGCCACCGCGGCAGACAGTGTTCAGGTCAAGCATGGCGGTAAAGTATCGCTGCGTAACCTGAAGACCGTAACCCGGGCCGATGGTGACCTGGTTGCTGTTAGCCGTTCCGGTGTACTGGCGGTGTCCGACGAGCACGGTCGTGAGCGTGAGAAATACAAGCTGCCTTATGGTGCTGTGATCAGCGTCGACGACGGTGCGGCGGTGGAAGCCGGCCAAATCGTGGCCAAGTGGGATCCGCACACTCACCCGATCATCGGTGAGTCGAACGGTAAGATTGCCTTCATCGGTATGGACGAAGGCATCACCACCAACCGCAAGATCGATGAACTGACCGGTGTCGGCACCATCGAGGTGATTCCCCAGGGTCAGCGTAATGCGGCCGGTAAGGAAATTCGCCCGCTGGTCAAGCTGCTGGACCCGGAAGGCAATGAGATCATGATTGGCAACACCAATCAGCCGGTTCAGTACTTCCTGCCGGACGGCTCGTTCCTGAGTTTGTCGGATGGTGACGTGATCAAGGTTGGTGACGTAATTGCCCGCATTCCGCAGGAAACCTCGGGTAACCGCGACATCACCGGGGGTCTGCCGCGTGTGGCCGACTTGTTCGAAGCCCGTAAGCCGAAAGAAGCTGCCATTCTGGCGGAAATCTCCGGTACCGTGGGTTTTGGCAAGGAAACCAAAGGCAAGAAACGCCTGGTGATCACCCCAACCGACGGTTCGGACGGCTACGAAGAGCTGATTCCCAAGTGGCGTCAGTTGAACGTCTTCGAAGGCGAACAGGTTGAAAAAGGTGAAGTGATCTCTGACGGCCCGATGAACCCGCACGATATCTTGCGGGTCCGGGGTGTCGAGGCGCTGGCGCGTTACATCGTTGACGAAATCCAGGAAGTCTACCGTCTGCAGGGCGTAACCATTAACGACAAGCACATTGAAGTGATTGTGCGTCAGATGCTGCGCAAGGCCATGGTACTGGACAACGGTGACACACACTTCATCAAAGGCGACCAGGTTGAATTCAACCAGTTGCTTGAAGCGAATGAGAAGGCTGTCACTGCTGATCAGCAGGAAGCACGGTTCGAACGTGTTCTGCTGGGCATCACCAAGGCCTCTCTGGCGACAGAATCCTTTATCTCGGCGGCGTCCTTCCAGGAAACCACCCGGGTACTGACCGAAGGTGCGGTCACTGGCAAGCGCGATTACTTGCGCGGCCTGAAGGAGAATGTGGTCGTTGGTCGACTGATTCCGGCGGGTACAGGCCTGGCCTATCACGCTGAACGTCGTCGTAAACGTCTGGAGCGCACCGGTGAAAAACCATCGATCAGTGCATCCGATGTCGAAGCGGCGCTCAGTCAGGCGCTCAACAAGTAAGCACACGCTTACGTTGACTAAGAATTGCGCGATCACTAAAATGCGCGCTCCCTACAGGACCCGGTTGGCTCGCCATCCGGGTGCTGTCGTGTAATGAGAAGTGAACTTTTAGAGAGGCTTTAATGGCTACAATTAACCAGCTCGTCCGCAAGCCGCGCAAGCGCAAAGCGGTCGCAAGCGATGTTCGGGCCCTGGAAGGCTGCCCGCAACGTCGTGGTGTATGCACTCGTGTGTACACAACTACCCCGAAGAAGCCGAACTCGGCTCTGCGTAAAGTCTGTCGTGTACGACTGACTAACGGTTTCGAGGTGTCATCTTACATCGGCGGTGAAGGTCACAACCTGCAAGAGCACTCGGTTGTACTGATCCGTGGCGGTCGTGTTAAAGACTTGCCAGGTGTTCGTTACCACACCGTTCGTGGCTCACTGGATACCTCAGGTGTTGCCAACCGGAAGCAGGCTCGTTCCAAGTACGGTACCAAGCGGCCTAAGGGCTAATTTAATTTGATTCATTCAGTCTCAGGATAAGAGTAAGGCTGGGTGCCGTTGTCGAAGCGTCGAAAGAGTCGGACGACTGCTCATCCCAGAATTGCCTGAAGACCTATTTGAGGGCTTATCAATGCCAAGAAGACGCGTTGCTGCAAAGCGTGAAGTACTGCCAGATCCCAAGTTTGGGAACACGCAACTGGCCAAATTTATGAACCATGTCATGTACGACGGCAAAAAGTCTGTTGCCGAGCGTATCGTCTATGGTGCCCTGGACATCGTCAAAGAGAAGAAGTCCGATCAGGATCCAATCGCCATGTTCGAAACGGCCCTGGATTCTATTGCGCCGATGGTCGAAGTAAAATCCCGCCGTGTCGGTGGTGCCACGTATCAGGTGCCCGTCGAAGTGCGTCCGTCTCGCCGTGAAGCGCTGGCTATGCGCTGGTTGGTTGATGCTGCCCGTAAACGTGGTGAAAAATCCATGGGTCAGCGTCTGGCCGGTGAACTGCTGGATGCTGCCGAAGGCAAGGGTGCTGCGATCAAGAAGCGTGAAGATGTGCACCGTATGGCCGAAGCCAACAAAGCATTCTCTCATTACCGTTTCTAAGCTTTAGAGCAAACATTTTCTGTTAAGGAGAAAGAGTTGTGGCTCGTAAAACTCCGCTTAACCGGTACCGTAACATTGGTATCGTCGCGCACGTAGACGCCGGTAAGACGACGACTACCGAGCGCGTACTTTTTTACACCGGCTTGTCGCACAAGATCGGTGAAGTGCATGATGGCGCCGCCACCATGGACTGGATGGAGCAGGAGCAGGAGCGGGGTATCACCATTACCTCGGCTGCTACCACCTGTTTCTGGCAAGGCATGGCTAAGCAGTTCGATGAACACCGCATCAATATCATCGACACCCCGGGACACGTTGACTTCACCATTGAAGTTGAGCGTTCTCTGCGGGTACTCGACGGTGCCGTAGTCGTACTGTGTGGTTCTTCAGGCGTGCAGCCGCAGACTGAGACTGTTTGGCGTCAGGCTAACCGTTACGAAGTTCCGCGCATGGTGTTCGTCAACAAGATGGACCGTGCCGGCGCTGACTTCTATCGCGTTGTTAAGCAATTGAAAGAGCGTCTGGGTGCGAACCCGGTGCCGATCCAGATTCCGATCGGTGCAGAAGACGACTTCGCTGGCGTGATTGACCTGATTAAGATGAAGGCCATTATCTGGAATGAAGAAGACCAGGGCATGACCTTTGAGCTGGAAGACATTCCGGCCAATCTGCAGGAAAAAGCCGAAGAGTTCCGTGTTCAGATGGTTGAAGCTGCTGCTGAAGCCAACGATGAGCTGATGGAAAAGTACATGGAGTCTGAAACCCTCGAAGAAGACGACATCAAGACCGGTTTGCGCCTGCGCACACTGGCGGGTGAAATCGTTCTGACTCACTGTGGTTCTGCCTTTAAAAACAAAGGCGTTCAGGCCGTACTGGACAGCGTTATCGAATACATGCCGTCACCGACTCAGGTGCGTGCGATTGAAGGTTTGTTGGAAGACGGCGAAACCGTTAAAGCGGTTAAAGTCGACGACGATGCGCCATTCAACGCCCTGGCGTTCAAGATCGCTACCGACCCCTTCGTTGGTACATTGACCTTCGTACGTGTATACGGTGGTGTATTGAAGAGTGGCGACCAGGTACTGAACGCTGTGAAAGGCAAGCGCGAGCGCGTCGGCCGTATGGTTCAGATGCACGCCAACAACCGCGAAGAGATCAAAGAGTTGCTGGCTGGTGACATCGGCGCTCTGATCGGTATGAAGGACGTGACCACAGGTGACACTCTGTGTGACCCGGCCAACCCGATTACTCTGGAGCGCATGGACTTCCCGGATCCGGTGATTCACGTTGCCGTTGAGCCGAAGTCGAAAGCCGACCAGGAAAAGATGGGTATTGCTCTGGGCAAGCTGGCTCAGGAAGACCCGTCATTTACGGTTCGTACCGACGAAGAAACCGGCCAGACCATCATTGGCGGCCAGGGTGAATTGCACCTGGACGTTCTGGTCGACCGGATGAAGCGTGAATTTAAAGTTGAAGCAAACGTGGGTGCCCCTCAGGTGGCCTATCGCGAGCGTATTCGCAACGCTTGCGATATCGACTCCAAGTTTGCCAAGCAGTCGGGCGGTCGCGGTCAATACGGTCACGTTGTGATCAAGTTTGAGCCGGCTGAAGACGAAAACGCTGAAAAGCTGGTTTTCGTCAACGAAATCGTTGGTGGTACCGTACCGAAGGAATACATTCCTGCGGTTGAGAAAGGTATCCAGGAGCAAATGAAGAACGGTATTCTGGCGGGCTACCCATTGCTCGGCATGAAGGCCACTCTGCATGACGGTTCCTATCACGACGTTGACTCCAACGAGATGGCCTTTAAAGTGGCTGCCTCAATGGCTGTTAAGAAGTTGAAGGAAAAGGCAAGCCCGGCCTTGCTTGAGCCCATGATGAAAGTTGAGGTGGTAACACCGGAAGACTACATGGGCGACGTTATGGGCGACCTTAACCGTCGTCGCGGCACAGTTTCAGGCATGGAAGACAGCCCGTCGGGCAAGATCATCAATGCTGAGGTGCCACTGTCCGAAATGTTCGGATACGCTACGGACCTGCGTTCCATGTCTCAGGGCCGTGCCTCTTACGTGATGGAATTCTCAGGCTACAAAGAAGCCCCGATGAACATCGTTGAAGAAATTATCAAGAAGTCTTGATCTTTTTGAGCTAACTTAGAGGAAGACACCATGTCTAAGGCTACTTTTGAACGTACCAAGCCGCACGTAAACGTCGGCACCATCGGTCACGTTGACCACGGTAAAACTACTTTGACCGCGGCGCTGAC
>NZ_JBHZRJ010000006.1:0-335210 GCF_043641555.1 Saccharospirillum alexandrii | reverse complement strand
AAGATGGACGTTACCCTGATCGCCCCGATCGCGATGGACGAAGGTCTGCGTTTCGCGATTCGTGAAGGCGGCCGTACCGTAGGTGCGGGTGTTGTTGCGAAGATCATTAAGTAAAGATTGGCTTTGAGTTGAGAGCGACGAGCTGTTA
Organism: Saccharospirillum alexandrii; assembly: GCF_043641555.1. Taxonomy (GTDB): domain Bacteria; phylum Pseudomonadota; class Gammaproteobacteria; order Pseudomonadales; family Natronospirillaceae; genus Saccharospirillum; species Saccharospirillum alexandrii_A. Next base: position 335,062 of record NZ_JBHZRJ010000006.1, on the reverse strand, counting down.
GTAACGGCTCATAACTCGAAGCTCGCAGCTAACAGCTCAAAAAGAGGCGCCTCAACGGCGCCTCTTTTGCTTTAACCCTCTGATTTTTAACTGAAAATCCCGCCTACAACTCCTTTCCTAATCGCCGTTGACAGCCCTGCTCAAGATACATACAATACGCCTCCCCTGATTTCCCGGGGGTATATTGCTGTTTAACAATCTTGGAGCTTTGGTCACATGCAGAACCAAAAGATCAGAATACGCTTGAAAGCGTTCGATCATCGCCTGATCGATGCTTCGACTCAGGAGATCGTCGATACGGCTAAGCGTACTGGTGCACAGGTGCGGGGCCCGATCCCGTTGCCGACTCGCAGAGAACGCTACACCGTGCTGGTCTCTCCGCACGTGAACAAGGATGCGCGTGATCAGTACGAAATTCGTACTCACAAGCGTATGCTGGATATCGTTGAGCCAACTGAAAAGACCGTAGACGCGTTGATGAAGTTGGACTTGGCGGCAGGTGTGGACGTACAGATTAGCCTCGGCTAATCGCTGAGTCTCTAATGTAACAGCCCAAGCTGCAGTAAATCATTAAGTGGTTACAGGCGCAGTAACTGGGCGGCCATAGCGGGTTTTAGCCCCGTACATAGAGGAAAGAAAGAAATGTCAATTGGTCTGATTGGTCGTAAGACTGGCATGACTCGCGTCTTCACTGAAGACGGCGTTTCCATTCCAGTGACCGTCGTAGAAGTCGAGCCCAACCGGGTCTCGCAAGTAAAGAGCGTGGAAACCGATGGCTACTATGCAGTCCAGCTAACCGCTGGTACTCGTCGTGCCAATCGCGTCACCAAGTCTCAGGCAGGACACTTCGCGAAAGCCAGTGTTGAAGCCGGTGTGTTCACTCGTGAATTCACTCTGAAGGAAGCAGCCGAACTGAAGGCTGGCGAAGAATTGACCGTTGTCCTGTTCGAAGCAGGTCAGCGCGTGGATGTGACCGGAACCTCCAAGGGTAAAGGCTTCGCTGGTGCGATCAAGCGCCACAACTTCAGCATGCAAGACGCAACTCACGGTAACTCACTGTCTCACCGCGCACCGGGCTCTATCGGCCAGTGCCAGACGCCAGGTCGTGTGTGGAAAGGCAAGAAGATGTCTGGCCACATGGGTGCTGAGCGCTCTACTGTGCAGTCACTTGAGATCGTTCGCGTCGACGCAGAGCGTAACTTGTTGTTGATAAAGGGCGCATTGCCCGGTGCAACAGGTTCTCACGTTGTTGTTCAACCCGCGGTTAAAGGCTAAGAGGTAAGCAATGGATATTAATATTGCAGGACAAGCCAGCGCCAAGGTTGAAGTTTCCGACGCGACGTTCGGCAAAGAATTCAATGAAGCTCTGGTTCATCAGGTCGTTAACGCCTTCCTGGCCGGTGGCCGTCAAGGCAGCCGCGCTCAGAAGAGCCGCTCTGATGTAGCCGGTGGCGGTAAAAAACCCTGGCGTCAAAAAGGCACAGGCCGTGCCCGTGCCGGTACCATTCGTTCACCCATCTGGGTTGGCGGCGGTAAAACCTTTGCAGCCCGTCCGCAAGACTGGTCACAAAAAGTTAACCGTAAAATGTACCGTGGTGCGATGAAATCAATCCTGTCAGAACTGGTTCGTCAGGACCGTCTGATCGTGGTTGAAGGTCTGGGCATCGAACAGCCAAAGACCAAAGCATTTCTGTCCAAAATGAAAGAGCTGGACGTGAGCAATGCTTTGATCGTGTCTGACGACGTTGATTCAAACCTGTACTTGTCTGCTCGCAACGTACCGCACGTTGAAGTCAGTGATGTTGCTGGCATCAACCCGGTAAGCCTGGTGGCCTACGAAAAAGTGGTCATTACTGTTGCCGCGCTCAAGAAGCTTGAGGAGGTTTTGGCATGAACCAGGAACGCATCTATCAGGTCGTTTACGGTCCGCACATCTCCGAGAAAGCGACCATCGTAGCGGAAGGCACTGGCCAGTACGTATTTCGTGTGGCCAAGGATGCAACTAAGCCGGAAATCAAGAAGGCCGTTGAGCAACTGTTCGAAGTTAAAGTTCAGTCTGTTCACACTCTGATCCAGAAGGGCAAGGTAAAGCGCACTCAGCGCGGCGTTGGTAAGCGTAACGACGTTAAGAAAGCCTATGTTCGTCTGGCTGAAGGCCAAGAAATTGATTTCCTGGCTGCAGAATAAGGTAGGGGTTGCGAACAATGGCTATTGTTAAAGCAAAGCCGACGTCAGCTGGACGTCGTCACGTTATCAAGACTTACAACGCCGAACTGCACACCGGTGCGCCATACGCGCCACTGGTTGAAAAGCAGTCCAAGAGCGGTGGCCGTAACAACATGGGTCGCATTACCACGCGGCACATTGGTGGTGGTCACAAGTCGCATTACCGCAAGGTTGATTTCAAGCGCAACAAAGATGGCATCAATGCCAAAGTTGAGCGTCTGGAATACGATCCGAACCGGACTGCGAACATCGCCCTGGTTCTGTATGCAGACGGTGAGCGTCGTTACATTCTGGCGCCGGCCGGTTTGACGGCAGGTGATCAAATCGTATCCGGAGAGCACGCGCCAATCAAAGTGGGCAACACCATGCCACTGCGCAGCATTCCTCTGGGTTCGACGATTCACAATATTGAGATGAAGCCCGGCAAGGGTGGCCAAATGGTCCGCTCTGCAGGTAACTCAGCTCAGCTGGTCGCGCGCGAAGGCACCTATGCCACCTTGCGTTTGCGGTCCGGTGAAATGCGTAAAGTTCTGTCAGATTGCCGCGCCACCCTGGGTGAAGTGAGCAACTCTGAACATAGCCTGCGTGTATTGGGTAAAGCCGGTGCTACTCGCTGGCGTGGTGTCCGTCCGACGGTTCGTGGTGTTGTAATGAACCCGGTCGATCACCCGCACGGTGGTGGTGAAGGTAAAACCTCGGGTGGACGTCATCCGGTCACGCCTTGGGGTGTTCCCACCAAGGGATACAAAACTCGTAAGAACAAGCGCACGGACAAGTATATCGTTCGTCGTCGTTCTTCGAAGTAACTGAAATAAGAGGAAAAGGCTGTGCCACGTTCACTTAAGAAGGGTCCATTCGTCGACCTGCACTTGATGAAGAAGGTAGAGGCTGCACTGGAAAACGGTGACAAACGGCCCCTGAAAACCTGGTCGCGTCGCTCCACAATCTTCCCGGAATTCGTCGGGTTGACCTTTGCAGTCCATAATGGCCGTCAACATGTACCTGTTTATGTCACAGAGGACATGGTGGGTCATAAGTTGGGTGAATTCGCGCTGACTCGTACTTATAAGGGTCATGTTGCGGACAAGAAGGCTAAGCGGTAATAGAGGGTAGACATGATGGAAACACAAGCTGTATTACGCGGTGCTCGCTTGTCTGCTCAGAAAGGTCGTCTTGTAGCAGACATGATTCGCGGCAAGTCAGTGGCGGAAGCCCTGGATCTGCTGACATTCAGCCCTCAAAAAGGTGCTGCAATCGTCAAGAAGGTTCTGGAATCGGCCATTGCGAATGCAGAACACAATGACGGTGCAGACGTAGATGAGCTTTCAGTCGCCTCCATCTTTGTAGATGAAGGTATGACCATGAAGCGTATCCGTCCGCGTGCTAAAGGCCGTGCTGATCGTATCTTTAAGCGTACGAGCCACATTACGGTCAAGGTTGCCGAGAAATAAGGGGAGAATGACAGATGGGCCAGAAAGTACATCCCACCGGGATCCGGCTCGGCATCACTAAAGACCATAGTTCGGTCTGGTATGCCGACTCCAAGGATTACTCCAAGAAGCTGCTGAACGATATTAAAGTTCGTAGCTACCTGGAGAAGAAACTGGAAAAAGCGTCAGTAAGTAAAATCGTGATTGAGCGTCCTGCACAGAACGCCAAGATCACCATCCACACCGCTCGCCCTGGCATTGTCATCGGCAAGAAAGGTGAAGATGTAGAAGTGCTGCGTCAGGAAGTATCCGCCATGATGGGGATTCCGGTGCACATCAACATCGAAGAGATCCGCAAGCCTGATCTGGACTCCAAACTGGTTGCCCAGTCTGTAGCTGGCCAGCTCGAGCGTCGTGTCATGTTCCGCCGCGCGATGAAGCGTGTGATGCAGAACGCGATGCGCAATGGCGCGAAAGGTGTTCGGATTCAGGTCAGTGGCCGTTTGGGTGGTGCTGAGATTGCGCGGACCGAGTGGTATCTCGAAGGTCGCGTTCCCTTGCACACGCTGCGTGCTGACATCGACTACGCTACGGCCGAAGCACACACCACTTACGGTGTGATCGGTATCAAAGTGTGGATTTTCAAAGGCGAAATCCTGGGTGGTATCGAGCAAGTTCGTGCTCAAGCCAAGGCGCCCAAGAAAAAGGCTTCACGGTAAGGAGTACGTAGATGCTGCAACCTAAACGTACAAAGTTCCGCAAAATGCAAAAGGGCCGTAACCGCGGCCTGGCACTGCGCGGTAGCAAAGTGAGCTTCGGCGAGTACGCGCTGAAGGCAACAGGGCGCGGACGCATTACAGCTCGTCAAATCGAAGCTGCTCGTCGCGCGATGACACGTCACATTAAACGTGGCGGCAAGATCTGGATCCGCGTTTTCCCGGACAAGCCCATTTCCAAGAAGCCCTTGGAAGTTCGGATGGGTAAAGGTAAGGGTAACGTAGAATACTGGGTAGCTCAGATTCAGCCCGGTAAAGTCTTGTACGAAATGGAAGGTGTTGGTGAAGATGTGGCTTTGGAGGCGTTCCGCCTTGCAGCTGCCAAATTGCCGATATCAACCGTTGTTGTTAAACGGCAGGTGATGTAATGAACGCTAGTGATCTTCGTGAAAAGTCCGTAGACGAGCTGAATAACACCCTGTTGGAGTTGCTTCGCGATCAGTTCAAATATCGCATGCAAAAAGCGACGGGTCAGTTGACTCAGACGCATCTGCTGAAGCAAGTCCGCAAGGACATCGCTCGTGTCAAAACAGTATTGACTCAGAAAGCAGGTGCTTGATATGTCTGAACAAACAGCCCGTACCGTGACCGGTCAGGTCGTCAGCAACAAGGCTGAAAAGACCGTTACCGTAAAGATAGAGCGTACGGTTACTCACCCGATTTACGGGAAAATCGTAAAGCGTTCTACCAAGATGCATGCGCACGATGAAAACAATGAGTGCCAGATCGGCGACTTCGTCACCATCGAAGAATGCCGTCCTTTGTCCAAGTCCAAGACTTGGCGTCTGGTTCGCGTTGAAGAACGTGCGACTACCGTTTAACAGCGCCTGGGAGTTTGAGAGATGATTCAAACAGAAACCGTTTTAGACGTTGCGGATAACAGCGGTGCCAAGCGCGTCCAGTGCATCAAGGTGTTGGGCGGTTCTCACCGTCGCTATGCCGGCATTGGTGACTTGATCAAGGTCTCCGTGAAGGAAGCAATTCCTCGCGGCAAGGTCAAAAAAGGTCAAGTGATGAACGCTGTTGTTGTGCGCACGCGCAAGGGTGTACGTCGCCCTGACGGATCCGTGATCCGTTTTGACACCAACTCTGCGGTGTTACTTAACACTCAGCACGCCCCGATCGGCACCCGGATCTTTGGCCCGGTGACCCGTGAACTGCGTACCGAGAAATTTATGAAAATCATTTCCCTGGCGCCGGAAGTACTGTAAGCCCTCTGGGCTTACGTTACTGGACGGTAGCAGGAAGTGGAGTAGCGAATGAACAAGTTTAAAAGTGGCGACGACGTTGTCGTAATTGCCGGGAAAGACAAAGGCAAGCGCGGCAAGATCACCAAGGTGATCAGCGACGCCAAGAAAGGCCCGCGTTTTGTGGTATCTGGTGTGAATCTGATGAAGAAGCACCAGAAGCCGAACCCGAACCTGGGTGTCCAGGGCGGGATCGTCGAGAAAGAGGCTCCGATTGCGGCCTCCAACGTAGCGATCTTCAATTCAGAAACCAACAAGGGCGACCGGGTTGGCTTTTTGATCAAAGAAGACGGTACCAAGGTCCGCATCTTCAAGTCCACGAAGAAAGAAATTGGTGTATAAGGGCGGGATACGACATGTCTAGACTCAAAGAGCTCTACAAAACTGACGCTGTCCCTGCACTCCAAGAAGAGTTCGGGTACAAGAACGTCATGGAAATCCCGCGCGTCACCAAGATCACCTTGAACATGGGCGTGGGCGAAGCTATCGGCGACAAAAAGCAGATGGATAACGCTGTTGCAAACCTTGAAGCGATCGCTGGCCAGAAGGTCATGGTCACCAAGGCGCGCAAGTCCATCGCGGGTTTCAAAGTTCGTGAAGACTGGCCGATTGGCTGTAAAGTCACACTGCGCGGTGAGCGTATGTGGGAATTTATGGATCGTCTGATCGACATTTCATTGCCGCGTATGCGTGACTTCCGGGGTATTAACCCCAAGTCATTCGACGGCCGTGGCAACTACAGCATGGGTGTGAAAGAGCAGATTATCTTCCCTGAAATCGAATACGATAAGGTCGATAAGCTGCGTGGTCTGGATATTACAGTGACCACAACTGCTCGCACCAATGACGAAGGTCGCGCATTGCTGAAGGCGCTGGCCTTCCCATTCAAAGGTTAAGGGGAAAGGTCATGGCTAAAGTAAGTATGAAGGCGCGTGAAGCCAAGCGCATCAAGACCATCGCCAAGTATGCTGAGAAGCGTGCAAAGCTCAAAGCGATCATCAAAGACTCCAGCAGTACTGATGAGCAGGTTTGGGAAGCACAGCAATCGCTGCAAAAGCTGCCAAGAGACGCAAGTCCTGTTAGACTGCAGCGCCGCTGTCAGTTGACCGGCCGTCCACATGCGGTTTACCGCAAGTTCGGTCTGTCACGTATCAAGCTGCGTGAACAAGCCATGTTGGGCAATGTTCCGGGTTTGAAAAAGTCAAGTTGGTAAGCAAAGTGGTCCGGACTGGGGCATGTCGCCCCGGTTACCGCACTCGCTGTACACTTAGAGGTAATATTGAATGAGCATGCAAGACACACTTGCGGATATGTTCACACGTATCCGTAATGCTCAGCAGTCCAGTCACGCCATTGTTACCCTGCCGTCTTCAAAGCAAAAGATCGCTGTTGCGACCGTGCTGAAGAACGAAGGGTTCGTGGATGACTTTTCTGTTGAGGGCGAAGGCAAAAAGGTAATGCACATCACCCTGCGTTACTTTGAAGGCAAGCCGGTGATTGAATCGATCAAGCGCGTTTCACGCCCAGGTCTGCGTCAATACCGCGGCAGCGACGAGCTGCCCAAGGTATCGGGCGGGCTGGGTATCGCCATCGTTTCAACATCCAAAGGCGTTATGACCGACCGCGCGGCCCGTGCTGCGGGTGTGGGCGGTGAAATCATCTGCGAAGTCTTCTAAGGGAGTTGAACGATGTCTCGAATAGCTAACGCTCCTATTACGGTTCCGGCAGGTGTGGAAGTCAAGCTCGCTAGCGACAAGATTTCTGTCAAGGGCTCCAATGCAGCTCTTGAAACCAATCTGCACGGTTCTGTAGAAATAAAGCAGGACGGCAACACGCTGACCTTTGCCCCCCGTGATGGAGGCAAGATCGCGCACGCCATGTCAGGCACCATGCGTGCTCTGGTTAACAACATGGTTGTCGGTGTCACCACCGGTTTTGAAAAGCGCCTGCAACTGAACGGTGTCGGTTATCGTGCGAAAGCATCCGGCAGTTCCGTCAATTTGACACTGGGCTTCTCCCATCCGATCGATTACACCCTGCCTGCAGGTGTGTCGGCCGAGACCCCTAGCAACACTGAAATCGTGCTGAAAAGCGCCGATAAGCAGCAGTTGGGTCAGGTCGCCGCAGAAATTCGTGCGTTCCGTCCGCCGGAACCGTACAAAGGCAAAGGTGTTCGGTACGCGGATGAATACGTCCGTCGTAAAGAAGCCAAGAAAAAATAAGGGCATAGGTCATGAACGAAAAGAAAGTATCCCGTTTACGCCGTGCTCGCCGCAGCCGCATCAAGATCCGCGAATTGGGCGTGCACCGTCTGTGTGTAAACCGGTCGAACCAGCATATTTACGCGCAAGTCATCGCTCCCAATGGCAGCGTTGTGGTTGCATCAGCGTCTACGCTGGACGAATCGCTGCGTAAAGACGCGACGAGTAACGTAGATGCCGCTATCAAGGTAGGCGCTCTGATCGCAGAGCGGGCCAAGGCAGCCGGTATCGAACAGGTGGCTTTTGACCGGTCTGGTTTTAAATACCATGGCCGTGTGAAGGCTTTGGCAGACGCTGCCCGTGAAGGTGGCCTGAAATTCTAAGGTGCGAATGATGGCAAATAACGATCAAGCTCAAGCTGGCGGCGATCTGCAGGAAAAATTGGTCCAGGTAAACCGAGTAGCCAAAGTGGTGAAAGGTGGCCGGATTTTCGGTTTTACTGCACTGACAGTTGTTGGCGACGGCAATGGTAAAGTCGGCTTTGGCCGTGGCAAGGCGCGTGAAGTGCCTGTTGCGATCCAGAAGGCGATGGACGCGGCTCGCCGCAACATGATCCAGGTTCAACTGACTGAAGGCACGTTGCAATATCCGGTAAACGCCCGTCACGGCGCTTCCAAGGTATACATGCAGCCTGCTTCAGACGGTACTGGTGTCATTGCAGGCGGCGCTATGCGTGCCGTTCTGGAAGTTGCCGGTGTGCAAAACGTTCTGGCCAAGTGCTACGGCTCAACCAATCCGGTTAACGTCGTACGTGCAACCGTTAACGGTTTGGCCAAGATGCGTTCTCCTGAAGATGTGGCTGCCAAGCGTGGCAAGTCCGTCGAATACATTACGGAGTAACGGACATGGCTAAAGCAAAAACAGTAAAGGTTCAGCTGTTCCGCAGCCCCATCGCAACTCAGCCCAAGCATAAATTGTGCGTTCAGGGTCTGGGTTTGAAGAAGGTGGGCCAGGTCCGCGAACTGGAAGATACTCCTTCCGTTCGTGGCATGATCAACAAAGTGAACTATATGGTTCGCGTGGTTGAGGGTGAGTAACATGTTTCTGAATACATTGAGCCCCGCTGAGGGCTCGACAACCGCTCCCAAGCGGGTTGGCCGTGGTATCGGCTCTGGTCTGGGTAAGACCGGCGGTCGTGGTCACAAGGGTCAGAAGTCCCGTTCAGGCGGTTCCGTCAAGCCAGGTTTCGAAGGCGGTCAGATGCCTTTGCAGCGTCGCTTGCCGAAATTTGGTTTTACCTCCCGTCAGGCGCCTTTTGTCGCTGAGATTCGCCTGCATGAACTGGTCAAGGCCGGTGTCGAGGTTGTGGATCTCGCTGCGTTGAAAAAAGCCGATATCATCGGTGAAAAAATCAAGCGCGCGCGTGTCATCCTGTCAGGTGAAATCAGCCAGGCCGTTACGGTCAAGGGTCTGAAAGTCACCAAGGGTGCAAAGGCAGCCATTGAAGCTGCGGGCGGAAAGGTAGAGGAATAATTCTCCATGACCAGACAAGGACTACCGGCCGGGTCGCAAGGAGGGCTGGGCGAGCTTTGGACTCGCCTTCGCTTCCTTCTGTTAGCGCTCCTGGTCTACCGTATCGGTGCACACATTCCAGTTCCGGGTATTAACCCGGACAGTCTGTCTGCATTGTTCGAGCGTAACCGTGACACCATCCTGAGCATGTTCAACATGTTCTCCGGTGGCGCACTGGAACGTATGAGTATCTTCGCGCTCGGCATTATGCCGTACATTTCCGCGTCGATTATCATGCAGCTCCTGACGGTCGTGAGTCCCCATCTGGAACAGCTCAAGAAGGAAGGTGAAGCTGGCCGTCGCAAGATGAGCCAGTACACCCGATACGGCACGCTGGTGCTGGCTATTATCCAGTCTTTCGCCCTCTCGGCGGGTCTGGCCAGCCAGAACATAGCGTTCGATACTGGTCCGTCATTTTACTTTGTTGCCGTGGTCACGCTGACTTGCGGCACCATGTTCATGATGTGGCTGGGTGAACAGATCACTGAACGCGGTATTGGCAATGGTATTTCCATGCTGATTTTCGCGGGCATTGTAGCGGGCTTGCCCGGTGCAATCGGCCAGAGCTTTGAGAGTGCCCGTCAGGGTGAACTCAGCATTATTGCTCTGCTGTTGATCGGTCTGGTTGCGGTGGCTGTGGTAGCGTTCATTGTCTTTATTGAACGCGGCCAGCGCCGGATCACCATCAATTACGCCAAGCGTCAGCAAGGTCGTAAGGTGTTCCAGGCTCAGAGCAGTCATTTGCCGCTGAAGATCAACATGGCCGGTGTGATTCCGCCCATCTTTGCCTCCAGCCTCTTGCTGTTCCCGGCTTCGCTGGGTAACTGGTTTGGCAGTGGTGACGGTATGGGCTGGATGCAGGATATCGCTCTGCTGCTCAGTCCGGGCCAGCCGCTGTACATTCTGCTGTTCGCATTCGCAGTCGTCTTCTTCTGCTATTTCTACACAGCAGTAACCTTCAATCCGAAGGATGTGGCTGAAAACCTGAAGCGGTCCGGTGCATTTATACCGGGGATTCGCCCAGGTGAGCAGACTTCCCGTTATATCGACGGTGTGTCTGCACGGCTGACCTTCTTTGGTGCGATGTACATTACCGCTGTGTCCTTGCTGCCCCAGGCCCTGGTGATAGCCGCCAACGTTCCGTTTTACTTTGGTGGTACCTCGCTGTTGATCGTGGTGGTGGTTGTGATGGACTTTATGGCTCAGGTGCAAAGTCACTTGATGTCCCACCAGTACTCGTCAGTGATGAAAAAGGCCAATCTGAAGTCGATTGGCAACAACTGAAGAGACTGAGTGATTACCAGTTATTGGAGTGAAGCATGAAAGTACGTGCGTCAGTCAAGAAAATGTGCCGTAACTGCAAGATTATCCGCCGTAACGGTGCTGTTCGTGTGATCTGCACGGATCCAAAGCACAAGCAGCGTCAGGGTTAATTGCAGTCGGTTGGTTAGCGCCAGGGTATTACGGGTTGATTTTGTAAGGCCCAGGCGCTATCATCTCGCGCCCCTTAAATAGGGGGTTCATTAATAGAGCCACAACGGCTCTATTAAACGTTTGATAACGGAGTAAGTTGAATGGCCCGTATAGCAGGCGTCAATATTCCTGACAACAAGCATGCGGTGATCTCGCTGACCTATATCTATGGTATTGGTCGCACCACTGCTTATGCCATCTGTACATCGGTTGGGGTTGAACCTACGGCTAAAGTGAAGGATTTGTCCGACGAGAAGCTGGACGAAATCCGTAATGAAGTCGGCAAGTACACTGTAGAAGGTGACTTGCGTCGTGAAATTCAGATGAACATCAAGCGGTTGATGGATCTGGGTTGCTACCGTGGTATCCGCCACCGTCGTAACCTACCTTTGCGTGGCCAGCGTACGAAGACGAACGCCCGCACCCGTAAAGGTCCGAAGAAGCCGATCAAACGCTAACACCGTTTGAAGGTCGCTTGAATCAGGTCTTTTGACCACAGTATTGATAACAGTTTTTGCATAGGAAATCGAAGATGGCAAAGCCAGGTACGAACCGGTCGCGCAAAAAGGTGAAAAAGCAGGTCGCTGATGGCATCGCGCACATCCATGCGTCCTTTAACAACACCATTGTGACCATTACGGACCGCCAAGGAAACGCCCTGAGCTGGGCAACTTCCGGTGGCTCCGGTTTCCGTGGATCTCGTAAGAGCACTCCTTTTGCAGCCCAGGTCGCCGCTGAGCGAGCCGGTGTTGCAGCCCAGGAATATGGTCTGAAGAATTTGGACGTCGAGGTGAAAGGCCCCGGTCCAGGTCGCGAATCTGCGGTACGAGCATTGAACGCGTGTGGCTATCGAATCAGCAACATTACCGATGTGACACCCATCCCTCACAACGGTTGCCGCCCGCCCAAGAAGCGCCGCGTGTAATAAAGGAGACAGAGTTTAATGGCACGTTATATTGGTCCTAAGTGTAAGCTGTCTCGTCGTGAAGGCACAGATCTGTTTCTGAAGAGCGGAGTTCGTTCACTCGACTCCAAATGTAAAGCAGAAACCGTTCCTGGTGTACACGGTGCACGCCGCGGTCGTTTGTCAGATTATGGCGTACAGCTGCGCGAGAAACAGAAAGTCCGTCGCATGTACGGTGTTCTTGAGAAGCAGTTCCGTAACTACTACAAGGCTGCTGCCCGTTCCAAGGGTGCTACCGGTGAAAACCTGTTGCAACTTCTTGAAACCCGTCTGGATAACGTTGTATACCGCATGGGCTTTGGTGCTACCCGCTCCGAGTCTCGTCAGTTGGTTGCACACAAAGCCATTTTGGTGAACGGCGAAACCGTCAACATTGCGTCCTACCAGGTACAACCGGGTGACGTCGTGGCGATCCGCGAAAAGAGCAAGACTCAGCTGCGTATTCAAAGCGCGCTGGATATCTCTGTACAGCGTTCGCCCGTCTCCTGGGTTGAAGTTGATGCCAAGAAGATGGAAGGCAAGTTCGTGTCCAAACCCGAACGTGCTGACCTGAGTCAGGAAATCAACGAAAACCTGATCGTGGAATTGTACTCCAAGTAATCTCACTGCAAATAGGGGCATCTATGCAGCGTTCAGCCAACGACTTTTTGACGCCACGTCATATCGATGTGCAGGAAATCAGCGCCAACCGGGCCAAGATCACGCTCGAGCCGCTTGAGCGCGGTTTCGGTCACACTCTGGGCAACGCGCTGCGTCGTATCCTGCTGTCGTCCATGCCTGGCGCCGCAATCACCGACGTTGAGATCGACGGTGTATTGCACGAGTACAGCACCATCGAAGGTGTGCAGGAAGACGTACAGGAAATCTTGCTTAACCTGAAAGACGTCGCCGTCAAGCTGTTCGACCGCGAAGAAGTGACCCTGACGCTGAAGAAGAAAGGCGCAGGTAATCTGACCGCGGGCGATATCCAGTTGGATCATGGCGTTGAAGTCGCCAATCCGGATCACATTATTGCCCACCTGGGTAGCAATGCGGATGTAAGCATGACGCTGCGTGTGACCACTGGCCGTGGTTATGTCCCTGCGGAATCCCGCAGCAGTGGTGAAGACGAGAGTAAACCCATCGGTAGACTGCAGTTGGATGCTACCTACAGCCCGGTCGTTCGGGTTGCCTACAACGTCGATGCGGCGCGTGTAGAGCAGCGTACAGACCTGGATAAGCTGGTGATTGAGCTGGAAACAAAGGGCACCCTGGATCCTGAAGAAGCGATTCGTCGTGCAGCCACCATCCTGCAACAGCAGGTAGCGGCCTTTGTAGACCTGGATCACCATGCTGAAAGCGAGCCGGAGAAGGAAGAAGACAAGATCGATCCTATCCTGCTGCGTCCGGTCGACGATCTGGAACTGACAGTGCGTTCGGCCAACTGTCTGAAAGCAGAAAACATCTACTACATTGGTGACCTGATTCAGCGCACCGAAGTAGAACTGCTGAAGACACCGAACCTCGGCAAGAAGTCTTTGACTGAAATCAAAGACGTTCTGGCATCCAAGGGTCTTTCTCTGGGCATGGTCCTCGAGAACTGGCCACCTGCAAGTTTGAAGAATGACGATAAGGTTCTTTCGTAACCTTATGTCCGGCTGGTAAGGAATGTAACAATGCGTCATCGTAAAATTGGTCGTCACTTTAACCGTACCAGTGCTCACCGCAAAGCCATGTTCCAAAACATGTGCAATTCGTTGTTTGAGCACGAAGTGATTAAAACGACCTTGCCGAAGGCAAAAGAGCTGCGTCGTTTCGCAGAGCCCCTGATTACTCTGGCCAAGGAAGACTCCGTGGCCAACCGTCGTCTGGCGTTCGATCGTACCCGCTCTCCGGTAGCTGTAGGTAAGTTGTTTAATGAATTGGGTCCTCGCTACAAGGCTCGCCCGGGTGGTTACCTGCGTGTGCTGAAGTGTGGCTTCCGTGCTGGTGACAACGCGCCTATGGCGATTGTTGAGCTGGTAGACCGTCCTGTAGACGGTGAAGTGGTCGACGAGGCTTCCTAAGCCCCGCTGTAAACCACGGGAAAGACCCCAAAAACCGCCTCCGGGCGGTTTTTTTGTGGGTGCTGTAAAAGCAAAGTGGAAGCTCAGCAGAACAGTGCATCGAACCGGTCTGTGATCCGGGTTCATTGCCAAAGATGATAAAAGCAGTAGGCTCGACGCTTATAAAAACAACAGACTGAGCCATGCTATGACTGTGCTATTTACGCCTTCGGCCGAACAAAAGGCCAAATCCCAAATGGGTGTCTTTGCCGACCTGTTGAAACGCAAATACCCGATAGAATTAGAAGACTACCAGGCATTGCAGCAGTGGTCGGTACAGAACCTGACTACGTTCTGGCGCGAGCTGTGGGCGTTTGCCAATGTGCAGGGAAACCCGGGTGAGACTGTACTCGAGCAGTCGACCATGCCTGGCGCGCGCTGGTTTCCCGAGGCCCGTCTGAACTTCAGTACGAACCTGTTGCACGTCGGCCGTGATGCGGATACGGCTCTAATTGCGCTTTCCGAGACTCGCCCCGAGCACCGTTATAGTTACGCCGATCTGCGCCAGGCGGTGGCTGGACTGGCTGGTTTTCTGCAACACGAGTGCGGTGTTGAACCTGGAGACCGGGTGGCGGCTTACCTCGGTAATACTCCCGAAGCGATCATTGGAATGCTGGCCGCAAGCCGAATTGGTGCCGTCTGGACTTCAGCGTCGCCCGATTTCGGCTACGAGGGCGTGCTTGATCGCTTCGGTCAGGTAGAGCCCAAGGTGGTGATCGCTGGTAATGGGTATGGCTATGGTGGAAAGGCTATCGAACGTACCGGGGTCGTTAAGAGCCTGCAGGCAGCGCTGCCAACGGTGCGGCAGTGGGTACAGGTTGATACACTGCCCAGTGCCGACGTGATCGACGGTGCCTGGAAATGGGAAGACGTGGTCAGTCGCGACTGGCCTGAGGCTCCGCCACGGGAGCTGGCGTTCGATCACCCACTTTATATCCTGTATTCCTCCGGTACCACCGGCAAGCCCAAGTGCATCGTACACGGGGCCGGGGGCACTCTGTTGCAGCATGCCAAGGAACTCCGGCTGCACGGCGACATCTCGCAGGATTCCGTGTTTTTCTACTTCACCACTACGGGCTGGATGATGTGGAACTGGCTGGCTTCGGGTCTGATGACCGGTGCGTCGTTGGTTTTGTTCGACGGTAACCCCATGTACCCCCGGTCGGATGTGCTGTGGCAGCTAGCGGACAAGCTGGGCATCACCCACTTCGGCACCAGCGCCAAGTACCTCTCTGCCTGTCGCAAGCAGGACCTCGAGCCTGGCAAAACCTTCGACCTGAGCGCTCTGTCCACGGTTTTTTCGACGGGTTCGCCACTGGCGCCGGAAGACTACGACTGGGTTTACTCAGCCTTAAAACCGGATGTAATGCTGCAATCCATCTCGGGCGGTACCGACATTGTCTCCTGCTTTGTCGGTGGCAACCCGTGGTCACCGGTCGTGCGCGGCAAGATTCAGGGGCCCAACCTGGGTATGGACGTGCAGGCCTGGAATGAGGCCGGGGAGAAGGTTGTTAACCAGCGCGGCGAGCTGGTGTGTGCACAACCTGCACCGTGCATGCCGATTGGCTTCTGGAACGACCCTGGCGACGAGCGTTACCGGGCAGCGTACTTTGAGCGCTTTGACGGTGTCTGGGCCCAAGGTGATTTTATCGAATTCGATGACGCAGGCCAGGCGGTGATTCACGGCCGCAGTGATACCACCCTGAACCCCGGAGGCGTTCGTATTGGCACTGCGGAGATCTATCGTCAGGTAGAGACACTAACGGAGATTGCAGATTCCCTGGTAGTAGGGCAGGCCGTCGACGGTGACGTGAAGGTCATTCTGTTCGTGCAGCTGCCTGAAGGACAGCAGCTGGACAAGGCATTGATTGGCCGCATTCGTCAGCGCATCCGCGAAAACACCACGCCGCGCCACGTCCCGGCCGACATCGTTCAGGTACCCGCCATTCCCTACACCCGCTCAGGCAAGAAAGTCGAGCTCGCCGTCACCCAGATTCTGCGGGGTGAAGAGCCCGCCAACCTGACCGCGCTGGCTAACCCTGAGTCCTTGCAGGCCTATCGGGATTATTACGCTGGCTGATAGCTATCCCTGCTTTGCCTGGACCCAGGCAAGCGTTCGTACAGACCACCAGGATAAACCGACCTGGAGGTCTGTACGGATTTCTGGCAATCACCCCAAACGTCGCACTATACGACACCCTCAGTAGCATGAACCGCTACTTTGAACGTCGCGCTTTTCCTGCCCGTTATTCCGCTTATAGTGGCTTCCGTCAGCCGATGTAAGGCTGTTTAAGAAGTACAACAACAGCAAGACGATAATGCAGGGAGGGATTCACTGTGACTCAATCAGCCATTTCCACTGTTTTTGAATACATTAATGCGCATCCGGGATATCGCGCGACCATGGGGGTCATTGTCTCGCAACAAGCTCAGCAAACCGTTTTGTGCTGGGGTGCGGTCAGTGATGACGATACCAGCTATGTACCCGATCTGACGTATTACCGGATTCGCTGGCCCGATGCTGATTGGATGCCCCTGTCTGAGCAGCAAGCGCAATTATTCGACCAGGCTTACGATCGACGTGATCACGACGCCTCGTCCCGGCCGACAGCCGGAACCTCTCGCTCCTGGGTGCAATAACCCGCCGTACCAGGGGCATTCCCCGCAGTCCTCTCGCCGGTGGAGGTCATCACCGGTTAGCCATTCGACTGCTCGATGGGTTGGATGGCGGAGAACCCGTCTGGTTCTCTGAGTACTCCTCGACATTTGGCCCCGTAAGGGGCCCTTTTTTATTCCGTGTAGGGATCGCACCGGCTCAATAGCACCAGTGAGTGGGGCTTCAGCTCATAATCCCGCTTAATGCGTTCCTCCTGTTCCGGCCTCAGCCCCTCATTGCGCGCCGTATCAAACTCCACCTTCCAGCCCGAGTGCGGATTGGCCGGCAGCGTGAAGGTGCAATCGTGGCCACCGCTGTTCAGCATCAGCAGATAATATTCCTCACACCGATGCAGATTGATGGCCGGGTTGCGGATGTCGGTAGACAGTAAAATGCCCAGGCAGCGGGTGTGCGGGTTCTGCCAGTCGCGGATTTCCATGGCGTAGCCGTCGTTGCGATACCAGTGCACGGCATCCGTTGTCACCGGTGCATTAGAATGCGCTGGCGCATCAAAGACCAGGTTGCGAAACAGCGTGCTGGACTGGCGAATGCCAATGCACTGGGCAATAAATCGCTGGAATGGTCCGTCCTTCTGGTCCCAGTGAACCCAACTGATCTCGTTGTCCTGGCAGTAGGCGTTGTTGTTGCCTTGCTGGGTGCGATTCAGCTCGTCACCGCCGAGCAGATGCACAGCGCCTTGCGACAACAGCAAGGTGGCCAGCATGTTGCGCTTGATCTGCTGGCGATGCGCCAGGATGTTGGCATCACCGGTTTCACCTTCAGCACCCCAGTTAAAGCTCAGGTTGTTGCCATGGCCATCGAGGTTGCGCTCCTGATTGGCCGCGTTGTGGCGGTCGTTGTAGGACACCAGATCGTGAAGCGTAAAACCGTCGTGGTAGGTGACATAATTCAGGCTGGTTGAGCTCGAATGCGCATTCTTGTTGAGTACATCCCGCGAGCCCATCAGCACATTGGCCAGCTCTGGCATAACACCCATGTCCGCCCGCCAGAAGCGGCGCAGGGTATCGCGAAAGCGATCGTTGCACTCGTACCAGTTGGCGGGAAAGTTGCCCAGTTGATAGCCACCCCGGCCGATGTCCCAGGGCTCGGCGATCAGTTTTGAATGGCGAATCACCGGGTCCTGGTTGCAGGCCATGAAAAAGGCCGCCCGGCTGGAAAAATCCCATTCCTCGCGGCCCAGTGCCGCGGCCAGATCAAAACGGAAACCATCGACCCGGTAGGTTTGCAACCAGTGGCGCAGGCTGTCCATCACCAGTTGCAGCGTCACCTCCTCGTGCAGGTTCACACTGTTACCACAGCCGGTATTGTCGATAAAGTGGCTGAAGTCTCCTTGCTGATGCCGGTAGAACCAGGGACCGTGCAGGCCTTTCTGGCTGACGCTGGGGCCGAGCAAATCGGATTCGGCGGTGTGGTTGTAGACCACGTCCATGATGACTTCGATACCAGCCTGGTGCAGGGCACGCACCAGCGTTTTGAACTCGGTGACGGCATCGTCGACGGCATAGCGGGGGTCGGGGGCAAAGAAAGACACCGGGTTGTAGCCCCAGTAATTGGTCAGCCCCAGGTTTGGCAGGCGGGGCTCACTCATGAAGGCGAAGCAGGGCATCAGCTGCACCGCGGTGACACCCAGTGACTGCAGGTGGGCCACACTCGCCTCATGGGCAAAGCCGAGGTAGGTGCCGCGCAGGTGCTCGGGCACGGCCGGGTTCAACTGGCTGAAGCCTTTAACGTGCGCCTCATAGATGACGGTATCGGGCCAGGGTGTTTTCGGCGCCCGGCTGTTCTGCCAGTCAAAGTCGTCCGGTGCCGGGGTCAGGCCTTTCGGGACATGGGCGGCACTGTCCATGGGGCAGGGCTTCAGGCACGTCAGATCGCTGGCATCATGTGCATAGAGGCTGCGATTGGGTTCAAATGGGCCTGACAACGCCACCGCGTAGGGGTCGAGCAGTAACTTGTTCGGGTTGAACAGGGCCCCCAGGCCGGGCTTGAACTCGCCTTCAGCGCGATAGCCATAGCGTGTTTGGGGCGCTAGATGGGGAACATGGCCGTGCCAGATGTCACCGGTGCGGTGTAATGGCAATGGCTCGCCCCAGGGTTGATCCTGATCGTCAAAAAAGCACAGCAGTACCCGGGTTGCCTGGGGGCTGAAGACCGCAAAGTTACAGCCGTTGTCTCCCGGGTGGGCGCCCAGCGGGAAGGGGTGCCCGGGTTCAAGCCGCATTTCGGCTGCGGATGTTGAGCTCGACATTTAAAACCTCGTGGTGAAGCGGGCGTCTGTGGGACCCGGGTGTCAGCGGTGGCGGTTACGCGGCCCCCTCGCGTCAGACCCTTTCAGCCTGACGGACGCCCGAGCGAATACATCGCCAGAGTATGCGCCAATGTGCCCCAGACTGACATGACTTGCCTGGCGTGTCGGCCTGGCGTCACTTCGGCATCAGTTTCAGAAACATGGCGCCCAGAGGTGGTAGGGTGAACCGCAGATGCTGCGCCTGACCATCGGCCGGGCCGGGCTCGGTCGATAAGTGGGTAGCCGTCGGGAAATTGCTGCCGCCGTAGTATTCCGAATCGCTGTTCAGCACCACCTCGTACCGGCCTGGCACCAGCGTGCCCAGTACATAGTCTTCGCGCGGCATGGGGGTGAAGTTGACGATGATCAGCATCAGCTCTTTGCCATCCAGCGACCGGCGGAACAGGCTGAGCACGCTGGCTTCGGCATCGCCGGCGTTGATCCAGCCAAAGCCTTCGGCTTCGCAATCGGTTTCATACAGCGCTGGCTCAGAGCGGTAGAGCTGGTTCAGGTCCCGGAACAGCGCCTGGATACCACGGTGACGCGGGTATTGCAGCAGACCCCAGTCGAGCTGGGCCCGGTAATTCCACTCCAGCGTCTGGCCGAACTCGTTGCCCATGAAGTTCAGTTTCTTGCCGGGGTGGGCAAACATGTAGCTGTAATAAGCGCGAAGATTGGCGGCCTGTTGCCATTCATCGCCTGGCATCCGGGTCATTACCGTGCCTTTGCCGTGCACCACTTCATCGTGCGACAGCGGCAGTACGAAATTCTCATTGAAGGCATACACGCCCGAGAAAGTCAGGGCGTCGTGGTGGTATTTGCGGTACACCGGGTCCTGTTTCATGTAGCCGAGGGTGTCGTGCATCCAGCCCATGTTCCACTTGAACCCGAAGCCCAGGCCGCCGGCGAACACCGGGCGGGAAACACCATCGAAGGCGGTGGATTCCTCGGCAATGGTGTAGCAATTCGGGAAACGGCCATAGACGGTTTCGTTGAAGCGGCGCACGAAGGCAATGGCTTCATAGTTGTGATTGCCGCCGTCGACGTTGGGGGTCCATTCGCCTTCTTCGCGTGAATAGTCGAGGTACAGCATCGAGGCGACCGCATCGACCCGCAGCCCGTCGACGTGAAATTCCTCAAGCCAGATCAGCGCCGACGACACCAGAAAATCACAGACGGTGTAGCGGCCAAAATCGTAGATGTAGGAGTTCCAGTCCGGGTGCCAGCCACGTTGGGGGTCGGCGTACTCAAAAAGCGGCGTGCCGTCGAAACGGGCCAGGCCGTGTTCGTCAGCCGGGAAGTGGGCCGGCACCCAGTCGACGATGACCGCAATGCCGTGCTGGTGGCACTTGTCGACCAGGTATTTGAATTCATCCGGTGTGCCAAAGCGGCTGGTCGGCGCAAACAGCCCGATTGGCTGGTAACCCCAACTGCCATCGTAGGGGTATTCGGACACCGGCATCAGTTCGAGATGGGTGAATTTCATGTCGAGCAGGTAGGGAATCAGTTCATCGGCCAGGTCGTGGTAGTTGAGCGGCTGGCCATCCCGGGTTTTCCAGGAGCCGGCATGCAGCTCATAGATGCTCATCGGCTCATGTCGTGGGTCGCTGGCGGGGCGTTTCTGCCAGGCCTGGTCCTGCCATTTGTAGGCACCGTGATCGATGACGATGGAGTTGAAATCCGGGTACTGGGTGATGCCAAAGGCGTAGGGGTCGCACTTGTGCGGCAGCAGGTGCTCTCGGGCGTCTTTAAGCTCGAATTTATAGGCATCGCCAGCCTGAAGGTGCGGCACAAACAAGCGCCAGATGCCATCGTGATGGCTGGCCATCGGGTGCCGCCGGCCATCCCAGTTGTTGAAATCCCCGATCACACTGACGCTGCGCGCATTTGGGGCATAGACGGCAAAGCGAACCCCGGTCACCTCGGTGCCGTTCAGTTTGGTTGAGCACAATTGGGCGCCCATGGTCTTGTACAGCGTCGATGAATCGCAGGGCATGTCTTCAAAGGTGCGTTCAATGCACTGATAGGCGTCGATGACGTCCCACTCGTGGCCACCTTTGCCCTGCACATGCAACTGATAGGCTGGGCGTTTTTTTTGCTTGAGGGTCAGTTCAAAGACATCGCTGTTCGGCCAGCGACTGAAACGACCGAGTAACTTGCCCGTTTTCAGATCATGGGCTTCGAGTTGCTCGGCATCGGGCTGATATACCCGGATCAGCCAGCCGGCGTCGGTTTCAAAGACGCCCAGATGATCAAATGGGCGGGCTTCCAGTACATGCTGCAAACGGTCGACGAGTTCCCGGTCGGGTTGATTCATAGTGGTTACACTGCCTTGTCGGTCTGGTCGAGTGGCCTGTCTGGTCGGCCTGTTCTGGCTGAAACAGGCGACCTCTGTTTTTATTGGGTCCGTACCTGATTCCCAGTGTAGACCGAAGCGATCTGCTTTGCAGCGTTACCCACCCAGTGTCAGGCTCAGAGTTGGCACCCAATCGGTCTGCTCAGGCCGGTAATACACCGATGCGGTGGGCACCAGTCGCAAGCGACTGTTGCGGAACACATTGGACGGTGCGCTCAGTTGAACCCCGTATGCGCTGCGTTGTTCTTCATCACGGTATTGCACCCGGGCGTCGAACGCCAGGGTCAGGCTGCGCAGATAGAGCAATCGGCCGAGGGCGGCATCTACTGGTCCGAGACTGAACTGATAGTTGGCCCGGCTGGCAGCCATATTGAGCGTTACCGGAGCGGATTCGAACACGGGGGACGTGGGTATGCGACTGCTGCCGGTAAAGTCCGGGTCACGCCGTTGCCATTGGCCCGAGATGCTGAAGTGATGGTTGTCCGCGAGACCGGGAATTTGCACAGAGTTGCTCAAAGCGAGCTGGAAGCCGCCGGTGTCCAGTTGGGTGTCGAGCAGAGCGGTCGGGGCAATGGCGATCGGTGCTTGGAGATCGCGCGGTGCGGCCTGGTGTGCCCAATAGCCGGAGAGCCCGGCCTCAATAAAGCTAGCTTCGGCCGAGGCGTTTGAATCGATTGCGGTGGCGCTCAAGTGTGTGATGCCCAGGCTTGGCTCCAGGCCCATCCGGGCAACGCCCCGGGTTTGCTGCAACGGTACGGACAATGCCAGCCGGGTTTCGGTATCGATCCGGTTTAGGTCGGCATCGGGTTGCTGCTCTGCGGACAAAGAAACGACCGGCCAGTAACGACGCCAGTTGAGGGCCAGGGACCCGGTGGGGGTATCTGCTTCCCAGTTGTAACCCAGGCTGATGCTGGTACTCAGCGTGTTCATCAGGTTGGTGTTGTACAGGTTAATAGCGGCGGCCTGGTTGTCGGCGCTCAGCAGCCAGCTGTTGGGTAGCCAGTCGCCGGGTGCATAGCGAAACCGTTCGGCCGGGCCTGCGTCGACCTGAACCGGTGCAACTGGTTGGGCCAGCGGGGCGATGTAGGGATCCAGTGGCGCGACGTCGGCTTCGGGCACCCAGTGCGCTTGCGGCTGTGACTCGCCGGGCCAGGGGTGTTCCACCAGTGCATGGCCGTTGGCATGGTAGTCGGTACTGAGCAACCGCTGTTGTTGCTCGTCCCAAACGATAAAGTAGTTCCCGAAGGGTCGCTGACTGATCCGATAGCGGGCGCCGCTGGCCGTGTCCAGCGCCCAGAGGCTGTCGATGCCGCCGCGATCGCTGGTGTAAAGCACCCAGTCGTTAGCCTGCACGGGGGAACGCCAGGTCTCGCCTTGCACTGGCCCGGCCAGGGTGCGCAGTTGACCAGTCTGACCGGACCAGTGCATCAGTTGGGTGCCGGCGTCGGTAAGCAGGGCAAATACCCAGTCGCCTTCGTCATTAGCCGACATATCAAAGGCCAGACTCCGCTTAGGCAGCTGGATCTGCTTTAGGCTCTGGCCATCCGGACTTAGCCAATCGAGCTGGCTGTTGCGGTCCATGCTGAAGCGGTGGGCGAGCAGGTGCCCGGTGCTGGCCTGGCCCGCCGAGGTGATGTCCCCCAGGTCGGTCAGTTGATACCGCTCGGACGTTTGAATGTCATAACAATGCAGGTCACGCGTGACGTCACGGTTAAAGCGCGGGTGTTCCCGGCCTTCGGCCCAGCAAAAACGTTCATTGGCGTAACTGACGGTTTTTTGCTTCGCGGTTCCGGTGTAGCCCGCAGCGACGGCCGCAGGCAAGGTGGCAACCCGGTATGTCGCATCCGGAGACAGAATAGCCAGGTGACTGCCCGTTTTTACATCCATTTCCACGGCCAGCACCCAGTCTTCGTCTATGGCGACCGGATAGAGGCTTTGCCAGTGATCCGATGCGGGTTCCCACAGCGGCGTCACCGGGGTGATGTCGAGGGCATCTACCATGCCTTGCCAGCGCTGGTGCAGTTCATCCCAGGCGGCATGGTAGGTCTGGCTCAGGTTCTTGCCGGTCAGGGTGTGAATGCGACCATCGAACGTGAAGCCTGCACCGGGTTCGGCAACTCCGCCGAGTGCCTCATCCAGAATCAGGGAGCCGTGTTCGCGTCGCAGGTAACTGGTCATCAGATAACCCAAATCGTAGGGGCTGACCCGGGGGTACTGTTCAAAGCCGGTGCCGAGCATGGCCCGGTCGTAGGAGTAGCGTTGCCCGGTCAATTCATGGGTACGGAGCCACAGATCGAACGAGGCCACACGCCCGCGCCCGCCCTGAGTAAGCCGGGTCTCTTCGGCGACGGCATCGCCTTCGAGCAGCCAATTGGGGTAAAACAGCAGCACGATGGCCATGGTGCCGTTCTCGCCGGCCAGTACTCGGGCCACGCGTCCGGTGGTGGTATCCAGTGGCTGGGTAAACTGCACCAGATGACGACCCTCGTGCACGGTCAGCAGGTCGAGCCATTCCAGCCCGCCCAGTGTAGATGGCTGATTGAAAAACACGGATTGAATGGGGTCGCTGCGTACAAAGCCGTTGGATGTCAGCGTAGTGGCGGACAACACAATGGGAATGCGTCGGGGTGGTCTGTGGGCTGGCATCGATTCGTTCAGTGCCGGCCAGTAACTGCCCAGCCGGTTGGCGACATAACGGGCTTCAGTTTCCAGGCCTTCCGGGTAGACAATGTCGAAACCAGGCATTGATATCTGCTGCCAGACTCGACTGGGGCGGTCCTGGTCGTTGGCATGAACAGGCAATGTCAGATAGGCCAGCAGGGTGGTTACGGCCAGTGCAGCAGCACGAAAAGTCACGGCGGATTCCTTTCAAAAAGCCCGGTTGGGGTCAGAAAGGCGCAGTGTAAAAGATTATCGGGGAGGATGCCCGGCACCCGTCACTATTCTCCTGAGCGAATGCCGGTCTTGAGAGGCTATCAGGCTGCCTGACGCAAGGCCGCGATGCGGTCATCCAGGCTGGGGTGGGAAGCAAACAGCTCCTTGCGCTTGCCCTTGATGCCAAAGGCAACCAATTGGCCATCCAACTGTGAGTCTTGTCCAGTTTTCAGGCGCTCCAGCGCGGCAATCATCTTCGGTGCGCCGACTAGAGACGCCGAACCGGCGTCAGCTCGGTATTCACGCTGGCGTGAGAACCACATGGCAATGATGCTGGCGAGCACGCCAAAGACCATTTCCATCACCATCACCACTGCCAGGTAGCTGAAGAAGCCCAGGCCCTGGCCATTGTCGTTACCGCGCGCGATGGCGTTGTTGATGATTTGCGCCACGATGCGCGCAAAGAAGATCACGAAGGTGTTCAACACGCCCTGAACCAGCGCCATGGTCACCATGTCGCCATTGGCAATGTGCGAAATCTCGTGTGCCAGTACCGCTTCGGCTTCATCCCGGTTCATGGTGCGCATGAGCCCAACCGATACTGCCACCAGTGAGTTGTTCTTGCTGGCGCCAGTGGCAAAGGCGTTAGCCTCGGGTGCCGGAAACACCGCTACTTCAGGCATGCCAATGTTGGCCTGTTTGGCCAGCCGCGCAACGGTTTCCATCAGCCACTGTTCTTCGGCGTTGCGCGGTTTTTCAATCACTTGAGCACCGGTCGCGCGCTTGGCCATCCATTTGGACAGCATCAGCGATATAAAGCTGCCGCCCATACCAAAGGCAAAGGCCAGCACCAGATAACCGCCGGTATTGCCAAGCTGAACCCCGAAAGCGGGCAGAATAACGTTCATAAAGACACCCAGCACCACAATGATGGCCAGGTTCGTCCCGAGGAAAAGCATAATGCGCTGCATAACAACACCTATAAGAAATGGGTCCCGCTATTATGGGGCCACCAGCGCGGCTGGCAAGTAGGCCAAAGGTCAGCTTTGTATAAATCGAAAAGGTGTTGACCAGGCTCCCTAGCTGCTTAGCCCATGCTTCTTAATCAACTTGTGCACATCGGTCCGGTTGCGCCCGGCCAGGGCGGCGGCCTGGGTGACATTGCCTTCAGTCATGCTCAGGGCGCGGATCAGGTACTGGCGTTCAAAGGCGTCGCGGGCTTCGCTCAGGGTGGGCCAGTGGGGTTGCTGGTCGGCCAGGGCCTGGCGCACCAGCGCTTCGTGAACCACGGTGCTGGGGCAGAGTGCCACGCATTGCTCAATGACATTGACCAGTTGGCGCACGTTGCCCGGCCAGGGCGCCGTCATCAGCAGGTGCATGGCCTTGTCTTCGATGCGCGTGACGCGGCTGTTGTGTTGTTCCGCCGCCCGGCGCAGTAAATGCCGCGCCAGCAGCGGGATGTCTTCGGCGCGTTCGCGCAGGCTGGGTAGGGTGAGGTTGACGACATTCAACCGGTAGTAAAGGTCTTCCCGGAAATCGCCCTGTTCCATGGCACGGCTCAGGTCGCGATGGGTGGCGGAGACGATGCGCACGTCGATTGGCAGGGTTTCGCTGCTGCCTACCGGGCGCACCTGGCGTTCCTGTAGCACGCGCAGCAGCTTCACCTGTAGCGGCGTTGGCATATCGCCGATCTCATCCAGAAAAAGTGTGCCGCCCTCGGCTGCCCGGAACAGGCCGGCCTGTTCCCGAATGGCGCCGGTAAAGGCGCCCTTGGCATGGCCGAACAATTCTGATTCCAGCAGATGCTCGGGCAGAGCGCCGCAGTTGAGCGCCACGAACGGGCCATTGGCGCGCGGGCTGGCGCGGTGAATAGCCTGGGCAAACAGTTCCTTGCCGGTGCCACTGGCGCCGCTGATCAGCACACTGACGTCACTGCGGGCGACCTGGCGCGTCTGGTCGAGCAGGCGGGTCATAGCCGGGCTGCGGGCGATGATGTCGCGGTCCCAGTCGTCGTCGCATTGCGGGCTGCCCCGGTCCATCACCTGGTTCATCAGGTCGCGCAGTTTGTCATGATCCAGCGGTTTGGTCAGAAAGCCGAGTACGCCCTGCTGGGTCGCTTGGACCGCCTCGGGGATCGAGCCGTGTGCGGTCATCAGAATGACCGCCAGGTCCGGATACCGCTCGGTGATGCGTTCAAACAGGTTCATGCCGTCCAGCCCCGGCATGCGCAGATCGCTGATCACCAGGTTGACGGTGTGGCGCTCCAGGTACGCCAGCGCTGCAGCCCCATCGCTGACAGCTTCAACTTGCCAGCCATCGCTGGCCAGGCGCAGGGATAAGAGGCGCAGCAGGCTGGCATCGTCATCGACCAGCAGCAGAGCGGGTTTGGATGCAGTCTGGGTCATGGGGTGTCCTCCTGTGCGGGACCGTTCTCGCGGGTCATCAACTGGGATTCGATCGCCGTCAGCGCATCGATTTGTGCCTGCTTTTGTTCCAGTGCCTGTTGCAGCGATGTGATTTGGCTTTCCAGTGCCTGGCGTTGCTGATCGCGTTGACGGTATTCGAGCAGCAGTTCGCGGGCCGCGCTTTGATGCAGCTCGATCAGCGGTTGCAGGCTAGCGGGCAGGTTGGGTTTGAGCCGTTGTAATTGTCCGATGCCCAATTGCAACAGCACCGGCTTTTGGCCGGGTTTGCTAAAGTACAGGGCCCAGGCAAAGGCCAGGTCGTGGTCCGCCGGGTGTGCGGGCAGCGCGGCCCAATCGAGCACAGGCGTCGTCTGATTGAAGTCCAGCCAGTGCCAGGCACTGGATTCGGCATCGAACACATCGGGCAGCAGGGGGCGCTCGCATTGGCCTTGCAACGTGCCTCCAGTGGTTGGCTCCGGTGGCTCAGGCGTTAGCCCGGCGCAGCCGGTTAGCAGGAACAGTAAAACCACCAGGGTAACCGGGAATGAGTGGCTTGCCGTTTGGTGCATCATGCGTTTGCCCCTCTTACCGGTAATTGAATGCGCACACAGACGTCATACCCGGTGTGCTCGGCCAGCCCGGCGCGGCCTTCGAGCAGCCGGGCACAGTCGGTCACGATAGACAGCCCCAGACCGGAGCTTTGCAGGCTGTCCTGCCGGGGCGCGTCGCCGCGCTGAAAAGGTTCGAAAATACTCTGGTGCAGGTGAGCGGGGATGGCGGGCCCGGTGTTGGCCACCTCAAGTACGACCCAGGGTGACTGGTGTTCCAGCCGGATATGAATCTGACCGGCGTCAGCCCCATAGGCCAGGGCGTTGGTGATCAGGTTGTCGAGCATGCGCTGGAACAGAGTCGGGTCGGTGTGCAGGCGATCGACTGTGCACACAACCTGAACGTTCATGCCCCGCTGGTGCAATGCCAGTTGGTGTTGGCTAAGCGTGTCGTTGATCAGGGCCGACGGGCTCAGGGTTTGTCGCCTGACCTCGGTTTGCTGCAACCACTGGTTGTAGTCGAGCAATTGCTCGGTCAGTTGCGCCAGGCGGTCGGTGCTGCCGCTGAGCAGGGCGACTACTTCACGTTGTGGTCCGGTCAGTGGCCCGGTGATACCTTCTTCCAGCAAAGAACAGCCCTCTTTAATGCTGGCCAGTGGCGTTTTTAATTCGTGGGCTGCGTGGCGTAGCAAAGCCAGGCGCAATGCTTCCAGTTGTTGCAGCCGACCTGAGAGCCAGGTCAGCCGCTCACCCAACTCGTTCAATTCGCGTGGCCCTTGTATGCCCTTATGGTCGGGAGTAGCACCGGGTTGGCCGAGCGAGCGGATCATCCGGTCGAGGCGTTGTATCGGGGCCGCAATGCGCCGGCTTGAGCCGACGACCATGACGGCAGTCAGCAACACCAGGGTGAGCGTCTGCCAATACAGCGCTTGCTGTTCCTGTTGAATGATTTCACCCTGTGCTTCCAGTCGCTGGTTCAGCTGACGCCAGATGTGTTCGGTCAACTCGCTTTGGTGTTGTCTGAGCTGCGGCAAATCGGAGGTCAGGGTGTTCGGGTTGGACGCGCCATTTGAGGTGCCGAGTGCTGCTAATTGTGCGTCGATCAGCTGCAGATGGCCGCTGCAGTGCGTTGCGGTTTCGCCTCCCATGAGCAGGCACGCAGCGCTCACTGCCTGCCGGTATTCCTGCAAGGCTTGTTGCGATTGGGTAAGGGTGTTGTCGCTGGTTACCACGGCATGCTGGCGCAAGGCGCGTTCACTGTCGACGGCAAGCCGGTCGAGGTTTTCAACCTGGCGCGCTTCGCGCATGGCAGCCTGTGCCTCTGTTTGTGCCATAACGGTAATGCGCTGAAAAACGGTATGGCCCTGCCACAACAAAACGGCCAGTGGAATGAGTGCTATGGCAAAACTGACGATCAGGCGCTGTTGCAGAGACAACTGCTGCAACGATAGATGTTTAAGGGAAAAGTGTCGCCGTGAAGCGGTAGGCAAAGTCAAAGACGATGCATGTGACGTAGATTTCATGAAGTTGGGTCCGCAGACAGAGTAAAGGGGTAGCGCTGCGAACTTGTCACGGAAAAAGGGCTAACTCCTTTAGCCCATGAAAACGGTCATCGATGTCGATCTGAAAACGGGACTTCAGTCCGGCTTATTTGCCTTCAGTAGTCTCGCTTTCAGTGTAGAACGTTTCAAATTCTTCCATGCTCAGGTCACCAGAACCGTCGGCGTCCAGCATTTCGAATTGCTCGGCCAGCAACAGATCAACATTGGCTTCGTCCTGAGTCAGAACACCATCGCCATTGGCATCGAGCTGGTTAAACGCATCTTCAGCGCCCATAGTTTCCGCAGCAGCACCCATTGAGGCAGAGGCTAACACCAGGGCAGTCAGAGTCAGTGCAGTTTTCATATTCCTTACTCCTGTTTTTGATGGATCTAACATTTATGTGAGTGATATCGCTGTGTGACACAGCTACTTACTGCAAGCGTTTGATCAGCGAGGCTGACTAACGCGTTCACAAGAGGTATTGCAGAGGCTGTGCCAGGTTAAAAATATTCATATAAAACAATGGGTTAGGGCTTTTTTTGGGATTTCTTTCAGAGAAGGGCGGGCTGAACTGTCTCCAATCGCAGACAGTTCTTAAGGCTTGATATTAAAATTCTTTAAAATCAGACAGTTAGAGTGTCTTTAAATAGAGACGGGGGTGAGGGTGTTTGTCTCTGGTGCGGTTATAAGGCAGCCAGGTACTGTTCAAGCCAGAGTGATAACGCAGGTTCTACCGGTTGCAGTGATTTGTAGTCGCGTTCATCGGCAGAGAGCGCGGCCAGTGCGTTGTATAAATCGTTCAGCCAGGTTGGATTATTCAGAAAATCAGTGAAGGGTTTTATCTGCACTCGAATCGAAAATACCACCGCACCGGTCTGCGGCAGTCGTCTTAACGTTTGACGTTCGGTACGAATGAAACAACGCCGCGGTATATCGGCTGGGCTGGTGACCGGCTCGGATTCCTCATTACCCGGTTGGTACAAACGGTCGCTGGTCACCACCGACCAGTTTCCACGCCAAACCGGCCGGTCGACTTTAATGTGCTGAAAAAAACGGTTGATCTTGCGACTGAGTTTTTCACCATAACCGGGAACCGGGGCATGAATACGGTCGAGTGGCTGGCCGATTTTTTCTAGCAAGCGCCAGTAGCTTGGGGCGCACAAGCTGGCGGCCGTCAGGCGGTAGTGGTCATCCTGTGGCTGCAGCAGGCAGAGGTCTTCCTGCACGCACCAGGAGGCCTTCAGTAAGGCGATATCCGGGTCGTCCCATTGGTAGGTTGTGTCATTGAAACGGCAAACCAGTCCGTCGGAGCAGGGCGCATACAGATCGGGGTAGAGTTCTGGCAGATACTCGCCAAGCGTCCGAGCGACCTCCAGCTGGGCAGCGCGCGACTCGGGTAGC
Source organism: Saccharospirillum alexandrii (assembly GCF_043641555.1). GTDB lineage: Bacteria > Pseudomonadota > Gammaproteobacteria > Pseudomonadales > Natronospirillaceae > Saccharospirillum > Saccharospirillum alexandrii_A. The sequence continues at coordinate 304,999 of NZ_JBHZRJ010000006.1, read as the reverse complement.
TGGCTGTATACCCGCTCGCCAAGTTCCGACCAGAGCGATTGTTTAAGCGCCGTCTGCCCGGCCAGTTTTTCGTCCGGCAATAGCCATTCATCCGGCTTCAGACTGTGCAGCCCCATAGCCAACAGGTTCTTGTGTTCCTGAAACGCGTAATACGCCAGAGACATAATGATCTTTCTTACCTTTCCTGCGGGCAACGCGAACCGATACTGGCATCACGTAAACCGGATTCAGAACGGCCACACCCAAAGAATAACCGGAACTGAGATGGCAATAACCAACACCGACATTGGCAGCCCCAGCCGCCAATAGTCGCCGAATTTGTAACCACCGGGCTCCATGACCAGCGTGTTCGACTGATGACCGATGGGCGTTAAAAAAGCACAGGAAGCGGCGATGGCCACCGCCATGAGCATAGGGTCGGCAGATACGTCCATACCGGCCGCTAGCTTGATGGCAACGGGCGCAGCCAATACGGCTGCCGCCGCGTTGTTGATAATATTGGAGAGCAGCATGACTGACAGCATTAACACCAGCAGCGTGGCCGCAGGCGGGATCGACTGGCCAAGCGCGAGCAGGCCGTCGGCGATTAACTGGGAACCGCCCGTGGTATCAAGTGCTTCCCCGATCGGGATCATCGCCGCCAGTAAAATAATGACGGGCAGGTCAATGCTGTCGTAAATCTCCCCGGGTGGTACCAGCCGGGTGAGCACCATGACCAGCGCGGCGGTGACCAGAGCAACCGAGGCAGGCAGAAATTCAAAGGCAATGAGCGCCAGTGCAACGGCGAACAAACCACTGGCCATCCAGACTTTGTCGGGCGTGAACAAACGCAAGCCGCGTGAGGCCAGCGGCAAACACCCCAGGTCATTCAGCGCGGGTTGTATGCGGTCTTTGTGGGCCTGGACCAGCAGGATATCGCCACCGGCAAAGCGAATCTGGCCCAGGCGCTGGTTCAGTCTTTGGCCTTGTCGTGCAACGGCCAGAATGTTCACGCTATAGCGCTCACGCAAACCGAGTGCAGACGCCGAGCGATTGATCAGTGGTGACCCCTGGGTGACGATGGCTTCGGTCAGTGACAGCTCTTTGTGTTTGTCTGATGGATCAGACGACTTATCTTCAGTGTCGGATGAGGACGCCTCATCACTGGTTGGCTTTTGGGTGTCTTGTTCGCTGATGTCGTTGTCGTCTGGCTCCGGAGCCAGGCTGAGCCCGGTGGCTTTGACCAGAGTTTTCAGACTGTCTGAATCTGCCTCGACCAGCAGAATGTCATCTGCACGCAGCACTTTGTAGATGGATGGCATTTCAGTCAGTTCGTCGTCGCGAACCAGGCCGACAACCAGAACATCAGCCTCGTCCCGGACTGAATCGACCAGATCATGCAGTGACCGGCCTACATAATCGGTACCTTCCGGCAAGCTCAGTTCGGTGAGGTAGGCGCTGACTTCAAACAGCTCATCGGAACTGGAATTTTCTCGCTTGGGGGTAAACCGCCAGCCAATCAGAGCAATGAATAACACCCCAATGACCGTGATGGACAGCCCAACGGGCAGAAAATCAAACATGCCAAAGGCATTTCCGTCGATCTCCCGGCGATAGGTAGCGATGATGATATTGGGTGGCGTACCGATCATGGTGAGTGTGCCACCCAGCAGCGAACCAAAGGCCAGCGGCATTAACAAATAGGAAGGCGACCGCCCACTCTGACGAGCCATCCAGATGGCCACCGGCATAAACAACGCCAGTGCACCCACGTTGTTCATAAACCCGGAACACAACGCCACGATAGCGGTCAGCGTTGCCACCTGCACCCAGGGTTTGTCACCCACCTGGGTCAGCTTGCGCGCAATGGCATCCACCACGCCGGCATTCAACAACCCCCGGCTGATCACCAGCACTGCTGCCACGGTGACCACCGCCGGGTGCCCGAGACCGGAAAAAGCCGTTTCGGCGGGTATCAACCCAGCCAGGGTTACCGTTAACAAAGCCGCCAGCGCCACCAGGTCATAACGCCAGCGGTTCCAGATAAAGAGGCCAAGGGTGGCAAACAGAACGGCAAAGATGATGCCTTGGTCCAGAGTCATTGACTGACCTTATTTAAGTAAGACATTAATGGGCGATCCTGCCGTTTTTTAACGTTGGCGTCGATACAACAGCATCGTCACCGGCCCAAAAATGGCCAGCAGAATGGCCGGTGCAATCAGCGCGATGGCGATCACTGACAGTGTCGCATTGCCTTCCAGCACAGCACGCAAGGCCGTCACCAGATGCGCCACCGGGTTCAGGCTGACCACCGTCTGTAACCAGCCGGGCATGGTAGCCGGGTCGACGAAGATGTTGGAGGCGAAGGTGACCGGCATCAAAAACAGCCAACTCAGCGTCATCACCGCGCCTGGCGTGCGCATCAGCAATCCAATGGTGGTAAACACCCAACTGATGCCGAAGGCAAAGAGGTTCAGCAACAACACAGCCTGGATGATGCCGAACAGCCCGGCTTCGGTGCGGTAACCCATGATCATGCCGATGAAGAATACGATGACCGCTGAGGTCGAAAGCATCCAGCAGTTGCTGAGCCCGGGTTTTGCCCGAGCGACCGTGAAAACCCAGTAGGCGGGCCAGCAAACGCAGATTCTCACGCCCGGTCAGGTCTTCATCGACTGAGGCGAATTGTCCGGTCAGGCTGATTCGCTGACGTACCTCGGCGGCCTGGGTGCCCACATCGAGCCCGAGCACGCGGGCATTGCCGCTATCCGGTGGGATCAGGGTGGCCAGCATACGCACTGTGGTGGTTTTACCGGCACCATTGGGACCGAGCAGGCCGTAAACACTGCCCGCCCGAACGCGCAGATCTATGCCGTTCACCGCACGGGTTTTACCGAAATGTTTGCTCAGGCCTGTTACTTCAATGGCCAGTTGAGGGGCGTCCATCGTCGTGCTATTTCCCTGCAAGGCTGGAAATGCCCATCATACACCCCCTATTGCGACGGGAAAGTAGCCTGCACTCAGTTGTTGCAGGCGAGCCCGGCTTTTCCGGTAGCGGCGGCTCATTCGCTGTTTTCCTGCCACTACAGACGGGCCTGATGGTGTAGCGCAGGCGGCAGACACGCCTCAAACCATCATTGCTGCGACGGGTAGTCGCGAATGGCTACCGATAGCTAACGGCTACGCCCACACGCCATAGAGCATTCGCACCGCAGTGATAAACAGGAACACGGCAAACAGCTGGCGCAGCAAACCGGCGTTAATGGCGTGCGCTATTCGCGCGCCAATGGGGGCAGTCCATAACGTCATTGGGACGATCAGCGCAAAGCCGATCAGGTTCACGTAGCCGAGTGAGAACGGTGGCCGCTCCGGCACGCCCCAGCCGTTAATCAGAAACCCCAGAGCACCAGGTACGCTGATGAAAATACCAATGGCTGCCGCCGTGCCCACCGCCCGGTGCATGGGCACCTGGCAGCGAGTCAGCACTGGCACACTGAGTGTGCCGCCACCAATCCCCATCAATGTAGAGAACCCGCCAATGCCGGTTCCAATGCTGTGGCGAACTATGCCCGTGGGGAGTGTTTCCGCCAGAGCTGCCGGTTCTTTGCTGATGGCCATATTGGCCGCAACCAGCAACCCGATCACCCCAAATACCAGCGAGAGCACCAGGCCTGACACCAGGCCACTGATCAGCGTGCCTACCAGAACGCCGAACAGTAACGAGGGCGCCAATGACTTCAGCAGTGCGGAGTCGAGATTACCTTTGTTGGCATGCGCCCGCGCCGAGCGCAGCGACGTGGGAATAATCGTCGCCAGCGATGTGCCCACCGCCACATGCATCTTCACCGATTCATCGATGCCCAGCAGGGTGAACAGGTGATAGAGCACTGGCACAATCACAATGCCACCACCCACACCCAGCAAACCCGCCATTAAACCGGCAATCACCCCGGTAACTGACAACGCCACGACCAGCCCGATGATCCAGCTCAGGCTGTATTGATCCAGTAATTCCAATGGAAGTTCCTTGTTCTAAAAGCCATTATTGCAGCCGGCCCAACCAGCCGCGCTGCACTACGGGCGTTTATAGCAAGACTGGAGCCATTTGGCGACTTTGGCTGAATATAGAGTCACTTTAGCGTCTTTTGTCGCTAAATTCGCACCAGAATTGTGCAGTTCGAACCATTTTGGTGCTGGCATTCGCGCGTAGTAAAGGCGTATTGGACGGTTAGTGGATGCCCGTATTGCCAACCCAGCGAACGCGAGCGATTGGCGAGATATGGCGTAGTCAGGTAGATTGGTCGGCTTAGCGCCCGGCTCCGACTTTATAGGACCCAACCCGCGCCATGCCCACTGCATTGCAACCCTAATACCGCTTGTTGTTTACGATCAACGTGATGACCGCGAGCGCATACTGAGAATGGAAACCCTTATGAGCACATCTCGAACGCTATGGACCTTGCTGATTACCCTGATCCTGACGGGATGTGCTTCTCAGGGCTTTAACCAGAGGTATATTAACAACGAGTTCGCCGTGGCCGGGCTGGAGCAGACCGAAGCCGATATTCAGCGCATCCTGGATCTGGAACCGGCGCTGGGGCGGCCTTTTACACTGGGTATCTATTTCGAGGATTACTATGGCATTTACGCCAAGAAGGCCAAGGGCATTGTACTGGATGACCTTTCCCCGATGCTGCAGCAACTTAAGAGCGCTGGCATCATCGATGACTTTTTTGTGATCAACAACAGTACGGTCAGGGAAAACACAATTAAAGACGTGCGCATAGCAGCCGCCCGTCATCATGCCGATGCGGTGTTAATGATTGATAACTACCGGGGCTCAGACCGCTACATTAATCCGCTGGGGATTACGTATCTGACCGTCGTTGCTGCCTACATTCTGCCAGGCACCGAGGTGGAAGCCATTGGTGCGGTATCCGCTACCTTGTGGGATACCCGCAACGAATATCTTTACGCCACGTCCTACAACGATGAGCTGTACCACACACGAGGCGCCGCGTTTATATTGAATGACGAAGAAATTGAACTGATGGCGCTGGCTCAGGCTACGCCGGGATTTGTAGCGGATCTGGGCTCCCGGCTTGTCGCCATGTTCAGTGAGCCGGGCAGTGCCCTTGAGCTGGACCTGAGCTATTTGGAAACACGGTCGGATTCCGATAATTAGGGAGGCCGTCAGTAATGCACTTGCGTCATGCCATTGTGACCCGCGACCATAAATCGAACTACCCAAACCCGGTTTCATTTGAACCGGGCGACCGGTTAGACGTTGGCGCAGAAGACACCGAGTTTCCAGGCTGGGTTCGTATCATCGATCCAGTCGGGAATGAGGGCTGGGCGCCCCTGGAATACATTCAGAGATCTGAGCATCATTCAACAGGTGTTGCGTTGAAAGCCTATTCGGCAAAAGAGTTAGACGTAGAACCAGGTGATCGGCTAACGGTTAACGACGAGCATTGCCAGTGGTGTTGGGTAGAGCATGCAGACAGAGGGGCAGGCTGGGTACCCGAAGAATGTTTAAAGGCTGTAGAGTGACCTTGCAAGTCTGTATGAAATACCGCATGACCAGTGAAGTCTAAGAATAGGATTGAGGGAGATTGAACCAGGGTGAGTATCGACGTCAGAAAGGCAAAGGTGGGCGATGAAGTTCGCATGGCAGAGATTCAGGTAGCGGCCTGGCGGCGCGTCTACTCGGGCATAATGTCGCCCGCACTGCTGGATGCACTCGACTTAAACCAGAAGACGGCTATGTGGCGCAATGCACTGGAACGCGCTGGCAAAGGGTCCTACCTGGTTGCCGAGGTGAATGGTCGTGTAGAAGGCTTTGCTGTGTTCGGCCCGGCTCGCGACAAGGATCTTGATGGATCCGAGTCTGCTGAAATCGTTTCGATTAATATCGACCCGGATAAATGGGGATACGGATTGGGGCGTTCCCTGTTGAATTTTATGATCGAACGACTCAGCAACGATGGGTATGGATCCATCTTCCTTTGGGTGGTGGAACAGAATGAAAGAGCCATTCGGCTTTACCAGCGGAATGGGTTTGTTAGTGAAGGTAAAATAAAGGCCGACCCGAAGCATTCCGGAATTCAGGAGCTGCGGTTCAAGAGAAATATTGCAGTCGAGGGCTGAGCGTTGGTGTCTAATCGCAGGCATCCTTGTCTGCGCAGACTTAATCGTTTGCTTTGACCCTGGGTTTTACCAAAGATGCTCACCGGTATGGTCCAGGCAGATAATACCAACCTTTAGTTGCGCTTCATCGACCTCACGACCAATGCCCACGCATAGGTTACCTGTAGTTTGGTTAAACTCAGCGGTATAGGTCGGAGAAGACAGTTTCAAATTCTTTATTGCCAGCCCCAATGGCGTTGTATCATCGAGCTCACCTGTGGTCAGATCTACCAGGGCGAGACTTCCTGTCTCCATACCATCCACCTCATCAAAGTTACCACCCAGCAACAATTTGTTTTCATTGGGCAGGTAACGTAGAAAGTGTCCGCGGGTCGAAGAACCTTGCCCTGAAACTTCCGGTGCCCACCCGATTAGTGATCCATTTGTAGTGAAGGCTGCGAATTGCTGTCGGTTTACAGTGTTGGCCGCATTATTCGGGTCTGTGAATTCCGTAAATGAGCCCGACATGTAAATCGAACTGCCTCGAATCAACAAATCGCTCACCCGACCAAATATGGATGCGTGGTTGTCATCGGTAATTTCAGGAAGCCAGGTGCTATCTACTTCGCCTGCGTTCTCCCCCGTCCGATGGATTCTGAGTACGCTGGTTGCATCGGCTGCGCCATCAAAGCCGTCGAACGTTCCCGATACATAAATGTGGTCAGCGGTGGCTTCAATTCTGTGAATATAGCCAAAGCGGTCCAGTTTCCCGGGTAATGCGGCGGTAACTGCACCAGAAGTGTCGACCTGAACCAGATCCTGGTGACTCTCACCGTTAACTCTCGAGAATCGCCCACCAATAAGGAAATCGTTGTCTATCGGTGTGATTTGGTGGACTTCAGCCGGGCCGTAATATACCTCTTCTTGACCTAGCTGGGGGCTAAATGCAGTTAACTCATTGGTCGCGAGATCTATGGCCAAAGCACCTTGTCTGGTAACAGCCTCATTGAGGTTAGGTGTTTTTGCTTGGGTAAAGTTTCCTCCAATATAGAGCGTTTCATCATGTAAGGTTAGTGCGTGCACGGATCCGTTGATCTCTACAGGCCAGTTCTGCCATTGCCCTTTAGAATTCAACAGGCCGATCCCTTGTTGATCGCTGGTAATTCGAATGTTTGCTTGGCTGGCAATCACCAGTCGGTCATCCAGTAAGGCCAGGTCGTATGCCGGAGTATCAAGACCTAGTCCGTAAGTCATATCAACTTCGCCATTGAGATCATAGTGAATGACATTGTATTGCTTTTGGTCAACTCCGGCGGATGAAAATTCGCCTGCAGCAATCAGGCCGTTGTCGGTGGCGATTAAATCAAATAGCTTCCTGCTGGGTGAGTGGACTGGCCAGGTATCATCCAGTTGACCATCCAGTTTGAAACGTGCCAAATAGGGTTTTGGCTGACTAAATTCACCGCTCACATAGAGCCATTCATCTCTCGTGGTCAGTGCCGTTACCTCAGAATTAACATCAAATGTCGGCTCAAGTACGGTTCCGTCCCAATCAAGTAAAACAATGGATCTACGGTCCAGAGTCTCTCCATTTTGTGTTATGGAATAGAAGTCGCCACCGAGTACTATGCCTTCGTCAGTAAAGGTGAAAGCGCTAACGTTACCGTTTAGATCCGGCGAAAAATTCGTTAGTTGTCGATTATTGCCAAGGTCAAAAGCGGCTACGTGGGTACGTGTCTCTCCTCCGAGTACTGATGCATTGTAGAAGTCTCCTCCCACGTACAGAATGTCATTGTGAATACTCAGAGCCAATACCGAGCTGTTCAAGGTGGGGCTCCATCCTAACAGGTTGCCGTTAGTATCAAATGCAGCCAAACGGCCCCGGTTTGCTCCGGCGATTTGGCTGAAGTCACCGCCGACGTAGAGCGTTCCATCGTGAAATATCATGGCATTTACGCTGTAATTGGAAATCACCTCAAATTCCGGGACCAACCGGTCATGCTCATCCACTCTGAGTATCCGCCGGTTGGGCCAGGAAGTAGCAATGTAATACCCGCCATTGTTGTCGGGAGCTATTGCAGAAGCATAGTTACCGATTTGAGGATGAGCGCGTGGTGCGCCTGTGCGTAGATCTATAACCTGAAGCGGGCCATAGCTGTAGCCAAGGTGATTAAAGGCCCCACCAACAAATACTTGGCCGTCATCAGACTGTTGCACCTTGGTAACGCGAGTAGAGTAACCACCGATGCCTGGCGTAGCGAGCCTTGTATCCCAACGTTCACTTAACGCGGTTTCGTTTCCGTCCACAACTTCCAGATAAAAATAGTAGTTCTGGTCATTTTCGAGCGGCTCTATCACGAATGGTGGCTGAACATTCGGCTGCATGTCGGATTCCGCAGCGATACCTGGGTCAAACTCGGGTTCGGTAGACCAGTAGAGGTTGTAGCTGAGCTCAGGTTCGACTTCCCATTCGACGGTGATTTTTTTCGATTCGGGAATGAGGTAGAGGGCGTCAGGCAGAGTTAGCTCAGCGTCGTTGGAACCACCATTGTCAGTGTTTGCACCGCCGGATGAGCTACTACCAGAGCAGGCAGCCAGACCAAAAAGGATTAATATGGCGAGCGCAAGATGGATCGAGTGGGTTCGCGACTTAAAGGAGGGAGCAGAGGCACTGGTCATGGTGTTTTCCTATATGCAAACAATGGGGAAAACACTAAATGAGTTAGCTAACTGCGTCTGTACAGCATATGCAGTATAGCGCTGCAATTCCGCTCACCAGAGAATAATGCAGGTGTAGTCATCAGCACCGTTAGCGTTCAGTGATACCCAGCAGCCCGCTGGAGTCCACTTTAACCGACACCGGTTCATCGATCCGGCCAACAAATTCGCCCTCTTGGGTGTCATGCAGAAACCCCATGAACAGCAAGTCACCTTTGTGGCGTACGATCTTTCCGGCATAGCGACGAACCGGGTCTGAGCCATCCAGAAACGGCCCCGGTGCCACCCGCCATGGCCCCAGGTGATGGTCGGCCATCAAATAATGGGTTCCGCCAACAGGCGGGCCGTTAGCCGTTTGCGTATAGGCGGCCGACCAGTGCTCTGCATTGGTGCAAAACAGGCAGTACCAGCGGTTCTGGTGCTTGAACACCTGAGGGACCTCCAGTTGACCAAAGCTGCCTGTGAAGACCGGGGGTTGAATCTGCCAGTGGTACAAATCTGGCGAGTAGGCCAGGCCAATAGCGCCGGCTTCGTTGGCCTCGGCCTTGCCGGGGACGCGAGCGGTGAAGTACATCAGCCAGCCATCGCCGTCGGGGTCTTTCATCACCCAGGGGTCGCGCAGGGCGCGGTCGTGCCAGTGGCCCGGGGTGTACTCTTCATACAAATCCCGGTCGATATCGAGGGCCAGGCCGGTACCTACGCGTTGCCAATCGTGGCCGTCGGTACTGGTGGCGTGGCCAATACGTTGTTTCAGACCCTGTTCGCTGTTCCGGGTGCCGGTGTAGAACAGGTGCCACAGGCCCGCATCGTCTTTAATAACCGAGCCGGTCCAGGTGGTTTTGTCGTCCCAGGCCGGAGCTTCGGCCGGTTGCAGACAGGTTCCCTTTATTGTCCAGTTACGCAGGTCTGTCGAGATGGCGTGGCCCTGGCTGACGTGCCAGTGGCGCAAGGTCGGGTCGTTCAGGCGCTTGTCGGCCTGAAGGTAGTAGAGGTGCCAGTCGTCACCTTCCTGGTGCAACCAAAAATCCCAGACCCACTTGTCTTCGATGACGAGCATGGTGACTCCCTGTTGGTTGGACGCTAATGCCGCGTCTGTTTTCGGATGAGCAGTGTTGTTCCCGGTTGGTCACTATACTGGGTAACTCCCTGAAACCGCGCAAATGCGCCTCTATGACCAGGTTCGCAAATCAGCTTAACCCGTGGCTCAGGGTAGTCGATATCAGGTCTCGCCGTACTCGAAAACTGAGATGAATGTTGTCGGGATGCGCATCGTGCTGCAGCTTTACTTCATTGGCGGTATGAAACACAATCAATCCAATGCTGAGTTAGTGGACATTCAGGATGAACAAGCTGTCTCGTACTTCCTTGTCGCTCCTGGTCGCCTGCCTGGGGCTGATGGCCAATGCATCTCAGGCAAGTTCAATCCGTATTGCCGCACCGTCTATCGATAATTTAGTGGAAGAGGACGGTTCCGGTATCTATCAACGTATGGTCAGTCGTGCCATAGAATCGCTGGACGTGAATGTTCAGACGCTGTTTTATCCCTACCGTCGTGCAATCCGCGCTTTTGACGCTAAAGAGGTCGACTGCATTTACAGCTTCGATGATGTGCTGTATCAGACCTATCAGCCTGACCAGTTGGTTTCCAGCTTCCCTTTGGGCAAGTTCAGCTTTCATGCGTTTAGGGCACCCGATAAACCCGCTATTGTTTCAGTTAATGAAATGGTCAACTTGAGAGTAGTTGGCATCATGGGTCATGAACTTTACATTGAGTCTGTGCTACAAGGGTCAGTCAGGGCTGATATGGTGATGACCGAGCATCAGGCTATCAATATGCTGAAACAGGGGCGCGTGGATGTGCTGATAGCAGCGCTGCCTGATATTCAGCCCTTTATTAGTCAGCTCTCGTACAGCCCCACCTTCAGTCTGTTTTCGGGCTACGATCGTTTGAATTGTCACAATACAGAGAACAATCTCATTTTTATAAGAGAGCTTTCGCTACAGTTGAACAGGCTGAAGAACGATGGGAGTTATGAGTCGTTGGCTGGTGAGTTTTTTGTCCCTTTCTGACTCGTTGCTCTAGCGTGTCCGGCTGCTGTGAGGCAGTAACCGGGAGACCTTGTAAGGGTGCCACTTATATAAATACCCGGGTGTCTGCTCACTCAGGCGATGCTTACCCCAAGCAAAGTTCCTGTTTCTACCTGGGGGTTCCGGTCTGCTATTGATTGTCTGTCAGCATTGCTTCACCAAACTCCCTGATCCATTCCTGCCATTGTTCCCGGGTAAGCAAATCAAAGGCGTTGCCAACGGAGATTTCACAATGAAGGGCATCATCATCGACCCGGTAAGGCGGTGGGATGATCCCTATCTGGTGCTGCTGCATCCAACGCACGCCTTGCTCAAGAAAAATTGGTGGATTACAACGAATGTGCAACCGAAACATATTGGTCTGGGGTACGGCTGGCCAGGTTGTTACACCAGGCAGCCGGTTCAATTGCTCGGCGAGCCAGCGCGCGTTATCGCGACGCTCGGGCATGGCGGCCAGGTGTTGCGCCAGTCCTTCCCTCGCGGCGATCACATAAGGGTACAGTGCATACAGGGTGCCACCTACCCGGCGTTGCCAGACCTTGGCGCGGGCAATGAAGTCCGCATCGCCCACCAGCATGGCACCGGCAATGCCGCCCAGGTCTTTGTAGAAACTCACATAGACGGAATCGAACAGGGCGGCGATGTCCGCCAGAGATTTTTCGTAAGCGGCCGGGCACTGCCACAGGCGGGCGCCGTCCATGTGCAGCTTGATGCCCTGTGCGCGTGCCCAGTCGCTCTGGCGCACCAGTTCATCCCACTGCGGCAGTTGGCCGCCGATTTCGCGCATGGGCAATTCCAGTAAAACAGCGGCCAGCGGGTCACGAGCGGCCGCTTTCAGATCGTCCAGCAACGGAACCCGATGTGATTCACCCAATTCGCACCCCTTCAGCTGCCACAAAACCTGATAGCTGTTGTGCTCGTGCAGTGCAACGTGGCTAGTGGCGTGCAGGGCTACATAGTCGGTTCGTGCCAGATCAGCCCAGATGCGCAGCGCCATCGGCTGTGCCATGGTGCCGCTGGGCATGAAGAGGGCGGCCTCTTTTCCCAGCAAGGCAGCGACCTCTCGCTCGAACGATTCGATCAATTCGCCACGGCCGTAATTGTCGATCTGTTCATCGTCGCCGGTGGCATCTGCCAGGCGCTGCAAGGTGGCTTTGATCGACTCGGGTTTGTGGCGGCTGGCGTTGATCGGGCAGCCGCGAAAGGTGGCTCGGTATTGGTCGACAGACATGGGTGACCTCTGAAGTAATCTACAGAGGTCGATTCTAGCGGTTTTTAATCAGGATAAGCAGGTCCGGGGAACGGCTGTGACCGGTTGTCTCAGCTTTTTTGCAGTGCATTGTATGCGTTCAATCCGCCGGCGATGACTTTGGCGTTCTTGTAACCCATGCTCTGCAGTGACGCCGCTGAGAGCGACCCGCGGTTATAGGCGTTGCAATAACACAAAAGCACCGTGTTCAAATCCGGGACGTTCTTCTCAATCACCATTTCCAGCTTGCCACGGCTGATGTTGAGCGAATTGGGGATGTGCCCTTTGTCGTGCTCTTCCTTGTCGCGAATATCGAGAGCGATAGCACCCTGGGCCATCAACGCATCGACTTGTTCTGGTGCGACTTCCTCGACCTGAGCGCGTGCGGCGTCGGCCATTGTTTGAAATTTACGGGTGTAGTCCATCGGTTGGTTCTCATTCGGGAGCTCAGTGTGATTATATATTAGATAAATCTAATAATAAACCGGTCGTCAGAGCGTAATGAGCCCTGCTGGCGTGGTACCACCCCGATAAACTGACCTGTATCAATGGATTGACTGATCCTTTTAACAGACTGCGCATTTTAGGCTACAGTGTTCGATAAACCTTAAAACATCCGGTAGTTGCTAAGACAGTGCGCTTGGTAGCCATAGGGTGTTTTCGCAATGTTCACAGGAGTAATCCGACCACCATGATCCCAACCTGGCCAGAAATAATGACCAAAATTCCCCGACTCGATGCGACGGACTGGGGCGCCATGGGCTTGGCAAAACGCTGGTTTGTCGCCACCCGGGCAGCGGTGTTTGTAATGACCCTGTTTTCAGCGGGTATTGGCATGTTACTGGCCATTCCGGCCGCCCAGTTTGATCTGATCAACGCCGCGCTCGTGTGCTTGGGGCTGGTGTTGGCGCACGCCACCAACAACCTGCTGAACGATTGGACCGATTCGAAGAAAGGCGTGGATAAAGACAACTACTTTCGAACCCAATACGGTCCGCAGCCGCTGGAAAATGGCTTGCTGACCGAGCGGCAAATGATCGGCTACATTGTGCTCACCGGTGGCGCTGCTCTGGCCATTGGCGCCACACTGGTGGTGCGGACCGATCTCACGACGCTGTACTTCATGCTGGCGGGCGCCTTCTTTGTGCTGTTTTACACCTGGCCGCTGAAATACATCGGCCTGGGCGAGCCCTCGGTCTGGCTGGTTTGGGGGCCGCTGATGGTGCTGGGTTCGGCCTATGTGGTTTCCGCAGAACTGACGTTGTTCCAGTTCTGGATCGCGCTGGTGTATGGCATTGGCCCCACCACGGTATTGCTGGGTAAACATACCGACAAACTGAAACAGGATCGTGCCAAAGGGGTACACACACTGCCTGTGATTCTGGGAGAGACCGGTAGCCGGAATCTAACGCTCGGGCTTTGGGCTGTGCAGTATCTGGTGTTGACACTGGGCGCACTGACAGGGGTGCTGAGCATCTGGTTTTTACTGGTCTGGCTGGCGTTGCCCCGCTTTATTGTCACGGTTAAACGGTTTCGCCAACCTCGCCCGCAGGAGCGGCCGGAGACAATACCCGAGGACGTTTGGCCACTCTACCTGGTTGCCTTTGCATTCAACTACAACAAATTGTTTAGCGGAATACTGGTGCTGGCACTATTGCTCAGCCTGGTTTTCGGCTAAGCCCTGACACACACAACAAAGGAGATTACAGATGATTGGAACCTGGCTTCGGGAAGCGACCGTCGCTTCCTACTTACTGACCGTGGCCCGACTCTGGCTCGGTTATCAATGGCTGATGGCAGGCTGGCATAAAGTGACCGGCGAGTTTAGCGCTGTTGGCTTTCTGCGCGGTGCGATTGCCAACTCCCAGGGCGAGCGCCCCCTGGTACAAGCCTGGTGGGCGTCTTTTCTGGAAAACTTTGCATTACCCAATGCAGCGCTGTTTGAATTTATGATCACCTGGGGTGAAGTGCTGGTTGGCCTGGGACTGATTGTTGGCGCTTTCAGTTTGCTGGCTGTGTTTTTTGGCATGGTCATGAATTTTTCGTTCCTGTTGTCGGGCGCGATCAGTGTGAACCCGCAAATGATACTGGTCAGTTTTATCCTGTTATCGGGTAGCCGAAACACAGGGTTAATTGGCCTGGACCGGTGGATCATGCCATTTCTGAGAACCCGCCTGCCCGGGTTGCGATGACAAGCGGTCGTCGACCGATCACCCAGCCCGGCCAATCACCCAACAGGTGTTTGTGCAAATGAACTCATGTGCAGCCGGTTCATTGAGTCGCAATGGCAGCTGCAATGGCCTTGCCCAACCCCTTGGTTGTGCCTTGGCCACCAAGATCGGGCGTCAGGATGTTTGGGTTGCCCTCAGCCAGGACGCTTTCAATGGCTTTCACGATGGCGCCACCGGCGTCATGGTAACCCAGGTGTTCAAGCATCAACGCCGCTGACCAGATCTGACCAATTGGGTTGGCGATGCCTTTGCCGGCGATGTCCGGCGCGCTGCCATGCACCGGTTCAAACATGCTGGGGAAGGTGCCTTCGGGGTTGATGTTGGCCGATGGCGCTATGCCGATAGTGCCAGTGCAGGCCGGGCCCAGATCAGACAAGATGTCGCCAAACAGATTGCTGGCAACGACGACGTCAAACCAGTCCGGGTGCATGACGAACTGGGCTGTGAGTATGTCGATGTGAAAGGAGTCGACCTGAACGTCCGGGAATTGCTCACCCATGGCTTTTACGCGTTCATCCCAATAGGGCATGGTGATGGCGATGCCATTCGACTTGGTGGCTGACGTCAGTTTTTTACGCGGTCGGCTCTGGGTCAATTCATAGGCGTATTTGAGTACCCGATCCACACCGATTCGGGTCATCACCGTTTCCTGAATTACAATTTCCCGTTCGGTGCCGGCAAACATTTTGCCGCCCACGCTTGAGTATTCCCCCTCGGTGTTTTCCCGGACCACAAAGAAATCAATGTCACCCGGTTTGCGATTCGCCAGCGGACTGGGAACGCCGGGCATCAGCTTAACCGGACGCAAGTTAATGTATTGATCGAAGTCGCGGCGAAACTGCAGGATAGATCCCCAGAGTGAAATATGGTCCGGCACGGTTTCGGGCCAGCCAACGGCGCCATAGAAGATGGCATCGTAATCTTTGAGCTGTTCAAACCAGTCGTCGGGCATCATTTTCCCGTGCTCGAGGTAGTAGTCGCAGTTGGCGAAGTCGAAGGTTGTTGTGGTGAGCGGCACAGCATAGCGCGCGCAGGCGGCCTTCAGGCTCCGCAACCCTTCGGGCATGACTTCTTTACCGATACCGTCGCCGGCGATGACTGCAATGGACTGTGACATGGGAATGCTCCTGACCTACAACGGTTGAATGGTGGGTTGATGGCACTGAGAGTGTAGCGGCTGGGTGCGAGTGGATAATCCAAGTATACTGAAAGCTATTATTGCACCAGAGTGGATAATCACATGAGCCCGCTAGACGATCTGGCCTTTTTCCGGCAATTTGGCCCAGTCCAATAGCCTGACCGTTACCGCCCGGGAGCTGGGGGTTTCCCTACCGCAGGCACACCCCCCAGAGGATAAGGGCATTTGCCGAGTTTCTGGCAACGGCCATGCAAGGCCGAGTACCGGCGCAGCCCGGGGTGGCTTGATCGGCGTGACACCGGCTAAGGAAACTATCCGGTTTCCTGTCGCAATTTCTCCCTGACATTCATAAGCACGGTTCCAAAGGCATTGTCGCCGCGCTGGTCGCGACCTGTCCCCCAAAAATAATCGTACATCGAGTTTTCTCTGATCAACTGGTCGCCGGTCGCTAACAGAGCGTGCGCAAACTCTGGGTGGGTATGTGCCTGGGTGTAAATCGCGCGCGTCATCACGCGGGTGCGCAAGGCGGGCCAGTCTTGCCGGGTACGTTTAAGCCAGCCCCGGCCATGTTTTCGGGCTTCATCGGCCGTCGCCGCATTGCGGATGTCGTCAAAGCGGGGTTTTCCCGGGTACTTCATGGCCTGGTAGTAATGTTCGGCCGTCAGCCAGCGATGACCGTCCAGATCAAACGGGCGCTCAATGGCACAGCCGAGCACCTCTTCGGTGTCCAGCCGGTTGATCAGGAGGGCATTCTCCACTGTCTGATGTTCAAACAAACTCATAATCCAACGGCTCCTGAAGCGGGGTGTGTGAGTGTACCTCAACATTGGGTCTGGCCGCGTGCACTACCACCAGTGTCTCCGGTAAACGCAAGCCGTTGAGGCACTGAAGTGCAGGGGCCTCGGGACCGATTTGGTGTTGACCGTCAGCGTGGGTGGTTATTCCTATGACATGCGAACGAGCAAAGGGTATCCAGCTTTTAGGCCTGGGCAGCCGCCGCACAGGCCTCGTTTCGATATTGCAGTATCGTGGCCAATGGAGCACTGTAGGGTACGATTAGTTGACGACTCCGATGACCGGTGTCAGCAACCTGCAAAGACAAAAATAAGGAGACAACCATGAGTAAAGGGTCAGGTCTGCCGCTGAGGGCAATCGGCATTGCATTACTGGTACTGGGCGCGGGCCTGGCATTCTGGGGATTCCAGTTGTCGGAATCCGTCGGCTCGCAAGTGACGGAGCTCATTACAGGCTCTGAGACCGACCGGGTCATGTTGCTCTACATCGGCGGTGCCGTGAGCTTTGCGGTCGGTCTCTTTCTGTTTCTGAAAAAGTAGCCTGTAGGGACGTCACATCATTTAGGCGTCTGGGGGCTATCCGGCCCCCCGGTTACGTCCTTCAGTCAAAGTCGCTGGCGTCATGCCGCTCATGCAGTTGCTCTTCCGGCTCACCCCAGGTGCGGTTAACCATCACACCCCGTTTGACCGCAGGCCGGTCGGCAATGGCATTCGCCCAGCGCAGTACATGGGTGTAGCCATCGGCTTCCAGGAATTCGGCGGCCTCATAGACCTTGTTCTGCACCAGCCAGCCGTACCAGGGCCAAACCGCCATATCGGCGATGCTGTAGGTCTCGCCACAGAGGTAGGTGTTGTCAGCCAGGTGGCGGTCGAGTACATCCAGCTGGCGTTTGACTTCCATGGTGTACCGGTTGATGGGGTATTCGTATTTTTCCGGCGCATAGGCGTAAAAATGGCCAAAGCCACCGCCCAGAATCGGCGCGCTGCCCATTTGCCAGAACAGCCAGTTGAAGCACTCTGTGCGCCCAGCCGGAGTGTCGGGAATGAAGGCGTTAAATTTTTCAGCCAGATACATCAGGATGGAGCCGGACTCAAACACGCGCTGTGGCGGGGTGACGCTGTGGTCCATTAAGGCGGGTATCTTGGAGTTGGGGTTGGCTTCCACAAAGCCAGAACCAAACTGGTCCCCTTCCATGATATTGATAAGCCAGGCGTCGTATTCGGCGCCGGCAATGCCCGCGGCCAACAGTTCTTCCAGCATGATGGTGACTTTAACGCCATTGGGGGTGGCCAGTGAATGCAGCTGCAGGGGGTGTTTGCCAACCGGCAGCGGTTTATCGTGAGTGGGGCCAGCGATGGGGCGGTTGATGTTGGCAAACTGACCACCGTTGCCGGGTTCCCAGGTCCATACCTTGGGGGGTATGTAGCTGTTATCGCTCATGGTTTCTCCTTGAATCTGAATAAGATGAGTTGGCATTCATATTCGAATGGTACGGGAGGTGAGGGCAGTCGGGTCAAAAGCAACGGCCCGGGCATCAGCCGCTGGTCGTTAAAAACGTTGAGAACGGCGATGAGGACTGAAAGAATGAGCCGTCTCTTGTCTGCCACTGAAAAAGGAAACCCCTGTGGAACGTCAACTCATCACCGACCAGTTTACCAACCGGATGGCCCTGGATATGGGCCTGGCAATTATCGAGCTGGCCCGCAAACGGGACGCCCGAATCGGCGTGTCGATCCGCCGGTTGAACCAAACCGTTTTCGAATTCATCGACAATGACTTGTCGGCCGACAAAGCCAACTGGATTCGCCGGAAAGTGAATACAACGCTGAATTTTGCCGAAAGCTCGCTGGCGGTGCGGCTCGATCTGGAGCAAATGGGTAAAACGCTGGCGGCTGACTTTGGTCTGAGCGATGATGATTACATCGCCAAGGGCGGTTGCATTCCGATTGTGGTGACCAGCGCCGGCCTGATCGGGACCATCACGGTCACCGGGCTAAAAGACGTGGATGACCACCAGATCATTGTGGATGCCTTGCCTGAGTTCAGGTTCGTCTGATGACTGTTCAGAATGATCTGCCGCGACTACCAAACAAGAGGGCGAGTTCATGGCCATTGAATACCGCATAAATGCACCGGTCAGCGCAGATCAGTTCATCGATCTGCTGCACCGGTCGACCCTGGCGGAACGCCGACCCGTGGACGACTGGGCTTGTATCGAGGGCATGCTGACCAACGCCAGCCTGACCATCAGTGCCTGGGACGGTGATCTGCTGGTGGGCATTGCGCGCAGCGTTACCGATTTTCACTACGCCTGTTATTTGTCGGACCTGGCGGTCGATGCCAGTCTGCAGAAGTCGGGCATTGGCAAACAGTTACAAGCCGTCACCCAGCAGCAGTTGGGGCCGCTGTGCAAACTGATTTTGCTCGCTGCTCCGGCGGCCAGCGCCTATTACGAACCCCTGGGCTACCAGCACAATGATCGGTGCTGGGTGCTTGATCGGGACGTTACCATCCGCGGTGCCCACTGAGATTTGGGCAATTAACGCTCAAAAACAGGACTTTCGTTACTATTTGCGTTTGGCGCATCGGCCTAAGCTGATGTCTGAAATCGCCTATAAGGACGTGAGCCATGCCCCGCCGATTAACGATATTGCCATTGCTGGTGTGTGCCAGCTTGCCTGCGATCGCTGAACAAACCGGTTTTCAACGGTATTACCAGCAAAACGAGTTTTCACTGGCATCGCCAGGCGCGATGAAATTCGGGTTGTACGGATACGACAACCCGGCCGGGTTGCACTACCTGACCGAAGGCGATGTCACCGTTAACTGGACCAGCGACGACGTTTTGTACGACGACCAGCGTTGGAACGCCACACTCGCCGCGCCGGGCGTGAGCTTCAGCTTCGGTCGGGATAACCGGGGCACAGGTTCTATCAGAGAATACAAGCTGGCGTTTGGCGGCGGCACGGACGCCAGCGCAGGTGGGCTCTCCATCGGCTGGTACGGTGGCGATACCGAAAGCCAGGACCTGCGCACCCATTTCACGCTTGGCTCGATCAACCGGCCCAATCGCTATACCTCCATTGGCCTGACCGGCAAGCTCGCCACCGATACGCAATACTATCAGGGCGTGGTGGACGTGGCCGTGCGCCCCTTTGGCAATGAAACCCTGACGGTGTTTGCCGACTACGCCCTGGGGAACGATGAAGACTTTGAGGACGGGCACTGGTCGGCCGGTGTTGCAACCGAAGTGATGCCGGGCATTCGCCTGACCGGCCGCTATTTTGACACCGAAACCGTGACGGCAGGCATACAAGTGAGCCTCGGCCACGCCGGTTTCAGCGCCCAGGCGCATCAGGTGAATGAAGGCACTGACTACCAATCGTATTCACTGCGCGTCGGTGGTTGGGACCGCAATGTGTTCGACGCCTGGTCGACCCGGGGTGACGACGTTCTTGAGCTGAGCCTGAACGACGAGATGGCCTACCAGACCTTCGGCTTGTTCGACCGCCGTCGTTCGCTGCTCGATACCCTGCGCTACATCGATGCTGCCCGTCTGGATGACAACGTTGGCAGCATTGTGGTCAACACCACGCGCATGCAGGTTCCCGCCGCCATGGCCTGGGAAATCAAAACCGCACTGGATGAATTTCGCGACTCCGGTAAGACTGTGTTGCTGTACATTGAAGACGGCGGCATGACCGAGTTGTTGCTCTCATCCGCCGCCGACGAAGTCATCCTGGACCCGATGGGCACACTCACGGTACCAGGCTTTGTCTCCGGCAGCACCTACCTCGGCGAGTTGCTGGCCCACTGGGGCATTGGCGTCGACGAGTTCCGCAACCTCGAATACAAAACCGCCTTCGAGAGCCTCTCGCGCAGTGACATGTCGGCCGCCGACCGGGAACAACGCCAGGCGATGATCGACAGTTTCTACCAACTCTGGCAAAGCAGCATGGCCGACGGTCGTAACTTGTCACCCGATGCGTTCAACCAACTGATCGACCGTGGCCTGTCGCTGACCGCAGAAGATTTGCTGAGCATGGGCGTGGTGGACCGACTGGCTCGCTATTCCGAACTGGATGACGTGCTGGAAACCGTGACAGGAACCGAACCTCGCCGGGTAGCGCCCGACGGGTTGCAAGTACTGCGCGAACCCCGCGACAACCAATGGGGCCCGGCTCACCGCATTGCGGTGGTGTATGCCACTGGCATGACCGCGACCGACAGCGGCATGCGCACCCGTGAACTGGCGGAATCGCTTCGGGAACTGCGCGAAGATGACGAGATTAAAGCCGTGGTGTTGCGTGTTGATTCACCGGGCGGGTTGATACTGGCGGCCGATCTGCTGGGCCAGGAAGTGAAACTGACCCAGGCTGAAAAACCCGTCGTCGTATCCATGGGTTCGCTGGCGACATCCGGTGGCTACTGGGTATCGATGCACGCCGGCACGCTGGTGGCTTCACCCAACACCATCACCGGCAGCATCGGCGTGACCGGCGTGCGCTTGTGGGACGACGGCCTGGGCGACCGATTGCACCTGAACAGCGATGCCGTTAGCCGGGGAGCCTCGGCCGATGCAACCGCAGGCATTGGCCTACCGATTGCCGGGCTTTCCCTGCCAAGCCGGGACCTGACACCAGCTGAGCGAGCGGGCATCATGCGCCGCCTCGACAGCTACTACGACGCCTTCGTGACCCAGGCTGCTGAAGCCAGAGGCGTCACCGTTGCCGAGATGCGAGCACTGGCGGCGGGCCGGGTCTATAGCGGCCGCGACGCCCTTAACGCAGGCCTGGTTGATGAACTGGGCAGTTTGACCCACGCCATTGACCTTGCCCGCAAACAAGCAGGCATCGCGGATCGCGACAAAGTCTTTCTGGTCGAAAGCCCACGCCCCAGTGTGTCTTCCTTGCAGGACTTACGCTATCTGGTCGATGTAGAAGGGGCGGATGCGCTGGTGTTCAATCGGGATCTGTATCGCCAGCAGTACTTGCAGGACTTGGTAGAGCACCGCGGCCAGCCGATGGTGTTGTTGCCGTATCATTATTTTGAGGGGTCGTTGGAGCAGTAGGGCAGTTAGCTGTTGTGGTTTGGTAACACCGGGCAATGTGTTTGCCCGGTGGTGCTGTCTGTTCAGGGCTACACAGTGGCCGTATGAGAAAATGCTTTCGACCAGTACAGCAGCTCATATTTTTGTCTTAGCCCTTTTCTGAAGAAAGGATCACCTTCTACTAACTCTCGGGCACGACCCTCGGACTCCGCTTCGATAATCCAGAGCGCACCAATTGGACCATCTGAGGTGGACTCTCGAAGCGAACCTGCCACCAGAATTTCTTGTTCATTTTCTGCTAAATAATTGAGATGTAACTGCATATGCTCGGCTCGAACCTCTATTCGAGTCGGATCATCAAATGTTCGGACTATAAATCGCATGGATAACTTAAACTCCTAGCGTTTACAGTGCGCGCGAGTTTCGAGTCGCAGTGCCCGTATTTGTTAGGGGTATCACAGCGCCCCAATTGTATTAAGACTACTCTGCAACGTACCACAAGGGAGCAGCGAATGAACCTTTTCATCAAAATCGGGAGATGGAGGCCCACCCCCTGCCAACTGGAAAGGATAAATGATTATGTCACCAACTACACTAGAACCAAGATCCACGATGCCATAGACCACTATTCCTGCAGTTGGAATTACTCTCTCATGTGACGCTCTATCTATGCTATTTCCTTGCCAGTCATGTCCGGACCAATAATAGGAACACACCAGACTACTCGTAGCATGGACAACTCCGTCGAAAGGCCTTTCTCCCCGTGTAAATGAGAGAGAGGAACATCCACAAATAACAGAGACTAATAAACCTATTAGTACGCTCTTCATCATAGCCTTAAAGCCCAAAGTGGCGATGCTACCTGTACTTCTTAGGTGAAGTGCATAACATAGAACTTATACATTAGCACCAGCTCAAAAAAGAAGACTATACCTGCTGAGTACCAGCCTGCATTAGCCATAAGTTTATTTGTGCCCTGATAAAAGGCTCGTTTAGATACATGCATCGAATAACCTACCAGTGCAGCGCCGAGGCCAGGAGACCAACTGAAGTTTCCTTCTGGGATGCCGAGTAAAACGAACCAAAGCAACATACCTATAATAACGACAGAAAGTAAACCCAAAATTACAGCGTGCACCGGCAATATTTTTGATTTGCGCTCATCAGAACCGGCTAGAGCTGCGATTGCGCCAAGCAAGAGGGTTAGATCAAAAGGAATTAAGGGTAGAACCTGCCATAGATTTACAGATTCAAAACCACTAACTCCGCTGAGCTTCAGAGCAACTAATGGGATATGAGCCAAACAAACGAAAATGCCAATCACCAAATTTATTACGAATATTTTCTTGAGGCTCATTTATCACCTATCATCTTATTCAGTTTTAATCTCAGCTGGACATTAACACTTGACCCCAAAAATTCCATCCAGTAGTTTATACAGCATCTAAAAGCGGGCCGTCAGGGTTAGACATTATGCCACGTTCAAGGAAAAGCCAGATCGCCCTAGAGGCGACTCCCTATTACCACTGCACCTCCAGGTGCGTGCGCCGCGCCTTCCTGTGCGGCCGTGATGAGCACTCCGGTAACGACTACGAACACCGCCGTGGCTGGATTGAGCAGCGCATGATGGCGCTGGCCAAGGTGTATGCGCTCGATATCTGCGCCTACGCCGTTATGTCCAACCACTACCACATTGTGCTTCACATCAACGCTGAGAAAGCCAAAGCCTGGTCGGATACCGAAATCATTCAACGCTGGCACACCCTTTATGGCGGCAATTTTCTAAGCCATGAGTATATGGCCGGTAAAGACCTGTATGAAGAGCAACTTAAAGTCCTCTCAGAGCTGGTAACAGAATGGCGTGAGCGCCTGATGTCGATCAGCTGGTTCATGCGAGCCTTGAACGAAGACATCGTGCGTCAGGCCAACGCTGAAGATGCCTGCACTGGCCGATTCTGGGAAGGTCGGTTCAAATCCCAGGCGTTGCTCGATGAAACCGCCCTGGCAACCTGCCTGGCCTATGTCGACTTAAACCCCATTCGCGCCCAAATGGCTGATACTCCTGAAACTTCTGATTTTACGTCAGTCAAAGAACGCATCAATGCGGCTAAAAGCGAACCTGAAAGCATTGAACCAAAACAGCCCAAACCCTTGTTTCCTTTCGTCGGCTACCCCCGCCAAGACATGCCCGCAGGTCTGCCTTTTCGGCTACAGGACTATCTGGAACTGGTTGATTGGACGGGTCGACAGATTCGCACAGACAAACGTGGAAGCATGGACCAGAAAGCTCCGCCGATTCTCGAACGACTAAACATCGATACCGACCATTGGATCTACAACACTCAAAATTTCGAGAGCCAATTTAAAGGTCTTGTGGGCACGGTCCTGTCAATAAAAGCCCAGTGTCAGCGGTTTGGATATCAGCGAACACCGGGGCTAGCGACAGCTACGCATCTAACTTAACCTAACCAACCCTACAAATATCCACTATCAGGACTGCCTGACGTTTTACTGTGCCTGAAAATCATGATTCTTGGGGCTAAACACCTCAATTAGTCGCGTACGGCCCTCTTCACCATTAACCACTGAGTTCTCTTTTTATTCCGAGACCAAAGCAGTGTCAGATGGCACTACGTTGGGTGTCCTGTCACTAGTTAAAAGCAGTGTCAGATGGCACTACGTTGGGTGTCCTGTCACTAGTTATGTCACTAGTTAAGTTACTGTCCGTTAAAGTGGTACAAGCTCATGGAGGCGAAGCCGCAATGGAGTGGTGGCCGTCGCCGTGACTGGCCTTGTTAGCTCTTCTTCACCTCTTTTCGATCTATTTATCCTCTAGAAATGACTCCGCCAGCACCGGGTATTTCTCTGGCAGCTCTTCGTAAAGAGGAATAGAAAGCTCCCGACACACTAGCTGATGGGCACGAGGGCGGACTGATCCATCATCTAGGACGCAAACTTCGATGTTGGCGGAACGGCTTATTTCTCGGACCGATATCGACTTGGCGACCTTGGCAAACGTGGCGGGTCCGTCAAGCAAGACGAAATCCTCGACGATACTCCTGCCATTGACTGAGAGAGCAAACCGGTCGCCCTCCCTAGACACACGGCGGTGGAGCCGGTATCGATTCTCATCGGTTTCGCAAACAAGAGACTCGCCGAGTTTCGGCCATTGGTGCAAGCCGTACTTGTCAGTCAAGAACGGATAAGGATCCAGTCCTTCTGGAATCCCGTCGTAGTTGAAGTCTACTGACGTCACGGTCACTTCAAACAGCGAGAGCTCAGGGCTACAGATAACCTTGAGCAACGCCTCGTCCCCCGCGCGGGCAGAAAGAGGGCCAGCGAGCGCAGCGAGAATTAGGAATGTCCGAAATGCAGTCTTCACATCAGCCTCCGAGCCTAACGTTTTGGTAAGTGGCGAGCGTCAGCGAGTCCAGCCCTGTAAGGGCGATACTTGACCTGGTTGTTAGAGCTAGTCCCCATTACCGCCTCCCCCGTCCATTCCACTTGACTCGCTATGATTATTCGAGGACTCGAACCCTGAGCCTGACAGGTCAGAAGCTAGAAGTAAGAATGGTATCAGTGGAATGCGCTTACGCTTAACTGTTTCGAACTCATCAGAAAGCACTCTAAATACAAATGCTGCGCCAATTATTGGCAGTAATAGGGTGAAAATCATTATTACGAATTTCTGCCACCATTCATATGAGTGTGAGGTAAGTATCGCTTTTGCGACTACAACATAGCCGTATACAGTCCAGAGGATGATCACTCCAAGAACGATTAAAACTAGCAATATTATAAATTCGTCCATATTTAGCTCTAACAGCTTATTCATCGTCTAGCCCGCCTCATATCCCGGCTAGGCTTTTTCTCAAAGTAGCACACGATTCGCTCGAAACCCAGCAATACAGGGCTTGTGCGGTTTATCCCTTGCAACTAACAATCGATATCAAAGCAGGAATAGTCGTCGCCCACGACGGTGATGTCCGATATCAGTGTCTTTGGCGACGCTGATATCGGGGCACATCTGGAATATGCGTCGCACCTTTGGCGTTTTGGTAACCTATACCAAATGCCCGACACTTTCTAGAATCCTGTTATTTATCGGAGACTTGATGTAGTAAGTGACTCTGTTTGAGTGATTTCCTATCGCGCATAAAAAAGGCCGGACGCCCCAGTAGGGCATCCGGCCTTAGTTTTTTAGCCTAGTGCCTATTACGCCAGATCAAACCGATCAGCGTTCATCACCTTGGTCCAGGCAGCCACGAAGTCTTTCACGAACTTCTCTTTCGAGTCGCTCTGGGCATAAACTTCTGCGATGGCGCGCAACTGGGAGTTGGAGCCAAACACCAGGTCTACCCGAGTACCCGTCCACTTCACCTGGCCGCTCTTGCGGTCCTTACCTTCGAACACATCGGCTTCAGACGATACTGGCGCCCACTCGGTGTTGATGTCGGTCAGGTTCACGAAGAAGTCGTTGGTGAGTTTGCCTGGCGTTTTGGTCAGCACGCCGTGTTTGGCCTGCTTGTAGTTGGCGTTCATTACCCGCATGCCGCCAACCAGAACCGTCATTTCCGGTGCACTCAACCCCAACAATTGGGCCTTGTCGATCAGCATTTCTTCGTCGGAGACGGTGAAGGCTGCGCGACGGTAGTTGCGGAACCCATCGGCTTCGGGTTTCAGCCAGTCGAACGCTTCGACATCAGTCTGGTCATCGGTGGCGTCGGTGCGGCCCGGTGTGAACGGCACGTCTACCGAGTGGCCCGCGTCTTTTGCGGCCTTTTCAACGGCTGCCACGCCACCGAGTACGATCAGGTCGGCCAGCGAGACTTTCTTGCTGCCGGACTGGTCGTTAAAGGCTTTCTGTACGCCTTCCAGTGCCTTGAGCACCTTGGCCAACTGATCTGGCTGGTTCACCTCCCAGTCTTTCTGGGGCGCCAGACGAATGCGGGCACCGTTTGCGCCACCGCGCATATCGGAACCGCGGAAGGTCGAGGCGGATGACCAGGCGGTGTAGACCAGTTCGGAAACCGACAGGCCGGTTGCCAGAATTTTGCCTTTCAGGTCGGTAATGTCGCTGGCGTTGACCAGTTCGTGATCGACCTCAGGCACCGGGTCTTGCCAGATCAGGTCTTCAGCCGGAACTTCCGGGCCCAAATAGCGGGCTTTCGGGCCCATGTCGCGGTGGGTCAGTTTGAACCAGGCGCGGGCGAAGGCGTCGGCGAACTCTTCCGGGTTTTTATGGAAGTGCTGCGAAATTTTCCGGTATTCCGGGTCTTCGCGCATGGCCATATCCGCGGTAGACATCATGATGCCGACCTTGGTCGACGGATCTTCCGGGTCCGGTGCCATGTCGCTGTCTTTCAAGCCTTTTGGCGCCCACTGTTGCGCACCGGCCGGGCTCTTGGTCAGTTCCCACTCGTAGCCGAACAGAACATCAAAATAGGTCATGTCCCACTGGGTTGGGGTGGGTGTCCACGCGCCTTCCAGGCCACTGGTGGTGGTGTCGCGGCCTTTGCCTTTACCGTGGCTGTTTTTCCAGCCGAAGCCCATGGCTTCAATGGGTGCGCCTTCGGGCTCGACGCCAACTTTCTCAGGGTCACCGGCACCGTGGGTTTTACCAAAGGTGTGGCCACCGGCGGTCAGGGCGACGGTTTCATAGTCGTTCATCGCCATGCGGGCGAAGGTTTCGCGAATGTCGCGGGCCGAGGCCAGTGGGTCCGGTTTGCCATCGGGGCCTTCCGGGTTCACGTAGATCAGGCCCATCTGCACGGCGGCGAGGGGGTTTTCCAGTTCCCGGTCACCGGTGTAGCGGCTGTTGTCTTTGTCGCTGGTGGCCAGCCATTCTTTCTCGGCGCCCCAGTAGATGTCTTCTTCCGGCTGGAAGATGTCGGCGCGGCCACCGGCGAAGCCAAAGGTTTTAAAGCCCATGGATTCCAGTGCGACGTTGCCGGTTAGGATGAACAGATCAGCCCAGGAGAGCTTGCTGCCGTACTTCTGTTTTACCGGCCACAGTAAACGGCGGGCTTTATCGAGGTTGCCGTTATCGGGCCAGCTGTTGAGCGGCGCAAAGCGCTGGTTGCCGGTGCCCGCACCGCCACGGCCATCGCCCGTACGGTAGGTGCCAGCGGCGTGCCAGGCCATGCGGATCATGAAGGGGCCGTAGTGACCGTAGTCGGCGGGCCACCAGTCCTGCGAGTCTTTCAGCAGGGTTTCGATGTCTTTTTTGACTGCGGGCAAGTCGAGTGATTTGAAGACTTCCGCGTAATCGAAGTCTTCACCCAGGGGGTTAGATTTTGGCGAGTGCTGGTGCAGGATCGCCAGGTTCAACTGGTTCGGCCACCAGTCCATGTTGGCGGTGCCGGTGGTCATTTTGGTCCGTGAACCGTGCATCACCGGGCATTTGCCGGCTGCTTCTGTCTGATTCGTGGTCATAACTCTCTCCGTCTGTGACTGTTTGGTTGCGTTATTCTGGTTATAGGGTCGTGTAACGTTAGTCGGGACTCGGTGAACTGGCCACTCAACCCGACGACTTTACAGCCTGTCTGCCGGGAGCCAGCACCGGTCTGAGCCATGTCAGTCAATATCAGGGGATGCGGATAAGTCATGGCTTCCTTACCGCCTTACTACTCACACTAGTTATAGCAGTGGTCAGTCATTGCCATAAGTTTGTTTTAACGACCGATGCAATAGCTTTTGTATATCGGCTGTGTGTCAGTGCCCGGTATGGGTTAACATCGGGCCTGATGTAGAAAAACTCAGGATCACTATGCACAACAATAAGAAAAAAACGGCCGTGGCAGCGGGTGGCTCGCCGCTGCGCCGGCTGGCCATTGGTTTGTTGCGACTGGCGGGCTGGTATGTGGAACCTTTTCCGGACCTTCCCAAGGCCATTGTCGTAGGCGGGCCACATACCTCGAACTGGGATGGCGTATTGGGCATTACCGCTGGCATCGCGCTGGCGCTGCACGCCCGGTTTATGATCAAGAATTCCCTGTTCAGGTGGCCCTTTGGCTGGATGCTGAAGAAGCTGGGCGGTATTCCGGTCGACCGCTCCAAAGCCGGCGGTGTGGTGGGGCAGACCGTGGTCGAATTGAGCCGCCATGACCGCATCATCATTGTGATGACGCCGGAGGGTACCCGCAGCAACGCCGATACATGGAAAACCGGGTTTCACCATATCGCCCGCCAGGCGGGTGTTCCCATTGTGCTGGCAACGGCCGATTACCGGAGAAAGCAGGTAACCTTTCCGCTGATTCTCGAACCCGGCGAAGACCTCGAAGCCGATATGCAACGCATCTACGAATGCTTTGCCGATGTCACGCCGCGGCATCCGGAGAAACTGTCTCGTCCGGTGAAAGTACTGTTCGATCAAAAGCAGGCGGGTGCTCATTCGGGGAAGCACTGAAACAAAGTGTAAACGACCCTTAAGTCCTGAAGGATCTGGCCGATGCAGTAGGCTCACACTCAATCGATGAGCCGCAGATGAATCTTGGATCCATCAGTTCGGTGGCTGCCTATTCCACGGCCCAGGCCACCAACGAAGCCAAAGGTGAGGCCGGTCTGAAAGTCCTGAAACAGGCGACGGACCTGCAGGCGGATCTTGCCCTGCAGTTGATACAAAGCATTAGCCCCGGGCAGGCGGCCGACCCCATTGGCAATCTCGGCCAGAACGTCAGCGTTCGGGTCTGAGCCCAACCACAGAAGCCGCCGCAATGGCGGCTTTTTTTATCGCCTTTATTGACCGGCCGGGCTCCCTTGCCGGGCCAGTGCATTACCCAACGCCTGAAAATACCGGTTAAACGCCTCATTAATACGCGCTCTTTGCGCCTCTTGCGGATAGAGGCCTTGTTTGGCCTCGGGCGATTCCCGGGTGCCTTTCACCAGAAAGTGATTCTTAAGGGGGGCATCCTGGACAAAGGCCTCAAAAGACCGGGCTGCCAGTTCCTCCGGCAGGCTGTAATACAGGCCGCCCTGGCTGCGGTCGGCCTCGACCGAGCGCTTGAACAGCTCGCTAGTGCCGGTCCCCGCTTCGTTCAGCAGAATGGCCTGGAAGCATTCGAACAGACGCTGGTTCAGCGGGTGCCCGATGGCCGGGCTGTCGGCAAGCCACGCCGACGAGGCGAAACGACCGGCCGTGGCCGTTTTGAAGGCCTTGTCCGCAAGGTAGTGATCGAGGGCGTGAAACCACTCATGAGCAATGCTGCCCGGCCCGGCGTTTTTGGCCAGCGCCAGGGTACGTGAGGCCGGTTCATAGTGGGCGGCTACGCCCGGCTGGCCACCGCGGCCGTAGGTGAGCGACAGGGTGCCGCGCAACGACAGCAGGTCGGCCGTGCCGTGCAGAATGGTCTGCAAGTCGGCAAGCGCGTCGTAGAAGTGATTGGCGGTGCTGGCCTGCTCGGCTTTGGTGACCCAGCGGCCAATGGTGACGGTGCGCAACCCGAAACGGCGTTTGACGTCACCAAAGCCGACCTCGCGATCCCCCCGATGGTTGGGGCCATTGCGGTAGAAGTCGCGGTCGAGCAGTCGCTGGGTGGGCGTGCGCTGAATGGGGTGTCTCCTGCGTGCCGGGTTGGGTAGTAAGGTTAACAGACATGCATTTTAACGGGTGTTGATTCAAACTGTCGCCCTGCTGTTGAAACAACAAGGTAATGAACAATGCCCCGAGTGGTCATGATCGATAATCACGACTCCTTCACCTATAACCTGGTGCACTACCTGCAAGAGCTCGGCGCCGATGTCGTTGTGGTGCAGAGCGATGCCACCACACTGGATGATCTGGACGCCCTGACACCGGATGCCCTGATGATTTCACCGGGGCCCTGTACGCCCAACGAAGCCGGCATTTCAATGGCGGCGGTGCAGCATTTCGCCGGCAAAACGCCGGTGTTGGGGGTGTGCCTCGGTCATCAGTGCATTGGCCAGGTCTTTGGCGCTGCGGTCGTTCGGGCCGGGCGGGTGATGCATGGCAAGACGTCGCTGGTGCACCACACCGGGCGAGGGGTCTTTACCGGCCTTGAAAATCCCTTTCAGGTCACCCGCTACCATTCGCTGGTGATCGACCAGGCCACTCTGCCGGAATGCCTGGAAGTCACCGCCTGGACGGAAACCCCGGATGGCGCCGTCGAGGAAATCATGAGCGTTCGGCACCGTTCGCTGGCGGTGGAAGGGGTGCAGTTTCACCCGGAATCGATTCTGACTCACCATGGCCATGCGCTGCTGGCGCGGTTTCTGGAGGTTCCCCTGCCTGCGGCGCTATCGGCCGCTCCGGGGCCTGATCAGCCTGCCGCAATCTGATATAGTGTTGCAAAACTTAACCGACCCCCTTCTACCCTGACCCGCAGGAGCGAGCATGGATATCAAGTACGCCTTGAAGCGCATTTCCGAACACGGCCACTTCAGCCAGGAGGACATGCAATTGGTCATGCGCCAGATCATGACCGGAGAATGCACCGACGCCCAGATCGGTGCCTTCCTGATGGGCCTGCGCATGAAGGGGGAAACCATCGAGGAAATCACCGGCGCGGCCATGGTGATGCGTGAACTGGCCGCCAGCGTGAATGTGAACGTTGATAACCTGGTTGATACCTGCGGCACCGGCGGCGATGGTCAGGATTTGTTCAACGTTTCAACCGCCGCCGCCTTTGTGGTGGCCGCTGCCGGTGGCCGGGTTGCCAAACACGGTAACCGGGGCGTGTCGTCCAATTCCGGCAGTGCCGATTTACTCGAAGCGGCGGGCATCAACATCAACCTGACGCCGGATCAAACCGCCCGGGCGGTTGAATCGGTCGGCGTTGGTTTCATGTTTGCACCCGGCCACCACAGCGCCATGAAGTACGCCATTGGCCCGCGCAAGGAACTGGGTATGCGTACCATTTTCAACATCATCGGCCCGCTGACCAACCCGGCCGGTGTGAAGCGCCAGGTCATCGGGGTGTTCACTGAAAACCTCTGTGAACCCCTGGCGCATGTGATGAAACGCCTGGGCAGTGAACACGTGATGGTCGTGCACTCTAAAGACGGGCTCGATGAATTCAGCATCGGCGGCAGCAACTTTGTGGCTGAACTGAAAGACGGTGAAGTACGCAGTTACAAAGTGCGCCCGGAAGACGTCGGCCTGGCGACTCAGGGGTTGTCTGGTCTGGCGGTGCAGAATTCCCAGCAGAGTTTCGAACTGATCAAAAACGCCCTGACCGGTGCAACCGATGAAGTTTCCGCCCGGGCCGCCGACATTATTGCGTTGAATGCCGGCGCAGCGATTTACGTATCGGGCGTGGCCAGTGATCTGGAACAGGGTATTGCCATGGCGCAGGATGCCATCTCGACCGGTCTGGCATTTGAGAAAATGAAAGAACTGGCGGCGTTCTCCGACGCCCTGACCGGAGCCTGACCGTGACCGATACGCCGACCATTCTGAAAAAAATCAACGATCGCAAACGCGAAGAAATCGCTGAGCGCTCGCGGCGCGTTAGCGCGCTGGATCTTGAGCGCGAATTCGACCGACACCCGGCGCCGAGAGGCTTTGCCCGGGCGCTGAACGCTAAAATTGAAGCGGGCAAGGCCGCGGTCATCGCCGAAATCAAAAAGGCATCGCCCAGCAAAAGTATCTTGCGCGACCCCTTTGTGCCGGTCGAGATTGCGCAGAGTTATGAGCGCGCCGGTGCGGCCTGTTTGTCGGTGCTCACCGATCGTGATTTCTTTCAGGGCCATGAAGACTACCTGGTAGCCGTGCGCGACGGCTGCGCGTTGCCGGTGATCCGCAAAGACTTTCTGATCGACCCCTATCAGATCACCGAAGCCAGAGCGCTGGGCGCCGACTGCGTGCTGTTGATTGTCTCTTCACTTGAAGTCGCGCAGTTGGCCGACTTGCACGACCAGGCCCGCGAACTCGGCATGGATGTGCTGGTTGAAGTGCACGATGCCGCTGAAATGGACATGGCGTTACGCCTCGATACCCCACTGATAGGCATCAACAACCGGAATCTGCATACGTTTGAGGTCACCCTGGACACCACGCTGGCGCTGAAAGACGCCGTCGATGAAGGGCGCACCCTGATCACCGAAAGCGGCATTCTGACACCGGCCGACGTTGAATTAATGCGCAATAACCGCATCAATGCCTTTCTGGTCGGCGAAGCGTTTATGCGCGCCGACGATCCCGGTACACGAATGAATGAATTGTTTGGAGATCTCTGATGCCACCTATTGTGACGATTCTGGTTGTACTGGCACTGGTGATGTTGGTGGTGATTAAAATCACCTCGGCCAAGGGCTCGGAAGTCAGTGAAGAACAGGCGGCGAAGTATTCGAAGTGGATTCGGATTCTAGTGCCGCTGGTGCTGATTGGGGCGGCGATTAAGTATTTTATAGGGTGAAGAGAGCTGAGAGTTTTGAGCTGCGAGCCGCGAGTTTTTAGTAAAGCAAGTCAGAGTTTGCAACCAATTTAGTGTCAGGTGCCGGGTGTACCTTTCTGGGGTAGTCTGAAGCATGGATGCTTCAGTCTAGGCCCCACGGATGGGTTTACGCCGACCCCAGAAAGGTACACCCGGTGCCTGACACGGATACTTGCCACCCAAGCAAAGCCAAACTCCGAAATAAAAAAAGCGACCCTAGGGTCGCTTTTTTTATGAGCGCGAAGCGCAGGTACTAGTCAACTTTGCGGGGTTTGCGCGGCTTGCGGTCGCCAGCGGGCTTGCGCCGTGCCGGTGCGCCGGCCGGGCTGTCTTCCCAGGCACGCAGGGCCATGGGGCGGCCTTTGACGCGGGTCTTTTTCAGCTGTTCCAGAATTTCCTTGGGCATGCCGGTGGGCAGGTCGACCAGGGTGTACTGTTCCTGAATGCTGATGTTGTTGATGAAGCGGCCTTCGATGCCGGCTTCATTGGCAATGGCGCCAACAATGTGGCCCGGCTCAACGCCGTCTTTACGGCCTACATCGAGACGGTATTTCTGGGCGTCGTAATCCAGCGGGCGGTCACGCTTGGCACCACGTTCCGGACGGGGTTTGCCATCGCGGCCCGGGCGGTCATCACGGTCGCGAGTCGGACGCGGCTTCGGATCTTCCGGAATCTGCAGCGGCTTGTCTTCCTGTGCCATCATTGCCAGCGCAGCAGCCAGATCGCGCGCATCGACCGGGGTTTCCGTGTTCTCGACCCAGCCATCGATCATGGCGCGGAAAAAGGTCAAATCGGCGCTTTCAATGCGCTCCAGCACATCGGCCTTGAACTGGCCGGCGCGGTGGTCGCTCAACTGGGCAGCGCTTGGCAGCGGGTAAGGCTTCAGTTGCTGCTTGGTCACGCGTTCGATATCGCGCAGCAAGCGACGCTCGCGCGGCTTGACGAACATGATCGCCTTGCCACTGCGACCGGCACGGCCGGTACGGCCGATGCGGTGGGTGTAGGTCTGTACATCGCCGGGAATGTCCCAGTTGATGACGTGGCTGATGCGTTCAACGTCGAGGCCACGGGCGGCCACGTCGGTAGCAATCACCAGGTCGAGCTTACCGCTCTTGAACTGGTTGATGATGTCTTCACGCTGCTTCTGGGCAACGTCGCCACTCAGCGCGGTACAGGCGTGGCCACGGGCGGCCAGCTTGTCGGCCAGAAACTGGCTTTCAACCTTGGTGCGCACGAACAGAATCGCCGCGTTCCACTCTTCCACTTCCAGAATTCGGGTCAGGGCTTCGAGCTTGTCGATGCCGCCGACGTGCCAGACGAACTGCTCGATCTTCTCAAGGGCTGCCTGGCTGGCCTGAATTTCAATGCGTATCGGGTCTTTCAGGTACTGCTGGGTCAGGCGTTTGACCTGCTGAATCATGGTGGCTGAGAACAGGGCAACCTGCTTGTCGGCCGGGGTGTGTTCCAGAATCCAGTCGATGTCTTCAACGAAGCCCATGCGCAGCATTTCGTCGGCTTCGTCGAGCACCAGGTGCTTGAGGTTGGTCAGGTCGAGCGAATTGCGACGCAAGTGGTCCATGACCCGGCCCGGCGTACCGACGATGACCTGAGGGTTCTGTTTCAGGCCGCGCAGCTGGTTGCGCATGTCCGCACCGCCGTAAATCGGCAGAACGTTAAAGCCGGCAGAGCCTTTGGCATACGACTGGAACGCCTCGGCCACCTGAATGGCCAGTTCGCGGGTCGGACACAGCACCAGGGTTTGGGGCGCCTGGACTTTGCTGTCCATGATGCTCAGCAGCGGCAAAGCAAAGGCGGCGGTCTTACCGGTGCCGGTCTGGGCCAGGCCCAGTACGTCTTTACCCGCCACGATGGCAGGAATGGCCTGCTGTTGAATCGGCGTCGGGGTTTCGTAGCCAAGCTTGGTCAGGTTTTCAAGTACATTGGGCGCCAGGCCCAGTTGATCAAAACGGGGGGTATCAGTCATTCAGAACACATCCTCGAGGGGTCGCACCACGCGTACCCGGGCTTCATGAAGGAGCCGCTTTCGAGTCGTACCGGTAAACCGGCGTATTCCCAGACAAGGCAGGAATCGGTCAAATAGGCTCCCTTCAGGCCGAACGATATCGTTCAGCTTATGGTAAAAACGGGGCGCGGAGTATACACAATGGCGGATAGGTTGTCTGCCCCTTAATCGAGCGGGCGCGGTTCAATCCCAGAGGGACGCTTCGTCTACCCAGCGCTGCAACCGCAGCGCCCGGTCTTCGATCAGCCGGCCGACCTTGGGTCGGTCGGCTATTTGCTCAATTCTGAAATCACCGTAGTCATCACCTTGCTTTAACCGTTGCGCGGCATACAGCCACTTGCTGGAAAAATAGCGCAGAATTTCCCGTGGGTGATCGACCAGGTTGTTGATGCCGACGATGTCGCAGGGGTGGTCACCCGCCAGCCCGTACCAGCCATCGAAACCGGGTGTTCCCAGGCTGCTGACGCGCCAGATCGACACAAAGGGCACCTTGGCCCAATAGGGGTCCGGGTCGATGGGGCCAATAACAATGCTCCGGCTTTCAAAAAAGCCCAACAGATCGCGCTTGCGTTCACGCAGCCACAACCCCCGGTTAAAGCGGTTACGGTAGTCGGGCAGGGAAGGGGCGGGCTTGGGCATCGACAGGCTCAAATACAAGGTTGAGTCAGAGGATACCCATTGAACGCAGTTTCCAGCCTGGCGTCAATGACGCCCGCTAGTTTTCCAGCCCGCTGATAATGCCTTCGATCTGATCCCGGGAGGCCACGAGGGTTTCCATGATGTCGTCCACCTCATCCGGATTGATGTGCAGGTGCTGGTAGACAGAGGGATCCAGCGGCTGGTTTTCGCCGGGCAGTAAACCGTATCGTTGGAGCAGGTTGTTGGCCAGATAGACCATCTGGGCGTGATCGGAGCCGGTGCCCAGGTAGTCGGGTTCGGCCTGGTAGCGTATGCCCAGGCAGACTTCGCTCGGCATTTGCCAGCTTTTCATCAGGTAGGCGGCAATCTGGTCGCCGGAGATGCCGAGCAGGTGTTGTTCGACAAACTGGTGAGGCAGGTGGCGGTTGGCTTCCCGCATCCGGCAGACGGCTGAGAAATGCGGCCGGAAGGCGTGCGACAGCACCAGGTAGCCAAAGTTGTGCAGCAGACCGGTGAGGTACACGAGGCCGAAGCCGGGCCTGAATTCGCGTGGAATCAACGACAACAGGGCGCCACTGGCGGCGGCGACGTAAACGGCTTTGGTCCAGAAGGGCGCAAAGCCTTCGGCGTTGTCGCTGGGCAGATCGAGTGTTTTGCCGAGCGCAAGGCCGAGCGACAGGTTCATCACCAGGTCGTAACCCAGCACCCGGACAATCGCATCCTGAACCGACTTTATTGACCCCGGCGCGGCGTAATAGGACGAACTGGCCCAACTGACGACCTGGGCGGCGAGGCTCGGGTCATTTTCAACAATGCGGCTGAGTTTGCTGATGTCGGCATCCGGGTCGACGCGCAATTTAATAATGGCCTGGGCTGTCGCAGGCAGCGGTGGAATCTCCAGTGTCTCTTCGATGCGCTGGCGTATGCGCAGGGCGGTGAAGCTGTTCAGCGAGCGGTGTATGAGCTCGCGATCCTGTTCGAACAAATCGATGCCCTGGTCCGGGCGGATGCTGGGCAGGGGTTCGCATAAATCGGCTACGCGGGTGGTGTCTTTGTGTTTTAGCAACTGGGCATTGGCCAGGCGAATGAGTCCGTTACGGCTGCCGCTGTAAACGAACACTTCCTCAAGCTGATACAGGCGCTCATCGATCAGGGTTTCCGCTTCCATTAAATCATCAAAGGCAGGTAGCGTACTGACTGAGAGTTTCAGCTTGATCTTGTTGATTTCCGGCAGGGCCAGGGGTTGCAGCTGCCGCCCAGTCAGGCGTTTGACCTTCTCCAGATCGAGCAGGGTGTCTGAGCAAAAGAAAATCTGAACCAGGCCGAAGGTGTCCCTCAATAGCGCCACTTCAGCGCGGATGCCACTATGTCCGTCTGCGTCTATCTCATGAGCGATACTGTGTTTGCGCAAATGCTGTTTGACCAGAAAAGGGAGGTCTTTGTTGTGGGGCTCGGCCATGGGACTCGCCATTGAGTATGAATCCTTCAATTTGGTTTCTGGAGTTTAGATCATTATTCGTAATGGGGTGCCATTCCGGGTCAATAACGGTGAGGGCATCACTGTAAAAGCGACGTGCGTCACACTTGGGCATACCGGTCTGCGTTAAACAACCATCGCTCAACCAGAGGTGAGATGTGGCTTGGGTATTCTGTCTGTAACCGGTGGGCGAGCTCTGGCACCACAGTCAGCCAGTTGCGATCACGCTCCAGGTCGGCGACGCGAAATGCCATGGCCCCGGTCTGGCGTGTGCCCAGCACTTCACCCGGGCCGCGTAATTTCAAATCTTCTTCGGCAATCACGAACCCATCGCTGGTTGAGCGCATAACGTCCAGACGTTGCTTGCCCTGTTCCGATAGCGGGCTGCCAAACATCAGCAGGCAGTGACTGTCTATGGTGCCACGCCCGACCCGGCCACGCAGCTGATGCAGTTGCGCCAACCCCAGCCGTTCCGGATTCTCAATGATCATCACCGAGGCATTGGGCACATCGACGCCCACTTCGATGACAGTGGTGGCCACCAGAATGTCCAGTTGACGGTCTTTGAAGGAGGCCATTAGCCGGGTCTTGTCGGCCGGTTTCATACGGCCGTGCAACAGCCCGACGCGCCTTGCCGGTAAGCAGCGTTGCAGCACATCGGCGGTTTCTTCGGCGGCCTCGGCCTGGAGTTCTTCCGATTCCTCAATCAGCGTACACACCCAGTAGACCTGCCGGCCGGACTCGCAGGCTGCGTCGACCCGGCGAATCACCGCATCCCGCCGCTCCTGGCTGATCACCGTGGTGGTAACGGGGGTGCGCCCGGGTGGGAGTTCGTCGATGATGGAAACATCCAGGTCGGCGTAGGCGGTCATCGCCAGGGTGCGTGGAATGGGCGTGGCGGTCATGGTGAGCTGATGCGGCAGGCCATCGCGGGCTTTTTCTTTTAACGCCAGGCGCTGATGCACGCCAAAGCGGTGTTGTTCGTCAATGATCACCAGCCCCAGGCGATGGTATTCGACCCCCGCCTGAAACAGGGCGTGGGTGCCGATCATCAACTGGGTGGTGCCGTCGGCCAGTTCAGCCAGTATGGCTTCACGCTGGCGTTTGCCCTGTTTGCCTAGCAGCAGTGAACAGCGCACGCCGAGCGGCTCGGCCCATTGCTGCAGGGTGCGAAAATGCTGCTCGGCAAGCAGTTCGGTCGGTGCCATCAGCGCGACCTGAAACCCGGCCTCGATCGCTTGCAGTGCAGCGACCATAGCGACCAGCGTTTTACCGGAGCCGACATCACCCTGCACCAGTCGCAGCATGGGCAGGCTAAGCCCCATGTCTTTCTGGATCTCGCCGGCAACCCGTTGCTGGGCGCCGGTCAGTTGAAAGGGTAGCTGGCGCAACAGGCCGGTAACCAGCGTATTACTGGGCGGTATGGCCGGTGCACCGTTGGCCTGGGTTTTCTGACGAATCAGCATCAGGCTCAGGTGGTGTGCCAGCAGTTCTTCAAGCGCCAGCCGCTGTTGCGCCGGATGCAGGCCATCCAGCAGGGCCTGGGTATCACTGCTGGAGTGGGGGTGGTGCAAGGTGAGCAGCGCGTCGGTCAGCGATGGCAAACCCCAACCGGCCAGCCAGTCGGGCGGTACCCATTCGGCCAGGCCACCCTGGCGCTTCAGCGCCGTGATGGCCTGTTCGACCAGAGTGCGCAGCCGGTTCTGGTTCAGGCCTTCGCTGCTGGGGTACAGCGGGGTCAGGGTGTTGTCGAGGGGTGGGAACTGGTCGTCATCGCGCGCGACGTATTCCGGGTGCATCATCTCCAGCCCGGTCGAGCCCATGCGCACTTCACCGTAGAGGCGCAGGTGGGTGCCTTCGCTCAACCGCATTTGCTGCGCCTTGGTGAAATGAAACAGGCGCATGCTGATCAGCCCGGTGCCGTCCGACAACCGGCAGATCAGGCTGCGGCGGCGGCCAAACAACACCTGGGAGCCGCGCACCTGGCCCTGAACCACCACGGCCATGCCCAGCTGCAACTTGCCAATGGGGGTGATTCGGGTCCGGTCCTGGTATTTGTAGGGCAGATGAAACAGCAAATCGCCGATGCTGTTAAGCCCGATCGACTGGCACTTTTCAGCCAGCTTCGGGCCAACCCCGGTTAACCGGCTGATCGGATCTTCAAGCTGCATTGGAGCCAATGTTGCACTGACGCACGCAGGTTTCCAGCAGATCGATTGCTTTGGGCCGCGGGAAGCTGGCACGCCAGGCCAGGGCGACCGTGCGCCGGGGCACGTGGTTGGCAAAGGGGCGCACCGACACCAGTTCGTCGTTGTACAAACGCGAACCCGTCGCCGATTGCGGCAAAATGGTAATGCCCAGGTTAGACGCGACCATATGCCGCAGCGTTTCCAGTGAACTGCCATCGGCCATGGTGCGGATGCGGCCTTTCGGGTCGCGCGAGGCCGAAGCGATGTTCGGGCAGGCCGTGAAAATTGTATCGCGGAAGCAGTGGCCTTCACCGAGCAACAGCAAGGGCTCCTGAATCAGCTCCTCGGCCGGGATGCTCTTGCGTTTGGTCAGCGGGTGGCCACTGGGCAGCAGGATCTCGAAGTCTTCATCAAACATCGGCTTGGTCAGTACGTCCGGCTCGTTGAACGGCAGGGCGATGATGATGGCATCGAGCAGGCCATCGCGCAGCCGATGGCGCAGGTTGGAGGTGAAGTTTTCTTCAATCTCCAGGGGCATTTCCGGCGCGAGCTGGCGCAATTGGGGAATGATGTGTGGCAGCAAGTAGGGCCCGACGGTATAAATAACGCCGAGCTTCAGCGGGCTCGACAGCTGGTTCTTGCCAGCATGCGCCAGATCTTCGATCTTGTGGCTCTCTTCCAGTACACGCTGGGCCTGTTCAACGATGCGCTGCCCGACCGGAGTGACCTGAACGCCAGATTTGCCGCGTTCGAAAATAGCGACGCCGAGCCGGTCTTCCAGTTTCTTGATCGCGACACTGAGCGTGGGCTGGGCTACGAAGCAGCGTTCCGCCGCCTTGCCAAAATGACGTTCCTGGGCCAGTGCGACGATGTAGCGCAATTCTGTAAGCGTCATGAGGGCGTATCCTGATGGGTGCAAAGAAGAGGAGTGCAAATCAACAACGCGGGCACCTGAATGTGGCCCCGGGTATGGTTGGCTACCTATTTGCTATAAGCTATCGAAAACTCATTTTCGATACAAGAGGGTAATGATATGCCAGGTCGGTTCTTGCTTGCCGGGGTGGGAGATTTGAATCGCCGGGTCGCCCGGCGCCTGCTGGACGCTGGTGCAACCGTGACCGGGTTACGCCGTTCGGCAGCGGACCCGGCGTTGGGGTTCGAGCAACGCAGCGTTGATTTGGCCATAGAGCCCTGGCCGGATGTCGGTGCCGAGGTGGTGATCATCGCCCTGTCGGCAGCGCAGCGGGATGCCGAGGGCTACCGCCGTGGCTACGTGCAGCCGGTGCAGCAGCTCGGGCGGAGTTTGCAGCACTGGCGCACGCCGCCGGAGCGGGTCATCGTGGTCGGGTCTTCCCGGGTGTACGGTGCCAACGACGGCCGTGAACTGACGGAAGACAGCCCGATTCACCCCAGTGACTGGGGCGGTGATTGTCTGGCCGAAATGGAAGCGGCGGTCGACCGGCTGCCGGTTGAAACAGCGGTCGCCAGACTGAGTGGCATTTATGGGCCGGATCGCGACTGGTTGCGGCGTATGGCCCTGAACGCCGACACCACGCCACCGCAGACCAACCACTGGACCAACCGGATTCACATCGAAGACGCGGCCGCTGCTCTGGTGCATCTTGCGTTTACATCGACGCTGAGCAGCCGCTATCTGGTGACGGATCGCCAGTCAGCACCGCTCTATGAGGTGCTGAACTACCTGCGCGAACAACAGGGGTACCCAACACTGCGCAGCGTGCCCGAGGTGGCCGGCGGAAAGCGGCTGCTCAGTGATCGTTTGGCCGCGACGGGCTTCGAGTGGCAGTACCCGACGTATCGGTCCGGAGGCTACGGGACGCTGTAGGCGAACCCAGCCACCGGTCGGCGACAACCTTATTCCGGCCCGACTCCTTGGCCTGGTACAGCGCCTGGTCGGCCCGACGGAAGGCGCCGGAGATGCTGCCCGTCGGCCCAACATCGGCCCAACCGATGCTGATCGTTATGTACTTGCCTTGCAGTTCCGGAATCTCAAGAGCGGCGATGGTCTGGCGCAAGCGTTGCAAGCGTTGTTCAAAGTCTGTTTCGCGCTCTCCGTAGCTGATCATTGAAAACTCCTCGCCACCGACCCGGCCCGCGAGCCTTGCCTCGATGGGGGTGTCCATGCATTCGGCTCTGAGCAGGCAGGCCAGCTGGTTCAGCACCACATCGCCGACATCGTGGCCCAGGGTGTCGTTTACGGTCTTGAAGTAGTCCAGATCCATGATGGCGACTCGCAACGGCTTGCCGGTTTCGATGCTGAGACGCTTGGCGATGTCACCGAAGTCATCCAGGTGGCGTCTATTGGGCAGGCCGGTTAACGGGTCGGTCAGAGCCAACTGGTTCAGCCGGCGGTTGCTCTCGGTCAGTTCTGCCGTACGTCTATCTACCTCTCGTTTCAGCTCTGCCGCCTGCTCGGTTTTAAAGCGCAGTGTCTCCTGTTCCAGACGCTGGCGCTTCAGAATGGATTCGCGCAGATAGAGGGTAATGATGGTCGCGAACAACAAGGTACTGAGCACGACCCCCAGCAACACCAGCGATATCAGGCGCTGGGAATAGGGTATCCAGCCAAAGGCACTGCCAGCCAGCAACAACAGAGCCATGATCATCGGTGACCAGGCGATGGAAAAGCGCAATGCCCGGCGCGAGCCGTGACGCAGTTCGACTATGAGCATCAGCGTCAGAATGAGCACGGCACCCAGACTCCAGACGACGGGCCAGGCCATCAGCAACGGTCGGTTCGAAACGATCAGAAACACCAGCCCCAGGCCGACCAGCCCACCCAGTGCCCAGTTCATTGACTGGCTCAGCCACGCCGGCTGATGCCGATTGCCAATCATCTGAGGCGCCATCCAGGCAAAAAAGCCAACCATGGCATAGAGCGAGACGGCAGCCATAGGTGCGCTTAGGGCTGGCCACTGGGGCCAGAAAAAGCGCTGTGCATAGCCGAACAGCAGGCTCAGGCAGAGCGTCAGGAACAGGGCGAACAGGCTGAACGCCAGATAGGCTCTAACTCGGGTGGCGGTGTAAAACAACAGAGTGAAGAGGGTCAGCGCGAGCATCATCCCGAAGAACAGCATGTCTCTGAAGCCGGAAACCTGGGTTTTGGCCATCAGGGCTTCGGGTTGCCAGAGCGTCAGGGGCAGGCTGATCAGGGTTCCGGTGCCTTCGCCTTCAATGGTCTTGATTTCTCCGGGGGCAAAGTTCACGACAAAGCCGTAGCCATTCAAGGCCAGTGGCCGTTTGCTGAATGGCAGTGACTCGCCGACCTGGAAGCGGGTGTCGTCATAACTCAATGTCAGGGTGTTGAGGATGGGGTCGTCGACATAGAGCCAGAGTGTTTGCGGGTCTGAGGTGGTGTTTTGCACTGCCAGTTTGAATTGGAGCAGGGTGCCTGTTGCCTGGTAACCGCTCAGCGGCAAGGTGTTTATCGGTTCGAAAGCGGGCCTGGTATCGGCAGCGGTGCGGGTGGTGACCAGGCGGGCCGACAAGCCCCCGGTCAGGTCCAACCGGGGTTCGCCAGCCCATTGAACCGGCGGTAGCTCAGTCGCAGAGGCCAGGCAGGCCAGCACCAGGCCCACTGCCAGAAGCCACCGCTGAGTACGCATCAGACGGCCTCCGGCAGATTGCTGGAATGGTTTGCTGTGACTGTCTGGCTCACCACGTTGCTCAGGTCCTTATCCTGCTCGCGGGGTTTCTGTACAGCCTAGTCGTTTTTTTTCGTGGGTGTTTTAGGGATTACCCAACCTGACCCCTCCTGGGGTCAGGACCTCAGGCTGTTTGTTTTTTCCCGATGACGTAGCAGGGAATGTACTCAGTGCCCGGCAATTTCATCCGGTGTTGCTTGACGAAGGCTTCGAGCAGGTTGTCGAGCGGCTCCAGGATGTCCTGGTCACCGTTGATTTCATAGGGGCCGTGCTGCTCGATCAGGCGAATGCCCTGCTCTTTGACGTTACCGGCCACAATGCCGCTGAAGGCCCGGCGCAGGTTGGCTGCCAGCAGGTGAACCGGCATGTCTTTGCGCAATTCCAGCTTGGCCATGTTGGCGTGGGTGGGCTCAAACGGGCGCTGGTATTCGTGATCGATGTGCATCTGCCAGTTGAAATGGTAAGCGTCGGCCTTGGTGCGGCGGAAGACGCGCACCTGCTCAATGCCCAGCACCATTTCCCGCGCTGCCTGAGCATGGTCGCCGATGATGATTTTGTAGCGCTGCTGAGCGGCATACCCCAGGGTGCGGGCGATGAACTCGTGCAACTGCTGAAAGTAGGGCTCCGCCGATTTCGGGCCGGTCAGAATCAGCGGGAAAGGCAGGTCTGCGTTTGACGGATGCAGCAGAATGCCAAGCAGATACAGCAACTCTTCTGCCGTACCGGCGCCGCCGGGGAAGATCAGAATGCCGTGGCCGACCCGCACAAAGGCTTCTAGGC
Source organism: Saccharospirillum alexandrii (assembly GCF_043641555.1). GTDB lineage: Bacteria > Pseudomonadota > Gammaproteobacteria > Pseudomonadales > Natronospirillaceae > Saccharospirillum > Saccharospirillum alexandrii_A. Next base: position 261,456 of record NZ_JBHZRJ010000006.1, on the reverse strand, counting down.
GCTTTTCAATGTCGGGCAGAATCACCAGCTCATTGACGATAGGGTTGGGGGCTTCGGCGGCAATAATGCCCGGCTCGGTCAGGCCCAGATAGCGACCCTGGCGAATGCGCTGCTTGGCATGGGCGATGGCAGCGCCTTTCATCGGCCCCTTCATCACGCCCGGCCCGCAGCCGGTGCAGATATCCATGCCACGCAGCCCCAGTTCGTGGCCAACTTCCTTTGTGTATTCGTACTCTTCGTGGCCAATGGAATGACCGCCCCAGCAAACCACCATACGCGGCTCTTCACCGGCATGCAGCGACTGGGCATTGCGCAGCAGGTGGAAGACGTAGTCGCTGATGCCATCGCTGGACTCAAAATCAACCCGTTTGCTCTCCAGTTCGCTGGCGGTGTAGACAATATCGCGCAGTGCCGAAAACAGCATTTCCCGGGTTGAGGCAATCATTTCGCCGTCGACAAAGGCATCGGCCGGGGCATGGCGCAGGTTCAGGCGTATGCCTCTGTCCTGTTGCACGATCTCGATCTGGAAATCCGGATAGGTTTCGAGGATGGTTTTCGCGTTGTCGCTGGTCGAGCCCGTATTCAGAATGGCCAGGGCGCAGCGGCGGAACAGCTCATAGAGGCCATTCTCACCGGCCGACTTCAGTTTTTGCACTTCCCGCTGAGACAGCACTTCCAGGCTGCCTTTGGGGGTGACGGAGGCATTTACGGTACTTCGTTTCATTCACAGGTCCTATCGGGGTTTACCCCCGGTTCATTAATGGCCGGGCCTTCCAGGGCGTCGGCGATACACACGCAGCCGCCGGTAAACCGACGCTGCGGCGCTGTGGATTCTGCGTTCCGGTTCGTCCGGAACAGTATAGTGGGTTACAGCCCGGTCAGCGGGTTCTGGAGCAAGTGGCTGACGATGCGTTTCATCTGGTGCGGGTCTTTCTGGGTGACATTACCCGTGCCTGTGTGGGCACGCAGCGCCAGCTCCCTGCTTAACCAGAAGCGGGTGGCGGCTTGTATCGTAAGGTCTGGTATGGCTGCACGCTCTTCGGGTTTCAAGGGGCGGGTCTGTTCGTAATGGCTGACAAAGTTTGCCACCTGGGCGGGATCGGGTAGGCCCTGGCTGTTCAAGCACCAGTCGATCAGGCAGGTGGCGATATCCAGTGCGTAGAGGTCGATACCGGCGAAGTACCAGTCGATGATGCCCGCCAGGCCGTCTTCATCAAACAGCGCATTGTCGTGAAACAGGTCGGCATGGATGACGCCCTGAGGCAGGCCCCGGTCAAGGGTTTCAAGCCGACCCATGGCGCTCTCCAGCAGGGCCGAGTCGTCTTCGCCAAGCTCTGGGCCGAGGCCTTGCTGCTGCGCCCGAATCCAGCTAATGCCATGGCTGTGTGCGCGATTGCCGGAAAACAGGCCGGTACTCTGGTGTATTTTACCCAGGGCCCCCGCCACCGTCGCTGCATGCGCCAGACTGGGTTGCTGGTGCTGGCCCGCTACCCGCTCGAACAATACCGCCGGTTTGCCGTACAGCTGAACCATAAACTCACCTTCGGCGGTGCGAAACGGCTGCGGCACGGCACAGTGAGCGTCGTGCAGGTGCTCGCCCAGGGCCAGAAAGAAGGGCAGTTCCTCGGGCTGGTGCTTTTCAAACACGGTTAACACGAACTGGCCGAGATCGGTATCGACAAAGTAGTTGGTGTTCTCGGTGCCCGCACTGATGCCCTGATGGTCTGCATAGTGACCCAAGGTATAAGCGTCGAGCAGGGTTTCGATGTCTTCCCGGCTGAGTTCAGTAAATACAGACATACTGGCACTGCGTTGCGTTATGGAGGCGGGAGTATAAACCGACTGTACAGCCAAGCCCACCGTGAAAAAGATGAGTTGTCGCTGCCTTTTGGGCAGCAGAGGCTGGGTCAACTACGGGGGCACGAGTCCGTACCGGCTACCGGGTAGGCCTCTGCGGGGGCGGCGTAAACCCATCCGTGGGGCCTAGACCGCAGCATCCCTGCTGCGGACTACCCCGCAGAGGCCTACCCGGCAGCCGGTACTCGGCATGTGATTTACTCTCACTCACTGTGTTGTGAAGTTCCAAAATTCAGGTGGTAAGATGCAGCTAGAATTTTAAAGAAGAGACTTCCATGGTTACGAATCCCAGCGCGCCGATTGTCCTGGTGGACGGTTCCTCCTATCTGTTTCGGGCTTTTTTTGCGATCCAGAACCTCTCGACCAGTGACGGCACCCCGACCAATGCCATTCGTGGGGTGATCTCCATGGTGCGCAAGCTGGTCAGCGATTATCCGGACAGTCGCATCGCCGTGGTGTTCGACGCCAAGGGGCCGACCTTCCGCAACGACCTCTACGAAGACTACAAGGCCAACCGGCCGCCGATGCCGGATGAACTGCGGGTGCAGATCGACCCGATTCACACCATTATTCGGGCCATGGGCCTGCCGCTGCTCTGTGTGCCGGGCGTTGAAGCCGATGACGTCATTGGCACGCTGGCCTATCAGGCCACCCACAGCGGCTGTGAGTGCGTGGTCAGTACCGGCGACAAAGACATGGCGCAACTGGTCAGCGAGCATGTGACGCTGCTCGATACCATGAAGAACGAAAAGCTGGACGTCGCCGGCATGACCGAGAAATACGGTTTCGGGCCTGAGCTGATGATCGACTACCTCGCGCTGATGGGCGACAAGGTCGACAACATTCCCGGCGTGCCAGGCGTGGGTCCGAAAACCGCGCTTGGACTGATTCAGGGGCTGGGTGGGCTCGATGACATTTATGCCAACCTCGATAAAATCGCCACGCTCGATTTTCGCGGCGCCAAGACGATGTCGAAAAAGCTCGAAGAACATAAAGACCAGGCCTACCTGAGCTATGAACTGGCGACGATCAAGCTCGACTGCGAACTGGACGTCCGGCTGGAAGAGCTGGTGCCAACGGAGCCGGATAACGACGCGCTGCTCGCCCTGTTTCAGCAATATGAATTCAAGACCTGGGTGCGTGAATTAAGCGGTGAAGAAGCCCCGGCCCGTTCTGGTAAACCGTCGGAAAAGGCTTCTGCCTCTGCGCCGGGAAAAACCAAAGCCTCCAAGTCGGCTGCTGCAGGTACTGCGCCTGACGTTGAAGAGCCCGAAAGCCTCGACTATCAATTGCTGGATTCCAAAGACAAGCTGGCCGCTTTTTTAAAGCAGGCAGAAGATCACCAGACGCTGACCGTACTGCCGGTTCGGGAGCTGGGACACTATCACCAGTCGGCCCTGGTCGGGTTTGCCTTGGCGGTTAAGCCGGGCGTGGGCGGTTACGTGCCAATACTGGCGGAACAGGGCGATACGCTGAGCGAAGAAGACGTATTTGAATTGCTATCGCCGGTGCTCGCGACCTATGCGGTTCGTAAAAGCGGTTATGATTTTAAAGCCTTCTGGCATGTCCTGATGCCGCGCTCCATTGAGGCTGCAAATCTGGCACTCGATGTTCAACTGATGGCCTTTGTTTACGACAGTACGGTGCGTCGCAACAGTGACCTGAGCAATCACTTCTCGCCGATCTCGCTGGATAATCTGTTTCGCACCTACCTCGATAAACAGCCGAAAACCATTGAGGATTTCCTGGGCAAGTTTGGCAAGCGCCAGCTACCCCTGCAAAGTGCCGACCCGGCCGAGATTGGCCCCTGGTTTGCCGAGCGCGCGGATCTGACAGCGCGCCTGGCACACTGGCTGGATCTGGCCCTGGCCAGCCGGTCGATTACCGGTGTTTACGAACACATTGAAAAGCCGCTATCAAAAGTATTGGCCGAAGTGGAAAACAACGGCACTCTGCTCGATACCGCCTACATCCGGAAACTCAGTCACGATTTCAAAGAGCGGCTCGATGCACTGCAAACGCAGTGTCACGAACTGGTCGGCACCGAATTCAATCTGGACTCGCCCAAGCAACTGGGCGAAGTGCTGTTTACCAAAATGGCATTGCCGGTGGTGGCGAAAACCGCCAGTGGTGCACCCAGTACCAATGAAGAAGTATTGAGCGAGTTAGCCGCCCAGGGGTACGAACTGCCGCAGCTGATTTTGCAGTATCGCCATCTGCGTAAACTGGTGGGTACTTACACCGATCCACTGCCCGAGCTGGTAGAAAGCAACGGTCGTCTGCACACCAGCTACAATCAGACCGGTGCCCAGACCGGACGTCTGTCGTCGACCGATCCGAACCTGCAAAACATCCCGATTCGCTCCGATGAAGGTCGTTCAATTCGGCGCGGTTTTGTCGCCCCCAAAGGGTACAAAATTGTCGCGGCGGATTACTCGCAAATTGAACTGCGCATCATGACGCACCTGTCGCAAGATGCGAACCTGATTCAGGCATTCCGGGAAGGGCGAGACATTCACCGCGCCACGGCCGCTGAAATTATGGGGCTGGAAGAATCGGAGGTCACCTCCGAGCAACGCCGTTCGGCCAAGGCGATTAACTTCGGGCTGATCTATGGCATGTCGGCCTTTGGACTGGCCAAGCAACTGGGCATTAGCCGGGGCGATGCCAAGCTGTATGTCGATACTTATTTCGAACGCTACCCCGGCGTGCGCAAGTACATGGAGCAAACCCGGGCCGAAGCCGCCGAAACTGGTTACGTGGAAACCGTTTACGGTCGACGCCTCTATCTGCCGGACATCAACTCCAGCAAACAGATGCTCAAACGCGCCGCTGAACGCACCGCCATTAACGCGCCGATGCAAGGCACCGCAGCCGATATCATCAAGATGGCCATGGTCGATGTGGCCAACTGGCTGCATAAAAGTCGCTACAAGGCGAAAATGGTGATGCAGGTGCACGATGAACTGGTGTTTGAAGTGCCCGAGTCGGAACTGGATGCGGTGATCGATGGCGTGCGGGTGCGCATGCAGCATTGCGCCAGCCTGGATGTGCCGTTGATTGTTGATATTGGTATCGGGGATTCCTGGGAAGAGGCGCACTGACACGACGGTCGTAACGAATTGCGCAACTCAGGCCGGGCTAACACCTAATTAAAGGTGGCCGCTTTTCCAATTAAGAGGAGGCACCATGAAACTGAATTGTGATCTGGGTGAAAGCTTCGGTGTCTGGACCATGGGGATGGATGCCGAGGTAATGCCGCTAATTGATCTGGCCAATATTGCCTGCGGTTTTCATGCATCCGACCCGCTGATCATGGCCAATACCGTGAAGCTGGCTTGCGAACACCAGGTGCAGATCGGTGCTCACCCGGCCTACCCAGACCTGGTCGGCTTTGGGCGTCGCTCTATGGCCTGTTCACCGGATGAGCTGCATGCCTTGTTGCTTTACCAGGTCGGTGCACTAGACGGTCTGTGCCGAGCACAGGGGACGAAAGTCCGCTATATGAAACCACACGGTGCTTTGTATAACGACATGATGCGGGACCCGGCCATCCTCGAAACCGTATTGAAAGCCGGGCGGGACTGCGGCGATCTGCCGGTGATGATTGCGGCCAATGCGCAGCGGGCAGAGCATGAACAGTTGGCTGCGTCGCTGGGTGTCGACCTGATGTTTGAGGTCTTCGCTGATCGGGCTTATGACGACTCCGGCAATCTGGTGCCGCGTTCTGTTGCGGGCAGTGTTTTACATGACGCCGGGGCTATCGTGGCCCAGGCGGTCTCCTTTGCCCGGGATCGGGGCGTAACAACTCATACCGGACGTTGGCTTGATCTCGATGCCGATACGTTGTGCATTCATGGCGATAACGCAAGCTCATTGGCTGCGGCAAGGTCTGTACGTGAAGCCCTGAGTGCACTTTGATGCGTGTTCACGCTGTTTCTGAACAGGCCGTCCAGATTGAGTTCGGTCGCGACATTGACGAGGCGCTGATTCCGGTTATCGCCCGGGCTGTCGCGGCGATTCGCTCTGAATTGGGTTCGCTGGTTATTGACCTGATTCCTTCCTACACCACCTTGCTGTGCTTCTACGACTATAACCAGGTCGATAGCCAATGGATGGTGCGGGAAATTACCCGGATACTGAGCGCGATTGATGTTGGCGGAACGGATTCCATTGGTGGCCGCCTGGTTGAGATACCGGTCTGGTACGATCTGAGTGTCGGCTACGATCTTGACGCTCTGGCACAGCAAAAATCATTGTCGATTACTGAGATTATCGAGCTTCATTCAGCCCGCGAATACCAGGTATTTGCCATTGGCTTTAACCCGGGATTCGGGTTTCTTGGAGAATTGGACGAGCGTATTGCTACCCCGCGACACAGCACACCCCGGCGCCAGGTACCACAGGGGAGTGTTGGCATTGCAGATGCCCAAACAGCGGTGTATCCGATGGCATCGCCCGGTGGCTGGAACATCATCGGTCGCACACCCCGCGTGATGTTCGACCCTTCCGGACGAAGTGGCCAGGCAGCATTGTTGAGCGTTGGCGACCGGGTCCGTTTTATCCCGATCAGTCGCTCTGAATTTATTGAGCAAGGGGGGCAACCGGATGCCTGAGCTGGTCGTGCTTCATCCGGGATGGCAATCGACCATTCAGGATGCGGGTCGTTCCGGATATTTTCGCCAGGGGCTCTCTGAAGGGGGGGCGTTGGATGAGCACGCGTTTCGCTGGGCCAACAAGCTGCTGGACAATGAGCCAAATGCAGCCTGCATCGAAATACTGCTGGGCAAGTTTGAGGCGGAATTCACGGCCAATGCCGTGATTGCTGTTACCGGTGCTGATATGACGGTCACAATGAACGGTCAGGTGCTGAGTCACTGGAGCAGTCACTGCGTACAGCGGGGTGATGTCATACGGTTTGGTCAGGCCCGTTCAGGCTTGCGCACTTACCTTGGTATCGCGGGTGGTTGGCAAACACCTCGTCAGTTTGGCAGTCGCACAGTGGTGATGCGCGAAAATCTGGGCGGATTGGATGGCGGGCCCTTGAAACAGGGCGATCGGCTTGCCTTTAAGGCCGGGGGGGGTCCTGCACGGCGTGCGGTACCAGCGGAGCTGCGACCAGATTATCAAACGCCATTAACGGTTAAGGTGATGCCGGGCTATCAGTATGAACAGTTTGGTGTCATAGCCCGGCGCACCTTTGAAACCTCGGAATACATTGTCAGTAACGACATCAATCGTATGGGGTACAAGCTCAACGGCCCGGCTGTGGTAGCCGACACCCGAAAGCTGGCTTCGGAAGGCATTGCCTACGGTGCGATCCAGATACCGCCGGATGGCCAACCTATTGTCCTGCTTAAAGACCGGCAAACCATCGGCGGGTACCCCAAGATCGGATGTGTCGCGAGCCTTGACTGTGCCCGACTGAGTCAGCGCAGCCCGGGTAGCCCGATTCGTTTCGAGTTTACAGACGTTGACCGGATTCAGGCCGAACGCCGCCTGTTTGACCGATTTTTTAATCACAGCCACTGGGTTGATGATGAGCGTCAGATTGCCTGGCCCTGAGTGCGCTGACAATCGTTAGGGAACCCTGGCACTAAAGTATCGAAATCCGTGAGTAAAGCATTAGTTTATAGATTGTGCACCGAGTTCAATGGAAAACAAAAAGGTGCAAAAAATGAACTCGAACGCAACGTTTTTTCAGTATTCCCTTCGCATTATGGCTCTGAGCATTATCTCAGCAACTGGCTTGGGTGAAACGGTTAGAGTCGCCACCGTCGCTAACGAAGACATGCTTCGCATGCAAACCCTGTCACAGCATTTTGAGCGTGAGAACCCGGGTATTCAGCTCGAGTGGAACGTCGTTGATGAATCGGTGTTGCGGCTGATGCAGTCTCGGGACAGCAAGCGCGATGACCCCAAGTATGATGTGTACACGGTCGGTATGCTTGAGGCTACTCTATGGGGTGGCTCAGGTCGTTTAAGTTCCGTTCCTGCCGACATGGCGGGTGATCTAACACAGACTGGGTGGATACCCGAAATAATCACGGGTTTTCAGGTCGGCAATCAGTACTATGGACTTCCATTTTATGGTGAAAGTTCGATCACCTATTTTCGTAAGGATATTTTCTCGCGATATGATCTAACCGTACCGGAGCAACCTACCTGGACTGGGATTGAGCAATTGCTGAATGAACTGTCCACACGCTCTGGTGGCGCTCATGGCCGGATCTGCCTGAGAGGCAAACCCGGTTGGGGCGAAAACATGGCGCTGGTGTCAACCCTGGTCAATAGTTTTGGCGGGCGCTGGTACAATACGCAGTGGCGTTCGACCATTGATTCACAGCAGTGGCAAAACGCGATCAGATTTTATCTTGGGCTGCAACACCGCTATGGGTTGCCTGGCGCCTGGCGCAACGGTTACACCGAGAACCTGGCGGCTTTCTTGCGGGGTGATTGCGATCTGTGGGTCGACTCGACCGCAGCAGGCGGCGCCCTGGCAGCGCACTCCGATTACCCGGACATCGATTACCGGCAAGCACCTCATGAAGTAACGGGAAGAGGCGCTAACTGGTTGTGGGCCTGGGGTTTTTCAGTGCCAGAGCAATCAAACGTTAAAGCCGCTGCCTGGAAATTTATTGAATGGGCTACCTCGGAGACATACCAGCAATTGGTCGCCGACAATTACGGTATTCAGTATGTGCCACCGGGAACGCGTCTGGCACTTTATGATGACGCCGACTATCGGCAATATGCGGCGTTCGCCGATGTCACTATCGCCGCTATTCAGTCGACGGATTTCAACCGGTCTTCAGTGCAACCCATTCCCTACCGGGGGATACAGTTTGTTCAGACCGCAGAGTTCCAGCAAGTGGGCAATCACCTGGGTGGTTTGCTGGCGCACCTGCTGGAGCAATTCGATCCAAATGACGAGGATACGGTTACTGCTACGCTGCTAGCGGCCACTGACTTTGCCAATGCGGCACACCGCATAGCCCGGTATCTGGATGATCGCGATATTGATGCCTACGAATAAAGTCAACTCTGAAAGCGCATGACCATGGCGTCCAGTTCCCTGGCCATGGTGCTGAGCTGATGGCTGTTATCACTCGATGTTTTTGCAGCAGCTTCAGCCCGGCGAGCATTGTGGTTGACCTGGTCAACCTGACTACGAATGGCTGCAGTGCTGTGTTCCTGATGTTGAGCGATGTCGGACACCTGGTCACTGAGTTCCTGAATCCGGTTAATGCGGTTTTTAAATTCGTTGATGGCAGTATCGGCCTGGGTCGACACCCGGCAACTGGTATCAATTTTCGTGCGACCTTGCCGAATAGAACTGGACAGTGCCTCGAAGGCGGCGACCAAGCCATCGATGGTTTTTCTGATTTCTGCCGTTGATTCTGAGGTACGGCTGGCCAGCAACCTCACCTCATCGGCAACCACGGCAAACCCCCGCCCCTGATCGCCGGCCCGGGCCGCTTCGATAGCGGCATTGAGCGCAAGCAGATTGGTTTGTTCAGCGATGCCTTCGATGGTGGTTGAGATGATTTCAACACCCTTCATGTCGTTATTGAGCTGTGAGATGGTTTCGGTGGCTTCAGTGAAGGTCTGTTGTAAGACTGTCATCGCCACGGTGTTCTCCCTAATTTCAAGCGCTGTGGCATGTAATTCACCGTGCGCTGTTACCGCTACCTGCTGGCCTTGCTCCGACAGTACAACAACCTGCTGAACGGCTTCTTCCATGCTGTGAACCGCCGTCAGAATGCGCTCGGTTTCCGACGCCTGTTCCTGGGATGCGGAGCCGACTGATTCGCTCAGTTGCTGGCTCTGCTGGGCGGAGTCGGTAATGGCGTGAGACTTGGCTTTCAGGTCGGTAATTATGTCGCTCAAGCCGAGTCGAACCGCTTCAACCGCCGTGATCAGGTCGCCCATTTCATCGCGGTGGTGCGACTGTACGGTTCGGGTCAGGTCGCCCGCTGCCAGTGCTTTAAGCGCTGCTTTCAGGGTAGTCAGTGGGCTGCGAATGCTGGTGATGATCAGCCACAGCACCATGGCTACGGTCAGAAAGATGGCTGCCAGACCAAAGAGGATAAAGTTCGTGCTTCGCGCCAGGCTGGTATTAACGCCATTGGCGACCTCGCGTGCAAACGCCTGGGAAAAAGTGTTCAGTGTCGACAAGGTTTCCTGAATACTGTGTTGGGTGGTTTGTACCGACTCTGCCTGGCGCGAAGCCGTTTGGCGATAGTCCAGCAAAGCCGACTGGCTGGCTATCAACCCTGGCTGAGGGCTCTCTGTACCGGTCTCTAAATCCTGGAGGGTTTCCCCACGGGCCAGGCCTTGAATCTGGGCGGTAATACGCTGTGCCGATTGCATGAAGGGGCGCGACGAAGGGTAGTTCATCGCCAGCGTTGTAAAACTGAAAAACTGGTTTTGGTGGCGCTGGTCCCATTGGTCAAACTGGGTACTGAGTTGCTCAAGTTCCTGAGCGCTCGCGGCCAGGCTGATGTCTTTTAGCAACAACAATCCATTGAGAAAGGATGCGTAGAATTCGTAAGCAACCGCCAGAGCATAGTCGTCGGCAAGCGACAGTGAGAACTCGTCAAAAGCGGGTGCCAGTTCATTGCGGATCGATGCCGATTCAGCAACCAGTTCGTTGTACCGTGTTTCGAAACTCAAGCTGACCGCCTTGTCATCCACGAGCTGGCGCGCCGAGGTCATTACCCCGGCGAGTTGATCCCGTAGCCTGCCCAGTGCCTGGTTCTCATCGGCGGTATCGGGCAGGCTGTCGAGGCGTTGCTGCAAGGCCTCCAGTTCCGTGTCCAGCCGGGTTTCGTGCTCGGCCAGCCGGTCGATTAGCACGGAGAGACCGGCAACGGACTCGACATTAATGGCAGCCTGAAAGTCTTCAGCGAGACGGGCGGTCAGCAGATCAACACGCTGGGTGATCTGAGCGACGGGGGTTGCTGATTCCGTCAATAAAGTCAGTTGGTCAATGGTGGTCGATGCATTGCGAATGCTGAGGCTCGATGTCGCGGCGACAAACACCAGAACGACAGTAAACCCCAGAATGATGCGGCCGACAATACTCAGGGAAGGCAGTGTTGCAGTCATGGGAGCACCTGAACGGTAAGCTGCTTGGTTAGCAGAAGATTGTTGTTATTGTGCCAATTAAGGGTAGGGCGTGGACGTCGCCAGAGCCTGTATAAAACCCGCTGGTTTCTGTACTTTCTTGCTGTCTGATGCGTGTGGTGGAAATCGGCTGATACGCACAGGTGAGTCAGGGTCCCGCTTGTTCTATTGGGCAGGAGGCAGTACCCTGTTCGGGTCTTGTCGGAGTGCCGGGGTAACCAACCCCTGGCTGAGATCGCACTAGCGGGATCCGTTGAACCTGATCGAGTTCGTACTCGCGAAGGAAACAAGGGGAATACCAGTCTTGGGGCCACGCCCTGTCGGCAATGAGCCCACCGGGTTCCGGTATTTCCAGTTCAAACCGGGCTTACCGGGTTTGAAGGCTTGTTCGGGTGTGTGTTGGCAGACAGCAGACCCGGGCGTCTGTTGTTTATTGTCCAACACCTTGTTTGCACCCCCAGCTCCCCTGCGTTCGCTCCGTCGCTTTTGCGAGGAACGATCGAAATGACTTTATCCACACCAGCCACTAAAAAATCGGCCAAACAGACATCGGGCGCCCCGCTGGGCGAGCGTGTTCAGCAATTAAGAGACGACGCCATCGCCCCTTTTCCCAACTCAGAGCGGCTCTACATTGCCGGTTCCCAGCTGGATATTCAGGTCGGTATGCGCGCTATTCATCTCTCGGATACCCGGGTGGGCGGTACGACGGCTTCGCCCGAGTGGCGCACCAATGAACCCGTGATTGTCTACGATACTTCAGGCCCCTATACCGACCCGAATGCGCAGATTGATTTACGACGCGGGTTGGCTGCACTGCGAGAACCCTGGATTGAAGCGCGCGACGATACCGAATGGCAGGATGCGCCGGGCTCGGATTACGCGCGCCAGCGCGCCAGTGATCCGGCACTGACTGCATTGAGATTCACGCGCAACCGCCTGGCGCGCAAGGCCAAAACCGGTCGCAATGTCACCCAAATGCATTATGCCCGCCAGGGCATTGTCACCCCGGAAATGGAGTACATCGCTATTCGGGAAAACCTCGGCCGCGAACGGCTGAAAGACGAGACACTGGCGCGCCAGCATCGGGGTGAAGCGTTTGGCGCGGCCATTCCCGAACACATCACCCCGGAGTTTGTGCGCGACGAGGTTGCCCGGGGCCGGGCTATCATCCCCTGCAACATCAATCACCCCGAAGCCGAACCGATGATCATTGGCCGTAACTTTCTGGTGAAAGTGAACGCCAACATCGGCAATTCGGCCGTCACTTCGGGCATTGAAGAAGAAGTCGACAAGCTGGTTTGGGCCACCCGCTGGGGCGCCGACACGGTGATGGACTTGTCGACCGGGGCCAACATCCACGAGACCCGCGAGTGGATACTGCGCAATTCGCCGGTGCCGATTGGCACCGTCCCGCTGTATCAGGCCCTGGAAAAAGTCGGGGGCGTTGCCGAAGACCTCAGCTGGGAAATGTATCGCGATACGCTGATTGAGCAGGCCGAGCAGGGCGTCGATTATTTCACCATTCATGCCGGTCTGCGCCTGCACCATATTCCGATGACAGTGGATCGGGTGACCGGCATTGTCAGTCGCGGTGGCTCGATCATGGCCAAATGGTGTCTGGCGCATCATAAGGAGAGCTTTCTCTACACCCACTTTGAGGACATCTGCGCCATTATGAAGGCGTACGATGTGTCGTTCTCACTGGGCGATGGTCTTCGCCCTGGCTCCATTGCCGATGCCAACGACGCGGCCCAGTTCGCTGAGCTGGAAACCCTGGGTGAACTGACGCAGATCGCCTGGAAGCACGACGTTCAAACATTGATTGAAGGGCCGGGTCACGTGCCCATGCATCTGATCAAGGAGAACATGGATAAGCAGCTGGAATGCTGCGATGAGGCGCCGTTCTACACCCTGGGCCCGCTGACCACGGATATTTCGCCGGGCTACGATCATTTCTCCTCGGGCATCGGCGCGGCCATGATCGGCTGGTACGGCTGCGCCATGCTGTGTTACGTCACTCCCAAGGAGCACCTCGGCCTGCCGGACAGGGATGACGTCAAGCAGGGGCTGATCACCTATAAGATTGCGGCCCACGCGGCCGACCTGGCCAAGGGCCACCCCGGTGCTCAGATTCGCGACAATGCCATGAGCCGGGCGCGGTTCGAGTTCCGCTGGGAGGACCAGTTCAACCTGGCGCTCGATCCGGATACCGCCCGTCAGTTTCACGACCAGACCTTGCCCAAGGAAGGCCATAAAGTGGCCCATTTCTGTTCCATGTGCGGCCCCAAATTCTGCTCGATGAAAATCAGCCAGGAAGTGCGTGATACCGTGGCAGCGGAAAGAGCCGACGCAGAGCGGATACCCCTCCAGGCCGAGCTGGACAGTGCCATGGCGCAAAAATCGGCCGAATTTCGCGACCAGGGCGCGCGGCTCTATACGCCGGCGCAGGGAGGTGAGCATGAGTGAGCCGCGTCCCATCGTCTGGAGCATCGCTGGCAGCGACAGTGGCGGGGGGGCTGGTATCCAGGCTGACATTCTGGCCATCACGGCTCTGGGCGGCCATGCCGCCACGGTTATCACCTCGGTGACGGCGCAGAACAGCCAGGGGTTGATCATGGCTGAACCGGTGTCGTTGGCGGTGTTTCAGGCGCAATTGACCGCTCTGGCCGATGATCTGCCACCAGCGGCGATCAAGATTGGGTTGCTTGCCAGTCTTGCGCAGATCGATTACCTGGTTCAGGCCTTGCCCGCCTGGCGCGAACGCTGGCCAGGGCTGGCGGTCGTGCTCGACCCGGTCGCTGTCGCGACCAGTGGCGATGCACTGACGGAGCCGGCCGTTCACGCCGCCCTGCACCGGCTGCTGCCACTGGTGGATCTGGTCACCCCCAATCAGCCCGAACTGAGCTGGCTGACCGGGTGCGATGGTCATCCGCACGTGCAACAGGAGGCGGCCCGGCGTTTGCACCAAGACTCTGGCGTGAGCGTCTTGCTGAAAGGCGGACATGCGCCCTTGGAATCCCAGGTCACCGACCAGTGTTTCGACACCAGCGGACACTGGTGCTTACGGCAGCCCCGGCTCAACACGCCGCACACCCACGGCACTGGCTGCACACTCAGCAGCGCCTGGGCGGCTAGCCGAGCGCTGGGCTATGACCCGATTGACGCCGTCGCCCTTGCCAATGCCTTCGTGCACCGTGGGCTGCAACAGGCTTATGAAACCGGGCAGGGTGCTGGCACGCTGACACGCCAGGCCGTTGCAAGCCGGTCGGGGATGCCGTTTGCCGACATCTGGCAGAACGGGGATGACCCGACACCGGGCAAGGCGTTTGCGGAATTGAACCGGGCACCGGGCGTTTATCCGGTGGTTGGCGATGTCGACCTGCTCGAGACCTTGCTGGCGGCGGGGGCTGGCACGATTCAATTGCGCCTGAAAACCCTGGATACCGAACGGCTGGCGGCTCAGATCAACCGTGCTGTCGAGCTGGGTGAACGTTACCAGGCGCAGGTGTTTATCAACGATCACTGGGCGCTGGCGCTGGAGTTCGGTGCCTTTGGCGTGCACCTGGGGCAGGAGGATCTGGCCGGTGTGGACTTGCCGGCCCTGCAGCGGGCGGGTTTGCGCCTGGGTATTTCAACGCATGGCTACGCCGAGCTGTGTCGTGCCCGGCGGTTGCAGCCGAGCTACATTGCCCTGGGTCATGTGTTCGCGACGACCACCAAGGTCATGCCCAGCCAGCCACAGGGCCTGGGCCGTCTGGCGGAGTACCAGGCGTTGCTTGACGCTGCCTGTCCGACCGTTGCCATTGGCGGCATCAAGGAAAGGCACCTGGAGGCAGTGGCCGCTTGTGGCGTATCCGGGGTCGCGATGGTGACCGCTATCACGGAGGCTGAGTCACCGCCCCACGCCTGGCGCGATCTGGACCGACAGTGGCAATGTCTGACCGGAGGTGCAACATGAAGATTTTTTGCAACGGTGAAGGGTTCGAACTGGCCGCTGATGCAACACTGGCCGAAGCCCTGTCGTCTTACCTGGAAGTGCGTGATGCACCGGCACCCAAGGGTCTGGCGGTAGCCTGCAACGGCGATGTGGTTCCCCGCCCACTCTGGTCGCAGCGGCAACTGGCCGAGGGTGACCGACTCGATCTGTTTTCAGCTGTGGCAGGAGGCTGATGATGCTAACCATTGCCAATACGTCATTTTCATCGCGCCTGCTGACCGGAACCGGCAAGTTCAGCACCCCCGCTACCATGCTTGATGCGCTTGCCAGCAGCGGAACCGGGCTGGTGACGCTGGCGCTGCGTCGACTCGACCGGCGCGACAGGGATGCCATTTTCGAGCCCCTGCAGGCAGCCGGGTACCGCCTGTTGCCCAATACCTCCGGTGCGCGCACGGCCGAAGAGGCCATTCAGGCGGCGCAACTGACCCGCGAAGCCATGGGTACGCCCTGGCTCAAGCTGGAGATTCACCCGAACCCGCGCTATCTGCTGCCCGACCCGGTGGAAACCCTGAAGGCGGCGGAGCGCCTGGTACAGCTGGGGTTTATCGTTCTGCCTTATGTGCACGCCGACCCCGTGTTGTGCAAACGCCTGGAGGAGGCCGGCTGTGCGGCGGTAATGCCCCTGGCGGCACCCATTGGCTCCAACCAGGGTCTGGTCACCGGGCCCTTTCTTGACATTATTATCGAGCAATCCAGGGTGCCGGTGATTGTCGACGCAGGCCTCGGTGCGCCATCCCAGGCGGCTGAAGCCATGGAGCGGGGCGCCGATGCGGTGCTGGTCAATACAGCCATCGCCACCGCAACCGACCCGGTGGCAATGGCGGCTGCTTTCAGAGCGGCGGTTGAGGCGGGCTTTCAGGCGCGCCAGGCCGGGCTGGCCACACCGGGCCTGCGGGCCGCAGCATCCAGCCCGTTGACGGCTTTCCTGGAGACCGGGGGTGATTCCGATGCAGGCTGACCATGATTTCCAGCCGCCCGACTGGCAGACCTCAGGGTTGTCGCTCTATGCCAAAACGGCTGTCGATGTGGAGCGCGCACTGGCCCGTTCCCAGCGCACCACGGATGACCTGATGGCGCTGCTCAGCCCGGCTGCACGGCCTTATCTGGAAACCATGGCGCAGCTCAGTCACCAGCTGACGGTGCAGCGATTCGGACGGGTACAGCAGCTGTTTGCGCCGCTTTACGTCAGTAATGCCTGTGCCAATGAATGCGACTATTGCGGTTTTTCAATGAGCAACCGGGTGCGCCGCAAGGTGCTGACGGCAGCCGAATTGGCCATGGAGGTGGCCTTTTTGAAGCGCCAGGGGTTTGAGCACCTGCTGTTAGTGGCTGGTGAAGCGCCGCGGGTGGCAGGGGTCGACTACTTCGAGCGAGCATTGCAGCAACTGGGCTCTGAGGTTGCACAGATCAGCCTGGAGGTGCAGCCCATGTCGACCGACGACTACCGTCGCTTGCACCGGGCCGGGCTGCATGCGGTGCTGGTGTACCAGGAAACCTATCATCGGCCGACCTACCATCAGCACCATACCCGCGGTAACAAGGCCGACTACGATCACCGCCTGGCGGCACTGGCGCGGGCGGGCGCCGCGGGCATACACCGCCTGGGTATGGGGGTGTTGCTCGGGCTGGCCGACTGGCGGCTGGACAGCCTGATGGCGGCGCATCATCTTCGGTATCTGGAGCGTCGCTGCTGGCGCAGCCGGTTCTCGATGTCGTTTCCCCGGTTGAGGCCGGCTGAAGGGGGCTTTATAGCACCGCATCCGTTATCGGATGCCGACCTGGTGCAACTGATCTGTGCCTGGCGTCTGTTCAGCCCCAATCTGGACCTGAGTCTGTCGACCCGGGAGCCCGCCGCGTTGCGCGAGCACTTGCTGCCCCTGGGGGTGACCAGCTTGAGTGCCGGGTCTTCCACCCGGCCCGGTGGCTATGTCGTAGAGCCGGATTTAGCGCTGGAACAGTTCAGTATTGACGACAATCGCACCTTGAAGGATGTCGTTGCTGCTGTGCAAAGGTTAGACTACCAGCCAGTCTGGAAAGACTGGGACCCGCACTTGCATGTGTCAGAATGAGAAAAAGGTCCGTTTTCCGGTTTGCCAGAGCGTCGTTTCTTGCCTTTACTCAGAGAGCGGATCGTCCTGTTTACCGGGCGATAGCTGCTGAGCGATAGCGTCTGTGCATTCAAAGATGTCAATTTGCATGATGGAGTAACCATGTCGACACCCGTCCTGATCTGTGACGATTCTAGTTTTGCCCGCAAACAGGTGCAGCGAGCACTGCCTCCAGGTTGGGACATAGACGTTACCTTTGCCGGTAATGGCGAGGAAGGGTTAGCCGCGATCAGCGCCGGTAAAGGCGATGTGGTGTTTCTCGACCTGACCATGCCGGTGATGGATGGCTTTGAAGTGCTGGAGGCCATCAAGAAGCAGGATATGCCCTGTCTGGTGATTGTGATCTCCGGCGATATTCAGCCCGAAGCCATGGCACGTGTGAAAAGATTGGGAGCGGTCGATTTTATCAAAAAACCAGTGGATGCCCAGCGGTTGCAGCAAGTGCTGACCGACTTCGGCATCTATGCGGGGTGACCTGATGAGCGCTGAGCATCTCGATGAAGAAATGCGCGACGTATTTCAGGAAATCGCCAACGTGGCCATGGGTCGCGCCGCTGACCTGCTGGCCAGGTTACTGAACAATTATGTGGTGCTGCCGATTCCGGTGGTCAATTTGCTGGAACGCAACGAACTGAAAATGGCGCTGTCGTCGCTCAAATCGGTCGATTCCGTCAGTGCCGTCTGCCAGGGGTTTGTCGGTTCCCGCATTTCCGGCGAAGCCTTGCTGATCTTCAACGACACCAGCTTTCAGGACATCGCCGAACTGACTGAGTTCAAGGGCGATATCACGCCGGACATCGAACTTGAATTGTTGATGGACATCGCGAACATTCTGATCGGTGCGTGTCTGAAAGGGCTGACTGAACAGCTGGATGTCTCCTTCAGCCAGGGTCAGCCGGTGTTGCTTGGCCAGCACCTGCACCTACAGGACCTGGTGAACAATCAGACTGGCAACTGGAAACGGGCGCTGACCATTGAAATTCCGTATCGCCTTGAGAGCCGCAATGTCGATTGCGATCTGCTACTGCTGTTTACCGAAGACAGTTTGGCAGTGCTCGAAAGCAAAGTCCGTTTCATGCTGGAGTGATCATGTCGCCACCGCGCAATTCAGTAGATGATTTCCACTGGTTAATTGAAGTACTGCAGACCATCGACGTCGGGATGCTAGTGGTCGATCTGGACTACAAGGTGATGGCCTGGAACGGCTTTATGGAAAACCACAGTGGTATCTCGCCACAGGATGCCCTGGGGAAGAATCTGTTCGCCGTGTTTCCCGATATTCCCCGGCATTGGTTCGAGCACAAGGCAAGAACCGTGATTGAGTTGCGCAACCGGGCTTTTACTACCTGGGAGCAGCGCCCCTATGTATTCCGGTTCAAGAACAACCGGCCCATTACCGGTACGTCCGAGTTCATGTATCAGAATTGCACCTTTATTCCGGTGGCCGACACCAAAGGTGAGGTGAACAGTCTGTGCATCATCGTCTACGATGTCAGCGACGTAGCGGTAAGCAAGATTGAATTGCAAAAAGCCAACCAGCGGCTGAAGGAATTTTCGCGCAAGGATGGCTTGACGGGCTTGTTCAACCGCGGCTACTGGGAACACCAGTTGTTGCAGGAATTCAAACGTCAACAGCGGGCCCAGCAACCGACCTCGCTGATCATGATGGACATCGACCACTTCAAGGCCGTCAACGACACACACGGCCACACCATTGGCGACGATGTGATTCGCATGGTCGCCTCGGTGATTCGCGATACGTTGCGCGCTACGGATCTGGCCGGGCGTTACGGTGGCGAGGAGTTTGCGGTCATTCTGCCCGATACCACCGGTGAAGATGCAGTTACTCTGGCCGAGCGGTTGCGGGTGCATGTTGAGGAGCAGGTGCTGAAATCTGAAGACGTGAACTTGCAGGTGACCATCAGCCTTGGCGTCGCCAGCTGGAACGCTGAGCTTTCATCACACTCCGAATGGATCAGCCTGGCCGATCAGGCGTTGTACCAGTCGAAAGATCTGGGCCGCAACCGCGTCAGTCTGGCGTAACCTCTAACACCTCCTCGCGCCGCCGCATCACCACCTGCCAGTGCGGCGGTAACCAGCCATTGCGGTAATACTCGGCGAAGCGGTCGTCCAATAGCCAGATATCGCCTTCGTCGGTTTCGGTGCGCACGCAGCGACCGGCCGCTTGCAGCACTTTGTGCAGTCCGGGGTAGCGGTAGGCAAAGTCGAAACCGGGCTGACCCTGTCGGTCCAGGGCGTGGCGAATGCGGTTATTGAGCTCGTTGACCTGTGGTAGACCAGGGCCGACGACCATAACGCCGGTTAGCGCATCGCCGGGCAGGTCGATGCCTTCCCCCAGTACCCCGCCCAGGGGCGCCATTACCATCAACCCCTGTTCATTTCTCAGCCGGTCGAGCAACGCCAGTCGCTCCAGCAAGGTGGCATCGCGGGTGGGCGCCATCACAGTCGGGTCATCAGCGAACGCCTCGAATACGCCAGCCATCTGCTGGTAGCTGGAGAAAAAGACCAGCGCATTGCCCCGGGTCTGGCGACGGAATTGCCGGACCAGAGGGAGAACGGCGTCTTTCAGGCCGGCGCGGTCGCGATAGCGGGTGGACACATCGGTAATCAGCGTGACTCTGAATTGCCGTGGCTGAAACGGCGATGGCAGCGTCAGCGGCACGGCATTGGCGAGGCCGGTCATGGCCAGGCTGTAAGGCCAGGGGGTCAGCGTGGCGCTGAAGCCGGTAACCGAGTTGACCAGGTCGTGCTTCTGGGTCAGCAAGCGCGACGGGTTCAGGCACAGTACCTCTATGCGTTTGTCGTCGATAGCGCGGCTCTCACTGCCCTGGTAGCGCCAGCAGAAATCCTCAGGCTGGGCCAGTTCATCAATACGGGCGAAGCGACCAGCCTCGAAAATCAGCGCTTCCCAGGCGGGCCCCGGCTCCCAGAACGGTGCTTCCCGTAGCAGGCGGGCACTGGCCTGTAGCCAGGTGCGCAGGGCCAGGACCAGCGCCTCGGGCCGTCGCTCGCTGAGGCCATTCTGATCGTTCAGGCAGCGTTGCAACGCCCGCCGCACAGGCTTCAGGGCCGCTTTCACGTTGGCCGGGGCTGCGTCATTCAGGGCCGCTAGAGAACGGCCGGAAAAAGCGGCGCTGAACATGGCCCGGCCACGGTCGATCAGGTTGTGGCTTTCATCAATCAACACCGCGACCTGGTTGTCCACTTCCCGGAGCAGATAGGGCTGAACGGCAGTGGTGTCGTACAGGTAATTGACGTCACCGACTACCAGATCCGCCCAGACGGCCCAGTCCTGGCTCAGGTAATAGGGGCAGATCTGATGTTCCTCCCCCAGGCTGGTCAGCGTTGCCTGATCCCAGATACCCTGCTCCAGCAGCGCCGGGCGCAAGCGCTGGCGCTTATCGAAGTAGCCGCGGGCGTATGGGCAGACCGATCCGTCGCAGGGTGTCGACGGGCTGAGGCACAAACGCTCCTTCGCCTGTAGGTTCAGGGTAATCAGGTCGCTGGTGTCGAGGTTCAGCGCCCGAATGCTGTCGAGCACCAGGGGCTGGCCGGTGTTTTTCATGGTCAGGTAATACACGCCCTGGTGATGCCCCTCGCCCAGTGCCTTCAGGCTGGGAAAGAGCGCTGCCAGTGTTTTGCCGGTTCCGGTTGGGGCTTCGATCAGGGCATTGCGCTGCAACGCCTGGGCCTTGTAGACGGTTTCGGCCATGCTGCGTTGTGCCGCGCGCATCTGATCGAACGGAAACCGGGCCCGGGCCAGGGCACGATCCCGGCTTTGCCGGTGTTCGTGCAGTTGTTGCAGCCAGTGATCGTAGCGCGCCAGGTGCCCGGTCAGCCGGTCGAGCAGGGCCTCCCGGGTCCAGTGTTCATCCTCATGCCATTCCTGCTGAGTCTGGCTGTGTACATAACACAGCCTTACTGTCCATTGCGCCTGTTCGGGGCGGGGCAGTGCCCAGAGCGCGGCATAGAGTTGTGCCTGGCGCTGATTCAGCGCCCGGGCGGAATCGGGCAACTCCTCTGGCGAAATGCGCAGTGTTTTGATTTCTTCGATGCCGTCGCCCCAGGCGCCATCGATACGGCCGCTGAGGGTCAGATCAAAGTCCGGGTGTTGCCAGTCGAGGCTGACGGCTTGCTCGGGTCGATAGCCCGGAGTGCGGCGCGCCTGGGTTAGCTGATGGGTTTCCCGGCCCTCCAGCGCACTGGGGCTGGCGCGGAAGCTGCTGACCAGATCGCCTTCGTCCAGGCAGAACTCGGCCAGGGCACGAACCGAGATGCGAAAGTGGGGCCTTGGGGTCATGGGGTTGTGTCATCCGCAGGCGTTTCCGGTTCGGCGTCGGTTGTGTACTCGACGTACCAGACTTCGGCGGGAATACCCGCTTGGCTGAACACCCCCAGCCAGTCCCGCTGGTTATCCTGCAGCCGGTCACCCGGCCCCTTGATTTCGATAAACCTATAGCCGTCCGAAAGGAACTGAAACAGGTCGGGAAAGCCGGATCGGTGACGCTTCAGGTCGAGCCAGAGGTGTCGGAATATCGGGACCCAGTGGTCCCAGGGAACCGCATCGAAACAACGCAGTAACAGCTCTGAACTCAGCCCCCCCCAGCCAAAGAAGGGGTTTTGCAAACCGGCTTTATCCTGACTGTAGTGCGCCAGATGCTGGCGTGCCTGGGTTTGCGTCAGGGTCTGGTACAGGCGGTGCCGGTCTGAGCCCCGACGCTGTAGAAAGTCTGGTTGGTAGAGATCGGCCGGGCCCGATTGAAAGGGGTGGTGAAAGGCGCCGGGCACGTCGGCAAACAGCCAGGGCCAGTGCACCAGCGTGAAGATAGCCAGCGGCAGCTGATTTTCCAACCAGACCGCATCGTCGAGCTGGGTACAGGCCAGTTGCTCGACACTCATGGCCGCTGGCGCCCATAAAACCCGGTCCTCGACGACAGTGGGTGCTAACACACTCAGTACCGGCCGTTTGAGTTTGCGCGCCAGGCGCGGCTGAAAGCGGGGCCCAAAACGGGCTTCGCTGGCATCCTGCGGGGCATCCAGGATCGGCTGCAATGCCGCCCAGCAGTCCGCAAAGCGTTCCTGCTTGTACAGCAGACGACACCGGCGCTCACGCGCCGGGGGTGTCTCGTTGGTGCTCAACAGCGCCAGGGCCAACGACCAGTGTCCGGCTTGCTCCAGCCGATAGCCGAGCTGGTTCATCAGCCGAAAAGCCCGGTCCTGAACTCTGGGCCGCCAGTCGGCGGCCAGGCATGCCTGGGCAATCGGGGGTAATGACTCCGTTGATTTGGTTTCTGTGGCCTCATTGTACTGGTCGCGCAGGTCCATCAGGTGCAGCGTCTGGTCGATGTCGGCCGGGTCCTGAAACCAGCGCTGGGCGCGGTTCAGCGGGTAGCGTTCGTAGCGGAAGACGCCGAGATCCGACAGCACAAAGTCGGTCAGGCTCTGGCGGCCATTGCCAAAGTACATCAGTTGCAGGCGGCGCAGGGTGGCATCGTGGCAGCGGGCCACCAGAGGCTCGGCCAGCTGCCAGTCGTCTGGCGAGCCGGAATCGGGCATTATGGCGAGATGTTCAAGCAAGGCCGCCTTGTTGAGGCGCGGGTCCGGGCACCAGGGCAATTGTCTGAGGTCGGGCAGTGTTAGCAAACGGGCGATGTCCAGTGCCGTCATTAGGGGTGATGGATCCAGAAGGCCAGCTTGAACCAGCTCGGCGACGGCCGGTTCAATGGGGCCTACGTCTGCATAGCTCAGACGGTTGACTCTGAATACCGGCCCCTTGCGCGTGTACAACCGAACCAGCAGGCGGGCGGCAGGTTCGCTCAGTTCACGAAAACGGGTGAGAAAGCGCTGGTCGGCTGAATCCAGCAGGTCGGCATAGCGTTCGCCGACGGTACTGACCAGTTGGCGAAAGTTGTCGAGATAGTAGCCTTCGGGCAGATCGACTGACTCAGTGACGGGCATATCGATATCACACGGGCTGGCTAAGAAAAGTTTCCAGAATCAGCTGGGCGGCCAGACTGTCGATGTCGGCCTGGCGCGCACGGGACAGGCTGGCGCCTTGCAACCCCAGGTGACTGCGGGCCTCTCGGCTGCTCAGCCGTTCATCCACCGCTTCAGCAGGCAGTCCATAGCGACCGTGCAGGCGTTTGCGGAACTTGTTGGCCCGGGTGCCCATCTCGCTGTCGGTTCCGTCCATGTTGTACGGGATACCGACGGCGAAGCCGACCGGGCGCCACTCGGCAACGAGCTGGTCGATGACTGGCCAGTCCGGGATGCCGTCACGGGCGCGCAGGGTGGTAATGCCTGTGGCAGTGCCGGTGATGGTCTGGCCGGCAGCGACGCCGATCCAGGCCAGGCCAAAATCAAACCCCAGCCACTGACCGGCCGGCCGCGTCATGACGCTTCCCGGCTGAACTGATTGTCGGTGCGGAATTGCCAGGTGCGGATGATTTCCAACTGGTCGTATTCCTGTGCCATCTCGGTGCTGAAGGGTTCAAAGGGTGCCGCCATGTGAACGATGCGTTTGGCCGCCTGATCGAGCAAAGCATGACCGGAGCTCTGAGTGACCTCGACCGAGGCCAGGCTGCCATCGGCCCGCATCTTGACGGCCAGTCGGACACTGCCAGACAGCCGCTCCTGACGGGCCGCCTGCGGATAGTTCTGGTTACCAACCCGCTCGACTTCTTCCAGCCAGTTAAAGACGTAGGCGGCATCCAGCGATCGACGCGCCGAGACGGCGGTCAGGGTTCTGACTCGGGGCCGCTTGGCGTAGGTTTGGCGGCTTTCATCGAGCATGGCGCGCAGGGTGGCGACATCGTTGATCTGGCTGATCATCAGCGGGTCGTTACTGGCCAGCTCCTCAACCGGAGGTGCTTCTTCCTCGGCCCGATCCAGAGCGGTGCGGCTGGTGTCGGTGCGGGTGGTTAGAATGCGCTTACGTGCCGCTTCCAGCTCGGCAAAATTCAGCTGTTGCACTTCCGGTGTGGTGCGAAACACCTGATTGTCTTCAATCTCGGCCTGTTCGGTCGAGGTCAGGCGTGCCGCTTCATCCTGAGTACCGCTGCCTTGTTGATCGGCATCGGCCAGAAAATCGGCTTCGTCGAGCGGCGTTGGCTCTGTGCGGCTGTGCTGTGCCAGCGTGACATCCAGGGTTGGCGGGATGGAACGTGCTTCGGGGGCGGAGAACCCGACCCCGAAGATCAACAGGGCGTGCAAGCCAAGCGCCAGAAACAGCGTAAAGCTGAGTCGATCGATAGCGCCTACGCTGGCAGCGGTCGACATCAGGCCATTCCTCGCTTCCGGGCGATCAAATCCATCAGTTTGCCACCGATGTCGGTGTCGAACGCGGCATCAATTTCGCGTATGCAAGTCGGGCTAGTAACGTTGATTTCAGTCAGATAATCGCCAATGACATCAAGGCCAACGAACAGCAAGCCGCGCTTCTTGAGCTCGGGCCCGACCTGGGCGGCAATCCAGCGGTCGCGCTCGGTCAGTGGCTGGGCACGGCCAGTACCACCGGCAGCCAGATTGCCGCGGGTTTCGCCCTTGGCCGGCAGGCGTGCCAGGCAATAATCGACGGGCTCGCCGTCAATCATCAAAATGCGTTTGTCGCCATCCTTGATCTCTGGCAGGTATTTCTGGGCCATGGTTTGCGTCTTACCGTGTTCGGTCAGTGTTTCAATAATGACGGATACGTTGGAATCGTCGGGTTTCAGTCGAAAAATGGAACTGCCGCCCATGCCATCCAGGGGTTTGAAAATGACATCGCCATGCTCTGCGTGAAAGGCTTTCAGCAAGGCTGCATTGCGAGTCACCAGGTGCGGCGGTGAACAGTCCGGAAAGGCTGTGGCAAATAACTTTTCGTTACAATCGCGCAGCGCCTGCGGCTTGTTAACGATCAGCGTGCCCGCCTGTTCGGCACGTTCCAGCAAATAGGTGGCATAGGTATATTCGTTGTCGAATGGCGGGTCCTTGCGCATCAGGATAACATCAAGATCCGCCAAGGGCGCGGCTTTGGCCGTTCCGAGTTCATAAAAGTGATCTGGGTCACGAAATACACTTAAGGGCCGCATCAGGCCCTTAGCCTGGCTGTTGTCCAGAAAAAGGTCGGCCGGGGTCATGTAAAACAGCTCCCAGCCCCGGTCCTGAGCGGCCCAGAGCATGGCAAGTGAGCTGTCTTTTTTATAGGTGACGGTCTCTATCGGGTCCATCACGATGCCGATCGTTAATTTCATGTCTAGCCTCGGGTTATCATTGGCTGGTATGGTAATAGATGATTGGTATAGCAAAAACAACTTTCTTTACAGCCGTTTATAGCGGATAGCTAGATTCTGTGATAAAAGTTCTAGCATAGTATTAGACAGCCAGTAACAGAGCGTCCGGGCATGACAGCGGTCGACGATATACCCCGATTTTGGCTGTCGGGGTAGGAACGTCGTGTTAGCAGGGGCGGTTTTTGCTACGCAGCAGGTTACAGGTAACCTGGCCTGCGAGCGTTATACAGCACATCAGTGCCAGCATGGGCCAGACATGCGGGCTCAATCACTGGTACGCTAACTGCAGCCCGGTACCCGATATACTGGTACTCAAAATATAGCTTTCAACCCTGGGATGACCTATGGAAAACAGCTTTGAAAGCCTCAAGGTGATGGTCATTGACGACTCCAAAACCATCCGGCGCACAGCGGAAACGCTGTTAAAGAAAGTCGGTTGTGAGGTGATCACCGCGACGGACGGCTTCGATGCACTCGCTAAAATAGCCGATACCAAACCGGACATTATTTTTGTGGATATCATGATGCCCCGACTCGACGGGTATCAGACCTGTGCACTGATTAAGAACAACAGTGCCTTTAAAGAAACGCCGGTTATCATGCTGTCCAGTAAGGATGGCCTGTTTGACAAGGCGAAAGGCCGCATTGTCGGCAGCGATCAGTATCTGACCAAGCCTTTTGGCAAGGAAGAGTTACTGGGCGCAATTCGGGATTACGTAAAATAATGACCGCATGCTTCGGCTGAGCGGTTTGTTGTTGTTGATTTACTGATTAAAAAATAAACGGGTGGACCATGGCACGGATTCTGATTGTAGACGACTCTCCCACTGAGACCTACGCGTTTCAGGGCATGCTTGAAAAGCATGGTCATGAAGTATTGACGGCTGATAATGGAGCCGATGGAGTCGCCCTGGCACGTCAGGAGTTGCCGGACATCGTGTTAATGGACATTGTGATGCCCGGCCTGAATGGTTTTCAGGCGACCCGGCAGTTGACCAAAGGTGCCGATACCGCCCACATTCCGGTGGTGATTGTAACCACCAAAGATCAGGAAACTGACCGGGTTTGGGGTCGTCGGCAGGGTGCCAGCGGTTACCTGGTCAAGCCGGTCGCCGAAGATCAACTGTTGTCGACCGTCGAGGCTGTACTCGCCGGCAACCTTCAGGACTGACGGCACACTCATGGCCGACATGACTCCGATTCAGCTACTGCGGGACATCGCGCTGCGCTGTCGTACCCAGGCCGCTGGCCTGCCCGAGCAGCAGGAGGTGCGGGAAACCTGGAGCGGCATCGGGTTTCGACTGGGTGATCATTACTTCGTCGCGGCTATGGATGAAATTACAGAAATCCTGAATGTCCCCTCAGTAACCCGCCTGCCAAACGTCAAACCCTGGGTTCAGGGTGTATCCAATGTCCGGGGTCGACTGATCCCAGTGATTGACCTGGACCTGTTTTTCGAGACACCCAGCCAGGAATCCATGCGTAACCGTCGGATCCTGGTGATCGAGCAACACGACCAGATCGACGGTCTGATTGTGGATTCGGTCGAAGGTATGCAGTACTTCCCGGTGGATGATTTTTCCGGTGATGTCCCGTCATTACCCGAGAGAATAAAACCCTTTGTGCGCGGTCACTACGTCCGTGACAGCCAGATATGGACGGTCATCAGCATGGAGGATCTTTATGAACACGACGTTTTTCAGGAAGTGGCGGTCTGACCGTCTCCGGGTGAATGGATGCTGCCAGCACGATACAGGCCGCACGTCCCGGGAATGGTTGGGCTGGGAAGAGGCCGCTTGAGCGCCGTTCCGCAAGCCTGTACTTACGATACATGCAGTTACGAAACATCATGTAGTTACGAAACTGATAATTACACGACTCACAATCAGAAAGATTTTATTTCAGAAGCACAGCCTGAGGCCGAACTGGAGTTCGAACGATGAAACAAAGAGCCGGAAATTTACTAACCATCCTGGGCACCAACCGCTTGCTCAGTATTCTGCTGGCCGCGCTGCTGGTCGTGGTACTGGGCCTGTTTGCCGTGGTGTACCAGAATTTCAGATTGGGCGCCTTCGACCAGGAGTTGCTCGAGCACGCGGGTGAGATGCGAGTACTGTCGCAGGAAATCGCAAAGAACTCCTCGGAAGCTTCAGGCGGTCAGGAGCAGGCCTTTGGGCTGCTGCAGCGTTCACGTGCCGAATTCGAGGTGCGCTTTAACTATGTGCAACAGGGCAACTCTATTACCGGTACACCGGCTCTGGCACAGCATGCTCCGGAAGTCGATATCAGCAGTCTGTCGCGTATCTGGAGCCGGGTGAGTCAGAACTCGGATTTGATCGTCGAATCCCAGGAAACCATTCTTGATTTGCACGAAACCGCCAATACCCTGTCCGAGCGGATTCCCGAGTTGCAGGTAGAGTACGACGAAGTCGTTGAAATTTTGCTCGAAACCGATGCGGGTGCAGGTCAGGTCGCTGTAGCCCAGCGTCAGGCCTGGCTGGCTGAACGGATTGTCCGGTCGATTAACCGGGTTCTGGTGGGTGGTGAAGGTGCTGTGATGGCGGCCGACTCCTTCGAGCGCGACGCAGCGCTGTTCCAGCGCGTTCTGGACGGCATGCTGAACGGTAACGCCAACCTCGACATTGACCGTGTAGATGACATTGAAGCGCGTGAAGCGCTGGATGAAATTGCCAATCTGTTCCAGATCGTATCCGGCTCGGTCACACAGATCATGGCAACGTCTCCCGAGTTGTTCCAGGTGCGTGAAGCAGCCTCCAATATTTTTACCGACTCTCAGGTGTTGCTTGAGCAGGCGTCTACTCTGGCTGGCCAGATTCAACAATCGGCCGATACCCGGCCACTCAGCAATGCCCTGGTGATTTACGCCCTGGGTGCGCTGGCACTGGTGCTGATTGCCATTGCGGTATTCGTGGTTATTCGCGATACACAGAAAGACTTGCGTGAAACAGCTGAAACCAACGAGCAGAACCAGAACGCCATTTTGCGACTGCTGGATGAACTGGCCGACCTCGCCGACGGTGACCTGACCACACAGGCGACGGTAACCGAAGACTTCACGGGCGCCATTGCCGACTCCATTAACTTCGCGATCGACCAGATGCGTCAGTTGGTATCGGCCATTAACTCCACGGCGGTTCAGGTTTCGTCGGCCGCCCAGGAAACGCAGGCTACGGCCATGCACCTGGCTGAAGCCTCCGAGCACCAGGCGCAGGAAATTGCCGGCGCTTCAGCGGCGGTAAACGAAATGGCGGTGTCTATTGACCAGGTATCTGCCAACGCTGCCGAATCAGCCGCGGTGGCCGAGCGGTCGGTTGCGATCGCCAAGAAAGGTGCCGACGTGGTGCAATCGACCATCAACGGCATGGATAACATTCGTGAGCAGATTCAGGAAACGTCGAAGCGTATTAAACGACTCGGTGAATCCTCGCAGGAAATTGGTGACATCGTATCGCTGATTAACGACATTGCCGACCAAACCAACATTCTGGCTTTGAACGCCGCCATTCAGGCCTCCATGGCCGGTGACGCAGGCCGGGGCTTTGCGGTGGTAGCGGACGAAGTACAGCGTCTTGCGGAACGGTCTTCAGCGGCAACGAAGCAGATTGAAGCACTGGTAAAAACCATTCAGAACGACACCAACGAAGCCGTTATCTCGATGGAGCAAACGGTGGCCGAGGTGGTCCGGGGTGCGCGCCTGGCACAGGATGCGGGTGTTGCCCTGGAAGAGATCGAGTCGGTATCGAAGAACCTGGCCGACCTGATTCAGAACATTTCCAACGCGGCCCGTCAGCAGGCTTCATCAGCTGGCCACATTTCCAACACGATGAACGTTATTCAGGAAATTACCTCACAAACCTCAGCCGGTACCACTGCAACGGCGAAGTCGATTGGTAACCTTGCTCAGCTCGCGAACGACCTGCGCTCGTCGGTAGCCGGTTTCAAACTGCCGGACAGCGACGACGACCTGGACATGCTGGGTGCCCCGGAATTGGACGATGAGGTCGCTTAACGGCGGCCAAATCGGATTCCCAGGGGCATCGGGAAGCGTGGCTGTGTTTGTGGTTATGCAGCGATGCACCGCTGATTGTGAATGAGGCTGTAACGTGGTGACCCAGAGCGCGTCCGTACATCAGGCTCCTGAATTGAGCGACCGTGCCTTTTTCACCTGGCAGGAGTTGCTGGAAGAGCGTCTCGGGTTGCAGTTGTCGGAACAACGACGCAGCTTTCTCAAGACCAGTCTGGCCATTCGCATGCGTGAGCTGGGGTTCACTGATTATCTGGATTATTACCGCTATATTCGCAGTGGTGATGCCGGGCTGATTGAATGGAATTGCCTGATCGACCGGGTAACGGTTCAGGAAACCCGCTTCTTCAGAGACCCGGCGGCGTTCGCATTGACCCGTGATTTTCTGACGCGCCGCGTCCATGAAGTCACCCGGCCGCTGAGTATCTGGAGTGTTGGTTGTTCCACCGGTGAGGAAACCTACAGCCTGGCGATGATGACAGCCGATCTGTTGCGGCGTGAATCTGATCAGGTCAGGCATTTTGGCGTGACCGGAACCGATGTGTCCTCCCGGGCTCTGGAAACGGCCCGCCAGGGTGTGTACCCGGCCCGGCGGGTTGAGATGTTGGATAAGCGCCTGATCGAGCGGTTTTTTTCGCCTCAGGTGGGGCAATACCGGGTAGCGCCAGCGTTGCAGGAAAGGGTGTGCTTTACACGCCTGAATGTACTGGAGCTGGCTCGCTCACCGATGAAAGAGCTGGACCTGATTTATTGCCAGAATATGCTGATTTATTTTCGCAAGTGGCGCCGCAAGGAAATCGTGTCTGAACTGGCCAAACGACTGGCCAAAGGCGGCATGCTGGTGCTGGGCCTGGGCGAAGTTGTGGACTGGAAGATGCCTGAACTGACGCGCGTACCCGGTGAACGGGCGTTGGCCTACTTGAAACACAAATGAATACAAAGGGGTACAGGCATGGCAGAACGCCGTGATTATGTTGCACTGGAATGGGTCAAGGGAGAGATCTTCGATACGCTGAAACAGGCGCGTCAAGCCCTGGAAGCGTTCGTTGATACGCCCGAAGATACCACTCGTCTTCAGTTTAGCCTGGCCTACATCCATCAGGTAAACGGCACCTTGCAGATGGTCGAGTTCTTCGGTGCAGCCTTGCTGGCTGAAGAAATGGAGCGTCTGAATCAGTCGATTGTGGACGGTGATATTCCACCCAGCCAGGATAATCTGGCGTTGCTGATGCAAGCCATTCTGCAATTGCCGAATTATCTCGAGAAACTCAAGCGCGGCCAGAGTGATCTGCCCGTGGTCATTTTGCCGTTGCTGAATGATTTGCGTGCGGCACGAGGCGAACCCTTGCTGTCGGAAACGGCGCTGTTTACGCCGGATCTGTCCGCCTCCCGCCGCTTTGTTGGCGAGCCGGATACGCAGAGCATTGGCCAGTCGAGTGTGGTTCAACTGCTGCGCAAATTGCGCCAGATGTACCAGCTGGCCTTGCTTGGCTGGTTGCGTAACGAGGATACCGACAACAACCTTGAATACCTGGGCAAGTCGGTTCATCGGCTGGTCGGTTTAACCGAGCGCACTCCCATGGGCGCGTTGTGGCAAGTGGCGGATGCCTTTATTGCCGCGATGAAAGCCGGGCGTATTGAACGTTCTGCAGCTATTACCGTCATTCTGCGGCATCTCGACGGTGCCATGAAGCGATTGCTCGCCGACCCCAGTGGTGTAGCCGGGCAATACCCGCATGAAGATCAGCTCAAAAACCTGCTGTATTACCTGGCCAAGATAGACGCCACGGGTCTCAGCCGGGTGCAACATATACAGGACAGCTATCACCTCAGTCAGGCTTTGCCCAACGAAGCGGAAATTGAAACGCAACGGCAACGTCTGTCAGGGCCCGACCGTGAAACAGTGGGCAGTGTGGTCTCGGCCTTGCTTGAAGAGCTGGCAAGGCTGAAAGATTCACTGGATTTGATGGTGCGCACCCGGGTTACCGAGTCGCGTCGTTTGTCCGAGCTGGAGCCCGGCATCAAGCAAATGGCCGATACCATGGCGGTATTGGGCCTTGGCAACCCGCGCCGGGTGTTGAATGAACAGCTTGAACTGATCAAGACCACACAGCAGGACCCTGAGCTGAAAGACGACGGTGTGCTGATGGACATCGCCGGCGCACTGCTTTATGTAGAAGCCAGCCTGTCCGGTATTGCCAGCGACGCCAGCTTTGAGCGCGACGAATACGATGACGGCCTGGATGGTGCTCAGGAGGCGGTTGTTCGCGAAGCGCGCAATGGCCTGGAACAGGTTAAAGACGCCATTGTCGAATTCATCGGGTCGCACTGGGATCACAGCAAGCTGGAAGCAGTGCCTCGCGATTTGAGCGGCATTCGTGGCGGTTTGGTGATGATACCGCTAGAGCAAGCGGCTACGGTTCTCAAATACGCACAGGATTACGTTGAAGACCAGTTGCTGGGGAACAAGCGCACGCCGGAATGGCATGAGCTGGATGCCCTCGCCGATGCCATTATGGGTGTCGAATATTACCTTGAGCGCTTGTCCCGTGATGGCAGTGGCACCAATCTGGATATTCTGCAGCGTGCCGCTGATTCAATTGCCAAACTGGGTTACACCGTAAACCTCTTTCCAGAAGCCGATGCCGTCCCTGAAACCAGCGCCGATGACACCGAGGGTGCCACCGACGACGAAGACTTCCCTGATTTGTCGCTGCAGGAACTGGGTGACATTGGCGAGGCAGAAGACGCTGGCGATGACGAACTCGACATTGAGGCGATCGACGACTTCGAGACCCTGACCGACTGGGACGACGATATCGAAGCCAGGCCAGCAGCTGACGACGCTTTACCAACGGCAGAGGTTGAATCCGGTGACTGGTTGTCACTGGATGAAGACGACGACCTGACCGAGGCGGACGATAATACTATTGCCGACAGCGTTGAACCTGAGAGCCCGGCAGCGGTTAACCCGGTCGAAGCCGGAGTTCAGGAAGCCGACGACGATGATCTGATAGACGACGACATTCTCGAGATTTTCATTGAGGAAGCCGCTGAAGTCCTGGAAGCCATTCATGAATTCTTTCCCCGGTACAAGGCTGATCCTTCCGACAGTGCTGCACTGACCGAGTTCCGCCGTGCCTTTCACACCCTGAAGGGCAGTGGCCGGATGGTCGGCGCCAGTGTGGTCGGAGAAACAGCCTGGTCGATTGAGAACATGCTCAATCGTCTGATCGAGGGCAGCATTTCCCATTCGGACGACCTGGTGCGAGTGATCGAAGAGATCACCGATGAAATTCCGGCACTGATGACGGCGTTTGAAAAGAAACTCAAACCGGATACGGCCCGTGCCGACTACCTTGCCGCCATCGCAGATGCGTTGGCCAAAGGTCAGCCGGTGAGCTGGGGCGAGGCGTCTGCGGAATCGCCCGAGTCGGCCGAACCGGCCGCCGTTGACGTTGACATTGAATTGCCTCGGGCGGAAGTCACTGAAGCGTCAGACGATGAGTCGCAGTGGACTGACTTTGACGAATTGCCAGTGGCCGAGCTTGAGGAGACCGACCTCGAAGACCTCGATGCTGACAGCTTTGAGATCGAGAACAGTGACGCCAGCACCGATACGTTACTGGAGATATTTCAGGCCGAGCTGGAGAGTCATCTCGAATACATCGATCACTATATCGAAGAAGCGGAAGCAGCCTCTTTGTTACCGGATTCGCTGCAGCGCGCCCTGCACACCATTAAGGGCTCGGCGCACATGGCCAGCGTTGAACCGGTGGCCGTGCTGGTACAGCCGCTCGAGCAGCTGGTTCGGGACATGCAGGAACGCTCCAAAGTCGCCGACGCGGGCTTCCTGTCATTGCTGAGCGACGGCGTTGCACTGATTCGCCAGGCCTCTCTGGGTGAGCCGGTCGATACGGGCAGCTTCGAAGCCCAGGTGCAGGATGTATATAACCGGGTGCTGCGTCTGGATCCCAGCCAGGAGCCGGATGATCCGGCCCTGATGTCCATTTTCATGTCCGACAGCATGGACCTGGTGTTGGGTGCCGAGACGATTCTGAACCGCTGGCGCGATACCGGAGAGCCGGATGCCGAAGTCGATGCGCTGATTCGGGAGCTCAATACCCTGGCACTGGCGTCTCAGGCTGTGGATCTGATGCCGGTGGCCGATCTCAGTCACAATTTGGCGCAATTGGTTGAGGGCGCCCGGAGTGAAGCGTGCGAGGCCGACGAGCGTTTCTTTGAACTGGCCAATACGGGCCTGGAATCGCTGATTTCCATGATGGATCGTCTCGCGGCGGGCCAGAGTATTCGTCAGGATGCGTTGTTTGTAGAACGGCTGCACCAGTTGTTGCCCGATGCAGAAACATCCCCACTTGAACCGGCGGTTTCCAATAAAGATCAGGTCGATTCCATGATCCGCCAGGACCTTGAGTCCGCCGCTGAATCAGCGCCTGCGCCCATGCCCGAAGTCGAGGCGGCACAGCGCTACCGGGTTGAAGGTGATGCCGAGCTGGTGGACATCTTCCTGGAAGAAGCCAACGACATTCTCGACAGCATTCAGTCATCGCTCGAAAAATGGCGCGAAGACACCGATAACACCCTCGAAGTGGAAAGCCTGCAACGCGACCTGCACACCCTCAAAGGGGGTGCGCGCATGGCTGAGATTTCACCGTTGGGCGACCTGGCGCACGAACTCGAGTTTTTGTACGAAGGGTTGGCGCAAGGCAAGTATCAGGCCTCGGAAGGTCTGCTTGAATTGATTCAGCAATGCCACGATCGACTGGCGGTCATGGTGCAGGATATTGAATCGAGCATGAGCTGCGAGTCGGCTCCGGATCTGGTCGCGGCCATTAATCATTTCCGCAAGCATCCGGGAGCCCCCGCTCAACCTGTCGACATGGCACGAGCCCGGGAAGAGAGCAAGCCGGACCCTGAGCCGGAACCACCCATGCCGGATAATGAGCCGGATGAAGTCCTGCACATCGAACCTGAAGCGCCTGAAGCCGAGCCAGAGGTACCCGCCCCGGCACCGGTAGCGGAACTGGACGCCGATGTCGATCTCGACATATTGGAAATCTTCATCGATGAAGCGGGCGAGTTGCTGAACGAGCTCGAACAGGCCATTGAAGACTGGCAGGCAGAGCCCGGCAACGAAACCCATGCGGATGAAATGAAGCGCGTGCTGCATACGCTCAAAGGCGGCGCCCGTCTGGCGCGCCTGAAAGAGCTGGGCGATCAGAGTCACGAGTTCGAAACCTTTATTGTTCGTGCCCAGCAGAACAAGGACGCACTCGACGAAACCTTCTTCAACAACATACTGACCCGTCAGGACCAGTTGGTTCAGGGCGTCGAAGCCATGAACGCGCTACTTGATGGCCATGCGAACAGTGGAGCCGGGTTTGGCCCCAGTGTGATTCAGATGGCCCGGGACCTTGAGGAAGATGGCTGGGATGATCCCGATCAGCCTATGGCCAGTGGCAGTGCTGAACACAGTGAGTCCGAAGCGCCACCTGTGACCGAGCCCTCGTCGGAAGGCAATACACTGCCCGCCACCGACAGCCGTGAATCGAGCACCAATGTACTGCCTTTCAAGCGAAAGGAAGCTGAACGCAAGGCCGATAGCCGTCGTGCCCAGCCACAGGAAACCGTTAAGGTTAATGCCAACTTGCTCGAAGGGCTGGTGAACCTTGCTGGTGAGACCTCCATTGCTCGTGCGCGTCTTGAGCAGGAAGTCAGTGACTTTGGTTTCACCCTAGGTGAGATGGATTCGACCATTGACCGCCTGCGTGAGCAGGTCCGTCGACTCGATATGGAAACTGAAGCCCAGATTCTGTTTCGCCAGGAGCGGGCCGAGGAAACCAACTACGAAGATTTCGACCCTCTGGAAATGGATCGCTACTCTCAGATCCAGCAGTTGTCGCGCTCGTTAATGGAAGCGACCTACGACCTGACCGAGCTGAAAGGCTCGCTGACCGACAAAACCCGGGATGCGGAAACCCTTTTATTGCAGCAAAGCCGTATTAACACGGAACTGCAGGAAGGCCTGATGCAAACCCGCATGGTGCCTTTCAACCGGCTGGTACCCAGGTTGCGCCGTATTGTTCGCCAGGTTGCCGGTGAACTGGGCAAGCAGGTCGACTTTATCGTCGGCAATGCCGAAGGCGAAGTAGACCGGACGGTTCTGGAGCGGATGATTTCACCGCTCGAACACATGCTGCGCAACGCTGTTGACCATGGCATTGAAGAGGCGGATCAGCGTCTGCAATCCGGTAAAACGGTGAAGGGCTCGGTGCGACTGGATTTGTCTCGCGAGGGCGGTGACATCGTTTTGCGACTGTCTGACGACGGCGCCGGCATGAACGTTGACCGCATTCGCAACAAAGCCATTGAGCGCGGTCTGATGGCGGCCGATGCCGACCTGAATGACCGTGAAATTCTGCAGTACATCCTCGAAGCCGGTTTCAGCACCGCCGAGAAGGTTACCCAGATTTCTGGTCGCGGTGTCGGTATGGACGTCGTTAACTCGGAAGTGAAACAGCTCGGTGGCAACATGGCCAT
The DNA here is from genome assembly GCF_043641555.1 of Saccharospirillum alexandrii. Classification (GTDB taxonomy): domain Bacteria; phylum Pseudomonadota; class Gammaproteobacteria; order Pseudomonadales; family Natronospirillaceae; genus Saccharospirillum; species Saccharospirillum alexandrii_A. The sequence goes on along the minus strand of NZ_JBHZRJ010000006.1, from coordinate 225,468 downwards.
CGATTCCCGCCTGGGTGAAGGCTCTCAGTTCACCATTCGGCTACCGTTTACCGTGTCGGTGAACCGGGCACTGATGGTCAACATTGAAGAAGACCACTACGCCATTCCGCTCAGTTCGATCGAGGGTATTGTGCGGGTCACGCCCAAGCAGCTGGCGGAATACTACCGGCCTGACGCACCACTGTTTGAATATGCCGGAGGCCGCTACCGCCTGGAATACATGGGTGGCCTGTTGCGAACCGGAGCCACCCCCAACGTTGAGGGGCTGACCGCACCGGTACCACTGGTGCTGGTGAAAGGCAGCGATGAACATCACTCCATGGCACTGCACGTTGACCGCTTGATGGGCAGCCGTGAAATCGTGGTAAAAACACTGGGGCCGCAGTTCAGCACGGTGCCCGGGGTATCCGGTGCCACCATTCTCGGTGATGGTTCCGTGGTGGTGATTCTGGACCTGGCCGCTCTGATTCGTAGCTCGCTGGCCATTGAGCACTCCCGGGTCACTGCGTTGCCGACCCCCCAAACAGCCATTCCGGCACCCAAAAAACCGGTCCGCGATAAAGACAGCCCTTACACCGTAATGGTGGTGGATGATTCAGTAACGGTCCGTAAAGTGACCAGTCGCCTGCTGGAGCGCCAGGGCATGGAAGTGATTCTGGCCAAACACGGGGCGGATGCTGTCGCCCAATTGCAGGATAGGGTGCCGGATATCATGCTGCTCGACATCGAGATGCCCTATATGGATGGCTTTGAAGTGGCGTCGAGAGTGCGTCACGACAGCCGCCTTAAGCAGATTCCGATCATCATGATTACCTCCCGGACCGGTGCCAAGCACCGCGAGCGAGCGTTGTCGATAGGGGTGAACGAGTACATGGGCAAGCCTTTCCAGGAAGGCCCTCTGGTCGATGCCATCAAGCGTTTACTGGGCATAGAGGCGTGAACAGACCATGAGCGCGGTGGCGGCGACCGGGACAACGTCCCAACATAGCCGGGTCGGCATCATCGCCGACACGCCCCTGGTCCAGCATCTGTTGCAGGATGTTGTGGTGGGGGCCGGTTATGACGTTGCCGTCAACACCGACCCGGATCGCCTGAAACCCGCCCTGATGCATAACGAAACCATCCGAATCTGGGTGGTGGAGCTGGAAAACCACGATCAGTGGGACGACTTTGTGCAGTCGCTGCTGGAAAGTACCGAGTCGCCCATTCTGTTTGGCGACGGGGTGATTCCCGCCCGCACCCATGAAGACTACCCGCGCTGGCAGCGACGCATGCAGGAAAAACTGCAGGCGCTGGCACCGGCTGCCCAGCCAGCGGCAGAAGCCCCCATTTTCGATCTGGAGCGTTTGCGTGCCACCCGGCCGCCCCCGGTATACTCGTTGCCTGAGTCGCTGCAGCAGGCCCCCAAAACGGAGCTTGGGCCTATTTGGGTGCTGTGCGCTTCACTGGGCGGGCCCGAGGCGGTTAAACAGTTTCTGGATGTGCTGCCAGCAGAGGTACCGGCGAGCTTTCTGTACGCACAGCACATCGATGCAGGCTGTGTAGATGCCCTACAGCAATCGATTGGCCGTCATACGCAATTGAGTCTGGTTCATGCCGAGCATGGCCGGCAGCTGGAAAACGGGCATGTCTATCTGGTACCGGTGAACCATGAAATCCGGTTTACCGATAACCATGGCATTGTCTGGCAAAACAATCCCTGGTCTGGGCCTTACGGCCCCAGCCTGGATCATTTGCTGACCAACGTTGCGGCACAATTTGGCGCACGCGCGCATGCGATCGTTTTTAGCGGCATGGGCAGCGATGGTGCCATCGGTGCGGCCGATATCCGCACAGCCGGCGGCACTGTCTGGGTGCAGTCTGCCGACAGTTGCGTACAAAGTTCAATGCCCGACTCTGTGCAGCAGGTCGGCGCTGCCGATGACCGGGGAACCCCGGTGGAACTGGCCGAAAAACTTTTGATCTGGCTGGCTGAGCGTGTGACTCAGGTAGCCTGAAGACAGTGCCGCAGGCGTGGCAACAAGGTGAATAACGATGAAAACAGTAGCGCAAACCGATCAGGACGCCATTGTCGCCAGTCTTCTGGTGCCCATGCAGCAAAAGAATCTGCTGGTACCGAACGTCTCCATTGCGGAAGTGGTGCCACGCTCCGAACTGGAACAAGCTGACAATGCGCCGCCCTGGCATCTGGGGCATCTGCACTGGCGCGGCGAACGCGTACCGGTGATCAGTTTTGAAGTTGCCAACAGCCAGGTGCGAGGGCAGGATGTACGCGATGCCCGTATCGCCGTATTCAACGCGGTATCGAACCAGGCTAAAAGCCGGTTTTTTGGCATGCTGATTCAGGGCATTCCGCGCATGGTCAAGCTAGGCGATGCTGATGTCCGTGAAGACGGCCAGGCCGCCAAAGCCCAGGCAGAGAAAATGGCCGTGATCACCCAGCTGGGCAAAGCCAGCATTCCTGATCTGGAATACCTGGAAAGCCTGGTCGCCCGCGTTAATTAATTCAAGTTTCGGAGTTTGCCGAGATGAAAAGCGACGGGTGCCGTGGATGCCCCTGTGGGCCAATGCCACCCAGCCGACCCCAACTCACAGCAGTCTCATTGCATCGTTAATGCGCTGTTCCAGGCGCAGTTTGGCGCGTACATAGTGCAGAGTCTGCGCCTGCCCATAGGGCAGGCCAGCAATAATCCGGTCAGATAGGGCGAGGTCGGTGATGTACATGGGGTAGCGCAGCCCCTGAGCGCGCAGCCCTACAATGTAAGACGCCACAGCGGTGTAAAACCGGTCACCCAGTTCCAGGGTACTGAATTCTTCCTCGTTGCAGATCATTTGGTATTCGTATTGCCCCTCACCGTGCCGGTCCATAAACGCCTGAATGTTGATAAAGCGGTTTTCTTGCAGCAGCCCCTGCAAGCGCTGGCGTTTCAGTACGGGTAGCTTGCTGCCTTCCTGGATCATTTCAAAACAACTGATGCTGCGCTGATTCAGGTGAATGGCGTCTTCTTCACTGCGCTGGCGGTGCTCGGATATTTTCAGAAAGCGCAGCAACGGTGCCAGCAGCGTTGACGCATTAAAATAGGGCTGGGTGAACCGCAGTACGGACGCCTGTTCATCGAGTAGATAGACCGTCGCCTGGCGGCCCCTGATCTGAAATACCACCAGCAGGCCACCGTCGGCAGGTTGGGCCGATAAGACAACTTTCAAATGATTGCGGTGCGTTTCAAACAAGCGGTCCGGGTAGATTGGGCAGCGTTCGACCTGCTCGGTTCCCAGCCAATCGATCAGGGCGGTTTCGGTATCGAAGCTGACGGGTTTTAATTGTTTGTCGCCCAGTTGCATGCCCTGAAACTGGTCACCCAGATTAAACAGAAATCTGAGACTGGGCCCCTGGTGGGCACGGTCCGCGGCTGTGATGGCATCGTCGAACAGGTCCTGGACCCGTTTGCCAATTGACTGTGGGCGCGTCTGGTTGTGGCAATAGGCGCGAACCTCGGGGCGCCGGTTGATCTTCTGCTTGGCCAGCCGTGTCAGTAGAAACTGAAGCGCCTGGGTCAGTGCATCGGCCTGGGCAAAGCGTTCAACGGTGATTTCACCCCAGGAATTTTCGACCACCACATCCAGTGTGCCTACCAGGTTCTCGCGCAGTGCGCTGAAGTCGAGGCTGTTGCTGCGTTCTGAAATTTTTTGCAGACCCCGGCGAGTCAGGTGTTGCAGCGGGTCGTAGCCCAGGTTGATAAAGAGTAGAACCCGATCAATTTGCGCCGGTTGCGAGTAGGTATGGTGTGGCTTGTCGAGGCTAGCCGAGGGCAAAACCTGGCGCAGGGTGGCCAGGGTTTTGCGCACTTCGAATTCCGTGGCCTGGCCCTGCTGGCTGAAGATGGGAATGTGCAGATGGGCGTCGAGCAGGCCGTTGAGATGGCACCATAACAAGGCTTCAAGAAGGCCGGGCGCTGACTTTAGGGGTGTTTCCTGGTCCATATCCGAGTCTGGCTCGCGGGTGTAGACGGCCCAGAAATTGTCACCCTCGGCACGCTGGCTCGGGCGTTCGTAGATGCGCACCTTCTCATAGCTGAAGTCGACGTCCTGGCCAAAGCGTATGAAGTCGATCTTGCCGCGACGACGGTCAAAGGCAGCGTGCAACTTGCGGCTGATGATCAGCAGATCCTGTTGGCTCATCAGATGATTGCTCTGATGCTCGGCCGCAAACTGAGTCAGAAAACGGTAGCTGTGGGTCAGTTCGCTAACCAGCAGTTTGCGCTCGCGCATGACGTCGGTCACCGACCAGTTGCGGTGCGAATCGAGATGCGCTACTTCAGCGCTGGTCCAGCCCCATTCATTGATCAGCTGTTGCATCAGCTGGCGTCGCCAGCTCTGGGTCCTTGCCGGTCGGCTCAGCGCGATGCCTACCTTGAAATAGAAGCAACGACGTACCAGGGCCAGGCGATCATTCTCTTCCCGCTCTCTCAGGTAGGTTTCAATGCGACGGTAGAGTTGAATATAAGGGTCGAGGTCATTCAGCGTCAGAAAGTTGTTGTAGATCGCTGATTTGAACTGATGCGCGAGGCTGGTGACCGTCGGGAACTCCCGCGCGTAGATTTCCAGCAGCAACAGCTTCAGCACGGATTTGTGCGGTGATTCGATGCCTTTGTACAGTTGCCACATGCCGGCACCTATAAACTCACCCGGTGGCAGTGAGGGCAGGGGCCCGAAGTTAATCTGTTCGTCGCGGCGAATCAGGCTTTTCAACTGATAGTGCTCAAGCAGGGCCTCATGCTCGGCTTCCCGGTCACTCGGTACCAGCCACCAGGCGGGCAGGGCGCCGGCCAGCCATTGGCCGGTTCGGTAGAACTCATCAAGCAGCAAAAAGTGCTGGGTTGAACCGCAGTTCTCCCCGGTCAGGGAGCGCTGATCACTGCCCTGAAAGTGCTGGGCGTTCATCAGAAAGATGTGGACTTCCAGGTTGAAGCCTTCTGCCCAGGCGCTGATCGCGCGGGCTTTTTCTTCCAGCAAGAGGATCTGGCTGCGATCCAGGTCGGGTTTGTAACACAGCCAGAGATCGAGATCCGAGGTGGTCGACTGGGCTATGCTGCCACTGGAACCCATCAGGTAGAGACCCATCAGCTGCGCGTTGTAGTTACGCAGCTGAGAGGCTTTCAGGGTGCGGTTGAAGGCCAGCGCCAGCGTGACCGCAGCGTTCGAGGGTTGGTATTGCACCAGTCCGGACGGTACCGACGAGTCTTCGAGGTAGCCGGGCAGGCCGGGCAGATGTGTGTGAAACAGCACCGGCAGCAAATCGAGACATTGTTGCTGGCGCACCTGAAGGCTGTCACGCAGGCGGGCCAGGCGACCTTCATTCACCGTCAGGAAGCGACGCTGTGTTTCAAGCAAGGCTTCGCGGGTGGCATTGTCAGGCGTCAGAACGGTACTGGTTTCGGTCACGGATTTGGGCTCTGCAGCAAGGCATGGGTCATCACATCGGGTTCGGAAAGCCGATGACGGAAATTATTCCGTCGTGTTATCGGCAGAATGTGAATTACTTCAATAATCAGTGTAGCCGAAACCGGGTGTTATCCTAAAGTGGTGGGCACCGGTTTGTCGTTTCAGCTGTTATACTTTGTTACAAAGGCGGCCAGGCTGAGGGGGTACACTCTGGCCTGCGCCAGCCTGCGCCAGCCTGCGCCAGCCAGCGCCGATGCGTGGCGACCGTTATTCGGTGGCGCATTGATCGAACCCAGTCTTGCCAGTGAAGTGGATCAGAGATGCAGACAGAACAACAAAAGCGCATCCTGGTTGTGGACGATGATGAAGACATCCGCGACCTGTTGAAAGAATACCTTGAGAAAAACGGTTTCTCGGTTATAACAGCGGCTGATGGCCAAGCCATGCGTCAGTTCTGGCCCGCCCAGCGCCTCGACCTGATCGTTCTGGACATCATGATGCCCGGTGACGACGGTTTCACCCTGTGCAAGGAGATTCGCGCCCGTTCCCGCATCCCCATCATCATGCTGACCGCAGGTTCAGACGAAACCGATCGCATCATCGGCCTTGAGCTGGGCGCCGATGATTATGTGGGCAAGCCTTTTAACCCCCGCGAATTGCTGGCCCGAATCAAGGCCGTACTGCGCCGCTACGAGGAAGGTGCCGAGCACCGGACGGGCTTGGATGGACAGCAGAGGCTGCGATTTGGTAGCTGGACACTGGATGTGACCAACCGCGAGCTGACCAGCCCTGAGGGTGATGTTCAATCGTTGAACGGTGCCGATTACAATTTACTTCAGCTGTTCTTATCACGCCCCGGCGAAGTGCTCAGCCGGGATGACCTCAGTCTGCATCTGCGTGGCCGGGATGCCAGCCCCTTTGACCGCTCCATCGACGTGCAAATTAGCCGTCTCCGCGGGCGTCTGAATGACGATGGCAAATCCCCTCAGGTGATCAAGACCGTGCGTGGCGCGGGTTACATTCTTACGGTGCCGGTCGTCGTGGACAACGGTTAATGCTTCGTTTCACCTCCCTGTACAGCCGATTGCTGGTGCTGATGGTGCTGGGGCTGATCAGCGCGTTTGCCATCAGTAACTATGTCTGGCTGTACTACCTCGAACATCAACGCGAATCACAGGCCGAATCGATGGCCCGGGATCTGGCCTTTTCCATGGGCTCTACCATCGAATTCATTCGCGCCTACCCGACCGAGTACCGGCACCTGATTATTAATCAGCTCCGGGACATGGGCGGGTCGAGGTTTCTGGTATCGGTCAACGAATCCTTTATCGATGTAAGCCCGGTGCGACCATCTGGCGCCAAAGACCGCTTTTTGGCCACCTTCAATCTGGCGATTGAAGAGAAGCTGGGTCAGCGCTTGTCGGGTTTGAATGTCACCTTTGCCGACCCGCGCCTGCTCAATGTCTACAAGAACGATGTGCTGCTGGTCGATTTGCCGCCCCGATGGGCCCAGAACACTCTGATACTGGAGCCTGACCCGCCGCAGGTGGTTGTCGCCCAGGTACCCATCGGTGAAGATGAGTGGCTGTACCTGGCCGGTTTGCTGCCGGACCCGTTCTTCTTTGACCAGACCGAATACCTGGATCGCGGGCAACTGCTGTTTCTGGTGATTCTGATGTTGATTCTGGTGGTGATTCTCTGGGTTGTGGTGCGCTGGCTGACGCGTCCGCTGTCGAATCTGGCGGCCGCAGCTCGGGAGCTGGGCACCGATATTCATCTGGCGCCTCTGGCGGAAACTGGTACCCGCGAAGTGAAGCAGACCGCCCGGGCGTTTAACCTGATGCAGGAGCGCGTACTTCGCTTTGTGGACGATCGGGAGCGGATGTTCTCGGCCATCTCCCACGACCTCAAAACCCCCATCACCCGGTTGCGCCTGCGCGCGGAAATGATGGAAGAGTCGGATGCCAAACCCCGGATGATCAAAGACCTCGACGAGCTGGAAGCCATGGTCAAGGGGGCACTGGATCTGGGCCGCAGCACCGACGTGCATGAAGACACCCAGCCAATCGACATTAATCAGCTGGTACGCGAGCTGGCTGAAGACCTTGAGTTGCTCGGGTACGACCCGGAAATCCGCGGCGAAGCCCGGCGCCCCTATTATGGCAAACCCCTGGCACTGAAGCGGTGCTTGTCCAACCTGGCGCATAATGCCGCTTTTTATGGGACCCAGGTGGGTATCGATATTGTCGACAGTCGCTACGAACTGAAGCTGTACATCGTCGACAATGGGCCGGGCATTCCCGAAGAAAAACTCGACAGCGTGTTCGAGCCTTATGTACGGCTGGAAACCTCCCGCAACCGCAATACCGGCGGGGCAGGACTGGGCTTGAGCATTGCCCGCAACATTGCCCACGCCCATGGCGGCCAGCTGCGTTTGCGAAACCGCATCGGCTCGGGTCTGGAAGCAGCCGTGTTGCTGCCGCGGCGGTAGTGAGACAAGCCTGAACACGGGCTTGGCTTGACGGCGTCAATTGGCTATAGTCACAGAACTTGAACGATTGGTCAGATTACAAGAGGTGCTCATGTCTACTCCCCACATCAATGCCAAGCCCGGCGATTTCGCTGAAACCCTGCTGATGCCGGGCGACCCGCTGCGCGCGCAGTACATCGCCGAGACCTTTCTGGACGATGCGCGCCGGGTAGCGGATGTCCGTAACATGTATGGCTATACCGGCACCTATAAAGGCAAGGCGATTTCCATCATGGGGTCCGGCATGGGCGTACCATCGATGTCGATTTACGCCAAGGAGCTGATTACCGACTACGGGGTGAAAAACATCATCCGCGTCGGCACGTGTGGCGGGGTAGCGGCAGACATCAAACTGCGTGACGTCATCATCGCCATGGGCGCCAGCACCGATTCAGGGGTTAACCGACTGCGCCTGCGCGGCTACGATTTCGCCGCCCTGGCCGATTTTGGGCTGATGGAAAAGGCCGTTGCGGCAGCCCGTGCTGCCAGCATTCCGGTGCGCGTTGGTAACGTATTCACCTCGGACCTCTTTTACTCACCCGACAGCGAACTGATGCCAGCGCTGGAAAAGATGAATATCCTCGCCGTCGATATGGAAGCGGCCGGTCTCTATGGCGTCGCCGCCGAATATGGCGCGAAAGCCCTGACGGTCATGACCGTCAGCGATCACATCATTCGCGGTGAAGCGACGTCAGCGGAAGAGCGCCAGACCACCTTCAACGACATGATCAAACTGACGCTGGAAGCAACGCTGAGCATTGACGAATGAGCCAACCCGAGACTGAATTGAAGGCTGCTGCGAAAGCGGTAGCGGCCAACGCGTACGTACCTTACAGCCAGTTTCCGGTGGGTGCGGCCCTGCGAACCCGCAGTGGCGAGGTATTTTCAGGCTGCAATATCGAAAATCGCTCTTATCCACTGGGTATGTGTGGTGAACGCAACGCTATTAACACGGCCGCGGCTACCGGTGTACGCCCCGGTGAGATCACCGAGTTGGTGGTCTTTATGCCGGGCGAGCATTTGTTCTCGCCCTGCGGTGGCTGCCGCCAGGTAATCGCCGAATTTATGCCAGCTGATGGTGTAGTTTGGGCGACAAACGACGGCGAAGCCTATAAACGCTGGACAGTGGCTGAGCTGTTGCCGGACGGGTTTAGTTTCGAGGGGTTGTGAAGCCGGCTTGGGGCTGTCACTCAAGTTTCGGAGTTTGGGTCGCCTTAGAGGTGTTAGCCCGCGCCGGCCACCGGGTGTGCTCCTGTGGGGTCGGCGTAGATCCATCCATGGAGCCTAGGCCGCAGCATCCCTGCTGCGGACTTCCCCACAGGAGCACGCCCGGCGACCGTCGCTAATTCCCAGGCGAACTCCGAAACTTGAGTGACATCAATAGCCAGTCGACTCTACAAACTTTCCCACAACGTATTAAAAATCACCTGCTGCGTATTGGCGATGGTCGGCGAATTGATGACCACGGCCGTCGGCAAGTCGCCATGACTCAGTGAGATCATCGCCACCTTGGGCGGGTAGATGGCGATGTAACTGCCGGCCCGGTCACTGGAGGGTTCGTTGATCCACTTTCGGTCGGCCAGTGCCGCCTCTTCACCACCTTCACCGATGGCGATTACCTTGACCTTGATGCCCATCTTGACCCTTTGACGGGTGTAGTTGGGGAATGGGCGATACAGGTATTTCCGGATCGCTTTGGCCGAATAGATGCAGTAGCTGCGATTTTCCTGCTCGCTGACAGTGGAGAGGATGTCTTTCAGGACCAGCTCGATGCCGTCATCCCCCTCGTAATAGTGCACATCGGCATTGCCGGTGGCCGGGCGCAAATGGCTCAGTTCGGGAATGACTTTGTCGTCCAGCAATTCCAGCGCTTCAGTGACCTGCTGCTGGTGATTGAGGGCCAGTTCCCTGAGGCGTTGTGGTGGCTCGGCACTGAAATGCCGGCGTTTGCCCTTGGGGAAATAGCTGACCACACCCTTCTGCTGCATGCGTTTGAGCAGCTCATGCGTCGTTCCCCGGTTGATGCCAGCGCGATCGGCGATGTCCCGGATCGAGGCCGGACCCGATTGCAGCAGTGCCAGATACAACCGGGTTTCCCGGGGTTCGAGGCCGAAGATTTGCAGAACATCGGCGGTGTTCATTGCGCCTCCCTCGGAGCGAACATAAAGACATCGCTGAGCATGGCGTCGCGACGAAAACCTTTGCTGCAAAGGCTGTCGAGCACGGTATAGACCATGGCGGGCGAGCCGCAGCATATCGCCTGGCACTGGTTCAGATCGCTGTGGTCGCCAAGAATGCTGTGCACCAGCATCTGGTGTTTGTCGTCCCAGTGGCTGTGTTCGGAGATTAGCGCTGAAACGTGGATGTTATCGTGCAGGTCGGCCCAATTCTCTGCTTTTTGCAGCATGTATAGCTGACTCAGCCGGTGCCCCGACCAGTACAGGTGTATGGGGCGTCGTGTGTGCTGGGAGAGAAGGTCTTCAACAATGGATTTAACCTGGCTGAACCCGGTTCCTGAAGCGATCAGTAACAGAGGACCGTTTTCATCCGGCAATACCTCGAGCCGGCAATCGCCACCAGCGGGGGCGAGTTCAACGGAGTCGGCATCTTTCAAATAGTCGATCAGGGCATCCGCCTGATCGGTTCCTGTTTGAATATGCAGTTCCACGCAGGGGCTGCTCGGGCTGCTGGCGATGGTGTAATACAGCGAGGTGAAACCGGGAACCATGAGCTCGGTAAACTGACCGGCGCAATAGGAATAGGGGGTGAGCGGCTTGAGTTGAACCATCCAGACACCGCCGCTGAGTTTTTTCAGATCATGCAGGGTGGCAGTCGTGGTCGCGGACGCTTGAGGCACTGGGCGGCTCCGTTTGGTTAATGTCAATGGACATTATACACAGCGGAGCAAGCCCGGTGGAACCCTGGCTGTCAGGCCGCCAGGCGGTGTTCTGTCGCCGTCTCTTTCTGGTCGATCAGGGTAAATGCCTTTGGTTGAGCACCCCCGAATTCGACGAGAATCTGCTGGGTCTTGTTGAATGTCAGTAGCTGCGGCCAGATATCAGCCAGAACCGTCTGAACATAGGTATCACCAGCGGCAAACTCAACAGAGCGGCTCACGGTAGTTTGCCGCGACAGTTGCCACAGGTGCACCACATCGATCAGCACGATAAAGCCGTTCAGAATCGCCACCGGCCAGGAGCCAATCAGCAGACCATAGCTGGCAAAGGAGCCCGCGCCGACCAGATTGATCCAGCGCAGCTTGCGAATGTCGCTCATCATCAGGGAAATGGCGATCAACGCCGAGCCCAGGTAGCCGTAGAGCTCCAGCCAGTTCAGTTCCAAACCGTTCATCAATGTGCCTTGAGTTATAAAGTTGACTTAATGGTCAGGATTATAGGGGCAGATGATGTGCGATCCAAGAGGTCAGGTTGAAACACTGTGTTCAATAGTTGGCACTAAAACCCCAATTCCTGCATCAGAGTGTCAACCCGGGCAGACACTTGCGGGTCTTTAACGATGGCCCGACCCCATTCCCGGTCGGTTTCGCCCGGCCACTTGTTGGTTGCGTCCATGCCCATTTTGGACCCGAGGCCCGCCACCGGGCTGGCAAAATCCAGGTAGTCGATCGGTGTGTTGTTGATCATCACCGTATCGCGACTCGGATCCATGCGGGTGGTGATCGCCCAGATCACATCGTTCCAGTCCCGGGCATTCACATCGTCGTCCACCACAATTACGTATTTGGTGTACATAAACTGACGCAGGAAGGACCAGGCACCCATCATCACCCGCTTGGCGTGGCCGGGGTACTGCTTCTTCATGCTGATGATCGCCATGCGGTAAGAGCAGCCCTCGGGCGGTAGATAGAAGTCGACTATTTCCGGAAACTGCTTCTGCAAAATCGGCACGAACACTTCATTCAATGCCACGCCCAACACGGCCGGTTCATCCGGTGGCCGGCCGGTGAAGGTACTGTGATAGATCGGGTCAGTACGGTGCGTCAGCCGCTCAACGGTAAACACCGGGAAACGTTCCACTTCGTTGTAATAGCCGGTGTGGTCACCGTAAGGCCCTTCGTCGGCCATCTCATCGGGGTACAAATAGCCTTCGAGAATGATTTCGGCACTGGCTGGCACCATCAGGTCATGCGTCTTGCATTTGACCAGCTCAGTCCGGCTGTCGCGCAGTAATCCGGCAAAGGCGTATTCGGAAAGAGAGTCCGGTACTGGCGTCACCGCACCCAGAATGGTCGCAGGGTCAGCCCCCAGAGCCACGGCAATCGGAAACGGCTCGCCAGGCCGCTCTTTCTTCCAGGCCTGAAAATCAAGCGCGCCACCGCGATGCGACAACCAGCGCATGATCAGTTTGTTCTTGCCAATCACCTGCTGACGATAGATCCCAAGGTTGGTGCGACCACCATTAGGCCCCTGGGTAATCACCAGCGGCCAGGTCACCAGCGGCGCGGCGTCTTCCGGCCAGCACGTCCAGATAGGCCATTGCGACAGGTCCACATCAGGCCCTTCGAGCACTACTTCCTGGCAAACCGCCTTACGCACGGTCTTGGGCGCCATTGACAGCACTTTTTTAACCAGCGGCAGTTTATCCCAGGCGTCTTTCAAACCCTTGGGCGGATCAGGCTCTTTCAGATAGGCGAGTACCTTGCCGATTTCACGCAAGTCGGCCAGCGATTCAGCCCCCATACCCATGGCCACCCGTTCGGGCGTACCAAATAGATTACCCAATACCGGAATGGTGTAACCCGTCGGGTTCTCGAACAGCAGCGCCGGGCCTTGCTGACGCAAAACCCGATCGCACAGATCGGTCATTTCAAGATGTGGGCTGACCGGCTGAGTCACGCGGCGCAATTCGCCGCGCGCTTCCAGCCCGGCGAGGAAGTCTCGGAGGTCTCGGTATTTCATCGGGTCCGGCATACCTGCTAAAAAAGGAAAGACCGAATGCTAATGCATTGGCGGCACGATGACGAATGTGATTGGGGAGCCGTGTTCTGAGTTAGAAATTCGGTGGCTAATAGGATAGGAGGCAACCCGTTCTGGTGTGCCGAGAGGGCCACCGGGTACGTCTACTGACGGCACGCCGTGAACCCCTCCCTGGGGGCTCGGAGACCGCATCCCTGCGGTCTAACGGCCGTCAGTAGACGCACCCGGCAGCCCTTTGATCACCTCGGGTTGAATCATCACGAATTTCTAACTCAGAACACTTACGTGGGAGGTTGCACAAATTTAGTGATGGGTACCGGGTACACCTATCCGGGGAAGTCCGCAGCATGGATGCTGCGGTCTAGGCCCCATGGATGGGTTCACGCCGACCCCGGATAGGTGTACCCGGTATCCAGCACGAGCTCATGGCACCCACTCCAGCCAAACGTTCAACCCGGGGGATAACTAGAGCTGCTTGGCCTGAATGAACTGTGGCTCGCGACTGGCACCAACCTTACTAAGTCTGTCGAGGTAGGTTTGCCAGTAGGTTTCCTGGTTGTCGCCCAGCTTGCGCAGGTAAGCCCAGTCGTAGAGGCCGGAGTCGTGGCCGTCGTCGAAGGTGATTTTGATGGCGTAGCGGCCGGTGGGTTCAATGCCGGTGATGGTGACGTAGCGTTTGCCGATTTGCAGGACTTCCTGGCCGACACCGTGTCCGCGGACTTCGGCTGAAGGGGAGTGTACTCGAAGGAACTCGGCGCTCAGGCGATGGGTGGTGCCATCGGCCCAGCCCAGTTCCAGTTCTGCAGCTTCTTTGTGGTAGGTGATGCGTTTGGGGGCCGTACTCATGGCGGGGTCTCCATGGCGGCGGAGTGGGGCTCCGCCGCCGGCCGGTTAGAGGATGAAGCGGCTCAGGTCTTCGTTTTTCGACAGCTCGCCCAGGTACTTGTCGACATAGGCGGCGTCGATAGTGACCTTTTCGCCCCCCATTTCGCTGGCACGATAGGAAAGGTCCTCGAACAACCGTTCCATGATGGTGTGCAGGCGACGGGCACCGATGTTCTCGGTGTTCTCGTTGACCTGGAACGCCGTGTTGGCCAGGGCTTCTATGGCATCGTCGGTGAACTCGATGTTCAGGCCTTCGGCCTGCATCAGCTCCTTGTATTGCTCGGTGATGCAGTAGTCCGGCTCAGTCAGAATGCGTTTAAAGTCTTCTGGTGTCAGCGCATTCAGTTCGACCCGAATCGGCAACCGGCCCTGGAGTTCCGGAATCAGATCGCTGGGTTTGGCGAAGTGAAAAGCACCGCTGCCGATGAACAGGATGTGATCGGTGCGGATCATGCCGTACTTGGTGGTGACGGTGCTGCCTTCGATCAGCGGCAGCAAATCGCGCTGCACACCTTCGCGGCTGACGTCACCGCCGCCCCGGTTTTCAGTTTTGGCGATTTTGTCGATTTCATCGAGGAAGACGATGCCGTTTTGCTCGACCGCCTGCACGGCTTGCTGGCGCAGTTCGTCTTCGTTGACCAGTTTGGCGGCCTCTTCATCCGTCAGCACCCGCATCGCGTCTTTCAGCTTCATCTTGCGCTTCTTGGTGCGTTGCTTGCCCATGTTGGAGAACATGTTCTGCAATTGACTGGTCATCTCTTCCATGCCCGGAGGCGCCATGATTTCCACGCCGCCCGATTGCTCGGCGACTTCCAGCTCAATTTCCTTGTCGTCCAGTTCGCCCTGGCGAATCTTCTTGCGGAAGATCTGGCGGGTACTGGAATCGGATTTCGGGGCGTCTTTCTCTTCGTTTTCCTCGCTGTAACCGCCCCGGGCGGGTGGCAGCAGAATGTCGAGAATGCGATCTTCTGCGGCGTCTTCAGCGCGCGGGCGGGCACTGAGCATGGCCTGCTCGCGGAACATCTTTATACCGGTCTCGGCCAGGTCGCGGACAATGCTCTCTACATCGCGGCCAACGTAACCGACTTCGGTGAACTTGGTGGCTTCGACTTTAATGAAGGGTGCATTGGCCAGTTTGGCCAGACGACGGGCGATCTCGGTTTTACCGACACCGGTGGGGCCGATCATCAGAATGTTTTTCGGGGAAATCTCTTCGCGCATGCGCTCGTCGAGCTGCATCCGGCGCCAGCGGTTGCGCAGGGCAATGGCCACGGAACGCTTTGCCTGGTCCTGGCCGATGATGTATTTGTCCAGTTCATGGACGATTTCGCGCGGGGTCATGGTTGACATCAGGTACCTCGTTACAGCGCTTCGAAAACGGCGTTGTGGTTGGTGAACACGCAGATATCGGCTGCGATATCCAGCGCCCGCCGCGCGATGGCGTCAGCGTCCAGTTCGGTATTTTCGTGCAGAGCTCGCGCCGCCGCCAGGGCATAGTTACCGCCGGAACCAATGGCGACAATGCCATGCTCCGGTTCAACCACATCACCGGTGCCGGAAATCACCAGGGTGGTTTCCTTGTCGGCTACCACCAGCATGGCTTCGAGCCGGCGCAGGGCACGGTCGCTGCGCCATTCTTTGGCCAGTTCAACAGCTGAACGGGTCAGGTGGCCACTGTGCTGTTGCAGGTGGCCTTCGAATTTTTCAAAGAGGGTGAAGGCATCGGCGGTGCCACCGGCAAAGCCGGCGATCACTTTTTCGTGATACAAACGGCGTACTTTGCGGGCGTTGCCTTTCATTACGGTGTTGCCCAGGGAAACCTGGCCGTCGCCACCGATCACTACGGTGTTGTCGCGACGCACGGAAACAATCGTCGTCATCTCTACATCCATTGAGGCTTTGTCGGGTATGTGGGGGCGGGCGGCAAATTTCAAAGTGTTGGCGGGGCGTAAAGGCGAGGGTGACAGGTCGATGCCAGAGAGATCGTCGACCCCGAAGACATCGGGGTCGTTGTTTTAACGCGGGAACGTCAGTCGGCGTTACGTACCATCACCTGATGGTCGAGTTCGGCCAGAACATCCTGGGCCCGGTTGAGGCGCGAACGATTGTCGAAGGGGCCAACCATCACGCGGTGGAAGGTACCCCGGTCGCCGAGGTCGACGGTGCTCAGGTGCGCTTCAGTCAGGCCGTTGATGATCAGCTCGGCGCGCAAGCGATCTGCATCCGCAACTTTACTGAACGAAGCAACCTGAATGATCCAGCGCCCAGAAGCGGCCGGTGTTGCCGGCGTCCGGGTACCCGTCGGCGCATCGGCGGTGCCAGCCGGAGTATCCGTTTCTGGCCGGGTCAGTTGAATGGGTACTTCATCGTCACGCAGCAGCCGGTAGAACTCGAACGCCTGCTCAAGCGACGGTGTGGTCGATGCTTCTTTTTCGGGTTCTGCACTCGGCTCAGGGGGTGTTTCCGCTGAAGAGCGCGAGGGAATCTGAATTTGCTGCACCTGGTCGCGCACCGCCTGAGCACCCTGACCATCAGCCGGAATCTGGCTGAGGTAGGTTAGAAACCCGACGAAAGCCACCGACGCGAGGGTGGTAAACACCCATACCCAGCGCGGAATGCGGCTGCGTTCCGGCGGGGGCGGTGGGGGTTTGTTGGCGAAATCGCGCGCCATGGTTACATGCTCTCCGGTGCACTGACGCCCAGCAGGTCGAGGCCATTGGCCAGTACCTGGCCAACCGCGACAGCCAGGGCGACTCGGCCATTGCGCAATTCGGCATCATCAACCAGCATGCGGTTGTTGTTGTAATAGGCATGGAACTGGCTGGCCAGGTCTTTCAGGAAAGTGGCGATGCCGGCAGGTTCGAGCGACTGGCCGGCATGGGCCACGGCCTCCGGGTAACGGCGCAACTGGGTCATCAGTGCCCGTTCGTCGTCCAGCTCCAGCTTGCTCAGAGCGTCGATGCCCTGTTGTTGATCGTAGCGGTGGCCTTCCTGTTCGAGCTTGCGCAGCAACGCATGTACCCGGGCATGTGCATACTGTATGTAGTAGACCGGGTTATCGTTGCTCTGGCTGCGCGCCAGGTCAATATCGAACGTCAGCTGCGAATCGGCTCGGCGGGAGACCAGGAAGTACCGGGTGGCGTCGCTGCCGACTTCGTCGATGAGGTCGCGCAGGGTGACATAGTCGCCAGCGCGCTTGGAAATTTTAACTTCTTCACCGCCTTTGGTAACCAACACCATCTGGTGCAGCACATAATCCGGATAGCCTTCCGGAATACCCAGTTGCAGTGCCTGGAGGCCGGCACGTACCCGGGTGACGGTGCTGTGATGGTCTGCGCCCTGTTCGTTGATCACACGCTTGAAGCCGCGGTCGAACTTGTCTTTGTGGTAGGCAACGTCCGGTAGGAAGTAGGTATAGCCACCGTCCCGTTTGCGCATAACACGGTCTTTATCGTCGCCAAACTCGGTGGTTTTCAGCCACAGGGCGTCATCCGATTCATAGGTGAAGCCTTGCTCGATCAGGCGCTGCACCGTCGCTTCCACCTTGCCATCGTCGTACAGCGAGGATTCCAGAAAGAAGACGTCGAACCGCACGCCAAAGGCTTTCAGATCCAGGTCTTGCTCGCGGCGAAGGTAGGCGACGGCGAACTGTTGAATGGCATCGAAGTTGTCGGCATCGCCAACACCGGTTACGTGTCGGTCATCGGCATCGATGGTGTCACCGTTCATGTAGCTATTTGCGACATCGGTGATGTAGTTACCCCGGTAACCATCGGCGGGCCAGCCGCTGTCTTCCGGACCCAGACCCTTGGCACGGGCCTGGACAGACAGAGTGAGATTCTTGATTTGAGCGCCGGCGTCGTTGTAATAAAACTCCCGGGTCACGTCCCAGCCATTGGCCGCCAGTAACCGGCATAACGAATCGCCAACGGCGGCACCGCGGCCGTGACCGACGTGCAATGGGCCGGTCGGGTTTGCGGACACAAATTCGACCTGGACTTTATCTCCCTGGCCACTGGCGTTGCGACCAAAGGTGGCACCCTGACTGAGAATATCGGCAACAATTTCCGCACTGGAAGCGCCTGCCAGAAACACGTTGATAAATCCGGGTCCGGCAATTTCGACTTTGCTGATCAGAGAGTTCTCAGGCAATGCGGCAATGATCTGTTCCGCCATGGCGCGCGGTGATTGCCCGCAAGGTTTGGCCAGAGTCAGGGCAATGTTGCTGGCCAGGTCGCCGTGAGACTTGTCGCGCGTGTTGTCGACCATAATGCGCACCGGGTGTTGCTCGGGGATAACACCGCTGGACTTCAACTGGCTGACAGCCTGGTTCAGTAACTCGGCAACCTGATCTTTCATTGTGTGCGAAACTCCCGTTTATATCGTAGGCGGTACAGAGGGCGCTCACCCGGCTGGGCGGTGGAGGCAGTTTGAATGCTGGGCATTATCCATGAAACCCCTGCTGGACTCCACCGCTTAGGGCGGCTTGAGTAAGGGCCGCAGGTTACAAATTCCAGTTTCAGAGTTCGCTGAGTTGACTAGCGGCGGGTGCCGGGTGTGCCTCTGTGGGGTAGTCCGCAGCATGGATGCTGCGGCCTAGGCTCCATGGACGGATCTACGCCGACCCCACAGAGGCATACCCGGTATCCGGAGCGGACCACCGCCACTTAATCGGACTCGAACTCCGAAACTTGAGTTACATCAGATCAATCGGGTCGATGTCCAGATGCCAGCTGACATGGCGTTGCTGGCGTGGGTAGTCGGCTACCAGCGGTTGCAGCGCGGTGTGCAGGCGGCTGCGCTGGTCACTCTGTACCAGCAGGGTAAAACGGTGCTTCCCGGCGCGTCGTGACAGCAGGGCGGGCAGTGGGCCGAACACCCGGATGCCGGGCTCGGCAAGGAGGCGCCCGGCCATTTCTTTTAATAGCTGTTCTGCCCGTTGCGGATAGGCGCTGTCGCTGCGAAGGCAGGCCAGATAGCCAAAGGGCGGTAGTCCTGAGCGCTGACGTTCTGCCAACAGTTGTGTCGCGAAGGCAGGATAATCCTGCTCCAGCAGGGGTGTAAAGAAGGGGTGGTCCGGGTGAAAGGTCTGCAGCACCACCTCGCCGGCCAGGTCGCCCCGGCCCGAGCGGCCGGATACCTGAACCAGAAGTTGGCCCATGCGTTCGCGGGCGCGGAAGTCGGCACTGAACAGGCCTGCGTCCATATCAATGATGCCGACCAGAGTGACGCGCTCGAAATGGTGACCCTTGGCCAGCATCTGGGTGCCGACCAGTATGGCGGGCCCATCTGCCTGGGCGCGGTTCAGTTGTTGCTCGAGGTCACGCGCATTGGCGACCGAGTCGCGATCAAAGCGAATAATGGGGGTGTCCGGGAACCAGGCTGCCAATGCTTCTTCGGCCCGTTCGGTGCCGGCGCCCAGGGGGGTCAGGTCGGTTGAGCCACACTCGGGGCATTGTTGATGCGGTCGTTCCTGATGGCCGCAGTGATGACACAGCATCTGGTGACGGCCGCGATGATAGGTGAGGCGGGCATCGCAAAACGGGCAATCTGACATCCAGCCGCACTGACGACAGAACCAGGAAGGCGCATAGCCGCGCCGGTTTAGAAACAACAATACCTGGTTGCCGCCTTCAAGGTGCTGGCGAACCCGGTGCAGCAGGCGTTCCGAGACGCCGTGTTCCTGGCGCTGCTTGCGCATGTCGATGGTTTCCAGCCGGGCTCGCGTCTGACCCTGGGCCCGTTGCTGCAGTTGCTGGTGTTGGTAGCGGCCTTGCTGGGCGTTGTGTAGGGATTCCAGTGACGGCGTCGCGGAGCCCAGCATAACCGGTATGTTCAGCAGGCGGGCCCGGTAGATGGCCAGGTCCCGGGCGTGGTAGCGCAGCGTGTCCTGTTGTTTGTAGGAGGCATCGTGCTCTTCATCGACGACAATCAGCCCCAAATCCGGTATGGGCGTCAGGATGGCAGAACGGGTGCCTAGAATGATGCTGGCCTCACCCGCCTGGGCCCGCAACCAGGCGTTGTTCCGCTGTTTGTCGGTCATGCCGCTGTGCAGGGCCACCAGTCTGTCCTGAAAGCGTTGCTGGAACCGGGCCAGCGTCTGCGGCGTCAGGCCTATTTCCGGAACCAGCACCAGGACGCGCTTGCCGCGTTCGAGCGCGCGTTGCATGGCCTGCAAATAGACTTCGGTCTTACCACTGCCGGTGACCCCTTCGAGCAGTTGCACGGCAAAACCTTCGACCGGCAGTGTCGCAAGTGCGGCTGTCTGATCCGGGTTCAGTGCCAGCGCTTGCTGGCGCAGCGTCCCTGTGGGACTGGCCGGGAACAGTTGGGCGGGGCGTTGCCTGAGCAGGCGCTTGTCGATGAGGCCCTTCCAGTGAGTGCGTTCGACATCCTGACGTCTCAGCAGTGCAGGCGTACAGACCTGCCCGGCTTTGGTGAGCGACTGCAGCAAGGCCAGCGCCTCACGCTGACGACGACCTTTGAGTTTGTCAGGGTCGAGGTGCTCACCGGAGACGGTCAGTTCGAGCTGTGGTTCATCATTCAATTCTGCTGTCTCGCCAGACCGGAGCGCGGATGGAAAGGCCAGCATGTAGGCCGGGTAGGCGTCGTATAAGTAATAACGGCTGACCCACTGTGCCAGTTGCAGCACATCGGGGCTCAGCAGGGGGGCGTCATCAAGTACGTCATCAATGCTTTTCAGGGTGTCACTGTCGCCCGGCTGTGCCGGGCGAACACCGGTCACCACGCCGACCACCTGGCGCGAGCGCAGCGGAACCTTGCACCGACTGCCGGGAACCGGCGTCTGGCCCGGCTCGATCCGGTAGCTCAGCGGGCCTGCGAAAGGGCCTGGTACGGCGATATCAGCGATGCGCAGCGGGTTTTTGGAAGTGGTTGTCAATCGATCAGACTCTGGTATGATTGCGCTCCCATTTTTGGGGCATTGGTCTTGCTAGCGGCTCGTCCACAGTTACTACTGGAGACGGCAACGAACAGGCATTGTGCCCTGAACCTGTTTCTTTCGTCAAAGTGCGGTGCCCGGCAATAATGACCGGGTGGCGGCGCAACAGAGGTGACCCATGAAAGCTGATATACATCCGAACTATCTGGAACTGACGGCCAACTGCTCCTGCGGTAACGTCATCAAGACTCGCTCTACCCGTGGCGGTGAAATGCACCTCGACGTTTGCTCCGCTTGCCACCCTTTCTATACTGGCAAGCAGAAGATTGTTGACTCAGGCGGCCGTATCGATCGCTTCAAGTCGCGTTTCTCTGCACGCAAGATCGGCAAATAAGGTCTATTTGTCCCTCTATACGCA
Organism: Saccharospirillum alexandrii; assembly: GCF_043641555.1. GTDB lineage: Bacteria > Pseudomonadota > Gammaproteobacteria > Pseudomonadales > Natronospirillaceae > Saccharospirillum > Saccharospirillum alexandrii_A. Next base: position 204,355 of record NZ_JBHZRJ010000006.1, on the reverse strand, counting down.
GTGCAATGAAAAAGCCCGGCTCCGCCGGGCTTTTTTGTATCTGGCCGCCGTGAACACGGCATTCGAAGATTTCTTGCGTAGTCAGCAAGACTGTCGTGCACTATCCTCTAGCTCGATTGCTTGAGCGACCCGAAGCGCTTCGTTATGCTTTGCGGGCTTTCCTACCTATCTGCACAATAATAATGGACACCGATCATGTCAGACGAGTTAAAGCGCGACGCGCTTGAATACCACGCAATGCCCCGCCCGGGTAAGCTCAGTATCGAAATCACCACGCCCGCCGAAACCTCACGACACCTCTCCCTGGCCTATAGCCCGGGTGTTGCAGAGCCGGTGCGTGCCATTGCCGAAGATCCGGAAAATGCCTTCAAATACACCATGAAAGGCAACCTGGTCGCTGTTATCTCCAACGGGACCGCCATTCTAGGCCTCGGAAACCTGGGTTCACTGGCCAGCAAACCGGTGATGGAAGGTAAGGCTCTGTTGTTCAAGCGTTTTGCCAATATCGATTCCATCGACATTGAACTCGATACCGAAAATGTTGATGAAATCGTTCTGGCCGTCTCGCTGATGGCGGAAACCTTTGGCGGCATCAATCTTGAAGACATCAAAGCGCCTGAGTGTTTTGAAGTTGAGCGCCGGCTGATTGAAAAGTGCAAGGTACCAATTTTCCACGATGACCAGCACGGCACGGCCATTGTGACGGTCGCAGGCATGCTCAACGCCCTTGAAATTCAGGGTAAATCGCTGGCGTCTGCCAAGCTGGTCGTCCTGGGTGCCGGTGCAGCGGCTATTTCCTGTTCGCGCCTGCTGGTTTCGGCTGGCCTGCCGCTGGAAAATCTGTTGATGATCGACCGTAAGGGTGTCATTCACGCCGGTCGGGATGATCTGAACCAGTACAAGCGCGAATTCGCCAATCCGGTAACCAGCGCGCGCACGCTGGACGACGCCATCGACGGCGCGGATATGTTCCTGGGGCTTTCAGGGCCAGATATGCTCAGCGCCGAGCAATTAAAGAAAATGGCACCCAACCCCATTGTTTTTGCCTGTGCCAATCCGGATCCGGAAATCAAGCCAGAGCTGGCCCTGGCCACCCGCGATGACCTGATCATGGCCACCGGCCGGTCCGACTACCCGAATCAGGTCAACAACGTGCTTGGCTTCCCCTTTGTATTCCGGGGCGCGCTTGATGTGCGCGCAACGGCCATCAACGAAGAAATGAAGCTGGCCGCTGCCTACGCGATCAAGGAACTTGCCCGCGAAGAGGTTCTGCCGGAAGTGGTGGCGGCCTATGGCGGCGAACAATGGTCTTTCGGACGCAACTACATTATTCCCAAGGCACTGGATTCGCGCTTGTTGAACCGGGTTGCCGGTGCGGTAGCGCGTGCAGCGGTGGAGACGGGTGTCGCCCGGTTGCCATTGCCGGATGAATACAAGCTCTGAGCGGTCTCTTTACCGGACTATCAATAAAAAAGGCCCTGACAGGGCCTTTTTTATTGTGTTTGATGAGCCCTGACTAGGGGCTTGTCAGAACAGCATTTCAGGCGAGATGGCATCATTGCCATTGCTGCTGTCGCCGTTGCCATCCGAGGAAAAGTCGATTGTTACATCTTCGCGGCTGACTTCAGTGGGTGCTGTTCCTTCCTTGAATATCTCGAACACGGCATTTGACTGATTGGGCCGGGCCAGCAAGCCCGTCGCCGGATCAATGCGAATGCGTTCTATGCCAACCGGTTGCGACAGGGAGTTACTGCTTTGGCCTTCCAGGGCGGCTTGCATGAAGGTAATCCAGGCGGGCAAGGCCGCTTTACCACCAAACTCGGCCTGCCCCAGACCCCGGTTGTCGTCAAAGCCGATCCAGGCAGCCGTCACTACATCGCCGTTGTAACCACTGAACCAGGCATCGACAGCATTGTTGGTTGTCCCGGTTTTGCCGGCCAGGTCATCACGACCCATGGACGAATAGGCAACACGCCCGGTACCGCGGCGTACCACATCTTTCAGCATGGAATCCATCAGATAAGCAGTTTGCTCCGACATGACCTGGGGTGCATAGCGTGGCTGGGCTGGCCCGGCGGTGGTCTCGGCTGTCGGATCGTCTTCGAGATTCAGTGCAACCGGGGCGATATCGACCGCTTCTGTCTCGGCCTGGGTAGAGGTGGATTCGTCATCGGTCTCCAGTTGGAAGGGGCGAGGTGTTTCCGGGCAGTTCTTACACACAACAGCCGGGTTAGCATCAAAAATGATGTTGCCATTCGAGTCGGTGATGCTGTCGATAAAGTAAGGCTCAATCAAATAGCCCCCGTTGGCGAAGACCGCATAGGCGCGGGCTATGTCCATGGGTGACGCGGCAGTACTGCCCAGGACGAGCGTCATGTCCCGTGCCAGATTGTTCTGATCGAAACCGAACCGTTCGGCATAGCGACGGGCATAATCGACCCCGATGTCCTCGAGGATGCGGATTCCGGACAAATTGCGCGACTGATAGAGAGCCTGGCGCAGTGGGATCGGACCCAGGTACCGGTCACCGGAATTGCGCGGTCGCCAGACGTCTTCGAGCAGTGAGTCGGATCGCACGATGGGGGCATCGTTCACAATCGTCGCTGGCGTAAAGCCTTTATCCAGTGCTGCGGCATAAACAAAAGGCTTGAAGACAGACCCGGGTTGTCGGCTGGACTGGACGGCCCGGTTGTATTTTGACAATAAGAAGTCGAAGCCGCCGACCAGGGCGTTCACACTGCCATCGCTTGGATCCAGTGACACCAGGGCGCCCTGGGCCCAGGGTACCTGGGTCAGTTGCCACTGGCCGTCTGTTTGAACAACGCGCACCAGATCGCCGGGTTCGGCGATGTCTGTACCCGTTTCGGGCGCCGGGCCCATGCTGTCTTCGGTGATGTAGGGACGTGCCCACTGCAGTTCCGTCAGAGGAATATCAACCGGTTCACTGCCGCGTGGCATGACGCGCAACGCTTCATCGGTAGCGGCGATGACCACCGCTGGCGTCAGGCCGCCGTAACGCGGTGTACGATCGATCAGTTCGCGCCAGTGCGTCAGGGCTTCTTCTTCAGACAGGCCTTCCACATCATAGTGATCTTCAGGGCCGTGATAGCCGTGGCGGCGGCTGTAGTCGGTCAGCGCCTGGCGAATCCCCTGATTGGCCGCAGCTTGCAGGCGGGTATTCAGTGTGGTGTGCACGGTGTAGCCATCGGTATAGGCAGCCTCACCATACCGTTGAACCATATGGTCGCGCACCATCTCGGCCAGGTAGGAGGCTTCGATCTGCGGACGGCTTCCGCTGAAGCCTGCCGTGAGCGGTGACTGAACGGCCACCTCATAGGTTGCCTGTGGGATGAAATCCAGTTCCGCCATGCGGCCCAGAACCATGTCACGACGGCGCTTGGCCCGGTCGGGGTTGATCAGGGGGTTGGCGGCCGACGGGGCCTGGTGGAGGCCGGCAATCATCGCCAGTTCCGGCAGTGTCAGGTCGTTAACATCGCGGTCGTAGTACACATCGGCGGCGGCCTGAATGCCGTAGGCGCGGTAGCCCAGAAAGTGCTTGTTCGCATAGAGCTCGAAGATCTCCTGCTTGCTGAGTTCCCGTTCCATCTGGAACGCGAGCAGAATTTCTGTAAATTTCCGGGTGATGGTCTTGTCGCGGGTCAGGAAGAAGTTACGGGCCACCTGTTGTGTCAGGGTCGAGCCCCCGGGGCCATCGGTTTCACCGGTCATCAGTACCGTCAGTACCGCGCGAGTAAAGCCGGACGGATCCACGCCCAGGTGATCCTCAAAGTGCTGATCCTCAATCGCGATGAGTGCCTTGACGAACAAAGGCGGAATCTCATCGAACTGAATCGGGTTGCGACGCTGTTCACCAAACTCGGCAATCAGCTCATTGTCGGCGCTGACGACGCGCATGGGGGTTTGCAGCTGAATGTCTCTTAAAGTCTGTACGTCGGGTAAAGACGGGCTAAGATACAGATAGACACTGGCTGAAATGAGAACCAGGGCACAAATCAAAGAGAAGATTGCCCACAGAATAACGCTTGCTGATTTGACCAAATACTTCATGTTTTCCCAATTAAATGAAGGGGTTAGCTGAAAACCGCCGTAAAAGGCCGCCATTATAGGCAGAAATGATGCTTTTTATACATTGCGGATTGGTCTATTGTGTTATGTAATACTTAATGTAAAACCTATAAAACGTTCGTAAGTGCGTGTCGTTCAAGGGAAACATTCGTGGCCTCGCTATTCAAAAAGAAGCAAAAAAGGCTGTTGGGCATCGACATCAGTTCCACTTCTGTCAAGTTGATGGAGCTGAGTCAGTTGTCCAACGGTTACCGAGTAGAAGCTTACGCTGTTGAGCCTCTGCCTGAAAATGCCGTTGTTGAAAAAAACATCAACGACATTGAAGGGGTGGGGGAAGCCATCAGCAAGCTTGTTACAAAGTCGCGCTCCAAGCTGAAACAGGCTGCGGTGGCGGTGTCCGGCTCTTCTGTGATCACCAAGTCGATTCAAATGACGGCCGGGTTGTCGGATGAGGAGATGGAGAACCAGATCCAGGTGGAAGCAGACCAGTACATCCCTTACCCGCTCGATGAGGTCGCGATCGATTTCGACGTCATCGGCCCGTCCGAGAAAGGAGATGGTCTGGTGGATGTGCTGCTGGCGGCCTGCCGGCGTGAAAACGTCGAATTACGGGAAGACGCACTCGAGTTGGGTGGTTTGGAATCCCGTGCGGTGGATGTGGAGGCCTTCTCTCTGGAACGGGCCTTTCAGTTGCTGATACCCGAGCTGGAGCCCTCCGATGATGGTCTGACCGTCGCAGTGGTGGACATAGGTCACACTATGACAACGCTCAGCGTGCTTAACGACGGTAAAACCATTTACACTCGCGAGCAGCTGTTCGGCGGCAAACAACTGACTGAAGAAATCATGCGCCGCTATGGCATGACCCAGGCAGAAGCCGGGCTTGCTAAAAAGCAGGGCGGGTTACCGGATGACTACGCCAGTGAAGTGCTTGAGCCCTTCAAGGAAGCAGTTGTCCAGCAAGTTACCCGCTCACTGCAGTTTTTCTTTGCTGCGTCCCCTTACAACGATGTCGACTATATTCTGTTGGCAGGTGGGACAGCGTCGATCCCTGGGCTGGCGCAAATGGTCAAGGAAAAGATCGGGACTAACACCATGGTTGCGAACCCCTTTGCCAGCATGACGCTGTCGAATAAGGTAAATGCCAGCAATCTGACCAATGACGCACCGGCCCTTATGATTGCCTGCGGTCTGGCATTGAGGAGTTTCGAACGTGGCAAATATTGATTTAAGGCCCTGGCGCGAGGAGCGCCGCAAGGAGCGTCAGAAACAGTTTATTCTGATTCTGATGCTGGTTGTGGTTGCCGCCGGTGCCGCTGGCTGGAGCTGGGACCAGCAAGTTGCCAGCCAGATTGCTTACCAGGACCAGCGCAATACCTTTCTGGAGCGTCGCATCAGCGACCTTGATCAGAAGATTGTCGAAATTCAGTCGTTGCGCGAGCAACGTGAACAGCTGGTCGAGCGGATGGAAGTGATTCAGAGCCTGCAGGGTGATCGGCCGATCATCGTGCACGTCTTTGATGAAATGGTTAAAGCGACCCCTGAAGGTGTGTATTTCAACTCCATGACCAGCCAGGGTACGACGATCAACATTACGGGTAATGCTGATCGTCCGCTGAGTATTTCGGACTTTTTGCGGAATCTGGATCGATCGGCCTGGTTTCAGAATGCCTTCCTGATCAACGTTCAGTCAGTAACAGACGGAGCGGAAGTCGTGGGTAATACTTTTAGTATTCGGGTTGAGCGGGCAAACCCGAATGAGGAGTCTGAATCATGACTTTCCAGGAGTTTGCTGACGGCTTTCGCCGTTTTGACTATAACAATCCCGATTTTGAGAACATGGGGTCCTGGCCATTCGGCATTAAGCTGATAATGCTGCTGATACTGTCGGGTGCGATCGTTTTTGGTTTTTACTGGTTTGCAATCAAGGATTCATACGCCGAACTGGAGCGGGCGACTGCCCGGGAGCCAAACCTGAAGCAAGAATACCAGTCAAAGGCGTTTCGGGTAGCTAATTTGGACTCCTTTAAAGCCCAGTTGGCTGAAATGGAAGAGTCTTTTGGCGCCTTGTTGAATCAGTTGCCGGACGAAACGGAAATGCCGGGCTTATTGGACGATATCAGCACGACCGGCACACAGAGTGGTTTGGAAATCGACCGAATCACTCCCAACAACGACGTTGTCAAAGAGTTCTACATAGAAACACCCATCGCCATTCAGGTTCGTGGCACTTACCACGAGATGGGTACGTTCGTGAGTGCGATGTCGGCAATACCGCGTATCGTTACGCTGCACGATTTCAATATGACCGCTGCGAACCGCCAGCGTGGTGCTGAATCCGATGCTGAAATGGAATCGCCCTTGAGCATGACCATCAATGCACGAACCTACCGCTATAACCCAGGAGGTGCGCAGTGAGAAATAGTGCATTCCTGACAGCTGTTTTGGGGTTGGTTTTGGTTGGGTGTGTTCAGGAAGACCCTTTGGTCGACCTGAGAGACTATGTGGCGGAAATTGACTCCCGGCCAAGTGGCAGCATTCCGCCACCCCCTGAATTTGCAACCTTTGAATTCGTATCCTACACGGCCAGTGGTGAGCGCTCCCCATTTGAGGCTCCACGACCGGTTGAACTGGAAACGGAAGAAGCAGAAGCACCGCGTAGTAACGTGCGACCGGATCCGGATAGGGTTCCTGAATTTCTGGAGTCTTATCGGGTCGAGAATCTAACTATGGTAGGCACCCTGGCCGGCCTTCAAGAGGGCGATCTTTGGGGGCTGATCCGCGATGGTGACGGTGAAATTCACCGGGTTCAGGTTGGAAACTACATGGGTCGAAACCATGGCGAGATTATCAGCATCAGCGAAACGCAGATAGATTTAATCGAAATCGTACCGTCGGGTCAGGACAACTGGGTTGAGCGACCCAGGGCTATAGTTCTCTCGGGTCTCGACAATTAAGGCTGGGAGAGCGATAAGGTGAAACCAATGAATTTGAAAAATATTATTAAGAAGTACACATTACCGCTGGTCCTGATGACCTGGTGCAGCAGCGCTCTGGCTGTATCACTTACAGACTTTCAGGCCCTGGCATTGTCGGGAGACCGAACTCAGCTGGAGTTGACTTTCGATGGTCCGGCTCCCACACCAGTAGGCTACAGCATTGAAAACCCAGCGAGGATCTCGCTGGATTTCCGGGACACAGACAGCTTACTGGACAGTCGTTATGTTCAGATAGGTACCGGAAATACTCGGAATGCTGCCATTGTTTCTTCGGGTGGACGTACCCGTATCGTACTGAGCCTGTCTTCTTTGGTGCCTTACGCCACTGCTGTATCGGGTAATACGGTACAGATTGTTGTGGGTGAAGGTGCTGAAAGCGTGCTTGGGTCTACTTCAAGCCAGTCGAGCAACAATTCTGTGCAGCCAGTAGCAAGCGCTCAGCCTGCGTTAAATACGAATAGCGCTTCTGCAACCCAAGCCAGCCGTACCAGTAACAGTGAGCAGTCCGAACTGGTAAATGTGGATTTTCGTCGGTCGGAAGAGGGTACCGGACAGGTTATTCTTGAGTTTTCAAACAACAATGCGCGCACCGATATTATTGAACGCGGCGGGTCTATTGTCGTAGAGCTGGAAGACTTCGAAGTTCCCCGTGAATTGCGCCGTCGCCTTGATGTTGTCGATTTTGCGACATCGGTTCACTATATCAATGTCTATCGTGACGATGAAAACGGCATCGTAGAGCTGGAGTTGGATGGTGCCTTTGATTATCTGGCCTACCAGACCGATAACCGTATGACGATCGATGTTCAAACGGTAACCCCGGCTGAGGCGCAGGCACGACAGGAAGCACAGTTCCCTTACAGTGGTGATCGTCTGTCGCTGAGCTTTCAGGATATTGAAGTTCGAAACGTTCTGCAGCTGATTGCCGACTACGTTGGCCTGAATCTGGTCGCTTCTGATTCCATCTCCGGAAACATTACCCTGCGATTGCAAAATGTGCCCTGGGACCAGGCGCTCGATTTGGTATTGAAAACCAAAGGCCTCGACAAGCGTCAGACAGGAAATGTATTGCTGGTTGGCCCTGCGCAAGAAATCGCCGAGCGCGAACGGCTTGAGCTTGAGTCACAGCAGCAGGCCGAACAACTGGCGCCTCTGGTAACCGAGTTCGTTCAAATCAATTACGCCCGTGCAGCTGATATTCTTGAAGTGCTGCAAACCGGTGCCGGCGGCGCCGGAGCTGATTCCGTAGACACCACCGAGGAAGGCGATACTGGTAGTTCTCAAGGTGGGTCGGGGTCTTCTTCCGGGTTCTTATCAAGCAGGGGTTCTGCATCGGCTGATACGCGCACGAATACGCTGATCATTCGTGATACCGCCAGCAATCTCGACCGCATGCGCGAAGCCATAGAAATTTTTGACCGTCCAGTACGGCAGGTGCTGATCGAGGCGCGAGTGGTAGCTGCCCGAACCTCGGTTGGTAAGGAATTGGGTATTCGCTGGGGTGGTAACGTAAATTCGGGCGGCAACTTCCCTCCCGTGGTTGCTTCCGGGTCACTCGATTCAACCAGCAGTATCAGTGAAGATCTGTTTAACTCTGATGGCACGTCCTATACCCAGTCGTATCCGGACGCGTTGGCGGTTAACCTGCCTGCCGGTGGTAACGCCAGCTCATTCGCCATCGGTGTAGCCGCCTTTGACTATGCACTCGATCTTGAGTTGTCGGCACTGGAAACCCGGGGTTCGGCAGAGGTTGTGTCACAGCCGAAAATTGTGACCTCGGACGGACAGGAGGCCTACATCATCTCCGGTCAATCCATTCCGTTTCAGGGTGCCGAGGGTGAAACCATATTCCGGGACGCCGGCCTGTCATTGCGAGTGACGCCGCAAATCACACCGGATAACCGCGTTGTACTGGATCTGGTGGTTACGCAGGACTCCCTGGCAGCGGGCGGTAATGCCATTGACACCAACTCGGTGACGACACAGGTTCTGGTCAATAATGGGGATACGCTCGTGCTGGGTGGCGTCTACCGGACAGAGAGTGTAACGACGATCGACAAGACTCCCCTGCTGGGCGACTTGCCGGTTCTGGGAACCTTGTTCAGACGCACCAGTTCGTCTGAGGAAAAAACCGAATTGTTGATCTTTATTACGCCGAAGTTGGTGCAAGAAGGATTGGCCGCTAACTGATGTGAATTGATGTCATCTGGAAGAGTCATTCTTATCGGGCCGATGGGCGCTGGAAAGAGCACCATCGGCCGTTTGCTGTCTGAGCAACTGGGCCTGGCCTTTGTCGATTCCGACAAGGAAATTGAAGAGCGCTCCGGAGCCAATATTCCCTGGATATTTGATCTGGAGGGAGAGGCTGGCTTTCGCGATCGGGAAAGCCAGGTTCTGGCCGATTTGGTTGCAGAGCCACCTCAGGTTCTGGCAACCGGTGGCGGTGCAATCCTCAGAGAAAAGAACCGGTCATTGTTGCGCTCGGCCGGTTTTGTGGTCTATTTAAAAACATCGGTTGCCCAGCAACTGGTGCGCACTGCAAAAGACCGAAATCGCCCTTTGTTGCAAAACGCCAACCCTCGTCAGGTACTCAAACAAATGGCGCAGCTGCGCAACCCTCTCTACGAAGCAACAGCGCACATCATGGTCGACACCAACGGGCACAGTACACGCTCAGTTGTGCGCGATATCCTTCGACAACTGAAAGCACTGGATACAGCCTATGAAACTAACCGTTGAGCTGGGTGATCGCAGTTACCCGATTCTGATTCAACCTGGTTGCCTGCAAGACGCCTCGGTTTGGAACGAGTGCGTTGCGCATACTGAGGTAGTCATAGTCACCAACGACGTAGTTGCGCCGCTATACCTTGAAGCCGTTAAAGCGGGCCTCGACAAGCCAGGGAGGCGGCTGCTTACCCTGGTTTTGCCAGACGGTGAAGCTCACAAGAACCAGGCGACCCTGACCCGGATCTATGACTTCCTACTACAGAACAACCTCAGTCGAAAAGCGGTGTTGGTGGCACTCGGAGGAGGGGTGATCGGTGATATGACGGGGTATGCTGCCGCGACCTATCAGCGTGGTGTTGATTTTGTCCAGGTACCTACCACGCTGTTGTCTCAGGTCGATTCATCGGTCGGCGGCAAGACTGGCATTAATCATCCGCTCGGGAAAAACATGATCGGTGCCTTTAAACAGCCGGTTGCCGTTCTCATTGATCCGACTGTACTTGTCACCTTGCCCGGCCGGGAGTTGTCGGCCGGCCTGGCTGAAGTGATCAAGTATGGGCTGATTGGCGACGCCGACTTCTTTGGCTGGCTCGAACAGTCCATGCCAGAACTGATGGCTAATGATTCTGTAGCCATCAGTGAAGCGATCTATCGGTCCTGCGTGGCAAAAGCACGCATTGTAGTCGCGGATGAGACCGAGCAGGGGCTGCGTGCAACGCTGAACCTTGGCCATACGTTTGGTCATGCCATCGAAGCGGAAATGGGGTATGGGACCTGGTTACACGGTGAAGCAGTGGGCACGGGTATGGTCATGGCCTGTTTGATGAGCAAGCGGCTGGGCTGGATCGAAGACGATGTCTTCACGCGCGCGCTGGCACTCATTGGCCAGGCTGGCTTGCCAGTTGAGGTGCCTGTAAAAATGACCCCGGACTCATTCATGACACATATGGCTCGCGACAAAAAAGTCGAGTCGGGACAGCTTCGTCTGGTGCTGCTGACTGGCCTGGGCCAGGCTGTGGTAACCGCCGATTTTGCCCCGGAAGCGCTTGCTGAAACCTTGAAGGAAGCCTGTGACGGGGTAACCTGAAAAATCGTGGTCAGACTTGCGGAAAAGCGTATTCGCTGAGGCTTTACAAAGTCGCTGGACAGTGCTGAAGTGAGTCGGTTTAATGAATGTACGTTCAGGACCGGTACCCTTTATGCAGGATATGCCCGATCAAACCCAACGCATGCTCGACTATTATGGGTTGGCACGAGATCCGTTCGGCGAGGATGTCGATGCAGCCGTGTTCAGCGGTGTCGCTGAACGCTCCGATACCGTTGAACAACTCAAACACCTGCTGACTTTTAGCCCTCAGGACTGCCTGCTGATGGCACCTGCCGAGGGCGGTAAGCGGCATCTGGCGCGTGAAGTGCTGCGACGTTTTGATGATGAGTGGCGTGTCGCCTGGTTGGATGCAGGCAGCGCCAGTCAGTTAGACCTTATCTGCCGTGAATTGATTGGTCAGCTTGGATTGGGTTTGCGGGTCGATTCCGATACCGCCTCTCTGTTTCGGAATATTGCCGATGCCGTCGCTCAGCGCACCGCCGATGGCGAAAATTTTCTGATGATTGTTGAACACGCTGATCGCTGGAGTGGCGAAGTGCAATCCTGGGTGCAGTCATTACACACCCTGGCGACACAACCCGATCTGCGCATGCGTCAACTGTGGCTGGCTGAGTCGGCAACGGCTATAGAGCAGGCCGGAAACGATGAGCTTTGGTTTGTGCTGGTGCTTGAGGCGTTCTCTGAAGCCGATGCCGCCGGGTATTTGCGAGACCGCTTTGCCGCCGCCGGTCATCTCGACGCCGTACCGATCGACACTCGCGATATTGCCCGGCTGAATGATCTGGCGCACGGCCTGCCCGGACATTTGAATCAGGTGGTGAGTGACTACCTTATTGCCGGCACCTTCAAGACCACGGAACGTCAGCAGGGCTTTCCATTAACACACCTGATTGCCGGCTCGGCTGTGGTGACTCTTCTGGTGCTGGTGTTTCTCTACAGCCGGGGAGGGGACGAACCCCGGCCGGACGAGACATTACGAGAACCCGACACTCAGGTTGCAGCGGCAAACTCGGAGGTGCAGCAGCGATTGGCAGAGGCCGTTGCACGAGTTGAAGCCCGGCAGCAGAGCGCGACCGAAAGCGGAGATGACGCTCCGGTGCCTGCCGATGCACCGCCTGCTCCCGCGACCGAGCCTCCGGCTGCCCCTGCCCCGGAAGAACCTCCGGCCGAGCCAGACAGTGCCCCTGAACCTGAGGGCAATACTCCGGCGCCTGAGCCCGCCCCGGAACCGGCTGCACCGGAGCCCGGCACTGCGGTTGCCGCAGACGCACTGCCCAATTGGCTGGCTGGGGCCAGTGATACCCAATATTCATTACAATTACTGGGTGTTCGGGATCGTGCTGCCATTGTACGCCTGATTGAAGGCCAGGCAGATCCCGACCAGTTCGGTATTGTAACCACCCAGCTGGATAGCCGGCCCTGGCACGTGCTGGTTTATGGGTTGTACCCGGATTCAGCAACCGCGAGGGCAGATATTCCTAACCTCCCAGACGATTTTTCCGACGAGTCTCCCTGGGCGAGAAATGTGGCCGATTTAAAAGCAACCGCGATTCGGAACAACTGAAATTTCATGCTTGGCGTCGCTTCTTTCACTGAAGCGACTAATTTACCCTCCTATTATACCGTTATAGTTTGTGAAGTCGCTTTGGCTCAGTAGACTCAGCCGCAGATTCAGTCGTTCATAAGGCGGGTTGAAGGCTGGCAGGGGTCGATAAAGTGACCTGCCGTTTGCCAAAGCCGGGCAACCCTCCCTGAGCAGATCAGCATGAACACCGGGATAGCCAGCCGTGTATAGGTGGGAATCCTTGCGATTCCTCGCCTCTGGGTGCCGGTGTTCCCCGATAAGAAGAGAGTCACTATGAAACAGGGTCTCCATCAAACAGACAGTTCTTCACTGTCTGACCGCCTCGATCGCCCCACCGGTCTTTATCAGCCTGATGAATTCCGTGATAACTGTGGCTTTGGTCTGATCGCCCACATGCAGGGCCAGGCCAGCCATGAATTGCTGCAAACCGCCATCGAGTCTCTGACCTGCATGACGCACCGTGGTGGTATTGCCGCCGACGGCAAAACCGGCGATGGCTGTGGCCTGTTGCTGCAAATGCCCGATGCTTTTGTGCGTGAGCAGGCTGATGCCCTGTTCCAGACCGATCTGGGTCAGCACTATGCTGTTGGCATGATCTTCCTGAACGCCGACGAAGCCCGGGCAGCCTCTGGCCGTACCGCGCTGGAAACAGCGCTGGCCAACGAAGGCCTGGAACTGGTTGGCTGGCGTACCGTGCCGACCGATACCCGAGTCTGTGGGCCCATGGCGCTCGATTGTCTGCCGGTGATCGAGCAGGTGTTCGTTAAAGCCGAATCGCCTGACGGCCTTGCCGTGAAGCTCTACAGCGCCCGCCGCAAGGCGGAGCTGGCCATGCAAGACGATGACGAATTCTATATCTGCTCGTTGTCCGACACCGTGCTGTCCTATAAAGGCCTGGTTATGCCGGAAGACTTGCCGCGTTTTTATCTGGACCTGGCGAGCGAATCGATGGAAACCGGAATTTGCGTATTCCACCAGCGTTTTTCCACCAACACCATGCCCAAGTGGCCGCTGGCCCAGCCGTTTCGCCTGCTGGCACACAACGGTGAGATCAACACCATTCAGGGTAACCGCAACTGGGCAAGAGCCCGGGCGAGCAAGTTCGAATCCCCGCACCTGCCGAACCTGGAAGAACTGCAGCCAGTGGTCAACACGACCGGTTCGGATTCCTCCAGCATGGACAACATGCTCGAGCTGATGCTGCTCGGCGGTATGGACCTGTTCCGTGCCTGCCGCACCATGATTCCACCTGCCTGGCACAACGTCGAAAACATCGATGGAGAGCTGAAAGCTTTCTATGAATTCAACTCCATGCACATGGAGCCCTGGGATGGCCCGGCCGGCATCGTATTGACCGATGGTCGCTACGCCGTCTGCATGCTCGACCGTAATGGCTTACGTCCGGCGCGCTGGGTCATTACTAAAAATGGCTTTATTACCCTGGCCTCAGAAATTGGTACCTTCCAGTACAAGCCGGAAGATGTTGTGGCCAAGGGCCGGGTTGGGCCAGGTCGCATCGTGGCAGTGGATACTCACACCGGTGAGTTCCTGCAAACCGAAGAAATTGATAACCGGCTGAAGAAAACCCACCCCTACAAGGACTGGCTGAAAAACAACGCGGTGCGTCTGCGTAGCAAGCTGGAACTGGCCGAAGAAGTAGACGGCTCGTCGCTGTCGCCTGAGCAGCTGCTGGCCTACCAGAAAATGTTCCAGGTCTCCTTTGAGGAGCGCGACCAGGTGCTGCGTCCGCTGGCTGAAAGTGGCCAGGAGGCGGTAGGTTCCATGGGGGACGATACCCCGATGGCGGTGCTGTCACAGCACATTCGTCCGGTAACCGATTATTTCCGCCAGCAATTTGCCCAGGTTACCAATCCGCCGATCGATCCCTTGCGTGAAGCGGTGGTCATGTCGCTGGAAACCTGCCTGGGGCCGGAGCGGAACCTGTTTGCACCCACGGCAGACCATGCCAAGCGTCTGATTCTGACGTCACCGGTGTTGTCGCCACTGAAGTTCCAGAACTTCCTGCATCAGGAAGCACCGGAGTTTCGTCACCAGGTATTGCCATTGGCGTACCCGGCCGATGGCGACCTGGAGCAGGCACTGGACCGCTTGTGCAAAACGGCGGCAGAAGCCAGCCGTGAAGGCGTCAAGATTGTCGTGCTGTCAGACCGTGACCTGAAAGCAGGTCAGCTGGTCATTCCAGCCGTTATGGCTACCGGGGCTGTGCATCATCACCTGGTTGATCACGGTTTGCGTTGCGATACCAACATCGTGCTGGATACCGGCGCCATTCGTGACCCCCATCAGATTGCCGTGGCCATTGGCTTCGGTGCGACGGCGGTCTACCCCTATCTGGTGTATGAAGTTCTGGATGACATGATCCGCACCAATGAGTTGCAGGGTGACCCGCGCCAGTTGCACAAGAACTACCGCAAGGGCGTTAACAAGGGCCTGTTCAAGATCATGTCGAAAATGGGCATCTCCACCATTGCCTCTTACCGGGGCGCCCAGTTATTTGAAGCTGTGGGCCTGGCGGATGAAGTGGTCAACCTTTGCTTCAAAGGTGTACCCAGCCGCATTCAGGGCGCAGGGTTCAGGCACTTCCATGAAGAGTTGCAGGCGCTGGGCAAAACCGCCTGGAAACCGCGCAAGTCGATCCAGCAAGGGGGGTACCTCAAGTACGTTCACGGTGGCGAATACCACGGCTACAACCCGGATGTAGTGACCAGCCTCCAGGACGCCGTACAGAACGCTGATGAATCCCGCTACCGCGACTACGCCAACTACGTGAACAGCCGCCCGGTCGCGACCATTCGCGACCTGTTCGAACTGACGTCGGATCGCAAGGCGATCCCGATGTCGGAAGTGGAGCCAGCCGAAGCCCTGTTCAAGCGGTTCGACTCAGCCGCCATGTCGCTCGGCGCCTTGTCGCCAGAAGCGCACGAAGCGCTGGCCATAGCCATGAATGAATTGGGTGGTCGCAGCAATTCGGGCGAAGGCGGTGAAGATCCCAAGCGTTACGGCACGAATCGCCGTTCCAAGATCAAGCAGGTGGCCTCAGGTCGGTTTGGGGTAACCCCAGCCTATCTGATGAGCGCCGATGTGCTGCAAATCAAAGTCGCCCAGGGCGCCAAGCCCGGCGAGGGCGGCCAGTTGCCCGGTGGTAAGGTCAATAAACTGATCGCCGAGCTGCGCTTTTCGGTGCCCGGTGTGACGCTGATTTCGCCACCACCGCACCACGACATCTATTCCATTGAAGACCTGGCGCAGCTGATTTTTGACCTCAAAGAAATCAACCCGGATGCCCTGGTCTCCGTCAAGCTGGTGTCGGAACCCGGTGTCGGCACCATTGCCGCCGGGGTCGCCAAAGCCTATGCCGATCTGATCACTATTTCCGGTTACGATGGCGGCACTGCAGCCAGTCCGTTAACCTCGATCAAACATGCCGGCTCCCCCTGGGAACTGGGCCTGGCTGAAGTACAGCAGACGCTGCGCGGCAACGATCTGCGTGGCAAGATTCGCCTGCAGACAGACGGCGGCCTGAAAACCGGGCTGGACGTGATCAAAGCCGCCATGCTCGGTGCTGAAAGCTATGGCTTCGGTACTGCGCCCATGGTCGCGCTGGGCTGCAAATACCTGCGCATCTGCCACCTGAACAACTGTGCCACCGGGGTGGCGACGCAGGACGATCATCTGCGCGACCAGCACTTCCGCGGCACGGTTGAAATGGTGAAAAACTATTTCCGCTTTGTGGCTGAAGAAGTGCGTGAACACCTGGCCATGCTCGGCTATCGCAGCCTGGGCGAGGTGATTGGTCGCACCGATCTGATCACTGTTAAAAAGGGCCAGACCGACAAGCAGAACTGCCTGGACCTCTCGAACATCCTGTTCAGCGATCAGGTGCCGGCCGACAAGCCGCAGCAGTGCGAAATTGAGCGCAACGTGCCGTTCGATAAAGGCACCAAACAACGCGAGATTTTCGACGCCATTCTGCCGGCCATCGAAAATAAGACCGGCGGTGAATTTGACTTCACCATCGGCAACTGCGACCGCTCCATCGGCGCACGGGCCTCGGGCGAGATTGCCAAACGCTACGGCAACCAGGGCATGAGCGACCGGCCAATCACTCTGAATCTTTCCGGCATTGCCGGGCAAAGCTTCGGGGTGTGGAACGCGGGCGGTCTGAACCTGGTGCTCGACGGCGATGCCAACGACTACGTCGGCAAGGGCATGACCGGCGGCAAAATCGTTATCCGGCCGCCCAAAGGCAGCGCCTTTGAAACGCAGAAAACCTCGATCATGGGCAACACCTGCCTGTACGGCGCTACCGGCGGCACCCTGTTCGCGGCCGGTTCAGCCGGTGAACGCTTCGCGGTGCGCAACTCCGGTTGTGTGGCCGTGATCGAAGGCGCTGGCGACCACTGCTGTGAATACATGACCGGCGGTATGGTCGCTGTGCTGGGGTATGTGGGTGGTAACTTCGGCGCCGGTATGACCGGCGGCTTTGCCTACGTGCTGGATCTGGAGAACACCTTCCCGGACAAGTACAACCGTGAACTGGTGGATATTCACCGCATCGGCACCGAAAGCATGGAAACCTACCGGGATCACCTCTTTGGTGTGATCGGTCGCTTCGTTGACGACACCAAGAGCGCCTGGGGCGCCGAGCTGCTGGATAACTACGACGACTACGTCAGCCGCTTCTGGCTGGTGAAGCCGAAGGCCGCCAGCCTGTCCGATTTGTTGTCCAACACCCGGGCCCGCCCTGAGTAATCCGACGGAGAATGGTTATGACACAGCGTTTGAACAACGATTTTCAATTTGTCGATGTCGGCCGTCGCGAGCCTGCCAAGAAAGACATCCATACCCGCAAACACGAGTTTGTGGAAATCTACGAGCCTTTTGGCCAGAAGCAGGCGGCCGAGCAATCGCACCGCTGCCTCGAATGCGGTAACCCCTACTGTGAGTGGAAGTGCCCGGTACATAACTTCATTCCCAACTGGCTGAAGCTGGTCAGTGAGGGCAATGTGCTCGAAGCGGTCGAAATGTGCCACCAGACGAATTCCCTGCCTGAAGTGTGCGGCCGGGTCTGCCCGCAGGATCGTCTCTGCGAAGGCGCCTGCACCCTGAACGACGGATTTGGAGCGGTGACCATCGGTAATGCCGAGAAGTACATTACCGACACCGCCTTCGCCATGGGCTGGAAGCCCGACCTGTCGAAAGTGACCCAGACCAACAAGAAGGTGGCTGTCATTGGCGCCGGCCCTGCCGGGCTTGGCTGCGCCGACGTTCTCGCACGCAATGGCGTAAAAGCCGTGGTATTCGATAAATACCCCGAAATCGGCGGTCTGCTGACCTTCGGCATTCCGGAATTCAAGCTGGAAAAGTCCATCATGGCCAAGCGCCGTGATGTGTTCGAAGACATGGGCGTCGAATTCCGCCTGAACACCGAAATCGGCGTCGATATCGACTTCGAACAGCTGTTGGCTGATTACGACGCTGTATTCATGGGCATGGGCACCTACAAGTACATGAAAGGCGGCTTCCCGGGTGAAGACCTCGACGGCGTGCACGAAGCGCTGCCGTTCCTGATCTCCAACGTCAACCACACCAAAGGCTGGGAAAAAGACCCGGCGGACTACATCAACCTGGAAGGCAAGCGGGTCGTGGTGCTCGGCGGTGGCGACACCGCCATGGATTGCAACCGCACCTCCATTCGCCAGCAGGCCGCTAAGGTGATCTGCGCCTACCGCCGCGACGAAGCCAACATGCCGGGTTCGCGCCGTGAAGTCGCCAACGCCAAGGAAGAAGGCGTCGAGTTCCTGTTCAACCGCCAGCCGGTTGAAATCGTGGGCGATGGCAAGGTTGAAGGCATCAAACTGGTCACCACCCAACTGGGTGAGCCGGATGAAAACGGTCGTCGGCGTCCTGAGGTGATCCCCGGCTCGGAAGAAATACTGGCCGCAGACGCCGTGATTGTCGCCTTTGGCTTCCAGCCGAGCCCGGCCGACTGGTTCGAGCCCAACAACATCACGCTGGACGACTGGCAGCGGGTTAGCGCCGCTGAGCACCAGGAATACCCATTCCAGACCAGCCACGAGAAGATCTTCGCTGGTGGTGACATGGTGCGGGGTTCAGACCTGGTTGTCACCGCTATATATGAGGGCCGTAAGGCTGCTGAGGGGATATTGGATTACCTCGAAGTGTGACCTGAGTCTTAAATCTGGAAAAAACGGCGTTTTACGCCGTTTTTTTTTGATTGCAGCGCCCGGTAAGATTATCTTAGACCTTACAGTCACTATACAAAGCCCGAATGGGAGCTCGTCTGATGTTCGATAAAAAAGTAGGGATGGCCTTGTTGCTGTCATTAGCCCTGGTTGCCTGTGATGGCGATGGATATGGAAGTGATGATGGCGGCGGTGATACCGGTGGTGGTGATACCGGAGGTGGTGGCGGTGGTGATACAGGAGGCGGCAACGATACAACACCGGTAAACCTTACAATTGGTACTGGTGAAGGCGGAAGCTTTCAGGAAGGCGCACTGACCATCTCACTAGAAACACTGAGTGCGGGTGGATCGACTGAAATACGAGTGAATGTCGTCGACGAAAATAGCAATAATGCGCTCTATACAGCAGAGACAGTTTCTGTTGATTTCTCGTCCCAGTGCTCAAGTATTACACCCGCAAGAGCCTCCTTCAGTCCTGCAACCGCGACAGGCCAGGGAACGGTCAGCACAACGTATACTGCTGAAGGTTGCAGAGGTGAAGACACAGTCACCGCTCGCGTCAGTACAGGAAGTGGTACTGCGACCGCAGCTGGCACCATTACTGTGCAAGGCATTGAGGTGGGATCTATTACTGGCGCGCAGCCAGAAACTTCGACGATCGGTATATTGGGGTTCGGTACAGCAAATCGACCTACTACAACGCGGGTTCCTTTTGTTGTAAGAGATTTGCTGGGGAATCCTGTCAGCAACCAAGAAGTGACATTTAATATTGAGAATCCAATTGGCGGAGTTCAGCTTACAAAAGATGAAGGTACAACAAATTCTGCCGGCGAAGTCTATGCAATTGCCCAAAGCGGAACCGTGAATACAACGTTTAAGGTATCTGCAACGACCGAAATCTTAGATAGTTTAGGCGATCCTACAGGAACATTTATTTCTACTGAAAACCCTTATGACATTACAGTAAATTCAGGGCTCCCAATGTCACATTGGTTAACTTTTGGACCTGAAACTTTTAACCCTGAAGAGGCTTGGGGTAAGTTTGGTATTGACGTTGCTCTTAGTCTTATCGTAAGCGACCGAACAGGCGGACCAGCGGCAGAAGGTTCTATATTTAGTTTAAAAACGAGTGCTGGGCAAATTGTAGGTGAAAACGGAGGCCCCGTCGAAAGCTGTGTCGTAGTTGGAGGGCGTTGCTCACTAACTTGGACCAGTGCTAACCCCTGGCCTGAAGATGGCGGAGTCAGAGTGCTCGCCTTTACACGAGGTGACGAGTATTTTATTGATGAAAATGGGAACGGTGCGTATGACGAAGGAGAGTATTTCTGTCCGTTACCAGAACCTTATCTCGATTCTAACAACGACGATGATCACGATTTGGGTGAGAATTTTGTAGACGTAAATGGTGATGGTGATTGGGATAACGTCGAAGCTTCGTTTATAAATTGTTGGTCAAGACTAAATTTTAGAACCAATACCGCTGATGCAATTGCAACAGGTGTATATGCGGATGGCACCGGAACTACAAAGTACCGTGGTTCAAGTTGCACTCAAGCAGCCCGAGACAATGGTCATTGTGATCAGTTAACTTACTTGTCTCTTGATTTGGGTTTAATACTGAGCCGCCCATTCTTGAGTATTACCGGACCTGCTAATGTCAATATTGCTGGCAATAGTTCAACGGAAACCTACACAGTTTCAGACGATGCCGGCAACATTCCTGCGGCTGGTACCGGAATAAGCGTTAGTTGCGAAGAGGTTGATGCAACGGTTACTAATCCTGCAGATGGAAGTGTAGAAAATACTTATCGGAATCCAGGTACTGGGTATGAATTTGCTATTCGGTTTAGCTTGAGCGATGCAGGCGTTAGCCCTGGCCTGTGTGAGATCGAAATCGGTACCGCGATATACGAAGTAACGGTTACCTTCTAATAGATCTTTAGAAAGCACGACTGCTCACTTGATACTAATTGTATTGGGTGAGCAGTGGAGCTTAGTATCTGCCTCTATTGTCTGAACCAAGCTCGTTAAATACTCGTGAACACTTCTAGCGTGTAGAGAAATCTGGTCAATTGCCCAAAACCCAGAGGCTTGCATTGAATCTTTAAACCTTATTCTTCTGGACATTCCACCTAGCGCTCTCACCAGGTTTTCTGGCTCTCTGTAACCAGACAACCAGTCGTCTTCCTCCATCCAATAAAGTGTGCGCTCTAACTTTTCAGGAAGGTCCAATAGGTTGAAATCTCTTGATTGCCGGTATCGAAGTTGAGTGAACTCAGAGAGTGGTTGTTCATGGTAATCGGACCAATGCTTCGCCAGGTGATGATCAATCAACATATCCACAACAATAGGCGTGGTCTTGCGCAGTTTGGGTCGCAAGGCCACTCGCAGGGGTTCTAGCAACGGAGTGGTATCAGTTAGCTTGTCGATGGCCTGGTGCCGGTCGAAATGAATCAAAAACTCTTCTGAAACGGTGTTCGGGTCAGGTCTTCTGGCGAAGTCGGGCCAGAGTGAGCCGATCAGGGCGTCGGGGGTTGGGTCTGAAAACAGCCAGTGGCCCAGAAAGTTCACGCGGGCTCCTTCATCAATGTCTTGAAAATATGCCTGTCAGTGTAACACCAAAGATGAACGCCTGAATTCGTCAGTGACGGCCGCTATGCGTATAATGCGCCCACTTTTTCTACAGGATCTCACCCCATGGCTGAACTGACCAACGACCGCTTCCTGCGCGCCCTGATGCGTGAACCCACCGACCGTACGCCGGTCTGGATGATGCGCCAGGCCGGGCGGTATTTGCCGGAGTACCGGGCTTCGCGGGCCGAAGCGGGTGATTTCCTCAGCCTGTGCAAGAACGCCGATTTTGCCTGCGAGGTCACCTTGCAGCCGCTGGAGCGGTACCCGCTGGATGCCGCCATCCTATTTTCCGACATTCTGACCATTCCCGATGCCATGGGTCTCGGGCTCTATTTCGAGACGGGTGAAGGCCCGCGCTTTGAACGTACCGTCCGTTCCATGGCGGATGTAGAGGCACTGCATCAACCCGATATGGCCAGTGATCTGGGTTATGTGATGAATGCCGTCAGCACCATTCGCGGTGCCCTGAACGGCCGGGTGCCGCTGATCGGTTTTTCCGGTAGCCCCTGGACACTGGCGACCTACATGATCGAAGGTGGCAGCTCCAAGGATTTCCGTCACATCAAAGCCATGCTGTACAACGACCCGGAAACCCTGCATGCGCTGCTGACCCGCCTGGCCGACTCTGTGACCGACTACCTGAATGCCCAGATCGAAGCCGGGGCACAGGCCGTGCAAATATTCGATACTTGGGGCGGTGTGCTTGGTCACACGGTCTATCCGACCTTCTCGCTGGATTATATGACTCGCATCGTTAAAGGCCTGAAACGGACCCATCAGGGCCGCAGAGTGCCGGTAATCCTCTTTACCAAAGGCGGGGGGCAGTGGCTGGAATCGATTGCGGCGTCTGGCGCCGATGCGCTGGGTCTGGACTGGACGACTTCATTGGCGGATGCCCGTACGCGCGTTGGCGAGCAGGTTGCGTTGCAAGGCAATATGGACCCCTCAGTGCTCTATGCCTCACCGGACGGAATTCGGACCGAAGTCGAGCGCATTCTGGCGGAATATGGCAAAGGTTCAGGCCATGTGTTCAACCTAGGTCACGGTATTCACCAGTTTGTTGATCCTGAGCATGCCGGGGCTTTTGTTGAGGCTGTGGTTGAACTAAGCCCTAAGTATCATCGCTGAGCTCATCTACGCAACAAATAGAAGTTTGGAATACTAAAGTTTTGCAACCAGATGAGCGCTTGACGTTGGGTATGCCAATTAGGGGGAGTCTGCAGCATGGATGCTGCAGTCTAGGCCCCATGGACGGGTTCACGCCGACCCCTAATAGGCATACCCTTCGTCTGGCGCGGATTTCAGGCACCAAGATAAAGCCGAGTCACAGTCACATCGGCTCCAGCGTCATGCGCCACTGGGTTGGCCCGGGCATGAACCGGCTCGGGCGTCCTTCAACCCAGTCGCGATGACCGCGATCGTAGTAGGGTGACATCGGGTGGCCGCTCTGGCCGACCGGCATGTGAAAGATTCCGTTTTCCTCCTGGCCCGGCGCGACCACCATGCGCTCCGATGCACCATTACTGGTACGTTGCACACGCGGCATGTAAGTATCGCCATCCATGGGCTCTTCCGGCATATCGAGCCAGCGAGACAGCAGCGGCACCGCACCGCTCAGCGGGTGTCGTATCGACAAGGTATTGGCCTTGCCCCAGGTCTGGTCGGCCAGCGGCTCGCCATCGGCCGTCATGATCGCCAGGGTTTCATCAACCATCGACAGCATGAAATCATCCCAGTCGTCATAGCCCAATGGCAGATGGTGCTCCGGTTGCTGCGTCACCAGCGCCCAGACCGGGTATTCCAGAAAATTGTCCACACGCTCCGGCCAGAACACGTTACTGGCACTGTCGAGCTGGCGATAGATCGCCCCCACGGTGTGATCGATTGCGCGCTCCCTGAAGCGCTTCACGGCCAGATACCCAACCGAGGTTTTGCTGGCACGTCCCTCCCACTGAGCCACGTACGCAGCCAATTCAGAGCGTTCGGCCGACCCCGGACTGTCATCATTCTCAAGCACAGCCAGCAGCAGTCGCTGCCAGCGTTGCAGGAAGAACGCACGGTCATCCAGCGCAATATCCAGAAAGTCCTGCTCGGTGAACTGTTCCCGGGCAAACAGTCCTTTCTCTATTTGTTGCTGACGCGCACCCAGGGCGTAGTCACTGCGGCCGACCAGGTCCAACAGCTCATCGGATACAATGCGGGCATTGGCTGTCCAGATTCTGCCATCTTCCGGGTTCACAATGTGCGGGAACTCAGACGGGCTTAAATAGCCGTTCCAGCCCAGCTCGCCCGATGACCAGTCCGCGGGTTCCGTCGGCGAAATGCCCGCCTCGGTAAACCCGAAGCGGCGTGGCAGGCGGCCCATAATGGTCCAGGCCTGGTTGCCGCGCACGTCTACCACATTCAGGTTTTGCCCGGGAACTCCTGAGGTTGCCGCGACAGTCAGTGCATCATAAACCGTATCGGCGGTTTCCATCTTGGTCAGGTCCAGATTGGCGCCTTCCGGATCATGGGCCACCCAGCGCATGGCCAGCATATTACCGAAATGATCGGTGCCGATGACCGGCCCCCAGCGCGTTGACTTAACCGCCACGGTTACTGATTCGCCGCCTTTTACCTGAACGACCTCATTGTCGACGGTAAAAGGCTGCCAGCCATCCGGTGTCAGGTATTCCGATTCTTCCGCATTGGTTTGCAGAACAATGGTGTCGTGAAAATCGCCGTTCGAATTGGTAAAACCCCAGGCGATGTGCTCGTTCGAGCCAACCACCATGGCCGGAGCGCCGGGTAGCGTGGCGCCGGTGATGCGACGGTTAGCCCCGGCAACAGTCCAGCTGGCCCGATACCAGATGTTGGGCACGCTCAGGCCCAGATGCATGTCATCGGCCACCATACCCGCCTCGTACCCCGTCAGCTCACCGGAGACAGACCAGTTGTTGGAACCGAGCTCTACGGTGTCACGGTACTGCCAGGGAGTCTGACCGGCCATTGAGGCCAGCTCTTGCGGCGCCTGTAGCTCCGCCAATGGTTGTTCGGGGAAAAACGGCGCCCACTGATAGGCCTCGCCGTGCACCGGCGAATCCCACTCGCCGCCTGCCGGGGTCAGGAACGCAAACCAATCGGTCGGCAGTAAATCTTCCATCACCGCCAGAGAGCGCTCGCGCTCATTCCATTGTGGCTGAAGATCCAGATACATGCTGTACAACGCCAGCATGCTGTCAGCCGGCTGCCACTCGCGCGGCTGGATTTGCAACAGGCGATATTCAAAAGGCGGGCTATCGAGTGCTGCAAGGCCAGCGTTGACACCGGCGGTATAGGCATTCAACCGTAATAACTCCGGACGCTTCAGAGCAGCAACGGCCCGTTCGCCCCGTTTACGGAACTGATGGACACGAATGCTCTGGTCGTAGCTCAGTGCCGCCTCACCGACCAGTTCAGACAGTTCACCGGCTGAATTGCGACGCAACAGATCCATCTGGAAAAAGCGCTCCTGGGCATGCAACACGCCCAATGCATAGGCACTGTCGGGCCGGTTCTGGGCATAAATCGTCGGAATACCCTGGGCATCGCGTTCAATCCGGACCCCGGCATTTAACCCGGGCATCGGATGACTCCCTTCCAGCGGCGCCAGGCTGCCGTTTAACTGCCACCAGAGCCAGGCGATACCGCCTGCCGCCAGGACCAGCAGCAGTAGCAAGGTCCTGAAAATCCATCGAATAGGGCGCGATACGGCCATGCCTGTTTCCTTTTTATGGTTATTCTTGAGTGTTTTTTTAAATGGCCAGTTATACCACCAAGCCAAGTGCCAGCTACCAAGTCTAGCTGTCCGGGGTAGTCTGCAGCATGGATGCTGCAGTCTAGGCCCCATGGATGGGTTGAGTGGGCGGCACCCCGCCCGGCCCCGGAGAGGTAGACTTGGTAGCTGGCACGGCATTTTGGCTCAGTAGACAAAGTAACCTAGCTTTTTTCCAGTTTGCCACAGAATCATAAGAGCCCAAAGGCTCCGGCAACAGGTTATGCCGGTCAGTTGACAGCTCTGCGGTTTCCTCGCAAACCCATGCCTGATTGTCATAAGCGGTTGAAATTGCGACACTTGCGCCAGTTTAAACCGACACCGGTCTGATCCTACTGATCCCGGGGTGCCTCCCAGAACCGCGTACCCTGTTAAGGCGAACCCATCGAATGACTGAACAATCCGGCGAATACATCGAGCACCTGTCGCTCAGCCAGTTTAGCGAAAAGGCGTATCTGGACTATTCCATGTACGTCATTCTGGACCGGGCCTTGCCCCACCTGGGCGATGGCCTCAAGCCCGTGCAACGCCGCATCATCTATGCGATGAGTGAACTGGGGCTGAAAAGCACCTCCAAATACAAAAAATCCGCCCGTACCGTGGGTGACGTGCTGGGTAAATACCACCCGCACGGTGACAGCGCCTGTTACGAAGCCATGGTGCTGATGGCGCAATCGTTCTCCTACCGGTACCCGCTGGTCGATGGTCAGGGCAACTGGGGCGCGCCGGACGACCCGAAATCCTTCGCCGCCATGCGCTATACCGAATCGAGACTGCACGCCCATGCCGGCCTGCTGCTCGATGAACTCGGCCAGGGCACCGTCGACTGGGTGCCCAACTTCGACGGCACACTGGACGAACCCTCGGTGTTGCCAGCACGCTTACCGCACATTCTGCTGAACGGCACAACCGGTATTGCTGTCGGTATGGCAACGGACATACCGCCGCACAACATCCGCGAAGTCGCCGCGGCGTGCATTCACCTGCTCGACTCCCCGGATGCCTCGCTGGCCGACGTGATGATGCACATCAAGGGGCCAGATTTCCCGACCGGTGGTGAATTGATCACCCCAACGGCCGACCTGCAAAAAATCTACGAAACCGGCCGGGGCACCGTAAAGGTTCGGGCCCGGTATGGCACCGAAGGTGGCGATATCGTCATAACCGAGCTGCCCTATCAGGTCTCCGGATCCAAAATACTGGAGCAGATCGCTCACCAGATGCAGGTCAAGAAACTGCCTATGGTGGTCGACCTGCGCGATGAATCCGACCACGAAAACCCGACGCGCCTGGTGATAGAACCGCGCAGCAATCGGGTTGATGTCGATGCGGTCATGAACCACCTGTTCGCGACCACCGATCTGGAAAAAACCATCCGCATCAACCTGAACATGATTGGGACCGATGGCCGGCCCCAGGTTAAATCCCTGACGCATATTCTGAGTGAATGGCTGACCTTCAGAACCACAACGGTTCGCCGTCGTCTGCAGCACCGGCTCGACAAAGTCATCGCCCGGCTGCACATCCTCGATGGCTTGCTGATCGCTTATCTGAACATCGATGAAGTCATCCACATCATTCGCACCGAGGACGAGCCCAAGCAAGAACTGATGAGCCGTTTCAAGTTGAGTGACGTTCAGGCTGAAGCCATTCTTGAATTGAAATTGCGGCAACTGGCCAAGCTGGAAGAGTTCAAGATTCGCGGTGAACAGGATGAACTGGCCGCCGAACGCGACAAGATCGAGAAAACCCTCGGCTCGGCAACGCGCATGCGTACCCTGATCAAGAAAGAGATCATGGCCGATGCCGATACCTTTGGCGACGAGCGTCGCACGCAACGGGTCCAGCGCGAAGAAGCCCAGGCGTTCAACGAAACCGAAGTATTGCCTTCTGAGCCGGTGACAGTCGTGCTGTCGCAAAAAGGCTGGATCCGGGCTGCCAAGGGACACGACATTGATGGCGTAAACCTCAGCTACAAGGCGGGTGATGCGTTTGCCTTCAGTGCACCGGGCAAGAGCAATCAGCCCACAGTGTTGCTCGACTCGACCGGCCGGTCCTACACCCTGGCAACTCATGCGTTGCCGTCCGCACGGGGGCAGGGTGAGCCGATTTCCGGTCGTGTCAGTCCGCCACCGGGCGCCGAAATGCGTGGCTTGCTGATCGACGAACCGAACCAGCAATACCTGCTGGCGTCCGATGCCGGTTATGGGTTTATTGGCCGCTTTGAAGACATGGTCAGCAAAAACAAGGCGGGCAAGGCGGTATTGAGCCTGCCGAAAAACGCCCGGGTACTGGCCCCGGCGGTTGTGCATCAGCGGGAAACCGACTACCTGGCAGCCGTTAGCAACGAAGGGCGCTTGCTCGTGTTCCCGGTGCGCGATTTGCCGGAGCTGGCCAAAGGCAAGGGAAACAAGATCATCAACATTCCGGCCGCTCGTGCGGCTGAGCATGAAGAATTCATGATCGGCGCCGTGGTTCTGGGCAGCGACAACACCCTGGTCATTCACTCCGGCAAGCGCAAGCTGAAACTCAAGGGCGCTGACCTTGAGCACTATCTGGGTGAGCGCGGCCGTCGGGGCAACAAGTTGCCTCGCGGGTTCCAGAGTGTTGCCAGTATTGAGGTTGAATAAAACGGCGGTCCGTGTCGGTTGGTGTATTTTCGTCTAGGCTTCAGAGCACGATATTCGGAGGCACGCGCATGACCATAGACACTCAAATCGCCAATTATTACGAAAAGCTGGTGATCGATGACTTGAAAGGCCGGTTGGAAGCCGATGGCAAACCGGAAAACGAACTTGCCGACATCGCTTGTGTGGCACTGAATCAGCTACCGGCTCGCTATTACCGTTTTTCGGTGGACATGGCGTTTTATCTGTCGGTGCAGGAGCAGCATGCAATGGAAACCGAGGTTGAAAAGGCCGTGACACACGCACTGGCCTTTGTATCCGGGCATCATCGCGATGACGAATAAAGCCTCCCCAGCGCCACTTACCGTTGAGTCCATGCAGGCCAGCATTGTCCATCATCTGCATGTTGCTCAGGGTACCTACGAAGAGAAAGCCAGCCCGCAAAGCTGGTGGAAGGCCACCGCCGGCGCCGTTAATGAAGCCGTCATGGCTGGCCTCACCGATACCCAGCGAACCCACTCCACCCTGGACACCCGGGCCGTGAATTACCTGTCGATGGAATTTCTGATGGGGCGGTTGCTGTCTAATAATCTCAATAACCTTCAGTTGTACGACATCGCCGACCAGGCACTGGCCAACCTGGGACAGAACCTGTCGGATATTCTGGAGGAAGAGCCGGATATGGCGCTGGGCAATGGTGGCCTGGGCCGGCTGGCCGCGTGTTTTCTGGATTCACTCGCGACCTTGAATTACCCGGCTGTTGGCTATGGCATCCATTATGAGCATGGCTTGTTCGAGCAAAGTTTCAGCCAGGGCCGACAGGTCGAGCGGCCGGATGACTGGCGCGAGTACGGCAACCCCTGGGAAGTGTGCCGACCGGAATCGGTTCAGGAAATCAAACTCTATGGCTTTGTGGAAACCGTGAGCGAAAGCGGGCGCGCTTACAAAGTCTGGCGACCGGCACGGACCGTCAAAGCCGTACCCTGGGACATCCCCATCGTCGGTTACAGCGGCTCCAATGTGAACATTCTCAGGCTCTGGGAGAGCCGGGCAACCGACTATTTTGACTGGGATGTGTTCAACGCGGGCGGCTATGTAGACGCCCAGGTAGAGCAGGCACAGGCCGAAACCATTTCCAAGGTGTTGTACCCCAACGACGAAACCGACGCCGGCAAGGAACTGCGTCTGATCCAGCAGTATTTTTTCAGCGCCGCGTCGCTGGCTGACATCATCCGTCGTTACCAGCGAGCCCACGGAGATGACTGGTCTCAATTCGCTGAGCGGGTGGCCGTGCAATTGAATGATACCCACCCGGCGGTGGCCATTCCCGAACTGATGCGCGTGCTTATGGATGAAAAGCGACTGGGGTGGGATGCCGCCTGGGCCATCTGTCATCCGGTTTTCTCTTACACCAACCATACGCTCCTGCCAGAAGCACTGGAGACCTGGAGCTTGCCGCTCTTTGCAAAGGTGTTGCCGCGTCATCTGGAGATTATTTTTGAAATCAACCACCGCTTTCTGAGTCAGGTAGTCGAGCGCCAGTGGCCCGGTGATGATGGCATGAAGGCGCGGCTGTCGATCATTGAAGAAGGGAATCAGCGTAAAGTGCGCATGGCGCACCTGTCGGTGGTGGGTTCACATACCGTCAACGGTGTCGCCGAGGTGCACTCGAACCTGGTCAAGTCCGACCTGTTTCCCGAGTTCGATCAGCTCTGGCCCGGCAAATTCACCAATGTGACCAATGGTGTAACGCCCCGGCGCTGGCTGAAAGCCTGCAACCCCCGGTTATCAGCCCTGATCGACCAACACATTGAGGCCGACTGGCCACGACATCTGAGCAAGCTGGAGCAACTGACGGCGCTGGCAGACGATGACCGTTTTCAAACCGATTTCATGGCGATCAAGCACCAGAACAAAGTCGATCTGGCGGCCGTCGTAAAGCAGCTTACCGGCATTGAAACCGACCCGAACGCCCTCTTCGATGTGCAGATAAAGCGCCTGCATGAGTACAAGCGACAGCATCTGAACCTGTTGCACATCCTGACGTTGTACCGGCGCCTGCTGGAAGACCCGAATGCGATAACAGTGCCGCGCGTGTTTCTGTTTGGTGCCAAGGCTGCACCGGCCTATGCGCTGGCCAAAGACATTATTTATGGCATCAATTGCGCAGCGGAACGCATCAACAACGATGAACGCATTCAGGGCAAATTAAAAGTGGTGATGCTGCCCAACTACCGGGTCAGCCTGGCCGAGAAGATCATACCAGCCGCGGACTTGTCAGAGCAGATTTCAACCGCGGGCAAGGAAGCCTCGGGCACCGGCAATATGAAACTGGCGCTGAACGGTGCCCTGACCATTGGTACCATGGATGGAGCGAACATCGAGATTGCCGAAGAGGCCGGGCGAGAGAATATTTTTATTTTTGGGCTGTCGGTGGAGGAGGTTCGTCAACTCGACGAACGGGGTTATAACCCCTTTGACTGGTACCACCAGGACGAAGAACTCAGGGCTGTGCTCGACTGGCTGGATAACGGTTATTTAACCCCGGATGACCCCGGCGCCCTGTCGTCCATCAAGCACAGCCTGTTGAAAGGCGGTGATCCCTACAAGGTGCTGGCGGACTTTCGCAGTTACTGCGACGCCCAGCAGCAGGTTGAGGCGCGCTACCAGAACAAGCAAGCCTGGGCACGCAGCGCCATCATCAACACCGCGACCATGGGTAAGTTCAATTCAGACCGCTCGATTGAAGATTACGTGCAGCGTATCTGGCACCTGAAAGCGCACCCGCGCAGCCAGGGCTCTGGCTGAACGGGCGTTGGCTTATTTGATGACGTACTGGCCATAGCGAATGGCCTTGGCCAGCTCGCGAGACGATTCCGAAGGTGAGATCGGGTTGACCGTCAGTTCGCCGATCTTCTCGTAAAAATAGCCCTGAACGGTACCGGTGGTCGCCATGCCATGGGCAATGCTGGGCAACAGGGAATCATTGGCCGCTGCTGCAATGAACTCGCTCATCGACACCCGGGCGCAGTCGTCAAAGGCGCTCATGCTCATGTCGGTGCGCGGAGGGATCGAGCCTTTGTTTTGATTAAAGGTGCGCTGGAATGAATCGTCCATGATGTTGCGAACCAGGTCATTCTGAGCTGTCTGGTCGGCCTGGCTTGCGCCGCGCAGGTCGAAGATGGCAAAGCTGTCGATATTGAACAGGAATTGATTCTGGGTGCCGGGAACTGGCGCGCAAACGTAGTCGGTATTGGCGACTTTGCCTTCTGCGGAGAATTCACCCTTGGCCCAGTCACCCATAAACTGAAAGGCGGCCTCGCCGTTGATGACCAGACTGGTGGCCTGGTTCCACTCGCCCAGATCGTCTGAGAGAGGCATGTGCTCAAGCAGCCGGTAGTAGCGATCGAACACCGCATCCATGGTGTCGCTGCGCATGGCGCGAAAATCATGCTCGACCAGCGCCGCCTGGTAAAACTCCGGACCGCCGACGGACAAGGCAACGGTTTCAAACAGCGTAGCGTGCTGCCAGTCCTGATGACCCTGTGCGATAACCCGGTAACCGGCCGCCGCAATCAGATCCGCTGCCCGGTCAAATTCTGCCCAGGTCGTCGGAACCGCCACACCCACTGAATCGAGAATGCGTTTATTGGCCCACAGCCAGTTAGTGCGGTGCACGTTCACCGGCACGGCAACGTAGTCGCCATTGTATTGCATGGCAGCCGCCACGACCGGCGGCAGGCGTTCATCCCACTGTTGCTCGTCCGCCAGATCGTTAATGTTGCTTAGAAAGCCCAGGCGGGCCCAGCGTTGAATATCCAGCCCTTTGATCTGGGCTGCCGTGGGCGGATTACCGCGCAGCACCCGGTCTTGCAAGGTGGCCATGGCATTGCCACCGCCTCCGCCCTGCACCACGAAATCATCCCAGGTGTGGCCGTCTTCCTGCATAGCCTGCTGAAGAACCTGAACAGAGCGAGCTTCGCCGCCGCTGGTCCAATAGTGCAATACTTCAACGGAACCTGCCTGAGGCAAGCCAGGCAGCAGGCATAGCATGGCGCTGAACGCCATCGTGCGTGTGGATAGGGTCATTGCGTACTCCAGCGTGTTCTGTGTTTTTATCGTTGTTGGCGCTATCGGCTAGTGCAGGATACCTTGACAAGATCTAGACATAACGTAACAAACCGTATCAAAAGGTTCGTGGCAGTAGATAGGATGTCGATCACAAACGCGCTTGTCAGCGATTATTTGTTACACTTTCCGCCTCATTTGACGGCGAAGAGATTCATGTCCCAGATTCTGCGTATTGCAACCCGAAAGAGCCCGCTGGCCCTGTGGCAAGCGGAGTACGTTCGTTCTGCCCTGACACAGTTGCACCCGGAGCTGCAGGTTGAGCTGGTCCAAATGGCCACCAAAGGCGACAAAATGCTGGATGTTCCGCTGGCCAAAGTGGGTGGAAAAGGCTTGTTCATCAAAGAACTGGAAGTCGCCATTGCCGACGGTGACGCCGACATCGCCGTGCATTCGATGAAGGATGTGCCCATGGAGATGCCCGAGGGTTTCGAACTGGCCGTCATCTGCGAGCGTGAGGACCCGACAGATGCTTTTGTCTCCAATCACTTTGCTCACGTGAACGACTTGCCTGAAGCGGCTGTCGTCGGCACCTCTTCATTACGCCGGCAGGCGCAATTGCTGGCCGCACGACCGGATCTTCACATCCGCTTTCTGCGGGGTAACGTCGGCACCCGCCTGGGCAAGCTGGATGCCGGTGAATACGACGCTATTATCCTGGCGTCAGCAGGATTGCGTCGCTTGAAGCTGGAGAGCCGTATTCGCCACACGCTGGATACCAATCTGTGCCTGCCTGCGGTCGGGCAGGGCGCCGTCGGCATTGAGATCCGGGCGGGTGACGAAGCCACCCGCAATCTGTTGGCCCCCCTGATGCATCCGCAAACCCACATCCGGGTGACCGCCGAACGGGCCATGAACCGTCGCCTGGAGGGAGGCTGTCAGGTACCCATCGCCGGTTTCTCCCTATTGGAAGGCGATGCGCTGAGCATGGAGGCCCGGGTGGGTGAAGTGAATGGCGAACGCCTGCTGAAAGCCCGGGGCGAGGTTTTACTGCATGGCACTGAGGCCGAGCAACTGGCGCAGGCCTCGGCACTGGGGCTCGACTTGGCCGAGCAGCTGTTGGACCAAGGGGCCGGTGCCATTCTGGCCAAACTGTCTGACTGATGCGCCTGTTGCTGGCCAAGGCCAGGCCTGACTGGGCTCGCTGGCAGTCGCAGCTGGCACCCCATGCCGACTTGATGTTACACGACCCCTGGCGATTGACGCTGCACCCGGAAACGCCTGAGCGCCGCTCGCTATGGCTCAATCTCGATGAATACCAGGGGGTCATCTGTGTCAGCCCCACGGCAGCCAGCCAACTGACGGCAGCGCTCGATCACTACTGGCCGCAACCTCCGGTCGGGGTGAATTGGTTATGCAATGGCCCGGCCACGGCCAGGGTGCTGAGCCAGGGAGGGCTGGTGCCGCAATTCCCGGTTTCCGGCCACACGGCAGAGGAGGTACTTGCCTTGCCCTCAACCCAGGCGGTAGCCCAGCGCAAGTGGCTGGTGGTAAAAGGGGCCGGGGGGCGTGACCTCTATCCGCAGGTGCTGCAGGAGCGGGGCGCAGAAGTGCAGTCGATCGATGTGTATGACCGTGCGCTGGACCCGGCGATACTGGAAGACATGGCCCGGCTGAGCGGTCAGGCAGATGCCGTTCTGGTCAGCTCACAGTTGTTGGGCGATGCCCTGTGGGGTGGCCAGGGTAGCCCTTGGCGCAGCTGGCAGGGCACCTGGCTGCTGACCTCCCCGCGTTTGATGGCCTGGGCGCGGGAGCGCGGTATAGACCGCCGCGTGCAAACACCGGGCGCTTCGCCGGAGGCGGTTGTGCAATGTCTTTCCGGACGGGGCGTGACGGCACGGCCCGGTTCACCTTACACTGATACCCATTAATGGAACCCGGAGCGCGGGCCTTGCCCGCCGCCCTGTGACAGCAAAGGCCGCACTGCCCATGAATAAAGACACCGAGTCTGGCAAGACACCAACACCGGATACCGACAAGCCCGTTGTCGAACAGGCGGAGCCTGCGCAAGGCACGCCGGTTGCAGACGCGAAGACCGACAAGCAGGCATCCGCTGCATCTGACACCCCAGCCGACCGTCCAGAAGCCGGGGCGTCCAATGCCTCGTATGAAGCGCCCGCGCCGGAGAAGCCCGAGCCCAGGCCTGCGCCAAAAGCCAAACCTTCTGGCAATGCCGGTGCGCCTCCGCGTCGCCGACGAGGCGCTGCCGGCGGCGGCTCGGGCCGATCGAATCGCCTGCTTGTCTCTCTGCTGGTTCTGGTGTTGATGGTCGCTGGCCTGGCTTGGCTGGTGTATTGGGGTTGGCAGCAATACCGGGTACTGCAGCAGGAATCCGACACCGTAGTCAGTTCATTGAGTGAGTTGCGCCAACAGGTGTCGAGCTTGAGTGTTCGACTGGAATCTTCGGAGAGTGAGCGCGAACGTCTGGCGCAACAGGTTCAGCAGGAACAGCAGGCACTCGAAGCCATGCTGATTGAAACCGCTCAGCGGCTTAGCCGACGTCAGGATCTGGAGGCCGATCGCTGGCCTTTGGAAGAAGCACTGACCCTGTTGCGCCTGGCTGAACGGCGCCTGCAACTCGATGGTGATGCCACCATCGCCATCAGTCTACTCAACGCAGCCGACCAGGTGCTGGCCGGGCTGACCGAAGCTGCGGTGTTGCCGGTACGCCGCCAGATTGCGTCAGACCGCCTCGCCCTGCAGTCGGTGGGCAGTGTTGACCTGAACGGCACCTACTTTCGCCTTGAAGCCATCAACGAACGCATTGCCAGTCGCCAGTGGTCTCCGGCCGAACGACTTGAACCCCGGGAACAAAGCAATGAGACACCGCTGAGCTGGCAAGCCTTCCGCGACAGCCTGAGCAGCCTGGTCACGGTCAGTCGACTGGACGTGCCCTATCAGGCGCCGCCGTTGTTGTCTGAGTTTGCCCAGTGGCAGCAGCACAGCCTGCTGCTGACCGAGCAGGTGCAGTTGGCCCTGCTGGCACGCAACCAGCCGCTCTACAACGAAGCCCTGGCACAATTACAGAGCCGCGTCGCGGCCATGTCGGCTGAATTGGAACTCAGCGCCATCGAGACGGAGCTGGATGCCCTGCAAGGCCTGACACTGACGCCGGACTTTCCAGACATCCACGCCAGTGTTGAGGCGCTGGAGCAATACATGACCCGGGTTGATCAAGAGTCGACCGAATCGGCTGACAATGGGGAGGATGACGCATGAGCCGGCTGCTGCTGAAAGTCCTGGTGTGGCTGGTACTGATTCTGGCTGCCGGCCTGTTGGCCCACTTCATGGTGCGACACCCCGGCTATGTGATGATCGCCTGGGGTCAGTGGATGGTCGAGATCACCTTGTGGAGTGCCCTGGGCCTGTTCCTCGTTTTACTGTTGGTCAGCTGGCTGGTCATAAAGTTGCTGCGCGGCGTTAACCCGGTGCGACTGGTTCGCCAATACCGCGACCGGCGCGACCGTAAAACCGCCCGTGTTGCGACCGGCCAGGCGGTCAATGCCTGGCTGGAAGGAGACCACCAGGCAGCATTGTCGGCATTGCACAAGGTGGTCAGTGCCGGTGGCTCGGAGCGCCTGCCGCGCGTATTGTCGCTGATTCCAGGGCAAGACAGTGGCGACTGGCCCGCCCGGGTCAGTCAGTTTAAACAGGCAGACCCGGATCTCGTCCTGGTAGCTGATGCCCTGACGGCCGAACGCCTGGTGCACTCCGGTGACTCAGCCGCCTTACTGGCACTGTGGCAGCAACAGCCGGGGTTGCAGCGCGTGCGCTCCTTGCAGCCGGATTACTGGCGCGCGCTGATGGATCAGGGGCAGGCCGAGGTTGCACTGCAGGCCGTGAACAAGGCACCCAATCTGAACCCGTCCGATCGCGAGCGGTGGCAACAACAAGTCGCTTTGCAGCTGATTGAGCAGGGGTGTCAGACCTCCGTTGACGCCCTGGCACCGTTAAAGACACTGCCTAAACCCATACGCCAGAAAGCCGAGATAGTGGCTGCAGAATGCCGCTGCCTGCTGGTGCATGGCCAGGCCGAAAATGCCTTCAAACGGCTGTCCAAAGCACTGGAAAAGGCGCCCGCCCCGGTGCTGCTGCGTTGCCTGCTGGACCCTCGGTTGCCCGAAAACCGGGTACTGCCGCTGGCGGAGCAACTGGAAAAACGCCACGGTACGAATCCGGCCCTGATGCTGACACTCGGTCAACTGTGTGAGGCACATGCCTTGTGGGGCAAGGCGGAAGATTATCTGGTCGAAGCCTGGCGGACCGACCCGAATCGCGATTCCGGCCTGGCTCTGGCCCGTTTTTTTGAACATCGCCAGCAAACCGATCGCGCCCTTGCGCAGTATCGCGAACTGGCTCACCTGGGAGACTAGTACTTGGCCGACACCTTAACTCTGACACCGACGGGCGACCGTCGAACCCAATACGCCGAGCTCTTGCCGCAACTTCGAGGCCTGGTTCAGGGCGAGCCGGACCGCACGGCAAACCTGGCCAATCTGGCTGCTGCCCTGCGCCAGACCTTCGGTTTCTTCTGGGTCGGCTTTTATCTGGTGAAAGACGATCAGCTGGTGCTGGGGCCTTTTCAGGGCGACATCGCCTGTACCCGCATTGACCATGGCCAGGGCGTCTGTGGCGCCGCCTGGGCCGAAGCAACCAGCCAGTGGGTACCTGATGTCGATGCCTTTCCGGGTCACATTGCCTGCAGCAGTCTGTCTCGCTCTGAAGTGGTAGTGCCGGTGATGGTGGACGATGAAGTCGTGGCGGTACTGGACGTTGACAGCGATCAACTGGATGATTTTACCGAAGCCGATATTGAAGGTTTGCAGTCGGTTGCCGTGCTGTGCGCGCAGTTTTGGACTGAAACCCACTGACCCTGGTTGTCTCCAAAGACACCAATGTAACAGTATTGTTACATTCACGGGCCTGCTTGTAGCGGGCCCGTGTTACTTTCCCGCCGACCCCGTTCATTTTTTATCCTGAACATTCGGGCATTTCTATCGCGCGCTTTTCTGGATGTCACCTCTGGTAACA
The DNA here is from genome assembly GCF_043641555.1 of Saccharospirillum alexandrii. Classification (GTDB taxonomy): domain Bacteria; phylum Pseudomonadota; class Gammaproteobacteria; order Pseudomonadales; family Natronospirillaceae; genus Saccharospirillum; species Saccharospirillum alexandrii_A. Next base: position 167,408 of record NZ_JBHZRJ010000006.1, on the reverse strand, counting down.
GAGGTAACACGTCGCATGACCAGACCGCTGATAGGTTTTGTTACGCTAGGTTGCTGTTAGAGACGTTACTCGGTCAATCGGGCTGACTAGAGTAAGGCTGTGGCAATCGTACTGTGCAAACCGATCAACGATCGTTGCAGGTGCGAGTTCACAGCTTTGTTCATTGATTCATCGTTGAATTCGGGTAACCCCGATGTTTGACAGGGCTCCAGCCGAGACCTGCGCAACGATGGAATCATCAAAACTGAAGACAGTAAGACCAAAACAACAAACAGAAGGACTGAGACCATGATGTTCAAAAAATCTCTGATCGCGATGGCAATGGGCGGCACAATGGCCGTTTCAGCCCAGGCCGGCGAAGTTGAAGTATTGCACTGGTGGACTTCCGGTGGTGAAGCCCGCTCTATCGCGGTCCTGAAAGAAATGGTTGAAGACGCAGGTCACACCTGGACTGACTTCGCGGTTGCCGGTGGTGGCGGTGAAAACGCCTATACCGTACTGCGTTCGCGCGCTGTGTCTGGTAACCCGCCAGCGGCTGCACAGATCAAGGGTCTGGAAATTCAGGAGTGGGGCGATCTCGGCTTCCTGGCCAGCCTGGATGACGTTGCAGACGAAAACAACTGGGACGCCGTTCTGCCTTCTGTTGTCGCTGACGTCATGAAGCACGATGGTGACTACGTTGCAGCACCGGTTAACGTACACCGCGTCAACTGGATGTGGGCCAACCCGGACGTATTCGCCGATGCCGGCGTTGAGATCCCGACTACCCTGGACGAACTGTGGGCCGCGGCCGAAGAACTGCAGGCAGCCGGTGTAACACCGATTGCTCACGGCGGTCAGCCATGGCAAGACGCTACCACCTTCGAAAGCATCGTACTGGCTGTTGGCGGCGCTGACTTCTTCAACGACGTCTTCGTTGAGATGGATCAGGCTGCACTCGAATCCGACACCATGGTTGAAGCCTTTGAAGAGTTCCGTAAGGTGAACGACTACATTGACCGTGGTGCGCCGGGTCGTGACTGGAACGTGGCTACCTCCATGGTTATCCGTGGCGAAGCGGCCATGCAGTTTATGGGCGACTGGGCGAAAGGTGAATTCACCGCCGCCAACATGACCCCGGGTGAAGATTACATCTGCGCGCCGTTCCCGGGTACCGCCGATGCCTTTACTTTCAACATCGACTCACTGGCCATGTTCAAGCAGCGCACCGCCGCTAACGCAGAAGCCCAGATGAAGATGGCTGAACTGGTATTGTCACCGAGCTTCCAGGAAACCTTTAACCTGAACAAGGGTTCCATCCCGGCTCGTACCGACCTCGACATGGGCAAGTTTGACGATTGCGCACTGGCTTCTATGGAAACCTTCAAGAGCACCGCAGCGTCTGGCGAAGGCCTGGTGCCTTCCATGGCCCATGGTATGTCAACGACCTCAACCATTCAGGGCGCTATCTACGACACCGTTACCGAGTTCTTTAACTCTGACATGAGTGCCGAAGACGGAGCGACTCGTCTGGCTCGCGCAGTACGCGCTGCCCAGTAAGGCCACGGCCAGGTCAGGACGGCGTTCCAGCCGTGCTGACCGACTTTTGGCCCGCGCCTCCGGGTAGCGGGCCGATTCTGGCAAAACTCGAAATCACAGATACAGTTAATCTGCCTGACCCTCACTTTCTCCGGGAACAATAACGCCACAAGAGGCCCCGGGTTGGTTTGTGGTGCCTGTCTCACAAGGTATCAGGTGGCATTCAAACGCAAACAGGCATGAGGGAATCTCTTAATGGCCCAGTCTCACTGCTGAGCTATTCAGAGTCTCCTTACTGAACGGACGGAAAACCTATGTCGGTATCACGCAAGAAGGGCATTGACTACTGGTTGCCGAAACTCGTTGTTTCGCCAACTCTGGTTATTGCGCTGGTGTTCTTTTATGGCTTTGTGCTGTGGACCACCTTTATCTCATTTACCAATTCCAGCTTCCTGCCCAGTTACGATCTGGTGGGGTTTGATCAGTACGTGCGGTTGTTTATGAACCCGCGCTGGTTGAACGCCATGTGGAACCTGGTGGTCTTTGGTGTGTTGTTTATTGGTATTTGCATGGTGGTCGGCCTGGTCATGGCTATCCTGCTAGACCAGAACATCCGGGCTGAAGGGGCGATCCGAACCATTTACCTGTACCCCATGGCGTTGTCGTTCATTGTGACTGGTACGGTATGGAAGTGGTTGCTCAACCCCACGGTGGGCATTGAAAAATTTGTAATCAGTCTGGGTTGGGACAGTTTTATTTTTGACTGGATTATCGACCCGGATATGGCGATCTACACGGTTGTGATTGCCGGTGTCTGGCAAGCCAGCGGTTTTGTGATGGCTATTTTTCTGGCTGGCCTGCGTGGTATTGATACATCGATCATCAAGGCAGCACAGCTCGACGGTGCTAATTTGTTCGCGGTCTATACCCGTATCATTATTCCTTCAATGCGTCCGGTCTTCTTCTCAGCGTTTATCATGCTGGCGCACATTGCCATCAAGAGCTTTGACCTGGTCATCGCGTTAACCGGTGGCGGACCGGGCAATTCAACCGATGTGCCTGCGATCTTTATGTATCAGTTTTCCTTCCAGCGCGGTCAACTGGGTATCGGCGCAGCATCGGCGGTAATCATGCTGATGACGGTTCTGGCGATACTGGTTCCCTATTTGTACTCCGAACTGAGGACTCCGAAAAATGGCTAAGTCAAAGAATCCGAGTTATGCCAACATCAATGGTCGGGCCGTCCTTTATGCGGTGCTGATTATTGTGGCAGCCTATTATTTGCTACCACTGATCCTGATGATCGTGACCTCGTTTCGTTCTATGGATGAAATACGAATGGGTCAGTTAATTGAGTGGCCCAAGACGTTCTCGTTCGACGCCTGGACCATGGCCTGGAGTGAAGTGCAGATTGGTGCCCGCGAGGAACGCGGCCTGCGTCCTTACTTCATCAATTCAATTCTGATGGTGATTCCATCGGTTGCGATCTCAACCATTCTGGGTGCCTTGAACGGCTACGTGCTGAGTTTCTGGAAATTCCGGGGCAGTGAGCTGTTTTTTGCTGCACTGCTGATCGGCTGTTTCCTGCCTTTTCAGGCGATTCTGTTGCCACAATCGCAGCTACTCGGCTGGCTGGGTTTATCGGGCAGTCTGGTGGGGTTGATTCTGACGCACGTCGTTTACGGGGTGAGTTTCACTACACTGTTCTTCCGCAACTACTACGTCAATTTGCCGCACGAACTGGTCAAGGCGGCCAAATTGGACGGTGCCGGATTCTGGGTCATTTTCTTCCGCATTATTCTGCCGTTATCAGCGCCGATTCTGGTGGTCACGGTTATCTGGCAGTTTACCCAGATCTGGAACGACTTCCTGTTTGGGGTGGTGTTCTCCGATCCAAGTACCCAGCCAGTGACGGTGGGTCTGAACAACATGGTGAACAGCTCCACGGGCGAGAAACAATATAATGTGGATATGGCCGGTGCCATCATCGCGGCACTGCCGACCATTGTGGTCTATGTGGTTGCCGGTAAATATTTTGTACGCGGTCTGACGGCCGGTTCTGTAAAAGGTTAACGGGAGTTCTGAACATGGCTGAGCTGAAAATTGACAACGTCTACAAAAGTTTTGGTGAAGAGCACATCCTGAAGGGCATCAGCCTGGATGTGACTGATGGTGAGTTCATCATTCTGGTCGGGCCATCCGGCTGCGGTAAATCCACACTGCTGAACTGCATTGCCGGTTTGGAAGACGTCACCACCGGTGACATTCTGCTGGGTGACACCAACGTAACGTACGAAGCACCGAAAGACCGTGACATCGCCATGGTGTTTCAGAGTTACGCGCTGTATCCGAACATGAACGTGCGCAAGAACATCGCCTTCGGCCTGGAAATTCGTAAGATGCCCAAGGCTGAAATTGCCGAAGAAGTGGCACGGGTTGCTAAACTGCTGCAGATCGAGCCGCTGCTTGACCGCAAGCCGTCTCAGTTATCCGGTGGTCAGCGCCAGCGTGTGGCGATGGGCCGGGCACTGGCACGCCGCCCCAAGATCTATCTGTTTGACGAGCCGCTGTCGAACCTGGATGCCAAATTGCGCGTGGAAATGCGCACCGAAATGAAAAAGCTGCACCAGCGTCTGGGCACCACCATTGTGTATGTAACCCACGATCAGATCGAGGCAATGACGCTGGCCGACCGCATTGCGGTTATGAAAGGCGGTATCGTGCAGCAGTTCGGCACACCTCAGGAAGTCTACGATGACCCGGCCAACATGTTTGTTGCCGGTTTCATGGGCTCACCGTCGATGAACTTCCTGCGCTGTGAAGTCACCAAACAGGAGAAAGACTACGCCGTTCAAATCGAATCTCAGGGTACGATCTTCCAGTTGCCGGTCGACCCGAAGCAGGCCGATCTGAGCAGTTATGTGGGCAAGACCGTGGTGCTGGGCATTCGCCCCGAGCAAATCACCCATGTAATGCCGCACCTGGTGGCCGAACAGTACATCACTCAGGTACCGGTGAAGATCGAAGTCACCGAGCCAACTGGTGCCGATACCCTGGTGCTGGCGAGGATTAACGACCAGGAATGTGAGTGCCGGGTACACCCCCAGGAGGCAGGTAAAGTCGGTGAGTCGATGGAGCTGCTGTTCAATATGAGCAAAGCGGTGTTTTTTGACGAACAGACCGAGGCCCGGCTGTAAGTCAATTCGACCGAATCATGGTGAGTTCTCTTTTGCGCAGCCTCCGGGCTGCGTTTTTTGTGATGCACTTCTCGTTTCCCCACCTTTTCGCTGCCTGCCTTATCATCTTTCTTCCCGGAAACAATGAAAACTGTCGTTCGAGTTCGTCAAATCTGCGTTGACTGACTAAACTGGCAGTATTCAGATCATAAAAGCCTGTCACCCATGCCTTTGAAGGGAAAAACCGCACATTCCAGGGTCGGAAATGACTCGGCCCCGCGCCTTGTAGATCCCTCAACCTGGTTGAAACATTCACCACTGGTGCTGTATGAGGCGGAATCGCGGGGTGAGCAGAAAGACCTCTGGGCCCTGAATTATGTGTCCGAGTCGATCGAACAGTTGACGGGTCACCCGCCAGACGAATTTCTGGGTGAGAACCCCAGACGCTATTTGTATCAGATGATTCATCCCAGCGACCGCCGGCGAGTGGGTGCCGAATACGACCGGTGCCGGGCCATGCTGTCGCCCATCTTCATGACCTACCGGATCAAACACCGGGAACAGGGTTATATCTGGGTTGAAGAGCGCACCAATTTCATCCGGCAGGATAGCGAACACATTGTCTGCCTGGGGTCTCTGGTGGATACCCACGCCCCGGTGCGCATTGAAAAGCACAACGCCCGGCTCGACAAAGTGCTGGCCCGGCTGAATGCCGACGTCGCCGTAGCCACCGGGCAGGATTTCATTGAGCATCTGTGCAGGCGTCTGGCTCTGTTGCTCGATTGCCGGCAAGTGAGCCTGTTTCAGGTTAACGACGACCAGCATCTGGATTGCCTGGTTTCGATTCTGGACGGCCTGATGCAGCCCCGCTACAGCATGCGCCTAACAGACAGTCTACTGGCCCCGCTCGCCAGTCAGTCACACCTGCTGAAAAGCCTCACCGCGGCAGACCGACACCAATGGCCGATTCTCGATACCATGGTTCATCTCGAAGCCTTCCGGCTCGACAGCCGCCGCGGGCGCTGGGTGGGCATACTGGTCATCGACCATGACGAGCCGCTGGAGGTTGATTCATCGCTGTTTCGGGTACTCGAACTCTATACCGAGCGGGCGGTGACTGAAATCGAACGCCTCGGGCTTGAGGGTCGGTTGCAGGAAAGCGAGGCGCGGTACCGGGCATTTTTCGAGACCGCCGTTCAGGCGTCAATGATCGTCGACTTGCAAGGCCGGGTGATCAACATCAACCGGGCGGCTGCCAGCCTGTTTGGGGTGCGCGATGAACCGGATGTGTTGCAGTTGCCTTCCATCCTGCCGGATCACCAGCCCGAGGGCTATGAGACCTGGCCCGCCTTTCTGGCGTTTATCGAACAGGCCAGCGATGCGAAAGCACGACAAAGCCAGTGGCAATTGAAAACACTCGGCGGCTCAGTTCGTACCATGGTGGTGCATTCTTTCAGAGTCAGCGGCAACCTGACCGAAGGGGTGATGCTGTCCTTCGATGACATCAGTGACCGGTTAAGCGCTGAAGCCTCGCTGCGCGAACAACACCAGTTAATGAACCGGAGGCAACAGCGCCTGCGGGGGCTGGTTGATGTTGCTACGCGACTGGAGCGCCAGAGCAGCGTTCGCGATTTTCTGGTGTCCAGTTGCACTGCTCTGACTCAGAAGGTTGGCTTGTCCCAGGTTGCTTGCTACCAGCCGGACAGCGAGTTCTGGTATGCGAGCAGTCTCAAGCCAGAACAACGCACCCACTTCCAGGAGCACAGTGAGCCCCTGCGGCAGGCGCTTGCTACCCGTCACATCAGTTGGGGCTCAGACACCAGCCAGTGGTTTTACGTCCCGTTGGTGGTGGATAACCAGGCTGTCGCGGGTCTGGCCATTCTCGGTGACGACCTGATTCTGAACGACCTCGATTTTCTGTCGATGCTGGCTCAAACCCTGAACCTGTCGTTCGATAACCTGATGCAGCGGAAGAATCTGCGCAACCAGGCCATGCACGACAGCCTGACCGGGTTGGGAAACCGCTCTCAGCTACACCAGTGGATCAGCCAGACACTCGGGCAACAGCCGGATCAGAGCGCGAGCCTGTTATTGTTCGACCTGAACCGTTTCAAGGAGATTAACGATACCCTGGGTCACCATTTTGGCGACCGCTTGTTGTGTGAAATCGGGCCACGCATTCAGCGCATGCTGGAATGGCAAACCAGCCATAACATCTCCCGGCTCGGTGGCGATGAATTTGCGGTGTTGCTGCCCGATATCAGCCAGCAGGAAGCCCTGGCCGTTGCCGAACGCATGGCCCTGTGTTTGCGTGAGCCCTACCAGATCGACGCCATGCAACTGCAGGTTGAGGCCAGTATCGGCCTGGCGCATTACCCCGATCAGGGTCAGGATGGTCACGAACTATTGCGCTGCGCCGATGTGGCTATGTACGCGGCCAAAGCCAACAACGAGTCGGTGGTGGTGTTCGATTCGCACCTTGATGCCCACACCCCCCAGCGCATTGCGGTATTGTCTGAATTGGAAGTGGCGATTGGTGCGGGCCAGCTGTGGGTGGCCTACCAGCCAATCATCAGTGCGGCCACAGGTGGCGTCGCCGGCTTTGAAGGGCTGGTTCGCTGGCAGCATCCGGAACTGGGCGCCCTGTCTCCGGCCGAATTCATACCGCTGGCCGAAATGGGGCAGGGCATTCGGCTGATTACCCGCTTTGTACTGGAACAATGTATGGCGCAAATCGTTCACTGGCGTCGCCACCACCCGGACCGCTATGTGGCCGTAAACCTGTCGGCGCGCGTGTTGCTCGACCAGGCATTGCCAGGGCAAATCGAGCAGTTGCTGGCAAAGTATAAATTGCCGGGCTCGGCGCTGGTGCTGGAGCTGACCGAAAGCACCCTGCTGTCGGATCCGGTGCGGGCGATCACCATCATCAACCAACTGGCTGGCCTGGGCGTTGGGGTTGAAGTGGATGACTTCGGCACCGGTTATTCTTCGTTGGCGTATTTGAAGTCACTGCCGATTCAGGCACTGAAAATCGACAAGAGCTTCATCGATGATTTGCTGGTGGACTCGCAAGACAGAGTCATCGTCGAGTCGACCATTACCATGGCACATAACCTGGGTCTGAAAACCGTCGGGGAAGGGGTAGAGAGCGAGGCCACCTTTCACGAACTGGTGCGCCTGGGCATTGATTCATTGCAGGGGTACTACTTTGCCAGACCATTGGCCGCGGCGGATATGACCGAATGGCTGGACGACTATCACCGCTCGCTGGAGTGGTGATAGTCGTCCATCGTCATTATCGGCTGGCCAGCAGAACACCGGCCCGTGCGGCCGCTGCCCGAACCTGATTGGGCGCGGTGCCACCCAGGTGGTCGCGAGCCGCAACCGAGCCTTCCAGCGTCAGCACATCGAACACGTCGGCGGTGATGGTGTTACTGAACGGGGTCAGCTCTTCGAGTGTCATTTCACTCAGGTCTTTGCCCTGGGCCAGGCCGTAGGCCACGCTCTTGCCAACCACCTCGTGCGCATCGCGAAACGCCATGCCTTTCTTCACCAGATAATCCGCCAGGTCTGTCGCAGTGCTGTACCCACGCAGCGCCGCTGCTTTCATGACCGCGGGCTTGGCCTCAATGTAAGGCACCATGTCGGCGAAGGCACGCAGACTGCCCGCCAGGGTATCGATGGTGTCGAACAGCGGCTCCTTGTCTTCCTGGTTGTCTTTGTTGTAGGCCAGCGGCTGGCTTTTCATCAGCGTCAGCAGACTCATCAGGTGGCCATAAACCCGGCCGGTTTTGCCTCGCACCAGTTCCGGTACATCGGGATTCTTCTTCTGCGGCATGATGCTGGAGCCAGTGCAGAAGCGGTCTGGCAGGTTGATGAAATCGAACTGGGCCGAGGCCCACAACACCAGCTCTTCCGACATGCGCGACAGGTGCATCATCGTCAGCGACGCCCAGTGGGTGAATTCGATGGCAAAGTCACGGTCCGAGACCGAATCGAGCGAGTTCTCGGAGGCGCGGTAAAAGCCCAGCAACTCGGCGGTGCGCTCACGGTTGATCGGAAAGGTGGTGCCCGCCAGCGCTGCGGCACCGAGCGGCAGTATGTTTACCCGTTTGCGGCAATCCTGCAGGCGTTCGAAATCCCGTTGCAGCATTTCATTCCAGGCCAGCAGGTGGTGACCAAAGGTGACCGGCTGAGCCGTTTGCAGGTGGGTAAAGCCGGGCATGATGGTATCGGCTTCGTTCGTGGCGAGGGTGACCAGGCCTCGCTGCAATCGGGTCAGTTCGGCGCTCAGGCCATCGATGGCTTCGCGCAGGTACAGCCGGATATCGGTGGCTACCTGGTCGTTCCGGCTGCGACCGGTGTGCAGCTTTTTGCCCACTGGCCCGATCTTGGCGGTCAGGGCCGATTCGACGTTCATGTGCACGTCTTCAAGCGCCACCGACCAGACCTGCTGGCCGGATTCGATGTCTGCCTGAACGGCCTTAAGGCCATTCACGATCTGTTCGCATTCGTCAGCGGTCAGCACACCAACTTCAGACAGCATGGTCGCATGAGCGACAGAACCCTGAATGTCATGTCGGTACAGACGCTGATCGAATTGAATGGAGGCGGTAAACTCGGCCACAAACGCATCGGTTGCTTCGGCAAAACGGCCACCCCAGGCGGCATTGGTGCTTTGAGCGTGGTCATCAGACATGATTACAGGGTTCCTTGGGCACAGTGAAGGGGCATTATATCGGCTTGGCAGGCGTTGGCTATGGTCTAGGGAGCCTTTGAACAACTCCCCCAGATCCCAGGGGGCGTTATTCAGAGGCTCCCAGGTGACTTGCTGGCTTGATCCAGGCATCCGCACGGGAGACACTGAGCCTCTCGTCTCAAGCAGATTAACAGGCAGGTTGCGTTCTTGAAGCCAGCGAAAACCCCCGCTCTCACCACCCATCAGCCTTCCCTGGTGCTGCCCGACTTGTGTACCGCCACTTCGGTATTTTTTCTGGTACTGGTGTCGGAATTGCTGGTGCTGGTGTGGGTGCTGCTGCAGTCGGGCATCGACTGGATTCAACTGGGTGCCATGAGCCTGACCGTGCAGTGGATCGTATTGCCTTCGGCGGCCCTGTTGTGCCGGTTGCGCCACTGGCTGGCCCGCAGCCCGCTGTGGCTGGGGTGGCTGGTCGCGTTCTCGACGGTATCGGGGGTGGGGTTTGTGGTCAGCGTGGTTGGCAGTGTGGTTGTCTTGGGGGGCTGGGCCGCGATAGACCCGGTGACGGTGCTGCGCCACACCGCAGCGACGGCCATCATTGCGGCCTTGTTGCTGCGCTATTTTCAACTGCAACAGGCGGTGGTGGATCGCTCCCGGGCGGAGCTTTCGGCGCGCATTGAAGCGTTGCAAAACCGCATTCGTCCGCATTTTTTGTTTAATAGCCTGAACACCATTGCGGAATTGATTGCGACCCGCCCCGAGGCGGCCGAACAGGCGATCGAAGATTTATCCCGACTGTTTCGGGCCAGCCTGAAAGAAGCCACCACGTTCTGGAGCCTGAGCGATGAGCTGGCGCTGGTCGATGGTTATCTCTCACTGGAGCAGTGGCGGTTGGGTGACCGCCTGACCGTGGTATGGCAGACGCCGCGGCCGACAGCGCGGTGGTCGGTTCCGGTGCTGATTCTGCAGCCACTGATTGAAAACGCCATCGTGCACGGCATAGCCCCGAGCGTTAACGGTGGCCAGTTACTGATTCGGTGCCGGGAAAAGAACAGACAACTGATCATTGAGATCGAAAACCCGCTGGTGCGGTCTTCGTCCGTCACGGAGCCCACCGCCGACCAGGGGGCAGAGCGACGCCGAACTCCCCGGGGAAATCAGGTTGCGCTGGAAAACATTCGCCATCGTCTGGCCACTTTATATGGGGATGCCGCCAAATTGTATGCGGCGGCCGATGAGCGAACCTATCGGGTTCGTTTAACCTTGCCCGCCACCTTGCTGGCGCACGGGAACACGCACCGTAACAACAGGAGCAACCCTTGAAAGTCATGATCGTAGACGATGAGCCGCTGGCCCGGGAGCGCTTGCTCAGGCTATTGCAGTCGGAAGACAACGTGACGCAATGCGTCACCGCCGCTAATGGTCAGGAGGCCTTGCGCCGGCAAACGGATGACCCGGCCGATCTGGTGCTGCTCGACATCCGCATGCCAGGGCTCAGTGGGCTGGAGTTGGCGGCTGAATGGTCGCAGCAGTCGAACCCGCCGGCCATCGTCTTCTGTACCGCATACGATGATTACGCCCTCGAAGCGTTTCAGGTTCAGGCTGTCTCCTACCTGATGAAGCCGGTAAAGGCGGCCGACCTGCATCAGGTGCTGGCCCATGCCAGTCAGTTGAACCGGGCACAACTGACCGCCCTGAGCGGAGCGGATATCGGCCCGGTGATTGCTTTGCAAACCGGTCGCGGTAAAGAGCGTATCCCGTTGAACGATGTGTTTTGTTTCCGTGCCGACCAGAAATACGTTGTCGCTCAGTGCCGTCAGGGTGAGCGGTTATGCGACTACAGCCTGAAACAGCTCGAAGAACGCTTTCCCGAACACCTGGTGCGGGTGCACCGGACCACCCTGGTTCCCAAAAGCCGGCTGGAAAAGCTGTCGCGGGATGCCCAGGGCGGTATTTGGCTGAACGTACGCGGGCTGGACGAACCGGTCACCGTCAGTCGGCGCTTTGCGCGTGAGCTAAGGCCTCTGTTCAATGATTCAACGGACTGGTCGGATTCATAGCGGACGAGGCTGACCAAATAGGTTGCGTGTTGTGCGATTTTGTTTGCGAAACACCCAAATAGGTTTTATAAAAGAACGGTGTGTGATTTTGGGAGTCGTTGCCAATAGGCCTCATTAAGCAATGCCTTAACGTCGGCAACGTCTGCCAATCCGTACGAAAAGGGGATCAAGGTGAGTGATAAAAACAAGTCGGGCAAGTTGGTGCCGGAACAGACAGATGCAGAACGCCAGTTGGCCGACCGGGAAGCACTGCGGTCGCAAATGGCCGGTGAGGTCGAAGCGTTTTTGAAGGCGGGCGGCAAGGTAGAGCAGGTCGAACGCGGGAAGCGAGCAGACCCGCCGCGCAAGCCCGAGAGCCAGTATGGCAGTCGCCCGATTTGAAAGGGTCATACCGGAGCTGAGACCTGTTGTCAGCAAGCATTCGGATGAACTGCCGCTGTCTGTGGACGCTTGTGGTTATACATTCTGGTCTGGAAAACGCATTAGCCACGACCGGAGTGGATGGCCGTTTCTTTTCGGTCCTCACCATGGGGTGCCGATCGATACCAGTGAACACAGTGTTTCAAAAAAAACATCAATGAAATCGAATTACCAAAACAGCCCCAGATGCCGGGTAATCTTGTAACTTAACAACATTTGGCCGGTCCCGCCTGACAAAACTTCGCCTCGTCCTGATGCCCGAAAACCGGGTTGATTGCCCGATTATTGATCATTCTTTCCATCGATTCCTGCATCAATGCTCAATCAATGCGCACAAAGCCCCAGTTCGTGCGCCAGAGCGGCGCAATGGCTGAGGGCGACGACGGACATATCAAAAACTGACCGGATGGGCTGGATGTCGTTTTCTTTCAGCAAAATTCGTGACCGTGTCGCTTGTCAGAAAATTATTGACGAAATAACGTTTCTTGCCAGTGTCAGTGGGCAGTACACTCCCTGCAACTATCAACACATACCAACTATAACGATCCGCTGGACAATCCCCCCCATTAAGGAGATAACCGCTAATGGCCGCTTTTTCCCCTCACGCCCACGTGGACCTGAGCACCCCGCTGTTGCTGGAGTTTGCTGTCCGCCGCGAAGAAGGTGAGTTTGCCAATAACGGGGCCTTTGTCGCCCGTACCGGTGAGCGCACCGGCCGCTCTCCGAAAGACCGCTTTATCGTCAAAGAAGCTGGCAGCCAGGATGAAATAGAGTGGGGGGCGGTCAACCGCGCCTTTGATTCAGCCCGGTTTGATGCCCTGTGGCAACGTGTCAGCGACCACCTGGCAGATCGTGAACATTTCGTGGGTCATCTGGAAGTCGGTTCAGCCGCTAAGCACAGCGTGCCAATTCGGGTAACCACCGAACTGGCCTGGCATCAGGTGTTCGCCCGCAACCTCTTTATTGTGGCCGACGAGTGGAACGCGCAGAGCAAAGACAGCTGGCAGGTCTTGAACGTACCCAGTTTTGTCTGCAACCCCGAGCGTGATGGCACGGCCAGTGACTCTGCCTGCATCATCAATTTCGAGCAACGTAAGGTGCTGATCGCCGGTTTGTACTACGCCGGTGAAATGAAAAAAGCCATGTTCTCGGTGCAAAACTTTTTGTTGCCAGCTCAGGATGTGCTGCCAATGCACTGCTCAGCCAACGTCGGTGACGATGGCAAGACCACCCTCTTCTTTGGCTTGTCTGGCACCGGTAAAACCACGCTCAGTGCCGACCCGGAGCGCTTTCTGATCGGCGACGATGAACACGGCTGGGGCCCGGGTGTGGTGTTCAACATTGAAGGCGGCTGCTATGCCAAGTGCATCGACCTGACCGAGAAAAACGAACCACTGATCTGGAAAGCGATTCGCTTCGGTACCATTCTGGAAAACGTGGTGCTCGACGATCAGCGCGCGCCGGATTACACCGACGACAGCCTGACCCAGAACTCCCGCGCCGCCTACCCGCTTGAACACATCGAAAAACGCCAGTTGAGCAACCAGGGCGACGAACCCAATGCCGTGGTGTTCCTGACGTGTGATTTGAATGGTGTGTTGCCGCCCGTGTCCAAACTGAGCAAGGAAGCGGCTGCCTACCACTTTCTCAGTGGCTATACCGCGCTGGTCGGTTCAACCGAAATGGGGGCAGGCAAGGGCATCAAGACCACCTTCTCCACTTGCTTTGGTGCGCCTTTCTTCCCACGCCCGGCCGGTGTTTACGCCGAGCTGCTGATGAAACGGGTCGAGTCGGCCGGAACCGATGTCTACCTGGTCAATACCGGCTGGACCGGTGGCGCCTACGGCGAAGGCAAGCGGTTCAGCATTCCGGTCACCCGGGCGGTGATTACGGCGATCACCAATGGAGAACTGGCCAATGTTGAGACCCGGCATATCGATGGCCTGAACCTCGATGTTCCTGTTGCTGTCCCCGGTGTTGATGATGAACTGTTGGTTCCGCGCAATACCTGGGCTGATCCGGCCGCCTATGACGCCAAAGCCGCTGCGTTGATTGAAGAGTTCAAACAGAACTTTGCCAAGTATGACGTCTCCGACGCCATTAAAGCTGCAGGCCCCCAGGGCTGATACCCTGCAAAAACCTTCCCCCTGATACACCCCGGGCCCGCTACAGGGCCGGGGTGTCTGTCTTTTTAGGCGTCGTGCCCAACACCCTGATTGCCAGCGCAGTAACATAGATCCGGTCTGATCGGGCTCGGTCGTACGTATTACAGTAGACATCGACTGGAAAAATCCTGGTCATGGAGCGATACTGTAGGCCGTTGCTGTTTATATGATATAATAAGATAAATGTAGGGGCTTCGATGCCCGTTCACCGATGATCGACCCGGTAACCGAGCTGGGCTAAAGAAGAGTTTAGTGCATGGCCGTTCTAGAGCGAAATCTTAGTCTTTCCCAACGCATGACCCAGGAATTGGGCCGGTCGATTGTCTGCGGTGAGTTTAACGCCAATGAAAGCCTCCCCAGCGAAGCAGTGTTGTGTGAAAGCTTCGGTGTCAGCCGGACTGCGGTGCGTGAAGCGGTGAAAATGCTGTCGGCCAAGGGGCTTATCTCCAGTCGACAGCGACAGGGTATTCGCATCCTGCCGGAAGAAGAATGGAACATTCTGGATTCCGATCTGTTGCGTTGGTCGCTTGAAAGTAACCCTTCGATGCGGGTGCTGAAAGAATTTTTGCAAATGCGCATCGCCATTGAGCCAGCGGCTGCAGCGCTGGCGGCCCAAAACGCTCGTCCGGAGCGGCTCGCGACGATCCGTGAAGCGCTGGAGCGGATGGACCAGGCTAAATCCGGCAGCCCGGAGCAGGCACTCGAAGCCGATATCGATTTTCACATCAGCATTCTCTATGCCAGCGAAAACCGGTTTTTCATTCGCATGCGTGACTTCACCCGCACGGCACTGAACGTCAGCATCCGCCATACCAACGTGATCAAAAGCAACCCGGGCGGCGTAGTGCATGATCACTCACTGGTTTACGACGCCATAGCAGAGGGCGATGCAGAGCTGGCCAAGCAACGCATGTTTCTGCTGATCGACGAAGCCCTCACCTTTATTGAGCAAGAGCTGGAGAAGTCGGTTAACTGATCTCAGAGGCTCCCTGGCTATCTTCAGCTAATTCTTTTGCCGATTTTATTCCGTGAATTTCGCCTCACGCATGGCCAGCGCGCGCCATTCTCCTGCAGTCGCTTCATTTCCAAGTGTCTTTTACCAAAGCGTCCCGACTGGCGCTCAGACGGGGTTGTTGACAGCAACTATCAGACACTCTATCGTTTCATTATGGTATTATAATACAAATAAAAGTTGAATCCTCCGTTCTGCTGCGACTGACAGAGCCCAGAGAATAAAATAAAAAAAGGTAACCAAGATGAGACTGATCCAGTTTTTGACGTCCGAAAACAAGCCTGCCCTCGGTCGGGTATGTTCCAATTCTGAAGTTCAGGTAGTGGGTGCGGTGTCCACGCTTTATGAATTGGCGCAACGCGCCCTGGCTGAATCCACCCAATTGATCGAGCTGGTTGAACAACTGGCCACCGACGAACGTGTCGATTATGACCAGTTGGAGAGCGAGCAACGGTTGCTTGCGCCCTTCGCCCATCCAGACCCCGCGCATTTGTTCGTCACGGGTACGGGCCTAACCCATCTGGGCAGCGCCGACACCCGCGCCAACATGCACGCAAAAACCAGTGGCAAGGCAGAGTCTGAACTGACTGACAGCATGAAAATGTTTCAGCAGGGCGTTCAGGGCGGCAAACCGGAAGACGGAACAGTCGGTGCTCAGCCCGAATGGTTTTATAAGGGGAATGGCAGCATCGTTGCAGCACCGGGTAAGGCCCTGCAGTCTCCGGACTTTGGGCTTGATGCCGGCGAAGAACCGGAAATCGCCGGTTGCTATATTAATGACGAGAAAGGCCAGCCCTGGCGTATTGGCTTTGCCCTCGGCAACGAATTCTCCGACCACAAAACCGAACGCCAAAACTATTTGTTGTTGGCGCACTCAAAACTCAGGCCCTGCTCGGTCGGTCCTGAAATTCTGATCGGGGATTTGCCCGCCGAAGTGCGTGGGCAGTCACGCATCGTGCGTAACGGCGAAGTGATTTGGGAAAAGCCTTTCCTGAGTGGCGAAAGCAACATGAGCCACAGCCTGGCCAACCTGGAACACCACCACTTCAAATACAGCCTGTTTCGTCAACCGGGTGATGCCCATGTGCATTTCTTCGGCACGGCCACATTAAGCTTTGCCGATGGCATTGAAACCCGCGAAGGGGATGTGTTCGAAATATCGGCTGAAGGGTTTGGCCGGGCGTTGCGTAACCCCATCGCCATTGCCGAGTCGGCAGGCGGACCCGTGAACGTATTATAAGGCGACAAAAAAAAGCCCCCGATAGCGGGGGCGAATGTCGAGGCAGACACTAACTGATTGATAGGTGACCCTGCTAATAACTCAGGTCCACGCCAGACGTCTTCTATTGAACCCAAGGCGGTCCAACGCCATCTGGCAACTATCGTTATTTCGGTATTCGCGCTTCATCGGGCGTGCATTCCGCCAAGCCGCGATAAGGTGTTGCATACGCCAGCACATGCCCGGCCATGGGCTCATCCTTACGTTGCTGTTCGGTCATACCTTCCGTCGCAGAGGTCACGAGCAATACATCCAGGTTCGGTCCACCAAGAGCGACACAGGTCGGTTGTGATACCGGTAAATTGTGTAATGCCGTTAGCGTTCCCTCTGGGCTGAAACGGGCGACTCCACAGCCGCCAAAGAGTGCGCACAATAAATGGCCGTCTGAGTCGATTGCAGCCCCGTCTGGCTTGCCGCGCGGTACTTCTGCAAACAACCTTGCGCCACAGGGTTCCCCGCGTTCCGGATCGAAATCGAAGGTTCGAATCTGACCGGTTGGGGTATCGGCGTGGTACATGCGTTTGCCATCCGGGCTCCAGCACAGCGCATTGGGGATGGTCAGGTCTCGCAACACAGAATGCACGCCGGTTTCGTCCAGCCGGTACAAGGTGCCGGTCGGGGCGCGGTCACCTTCATCCTGCATGGTGCCCGACCAGAACCGGCCCTGCCGGTCGACACGGCCATCGTTAAACCGGTTCCCCGGTTTTCCGGTTTCCGGTTGGGCGATCCAGCTCAGGTCGCCGGTTTCGGGTTGATACAGCGCAAAGCCAGTCGCAAAACTGGCCAGCAAGCGAACGGGGTCGGTTGAGAGAATGCCAAAGGATGTCAGCCGGTCCGGCGTTCGCCACTGAAACAAAGTCCGGCTTTGCCAGTCGAAACGGTACAGACGGCTGTTGTGAATGTCGGTCCACCACAGGCTGTTGCTTTGGTCGTGCCATTGCACGCCCTCACCCAGAGTGTTGGCAACATCAATCGAGAACAGAAACTCAAGCGAGTCTGTCATATCGGTTGCCTCCTAGATCTGGCCGTCCTGCCATTCACCGTTAACCAGGCGTCTCAGCCCCCAGGGGTTGTCGTTACGCAGTGCGGGCGGCAACAGGTCTTGCGGACTGTTCTGATAGCAGACCGGACGTATAAAGCGGTCGATGGCGGCGGTACCGACTGACGTAAAACGGCTGTCGGTTGCAGCCGGGAAGGGGCCGCCATGCATCATGGCATCCGTCACTTCCACCCCGGTCGGGAAGTTGTTGAACACGACCCGGCCGACTCGTTGTTCCAGTAATCGGACCAGTTCTGTTGCCTGGCTCAGCTCGGCTTCGGTACCGTGCAGCGTGCCGGTCAACTGTCCGGACAGGCTACTGATGACCTTGCTGAGTTCGTCGGTGTCGCGGCATTCAATCACCAGGGAGCAGGGGCCAAACACTTCTTCCTGCAAGGCCGGGTTGGTGATGAAATCCCCGGCATTGACCGCGTACAGATAAGCCTGGCCACAAAATCCGGTGTCGTTTTCCTGAGCTTTACCGGTAGAGACCTGACGGACGCCGGGTTGGTCGGACAAATGAGCAGCACCCGAGGCATACCCTTCGGCGACAGCCTGGTTCAGCATCACGCCAGCCGGTTTGTCGGCCAGTGCGGCACCCGTTGCTTCCATAAAATTGTCTAATTCAGGGCCCTTGAGGCCGAGAACCAGGCCAGGGTTTACGCAGAATTGGCCGGTGCCCAGCGTCAGTGAACCGACAAACCCTTCGGCGATGTCTGCAGCCGATGTTTTAAGTACCTCGGGTAGAACCACGAGCGGGTTGATACTGCCCATTTCCCCGAAAAAGGGAATCGGGTCCGGGCGATTGCTGGCCAGTTTGTACAGTGCCATGCCACCACGGGTTGAGCCGGTAAAGCCGACGGCTTTTACTTCGGGTGCGGTCACCAGGTTGACGCCGATTTCATTGCGATTACCGGCCAGAAAACTGATAACACCGGCTGGCATATCGCATTGCTTCGCAGCACGGGCCAGTGCCTGGGCAACCAGTTCACCGCTGCCGGGGTGCGAGTTGTGGCTTTTCACAATCACCGGGCAACCCGCCGCCAGTGCCGACGCGGTGTCGCCGCCAGCGGCCGAGAAGGCCAGTGGAAAATTGGATGAACCAAACACAACAACCGGGCCGATTGGGTGCTTGCAAAACCGAATGTCGGGTCGCGGCATGGGCTGGCGGTCGGGCAGGGCGGTGTCGATACGGGCATCGAGGTAATCGCCTTTAACAAGGTGTTTGGCGAACATCCGTAACTGGCCGCAAGTACGGCCGCGTTCACCTTCGGCGCGGGCGCGGGGGTAGCCGGTTTCGGCAGATACACGGTCGAGCAGTTCGTCACCGAGCGCCATGATTTCATCGGCACAGGTTTCCAGAAAGCGACTGCGCTGCTCGGGGCTGGTTGCTGCAAAAACAGGCGCAGCCGCAGCGGCTGCTGCCGTGGTTGTTCTGAGCTGTTCTTCGCTGGCGAAGCTCAGCTCCGGAGCAAGCTTTTCACCCGTGGCCGGGTTGATGGCATGGTAGCTCCCGCTGGTGCCGGTTTGCCATTGTCCGCCGATCAGTTGTTTGCCTGTAACGCTCATGCGAATCACCTTTTAATTTTGTATTGAATGTCGGGGCGGCTTATATCCAGCCGCCGTCTACGATGAAATCCTGTGCTGTGCACATATAGCTGTCGTCTGAGGCCAGAAACAGGGCCATGGCGCAAATGTGCTCTGGCATCAGCGACCCCTTAATGCATTGGCTCTGGTCAATCACCTTCTTGGTGTCTTCATTGACCCAGTTGTTGAGCTGGCGTTCGGTCATTACCCAGCCCGGGGTCAGGGTGTTTACCCGAATCCGGTCTGGCCCCATGTCGCGTGCCAGCCCCCGGGTGAGGCCCAGTACGGCGGCCTTGGAGGTGGTGTAGCCGGTCATGTTGCCCTGGCATTCATGCCAGCTCATGGAACCGAAATTGATGATGGAACCGCCGCCCAATTCCTTCATGTGGTCATACACGGCCTGGGCTGCAAAAAACTGCGGTCGCAAGTTGATGTTAATGCGTTCGTTCCAGTATTCGGGTGTGACCTCGCGGAAGTCGTGCCGGGTGTCCTGAGCGGCGTTGTTGACCAGCACGCCAATGGATCCGAACCGGTCGCGCACCTCGCTGATGATCGCCCGCAGGCGTTCGACATCGACCAGGTCGCAGGAGTAGAAGTGGGCGCTTTCGCGGCCAAGTCCGTCGTTAACCCGGTCGGCCAACTCGCGGGATTCCTCCTCCAGAATATCGACAAACACCACCGTCGCTTGCTGGTGGCAAAAGGCTTCAACGAGGCTGGCACCAATGCCGGAACCACCGCCGGTAATGAAGACCACCTTGCCCGCCAGGCTGGGGTATGTATTGCTCAGGTTCATAGTGTCTCCCGTTAAACCGGATCAGTGTGAGTGGCGCGGTACGGCGGCGCCGCGGCAGCCCACCAGAAAATCGAAATCGCAGCCTTCGTCGGCTTGCAATACCCGGTCGCGATACAGTTCCTGGTAGCCGCCGGTGCGGGCGATTACCTGATCTGTTTGCAGAGCGGTCAGCCGGCTGTTCAGCTCGGCATCGGATACTTCCAGTTCGAGCAGGCCGTTTTCGGCATCGAGCCGGATCATGTCGCCATCCTCCACCGCCGCCAATGGACCCATGTCCATGGCTTCGGGTGCAACGTGCAATACCACGGTGCCGAAGGCGGTGCCGCTCATGCGTGCATCGGAAATGCGGACCATGTCGGTGATGCCTTTTTTCAGCAACTTTGGGGGCAGCCCCATATTGCCGACTTCCGCCATGCCCGGGTAGCCTTTTGGCCCGCAGTTTTTCAGCACCATGACGCAGGTTTCATCGATGTCCAGATCCGGATCGTCGATGCGCGCCTTGTAGTGATCAATGTTCTCGAACACCACAGCCCGGCCACGATGATTCATCAGCGCCGGTGTTGCGGCCGATGGTTTTAGAACGGCACCGCGCGGCGCCAGATTGCCCCGCAACACGCAAATGCCGCCATTGCTGACCAGGGGTTTGTCGAACGGCAGTATTACTTCGTCGTTATGACAAGGGGCATCGCGGTTGTTTTCCCAGAGGGTTTTGCCGTTCACGGTAAGGGCATCCCGGTTCAGCAGATCGTGCTCGCCGAGTTGGCGCAATACCGCGGGCAGGCCACCGGCGTAATAGAATTCTTCCATCAGGTACTGACCGGAAGGCTGCAGGTTGACCATGGTCGGTACACCTCGGCCGTGATTCCAGTCTTCCAGATTCAGATCCACGCCAATGCGACCAGCGATGGCCTTGAGGTGAATCACCGCATTGGTGGAGCCGCCTATGGCCGCGTTGGTGCGAATGGCGTTGATGAAAGCATCCCGGGTCAGAACTTTCGACAGCAGCAGGTCTTCATGCACCATTTCCACGGCGCGCATGCCAGACATGTGTGCCAGTACATAGCGGCGCGAATCCACAGCCGGAATGGCCGCATTGTGCGGCAGGCTGGTGCCGAGTGATTCCGCCATGCAGGCCATGGTGGAGGCGGTGCCCATGGTGTTGCAGGTACCGGCCGAGCGGGACATGCCGGCTTCGGCATCGAGAAATTCATGCAGGCTGATCTTGCCTGCCTTGTACTCTTCATGCAGACGCCAGACCAGCGTGCCGGAGCCGACGTCTTTGCCCTGGTGCTTGCCGTTCAGCATCGGGCCGCCAGTGACGACAATGGTCGGCAGGTCACAACTGGCGGCGCCCATCAACAGCGCCGGCGTGGTCTTGTCACACCCGACCAGCAGCACGACGCCATCGATTGGGTTGCCGCGAATCGCCTCTTCGGTGTCCATGGACGCCAGGTTACGCGTCAACATCGCCGTAGGTCGCAGATTGGATTCGCCATTGGAGAACACCGGGAACTCGACCGGTATGCCGCCCGCCTCGCGGATGCCGTTTTTTACGCGCTCGGCGATGGTGCGAAAGTGGGCGTTACAGGGCGTTAACTCCGACCAGGTGTTGCAGATGCCGATGACCGGCTTGCCTTCAAAGTGGTGGTCGGGAATGCCCTGGTTTTTCATCCAGCTGCGGTACATGAAACCGTTTTTGTCACGGGTTCCGAACCATTCTGCCGAACGCAGCCGGGTTCCGCCCGCATCGCTGTTTTTCTTGTCATTATCGTTACGACGAGTCATCAGGAAACCTTATTTGTAATACATTAGTATAATAGTTCAATTATCCGGGTTCTCTGTCAACCCGTGTCACTCGCGAACAGCCCTAAAGGGCCGGCTAACCGGCCTTGTTCTTGTTGTAAACATCGAAAATAACCGCCGCGAGCAGAACCAGACCTTTAATCACCTGCTGCCAGTCGATACCGACACCCATAATCGACATGCCGTTGTTCATCACACCCATGATCAGAGCGCCGATGACGGCGCCGATGATCTTGCCCGAGCCACCGCGCATCGAAGCGCCACCGATAAACACAGCGGCAATAACGTCGAGCTCGAAAGCCAGCCCCGCCTTGGGAGTGGCCATGTTCAGCCGGGCGGCGAACACCATGCCGGCCAACGCCGCGAGCATGCCCATGTTGGCGAAGGTCAGAAAGGTGAGACGTTGGGTGTTAATGCCCGAGAGCATGGCCGCTTTCTCGTTACCACCGATGGCGTAAATCCGGCGACCAAAGGTCGTGCGCTGGGTCACAAAGGTATAAACGGAAATCAGCAGCGCCATCAGAATCAACACATTGGGCGCCCCTTTATAGGTAGACAGCAGGTAAGTGATGTACAGAATGGCCAGCGTGATCAGGGCGTTGCGTGCCACGAAGAACAGCACCGGTTCCAGTGTTGAACCGTAGCTCGCCTGTTTCTGGCGAGTGCGAAGATTGAAATAGACCAGTAAGGTCGCTGTCGCCGTACCCAGCAGCATTGACGTCACATGAAAATCGCTGGAGGGAAACAGGTCGGGCAGAAAGCCGGTGCTCAGCTTCTGAAACTGATCCGGGAAGGGCCCTACCGATTGCCCGTTCAACAGCCACAACGTCAACCCCTTGAACACCAGCATGCCGGCCAGGGTGACGATAAACGCAGGAATGCGATAGTAGGCGACCCAGTAACCCTGGGCAGCACCGATCAGGGTGCCGGCCATCAGGCAGACAATAAAGGTCACCGGGTAGCTGATGTCGTAGTTGACCATCATCACCGCCGCCAGGGCGCCAATAAACCCGAGTACGGACCCCACCGAAAGGTCGATGTGACCACAGACAATCACCATCAGCATGCCCAGCGCCATGATGATGATGTAGCTGTTCTGCAGAAAGAGGTTGGTCAGGTTGATCGGCTTCATCAGAATGCCGTCGGTCAGAAATTGAAACAGCCCCATAATGACGACCAGGGCAATAAGAATGCCGTATTCGCGCACATGGGTTTTGAAAAAACCGCCCATGGAAGCGGTGCTGTGTTGGGGTTTATCGACGGAGGTAGCTTGTGTCGACATGTTAGTGTCTCCCGGATTGAATGATCATGGTCATGATCGCTTCTTGCGAAGCGTCTGCCTTTGGCATCTCGCCCACCAGCTCACCTTCGTTCATAACGTATATCCGGTCGCTGATGCCGAGCAGTTCCGGCATTTCCGATGAGATGACGATGATGGCTTTTTGCTGCGCAGCCAGTTCGTTGATGATGTTGTAGATTTCGTATTTGGCCCCGACATCAATACCCCGTGTCGGCTCATCGAGAATCAGCACATCGGGGTCGGTGAACAACCACTTCGACAGCACCACTTTTTGCTGGTTGCCGCCAGAAAGGTTGACGGTTTTCTGATTCACATCGGGGCTTTTGATGTTGATCTTTCGGCGGTAGTCTTCCGCGACGGCCTGTTCATGGTTGTCGTCCATAATGAAGCCTTTGCTGACGCCGCTCAGGTTGGCCATTGAGATGTTGCGCGAGATGGTGTCGTCGAGCACCAGGCCATAGGTTTTGCGATCTTCCGTTGCGTAGGCCAGGCCGCAGTTAACCGCCTTTTGCACGGTGCCAAGGTCGACTTCTTTCCCGCGCAGACAAGCTTGTCCGGATATTTTCTGGCCATAGGTTCGGCCGAAAATACTCATGGCCAGTTCGGTGCGGCCAGAGCCCATCAACCCGGCAATGCCGACGATTTCTCCGGCCCGAACATCAAGGCTGACGTTCCTGATCATCTGCCGGTCGGCATGCTGCGGGTGGTAAACGTTCCAGTTGCGAATGGTGAAGATCACCTCGCCGATGTCGGGTGTTCGCGGCGGAAAACGGTCCGACAGATCGCGGCCGACCATATCGGCGACGATGCGGTTTTCACTGATCGGCTCTTGCGAGCAATCGAGTCGGCTGACGGCAGCGCCATCGCGAATCACGGTGACGGTATCGGCTACCTTTCGAATCTCGTTGAGCTTGTGGGAAATCAGAATGGAGGTAATGCCGTTGCGTTTGAACTCGAGCAATAAGTCGAGCAGGGCATCACTTTCTTTTTCGTTCAGACTCGCGGTGGGTTCATCCAGTATCAGCAGTTTAACGTCTTTCGACAGCGCCTTGGCGATCTCCACCAACTGCTGTTTACCCACCCCGATGTTGCCCACCAGCGTGCCGGGTGGTTCGGTGAGGCCCACTTTGGCCAGCAGGCCTTCGGTTTGTGAAAAGGTTCTTGGCCAGTCAATAATGCCGTTGGCGGTTTGTTCGTTGCCGAGATAAATGTTTTCGGCGATCGACAGCAGCGGCACCAGTGCCAGCTCCTGGTGAATAATAATGATGCCGAGCGATTCGCTGTCGGAAATGTTTTTAAACTCGCGTTTTTCGCCCTGAAACAGAATGTCGCCGTCGTAAGTACCGTGCGGATACACTCCGCTTACGACTTTCATCAGCGTCGATTTACCGGCGCCGTTCTCGCCAACCAAGGCGTGAATCTCGCCATCCCTGACCTGAATGCTGACGTCGTCCAACGCCTTCACACCCGGAAAGGTCTTGGTGATGTGGCGCATTTCGAGGATGGTATCCACAGAGTGCCCTCGTCGTAACTGCGTTAATCGAAAACAGACGCGACCCGCAGTGACCCGGCACAAAGGGCCCGGTCACTGCGGCAAGGCTCACGCCCTGCAAGGTGCGTCGATGGTCGGGAAAGCCCGCTTAGCGGATGTCGTCCATGTCGTAGTAACCGCTGTCGATCAGAACGCTTTCCCAATTGGAAGCATCCACACTGACGGGTTTCAGCAGGTAGGAAGGCACAACTTTAATGCCATTGTCGTAGGTTGAGGTGTCGTTGATTTCCGGGTCGCTGCCCTCGAACAGGGAGTCGACCATACCAACGGTCACGCGGGCCAGTTCGCGGGTGTCTTTGAACACCGTCATGGTTTGTTCACCGGCAAGAATGGATTTTACGGACGGGACTTCCGCATCCTGTCCGGTAATGACTGGCATGGGCAAATCATCAGAACCGTAACCCACGCCTTTCAGCGAAGAGATGATGCCAATGCTCAGGCCATCGTACGGCGACAGTACCGCATCGACTTCTTCATCGGAGTAGTAGGCACTCAGCAGGTTATCCATACGGGCCTGGGCGACCGAACCATCCCAGCGCAGGGTAGAGACGGTATCCATACCGGTCTGGCCGCTTTGCACGACGAGCTGGCCGTTATCGATGTAAGGCTGCAGAACCGACATGGCGCCGTTGTAGAAGAAGTAAGCGTTGTTATCGTCCGGTGAACCACCAAACAGTTCGATGTTGAACGGGCCATCGCCGTTTTCCAGACCGAGGGCTTGTTCGATGTAGCCCGCCTGCAGCACACCGACCTGGAAGTTATCGAAGGTGGCGTAGTAATCGACATGTTCGGAGCCCCGAATCAGGCGGTCGTAGGCGACTACTTCAATGCCCATGCTGGCGGCCTGGTCGAGCGCAGACGACAACGTGGTGCCATCAATAGAGGCAATCACCAATACGTCCACACCTTTCACAATCATGTTTTCGATTTGTGACAGCTGGGTGGGAATATCGTCTTCGGCGTATTGCAGTTCAGTGTCGTAACCGGCTTCTTCAAACTGCGCCACCATGCTTTCACCATCGGAAATCCAGCGAGCCGAAGACTTGGTGGGCATGGAGATGCCAACCGTTTCAGCAATGGCGATGCCAGAGAAGGCAATTGAACAGGACATGACTGCGGCCGCGAGCGCGGTGGTAGGGTTTTTCATTGTTGTCTCCCTAGGCAATGGGGATTAAGCCGGTTGAGTACCGGTCTGTTCCTCAGCGCCTGGTTTATTGTTGTTTGAGTAAGCTAATCCGATTGGGCATGACCGTCTGTTTGCTGAAACCGCTCGCAGACAAGGTGCTTACCAATCACCAGCTAGCTTGATATGTAATATAATATAATAAGATGAAAGGCGCAAACCACAGAGTCAGATCCGTTCGCCCTGAACCGGCCAACGCGTGCCCGGCCGCATCTTGCCTTTCCCGGGCCGCAACGCCACACTCCCGCCATGAACGAATTCGAGCTCATAGAGCATTATTTTCGCGGCTGGCGCGGCGCTCATCCGGACCTGGTACTGGGGCAGGGCGATGATTGCCTGATCTGGCACCCGCGCCGACCAACGGTGATGTCGATCGATACCGCCGTCGCCGGACGGCACTTTCCCGAAGCAGCGACCGGCACCCAGGCCGCCCAGCGAGCCTTTCTGCCCGCGCTCAGCGACCTGGCCGCCATGGGCGCCGAACCGGCGTTCTTTACACTCGCCCTCACCTTGCCCAGCCCGATTGACCACACCTGGCTCGAAGCATTCGCCGGTCGTTTGCGTGAACTCAGCGAGCACTATGGTCTGGTGCTGGCCGGGGGCGATACCACCTCGGGTCCGGCCCGGGTGATCAGCCTGCAAATGCACGGCCTGGTCGATGCGCCGCTGCGGCGCAATGGTGTACAACCGAACGACGACCTCTGGGTCTCGGGTTTCCCCGGGCGTGCGGCTGCCGCCTTGCCAGCGGTGCTCAACCCGGCCCGGGCATCGGCGCCCGCCGACTGGCTGGCGGCCTACTGGTCGCCCGAACCACGCCTTGAACTGGGGCAACGGTTAGTCGGCCTGGCCAGCGCAGCCATCGATGTCTCGGATGGCCTGGCCGCCGACTGCGGGCACCTGGCCAAAGCCAGCGGTCTGGCTCTGCTGATCGATACCGATAAACTGCCGCAAGCCCCCAGCTTCCGGGGTTATCCCGAAGACGAAGTGTTGTCTTGGATACTGACCGGCGGCGACGACTACGAACTGGCCTTTACCGCCGCCCCTGGTCAGCGCGAGGCCATTGCGGCCCTGGCTGCAACACTCAATGTGCCGCTGACCCGAATCGGCCAGGCACAGACAGGCGACGGCCAGGCGCTGATTCGGCATAATGGCGAGGCTCTCGCCCTGAGTGAGACAGGCTTTCAACACTTCTGACCCGACCGCTTTTCAACAGGATGTAACGGATGATTGAACCGAGTGCCCGCCGCTGGCATAACCACTGGACGCATTTTCTAGCCTTCGGCCTGGGCAGTGGCGCCGCGCCCAAAGCGCCCGGCACCTTCGGCACCCTGGCGGCCATTCCCCTGTTCCTGCTGCTTTCCCTATTGCCACTCTGGCTCTACCTGGTCGTGGTGGTGGCGTCATTTATTCTGGGCTGTTACCTCTGCGATCGGGTATCCCGAGACATGGGCGTTCACGACCACGGCGGCATCGTCTGGGATGAATTCGTCGGTTTCTGGATCACAATGATCGCCGTACCGGTCAGCCTATGGACGGTCGTACTGGGGTTCATCCTGTTCCGGATATTCGACATCATCAAACCCTGGCCCATCGGCTGGCTAGACCGGCGCGTTGAAGGCGGGCTGGGCATCATGATAGACGACGTCATTGCGGGTATTTTTGCAGGCGTGATTTTGCATTTACTTGTGTGGGTGGTTTTGTAGCTCAGCCATTAGCTCAAGTTTCGGAGTTCGCGGTTGGTTTTGGTGGCATGAGCTCGCGCCAGGTAGCAGAGATGCTCCTGCGGGGGCGCCGTGAAAACATCCATGTTGGCTTAACTTCGGCATCCATGCCTCAGATACCCCCGCAGGAGCACCTCTGCCACCTGGCGCTATCAGTTTCGCCAAGTCAGTATCTAAGTTGAATTACATGAAGTGCATACTAGAAACCAGCGTTGGATACCGGTAGTGCCTCGAAGGGGGAGTCCGCAACATGGATGTTGCGGCCTAGGCTCCATGGACGGATTCACGACGACCCCTTCGAGGTACTACCGGTGTCCGACGCGGACTGCAGCCACCTATTGTATTAAGGCACCCAAGCCAAGCTCGCGGATATGGTCGTTGATCATGTCGCGCAGGTCTTGCTCGGTGCGGCAGTTTTGGGCGCGGTCGAGCAGGCTGACGCAGTCGCTTATGTGAAGGTAACGAATCAGCCATTTGATGCGGGGCAGGTGGAAGGCCGAGAGGCTTAGGGTGCGAACACCCATGCCCAGCAGGAGTACCACCGCGACCGGGTCGGTCGCCATTTCCCCGCAGATGCTCACTGGCAGATTCAGCCGCGTGCACTCGCGCACCAGGCCGCGCAAGGCGCTGATGACCGCCGGGTGCAGGTGGCTGTAGAGCGAGGCTACCTTGGGGTTGTTGCGATCGACCGCCAGCAAATACTGAGTGAGGTCGTTGGAGCCGATCGAGACGAAATCGATGGTGTCGCGCAGGCGCGGCAACAGCCAGAGTACCGCGGGCACCTCCACCATAATGCCGACTGGCGGTTTACTGACCGGGTAGCCTTCTTCCTTCAACTGAGCAACGGCTTCATCGACAATGGCGTGAAACCGCTCCAGCTCGTCTTCGCGACTGAGCATCGGGATCATCAGTTGCAAGTTGTCGTTATCGACATTCGCGATCAGCATGGCACGAATCTGGTCGAGCAGAATGTTGCGGTAATCGAGCGTGAAGCGCACACCGCGCCAGCCGAGAAAGGGGTTCTGCTCCTTGATCGGGAAATAGGGCAGGGCCTTGTCGCCGCCGATGTCGAGGGTACGCATCACCACCGGTTTGGGTGAATAGGCACTGAGTACGCCCCGGTAAATGCGCACCTGCTCTTCCTCGGTCGGGAAGGTATTGTGCGCCATGAACGGAATTTCAGAGCGATACAGGCCGATGCCCTCGGCGCCTCGTTCCAGGCCCGGCGAAATGTCGGCCAGCAGACCGGTGTTGGTGTATAACCGAACCCGCTGCCCGTCTTTGCTCTCTGCCGGCAGGCTCTTCAAATGCGACAGATCCGCCTGCAGGGCTTTTTCCTGGCGCGCCATGCGCTGAAACTCGTTCAGCAACGCCACCGGCGGGTGGCCGATGACCAGGCCACGATAGCCATCGATGATGATTTCGGTTTTATCGAGGCTGCTTAGGTCTTCATCGCCAATGCCCACTACGGCGGGAATACCCAGCGCATTGGCCAGCACCGCCGTGTGTGACAGCGCCGAGCCTTCCAGGCTGACAATGCCCACCAGCTTATCGTGATCGATGCGGGTAAAGTGCGAGATGTTGATCTCGCGGCCCACCAGAATCACCGGGTTTTCCGGCTGCATGCGCTCATTGAGTTCTTCGTGCAAATGCCGGTATACCCGTACCCCCAGCACCCGTAAATCTTCCGCCCGGGCTTTCAGGTAGGGGTCGTCCATGGCTTCGAATACCGCAATCTGGCTGAGCATGGCCCGTTTCAGCGCGGTGCTGGCGCTGACGCCCAACTGAATTTCTTCGGCAATGGCCTGTTTCAGTTCGGGGCTTTGCAGCAACAATTTATAGACGTCGAGCAGTGAATTCAGGGTGTCGTTGCTGTTGCTGCCAAGCTGATCGAGGCCGGTATCGAGTTCATCCCGGGTGTCGGCCATGGCTTCGGCGATTCGTTGCTGTTCGTAGTCAATGCTGGTGCCGTCGCGCTCGGGAATGTCGTCGAGGCGCACATCGTCTTTCACCAGCCAGGCGGTCGCAATTTGAATGCCGGGGGCGCCTTTTATGCCCTGAAAACGCAGTACCGGGACGTGATCATCTGTCACCAGCGGGCGCGTGGCTTTCTTCAGGTTGCCGGCAAGGCTGCCCGCCATGTGCGCGGCCATGGTAATCAGAAAGGCTTCTTCTTCCTCGGTAAAGCGCCGGGTCTCCTGCACCTGCACCACCAGCACGCCGAGCGTCTGGCCGAGGTGAATAATGGGTACCCCCAGAAAGCCCTGAAAATCCTCTTCACCGGTCTGTTCGAAATAGCGAAAGCGCGGGTGGTGTTCGGCGTTATCGAGGTTCAGCGGGTGCTGGCGCTGGGCAATGGTGCCCACCAGGCCCTGGCCAGGCGCCATGCGTGTGGTACCGATGGACTCTTCCGACAAACCCAGCGTGGCTGTTAACACCAGTTCACCCTGCTCATCCATCACATAGAGGCTGCACACGTCCACCTTCAGGGCCGTGCGAATGCGCTCCACGATCAAACGCATCAGCGATGCGCTGTCCGGCGCCTGGGCGGCGGCGATCAGGATGCGTTTGGCAGTAATCAGCGGGTTGAGCATGGATGTCCTGTGGCCAAGCGTTCAATCGGAAAGTGAGTCATAGCGCTATTGTCGCTGGTTTTTGGGTTGAGCACCACTGGTCCTTGGTGGCAGCCGGGTGTGGGCGACTGATCATTTCATGCACTTTGATGAACAGGATCAGTCGCTTCACAACAGGCTCAGGAGCTAAGGTTTAATCACCTGATTAATGACGCGCTCACGAGGAGTTCAAAAATGCAATCAACCCGCCTGGCAAGCTGGCTGGAACGCTACACCGACTGGGTTATGCGACACCCCTGGCCGGTGCTGGCGAGCCTGTTGCTGTTTATGGTGGCGCTTGGCAGTCAGTTGCCGCAGTTGCAAATCGATACCGATCTTGAGCACTTTATCGATGAAAGCAAACCCGCGCGCCAAGCCTATAACGCCGTCAAGGAAACCTATGGCCGCAACGACGTTATCGTGGTCGGTATAGAAGCGGCCGACGTGCTCAGCGATGAAAACCTGACCCGGCTGGCCGACCTTCACCGGCGCATTGAACAGCAAGTGCCCTGGGTGCGGCGGGTCGACAGTTTGTTGAACGCGCCTTATCAGGAAGGTACGGCCGATAGCCTGACTGTCGATGACCTGGTGCCTGAACCAGTGGGCACACTGAGCCGGGCCACCCTTGAAGACCGCATTGCTGCGACGCCCGCGCTCGAAGGGCTGGTGGTTAACGCCGACCGCACCTTCACCACCCTGGTGATTGAACCCTATACCTACGATTTCGACCCCCAGGCGGTAAGCGACGACGCGGCCGCGTTCGACGATGCCTTTGGTGACGCCTTTGCGGCGAGCCCATCTGCAGCAACATCGGCCCCCGCAGAGGAAGGCAACACCTTTTTGCCCATCGAAAAGATGTCCGAACTGATTACCGCGCTCGAAGCAGAAATGGCCGCCACCGACGGGTTGGATGCCGTGTTGGCCGGTATGCCGGTGATAAACCAGCAACTGGAAGCCACCATGAAGCGCGAAATGCAGACCTTCATCGGCCTCACCATCGCGTTGATCATCACGGTGCTGATTGTGTTTTTCCGGCGTGTTTCGGCGGTGGTGATTCCGCTTTCAGCGGTGCTGCTGGCCATTCTGGCAACCTTCGCCAGCCTGTCGCTGGCTGGCCAGACGGTGCAGATGCCGCTGATTCTGGTGCCGTCTTTTCTGCTCGCCATTACCGTGGGCGATGCCATTCATGTGCTGACGCATTTTTTCCGGGCCTACAACACCGGGCAAGACCGTTACGCTGCCATGCGCCTGGCGATCCGCCGCACGGCCCTGCCGATGCTACTGACCTCGCTGACCACCGCGGCCGGGCTCGCGACACTGGCCAGTGGCGACCTGATTCCCATTGCCAACCTCGGCCTGTTTGCGGCGTTGGGAGTTATGCTGGCCTTTGCGCTGACGGTGTTGCTGATGCCGGCGCTGATGTCGCTCTGGCCCCTGTCGGCACCACGAATGGTGCAGGCTTCCGTATCGGAGCAAGCCAGAGAGCATGGGCCGGTGCAAACCATTCTGCGCGGGTTCGCCGGCCTGAGCCTGCGCCGCGGTGCCTGGCTGGCGGGCGTCTGGCTGTTGGCGGTGGCGATTGCGCTAACGCTGGCGGTGCAACTGCGGTTCTCGTTCGACCCCCTGAACTGGATGCCGGCATCGCTGCCGATCCGCGCCGCGACCGACACCATCGATGCGAAGTTGAGCGGCACCATTAATATGGATGTCATCATCGACACCGGCGAAGAAAACGGCCTTAAAAACCCGCAGATGCTGAAGCGGCTGGATGAGGTGCTGGCTCAACTGCAGGCAGGCCGCCCCGGCGGCGTCAGCATTGGGCACGTCAACTCCCTGCTCGACATCATTAAAGGCACTCACCAGGCCCTAAACAGCGGCGACGCCGACTATTACGCCATTCCCGATTCGGCCAGTTTGCTCGCCGAAGAACTGGTGCTGTTCGAGAACAGCGGTGCCGATGAACTGAGCCGCCTGGTCAGCCCCGACTACCGCGAAATGAAGATCACGCTGATCATGCCCTGGGCCGACATTCTGCAATACCAGGGCTTTGTTAACGTGACGGAACACACCCTGAGCCAGGCACTGACGCCCTGGGCCGAGGTGCGGGTAGCGGGTTTGCTGCCGTTGCTCAGCGATACGCTCGATGAAGTCATCACCACCACCGCCTGGAGTTACGGCCTGGCCGCCATTGCCATCACGCTGATGATGATGGCCCTGCTGCGCTCGGTGGGTTTGGGCGCGGTGGCCATGTTGCCCAACCTCGCGCCTATTCTGGTGGTGATGGGGCTGATGAAGGTGCTCGGCATTCCGTTGGACCTGTTCACCATGCTGGTCGCGACCGTGGCCATTGGCATTACTGTCGATAACACCGTGCACTTTGCCCACCACTTCCGCACCGCCTTTGCTGAAACCGGCGATGCAGAGCAGGCCGTCGACATCGCCTTTGAACATGCCGGCCCCGCCTTGCTGACCACCGCCGTGGTATTAACCGTCGGGTTTTACGTGTTTTTGTTCAGCGATGTATCGAGCATTTTCCATTTTGGGTTGCTCAGCGGAACCGCTTTTTTACTCGCCGCGTTATCAAATTTCACGCTGACACCGGTGCTGCTGCGCTGGTATGCCCCACGCCTGAAACAGGAGACTAACAGATGAGACTCTTTACCCAAGTACCCCCTAACCTGACCGCAGGCATCGCGATTCTTATGGCCATGCTGGTGCTGGCCTGCAACACCGCCCAGGCTGAAACCGGCAGGGAGATCATGGAGCAGGTCGACGCCCAGCCGTCGCCCGAGTTGATGGCGGCCGATATGGCGATGACCCTCATCGACCGCAACGGCAACCAGCGTGTGCGTCGCTTGCGTTCGCTCAGCCAAACCTTTGACGACAGCGAACGCAGCCTGCTGTTTTTTCTGGAACCGGCCGACGTGCGCGGCACCGGTTTTCTGGTGCACGATTACGACGACCCGCAACGCAGCGATGATCAGTGGCTCTTCCTGCCCAGCATGAACAAATCGAAACGCATTGCCGGCAGCGACCAGAGCAGCAGTTTCATGGGGTCCGATTTATCCTATGCCGATATGTCATCGCGCAATCTCGATGAATGGACCTACGAACTGCTGGGTGAAGAGCGGGTAGGGGAGGAGCCCGTCTGGCGAGTGCGCGCAACCGCCGCCAACCAGAGCGTGGTCGACCGCACCGGCTATACCGAATCGGTCGTGTATGTTCAGCAAAGCAATCATCAGGTCATCCGCGCCATTCACACACTTGAGCACGCCAATGAACGCAAACTGATGAACCTGCCCGAGTGGGAACAACGCGATGGATTCTGGTTACCGCTGGTGATGCAGGTGGTCAGCCAGGAAGGCGGCCAAACGGTGCACCGCACCCAGCTGACGTTCAGCAACATCAACCTGAACCCCGAGGTCTCTGCGTCTGAATTCACCGTTCAGCGCCTGGAGCAGGGCCTATGAAACCCAGTGTTTGGCTGCCCGTTCTGGCCGCTCTGTGCGCCAGCGTTGCAGCAGAAGATGACCCCTTCGGCGACGCCTTCGACAGCGGCTTTAGCGAGGTTGAAACCGCCGCCCCAGCCTCAAACAGCGAGCTGTATATCGCCAACCGTCTGATCCACCGGGGCCAGTGGGCCACGGCACACAGTGCCCCGGCACCGGGCGCGACCGATCATCGCGGCCTGGCCAGCCTGGTAACGGCCTGGAACCCCCGGCTGGAATGGCGGCCTACCGAGCGGTTAAACATTCTGCTGGATGCCGAACTGAGCCAGGATTGGGTGTTTGAGCTGAAGTCAGACGCAGACTGGAAAACACCCTACCGCGACCAGCGCGAGACCCAATTTGAGCTGAACGAAGCGCGGCTCGCCTACACAACGCCAGGCTGGGTGCTCACCAGCGGCCGGCAGGTTCTGACCTGGGGTTTTAACGACGTGCTGTCGATATTGGAGCCGGTGAACCCGCCGCAGCTCTCACAACCCGGCTTGTACGATGCCGATGAAGCCCGGCTCTCGCGCTGGCTCACAGAGGCCCGCTATTACCTGGGCGACTGGACCTTACAGGGCGTTATCGCCCACGAAAACCGCACGGCGGAACGACCGGTGTATGGCAGCGACTATTACCCGGCCGCAGCCGAAACCGATGACCAAACCCCAGACCACGGCTGGGAAGACCCGGGCGCCCACTCCGGCGGCATTCGCCTGAGCGGCTTGTGGCGCAATGCGGACATCGCGGCGTTTATCTGGCGCGGTTACAACCCCTCGGGCCATCTGGAATTCAGGCCCGGCGGCATCGAGCGTCACTATGAACGCCTAACCACCCTCGGCGCCGGGCTAAGCCTGCCCGTGGGCCCCGCCATCCTGAAAGCCGAGCTGGCCGCCGAAGACGGCCTGGCCTGGGCACCGGTTAGCGGCAACCCGCCACAAACGCAAAACCCGGTGCGCACCACCGAACGGCTGGGCTGGGCACTGGGCGGCGACCTGACGCTGCCCGCGAACAGCCGACTGGTGCTGGAACTCAGCACAGGGTATCTTCCGGACTATCAGCCCGGCATGGCGGCCAGCCTGGGCGAAGAGTTCAGCCACCGCTGGGCCGTTGGCCTGGAACACAGCACCGCCCGCGAACGGCTGACACTGACCACGGCCATACTCGGCTTTGGCCTGAGCGAAGACATCGGACAAGCCATTCGACTCGGCGCCGACTGGACCATCAACGACCAGTGGCGCTCCGAACTGGGCTGGGTAAGCTATCGCAGCGGCGACGCACCCGCCCTACAAGCCGCCGAAGACAATGACCGACTGTTCTGGCAAGTGGAGTGGCTGTTTTAGTTCAAAGTGTAGTGTTTGCTACTAACTAAGTATCAGGTGCCGGGTGTGTTTATCCGGGGAAGTCCGCAGCATGGACTAAAACGCCAGGAGCGTTTTAGCACGAGCGCAGCGAGCCCAGAGGGTGAATCCCATGGAAGGGATTCATATCCTGCGGTCTAGGCCCCATGGACGGGTTCACACCGGCCCCGGATAGACACACCCGGTGGCTGATACGAACTCCTAGCACAACAATATGACTAGCCCCCGTATTTCGAGGTGCAAGCCCGTGACCAGTCAGTTGCCAAAAAAGGGAAGCGTTATGCAAGAACCACAACCCAGCCCGGAATCAGACACCGCTCACCACCGGTTACTGGAAGCCGGCCGGCACCTGTTTTTGCATCAGGATTATCAGCGCGTATCGATTCGGCGCATCGCCGACCGAGCGGGCGTGAATTCCGCGATGATTGCCTATTATTTTGGCGATAAAAGCGGGCTGTACCGCGCAGTATTGCTCAGCTATCTGAACCCGGTTAAAGCCTATGTGCTGGAAAACATAAAACGGTTTCCTGAAATGTCGTTTGGGGATCTGTTTCGGTACTTTTACCGCTACGCGCCCCGCGAGCTGATTCACATGGTCGTTAAAAGTGCCCTCTACGCGCCAGACTCACAACGCCAGTGGCTGATCGACACCATACTGC
The DNA here is from genome assembly GCF_043641555.1 of Saccharospirillum alexandrii. Lineage (GTDB taxonomy): Bacteria > Pseudomonadota > Gammaproteobacteria > Pseudomonadales > Natronospirillaceae > Saccharospirillum > Saccharospirillum alexandrii_A. Next base: position 131,981 of record NZ_JBHZRJ010000006.1, on the reverse strand, counting down.
GCCCCCTCATTCAGCAGGTAGAGCAACAGCTCGACCACTCCCTGCCCAAAGGCCAGATACACCGGCCAGAGCAAGCCAGATTGGTGCTGCAAAGCCTGCTGATCGCGCCACTGTTGTTGCAGCCGGTGCTCGAATCGGTCAGCCGCAAACCGATGGACGATGCCTATTTCGATGAACTGGGCGACTTCATCGGCACCTTGCTCGACCGGGCGTTCCAACCAACCGACCAGGACGAGTGATCGATCAGTGCAGCGCCCCTTCACTACCACCAGCCAGGAAACCGCCTTACACTGAGGAAAATACAACCGGAGTTTCCTGTCATGCCAGACATCACCGTATCCCTCACCCGAACCGGCACCACCGCCAGCGAAGCCCGCATTCGCGATCACCATATGGTCATGGACCGCCCCACCGAAAAAGGCGGAGAAAACGCAGGCCCCATGGGCGGCGAAGCCCTGTTGGCGGCGCTCGGCGGGTGTTTTATGTCTAACCTGGTGGCCGCTGCCCAGGCGCGGGATGTTGAGCTCGGCGACATCGACGTCAGCATTACCGGCACCCTGGCGGGCACGCCCCCGGTGTATGAGCGCATCGCGATGACGGTAACCGGCGCTGCCAGCATCGAAAGCCTGCCCAAACTGGTAACCATGGCCGAGCGCGGCTGCATTGTGGCCAATACCCTGAAAGCAGGGCTAACCCTAACCGTAGAGACCCGCCAAGGCTGAACCCGCGACCGGGTTTCTGACGCGAAATCACGCTCCAGGCGTCAGAAATCCGCAGTAATAGCCCCTCAGTGACACCAAAGCACACCATATTTGAGACCTCAAACAACGTTTGGTCTGTTATAAAAAGGGATAATGATCCGTTAACAGACTGAAGGGAGCTGGGGTGTGTCCAGTAAAACCAGGAAGAGCATAAGCCCGTTGCGGGCCTTTTTTTTGATCATTCTCATCGGCGGTGTGCTGACTGGCTGTAGCAGCGATAAATCCAGTGCCTTCGACGACTCATCGACCGATTCTCAGGATACCGACTCAGCATCTAACCCCGACGGCGACAACTCGGAAGATACAACGGATAGTGCAGACACGCTTGTTCCGCAGGTAGATGATCAGACCCTGGTGCTTCAGTACCAGGCCACCATTCAGGGCACGATAGACTTCAGCGGAAGCGACGACCCAGACAGCGATCCGCAACTGAGCATCGTCACCAACCCGGCCCGGGGCACCGTTGAACTGCTAGACCCAGCCACCGGCCAATTCGAATACCAGCCAGTTGACTCCGATGCCTGGACAGGCGACAGCTTCACCGTGCAAGTAGACGACGTGGGGCTTCAATCCCAGGTGCGCACCATAACGCTCGAATTTACCGATGATACCGTGCCAACTCTGACCCTCATGCCTGGGAATGCCGCCGAGAATGTCAGCGAAGAAACCCGCTTAAGCGCCCTTTCGGATGTTCCGATCGACCCGGCCACCCTCAGTTACACAGACAACGGCATCTGCGACGGCAGCGTACAAATCAGCAGCGATAACTTCGCCAGCTGCCACGGCATAGCCAGCCACAGCATTGAAGAGGGGAATCGCCTCGAATTCACACTGGCTACATCACTGGAACCCGATACCGAATACAGTTGGCGTATAACAGACGCAGTTGCTTCCGTTTTCGGCATCCCAATAGAAGAAGACGCCTCAACCTTCAAGACCGCTCCACAGGCGTTGTTCATCTCTGAAGTGGGCGCTTCCCCCAATGTGAACATCATGCGCTGGTTCGAACTCTATAACGCCGGTTCTACCCCCTTGAACCTGGCCGATTATGAACTGCGCAGCCCAGGTGTCGATGTTGTGAACGGTTGGGCCACTGAGGCGAGCCGTACCTTTGCGTTCCCCAATGCGCAAATTGCCCCGGGCCAATACCTGGTGGTGCGGGCGCAAAGCAGTTATTCGATTTCAGAGTCGGAAGACACCGCCCAGGTTATCCACCTCGACGACGAACAATGGCGGCCCCATTGGAACGGCAACGGGTTTCTGGAAATTAACCGCCTGAGCGATGGCGCAACCATCGACTACGTCAGCTTCGGGTCTGCCCCCACCCCCAGCGAAGCAGACGCCTGGACGGGCAGTTCCGTGGCAGCCCTGCCTACAGCAGGCGACAGCTTTGGCCAGAGCATCGGCCGCGATGCCTTTCTGACCGACACCGATTCGGCCGCAGACTGGTCGCCCTACAGCTGGGCGACAGTCGGCGGGCCCAACGACGTATGCGGCACGGAAGACCTCGACCAGGATGGCATTCCCGATTGCAACGAACAGCCTGGCAGCACCTTTGCCGGTATGCCACTGTATGAATGGGGCGCCCGGGCCGGCAGGGCCGATATCTTTCTGGAAGTCGATTACGTCGACTCGACCGACGACGGTAACCTGCCATTCGACGAAGGGGTGCAACCCCGCCGCGAAGCCCTGCAGAAAGTTATCGATGCCTTTGCCGCAAAAAACATTGCCGTGCACATCGACGCGGGCGACCTGTTCGACGAAAGCCCCGGCCTAAACCCGGCCAATTTCGATCTGGGTGGCGGGCAGGAAGTACCCTATGCACTGAGCATCGACTTCAGCCCAACGGGCAGCCAGGCGAGCTTCTTTGACTACAAAGCCGCCTATTTTGACTACAAGCGGCTGCCGATCTTTCATTACGTACTGTTCAGTACTTCGCGCAATGAAGACGGCTCTGACGGTTCATCCGGTATTGCCGAAGTGATCGGCAACGACCTCATCGTCTCGCTGGGTAGCTGGGGCCTCGACAGCACCACCCCCGCCAGAACCAACGCGCTGATCAACTACCAGGCCAGCACCCTGATGCACGAGCTAGGGCATAACCTCGGCCTGCTTCACGGCGGCGATGACAACGCGAACGCCAAACCCAACTACCTGAGTATCATGAATTACCTGTACCAGCTGAATGGCTTGCCGGAGATTGGCAATAACGAAGGCGACCGGTATTTCGACTATTACAGACCGGCCGGAGGCTGTGAAGGCCCGTTGGTCGATGGCCCCTACGGCGATCCGGCAAACTTCCGGATGGACTTTTCCGATGGCAGCCCCGTAGACCTCGACCCAGCTAACCTGGATGAAACCCTGGGCCTGGGCCGCACAGGCTCTGACCCGGTTGATTACAACTGCAACGGCGACGACACCGAGACGGACGTGAATGCCTCTTACCTCTTCAGCGATATTCTGGTCACTGGAGCAACGACCATGAGCGACCACGATGACTGGGGTAGCCTTGTGATTGATTTTGGTGGTTATAGTCAGTGGAACAACTACGGCGCCAGCTCGCGAAGCGCCACCCGCCAGCGCAATACCAACGCCATTCTCAGATTCGTGGGGCCAAGCAACACCGACCGCCGGCCTTACATTGCCGAGCCGAACCCACCGGCTGCCCTGCTCGAACGAATCCGCTCCCACGACAAGGTGGCACCATGAAGCCGGCTCTGGTGCTCGGTGGCGGCCTTTTGTGCGCCACCCTGGCCACGGCCGAGCCGGGGCTGGCCGCTAAAATCAGTCTAATCACCGGCCCCACTGAAACTGATGTAGCCATTTCCATCAGCAAAGAGGGCCTACACCTGGGCCAAACCAGCCTGGAGCCCTGGCCCTTCGATGCCCCCAGCTGCACGGACTGTACACTCACCCTGGAGCGCGACTTCAGCCCGGTAGGCCCAGACAGAACCCTGCAACTGACCGCCCCGGGCTCAGCTAGCCCCACCTGGTTCTTCGCAGAACGCCTGCGGCTGCCCGCCAGCCTGCCCGGCAACGCCACACTGAGAGCCCAGCCCGGCAGCCCCGGCCTAAGGCTGGAAGCAGAGGGCGAACAGGCAACGTTGACCGCAGGAGAGGCCGTTTCACTGAACAACTGCCATTACCACCTAATCTGGCACAGCCAGCCAACAACGCCTGCTAACCCAACCGCGGAACCGGCGCCAGCCCAGCAATCCGGTGGCGTAGCACCCGTGCCCCAGCAAACTGTCATAGCAGAAGACCCAACCCGCCTGATTCAAATACAGGGCCAGTGCAGCTAGCCAAAGCACCCCCCGGGGGTTCCAGTAAAACCCCAAGAGAATCAATAGCCTGGGTAGACTTGGCGTCTCTGGACGGTATAATGCGGGCTCTGTTCGAACACACCGCCCGGTGCGTTCAGCGGGGCCCTTAGCTCAGTTGGTTAGAGCATCCGACTCATAATCGGCAGGTCCTGGGTTCAAGTCCCGGAGGGCCCACCACTCGCAGCCCAGTAACCAAGGCGCTTTCAGAGGTTTAGTTGGAGCTCCAAGAAACCAATATCCGAGATTGTGCTACCCTGGTGCTACTTTTGATCCTTTCTCCATAGCTTCCAACCACTAATCAAAATCACATACTAATGTCTTTTAATCATTAGGTCCCGAGTTCGACTTTTGGTGTCAGCACCACATTGAAAAACCCCGTAGCCCAAAAGGCTCGTGGTTGCTGTCATTTCCATGTCTCTAATTCCCTCTGCTTGCATCTCAAAGGCCAAATTTACTGTAGCACTTTTGGCTTTTATTGCTTATTTGATAAAACCCTCCCTACACTCTCTTTTATAGTGCAATTTTGTATCTACCACTGTTAATCTGTCATAAAGGCCATCTTTACTTCTATAGAGTCGAAAAGCTTAATTACACCCCAGTAGGAGCGACCAATGCCTTCAGCGCAAGCCAACGAGAATTTCCTTTATAGAAAGCCAAATACGGAAAATTGGCTGCCATTGAATGAGGGTTCTCTTCGGGTGATTCTTGGTTTGGATTCAACTGATGAAATCCCTAAGGAGAAGCTTAACACTCTCGCAGAAAATAAGAGGGCCGTGCAAGACTTGCTATCTTCGGCATTGCAATTACCCAATTTAGTATTTTTTGCCGGCAGTGGTACTTCTCTAGGAGAAGTCGGTGGGCCGAGTATGTGGGATCTCTGGAATCTATCCATGTGCACAAAGTCAGATGCAAGTGATGGTGATCCAGATCTTGGAAAGCTAACGAAGGAGGCTGAATCTGTATGCAGGCAGGTTCATTATGAAGAACGCGACAACCCAAATATTGAACATTTTTTGTCCCAATGCGATTCGTACCTTCAGTTCCAAAGTGACTCAACAATTGAAGATTTTGTGCGTAATGTGAAGGGAGTAATACTGAATGCCTGTACCTCTTTCCTTAATAGGCCTGATAGCAATATTTCGAGCTACAGCGGCCTTCTTCAAAAGCTTGCTCGGAGGCGTGTGAGAGACCCTCGGTTAAAGGTATTTACTACCAATTATGATATGTGTTTTGAGACAGCAGCTTCAGAGCTAGGGATGATGGTAGTTGATGGTTTTTCCTATACCCGCAATCGACGTTTTGATGGGAAGTATTTTAATTATGATGTTGTCCGAAGGGATGGAGATGGCCAAGAGTTTGTTGAAGGGATTTTTCAGCTTTTTAAACTACATGGATCCGTTAGTTGGAATCGCGAAGAGAAAAACATTCGTGAAACCGCGTCCCCCGAACCTGAGAATGTGGCATTAATATATCCAGCAAAAGGAAAGTATCAGCAAGCTTTCATGCAACCACACCTTGAGCTATTTTCTAGATTCATTGAAGCGCTTCGACTACCAAACAATTGCCTATTGATGTCGGGATTTGGATTTAACGACGATCATTTATCGGAGCCGGTTCTTTCTGCAATAAAGTCCAACCCGAGCTTAAAGCTAATAATTGCTGACTTTAAGGCGAAGGAGCATATTGAAAATAATGACGCTATAGGATCTAGCCAATATTGGTTAGAACTAGCTCAGCTGGCGGATCAAGGTTACGATGTACACTTTATTAACTGTTCATTTAGTGAGTTTATGGAGATAATTCCCAATTTGAGAGCTTTAAGTCCTGCCGAGCAATTGGCAAAGGCGATAAAGACGGTAGGGAAATAGCATGGATCTAGATATTGTAATCTCTAGAGCCGGATTGTTAAGAGACCAGTTGCGTTTGGGTGTTACTTCTACAGTGACCGCTCATATGATTAAAGTGAATTTGTCTAAAGCTGGGGAACCCAGTGGGCGATATATTGAAGGGAATCGTTATGGGCGAGGTGAAGTAGGAGAAATAGTTTTAGTTGAAAGTCAGCAAAATATTATTATGGGCCGGGTTACCGAGGTCAGGCTTCCAGATCGCGACAGAACAGAGTTAGCGCAAGATTTTCGTGGAGACAAAGATTTAGATGCAATAGCATTCGTTCAACTTCTCGGCTCTATAGATATTTCTACAATTCGAATTCAAGCTGGTCTTACCTCGTATCCTAGACTAGGGGATCGAGTCTTTTCGGCACCTAGCGAGTTAATCTCACATATACCAGAATTAATGAATACAGGCGTTGAAAATCGAACTCGCAGTGAAGTAACCATAACCTTAGGTAAAGTCACAGGTGGAGTTGATAGCCAAGTGTCAGTAGCACCGGAGAAGTTATTCGGAAGACATTGCGCGATTTTGGGTTCGACGGGTGGCGGTAAGAGCTGGACAACCGCGAGATTAGTTGAAGAGTGCGCTCAGTTCAGTCGAGCAAAGATTTTATTGCTTGACGCGACTTCAGAATATCGAACTTTACCAGCTACTAATACTGAGCATCGGCATTTAGGTGACCCCGTATACAAAGGGGGGGATTCAGCTGAGCTACGAATACCTCACACGGAATTCAATGAGTCCGACTTTATTGCACTTTTTGAACCTTCCGGAAAAGTTCAAGGTCCAAAACTAAAAGAAGCAATTAAAAGCCTTCGTTTAGCAAAGCTATGTCCAGATGTTTTCCCAGGCGGTTACGTACCAAAGATAAATCAAAGTAAAAGTGCTTACCGAGGAGCCCTAAGAAAAGATCAAAACTCAACTAAAGTTGACGACCCAAATAGACCATTTGATGTTGATAAGCTTCTTAAGCAAATAGTCGAAGAATGTTGTTATGACAATGATGACCGCTGGGGTGGGCCGAATAATGAGATTGGATTTTGCTCATCTTTGCTAACGCGAATTCAAGCAGTTACATTTTCACCTTCACTAAAATCCGTTTTTCGTGCAGATTCTTCGTTACCGAGTATATCGAATGCAATAGAAGGTTTTCTCGACGGTCAGAAGCAAGTGTTGAGGGTTTGTATGAGTGACATAAGCTATGAGTTTTTTGCTCGGGAAGTACTGGCAAATGTCATTGGTAGAAGGTTATTAACTATGGCGAGGGCTGAGAGGTTTAGAGAAATGCCACTTCTCGTTGTTTTGGATGAAGCTCATAACTTCTTAGGGAAGCGGATTGGTTCAGAAGATCACGCTACAAAACTCGATGCATTCGAGTTGATTGCTAAGGAAGGTCGAAAATATGGATTGAACATTTGCTTGGCGACACAAAGGCCTAGAGATATTACTGAAGGTGTGCTAAGCCAAATGGGAACTCTTATTGTACATCGTTTAACGAATGACAGGGATAGAGAAGTAGTAGAACGAGCCTGTGGAGAAATTGACCGCTCAGCAGCATCTTTCTTGCCAAATTTAAAGCAGGGTGAAGTGGCCTTGATTGGCGTCGATTTTCCCATACCAATGACAATTCAAATTGATATGCCTACTACGCCACCAAAATCTGACGGCCCGAGTTTTCAAAAATTTTGGTCTTAAAGTCGATTATGTTTCTAAGGCTTAGTAGCTTTTGATTGTTCTACACTTATTGCCAGTACTCCAAGGGCGGTAGTCGGGACATCCACAATCAGCTGCTATTAACATCGAAATATTAATAGGTGTTGGCTATGGCGTTGTTGCTTTCCCGATCTCGTGCCTCAACAGTTCGGGTGTAGCACCCATTGAAGCCCACCCATCAGCAGCCACTCCGTTTTCTATTCTGTCGGATCGCCGATTAGCCCTTTCCCCAACACCATATCAATAAACCTCTGGCGTGTTTCAGAATCGGTGCGTCGGAAATGCTCGAAGCTAATGTGCTCTTCACCGCCACCCCAGTTTTGCGGAAGGCGTATCCCCCAGAGTGGTGCGGTTTCATTTGGAAGCATGGCATAGCGTACATCGCCAATTACATCGGGTTGCTCGGGGTGCCAGACCAGGTAGCCGTTGGCAAAGCGGTGGAAGCGTTCTATGTCGCGGTAGAGACGGCCGTTGGTGTCCAGCTGCTCGAACGCTTGTTCGTAGTGCAGGGCGGGGATGCGGTTGCCGGGTATGGTGACTGTTTCTCGGCCAACCCTTATGGCGTTGATGTAAAAGTAGCCCTCATGCTCGTAAAGGGTACGCCAGAGCAGCACGTTGCCTAATGTTGGTTTAATCACCAGTCGCTCTGGCTGATGCCCTTCCTCGGCGGCTATTTTCATAACCTGAGTACGAACGCGGTCTTGTTGAAACCCGCCAAAGGCGAGATAGCCAAGTAGCAAGGCGATGCCCACTCCCGCAGCCAACGAACGCTTGCGAGTGAAGGCGAGAACGAAGCCGACCAATAGAACAAGCGTTGCAATGGGGTCTACAACCGAGATCAGGTTCCAGGCGATGGAGTCGTCGGTGAAGGGCCCGAACAGGTGTGTGCCGTAGCTGGCGCAGGCGTCTAGCAGCGCATGGGTTGCATAACCGGCGGTGGCAAATAGAAGCAGTTCCCGAAAACCGCACTTGCGGCGTAAAACCGGCCATAGCAAGAGGGCCGCAATCAGCCCGCCTACAGGTATGAACAATAGCCAGTGTGTCAGCGACCGATGCACTTCCAGGTTCAGCAGCGGGTCGTTACTGGAACGCACCAGAATATCCACATCTGCCAGTATGCCGCCCACAAAGCCGGCCAGGCTGGCAAGGCGAAGGTGGTCTTTTCGGGCAAGTGTCTGTGCGAGGCTGGCGCCTAGCAGGCCGTGTGTCAGAATGTCCAAAGGTGAGAATGCCTTGCGCAGCGGGTTATGGCTGAGGAGCCTTAAGATAGTCACCCGTAACGATAACCTCTATGATATTTTTCAGGTAGCGAAACGCCTCTTTGAATTCAGATAAAGGAACCCCCATGCCCCAAGTTCAAAAATACCCCGTAGCCTGGCGACTATTGCACTGGCTAATGGCCCTGATGGTCTTCGCATTAATACCCATTGGCGTTGTGATGGCCGAACGTGCAGAAGCTGAAATTTGGGGTGCCTTAACGAACACCTTGTATAACTGGCACAAGGCAATCGGCTTCAGTGTCTTGTTGCTGATGGTGTTGCGGATTGTGATGAAGGTCTGGCTTAAGGGCCCGCCGTATCCGGATGAATTGCCCCGCAAGCTGCAGCTGGCCGCCAAGAGTTTGCATCATTTGCTCTATGTCTTGCTGGTGCTGACGCCCTTGTTTGGCTGGGCCGGTGTTACGGCGTTTCCGGCGTTGATTACGGTGGGTGGTTATCATCTGCCGGCCATGCCGTTTGTGCCGGTGAACGAGGCGTTGGCCGGTCGGTTATTTGCCATTCACGGTGCCCTGGCGATCACGTTGGGCGTGTTGATCGTCGGCCACATTGGGGCGGCGATGAAGCATATGGTTCAGAAAGACGGAATATTTCGGCGCATGCTGTAAGGCCCGAGTGTTTTGTTATCGGGCCTGTATGGTTGCTGAATAGGTGGCCAGAAAATCCTGCCGGCGTTGCATGATGCCGGGTGGGGTTACCTCTTCGGGTATGCCCAGCAGGCCCCATTTTGCCAGCCAACGGCCGGCTGTTTTGCTGCCACTCAGGGCAGAAAGCGGTATGGCCAGAATCAGCCCGATGACGGTGGGTAGCATCCAGTACAGCAGTGACGACGATAACCACAACAGCAGCCCCAGTATCAACAACCCAAGTGCGGTTTGCACGCCGTGGCTGGCCAGTAAGGGCCGCCAGATCACACCACTGCCTTGCCGCCGCTGGGCGGACCAGCCTGAATCTTGCCCCCGGGCAATTTCCCAGAGGTGGCGGCTGTGCACCAGCATGAAAATGGGGGCGTGCAGCACCGAGAACAGCAGTTCCAACAGGGCGCTCACGAAAAACCGTACCCGGCTGGTCCCTCCGCGCCTTGCTTTGCTCAGTAAACCACTCAGCAGCCCAAGCAGTTTGGGCAGCAGTAGCAGTGCCATGGTGAACACGAACAGCCCGACCATGCGGTCTGAATCGAACAGGGGCAGCAAGCCACCGGCTAACCCCTGGCTCTCTTGCAGCGCAAAGCGGGTGCTCAGTACCAACCCAACCGTCACCATGGCGAGCCACAGCAGGGACGTCAGGTAATTCATAACGCCCATAATCATGTGCGCCCGGCTTGGCCAGCGCAGGCCTCGGGTGGGCAGTACGGCCAAGTGTTGCACATTGCCCTGCGCCCAGCGTCGGTCGCGAATAGCGGCGTCGAGCAGGGTGGGTGGGCATTCCTCCCAGGAGCCCGCGAGGGCCGGCAGCATTCTTACCGACCAGCCGGCGCGCCGAATCAGCGCGGCTTCTACAAAATCGTGTGAGCGTATTTCGCCGCCAAAGGGGCGCGGGCCGGGCAGCTCGGGCAAGCCGGCGGCCGCCGCGAATGCGCGAATGCGAATAATGGCGTTGTGCCCCCAGTAGTTGCCGCTGTCGCCCTGCCAGGCGCTCAGGCCTCGGGCGAACACCGGGCCGTAGGCCACGCCCGCAAATTGCTGCAGCCGGGCAAAGAGGGTTTCGCCGCCGTATTGGCGGGGCAGGGTTTGCAGAATGCCGGTTTTGGGGTCGGCATCCATTTCCCGCACCAGGGTGGCCAGGGTGTCACCGGCGATCAGGCTGTCGGCATCGAGTACCACCATGTAGTCGTACCCACGGCCCCAGCGGTTGATGAAGTCGCGAATGTTGCCGGCTTTGCGTTCGGTGTTCTGGGTGCGGCGGCGGTACCAGACGGGCAGGGTCTCGCCCAGGCGGTCGCGCAGGCACTGCACGGCGGTGGTTTCGGCGGCAATGATGTCGGGGTCGGTGCTGTCTGAGAGTATGAACAGCTCGAAATGCGGGTTCAGGTTCAGGCTGCCCAGGTCTTCCGCCATTGCTGCCAGGGCGGCGCAGGCGCTGGCGGCGTCTTCGTTGTAAATCGGCATCAACAGTACAGTTTTGCCCCGCAGGGCGGCATCGGGGTTGGCCTGGCGTTGCAGTGAGCCTGGCCGGCTGCGGTTGAACAGCAGCCCGGCCAGGGCGGCGGTGGCCGAAAGGGAAATCCAGCCGAAGGTCAGGGTGAACAGGCCGAGCAGCATCCACAGTAATACCGTCACCCAAAGGTCGCCGGAGCCGGTTGCCGTCATCGCTTCGCTGAGCGGCAGCGTCAGGTACATCTGGCAACTCGCTGCCACAGTCAGCGCCAGGCTGCCGCCGAAGGTAAAGTAACGGGCTAGCCAGGGGCAGGGCGCCTTGCTGGCCAGGTGCGCGGCCGGGGGTTGTGAAAGCCGCTGAGTGGGCATGGCCAGGGGCGATGCCGGTGGGGTTAGCGAGAGCGTTGCTTTCATCGCGTCCACCGATAGAGCCAGGTTTCACCCCAGGGCTCGTCGTCTACTTCAAGCGCTACGCGCAGCTCGGCCAAGTCGGCTTCGCCGGGGTCGAGTTTGACATAGGCCTGGTAGCGGCCGGTGGCTTCCACCAGGGTGCCGCTCACACCGGTGATCTCGCCGGCACTGGTGCTGGCATTGATGCGCACGGCACCGGGGTTGTCAACCAGGTTTGGCAGTGCCTGCCCGCCGCTGTAATCAATCACAAAAACGCGGTCATCGCTGCCGAGAGCCGTGCCGGAGGCAGTGTTCATCACACGCCCCTGTTCCGGTGCGAGCGGCGAACCGGTGCCCCAGTGCAGGCGGTATTGGTAGCGGTAGGTCTCGCCGGTTTTCAGGCCGTCGGCTGGTTGCCAGTAGGCGACAATATTGTCGTGGTATTCACTGTCGGTCGGAATTTCCAGCAGTTCGACGTGGCCTTCGCCCCAATCGCCCAGGGGTTCTACCCAGAGTGAAGGCCGTTTGTCGTAACGGGCTTCGTTGTCGTTGAATTGCTCGAAGCCTTGTCGGCGCTGCAGCAGCCCAAAGCCGGCGGGCATGGCAGAATCGGCGGTTTCAAAAGAAGAGACTTGCCAGTGTGCCGGGTTGGCCAGCGGTCGCCAGATCTGCTCGCCATTGGCCTGCAGAATCTGCAGGCCGTCGGAGTCGTGCACAGCGTTGCGGAAGTCATCGAACCGGGCGCGGTTGATGCTGTTGAACATGAACATGGAGGTCAGCGGGGCAATGCCAACGCGCGGTCTGTCCCGGCGCGGGTAGAGGCTGGCATCAACGTCGATTACCGTCTGGTCACCGGGCATCACGGTGAAGCGGTAGGCACCGGTGACCGAGGGGCTGTCGAGCAGGGCGTGGATAACCACGTCGCCGTCATTCGCGGCGGGCCTTTCAATCCAGAAATCGGAAAAATGCGGGAACTCCTCGTCGCCCTCGCCCACGGTATTCACCGCCAGGCCGCGTGCTGAAAGCCCGTAGAACTGGTTTTTACCCACGGCCCGAAAGTAGCTGGCGCCCAGGAACACCAGAAATTCTTCATAACGTTCAGCGGTGTTAATGGGGTGGTGAACCCGAAATCCGGCATAGCCGTCTGCGGTTAGGGCATCTACATCAACCGGGCTGTCGTGGTAGTTGAACAGGTCGGTATCGAAAGCCAGGCGACGGGCCACGCCGTTTTTCACCAGGTGTATGCCAACCGGCATGGTATGCAGGAAGCCGGGGTGGAACAGTTGCAGCTGAAAGGGCCGGGGTTCTTTGCCCCACACGGCGGCGTTCGGGTAAAACACGATGCGCCGGTAATCGTCGTAACTCAGTGCACGCAACGCGTTGTCTTCGGCCAGGGTGTCGGGTGCAAAAGGCTCATTGGCCAGTTCACGAGCCTGGCCCTGAAGCCAGCGGTGGCTGAACGGCAACGGGTCAGACGCGAACGTCGGCTGTGCGATGAGCGGCTGGCTGAACGGCAGGCAGGCCATCAATAGCAGGGCTGCCGCGGGCCAATAACCGGGCCAGGCACTTCTAGGTAACATGGTGTCGTTCCTGTCCGTTAAGGGCGGATCGGGCGTGATGAGTGTGCATGCCAAAAGGGTACGAGGCCAGCCGTGGGGTGGATCAGCCCGGCCGCCGCCACTGGTCCCATCGCGGTCTCGGGTCGTATACTCCGGGCACACCTCATTCAGGTTTCGGTATTATGATCATTAACCGCCCGCTTCGCATTACCCGGAGGGCTTATGCCGGGTTCTACTGAGCAATTCACCGCTATACCGGGTACCAGTGTGCCATCGCCATTGCTTCGGGAGTTGGTGCACATCGCGCTGCTGGGTGCCGGTGCATTGCTGGCCGGCGCGCTGGCTTTGTGGGTTGTAGAAGGGCCGGTCACTGGGGTGCGCTGGTTAATGGGCGGTCTGGCTGGCTGGGCGTTTGTGCTGTGGCAGTGCCATACGCGGCTTCATTTGAATGTCAGCACGGTTGATAACCACCCGTTCACCCGCCTTGGCACGGCCAACCGCATTACGCTGCTGCGCGGCTGGTTGATTGGCGCGACGGCCGGGTTTCTGGCAATGCTCCCCCTTCAGGCCCACACCGGATTGCTTTACGTTCCAGCCGTGTTCTACACCGTGGCCGCCGCGTTGGATGGGCTCGATGGCTTTGTCGCCCGGCGTCAGCAGCAGACTACGCGACTGGGTACCGAGCTCGATACCGCACTGGATGCCTTTGGCTTGCTCATCGCGCCTCTGTTTGCGGTGTTTACCGGCAAGCTCCCGGCTGTTTATTTGCTGGTCAGTGCGGCCTATTACCTGTTTCAGTGGGGCATTCGCTGGCGCCAGCAGCGCGGCCGGCCGGTGTATGGGCTGCCCCCAAGCCAGGTACGGAGATACCTGGCAGGAGCGCAAATGGTGCTGGTCGCGCTTGCCTTGTGGCCCCCGCTGCCGGGGGCCGTTAGCCAATGGTTTGGCATTGCTCTGATGATCCCGCTGCTGCTTGGTTTCTGCCGCGACTGGTTACACGTCAGCGGCCGGCTTGGCACTCGCCAGGAGCCTGCCGCATGACGCAACGCCGCCGTCTAAGCCGATGGAACCTCACCACCCTGGTGCTCTGGCTGCTGGCGCTCGCGCTGGCGGGCTGGACGCTCAGGCAGTTGCCACTGACCAGCATTGCCGCTCAGTTGGGGCAACTTGCCTGGTATGAATGGTTGCTGTGGACGCTGGTTAATGGGGCCATACTGTTTATGGCGGTAAAACGCTGGCAACTGCTCGGGCAGGCACTGCAGGCGCCGTTGTCGCTGGCCAGTCTGTTTCGGATGCGCCAGGCGGGCAGTGCGGTCAGTTTTCTAACCCCCGGGCCGCATTTTGGGGGCGAGCCCCTGCAAGTGTTCTGGTTGCACCGCGTTTTTGCTCAGCCTCTGCACCGCGCCGTGGCCATGCTGGGGCTGGACCGCTTTGTGGAAACCAGTACCAATATCGCCGTTTTGCTCGCGGGTGTGCTGATGTTGCTGGGCACGGCCATAGTGCCGCTGGATGACGGGATTCAGGTCTCGGCCATACTGGGCGGGGTGTTGGCGGCGTTGGTCGTGGCGGCAGCGCTGGTGGTGCGCCACCCGGTGTGGCTGGCCAATCGGTTTCGGCCGTTGACGCAACGCTGGCGTGGTGCGGAAAACGATTCAAACCAGGAGGGCGGCTGGCAAGCACTGGTGCGGTTGATGCAGAACGCATTGACTTGGCATCTTCCGCGACTCTGGGCGGCGTTACTGTTGTCGCTGCTGGGTTGGGTGGCGTTGATGCTGGAGTTGTGGCTGCTGTTGCGCTTTCTCGGGCTCTCGCCATCGCCGACCGATCTGCTGACCATGATGGTGGGCATGCGGCTGGCTATGTTGTTGCCGGTGCCGGGGGGCATTGGCACCATCGAGGCCTCGCTGTTGTGGTCGTTCCAGTTACTGGGGCTGCCGGTCAGCGCGGCCCTGGGGCTGATTGCACTGACCCGCCTGCGCGATGCCGTTGTGTTATTGGTCGGGTTGGGGTGTCTGTGGAGCTTCCACCGCCCCCGACTTCCCGGCAACGCGGTGTCAGCCGAATGATTGGCGAAAGGCGGCCCAGCAGCTGTCGTTTTCCCAAAGCTTAACCGTGAGCGCGCCGGTGCCCGGGGGCGTGATGTCGGCCAGCAAATGCTCGCTGAGAATGCGGCTGAAATGCTCAATGCTTGGGTTCAGCCCGGCGAATTCCGGTTTGTCGTTCAGCATGCTGTCGCGGTAATACCCCACCACCTTGTTCAGGGCGGCTTCGATTTCGACGATGTCGACCAGGTAACCATGCTCGTTGAGTGTGTCACTCTCGATCCGCACTTCGAGTACATAGTGGTGGGCGTGGGGGCTGTTCTCGGCGCCCCAGTCTCCTCCGATCAAATAATGGTTGGCGATAAAATCCTGGGTAACGGCGACGGTATACATAGGCTTCCTGTTCGGTTAGTGAGCGGAGTAATCAAACAGCGGCTGCACCATGCCGGACTGGGCGTCGTGCAGTTGCTGGTAAAGGGTGCCGGCTTCGCGCAAGGGCACCCGGTGGGTGATCAGTTGGGTCGGGTCGATGCGGCGAATCATCTCCCAAGCCACATCGAAGCGGCGTTGTTTGCTCCAGCGGCCACCGAGGGCCGGGGCAAGGGTGCTGACCTGGCTGGTAATCAGTTGCAGGCGGTTGCGGTGCGCTTCGCCGCCCAGGTCAACCGACACCGGCTTGTTGCCATACCAACTGCCGATGACGATGCGGCTGGCATAGCCACTCAGGCCAATGGCCAGATTCAGGGCGTCGGGGTGCCCGCTGATCTCGTAGATCAGATCGGCATCGGCCAGGTCGGGTTGTTGGTTTGGAGTGGCGTCTTCCGGATTGAAGACGGCCTGCACGCCCAGTTGGCGGGCCAGGGCCTGGCGGTTGGGTTGGCCTTCAACAGCCTTCAACGTGGCCAATGGGTAGTGGGCAAGCACGCCCGATAACAGCAAACCGACCACGCCCTGGCCGAGCACCACGACCCGTTCGCCGATCATCGGCTGGCCATCCTGCACCAGGTTCACGGCGGTTTCCATGTTGGGCAGAAACACGGCCGCTTCGGCGGAAATGTCGTCCGGTACGGGCATGAGCTGGTCTGGGCGGGCATTGAAATAGCTGGCGTGCGGCTGGAAGGAAAATACCTTTTTGCCCCGCCAGGCCGGGTCAACATCAGCGCCGGTTTGTTGCACCTCACCGACACAGGCGTAGCCGTATTGCACTGGATACTGGGAGTGGGAAGCGCCCTGCAGAGACTCGAGTGAGCTGTCGAGTGCCATCGATTCTGGCAGTTGCCCGCGGTAGAGCAATAATTCAGAGCCGGGGCTGACGGCCGAGTAGAGGCTGCGCACCTGAACTTCGTCGGTTGCCGGTGGCGCGAGAGATACGTTGCGCACTTCTACCTGAAACGGCGCGGTAAACCAGAGCTGGGAGGCCGTTAAGGCACCCTGGTGAGTAAGGTTTGCGGTGTCTGTCATGATTCGGGTCCGGGTTCGGCGTCACCCTGGTAGCGTAGCCGACCCCAGACAATCAGTTCGTTGCCCAGTTGCCGGCTGTGCAGGGTGTCGATCTGTGGGAACGGCATGCGGTCGGCATCGCCCAGCTGGCCTACGGCGTTGTACCCGCCCACAAACACCGGGGCGACGGTCAGTATTACGGCGTCGGCCAGTCCGGTTCGCAGGAAGGCGGTAATCACCGAGGCGCCGCCTTCGACCATTAAGCTGCGAATGCCGCGTTCGTGCAAGACGGCCATGGCTTCATGCAGGTTAACGTGCCCGTCGGCATCGCCGGGCACTACGATCAGTTCACAGTCATCGCGGTCGGCCGCCGCTTCCGGGGTGGTCAGCACCCAGCAGCCGTGCTCGGCACTCTGGCAGAGTTTGCAGCTGGGCGGCATGCGCAGTTGGCTGTCGAGTACGATGGGTTGCGGGTCTTTACCGGTCCATTTGCGCACGTTGAGACGGGGGTTGTCGGCCAGAACGGTGCCAATGCCGACCAGAATGCCATCATGTAGGCTGCGCAGCTGGTGCGTCATCTGCATGCTGGCATCGCTGCTCAGTGCCATGGTTTCGCCGGGTGCGGTGGTGATGCTGCCATCCCAGCTCTGGGCGTAGCTGAGCGTCACGTGAGGGCGCCTGCGGCTGGCACCCTGGGGTGAATTCTGTACAGCTTGCTGTTCAGCCAGCAGCCAGTGTTCGATGTCCTGATTCAGCGTCATGAGCTCACAGATTTGATGACCGGTTTGATCGGCAGAAAATGATCCATACGCTGGGCCTTGGTGAGCAAGTAGCCGGCGTTATCGGTATTGGCCGCAACGGCCAGCGATACCCGTTCCGACACGGTAATGCCTTCGGCTTCCAGCGCGCTGATCTTGGCCGGGTTGTTGGTGATCAGTCGCACTGAATCCACCCCCAAGTCTTCCAGTATGAGCGCGGCGAGCGAATAATCGCGTTCGTCGGCTTCGTGCCCCAGCATTAAGTTGGCGTCCACGGTGTCGTACCCCTGGTCTTGCAAATTATAGGCGCGCAGCTTGTCGAGCAGCCCGATGCCGCGGCCTTCCTGTCGCATGTATAACACAACGCCGACCCCGGCGTTCGCCACCATGGCCATGGAGCGATCGAGCTGTTCACCGCAATCGCACCGCCGGGAGCCGAGTACATCGCCGGTGAAGCATTCGGAATGAACCCGAACCAGAACCGACCCGGTGTGGGCAATGTCGCCCATAAAGAAAGCCAAGTGTTCTTTATTGTCGAGCGTATTGGTATAGAAACACAACTGGAAATCACCGTATTCGGTGGGGATGCGTGTGCTGGTCATTCGGGTCACTTCAGGCATGGACATTAGGTACTCAGAATGCTGTTATGACGGTTCACGGATGTCTGGGCGGCTTGCCATCTCATGCCCGGACGCTACTCAATAAGCTACGACCCCCTGTTGGGAACGGATCAGAACCCTGTTGAACATCACCGCTGTGTACTTCGTTTTTCCCGGTAACCTGGCAACGCCCACGGGTGGCTATCACTACGATCGCCGGTTGATTCACGAGCTGCGGCAACTGGGCCTGGGCGTTGAAACCATCTCGCTTTCCAACCAGTTTCCGTTCCCCGATGATCAGGCGCTGGAAGACGCTCGCCAGGCACTGGCGGCCGTGCCGGATGGTGCCGTAGTGATCATAGACGGGCTCGCCTTCGGCACGCTGGATCGCCTCGCGGAAGCCGAAGCGCAGCGCCTGCGCATTATAGCCCTATGTCACCACCCACTGGCGCTGGAATCGGGCCTCGACCAGGCTCAGCAGCAGCGGTTTCATACCTCGGAACAGCGGGCTTTGCACGCCGCCTGCGCTGTGCTGGTGACCAGTGAACACACCCGGCAGATTCTGATCGATCAGTTCGCGATGCCTCCGGGAAAGGTAGTGGTCGCGCTGCCGGGTACCGACCCGGCCCCTTTCGCCCCTTGCATTGGGTCGCCGTTGCGGTTGCTGACGGTAGCCTCCCTAACCCGACGCAAAGCCCACGATGTACTCATCGATGCCCTGGCACCCCTGACCGACTTGCCCTGGCAGGCACGCTTTGTCGGCGGCAAGGGGTTTGACCCCGACTGGAGCGAAGCCCTGCAGCAACAGGTGAACCGACGGCAGTTGCAGGACCGTATTCAACTGGTGGGCGCGGTCGATGACCTGGAAGCCGAGTTCCAGAATGCCGACCTGTTTGTTCTGCCTTCCCGGTACGAAGGGTACGGCATGGTCTTCGCCGAAGCGCTGGCCGCAGGCTTGCCGGTGATCGCCGCCCGGGCCGGTGCCATACCGGATGTGGTGCCTGAATCCGCCGGCCTGCTGGTGCCGCCCGACGACACCGCCGCGTTAACAGAGGCGTTGCGCAGTTTACTGACCCAAGATGACCTGCGCCGCCAATTGCAAGCCGGCGCCCGCACCGCAGCCGCCAACCTGCCCACCTGGGCCGAGACTGCCCGTCGGGTGGCGCGCCTTGCCGAAGCAATACACCAATAAGGAATCTCAGCAACGATGAGTGGATTCAGTATCGACTGGCTAGATTTGCGGGAAGCCGCAGATCGCCGTGCCCGTAACGAAACCCTGCGGGACCAGGCAATAGAGTGGACGGATGCAGGTGACAACCCAGTGGTGGTTGATCTGGGAGCAGGCACTGGGTCCACCTTGCGAGCGCTCACTGCGCCGGATCAGCAACCATTGACCTGGTGCCTGGTCGATAACGATGCGGCCTTGCTCGACGAAGCCGAGCGTCGACATGGAGAGACTCACCGAATAGAGCCCTGCAAAGCTGATTTGGCGTCTTTGACATCACTGCCACTCGAAGGCGCCCGTCTTATAACAGCGTCGGCGCTGTTTGATCTGGTGTCCGAAGATTTTCTGGGCGCGCTGGCAACGGAGCTGAAAGCGCAAAGCCAGCGATACCCGGTCGGCCTTTATGCCGCCCTGAATTACGATGGCACCACGCGTTGGACGCCGCATCACCCGCTGGATGACACCGTTCTTGAGGCGTTTAATCAGGATCAGCGCAAAGACAAAGGCTTTGGCCCGGCGCTGGGCCCGGACTCCGGTGCCGTTATGCTGCGACTGTTCACTCAAGCCGGCTTCAGGGTGTATTCCGCCAGCAGCCCCTGGGTGCTGGACGGCGCAGATCAGGCGATGGTGACGGAGCTAATTACCGGCATTGCAGGGGCAGTTGCCGATAACCCGGATATCGAGGCCAGTGCGCTGGAAGAATGGGTTCAGTTTCGGCTATCCAATGTAAGTACTGGTACCTGTACCGTTGGGCATACCGATGTGCTGGCGTTGCCATTCTAAAAAATGCCAGGCAGGTGTTTGCGATGCGCTAGCGGCGGGTGGCAGGGTTGCTCCTGCGGGGGTATCTGAGGCATGGATGCCGAAGTTAAGCTTACATGGATGTATTTACAGCGCCCCCGCAGGAGCAACCCTGTCACCCGTCGCGGCCTAATGGCAATGCAGTCAATTTGACCGCCGACCCCATGGGAGCATCCCGGGTCGCCGATGCGGACCAATGCCACCGATATAGGGTTAAGAGAAAGACCTCAGGCGTCTGGCATACACATCGCCGCTGCCTTCACGGGTCGCTTCCAGTTTGCGTGTCATTTCACCCGGCGTTAGCCAGCGCTCGGATTGCAGGCGGTGGGTTTCGCCGGGGGCCAGGTTGTATTCATAATGGCCCAGCTCTTCCAAACGATCGATGCAGGCCAGCGCGATGTCGATGCTGGCTGGAATGTATTCAAACGATAGGGCCGCCAGCGGTCGGGATAACCCCTGTAGTACCGCCAGTTCAAACCCTTCGACATCGATTTTGCAAAACCGGGGCTCGCCGTGCAGTTCGATCAGGGAATCGAGCGTGGTCACGGGGACGGTCACTTCGCGGTCCCAGCGTACCGACTGAAAGGACGCATCCTGTTGCACCTGGGTTATCCACTCCCGCGACATCGTTGTGACCGTGGGCGTGCGCGTGCTGATGAACAGTGTGGCTTCGCCCGGTTCGGCACCTATGGCTTCCTCGACCAGGGTAATTTTCGGGTCTTTGCCATAACGGCGGCGCAGGGTGTCCATTAACAAGGGTTGTGGTTCCACGGCCACGACGGTGGCGTCCAGATCTCGCCAGGCCATCAGCCGGTTGCCGACGTGGGCGCCAATTTCGAAACACACATCACCGGGGCGAATGAACTGGCCATAACAGCGACGCATGCGCGACTGTCGCCCGGGAATGCCGTAGTACATCAACAGTGAACGCCAGAGACCAAGACGTTCGCGCCATCCTGTGTGTGCCATCAGTTTGCTTCCTCACTTGGTTCGGAAAAGGCCTCGATAAAGCGGTCACGTACACGATCCATTCGCCAGACCGGGGCGTTGGCATCCGGCAGCAGACCGGGTTGCCATTGCCAGCTTTCTATCGCCTCGATAACCGCTGGGTCACTGGCAATCAGGTGCACCGGTACGTCTCGGTTGTCGGCGTCGCCGGTGATCATCGGCGCAGCCTGGTGATCGCCCAGCACCAGCAGCACCAGATTGTCGTCGCCGTACTCCTGCAGGTAGGAGACCAGCGTTTCCAGCATGTATTCGATCGACTGGCGGTAATACTGGCGAATGGAATTCACATCGCTCCAGACTTCTTCCGGGCTGGGCCCGGCCTGGGCCTGGTCGTTAAAGATTTGGCCGTCGCCGACCTGACCCCAGGGCACTAGCCGGGTGTTGGGTGTCCAGGGGGCGTGCGAGGAAATCAGGGCCAGTTCCGCCATGACTGGCGGCCGGTTTTGCCCGCTGCGCTCGCGCGCCTGCAGGGCCGACCAGACGTACTGATCGGGCATGGTCACCCAGTTGAAGGGCAGCCCCTCGTAGCCGAAATTATGGGCATGGTAGATCTGGTCGTACCCGTAATAGGCGCCTTCGGGCCAGGCCAGGCTGATCGCCGGCATCGCCGCTACGGTGCGCCAGCCGGCCTGCTGAAACAGCCGGTTCAGGGTGACCCGTTCACTGAGAATGAGGCTTTTGTAGCGGGTTTCGCTGTCGATCCAGGCGCCAGACAGCACCGATGCGTGGGCCAGCCAGCTCAGTCCGCCCACGGTGGGGGCCGTAAGAAAGGCGCTGCGCATCTGCAGGCCTTCAGCGTCGAGCGCGGCTTCCGCCCAGGCCAGTTTGTCGGTTATGGGTTCCTTGAAGGGGTCTCGCTCCAGCAGTACCCGGCCGTAAGATTCGGCGAAC
Organism: Saccharospirillum alexandrii; assembly: GCF_043641555.1. Classification (GTDB taxonomy): domain Bacteria; phylum Pseudomonadota; class Gammaproteobacteria; order Pseudomonadales; family Natronospirillaceae; genus Saccharospirillum; species Saccharospirillum alexandrii_A. The sequence goes on along the minus strand of NZ_JBHZRJ010000006.1, from coordinate 110,205 downwards.
ACGATGTAGACATCTTTCCCTTCCAGGCGCGAAAACAATGAGTCGGCTGGTAGCTCGGCGGCGGCATCATCACCGACGGTTGCTGCAAAGTCCTGTATATCCTGAAGGCTGTGAACGGTATCCCGCCCGTGGGCGACCAGTTGATCCCAGGCGAAGGTATCGGCGCGTGACCAGCCTGTGGCTTTTAGCCCGCCCCAGGCCAGCAACAGCGCCAGCAGTGCTACACCGGCCAGACGCGGCGCGGCTTGCAGGGTGCGTTGAATACGCCCGAGCATGACATACGCCAGCCAACACACCAGGGCGACGACCAACACCAGCCCGAGCGCAATCAATACCGAAGCCAGGCTGCCCAGTACCCCGCTCAGCAGGCGGCTGGCATCCGCCAGCAGGTGGCTGTCGAAAACCGGATTAAAGCGTCGCGCAAAGATTTCGTGGGTGACCAGATCAGCGCCGCGCAGCAGCATGCCCAGGCCCAGCATCGCTGCCAGCAAACCATGCACACCCTTGCCGACAACGCCCGGAATCAGCAATAGAAAACCGATGACCAGCATTTCCAGTGGGAAAAAGACAAAAGCGGGCGGCGCAATCCAGACCAGCCGGTTGGGCAGCGAGAGGGCGACAAAGAGCCCAATAAAGGCCACAACAGTGATAAGGTGCCGGATGACCGGGCGATGGGGCATGAACAAGTCTCATGTGATTATCAGGTGGTTTAAGGGTACGCACTGACGTACCGCTCAGACTAACCCAGTCTATTAAACGCCCGAAAGCGACACCGGGCTGACGGCCCGTAACAGGGGCGATGTTGACCCCCTGTTTTGCAGTTCGGGAGCACCTTACGCTAATTAGGCTGTGAATATGGACAAAAGGACTAGAGTCCGGGTGACCGGATTTACTTGTTCACCCCATGGCCGTAAGTTTTAGTGGCGCTGACTCACGATCACCGTGTACCCATGCTAACAACAATCTCACAAGGGGTGAATTATGAAACTTAGCAAGACGTTTACATCGATGCTGCCAGCACTGGCTGCCAGCACTGCGGTTTTACTCAGCAGCCCGGCGTTCGCCGAAACCTATGGCTTCTCACAAATCGGCTCTGAAAGCGGCTGGCGGACCTCAGAAACCAACTCAATTAAAGCCGAAGCCGAAGCGCGTGGCATCGATCTGAAATTCTCTGATGCTCAGCAACGACAGGAAAATCAGATCAAGGCCGTTCGTTCATTCATCGCCCAGGGTGTTGATGGCATTCTGCTCGCACCGGTGGTTGAAACCGGCTGGGATCAGGTATTGCGCGAAGCCCAGCGTGCGGAAATTCCGGTGGTCCTGATCGACCGCGGTGTCGATGCCGACCCAAGCCTCTATCTGACCAAAGTTGCCTCTGACTTTACCGAAGAAGGCGCCCTTGCCGCCTCCTGGTTGGCCGCTGAAACCAATGGGGTCTGCGACATTGTAGAGCTTCAGGGTACCGTCGGTTCTTCGGCTGCCATTGACCGTAAAACCGGTTTCGACTCGGTGATTTCCAACTTCCCGAATATGAACATCATTCGCTCGCAGTCGGGTGACTTCACCCGGGCGGGCGGCAAGGAAGTGATGGAGAGCTTTCTGAAAGCGGAAGGCGGCGGCGACAACATCTGTGCGCTGTTTGCTCATAATGATGACATGGCCCTGGGCGCCATTCAGGCGATCAAGGAAGCCCAACTGCAACCGGCTGAAGACATTCTGGTGTTGTCGATCGACGCTGTTCCCGATATTTTCCGGGCGATGGCCGATGGCGAAGCCAACGCCACCATCGAACTGAACCCGCACTTGGGTGGTCCGGCTTTCGATGCCATCGCTGCGCATGAGCAGGGCGAAGAAGTTGATAAGTGGATCAAGGCGAACGGCCCACTGTATCTGCCAGACACCGCAGAAGCAGAGTACCAGGCACGCCGCTAAGGCTTGTTCTCTACCCGGCCCCGCCCCCTCCGGGGGTGGGGCGTCATGTTATCAGCGGAAGACTATTATGACGGACGTCAATCAGCCGCCCTTGTTGTCCATCGCACATATCAATAAACGATTTCCCGGAGTACGAGCCCTGAACGATGTGTCGCTGACCTTTCACGCGGGTGAGGTGCATGCGTTGCTGGGTGAAAACGGCGCCGGAAAATCTACCCTGATTAAAGTGTTGACCGGTATCTACGCCAAAGACAGCGGAGATCTGTTACTGGATGGTCGCAAGGTTCACATCAAAAACTCTCAGGATGCGCAGAACAGCGGTATTCGCACCGTCTATCAGGAGATTAACCTGATTCCAACCATGACGGTTGCTGAAAACCTGACCCTGCTCGACCAACCCCGGCGTTTCGGAATGATTCGCTGGCGAAGTGCACAAAGCCAGGCCAGAGAGATGCTGGCCCGAGTCGGGCTCGATATCGACCCGAACAGTTTGCTGGTGTCGCATTCCATTGCGGTACAACAAATGGTCGCCATTGCCCGCGCTCTGGGCTCCAAAGCCCGGCTGCTGATTCTGGATGAGCCGACTGCGAGTCTCGACAGCGATGAAATTACCCGGCTGTTCGGTTTGATGCGTCAGCTGAAAGCTCAGGGCATGGCCATTATTTTTGTAACCCATTTTCTGGACCAGGTATACGCCATTTCCGACACCATCAGCGTGCTGCGCAATGGCAGTCACGTTGGCACCTACAAAACCAGTGCTCTGACCCAAACCGAGCTGGTTGGCCACATGCTGGGTAAAGATCTGGACATGCTGCAGCATGAACAGCGTGACATTACCGAAGCGGAAGAAAAGCCGGTGGTGTTGTCGTTGAGTCAGGTGGGTAAAACCAACATGCTGAAGCCGGTTGACCTGAAGCTACGACAAGGTGAAATCGTTGGCCTGGCGGGTTTGCTGGGGTCGGGCCGAACCGAATTGTGTGAGCTTGCCTATGGCGCCGCGCGTTCTGATCAGGGCAGCAAAACCTGGCTTGGCCAATCGTTGCCGATCAATACGCCGAAGCAGGCCATTGCGCAAGGCATGGCCTATTGCCCGGAAGATCGAAAGCACCGTGGCATCATTGCCGAGTTGAGTGTTCGCGAGAATCTGATTCTTGCACTGCAATCGACCCGGGGCTGGTGGTCTCGCATTCCCATGGCCGAACAACAAGCGGTGGTGAGCGAATTCATTGAACGCCTGAGTATCAAAACCTCAGATATGGAAAAACCCATCGGCGAACTGAGTGGTGGCAACCAGCAGAAGGTGATACTGGCACGTTGGCTGGTAACCAACCCGACACTGCTGATACTGGATGAGCCGACCCGCGGTATTGATGTGGGGGCGCACCACGACATCCTGAACATTATCCGGGAGCTGTGCGAAGAGGGCATGTCTTTGCTTGTGGCATCGTCTGAAGTGGAGGAGATTGTTGCCTTTGCGCACCGGGTGGTGGTCTTGCGGGATCGTGAGAAGGTGTCGGAAATTGTTGGTAATCAGATCAGCCAGAAATCAATTATTCAGGCGATAGCGCAATGACTGGAATAGGTGGGTTTCATGCGTCTTAAGCGTAGTATGAGATGGGAAGCCAGAACGCTGGCTCCCATTATCTCGTTGTTTTTGTTGATTGTCGGAACAGCCCTGGTTGTTCCCGGGTTTCTGAAACTCTCCATTGTTGACGGCCATATTTATGGCAGTCTGATCGACATTCTGCACCGTTCAACCCCAACGGCGCTGATTGCGCTCGGCATGGCCGTCGTGATTGGTACGAAAGGCATCGATTTGTCGGTTGGGGCCATCATTGCCATCTGCGGCGCGGTAACGGCGGTGCTGACTGCCTCGACCGAACTGCACCCATTGATTGTTCTCGGGTGTGCGCTGTTGGCAGGCATGGTGTGTGGGTTGTGGAATGGAACCCTGGTGGCTGTGTTTGGGATTCAACCGATTGTCGCCACGCTCATTCTGATGGTCGCCGGCCGGGGCATCGCCCAGATGATCACCGGCGGCCAGATCGTGACGTTTCATTCGGACTTTATTAACGGCATTGGCAACGGGTTTTTCTTGGGGCTGCCGGCCCGCGTTGTATTGGCGGCGGTGATCATTGCGATTACGGTACTGGTGTTGCGCAAGACGGCCCTGGGCATGTTCCTGGAAGCGGTCGGTGGCAATTCAGAAGCCAGCCGCCTGGTCGGTATCGATTCGAAATTACTGATATTGATGGTCTATGTCTTTTCGGGTTTCTGTGCGGCCCTGGCCGGCGTGATTATCGCTGCTGATATTCGCGGTGCCGACGCCAATAACGCAGGGCTCTGGCTTGAACTGGATGCCATTCTGGCGGTGGTCATCGCCGGTGCATCACTCAGTGGCGGTCGCATCTACCTGGGGCTGACCATCGTCGGTGCACTGATCATTCAAACGCTGACTACGGCCATTCTAACCAGCGGTTTGCCGGCGCAATACAACCTGATCGTTAAGGCCAGCATTATCTTGGTGGTATTACTGTTGCAGTCGAGGGTAACGCAGAGTTTCATCAAGACGCGCGTGCAAGCCTTCAGGAGGTCATCCGATGCTCAATGAACGGTATTTGCCGGTTATCGCAACACTGGTGGTGTTTATCCTCCTGTACGGTTACGGCATGGTCGAATACAAAGGGTTTAGGGACACGCTGGTGTTTACCAACCTGCTGACCGACAACGCGTTTTTGATCGTAACGGCGGTTGGCATGAGTTTCGTGATTATTTCCGGCGGGATTGATCTGTCGGTCGGGTCGATGATTGCGTTTGTGGGCGTCTTGCTCGCCTATCTGATTACCGGCCTCGGTATTCACCCGGTTTATGCCGCCATTATTGCGCTGTTCACGGCCACGTTGTTTGGCATGGTCATGGGCGTGATCATCGCCTACTTCGACATTCAGCCGTTTATTGTCACGCTGGCCGGGTTGTTTCTGTTCAGGGGCCTGGCGTATATGATCAACCTCAATTCAGTGCCGATTGATCATGAGCTGCTGGTTATCCTGTCGGAAATTTATGTGCCTTTGCCCGGTCGGGGTGGTCTGACGTTCATCGCCATGGCCATGCTGGCTTTACTGGTGATTGGTGTGGTTGTGGCCAAGCGCACCCGGTTCGGGCTCAACGTCTATGCCGTGGGTGGCGATGTGCAATCGGCAGCGCTAATGGGCGTGCCGGTTAAATCGACGCTGATTCGCATTTACGCATTAAGTGGTTTATACAGCGGTGCGGCCGGGATCATCTTTGCCATTTATACCGGTTCGGCCTATCCGCTTGCTGCGGTAGGTGTAGAGCTGGATGCCATTGCCGCTGTCGTCATTGGCGGAACACTGCTCACCGGTGGTGTTGGCTTTGTATTTGGTGCGTTTTTGGGGGCGCTGATTCAGGGCATCATTCAAACGCTCATCAGTTTTGATGGCTCGCTGAACAGCTGGTGGACCAAAGTGGCGATCGGTGCCTTGTTGCTGATGTTTATTTTGATGCAGAAAGCGATTGTACACTTTACCCGGCGCTATTCCGGGAAAGCCCCGGCGTCTTCAGAAGAACCGGCCATGAAAAAAGTTGAAACAACATAGCGGGGGTTCCGTCGTTCAGGCATGGACGACGAGTCATGAAGGCTCTCAGAAAAAGCCCCTTACTGGTGGCTTTTTCTGAATTCGCGGGGGCTGAGGCCCAGGTTCTTGCGAAAGACCCGGGAGAAATACAGCGCATCCTGATAACCCAAATACTGAGCCACCTGGCTCACCGCCAGGTCGGTGGTCAGCAACAGTTGCCGGGCCAGGCTGATGCGCTGATCTTCGATCCACTGGCGAATGGGGATACCCAACTGCTTGCGGAACAGGTGGGAAAACCGGGAGCTCGACATGCAGGCGACACTCGACAGTTCAGCAATGGAAAGCTCTTTGCTCAGGTTGTCGTTGATGAACTGACAAACGCGGTGAATGCGATTGTCCAGCGGGGCCTGAGGCCGTTGCTGGTCAAATTCCCGGCAGCGAATCAGAATTTGTTCCAGCAAGTTCAGCCCCAGTTCTTCCGAGAGCATGTTCCCGTTTTTCCGGCTGTTGTCGATGTCTTTGAATAACTGGCTGATCAGTTGCACACGTTCCCGCGACTCGATGGTCATGAACCCGACATTGCGAGTCACCTGGGCCCAATTCAGCCACTCGCTCCAGGTTGCTCTCGGGCGGAAATAGACCCAGCGGTGGTGCCAGTTAGGCGCCTCGGGGTGGCGACCGTAGTCATGGCAGGCGCCGGCCGGAATCAGCATCATGTCGCCGGTGTTTACCCGGATTTCGTGCTTTGAACCCGGAAAGACGAGCCCGGAACCCGAGGTGGTGAGATTCAGGATGTAGCCCTTCAATCCGGAGGGACGTTCAATCCAGAAATCGAGTTCTCCCCCCTGGTCGATAGGGGTTACCCCTGCTACCAGATGGGCGTTGAAGGGGTAGCCGGGCATAAGCGGATCGAGGTTTATGGCTTCAGTCATGGCAGTGCTCTGATTTTTATTGTCTTTTTATAATACAATCTACAGGGTCATGTTAGTCCGCGCTGTTCCTGTTTGCCAGCCCTTATGTCGGCCTGGCCGTATTTGGGTGTCGGTTAGAATACTTCATTAGGGTCAAGGGGTTAGATTCGGCTTTGGTCGTGGTCTGCCTGTCGACTTTTGCCGGAAGTGACCATTTATTGAATATATACAGCGGGATTGTCCATATTTTCGATTCCCGGCTAGGGCCGGGTACTGAGTAGCAGAATCAGGAAAATCATGATCGAAGCCTGTTAGGGACTGGCTGGAGTTGCGCGCGACACTGAGTCAATGACGATAAGACCACCCGTACTGACATGCCGAGCCAATTGGAGGTAGAGACTCAACGAAACACGAAACGGTGCGCGCCTTCATGCAAGCCGGTGCCGAGGGTGTTTAGTTGCTGGGCTGACGCCAGTGACTGTTCACTGGCATTGAGTGCTTGGTCGGATGCTTCCTGTATGTGAACGAGTCGCTGGCTGATGTCTTCGGCGACAACCGATTGCTCTGCCACGGCGCTGGCAATCTGGTGATTCATATTGCGTATAACGCCAACGGCCTCGCGGACCTGATTGAACGCAGCCTGTGCTTGCGTTGCTTCCGTCTGGCAAGCCTCCGACAAGGTCGCGTTCTCGTTCATTTGCAGCAGGGCCTCCGACGCTTTGGTCTGCAGCTGTTTAACCAGGCGATATACCTTTTCGGTTGCGTCCTGGGTTCTGAGCGAGAGGCTGCGCACTTCATCGGCAACGACCGAGAACCCCCGGCCCGCTTCTCCGGCGCGGGCCGATTCGATAGCAGCGTTCAATGCCAGCAAGTTCGTTTGCTGGGCAACGTCGGCGATCAGATCGATGATGGCATCAATCTGGTCGCACTCTTCCTTAACGGTTTGGATCTGGCTTCGGGCCTGGGTGACGGTCTGGGCCAGTTGGCTGCTTAATTCGATGGTCTGGTCGATGCGCTGACTGCCCAGTGTGGTTTGCTGGTCGCAGGCACCGACGGCTTCCGCTGCGCTCGTGGCGTGTGTCGCTACCTCCTGAATGGATACCGACATCTCTTGTGTGGCCGTGGCGACCTGATCGGTCTCCATTTTTTGTTCGGTGAGCCCCTTGTGACTGCGCTGGGCATGGTCTGCCATCGAAGCGCTGTTTTCACTCAACTGATCGATGCCGCTGGAGAGTTGACCGACCAACGCCCTGAGGTTGTCGGACGTTTTCTGGCTGGCATGAAACAGCTGGCCAATTTCATCGTTGCGTTGAATGTCGACACGCTTGGTTAAATTGCCTTCGCCCAGTGCTGTCATAAAGGTCATGAGTGCGCGGATGGGTCGAATGACGGAGCCAATCGTCACCACGGCGACCAGTGCCGCAACGAGTAAAATGATCAGCCCCAGAATCGATACGCCTGATAGAAAGCGAGTGTCTGCGCTGGCCATGGTGTCGTTCATCTGGCGTTCCCAGGCCGTCAGCACCTGTTGCAGTGCTGCATCGTGACTCTCTGTTTCGGCCCTGACCAGCTGTTGCTGTTCGGTGGCGGCCGCTACCGATTGCAAGCTGTCGGCGAATACGGCCAGGTCGTCATTCACGGCCTGCAACGGGGCCAGTGCCTGGCCGATGGTCATGTTGGCGTCGAGTGACTCAGCCAGAGACTGCAGTGTGCCAATCCCCGACATGAAGTCGGGGGTTACCGCGCCCGTGTTTTGTGCGCCCAGGGCGCTTAGCCATTGAATGTGGTTCTGTCGCAAGGCCTGATCGAGCGCTATGGCACCCTGATATTGCTCGAACAGGGAGGTGAGTTCTGCATCGCTGTACAGACTGATTCGCGATGCCAGTTCGCTCTCAACGGCTGCGGTCAGTTGCTGCATGCTGGCCGTTGCGGTATGGCTCGCCTGCTCAATGGTGTTTAACGCGGTTTGCTGTTGGCGGTGACTGGTGCCGAACAGCGCCAGTGAAGTCTGGTACTCGTTTAGCAACGAAAGCAAAGGGGGTTGCTGATCGAATGCGTTGGTGCCGCTCGCCGTGGTACTGATGTCTGCGAGCAGGGCGCCCGCCTGTTCCAGCCGGGCATCGGCGCCGGTGGTTTCAAAGTGTCGCTGCGCGATTTGCGCCTGCAGCGCCTGCACGTTCATCCGGCTGACGTTTTCTTTCTGGTGAAAGGTGTCGACAACCTGTCTGAACCCGTTTACCGCGAACAGTGACAGCAAAATCACCAGTCCAATAACCACACCAAAGCCTGCCGTCATCTTCCATTTAAGGCTCAGGTTGGTGAGCCAGGTGGTTATTGTTTGCATGGTGACACCTTAGTAGCCGAGGTAATAGATGTTCAGATCCCGCATGACGTCGAGCAGTTCCCGTTCCTGCCGGGCCAGAAATTGTTCGAAGTCCCGCCCTGTATGAAAGGTTGAAACCCAGCCGCGCGCGGTCATGGCCTGACGCCACTCATTGCTCTGGTTCAGTTGTCGAAACAGCTCGATGTACTGGTTGGTTTGGCGGTCGGGCAGATTGGGGGGTGCAAAAAACCCGCGCCAGTTGACGAAGTTGACGTCGTAGCCCTGTTCCTTGAATGTCGGTACCTGGGGGTCGGCCGGGCTGCGCTCGGGTGCGGTGATGCCGAGAATGCGTACCTGGTTATTGCGTTGCCATTGAATGGCTTCGCCAAACCCGGTGACCAGGCTATTAACCTCACCATTGAGCAGGCCAGCCATGGCATCACCGCCACCGTCGTAAGCCTGGTAGTGCAAATACCGGGCTTTTTTACCCACTGCCTCGCGCAGAATGGACGCTACCACAATGTTATCCAGATCTCCGCGAGCCGAGCCGCCGCCGAACTTCACATGAAAGGGGTCGTTCTTGAAGGCGGTCACCAGGTCTTCGAAGTTTTGATGGTCAGAATCGTTGGCGACGACCAGGGCGCCGTAGTCACCGATAAGGGACGCTACCGGCGTTAGATCCTGGTAGGTATGATCAAATATATGCGACAGGGAACGAACGATGATGGGTGTTGAATTCACCATCAGTGTATTGGGGGGTTCATTGGGGCCATTGACCAGCCACGACATCGCAATACCACCGCTGTTGCCCGAAAGGTTGTTGTAACTCACTCGGCTGACGATGCCTGCTTCCTGCAGTGTCTGGCCGACCGTGCGGGCGGTGAGGTCCCAGCCGCCGCCTTCGCCGCCGGGTATGATGAAATGCAGGTCATCCGGTGATTCAGCTTGAGCACTCAGACCAATGCACAGCAGCGTCAGGCACGACAGCCTGGCAGTCTGATTCGACAGCAAACGAAATAAAGTTCGACGCATTAGGGTTTATCCCATTGTTTTTATAGTAAGGACGCGGTGTTTCCAGAAATCGCAGCCTTCGATTAAAGAAGGCTGGCTTGAGAGTAAAGAGGCAGGATTATCGGTAAAAGATTGTGCGCTTAAAAAGTATTGAGTGCATTAACTGCATATTGTTCGCGGGCAGGCCTTTAGTTACTAACATCTCTGTAGTTACCAACATCCGTGTAGCTACGTAGCCCCTGATGTTAAGAACACCCCAAACTGACCGACGCAGCGACGATGCCGCCGGCTGCGGTACCCAGGTATACCATCGCCTGCCAGTTGTTTTCTTCTGGCAGGTTGTGACCCCCCAGGTCGGTTACCCGCAAGGTGTGACGTTGATCATCGACATGAAAGGTAATGTCGCTGGTCAGTGCTTGCAGGCTGGTTGGCATGGCCAGTGACACATAGATTTTCAGGTGAGTTTGATCCTGAGAATCCAGTTCGGTCATCAGGTGGCACTTAATACGACGCAGCAGCGCTTCTTCTGGCTGTTGCTGACGTGATGGTTTTCCAGTGCGGGGCGTTTTGCCATTGTCCAGACAGTGAACGCTGGCTGAGAGCCGGTGCAGGGTTCTGTTTGATGCGCAATGCAGTGTCATGGCGGTCTCCTCATTGATCGGCCGTGTCGATAAAGTGAGGATGCCAGTTGCTGGTGAAAATTCTGTGAGTGGGAACTTAATGTCCACTTGTAGGTCAGCTGCTATAAAAAGGGGCGCTGTGATTCGAGGTCGGGAAAGATCCTGTTTACTTTCTCGAGCTGGTTGCAGTCTCGGAGTTTAATACCCCAGCCTATGAGAAATTTCCATGGCGGTTTGGATTACCTGGTCCGCAAGGCCAGGAATGAGCTCATTTTTCATTCGTATAACAGGCCCGGCAAGTGCCACGCTGGCTACGACCGTTCGCTCATTGTTGTAAATGGGCGCTGCGATGGAGCGCATTCCGGTTTCACTTTCCTGATCTTCCAGTGAATAGCCTTGCAGGCGAATGGTCTCCAGTTTCGTTTTCAAGACGTTTGCGTCGGTGATCGTATGTGCCGTTCGCCGTTTGATCGGTTTCTGCAGTAGCAGGTTTCTTTCGGATTCCGGCATAAACGCCAGCAGTACCTGGCCTTCCGCCGTGCATACCATGGGCTTACGCACACCTATGTCAGATCGCATGCGAATGGCGTGACTGCTTTCAAGGTGGAAAGCGTACAAAATCTGATCATCATCCGGAATTGCCAACAGAATGGTTTCATTGGTCCGGGAGCGCAGTTCCATCAGCATGGGGCGGGACTCATATGAGACGTTCATGCGTCGACGCACCAAGGCACCCAGCCTGAATAAGGCTAAACCCAGGCGGTATTTGTCGTTTGCCGGGTTTTTTTCCAGGTAGTGGTCTTCCACCAGCGTTGTGGCGATACGGTGTGCGGTGCTTTTGGCAACATTCAATGCCCGGGCAAGTTCGGTTATGCCCAGTTCGTTGGTTTCGTTGGAAAAGGCGTTCATCATTTTCAGGGCATTGCTAACCGAAGACAGCGAAGTACGGCTACTGGGCTCAGAAGACGATGACTTTTTCGGGCGAGCCGTTGCGCTTTTAACACTACTCATGCTGCGGTTCCTGATTCTTTGCTGGTGTTGATCGCCGAGTTTTACACTAATCTTCAAAACCGACAAGCAAACCGGGTGTTCCAATGTGCCTTATATAAGGTTTTCATCTTCTGTATTCCTTTATATGAAACGATGTTCTTTCAAGGAATAAGTCTATATCATTGCGGCGGTAGAAGCCTCTGCGCCCTGAGTGGGGTGTGGAGTTTACCGGGCCCGGTGCTTGCTCAGCGAGATGGCCTTTTCCCGAAGCAATGGAGGTGATCCGCAATGACCTGGCTGGAATGGTGGCTGCCCGAGCAATTGAGTTTGGTGGCATCGCTTTCATTGGTGGTAATCAGTTTTTTCACTTCTGCACTGACTGCGGCAGTGGGTATTGGCGGTGGTGTGATGTTGCTGGCGATTATGGCCAATCTGATGCCAGCGGCCGCAATTATACCCGTTCACGGGGTCGTGCAGTTGGGTTCAAATCTCGGCCGGCTGCTAATGCTGGCTGGGTTGACCGACTGGCGCATGGCTGGGTGGTTCTCGCTGGGCAGCGTGTTTGGCGCTCTGGCGGGAGGGCAATTGGCGGTCAGTATTCCGCCCGCCTTTTTACAGCTGGCATTAGGGTCGTTCATTTTGTACAGCGCCTGGATGCCTGTTTTTCGCTTGCCAGCAGGTCGCAAATCTATATCACTACTGGGCGCAGGGACGGCCTTTCTGGCGATGATCGTTGCCGGCATTGCTCCCTTCGTATTCGTCGTGTTGAAAGACTTGTTCAGCGACCGCCGTGCTCTGATAGCGACCCAGACGGCAATGATGACCACACAGCAAGTGCTAAAAATTGTGATCTTCGGGTCACTGGGTTTTGTGTTTTCAGACTGGTATGGCTTACTGGTACTGATGGTCGGAACCGGTTTTGCCGGAACACTGTCCGGAAAGTACTTTTTAAACCGGTTACCGGCCGAACGGGTCCAGCCCATTTTGAAAGCGCTGCTTACCGTTATGGCCTTTCGATTGCTGTATATGGGCTATGGATCACTGGGATGAGTTGTGTCTTTCCCTGTGAACGAAATCTAAAATATGGACGCGAATTCCCATTGATGGAACAAGCAGGCATTGGAATACGGCGGAAAGCCCCATTCCATGGGCATTCCATATAGAGGAATGGCAGTTTCGATATTTGCACTTTCTTAAGGGCTTCTATATAATGCCCCTCAGTTGATGACGAAAGACCTTCAATACAAAGAAAACAAAATCAAGGCAGACGGACATCAGTAACTTGTTTTTTTACTATTGGAGATTGTGAAATGTCAGGTAAAACCCCGGAACAGATGTACAAAGAAGCCCAGCAATCTCTGGGTTATCATGTCGCTTCCAACCTGCTGACCATTGTGTCACTGCCGGTAACCCTGTTGACGAAAGCCTGGAATCTGGTGACCAGCCAGTCCGGCAAATCAGCATCAGGTGCTGAAGCTAGCAAGTCTTAAGATTTGTGGTAGTGCGGAGACACCCCTGTTCATTCTGGGGGTGTTGTCGCACAGCAGTTAAAGCACAATACACAATACGTTCATTGTATGACCTCCTTCCCTAAAGCCACGCGTCCCCTTCCTTCCCTTCAGCATTTAAAACCTCAGTTTATTAGTGACGGATCGCAGGGCCCTGTTGTTGGGTAGCCGTTGTTGGACGTCTCATAATGTTTGAGCTCTCAATAAATGCAATCAGAGACATCGTCGACCGAACGTGCGGCAATCACTCATTTATAGGTTGGTCAGTGTATGTAGGTATAGCAGGGCTGACCAGGGAGGGATCTGACCGGGAGGCTCAAGTTGAACCTCCCGCCAAACTGTTTAGCCTGCGATTACCTGGTAGGTATAAAACATACCGAAGAAAATCGATGCAAAGTTAATAGCCAGATGCCCGCGCTTTTTGAGGTTGAAGCCGCGGCTGTTCAGGAAGAGAAAGGGTGCGCTAATGAGCATTGAAAAACCCGTCATACCGATTACGGTACCGCCCCCAAAGGCAAGGATATAGGTCATAGCCTGCATTAGAGTTTCGGTAGTATCCATGACCAGAATCACCATTAAACCGCTACCAGCAATGCCATGCACTACACCGATCAGGCCAGCCTTTAGATAGGAGGGCTCCTGGTGGCTATGACTGTGAGTTTCTTGCTTGGAATGGTCATGAAAGTGCAGGTGCGGTGCCCGGCTGTCCTGATGTTGGTGAACATGCGCATGCACCTTCTTTGACCGGAACTTAACGACGTTATAGGTACCCAGAAGAATAATCATCACCCCTACCAGGGCTTCGGAAGCCGTCATAAAACCCGCCGAAAGCTCAAGTTTCAACGCGAGCAAAACCATCCCCAATACCAACAGCGTTGCAGTATGACCAATGCCCCACATGGTTCCAATTCGAGCTGCTTTACTGAGTTTTTCTGTACCACTGCTGATTGTAGAGATCGCTACAACGTGGTCGGGTTCAGTTGCATGCTTGAAACCGAGGGCTAGGCCAAGAAGCAAAACGGATAACCATTCAATTGTCATTGTTTTTAGTCCTGCTATGGGGGAAGACTGGCGGGCCATCTTCCGGTTTGTTGAAAAGGTGCGTAGACCGTGCTGCTACCGGGCGCAGAGCTGATTCATTGGCGCGATAGAACCTGATTCGAACCTTTTGTGTTGCGCATAATAGACATGCGTATATGAGTCTAATGTTCTTTATTGTGGAACCTTGTTTACTATATTGGAACCAAATTATCAGTGGAACTGAATTCTGTCAACGCTACAAAATGGTCGATCTTGTCGTTCATTCTCATGGGCTTTTACATGTATACCCTTGTTTTCTAAGAAAAAATCATCTTTTAAGCGCGATTTTACCCTTCGGATTCCAATAATCGTACAAATAATAATCAGCGGTTTTTATGTAAGAATGGCGTTCTTCATGTTGACGTCTACCTTTCTAGTGTGTGATATTCCTCATGGAGGTTAAATGTTCCGTATAAGAGTACAAAAAACGAAACTTAGCCTACACTCGCTATCAATAGTCGGCGCAACACGTTCAACGCACCGTTTCATGCGTTTCCGCCGCTAGCCCATAAGAGGTTGAACCCATGTCCAAGAAAGATGCACTCGTCTCCGACGAAGTCGCCCAGAAATTTGCCAAGGAAAAAGAGTCGCCCTATACCCGCTGGGTCGCCAGTGAAGGGCTGGACATTATTGATGGTATCTATGTTGAAGATCTGAATACCGTGGAGCTGAAGTCCTGGGACCGCCGTGGTGGCCGTGGTGTGTTCATTAATCATGACGCGTCGCGCACCACGAATGACTGCTATGTCTGTGAGATCCCCGCAGGTAAGGAACTGGCACCACAGCGCCAGTTGTTTGAAGAAATGATCATGGTGCTCAGTGGTAATGGATCAACCAGTGTCTGGAATGACGCGGGGCAGAAAGTGACCTTTGAGTGGGGCCCGGGTGCACTGTTTGCAATACCTCTGAATACGTGGCATCAGCACTTTAATGGTTCTGGCAACTCCGTTGCGCGCTTTGTATCGGTGACCAATATGCCACCGATTGTGAATCTCTACGAAGAGATGGACTTCATCTATAACACCGCCCATGACTTTAAAACACGGTTCTCTGGCGAAGCAGACTATTTTGCGCCGAAAGATGAAATGAACGGCTTCCGACTGGAAACCAACTTCGTTGCCGATGCAGTAAACCTGCCTCTGGTATCAGCGAAAGAGCGTGGCGCTGGTGGCGGTCACATTCGTTTCAATCTCGCGAAAAGTTCAATGAATGCGCACATTTCTCAGTTCCCTGTGGGTACCTATAAAAAGGCGCACGCACATGGACCCGGTGCTCACGTCATCATTCTGGCGGGTGAGGGTTATTCCCTGATGTGGCCCGAAGGCGAAGAGCCCAAACGCTACGAGTGGAAGCCGGGAACACTGATCACACCACCGAATATGTGGTTTCACCAGCACTTCAACACAGGAAACTCCCCAGCGCGCTATCTGGCTTTCAAATATGAAGGTGTTGCGTTCCGAAATGCCCAGGGTGTGCCGAAAGCTTGGATTAGCAAGCGCATTGGTGGCCACCAGATTGACTATGCCGATGAAAGCCAGCTAGTAAGGACCATGTTCGCCGATGCGTTGTCGGAAAAAGGTCTGACGCCGCAGATGGCAGATGCATACGAAGCAGAGAAAGAAACGCTGCCACCACTTTAAGGTTGCAGTATGGGGTAGGGGGAGCAATGGCAGCCGTTCCATCTTCCCGCCAGTGTTATGCCAGAAATTGGTAAACCGTTCGGGCATAACAACGATGACAACAATAAATTGGCAAGAGGGTCAAAACGATGTCTGATTCAAAATCCGATGCAGCCGAGGGCGGCCAGGTTACCTGGGAGCGCTGGACCAAGAAACGCACCTTCGTGCGAGCGCTCGAAGGAACCTACGGCGAACTTAAAGAAGAGTTGTTCAATCAGCCCCGAATCTATCCCACGCAGGACCTCGCGTGGAAGGGTGGTCCACAAAACTTCGGCAAGAAGGTGATTAACCCCCAGTCGTCAAAGATTGCACAGACTATTGAAACACACGTCGATGCGTTCTCACCCGGTGGTTATGGTCAAAAGCACGGTCACATGAACAGTGCTGTCTTCTTCGTACTGAAAGGAAAAGGTCACGATGTTCATGATGGCCGCCGAATTGACTGGGAAGCTGGTGATGCTCTGATTGTCGAAAACGGCTGTGTGCATCAGCATTTCTCAGATGACCCTGATGATGAAACCATTTGTCTGATCATGAAGGCGAAACCCATGTTCTTGTTTATGCACCTTATTTTCCAGGAAATGGTCGAGTACCCGCCTAAGACGCCAGCTCCGGGTCAGGAAAACTACACGCCACCGGCGTCTTTGTAACCGATCAGACAAAGAGGAACATACCATGAGCACCGATATCCCATTTGTGTCAGACATTGAGCGCCAGCGTTCACGCACCGATGTAAGCGCTAACTTTTATAATGAAGCACTAAAAGCCTCCAAAGAGTTTCGCCGCGAGTACCACGAACGCAAGAACGTGGTCAAGTGGAGCGAAATGCCAATGGAGCGTTCGGCCGATGGCCTGATCAAGCACATAATCAATGAAGGCATGAACACGAAAGAGTGTGCCATTGATATTTATATGCAGTTCCTGGCCGTTAATGGCGCGACCGGTACCAGCCGTCACCTAACCGAAGAGGTCGCGTTTGTCATCGAAGGGCACGGTTACGACTTGCATTACGACGTGAAGTTTCGTTGTGAAGATGAGTTCGTTTGGGAGTGGGAAACAACCCCCAAGAAGTATGAATGGGGTCCGGGTGATTTTATTTATATCCCACCTTATTGCGCGCACAAACGGTTTAACACCAGTGACCAGGAAGCGCGGGTTGTGGTGATTAACAGCCGTATGGTCAAGGCAATAGGGTTTGACTGGTTTGATCAGCTCGAACCCGCTGAAGGGTTTGAAGACCTTTGGGTACCTCCGGCTGAGTAAAGCCAGGTCGAATCAAAATAGCAGCAATTAAAAGGCAACTGATGAGGTTGTCAATGTGAAACTGGCTGTACCCGGCTCCCCGGGCAGCCGGTGCCGCACAGGAGTTTCCCGTATGTTTGATGCAGCCCTGCAAGGGTTGATGGGTATTCTGCAGTGGAAGGCGTTTGCGATGATGATGATTGGTATCGTCATTAGCAGTACGCTCGTAGCCATGCCTGGAGTCGGCAGTAAGACGGCTATCGCATTGCTGTTGCCTTTCGCTTTTGTGTTGGAAAAGTATGAAGCGATTGCACTGATTGTTAGTGTCTGGGCCGTTAGTAATACGGCAAACTCCATCACCGCCATCTTGTTTTCAGTGCCCGGAGGCGGTGGTTCCCAGGCGACGATTATGGATGGCTATCCCATGGCCAAAAACGGTGAAGCTGCTCGCGCTCTGGGTGCCGCTTTTACCGCGTCCGCGATTGGTGGCGTTCTGGGTGCACTGGCGCTGCTGGCCGCTATTCCAATGGTTAGGCCCCTGGTGCTGTTATTAGGCCCGCCAGAGTTCTTTATGCTGGTGATGATGGGTGTGGTGATGGTGGGTGCTCTGGCGGGAAAGACTCCGCTTAAGGGTATAGCGATTGGCGTATTGGGGTTTGCTATATCGTTGATCGGTATTCAGTCGCAGACCGGTACTCCCCGTTACACGTTCGACATATTGTACTTGTTTGACGGAATTGGCCTGGTTCCGCTGACAATCGGTTTGTTTGCGATACCAGAACTGATTTCACTTGCCGCCCGTGGGAAAACGATTTCCAACGTCGATCTGGGAGATTTAAGCGCCGGGCGACTGCAGGGAATAAAGGATGCCTTTAAAAATTGGTGGCTGGTGGTTCGCTGCAGCATGGTGGGTGTCTGGGTGGGTATTATCCCTGGTCTCGGGTCTTCTGTGGCTGACTGGTTTGCGTATGGTCATGCACTGCAAACCTGTAAGGGTGCCAGTAAGACCTTTGGTAAAGGCGATGTTCGAGGTGTGATTGCCGTGGACGCTGCGACCAATGCCAAAGAAGGCGGTGCGCTGATACCGACGCTGGCGTTTGGTATTCCCGGCAGTAGCACACTTGCCCTTATATTTGGTGGTCTATTGGTCGTCGGGGTAACTCCGGGTAAGGAAATTCTGACAACACAGCTTGACGTTACTTTTTCGATCATCTGGTTGCTGATTATTTCCTCCATTCTGACGTCAGTACTGTGCCTGATGTTTACCAAGCAGTTGGCAATGGCAACTATGTTGCGTCCCACTGTACTGGTGCCGGTAGTTCTGGCGATGGCCGTATTGGGCAGCTTTGCCCACTCAAATCGACTTGAAGATGTTGCAGTAATGGCCATTTTCGGCGTCCTTGGATACTTCTTGCGCCTGGGTAACTGGCCGCGCCCGCCTTTATTGTTAGGCGTTGTTCTGGGACCACTGGCCGAACGGTTCATGTGGACCTCATACCAGATCTATGGCTATGGCTTTCTGGTCCGCCCAGGGGTATTGATCATTGCCGCTATTCTGGTGGTGTCACTGGCCTATCCCATGTGGCAAAAGCGTCAGGCTGAGCGAGCCCAGAAAGCAGAAGTAGCCGCGGGAGGTGAATCATGATTGGCTACTTAAAACGATCCACGATAACGGTTCTGTTGCTGTTGTTGTTTATCTACATCGTGATAGGTGGCAGTGGCATGTCTGCACAGGCCCGGTTGTTTACGCTGGCGGTTGGCTGGATTGGAATCGTCATCGTGGGTGTTCAACTGATACGAGAGCTCATTCTTCAGCGTAACGAAAATCAGCTAGTGGCATCCGGTCATTCTCATGCGGAGCCAGAGGAGGAAGGCCCTGGTGGAAACGTGGACTTTGCTGTTACTGATGAGGAAAAAACAGCCTACGGCCGTATGGCGGCTATAGAGCAGTTCGGTTGGCTATGGGGGATGATTGCCTGTCTTTGGTTGCTGGGCTTTTACATCACTGTTCCGGCAATGATGGGGTTGTACCTGCGTCGGCATGGTGAAAGCTGGCGATTGACGGTATTGATGACGGCGGGCATTTGGCTGGCGGTTTGGGGCTTGTTTCATGAGCTGCTTTATCTGCCTTTCCCGGAGGGGTATCTGTTTTCCCTCCTGGGAGATTAGTAACTGGCAGAGGCACCATGCAAAAGACAAGTTTGGTTTTGATTCAGGTTATTTTTAAGTTCAGATTCGGTTCATAACCCGGGGTTAAGATCAAACAGGTATTTCTCGCGGTAAGTTGGGGTTTGGCTTTGGCTGCCGCGGAAGTGGGCTGGCCCGCGTTTCGGGTTGACCTCCAATACTGGTTGAAACCTCTGTCTCTGGAGGACAGCCAGACAACAATAAAGTGAGGAGAATGGCAATGAACCATAACCTGATAAAAGGTGCGGTGAAAACGCTGGGCACACTGGCAATCGCATCAATAGTCGGTTTCGGCAGCCAGGCGCTGGCTGAGAGTGGCGATGTAAGCTTCGAGGGTAAAACCGTAAATATTAGCATTCGGTCTACGCCTGGCGGTGGGTATGACACTCATGGTCGGTTAATGGCCCGACACATTGGCAAGTATTTGCCCGGTAATCCGAATGTTATCCCAGTGAATCGGCCGGGTGCTGGCGGGGTTGTAGCGGCCAATTACCTCTACAATCAAGCCGATAGTGACGGAACTGAATTGTTGATCGCTGCGCGTGAGATTGCACTGGCAGAGCGGCTTGGTGGCCCTGGCATTCGCTATAAGACACTTGAAATGCCGGTGCTGGGTAGCCCTATCAGTGAAGCTCGCGTATTGATGACCCGTGGCGACTCGCCCATTAAAACGCTGGAAGACCTGAGAAATGCCAGCGGCACAGTACTGTTCTCAACCAGTGGCGTTGGCGCCGGGTCAACCCAGATGATCCAGGTCCTGGAACAGGCAGGCTACCCGGCTCAGTTCATTACCGGTTACGAGGGTACCAGCGATCAACTGTTGGCTGCGTTGCGAGGTGAAGTTGAAGGTTTCAGCAGCACGTACCCGGGTGCAAAGGATCAGGTCGAAGACGAAGGCCTGAACATCATTGCCAAAATCGGTAACCATCCCGACCTGGTGGACATTCCGGACTTGCGCACTGTGTTGGAAGGTGACGCACGGGCAGCGGCAAATGTCCTTGCTGTGCCATTGATTGCAGGTCGCCCGTTTTTTACCGCACCAGGCACACCACCCGAAGTCGTAGCGGTATTGCGCGAGGCGTTTCGCTTGACAACAGAAGATCCGGATTATATCGACGAACTTTCCCGCTCAGGTGATGAAGTCGGCTTTACCGACCCTGCAGAAATAGAAGAATTGTACCGTGAAATATTCAACGCGTCTGATGCAGTATTGGAACTCTTCAACGAGGAGTAATACTGGTAAGACCAAAATATACGGAGCGGCATTTTTTTCGGGCCGTTCCGTCTCTTCTTTCAGTCAGTATTTATCCTCTAAAGCAGTGACTCTATCTCGTCTCGTTCACTCAGGAGAGAACCATGCACGACGAGCATTCCCATACCTCTGATCATCACACACACCAGGCTCATGATCATTCCGGTGATCACCACCACGGCCATTCCCATCATAGAAGCCCAAACCAGTGGCATGACCATGATCACGATCATCACCTGCCCGAAGAAGAGGTGTCGCTGGAGGACAACCCGCTCTGGCAGAGAGACAATGTCGTTCTATGGAGTGTGGGTATTGACATCGGCTCTGCTGGTACACAGATTTTGTTCAGTCGTGTTCAATTGCAGCGCCAGGCTGCCGAGTTATCGAGCCGTTATATAGTGATCAACCGAGAGACCTACTATGAATCTCCGGTCAGTTTGACACCCTATCGCAGTGACACTCTGATTGATGACCGGGCACTGGGTACATTGGTTGATCAGGCGTACCACGAAGCCAAGGTTAGGCCGGAAGATATCGACACCGGGGTGGTCATTTTAACCGGAGAAGCGCTGCGTCGTGAAAACGCGCCGCGGATTGCCCGCATACTGTCCGAGAAGTGTGGTGACCTGGTGTGCGCAACGGCTGGGCATCATATGGAAGCCCGCCTGGCGGCCTTTGGTTCAGGTGCGGCCCGTGCCTCATTCGATCGTAACGAGAGAATATTGAACATCGATATTGGCGGCGGCACAACCAAGTTGAGTCTGATAGACAATGGGAAAGTGCTGTCAACCGGTGCTGTTCATGTGGGCGGGCGGCTGCTCGCTGTCTCGGACGAAGGTATTTTGGAACGCCTTGACCCGGCGGGCCGTAGCCACGCTTTACGAGCAGGTTTTGACTGGCACGTGGGCGATCGGGTTACGGATGAACAGTTGGATAAGGTGGCCGAAGGCATGGCCGACACACTGGTTGAAGCATTGTTGAACAGTGACTCGGAATCTGTTGTTGATTTTTACCTGACCGACATACTGGCATCAAAAGATCTGGTAACAGCAAGTAGCGTGGTCTTTTCAGGAGGTGTTGCCGAGTTCTTTTATGGTCGTGAGCACCGGGATTTTGGCGACCTGGGTAGACGCCTGGGAGAGGCTTTGCGCCGCCGGGTGGATAACAAAATACTGCCATGGCATTTGCTCGAAGACAGCCAGGGTATTCGCGCGACCGCACTGGGCGCCTCTGAGTACACCACACAATTATCGGGTAATACCTGTTTCCTGACGGATGCCGAAGACCTTGTGCCACGTCGTAATCTTCAGGTTATCAAACCCGATCTCACCCTGGGTGAAGAGGTGGACTCAGCAGGCATAGCACGCAGCATCGCTGGCCATCTGGAGTCATATGAGTCTGAAACACTGGGCGAAGACGTGGTGATGGCGCTAACCTGGCAGGGGCCTCCCCGCTATCAGCGACTGCTGGCCTTTGCACGGGGTATCACCGATGGATTGGCCGATCGTATTAGACAGGGTAAGGCGCTGTACCTGGTGTTGGATGATGATGTCGCCATGACTTTGGGGCAAATATTACGTAACGATCTGAGTATCGCCAATCCGATTCTGGTGATAGACGGTATTCGTCTGGCGGAATTTGACTACATCGACATTGGTCGTGTTCGTCAGCCATCAGCCACCTTGCCGGTAACGATCAAATCCCTGATATTCAATGACACGCTAGGCTCGGCGAAACCGGAGCGCATTCACCACCGGTCGACGTAAGTTGCCATACTCCAGCCGGTTTCATTGATAAGGCCGCTACAAGGCAATATGTGCAGTCAGGTATTCTGACTGCCAATTCGTTACCTGACGGATACTTGGCCCCGAAGATCCAGTTGTGGGTCGACGGGGCCTTGGCTCATGCACAACTGTTCGAGTTGGAAAGAAGCACAGTTGCCGGTCAGCGTGAGCAGGTCAGGCGAGCAGCGCTAGTATTTCGCTAACCGTACGCACACGCGACATTCTTGGAAAGATTCGCTGCATGAATTGGTCGTGGTTGTCGGTTTCATTTGAGGTGCAGGCGTCGCTGGCAACCACCAGGTTAAAATCCAAATCACGAGCGGCATAGGCGGTACTCGCTATCCCGACATCGGTCGAGCCACCGGCCAGAATCAGAGTATCGATACCCCGCGTTCTAAGCGCCAGTTCCAGGTAGGTTTGATAAAAGGCGCTCCAGCGGTATTTTGGAATCAAATAGTCTTCCCGGTTGGGCGCCAGCTCATCAATGGTGTTCGCCTCCCATGAGCCACCGGCAACCACGGGTTTGAGTTCCGGCGGCGCGTTTAAATCCAATCTGGAAAGCCGGTTGTTGGTATCGCGTAGGGTGTGGGCCGTTGTTGCATTGTCCGCCCGGTGGTTGGCCTGCGCATAGGCCACCATTATGTTTTTCTCACGTACCGCACTGAGCAAATCGGAGGCCGCGGCTACCACGGGAATGTACCTGGGTTTTATGGCGCGGTCGGCATCCTTCACATGCCCATTGAGTAAGTCGAAGAGCAGCAAGGCCGTTCGAGCCGGGTTGATGGCCGGCTCTGGCGTGGGTTGAATTGTCATGTTAATTCAAGCCTCCTTTTTCAGGTGGTAATGCCGTTAAGTGCCAGCCTAGGTAGTCGGCTTCCGGCCCGTGCAACAGCTCTTTCACCATCTCTTTGTCGAGTCGCTTGACGAGTTGGTCGACCTGACCAAACAGGGGCATCGGTATGTCACCGGCCTGGGCCATGTCGAGAGCCAGGTCCATGTCTTTTTCGTGCCAGGTAAAACGGGTTGAATCCCAGCGGCGCAAAGTGCCATTTTCGGCAGGGCATTCCAGTAAGACTTCACGCATGCGTTGTGCATTGATTCCGTAGCGTTTTGCCAGTAACAGTACCTCGTAGTTGGCGACGCAATGGGCCCAGTGCATCATGTTGTTACAGGCTTTACCTATCTGGCCAGCACCGACCGGGCCGATGTGATGCACGGCCCTGCTGTAGCAATCCAGTACCGGACGGATGGTCTCAATATCGGCATCGCTGCCGCCGCAGAGGCTTGCCAGAGTGCCTTCCCTAGCACCGACGCGGCCGAAACATACGGGAGCATCAACAAACCCAAAGCCACGCTCACGGCAGGCTTTCGCCAGTGTTTGCATGGTTTTTGGTCCATTGGTAGCGGTTATGACGATGACACTGCCGGCGACACCCTCTTCCAGAATCTCGCGGGTCACCTGCTCAGACTGTTCATCGGTAGCCACCATAACAATGTGCACCTTTGCATGGGCGACGGCACCGGCCAGTGTATTCTGTACATCAACGCCCAACGCAGCGGCAGCATTTCTGCGTTCAGGGTCAACATCAAACCCGGTGACGGTAAAGCCGCCGGCCACAACGTGACGGGCTATGTCGTGGCCCATATCACCCAGGCCGATTAAACTGACGTTCATGAGAGGTCTCCTGTCAAATAAGACGTTCGAGAAGTGAACTTGCAATAACAACAAGTGCACCGGCGAGCAAAGGTAGCGGAAACGCGACCAGCAGCCTCAAGCGCACAAATGAACCACCAAGAAGGGGGACTTCGTAAATCACAACACGATGCAAGGCAAAGATGGTCCAGGCGGTAATGAAGGCGACGAGCCCGGCGGTTGATGCCCCGGCATTGGCGAAGGAGGCGGCCATGGAAAACACCACGACGGGGGCTGCGGGAATGATCAAACCGGTCAGAGTGCCTACCAGAATGGCGATCCAGGGAGAGTTGTCGCTCAGATAGTTGCTGATGATCTGCTCCGGGATTAGCCTGACAATAAAAGCAGCGGCGACCATGGCGACCAGCAGTCGTGGCACCAGAATAATGAATTGTTCAAACGCGCGAGTCAGCCCGGTTCGCAGCGTTCCGTCAGCCCGCTGTATCGAATAGACAATCAGCACCACTGGTATGATGTAGAGCAGTAGTAAGGCAATGTTCATGGTCGCTCCTCCAGATGATCCAGGTCATCCTCATCCGGTGGGAGCCGATTGGCTTTGTCGGGGTCTGTCTTGAGCGTCAGCTCGATGGGTATACGCCGTGCGATGAGGCCAGCGATGATGGGCAAGGGCAGGCTCGCAAGTATACGGACCATCGTGAATTCGGGGCCCATCAATGGCAGATCCCACATGATGGTGCGCTGCAGCCCCAGGGTTGCCCAGCTGGTGATGAAGGCAATCAGAATGCCCCGGTCAGCCCCGGCCGCCGCAAGCACAGCCAGCAACGGAAAGGCCGACGAAGGCCCGCCCAGGGTTATCACGCCGGCAATGGTGGCAAAGACGAGCCCGACCAGGCCGGTGCTGCGACCGACAAAACGAGACAGCGCTTCACGCGGTAACAGCACCCAGATCATCCCGGCCATGGTCAGCGCGGCCAGTACTCGGGGCATCATGCCGAGGGCACTGGCGAGGCTGTCGTAACCCGTGGAATAGAAACTGTCAGGCCCCTGAAAATAATACACCAACCCACCGGTAATGCCGGCAATGCCTGCAAAGGCCCAGAAGCTGACACCAATGCCTTCCGCTAGCAGAGCTTTAAACCATCGCCGCTGCTCCTGGTTCAGTATGCGCATGGCCCGGTTCCCAAGTCAGTCGTGGTGGTGCCCGTGATGGTGGTGATGCCCATGGTGATGGTGGTGACCATGAGCTTCTATTTCAGTAACCATCGCCTCGGCCTGATTCATACCTTCGAGCAAGGCCTCCATCATCGCTTTCATGGGGTTGGCATCTGCCGGAATCTGACCGGCCAGAAACCCCGCCAGTCGTGCGAAGACCACAGCCTGGCTGAACACGCCGTCCATGCGTTCACCGGCGGGAATGTGGACAGCATCGGTTAGGCTGCGTGTCAGAGCCGCATTGAACAGTGTGTCCATATAGGCTGCCCTGGCGCGCGGATCCATGGGCTGTTGGTTGCCTTGTTCCAGACTGTGCTCGGGGGTGATGCCCAGTTGGCTGGTGGTTTCCAGTAGTCGCTCAAAGAGCTGGTCGTCCAATGGATCGTCGTGTTCAAAATCACCGCACATGGCAGGACTCCTGTAATGGCATCAGTAACACTGTTTGCATCACTGAAGGTTGTATTTGGCTTTGAAAAAGCCCCAGCACTTTTCATAGAGTGCGCGCTTTGACAGTCCTTTGCGACTGCCCTCTACTTCTGCATCAGAAAATTCATAGGCGCCACCGAGTGGTGCACAACGGACTTGTCGTTCGGCATTCATTTCAAGATAGATGGCCAGCACGGCGGCTTCCAATAAGTCTTCTGCGACCGTTACGCAGCCGTGGGCTTTCATTAACGCGGCTTTGCCGTTACCCAGCAATTCAGCCACGGCGGTGGCCGTTTCAGTGTTGCTGATTGAGCGGGGGCTGTCGAAGACGGGCACATTTCCCGGCACGGCGCCTTGCGGGAAGACGACTTTATAGGGTTCACCGGCACTGGTTAACAGGGTTGACCATTCCGGGTGACCATGGACGACCGCTTTTACATCGGGGCGCGCACGATAGACCGCCAGGTGCAGGGCCAGTTCATTCGGAGGACGCAACTGGTCTTCATCCACACTGCCGTCCGCATTCACGGTGACCAGGTCTGCCGGAGTCAATGCACAGCGAAGGGAGTCGGCGCTGTTGATCAGGATGCGACCATCACTCAGCCGAATACTGGCGTGGCCGTTAAAGTCAATAACGCCGTACCGTTCAAGCAGATGTACGGTGGTAATTAAAGTCTGTTCGGGAGTGTGACTGGCTGACGTCATGGAAGCCTCCGTCGTTGAGTTCAGGCGCGCACGGCGCGCAGTGATTCGATCAGCGTATCGGTGTCGGTATCGGTGACCAGCGATACGGTGACACGCCGGGTGCAAGCCAGCACCGGATTAATGTCTGTTTCATCAGGTGGCTCGAGTACAAAACCGGACGTCATGATGCGACGCCTTGAACAGGCTTCACCGATCCTCTCTATCGACTCTGTATCGCTGTCTGAGGTGATCAGCAACACCATCACGTCGAGCTGATCCAGGGCGTCATCAAGTGGGACCCGCCTTGCTTCCTGGCCACTGTACAACTCAAGATGTCCGGCGGTGTATAAACCCATGACCGTGTTGTTCCAGCTCAGTTGCTGCAGTTCGGCAAGGGAAGTCAGCGCCTGTCTACCCAGCGCCAATACGAGCGTTTTGCGGGTTCTCGAATTGGGCTGCGCGATGCGAAACCGGCTTTCTGCAGCAGAGGTCGCCCGCATGGACTGGGTTATCATGGTGCCTTCTCCTGAATCCGGTGGTGCTTGAAAACGGGGCCGGTTTTGCCGGCCCCGCTGTCCTCAGACCGAGGTATGGGGGACACCCTTGCGTGCTTTGAGATCTTCCGCACAGGCCGTTTCGAATGCCTGATCTCTGGGCAGCACAACCGAGACCGAGCGCACTCTATGATCTTCAGGTTGAACACCCGGAGGCTGCTGGTCTTTGTCCTTCAGGGCGATGGCCGCTTTGCGCAACATTTGTCGCGCCATGATGATGCCGTTGTCGGTGGACACCAGATTTTCCCGGGTGCGATCGATGATCGGCCCCATGCTTTCCTGAAGGGAGGAGTCCTGAATGGCAATCCCTTCCACGCCACTGTAAGTACGGCCTTCTTTTTGGGCCTGACGGTCTATCAAGTAGTCGTTGGTCTTGTTGGCTTTGGGGATGTAGGTGCCCGGTACATATTCACAGTGAATGCCCTTGCCGGCTTCCATGGCTTCGCGTTCTGCAGCCGACAACGCCCGGTTGGGATGGTAGTCGAAACTCCAGGCCCAGCAATTTTCGTCGTCAATGGGAATCCAGAAATGGCCATGTACCGGGTGGTCACCGCGTGGGGGTACCATGGTGAAACACGGCATGATCCAGGGCGTGATACGCCAGTAGTACTGTTCGTCTTCGGCGTTGCGGCGTGCACCAACCCACAGGCCGGAATTATGTTTGGCGACTTCGAAGAACGGCATTTTGTCAGCTAGGTTATACTGGTTGCCCTTGGCACCCTTGAACAGTGGGTCTGTGTTCAAGTTGCCACTGTGCAGGAACGAGACATGGCTTGAATCAATGCCGCCTTCCATTGCCTGGAGCCAGTTGCTTTCCTGGAATCGTTTTGACGAATAGGTTTGTTCTGCGGGCACGACGGCAAACTCATACTCGGGTGGTGCCGGCTGCAAGTCTTTTGGCCCCATGTAGGTCCATAAAATGTCACCAACCTTGATCAGCGGATAGGCCTGCAGCTTGATCTTCTCACAAAACCCGCTTTCCGCGGGCTCCGAGGGTACATCGACGCAATTGCCTTCAACGTCATATTTCCAGCCATGATAGGGGCAACGCAAACCCCCTTCTTCATTGCGTCCGAACCAGAGAGAGACCCCCCGGTGCGCACAGAATTCGTCCATCAATCCATAGCGACCATCGCTGTCGCGAAACGCAATCATACGCTCAGAGAGCAGCTTAACGCGTACTGGCGGGCAATCGTCTTCAGGCAATTCCTCAGCCAGCAGGGCGGGTAACCAGTACCGGCGGAACAGGTCGCCCATAGGGGTGCCTGGGCCAGTTTGGGTAAGCAATTCATTAACTTCTGTGCGGAGCATTGTTGTTGTCCTCCTGCCGCTCAGTGGTAGCCACGCTTTATTGCGTTGTTGAGGTGGCCAGTTGGCGGTGACCGGGTCTTTTGGGCTGTTTTTGTATTTGTCCCTATATACGGAACGACGTTCTTGATATGTTTGAATCTACATGGTAAAACTGGTTCCGTCAACTTGTGGAGGTAGTTATGTCAGAAACATCCAATCGTGTCAGAGTGTGCAGTACTGAGGATGTGATGCCCGGAGAAGGCCATTATGTCGAGGTCGATGAGCTTGAGCTGGCCGTCTTTAACGTTGCTGACAAGTATTTTGTAACCGACAACCAGTGCACGCACGGTCCGGGTTCACTGTCGGAAGGGTTTCTCGATGGAACGGTTATCGAGTGCGACTTTCATGGCGGTGCGTTCGATGTATGCACCGGGGAGGTGGTTGCCGCCCCCTGCATGGTGCCGCTGAAAACCTATACAGTGACCCTGGAAGGCAACGACATCATGATTGATGTGTGAGCCTGCTAATTGGCTGGCAATGTGCGAATTCCAACAATAAGAACTGATACAGGACGCTCTCTATGGCTCAAATCACGATCGACGGCAGCACTCCAGTCACCTTTCACTGTGATGAAACCGATACGATTATGCGCGCCGCGTTGCGCAGTGGCATTGGGTTTCCCTACTCCTGCAATGTAGGTGCCTGTGGCAATTGCCGTTTCCAGCTGCTGGAAGGTGAAGTTGAGCATGTACAGTCGAGCCCCCGGGCCTGGACCGAGCGGGATGAAAAGCGACAACGTTATCTGGGTTGTCAGGCTCGTCCGAAAACCGACTGCCGGATCAAGCTTCGTACCGATGAGCAATACGAACCCGGCACTCGCCCGGTGCCGGCGACGGCCAGGTTATTGGCCAAAACCGCGTTAACGCACGACATGACCGAGTTCGCACTTGAACTGGATACGCCGCTGTCGTTCCTGGCTGGCCAGTACGCGTTGCTCGGTACCCCGGCCATAGACAGCCCGCGGGCTTATTCCATGTGTAATGTCTCGGGTGGTGACACGCAGTGGAATTTTCAGATCAAGCGGGTACCCGGTGGTGCCATGACCGAACAGCTGTTCGACCACCTGCAACCGGGCGATACGCTCACCTTTGACGGGCCCTTTGGTACCGCCTACCTGCGCGAGGACTCCGATCGCGACATTCTTTGCCTGGCGGGCGGTTCCGGATTATCGCCCATGATCGCGATTGCCCGGGCGGCAGCAGAACATCCGCAGTTAACGCAGAAACGGCTCGATTTTGTTTTCGGAGGGCGCCGTCCCGATGATATGTGTGGTGAAGACCTGCTCAGTGAACTGCCGGGTTTTGGGGCGACTTTGCATTACCATCCCGCCATTTCAGAGGATGTTCCCGCTGACGAATGGGCAGGGCTGCGTGGTTTTGTACACGATGTTGCCTTGCAATTATTTGGAGAAGAATTGCGCGACAAGGAAATCTATTTTGCCGGTCCGCCCCTGATGGCCCAGGCTGTGCAAAAAATGCTGTTTGACCTGAAAGTGCCGTTCGACCAGGTTCATTTTGATGAGTTCTACTGAGCCCGGGAATAAGAGTGTTCAAGAGGCTGTGGCTTCAGGCCCGGTACCGGCCACACCCGTACCTTTGTTATCACTGGCGCTGGTCTTCCTGAAAATGGGTGCTCTGACCTTTGGCGGCATGTGGGCCGCCTTCAGTCGTATCGAGGCCGATCTGGTGCACAAGCGTGGCTGGATCAGTGCAGAGACTCAGCGTGCCATGATGATCACGGCCGCCCTGATTCCGGCACCAAAATTCCTCGCCTTTGGTGGTATGGTTGGCTATCGGCTACGCGGTTTTACCGGCAGTGTCGTCTCGCTGGTATGCCTCATGATTCCGGGTTCATTGCTGGTATTGGCCGGTGCCATGCTACTGCGCCAGGGTGCGGAAGGGACGTTACTCGCTGCCGTGCAGCACAGCATTACGCTGGGTATAGTTGGTTTGTTGCTGGGCAATGCCGCAAATATGGCACACAGCTCTCGGTTGAAAGGGTGGCGATTGTTCGCCGGTATTTTCATCGCCGTCATGATCCCTCTGATGACGCTGGTGTTTGGCGTACCGTTACTGGTGATGGCGCTGCTGGGACTTGTGTCGGGCGCCATCGTTATTCGGCCCGAGCAGGAGTCAGACGAACATGGATAACGGCGTTGGCTTTTTGGGCGTGTTGGGGCTGGTCATGCTCAGCACGCTTTTTTCGATTGGCGGAGGCAATGGTCAGGTCGCGATGATTCAGGGGCAGTGGGTCAGCAATGGCTTGCTCGACCCTGCTTTGTTTGCCTGGGCTTTTGCACTGGGTCATTTCACTCCGGGGCCCAAAGTCAGCTTTGTGACGGCGATTGGGTATTACATGGCCGGCATTCCCGGTGCGATCGCGGCTATGATCGGCATTGTGATCCCAACGTCTTTGGGTGCTTCTCTGGCATCTCACTGGTACCAGCGTTTTCAACGAATCATCAATCACGTCAGCATTTCGGCGTCTATGGTGATTGCGGGCATGATGTCGACGGCGGCCATTGGCCTGGCGCAACCACTTGATCTTTCCTGGATTGAACTGACCGGCATTGCGCTGGTCACCTTTCTGGTCGTGTGGCGCCGGCCCGACCCCGTGCTCATTGTTCTCGGCAGTGGGGTGGTTGGGGCTGTTGTCTGGTTTGCCGGGTCAGCCCTGGCGGGCTGACCTTGTTACAGCGTCACGCTGTGCAGAAAGTCGATGATGCGCTGCGGCGCAGTGTGTTCAGTCTGCTCTTCGGGGGTCACATCCCAATAGTCTGCCTGTGCCGAACATTCCTCAATAAACCGCGCAGCTGAAACCGCATGGGCGTTGTCTTTCCCGGGTATGATCAAGGTTGGAATGGACAGCTGCATCAGATCTTCCGGTTCAAAGCCGGGTACACTGTCGCGGTCGATCAGAGTCCGTAAGGTGCTGGCGACAATCAGTTTGTAATGATCGGCACTGTGCAACGCAAAGCGTTCCGCAAAATCGGCATCGTTTCTGATAGCCGGTCCCCACGGCCCCTGACGAGGGTCTTTGCCAAAGCCCTCGGTTGTTGAACGGGCAAGATCGATGACCGCCTGTAACCCCTCCGATTCAACAAAGGCCGTATGGATGGCAAAACGACGGTAGGCATTCAACCGAAAACCGGCGCCACCGACTGGCCAGTACTGCACCATGCTGAGGGTGCGCTCCGGGTAGGTGGTGGCAAAGGCGGCAACTGGACAGCAACCCATACACCCGCCGATCAGATGTGCCCGGTCGATGTTCAGGTGGTCGAGCAGTGCCCTGCCTTGTTCGAGATAGTGCGACCAGGTCAGGCGCTCAACGCGTCCTCCGGATTGGCCGGTTTCACGGCGGTCGAACAGGATGCAGGTAAAATGGGCCGGCAAATAGTCGAGCAATTTAATGCGAGCATAGACGCCGAGGTTTTCCCATTTGTCCATGGAGGCGTCAAACCCGCCGGGTGCAAACATCAGCAGCGGGGGGCCACTGCCCAGGGTACGGTACTCGGTACGAATGCCGTTCAGAATGGCACTAGGCATAACAGGTCTCCTCAGGGCTTGGCCGGTGGTGCGCCTTTGATTTGTTTGCCCGCACAAACGTCGGCTTTGAATTCGCTGAGGGCATCAAAGGTGATTTTAGCGACGTTGGCGTAGGTGTCGATGTCAGCGTCCAGATGCTTGGCCGAATAGCCGATCGCAGCATGTGCCATACGCACCCGACCGTCGAGCCAGGGGCCGCCACCGAAACCGCCAATCACGGGAATCGATACGGCTTCAACGACTTTAGGGCCAACAACGGGGCCTGAGTTGGTGAAATCGAGCAGTGCTGCGCCAGCGGCTTCTAGCTCTTTCGCTTCGCCTATGAGGCGGTCCAGCATGGCCGGGGGCACTTGAGCACCGGCAGTGGCCATGGCGTTGTATTCCATACCATACTGCAGGGCGGTTTGCGGGGTAATGCCAAACTGAGCCCAGACGGGAATGCCGGCACGAACCAGTGCGGTGACGGCTTCCGGGAAATCCGCAGCGCCATCAAGCTTGATCAGGTCGACACCGGCTTCCTTGACCATACGAATCGCCGCACGAACGGCTGAATCAACGCCTTCCTGCAAAGGGCCATAAGGAAAGTCGGCACTGACCAGCGCGCGCTTTGTGCCTCGTCTGACCGCCTGAGTAACCGTGATCATCTGGTCCATTGTGATTTCAAACGGATTGGGCTGACCCCAAAGGTTCATGCCGACGGTGTCACCAACCGAGATAATGTCGACGCCGACCCGGTCAACGATCTGAGCCATCTGGTAATCCCAGGTAACCACGCCGACGATTTTTTCACCTCGGTCTTTTTTTTGCTGCAGCGATTGCAACGTCACTTTGTTGCTCATGTAATATCCTGTTATTCAGTGGCTACCTCGCCGGGCACTCAAACAGCCCGGCTTTATGGATTGCCCGATAAATGGGTTGCAGGTCATAGCCCGCGTGCGGCTAACAAGCTGTCTACCCTCGGATAGACTTTACGTACATTGCCTTCGAATACTTTGTGACGGTCGGCGTCCGATAAGGGAAGCGAATCGATGTAGCGCTTCGTATCGTCGAAGTTGTGGCCAGTTTCCGGGTCGACGCCTTTCACCGCGCCAAACATTTCCGAGGCAAACAGGATGTTGTCGACATCAATCACCTCAAACAGCAAATTAATGCCCGGTTGATGATAGACGCACGTGTCAAAATAGACATTGCGCATGATGTGTTCCGATAACGGAGGCCGGTTCAGCATGTCCGCCAAACCCCGGTAGCGTCCCCAGTGGTAGGGTACGGCGCCCCCGCCGTGAGGAATGATCAGCCGCAGCTCCGGAAAGTCTTTGAACAGGTCTCCTTCCAGAAATTGCATGAAGGCACTGGTGTCTGCATTCAGATAATGCGCACCGGTCGTGTGGAAGTTTGAGTTGCATGACCCGGAGACATGAATCATCGCAGGCACATCCAGTTCAATCATCTTTTCATAAAATGGATACCACGCCCGGTCGGTCAACGGCGGCCCGGACCAGTGGCCGCCTGATGGGTCCGGGTTCAGGTTGCAACCAACAAAGCCTAGCTCGTTTACGCACCGTTCCAGTTCTTCAACCGAATGACTGATCGGGACGCCAACGGACTGCGGTAGCTGGCAAACACCGATAAAAGTTTCGGGAAACAGACCAGTAACCCGGTGTATCAGATCGTTGTTGATCCGGGTCCAGGTTTTTGAGACGGCTTCATCACCAATGTGATGTGCCATAGCCGATGCTTTTGGAGAGAATATGGTCATGTCGGCACCGCGTTCGCGCAATGCTTTCAACTGATTGTTTTCGATCGACTCGCGAATCTCATCATCAGACACCGACGCCAGGCTTGGGGCAGGGCTGGACGGGTCTTTGAAATGCGCAATCTGAGCGTCGCGATAACGTTGTAACTGACCCGGTGCGGTGGTGTAGTGACCATGGCAATCGATGATCATCGTGCTACTCCTGTTTCAAGTTGGCAGCCGTTGGGTGCGGGCGAGTGAACGGAGTTACAGTTCATCGGCACTGTCGAGATAGACAAGACCTTTGTCGGCCAGGCGCGGACGCATGTTGTTCATGTCCAGACCCAGCTCACCCTTTTTGTAACGCGCGCGTATGCCGGCTTCCTTCTCATCGCGTGCTTTCGAAAGCCAGAGTACCTGGTCTGCTTCCGAGCGAGCTACAATGACCACACCATCGTCATCTGCGACCACCATGTCACCGGGGTTAACGATCTGGCCACCGCAGACCACAGGTATGTTCACGCTGCCCAGTGTTTCCTTGACAGTTCCCTGAGCAGACACACACTTCGACCACACCGGGAACCCCATGGCTCGCAAGTCTGCGATATCGCGGCATCCGGCATCAAGAATCAACCCTTTAATGCCCCGGGCCTGCATCAGTGTGGCGAGAAGGTCGCCAAAATAGCCGTCTTCACAGTGCGATGTGGGTGCAACGACCATCACGTCACCCGGCTGGCATTGTTCGATGGCGACATGGATCATCCAGTTGTCACCGGGCGGTATCGAGACGGTAACCGCCGGACCGGCAATGTGGGCGCCGGGGTAGATCGGGTTCATATTCGGAGCGAGCAGCCCCTTGCGACCCTGGGCTTCATGCACCGTGGCTACGCCCAGTGTCTGGAACGCATCCGCATGCGGTGCACGGGGAATGTTTTTGATCACAACATGTCTCATGAGTTGGGAACTCCTGTACCTTTGTTCGCCTTGTTATTAGAGGTTAGCCCGGCATCTTTCCAGTGCTGTCTGTAACGCATCGGGATCGAGCTGCCGGCCAATCCATACGATGGTTGTCTGGCGTTTTTCATCCGTTGCCCAGGCTCGTTGAAAGTCGCCTTCCACCATCATGTGAACGCCGTGGAAGACCATTTTTCTCGGTTCACCGGCAACATTGACGATGCCTTTCACCCGCAAAATGGTCTGCCCCTGCTCAGCGAGAAACGCCGTTAGCCAGGTCGACAGGCGTTCGGCATCCATCGGTGCATCCAGCTTGATAACACAGCTGGTGATACCACTGAGGTGAGCAGGGTGATCATGTGAGCCGTGATCATGGTCGCAATCATTGTCATGCTGGTGGCCAGGCTGCCCATGCGGTGGATTGCCATCAGGCGGTGTTAGCCCATCCAGTCGTGCCAGATCAAACCGGCCCTGGTTCAGAATGGCCGAGAGGTCAATGCCGGCCCGTTCGGTGGTAAAACGTCGGGCAAAAGGATTGAGCGTGGTAAGCAGCTGTAACCGTTGTTCGAGCACCTCGGGTGATACCAGATCGGTTTTGTTAAGGATGATCTGGTCGGCAAAGGCGATTTGCTCGGCCGCTTCCGAGCCCTGTTCGAGGCTTTGCGGCAAATGTTTGGCATCAACCAGGGTGGTAATACTGTCGAGTAGAAAATGTCGTTGGATTTTCGGGTCGACAAAAAACGTCTGGGCAACCGGCCCGGGGTCCGCCAGTCCGGTGGTTTCAATGATGACAGCGTCAAAATCGATCTGACGATCAATAAGCCGGTGCAGGGTTTCGATCAGATCTCCCCGCACGGTGCAACAGACGCAGCCATTGTTCATTTCGAACAGGTCTTCGTCGCTCGAGATTACCAGGTCACCATCGATCCCGGCCTCACCAAACTCATTGATGATAACGGCATAACGGTGATGCACGTCCTCGCTCAATATACGGTTCAGCAACGTTGTCTTACCGGATCCGAGGAATCCGGTAAGCAGGGTGACCGGGATGCGTTCTAGAGACGTCATAACCAGTTGCTGCCTTACATCCAGGGCATCAACGAGACATGAATGACGTCTTTCTCGCCTTGACCACCGACCGACTTAATGGCCCATTCCGTATCCTTCAAACCAAAGCGGTGCGTCGTAATCAGCTCCAGCGGGAACCGCTTGGATGCCAGTTGCTGCAACGCCAGTTCACAGGACTCGTAGTTGTGGCCCCGTGCCGCTTTGATGGTGATGTATTTGTTGGCGATCTTGCCCAGTGGGAAATTCGGGAAGTCGGCCATCTCACCCTGAATCAACAGGGTTCCACCTTTGCGTTTCAGCGCTTCGATACCCAGCAAGACCGGGATGGTACCGGCACCGGCGGTACAATCGAGTGACACATCGACGCCTTCACGGTTGGTGATTTCCATGATGCGTTCCAGCGGGTCTTCCTCATCCACAATAATGGTGTAGTCAGCCCCGAGTTTTTTCGCCACCTCAAGCCGCGCCCTGTCCTTTGACGTGCCGGTAATGATGATCAGCGACGCACCGGCTTGTTTGCAGGCCACGGTTTGTGCCAGGCCCTGCTGGCCAGGACCCTGAATCAGTACCCGCGAGTTATAGCCGACCTGACAGTCAAACAGGGCCCACTGAATGCCATTGGCCATGGGTGTCACAATGCCCGCCAGTTCGGCCGAGACGCCGTCCGGCACTTTGTGCAGTACGGCATTCCAGGGCAGGTACATGTATTCGGCAAACCCACCCCAGAGGTAAGGCTCACGTTTGAGCGGTGTATAGCCGTAACGTATGGCTTCCGGGTTTTTGCGCCAGTCCGTTCCGGCACACAGGCGGTATTCACCTTTATGGCACCACTCGCACTTGAAGCAGGGCACGTAGTGTTCGACAAACACCATGTCGCCTTCCCGGACCCCTTTGCGCGCCATGAATTGCGAGCCTGCTTTGGTGATGTAACCGATGTTTTCGTGACCCATGATGACCGGATCATCGGAAGGCGGATTGCTGTAGAGCTTTACATCGGTACCGCAGATTCCCGCCACTTCCACTTTCATCAACGCGCCATCAACAGGCACCTCGGGCATCGGGAAGGATTGGATCTCGGTGGTATTGGCTCGGGTGCGCACTGCGGCTCTGACTTGCTCGGACATATTACCTCCGCCCGTAACATCGGGTCTTTGAATTGGAGTGTTGGGTAATCCGCTGGGTAGCGTTTCTTGTATTGCATGGAGCTTAGCAAGTATAATTCCCCTGTGCAAAACAATGTTCACTATAAAGGAATATATGTCGGCTCAGTTGGATGAGAAACAGAAAGTTCCATAGCGTGAACAGAACCCCGTCATTCAAACAGGTCGAATTGCATGTTGCAGCCGTTTCATCAACCCGCCAGATCCAGTTCAGAACGGGTGGAATCATGGACGCGAGATCGTTTTGACCTGAGTAGCGATGCGCTGGTGGTGGTTGCCGATGTTCGCTGCCAGGTGCCGGGTTGCCCGCCCCGGGAAACCTTAGTTGCTTTTTGGCAACCGGGTGGCTTGCGCTACCGGTACAAGGTGTTCAAACCCGTAGCAGAGGTTGTAGAGGCAGACATACCAGTGAAGTGGCTGTTGCCATCACTCGAAGACGTGGCCGGCCTGGGATGCGAGTGTTGCTGAACAACGAGATGCCCGGCATTCCTGCATGAATCGCTCAGTTTGCAACTGACTGTAAAAATTCTGGAGAAGTCACCATGACGCGCACATTGAAAACACTGACACGAACCCAGGGTAATAATTACGCCATCAAACAGGGTGATCTACAGCCAGAGGGGTTCCGCTTTGAGTTTGAAGAGGTAAATCCGTTGCCAAAAGGCTTTCGCCGGATGGTTCGAAACCTGGATTTCGATGTCAGCGAGATGGCACTGACCACCTATTTGTGTGCGCGTGAGCATGGCGTGCGCTTTACGGCTTTACCGATTTTTCTGGTTCGAGAGTTTCACCACGGCGCCATCCTCCATAATCGGCTGGCGGGTTTCAGACATCCCAAAGATTTGGAAGGCCAAAGGGTAGGGGTCAATCGGGGCTACACCGTAACTACCGGGGTCTGGGCAAGGGCGATTCTGGAACAGGAATATGGCGTCGACCTGGACAGTATCACCTGGGTATTGTCGGGCGACGAGCACGTTTCGGCCTGGCAGGCGCCAGGTAATGTGGTACCACTGGAGTCGGGGCTGAACATGGAGGAAGAGCTGGTCAGTGGTCGACTGCCCGCAGCGATTGGCGTCCAGGTGGACCACCCGGAGGTTGAAACCCTGATTCCCAACGCATACGACGTTAGCCTGAAGGCTCTGAAGGAAGCCGGCCTTTACCCAATCAATCACCTGATAGTAATCCGCGATGACGTGCTTGCTGAGTATCCGGAGGTAGCCAAAGCAGTGTTTGATACCTTTGTTGAGTCCAAGACCCAATACCTCCGTCAACTCAACGCTGGGATCTGGTCGCATTCGTTTTCGACCGACCAACTGCACCGGGATGTGACACCTATTCTGGGCGATCCGTTGCCCTATGGTATCGAGTCGAATCGGCCCATGCTTGAGCTGCTGGTCTCTCAGGCACTGCGTCAGGGCATTCTCACCAGAAAGGTCAGCGTTGATGAGGTGTTTGCTGCCAGTACACGGCACCTGACCGGTTGACCTCCAGGCATAAAAAAAGGCGCCGTTAGCGGCGCTTTTTTTATGCCTGGAAACCAGGTTCTGGTGAAGACTTTCCGGCCCGAAGAACGCCATGAAAAGGTGGTTTCAAAACCAGAAGGTGATGATTCGTGTTGACTTCGAATTGCAACTTGCTATGGTAATCCATACCTCTATGGTGACTGTAGTTCTTCATAGAGGAACAATTCGAGCAAAAACAAGGATATAGCGCCACATCAGCGATGACTGGTGAGCGCTGACAAGGTGTAGCCGCCGGATTGAATGAACCAGTTCATATGGTTCGCACGACCCAAGCCCGTACAACAATAATTTTTTGGCGCAAAGGTGCATTCAATGAAAAATACACTGTTCCGAACTGCGACGGCTTTGGCCGTTATGATTCCCGCCCTGTTCATGGCAGGTCACAGCCAGGCAGAAGATCTCTCCGCTGCTGAAGCATTCTACGACGGCAACACGATCAACTGGATTGTCCCTTATTCACCCGGCGGTGGTTACGACGAGTATTCCCGGTTGATTATTCCCTACTTTGAAAAATACACCGGGGCCAGGGTTCGCTTACAGAACAATCCGGGTGCGGGTGGCATGCGCGGTGCGAACGACATTTATCGGGCACCGAAAGACGGCCTGACCGTTGGTATCGTCAATGGCAGCGCACTGGTGACGAATCAGTTGGCGGGCATTGAAGGGGCAA
The DNA here is from genome assembly GCF_043641555.1 of Saccharospirillum alexandrii. Classification (GTDB taxonomy): domain Bacteria; phylum Pseudomonadota; class Gammaproteobacteria; order Pseudomonadales; family Natronospirillaceae; genus Saccharospirillum; species Saccharospirillum alexandrii_A. The sequence continues at coordinate 71,558 of NZ_JBHZRJ010000006.1, read as the reverse complement.
TCTATCAGTTTGAAAACTACGGCTTTCTGGGCCGCATGGTTGCCGATCAGCGTGTGCTGGCCATTTCAACAACAGGTGAGTTCGATACCATTGAAGAAATGCTGGAAGCCGGATCCACCTTCAAGATTGGGGCGACTGGCCTGGGTGGCAGCACCTATGTGGATGCTCTGGTTGCCGGTGAACTGTTTAATCTGGATCAGGACATCATTCATGGCTTCGATAGCTCTTCCGTGATTCGCCAGGCCATGTTGCGTCGTGACATCGTTGGCATGTGGGGTTCTTATGGCAGCGCTATCCAGGACGTTGAAGATGGCATGCAAAAAATCGTTTTGCAGTCGGGTCAGGAGCGCACCGACGCCATTCCCGATGCACCCACTGTGCTGGAGCTTGCTGAGCGCATGCAAGTAGGGGACGAAAAAATGGCGGTACTGCGCGCCTGGCAGGGGTTGAATGATGTTGGTCGGCCGGTTGTTACTCCTCCTGGTATTCCTGCAGACCGCCTGGCATTCCTCCAGCGTGCTTTTGAACAGGCAATGAACGACCCCGAGATGATTGAAGAAGCTCAAAGTTCAGGTCGTGACCTGACATTCGCCAATGGTGAGCGGATGGCACAAATTGCCACCGATGCTGCCGTAATGCCCGAGTCAGCAGAAGCCTTCTTTGTCGAGGCAGTAGCAGGCGGAATCTAACGTTTGTTTATTGCCGTGCAGGCATCAGTGCTGGTTGTTTCTGACCAGATCGATGCCTGCCATTCACCTGTTCAGGAGTCAGTATGGGCATACTTGAAGGCTTTGTAAGCGGCCTGTTTCAAGCGTTTAGTTTCGATGTTTTTCCCTATTTATTGGTTGGTTCACTCTTTGGTTTGATTGTGGGTGTGATCCCGGGACTGAGCGGCCATTTTGCCATGGCCATGGCCATCCCCTTCCTGTACACGATGGAGCCGAACGCGGGTGTAGCCTTCATCCTTGGCGCACATGCGACGGTTGCACAGGGGGGTGGGATAACCGCTATTCTATTCAGTACGCCAGGTACCGGACAAAATGCGGCGACCATGCTTGACGGCCCACCCATGCGACGACAGGGACTGGGTGGTCAGGCAGTGGGTGCCGCCTTGCTGGCCTGCTTTATGGGGGCAACCTTTGGCGCGGTTGCGCTGGCCATACTGTTACCGGTTTTGCAGGAAGCTTCTCTGCTGTTCGGTCCACCGGAAATTGTGATTCTCTCCTTTCTGGCACTGACCTTCGTGGCCGTTTTGGGTAAAGAAGACATGGCAAGAAGCCTTGTTGCTGCATTGTTAGGCCTGATGTTGGCGATGGTCGGTTTAGACAATGTCACCAACCAGGCGCGTTTTACCTTTGATTCGTTTGCGCTGATCGATGGCTTGCCTCTGGTCCCCGTGATCCTGGGACTCTTTGCTGTATCTGAAATGTTCGATCTGTTCATTCGTGGCGGCAGCTTGTCAGACTCCAGTGACGGTAAAGCCATGAGCATGCGCGAAACCCAGCGCCAGATATTCAGCGGCATGAAAATCACATTGCAAAAATGGTGGTTGGTCATGCGGTGCAGTTCCATTGGTACTCTAATGGGTCTGGTGCCAGGGCTTGGCAGTGCACCGGCAGCCTTTGTTGCCTACGGTCATGCCAAGCAAACCTCGAAAGACAAAGCAAGCTTTGGCAAGGGTAATATAGAAGGGGTGATTGGGGCGGAGGCAGCGAACGATGCCGTGGAAGGCGGGGCGCTGGCTTCCACCATCGCTTTTGGCATTCCTGGTAGTTCGTCCATGGCCATTCTACTCGGAGGCTTATTTATTCTGGGTATGGAGACTGGCCCGAGGATGATGATATCTCATCTGGATATTGTCTTTGTCATGATCTTCACCATTGTCATTGGTAATTTGATCGGCACCATTTTTGGCATGTTTCTGGTGAACCCACTAACCCGCGCCACGTTTTTGCGGTCATCCATTCTTGTACCTGTTTTGATCTGCATTGTCTTTACCGGTGCCTATGTAGTTCACAACGCCTGGTTTGAAATGGTGATTGCACTGGTATTCGGCATTCTTGGGTACGTGATGAAAGAACTCAGTTATTCGCGTGCGGCCATGCTGATTGGTCTGGTGCTTGGGTATGCCATCGAGAAAAACCTGTACCTCGCTTTGCAATTGGATGGTCCGCGGTTCTACCTCGACCCGATACCATTGACACTGGTTGTGATAACACTTGTGTTCCTGGGTTGGAATATCTGGACATTCATTCGCGACCGGAAAAAGGAGGCTTGAGTTATGTCCAATGAACCTAAAAGCCCGGGACAAGAAGACCGGGAGGATAGCACCTTGGTGACTAAGGAAGTTCGTGTCGCAGAAGTAGTGTTCATCCTGTTTTTACTGGTCGTTACGATTGCTGCGATTCTGGAGTCACTGACTTACAGCTTGACGGCTGCCCGCACGCCTCTGGTCATTCTGACGCCTTTGCTGTTGCTGATCATGGGCATCAGCATACGGGAAGTCAGAGCGATGAAGCGGGAGTCGGCCAGTATAACGGCGACGGTAAAGCGGGCATTGACAGGTCAGTATCCGACACTCAACAAGTTTTTCGTCTTCAGTCTCTGGCTGATATTTCTGATCATTATGGTGATCGTACTGGGGCAGTACATAGCTATTGCCCTGTTTACCTGGCTGTTGATGCGTCCGGTTGGCAAAGAATCAAACTCTCTGTCGATCAAGGTGGCGCTAGGCCTTCCACTGGCAATTTATGGGCTCTTTGACCTGGTCCTCAACCTGGAGATGTTCCCGGGTATCCTGTACCAGTTGTGGGCCGGTTATGACGTCTTTTAGATCACAATACGCAGTACGGAGTAGGGTCGGCAAGGCCAGCCCTCTGAGTTGATTAACACGAGGTAGCAAACGATGGCATGGACAGAATCACAGTACTGGTTGGCTGGTGATGTTACTCATGACCTGTACCAGGATTTACTCGACGATGCAGCGACAGCCCCTGAGCGGGACAAGTTGCGCAAAAAAGTCGTTCGACCCGAAGAAATGCCCTGGGAAATGTCGAAGCAGGGTCTGCTTAAGCATTTGTTGCATGACAAAATGAATACCCGGATGGAGTCGGTCGACGCTTATATGCAGATCATTCCACCTGGCAGCCACTCTGGCAAGCACCGTCATCTCGCCGAGGAGTGTTTGTATGTGCTTGAAGGTAAGGGCTATGACCTGCATCAGGATTGTGATGTGGAAATTACTGACACTTATCACTGGAAGGCGCAAAACAGAGTGCAAAAATTTGAGTGGGAAGCCGGTGACATTATATACATTCCACCTAACACCATTCACCAGCATTTCAATGCCGACCCGGACCGGCCTGTCCGCTTGATTTCAGCGATCAACCGGATCTATAAGAAGTTCGGCTTAAACGATGTCGAGCAGCTCGAGAATGCCCCGGAATATGACCCGTCAGTCACCTTGAACGCCAAGGTCATACACGCTTACATCACCGGAAATTCCAAATAATAGTCGCTCCGCTCCGACAAGCGGGGTTGGCACACAGGAGTCTAATGAGATGGGTACAGAATCGCACTATCATAGCAAGAAGGACCGGGTTTTTGTTCGAGCCATTGCAGGTCCCTATAACCTGAACGATGAACTGCAGCGTTTGCGCGATATGCCGCGAGTGCGTAAGGGCAAAGAGATTAAGTTTCAGGATGGCCCCCAGGCGTATAGCCGACATTATGTGGAACCCAAAGATGGCATCACACAGACTTTTCACTTGCATCTGGAAGAATATGCTCCGGGTGGCAAGTCGCAAAAGCACGGCCATGTGAACGAAGCGGCGTTTTACATACTGGATGGCAAGGGCTATGAAATTCATGATGGCATTCGTTACGACTGGCAAGCAGGTGACATCGCCATTGTGCACAACAACTGCGTGCACCAGCACTTCAACGCGGACCCTGAGCGGCCGGCTCGGGCGCTGGTGATCAAGACCAAGCCCATGTATATGTTCATGAATATGCTCTTTCAACAGCAGGTGGAGCCCAGGCCTTCAGAACCCGCTCCCGGTGCAGAGGGTTTTGTAGAACGAGAAGCCGAAGATGACTATAACCACGGTGACTATTAACCATTCAATTCAATAGACTGACCGTATTAATTTCGCCGGAGCATTCATACTCCGGGTCATCTACCGCCGTTGTATTCGACAGGGCGGCGGTTTCTGTTGTCTCCATAAACCGGAGTGATTTCTATGTTGGGTGGTTTTCTCGCGTTGCTGTCAGCGATAACCTTTGGGTTCAATAATGCCAGTGTTCGTCGTGGTGTACTGAGTGGGTCCGTTCTGCAGGCGCTGGCCATTACGGTTCCCGTCGGTGTGCCTTTCTTCCTGGTAATGATACTGGTAACCGGGAATATCGGGGCGGTTACTGGTTTAACCACCGAAGCCTTTCTCTGGTTGGCGGCAGCTGGGGTATTGCACTTCGTGATCGGTCGTTACTGCAATTACCGCTCGACCAAAGCGATCGGCGGCAATCTGTCAGGCCCCTGGAAGCAATCGAATCTTATATTGGCGCTCGTTCTGGCCATCGTGTTTTTGGGCGAGGTGCTAACACCACTCAAAGTTGCAGGCATCGTTCTTATTCTAATGGGCGCCTATTTCACGTCAAAAGCTACCTTCAAAAAGCCGAAACCGGCTAAGGAGGGGGAACCAAAGCCGGAACATCCGGAGTTTGAACCCAGTTACCGGGAGGGCTACAGCTTTGCCTTGTTGTCAGCCGTTGCATACGGTTCTAGCCCGATCCTGGTGCGTATGGGGCTGGAATCACAGGGCCCCGGTACCAGCTTCTGGGGAGGGCTTATTTCGTACTCGTCAGCAGCGCTGGTCATTGGCCTGATACTGTTGCTTCCCGGACGCTGGAAGCATGTTCGTGAGGTGGGACAATCATCTGTTCGCTGGTTTTCACTGGCGGCCATACTGGTTGGTTTCTCACAAATGTTCAGATACATGGCGCTGGCCATTGCACCGGTGTCCGTGGTCACCCCGATCCAGTCTACCTCGGTGGTATTCCGGGTAATATTCGGTTGGTTAATCAACCGCAATACGGAAGTCTTTGGGGCCTGGGTGGTTCTGGGCGTTCTGGTAACCATGCTTGGTGTGTTGGGCTTGTCGGTATCGACAGAGATAGTAACCGCTAACTTACAGCTTCCGGACGGTATCATGCGGCTGGTCGAGTTTAGCTGGCCCTGAGTCAGGCGGTTGCCTGGTTCGGGCGTCGTCTGGTTATTTTTCGCTCATATCGGTATAGTTCAGACCCAAAATACGTTTACAGGCCCGGCCGGGGCTCTGGCGGGCCTGACTGATGAAGAATACAAGGACAGCATGAGCGAATTACGACGCATCAATCAAGCGACTGAAAAAGCGGAAAGCAAGGTCGATGACAAAAAGAGCCGTGGGTTGTCCTCACTGGCCAATGCCATTGCGCTGCTGAAAACCTTCAGTGAAAAAGACGTTGAGCTGGGGATAAGCGAACTGTCCAAGCGGCTGGGACTTGCCAAGAGCACGGTGCACCGGATGGCGACCACACTGGTGATTGGCGGCCTGCTGGAAAAGAACCCGGCCAACGACAAGTATCGCCTGGGGCTGACCCTGTTCAGTCTGGGCGGTCTGGTGCGCCGGCGTCTGGATGTGCCCAGTGTTGCCAGACCAATCCTGCAGGAACTGAAGAGCGAATTGAATGAAACCGTTTTGCTCGGCGTGCTGGATGGTCCGGAGGTGGTGTATCTGTTCCACTTTGAGAGCACCCATGCCATTCGCATGCAGTCGGATATTGGTGTTCGAAAGGGCTCCCTCTGTACCGGTGAGGGCCAGGTGATGCTGGCTTTCAAGAGCGATGTCGAGATCGATAAGGCGCTGTCGGGTCCAATCGAACGGAGAACGAATTTCACCATCACCGACCCTGAGCAGCTGCGCAAGAAATTGCTCAAGATCCGCGCTCAGGGATATTGTGTTGAAGATCAGGAAAGCGAAGTTGGTATGAGGTGCATAGCGGCCCCCATTTTCAATATGAACGGTGAGGTAGTCGCTGGTATGGGGCTGGCGGGCCCGATTCACCGGATGGACGACGATACCATCATGCGCTACGTGCCCCATGTTCAGGATACCGCCCGTGCGGTCTCTCAGCGACTGGGCTATCGTCCCTTCTGATCGTGCCCCGGGGCGGTTCTGTAATTGCGGGCTTACCCGAGCCCGTATCTGCTATGCTTGCCGCTGCCAAGGTGAGTAATTACACACTATGTCTACCTTACACACACCCAAAAGCCCGATCATCGACAACCGGATCAAATTCCGGCATTTGCAATGCTTCATTGAGGTGGTTCGACAGGGTGGGGTGGTGCGGGCTGCCGACTATCTTTCGCTTACTCAGCCTGCCGTTTCAAAGAAATTGCGCGAGCTTGAGGAGATGCTTGGCGTTGAGCTGCTGAATCGCCAGCGCAAGGGTGTCGAACTGACCCGCTTCGGTGAGGTGTTTTTACGTTATGCCCTTAACAGTACCGATGCCTTGCGTGAGGGTATTGACCGGGTCAGTGCTTCCAGCAGAGCAGAGCATTCGCCGGTTGTTATTGGCGTATTGCCAACGGTCGCGACCACCGTCATGCCCAAAGCGTTGCGTGCCTTTAAAGCCATGATGCCTTACGCCGATATCACCTTGCTAAATAGTAGCAACAAAATGTTGCTCGATGCATTGCGCATGTCGGAACTGGATCTGGTGGTAGGACGGTTGTCTACACCTGCGCAGATGCAGGGTCTGGTGTTCGAGCAACTGTATCAGGAACGCGTGGCCATCGTAGTGCGGCCAGGGCATCCGGTACTCAAAGAGTCACTGATATCGCTGGAAGTGCTTTCCGATTACCCAATACTGATGCCACCTCCGGACTCCGTGATTCGCAGCCTCGTTGATCAGTTCATGATACTGAACGGTATTCGACCCAACGCGAATCGCATCGAAACCATCTCTCATGCATTTGGCCGTTCTTATGTGCGTGATACTGATACTGTCTGGCTCATCTCGCATGGGGCTGTTGATGCTGATATCAACGAAGGGCGACTCGCCGAGCTACCCTATGACTTCTCATCCACTCTGGGACCCGTAGGCATCGCAACCCGTGTTGACAGCCATCCAAGCGAGGCTCAACGCCTCCTGATGGACCAGGTACGCCTGGTTATACAGAGCATGCACACACCCTGATATATCGAAAACGTTTCGTTCAGAGTCATTTTTCCTACCAGCGTTTTGTGCCGCCGAGCTATGGTCAGGTCAGAGAACGTGCGTTCCTTGATGCATGTCAATATTTGCAGCGGAGAACAGAGCGTTCCATCAGCGCAGTCGCTCGAAAAATAGCTCTTCCTGCGAGCTTGGTCCTATATACGGTATTGTTGTAAGCAGGTAGGTAAATCTAATATATCGATTTAGATATATAAAAACGTCTAAATTTCATTTTCCAAGCGACAACTAGGAGCGTAGCTTTTGCTCATGGTCGAACGACGTTCCTCATGAAGGATCGGCTGGCCAGGCGGATCTCGCTTTGGTCCGGTAATTGACGCAAAACCTGACAACAACAAATAAAGGTAGTGGTCTATGAAAATTAAAACAGCCTTGCTGTCGGCAGTTGCCGGCATTGCACTCATGTCGGGTGCTCAGGCCGATGTTGATCCGTCTGACACCGTATCCATTGTTGTTCCTTATGGCCCTGGTGGTGGTTTCGATCGTGCAGTCAGGGGCTTCGCTCCCTACTTCAGTGAAGCTCTGGGTGGCGCCAACGTTATTACCGAGAATATTCCGGGTGCGGGTGGCCAGCGCGGTTCCACTGAAGTGAGTCGGTCTGAACCGGATGGCCTGACACTGGGTATTTTTAACCTGCCGGGCTTTGCGTTGCCGGCCATTCTCGGTGAGGAAGTCGGCTACGATTTGCGGGAACTCAGCTGGATTGGCCGTCTGGAGTCGGACGACTATGTGCTGATTGTTGCTGCTGACTCGGACATTCAAACGCTCGATGATCTGATTGCAGTGGATGACCTGATCATTACGTCGACCGGATACGGCTCTACCGTGCTCGCAGCGCTGCAGATCACGGCCAGTGAACTGGGTCTGGCCGAGAAAGACCCCATCTATTTGTCTGGTTATGGTGGTACAACCGATGCAATCGTGGGATTGATCCGGGGTGATGGCCAGGTCAGTATGGCGCCTGTGTCGTCCGTAACCCCTTATCTGGAATCCGGTGATGTTCGTGCACTGGCCATGTCCGGTAACCAGAGCCTGTTTGAAGGCGTTCCGACATTTGCCGAAGCAGGGTACCCGGGTTTAACGCCATTGAATTTGCAGCGCTCCATCGCCGGTCCTCCGGGAATCGATGACGCAACCCTCACGCAGTTACGCTCCGCGTTCATGGACGTGGTGCAGAATGAAGAGTATCTGGAATACGCCAAGAGCATTGGCATGAACATGTCTCCGATGAACGGTGCTGACACCGCGGCCGACATTTCCAGTAGCTTTGAGTTCTACGAGCGTTTCAGCACCAGTCTGCAAAACCCTAACTGATCAGCGGAACCAATACCCATGCTCGACTCTTTTGTGACGGCGACGCTGTATCTCGCCGACGGTGTCACCCTGATGTATTTGATGCTGGGGGTCCTGGTGGGCCTTTTGTTCGGCATTATCCCCGGTTTGGGTGGCGCGACAGCCATAGCGCTGTTGCTCCCCCTGACCTTTGGTATGGAGCCTGAGCAAGCCATCACATTGATGGGTGGTATTATGGGGTCGAGCGCCATTGGTGGTTCTGTTACGGCCATTCTGTTAAATGCACCTGGCACTGCGCCCAATGCCGCGACCTGTTTTGACGGCTACCCTCTGACCCGACAGGGAAAGGCCGGACTGGCCATCGGGGCAGCGGCAACCGCATCCTCTCTGGGTGGTATTGTCGGGGTGGTTGTCTTGGTTGCGATACTGCCCATGGCCAAGTCACTTGTGTTGCTATTCGGCCCTCCGGCTTTTTTTATGCTGGCTGTTCTAGGTCTGGTTTCACTGACCATTTCCAATAACAATATGTTGCGTGGCCTGATCGCTGCCGCCTTGGGGCTGTTTATCGGCTTCGTTGGTTACGACGACATGGGCGGTACTTTGCGGTTTACCGCAGGCATCGATTACCTGTGGGATGGCATTAAACTGGTCCCCGCCCTGATCGGACTCTTTGCGATTGCCGAGATGATCCGGTTAATGGTGGAGGGTGGAGCCATCTCCAAAGTTGATCGCAATGAGTTGGGCGAGGTGAAGGGTGTAGGGGCGGGATTTAAAGCGGTTTTCAAGCATCCCAGAACTGTTCTCAGCGGTTCGTTTATCGGTACTCTGGTAGGTATCGTTCCGGGTGTTGGTGGAACAGTCGCCTCATTTCTGTCTTATTCATTTACGGTGCAATCGAGCCGTGACAGCTCGCAGTTTGGCAAGGGTGATATCCGCGGCGTTATAGCCCCGGAAGCCGCAAACAATGCCAAAGACGGGGGCTCCCTGATTCCTACTCTGGCCTTTGGCATACCCGGTAGCGCTGAAATGGCGTTGTTTCTGGGTGTGCTGGTTTTGCACGGCATGCAGCCTGGCCCATTGCTTCTGATTGAGCGTGAATGGAGTTTACTGGTATTGATCATTGCCTTGTTGCTGGCAACAATAGCTTCGGCCTGTGTGATTGCTGTGGCGACGAAGTACCTGATCAAAATCACCTTTATTGACTCGTCTATATTGATCCCGACTGTATTGAGTATCGCTCTGGTAGGGGCTTATGCCCTGGAGGGTTCCCTGGGTGATGTGATCATGGCCGCTGTGTTTGGTGTCATCGGTTATGTCATGATCCGGCTGGATTATCCACGAATTACCCTGGTCATTGCCATTGTTCTGGGCGGGATGATGGAACGCAACTTTATCCAGTCGATGCTGATGTTCCGCAGCGACTGGACCGGATTTTTTCGAGACACGACAAGTCTGGTAATTTTTATGATTATTGTCATGGCACTGGCATTACCTGTTTTAGGGCGGATTCGCAGGAGGGTACGCAATGCCAACGCTTAATTCACTGGCCCGTCCGACGGTATTGATTTCTTGTTTCATGCTGATGCTGGCCATCACCCTACTTTACCTGTCACAGGGGTTTGGCCGATCCAGTGGCATGTTTCCTCGATTTATCGGCTGGGTCTTTGTTGTATTGACAGCGGCCGACGTCGTCGTTCAGTTGGTTGCCTGGTACCAGCGTAAGTTGCCCGCATCCACCGAGACAGCGATTACCTTCAAGCAATTGAAGTCGATGGGTTGGTTGCTGGGGCTGGTCGTTGCACTGTCTATCTTTGGTTTCCTGATAACCATCCCCGCCTATATTTTTACGTTTCTGACCTGGCGTGCCGGGCACGACAAACGTCGTTCTGCCCTCATAGCAATTGGCGCTCTGGCCTTTGTGTGGGTCATTTTTGTCTGGTTACTGGACTATGAACTGTATGCGGGTCTGTTACTGAACAACCTTAGCTGAGCGTTTGGCAGGTGGGATAACTGAGGAATCGGATCTATGAGCAAACTGTCACTATCAATCGCCATCGGGAATTACGACCGGATGAGACCTCTGGTCGATGGCAACGTTCAGATAGACGGCGTGGACCCTGTGTTTATGCTGCATGATCCAGAAGAAATCTTTTTCCGTGCGTTTCGCCATGCAGACTTTGACATTACTGAATTGTCGATGAGCAGTTACACGGTGAAAACGGCGAACAATGATAGCCCTTATATAGCGGTGCCTGTGTTTCCTTCCCGTGCGTTCCGCCATACGTCGATCTACGTGCGCACTGACCGGGGTATTGAGACCCCGGCCGACCTGAAAGGAAAGCGAGTTGGGGTGCCTGAATATCAACTCACCGCTAACGTCTGGGTTCGAATGATTCTGGAAGAGGACTATGGTGTTAAACCCAACGACATTACCTGGGTTCGGGGCGGCTATGAAGAGCCCGGCCGGGTAGAGAAAATCAATCTCAAGCTGACAGGGGGCACTCAGGTCGTCAATGTGCCTGACGGTGAAACCATTAGCCACATGCTGGCGATGGGTGAGCTCGATGCGGTTATCGGACCCCGTGCACCGTCTTGTTTTACTGAGGGCAACCCGAACGTTGGTTATTTGTTTGCCGACCCGATGGCCGAAGCGAAAGCATGGTATCAGCGTACCGGACTGTTTCCGATCATGCACACCCTGGGCATTCGAAAAACGCTGGTGGCACAGCACCCCTGGCTACCTTTCTCTGTATTCAAGGCGTTTGAGAAATCGAAACAGGTGGCCTTGCAGCATCTGACCGACACCTCGGCGACGAAAGTGACACTGCCTTTCGTGGAAGATCAGTTGCGATCAGCCAGGCTATTGATGGGTCAGGACTTCTGGTCTTACGGCTTCGAGCAAAACCGCGAAACGCTGGCCCGCTTTCTGGCACAGCATCACAAAGAGGGATTGTCGAGTCGTCTGGTGTCACCTGAAGAGCTGTTTCATCCAGCTAGCATGGAAAGTTTTAAAATATAGCCAGGTTAGTCTTACTCTGATCTGGATGAGTCTTGCAGAGGTTCAGTCTGGTGACTGGACCTGAATGGTTCCCTGTGCAACCATTCTGCCAGGCTCTACCCGGAAAGACACCCCATGACACATTATGCCAGCGACGCCCAGTTCGATCTGGACCAATTCCTGCCTTACCGCCTCAACCGCCTGGCGGATCAGATCAGCGAGCAACTGGCGCATCTGTATGAGTCGTCGTACTCGCTGACCATCGCCCAGTGGCGGGTTCTGGCCTGGCTGAATCAGTGCGGGGTGCTCACCGCCAAGCAGATTCGGGACGCCACGCGGATGGATAAAGCCAGAGTGTCGCGCGCGGTTCAGGTGCTGGCCGACCGGGAACTGATCAGCCGCAGCCCCGACCAACAGGATCAGCGCGCTCACCACCTGCGGTTAACGGCAGCCGGAAACGCCTTGCTGGAGCAACTGCTGCCCGAGGCTCAGGCCTGGGAAGCATCGCTACTGGCAACCTTGACGGGTGCTGAACGCCAGGCGTTGTTGCAGGCGATGGCCAAGCTGGAAAAGGCGCTCGGCAACTCGGGTGCCGCTACCTCAGCGACGCAATAAAGGCATCGTAAGGTGCCAGTTGCAGCTGTTGGCTGATCTCGGTTAGGGGCGTGCCGCTGCAAATGAGAACCCGGGACGATTCGGTTGGCACGTTGCCTGGAAGTTGCAGCGTCAATCGCTCGGTTGACAGGTTACCCACCACCAGTAAAGTTTCAGAATCGGTTTTTCGCAGGTAAGCGAATACTTGGGGGTGATCCGCAAACAGCAGTTCGAACTGACCATCGACGAGCGTTGCATTGGTTTTGCGCAACTGGATCAGTCGTTGGTAGTGATGGAAAATGGAGTTCTGGTCTTCCAGGCTTTGCTCAACGTTAATGGTGGTGTAATTCGGGTTCACTTTCAGCCAGGGTTTGGCCGTGGTGAAGCCGGCATTATCGCTGGCATTCCAGTGCATCGGCGTACGCGCATTGTCGCGGCTGTTTTTGTGAATGGCGGCCATCAGCGCGGTCGGTGAGTCGCCCTGTTCGAGTCGTTCTGTATAGAGGTTGCGGGTTTCGATGTCCTGATAGTCGTCAATCGACTCGAACGCTACGTTGGTCATGCCAAGCTCTTCACCCTGATAAACATAAGGCGTGCCTTGCATGCCATGCAGCACGGTGGCCAGCGCTTTGGCCGAGGCATCACGGTAAGTGCTGTCGTTGCCGTATTTCGACACCGCTCTGGGCAAATCGTGATTGTTCCAGAACAGTGAATTCCAGGCGTTGCCGTCCAGTTCCGTCTGCCATTTGGCGAACACCTGTTTGAGCGCGACCAGGTCGAATTCGCGCGGCTTCCATTTGCCGTGCACCGGGTCGAATGTCAGTGTGATGTGTTCGAACTGAAACACCATCGACAGTTCTTCGCGTTCGGGCGCTGAATACAGCCGGGCGGTTTCGGGGGTGACGCTCCAGGTTTCGCCTACGGTGAGGGCATCACGACCTTTCAGTGTGGCCTGGTGTATGGCCTTTAAGTGACTGTGAAGGGTGGGGCCGTTGGCGAGCACTTTGTTGTCGACATCCTTGCCAATCAGGTCGATAACATCCATGCGAAAGCCGGCGATGCCACGGTCGAGCCAGCGGTTCATCATTGCGTGTACGGCGTCGGGAACGGCCGGGTTGTCCCAGTTCAGGTCCGGTTGTTTGGTTGAGAACTGGTGAAAATAATAATCGTTGGTGGCCGGGTTGAAGGTCCAGGCCGGGCCGCCGAAGTAGCTGCGAATGTCGTTCGGCAGCGAGCCGTCCGACTGTGCCTCGCGCCAGATGTAGTAGTCGCGGTAGGGGCTGTCTTTTGATTGACGAGCCGACTCGAACCAGGGGTGTTCGTCCGAGCTGTGGTTGACCACCAGATCCATGATGATCTTGATATCGCGCACCCGGGCCTCGGCTATCAGCCGGTCCATATCGGCCAGGGTGCCGAATTCGGGTGCTATGTCGTCGTAGTCGGAAATATCATAGCCGTTGTCGTCCATTGGTGATTTGAACACCGGTGACAGCCAGATCACGTCGATGCCAAGCAGGGCAAGGTAATCCAGCTTGCTGATGATGCCATTCAAATCTCCCATGCCATCGCCGTTGCTGTCTATAAAGCTGCGCGGGTATATCTGATACACCACAGACGTTTTCCACCAGGGGTGTGCCATTGTCAGGCTCCTGTTCACGGTTTTAAAAAGTGAACACAGCCTAGCCGTTTAACCGCCACAGGTGTAATGGTATTGCGGTCGTCAGGGTTGATTTACGAGTGGTTTGAGTGGGGGTCGGGCAGGCCACGCAGGGTAGGCGTGACCTGTCAGGTGCGGGGGTGTCAGTGATCGTGTTTGTGATGATCCCGCTCAATGGCGCCGCCAACGGTGTTGGCTGGCTTTTGGAGGTCGGATGGCTTATTGCCGACTTTGGCGGCCTTGGGCTTTTTCTTTTCCTTGTGGCCTTTGTTCTTTTCTTTACTCATGATGATGGCTCCGTTTTTAGTTCACGGGAGAGCCTTTTGGGAGCGTTCTCCAGCCACAGGTATAGCCTAACTGCGGCGGCTGTCAATCCGGCCAGAAACATTTTTTTCTGCGGCCTATAAAGCGCTATTTGGCATTCATGTTATATTTGAACGCATAAGCAATCTGGCTAGGAAACGCTTCATGCACATCACCCGTTACTCCGATTACGCCCTGCGCGTGTTGATTTACCTCTCTTCCGACCCGGAACGCCTGACGACGATTCAGGCCATTGCCGACAGTTACGGCATTTCTAAAAGCCACCTGATGAAGGTGGTGAACCAGTTGAATCAGTTGGGGTATGTCAGCGCGGTGCGGGGCAAAAACGGCGGGCTGCGACTGGGGCAGGACCCGGCGAACATCAACATTGGAGTGGTGTTTCGTGAGACTGAAACCGACATGAACCTGGTCGAGTGTTTTTCTGCAGCCAACGAATGCTCCATAGCGCCGGTCTGCAATTTGAAAAACATACTGAACGAGGCACGCACGGCGTTTCTGACAACGCTTGATCAATACACCCTGGCCGACCTGATTCAACCCAGGAACCAGGTCGACCTGACCCGGATACTGCGGATTGTCTAGCAGGCTGTTGAAATTCAAAGGATTTCAGCCGCCTGCTACCGGGACATGGACGTTCCGGCAAAATTGAGAAGCAAAAATCGCAATTTTTGGTTCTCGTGTGTTGAAAAAGGCAGGAAGCCTTTTTCAACAACCTGCTAACTGAACGTCAGTGCGCCTCTAGCCCCAGGCTTTTTAGCGAGTGCAGCCGCAGCACATAAGAAAGCTTGAATACCGCAGGAAAGACCAGCATCAGCACGTGTGACAGTATTTGCACCCCCAGGCTCTGATTAAAATCCCAGACGTAGGCATTCAGGGTGGCAACCAGGAACCCCAGAGCAGCCAGTAGCATAAGGGTGTGGGCCAGTTCCAGTCTTTGATGAGCGTCCATAATAGTCTCCTGTTATGTGGAGGAGCCATAAGCGGCTCGGTTCTTATAAAGATTCAGATTAGATGAATCTTTATAAGAGTCATTATGTATATATCTTTTTGGGTGTCAAGACACGAATTGGTTCGCGGTTCTCCGGCCAGGTCGTTATGGCCGGGGCGCGTCGGGACGGGGCGTGATCAGAATCGTCGTATAGCAGGCGAGAAAGACACCAAAGGCGAGTATCCAGGCCAGCGCAGAAAAGTTAACGGCCCAGCGATAGTCGAGCCATTGTGCCGATGCCGCCAGGCGCAGCAAGGTCGCCAGAGTGACCAGCCAATAACTCCAGATGGCATGCCGGGGCAGTTTTAGCGGCCGGCCAGTGTGACCCAGTGCGACCCGGGTCATCACACCGAGAATCAGCGTGGCCATGGCGCCCAGCCCGAGGCTGTGTTGCCAGAAATGAGTGGCACTCAGCAGTGACATATCGCTAAAGCCACGGAATACCAGCGACAGGGCCAGCCAGGCGTAAGCCAGATGCAGTACCCAGAGCAGGGGTTCGCGCCCGGTGCGCACGCCTTGCCAGAGCGCCAGACGCAGCCCGTTGGTTAGTCCGGCAAACACCGCCAGTGGCCCGGTGACACTGCTGCTGACAGACAACAGATCCAGCGGGATCATCAGCACGATACTCAGCAGCGCTGCCCGGTCGAGCCAGACTGGGCGACGAACCAGACTGTTACTGCCGTTCAGGCGCAGCCAGTTCCCGGTAAAGGCCGGTACGATGCGCCCGGCAATGATGGCCATTAACAGGGTGACCAGGCTGAGGCCCAGTTGCTCACCGCTGTTTAGCAAATAGCTTGAGCCTGTGATAAAGCCCAGGTGCATCAGGCCATTGCCCGACATTAATACGGTCAGCACGCCAACCAGCATCAGGTTTCGGTGGTTCTTGTGGTTAACCAGTACCACCGCCACATAGGCTGCCAGTGTCGCCAGAAACGAGAGGTCTACCAGGGCGACCAGCCAGGCCGGCCAAACGCTGGCGGCCAGAAACATCAGTCGACCAGCCACCCATAACAGCAGCAAGGCCAGCAACTTTCCACCCGCCAGCGGCCTTGCGCCGGTCCAATTGGTCATGGCGGTCAGCAGAAAACCGGCTATGGCGGCCGGTACCCAGCCATAGAGCATTTCATGGCTGTGCCAGTGCAGCGGTGACCAGCCTAAGGGTATCGACCAGCCGCCAAACAGGTAAGCGACCCACGCCAGTATGGCGACGATGGCGTACAAGGCGTTGGCCAGAAAAAAGGGTCGGAAAGCGTAGCTGAGCCAGGCGGCGGGTAATGGGCTGGGCATAATGATTTCCTCTAAAGAAGCATATAGAATGCATCTTATTATGACTGAGCTACATTGTCATTAGACCAACCAATGAGCAGAGGGCAGCATGGCCTACGGATTCATTCGCGACCTTCACGTCACCTTTGTAGTGATCAGTGGTCTTTTCTTTGTTGTACGGGCCGTCGCTTCAGTACTGGGCGCTGCCTGGTTGCAGCAACGCTGGGCGCGAACCCTGCCGCACCTTGTTGACACCCTGTTACTGACACTGGGCATCTGGATGCTGGTCCGGCTTGGCCTCTGGCCAACGGAACTGCCGTGGTTAACGGTGAAGCTGATCGCCCTGGTGTTGTACATCCTGCTGGGAGCCTGGGCGATAAAGCGCGCCAGAACGCCGTGGGGCAGGGCGTTATTCGCGGTGCTGGCGCTGCTGGTGTTTGGCTATATGGTGTTGGTCGCACTCACCAAGTCGGTTGTACCCTGGGCCTGATGTGCCGGCCGGGGCCGAATCGGGTAAACTTCAGGTATTCATTGTTGTTGTAGATTGTTGAAACCCCATGGATGTCATTGTTATTGGCGCCGGTGTCGTCGGCCTGGCCATAGCCCGACGCTTTGCGATTGCTGGCCAGTCGGTCATGGTGCTGGAGCAACACCCCACGCCAGGCCAGGAAACCAGTTCGCGCAATTCCGAAGTGTTGCACGCGGGTATTTACTATCGCCCGGGGTCGCTCAAGGCCCGGCTGTGTGTGCGGGGGCGTGAGCAACTGGTCGCCTATTGCCAGCAACGCCAGGTCCCGCATCGTCTGCTGGGCAAACTGATTCTGGCGACGGACGAACCGGGGGAAACAACGCTGGCCAAACTGCAGGCTACGGCGGCGGCCAACGGCGTGTCGCTGGAAGACCTGTCGCAGCCGCAAGTGGCGAAGTTGGAACCCGAGGTTGCCTGTCGCCGGGCACTCTGGTCGCCGAACACCGGCATTATCGATTCCCACGCACTGATGCTGGCGTTTCAGGCCGATATTGAAGCCCATGGGGGCGATGTGGTTTGCCATCACCGGGTTGAGCGAGTGATGAAGCAGGGTGATCACTGGCAAGTGTCGGTGGTCGACAGCGACGGTGAGCGTTCGCAAATAGAGGCAACCAGGGTCATCAATGCGGCGGGCCTGGGGGCTCTGGCTGTCGCGCGCTCGGTGGCGCCGGCGTTGCCGGACGTGCCAAGCGCCGCCTACGCCAAAGGCTGTTACTTCGGCTACAGCGGCCAGTTGCCCGTGTCGCACCTGCTTTACCCAACGCCTGAGCCGGGCGGACTCGGTATTCATCTGACGCTCGATCTGAATGGCCAGCCTCGCTTCGGGCCCGACGTCACCTTTCTCGACAGTGACGAGCCGGACTATGAAGTCGACCCGGCCCGCGCAATTGAGTTTGCCCGCGCTGTCCAAACCTATTTACCCGGTATTGATCCGGGCAAGCTGGTGCCGTCTTATGCCGGTGTGCGGCCCAAGGTTCGATTGTCGGGAACGCTGGCGGATGATTTTGTACTGAGCACCTCGCCCGCACACCCGGGCCTGATGAACCTGTTCGGTATCGAATCCCCCGGGCTGACGGCATCGATGGCACTGGCCGATGACGTCTTTGAACAAATGCGATAAACAAGGCAGTACCGGCCAACGCTTGCAGGCAACGCGTTGGGCAGGTGAAACGCACTGTATTGCTCGCGTTGCTGGTAATCCACCGTTCAGTCGTTAACCTTGACGTTCCTCTTCCAATCACAGAGCCAATACTGAATGACCTTTCAAACCCTGCTGTCGCTGTTGCCCTGGCTGGCGCTGATTTTTATGGCGTCAGGCATGGTGAAGGGAATTTCGGGTTTCGGCATGCCCTTTATTGCCATACCGGCATCTACCATTCTGTTTAATGTGCCCATTACCCAGGCCATGGGCTGGGTGCTGGCTTCCGGGTTTGCCACCAACATTGTGCAGCTGGCGCAGACGCGCAATCAGTGGCGGGTGTTGGGTCAGATCTGGTTATTGGTGGGTGTGTTGTTAACGACCATGGCGATGACAGTGCAGCTGCTTTCGGCACTGAACACCCATGTGTTGTCGATGGTGCTCGGCGGGGTGATGATCATTTCCATCGCGGCGCAGTTGTCGAACCCCCTGAAAGTCTCGCCTGAGAGAAAGGCAGTGCTGTATGTCATCAGCGGTTTTTTCAGTGGTCTGTTTGGCGGGCTGACGTCGTTTTTCGGGTTTCCTTCGCTGCAGGTTTTGATCGCCTCTGGATTGCAGAAAACCGAGTTCATTTTCGCCGCGAGCTTTGTGTTGTTTACCGGCACCATCGTGCTGGCGGTAGGCCTGGGCAGCCAGGGTCTGGTTACCCGGTACGACGGCCTGATGTCGGTGCTGCTGTTTGTGCCCGCTGTGCTCGGCATGCTCATAGGCCAGCGCCTGCGGGACCGGATGTCGCCACAGGTGTTTGCCCGAGTGGTGTTGATGCTGTTGCTGGCCACAGGGGCCAGCATGTTGATACGGGGTTTAGTGGGGTGGCTGTCGGCGTGACGCCGACCGTCACGCCATGCCGGTGACCTGGTTGTCCAGCTCTTCAACCAGCGCCGGGTCCAGTTTTAACTGCCGCGCCAGCTCGCCGAGATACGCCTTTTCCATGTAGTTCTGGTCATCAATCACCAGCAGGCTTGCCAGGTACATCTCTGCGCCCATTTCCGGTGTTGTGGCCGCCCGGGCTACGTCAGCGGGGTCGAGTGGCTTTTGCAATTCCTGGTTGAGCCACCGGGTCATCTCGGCATCGTCACTCAGTTTCTCGAACTCACCATCGATCAGGGCGCGCTCCTTGTCGTCGATGTGACCGTCGGCCTTGGCGGCCCCGATCACGGCGCGCAGAATGGCATTGCTGTGCTGTTCCGCCTGGGCATCGGGCAGGCGATCGACGGTTTGCGGTTCGCCCTGGGGGGCACTGGCCTGGTTTTGCTGATAGTTGCTGTAGGCCTTGTAGGCCACCGCGCCCAGTGCCGCCAGGCCGCCATACATGGCCAGGTTGCCCGCCACTTTACCCCCGGTTTTGCGCAGCTTCTTGTTGCCCAGCAACAACCCGAGCGCGCCACCGGCAAGCAGGCCACCGCCAGCCCCGGAAAGCAGGCCGCCAGCGTTGCCGCCAAGCAGGCCCGACAACTGGGAAGCCTTGTCAGTCGCCACGTTTTTAGCCTGGCTGACAGAGGGGTTTTGCATCAGATTGCCACCGGATTGAAGCAACTGGTCGATCAAACCACGTGTATTCATTGTGCGTCCTCTGGGTTGCTGTTCTTTGGCACAGCGCTCGCTGTGGTATTACTCGCCCACAATCTATCAATAAAACGATAGCCTACCGATAAACCGATAGCGGGTAATCGATCTGACGGAACTTTTACCTGACAGTCAGTGCGGCTGTATGCACGGTTGGGGAGTCGTTTGCCGGTGCGGGTCTGCTATACTCGCCGCCAATCCGTGGCGCATGAACCGCCCAGTCTTTCAGATCAATAGGGTAACCATTCAGTGTTTGATGAATTAGACATCGTCCCACCGCTTTCCGCTGCGTTAACCAAGCACGGCATTCTCGAAGCCACCGACGTGCAGGAAGCGGTGATACCGCGCATTCTGGACGGCAAAGACCTGATGGTCAGCGCCCAGACCGGTAGCGGCAAGACCGTGGCTTTTGTCTTGCCTATGGTGTCGATGTTCAATCGTCGTTCGTCGCCCAATACCGGCATTCGGGCGCTGATACTGGCGCCGACGCGTGAGCTGGCCCGTCAGATTCAGCAAGTGTGTCGCCAGCTCGGCAGTGCCATCAATGTGACCAGCCTGAGTATCACCGGCGGCGCCTCGTTTCAGGAGCAGGCTGCGGAACTGCGCAAAACACCAGACATTCTGATCGCCACGCCGGGCCGATTGAAGGAACATCTGGAGCGGCGCAGCCTGGAGCTGTCTGACATCGAATTCCTGGTTTTTGATGAAGCCGACCGCATGCTCGACATGGGCTTCCGGGATGATGTTATCGCCATTACCGAACATTGTTCTCCGACTCGCCAGACGCTGCTGTTTTCAGCAACGCTGGAGCATGGCGGTGTGCTGGCTATGGCCAAAAAACTGCTGCACCAGCCGGAAACGATATCGCTGCATGCCTCGCGCTCGGTGCCCGATAACATTCGTCAGCAATACATGCTGGCGCATGACGATCGCTTCAAGGAAAAACTGATCTTTGCCTTGTTGGATGAAAACCCCAACCAGCAGGTCATTATTTTCACCAACACCATCGTCAAAGCTGAACGGCTGCATTCGCTGTTACTCAGTGGTACTCGCCGCTGTGGCATTCTGCATGGCAACCTGACCCAGGAAGAACGCAACGCGGTGGTCAGCGGCATGCGCAGCGGCAAATATAAAGTGCTGGTCACTACCGATGTCGCCGCACGCGGTCTCGACTTGCCCAGTGTTGAACTGGTGGTGAACTTCGATCTGGCGCGCAAGGGCGATGAATACCTGCATCGCGTCGGCCGCACCGGCCGGGCTGGCCAGCCGGGCAGAGCCGTCAGCCTGATCGGCCCGAACGAATGGGACCTGATGGCCCGCATTCACAAATACCTGGGCGCCGGCTTCGGTAAAACGACAATGCCGGGCCTCACCAGCACTTACCAGGGGCCGGCCAAGGTACGGGCCTCTGGCAAGGCCTATGGCAAGAAGAAACCGAAAAAGCCCAAGGGCAAAGATAAAGCCAAGGTCAAAAAACCTGCCAAGTCTGGCCCGCGCCCAAGCCGGCCAAGCGCCCCGACCGAAGACCGAGACGGCGGCTACAAGCCGATGAAACGCAAAAAGCCCGCGGCTGAGTAAGGCGCGGGCTTTTCGAAAGCCCCGCTGACGGCGGGGCTGATGACGGTTCGGTGGTGCTTAACGCCAGATCGGCTTGATGATTTCACGCACGACCTGATCGCGGGTCAGCCCGAGGTCACGCAGGCGGTAATCGGGCAGGCTAGCCAGATCCTGACGCGTCTTGTAGCGCATAATGGTGCGCTTGAACTGCGCCAGCAAACGCTGTGCAAATGGAGCTGGTGAGCTGATTTCACAGCAGGCCAAAGGGGTGTTGAGCGTATATTGAGTCATGATTCGCCTCCTGTTCAGGCAGTGGGATGATGAGTGCATTGTCGGGCAGTTTCAGATAAGCCACAATTGATATAAATTGCATTTCAAGTAAGCTGAAGTTAACTGAAACACCCGGTGCTTCCCCATGTCCGACTCCCAACTTGCCCGTTTACCCCCGTTAAACACCTTGCGATGCTTTGCCCTGGCTGCTGAACACCTCAGTTTTAAGCAGGCTGCGGAAGACTTGTTTGTCACCCAGGCCGCTGTGAGCCACCAAATTCGGACGTTGGAAGAACACCTGGGCGTTAAACTGTTCGAACGCCTGAACCGGGAAGTCCGGCTGACGCCCGAGGGCCACGCTTTATTACCCTATGTGCAGGAGGCCTTTGCCAGTCTGAACACGGGTGTTTCCCGGTTGCGCGCCGACCCAAACCCGGACCGGTTGAAAGTTTCGGTTATTCCTTCTTTTGCGTCCGCCTGGCTGGCGCCTCGACTGGGCAGCTTTCGCCAGCGACAACCCGAATACCGGGTGGTGCTGAACCCGACCCACAAGGTCGATACCTTCGATGGCGAAACTGACGTTGCGTTGCGTTTTGGCAGCGGCCGCTACCCGGGCCTGGTGTCTGAATGGCTGATGCACGACACCTTAATGGCCGTCTGCGTACCGGACATGGTGCCGCCTGAAGGTGCCACACTGGACTGGTTGCGCACGGTCGACCTGGTGGAAGATCTGGATTACGAACCGGAACCCTGGGGCCGCTGGGTGCGGCAACAGGGGTATCTCTGGGAGGGGTTTAACGTGGCCATGACCATCGAAGACTCGCGCATGCTGATCGACATCACCCTGGCCGGCGGCTTCGTCGGGCTGGCCCGCAAGTCGCTGGTGCAAAGCCACATCATCAGCGGCCGGCTGATCAAGGTCTTCCCCTTCGAGCTCCCCATGGCCTTTTCCTATTACCTGGTTGCCCCCGAACGCTACCTGAAGCGCCCCAAAGTCGCCGCCTTCCGCAAATGGCTGATCCACGAAATGCAAACCACCTTCCTACCAGAAATGTGGGACTTCCATGGGACTTGAGGGTTGGTTGTCTGGTTGCCAGGAATCCGTTCCAGCAACTGGGTAGACCTGTGTGGGGTCGGCGTAAATCCGTCCGTGGAGCCTAGGCCGCAACATCCATGTTGCGGACTTCCCCACACAGGTCTACCCAGTCGCTGGCACTCGCTATGGTGACACTTCAAATACAACCATTTCCGTTCTATTAATGTGGCAGCCAAGCAATAAGGCTAAGTAGGTAAAACGGTGGAATAATGAGGTGACACCGAAGACCAGGGACGGCGGTCGGGTAGGCTTATCCGGGGGAGTCCACAGCATGGATGCTGTGGTCTAGGCCCCATGGAGGGGTCCACGCCGACCCCGGATAAGCCTACCCGACTGCCAGGCCCGGCCCACAAGCAACCAACCAAAAACAACGGGCCTGTCAGGCCACGCAGTGGCCGATCCCCTGAAGCAACCGCAGAAACGACTGAACCGCAGCCACTTGGGCGGTTTCCTGCATAGTGTGGTAGCCAGTGGTTGGGATTTGCAGGGTGGTGCCGTGGACCAGGCCGTTGGAGGCGGCGGTGATGCGGCCGAGTTCGGTGCTGCCGAGTGACTGGGGTTTCTGGCCGCTGGCTTCCAGCTCTGCATTGCGCTGGGCGATGTAGTCGTCTTTGAAGCTGTAGCGGATGCCCTCGCTGTTGCACAGGGCTTCCAGGCTTTCGGTGGTGTCGCGGTTGAATTCGGCGTTGGCATCGCGGTGGCGTAGCACCACATCCTGAATGTCGGCGCTGGCTCTGTCCGGGTAGGGGCTGGTGTCGACCACGACCAACTGATTCGTTGACCCACCGAAGCGGCGGAACCATTCCAACAGGTAACGCCAGCTGCGCCCTGCTTCTTCCTGAGCGGTAAAGAACGCCGTGCCCTGGTAGCCGAGTGCGAACAGGTGCACCAGGCAGGCGGCGGTGAGAACATTGTCTAGCTGGCCGCTGAGCAAGCCGTCCTGATGCAGTAGCCGGTCCTGAAAGGCCACCGGTGTGCCGGCGACCAGGTGGTCGAGCCCCTCAACGTTGAAGATCAGGTTATTGCGGTGCTCACAAATGTAACTGTCAACAATGGTGCCCGCGCCCCGGTAGGCGCCGGACCAGGGTTCATAGGCCATCAGCGGTGTTTTGGGGAAGCGGTCGACGACCTTGCGCATCAGCTCTTCCGAAACCGAATTGCCCAGCAAGTCCGACCGGCTGCCGGCCACGAAAGCCGCATACTGGAATTCATTCGGGCCGGTGCAGACCAGACCATGGCGGTCGATGTGAGCCGAGAAGTAGGTGGTATCGGGCTGGTTGCCCTGGGCGACCAGCAAGCCTTCGTACCAGGTAACATTGGCGCCGCGCTCTTCCAGTTCCCGTTGCAGAACCCGGAAGAAGGAATGCTCGGCCCCGACCACGCTGGGTTCGCGGATCAGTACTTTCAGCAGGTCGATTAAGTCGTCAAAGTGCGCCATGGTGGTCGGGTTCCTGGTAGCTTAGTGCACTGGTACAGTGCTCTGGTTATCACCACATCAAATCGTCGGGGACCACAAAGTCGGCATAGGGGTCGTCTTCATCCGGCTGGTTTGCATCGGGCTCGGCCAAAAATATCACGGCTTCGGCAAAACGCTGCGCGATTTTTTCAGCGACGGCTTTGGCGACCACCACATAACGCTCTTCGACCGAGCAAATGGCTACCCGGCCCTTTGCCAACTGGTCCTGAATTTCCTGGCTGACATAGAGCTGTTTGATCTTGTTGATGCGTGCATCGGTAAAGCTGAAACGCACATCGCCATCGACTCGCAACGCGTTTTGTTCCAGCATCTGAGCCGCCTGGGCTTTCATGGCCTTGGCCTGTTCGGCCTCCTGCCGCTGACGGTTTAGCTCGCGGTCGCGTTCGACTTTTTCATCGCGCTCGCGTTGCAGCCGCGCCTGTTTCTCCAGGTCGGCATCGGTCGGGCCCTTGTGCTGGTGTTTGCTTTGTTTGCGTTTGTCCCGTTCGGCTTTTTTAGCCGCATTCTTGTCGACCAGGCCCGCTTTCATCAATTGGTCTGCCAGGGATTTTGCCATGCTGAGTGCCTGCTTGAGTGGCTGTTACTGTGGCGCCATTCTAGCAGGCACAGAAAGGGCTTGGTATGGCACCCGGCTAACCGGCTTCGAGCCGTCGCACCAGAGCGGCTTCATCCACGTTATCCAGTTGCTCGGGTTTTAGAAAGCCGACGGCGTAGGTGCGATAAGCGCTGGTTTCGATAAAGACTTTCAGCAAACCCGGGTCGCAGTGACCATTCAGTGCCATCGATACCATGATGCTGAGCGATTCCGACAGGGTTTTCGCTGGTTTGTAAGGCCGGTCGGCGGCGGTCAGCGCTTCGAAGACATCGGCAATGGCCATGATGCGTTCAGAGACGGACATGGCGTTGCCATCCAGCTTGCGCGGGTAACCGGTGCCATCCATCCGTTCGTGGTGGTTGGCGGCAATGTCCGGCACCCTGGCCAGATGCCGTGGCCAGGGCAGGGTGGTCAGCATCCGGTAGGTTTCAACAATGTGGTTGTTGATCTTGAAACGTTCTTCGTCGTTGAGGGTGCCGCGTCGTATCGACAGATTGTATCGCTCGCCCTGATTGGCCGAGTATTCCGGAAGCAGCATATCGAAACCCCAGCGGTTGTTGGGGTGGTTGGTTTCCACCGGCGGCTGGTTTCTGCCCCAGGGTTCGCGATGTTCGCGCTTGTTGGCCAGCAGCAGTTCCAGGCAGGGTAGCGGCGGTTCGGGTTCCCGGGACAGGCGATCGGCTTCGTCGAAGGAGATGCCGATGCGGTCGCTGAAATGCCGCCACCAGGTCTGGTCGCCAATTCGGTTCATGCGCGCGATGTCGTCGTCACTCACCCGGGCCTCGCTGCCCAGGTTTAGGCGGGCAATAAAGGCAAAGTCATGCTGCAGTTGCGCTTGCTGGCGGTCGCGTTTTTGCACCAGCAACTGTGGGTTGCCGCCCTTGTTCAGACTGGCCAGATAATCGATTTCAGCATCGCGATGCAGCACTTCAAAGCGCATGCGAATTTCGTGCAGCCGGTTGTACAGTGTCTCCAGCTTGGTGGCTTTATCGACGATGTATTCGGGTGTGGTGATCTTGCCACAGTCGTGCAACCAGGCGGCGATGGTGAATTCGTAACGTTCTTCTGCAGTCAGCGAGAAGTCTGCAAAGGGGCCTTCGGTCTGGGCTTCCACCTTATTGAGCAAAATGCTGGCGACCTGAGGTACCCGGTCGCAATGACCACCGGTATAGGGTGATTTGGTATCGATGGCGTCGGCCAGCAGGCGAATGATGCCGTCGAACAGAGCTTTCTGTTCTTTGAACAAGCGCCGGGTTTCAATGGCAATGGCCACCGAGCCAGCCATGCGTTCCAGGAAACGCTCGAACTCAACATCGGTGATGATCGTCTGCTCAGGGCGGTTTACCGCCAGTACACCGATGGGGTGATTGCTCCGGTTAATCAGTCTGGTTGTCGTAAGCCGCTGGTCTTCGCGCGCCAGGGTTTCAGTGACGGCCGCCACCGGGTCTTCGCCCAGCGTCAGCGTAACCGGGACCCGGGTGGGGCCAACATGGCCGGCGCGAATCAGCCGGGTTTGTTCGGTATTGTTCAGGTATACAACGGCGTCTGTTGCGCCGACGGCAGAGGCCAGTTCGTGCAGGACTTCGCTGATCATGTTGTCGAGATCGGTCGAGCGGTTCAGTGTCTGGCTGATGCGGCTGAAGTTGGTGATCATCCCCGCCATGCGTTCGGTGTGCAGGCCCAGGTCATGCACTTCCCGGATGTTGGAATGCACACCTTTTATGTCAGCCTCGAATTCGAAGCGACCAATGGCCTCTACCTGGCCGGCCAGTTCATGCAGGGGTTTGCCAATGCGGCTGCCAAGCCACCAGCCAATGGGCAGGAAGGCGATAACCAGCAACAACGACAACCCGACCTGCTTGCGCAGCAGGGCTTTGGCATCGGCCAGCAGCGAGGCTTCCGGAACGGCCATTAACACGCGCAGGTTTTCATTGGCAAAGGTCGACAGAGGCGACCACAGCCCGAACCCCGGTTCGTCGCCCATGGTGACGGGAAACAGGGTACCGGCTGGTTGAGCGCTGTCTGCGACTTCATTCAGGGCGGGCAGGTTCAGCTCTGACAGCAAGGCCAGGCGCAGGCTGTTGTTAATGTCTGGCAGAACCATCTGCTCGATATGTTCATAGCCAATCACCTTGTTGCCTTCGCTGACCAGGGCAAGTTGGGTACCTGGAACCGGTGACAGCGTATCGACTTGCTGTGACAGGTCTTCAACGGAGGCGTCCACCGCGAGAATGGCACCGGTGGCCGACTGGATGGCCAGGCTGATGCCGATTTCGCCGGTGGTATAGAACACATAGGGGTTGGTCAGAATGCGTTCGTCACTGGCTTCAGCGTCGATAAACCAGGGCCGGTTGCGTGGGTCGAAGGTGTAGTCGGGTCGAATGACGATACTTCTGAGGCGCAGGTTTTCGTCGTACCAGGCCCACCGGCCCAGAGTTTCGCCATCGCGACGCTCAACACTTTGCAGCAGATAGCGGGCGTCGTCCGGTGCTTCCAGCACACGGCGGGCGCGCTCATTGTTGATGGGCCTGAGCAGCAGAAAGTCGCCATCCGGGTAACCAACATACACAGCGCTGATCACATCGTTCGATGCCAGTACCTGAGCCAGGGCCGGAAGCCGTTTCAGGCGTTCCTCAAAGCGCACGGCTGAGACCAGCGGGTCATATTGCAATTGGGCCACGATGCTCGCGACCGGTTCAATCAACTGGTCGATGTGGCCATCCAGAAGCTCAGAGGCACTTTCGGCAGCAGACACCGTGGCGGAAAGCAGAGTCTCCCGGGTGCTCTGGTAACTGAGGGTAACCAGCGCAAGGCTGAGCACGAGCAAGCTCAACGTAATGGCAGCACTGATCATCCATTGCAATGGAATGTAAAACCGCTGTGACACAGGTTGGGCCCTCGCCCGGCTGATCGTCAGCCAAGGCAGTAATCACGGGTTACTTCGCTTACTCAAAAAGACGGAGTTTGGGTCTGTTGATGTGGTTGGAACCCGTGCTGGCAGCCGGGTAAACCTATCCGGGGTCGGCGTATATCCGTCCATGGAGCCTAGACCGCAACATCAATGTTGCGGACTTCCCCGGACAGGTCTACCCGGCCGCCAGCACTCAGCAGTGTGCCTAAACCGCTAGTTGAGCCGAACGTATTTATCGTTAGCCTAGACGGTTTTCCGGCCAGTGTGAGATGAATTTATAAGTCTTTGAACTGGTCTTTCAGCGCCTCGAAGGCGCGGCGTTTGACGTCATCTTCGAGTTGCACCGGGTCGGCCTCGGGAATCAGCCGGCCGCTGTCGAGTTGGGCGTCGGTTGGGGAGGGGGTCTGGTCGGCGGGGGCTTTTTCCGATTCAATGTGGTCCTGTAGCAGAATCAGGGCATCGACCGAGCCTTGTATCGAGTCTTCATCGCCCTGGTGCTGGCTGATGCGTTGTTCAAGGCGCGCAACAACCTGCTGTACTTCGTCCAGCGAGGGCTGTTTTTCGGAAAGCCACTGTTGGGCACTTTCTGCGGATGTAGACATGAGAACCTGCGAAACCTTACTGGATGATCAATCGGGATGCCTGCAAGTGTACCGGAACTGGTGGCCAAACGCCGAGGCCTGGATGCAGGATTGTGTCGAGAATTTGCCCTGGGAGCAGAGCCGGGTGCGGGTTTATGGCCAGGAACACCCCATTCCAAGATTGGAAGCCTGGCTGGGCGAAGTGGGGGTTCGCTATGGCTACAGCGGCCAAACCCGCGTAATGAATGGCTGGCCCGCCCATTGGCAGCCGCTGATAGAAGCGGTTAGCCGGCAGGCAGGCAGCGCCTTCAATTTTGCACTGGCCAACTGGTATCGCAACGGCGCCGATCGGATGGGCTGGCACGCCGATAACGAAGCAGAGCTGGGCAGTAACCCCACGGTCGCTACGCTTTCCTTCGGTGACGCCCGCGACTTTCGACTGCGCCGCAACGATAACCATCGGGAGACGCTCACGGTAACGTTGAACCCGGGGGATCTGGTGGTGATGTCCGGAGCCATGCAGCACCACTGGCAGCACAGCTTGCCAGCTCGCGCGAAAGCGGGGGATCGCATCAGTCTGACGTTTAGGCAGATTATTTCATAACGGTTTGAAGTAACTAGCCGGCTGAGTGCCAGATGCCGGGTGTGTCTGGCACGGGCTCAAGGCACAGGCCAGAGGTAAGGCGAGGAACTTGGGTTGTCAGTT
Organism: Saccharospirillum alexandrii; assembly: GCF_043641555.1. Lineage (GTDB taxonomy): Bacteria > Pseudomonadota > Gammaproteobacteria > Pseudomonadales > Natronospirillaceae > Saccharospirillum > Saccharospirillum alexandrii_A. The sequence goes on along the minus strand of NZ_JBHZRJ010000006.1, from coordinate 42,680 downwards.
GGTTGTTAAACCAGAGAATCCGCGTCCCGGTACAGCTCTGTCATCTTGTCGACAATGGCATTGCGGATGCTGGTTTTCTCAAACTCGGACCGGCGCGTCAGGTTGGCAAGTTTGACCCTGTGCAGGTGCAGGCAGGGCATATTGGCGTTGAACTCTCGAAGGTCACCTTTCACCAACATGGGTAGGAAAGGGTCTTCAGAGTGGCGGGTGCGAATCATCTTTTTCAGAGCTTGCTTGAAGGGTATGGGTACGGGTTTTACATCCCGGCTTTTGTATTTGACGATCACGTAAAAACCGGTTTTGCCGATCAGCTCGCCCGGAACGATGTGAAAGCCGGTATCTCGCACCGCCTCCGGCACAACACCGTGAAAGGTGTCGTGAAAGGCATAGGGGTTGGGCAGCACAACCATCTTGCTGTTTTCTGTGCTGGGAAAGTGCAGGCTGTAGTTGGTGTAGAACTGCTCGACCGAGGGCGAATAGACGCATAGGCGGCTTTCAAAGCAGCGCACAAAATCAACCGCCTGATTGCGGCTCTGGATGGAGTCCAGGCTCCATTCCAGGTCGCTGTTTTGGGGTTGCTGTGCCATGGTGGTCATTAGCCTGCTCCTTCGCCGGTAAGGCTGTATCACCCGAAAGTCGGTGCGCTCAATACGCAGTGGGTCTGCTACCAGCACGCTGCCGGGTTGGTGCCAGCGTGGGTGTTTACATGAAATCCGGGGTTATACGGTTACTATAGGGTAAAAGACCCCTACTCGACGACTAACCCCTCGATAGAGTGTAAATTGTGACGTTGGTTCAAAATCGTACACTGTTTTGGCAGTGTCAGCGTCAAAAAATTCACACTTGACCAAGGTTGTTTTTTGAACAGTTTTATATTGACAGTCTTTTGGCGCGACTTAAAGTGCAATTTTTGGAACAATGCGCGGTTTTATTGCCTGACACCTGGCGCTAGCCACTAGCCTCGGGTGAGCGAACCGCGAAACATGAGAATAAACTGGTGGGAGAATGCCAAATGGCAAACGCTGTTGTTGAGCGCCTGATCGAATTATTGCAGCTGGAACCAATAGGTCAGCTGCGCTACCGCGGCTTGTCACAGGATCTGGGGTACCCCAAGGTATTTGGCGGACAGGTGATCGGCCAGGCCTTGTCGGCGGCAATTCAGACGCTCGATAGCCGCATGCCGCACTCATTGCATTCCTACTTTCTGCGTCCGGGCGATACCAACCACCCGATCGAGTATGAAGTCGAAATCATTCGCGACGGCCGCTCTTTCAGCGTGCGCCGGGTCATTGCCAGCCAGTTCGGCAAACCCATTCTGGCCATGACGGCCTCGTTTCAGACTCAGGAGCCTGGCCTGGAGCATCAGGAGTCGATGCCCAATGTGCCAGGCCCCGAGGTGCTGGAATCGGAAGTGAAACTCTACCGGGACCATGCCGATGAGATCCCCGGCCGGGTACGCGACCTGTTCACCGCCGAACGACCGATTGAATACCGCATTGTGGAGGCACAGAACCCGTTTCGACCGCGTCATGGCATTGCCAAGCGCCATATGTGGATTCGCGCCAACGGCAGCTTGCCGGATGACCCGTTGGTGCATCAGTCGATGCTCGCCTATACCACCGATTACGGCTTTCTGGAAACCGCATTGATGCCACATGGCATCTCGCTGATGAAACCGGGCCTGACTATTGCCAGCCTCGACCACGCAATCTGGTTCCATCGCCCGTTCCGGCTCGATGACTGGTTGCTCTATGTGGCCGATAGCCCAAGTGCCAGCGGTGCGCGCGGCTATGTGCGCGGGCAGATATTTGATCGCGATGGCAATCTGGTTGCCAGCACCGCCCAGGAAGGGCTGATTCGTTATGCCGGTGATACCGATGAGTGAAACAACCAAGAAGACACCGCGTCCGCGCATTACCCTGGGCATTACCGGTGCCTCGGGTACGCCCTACGCTGAGCGTCTGCTGCAGGTGTTGCTGGCGGCGGACTATGAGGTGCATCTGCTAGTCTCCAAGGCCGCTTTAATGGTTGCCGCCGTGGAAACCGGCACGCCCTGGCCAGCCCAGCACGAGAAGCTGGCGTCCTATTTGCGGGAGCGGCTGGGCACGGGTGGCGAGCTAATCATCGCCGGGCGGGAAGACTGGATGAGCCCGGTTGCCAGCGGCTCCGGCGCGCCGGAGACGATGATCGTCTGCCCCTGTTCTACCGGCACGCTGGCGTCCATCGCCACCGGCCAGTGCGATAACCTGATCGAACGCGGTGCCGATGTGGTACTGAAAGAAGGCGGCAAGCTGATTCTGGTGCCGCGCGAAACGCCCTACAGCGAAATTCACCTGACCAACATGCTCACTTTGAAACGCGCCGGTGCCGACATTGTTCCAGCCAGCCCGGGTTTCTACCACAAACCCGAAACCGTGGCGGATATGGTCGATTTCATCGTTGCCCGGGTACTCAAGTGCGCCGGTATTCCCCAGACGCTGCTGCCGCCCTGGGGTTACAGCGGGGCTGGCCCGGAGTCCGATACCGACTGATGCGGGTTCTGTTGCTTAGCGCCTACCACAGTGCCAGTCATCAGTACTGGTGCGAAGGCCTAAAGGCGGCCTTTCCGGACATCGACTGGACGCTCAAGGCCCAGCCGGCGCGCCATTTCAGCTGGCGTGTAGAAGCTTCTGGCCTGCTCTGGGCGCTGGCTGACGACGTCGATTTCGAGTGCGACTACGACCTGATCATCGCCACCAGCCTGAGTGACCTGACCCGGCTGCGGGCCTTTCGGCCGCATCTGGCGGCTATACCAACCTGGCTGTATTTTCACGAGAATCAGTTCGCGCATCCGCGCTCGGCTTCGCAAGCGACCGATCACCAGATCGGTTGGCAGTTTCTCAGCATTCAGAACGCACTCTGTGCCGACTGGGTCAGCTTCAACACCGAATTTAACCGGAGCACCTTTTTAAGCGGGGCTCGAAAGCTGTTGCGCCGTTTTCCGGAAAAGCTGCCGGGCAACCCCATGGAACGCATCGAGCAGCACTCGGATGTCTTGCCCGTGCCGCTGACCCAGGCGTTCTCGGTACTGCGCGACCAGCCCAAAGAAGCCGATCTGATCGTATGGAATCACCGTTGGGAGTGGGATAAGCAGCCTGAGCGATTCTTGGCGGCGTTGCTGACGCTTCGGGCAGAAGGCATCGGTTTCAGACTGGCGATGCTGGGCTCGGGCGGAGGTAGGAATGCTGAGTTCGAAACCCAGCGGCAAGCGCTGGGCGACTCGGTTGTGCATTGGGGTGAAGCTACGAAGAGCGACTACCGGCAATGGATTGGTCGGGCGGGTATGGGTGTTTCAACGTCGCTGCACGATTTTCAGGGGCTGTCCATGCTGGAGCTGGCGCAAGCCGGCTCTCAGGTCGTGGTGCCACGACGCCTGGCCTACCCTGAGGTGTTGCCTGACGCACGTTTCTATGCCGGCTCTGAAACCGACGCCCAACGAGATGTGGCCGAACTAACAGCGGTTTTGAAATCTGTGCTGACGGGCACAGCCGGTGCACCGGTCGCCGAGCCGGCTGTGCCGCTTTGGTCAGAACTGGCCGGGCGTTACGCCGACGGGATGAACACTATTGCTTCAGAGTACGACCGCCGTCGACCGCCAATATCTGGCCGGTAACATAGGGGGCGGTCGCCAGAAACAGCGCCGCTTCGGCAATGTCGGTCGGGTTGCCCATGCGTGCCAGCGGAACGTTGCCGGTTAGCGCTGCTTCATAGTCGTCGCCTTCCTGCTCGGGCAACAGAATGGCCCCTGGCGCTATGGCATTGGCGCGAACCCGGGGGGCCAGATCAAGCGCGGCGCTTTTGGTCAGACTGATCAGTCCGGCCTTGGCCGCGCCGTAGGCTGGGTGATCGGCCAGCGGGCGCAGGGCATGAATGTCGACCAGGTTGATGATGGTGCCCTCCCGGTGTTTCAGCTCCGGTGCCAGCGCCTGGATCATCGCCATCGGCAGCAGCAGGTTGCTGTGCATCAGGGCGTGAATGGCGTCGTCGGTAATCTCGCCCCAGGGGGTGGGGAAGAAGCTGGAGGCGTTGTTGATCAGCACATCGATCTGGCCAAACACCGCAATGGCGTCATTAGCCGCCGCTTGAATGGTGGCTTGGGTGTCGAGCCTCGATTGAATGCAGGCGGCGGTGTCTGGCCGTGCCCGGTTGAGTTCATCGACCAGCGCGATGGCATCCTGCTCGCTGCTGCGGTAATGAATAACGACCCGAAACCCGGCGGCGTGAAATACCCGGGCGGTTTCGGCGCCTACCCGACGCGCCGCGCCGGTTAGAAAAACGACCGGCGCGGCGGCCGATTCCTGTGTGATGGTGCTGCTTAGTCGGACCACGTTGCCTTCTCCTGCGCCACGGCGCGTACCCGTTCCCGGTTCAGCGCCTCGCCCAGCTCAGCGCCCTGATAACCCTGTGCGGCCAGATCGGCCGGTAATACCGACCCACAAGCCGCCAGACAGCGTTCAAATAATGCTGCCTGAGGGTACGGTTGCTGTTCCAGACCGGATCGGCCCCGGGCATCACATTCGCAGGCTTGCAAGAATTGCCGGAAGTGATCGCTCTGGCGAAAGGCGCCGAGCTTGTTCAGGGTTTTGACGATGGTGGCGGGCCGCAATTCCCGAATGCGATGGCAATGGGTGTGGTAGCGCGCGGTATGTTCGGCCAGCGCGGCGGCTTTCTTCGGCCAGCGCCAGTCGCTGGCGTGCTGGCGAATCAGGTCGGCACCCAGGTCTTCGTGGCCCCGGTGCGAGGGCCAGTTGGTGGGTTCGGTGAGGGCTTTGCCCAGATCATGACTGAGCGTTGCGACCCGAACCTCAAGCGGGGCGTCCATCTGTACCGCGATCTGCAGGGCTTTGAGGGTATGAATGCCGGTATCGACTTCGGGGTGCCAGCGCATTGGCTGGGGGATGCCGAACAGGGCGTCGAGCGCCGGGAATACGACCCTGAGTGCCCCACAGGCGCGCAATACCTGAAAGAAGACTTCGGGGTTTGGCTCCATCAGGGCCCGGCTCATTTCCTGCCAGATGCGTTCCGGCACCAGATAGCCCAGTTCGCCTTCCTGCACCATGTCGCACATGAGCGACTGGGTGTCGTCGGCGACGCTGAAGCCGAGGTGGTCGAACCGGGCGGCAAAGCGGGCGACGCGTAATACCCGCAGGGGGTCTTCGCGAAAGGCGGGCGAGACGTGGCGCAGCAGACGGGCGTCGAGGTCGGCCTTGCCATGGTAGGGGTCGATTAGGCTGCCATCTTTGGCCTGGGCCATGGCGTTGATGGTGAGGTCGCGGCGTAGCAGGTCGTCTTCAAGCGTAACATCCTGAGAAAACTGGACCTCAAAGCCGGTGTACCCATGGCCCGATTTACGCTCGGTGCGTGCCAGGGCATATTCCTCTTTGGTGCTGGGGTGCAGGAACACGGGAAAGTCGGCACCAACGCGCTGGTAGCCTTCCTGTTCCAGTTGCTCGGGCGTGGCGCCAACAACCACCCAGTCGTGATCTTTTACAGCAAGGCCGAGCAAGGTGTCGCGAACGGCACCACCAACGAGGTAGATATCCATGTAGGGTAGTCAGGCAAGCGTTGAGAATGTGATGCTAGTGTAGTGGAAAGTGGGCTGTGGTTGCAGGGGGTTCGGTGGCTGTGGTTCGTGTCAGCCACCGGGCATATCTGTCCGGGGTCGGCGTGAACCCATCCATGGGGCCTAGACCGCAACATCCATGTTGCGGACTTCCCCGGACAGATATACCCGGCGGCTGTCACTTGGTTGGCAGCCAATTCTCAGTTTAGGGATTAAAACTCCATCGAGAACTGGGCGACCATGCCTGCGTCCTGAATCACTTCATCCCAGTCATCAAATGACTTGGGTTTGAACCAGCCAGTCAGATCCAAGCCGACACCCCAGGGGGTGAAACCAAAGCCAGCGGAGACTACATGGCTGTCTTCCACGCTCAGGTTGTTGCGGTAGCCGCCGCGCAGCTTGAACCAGTTATAGGCGTTGAATTCAGCGCCCAGGCCCAGGTAGCGAGTTGGTACGCCGTATTTCAACGGCTGGTTCTCGGTGATGTCCAGGTCTGCCGCCAGGGTAGTCCAGCGGGTCATGTGGGCACCGCCGATGCGCATTTTGGGGCCAATACTGACATCGGCGCCCGATGTGGTTTCAAAGGTTTGCGGAATCAGGTCTTTGATCACCAGACCACCGCGTACCTGGCCGTTTAAGACATCGGGCCAGTTTTTGGCGACACCGACGTCAACGTTGGCGGTGATGACGTTGGTTGAGTTCTCTTCAATCAGCGTGGCTGTGTCGCCAAACTCGTCTTCAGCTTCTTCAATGGTGAAACGCTTTTCGAAGATGTTCAGGCTAACCAGTTTGGGTGTAACACCGGCCGAGAACGACTCGCCCATGTACTCAAAATCCCGTGCGATGGTGACACCGAATTCTGTGACAGACGCACCGATGATTTCCAGTTCGGATTCGAAGCTATCGAGTGTGGGGGCGTCTACTTCACCGTTTGAGTAGTAGGTGCCGTTGTAGTTCACCAATGCGTCTTGTTCGGTATTGACGTCCTGCTGGGCGGTATCCAGATTGGTGTAAAGAGTATCGAGCTCATCACCCCAGTCTTGAAGATCATTCTGGTAATCTGCATCCGCTTGCCCGCCAGGATAGTCATCCGGGTCTGGCAGGGTGCCAATGTGGTTGGTAATGGCTTGGTTCGCTCCCGACAAATCGACCATGGAGCCGCTGAGCTCGGTGGATTGACTGGTCAACCCGGTCAAATCGTCCAGCAACAAATCGATTTCATTGAAATCGTTGTCGTTCATGAATACTTTGGCGCCGATAGTGGTGTTGTTCGTGATGTTTACACCGAAGCTGTACCCTTCACGTGGTACAGCCACACTGATGAAATCGGCGCCCAGGCCCAGGCTGAACGCTTTTTCGTCGAATGACTGAAAATCAGTTTTCGTGCTTTGAACAACACGGTCGAGGTTGGTTGCCTCGGTGTTTGCCGTTGTTGTTTTGTCATCAAGTGTTCCGGTATTGGTATTCAGACTGGCAGATGCAGTGTTCAGGTCACCAAGGTTGTCTCCTGAACCAGCACTGTTGTTCAGTTGGCCATCATCGTCGATGTCGTCGTTAACGTTGTTAATGGCAGTGTTCAGATTTGTAACATCGGTACCAATATTGGTTAGCACGTCCTCCATCGAGTCGATGCCCGCCCCTGCGTCCCCAAATACCGCCAAGCTGAACGCATCCGCATCGATGGTTTCAAACTGGTCAATGGTGCCGCCTTCATCGGTGAAGGCTTTGCCAGAGGTAATCACACCGTCGGAGTCGTCGATGGAAAACCGGAATGAAGGCAGGGTCATCGCAAAGGATGATTCCCGGCCCAGTGCAGACAACAGGGCGGGGTTGAACGAGTGCACACTGGATAACGCGGCTGACGCTACCCCGGTATTCCCCATGGCGTTCGACTTCGCATCATTCCCGGTAAAGGGAGTTGCCTGAGCGGCACTGGCAGCAATAACGGACAGAGCAAGCAGCGTTTTCTTCATAGAGTGACCTTTTCGCGGTTGAACAGTGTAAAGCCATTAAGGGCGTATTCGGATCCAATGCCGCTCAACGGCGACGGGCCTGGTGAAGGCACGAAAACAATAGTGCTGGATCAGCACATCCGGCAGCGCACAATACGCATGCTGTTGCCCTCACCGGTTAAATATAGGGTCAAAACCCGGCTTTTGTGAAGCAATTCACACAAAAAGATGCTATTTGTTTGATTTTTGACCGCTTTTCTGACGTTTTGCCCCTGTAGAAACCTGACTATCTGGTCGGGTTGGCGGAATATTGGCGACTTCCACCCTTGGTTCAGTTAGGGCTAATGTCTTCTCGCTTCATGCCGATAAAACGGGAAATCCCATGTGTTGTATCGGTAGGCGGAGACCTTTATGAAAACCCTGTTCAAGTGGCGTTCCAGTGTGGTGGTGTTGGGCGCAGCGCTGGTAATGAGTGGCTGCTCGATGTGGCCCTTCGGTAACGACGACGATGAAGTCGAGGCCATTGTGGCTGAGGTTCGGGCCATTAACGAAAAGCTCCCGCCTATGGAGCCCATGGTGCTGCGTTCGACCGGGTATGGCGCTATCAACCCCAATTCCCAGGGGCTCTCGGAAGTTCAGAAACGACTGATCGCCATGCGCGCTTCCAAGCTTGACGCCTACCGTACGCTCGCCGAGCGGGTGTATGGCACGCAGATTGTCGGCAGCTCGACCGTTGAAAACCTGGTGGTCGAGAACGACCGGTTCAAAGCTTTTGTCGACACCCACATTCTGGGCGCCAAAGTGGTGTATCAGGACATGATGGCCGATGGCAGCTACGAAACCATGGTGGAAATGGTGATCGATGAAGGCTTCCGCAATTGCCTGGCCAACCAGCCCGCCGGCCGGCAAAACAGCCGCTGCGCGTCCGATGTGGTGTACGACGTAGATTCGATGACGCGCTCCCAGTTGCGCCAGCAGGGCATCGATACCACCGGTTCTGGCTTGTACTTCATTGAGTAATGTAAGCGGCTAAGTCACACATCGAATAACACATCGCGATGAACCGTGCCCACCGGGAAACGGATGAACCGTCGCGAAGGAGCATAGAGATGCAAGGTTTCATCGGTTTTATTCTGGTGTTTGCCCTGGTGTTCGGGGCCGCATCGGCAGAGCAAATGCCCGCTGGTAACGTGGTGCTGGTTGATGCCGAAGGCCAGGCCGAAGTTGAGTACGATGACATCAACAGCGCTCGTATTCGTGCTCTGCGCAAAGCCATCGAAAGCGCCTCCATGCAGGTCAGTGCCCAGGTGCATAGCACCCAGGTTATGGAAGACGGCAACCTGACTGTCGATTACCTGCGCGTTAACAGCGCCGCCCAGGTGCGTGACATTCAGATCATGAGTGAAGGCCGTGAGGGTAACCTCTATACCGTTGCCATTACCGCCCGGGTTTCGCCCGACCAGGTGTGCGCCAATGTTATGGCCAACCATTACCGCAAGTCGGTCGCCGTTACCGGCTTCGCCATGGAGCACCCACAGCAAGCGTCCATGGGCCACTTGGGTTCAGTAGACCGGGGTTTGCCAGCCTACCTGGTTAACGGCCTGAACGGCGTAGCCGGCATGCGCGCCCTGAACGCCAATACCATGACCCTCTACCCGAACACCCGCACCGCGCCTACTCAGCTTTCCCCGCGCATGACTCTGACCAGCGCCGTCGATGCGGCCCAGAGCCTGGGTGTGCAATTTGTAATCTCCGGCGTGATTCGTGACCTGGCCATGGAAAACCCCGATGCCCCGCGCGAGCGCAGCTGGGATGGCCTGCTGGCCAGAGTCGGTATCGAAAAAGCGCCTCGCACCCGCCACTTCGTGTTTGACCTGTTCGTACACGACGGCCACTCAGGCGCTCTGGTTTTCCAGAGCCGATACAGCACCCATGGCGACTGGAATGAAGCGCGCAATGCACGCGTCGGCTTTGCCACCGGCAAATTCTTCACCACTGACTATGGCCAGCACGTAAGAACCCTGCTCGACCAGGCGATGAGTGACATACAACAAACCATTCAATGCCAGCCATTCATGGCCACTATTACCCAGGTAAACGGCACCCGCATCTTTGTAGACACCGGTGCTTCAAGTGGCCTGCGCCCGGGTGATTTCCTGAGCGTTTATCGCACCAGCCAGAACTTCGACCGCCAGGGCGACAGCTTCTGGCAACTGAGCGATACCCGTTTGGTGGCTGAAGTAAAACAGGTGCAACCACACTTCGCCATTGCTGAGCTTTCAATTGGTACCGAACGGTTGAACTTGCAGATGGATGATCTGGTTATGGCGTGGTGAAAACCGCTATCGAGAAAAAGTAACAGTCAGTCAGCGGCGTAGCCCCACTATCCAGTCCTCTCTCCACCGCCGGGGTAGAGCGCTAGAGAGAGGGGGCGGCGCAGCCGTAACAAGCAACAGTAACTCCCTCACACATCCCGCCCACCCTGTTAACACTACCGAGCCCAGTAGGTGAAAGGTCTCAGTGTGACAGGAAGCACGTAAGCCAGTGAATTAATCGCAGCCACAAAGCCCTCCAAACCAATACCCTTGTGCACAAACCAAACACAAATGCGCCACCTGCCTTGCTAATTCCTGATCAACGTTCAAACTAAACATCAAAGGAGTATTCAGCAAGCGCAAAGGCCAATGGGAGTTCGGTTTGAAATCGCATAACGAGATACACCTGAAGCCCCTTACTGCAGGTGAACTTGATGAGGCCTATCAGCTTTACCGGGATTGCCTGTTCGAGTTTATTGACCGGGCATTTGGGTGGAATGAAGCGTTTCAGCAGCAGCGTTTCCGATCGTCATACCCAATAGATAGCATGCGATGGCTAACGGATGTTAACTCGCGGCGCTTCGGCTTGGTGAGTTTCCTTGAAAAGGATCAATCGCTGCATTTATCGTTGTTGTTGCTGTATCAGGCTCACCGGGGTTCGGGGCTAGGCAGTCTGGTAATGAGAGAACTGGAGGGCCTGGCCGAGGGAAGTGGGCGTAAGATAACCTTGTCGACATTCAGAGAAAACAAAGGCGCCTTTGTGTTTTACCAGAAGCTTGGGTACCAGACCGATAACCAGGACGAGCACTTTTATGAAATGTCCAGGGAGTTGACGTGTCGACAGAGCATTAATTAGATGCAACCTATGTCAATAAGGGACCAGTCAACTGGGGTAGCACCGGCGATGGCCCCTTGTGGCTTGCTTCCTGTCACATCAGCAACCGATCATTCCTGACGCAATCGGTCTACCCAGCGCCGACACCAATACAAACCTGCCAGCCCTATCATCGCACTGCCCACACCCTGGCCAATCAGCACGCCTGGTGCACCGAACCAGTGAGCGCCCAGCCACACGAAGGGAATAGTAAACACTGTGGCCTTGAGTACATTAAACAGGGTTGAGGTTTTGGGGGCGCCCAGGTTGTTGAACAGGGCGTTGGTTACAAAGGTGATGCCGTTGAAGACGAACACCGCACTCAACCCCAACGTAAACCAGCGAATCAGTTCTGCGGCCTGGCTTGAGGCCTGGAACAACCAGATAATCGGCTGCGTTAACGCTGCCAGGGCAAGGCAGACCACCAGGCAGTAGCGCAACACAAAGCGGGTGGATTCAGTGAGCACATCGGTAACTCTATCGTAAGCGGCAGCACCCCAGTTCTGCCCTGCAATGGGCCCCACCACGCCAGATAACGCAAACAACGCAACAAAGGCTACCTGCTGCAAGCGGGTGATGATGGCGAAGCCAGCCACAGCCGCATCACCGAACTGCGCCATGGCGGCTGTTACAAAGGCCAGGCCGATCGGCGTAGCCAGGTTCGTGAGTACGGAAGGCACAGCAATGCTGCTGATGGTCGGGAAGTCGCGCGGTACTGATCTTGCGCCGGGCCAGGATAGCATTCCGTACTGGTGCAGCTTGAACAGACCATAGCCGAAGATGGTTAGCCGGGCGGCGGCGCTTGCAATGGCCGCCCCGGTCAGGTCGAGGTTTAGGCCGAAAATCAGAATCGGGTCGAGTATGGCATTAACGATGGCACCGCTCAGGGTAACCCAGAGCGCGCCCCTGGCGTCGCCTCTGGCTCGCATCACACCGCCAGCCGCCATACCAATGGAGACCGGCACAAAGGTAGGAAGAATGATGGCAAGGTAGTTGGAGGCCTGTTCCAGCGTATAACCCTGGGCACCCAGTAACGCCAGTATCGACTCTCGCCACAGCCAGACGGAGCCGGCCACCAGGGTAGTAATGATCAGGATCAAAACGAAGCTACTGGCGATCAGTTCACGCGCCCGGTCTACCTGGCTGGCACCCAAAGCCCGGGAGACGGTGGCACCGACCGCGATGGTCAGACCAATACTCAGCGATTGGCAAAAGAACAAGATCGACGCCGCAAAGCCCACGGCGGCCGCCAGCTCGCGCTCGCCGAGCAGGGAAATGAAGAACAGGTCGACAAAATCGACAGCGAACAACGCCAGCAAGCCAAGCCCACCGGAGACCGTCATGCGATGAATGTGGGTGGAGACAGGCCCGGAAAGGTAGCCGGCCGGGGCATTGTTGGTGGTCATGAGGTTTTCCGGCTTGGTGGTTGTTGAGTTTTTTAGCCTTCGTTTCTGAACACGATGCCGGTGGTATCACACTGGTAGCGTTCGCCGCTGTCCATGTTCATTAGGGTTAGGTAATTATCCCAAACGTAGCCGGTATCGAGGGCAATGATGTCGTCGTTGCCGGTTTTGCCCATCAGCGCGGCCCAGTGGCCGAACAATAAGGTGTGCTGGCGTTGGGCGGGCCATTCGAACCAGGGTTTCATGCCTTTGGGTGGGGTGTCTGCGCCTTCTTTGTTGTCGAATTCCAGTTCGCCGCCCGGGCCGCAGAAGCGCATTCTGGTGTAGGCGTTGGTGATGTAGCGCCAGCGGTCCAGACCGGTCAGATCGTCGCTCCAGACGTTGGGCTCATTGCCGTACATGCCCTGAATGAAGGTGTTGAACTGGTTATCGTCGGCCAGCACGGTTTCCAGTTCGCGAGCGCGGTCGATGGCTTGCTGATCGCTCCAGTTTGGCGGAATGCCAGCGTGGGTCATCAGCAGTTTGCGCGTCGTGTCTTGCAGCAACAGGGGTTGTTGGCGCAGCCAGCCAAGCAGCGTGTCGGCATTTTCGGCGTTGAGAATGGCATCGAGGTCCGGGTTGCTTTTACGCGGTTTGTCGCTGTGGGCGAGTGCCAGCAGATGCAGGTCGTGGTTGCCAAGTACGGTTTGGGCCGCAGCGCCGAGCCCTTTGACCAGGCGCAGGCAGCCGAGTGAGTCTTTACCCCGGTTGACCAGGTCTCCGGCGAGCCAGAGCTGGTCTGCTGACGGGTCGAATTTAACGGCCTCGAGCAGCAGTTCGAGCGGTTCGCGGGAGCCTTGCAGGTCCCCAACGGCGTACAGCGTCATGAACCCTCCGCGTCGCTCAGTGCATTGGCAATGTTAACAAACTGCTCGATGCCCAGGGTTTCAGCCCGCGCGCCCGGGTTGATGCCGATGGCTTCGAGCTGGGCATCGCTGATCAGGGTTTTCAGGTTGTTGCGCAGGGTTTTGCGGCGCTGGCCGAAAGCCGTACGCACAACGATTTCGAATTTTTTCGGGTCTTTGGCCACAAACGGCAGCGTTTTGCGCGGGTTCAGGCGAACGATGGCCGATTCGACTTTGGGCGCCGGAGTAAAGGCACCGGGTGGTACGGTGAACAAATACCGCGCTTCGCAGTGGTACTGCATCATGATGCCCAAACGGCCATAGGCGTTGTCGCCCGGCGCGGCGCACAGTCGTTGCACCACTTCTTTTTGCAACATGAAGTGCATGTCGTGGATTTTATCGGCGTAGTTGAGCAGATGAAACATCAGGGGTGTCGAGATGTTATAGGGCAGGTTGCCGACCAGCCGCATTGGGCGCTCGTCTTCTACCAGGCTACTGAAATCGAAACTCAGGGCGTCGGCTTCGTGGATGCGCAGCTTTTCAGCCCGGAAGAACCGGGTGCGCAGAATCGGGATCAGGTCGCGGTCGAGTTCCACTACATCCAGTTCGCCACCGGTGGCGTCGAGCAGGGGCTCGGTTAGGGCCCCCTGACCGGGGCCGATCTCGATGACGTGCTGGCCGGGTTTGGGCGCAATGCTTTTGACAATGCGGTCGATGATGCCGGCGTCGTGCAGGAAGTTCTGTCCAAATCGTTTGCGCGCTTTATGCATGCGAATGCTGGCTCCGGTGGTTGGCCATGGTGAAGGCGGTAGTGAGGGCGACGGCAAGGGAGCCATCGCTGGCACGGCCGGTGCCGGCCAGGTCGAGCGCGGTGCCATGGTCGACCGAGGTGCGAATAAACGGCAGGCCGAGGGTGATGTTGACGGCGGCGCCGAAACCCTTGTATTTCAATACCGGCAGGCCCTGATCGTGGTACATGGCGAGCACGGCGTCGGCGCGGTTGAGATAGTGTGGTTGAAACAGCGTATCGGCTGGCAGCGGGCCTTCCAGGCTCCAGCCCAGCGTGCGCAATTCATCCAGTGCCGGTTCAATAATTTCGATTTCTTCGCGGCCCAGGTGGCCGCCTTCACCGGCATGGGGGTTCAGGCCGGTGACCAGAATATGCGGTGCCGGGCAGCCAAAATCCTGAATCAGGGATGCGTGCAAGACGGCGGTGACGCGTTTGAGTTTGTCGCCGGTAATGGCCTTGGGCACGGCGCTCAGCGGCAGGTGAGTGGTCACCAGGGCAACGCGCAAACCTTCGGTGGCAAGCATCATCACCACTTGGTCGACCCCGGCTTTGGTTTCGAGGTATTCGGTATGGCCGGTGAAGGGGATGCCGGCCTCGTTGATCACGCCCTTGTGCACCGGGCCGGTGACCAGCGCGACCCGGTTGGCCAGAGCGAGGTTTATAGCGACATCCAGTGTCTCCAGCACATACGCAGCATTGGCCGGGTTGAGTACGCCGGGTTCGCACGGCGCCCGCAGCCGAACCGGCAGCACCGGAAGCGTGCCGGGCGTGTGGCTGGTTAGCTCATCGGGCGAGTGAATTTCCTGCAGGGTAATGTCGAGCCCCAGTATGGTGGCGCGTGATGCCAGCAACCCGGGGTCAGCAATGGCAAACCAGGGGCCGTCGTGACGGTTCAGTGCCTGCTTCAGCACCAGGTCGGGGCCGATGCCAGCCGGTTCACCGGGTGTAATGGCCAGGGGCAGTGTCAAAGCCGAACCTCTACAAAGCTTTGAGCTCTTAGTTCTACCAGCCAGCGCTCCAGGGCTTCCTGGTATTTGCGCTCGGACAGGGTTTCACGTACTTGCTGGCGCAGTACGTCGAGGCCAATGTCCTGGGTGCGCTGGTCTTCAACCCGAAGAATGTGAAACCCGAATTCGGATTGAAACACGGGGCTGACTTCGCCAGTCGGCATCGAGCGTACCTGGCTGGCAAAGGCGCGCACAAAATCTTCGGCCTGGCGCCAGCCGAGGTCACCGCCTTCGCCCTTGCTGCCCAGGTCGTCGGTGAACTGGTTGGCCAGGCTGGCCATGTCTTCACCGCCTTCAATGCGTTCGCGCAAATCGGTCAGCAGGGTTTGGGCTTGTTCTTCATTCAGCACCACGTTGGGCCGAATCAGGATATGGCGAACCCGATACTGCTCTACCTGAACGGCGCGGCGTTCATTTTTACTGATCAGTTGCGCCAGGTGTAGGGCGTCGTCGCGTTCAACCAGGACGGCTTCATCCAGCTCCATAACCGGAACAACGGTGCGAAACACGCTGGGCAATTCATCGACCTTGCGCAGCCCCAGGTTGCGGGCTTCAGGGTCATCGTTCAGGCGCCCGCCCTGGTTAAGTTCGTCGCGCAGTGTGCGTGCGGCGTCGGCTTCTTCGGGGGTGAAACGACGATAAGCCAGTTCAAACTGGGCTTCGGCCATCGATTGGCCTGCCAGTGTATTCAGGTAACGCTCGACCTCGCCTTCGGTGACCCGAACGGTGCGGCCGACATACTGGCGGCGTACCTCACCAATGGTCAGCTCCTGACGCACCTGTTCACGCACGGTCGGGAAGTCCTGACCGTTGCGTTGCAAGGCGGCAATGAACTGTTCCAATGACATATTGCGCTGTCGGGCCAGTCGGTTAACGGCCTCGTTCACCTGTGAATCGGTAATGCGCAGGTTGATGGAATCAGCCAGTTGCAGTTGCAGCCGTTCGAGTATCAGCGCGTCGAGTATTTGCCGTCGCAGTTCATTCTGCGGTGGGAGTACGCCGGGGTTGCTGGCGTACTGGTCACGTACCGACTGGGTACGCTGCACCAGTTCATTGGCGGTCACCACGTCTTCGTTGGCCACGGCAATAATGCGGTCGAGCAGCTCTTCCGAGTGCGCGGGCAGGCTTAACCCGGCGATGACCAGAGCGCAGGCACCCAGGCGGTTAAACAGGTGAAACACGGCAAAAACTCCCAGTAACTAAATAGTGTGGCAACGTCGCCCGCCAGCGTCAGCGAGCGTCGATGGTTCGGTTAACGGTAATTGTACAGGCGGCCCCGGTAACCGGGCACTTTTTCATCCAGTAAACTTTCTACATTACCGGTGCTGCCGCCCAGGCCTTTGAGTGTGACTTCAAATTTAACACCTTGTTCAGCCCGGCTGGCAAACAGGCCGGTGCCGATAGTGTCTTCATCTTCATCCGGCACGCTGTTGTAGCCGACCAGGCGCAGGTTCCAGCAGCAGCTGTCGTAGTCGATGCCGTAAACCAGATCGGTGTAGGCGTAGTCGTCAGTCACGTTACCGTCTTCGTCCAGCGGACGCGACCAGTTAGCGTACCCAATGAGGGCCAGGTTTTCACGCACTGTCCAGTAACCGGAGGCTCCAAAACTCTGGTAGCCCGCCGGAGATTCGTCCGGGTCGGGCCGGTCGCCACTGACGGCCAGGCGAATGAAACGCCGGTCGCTGGGCAGAAAGGTCACGTCCAGGCTGTAGGCCTGCAAGTCCATGCTCTGGTGTTCAAACTGGGCGCTGGCATTGAGGCTCACCTGGCGGGTTGGTGCCCAGCGCGCATCCAGGTAGTTGGGGCTGTATTCCGGGCTGAAATCCGGGTTTTCGTCGGCTGTCGTCCTCTCGCCTACCCGTTCCTGACTCAGCTTGATGCCTTTGCTGACCCCCAGAAACGCCAGTTCCCGGCCGCTTTGTTTGTCGCGCAGCCGGGTGTCGAGGGCGGCGCTCAGGCGGTTCATGTCGCCAATGCGGTCGAGTCCTGAAAACCGGGACTTGGTGAACAGCGCGAAATCGTTGTCGACCGGGCTGGTGTTCAGATCGGGCAGGGCTTCCTGATCGACAAAGGGGGTATAGGTGTAGTGCAACCGCGGTTCAATGGAGTGCACCCAGACATTGCTGCCGGCGGCGTAGGGACGTTCGGCAATTAAGCGGCTATCGACGGTGGCGCGCCAGTTAACGGCATTGGGGGTGGCGCTGAAGTCTTCCGGTTTGAAGTTGAAATCCGGGTCTACCGGGTTCGATTGCTGGTAGGCCAGGGCCAGGCCTTCAATTTCGGGACGCAGGTAACCCCATTCGACATCCAGCGGGTAGCTGACGCGGGTGTTCAGGTAAAACCGCTGAGAATCGGTGGCCAGGTCGAGCTGGGAGGTGGTCAGGTCGTTTAGGCGGTCGGTGTCGAGTTGTCGGCTGAACAAACTGTAGGTGCCGGTTGCACCCAGGTTCAGATTGCCTGGCAAGCTCAGGCTGTTATAGCGCAAACTCAGTTCCGGCAGGCGTTTCAGATCGTGACTTGCCGCGGTAACGTCGTCGTCTTTGGGTTCCTGCCATTCGGCAAGCAAGCTGGGGGTGACGTTGCCGAAGCGGGTGCTGGCGGTCACTTTGGCCGTCTGGAAGTTTTCCGGGCTGTCCTGAACCGGGGTGGTGAACGCCGAACCGAACCTCAGGGTGCCAGTGCGGATCTGATGACGCAGGTTCAGGTTCAGTGTCTGGTCTTCAACGATGTCCCCGCCGTCGTTGAAGTTTTGGTCGTAGCGAATGTCGCTGACCCAGCGGGTTGAAAGATCGTAACCGGTGGCGTCTCCCAACTGGCCGGACTGGCTGTGGCCGAATGCCCAGCGACGTGGAGCTTCGGTATCGGCATCCAGGGTGTCGTTGGGTTGCGAAACTTGCACGTCGAGATCGGATATGCCGTTGTGGTCTTCCGTCAGGAACCGGAATTCGTTGCGCGCGAGCAGACCCAGGTCCGAGTAATAGTGCAAGGTGAAGGTGTCATCGTAGTTCGGTGCCAGGTTCAGGTAATAGGGCACGGAGAGTTCATTGAAGCCGGGGTTTTCAGTCGCCAGGCCGTAAGTACCGGCCAGAAAACCACTGCGTCGCCGGTCGTCAATCGGAAAGGAGACATAAGGTACATAGAGCACCGGGACCGATTTGATCTGGAAGCGGGCGTGCCAGGCTTTAGCGATGCCGGTATCCCGGTTTACTTCGAAGCGGGCAGCGCGAATCTGCCAACCCGGGTTTTGTGGCATGCACCGCGTAAAGGCGACGGTTTGGCCGGTCAGTAAGCTATCGCCCTCACGCGACATGCGGTTGGCATGGCCGTGCAAATCCTGATCGTGCAGGGCAAAATAGGCGTCGTTGATATCGGAGCTGCGCTGGTCTAGATCGAGCTGGGCGGTGTTGCCGCCGACCATGGCGCCCAGGGTGCGCAGTTGCACATTCCCCATCAGTTCTCCGGTGCCGGTGCTGCGCTGGTAGGTAATTTCATCGGCTTGAAACTGAAAACTGTTCTGGCGCGCGTTGACGTTACCAACCAGGTGCGCTTGGTCGGGAGTGAGCAGGCGGCTTTCATCGAACCGGAAAAACAGCGGGCTTTGCCCGTCGGGCAGGTTGGGGTCGACATTGGGGTCTGAGCGCAACGGGTCGACAAAACCACCGGGGCAATAGGGTGCAATGCCTGCTCGTTCGCGGGCTGGCAATTGATCGTACGGTCGCCAGTCGGTCAGGATACCCTGATTATCCGGGCTCGCTGTACTGTCGGCCCAGGCGCCGTTACCCGAACCTGTCGCTGTCAGTCCCAGGGCGAGCGTCGCCCAAAGGGCGCTGTGAAGTCGGTTTGGTAGCGGCATACGCCCATGAACAGTGGTCAGAGTCAGATGCGGGCATAATACCGGAAAGGGGCTGGGGGGCATACCGTGGCGGTGTGCAAACGGCCCGGATCGGGTTAAGCTGGAATGCCGTTGGCCGGGCGCAGTATCGCTGGCCTTGGCGTTAGGCTGGCTTTTAGCGGGTCGCCGATAAACGCGGATTTTCACGGGCTTTACGCGCAACAGAGGAACAGCAGGGTGCAGTGGTACGGAAAAATCATCGGCGGTGCCATCGGTTTTTACACCGGTGGGCCGATTGGGCTGGCCCTGGGGCTGTTACTGGGTAATGCGTTCGATCGTGCACGCAGCCAGCCGGGTAACCCTTTTCATGGTGACGACCGGCGCGGTGTGATGCAAACCGTGTTCTTTCAGGCAACCTTCCGGGTCATGGGCAAGCTGGCCAAGGCCGATGGCCGGGTCAGTGAGCGTGAGATAGAACTGGCCCGGATGGTAATGGACCGGATGGGCCTAGACGCCACGCAACGCATGGAAGCCATGCGGCTCTTCAATGAAGGCAAGTCACCTGAATACGACATCATGCCGGTGCTGGAAGAATTGCGTGAAGTGATTGGCCGGCGCCAGACGCTGAGCCAGATATTCCTTGAGATTCAATTGCAGACGGCCTACGCCGACGGCAACCTCAGTGCCAGCGAACAGCGGGTCATACAGTTAATCTGCAAGGCGCTGGGCTTCAACAAGTGGCAGTTCGAGCTGATCAATCAGCGCATCAGGGCTCAGGCTCAGTTTCATCAGTCGAGTCAGTCACCCAGGCAAAGCGGGCCGAGCATTGAGCAGGCCTACAAAGTGCTGGGAGTTGAATCCGATTCATCCGATGCGGAGCTTAAAAAAGCCTACCGCCGGCTGATGAGCCAAAACCACCCGGACAAGTTGGTGGCCCGGGGCCTGCCCGAGGAAATGACCGGTGTCGCCAAGGAAAAAACCCAGGAAATTCAGCAAGCCTACGAGATGATCAAGCAGGCTCGCAAGGCGGCTTAGTCTGGCGTCAGGAGTCTGCACAAGTGCCATACTGCAGCCATTATCAATTCTATTTTGACCTATCAGTGAGTTTATTGTTGCTATGCCTATTTTGACTGATCGATTGCAAGCCGGTACGACCGGCGTACCCCTCACCGTACTGGAAAGCCGTGAATTCGAAACCTGGGCGCAGGGCCGGCCGGAAGCACAGGTTGCCTGGCTGCGTGCCAGTGGTTATTCCGGCAAAGGCCTGGCGTTAGTGCCGGGTGAGGGCGGGTCGCTGGCTGAGGTGTTGCTTGGGGTGACGTCACTTGATGACCCCTGGATTCTGGGTGATCTGGCCAAGCGCTTGCCGGAGGGCGATTACCAACTGAAAGGCTCTGATGAGTTTCTCGACCGGGCAGGGCTCGGCTGGTTGCTGGGGACGTACCGGTTCGATCGTTACAAGAGCAGCGAGCCGGTGAAAGCCCGGTTGCTGATTGATGATGAGCCGCGAGTAGCGCGTCTGCAGCAGATGGCGCAAGGAGTCGCGCTGGTGCGCGATCTGGTGAATACACCGCCGAACGATATGATGCCCGAGCATTTATCGGAAGCGGCACAATCGCTGGCTGGTCAGTTTGGTGCGCGGTTTACCGAGCTGGTGGGTGAGCAGTTACTGACCGAGAATTACCCGACTATTTATGCAGTCGGTCGAGCGTCTGTTCATGAGCCCAGGTTGCTCGACCTGCGCTGGGGCGATGCCGGGCACCCCAGGGTGACCCTGGTAGGCAAAGGGGTGTGTTTCGACAGCGGCGGTCTGGATATCAAACCCGCGGCGGGCATGCGCTACATGAAAAAAGACATGGG
This sequence comes from Saccharospirillum alexandrii, assembly GCF_043641555.1. Taxonomy (GTDB): domain Bacteria; phylum Pseudomonadota; class Gammaproteobacteria; order Pseudomonadales; family Natronospirillaceae; genus Saccharospirillum; species Saccharospirillum alexandrii_A. Next base: position 22,161 of record NZ_JBHZRJ010000006.1, on the reverse strand, counting down.
CGGCGCGGCCCATGTGCTTGGACTGGCGCATATGATCATGGCGCTCCAGTTACCGGTGAATCTTCGGGTGTTGATTCCCGCCGTGGAGAACGCGGTGTCCGGAAATGCCTTCCGGCCGGGCGATGTGCTGAAAACCCGCAAGGGACTGACGGTTGAGATCGATAACACCGATGCCGAAGGTCGGCTGGTGTTGTGCGATGCCCTGGCAGAAGCTGATACCGAAACCCCGGATATGATCATCGATTTTGCGACGCTGACGGGCGCGGCGCGGGTGGCCCTGGGCACCGAACTGCCCGGCTACTTTACCGATGCCGATGCTCTGGCGCGGGATCTGAATGCAGCGGGCAAGAAAGTCAGCGACCCGGTCTGGCAATTGCCGTTACACACCCCCTACGACGACTTCCTGAAAAGCGAGGTGGCCGACCTGGTCAATTGCGCGCCGTCGCCATTTGGGGGCGCGATTACCGCAGGCTTGTACCTGAAACGTTTTGTCGAACAAACGCCCTGGGTGCATTTCGACATCATGGCCTGGAACCAGCGCGCGTTGCCGGGTCGCCCGGTTGGCGGTGAAGCCTTTGGCGTGCGGGCTGTGTTTGAGATGCTGGAGCAGCGCTACCGATAACGTCCGGGTTAGTCGGTCTTTTTAAACGACCCCGGCCCAAATTGCCCTGCCAGGTCAACAAAGCTGTTCAGATAGGGGCTGTCGCCCTCGGCGCTGCGGATGGCGGCGTAGAGGGTGCCGTGCAGGCCCTGCTCCCCCAGCGGCCTTGAGGTCAGTGAGGTCGTCGGTTGCTGCGAATAGTGCAGCACCCAGTCGGGCAGGGCTGAGAGGCCCCGGCCACTGGCCACCAGCAGCAGAATCACCGCAGTCAGTTCCGACTGGCGAATCGATTTGGGTTCAATGCCCGCCGGGCTCAGGAAGTGCTTGAACAGGTCGAGCCGGTCGCGGGAAACCGGGTAGGTGATCAGTTGCTCGGTTCTCAGGTCTTCCGGGGCAATCCAGGTTTTTTGAGCCAGAGGGTGGTCTTCGGCCATGACCAGACGGCCTTCGTAGTTAAACAGGGGCCGGAATTCCAGGTCGCTGGCTTCTACCGGGTCCGATGAGATCACCAGGTCCAGCTCGCCCTCACGCAAAGCCGTAATCGAGTCGAAACTCAGACCGAGGCGAATGTCGATATCGACCAGTGGCCAGGCTTTCTTGAAGCGTTCCAGCACCGGCATCAGCCAGTCGTAACAGGCGTGGCACTCGATGGCGATGAACAGTCTTCCTGCCTCACCACTGGCCAGCCGGCTCAGTTCCTCCTCTACATCCGCCATGCGTGGCAACACCTGATCCGCCAGTTGCACCAGCTTGTAACCTGCCGGGGTTAACCGAATGGGCCGGGTATGGCGCATGAACAGCGAGACATCGAAATGATGCTCCAGGCTTTTTAACTGGTGCGACAAGGCCGACTGGGTAATGTGCAGTTGCTCGGCAGCCCGGGCGAGGTTGCCGCAACTGGCGATGGTCTTCAGGCTATGTAGATGTCGCCGCTCAAGAAACATATGAATCCTATTTGATAAATTCGTGAAAACTATGAGATAGACTTGAAATTACGACATGGTCACACTCTGCCCTCATTGAATCAACTGTCAATTAGGGATTTGTCATGACTGTCGCACACACGCTGGGATTCCCGCGCATCGGCGCACAACGGGAACTTAAATTCGCACTCGAAGCCTACTGGGCGGGAGATCAGGACCAGGCCGCCTTGCTGGCCGTTGGTCGTACCCTGCGTCATCACCACTGGCAATTGCAGGCCGATGCCGGGCTCGATGCCGTCACGGTGGGCGATTTCTCCTTCTACGACCAGGTACTGGATACGTCAGCGCTGTTGGGTGTGGTGCCCGAGCGTTTTGGCCCCACAGGCGATCAGGTCGATCTCGACACCTATTTCCGCATGGCCCGTGGCCGGGCGCCTTCCGGCAAGCCAGCCGCCGCCTGCACCATGACCAAGTGGTTCGATACCAACTATCACTATCTGGAACCGGAAGTCCGGGCGGACCAGTCGTTTTCGGTCAGTACCAGCGCCCTGTTCGATCAGGTCGATGAAGCGCAAGCGGCGGGGCACAAGGTTAAACCCGTTATTCTGGGGCCACTGACCTGGCTGTGGCTGGCCAAACCAGCCGGTGACGACTTTGATCGGCTAACGCTGCTGGACGGATTGCTGGATACCTATGCGACGATTCTGAATCGGCTGGCAGACCAGGGTGTCGACTGGGTTCAGATCGATGAGCCCGCGCTGGTGCTGGACCTGCCTCAAGCGTGGAAGGCGGCCTATGAACAGGCCTATCACCGGCTGAAATCAGCACCGGTCAATCTGCTGCTGGCCACCTATTTTGGTGCGCTGGAAGACAACGTCACCCTCACCTGCAATCTGCCGGTTGCCGGCATTCACATCGATGCGGTCAGTGCGCCGCACGAGGTGTCTCAGGTAGTGGACTGGTTGCCGGGCCACAAGGTGTTGTCGCTGGGTCTGGTCAGCGGTCGCAATATCTGGCGAACCGACCTGGACCAGGCGTTACAAACGCTGAAAACCGCTCATGCCAAGCTGGGCGACCGCCTCTGGGTAGCCCCGTCGTCATCGCTGCTGCAAGTACCTGTTGATCTGGCGCAGGAGACGGAACTGGACGACGAACTGCACAGTTGGCTGAGTTTTGCGGTGCAGAAGCTGGACGAAGTTGTGTTGCTCAAGCGGGGCCTGGCCCCATCACCCGATGAACCGACATTAACGGCCTTGCGGTCTTCGGCCGATGCGGTTCAGCAACGTCGGCAGTCGTCCCGCTTGAAGGTGGTAGAAGTGCGCGACCGTCTGGCCAAACTCACGGCGTTGACGTCCGCCCGTGCCGAACCGTTCGGCAAACGCCGGGCAGCCCAGCAAGAAAAACTGCCATTACCCCTGTTTCCAACCACAACCATCGGGTCATTTCCGCAAACCCAGTCGATTCGCCAGACACGTCGGGATTATCGCCGGGGTGAGTTGTCGCAGGCGGAATACGAACAGCGCATTGAAACCGAGATTCAGGACACAGTGCGCGCCCAGGAAGCCCTGGGGCTGGATGTGCTGGTGCACGGGGAAGCCGAACGTAACGACATGGTCGAATACTTTGGCGAGCAACTGGATGGCTTTGCCTTCACCCGCTTCGGCTGGGTGCAATCGTACGGTTCGCGCTGCGTCAAACCGCCGGTACTGTTCGGCGATGTGCAGCGCCCGGCCCCCATGACGGTGCGCTGGGCACAGTACGCTGCTGCCCAAACCGACAAGCCGATGAAAGGTATGCTGACCGGCCCGGTGACCATTCTGAACTGGTCATTTGTGCGCGATGACCAGCCGCGTTCCGACACCGCCTTGCAGTTGGCGTTGGCACTGCGCGATGAAGTGCTGGATCTGGAAGCCGCCGGCATTGGCATTATTCAGATCGACGAGGCGGCACTGCGTGAAGGCTTGCCATTGCGCCGCCGTCACTGGCAGACCTACCTCGACTGGGCCGTTGGCGCCTTCCGCCTGACTGCCAGCGGGGCCGCCAGCGACACCCAGATTCACACCCACATGTGTTATTCGCAGTTCAATGACATTCTGGGGTCCATCGCCCAGATGGATGCGGATGTGATTACCATCGAAACGTCACGGTCCGACATGCGCCTGTTGGAAGCTTTTAAGGCGTTTGACTACCCGAATGACATTGGCCCGGGTGTGTACGACATTCACTCGCCCAACACGCCGAGTGTTGAACAGATCATCGATCTGCTCGAACAGGCCGCCAAGGTCATTCCGGCACAGCAACTCTGGGTGAACCCGGATTGCGGCCTGAAAACCCGGCGCTGGGAGGAAGTAACCCCGGCACTGGAAGCCATGGTGTCGGCCGCCAAGGTGTTGCGTCAGCGTTATGCCGAGCGCAGCCCGGCGTTGGGACAGACAGCGAAGGCCTGATTTAGCAGGGCCAGATGACTTTCGTCAGTGCAGTAACCAAGGTACACTGCCGGAACCGGCGCGGATGGCTTCTGATCGTCCCCCGGTTCCAATAAAACCCGATTCAAGCAGCAGTGTCGGCGTCGGAGTCGCAGGTTCGCCCTCGACCGGTCGGCTGTATTGGCAAAGTCGCTTACCGGCGGCCTTGCTTGAATACGCGCTGAAGATCGCTCCAACTTCGGGAAGAGCGGCGTTCTTGAGTCATAGCGAAGGTGCTCACCATGACACAAGCTGCGCATGAGCCGGAAATGCTGTCCGGCGGCGAAATGCTGATCCGATCGTTAAAAGACCAGGGCGTTGAATTCATTTACGGGTACCCCGGCGGGGCCGTATTGCACATCTATGACGCCATTCACAACCAATCTGATGTAAAACACATTCTGGTGCGCCACGAACAGGCGGCTACGCACATGGCCGATGCCTATGCGCGTGCCAGTGGCAAGGCGGGCGTGGTGCTGGTTACGTCAGGCCCCGGCGCGACCAATGCCATCACCGGCATTGCAACGGCCTACATGGATTCGATTCCGATGGTGGTCATTACCGGCCAGGTGATGAGTCACCTGATCGGCGATGATGCCTTCCAGGAAACCGACATGATGGGGCTTTCTCGGCCCATCGTTAAGCACAACATCTCGGTACGTGACCCGGCGGACATTCCGACCATTGTCAAAAAGGCGTTCTACATCGCCGAGAGCGGCCGACCGGGCCCGGTGGTCATCGACATTCCGAAAGACATGACGATGCCCAACGAGAAGTTCCCGTACGAATACCCGGATCGCATCAAGATGCGTTCCTACAACCCGGTCAAGAAAGGGCACAGCGGTCAGATTCGCAAGGCGGTTAATGCCCTGCTGCAAGCCAAACGGCCGATTATCTACAGTGGCGGTGGTGTGATTCTGGGCAAGGCCAGCAAAGAGCTGACACAGCTGGCGCACCAGCTGAACTACCCGGTCACCAATACGTTGATGGGGCTGGGTGCCTTTCCGGGTACCGACCGGCAGTTCATCGGCATGCTGGGCATGCACGGCGCCTATGAAGCCAACATGACCATGCACAATGCCGACCTGATTCTGGCCATTGGCGCGCGCTTTGACGACCGGGTGACCAATAACCCGGCCAAGTTCTGCCCGGATGCGACCATCATTCATATCGATATTGATCCGGCGTCCATCTCCAAGATCATCCAGGCGGACATTCCCATTGTCGGGCCCGTCAAGCCGGTGCTGAAGGAAATGCTGGAGCAGATCGAGCAATCCAAACTCAAGGTAGACAATGAAGCCCTGGGCTTGTGGTGGGAGCAGATCGACGAATGGCGCCAGCGTCACGGCGGCCGTTACCGCAGCGACGATTCTGAAAAAATGAAGCCACAGCACGTGATTGAAACGCTGTGCAAGGTCACCAACGGCGATGCCTACATCTGTTCCGATGTTGGCCAGCACCAGATGTTTGCGGCCCAGTACTACAAGTACAACAAGCCCAATCGCTGGATCAATTCCGGTGGCCTCGGCACCATGGGCTTTGGCTTGCCGGCGGCGATGGGTGTGCAGTTGAACTACCCCGATGCGGCGGTAGTCTGTGTGACCGGTGAAGGCTCGATTCAGATGAACATCCAGGAACTGGCGACCTGCAAGCAATACCAGTTGCCGGTTAAGGTGCTGTGTCTAAATAACGGCTATCTGGGCATGGTTCGGCAATGGCAGGACATGAATTACGAGTCCCGCTATTCGAACTCTTATGTCGATTCGCTGCCCGATTTTGTCGCGCTGGCCGAGGCCTATGGTCACGCTGGGATTCGCATTGAATCGCCCGATGAACTGGAAGCCAAACTGACGGAAGCCATGGCGATTACCGATAAAGTCGTGTTCATTGACGTTCAGATCGACCCGGATGAGCACGTCTATCCGATGCAGGTTCCCGGGGGCTGTATGGCCGACATGTTCCTTAGCAAGACGGAGAGGACCTGATCATGCGGCACATTATTTCAGTACTGATGGAAAACGAAGCCGGTGCACTGGCCCGGGTTGTTGGCTTGTTCGCCCAGCGCGGCTACAACATCGAGAGCCTGAACGTAGCCCCGACCGACGATCAGACGCTGTCGCGGCTGACGCTGGTCACCAAAGGCGAAGATCGGGTGGTGGAGCAGATCACCAAGCATCTGAACAAGCTGATCGAGGTGGTCAAACTGGTCGATCTGACCGAAGGCTCGCACATTGAACGCGAGCTGATGATGGTTAAGGTTCGGGCCACGGGTGCCCAGCGCGAGGAAGTGAAGCGTACCTGCGATATTTTTCGCGGGCAGATCATCGATGTGACACCGACGACCTACACCATTCAGGTAACCGGTAACGAAGAAAAGGTGAACGCCTTTATGGACGCGCTCAGTGGTGCGACCATCATGGAGGTTGTACGCACCGGAGTATCCGGCCTGGCGCGGGGCGACAAGACGCTGAGTCTGTAACCCTGGCCTCAACTGGGCTGAACCGGCGGGCTTGTCCCGCCTTTTTTTGTTTTTGCAGGCCGTGCCAAACTCACTTCGCGATTGGAATCCCGGCCCGAATTGACCCTCTTCGTGCACAGCCAGAGCGCGCGTGAACTTCAGTGATCGTCACGGTTGGCGCGCCGGTTGCGGGGTTTGATCCGGTATTTTTTGTTGCTTTTGCGGCGTTCACGCAGGGTGATGCGGATCAGCCCAATCACCAGCAGGGCCAGCAGCGCGGCTATGATCCAGGTGATGGTGTCGCATAGCCACTCAGGGTCGCAATTCATGCCAATCTGAATCATTATATCCTCCTGAACGGGTGATAGCGGGTTTTGGGTGCACGGTGCACTGAATGTTGTACGTTATCGTAACATTCCGGGTTTTAGCTAATTGCTAACAACATACGCCACAGAGGTAAGCGATTGCACGACGTCGTTTTATTTGCCCGCCAACCCATCTTCGACAGCACTCAGCAGGTGTTTGCCTATGAGCTGTTGTTTCGACAAGGCAACGCCGTACAGGCAGATTTCAGTGATGGTGATCTGGCCACGAGAACCGTCATGCTCAATGCCTACACCCATACCGACACCTTCAAGACGCTGAACAATAAGCCAGGCCTGGTTAATGTCACTAAAACCATGCTCAATGCCTTGCCGGATATTCTGCGCGACACCATGTACATTGAGGTCCTTGAGCATTACCACGCCGATGACGATCTGGTGCCACTGCTTCAGGGGTTAAAGGATCGGGGCTTCAAACTGGTGCTCGATGATTTCGAGGGTCGGGACTACCGGCCCGAGCTGATCGACCTGGTCGACATGGTGAAAATAGATGTGCTCGCCACCCCGCCAGAGGCCATACAGCCTTTGCTGGAGCGATTGCGACAGCACGACGTCACCCTGGTGGCGGAAAAAATTGAAGACCATGCCATGTATCAGACCTGCCGCGACCAGGGGTTTGATTATTTCCAGGGCTACTTCTTTTGCCAGCCTGAGACCATTCGCGGGCAGCAGGTAGACCCGGACAGGATGGGCATGCTGATGCTGCTGGCCGATCTGTACCGGTCTGATGTGGACATCAACGCGATCTACAAGCACGTTCAGCGCGATACTGTTCTATCCTATAAGTTATTGCAGTTGGTGAACTCGGCGTTTTATCGCCGGGCGCAGTCGATTGAATCCCTGCATCAGGCCGTCATGATGCTGGGGCTGGACCGCATTCGCAGCTGGGTGACCCTGATCAACATGGGCCAGTTATCGGACAAACCCGGTGAACTGCAGCGTGAAGCGCTGACCCGGGCGTTTTTTTGCGAACACCTGGCCACCGAGCGGCCCGGCTTGACGGCCCAGGCGGGGTTTACCGTTGGCTTGCTATCGGTGCTGGATGCCTGGCTCGACCGCCCAATGCACCAGATCGTAGAACAGCTACCCTTCACAGAGGAAGTGCGCGCAGCACTGACACAGCGAGAGGGTCCTCTGGGAGCCATTCTGGGTATCGCTGTGGATTACAGCCACTCTCGCTGGGATGCCTTGCCCCGGGGATTGTTGGATTCGGAAGAGGCCATTCAGTTGCAGGACGCGTATTATCAATCGGTGCTGCGAGCCGATGAAATGCTCGATTGAGCAAGTACCGGTCCCGATGGGGTCGGATGTCGAGAATAGAGGGGCACAATGTTTACACTGGTGCAACACCCGGAAAGCTGGATAACCCACACTCAGGCCCATCAGGTACACAGCCTGAAACGCATGCCCGCGCAGCCGGACGAGACCCGCTCGTTCAGTCGTGGCGCTCTGTCCAAAGCCGATACGTCTGATTGGGCGCTGATCAAACCGGTCGAAGGTGTGATCGGTCTGTCGGCCGAGGGTACGCGCCTGTTTGCACTGGAGACCGACGACTGCTGGTGCGGCCAGGTTGGCGAGGTGCTGGAATGGTTTCAGGAAGGGGCGGTTACGCTCGATATCTGGCACTGGTCCAGTATTGAAGCGACCGATGTACCCACCCTGATAGGTGGCTTCAACGATGCAGCCCTGAGGCTGGCGCTGCACAATTCGAAGATGCCTCAGGATCCGGCGCCCGGATTCGAATTCTTCAAATCCGGCGATGACATCATCCGCGAGGGCGAACCGGCCGATTGTGTGTTCACCCTGATCGAAGGGCGTGCCCGGGTCATGCGCGAAGGCGTGCAGTTGGGCGTTGCGCGGGAAGGCGAAATTCTCGGGTTGCAGGCCATGCTACTGCACTCAACGCGCACCGCCTCGGTCATCGCCGAAGGGAATTGCAGCGCGGTCCGGGTCGATTACGACAAATTTCAGCATTTGATTGCCTCCCGTCCCGAACTCGTCCTCTCAACACTGGAAACCATGGCCAAACACATTGAACGGATGAATACTCGTTTGCTGGAGGCCGGGTCGGACCCTTCCTGACAGGCAAAAAAAAGCCCGCCGGATCGGCGGGCCAATGCTCACTCCCTTTTGGGGACCTCACTGAGACCGGTTAAGGTCTCGTCTGCCATCAGGCTTCGACGAGACGCTTCATGTCAGTCATGTAGCCGCGCAGTTCTTCGCCAATCCACTCAATGGGGTGGTTGCGAATGGCGGTGTTTACCTTGATCAGCTCAATGTTATCAACCTGGCCGGATACAGCGCCCAGGCCTTTTCCGATGACATCGGTGCCGACTTTTGGCATGAAATGTTCGGCCAGCAACGGAACGGCCGCGTTGGCGAACAAATAGTTACCGTATTCAGCGGTGTCACTGATCACCACGTTCATTTCATACAGCTTCTTGCGCGCAATGGTATTAGCGATCAACGGCAGTTCGTGCAGCGATTCGTAATAGGCGCTTTCTTCGATGATGCCGCTTTCGACCATGGTCTCGAACGCCAGTTCAACGCCGGCCTTGACCATCGCGACCATCAGAATGCCGTTATCAAAGTATTCCTGTTCGTCCAGATCATTGGCAGACACTGGCGTTTGTTCGAAGGCCGTTTTGCCGGTGGCTTCACGCCAGCCGAACAGGTCTTTGTCGTCATTGGCCCAGTCGGCCATCATGGTATCGCTGAAGTGGCCGCTGATGATGTCGTCCTGGTGCTTCTGGAACAAGGGGCGCATCAGCTCCTTGAGTTCTTCCGACAATTGGTAGGCGCGAACCTTGGCCGGGTTGCTCAGGCGGTCCATCATGGTGGTGATGCCACCGTGCTTGAGTGCTTCCGTCACGGTTTCCCAGCCGTACTGAACCAGCTTGCTGGCGTAGGTTTTGTCGACGCCTTCGGCGACCATCTTGTCGAAGCACAGCAGTGAGCCAGCCTGCAGCATGCCGCACAGAATGGTTTGCTCGCCCATCAGGTCGGACTTCACTTCCGCTACAAAAGAACTCTCCAGTACGCCGGCACGGTGACCACCGGTGGCCGCAGCCCAGGCCTTGGCGATTTCAAAGCCTTCGCCTTTCGGGTCGTTTTCCGGGTGAACGGCGATCAGCGTCGGTACACCAAAGCCGCGCTTGTACTCTTCACGCACTTCGGTGCCCGGGCATTTCGGGGCAACCATCACCACGGTAATGTCGTCACGAATCTTCTGGCCGACTTCGACGATGTTGAAACCGTGTGAATAGCCGAGGGTAGCGCCTTTTTTCATCAGCGGCATGACAGTCTCAACGACGTTGCTGTGCTGCTTGTCCGGCGTCAGGTTGACCACCAGGTCTGCCTGGGGAATCAGGTTTTCATAGGAGTCGACCTGAAAACCGTTTTCGCTGGCGTTCTTCCACGACTGGCGTTTTTCATCAATGGCGGCCTGGCGCAAGGCGTAGGAAACATCCAGACCCGAGTCGCGCATGTTCAGGCCCTGGTTCAAACCCTGGGCACCGCAACCGACGATGACCACTTTCTTGCCCTTGAGCACGTCGCACTCATTGGCGAATTCAGACTTTTCCATAAACCGGCACTTACCCAGTTGGGCTAACTGCTGGCGAAGATTCAGGGTGTTGAAGTAATTGCTCATGCTGTGTCCTGTAAACGCTGAAGGTGGTTTGTCCACCGTTGCAAGACAGTCTACAGAAGTGGGAATGTTGCTGGAAATGAATTGTTGGCAACCAGGTGTTGCAAAAAAGGGAATAATAGCCGACCGCTAAGGTCACTCCGCTCAGCGTAAACAGAGACCGCTTACTGCCGGATAAAACCGTTTGTCGTACCAGGGACTCGTCACCGAGTCGCCCCATTAGTCTGGCGGTCATCATAGCCTGTGGAGCGAATCCGTGACGTTGAAAAGAACGATCCTGTTGCTGGGCCTGGTATCGAGCTGCGCTGGTCTCGAAGCGGAACTGGCGACACCTGCCGGAAGTGAAGCCTATAGCAACGCCGTATCGCCGATCATCGGCTATGGCTCGGTTTATGGCACTGTCCTGGGAGCCGCGTGGTTCCGGTATCCGGCCGCGGACGCGGAACTGGAGCGCCCGATTTACCGGGACGTGTTTGTTCAGGGGACTGTCGGGGGGCAGTTCAGTTTGCAGATTCAACGGCGTCAGCCCGACCTCTGGCCCGAATGGGATTATTCGCTTGCGCTGTCGGTGGATAACTTTTTTGACTATGAATTTCCGGATGGTGCTTCGGATTATCAGCGTTTTGAGCGCTGGCGTCTGACGCTGGGCAACGAAATGAGCCGGACGATCATCGGTCCGTTGTCGGTGTTGGGACGTGTGTCAGTTGCTGGTCGGTTGCACGAACGCGATGGTGACGACGTGAACGCCTACCCGGGGTTGGGGCTGCGTTGGGACAGCCGGGATACCGGAATCAACCCTCGGCGGGGAACCTATGCGGTGATTGCCGCCGAAGTTCAGCCGGATGCTCTGCACAGCAAGTCACTGAATCAGACAGGCTGGCGTGGCGGATTGGACGTTCGTCGTTACATTCCTCTTGCCGGTACCTCGGTGGTGGCGCTGCGTTTTGACGGCAATGCAACCGATGGTGAGGTATTTGATGCCGCCCTCGGTGGCGATGAGCAACTGCGCGGTTATGTTGCCCGGCGGTTTGTTGGCGAGTCCAGCATGGCCGCTCAAGCCGAAGTCCGGTTCCCGCTGCTCGGCTGGGTATCGGGTGTCGCCTTTGCCGAAACCGGTTGGATACAAGACAGTGATCATGCGGAAACGCCCTCAAGTGTTGGCGGTGGTTTGCGATTCGGGTTGCCTCCTGATGGCGAGATGAAAGTGCGCGCAGACCTTGGTATGTCTGCTGAAGGCGATGTTCAGTTCTTTGTCAGTTTTAATCAGGTGTTTTAGATGCTGAAGCCAAAGACATTTCAAACCACGGTCACTGGTGGTTGTCTGCTGATGCTAACCAGTCCAGCGGTTTGGGCGCTGGACTGGCGGCTGCACGCTGAGTGGGAGGCGAGCAGGCAGGACACCGTATCGGCTCCTCTGGCATTGATCGATGCCAGCCCCTTTGCGTGGACACAGCGCTATGATCTGTCGTTGGCTGATGCCGGTGCGGGACTGGATGTACGCTTCGAGCCAGAGAGCTCCGGAACATCAGAACCGGAGTGGACGGTCAGGCAGGCGTATTACGATGCTGGGCTGGGTGACTATGAGGTGACGCTGGGGCAAAAGCATCTGCACTGGGATTACGGCTTTCTGGCCAACCCGCTCAACTGGGTGGGGCCTGCTGATGGCCGCTCCGAATTTCTGGCAGAGCCGCTGTTGTCTGTACAACAGTTTCGGGGCATCAATACCGACCAGGCTGTTTGTACACTGCGTCTCGAAGACAGGCAGGAGCTTTGTCTGGTGCGAACCCAGGGGTTCTACGGCGCTTTGGACTGGCAGATGGCCGCGGGTTACGAAGAAGGCTGGCAACTGGGTGCGGGTGCATCCTGGGTTCACGGTCAGCACTGGGAGTATCATGGGTCGCTGACCTGGTATGAAACGGCGCTGCAGCGAACCCATCGGGATGGCCGCCTAATAATTGAGCACGAATCTGCCTGGAACATACTGGTTGGCGCCAGCACTAGCGGCCAAGGTGGCTGGCAGTTATTGCTCGAACACCATCTGGATACCCGGGCGCTGTCAGCGGATGACTGGTCACAGGTACGACAGGATCTGAAGGCAGGGGCTGCCGGTGCGCTGGCACCTGCCTGGCAGGGCAAACCGTTGACGGCACACCGTTCGCTGGTCCGCCTGACGCAAAATTGGAACGACTGGGACCTGACCGGAACCCTGATCGGGCTCTGGGCCGGGGAGCCAACGGCATTGACTGAGCTTGAACTGACCTATGCCTGGACACAAAACGCGGCTTTGACGCTGGGCTGGCAGACGACGCCCGCCTCGGGCATGCTGGGTCAGATTGGGCTGGGCGACCGCTACACACTGGGCGTTAACTGGGTATTGGCACCATGAAAAAGTTTCCGGGTATGTATCAACACAGTTTTGCCGACAGCTCGCTGCTTGAATGGGTGTTTGGTGTGGGCATAACGCTGGTCGCCTGTGCGCTGATCGCCTGGCTGACGTCTCTGATGAACGGCGCCAGTTATTGGATAAACCTGAGGATCTCGCTCGGGTTTGGCCTCTCCTGTGTGGTGACGATTAACCTGGCTCACCTGGCCTGGCCGGATCGGACGGACCTGTTTCGTAACAGCCTGGGCATGGTCATCGGGGTCGCGATTGGCATGGTCAATATGATGTCTGTTGTGTTCGGCAACTTGTTTCAGATCGATTTTCGCGAACACTGGGCGATGATGCTTGGCAACCTGGCGATATCGGCTGTTTTCAGTCTTATTGTTTTCTACTTTTTCTATTCCACCTATCGTGTTCAGCGATTGGGGCGAGAAGTGACCGAGCAGCAACTGGTCGCCTCGCAGAAAGACAAGGACTTGCTGCTCAGCCAGCTGAAGCTGATGCAAAGCCAGATTGAACCGCACTTTCTGTTCAATACACTGGCCAATGTGCAGGGCCTGATAGATCAGGACAGTGTGGCGGCGAAACGGCTGATTGGTGAGCTGACCACCATGCTGAGGGTTAGTTTGCGCCGGACCCGTCAGGACACCACCCGGCTTGCCGATGAGTTGACTCTGATTCGCAGTTACCTGGCCATTCAGGCGATTCGCATGGGCAATCGACTGTCGTTCGACATTGATGCGCCAGAAGCATTTGACGACCTGCCGTTGCCGCCGCTGATGATTCAGCCACTGGTGGAAAATGCCGTAATCCACGGTATTGAACCCAGCACGTCCGGCGGTGAAGTTAGGGTGGTCGTGCGGTTGGCAGGCGATGCGCTGCAGGTTGCTGTGGTCAATACCGGACTGGGATTGGGCCAGGCTCCGGTTTCAAGCGGTGAGGGGGTCGGGCTTAGTAATATTCGCGAGCGGCTGCGCCTGCTCTATGACGGTCGGGCTGCACTGACGCTGAAAGCCAGCGTAACTGGTGGAACGGAGGCGCATTTGAAGGTGCCAATTAATACAAAGGGCGAGGTATAAACCATGCCGGTCCAAAACCCGACAAACGACGGAACTCATGGCTGAACTGACCGCAATCATCGCCGACGATGAACCCGTTCTTCGCTATCACCTAAACCGGATTCTGAGCGATCTCTGGTCAGACCTGGACATCGTCGCCATGGCGGCAACGGGCGAGGAAGCCTGGCAACTGATTGATACCGTTCGGCCACAGGTGGTTTTCCTGGACATCAAAATGCCGGGGCTGACGGGCCTGGAGGTTGCCGAGCGCATGCAGCAGGCGGGCCTTACCCGGGACTGTGCCGTGGTCTTTCTGACGGCCTATGACGAGTACGCCGTGGAGGCGTTTGAGCGCGAAGCGGTCGACTATCTGCTCAAACCCATCGATGAATCACGGCTTGAGCGCACCCGGGATCGTATACTCCAACGGCTTGAGCGCCCCGCGACGGCTCAGGTTGACCTGGCGGATTTACAACGACTGTTGTCTGCTGGTGAGGCGGGCAATAGCCCATTGCGCTGGCTGAACGCTCACCGGGGTGAGGATATCTACGTTATCGATGTCCAATCCGTTTTGTATTTTCTGGCAGAAGACAAATACACCACCGTGGTTACAGCAGACGGCGAGTATCTGATTCGCAAGTCGCTCAAACAGCTGGAAGCCGAGCTGGATAATCAGCAATTCTGGCGTATCCATCGTTCGACTCTGGTGCAGGTCGCCTGTATCGACCGGGTTGAACGAACCTTTTCCGGGCAGCTGAAAGTTCATGTGAAAAGTGGCCGTAACCCGCTCACTGTCAGCCGCCGGTTTTCCGACCGGTTCAAGCAAATGTAAGCCACGTCCGCGCCATTTAGTGTCACCTGTAACCGTTCATTCCGCAGCAGAACCATTCATCGAAAGCGCCCGATTGGGCTCGCCCAACCCGCTAGAGTGACGTCGAATTCTTAACGGAGCGACGTCATGCGGCAATTCATTCTGATTATTCTGGTCATCATAAGCTGGGCATCAGCGGCATTTGCCGAGGTTGACCACACCGACCCGGAACTGACCCGGGCATACCAGCAGTACCTTGCAGCCATCGAGGGCGATAACGGCGCCGTCGATGATGCCGTTGAGGCATTTGAGGCACTGCTTGTAACTCACCCCGGCGACCCGCTGATACTGGTTCTGCTGGGCGGCAGCCAGACGTTGCAGGGGCGCGACGCCTGGATGCCCTGGAATAAAATGAGTCTGACCGAAGACGGCTTGGCCGCTATGGGTACTGCGCAGCAATGGCTGGGCCCTGAGCACGATGAGCAGGTGTTTTATGGCTTGCCGGTCAGTGTTCAGGTCAAAGCGTTGGCAGGCATTACCTTCACTCAGGTTCCAGACTTCTTCGGCCGGTTTGAGCAGGGGTATCAGTTGTTGCTGGATGCCAGCCAGAGCCCGCTACTGGACGAAGTGCCTGCACAAAACCATAGCCACATTCATTTTTACGCCGCCCGGGCTGCCCGCCAGGCCGACGAGCCGGAACGCCAGACCATGCTGCTGAAGCGCCTGGCCGACCTTCCGGTGGATAATGACTATACCGCTGCGGCACGCGATGCGCTGGCAGCAGTGGGAGAGTGACATGACCCTGATGACGGTGGACAAGGTGTCCAAAAGCTACCGCGTGGGAGAGGCGGACCAGAGGGTGCTCTCGGGTGTCGACCTGTTGCTGCAGGCCGGTGAGTTCGTGGGACTGGTTGGGCCTTCCGGTTGTGGCAAGACCACTTTGCTGAATATCTGCGGCCTGATTGATCAGCAGGACTGCGGGCAACTGTACTGGCATGACCGTGCGTTGACCGGGCTGTCCGGTGCGGCTCTGACCGACTTGCGCCGCCGGACCTTTGGCTTCGTGTTTCAGGAGTTCAATCTGATTCCGGTGATGAGTGCGCGCGATAATATCGCCTACCCGCTCATGCTGTTGGGGTTGTCCCGAAAGGAGCAGGCCGAGCGGGTTAACGCGCTGGCCAACGCCGTGGGAATCGGCTCATTGCTGGACAAACGACCCGCGCATCTCTCAGGCGGCCAGCGCCAGCGTGTGGCCATAGCACGGGCGCTGGCCAAACGGCCCGAATTGATCATCGCCGATGAACCCACCGCCAGCCTCGATGAGGAAACTGCCCTGACGGTTGTGGATTTGCTACGGACGCTCAGCCGCGAATTCAACACAACGGTGCTGGTCGCGACTCACGACATCCGCTTGTCGCGCTGGTGTGACCGGCTTATTCGCTTGCATCAGGGTCGCTTGCAGAGTGAAACCCGCCAGCCGGTATCTGGCAGGGAGGAAAGGGTATGAAGTGGTTCTTACTGGCCTGGAGCAATCTGGGCCGCAACCGCCGCCGCACGCTGGCGACGCTGATGCTCACCGCGATTGGCGTAACCGGCATCATGGCCACCAGTGGGTTTGCGCTCTATACCTACGACTCCTTGCGCGAGTTTGCCATGCGCGACAAAGGCCATGTGATTTTGACACACCCGGCGTTTTATCAGACGCAGGAAGACTATCCATTGCACTTCGGTCTCGACAACGCCGATAGCCTGGAACGGGCGCTGCGGCAGGACCGGCGGGTGCGCAACACCCTGGCGACCGTTGAATTCAGTGGGCTGATCACCAACGGTGATAAATCCACCATCTTTGTTGGCGAAGGGGTTGAGCCTGAATTGTTTCAGGTGCGTGGCCCGTCAATGCGCCTGGATGCAGGCCGTTTGTTTGGTGTCACCGATTCGGATGCCGGCGCACAGGCACTGATCGGCAGGAGCCTGGCCGCCAATTTGAAGGTGGGCGTGGGCGATGGGCTGACGCTGATGAGCACTACGGTGGATGGTGCACTCAATGCCATTGATGTAACCGTGCGGGGTATTGTATCGACGGGCGTCCCCGAGCTGGACAGCCGTCTGGTGATGACCCGTATCACCGATGCGCAGCGCTTGTTGAACAGTGATCGTATCACTCGTATGGGCGTGTATCTCAATGACAGTGCGCAAGCCGACACCTTCTATAACATTCTGGAGGAGCAGTATCCGCAACTGGGGATAACGGCCTGGCACGAACGGGCTTTTTTCTACACCAGCGTACGCAACCTCTATAACCGCATTTTTGGCGTGATGGGCCTGGTTATTCTGGCCATGGTCGGTTTTGCCGTCTTCAACACCGCTTCAATGAGTGTGATGGAGCGCACCCGCGAAATTGGTGCACTGGCTGCGATGGGGACACGACGAGGCGAAATTCTGCGCTTGTTTTTAATGGAAGCCGGACTGATTGGGCTGCTTGGTAGTCTGGTCGGGCTGTTATTGTCCGGGCTGCTGTCGTTGGGACTGATCGTTTTCGAGGTGCAAATGCCACCGCCACCGGGCCAAACCGAGGGTTACCCATTGCAGGTTTACTGGTCTGGCGAAATGGCCGTGATCAGCTCGGCCATTGTCGTGGTGTTGGCAACCCTTGCCAGTGGCGTGGCCACGTTCCGGGGTGTTCGCAAACCCATTGTGGAGGCCTTGAATTATGCGTAAACAGGATTTGTGGTTGTGCATTTTATTGCTGTTTGTCCTGGGGGGCCTTCGGGCTGAACCGTCACCGGAGCTGGCCGTGCTGGATCAGGCACGAACTCGCCAGGGAGATGTCCGGGTAGAGAGCCTGATTGAAGTGTGGGAGGCGGGCGAATTGCTCCGCTCCAGTGCTTTTGAGGTGTATGTGGGTGCCGGTCGACGGTCACTGGCATTGGCCAGAAGTGGCCGGGAAGCGGGGCAGAAAGTACTGATGCTTGATGATCAGTTCTGGCTGTTTCTGCCCGCTAGCCAGCGGCCCATTCGCATTACTCCCATGCAGAAAATGCTGGGCGAAGCATCGATTGGCGACATCGCCTCGTTACGCTGGCAGGAGGACTACCGCATTGTAAACCGGCAGTCTGAACAGGAAACAATGTGGCTGACCCTGGAAGCGGCCCGCGCTGGCCTGAGCTATCAGCGGGTCGAGCTGCAGGTTCGTACCGATGACTATGCGCCGTTGAGCGCACGCTTTTATCTGACCTCAGGAAAGCTTGCTAAAACAGCCGCCTTTGAGCTCGACGAGGGGGGTGGTGAACTGACTGTTTCCCGTATGACCCTGACCGATGAAGTCATGGGCGATGAAGTGACTCGCATCCATTATCAGAGCGTGACCCCGGTGGCGATACCGGAGCGGTGGTTTTCGCCGGCCTTTCTGGCCCGTAATCCAATCGACTAGCTAGGAGCCTGTCGGACTTAGGGGGATCGATGCGAGGGAGTGGGACGGCGAGACCAAATGTTTGCAAATTTTGAGTGCATAGTGGGCCTATGTGCTCGAAATTTGCGGGTATTTGGGCCGTCGTCCCGCTTCCGCAGCCGATTCATCCTAAGTCCGACAGGCTCCTAGGCCTGGCAAACGACTCACACAGCTTTCATAAAGTTGCACAACCCCGGGTTTGTATTGCGTTTGCTGCAATATTACCGGGGATATGGCATAATCGGAGGCCTGCCAGAGGAGTCGATTACTATGGATCTGCGAGCACTTAAGCAGTTCTTGCACCTGTCTCAAACACTGCATTACGGCAAAACGTCCGAAGCCATGCATGTCAGTCCGTCTACACTGAGTCGGAGCATTGCCCGGCTCGAAGATGAACTGGGTGCTACGCTGTTTGAACGGGATAACCGGACGGTTGTGCTGACTCAGGCCGGGAGGCTTTTTCGTGAGTTCGCCGAATCGACGCTGGCCCACTGGCAAGAGCTCAGGCATAAGCTGCAAAACGATCCTGATGAACTGCGCGGTCAGGTGCGGCTCTATTGTTCGGTGACTGCCAGTTATTCGTTCATGCTGGAAGTGCTGACCGAGTTTCGCAAGCGCTTCCCCAACATTGAGGTGATACTGGAAACCGGCGATGCCGCCCAGGCCGTGCAGAAGGTAATGGACGATGAGACCGATGTTGCGGTCGCACCCCGGCCGGACCATCTGCCCAACCCGCTGATGTTCGCGTCCATTGTTGAGACACCACTGGACTTCATCGCGCCGGTGATCGACTGTCCGGTGCGCAGCCTGATGCAGGAAACGCCCATTCCCTGGGGGCAGATTCCCTTTGTCGTGTCCGAGTATGGGCTGGCGCGAAAGCGCCTTGATCACTGGTTCCGGGCGCATTCGATCAAGCCCAATATCTACGCTCAGGTGGCGGGGAATGAGGCCATCGTCAGTATGGTGGGCCTTGGCTTCGGGATCGGAGTGGTACCGGGGCTGGTGATTGAGAACAGCCCGATGAAAGATAAAATAGAGCGAATCGAGACGGATACGGTTCTCGAACCTTTTGACGTCGGGGTCTGTGTCCTCAATCGGCGCTTGCAGGACCCGCTGGTCAGTGCCTTCTGGCAGACCGCGGTCGACATTACCGGGGACTGACGCTCCCGGAACATCAGTTCATGCTTGCCCGTGCCAGCGCTGGCCCGGGCCAAATCAAAAAAGGGGGGCTCTATGAGTTCCACAGAAGAAAAAACGACGGAGAATGATCAATTGCCCGTACAGCAACACCCGAGCCACCGTCGTGGCATTTACCTCTTGCCCAATTTGCTGACAACAGCCGCCTTGTTTGCGGGTTTCTACTCCATTGTGTTGTCTATGAACGGGAGCTTTGTACGCGCTGCCATGGCTATTTTTGTCGCTCAGATTCTCGATGGCATGGACGGGCGGGTAGCCCGCATGACGCATACGCAGAGTGAATTTGGGGCCCAGTACGATTCCATGTCCGATAATCTGGCGTTTGGCGTGGCACCGGCCATTCTGGTGTATCAGTGGTCGTTGCACAGCCTGAGCAACCTGGGCTGGGTTGCCGCCTTTATTTTTGTTGCCGGGGCAGCCTTGCGCCTGGCGCGTTTCAATACTCAGATCAACACCGTCGACAAGAAGTTCTTTGTTGGCCTGGCCAGTCCGGCAGGCGCCGGTGTGCTGTGGGCCATGGTGTGGGCGCTGGGTCAAAAAGGGGTCGAGGGTGAGTCGGTCGCCTGGTTGATGGTGATTATTGTGCCGCTGATTGGCGCCATGATGGTCAGCCCCATTCGCTATTACTCCTTTAAAGACCTCAGTGATAAGGGTCGGGTACCCTTTGTGGTGCTGTTGTTGTCGATCATGGTGATTGCCGTAATCGCTCTTGATCCGGGCCCGGTTCTGCTGGCTTTCGCCGTGACCTATGCCCTCTCGGGCCCTGTGTTTGAAGTCTGGCGCCGCTTGCGTCTGTATAAAAACGCCCGGAAAGTAGAGTCTGGCGACGACTGATCCGCCTCTGCTGGCAGCGCTACCCTTATAAAAAGGATGTAAAGGCGCTGCCATGGCAGATCAGTTGTGCCAAAGTTAAAGCAGCTTGCTGCTTTACTGCTGGACCCCAGTAAGAGCCCGCCCCGCCAGTGTGAAACCAGTCAGCGCCTGATTCCGTAGTCTTTAGAGGCTATGAACAAATCCAACAGGATGCGATGTATGTTAATCAAACAGGCTTCAGACTTAACCGAAAATGACGTAACCCCCAAATCGGCCTACCTGAACCGCCGACATATTATTCAGGCTGCCGGTGGGTTGGCTCTGGCCGGTGCCGTTCCGCGTGTATTTGCAGAAGACCAGAGTGCCCCTCACTGGCTTGACCAAAAGGTTGAACAAACGGTGTTTCGTAGCGTCACCACCGACGAAGGCGTGACGGATCGTGCCGACGCAACCTCCTACAACAATTTTTATGAATTCGGAACGGGCAAAGGTGATCCGGCCAAATACGCCGATGACTTCAACCCTTACCCCTGGGAAATAACGGTGGATGGGGAATGTGCCAACCCCGGCACCTTTGATCTTGAGTCCCTGGTGGCTAATGCAGCCGCCACTGAAGAGCGTATTTACCGGCTGCGCTGCGTAGAAGCCTGGTCGATGGTGATCCCCTGGATCGGCATTGAATTGGGTAAGGTGCTGCAGCAATTCGAACCCACCAGTGATGCGCGTTATGTGGCGTTCGAGACCGTCGTGCGGCCAGATGAAATGCGTGGCCAGCGTAGCCGGTTTTCATTTATCGATTACCCTTATCTGGAAGGCTTGCGTATGGATGAAGCCATGCATCCGCTCGCCTTTCTGGCGGTGGGCATGTACGGCGAACCACTGCCCAACCAGAACGGTGCGCCGATACGACTGTTATTGCCCTGGAAGTACGGTTTCAAGAGCATCAAATCCATAGCCCGAATCAGTTTTGTGCGCGAGATGCCGCCCATTACCTGGAACTTAGCGGCGGAAAACGAGTACGGCTTTTACGCGAACGTAAATCCGGAAGTGGACCACCCTCGCTGGAGCCAGGCCAGTGAGCGTCGCATTGGGGCCAATGGTGATGTAGAGCGCATACCGACCCGGCTGTTCAATGGGTACGATGAAGTGGCATCGTTGTACGAAGGTATGGATCTGAGGAAGTTCTTTTAAATGACAGGCATTAACCTCAGGCAAGGTTGGCTTTGGTGGTTGCTGTTTGTATCGGCTCTGGTGCCAGCGGTTTGGTACTGGGGTCTGTTTTTGCTAGAGCCGCGGGCGCTGGGTGTAGACGCGCTGGAAGTGGTATTGCAGGAGATGGGGCACTGGGCACTGTGGATGTTACTGATCACACTGTCCTGCTCCACGCTCCGGCGGCGAACGCCACTGCCAAACCCGGTGCGCTACCGTCGAATGCTTGGCCTGTTCACCTTCTTTTATGCCACTGCGCATCTGGGCACCTATATCATCGGCTGGATAGAACTGGATGCTGCCGTGTTCTGGGATGACATCAGCAAGCGGCCCTTCATTTATCTTGGGATGATTGGCTGGGCAGGGCTGCTGGCGCTAGCCGTAACTTCGCCCAAAGGCATGGTGCGCAAGCTGAAAAAGAACTGGAAGCGACTGCACCGGATAATTTATGCGATCGTGATCCTCGCGGTTATTCACTTCTGGATGCAATCCCGGGTGTCCTCGCTGGAAGCCTGGATCTACACGCTGCTGACCCTGGTCTTGCTGAGCGAGCGAGCCTGGGCCAGATATTCAGCCAGAGCCCCAACCTCTTCGAGCAAGACGAGTACGGCCAGGGCCTAAAATCAGCGCACTTACGGTGCAATCGGCCAGACTTGTCAGTTTTTTTAAAACACCTCTTGACCCTTCCTCAGAAAAGACTATTATACGCCTCCCTCGCCGCACAGCGGTGACGGGAAGCCTCTTTCCAGCAGTACGATTGAGC
>NZ_JBHZRJ010000005.1:0-460565 GCF_043641555.1 Saccharospirillum alexandrii | reverse complement strand
TCAACGGACGATGACCTACTCTCATGAGAGCAGCGGAGCGCCGCCCGGGTCCTCGTAAAGCTTTTAATACCAACCCCGAGCCAGAGATGGTGCGGGCGGTTCGACGCTTCGATTTTTTTATGGCAGTTATTCATCATCAATGAAAATCCCGCGACCGAATTCTTACCTCCTTGCTGGCTTCCCCTAACCCATCTATCCGCTGAGCGATGACATGAACCACATCGTTATCCCAGGCTTTTTCAATCAAACCGGTTACCAATACCAACTGCTCGGTGGTCAGTGCTTTGATGTATTGCTGGGCCTGCTGCAACCAGATAATGACGTTGATGTTTCCGGTGTCGTCTTCGAGCGTCACAAAGGTCACCCCGGCCTTGGTTTTGGGGCGTTGTCGGTTAACCACCAGGCCAAGCACACGGATGGGCAGGCGTACCCGGTCTGGCTGGTTCATCCCCAGCCGTTTCGATAACCCCGCAATTCGACGTTGTTCAGCCTGCATCATGGGCAGCAAATCGCTGGCGGGTATGGTCTGAGGTATGGCGTTGTCTTCCCGTAATAGGGTGATCAGGTGTCGTCCCAGAGTCAGTCCCTGGCTGTGATAATCTTCAATCAGGTTGTCGAGTTCGTTCGGCGCTGGCAACTGGCTTTGTTGATCGGCTGCCGGTTCGAACGCATCGGTCAGCAGTGGTGTTTGTAGTCGCAATGCCGAGCTTTCCCAGCGTGCCTGGTAGCGATTTTGACTGAGGTCGGCGAAGGCGCCTGCTGATGCCAACAAGTCGAGATCGGTTGTGCTGATGCCGGGCAGTTGCTCCAGTTCCTTGATGCGCCTGAAACCGTGTTTGGGTCTATGCCTGATCAGGTTGCTGGCACTGTTTTGAGTGAAGCCTTTTATACGGCAAAAACCCAATCGAATGGCGGTGTCATTGTTGTGCCATTCCAACTGGTTTTCCCAGTCACTGTGATTAATGTCAACCGGCAGAACCGTTTTGCCATGGCGCTGAAGATCCTGCACAAGCTGTGAGGCTGTATAAAACCCCATGGGCAAACTGTTCAGGAGAGCACAGCAAAATTCAGCCGGGTAGTGGCATTTGAGCCAGGACGAGAAGTAGGCAATCAGCGCAAACCCGGCCGCATGGGATTCGGGAAAGCCATATTCACCAAAGCCTTCAATCTGGCGATTGATGCGCTGAATAAATTCATCGGGGTAACCGTTTTCGTGCATGCGTTCGGTCAGTTTTGAACGCAATTTATTAATGTGTCCGCTCTGTTTCCAGCTGGCCATAGAGCGCCTTAAATCGTTTGCTTCATCGGAACTGAAACCGGCAGCGACCATAGCCAATGCAATGATCTGTTCCTGAAAGATGGGCACGCCCAGAGTGCGCTCCAGTACCGGGCGTAACGCTTCATTCGGATAATGTACGGCTTCTTTACCGATGCGCCGCTTAAGGTAGGGGTGCACCATGTCGCCATGAATTGGCCCGGGTCTCACGATCGCTACTTGCACCACCAGGTCGTAATAGCAGTTGGGTTTCAGGCGTGGCAGCATGTTCATTTGGGCGCGTGATTCAATCTGAAATACACCAACCGTATCGGCCTGTTGAATCATTGCGAAGGTGGCGGCATCGTCGCGCGGGATATGCTGTAACTTGAGGTTCTTGCCATGGTGCTGGCGAATCAGATCCAGGGTGCGGCGTACAGCACTGAGCATGCCGAGTGCGAGAATATCGACCTTCATCAGCCCCACCGTTTCCAGGTCGTCTTTATCCCACTGAATCACGGTGCGGTCGGGCATGGCCGCGTTCTCAATCGGGACCAGATCGGCCACGACGCCTTCGGTAATGATAAAACCACCGACATGCTGTGACAGGTGACGGGGGAACCCCAATATGCCTTCCAGCAAATGTTTGAACACGCCAATCTGATGTTCGGATAGCCCCATGCCGTCCGAAATGATTTCCTCGATCCAGTTTCTACTGCGATAGCGCCAGCCATAGTTGGCAATTTTCTGATCCAGCTGACTGATGTTTAACCCCATGGCGCGGCCAATGTCGCGCAACGCACTTTTGCGCCGGTAGCTGATAACGGTGGCGGCAAGTGCAGCGCGCTTGCGCCCGTATTTTTGATAGATGTACTGGATGACTTCTTCGCGCCGCTGATGTTCAAAATCGACATCAATGTCCGGCGGGTCGTCGCGTCCTTTGGATATGAACCGGTCGAATAGCAAAGAGGCCTGTTTGGGGTTCACTTCGGTGATGCCCAGGCAATAGCAGACGACCGAGTTCGCTGCTGAGCCACGCCCCTGACACAGAATGTTTTGCGATCGGGCAAAGCGCACAATGTCGTAAACGGTCAGAAAATAGTGCTCGTATTCTTTCTCGCGAATCATTGCCAGTTCGCGCTCAATAGTGGCGTCGATCTCGGGTGTGCTGCCTTCGGGAAAGCGCCGGGCAACACCCTGGCGCACCAGCAACCGTAAATACTGTTCGGCGGTGTACTGGCCGGGAAGGATGTCTTTCGGGTAACGGTAACGCAGAGCATCGAGTGTGAAGTCGCAACGGTCGGCAATGCGCAGGGTTTCCTGCATCAGTTCAGCGCCGTAGAGGCTGTGCAGTTTATTGGCTGAGCGCAGGTGGTTCTCTGCATTGGAAAACAGGTAAGGCAGGGCGTCGGTCAGGGTGGTGTTGAAACGGATGGCGGTCAGGGCATCCTGCAAATCTTTGCGTTCGGGTGTGTGCATGTGCACGTTGTTGGCGCAGGCAGCGGGCAGGTTGTGTTGCCTGGCCAGGTCTCGGGCGTGAGTGGCAAGCTCGAAACTGTTTTCGGTCAGCAGGTTCTCCACCAGCACCCAGCAGCGGTGCTGAAAACAATCGGCGTAATAGGCCAGCTGTTCGTCATCATCACTGCGCCCCCGGGGTGACCAGAGGCACAAACAGTCATCGAGGTTCAGTGTGAAATCCTGTCGGGTTAGCCGGTATTCGCCCTTGTCGCACCGTCGCCGGGCCCGGGTGATCAGATGGCACAGCTGGCTGTAGGCGGTTTCGGTGGGGGCGAGCAGAATGACTACCTGTCCGTCGAGGCGAAATTCGGCACCGATGATCAGTTTAATGGGCAGCTTCTGGTCTCTGACCAGGCGCCAGGCTTTGACCACGCCGGCGACCGAGCATTCGTCGGTAATGGCCAGGGCCTGGTAGCCCAGTTCGACCGCGCGCAGTACCAGTTCCTGCGGGTGAGAGGCACCGCGCAGAAAACTGTGATTGCTCAGACAATGCAATTCGGCGTAGGGCAGTGAGTCGGTCATGGGTTATCCGAAAAAGCCGGCCAGGCTCCAGTGGCCATCGTCGTGACGGGCGAGCCAGACGGCCTGCTGGTGGTGTGGATGCCAGGCGCGAAAATAGTCGCGCCGGTATGGGGCCGGTTGTGCCCAGCGACCCATAACAATGCGTTCGGGCCCGCTCAGTAGCTGAAATTGCTGCGGCGCGACCCGTTGCTCGGTATCCGGCACCAGCAGTGGCTGGAACCGGGGGCGTGACGATTCCGGGCGCCTAGTGTGATCAACCGCCGGGGTTAGCCGGGTGGCGTATTCCGGCCTGGGATCGTTGGTGGTTGTCAGGGTGTGCACCTGGTGGTGACCAAGCCGTGACACCAGTAGCGACAGCAGGCGGTCGGCATCGGCTTGCGGGTAGGCGGTGCCGAGCAGGTCACCGCTGGGCATGGGGTCGGTGCGAAAGCGCCGCGCTCTCAGGTGCAGCGAGAGCACGGGTTCCGGTAAGAACAGCCGGTCGAGCTGCAGGTTGATCAGGCTGAGCCACTCCTGGGCGCTGCGTGAGCCCTGTACCGCCTGAATGCGCAAGCGGGTAGGCGGCTGGTTACGGTGAGTGAGGCGCAAGTAGAGGCTGTCGGCCAGACATTGGCGCGCTTTGAGGTAGTCTTCCAGGTTGGTCAGCAGGCGCTTGACCGGGAACAGCAGGCTGGCGCTGTGCTCGGCCTCGTGGCTCAGTTCCAGGCGTTCGTCGAAATGCGGGGGGATGTCGAAGCGGTGGCCCAGGGTGTCGGGGGTTTCCAGAGCCGAGAGCCGCTGCAACAGGGTCGGGCCGAAACGATAGCCGAGTTCGGCCCGGGGTAGCGGGCGAATATCGGCATAGCAGTGCAAGCCCATGGATTTCAGCCGGGCGGCGTCTTTGGTGTCGAGGCCTAGCCGGTCGATGGCCATGGGGTCGAGTGCGCTGATCAGTTGTTGCCGGTCGCTGCTGACGAGCGGCTGGTCGTTGATGGCCAACACCTGAGCGGCCTGGGCGGTGTGCCCACAGGCCCAGCGATAGTGAAAACCACTGTGATCCAGGCGCTTTTGCAGGTTGCCGACCAGGGCATCCAGCCCCTGATACAGGCGCAACATGGAGCCGATTTCGAGACTGAGACCCGAGGGCGGGCACAGCCGGATATCGGCGCAGGCCTGATACAGCAACAGCGCCAGACGTTGCAGTTGCTCCTGTTCGGCCAGCGCATCGTACTGGGTGGTTTCGACGTCGCTCAGCAGACAATAGGCAGTGGCGGTGTTCATGCCGGGTCGCACACCCAGGGCCGTCGCTGCGCCATTGCATTGCTCAATGCCGGACCGGGCGTTGAGCAGCAATTGCGGCGTGGCGCTCTCCAGGGTGCCAAACCGGGCTTGCAAGGCAAGCCGGGGAAAGTCGATGTACAACCAGAGTCGGGTGTCAGCCATGGTGTTGGACTCTGTCGGGCTGCAGCGGCACGGTCACTGCCAGGTTGTGCAGTGGCCAGCCCGCGCGGCGTTTGAGAATGTGCAGCTGCACCCGGTCGGCCTGCTCGGCGCACACCTGAAGTCGCAGGGCAGCGATGGACGCACGATCGCGCCAGCGTTCTGGGCGCAGCAGAAACACCGGCAGCCGGTTGCTCTCGGCAGCCAGTTGCAGGCGGCGCATGTGGGCGTTGTCGAGCCGGTCGACCCAGGCCACCACAGCCTGGCAGCCGCCGGTGGTCAGGCAGCGCTCAAGGCTCCACAGCAGGTCGTCCTGGCGCGGGGCCTGGCACAGCAACAGCCGGGATAAATCGATCCCCCAGTGGGCCAGTCCCGGGGCATGGGGCCGGTAAGGCGGGTTGAACCAGGCCTGCCATAGCTGGCCCGTCTGGCTGAGTGTGGCCAGGTAAGGCATCAGCAGTCTCAGTTCGCCCTGGCCAGGCCGGGCGTAGAGAATTTCGGTGACGGCCCCGAGCGGCCACCCACCGCCGGGCAGCTCGGCATCCAGTGCCGAGTAGCCGCTGGGAGCGGCATGAATGCGGGCCATGCGCCAGTCGCTGGCGGACCAAAGCCGACCGCTTCGGGTCAGATCGTTCAGCAATGACATGATGAAAGTGCTCAATAAGCTGTATGGATATACAGTATAATCAGCCGCGATCAGGATGCCAGTGGTTGATTCGTAATGATCTGTATCGGTGCTTTTGTAGGGCAGTCCTTGGGTCATCACAGGTGGTTGACCCTGAGCGAATGTCTAAGCCATCAACCCCGAGGCCAGCAGACTCAGGCCCGACCCCATCAGCAGGGCAAACGCCAGACGGCGCATCCAGAGTTCCGGGAGGGGAGGTCCGAAGCGTTTGCCAATGAGCGTGCCCAGAATGACCAGTGGCAGGCCCAGTGCACAGATCAGCAGAACGTTCATTGCGTCTTGCAGAAAGGGTAACGCCAGGGCGATGCGAATCACTGAGGTGGCGAAAAAGGTCATCAGCAGGGTTAGGCGAATGCTGAGCAGTGGCAGGGGTTGGCGATACATCAGAAACGCCAGCGGCGGGCCGTAGGTGGCGAACAGGCCGCCGAGCAAGCCGGCGATGGCGCCTGCTGTGGCAAAGGCGAAACGACCGTTTACGTCGGCCCGGGGTTTGGGTTTGAGCATCATCAGCAGGCAACTGATGACCAGGGTAATGCCGAGCAGCAGTTGCAGCAGGCTGAGGCTGCTTTGACTGAAGTGGTTGAGCAGCCATAAGCCCAGGCCGGTTAACGGGATGGCCGTTGCCAGCATGGCGATGACCGCCGGGCGGTGTACATGCTGGGTGTGACCGCGCAGGGCGATGCCGGTGTTGGCCAGGCTCAGGGTGCTGGTTGCGAACGCCAGAAAGGCGAGGTCGGCCAGGCCAAGAACCGAGCTCAGGCCCATGACGATCAGGCCGAAGGCAAAGCCGGTGACGGTTTGAATGTAACTGCCCAGAAAAAACAGGCCCAGCAGCAGGGCAGCGTTGGTGATGTCCATGCGGCAAGTTTACGGGGTTTGAGTGGCTGCGGCGAGGTGGAATGGTGCGGTCCGAACCCAGGGGAAGGGCCGGACCGGGGGTGTTACAGTTCGTCGATCAGGGATTTGACATCGGTGTGCTGGGCAATTACCTGTTCGAGCGCTGCGGGGCTGATCAGCTGATACAGGCGGTTGTCTTTTTCGATGGTACCTTGTATGTAGCCGCCGGCCATGTTGGTGTCGGCGTCTTCCATGGCAAAGTATTGCACCCCTTCAACCTTGGTAACGGCCATGCCAA
Organism: Saccharospirillum alexandrii; assembly: GCF_043641555.1. Classification (GTDB taxonomy): domain Bacteria; phylum Pseudomonadota; class Gammaproteobacteria; order Pseudomonadales; family Natronospirillaceae; genus Saccharospirillum; species Saccharospirillum alexandrii_A. The sequence continues at coordinate 454,031 of NZ_JBHZRJ010000005.1, read as the reverse complement.
CCCGAGTTTCCGACAGGTCGAGCACGAGCAGAAAGCTGGGCTCGGTGATTTGGCCGTACCCGGTCATCTGCTGTACATCAATAACGGCCAGGGTTTCGCCGCGCAGGCTGACCAGCCCCATGACGCCCAGGGCATCACTGGGGACAGGATGCAAAGGCTGCCACGGAACCACTTCTTTGATCAGGGTGGCCGGGAATGCCAGCGGCTCGGTATCAAGCTGAACTACTACCCACATTTCGTTCGACATCGACATTCGACGGGCTCCTATGCCTTACTGCGCGGATGCAGTCCGCATTCAATCAGATTAGTCATGCCCCGGTGGCCTTGCAAGCGGGCTGGCGGGGTAAGCATTGTTCAGGTTATCGACCGGCAATGCCAATAGTTAAATCGCAGACAAGTCAGCATGACTTTGCTAGCCTTGTCCGCCGCCTCAAACATAGACCACGCATGCGCTTTTCCGACACCGACTTCACAGACGAGCAACAACGCATCATCGCCCACCCCGGTGGACATGCGCGTATTGTGGCGGTGGCCGGGTCGGGCAAGACGGCGACGCTGACGGCTTACGTCAGCCGCCGCATTCGCGAGGGGCTGTCGCCGCGGCGTCTGTTGGTGCTGATGTACAATAAAACCGCACAGCGGGATTTCGCTCGTCGTCTGACTGAACAGAACCCGGCGGGAACGCGCTTGCCGGAAGTGCGGACTTTCCATTCGCTCGGTTATCGCATTTATCAGCGCCTGGTTCAGGATGGTGACTTGCCGCCGTTTGACCGGACACTGTTGTCCGATGCCCAGGTAGAGCCGCTGGTCTGGCGTATTCTGCGGGAGTTGGCCGATGATGATCAGGCCGAAGACATTCTGACCCGTAAAAAGAAATGGGTCGAACCGGCACTTTCTTATTTTGAACTGGTAAAAAGCAGTTTGAACCCGCCCGAGGTGGTGTTTGAACAAAGCCACCTGCCTGCCCAGTGCCGGATTTTCATTGAAGCCTTTGAGCGCTTCGAGCAGTGGCGTCAGTCAGAGCGACGTGTCACCTTCAGCGATCTGCTATACGACCCGGTGCGTTGCCTGAACAGTCGGCCCGAGTTGGCCGAGCGGTTTGGTGGTCATATGCAGGAAATTCTGGTGGATGAGTACCAGGACATTAACCCCATTCAGCAGCGGTTGCTTGAGATCGTGCACGGCGGGCGCGGCCAAGTGATGGTGGTGGGGGATCCGGACCAGACCATCTATGAGTTTCGTGGTTCGGAACCGACGCTGTTGACCGAAGGTTTTACCGAGCAATTCGAGGCGGTGCACGACTACGAACTGAGCTGGACCTTTCGGTATGGCCACCACCTGAGCCTGCTGGCCAACCATCTGATCGGCGCCGGGCATTCGCATCCGGATAGCCGGACTCTGTGCTACTCCCATGTCATCACTCCGCCCACCCGGGTGGAGCAGGTGCGCAGTGACGACGGCGCCAGCACGGCGCTGGGGTTGATTCAGCAGATTCGCCAGCAGCGTCCGCTGAGCGACGTCGCGGTGTTGAACCGCCTGTGGGCGAACAGTGCCCGGCTTGAGTTGCTGCTGATGGCGGCTGATGTTCCCTACCATCTGGATCACCATCAGACGGTGTTGGAGCGGTTTGAACTGCGCCCCTTCTGGGTGCTGTTTGATCTGGCCAGCGGCGATTTCAGCCGCTATGACCCGGACCGGCGGCGCCAGGCGTGGCAAACGCTGCTGACCCAGCCTTATCTGAAAATCCGCAAGGCGATCATTGATGATCTGGTCAAACGGCTGGCCCCGGTGGCGGTGGATGTCGCCCGGCATCTGCGCAATGCCATTCCCGAGTCGCTGTCGGGGTACCAGGCTGATCAGTTGATGGAACGGGCGCGGTTGCTGCAAAAGGCGGAGGAGGCAAAAGTCAGTGCCTCTGAATTGCTCAGTGGCTGGATTCGCGGAACGGAGTATTACGCGGCGCTGAAAGAGTCGGCGTTTTCTGCCCAGCAGGTGGATGATCAGGTTGCGACGGTGAAAGCCTTTGCCCAGTTTGTTGCGGCGCAGGACTGGCCCGCTGCTGAGGCCTCGCCGCGTTTGCGCCAGTGGCAGCAGCACCAGAGCGGGCAGAATGCTTCCGGCCAGTCGCAACGGGGCGTGCACATAACCTCCATTCACAAAGCCAAGGGGCGCGAATGGCCGATCGTGATTCTGCCCGAGGTCAATGCCCGGTTTTACCCTTACCATCCCGAAGGTGACCTGACCCGGCCGACCTCGGAAGACAGTGAGCGACGCTTGCTTTATGTGGCGATGACGCGGGCCCGTGAACACCTGGTACTGCTAACCCCGGCCGACCGCAGCGAACACCCGGATAGCCCTTTTGTTAACGAACTGCGCTGGCTGGGGTCGACCGACCTGGCGCACGCCCTGAATGACGGCAGTACCGACCTGACCCTGAACGATGCGATGGACACGCACATGGTCAGCCGGTACCTGAATGCGGTAGGCGCTGCCCTTCGCGTTCACTGGGAGGCAGCACCGCGACCGATTGACGCGGTTGCCGGTGCTGTCGACGATGACGCCCCGCCCGATGCCCGGCGCGTGCGGCATCAGCAATGGGGCGTCGGCCGGGTGGTGCAGCAGGACCCACAGCGACTACGTATCCGCTTTGTACGCAATGGCCAGGAGCGAACCTTCGACCGGGCAACGGTCGAGCCTTTTCTGGAGTGGTTGTAGGGGATTGAGCGACGCGGGACATTGAAGGACGGGGGCCATTGAGGGATGAAACACAGTAAAAGACGCAAGACATGAACACCACAGTCCATCCGTAGAGCGCTGGTGTGCGTACAACTGAGCAACCAATCAACGGAGCTCTTTTGTGTGGAAACTTATTGCAAGCACAGCGCTTGTCGCGCTGCTAACGGGGTGCGCTAGTGTGACCGTCGCAACCTATGAAGACGCCGATCTGGTGTTCGACCCGATTGATTTTTTTAACGGCCCCCTGGTTGCGGAAGGCGTCGTGCGGGGCCGCAACGGCGAGGTTAGCCGCTATTTTAACGCGACCATCGACGCCCGCTGGGATGAAGCTGGTGGTGTGCTCGATGAGGTCTTCATCTGGAGCGATGGCGAACGCCAGACCCGGGTCTGGAATTTTGAACGTGTTGGTGAGCAGCATTATCGCGGCACGGCAGGGGATGTGGTCAAGCCGGCTGAGATGCGCTTTGCCGGTAATGCGGTGAACATGAAATACGTGTTGGCGGTGCCAATGGCGAATGGCAATACCATTAACGTCACCATGGACGACTGGTTGTACCAGGTAAATGACAAGACGCTGATTAATGTAACCCAGATGAGCAAGTTCGGCATTCGGGTGGGCGAGGTTGTGTTGACCATGCGCAAGCTCTGAGTCCGGACAATGCTGTGATAAAGGCCCTTCGGGGCCTTTTTTGGTTGAACGCCGCGCAGGAAAATACCCCCGACATTTAAGACGCGCCCCGCTATACTGGCGCCACTATTTTCTACCTGGAGTGAGCTCTATGTTGTTAGCCTGGTTGGCTGTTATCGCCGGACTGGCCTTACTGGTCTGGAGTGCCGACAAGTTTGTTGAGGGCGCCTCGGTTACCGCCAAATACGCGGGTATGTCACCGTTGCTGATCGGCATGGTGATTATTGGTTTTGGCACTTCGGCACCGGAAATGGTGGTCTCAGCCATCGCTTCGTTGCAAGGAAACCCCGGCCTGGCACTGGGTAACGCCTATGGGTCGAACATCACCAACATTGGCCTGGTTATAGGCCTGGTCGCGGTCATAGCGCCGATTCGGGTGCAATCGCGAATTCTAACCAAAGAGCTGCCATTATTGCTCGGCGTGACGCTTCTGGGGGGTTACCAGCTACTGGACGGTGAACTGAGCCGGCTGGATGCCTATATTCTGTTGCTGGTGTTTTTCGGCATCATGGGCTGGTCGATTCTGCAGGGGCGGCAGAAACCGGCTGACACACTCGAAGCGGAATACCTGAAAGAGATCGACTCACATCCGATGAGCTTGTCCAGAGCCATCACCTGGCTGATTGTTGGTCTTGTATTGCTGGTGATCAGTTCGCGTCTGCTGGTCTGGGGTGCTGTGATCATCGCCCAGAGCTTTGGCGTCAGTGATCTGATTATTGGGTTGACGGTCGTGGCAATTGGTACCTCGCTACCGGAACTGGCGTCTTCGCTGGTGGCGATTAAGAAGAACGAACATGAACTGGCTCTGGGTAACGTGTTGGGTTCAGGCCTGTTCAACACGCTGGCGGTCGTCGGCATTGCTGCCGGTATTCACCCGTTGGCGGTTGATCCGGAGGTACTGTACCGCGACTGGGTAGTGATGGCGGCGCTGACCATAGTGCTGCTGATCATGGGTATCGGTCTGCGCGGCCGCCAGGGGCGCATTAACCGGGTTGAAGGCGGCATGCTATTGCTGGCGTACGCCGGCTACACCGGCTACCTGATTTCGGTGGTGTTAAGTTAATCACATAACGGATGAGAAACCGTGGTGAGTCGTGGTAACGGGAATTACCATGCTCACCGCCCGGGGCGAGGATCGCTTCGGGTCATTCAACTCATGACCAACAAGGAAGACAACCATGTCCTCTGTACCTGCCCGCCGTTTACCCGTTTTTGCATTAATCACCGATAGCCTTCGTTACAGCGTCAGCCATGCCCGGGCCTTGCTGATCCTGGCACTGCCCTTTCTGGTGGTGCAGTATGGGCTGCTGCAATTCACCAAGCCCACCACTGAATACCTTCCCGTTCTTAGTTGGCAATACTGGGTTGTGGTTGGTGTTGCCTTATTGGCGGGTGTCGTAGTTGCCGTCAGTGTTCACCGTCAATTTCTGCAGTCTCCTGATCGGCAGATGCCGCTTCGTTGGGGGAAAGCTGAAACGCGCTATGCCTGGGGGTTGCTTAAACTGACCCTGGTCATGATTGTACCCTCCGTCCTGTATGCTCTGGTCCTTGTTGGTATTCTTGCCGCCGTTTTCTCAAACTGGAATATCGAGTCTTTCGGCGTTGAACAGCCGTTGCTGGCGCTGCCGCTTATCTGGTTAATGATGCTGCCTATGTTGTATTTGTGGGCCCGAATGACACTGATTTTGCCGTCGGCGGCCATCAGCCAGCAGCCTTCGGTCACTCTGTCCGGTTCAATGGCATTAACCAAAGGTAACGGCTGGCGAATGGTGGCCGTGACTGTGGCGCCCCTGCTGGCATTTGGAATGCTGGATATTTTGATTCAAATGAGTCTGCCAACCGTCGTTTACTGGTGGCTTCAGCCGCTCATTGTCAGTGTGAACACGGTGCTGGGTGTTGTTCTGGTGTCGGTGTCTTTCAAGCAGTTGTATGAAGAGCGTCAACTGAATGCTGAATCTGATGAGAACGGAGTGGTAGCTGCCTAACCTGGCTGCAAAAAAATTTTGGGTGCCTGCATCCATTTGAGCTGATCAAGTCGTCTGAGGGGTAAGTAGGACGTCCAATGGACCCTATCTTCACCGTTCAATGCACTTGGACGACACATTCTTGATCATGACTCAAAGGGAACACACCATGAAATTACCAACACTCAGCACACTCGCTCTGGCATCTGCACTGGTATTAACCGGTTGCGCTACTGACTCCTATGCGAGTTCTTATGGCAGCAGTAATGAATCACCGGCAAGCGGTGTGGTTTCGACAGTGGATACGGCCATTGGCGAAGTGTTTGCCACAACGCAAGGGATGACGCTCTACACCTTTACCCGCGACACAGCTTCGGTATCAAACTGCTACGACGGCTGTGCGGAAAGCTGGCCTCCGTTCACCGCATCAAAAAATGCTGAAATCTGGGGCGCGTTCACGGTGATCGAGCGGACAGATGGTAGTTACCAATGGGCGTATGAAAACCAGCCACTGTACACCTGGGTAGGAGATCGTCAGCGCGGTGACGTCAATGGCCATGAAGTCAGTGACGTCTGGTTCGCTGCCCAGACGGGTCAGTAAGTCAACGCCGTCAGCTTTTGACGGCCAGCAGGGCGCCGGCACTGATCATGATGCTGCCGGCGGCCCGGTTCAGCCGTTGCATGGCCCGGCTGGACCGGGCCAGTTTGCGGGCTTTCGAAGCGCCCCAGGCAACCAGCATCAAGCCGGCCATCAGCGCCACAACGGTGAGCGCGGCGGCCAGCACAATGTCGGTATGGCTGAGTCGGGTCAGGTCCATAAAGGTCGGCAAAAAGGCAATGTAGAACAGAATAACCTTGGGGTTGGAGGCTGAGATGGCGATGCCCTGCAGCAGACTGGCCCCGATACCCGAACGCTTTACCGGTATGCCGTCCGCTTCTGTCGGGGCTGGTGCAGTCCAGAGTTTCCAGCCCAGATATATCAGATAGGCCGCACCGGCATAGCGAATTAACGTGAACAGCGCGCCGTAGTTAGCAGCGATGGCCGACAGACTGAAACACGCCAGTACCAGATACACCACATCGCTGATCACCATGCCAAAGGCCAGTGCCGTACACGCTCTGGCCCCCTGACTTAACGCGCGGGCTATAATGGCAAAGATGCCCGGGCCCGGGGTGATGCCGAAAATAAAAATGGCGACAAAAAAGGTCAGGGCACTGGTCAGGGTCATGCTAACGCTCGGTGGGCCGGTGAAAGCACTATTCTCGCAGTATCCTGTGCTTCCGTGAAGCGTGGCTTGGCATCTTTGTTGGTTCAATTAAGCCTATTTTGCGGACCGGGTTGGCATTTTTTGTTTTTGTTTTATGAAAAGATCAGGAAAAGTCTTGGCGCCTGCTGACGCGCAGGTACACTGCTAAAAACAGAAACGAGTATGGATACAGTGAGAGAGAAACAGACGTGGCGACGGGTCAGTCTGGGTGTATTGGTGGCAACAACACTGGCCGCCTGCAATACAGCCGTCGATGAGCCGCTCGCAACGAACAACGTATTGGCCGGCACGCCGCTTCAGGCGCGCAGTGCCAGTGCGTTTTCTGTTATCGATCACAGCCCGGTGGATGGTGCCGAGAACCAGGCACTGACGCGGGACATCCGCATCACCTTCGATACCCCGCTGTTAATTGAATCGATCACCGACAACAGTGTTGAACTGTGGCTGGATGATCGGCGCGTTCCCGCCAGAACCGTCTATGTCGCCGACACCCAGAGCCTTCGCCTGATCCCGACGTCCAACCTGATTCCGAATCAACGTTACCGCGTGCAATTGAATCCGCAGCTGATGTCGGCCGAGGGCGACCTTTACAGCGGAGCGCAATGGCAGTTTCAAACCGCAGGGGCTATTGGCGCCACTTCGCAGTGGACACTCGATCATTGCCTGGATGCAACCGAACAGACCTGGCTGGAACAAGTCAACCAGGCACGCAGCGAAGCGCGCTATTGTGGCCGGGTATTGCAGGCCGCCGCCGAGCCACTGAGCTATCAGTGTACCCTGGCAGGTGCCGCTCAGCGGCACAGCAACGATATGGCGCAACACGGCATGCTCAGTCATCTCAGCAGTGATGGGCAGGATGCCTACCGGCGCCTGCAGCAGCAGGGCTATGAAGCGACCACGCTGGGCGAAAACGTGGCCATGACCGCAACCGGCGACGCCGATGTGGTTCAGCAATGGCTGGCCAGCCCGGGGCATTGTCGCAATATCATGGAAGCCGAGTTCACGTCGCTGGGCATGGGCCAGGCCAGATCCGATAATGGCGATGTTTACTGGACGCTCAATCTGGCCGCACCGCTCAACCCACAGTCGGACGACTGAGAGCAAACCCGGCCACCCGAAGATGACCGGATGGGCTGAGCATCAGCTCAGCCGGTACCCCGACAACACTGTCTGAACCTGGCTCGATTGTTCCACTACCTGGTCGGTTGCCTGATCGATTTCCTGCGAATGTCGGGTATTTTCCTTGGAGAAGTCACTAATAGATACCAGATGTTCGGTAATGCCGGACACTACCTGGCTTTGTTCCTCTGTGGCCGTCGCAATCTGGGCGCTGATGTCGTTGATATCTTGCATCAGGGATTCGATGGCGATGAAGGAGCTCTGGGTGTCACCGACATTGCCAGCGGTCTCCTGAACCATGCTGGAGCCGGTCTGCATGGCGTTCACCGTTTTATCGACTCCCTGTTGCAAGCGTTCAATGCGCTGCTGAATATCGGCGGTGGACTGCTGCGTCTTTTGCGCCAGACTGCGCACTTCATCAGCGACGACGGCAAAGCCCCGGCCCTGCTCCCCGGCTCGGGCTGCTTCAATGGCGGCGTTCAACGCCAGCAAGTTGGTTTGTTCGGCAATGTTGCGAATAACGTCCAGCACACTGGTAATGCTGGTGGCTTCTTCGGCCAGTACCTGAGACGCCTGGGTGGCATTGTCGAGTTGGGCTTTTAGTTCGGTCACTTTGTTGTTGGCCTCTGCAGCACGCTGGGTGCCGGTGCGTACGTTCTCGAGTGCCTCGTTGGCGGTGCTGGAACCGCGTTCGGCATTGCTGGCCACTTCGCGCGCAGACCCGTGCAATTCTTCGACCGCAGTGACCACTTGCTCCAGCGCTGCTTCCTGTTGCTGTGCCAGCGACATGTTGCCGCTGCTGGCCTGGTTCAAAATGTGGCTACTGTCGCGCAATTCTTCGTTGACCCGGGTGATGTGTGACATCGACTGATGCAGCTTTTCCATCAGCCGGTTGAAATGGTGCGCCAGCTGGCCCACTTCATCGGCCCGGTCTGACGCCAGGCGCGCGGTCAGGTCACCTTCGCCGGAAGCCAGGTCGTTCAGACGATCGCGCAGACGGGCAATTGGCCGCGATAACGACAATGGCAGCCAGAGTGCGATGGCAACAAGCAGCGCCAGGCTAACCGCCAATTGCACCCACGCCTGAATGATGGCCTGGTCGCTGATTGACTCGGCGGCTTCAACCCGGGCCGTGGAGTCAGTATTGATTTGCTCGGACAGCGTATTCTTAATGCCCAGGGCCTCATTGAATAACGGCGCTCCTTCCAGTTCGCCAATCTGAAGGGCAACCGATGCGGCGCCGCCATCGGCGAACCCGGTAATCTCGGTATTCAGGGTCTGCCAGGCTTCAATCGCGGTGGTGAACTGGGTCATCAGCGCTGCACTGTTGTCGGTCGCCAGCGTTGCGGCCGTGGCGCTGGCCAGTTGCAATGCCTTGTCGGATTCGGTCGTGAAGGTGGCCTGGTAGCCATCGAGCTCGTCGCGAACCGAGCCCCAGGATGCCGCCTGGATATAAGCACGTTGTGCCAGCAGCGCCTGATGCAGCGAGGTGTCCATCTCGGCCAGGGTCAGCAGGGCAGGCTGGTAACGCTGAATCAGCACATCGGAACTGGAGGTAACGGTCATTAGGCTGCGTACGCCGCTGATGGTGCTGACCAGGGTGACGATCAGAATAAGTAATAGGGGGAGTCGCACCTTGTTGGCGATCGACAGGTTTTTAAGCCAGGACATAGCATCGGATCCTTGAACGGTTGAGCATGGAGAATGGGGCCAGGCACACACCTTGCCACGGTGTTGCCCTGATAAGGCTGTCAGTAATAATCATTATCGACAATTATCGCATCGAATTAAGACGTACACTGTTCTGTTTTGATAAACGCTGGGTACAGATCGACGGGAAATTGGCGAAATTCAGTCTGGTTTGCTCTGCATTGTCGTAGATACCAACTAGACTTTGGAAACAGGTCCTGGCCAGTTAGGGACATGGCCTTTCGAGTTCGCAGGAATGTCCCAGGGCGTGAGGTATGTATCGACCGTGACAGCGATGATCCAACCCGATAACGGAAAAACAGCAGGGAAGGCTTACGGCGGGTGGCGCTGGTTCCGTCAATGCTACGCCGCCAGAGGGTGGCGGGCGCTTATTGTGGTACTGGCGTTTGCCAGCCAGGCGTCGGCGATGAACCCCTGGCCTGATCATCAGTGGCTTACTCAACCGCAGGCGGCGGTTCTGGCCGCGCCGGAAGAACAACTGGAAGACGTTCAAGCGGTTCTGTTTCTCAGTGCCCGGTCCGACTCGCCCATGGTCAGTCGCCAGGCGCTGTGGCTGAGGTACGATCTGGAGCTGCAGGGCGAACCTGGTGTTCCCCAGACCTTTATCCTGACCAACGAAAACGTCATTCTGGCCGAGTTCACCCTGTACTTGCTAGATGACAGGGGCCGGCTGATCAGTTCCCATCCGCTGGGCATGAACCAGCCGGGGCTGGCGCAGAAGCGACCCGCCGCACGCTACCAGGACCGCATTCAGGTACCGGGCCCGGGCGAATACCATCTGGTGCTGCGCCTGTTCAGTTCGACGCCTCTGGCCCCTGCGTTACTGATCTCGCCAGAGGTGGAACAGGAGCACTTAAACCAGAACCGTATTGCGACGGACTGGGTGATGCTGGTGCTGACGCTGGCCATGTTCGCCTTCAATGCCGTGTTGTTGTATGGACGGGCCGACGCCGCCTACCGCTGGTTCATGGTGTTCCACGTTCTCATTGTGTTTTATTTCTCGGCGCTGACCGGTTTCGGTCATCTTTTTATGCCGTTGTCGGTTGTGCAATTTCTGTCGACCCACATCATGGCCATGAACTACCTGCTGATTTTCCTGATTTTCTCCTTTGCCATCCCTTTTCTGGGCAAGGGCGCCGATCAGGGTTTGCTGTTCCGCTTGCCACTGGTGCGTGCGCTGCAGGGGGTGAATCTGGCGTTTGCGCTGATCAGCCTGGTGATGCCCGACGTCTATTTGTTCATTCCGCTCGTGCTGATGCAACTGGTGACCTTCGGGCCAGTGCTGTACATCAGTGCGCAACAGATTCAGCGCGGGTACGGCCCGGCGGCTTTCCTGCTTGGGTCCATTGCGGTTCAAATCGTGGGCGGCGCTATAGGTACGGCCACCTACGCCGGTCAGTTACCGGTATCCTGGTTTACCCTGAATGCGTTTTTCGCATCCACCGTCATTGAGCTGTTGTTAATGTCGTTTGCCGTTACTTCGCGCATGCGATTTCTGGAGGCCCGACAAAAGCAATTGCTGCTGCAGGATCCGGAAACCGGATTACCCAGCAGGGCTTATTTCAGCAAGGTCTTGAGCCCGAATTGGGCGAGGCTCAGTGCGCAGATGTCAGAGCCGGTAGTGGTACTGATCGAAATCGATGGCATTCGCAGCATGATTCGCCTGCTCGGGCCAACGGTGGCCCATCGGCTGTGGATGCAGGCAACCGAGCGCTGGAACCAGTTTCTGCTCAGCCAGCAGGGGGTTATGCCATTGGCCGGGAACGAAGCCGACGCCACTGGCAGCCGGCAATCGAGAGCGGCGGTGGTGCTTTGGTCGCGCAGCAGTTTCATGACGGTTTTTGATGCCGCCGACCTGACCGATCTCGATGCCACCATGGCTCCCATGCGCACCCTGGTGCTGGAAGAGGATGACCACCGGTTTGAAGTGTCCTCCCGAATGGCTGCCTATGCGGTCACTGACATGACTGAATCGCTGGATGAGCTGTTGCGCAAACTCAATGTCGCGCTGATTACTGCAGAGCGTGAAAACCACTACATCCATTATTACTCCGATCAGCAAAACGACTTTTTTATTCGTCAAAATGAACTCAACCGCGCATTGCCGCAGGCGATTCAGCGCGACCAGATGCGCTGTCATGTGCAGCCCATTATCGATCTTGCCAGCGGAGTGGTTGTTGGCGGCGAATTGTTATTGCGCTGGCAGCACCCGACGCTGGGGAACGTGTCGCCTGGCGAGTTTATTCCGCTGGCTGAGCAAACCTATGGGATATCCAGCCTAACCCGGGAGGTACTGCGGGTAGCGGCTCGCTGGCTGTCGGCACACCCGGACGAGGCGGTATCCATATCGGTGAATTTGTCGGTACTGGATCTGATTACCCGGGTCGACGACCAGGACCTGGTCATGCGAATAGCGGCAACCGGAGTCGATGCGACCCGGCTCAAGGTAGAGGTGACCGAATCCGTCTTGATGGAAAACCCGGATGCCTGCATGGCCATGCTGGATAAGTTGCGCCAGATGGGTTGTCAGATCAGCATCGATGACTTTGGAACTGGCTACAGTTCTCTGGCCTACCTGAGCCGCATTCGACCCGATGAAATAAAAATTGACCGCGATTTTATCAGTAAACTGGAAACGTCGGCGGTGGATCGGGATATCGTTGCGGCCATCGTCAGGCTGGCGCGCAGCATAGGCGCCATTGTTGTAGCCGAAGGTGTGGAACAGGAGACAACCCTAACCCTGTGCACCGAGCTCGGCTGCGACCGGGTTCAGGGTTATCTGATTGCCCGGCCCATGCCCTTGCCGGAATTCAGCGCCTGGCTGGCTGCGCACAGCCCGATGGTGTCATGAACAGTATCTCACCGGCCAGGCCTGGTTTTGCAGGCTGAAGAAGGCGTTTTGCGCCAGTTGAATGCGCACTGTGGCCTGGAAGCGGAAGCTGGCGGTATCGACTTCAAACTCGACGCGGTCTTCGGCCCGGGCAACGCCGGGTTTGAACGGTGGCTGCCAGTCCATGTCGAAGGCTTCCCACAAACTGACCCTCACCCGAATTTGCCCGTTCAGGTCAGCTTCCGCGGCGTTGTTGATTTGTTGCATCAGGCGGCCGAGATCGAGTTCAAGTTCGGTTTCATCGCGCGGTAGCGAGCGGTTGATGGTCCAGCTTTCGTTGCCGCACCAGGCGGTGAACGACCAGCCCCGCGGCCGGTCGGTAGCGCCGCGCACCGATAACACCAGCTCATCCTCACGGTCGAAGCGATCACCGGCGATGCTGCTGGCGCCGGCCAGGGAGACGGTCTCTCCAACCGGTAACGTCAGGTCGGCCAGGTCTGGAGTTGTCAGCCGGTAGGGGCCCGTCTCGGGGTCGAGCGACAAGGAATAGTCGCCGTCTTCCGCCCCGCGATTGAGCACCAGAATTTCACCGCCGCGTGTCACCAGTTCCGGTGGGTTGCCGGTGACATCAACGCGGCGATTCCAGAAGCCGGTGCGCCACTGGGTATCCAGTTCGACCCGGTCGGGCAACTGGCGGTAGTCCACCGTGACTTCCAGTTCCTCGGTGTCGACGTTGCTGAGCGGGACAGAGCTGCAGCCGGTCAGCAGTGCCAGGCTTGCAATCAAAGCGGTGTAGGTGCGCATAAAAGATCAGGTCCGAAGCGACTATCAGGGCTGCCAGTATAGTGTTTTCAGGAGTGAAGCATAGGCATGGTCCGGTCGGTTTACAGGCCGAAGACGAACAGGGTCTTCCTTCTGGGGTACCATTCTGCTGTTGTTCACAAAGAAAGAGGAGCTACCCATGATTGCAGAGGGTCCCGAGAACGGCCCGGTGCTGGTGCTGGCACACGGTGCGGGTGCACCGATGGACTCAGATTTTATGAATGAGATGACCAGCCGGCTGAGCAAGCGTGGCATCCGGGTTATCCGGTTTGAATTTCCCTATATGGCAGAGCGGCGGACGACGGGCAAGAAACGCCCGCCCGACAGAGCCCCCCGGCTGGTAGCGCATTTTAATCAGGTACTGGATGAGTTGGGCGACGGGCCGGTGTATATCGGTGGCAAATCCATGGGTGGTCGCATGGCGACCCTGGTGGCTACAGAGCGGGAAGTCGCAGGCGTTTGCGTACTGGGCTATCCGTTCCACCCGCCGGGCAAACCGGAAAATACCCGGCTTGAGCACCTGCCCGACGTCCGGTGCCCGGTGCTGATCTGCCAGGGTGAGCGCGATGCGCTGGGTAACCGCGAGCAGGCGACGGGCTACACCCTGCCGGATTCGGTATCGCTGGTCTGGTGCCCGGACGGTGATCACAGTCTGAAGCCGCGCAAAGTCAGCGGAGTCAGCCTGGCTGAAAACCTGGATCTGGCCACCGACGCCATGGTTCGTTTTATCGGTGTTTGACTACTCACTGTCGAGCTTTTGTCGGATTTTAACCGGGGTTGGGCACTACGCTTGGTAACGCTTTAGCGCCCCGGTTGCCTTTCATGCGGCGCTCTGCACTGGTATTCTTGCCGGTCTGAGCTTCGGATCCGTGCCCGGACCCAAGTGAGACTAACCAGGGCAAGGGCTTGTGCACTCACGCACAGGTCTTACATTCTCAGGCTGCAGTACGCAGCCACCTCCAAACAGGAGCCTCTTATGAACATTGCTGCTCAACGCGTTGTATCCATCCATTATGAAGTGAAGGATGAAGACGGCGTTGTCGTAGATTCCTCCGAAGGGCGCGATCCTCTGGTCTACCTGCACGGTAACCAGAACATCATCCCCGGTCTTGAAAAAGCCCTCGACGGCCTGGCCCAGGGCGATGCCTTCGATGTCCAGGTAACGCCGGAAGAAGCCTATGGCGACGTCCAGGACGGTCTGGTCCAGTCGGTGCCAATGGAATCATTCCAGGGTGTCGAAAAAGTAGAAGAAGGCATGGTATTTACCGCCCAAACGCAGGGCGGCCCGCTGCAGGTTACCGTTACCGCCATTGAAGGCGATACCGTGACCGTCGATGGCAATCACCCGCTGGCGGGTAAATCGCTGAGCTTCAAAGGTGAAGTTGCGGATATCCGCGAAGCCACCGCAGAAGAACTCGAGCACGGCCACGTGCATCAGTAAACCGGTGCATGCTGCATCAGACCGCGACGGGTGAAGGCGCTGTCTAGCGACTGCGCCCATGGCCCATTCAAGGGGGTCTGTTTGCAGGCAATCCAGGGTGCATCAGGCCCTTCTGATGCACCCAACCCTCCACTAAGCCCGCCTGCACAAGGAAAAGGCAGCGACAACAGGCGACATCCACTACCTCAGGTTGACAACAGTGTCGGTTAAATATTGGACGAGCGCAGTGCCCAGTGATGCTGATTTACGCAGCCAGTCGCTGCGCCATTGCCTCTGGTTTGGCCTTTTTGCCTACGGTCTTTATACGCTGGTGCTTGAAATGACGGCACCGCCCAGTGTACTCGGGTTGTTTCTGGTGTTGTGCGGTGCCTTGCATGCCCTGGCCATCCTGGCGTATTACCTGAGCCGGCCCCTGCTGGCTTCTATCTGGATGATTGCCGTAGTGTTGTTCTGCATTTCAGTCATGAACCTCTACGGTTTCACGCCCGAACAGTCGGCCGAATACTATTTTCTGCTGGTCCCCCCGCTGATCTTCATGGTGCTGCCGCCCGAGCAGCGTCAGTGGCAACTGTCGCTGTTAACACTGACCGTGGTATTGATGACGCTGGTGTTTTTGTTGCCACGGGGCTCCTCACCCTGGTTTCCCATGTCGACAGACGATTATGCCGGTTACAAATGGCTCGACCTGATGATCTGCCTGATGGCGATGTCGGTGGTCTGCCGTTCCTTCATTACCCGGCTGTTGCGTCAACGCGACCAACTTGAACGTCTGGCACTGATCGATCAGCTGACCGGCCTGCCTAACCGCAACGCCAGTCTGGAGCGTATGGCAGCACTGTATAACCAGGCTTTGCCATTTTCGGTGGTGATCCTCGATATTGATGATTTTCGCGAGGTAAACCATCGCAAAGGCCAGGAAATGGCCGATGTGCTGGTGCGTAAGCTGGCGCAACGTCTGCGCACGCACTTGCCGGAGTCGGATTTCATGGCCCGGGTGGGGGGTGATCAGTTCATGGTGGTGAGTGACCGGGCCACGTCGGCCGAGTCGGCGGAAGCGCTGATGCTCCAGTTGCAGGAAGTCGTGACCCGGCGCAACTTCGAAATGGGCAACGCCAGCGAACGGCTTCGGGTCAGTCTGGGCGCGACCCTAAGCGAGATGTCGGAGTCGCCCCAGGCGCTCAACCGGCGCCTGATGCAGGCGCTGGCGCTGGCGCGGGCTGACGAGCGTAAACGGTTCCTGCTTAACCCCGGCACCAGCGCTGAAAAGCCGACGGCTTCCCCTGTTTTGTCACGCGCCCCCGGTCGATGATTCGGCGCATTCTGGCCTGGATCGCCATTGCCGCCATGATCTGGCTGGTGTTTTTTACCGACGGACAAGGCCTGGTGATGCGCTGGCTGGAAGCACAGAATCAACCTCATGTCTGGATCGTACTCGGCACGGCCCTGATCTACGCCATCGCCTTGTCAGTGCCCTTCCTGCCTGCGGTGGAGTTGGGCTGGCTGATCATGGCGGCCTTCGGCCCCATCGGTATTCTGGCCATCTGGGCGGCAACGCCACTGGGCTTGCTGCTGGCCTTCAGCATTGGTTACTGGTTGCGCGAGTGGCCGCAGGTGCAACGTCTGCAACAGCGCTTTGAAGACCGGGTGGCCGCTGCGACCAGTGACCGCCCGGGCGATCGCATGCTGCGCTTTGCCAGCGACAAACTCGCCAGCCATCCTTATATCGCCCTGGCGGTTCTCGTTAATATGCCGGGCAACTGGCTGATTGGTGGGGGTGGCGGTATTGGACTGATGGCCGGCGCCTCAGGGTTGTATCACCCGCTTAAATTCGTGCTGGTGCTGATTCCGGCCACGGGTGTGGTTGCGGTATTGATGCTGGTTGGGGTGTATTCCAAGCCTGTTGGCTAATTGCCGGTGGCCGGTTCCAGGTCTCCTACAGCCCGCCCGGTTTTCTGGCGCTCACAACAACGGGCTGGCCAGCTGCGCCAGGTTCTCCACGACTCGCTTATGATAACGGCGCTTACGCCACCGGTTCAGGTCGAGCCGGTGACTCTTCTTTTTATACTCGGCCACCACGGCGACCATGGCGTTGCAAAAGGCCGGGTCATCCACCACCAGGGTGGCCTCGAAGTTCAGCCAGAGTGAACGCATGTCGAGGTTGACCGAGCCGACCAGCACCAGATGGTCGTCGATAATCACGCTTTTGGTGTGCAGCAGGCCACCTTCAAAACGCAGTATTTCAATGCCGTGGCTGAGCAGCTCTTCGTAGAACGACCGGCCTGCGTACTTGGCCAGGCGACTGTCGATGCGCCGCGGCACCAGCAGGGTGACCGCCAGGCCACGTTTGGCGACGGACTTGAGCGCCTGCAATAACGATTCGTCGGGCACGAAATAGGGCGTGGTGATGATCACCCGGCGCTGGGCGTTGTGCACCGCGGTCAGCAAAACCTGCAGCAGAATGTCTTCATCGAAAGCCGGGCCGGTCGGCAGAAATTGCATCAGCGCCGGGCCGTCGCTGGCCGCTTCGGGCCAGCTTAGGGCGGTGTTCAGGCGGTGGCCGGTTTCCATTTCCCAGTCGAAGATCATGGTGCCCTGAATGATTGACGCCATCGGGCCTTCGACTCTCACCATCACATCGACCCAGGGGCCAAAGCCGCTGTGCTTCTTGAACCAGTCCGGGTCGGCCAGGTTCATTGAACCGTTGTAAGCGATCCGATTGTCGATGCTGACCAGCTTGCGGTGCTGGCGCAGGTCGATGCGTTGCAGGAACATGCGCAGCACGTTGGCGTGCAATACGTCCAGTACCTCTACCCCGGCTTTAACCAGTTGGCGGTGACGGGCACTTCTCAAAAAACGGTTGCAACCCACGCTGTCGAGCAGCAAATAGACAGCGACACCGCGCGCCCGGGCGTCAGTAAGGGCGGTGAGAACTTCCTCTACCCGGCCCTCGGGTTCGAGAATATAGAACTCCATGAATATCCAGTTCTCGGCGCGGTTCAGGTCGTCCAGCAGGGCGTCGAAGACAGTGTCCGGCTCACTCAGTAATTGCCAGTTGTGGCCGCGCAAGGCCGGTAGCTTAAGGCTGCCGAGTGTCAGTTCCATGACCGGTCGCAGTGGTGTATCGATCAGCGTATTCAGTGCGTCGCGTTCGCCGACCTGATGCAGCCACTGGTTGTAAAACCGGTTTTGTACCATGGCGCGTTTGGCCCGCAACCGGCCGAGATAGCGCTCGCCAAACAGCAAATACAGGCCAAAGCCGACCAGCGGCACGATGTAAATCAGCAGCAGCCAGGCCAGGGTGACACCCACACTGCGTCTGCGCATCAGAATGCGAAAACTCAGGGCGATCAACAGTGCAATGTAGAGCCAGAGGCCCAGTGTCAGCAGCCAGTCCCAGGTCATGCGTATCCAGTCATTGTCGGGGGTTCAGAGAGTGTCGGCCATTGTACGGCGGGGTACAAGGTCGGGGCAGGTGAAGTCGGTGAGTCGTTAGCGTGCGGCCTGGTTTCCCAGCACCAGTTGGCGGGTATAGTCCTGCATGAAAATGCCGTAACTGCCATCGTGCAGCATGGTCTTCACCCGAAACAGGGGCAGGCCGTCATTTCCGGTCAGGTGTTTGAGGTTAACGACGCGTTCGTTGACCGGTTGCTTGTTACGGTCGCGAACCACGGCAATCTTGGGCAACAGCCTGGCATCGTGATTCTGGCCAATCACCACGGCGACTTCACCGCTGCTCAACTCGACCAGGGTACCGATGGGGTAGACCCCCATCAATTCGATGAACTGATCGACCAGGGCAGAATCGAACTCCGTAGAGCGGCCTTTGTAGAGTACCCGAATGGCGTCGTAGACCGTACGTTGCTGGGCATAGGGCCGGTAACTGATCATGGCGTCAAAGGCGTCGAGAATGTGAATCAGCCGGGCGCTCAACGGTACTTGGCCAGCCAGCTTCTGCACCGGGTAACCCTGGCCATCGGGCCGTTCGTGGTGGTAGTAGCAAGCGGCGACAACATCGTGACCGAAGCCGGATTTTTCCAGAAGATAGCGCGTCCATTTTGGATGTTCGTTAAACAATTGCCATTCGGTTTCAGTCAGCGGGCCGGGTTTGGTCAGCAGCGATTTCGGTATGCGCAGCTTGCCCAGGTCGAACAACAAACCGGCCAGCCCGACCGTGCGCACCTCGTCCCGGGGCCAGCCGCAGTGAATGCCAAACACCATGCACAGCAGGCTCACGTGCAGGGCATGCTCGTAGGTGTAATCGTCGTGGCTTTTCACGCGTGACAGCCAGGTCATGGCTGGAATGTTGTCGATTAGGGCCGTAATGCACTCATCGACGTGCTTGCCCAGGGTATCCGGGTTAAGCGGGTGGCCCTTGCTCAGCCCACGCATGGCCTGTTTAACGTGTTTCAGCGTGCGGGTGTACGTGGGCAGCACGCTGCGCAACCCCATTTGCGCCATGTCGCGATCAAATGAGGCCGGTAAGGTTGGGGGTGTCTGGTTTTTGCCGGGCCGCGCCTTGAATTTGACAAGGCTCTTGCGGGTGTCGACACACACCTGGCTGCACAGGCTTTGCACCTGGTGCAGCATGTCGCGGTTTTCAATCAGAAAACCCTGCATCAGGAAGGGCGTGCCCAGCCAGGGTCTGTCTAACCGGCACACGAACATACCGACTTGCAACAAGGCAACCGGCATGCGAAGTGTTGTATCGGAAATGCGCTGACTGTATTGGCTCAAATCCGACGATCCAGAGCTATAGACATAATGTGAACCACATCACTTTATAAACACACAACTTATAGCAGATAACGGGCCGCTTGCGCCAGATGCCGAGAAACTTTACGTCTGGGACGGGTGCGGGCCGTCTAGGATTATCGGCCCGAAAGGCCGGGCTTAAAGCCGAATTTGGTCGTCCCCTGGTTACCGGATGTCAGCGACTGTTAGCGAGCCCGGTCGGATCGGTCCAGTGCCGCGTGCAGCCAACGCACCGGCAGGTGGCGCAGAACGGCAACAATCAGCCGGTAGTTCCAGCCCTGAATCGACAACACCCGGCCCCGGGCCAGGTCGTTGAGCGAGCGCTCGACCACGGCCTTGGCTGACCAGGCTCGGGTAATGCCGTGGCGTTTATAGAAACTGTCCGGGTCGAGCCCCAGGCGGGCGTGAAAATCGGTGACCGTGAAACCGGGGCAGACGGCCAGTGCACGCAGCCCTTCGCGCCGATAACTCAACGCCAGCGTCTCGGTAAACGCCCTAACGAACGTTTTGGTGGGGCCATAAAGGGCGCTTTGCGGCGTGGGCAGCCAACTGGCCACCGAAGCCAGGTTGATCAGCAGCCCTCGAGCCCGGATCAGGTTGGGCAAGGCGGCATGGGTCAGCTGCAGGGTACTGGTGACATGCACATCGAGCAGTGCCTGGTGACGGGACCAGTTCAGATCCCCGAAGCGGCCATCTTCGGCGTAACCGGCATTGTTGATCAGAGCATCCAGCCGCGGCAGCAAGGTCACTTCCTGAACCAGCGCCTCGCGCTGATCGGCCTCGGCCAGATCCACAAGCCGGTACTCAATGTCGACCGGGTAGCGCTGGCGTAGCTGGGCGCATACCGCAGCCAGTGTGTCTTCGCGCCGGCCGGTCAGCAGCAGGTTGTAGCCATCGGCGGCCATTCGGTCGGCGTAGGCAGCGCCAATGCCGCTGGTGGCACCGGTTATTACGGCCAGGGGGTGGGTCATGAACAGGCATCCTCATGCAAATTACCGAATGGGATCATGCCAGAGTGGCTTCGCCGGACAAACCGAAACACCCGATAACAAGGAACCGCTGTATTCAGCACTGTACGGGCTGAGCCTGTCGAGCTTCCCTTGAACCGGCACTTGGTTATGCTCCCCAAGGCCTTTCGACAGGCTCAGGGCGAACGGTTTGCGTGGCAAGGCAGCGGTCCGTGATTCCACCTTACGGCTGCTTTATACTGCGCGGCTCGCTTGCCTTGCAATGACAACAGGACCTCTCGCCATGGCGCACACCGACACCTCAACGCGGCCACAGTGGCCCGGCTACCGCTGGCCGCACCTGTGTGACCTGACGCGGGCGCTGCAGACCGAACCTGAGTGGCCGCAGATGGATCGCTGGCTGGCCGCCCGGTTTCGGGAGCGCAAGGCCTACGGCGGCAAAGACCGGCGGTTCTACAGTGACCGGTTGTTTCAGCTGTGCCGTCTGGCAGCGGTGCCGGTCATGCTGCAGCAGGGTTATTCACAGCCAGATTCCAGCAATCACGGGCAGGCAGTGTGGACTGCCGACACTCTGTGGCTAGCCTTTAAGGCCATTCCTGCGGTTGAGCTCTGGGGCTGGCTGGTGTTGCTGGACGGTCTGGACGAGCAGGCGCCCAATGAGTTGACGGACGTTGCACAGCGACGCGTCTGGCTGGACCGTCAGCGCGACGACCCCGGTATTCAGGCCGCCAGTCAGGGGTGGCTGCCTGGTTGGCAGCCCTGGCTGGATCAGCGCACGGCGGCAAGCCACTGGTCGGATTCCCAGGCCGGGCATTGGCTCACGATGCAAATGACCCGTCCACCGATCTGGTTGCGCGCCTTGCCTGGCAAGGGTGAGCAGGCCGCCCGGTCGTTGCACGCAGCCGGCCTCACCGTGCTGGACCAGGCGGGCGATGTGCTGGCGCTGGCGCCCGATTCCCCAATCACCAAAACCAAGGCCTGGGATGCCGGATGGGTGGAAATCCAGGACCGCGCCAGTCAGCGCATTGTTGACGCGGTGGCGGCCGAACCCGGCCACCGGGTCTGGGATGTCTGTGCGGGCGGTGGTGGCAAGGCGGTGGCACTGGCGAGTCGGGTAGGGCCGGCCGGTGAGGTGCTGGCAACGGACATTCGTGCCCATGCCCTGCAAGAAACCGAACGCCGCGCCGCGCGGCAGGGTTTTACCAATCTGCACACTCAGGCGCTGGATGCGACCCGGCCGGATGCCGTCGCTGACCTGAAGGCCGGGGCCTTCGATCGGGTTGTGATTGACGCCCCCTGCTCGGGTGCCGGCACCTGGCGACGTAATCCGGACAGCCGTTGGCGACTGACTGAAACCTCACTGAGCACCCTGCAGCCGATTCAGGATCAGTTGCTGGCGCAGGCGTCTGCCTCGGTTAAAGCGGGCGGTTATTTGGTGTATGCGACTTGCAGCTGGCTGGTCGAGGAAAACGAAGACCGGGTGAGCCAGTTCCTGTCAGAACACCCTGAGTTTACCTTGCTCAGCCAGAGCATGGTCGGCGCGCCCGAAGACGACGCCGACACCATGTTTGTGGCTGTGATGCTTAACTCAAAGTTGGGCGTTCGGGAAACCTGAGTGGCACTCGAAACGTCGAGTTAACAACTAATCCTCTTTGGGCGGTGTCTGTTTTGCCTGTTGTGCCTTCAGGCTTTTGGCGACTTTAATGGCTTGCTGGGCAGCGGCGCGCGCTTCCTTTACCTTGCGAATCGACAGGTTAAAGCTGGTTTTCATGCGCGAGGTCGCCAGCTTTAACTGGTCGATTTCATTGCGGCTGTTCAGCGGTATTGAGCTGACATCGAGTTCGGTTTCCTGCCCCTTGGAAATGTTGTCGGCCATCTGTGTTAGCACACCCACTGGCTGAATGATGGTGCGTCTTACGAACCACAGTATCGCCAGAATCGACAGGGCAATGGCCAGTATTTCCACAATCCCGAACAGCGACACTGTGCCTGCCAGCAGGTTGCGTTGCGGAATGGTCACACTGATGATGCCGGCCAGGTCGCCTGCTTCAAACCCAAAGCCATTTTCAGAGCCGTACCGGGTCAGTACATCGCGCGGCGCGCTTGCTGCGTTGCCATGGCAAACGATGCAGGCTTCCGTGTGAAACACGGGCTTGGCATAGCGGTACTCACCACCGACGGTTTCGAAGAACTCGGGCAAATTAAACGACTGAATGTTGTTCAGCGCCCGTGATTCGAAGGCATCCGGGGTATTGGCCGGGTTCATCACGTTTTGCGAGGTCATCCGGAACTTGGCGGGCGATTCCGAAGCCGCCACTGTTTCTGAAAATTCACGCTGAGCCAGTGCCGGGTTTTTCGAGTAGAAAGTGATGGTCTGGCTTGGGTTATCGACCGGATGAACGTCCAATTCTCCGAGAAAACTGTCCTGCCCATCACGCACCCAGACCCGCCCGGTTTTTGCCACCCAGCTGCCAAAGGCATCGACGTTGGCGACAACGGTTTGCGCCTGGGCTCGAAGCTCTTGCATGTAGACATTCTTGAGCAATAGAAAGAAGGCGCCTGCGTTTAATGCCAGGACACACAACAGCAGCAGCACGAATTGGGTGCTGATCGAAAACCGTTTTCCGAACATGAGCGGTAACTCCTTTTATACCTGTATGTTGCTATACGATTAACGGCGAGCCGGGGGCTGCCCGGTACCGGATGTCATGCTGTAAACCACCTTGCTGGTGGCTTCCAGAAAAGCCTGTTTATCCCGTTCGCTCTCGATGTTCGATGCCAGCTCGCTGATGTAATGACGCAGCGCTGACGGGCCTTTCCAGCCCTTGCGGCGCCATATTTGCCGGGTATCTTCTATGAGTATCTCGCCAATCGGGCCGACGGCGGATTTGAATTCATGGTCGATCATTGCCAACAGGCGTTGCGAACGGCTTCCCTGTGATGCCATGGGGGGTCTCGTTATAAGGTGTGATTGCATTTGGGCAGGAGGCAAAATACCAGATTCACCCCCTAGTGTTGACTGAAATAGTGCTATATCAACCTGCTTGCTGGTTATTAACGTAGACTGTTGGTGTGATTAATCGACTTTTCAGGAGTTTGCATGAACAAAATATGGCCTTTAGCCGTCATAGCCGTCTTGTTTGTTCTGGCCCCCTTGTTGGGGTTCTGGTTGCCTCTGGGCCCATCAGCCGCCCCGAATTTCGACGATTATGCCGCCGGTGATGCCCGAAAAGCGGCTTTTTTTGAGTATATGGTGCCCCTGGTCGAGCAGGAGAACGCTGCCATACTGAGCAGTCGCGAGCGGTTGCTGGCCATTCAGGAACACGGCGCGCCAGGGTGGGCCGAGCGCCGCTGGCTGCTGCAGTTGGCAGAACGTTATGAACTGGAAGAATTTGACCCGATCGAGACCGCAGACCGGGCGCAACTGATCAAACGGCTGGACGTGGTACCGCCGTCCATTGCGCTGGCTCAGGCTGCTAACGAGAGTGCCTGGGGCACCTCTCGCTTTGCCCGGCTGGGCAACAACTATTTCGGACAGTGGTGCTTTGTGGCCGGTTGCGGGCTGGTGCCCGAAGCGCGAAACGCCGGGGCCAGCCACGAAGTGGCCGCTTTCGCATCGGTTCGGGAATCGGTGCGCCGATACATGAACAACATCAACACCCACCCCGCCTATGCTGATCTGCGTAACCGGCGAGCGTCGCTGCGCAGCGAAGGCAACGACATCAGCGGCCTGGCACTGGCACCGGCCCTGATTCGTTATTCCGAACGGGGGCAGGAATACGTGAGTGAGTTGCAGGCGATGATTCGCGGCAACGGCCTGCAACAATACGACTGACCCTTCACCGGCTGAGCACGGCCTGGTTCTGTGCCTGCCCCGCGTCAATCCAGACCGGCTGATGGCCGGGCAGACGGATAGCCAGTGCAGGCGCCGGGCCATGCCAGTCGGCGTCCCAGCGGACTTCCGTTTCGGTGGCACTTTTCGCTTCAACCGTCACCGTCACTTCACCGAACTCGGTCGGAGCGGCCCCGAATGAAATGGGGCCTTCAGCGTCGAGCCAGCGTTCGGGAATGCCCTGGCACAGGACCAGGTGGTCGTCTTCTTCGCGCAAGAAACAGTAGCGCATCATCAATACCCATTCCGAAGACGCCCAGACATGGTGACCATCGCCCATGCAGCCGGCACCGGTAAGCGGGTGAATGGCTTCGGGCCACTGCCCGGTTGGTGAGGCGATGTCGGCCACAGCGTCGATCAGGTCCAGATAGCGCGGGTCGTCTGCACGCATCATGACCTGAGCCACGTGCAGGGTGAGGTAGGCGTTGAGGCCCGAGTGAATCATGTCCTGATAGAAAGCACCTTTGAGGAAACAACGCTCCAGCAGAAACTCGACCAGGTCGGTCATACGCGGATCATCCGGCGCCCAGAGTTGTAACGGATACCCGCACACCACAGACCCAATAGCACCGGAGTCGAGCCGCCGGTACGGAGAGGCAGGCATGGCCGGCCGACGCAGTTTGTCGGCCTGAACAGCCAGGCTGCGCTCGATCGATTGTTCAAAATCACGGGCTGCATCGACATAGCGCTGGCTCAGTTCCGGGTCGGTCGCGGCCACCATACGGCTGGCGCAGTGCAGACCGGCGACGCTCCAGAAATCATCCCAGTAGTAAAAGTCGTTTGGCCCCAGGTGTTCGGCGCTGAACCCGGCTGGCATCAGGCCGGCATGAGGGGCATCGAGATGCGTTGACACCCGTTTTTTGATGATCCAGTCGGCACCGCGCTTGATGATGTTCAACCACTTGGCCGGGCGCCGGTGAGTGAATTTAAAAAACCGCTCCAGTATCCACAGCACCTGGCCGTTTGAATCCCATTCACCTTCCTGAGAGCGAAAATAGCCGGCCGCTGTTTGACGATCGATAAAGCGATCCAGTGCCCGCTCCGCGCGATGCGTCAAACCGATGCTGAGCAGGGCATCAATAATGTAGGCGGCATCGCGAAACCAGAAACGTTTGTAGGTGTAGGGGCCTGGGAATACATCGTCCGGTGAATGCAATACCAGAGAGGTCGCGGCGGCATCAAACAGGAATTGCCAGTGCGGGTCCGGGCAGGTGAGGGTGCACCTCTGGCTGTTGACAGCCGCCCAGGCATCGTCAATTAGCGGGGTGCTTGGCTTGGTTTCGAGTTCAATACTGGCGGTCAGCTCTTTGGTCACACCAGGCTCCAGGTTGAATAGGGCCGCGGCGGTGGCCATGCCCACTTCACAATGACCGCTGTGCTGGTCTTCACGATCGTGCAGATGAATGTTCACGTCGCCTTCCCGGTAATGGGAAACGTGGTGCCGGTCTGCCGGTGCTGAAAATTGAACCGTGCTTTCATCGTTAATGCGCCAGCCCGTGCGACTCTCATTCAAGGTAACATCGTGAATAAAGGAGATGCCTTCGGGGTTGTAGGGGCGCAATGCCAGCACCAGATGCCCGGCCTGGTCACTGTGGCCGCTGATGTGCAACCGACACTGCATTTTACCGTCGACGCGTTCAACCCAGACTTTGGTGCGCAGCTCCAGCCCGTCGTCAGTTGCAATCGTTCTGATAAGAGGACCGTCTGCCAGTTCCTGGCGCTGATCAACCTGTTTCAGTTTGGACGGCAGTAACCGCTGACCCTTCTCGGTGATCAGCCAGGCATCCAGTGACCAGCCATTGAAAAGGGGAGTCAGCAGGCCATTCGGGTCCACGATCGGCAAGTCCGGGCAATCGGGGTAGCCCACGGCCGTCCAGTTGCGATTACTGATGTTGATGTGGGTAATGGCAAAGGCCCGTGGAATAAAAGACGGGTCTTTCGGGTCGAACTGCCGTTCGATCCAGACCGGCCACACCCAGTCGAGGTTGTGCTGAATCACGCGGCTGTTGATCAGCCCGCGCGCATGGAACACAACACCGGAGCGAATCAGTTCAATCGGTTCTGCCACCTCGGAGGGCTGGGCCAGAGCTTGCACTCTCGCCATGATCGGAATGGGATCGAGTATGCCCTGCTTTTTGGCAATGTAGGAAATGGCAAAACGCCAGGGCAGCCACTTGGTCCACTTCATGATTCAGACTCCTCGTTGTCAGCAGGTTTGGTGTATTGGCTCAGGGCCCGCCGTGCCAGCCGGTTCAGATAGAACACGATGATCACGGTCATGACAAAACCACCGCCGTAAAGGATCCATTCAAACCCGGTGCGCTCTGTATTGCGCAAGCCAAGCGTAGTGACATCGGCAGCGATCGAGCCGAGGTAGACGTTATGCACAGAGAACGGAATAAAACCGATCAGCGAGCCGACCAGGTACCCCTGCCAGGAAAACCGGGTCAGCCCAAAAAAGTAGTTGGACAGCTTGCCGGGGAAAAACGGAATCAACCGGGTCAGCAGGACAATTTTCCAGCCGTTGGCGCTCATCTCTTCATTGATCAGCCGCAACCGGTTGCGCCGGCGCACAAAATCGACCGCGTAGGGGCCAAACAAATAACGAGCAATCAAAAAGGCCGCGAGCGCGCCCAGCGTGGTTCCCAGAACAATGTAAACCGACCCTTCAACGACGCCGA
Source organism: Saccharospirillum alexandrii (assembly GCF_043641555.1). Lineage (GTDB taxonomy): Bacteria > Pseudomonadota > Gammaproteobacteria > Pseudomonadales > Natronospirillaceae > Saccharospirillum > Saccharospirillum alexandrii_A. Next base: position 427,160 of record NZ_JBHZRJ010000005.1, on the reverse strand, counting down.
ACACAAAGCCAGCACCGGTGGTCAGCAACACACCGGGCAACACGAGAACCACAACCAGCGCCATGAGTAATACCAACAGCACAGGTCCCCAGATTCCCTGGGCATCCACCCAGTGCAACAAATCGATAATGTAATAGTGAACGCCGAAATACAGCAGGATCGCTAACAAGAGCATCACGAACACCACGCTGGCAATAAGGCCCAGCAAGGGTGAAGCAGCCCTTTTGGCGGGAGCGGGAGTGTGTGCTTTCATTCGCAACGGATCCTGATTGTCCTTCCCCTGTTCATAAGTCGATGAGTCCGGGCCGGTGGTTGGCCCAAACAATACGGTGTGTTCAGTAGTGTAGTGATCTGCAGCGGTTATGTGGTGGCAGGGATGAAAGAGGATGTAAAGATTTGTTTGGAGGTCTGTGGCGATTTCGGAGGCTTGATAAAAATCGGGCCAGGAAGGCCAACCGGTGTCAGCCATGCCTGTGCTTGGTTGTTAGTGGGTTTCTGTGATTGCCTCTCTGATATCCCGGGTTAGCATGGCTAAAAAGTGGCTGGCCAGCAGTTGCGCGCGGTCAACGGCAAGTGCCAGATTTTCTGATTCGTGGCAGGCATGCTCACTGCTGGTAACCGATTGATCACCAAGAGCACCGAGGCTACTGCTTTGCTGCTGTACCTGAATACTGAGAGCGGATTGTTCTTCGGTAGCGCTGGCCACTTCCTGAGCGTGTTGTTCAATCAATTCAATGTGACTAAGTACATCACTGAGGCTCGATTGCGCTTCCCGGGTCATGGTGGTTGCCAAAGAGGACGCCGAATGGCCCTGATGAATGGTTGCCACGACCGATTCGGTGACGTTCCGAAGACCATTGATGATGGTGCTAATTTCATCGGTGGAAGTTCGGGTGCGCCGGGCGAGACCGCGAACTTCATCGGCGACAACGGCAAACCCCCGTCCCGCGTCGCCCGCCCGGGCTGCTTCAATGGCAGCGTTCAAAGCCAGCAGGTTGGTTTGTTCAGCAATGTCGGTAATAACGTCCAACACTTTGTTGATATCGAGGCTACGACGGGCCAGGTCTTCGATACCCGTGGACGCCTGCTCCAGTGTTAACGTGAGCGCAGTGATGGCATCGGTCATCTGTTGCATTTTTTCATGGCTCAGTTTTGATGACTCACGAGCAGACTGAGTGGCGGAGTGAGTAATGCTTGTCAGCTCGCTGACCCGGTGAACGCTGGATTCGAGCTCATCAAAAGCCTGATTGATTGAAACAATATCGCCCCGCTGGGAGTGAATGTGGTTCATTGAAAACTGAATGCAATCGAGTGTCTTTTCCTTAGACACACCCATGACACCCACGTTGGCATGCATGCGTGCAGCGATGGCCCTCATCGTTGAATCCCGTTTCATTCGATCGTACTCCAGCCAGGCAGAGTCGCCTCGCTTGCCGGTGTAGAGGTAGGGCATAACCGGATGAGTTCCCGCTCGGGCTTCACGGGCCAGTTTTACCTGAGGCCAGACAGCAAACAGCGTCGCTGCAAACAACAAAGACATGCCAGTGAAACCGTATGCCAGGGTCCATAGCGCCTGAAAGAGACCGCTGATCAGCAGCAGTCCGGTGAGGGCCAAATAGGCGGCTGTTATTTTGAGATGCAAGGGTAAAGCCAGAGCCTGATATCGTGAAGGCAGTTTGCCCGTACGCCAGGCCTCGTAGACCTTCTCGGCACGTGCAACCTGTTCCGGAGTTGGCAGTACCCGAACTGACTGGTACTCAACGGTTTTTCCGTTTTTGGTGATGGGAGTTACGAAGGCGTCCACCCAGTAATGATCGCCATTCTTGCACCGGTTTTTAACCAGCCCTTTCCAGGAATTGCCGGCCCGGATGGATTCCCACAAATTTGCAAAGGCGCCTTCTGGCATATCCGGATGTCGTATCAGGTTGTGTGGCTGGCCAATAAGCTCATCTTTCGTGTAGCCGGAAATGGCCACGAAACTGTCATTAACCGCAGTAATGGTGCTATCGAGTTCTGTTGTAGTAATCAGATGTTCGCTGGCCGCGTATAACCGCTGATGTCCAGTGACTGGTCTTGTTTTACGCATTCTGCTGTCTCGATTTTCTAGGTGTCAGCCACTATGAGTGGCCAACCCAAATGCAGCCATCCAGATTTTGCAAATTTTCTATTCGGGTTCGGAGTTTTCAGGAAATCACCAGCGAAAAAGCTTGCTTGCGAAAACCAGAAGTCACCTTCTTCAATGTATTGACGCATTAATTTGCATTATCTGGATAGGCTGGTCCTGAAACTTCACTAGCCTGTTCATACACACCGACACATTGAATCATTCTGACTTATGGACACAGGTATTCTGGACAGGGAATTCAAGGCACTTGTCGACGGCCACCCCCGAGCCATGATGCTCGCGACTCAGGAACCCCGGATTGTCTACGTCAACCGGGCTTTTCAACAGGTGACCGGATACGACGCCGACACCGTGGTTGGTGAAAAACCCTCGGTTCTCAGCTCGGGCTATCATGGACGTGATTTTTACCGCAGCATGTGGCGACAGTTGTCAATAGAAAATAGATGGGAAGGGTTGATCTGGAACCAGCGTTCCAATGGTGAGATATATCCACAATGGCTGACGATATACGGCGTCGAAGTGAATGAGTCGCAGTGCTATGTCGGCACCTTCATGGACGTTGGTGACCTGGCTGCGATGGATGAAAAACTGGCCAGCCTCGCCTACTACGATATGCTTACCCGACTGCCCAACCGCCATTTGTTCCAGGCATTCCTGGAATCGAGAACCGGACAGCAGGATCATTCCCCGGCACACTTCTCAGTGCTGTACCTGGACCTCGATTTCTTCAAGGAAGTGAACGACCTTCATGGTCATGCGAAGGGTGACGAGTTGTTGGTGCAGGTGGCACAGCGGCTGCATTCGGTCTTGCGCAAGGGGGATGTACTTGCGCGTCTCTCAGGAGATGAATTTGCAGCCATCATCGAGGTTGACAGCATGGCCGGAACAGAAGCGTTTTGCGAGAGAATACTGAACGCCTTCAAAGAACCCTTTGTTGTTAATGATGAGCCACATTATATAAGCTTGTCGATCGGTGCCAGTTTGTTTCCCTTGCATGCAGACGAAGACAGATCGCTGCTTGAAAAAGCAGATCAGGCCATGTACTCCGCTAAGCGTATGGGCCGGTTTCGGTACCAGATTTTCAATCCGGACATCAACCGAACGCTGTTGTATGAAGAAACCATTGGGCAGTATTTGTCTCGCTCAATCGTCGAATCCCAGCATGAATTCAGTGTGGTTTATCAGCCACATTACATGCTTGAAAGTGGTGAAGTAACAGGGCTGGAAGCACTAATGCGCTGGCATCACCCAGTTCTCGGTCCGGTACCACCCAGCGACTTTATCCCGATTGCCGAAAAAACGAGGATGGATAGCCGAGTTGACGACCGTTGTTTTGCAGAATATTCAAGTACACTTGAAGGAGAGCACCTTCAGACTACCCATGGGTATACGTCTGGCCATTAACGTTTCTGCCCGGCATATGCTGGACGACGGTTTCGTCTCGGAAATAACCCGAATGCGCCGTTATACCGATCAGCTTAACTGGGAATTGGAACTGGAGATCACCGAAACATCACTGGTTCATTTTGATGATCAGCTGAGTTTAAAACTGGCGTCATTGCAGGAACAGGGCATTCGAATAGCGATTGACGATTTCGGTACTGGATATTCTTCACTGGCGTATCTGCAGTCGCTACCGGTCAATGTTCTCAAGATTGACCGGAGCTTTGTTGCCAGGCTTAACCAGCAACAAGCTGACATTACTCTGGTCAGGGCCATTCTGGCCATGGCCCATGCCCTGAACCTCGAAGTGGTTGCAGAAGGTGTGGAAAACGAACCGCAGCGACTGATTCTGTGCCAGTTAGATTGCAAACATGGCCAGGGGTTCCTTTTCGCAAAACCCCAGCGCTGGAGCGAGCAATTGTTTCACGCCCTTGATATGGATCAATAGCGTTGCAGATTATCGCTGCAGTGGTCCGCCGCACCGATCGGGTGATCCAGTTTTAGTATAGTCTCATATAAGAGCCCCACGAATGACACCATAACAAGAGTCTGATGATGTATTACGGATCTGGATTGGCTTCCTATTTGCGCTTTACCCGGTCAAGTCCCGGGCAGTGGCTGGGAAGTGTTAAAGTACTGCTTGGTCTCCCCGGTATTGAGTTTTCATTCCCACCCAGCGTGAAAAGTTTCCCCGGGATGTCCATCCTTTATACCGCCAGTGGCAATCTGGGTCAGATCGTTGTGGACGGATCTACGGGGGTGACTGGACGGAACGCTGGTCAGCCGGTGCTGATCTGGGTATGCACGGGGCGAATACAATTTAAGAATGATGTATTCCTTGTGCGTGCCGATGAACCCTTTGACCTGGTTACCGACGGCCATTCGGTATTGACGATTGTTCAGTTTCCAGAATCAGACGCTGCCAGGTTCTCAAGTGACCGGAGCTTTTTGGAGTCTGATCGTCAACGGCAGCAAGTTCGCTCGCTGCTGGAGGAGTATAACCTGAGGAGCCGGTATTTCCCGGACTATGACAGTGCCGTCCGTGAGACCCGGTATATGCTGACACAACTGACGGCGTGCCTGAGTGAACCGACCTTCCAGATCAACCTGCCCCGACGGCGAATAATTGATCCAAAAATTGAGCAGGCGGTTCAATTCATTGCCAACAACCCGGGCTGGGAGTTCAACCTGCAGGACCTGACCAGAATTGTGCACAGCAGCGAGCGCACCCTTTACTACCAGATGAAACGTTACATCGGCATGACGCCGTACCGTTATTACCAGCGCTGCAAGCTGCTCCGACTGCGCATGGCCTTGCTGTCGTGTGAAGGCGATTCGCCCAGCATTTCCTGGCATGCGCTGGAACATGGCCTGAACCATCTGGGGCGTCTGCCTGCACTGTATGCAAGTCAATTCGGTGAGAAGCCCAGCGAAACGCTGGCCAAGCGCAAGGCGCTGCTGGTGGCGAGTGAACGAGCTCTGTCCATGAAAGACAACTCCGGGACATATTCTGGCATGGCTGATGGTTGCGCTGCCGGGCGTCGCACATCATGATATGGGCACTGTTTCGATTACTGATTTCCCACCCAGCCGGACGCGCCCAGGATGATCCAAGTTCCCCACATTGATGGCCTCAACCAGATATTGCCCGAAGAACCCCTGTTGATGATGGGGGCCGGTCCGGTGCCCATTCCCGGCCCGGTGGCGGCGGCGAACGGCATTGTGATCAATCACCTGGGCGAGACCATGGCGCGGATCATCGATCAGGTGAAGCGCATGGGGCGCTATATCTTTCAGACCGAATCGCCCTGGCTGATGGGTGTGGCCGGTCCCGGCTCGGCGGCGATGGAAATGGCGGTTACCAACCTGGTATGGCCGGGCACGCGGGTGCTGTGCGTTTGCAATGGCTTTTTTTCGCAGCGCCTGTCTGAAATGGCCCTGCGGGCCGGTGGTGAAGTCGAACGTTTGCTGGTCGATGAAGGCTGCAGCGCTGACCCCCGTCGCATTGAAGACATTCTGCAGACGTTTCAGCCTGAGGTAATGACCATTGTTCAGGGTGAAACGTCCAACACCACTCACAATAAAGATCTGGCTGCCATTGGCGCCCTGGCTCAGCGTTACGACTGTCGCCTCATTGTCGATGCGGTGTGCACGCTGAGTACCATGGAATTGAACATGGACGACTGGGGCATCGATGTGGTGATCACCGGTGGCCAGAAAGGCCTGAGCTCAATACCCGGTGTGTCGCTGGTCGCGTTTTCCGAACTGGCCTGGCAACGCATTCTGCAACGCCCGGTGCCGATGCCGCACTGGACGCTCGATGCCCTGCTGGCCACCCGGTTCTGGCATGAAGCCTCTTATCATTACACGGCACCGGTATCGGGCCTGCTGGCCCTACACGAAGCCATGCGTCTGGTGTGCGAAGAAACCCTGGAGCGTCGTTTTCAGCGCCATCGCAAGAGCAGCCTGGCGTTGCAGGGCGGTATTGAAGCCTTGGGTCTGTCACTCTATGTGCCTAATGAGGCCCGACTGAATTCGGTGGTGGGCATCGCCCTGCCTGAAGGTCTGGATTCGAAAGCGGTATGCGCCCACATCTCTAAACATTTCAGGGTAGAGATCGCCGGTTCCTTTGGCCCGCCCATTGTGCGCATTGGTCAGATGGGCGAACAGTGCCGGGTTCACAACCTGTTTCGCACCTTGCATGCCTTTGGTTCCACCTTCAATGCTCTGGGCTACCCGGTGGATGTGCCAGCGGGCATGGCCGAGCTGGAGAATCGCCTGCAAGCCCTGTCGGCTGAAGAGTAAGGCCGCCCGATGACGCACTGGTGGGTGGCCGAAGTGATTCTGACGGCCAGTGCCTGGTGGGCCAGTCAGCGCTTGATGCAAACCCGCCGGTCGGCGGCCTTTTTAGCCGCAGTCTGTTTTGCATTGCTGGGGCTGGCCTCGGCGATTGGCGCAGTCAAGTTCGGTTTTCAGTGGCAGGCCCGGCTCGATGACCTGCACACCCTGGCCTCCCGGGTCTTTGGTGTTGCCGGTCTCTATCTGCTGACCATGGCATTGCTCGACTGGATTGGCTGGCTGCGCCTGCACCGTAAATTATGGCTGGCGCATTTGGCCGATGCGGCGCTGGTGTTTATCCTCGGTTACTGGCTGGCCCGGTTATCCGTGTTTCAACTCGTTATTGGGCTGGCCATGACGCTGGTCGCGGTGGCTATAGCCGTGGCCTTGTGGCGCCGGGGGCAGCCCGTACAGGCGAGCTGGCTATTGCTTGCCGCCGTGGTGTTTGTGGTCAATGGGTTGGTCATCGGCGGCGGCACCGAGCCCTTGCTGGGGCTGCCTGTGCGTATGGATATATTTCATCTGGGGCTGGCTTTCTGGGCGTATTGCATGGTCCAGGTGTTTGCCTGGCCGGCTGACAGAATGAATGAGAATAGGCAATAAAAGAGGGTATGGAATGAGGCAGGGTGGCAGGAAGACAGCGCTGGTGGGCGCTTTGTTGTCTCTGGTCGTCAGTGGTTCTGCGCTGGCAGAGATGTGTTATGACCGCAGTGTACAGGGGCACCGGCTGGTGGTTGATAGCCACCTGCATTTTCAACCCTTCAGCGGCCCGCATATTGATCATCAGGTCATGGTCGAATACCTGCAACGCGCTGGCATCAAGTACGCCAATGTCTACGGCATCGGCCAGACCCGCATTCAAGACTGGGCTTGTCTCAACGGCGGCGACTGCAGCGGCAGTGCAGTGATCGCTCCGACGATGAAAAACGATTTCGTCAACGGCGTGAACATGAATGCCTACCCCAGAACCGGGGTGGAACTGCGTGCCTCAATGACGTTCCCCGATCTGCAAAACCCCGAGGGCATAGTCGACCGCATGGCGATACTGGACCGGGAATTTCCGGGGTTGTTTCAGTGGATGGGTGAGGCGAATCTGGTCAAGCAGGCGCTGTTTTCCTACGGCCACGAAGCGGCCACGCTGGACGACATTGCCAACTGGGCCCCCTTTATGGAGCAATTGGCTGAGCGCAACATGCCGCTGGCTCTGCATTCCGACATGGGCAACGACGAAGACGATTACGGCTATGTGCACCTGATGGAAGCGGTACTGGAACAGTACCCGGAGAACACCGTGGTGTGGATGCACCTGGGCACGTCGCGCGAGCAAATGGAACTCGACCCGCAAGAACACGTCGCCCAAATGAGCCGGCTGATGGATGCTTATCCCAACCTCTGGTTCGATATTTCCTGGAACGTTCTGTACGACGGCTACTTCCGCGATGCAGACCGGCGTGAACACTATGTCGGGTTTCTGAACCAATACGCCAGCAGAATCCTGACCGGTACTGATCTGGTGGCCTCCAGCTACACCGGCTATAACGATTACCTGCGGGCACTGGAGCAGAACAGCTACATCAACCAGTTTCTTGATAAACGTGCCTTTCGCTACATCGCCCTGGGGCAGAGTTACTTTGATCTGCTCGACATCGATGATGTTGCGCCACCGGTTTGCTGATTGACGCACCCGGCCGCGTGCGTCATCGTAACCCACCCTAATAGCGAGACATGACGCTGTGACCCGACGGCAGCTCCGGGCGGGCTGGGCACTCCAGGTCATCACCTGGCTGTGCTTCACCGCCATACCCATCGTTAATGCCAGCAGCATTCAGACTGCTGAGGGCTGGCTGCGCCTGTGCACCGGCCTGGGTGTCACCTGGGTGCAGATTGATACACTGGAGACAGCCGAGCACGCGCCCGTTGAGACCGACTCGTCGTCGCAACACTGCCCCTGCGTGAACCAGGCACTGGGTTTGCCCCAGGCCTGGCCGTTTGCAACCTTGCCAGGTGTGGCCGTAGTTACCCGGCAAGACCGCCTTGTCTCACCTCGTGCAACCTCGTTTCAAGCCTATTTCAGCCGCGCTCCCCCCCTGACTGCCCACCTGTAAGTTATACCATCGGCTGTTGTCTTCATCGCGCGGCCTATCACTGATAAAACCTATGATCTAACGACGGAATCGGCCTGCTTGCGTCATTTCGTCGATGCACTGAGGAATTCAACGATGCGTAACATCAAACTGACCGTGGCGCTGGCCACACTCTTGTTTTCTGTTGTGGCACAAGCCCATGACTATACCCTGGGATCCTTGTCGATCGATCACCCCTGGGCGCGGGCAACGGCACCGGGGGCGCCGGTTGGCGGGGGCTTCATGAGCATTAACAATGCTGGCGACCAGCCCGACCGTCTGATCGGAGCGGTGGTCGACTTTGCTGCCGAGGTTCAGATTCACGAATCGAGTATGGCCGATGGCATGATGCGCATGCAGCATCTGCCGGACGGTGTAGCCGTTCCTGAGGGGGAGGAACTTGTGCTGCGTCCGGGAAGCTATCATCTGATGTTTATCGGTTTGCAGCGTCGGTTGGTGGAAGGCGAGCGTGAAACCGTGACGCTGAAATTTGAACAGGCTGGTGAGATTGAGGTTGAACTCACGATCGAAGGCCCGGGTGAGCAGGGCCCGCATCAGGGTGGGGACGCCATGGAGATGGACCATGGTGATATGAGTCACTAGAAGTTTATTGATTAATAGAGCTTTGAAGTACCTGAACTGACAAGCAACGGTTGCCGGGTGTGCCGCTGTGGGGTAGTCCGCAGCAGGGATGCTGCGGCCTAGGCTCCAAGGATGGATCTACGCCGACCCCACAGGGGCATACCCGGTAGCCGGTGCGGGCCAATGCCACGTTAGCTCATTTTTGAGTTGTTCGCTCAGTCGCGAAAGTTGTTGTACTGCAGTGAAATTTCGATATCAGACTGCTTCAGCAGGGCCATGACCGCCTGCAGATCATCCCGCTTTTTGCCGTTAACCCGCACCTGTTCTCCCTGAATCGATGCCTGAACTTTCAGCTTGCTGTCTTTGATCAGCTTGATAATTTTCTTGGCCGTTGGCTGGTCGATGCCCTGTTTGAACGTCATGTTCCAGGAAAACGTCTTGCCGCTGTGCACGGGCGTGTCTTCCTTGTCGGCACCGGCGGCGCTGATGCCCTGCTTGACGCAGGCTTTGGAGAACAGTTCTTCCAGCTGGCGCAGTTGAAAGTCAGATTCAGTCTTCAGCGTGACCACCAGGCCTTTTTGCTCGATGCTGGCTTCGACGCCGCGAAAGTCGAAGCGGGTGGCCAGTTCCCGGTTAGCGTTGTCGACGGCATGGCGCAGGGCCACTTCATCAATTTCGGAGACGATGTCAAAGGAAGGCATGGTGGTGTCCTTAAGTCGGAAAGTGAGAGTGCGGGCAGTTTAACACAACCCGTTATTCCAACGGCAACCGGGCCCGCTCGTTGCGGTTCTGCAGCGCATCCCGACGTTCATCGAACAGTTGAATGGCAACCGGAGTAATTAACAGCATCCGTTCCCCGTGCAAACCGATATACCCGGCCCGATGTTCGGTCATAAAATGGCCGTCGAGATGGGTCAGCGGTGAGGTTTTGGGCAGATCGGTCAGCGCAATCAGGCCATTGCCAAGCGGGTCGTCGACGGCGGCGGCGTCTTTGTACAGGGCCAGCGCCGTCGCGCTGATCACCAATACAGAGCCACCGCGCAACCACAGCTGCTCGGCAGGCTCGCCATTACTCAGGGTGAAGGTTACGCTGTTGGTAACCAGGTCGGACGGGCCAAAGTTCATGATCGGGTGTGCCGGCTAAGACTGGGATAGCAACCATACGACCAAACCGGTTAGAGTCGCAAGCTTCGGCGGTTAGTGGTCCGTGTCAGGCACCGGGTATGCCTGTCTGGGGTCGGGCGGGGTGCCGCCTACTCAACCCATCCATGGGGCCTAGACCGCAGCATCCCTGCTGCGGACTTCCCCGGAGAGGCATACCCGGCACCTGGCACTCACTTGGCTACTAACTCTTACTTTACTAAGTGTTAAGATTGAAATCTAAAGGAGAACGGCGTGGCCGTTTTGGTATTCCGGTTAAATGGCGTCAGTGAGCAAGAGGCAGATGAAGTGCGTGACTTGCTCACGGCAGAAGGCTTTGAGTTTTATGAAACCAGCGCGGGTCGCTGGCGTATTTCGGTGGCCGCTATCTGGTTAGTTAAGGATGACGATTATGCTGCCGCGCGAGCCTGCATCGACCGTTATCAACGGCAGCGTCAGATCGAGCAACGTGATGCCATGCAACGAGCCCGCGAAGAGGGCCGGGCACCCAGTTGGAAAGATCGGTGGCGTGACGAGCCTGCGACTCTGATTCTGGTGTGGGTTGGTTTGGCAGTAGTGGTCGCCATTTCGATTTGGCCATTTTTCAATTGGGTGCGGGGTTAGTGTCCTGCGTTAGAAATTCTCTCTAATTTGCCTGCGTGCTGCCCAAGGGCTGTCGGGTGCATCTACTGGTGGCCGTTAGACAACATGGACTAAAGCGCCGGGAGCGTTTTAGCACGAGCGCAGCGAGCCCGAAGGGTGAATCCCATGGAGGGGATTCATATTTTGTCTCCGAGCGTACATGGATGTATTTACAGCGTGCCTCCAGTAGATGTGCCCGACAGCCCGCATGACGCTGTAATTGAAGTTGGCACTAGGTCAATTACCCTCAAGAATTTCCAACGCAGGGCACGACGCCACAGCCATAAACCAAGAACAAGCATGGTCAAGTCAGTGTAAACCCCCCACCTCCTTTTGCCGGTGCCGTTGACCCGGCCTGACAGCGCTCTAGAATCGACGGGTCGGTCTGCGGGACCGGCGTTCACTGATCGATTCAACTCCATGAATGAAACAGGCTCGCCAATGGCAACGCAACACCCTCTGCTCGAATTGAAAGACGCCCTCCAACACCGGATTCTGGGGCAGCCGGAACTGGTCGAATCGCTGCTGCTGGCCTTGCTCGCCGACGGGCATTTGCTGGTGGAAGGCGCGCCGGGCCTGGCCAAGACCACCGCCATTAAAGCCCTGGCTGAAGGGGTGCATGGCGCCTTTAGCCGGGTGCAGTTCACGCCCGACCTGATGCCTTCTGATATAACCGGGGCCGAAATCTACCGGGCCGATGAGCATCGCTTTGAATTTCAGCCCGGTCCGGTGTTTGCCAACCTGGTGCTGGCCGATGAAATTAACCGGGCGCCAGCCAAGGTGCAGTCGGCCTTGTTGGAGGCCATGTCGGAACGCCAGGTATCGGTTGCCGGCACCACCTACCCGTTGGCCTCGCCGTTTCTGGTGATGGCCACGCAAAACCCGGTGGAGCACGAGGGCACCTACCCCTTGCCCGAAGCCCAGCTCGACCGTTTCCTGTTGAAAGTGTCGCTCGATTATCCCGATGTCGGCATTGAGCACGCTATCTTAAAGCTGGCGCGGGAAGAGGAAGCCCATCACATCCGGGCTTTGCCCCAGGTTTCGCCCGATGACGTGCTTGCCGCTCGCCGGGCGCTTAACGACGTGTATATGGCCGATGCCGTTACCGATTACCTGGTGCATCTGGTCGATGCGACCCGCTCCGCCGAACGCTACAGTGCCGAACTGGCCGGAGTAATCGAGTTTGGTGCCTCGCCGCGAGGCACCATAGCACTCGACCGCTGTGCACGGGCGCTAGCCTGGCTCGAGGGGCACGATTACGTCACACCCGAGCAAGTGCAACGGGTCGCCGTGCGGGTATTGGCGCACCGGCTGGTGCTGTCACTGTCTGGCCAGGCGCAGGGCTGGAGCGGTGTCAGTGTGGTCAACCATTTGCTGGAGCGGGTGGCCGTCGGGTGATATGAGCACAGCGGGCATGGCGACACCCTTTGCGGTTGAGGGTACCGAAGTAGAACGAGACGAGTTACTGGCCTTGCGCTTTGTCGCAGCGGATCTCGGCCGGGTGCCGGTGCGCCGGGCGCTCGGGCTGGGTGCGGGCGAGCAGCGCTCTCCGTTTCGGGGTCAGGGGCGCGAATTTGTTGAGATGCGCCTCTATCAGCCCGGTGACGACGTACGCCGCATCGACTGGCACGTCACTGCCCGCAAGCAGGCGCCCTATGTGCAGGTGATGGAAGAAGACCGGCAGGCGGCGCAGCTGATCTGGGTCGACTTGTCCGACAGCCTGTATTTTGGCAGCGAGAGAGCCCTGAAATCCGTGCTGGCCTGCCACTGGGCTGCCTTTCTTGCCTGGCGCCTGCTGGCGCTGCGCCACCCGACCCGGGCCGTGATTACCGGCGTGGGTGATGCCCGCCCGATGATGCTGCGCCGCTCAAGTGACGTCGCTCAATTCTGCCAGCGACTGGTCGACGCCCATGCCCAACTGGCCGGACAGTACCGTGAGGGTACCGTACCGCCGGCGTCGAGCGACATAGCGTCGCTGCTGCGCCAGAACCCGACCCTGTGGCTGATCTCCGACCTGTCGCACTGGCAACCCGATGCCCTGGCTGCCTGCCTGCCGCAGGCGCGCATAAACCGCACCCTGATTCTGCAGCCGATCGACCGGCTCGAATCCGACTTGCCCGACGTTGGCGTATTGCAGGGCCGCGCGCGCGATAAACGCGTTCAGCTCGACACCGGCTCAGCCTCGGTGCGCAGCGCCCACCACCGGGCCTTTGAACACCGTCAACGGGCCTGGCAACGCTGGGCACCGGCACACCAGGCCCGGCTGATCAGCCATTTTGTTCACGATTTCGACTGGGGGGAGGTGAACCGTTGGCCAATCCACAGCTGAGTCCGCAAGATCCAGCGCTGGCGACCTTGCTGGCCGAACTTGAAGCGAATGCCGCGCCCGCCGCACCGGGGTTCTGGCCTCCGGCGCCGGTGTATTGGCTGAGTGTGATTCTGTTGGTTGCCGCCATCGTCGCTGGCGCGTGGCTGTGGCGCCGGAGGCGCATGCGCCGGCGCTGTTTGCTGGCCCTGAAAACCCTGCAGCAGGAACCCAATGGCGCACGCCAGTTGCAGCAGCTGCACATACTGCTACGCAACGCAGCCGCGCAGCACGCGCCCGCGCACAAAGCCGAATCCGCTCCCGCCTTCGCCCAACTGGTGCGGGCTACCCTGAACAGAAACGAAGTACCTGCCTGGGTCAATGCTCACTATCGCCCAGACTCCCACGTTGACATCGACTGGCGCGAACCGCGCACCCTGATCAAACGGTGGTGCCGATGACGCTGGCCTGGTGGTGGATGCTCGCGCTGATGCCGGTGCCCTGGATGATCGCTCGCTGGGTAAAGGCAGTGGATGCGGGCGACCGGCTTGATCACCCGGTGCTGGCGCGCTGGTCGGCGGGTGGAACCTCGAGTGGCGGACCTTCGGCCGTGCACAGCCGCTGGCTGTGGCTGGCCTGGGCCTTGCTGTTGCTGGCCCTGGCGCGCCCCCAGACGCTGGGCCCCTGGGTTGAACCCGAACAACCGGCCCGGGCCATCATGTTGGTTGTGGATGTCTCGCGCAGCATGGAAGAACCGGATATGGAGTGGGATGGCCAGAGGGTGCGCCGGTTTCAGGCGGTACAGCAGGTGGTCGGCGATTTTGCCCGCGAACGCCAGGGCGATGCACTTGGCCTGGTGGTGTTTGGCGAATTTGCCGATACCCAGGCACCACTGACGCCGGATGTCGAAGCCGTGCGCGACCTGCTGTTTGATATTCTGCCCGGCATGGCGGGCGACAGTACCGCCATTGGTGATGCCCTGGGCCTGGCGGTTAAGCAGCTGCGCGATCAGCCGGTCACCGACCCGGTGATCCTGCTGCTGTCAGATGGCGAGAATAACGCCGGTGAACTCGAGCCCATGGCCGCCGCCGGCGCCGCGCGCGACAGTGGCATTCGGGTGCACACCATTGCCTTCGGGCAACAGCGCAGTGGCGATTTCTTCGGCATCATGCGTGGCGCCGGGGTCGATGTGGAGACCCTGGGCCGCGTTGCCCGGGAGACCGGGGGTGAACTCTTTGCCGCTGAAAACACCGACGAACTGGCCCGGGTGTACGACCGCATCGACGCTCTGGAACCCAGCCCCCGGGCCGGGCAGGCGCAGCGACTGGCCGCCGAATGGTTTTGGGTGCCCGCCCTGGCGGCGGTATTGGTGATCGTGATTGGTCAGCACGCCCGGTTGCCGCGCCGACGCAGGAGGGCACCGTCATGATCTGGACGCGTCCACTGATATTGCTGGCGTTGCTGCCCTGGCTGGTCTGGGCTATTTGGCGCTGGCGGCGACAGCAACGACTGGGTGCCTGGCACCGGCTGATGGATGAACGTCTGCTGCGTCGCTTGAATTACCAGGGCGGTGCCCGGCGGCAGTCTCTGTCGCAAGGTGCCTTGCTGCTGGCCGGTGTTCTGTTGATTGTTGCCGCAGCAGGGCCGGCGCGACCATTGACCGGCGGCACGACGCTCACGGCAGGTAACCTGATCGTGGTACTCGATGCCACCCTGTCGATGACGGTGGAGGATACGCCGCCGTCCCGCGCCGTTAGAGCTGAGCGTCTGGTGCAAGACTGGGCCTCGTCGGGCGTGTTTGAACGCACCGCCGTGCTGGTGTATTCGGGCTCGGCGCACTGGCTGGTACCGCTTACCCGGGATATCGAAACCCTGGCGTTGCAGCTGGAACAGATGTCGCCCTACATCATGCCGCAGTTCGGCAACCGGCCAGAGTTGGCGTTTGAGCAGGTGAGCGAGCGACTTGAATCGTTTCAGGGCCGCAGCCAGCTGCTCTGGATCACCGACGACGCCAGCCCCGGCCGAATCGACGCCCTGCTGGCAGCCCGGCCCCCGGTGGAACGCCTCTGGCTGATGCCCATGGGCACCGAGTCGGGCGGCCCGATTCCCCTGCCGGATGGCAGCGGTTACCTGCAGGACGGCAGCCGCATGGTGATGCCCACGCTGGACCGGGCCGGGTTTCGGGATGTCGCCGGTCAGTTGAACGCGACGCTGCTGCCCATGGAGCAACCGGTGGCCAATCTTGATCTCAGTATCGACCGGGGCGAGGCCTCCAGTGAACGCCAGGTGCGTGAGTGGGGTTTCTGGCTGTTATTGCCGGCGTTAGTCCTGTTACTGCCCTGGTACCGGCGTGGCCTGGTCTACGCCTTGCCGCTGGGCCTGCTGTGGCAGCCCATGCCGGCAGAGGCCGCCAGTTGGGCCGACCCGCTGCTTAAAAACCGGGAACAGCGCGCCTTTCAGGCGTATCAGGAAGGCGAGGCAGATCGCAGCCTGGCGCTGACCGAGCGCCCAGACCTGGCCGCCCAGCTGGCATTCGAACAGGGCGATTACGAGCAGGCTGCCCAGCTCTGGCAGCAGCAGGATAACGCCGCGGCCCACTACAACCGGGGCAATGCCCTGGCACATCAGGGACGCCTGCAAGAAGCCATCGATGCCTACGATGACGCCCTGGCCAGAGCCGATCTGGCCGCCGCCCGCCACAACAGAGACCGGGTAGCCGAAGCGCTGGAGCAACAGCAACAACAAGAGCAGCAGGATCAGCAGCAACAGGATTCGCAAAGCGAAGACCAGCAAGACGGCGATTCAGACTCACCATCGGCCGAGTCGCAAGACCCCGCTCAACAGTCACAGGAACAGCCGGGCAACCAGGATGAACCTCAGCCGCCGGAAGAGGATGACGCCGGAAGCGATGAAGAACCGGGTGAACCGGAAGACGCCGATGCTCAGGCGGAACCGGAGGCAGACCTGGAAACCCGGCGCCGTGACCAGGCCGTGGAGCAATTGCTCAACCGGGTGCCCGCCGTTCAGGGCCAGGTGTTGCAGCGAAAATTCCAGTACCAGTTTCAACAAGCCCCAACGGACGAGGAGCCTGATTCGTTATGGTAAACACCGCGCGCGACCGCCTGATGTCTTTGCCGGCCTATGCCCTGAAAGCCGGCCGTCGCTGCTGTGCCACCGGCTTGCTGGTGGCTCTGTGGCTGGTCAGCGCAGCCGCCGTCGCGGCGGTGACGGCCGATGTGGATCGCACGCGGCTGTATCAGGATGAACTGCTGACGCTGACCATTCGTGCCGACTTTCCCGCCGCCAATGAGCCGCTGGATCTGACGGCGCTGACCACCCTGTTCGAGGTGGTTGGCCAATCGCAAACCACACAAAGCCGGTACTCGACCGCCCAGGGCCAGGAGCGCTGGCGGGAATGGCGGCTGCAGTTGCAACCGCGCGAAATCGGCACCTTGGCAATTCCCAATTTCACATTGAGCGGCGACCAGTCGAGCCCGATTATGGTGACCGTGATGGACCCGGCCGACCGTCAGGAAGGCTTGCCCGAGCAAGCCGTGATTCTGTCGGTCTCGATCGATGATGAGCGCTTGTACATTGGCCAGAGCACCACCCTGACCATCAATCTCGACTACCAGGTGCGCTTACAGGGCAATTTCGACCAGCTGGATCTGAGCGCCTTTGATGCCGAGAAACTGAACGAAGACAACACCCAGACGCGTCACGGCGGCCAACCCTACCGGCGCTACCAGTTGGTTTACCGGCTGACACCGGAGCAGGACGGCACGCTCTCCATTCCCGAAATTCGCTTTGTCGGGCAGTACGAAAGCAGCAACTACGGCCAGCAAATGCGTATGAACCGCATTCACCCGGGCTTTGACGTTGAGGTTAAGCCCATACCGGCCTCGTACCCGGCCGAAGCCGTCTGGCTGCCAGCCGAGTCGGTCACCCTGAGCGATAACCTGGGTGCCAGTGTGCAGGCCGAGGTGGGTGAGCACCTCGATTGGCAGATCCTTACCCGCATTGAAGGCCAGCCTGCTACCCAGTTGCCCGACCCACTGACGACGTTGGCGGAAGAGGGTTTCCGGCTCTACCGCAACAGCCCAGAGTTCAGCCAGCCCGGCGGTCAGCAGCAACGAACCGATCAGGCGGCATTGGTGTTTGCACAACCCGGCCGCTACGACTTGCCTGCCGTTCGCGTGCCCTGGTGGAACACCCGTACCGATGAACTGCAGTACGCAGAACTGCCGGCACGTACCGTTCGTATAGAAGGTATTAGCAACGAAGCCATGGACCGGCTGGCCGACCCCGCGCGGCAGACCGGCTCCGGTTCTGGCGACTCTGCTGAAGCGCAGGATGCAGAGCAGGTGGCAGACCGTCAGAGTGGCGTCTGGCCCTGGGTCAGTGCCAGCCTGGGCATTGGCTGGCTGGCCACGGCCCTGGTGTTCTGGGCCAGCAATCGTTATCTGAAACGCCGGCTGCGAGAGACCTCGCTTAGCACCGGGCGTGAAGCAGCCCCCCCGTCACCCCCGGCCCGGGATGAGATGACCCGAGCAGCCCGCGATGGCGATGTGAGTGCCTACCATGCTGCACTGCTGCGCTGGCTCAGAACACGGCCGGAACGAACGCCGGGACAATTGCGCACCCGGCTCGAAGAACCAGAGCAGGCTACGCTGATGCAGGTGGAAGCGTATTTATTCGCCGCCAGTGCAGAAACGACAGCACCCGACCAGGCCGCGCTGGTGGCACTGAACGACGCGGTATTGGCGTTGCAACACCCGGCGGATAAAGCCCCTGAACCGGATGTCATGACACTTTACCCCTGAATTGATGACGCTCGCCCTAAATTTGGCTAGTGTCATTACTATACCCACGCAGAGGATTGCCTGTGCAGTCAGAACGGCCCTTCACTGAAGTGGCATCCATCGCCAAAGCATCACCGATCATCCGTATCGTGACACTGATTCTGGCGGCGCTGAGCATTCTTATGTTTGCAGCGCTGGCCCGGTTTCTGTATCAGGCTGAGACCAACGCTATTCATCAATCCTTTGCTGCGGAAGTGGCGCAACAGGCGCTGTCGTTTGAGCGAGAGGTGGTGCTGAATCTGGAAATTCTGTTTGCGCTCAATGCCTCGGTGTCGTTGGTCGAGACCATGACGCCAGACCGCTTCGATCAGCTGACCGATGACGTTCTGGCCCGGTCGCCGGCCATTCAGGCCTTTGCCTGGGCGCAGATTGTGACCCCCGAGACGCTAGTCGCCTTCGAATCCCGTATGAAGGACTGGTACCCGGGCTACCGGGTTACCGAACGCAATGCCAATGGCGAGGTGGTGCCGGTGTCATTGCGGCCCCAATACGCGCCGGTGCAGATGATTGAGCCGATCGAATCGAACCAGGCGGCTCTCGGCTTTGATCTGGCCAGCGAGCCCCGCCGTCTGGCGGCTCTGTTGCAGTCGATGGAAAGTGGCAAAATGGTGGCGACTGCGGGTATTACACTGGTGCAGGAACCCGACAATCAGCGCGGGTTTCTGGTGTTTACTCCGCAGTTTTTGCCGCCGGTGAACGAGCGTGAAGCCATCGGTAACGAGCCGCGGGTGGTGTTTGTCAATGGTGTCTTTCGGGTGGGTGAACTGGTGAATCAGTCGGTCGGT
This sequence comes from Saccharospirillum alexandrii, assembly GCF_043641555.1. Classification (GTDB taxonomy): domain Bacteria; phylum Pseudomonadota; class Gammaproteobacteria; order Pseudomonadales; family Natronospirillaceae; genus Saccharospirillum; species Saccharospirillum alexandrii_A. The sequence goes on along the minus strand of NZ_JBHZRJ010000005.1, from coordinate 408,315 downwards.
AGCCGGCTCAGTCAGCAGATGCAGTTACAGGTGGTCGATAGGACCCGGGGTGCGCAAGATGTGTTGTACAGCATGCCGCCGGATCCGTCCGAGCATTGGCTAACTTCCCAAACCGTGGTTCACGATCTGCCCGATGTGGCAGGTCGGCAATGGTACTTCGAGGTGACGCCGGCAGCATCGCTGTATTCCCAGCGACGCAGTTATGTGCCCTGGCTGGTGTTTGGCTCGGGCACGGTGGTGGTGGTGTTACTGGTGATTTATGTGTTTGTAACCCAGCGCCAGACCCAGGATCTGAACGCGGCGAAATCCGAGCTGGAACGCATTTCGCTGACTGACAGTCTGACCGGGCTCGCCAATCGCCGGCATTTCGACCAGCATCTGGAACAGCAATGGGCGCTGGCGGCGCGACAACACAGTGCCTTGTCACTGGTCATGCTCGATATCGACAATTTCAAACCCTATAACGATGAATACGGCCATCCCGAGGGTGATGCAGCGCTGGAGCAGGTGGCCAAAGCCCTGCGCCAGGTTGCCACCCGGCCACTGGATCTGGTGGCCCGGTACGGTGGCGAGGAGTTCGCGCTGATCTTGCCCGACACTGAAGACCCGGCCGACATTGCCGAGAAGTGCCGGCGCAGAATAGAGGCGCTGGCGCTGCGGCACGAGTATTCCAGCGTCGCCCGGGTTGTCACCATCAGTGCCGGGGTGTGCACACTGAAACCATCAGAGAACCATAGCCTGAAAGAACTGACGGAATTCGCTGACGATGCCTTGTATCAGGCCAAGGAGGAGGGTCGCAACCGGGTAGTGGTTTACTCGGCAGAGCGCGGGTTGAATCGGGGGTAGAGTTTCGGCGTTTAGGTTTGCTTTGGTGCCAGGAATCCGTGTCGGGCACCGGGTATGCCTATCTGGGGCCGGCGTGAACCCGTCCGTGGGGCCTAGACTTCGGGATATGAATCCCCTCCCTGGGATTCACCCTTCGGGCTCGCTGCGCTCATGCTAAAACGCTCCTGGCGTTTTAGTCCATGCCTCAGACTTCCCCAGATAGGCACACCCGGCACCTGACACTCAGTTGGTCGGCAACCCCGAAACTTGAGAAGGTAGGCATGTGGCAGCTCAACCGGCTGCTACATATTTCTACGATATTCCCCGCCCACCTGATACAGCGCGTGGCTAATCTGCCCGAGGCTGGCGACTTTTACCGTGTCCATCAGCGTTGCAAACAAGTTACGACGAGCCCGTGCGTCATCGGCCAGGGTGGTGAGTGCGTCGGCTACCTGATCTTTGTGTTGGTGCTGGAAGCGGGCGACCTGTTCGATCTGTTGTTGTTTTTCCGTATCGGTTGAACGCATCAGCTCGATGGGGGCTTCGGCCTCTTTGTCTTTTTTCGACAAGAAGGTGTTCACGCCAATGATCGGCAGTTCACCGCTGTGCTTTTTGTGTTCATACAGCATCGATTCATCCTGAATCTTGCTGCGCTGGTACATCGTATCCATGGCGCCGAGTACGCCGCCGCGTTCACTCAGCCGCTCGAATTCCTCGTAGACGGCCGCCTCGACCAGGTCGGTCAGGTACTCCAGAATAAAGGCGCCTTGCATCGGGTTTTCATTCTGGTTCAGGCCGAGTTCTTTGTTGATGATCAGCTGAATGGCCACCGCGCGGCGCACGCTGTCTTCCGTTGGGGTGGTGATGGCCTCGTCGAACGCGTTGGTGTGCAGGCTGTTGCAGTTGTCGAACAAGGCATACAGCGCCTGCAGGGTGGTGCGAATGTCGTTGAACTGAATTTCCTGGGCGTGCAGCGATCGGCCCGAGGTTTGAATGTGGTATTTCAGCATTTGCGAGCGGGCATCGGCGCCATAGCGGTACTTCATGGCCCGTGCCCAGATGCGTCGTGCGACCCGGCCGATGACGGCATATTCCGGGTCCATGCCGTTGCTGAAAAAGAAGCTCAGGTTGGGCGCGAAGGCGTTAATGTCCATACCGCGTGCGCGGTAATATTCGACCAGGGTGAAGCCGTTGGCCAGGGTGAAGGCGAGCTGGGTGATCGGGTTCGCCCCGGCTTCGGCAATGTGATACCCGCTGACACTGACACTGTAGAAATTGCGCACGGCCCGTTCGATAAACCAGGCCTGAACATCGCCCATTAAATGCAGGGCGAATTCCGTTGAAAAGATGCAGGTATTTTGTGCCTGGTCTTCTTTCAAAATATCCGCCTGCACGGTGCCGCGCACTTGGGTAAGGGTTTTGGCGGCAATACGCTGGTAGGTTTCGGCATCGACCAGTTGGTCGCCGGTGACGCCGAGCAAGCCGAGACCCAAACCGGAATGGCCCTCCGGCAGTTCACCCTGATAGCTGACCGGTGTATCACCCAGAATGTCTTTGATGCGTTGTTGTGCGTCTTCCCATCCGCCGTTGTCGCGCAACTGTTTTTCAACTTGCTGGTCGATGGCGGTGTTCAGAAACATCGCCAGAATGATCGGCGCCGGGCCGTTGATGGTCATCGATACCGAGGTCGTCGGGGCGCACAAATCAAACCCTGAATAGAGTTTTTTCATGTCATCCAGCGTGGCAATGGACACGCCGCTGTTGCCGACCTTGCCGTAAATATCCGGCCGTTCAGCCGGGTCTTCGCCGTACAGGGTGACGGAGTCGAAGGCGGTCGACAGTCGTGCGGCGGGTTGGCCGAGCGACAAATAGTGGAAGCGACGATTGGTACGTTCCGGCGGGCCTTCGCCGGCGAACATTCGTGTCGGGTCTTCGCCGCTGCGCCGGTAGGGGTAAACACCGGCGGTGTAGGGGAAGTAGCCGGGCAGGTTTTCCTGGCCGCTGAACCAGACGCGTTCGCCCCAGTCCTGGCTGGTGTTGGCGCTGACTTTGGGGATGCGATTGCCGCTTAGGGTGTCGCGGTAGTTGTCGCCGGTGATGGCCTTGCCGCGCACCTGGTATTCGAAGGTGTCGCGTTGCACCGAGTCCATCAGGGCATCCCAGTCGAGCAAGGTGCGCCGGCTTTCCGGCAGCAGTTGTTCCAGTGCGGCGTTGTGCCGTTCGGCGAGCACTTTTTGTGCAGCGTCGAGGCCTTCGGGTGCGACCTCTGTCAATGGCGCGAGATCGTCCATGCCGAGCAAGCGCAGGCTTTCATACAAGTGCTGCACGGTACGGGCGCAGTCGGCCTGGTTCTGCAGCTGTTCGCGCAGGGAACGTCCCTGCTCGGCAATCTCTGCCAGGTAGCGTTGCTGTGCCCCGGGGATTAATACATGCGCTTCCGGGTCACCCTCGGTCAGTTCAGACAGCCAGTCAGACTCGGTTGTCTCGCTGAGGCGCCGGCACAGATGATTGAACACGCGGTTTACGCCGGGGTCGGAAAAGTGGCTGGCGATGGTGGCGAAGACCGGCAAGTCGGCGTCTTTGGCTTCGAAATCAATGCGGTTGCGTCGCCATTGCTTGCGCACATCGCGCAAGGCATCGGCGGCGCCCTTACCATCGAATTTATTGATCACGATCCAGTCGGCCAGATCGAGCATGTCGATTTTTTCCAGTTGACTGGCGGCGCCGTAATCGGGGGTCATCACATAGCCCGGTAAATCGACCAGGTCGACAATGGCGCTGTCGGACTGGCCAATACCGGCGGTTTCCACGAACACCAGATCGAACCCCTGGTGGCTCAGTTCGGCAATGGCATCCTGCAATACTTCGCTGGTCGACAGGTGCTGGCGCCGTGTCGCCATGCTGCGAAAATAGACGTTGGGCAGGCGCAGGCTGTTGATTCGTATGCGGTCACCCAGCAGGGCACCGCCGGTACGACGCCGGGTTGGGTCGATCGCCAGTACGGCAAAACGTTTGTCGGGGAATTCAGTGGCGAAACGCAGCACCAGTTCATCGGTCAGGCTCGATTTGCCTGCGCCGCCGGTGCCGGTTAAACCGAGCGTTGGTGCGCCTTTGTTTTTGGTGTCTGGTGTTTTGCGACGCGCTTCAATGTCCGACAGGGCCCATGCCTGAATCAGATCCGGGTGGGCATCGCTGGGCAGCGAGGCAGGCCTGGCATCGCGCGCGGCCCGAATGCGTGCCACGGCATCGTCGATCATGCCCGGCAAACCAAGCTTCATGCCGTCGTTCGGGTGGTAAATACGGGTAACGCCGTAGTCTTCGAGTTCAGCGATTTCTTCGGGCGTAATGGTCCCACCACCACCGCCAATAATGGCCATATAACCGGCACCGCTGGCTCTTAGCCGATCGACCAGATACCGAAAATACTCCATATGCCCGCCCTGATAAGAGCTGATCGCAATGCCATCGGCATCTTCCTGCAGGGCGGCTTTGATCAAATCGTCAACACTGCGGTTGTGACCGAGATGAATCACTTCGCAACCGCGATCCTGAATCAAACGGCGCATTACGTTGATGGCGGCGTCGTGGCCGTCGAACAGGCTGGCGGCGGTAATGATGCGCAGCGGTGCGGTGTTTTCAGCTTGGCTCATAAAGCGTTTTCCCAACAGGTGTCTGTGAGGTTATCAACCAAGTTTCGGAGTTCGGTTCACGTCAGTGGTGTTGGCCCGCACCGGGTGCTAGTCTCCCAAGCGAACTCCGAAACTTGTGTGAAAGCGGCAACTTCAGTCGTAGTTGTAAAACCCGCGGCCGCTTTTACGGCCGGTGTAACCGGCATCCACCATCTGTACTAACAACGGGCAGGGCCGGTATTTCGGGTCTTTAAAACCGTCGTGTAAGACGTTCATGATAAACAGGCAGGTATCGAGCCCGATCATGTCGGCGAGTTTAAGCGGGCCCATGGGGTGGTTCATGCCCAGTGTCATCACCGAATCGATGGCCTCGGCTTCGGCAACGCCTTCGTACACTGTGAAAATGGCTTCGTTGATCATCGGCATTAAAATGCGGTTCGACACAAAGCCCGGCGCGTCTCGCACTTCGATGGGTGTTTTACCCAGTTGTTCGCTGAGCGATTTAATGGCATTGAAGGTTTCATCTGAGGTTTGCAACGCCCGAATCAGTTCCACCAGTTGCATCAGCGGCACCGGGTTCATGAAATGCATGCCCATAAAACGATCGGGCCGGGAGGTTGCTGCGGCCATGCGAGTGAGGGAAATAGCGCTGGTGTTGGAGGCAAACAGCGTTTCGGCAGGGCAGAGGGCATCGAGCTTGCGAAACAGGTCGATTTTCACCGTTTCGTTCTCGGTAATGGCCTCGACCACCAGGTCGCAACCGGCAAACACCTCAATGTCGGTATGGGTGTGCAATCGGCCCAGGCTTGCTGAATGCTGGTCGGCCGTCAGCTTCCCCTTCTCTACGAACTTGCCCAGGCTGCGGTCGACGGCTTTTAAAGCGGTCTCAAGTTGGGCTTGCTGGTTATCGACGAGATGAACGGTATAGCCACTCTGGGCAAACACCTGGGCGATGCCATGGCCCATGGTGCCGGCCCCCAGAACACCGATAGTGTGAAGTGAGTCGGTACTAAACGCGGTCGTCGTCATAGAGGATCCTGTGGATGAGCTGTAATTTTTATTGATCCCGAGGCTAGTTTTCGTTTACGTTAACGTCAACTTAAGGCGATGATGAGTGCCAAACCATGGCCGTAAACTCTGGCGAACAGGTCTGTGGTTACTCAGGCTTTGGAGGTTGGTATGCCTTGGTGCCAGGAGGTACGTGCCAGGCACCGGGTATGCTTATCCGGGGTCGGCGTGAACCCGTCCATGGGGCCTAGACCGCAACATCCCTGTTGCGGACTACCCCGGATAAGCATACCCGGTACCTGGCACTCAGCCCTCGCAGATTCCTAACCGTATGTGATCTATACCCGATTGTTGGTAATAGCTGACGAGAATTGGTGACCTGTGTTTTTTCTTCTGAAGACCCTGACGATATGAACAAAGCAACGCCTGACCTGCAAACTTTCACCATCCGCGACCTCGCGGGTGAGTTTGATGTCACTACGCGAACCATCCGTTTTTACGAAGACAGAGGGCTGCTAACGCCAGAGCGCGATGGCCAGCGACGCATCTACCACAAGCGTGACCGTGCCCGGCTGGTGCTGATACTGCGTGGCAAGCGTCTGGGCTTCAGCCTGGATGAAATCCAGCAACTGGTCACCGCCTATGAAACCCCCGAAGATGAGATTCCCCAGCTGGAACAGTACCTGAAAACCCTGACCGAACATCGGGAGACGCTGCTGCAACAGAAGGAGGATCTCGAGAAAACCTTGCAGGAGCTTGAACAGGCGGAACGGGATTGTCGGGCGGCGCTGGCCAGAAAGCAGGGCTAAGTACCCAGTTTATGAGTCGTTTGCCAGAGACTTTTCAAGGTTCACATCGTCGTGGTCATGCAAGCACAAAGCATGGTTTTCCAGCACTTCAATGACCCGGCAATGCTCCACTGTATTGCCTTCACAGACTCCTACCATCCGGGATAATTCCTCCTCCAGTGCCTGGAGCCGGGCAATCCGCGAACGTACGGCTGTCAGTTGCTCTTCGGCAATGGCGTTGGCCTCATGACAGGGCTCGTCGGCGTGACGTGACAGGCGCAGCAGGGATTTGATGGCCTCGAGTGAGAAGCCGAGTTCCCGTGCATGGCGAATGAAGCGCAGCTGGTTCAGGTGGGCATCGCTGTAGCGCCGTTGGTTGCCCTCGGTACGGTGCGGCGGCGCGACCAGGCCTATACTCTCGTAATACCGCAGCGTCTGAACGGCGCAGTTCAGTCGTTTGGCCAGTTGGCCGATGCTGTAATGCTGCATGCTTGGACACTCCTCAAAAAAGTGCTTGAACCTACAATCATTGTAGCTAATAGACTGGGCTCTGTGTTGAACAATTGCGAGGAATCACCATGGGTCAGCAGTGTTGTGGAACCAATAATTTTGATGGCACTACCCGGGGCTACCGGCAAGCCTTGGTAGCCGTTATCGTCATAAACGCGGCTATGTTTGTGGTCGAACTACTCGGCGGTGCCTGGGCGGGTTCGCAGGCGCTGAAAGCCGATGCACTGGATTTTCTGGGCGATGCACTGACCTATGGCCTAAGCCTGTGGGTGATTGGCCGGTCACTGCGAACCCGGGCCAGTGCGGCCTTGTTAAAGGGCATTAGCCTGGCACTGATGGGGGTTTGGGTGCTGGGCTCAACGATCTGGCAAGTGTGGATTCTGGGCGTTCCCAGCGCTGGCATTATGGGCGCTATCGGTGTGATGGCCCTGGTGGCAAACCTGGCCAGCGTTCTGATCCTGCTGCGTTACCGGGATGGCGATGCCAACGTCCGGTCCGTCTGGTTGTGCAGCCGTAATGATGCGATTGGCAACGTAGCGGTAATCGCCGCCGCTGTATTGGTGGCGTTCACGGCCAGCCCCTGGCCGGATCTGGTGGTGGCAGCGCTGATGGCCGGGCTCTTTTTGAAATCGAGTGTGAGTATTATTCGTCAGGCTATGGGTGAGTTGCGTCTTGAGGTAACTCAATAACTAAGCTTGGAATTGGCAAAAAACCAAGTGACGGGTGCCGGGTATACCTATCCGGGGTAGTCCGCAGCAAGGATGCTGCGGTCTAGGCTCCATGGATGGATCAACGCCGACCCCGGATAGGTATACCCGGTATCCGGCACGAGTTATTGCCAACAAAGCTGGCCTCAACGACAAGGCTAGATCATGAATCAAACCGCACCACATTGATGGGCGGCAAGTGCTTTGACAGGCATTGCCAGTGGTCGCCCTGGTCTTCACTGACCCAGAGGTTGCCAGTGGTGGACCCGAAGGCGAGCAGGTCGCCGCTGGCGTCGATGTCGAGGCTGTGGCGGTAGATCAGGTCGTAGGCGGGTTCTTCGGGTAAGCCCCGGTTGAGGGTTTCGAAGGTTTTGCCGCCGTCTCTGGTGCGGGTGACAACCAGTTGGGCATCTACCGGAATGCGATGCTCATCTTTGATCGCGGGTACGAACCAGGCGGTATCGGGTTGGGTTGGGTGAACCGCGACAGCGAAACCGAAGACCGAAGGTGAGACGTCGGTGAATTCGGTCCAGTTTTGGCCGCCGTCTTCCGAGCGGAAAATGCCATTGTGATGCTGTATCCACAGGTGGTCGGGCGACGCCGGGCATTGCACCATGCGGTGCGGGTCTTGTGAGACCGGGTCGTAGGCCAGCTCGGGTGGCATAAAAGCCGCTCGCAAGCCCTGGCCGGTTTGCTGCCAGGTTTCTCCACCGTTAGTGCTCTCCCAAACGCCGCCGCAGGAAATGGCCAGCCGAATGGTGTTGCTGTCGTGAGGGTGTACGCAAATGGAGTGAATACCGGGTTTGTCGTAACCGCCACCAAACCACTTATCGCGCTCCGGTTTTTGCCAGAGCGCGTCGATCAGTCGCCAGCTTTCGCCGTTGTCGGTCGATTTGAACAAACCGCCCGGAATGGTGCCTGCCCATAAGGTGCCGGGTTCATCTTCCCCTCCTGTTACCAGTTCCCAGATCAGGTCGACCGTAGGTCCGTCGCCGTCTTCCACCTTCGGGAAGGCCGGTGTGCCAATTTCCTTCCACTCATTGGTGCCCGCCCGGGCCGCATGCAGTTTTACGCCGAAATGACCGTGGTTCAGCCCGGCATAGCGGTCGCCCGTGCGCGGGTCGGTCAGCACCATGGTGACCGGGTCGCCGAGAAAGGCCGTCTCGCTGCGTTGCCACTGGCCAGGGGCAGTGCGCGTGAATTGAAATAACCCTTTTCGGGTGCCGATGTGCACGGTTTCGTTCATGGGAGTCTCCCCCGCTTTTGTTGTTGTGTTCCGGTGTATCAGCCACCGGAGAGCGCTTGCAGCACCTGCACATCAGACGACGGCTGCAGTGAGTCGGACAGGGTGTTGCGATCCTGAATCATGGTGCCGTCAATAAAGACAGCGATGTTTTTCCGCAGCCGGTGCTGGTCATCCAGAATGTAGCCCGCGAGCGTTGGGTTTTTGGCAAAAATTTGGTGCAGCGCATCGGCAACGGTGTTTGCCTGAAGTTCGCGGGGTGGGCTCGCCACATGACGTTGCAGATTGGGCGTGAAGGTAACGGTGATCATGGTTATTGCCCGGTTGCGATAATTTGGCCAGCATAGCCTAGCTTTTAGGCGTTGTCCTGTGGTTCATTCGCGCGAATATCGCAGAGGGAGAGCGGGTTATTCAGCGCGAACTGCCTCTTAAAGCGGCCCTGAAATGGCCGCATTATTTCTTCCGTCCTGACGCGCTCGTTCTATACTCAATGACCAAGCCAGGGGCTTCCCGGAGGTTGGCTTGCAACAACAAAACTTAGAAGCCTCTGAATCACTAACCCTGAGGGAGTTATTCAGAGGCTCCCTAAAGGAGACAACGGAATGGACGTAGCAACCTTGAACATCTGGGCAATTCTGTTGGCGTCACTCATCGGCTTCGCCGTTGGCGCCCTCTGGTATTCCCCCCTGTTGTTTGCCAATGTCTGGATGCGTGAAGCCGGACTGGACGAAGAAAAAATAAAATCGGCCAACATGCCCAAAATCTTTGGGCTGTCGTTTATCTTCTTGCTGATCATGGCTTATTGCCTGGCCATGTTTCTGAATACGCCCGAGATTAACGCTGGCACCGGTGCCCTTTATGGCTTCTTAACCGGCTTTGGCTGGTTGCTGTTTGCCTTTGGTGTAACCGGGCTGTTTGAACAGCGCAGCTGGCGCTATATTCTGATTCATGGTGGCTACTGGACGGTTGTCTTCACGCTGATGGGGCTGATATTGGGCGCCTGGCGATAACGGCTGTTGCAACGCTCCGTGCAGATGCATTCAGGTGTCTGCCGGAGTAGACTCCGGGTTCATTTTTAACCCGAATCTGAACCATGTCCTCTGCTATAACTGCGCCGGACGCAGCCCACCAGAAATTAACCGGGCTGGGCTTTGCCCTGCTGTCTGCACTTGCCTTCGGTGGGGCTGGCGCCTTTGCCAAACCGCTGATGGTGGCAGGCATGTCACCGCTGCATGTGACTTGGTTGCGCCTGCTGGGCATGGTGCTGATTCTGTTGCCGGTCGCCTGGCATCACCGGCGTTTGTTGCAAACTCAATGGCGTTTGCTGCTCGCCTATGGCGTATTCCCCATCGCCGGTGTTCAGGCGCTTTATTTTGGCGCTGTTTCCCGCATTCCCGTTGCCATTGCGTTGCTGATTGAGTTCCTTGGCCCGGTTCTGGTTCTGCTTTGGGTCATTCTGGTGCGCCGCCAGCCTGTAGCCGGTTCAGCGATTCTGGGCGTTGCGCTGGCCGTACTGGGCCTGGCGGTTCTGTTGGAAGTCTGGGAGGGTCTGGTACTGGATCCACTCGGTTTATTGCTCGCAGCGGGTGCTGCAGTAGGCCAGGCTTCCTTCTTCTTACTGTCTGATGCGGCACAGGACGATGTCGAACCCCTCGCACTCATTTCCATTGGTGGCGTTGTGGCCTTTCTGTCCCTGTCACTGATTGCCCAGCCCTGGGCATTACCCTGGTCGATCCTGGCGGGCGACATCACCATTGCCGGCATGCAAACCTCGGCGATGGTCTCGGTGGTGTGGCTTGGGTTGATTGCGACAGCATTGGCGTATGCCACCGGCGTTGCGGCCATTCGGCGGTTGTCGGCGCCGGTAGCCGGTGGCGTGGCGTATCTGGAAGTGGTGACTGCCATTGTGCTGGCCTGGATACTGCTGGGTGAGGCCTTGTCGACTGTGCAATTGGCGGGGGCACTGGTCGTTGTTGTCGGGGCATATCTGGCGCAACGGGCAACGCCGACTGAGAGTCCGCATCCGGAGATTACGCTGGAAGCGAGTGATTAGCAGCCTGTTTAGCTTCGCTGAACAGGCTGGGGTCATTGCCTCGAGTTCGTGCTGACTACCGGGTAGACCTCTCCGGGGTCGGCGTAGATCCATCCATGGAGCCTAGGCTTCGGCATCCATGCCTCAGACTTCCCCGGAGAGGTCTACCCGGCAGCCTGCACTCTATCCGCGGTAAGTTTTGTCTTGACCGAAATAAGTGATGTTTAAGGAAGAATCAAATGTCTAAGCCCTGTGATGTTCTCGATTATCAGCGTCTGGCCCGTCGTCGGGTACCGCGGATGTTTTACGATTACGCAGACTCCGGTTCGTGGACCGAGTCGACTTATCGGGCGAATGCATCGGATTTTGACAAGTTGAAATTTCGTCAGCGCGTTGCCGTTGATATGAGTGATCGCACCCTCGAAACCACCATGGTTGGCCAAACGGTGTCGATGCCATTGGCGCTGGCGCCGACGGGGTTAACCGGTTTGCAATGGGCTGATGGCGAGATTCACGCTGCCCGGGCGGCGGAGAAAGCCGGTGTGCCGTTTACGTTGTCGACCATGAGCATTTGTTCGATTGAGGATGTGGCGGCACATACCGCCAAGCCGTTCTGGTTTCAGCTGTATGTCATGCGCGACCGGGATTTTATTGGGCGGTTGATAGACCGTGCCAAAGCCGCCGGGTGCAGCGCGCTGGTGGTGACGCTGGATCTTCAGATTCTGGGTCAGCGCCATAAAGACATTCGTAATGGGTTGAGTGCACCGCCTTCCTTCAGCCTGAACAGTCTGCTGCAAATCATGGCCAGACCCGCCTGGGCGATGCGCATGCTGGGTACGAAACGTCGGGGGTTTGGCAATGTAATCGGCCATGTCAAAGGCATCGAAAACATGACCTCACTGTCGGAATGGTCGGCCAAGCAACTGGACCCTAAATTGTCGTGGGACGACATCGCCTGGATAAAAGAGCGCTGGGGCGGGCCGATTATTCTGAAAGGGATCATGGACCCTGAAGACGCCAAACTGGCCGTGAAAACCGGTGCCGATGCCATTGTTGTATCGAATCATGGTGGTCGTCAGCTGGATGGTGCGCCTTCCAGTATCGAAGTGCTGCCGTCGATTCTGGATGCGGTCGGTGATGATCTGGAAGTTCATATCGATGGCGGTATCTGCACGGGCCAGGCGTTGCTGAAAGCGCTGTGCCTGGGTGCCAGATCCACCTACATCGGGCGACCGTTTTTATACGGTCTGGGTGCCGCCGGCGAAGCCGGTGTGAGTGATGTTCTGCGAATACTGCGAAATGAACTGGATGTCAGCCTCGCGCTGTGCGGTGAACGTGATATTCAGAATGTCGGTCGGCACAATCTGTATAACCCGGATGTGTTTTCACGCTAACCCAGCACACCCAAGTACAAGAGTCGTGCGGCCATCAGCGTTAGCACCACTTTCAGAACCGGTTGCACCTGTTCGGCGGTGAACCGTTCCAGAAAAATCCGCCCGGTCAGGGTGCCGAGGTAGCCGGTGAACAACATCAGCGCCAGCATCAGGTACCAGTCGGTAAAGACGAACCCGAAGAAACCGAAGAACAACACCTTCATGAGTTGTTGGCCGCTGATCAGCGCGGCCATCGTTCCGACCAGTGCGGGTCGTTCGGTGAACATGGGTTTGATCGCCGCAAAAACCAGCGGCGCGACACCGCCGACAATCATACTGATGAACGAAGTAACGACGCCGAGTAGAGACAGAAACTTCTTACCGGACGGTAATTTGATGGGCGGGAGCCAGGCGGTGTAGAGAATAAAAAGGCCCATGGCGACCTGCAGACCGGCGGCAGGCATTTGGGTTGAGGCTCCGGCGCCGACCACCGAACCGATCAGGCTGCCTATTGAAAACCACAGCACCAGCCGCCAGTCGACGACACGAAACAGCAGGGTTAACCGCCCGACATTGGAGCCGAATTGCACGACGCCATGCAGGGGGATCACCGCACTGGTCGGCAGCAGGTTGGCCATGATCGCCAACAGGGTGACACCACCGCCAATGCCAAGAGCGGCGGTGATGGCTGACGTAAGGTAACTGACAAACACCAGACTCCAGAAGGCAAAGGCGCTCAGCGAGTCCGGCATCCATTGAGTCAGTTGGTCAAGCATAAAACAGCCATCCGGTGAGGGTTAGGAGCACCAGTGTAACCCGATTGCCGTTATTTTATGTGCGCCAGTGCGTTCCGGAATTGAGGGTGTTCTGACTCACCGAGCCATTCGAAGGCGACCATTTCGGTCGACACAATATCAGCCCCCTGTTGGCGTAACCGCTGCAAGGCCAGTTCCTTGTTGGCAGGCAGGCGAGAGCCGACTGCATCGGCCACGACCCAGACCCGATAGCCCGCATCCAGCAATCCCATGGCCGTTTGCAGCACGCAGATATGAGCCTCGCAGCCACCGATGATGACGTGAGTCCGGTGATCTTCTAACGCATTCAGCAGGCCGCCTTCGCAAGCATCGAAGGTATGCTTGTGCAGCGTTTGCTGGCAGAGCTGATAGATTCGATCATCGTTGGGCCCGAGCTTATTGGGCGTTTGCTCGGTCCCGATAACGGGTACATCCAGTAACCCGGCGATCGTAGCCAGGGTAAGGGCTCGCCCGACTACCGCTTCACCTTCGCTGATCGCAGGCAAGAGCCTGCCCTGAAAATCGACCAGGACCAGAGTGGATTTGGCGGCTGACATGAGCATTGGGGTGTTCCTCGGGCGTTGGTGCCCCATAGTAAAGTCGGTTTTCTTCATAGGGCAATATCGCCTGTTAAAAAAACCAGGAAAAACCCTGACCGGGTTTTTCTGTTACTCACACCAGCAAATACCCCCCATCCACGTTGACGACACTGCCGGTGGTGTAACTGCTGGCATCGCTGGCCCAGTACACCACCTGGCCGGTCATTTCGTCCGGCTCGGCGGCGCGACGCATCGGGATGTGTGGCATCACCTGTCTCATCATGTCCGGGTTGTCGGTAATGGCGCTGGCGAACTTGGTTTTGGTCAGGCCGGGCAGCAGGCAATTGACGCGAATGTTATGGCGGGCCCACTCTTTGGCGTGGGCTTTGGTCATGGCGATGACGGCTGATTTGGTGATCGAGTACACGCCCTGAAAATCACCCGGGATCACACCGTTTACTGAGGCAACGTTAATGATGCTGCCACCGGTTTTCTTCATCGACTGGCCGACCAGGTTGGTCATGTAGAAATAACCGCGAATGTTGACTTCCAGTGTTTTATTGAAGGCATCGAGCGGTGTCTGGTCGATGGGCCCGAAGTAAGGGTTGGCGGCGGCGTTGTTGACCAGAATGTCTATTTTCCCATGCTGTTCCAGCAGGGTTTGAACCGTCATTTCCATGGCGTGCAAGTCGCCGATGTGACACGCCGCGGCTTCCCCTTTACCCCCTTTTGCTATTATTTCCTCGACCACCTCGGCGCAGGCCTCGGCCTTGCGACTGGTGACGATGACATAGGCTCCCTGGTCGGCCAGTGCATGGGCAATGGCGGCACCGATGCCTTTGCTGGCGCCGGTGATCAGGGCAATTTTACCGGTTAAATCAAAAGGGTTGGTCATGGTCACTCCGTTTTCTGTGTGCTTGTGTCGGTTTGATGGCCATTAATGAAACGTCAGCCAGTCGGGTTGGTCGACAAAGTGCTGGGTTTGGTTCATGCCTTGCAAGCGCCATTGGCCCCGTTGCGATACTAGCGTGGTCACAGAGGCGTTGTGCAAACCCAGGTTAATGCGCATGGCAGCTGCGGCATCCAGTTTCAGTGCCTGGCAAACCAGAGCCGATATCACCCCGCCCGAGGTGAATACCCAATGCGTGTTATCGTCATCCAATGTCGACAGCACAGCGGCGGTTCGGGCAGTAAAGTCGGCCCAGCTTTCGGTGTAGGGCGCGTCGGTGCCGGCATCGATCCAGCGTTCGAGTGCGCCGCGAAACACCGATAAAAACGCCCGCCCGGGGTGATCTTCGCGGCTCAGGTCTTGTTGCATTTGGGCCGGGTCTTGCCAGTCGGGGCGATGCTGGCGAACGATGTCGAGAAAGTCGAATTCGTTCCAGCGAGCATCGGCGGTTGCGGCCTCTTGGTCGCCGACCTGTTCGCCAAACGCCGACTCGCTCTGACGCTGACGGACCAGGGTGCCGCTGTGGCGCAGGGCCGGTTGCCAGTATGGCCGGTAGTAGTTCGCCAGGTGCTGAATCTGCAATCGGCCCAGGGCACTGAGTGAATCGTAGTTGAGTACATCGCGCGCGGCCTGGCCATGTCTTACCAGATAAACGGTGGCCATTATCCGATCAGTTCCTGGCAACGCTGGTGCAGGTGGGCGACCACGCTGCCGAAGCCGGCAAAGCGTTTGTCCTGGGTCTGGCCCTGATAAAACCGCGCGTATATCTGTTGCAGGATTCCGGCAAGACGAAACAGCCCGAAGACGGTGTAAAACCGAAAATCGACTGGCGCCAGCCCGCGCGCTTCAACGTAGGCTGCCACCAGTTCATCGCGCTTCATCATGCCGGGCAAATGAGTGGGCTGGGGACGAATGGCCAGCATGGCGGGGTGGTCGGCGGCTTCAACCCAATAGGCCAGGGCGGTGCCGAGATCCATCAGTGGGTCGCCGAGGGTTGCCAGCTCCCAATCGAGTACGCCGCGCACATGGAAGTCACTCGGGTCGAGTACCAGGTTGTCGAACCGGTAGTCGTTGTGAATTAGGCAGGCGGGTTGTTCTTCGGGCTGATGCTGTGCAAGCCATTGACCGACGTCGTCGAAGGCGGGCACATCGGGGGTTTGGGCGCGGGCCAGTCGCTCGGTCCAGCTGCTTACCTGGCGTTCAATGTAACCCTCGCCTTTGCCGAGCGCTGACAACCCGGTCGTTGTGACATCAATGCTGTGCAACTCGGCGAGGCCGTTAATGAACACCTGGCAGAGGTGGCGGCACTGTTCGTTCGAGAGGTCGGTGGGCGGTGTTCGCCGCAGTATCAAACCGGGTATGGCTTGCATCAAATAATAATCGCAACCGAGTAAAGGCGAGTCGGTCACAATCAGACGCACTGACGGGGCTTTCGGATAGTGCGGGTGCAGTGCCTGCATCAGCTCGGCTTCGCGCACCATATTGTGCGCGCCTTTTGGCAACGGGCCGTGCGGTGGCCGACGCAGAATCAACACCTGGTCCGGATACGCCAGTCGATAGGTGAGGTTCGAGGCGCCCCCGGGAAACTGGGTTACCTCGGGTGTGCCAGTGAGGTCAGGCAGATGCGTTTTCAGTTCCCGGTCCAGCGCCGCAACATCCAGCGTCTCGCCCTGGCGCATGGTAATGGTGGGGTCGGTCTGGCTCATTGCGGGGCTCCTGTCTCGGGGCGGGCTTTGGCCGGTGCCGGTTGCTGGCTCATCATCACCGCATGCAAGGCACGGTAGGAGAACCGTTTCAAATACCAGAGCCAGCGTTCACGGGCATGAGGCAAGACCATAAACTGACCACGATCCGCCGCATCGACGATGGTCTGCGCCACCTGGTCAGCACTGAGCTTGCCGTTTGCCATGAGTTTTTCAACGGCTGCCCTGGCTTTGCTTTCCTGCGGGGGAATGCTGTCGGTCAGCCGGGTTTTAAAGAAAGCCGGGCAGGCGACCGTTACGCCGATGCCGCCGGGTTGCAATTCTTTATGCAAGGTTTCCGATAGCGACACCAGTGCCGCCTTGCTCGCACTGTACGCCGACATATGGCTGGCCGATAACAAACCGGCCATTGAGGCAACATTCACAACACGCGCGCGCGGTGCCGCTTCCAGTAGCGGCAGCAGCAACCGGGTGAGCCGGGCCGGTGCGAAGACATTGATGCCGAATACGGCCTCCCAGTTGGCATCGGTCTGGTGTTTCAAGGTACCGATGCTGCCGGCAATACCGGCGTTGTTGTAAAGGCGGGAAACCGACGCTGTGACTGACGCGATGTTGCTCGCCAGGGTTTCACACTCTGCTGCCCCGGTCAGGTCGCAGGCAATAAAGTGAACATTGCCCGCCAGGGCGTCGGCACTGGCCTTGCCCTGTTCGGCATCACGGTCGACCAGAACAACGCGATCGCCCCGGGCGACGTGTACTTTGGCCAGCGCGAACCCCAGGCCATTGGCGCTACCGGTAATGACCACGGTATCGGGCGTGTTTGACGTCGGCATCAGTGCTGGGCTCCGTAGCGTTTCAGTTCGAGTTTGGCGATGGTGGCACGGTGTACTTCATCGGGCCCGTCGGCCAGGCGCAACACCCGACCACCCGCCCAGAATTCAGCCAGAGGCAGGGCATCGTCAACGCCCGCGCCGCCATGCATTTGAATGGCGTCGTCGGCGACCGTCTGCATCAGGTTAGCGGCTACCACCTTAATTTGCGCGACTTCCGACAAGGCACTGCGCACGCCTTCGCGGTCAATCAGCTTGGCCGTATGCAGGCACAGCAGGCGCGCCTGGTTAATGGCGATACGGTGGTTGGCAATTCGCTCCCGGTTACCGCCGAGGTCGACCAGCGGCTTGCCGAAGGCGGTGCGTGACAGACCGCGTTCTATCATCAGTTGCAGCAGGCGTTCTGCCGCGCCAATGGCGCGCATGGCATGATGAATCCGTCCGGGCCCGAGCCGGCCCTGGGCAATCTCAAAGCCACGGCCCGCTCCGGCAATCAGAGCCGACGCTGGCAAGCGCACGTTATCGAACCGCACGACGCCATGGCCGTAGGGTTTGTGCTCATTACCAAAGACACTCAACAACCGCTCTACCGTAACGCCCGGTGTATGGCGCGGCACCAGTACCATGGAATGCTGCTGGTGGCGCGGTGCTGTCGTGCTGCTGCGGCCCATAAAAATCAACACGTCGCAGTTCGGGTGGCCGGCACCGGTGCTCCACCATTTGGTGCCATTAAGCACGATCTCATCGCCTTCCACCACAGCCGTGGCTTCCATGTTGGTGGCGTCAGACGAAGCCACCTCCGGCTCGGTCATGCAGAACGCCGAGCGAATCTCGCCTTTCAGCAGCGGTGCCAGCCATTGCTGTTGCTGCGCGTCGCTGCCGTAATGCAGCAACACTTCCATGTTGCCGGTATCCGGCGCATTGCAATTGAACACCTCCGGCGCCAGCAGGCAGCGGCCCATGGCCTCGGCCATAAAGGCATACTCATAGTTGCTGAACCCCTGGGTGGGTGTCTCTGCAGCAAGCCCTTCAAGGCGGGCATCGGGCGGCAGAAACAGATTCCACAGCCCGGCAGCGCGACTGCGCGCTTTCAAGGCTTCAATCTCAGGCATCAACTGCCAGTCCCGGTCCGGGTTTTTCATCGCTTCGGCAAAAGGGCGTTCGAGCGGAATGATGTCGTTCCCGACACTGGCCTGCACCCTGGCAAGGGTGACTTCGGCGCGTTTGGACAGATCGTAGACCATGGTGGTTCCCGTCAGCAGTGGCTTGCTTGCAGTCTAGCCAAGGTCCAGGTATAAAAAGAATGAATTCTATGAATAAAATTCCATTAACCAAATGAATAGTATCCGTGAACCTCGATAAGCTCGATCTGAACCTGCTAGTGGTGATGCGGGTGCTCGATGAATGCCGCTCCACAACCCGGGCGGCTGAAATCCTGCATCTGTCCCAGCCGGCCGTTAGCCACGCCCTGAAGCGATTGCGCCAGCATTTTGATGACCCGGTGTTTGAACGTCGCGGCCGCACTCTGGTGCCGACTGCCCAGACGCAGCGGCTTCTGGCCGATACCGCCGGTGCCTGGCAGCAATTGACGCGCGTTTTGAGTGGGCTGGCTCAGTTCGATCCGGGCACCTCGGAGCAGTCGTTTGTCATTGGCCTGAACAACGCTTTTGAAAACGTTATGTTGCCGTCGCTCATGGCGCGGGTGGCTGAGCGGGCTCCAGGGGTGCGTATCGCTGGCCAGGCCATTGCGAGGTCTTCTCTGGTCGATGGCCTGGCCCAGGCGCAACTGGATCTGGCGATCGATGCCTCGGTGCATGTCAGTGAACAAATTGAGCAACAAGCGGTATTGCGGTCGGATTACGTGGTCATGGGCCGTCCCGGGCACCCGGCCTTGCAGCAGCCGATCAGTCTGGAAGCCTACCTGGCCAACCGGCATATTCTGGTGTCGCGTCGTGCCGACGGACCCGGATTGGAAGACGACTGGTTGCTTCGGCACGGTCACCGGCGTGTACCGGCCTTGCGTTGTCAAAGCTTGTGGACGGCCTGTCAGGTGGTCGCCACGACGGATTATCTGCTGACCGTGCCGCGTCTGTTTCTGCAACAAGCGCTGAACATTCAGCGTTTTGATTCGGTGGCGTTTCCTCTTTCGGGGTTGCAGTTGTCTGTTTATATGTACTGGCACCGGTCACGCGATGCGGACCCGGCCAACCGGTGGCTGCGCAATGAGGTCATGAAGAGTCTATACGGGCTTGAAGTTGAAAGACCTGAGGAATGATGCAAGAGTGACCAGGCTCTGGGTAAAAGCGTCGCAAACTTTTATGGAAGTGGGTTCATAGCGAGGTCATCGTTACAACTAGACGCATCTTTTTACAGTTGAAGGAGCAGTTTATGAACCTGATACCGGATCTTGAATGGAGCGTTGTTGCGCTTCATATTCGTGATTTATTGTACGCTTATTTACTCGCCCTACCCATCGGGTGGGATCGTGAAAAGCGTGAACGGACGGCGGGATTGCGTACCTTTCCCCTGGTCGCCATGGCCGCTTGCGGGTACATGCTGGTCGGCCTACAAGTGCTGAGCACCTCGGATGCAGAAGCGCGTGTTATGGAAGGCATAATTACCGGTATTGGTTTTATTGGCGGGGGTGCCATTCTGAAAAATGTCGTGAACGGTGAAAGTTTTGTGTCCGGCACGGCCACTGCGGCGAGCCTGTGGTTAACTGGAGCGATTGGAGTATCAGTCGCCACCGGACGGCTCGAGATCGCATTGATCCTGAGCATTCTGACGTTTATCACCCTGCGGCTTCTGACACCGGCAAAAATGTTGATGGGGTCGCAAAGGGGTAAAGAAGAATAAGACTTTATGTCTCCACTAGCACTCATGCTCAAAGGACGCGACACGAGTCTGATTTGACCAGAGTGGTAGTGGTAATGTGACAGTTGTTGGCCAATGCCGGCTGATCGGCCCACCCCTATTTTCAGATACTTGTGAGGAATAATGTCAGCTCTGGACCTCGATTTTGTACGCACTCAATTCCCGGCCTTCAGCGAACCCTCTCTGGCAGGCCAGGCATTTTTTGACAATGCCGGAGGCTCCTACGCTTGTCAGCAGGTGATCGACCGGCTGACCACCTTTTACCGGCAAACCAAGGTGCAACCCTACCACTTGCATCCGGTATCGCAGCAAGCCGGTGAACGGATGGATCAGTCCCATCAGCGCTTTGCCGACTACCTGAACGTGACGGCTGATGAAGTGCATTTTGGTCCGTCCACAACGCAAAATACCTATGTGCTGGCTCAGGCGTTTGCAAACTGGTTGAAACCGGGCGATGAGGTGATTGTGACCAATCAGGATCATGAGGCCAACAGTGGCGTATGGCGCCGGCTTGAACATAAGGGGGTTGTCATCCGCGAGTGGCTGGTGAAGGCAGAGACCGGCGAGCTGGACGTTGGTGATCTCGAGTCACTGATCACCGAAAAAACCAAACTGATGGCCTTTCCGCATTGTTCCAATATCGTGGCGCACATTAACCCGGTTGCTGACATCTGTGCGAAGGCGAAACAAGCGGGTGTCATCACCGTAGTTGATGGTGTGTCCTATGCGGGTCATGGTTTTCCGGATGTTGATGAGCTGGGTGCGGACATTTACTTGTTCTCACTCTATAAAACCTATGGACCGCATCAGGGCGTGATGGTGGTTCGCCAGGCACTTGCCGACACGCTCGGCAACCAGGCGCACTATTTTAACGAAGCCTACCCACACAAATGGTTTGTACCGGCCGGGCCGGACCACGCTCAGGTCGCGGCGGCTCAAGGGGTACTGGATTATTTTGATGCACTCTATGCTCATCATTTTGCGGCAGCCACCAACCCGTCTGCTAAAGCGCATCAGCTGCACTCATTATTTCATGCCGCCGAACAACCCTTGCTGGCTCAGCTGCTGGGGTTTATAAACGACCATCCAACATTGCGTCTTGTCGGCCCTGCCGATGCCCGTCAGCGCGCAGCGACGGTATCGTTGCTTCACCAACACCACCGCCCTCAGGTGTTGGCGCAATCGCTGGTCGACCAAGGCATTCAATGCGGGGCTGCACATTTTTATGCCGTGCGATTGCTCGAGGCCATGGGCATTGACCCGACGACCGGCGTGCTGCGGTTGTCGTTCGTCCACTACACCAGCCAGACGGAGATGGACCAGTTGCTGCAGGCACTGGACATGGCCAGCCAATAACACAATAGGAGAGGAACACCGTTGAATGCTCCCCCGTGTCACATAAGACCTTACCAGGAATCAGACCGCACTGCGGTGGTTGAGCTGTGGAATACCACCGGGCTGACCAAGCCTCATAACGACCCGCACAAAGACATCGACCGAAAGTTAAAGGTTAACCCGGAACTGTTTCTGGTCGGCGAAGTAGAGGGCGCTCTGGTCGCCACGGCAATGGCCGGTTATGAGGGGCATCGCGGCTGGGTTAATTACTTGGCGGTCCAACCGGGCTATCAGGGCTACGGCTATGGCCGGCACTTGATGCAGCAGGTGGAAACGTTGCTCAAAGACAGAGGGTGCCCTAAGGTCAATTTGCAAGTCCGCTCCTCCAATGAGGATGTTATCGCGTTTTACCAGGCGCTGGGCTATGGTGTTGATCCGGCGGTGAGTCTGGGCAAACGCTTGATTCCTGATACCCGCTAAGCTCGGTTTGCGCGGGTAACCGGCCTACCAGTTTTAAGATCCGCTTACTGGGAGTGGGTGCCTTCATGAAAGCGACTATACAGCAGTTAACCCCCGCTGACCTGCCACTGCTGAACACCTTGATGCAGGTGTTTGGTAAGGCCTTTGATGACTTGCCGACCTACACCGGGAAGCCACCGGCTCCGGAGTATCAGCAAAAGCTGCTGGGCAATGAGGCGTTTATTGCACTGGTGGCGGTGGAACCAAACGGCACGGTTGTCGGTGGCCTGGCGGCTTACGAATTGCCCAAGTTTGAGCAGGCGCGCAGTGAAATCTATTTATACGACTTGGCGGTATTGGCTGAATACCGGCGCAAGGGAGTAGCGACCTCCCTGATCAATACCTTGCGGCGTATCGCGGCCGACCGGGGCGCTTATGTGGTCTTTGTTCAGGCCGACACCGGTATTGAAGATGCCGCCGCCATTGCCTTGTATTCGAAGCTGGGCCAGCGAGAAGATGTCCTGCATTTTGATATTTCCGTCTAGAGAAACTCCTCAGCGTTACTGCGCTGCTAATTCCCGGCTGCTTTTCGCCATTCTTGAATTCAATTCACCAACCCCAAGGCTTTGGTCTACCAAACCAACATCCTGCAGCCCGATGGGCTAGGCTGTGGGATGGCAGACACTTATCAGGCTCTGGAGGGAGTAAGCATGGAAAAGAACTGGATGATTTACGGTGCCTACGGCTACAGCGGTGAATTGATTGCCCGTGAAGCCGTTGCCCGTGGTTTGAAACCCATGCTGGCCGGTCGCAATGAAGACAAGTTGCGCACCCTGGCCCACGAACTCAAGTTGGGGTTTCGGGTATTTGACTTGTCCGATTCGACCGCTGTGAAACGCGAGCTGGAAGACATGACTCTGGTGCTGCATTGTGCCGGCCCGTTTTCCGCGACCAGTGCACCCATGCTGGAAGGGTGTCTGGCGAGCAAGGCGCACTACTTCGACATTACCGGTGAGATGGACGTGTTTGAGCACGCCCACAGCGCGCGCATGAATGAACGCGCCCGGGAGGCTGGCATTCTTGTCTGCCCGGGTGTGGGATTTGATGTGGTACCGACCGATTGCCTGGCCGCCCAGCTCAAGCAAGCTCTGCCTGACATGACCGAACTCGATCTGGCCTTCAAGGCCGGTGGCCCGATGAGCCCTGGTACTGCCAAAACCTCAGTGGAGGGCATGGCGGGCCTGAGCCGGATTCGTCACAACGGGCGCATTGTGGAAACCCCACTGAAAACACGTCGGCTCGACATGGGCCAGGGCGAACGCACGGCGGTCAGCATTCCCTGGGGCGATGTCAGCACGGCCTATCACAGCACCGGTGTGGAAAACGTTGTGGTGTATGTGCCGGTGGCAGATCGAACGGTGAAGCGCATGAAACGGTTGCAGTCGATGTGCTGGTTGATGGGGCAGCACTGGGTGCAATCGTTCCTGAAACGTCGCATCGAAAAGAATGTACCGGGCCCAACCGCGGAGCAACGTGCCAGAAGCCGCACCTACCTCTGGGGTGAAGCGCGCAATGCAACGGGTAAGAAAGTGGTTGGCCGGTTTGAAACGCCCAATGGCTACGACCTGACCATCACCGCACCCCTGGCAATGGTAACGGCGGTGCTGGAACAAGCGGTTACGGGGCCGGGTAGCACAACACCTTCGCAGCTGATGGGGCCGGATTTTGTCTGGTCACTGCCGGGCGTCACGCCGCTGGAACTGACCCGCCTGGGTTGAAAAAACACAAAACCTCGAGTAACTTGCCAATGCGCCGGGTGGCAGTGTCACCCGGCGCGTGTCTTTCCATTCCATAAAGCGAGCCCTACGCCAATGAAGTGAACCTGTCTCCAACGGATGTACTCGATAGTCGAGTAACAGCCAGCCTGTCGATGAGCTGTGTTACTGAGCTGATTGATCGGTATGGCCTACGTTGAATTTATGGACAGGTGGCGTTCCGGAGTAGCTGGCGTTTTGAGTCGCTCTATTTCCTTTCCCTGGCGGTAAATCCGCATTGCGCGTCACCGGTCCCGTGCCCTCGGGAGGGTGTCTGTGTCCGATCCAATCTGTTTTTTTAATCAACTGACGCTGCAATGGGGCGATGATCCCTTGTGGTCCGGGCTAAGCTCGTCGTTGCCGGCGGGCGTTACCGCACTGGTGGGGCCTAACGGGCATGGCAAATCGGCCTTGCTGGAGGTTCTGGCCGGGCAGTGCGCGCCAACCCATGGCCAGGTGACCTGGTCGGTCCCGTTTTACTACCAAACTCAGCTGGACCCTCTGACCGGGCCCCGGGTGGCCGACGCACTGGGCGTCGCCTCCCTGTTTGATGCCTTTAGCCGGCTGGAACAAGGCGATGCCGAGCCCAGTGATCTGGAGCGCGTGGCCGACCACTGGCACCGGCCCGCCGAATGGGCAAAACAACTGGCAGACGCCGGGCTCGAGCCAGACCTGGCGTTGCCGGTTGAGGTGCTGAGCGGCGGTCAGCGTACCCGCCTGGCCCTGTGTCGGGCGTTGGTGCTGACCGGTCACTACCTGTTGCTGGATGAGCCCAGCAACCATCTGGACAGAGCCGGCCGGCACTGGTTGCAGCATGCACTGGCGCGGCACCCGGGCGGCGCTCTGGTGGTCAGCCACGACCGAACCCTGTTGCAACAGGTCGACCGGATTCTGGAGCTGCGCAATGGCCAGCTGGTGGAGTACGGCGGCGGGTTCGACCTGTACCAGGCGCAACGCGATGCACAGCTTGAGGCGCAAGAGCAACGGTTGGATCACCTGACCGGCCAGCAGCGAAGGCTGCAGCAACAACAGCAGGCAACGCTCGAGAAAGCGGCCAGCCGACGCCAGCAGGGCATTCAGGAGCGGCGCTCGCACTCTCAGGGCAAACTGTTACTGGGGCTGCGTAAAAACCGTTCGGAACAGACGCAGGCGCGTCTGAGCCAGCAGCAAACCCAACGTCGCGACGCTCTGAATGAAGAGCGCCAGACGGCTCAGGCCGAGCTTGAGCAATTGCGAACCCAGCGGCTGGTGATTACCCAGCCGAAAGTAACCGGTGCGGTTCAGGTTCACCTGGCGAATCTGCGGTTGCCGTTTGTGAGGCAGCCGGCGCTTGCCTGGACGGTGCACGGTGGTGAACGCTGGCGGGTGACGGGCGCTAACGGCTGTGGCAAATCTCTGTTGCTTAAATGCCTGGCGGGGTGGATTGAGCCACTGACTGGCGAGCGGGAAGTACGCGGTTCGGTCCGATACCTCGATCAGCATTTCTCCGGACTGGATCCGACTGCGTCGGCGCTCGAAAACCTGCAGCGCGACCAGCCCGAACGCCCCGCATCCGAGTTACGCACCCAGTTGGCCAGCTTGCGCTTGCGCGGCGACCAGGCCTTGCAGCCTGTCGCATCGCTCAGTGGCGGTGAACGGTTAAAGGTTGCGTTGCTGTCGCTACTGAGCCACCAGACGCCGGTCGATTTGCTGTTGCTGGATGAACCGGACAATCACCTGGACCTCGACTCGAAAGTCTTGTTGGAGCAGGCGCTGCAGGACTATCGCGGCACCCTGATTCTGGTGACGCACGACGACGCCTTCGCCGGGGCACTGGCGCCATTGTCCGAGTTTAAACTTGGGCAGTGATGCCTGCTTTATTAACAGGCCAGTTTTGCATTAGACTATGCTTAATTAATAGTCAGGGCGGTCGTGCTTGCGCGGAACGGCCCCTGCATGCCCGCTGGATAGGAGTCTATCAGTTGTCAACGGTGCGTTTAGACATCCCCGAACCGACCTACAAACCTCATCGAACCATTCACACCGGAGAAGAGTTGACTGCCTTCAGTCAGCTGCGTCGTGGAGATTTCGGACACCTGCATCTGGGTGATGTGCTGGTCGCATCCGGCGTCATCAGTCAGGAGCAACTCAAGCAAGCACTTGCTGAACAGTCGCGACTTCCAGGTGAGCGACTGGGGGCCATACTCGGCGAAAAAGGATGGGCCCGGCCGATCGACATCGTGTCAGCACTGGCAGAGTTGCTGACAATACCGCAAGTCGACCTGGAAGCGTTCGACATCGATCCGGCCGTTATCAGTCGAGTGCCCGCTCGTTTTGCCCGTGAACATGGCGTGATGCCACTGCTTGAAGACGATGATCACCTGTACCTGGCCGCAAGTGACCCGACCAATGCGGAGCTGGTTGAGTTGTTGCGCTTTATGGTTGGCAAGACCGTTGAGCTGGCCATTGCAACAGAAGAGGCCATTCACACTGCCATCAGCGAGCATTACGACCAGAACGAAGAGCGTGAAGCCCTGGCTGAGTTGCCAGCCGAACAGTCCATGTCCGATGCAACCCGTCGAAAAACGCGGCTCTCGCCAAACGTCGACGAGAAAGACCGTCCGATCATTCAGCTGGTGCAGAATCTGCTGGCGGATGCCATGACCCGCCGCGCGTCGGATATTCACCTCCGGCCCCGGGAAGATCGTCTGGATCTGCTGTACCGGATAGACGGCACGCTGACGACCATACGCAGCCTCAACAAACGATTGATGCCGCGCCTGGTTAGCCACATCAAGGTGCTGGGTAACATGAACATCGCAGAGCACCGGCTTCCCCAGGATGGCCGCTATCGTGTGACGCAGCACGGCAAGTCGATTGACTTGCGGTTGTCGGTCATTCCATCGATTCGCGGGGAGAGTGTGGTGATTCGCCTGCTCGATACCAACTTTGCGCTAAAGGACCTGCGTTCGCTGGGCTACTCTGCCAACGATGAGACCCGGCTGCGCCATTTGCTGGCCAGGAACCAGGGTATGTTACTGGTCACCGGCCCGACGGGTTCGGGCAAGTCGACCACCCTGTACACTGCCTTAACCGAGCTGATAAGAACCCACCGTAACATCATCACGGTTGAAGACCCGGTGGAATACCATCTTGATGGCCTGACCCAGATACAGACCAAAGCCGAGATTGGTTATACCTTTGCCCGGGCGTTGCGCCATATACTCCGCCATGACCCGGATATCATCATGGTCGGGGAAATGCGTGATCAGGAAACCGCTAAAATGGCCGTTGAAAGTGCACTGACGGGCCATCTGGTGCTGAGTACATTGCACACCAACAGCGCCAGCACAACGCTGACCCGTATGCTGGAAATCGGCATTGAGCCTTATCTGGTCAATGCCGCCTTGCTGGGCGTGTTGGCGCAGCGTTTGGTGCGCAGGAATTGCTCATTTTGCAAGGAGCCCGAAACCGTAACGGCCGAGGTTCGCTCACTGCTCGGAGTGAGTAACGATGAGGTCTTTTACAAGGGCCGGGGTTGCGAGCATTGCCATCATACCGGAGTGAGCGGTCGAGTGGCCGTCTACGAGTTACTGACCGTATCAGCCTCCCTGCGCGAGCTGATTAAGCCTGGCGTATCGGCCCAGGCATTGGAAAAGCAGGCAATATCAGACGGTATGACACCGCTGACCCAACATGCATTAACGCTGGCGCGCCAGGGTGTTATTCCCCTGCTGGAAGTGTACGCGGTTCGTCTGGATTAAAAAAACCCAGCTGGAGAAACTAGCCTGTAATGCGGTGGCAGACCACTGACAACGGTCTGCTCAATGGTTAAACCGTACGAGCGAGTGGCGCTCGATGCAACAACCAGTGGAGCAGGCGTGGCGAGACAATAAAGAGCCTCTGGTCATCGTGACCCACGACGATGTTTTCGTGCTTGGGAATAAGCTGTGGCCGGGTGAGCCGGGCAGGGCTCACTCGTAGGGCGAGATTGACGCTACATTTAACCGATACCCGGCGGTTCCAATATCAGTATCAGTTTTAATGACATCGATGGTGCCTTTCGCCCAGTATGGTTCGAACATGTTGTCGAAAGCTACGGGTTCATCGAGCACCACATGAACGATTTGGTTGGCCGGGGGTGGCGGGCTATGAATGCAGGCACCGTAGTAGGGCACCAGGAAGAATTCACGGACTTCATCGGCGGTCATTTCGAGCGGAACCAGAAAGCCTGGAATGCGCGCGTCAACACCGTCGAGTGCCTCGACCATGGGAACATCAGCCATGACCGATTGCAGATCGGAATACAGGCGCTGGGCTTCCGGGTCTTCATCCGTCAGGTCATATATCTCGTAACTCTCCAGATCAATCTTTTCACGCAGCGTGTTGAAATCGAAATCGGCGGGGAGCAGATCGTCCCAGCTCAGTTCCTGAAACGCCAGGTCGTCACCGGGGGCAACTGACATCGGGGCGACTTCCGAGCCTTCGGGCGGCTCCAGGGTTTGTTCTTCTTCAGACAGTGACAAGCCAGGTGAATCTGCTGCGTTTTCAGCCACCACTGGTTCGGCCGGACGATTGGCGATTTCGGCCACACTGGCCTCTTCCTCGGTCTGGCAGGCGACCAGTACAAAGGCCGCTGCTACAGTGACGATGGCAATCCGTGAGTGGTGCAAAAAACCGCGGCTAAGGTGCGACAACATGATGGCCCTGTGGTGAGGTGTGAAACCGGCGAATGATATGGAGTAACGTTTTAATGATACGCCCCCTGAGCGCTGTGCCAAGGCACGGCATCACATTTTTGCTGGCTCTTTACTTCGCGTCTGCCCTAGCCGAGCCGTTGCCGCTTGAGGCAATAGACACCTGGGCGGAACACAGCTTCGAAGGCGAGTCGCGGTTTGAATGGCTTGCCGACGAGGCTTGCCTGCGCATGAGGTCTGACAGTACGGCCTCGGCGCGGATTTGGGAGCAGGAAGTTGAACTCGATAGCAGCACCCGGATTCGTTGGCGCTGGCGCGCGGAACAGGACATCTCCGGTGTCACCCGGCAGGAAAAACCCGGAGATGATTTTGCCGGCCGCATCTACGTGGCGGTTGAGCACCCGCTGTTTTTCTGGCGTTCCCGGGTGCTGGCCTATGTGCACGCCAGTGAACTGGACATAGATACCCACTGGCCCAACCCCTTTACCGGCCAGTTTCACATGTGGGTGGTCAGCAATGGCGAGCCGGGCGACTGGCACCAGATCGAACGGCGTATCCTCGATGACTGGGAGGTGGCCTTCGGCGACCGGCCCGACCACTTTGACGCCATCGGCCTAATGGCCGATTCTGACAACAGCGGCCAGCAAACCGATTTGTGCCTGGCCGATCTTGAAGTGCAATGACGGTTGGATCTCAGGTTTCTGAGTTCGGTTCACCTAAAGGCGTTGTCCCGCACCGGATGCCGGGTATGCCTCTGTGGGGTCGGCGTAAATCCGTCCATGGCGGTCCGACGTCTCGGGCCTAGGCCGCAGCATCCCTGCTGCGGACTACCCCACAGAGGCATACCCGGCACCCGGTGCTAGTCTCCCGAGCAAACTCCGGAACTTGAGTTAGTTGAGTTAAAGAGGAGCCGTAAAACGATTGGTCACCGTAAATGCGTCAGACAAGGGGCCTTTTCTGGTCCTGCAGCCCAACCGTTCCATGAGCTGGCAAGGCACTATGAAAGTACTGGGCGCCTTGCTGGCCGTCTCAACGGTGATTGTCGCCGGTATGGTGTGGATAGGTGCCTGGGTGGTACTGCCCTTTGCCGGGCTGGAATGGCTGGCCGTAGCGGCCGGGCTGATCGTGACCGCCTGGCGTTGCCAGCAGCAGGAAGTACTCTGGTTCGAGGAAGACCGAATCCGTCTGGAACAGGGCGTATACCGACGGCAGCGCCACTGGGAGGGGCCGAGGCGCTATACCCGGTTGGTGATTTCACCGCCCATTCATCCGCTCGGGCCACCGCAGCTGGCACTCGCCTACCGGGATGACCAGCAGGCGTTTGCGGTTTTTTTAAACCCGGGGGATGTGGCGTTGCTGATCAGCGAATGCCAGCGCCGGGGTATGCTGATAGACCGGCGCGCGGGGGATCAGTATCGGGTTTAGGGCCCGGGCGGTCGCAGTGATTATTCCGCCGGGCGCAGCAACGACCAGCCTTCGTAGGTATCGTCGGTCAGTATGTCGCTTAAAAACAGCACTTCAGCGGCATCGCTGCCGAGGTCAGTAATCTCGGCTTTGCGAGTGAACAATTTCTTCTCAACCATCACGTGCTTGGGCAGCGTCACATACCCGGCTTCAACACTGAACTCACCCTCAATATCGAACAGGCGAATGCCCCGGCCATCGCGTCGAACATCTTCGCGTTTCACAAAGCGATACTCACCCGGCGTCAGCCGTCCCATCACCGCGTAGGTCTGGTTTTCCACAACCGGCATGCGCAAGCGGTGCTGTTCACCACTGGCAACGTCTTCAACGGTGAACATGAAATCGTATTCAAGTTCTGTATCGCCACGGACTTCGATATCGGCCGCGAAGATCACCAGGCCTTCGTTTTCCCCGGCATAGGGGGCTTTGGTGGGGTTGGAAGAGCAGGCCGCCAGCGTGACAGCGACGAGCAGAATCAGAAGGTGTTTCATGGGTTAACCTGTGGTTATTCGTGTTGGCGCTACAATACCCCATTGCTATAGCACTGGGCAGCCCGTCTGACCCATCTTTTACAGACCCTGCCCGCCATGGCGCTTTCAGGAAAGCGTCAACTTCTCTTGACTACCTGCCCTGCTGGTCTAAGTTGACGTTAACGTCAACGTTAATTAGCCTGCAGCGACTGATCCAATCACAACAAATCCAACAGGACGGCAGATTCGCTATGAACACCTACCCCGCATTGAATTTCGGCCTGGGCGAGACCCTCGACATGCTGCGCGACACCGTCCGTGATTTCGCGCAGAAAGAAATCGCCCCGCGCGCGGCCGCAATCGACCACGACAACCTCTTCCCGGCCGACCTGTGGCAAAAATTCGGCGACCTGGGCCTGCTCGGCATCACCGTCGACGAAGAACTGGGCGGCACCGGTATGGGCTATCTGGCCCATATGGTCGCCATGGAAGAAATCAGCCGCGCCTCAGCCTCCGTGGGCCTGAGCTACGGCGCCCACTCGAACCTCTGCGTTAACCAGATTCGCCGCAATGGCAGCGCCGACCAGAAAGCCAAATACCTGCCCAAACTGATCAGTGGCGAGCACGTTGGTGCCCTGGCCATGAGCGAACCCGGCGCCGGTTCCGACGTGGTGAGCATGAAACTGAAAGCCGAACACAAAGGCGACCACTACCTGCTCAACGGCAACAAGATGTGGATCACCAACGGCCCGGACGCCGATGTTCTGGTGGTTTACGCCAAAACCGACCCGGCTGGCGGCAAACGCGGCATCACCGCCTTTCTGATCGAAAAAGATTTCCCCGGTTTCAGCACCGCCCAGAAACTCGACAAACTCGGCATGCGCGGCAGCAACACTTGCGAGCTGGTGTTCGTCGACTGCAAAGTCCCGGTCGAAAACGTCATGGGCAAAGAGGGCGATGGCGTAAAAATCCTGATGAGCGGCCTCGACTACGAACGCGCGGTGCTCGCCGCCGGCCCGGTCGGCATCATGCAAGCCTGCCTCGACGTTGTATTGCCCTACGTGCACGAACGCGAGCAGTTCGGCCAGCCCATCGGCGAGTTCCAGCTGGTGCAGGGCAAAGTCGCCGACATGTACACACGCCTGAACGCCTGCCGCGCCTACGTCTATGCGGTCGGTGCGGCCTGCGACCGCGGAGAAACTGCCCGCAAAGACGCCGCCGGCGCCATCCTCTACGCCGCCGAGAACGCCACCCAGGCAGCGCTGGATGCCATTCAAGTACTCGGCGGCAACGGCTACATCAACGAATACCCAACCGGCCGCCTGCTGCGCGACGCCAAACTCTACGAAATCGGCGCAGGCACCAGCGAGATCCGACGCATGCTCATCGGCCGCGAATTGTTCAACGAGACACGTTGATTAGGGTGGTGTTGGTTGGCTTGGTGGTTGAACGGCGGCTTCGGTTGTTCTGTGGCGGAAGTCGCTCTGGAGGTCGGCTACGGTTCTGGCGGGACGCCGTAAATACGTCCATGTAGGCTCGGCGAGAGCCATCCATGGCTCTCGACGCCCGCCAGCACCGCACCCGACCCCCAGAGCTGGTCCACGGTGGTTGCAGAATCACTTGGAAAAAGACCAAAGACTGAAGTGATT
This sequence comes from Saccharospirillum alexandrii, assembly GCF_043641555.1. GTDB lineage: Bacteria > Pseudomonadota > Gammaproteobacteria > Pseudomonadales > Natronospirillaceae > Saccharospirillum > Saccharospirillum alexandrii_A. Next base: position 376,644 of record NZ_JBHZRJ010000005.1, on the reverse strand, counting down.
AAATTTGAGTTAAGCCATGAGACTAGTGGCGGGTGCCGGGTAGGTCATTCCGGGGAAGTCCGCAACAGGGATGTTGCGGTCTAGGCCCCATGGACGGGTTTACGCCGACCCCGGAAGGGCCTACCCGGTGACCGACACGAATGCCCGGCAACCAAGTAGAACCAACAGGGAAGCCTGGGAATATAACTCCCGGCACCGAAGCAAACTGGATTCAAACGACAGGCACTTTTTCATGACAGTACAGTCCGATTTTGGGTTAAGTGATATTCAGATCATGATGCGTGATGCGGCGCGGGCCTTTGCACGCGAGCAGTTGAAACCGCATTCGGCTGAGTGGGATCGCAGTGGTGAGCATCCGGTTGAAGTGATTCGGGCCATGGGTCAGCAGGGGTTTTATGGGCTGACTGTGCCGGAAGAGCTTGGGGGTGTGGATGCGGGGTATTTGACCCTGGCGCTCGTGGTTGAAGAAATTGCCCGGGGTGATGGAGCCTTGTCGACCATTACCTCTGTGATGAATTCAGTGGTGTGTGGACCCTTGCTTGGGTTTGGGTCTGCGGAACAAAAACAGCAATGGCTGGTACCGTTGGCCAGTGGTGAAAAACTGGGTGCGTTTTGTCTGACTGAGCCACAGGCCGGGTCGGATGCCTCGGCGTTGAAGACCCGGGCGATTAAAACCGACAGTGGTTGGGTGTTAAATGGCACGAAACAGTTTATTACCAATGGCGCGATTGCCGACCTTGCCATTGTGTTTGCGGTGACGGACCCGGCTGCGGGTAAGAAAGGCATCAGCGCGTTTCTGGTGCCAACGCATCTGCCCGGTTACGAAGTGAGCCGGGTTGAAGAAAAAATGGGGCAACGGGCGTCGGATACGGCGCAGCTGACTTTTAATGATCTTGCTTTGCCTGCAGATGCTTTGCTGGGTAAGGAAGGCCAGGGGTATTCGATTGCCCTCGGTAACCTTGAAGGTGGCCGTATTGGCATTGCCGCTCAATGCGTGGGTATGGCGCAGGCGGCGCATGAAGTGGCCTGTGCCTACGCTCTGGAACGCACCAGTTTTGGTGAGCCTTTAATGACGTATCAGGCTGTGAGTTTTCGCCTGGCGAACATGGCCACGCAAATTGAAGCGGCGCGCCAGCTGGTGTGGCATGCGGCGCGGCTGAAAGACGCCGGTTTACCCTGCTTGCGCGAAGCTGCCATGGCCAAGGTGTTTGCCAGCGAAATGGCTGAAAAAGTCTGTTCCGATGCGCTGCAGACACTCGGCGGCTATGGTTACCTGAAAGATTTCCCGCTGGAGCAGATTGCCCGGGATGTGCGGGTGACCAAAATCTACGAAGGCACCAGCGACATTCAGAATTTAATTATCGTTCGATCCATTGAGGAGCGTGGCGCATGAGCCGGATTCAATCGCGCATCGACGTGCGCGGCGAACAGTTTCAGCGACAGGACAAAGCGAACCGCGACCTGCGTGACCAACTGCAAAAACGGTTGCACCAGGTTGAGCTGGGCGGTGGTGAAGGCCCGCGTGCCAAACATCTGGCTCGGGGCAAGCGCCTGCCTCGCGAACGCATCGAACGTTTGCTGGATGCCGGTTCTCCGTTTCTGGAAATTGCGCCGTTGGCGGCCTGGGGGCTGTATGAAAACGCCGTGCCCAGCGCAGGTGTCATCGCAGGAATTGGCCGGGTGGAAGGCATCGACTGTTTGATCGTCGCCAACGACGCAACGGTTAAAGGCGGCACCTATTACCCGATGACGGTAAAGAAACACTTGCGTGCTCAGGCCATTGCCGCTGAAAACCGGTTGCCCTGTATTTACCTCGTCGACAGCGGCGGTGCCTATTTACCACTGCAAGATGAAGTCTTCCCCGATCGCGAACATTTTGGTCGCATCTTTTTCAACCAGGCCAATCTGTCGGCTCAGGGTGTTCCCCAGCTTGCGGTGGTCATGGGTTCCTGCACTGCGGGCGGTGCCTACGTACCAGCTATGTGTGACCAAAGCATCATCGTGCGCAACCAGGGCACGATTTTCCTCGGCGGTCCGCCACTGGTAAAAGCCGCCACCGGCGAAGAAGTCTCGGCTGAAGATCTGGGCGGCGGTGATGTACACGCACGCACCAGTGGCGTCGCCGACTACCTGGCCGACAACGATGATCATGCTCTGGTGCAGGCACGCCAGGCCGTGCGCCACTTTAACTGGCCTGCAAAACCGGAGCGTGGTTTGCAGCCAGCCGAGCCACCGGCCTACCCGACCGAAGAAATATACGGTCTGATCCCCGACGATACCCGCACACCCATCGATGCCCGTGAACTGATTGCGCGCATAGTCGATGGCTCAAGGCTGGATGAATTCAAAGCCCTCTACGGCACAACGCTGGTGTGCGGTTTCGCTCACATCGAAGGCCAGCCGGTCGGCATTCTCGCCAACAACGGCATTCTGTTTTCGGAATCAGCATTAAAGGGCGCCCACTTTATCGAGCTATGCAATCAGCGCGACATTCCGCTGGTTTTTTTGCAAAACATCAGCGGCTTTATGGTCGGCAAGAAATACGAAAATGGCGGCATCGCCAAAGACGGCGCCAAACTCGTCACCGCCGTGGCCTGCGCGAAAGTGCCCAAATACACCATCATCACTGGCGGCAGTTTCGGTGCGGGTAATTACGGCATGTGCGGCCGCGCTTACGACCCCAGGTTCCTGTGGACCTGGCCCAATGCGCGTATTTCAGTCATGGGTGGTGAACAGGCTGCGAACGTTTTGGCCACTGTAAAAGCCGACCAGAAAGCCGCAGCGGGTGACCCGATGAGCGAGGCGGAACTGGCCGAATTCAAAGCACCGATTCAGGCGCAATATGAAACCCAAGGTGACCCCTATTACGCCACGGGTCGACTCTGGGATGACGGAATGATCGACCCGGCCGACACCCGTGCCGTGCTTGCACTGGCACTCTCGGCCAGTCGCAATGCGCCAACAGAGCCAACACGCTATGGCGTGTTCAGAATGTAATTGACTCAAGTTTCGGAGGCTCGCTTAGCTGATGTACCAGGAGTCCGTACCAGAGGTCGGGTATGCCTCTCCGGGGTCGGCGTGAACCCGTCCATGGGGCCTAGACCGCAACATCCATGTTGCGGACTTCCCCGGATAGACACACCCGACCTCTGGCACTCAGCTATTGGCCAACTCTGAAACTTGAAGGATTGAGACAGGAGTCGTTATGCAGGTATTAACTGTTCGACACGAAGGCGTTGTTGCTTATCTGACTTTGAATCGGCCCGAGGTTCGCAACGCCTTTGGTGCGGAACTGATTGCTGAATTGACGCATGAGATTGACGCACTTGATGCCAACCCGGCGGTTCGAGTGTTGGTGTTGCAAGCCGAAGGCAAACATTTCAGTGCCGGTGCCGATTTGAACTGGATGCGAGCGATGAAAGATCGCACCGAAACCGAAAACAGGGACGACGCGCGCAAGCTGGCAACGCTGATGCAGAAACTCGATGCCTGTCGCAAACCTCTGGTGGGGGTTACCCAGGGGGCGGCCATGGGTGGTGGCGTTGGCTTGCTGGCTTGTTGTGACATTGTGCTGGCCACCAAAAATGCGTTTTTTGCACTGAGTGAAGTGCGGCTTGGTTTGACCCCAGCGACCATTTCGCCTTTTGTGGTGCGAGCCATGGGCGCACGGCAGGCGCGCCGGTATTTCCAGACGGGTGAACGTTTTTCTGCACAGAAAGCTCGTGCCATGGGCCTGGTGCACGAAGTCGTCGATGAAGAAGACTTAACCACCGAGCTGTCGCGACTGCTTAGCGATCTGACCGCTGGTGGCCCCGAAGCGCAGGCCATGGCCAAAGCCCTGGTAAAAGACGTTGCCCAGCGCTCGGTTGATGAAGCGCTGATGGATGAACTGGCCGAGCGCATCGGCCGCCAGCGCGTCGGTACCGAAGGCCAGGAAGGACTGACCGCCTTTCTCGACAAGCGCAACCCGAACTGGATTGAACCCTCATGAAACGCATACACCGTTTACTCATCGCCAACCGCGGCGAAATTGCGCGCCGCATTCAACGCAGCGCTCGCGCGCTTGGCATCGAAACCGTTGCGGTTTATTCCGACGCCGATCGCAACGCCCTGCATGTGCGTGAGGCTGACCAGGCCATTTGCCTCGGTGGCGCGACCGCGAGCCAGAGTTATTTGAATCGGGATGCCTTGCTGGCAGCGGTGCGCGATACCGGTGCCGATGCCGTGCACCCGGGTTATGGCTTTTTGTCGGAAGACGCCGAATTCGCCGAGGCCGTGACTGAAGCCGGCATCGCCTGGGTCGGGCCACCGCCTGCTGCGATGCGTGCCATGGCCTCGAAGGCCGCCGCCAAGCAAACGCTGGAACCGCGCGGCGTGCCGATGATTCCCGGCTACCACGGCGATGACCAAAGCGATGCCCGCCTGCTGGAAGAAGCCGAACGCATCGGCTTCCCGTTGCTGGTAAAGGCCTCGGCCGGGGGCGGTGGCAAGGGCATGCGTGTGGTTGAAAAACTCGAGCTGGTTGCCGATGCCCTGGAAAGCGCCCGCCGCGAGGCGCGCAATGCGTTCGGCGACGACCGCTTGTTACTGGAACGCTATCTGGTTAACCCGCGCCATGTTGAAGTGCAGATCATGGCCGATACGCACGGCAACGTCTGGTCGCTGTTTGAACGCGACTGTTCGTTGCAACGGCGCCACCAGAAAGTGGTCGAAGAAGCCCCGGCTCCGACACTGAATGACGAGACCCGCCACGCCATGTGGCAGGCCGCCGAAGTGGCAGCTTCCAGCATTGGATATGTTGGCGCGGGCACCGTCGAATACATTGTTGACGCCAGCGGCGACTTCTTCTTTCTGGAAATGAACACCCGCCTGCAAGTCGAACACCCGGTCACCGAATGCATCACCGGGCTCGACCTGGTTGCGCTGCAATTGCGCGTCGCCGAAGGCGAGCCGTTGCCGAATGAGCGACCGTCACACCCGGCAGGCCATGCCTTTGAAGTGCGCCTCTACGCCGAAGACCCGGATCAGGATTTTCGCCCGACCACCGGAACCCTCAGCCATGTCGTCTGGCCCCGGGGCCTGGGTGTGCGCATCGATACCGGCATCGAAAGTGGCAGCGAGGTGTCGCCTTTCTACGACCCCATGCTGGCCAAACTCATCGTGCACGGCGCCAACCGGGACGAAGCCCTGGCCCGCCTGAACCGAGCGCTGGCTGAAACCCGACTGGTCGGCCTTACTACGAATCTGAACTTCCTGCGCCGCCTCTGCGCTGCCACCGATGTCGCCGATTTCAACATTCACACCCACTGGATCGAAGCTCACCGGGACCTTTGGCAACACCAGCCAGACCAACCGGCTTGTTGGTCCGCCCTGGCCGCCAGCGTGGTGCAGAATCATCAGGAAGCTGGTCATACCGACCCCTGGCAGCGGCTCTCCGGCTGGCGCCGGTTTCAGCAACGGCGCTGGTTGTACAACCGCAGCGAAACCGAGCAATGCGTGGTCACCGAGCACCAGGGCGTCTGGCAAGCGCATTGCGCCTCTGAAACGCTGACACTGAGCGACGTTACCGTCGAGGATCTGGATGACGGGCATTTCCGCCTGCAAGGCAGAGAAGGTCAGCACCGCTGTCAGTTGGACGCCTGGCCCGATGCTACCGGCATTGAAGTAGACGATGGCCACAGTCGCTGGCACCAGGTTTGGTGGCAGGCTGAAGCCGCCCATGAGGATGGCCAGGGCGGCGATGGACAGGTTAAAGCATTAATGCCCGGCACCGTGACCGCCGTGCACCAGAAGGCAGGTGCCCGGGTAAAACGCGGCGACAAGATCCTGTCGATGGAAGCCATGAAAATGGAAACCACCCTGTCTGCGCCTGTAGACGGCACTCTGGTGCAATGCTCGCTCGCAGTGGGCGACCGGGTGGAAGACGGCCAGGTGCTGTTTGTAGTGGACTCTGAAGAGGAGGCCGTCGCATGAGCAGACCCGCGGTAAATCTCGTTGAAGTCGGGCCGCGTGACGGCCTGCAAAATGAATCGACGCCCCTGTCGGTCGCTGACCGGCTGGAGCTGATTCGGCGGTTAGTCGAGGCAGGCTTAACAACCGTCGAGGCAGGCAGTTTCGTTTCGCCCAAATGGGTCCCGCAAATGAGCGGAACCGATCAGGTCCTGGCTGGGCTTGATCTAAACAATGTCGAGCGCTACCCGGTACTGGTCCCGAACCTGAAAGGCTGGGAAGCCGCCCGGGCCTGCGCCGCGAAAGACATTGCTATTTTCGGGGCCGCCAGCGAGACCTTCAGTCAGAAAAACATCAACTGCTCCATCAAAGAGAGCCTGGCCCGTTTCAAACCGGTAGCAGAACAGGCACTGGCCGCCGACGTCCGCGTACGCGGCTACGTCAGCTGCCTGGTCGCCTGCCCCTACGAAGGCGAAATCACCCCAGCGCAGGTGCTGCCGGTGGTCCGCGCCCTGTTTGATATGGGCTGCTACGAAGTCAGCCTGGGCGACACCATCGGTCGCGGCACGCCACGCCAAATCAAAGCCGTCCTCACCGCGTTGCTGGCCGAACACGACGCCGACCAACTGGCGCTCCACTGCCACGACACCTATGGCATGGCCGCCGCCAACATCATGGCTGGTTTGGACCTCGGCATTCGCACCTTCGACAGCAGCGTCGGCGGTGCCGGCGGCTGCCCCTATGCGCCCGGGGCCAGCGGCAATGTCGCGACCGAAGAAGTGGTCTACCTTCTGGAAAACGAGGGCTTCGATACCGGCGTCGACCTTGAGGAGCTGGCGGCTACAGGTCGGTGGTTGTTTGAAAAGCTAGGCAAGCCCGTGCCTTCCAAGGTTAACCAGGCTATGGGTTGAGGGCTGTGGCAAGTTGTATAGCTGCCTGGGAGATTGTGGGGAACGTCGGGTATACCTTTTGTGGGCACGCCGTAAACCCATCCATGGGGGCTCGGAGACCGCATCCATGCGGTCTAACGGCCCACAAAAGGTATACCCAACATTCCCTTGCGCCTGCCATGGTTGCGAAAATGAAAAAGCGATCAGGAGTAGCAAACTGAGCGCACTGGTGAAGATTAACTTGCGGTTTTGAATGAGTGTTGGGAGTAACCACCCAAGACCAGCGATGGGTGTCGGGTGCAGCCTTGGCGGGGCGTCGGTCACCATGGAAGGTGACCGCCGAGCTTACATGGAGGTATTCACAGCGACCCGCCAAGGCTGTACCCGGCGCCCATCGCGGCCCAAAGCCACAACCGTAAACCCAGCCCAACAGGGTAACGCATGCCATGTACACAGAAGTGGCTGCCAACCCAACGATTAGCCCCTAAGCTAACCAGAACCGGGGTGATCCCCTGGGCAACATAGAACATAAAGCGGGAGCGCCCAAAAGGCGGTCTGAATGTTAATAAACTATAAGAACAGGAACGGGTCCTATGAGTAAAAGCATCCATAAGCCAGGCTTTGTGCTGGGCGATGCCCTCGATATCCCCACCTTTAAAGTATTGAAGCAGGACGGCACCTTGTATAAGGGTGCGCAGGAGCCTGAGCTTGATAAAGCGATGGCGTTGAAGCTGTACGACGACCTGGTGTTTATTCGCGTGTTGGATGAACGCATGGTTGGGGCGCAGCGCCAGGGTCGCATTCCGTTTTATCTGGCCTCGCTGGGTGAAGAAGCCGCGAGTGTGGGTAGTGCGGGTGCGCTGAAGCCTCAGGATATGATCTTTGCCCAGTATCGGGAGCAGGGCGCTTTGCGCCACCGGGGGTTCAGTGTCGACCAGTTTATGGATCAGTGCTTTTCCAATGAGCGCGATCTCGGCAAGGGCCGCCAGATGCCGATTCACTACGGCAGCAAAGCGCTGAATTACAACACCATTTCCTCGCCCCTCGGTACTCAGATTCCTCAAGCCGCCGGTTATGCCTATGGCCAGAAACTCGACGGCCTTGATGCCTGCACCATTTGTTATTTTGGTGAAGGCGCGGCCAGTGAGGGGGACTTTCATGCCGGCCTGAACATGGCGGCGGTGCTGAAATGCCCGGCGATTTTTTTGTGTCGCAACAACGGTTATGCGATTTCCACGCCTTCGGCCGAGCAGTTCAGTGGTGATGGCGTTGCCTCGCGTGGCATTGGGTATGGTATTGCTACGATGCGGGTTGACGGTAACGACTTGCTCGCAGTTTATGCGGCGACCGCTGCAGCGCGAGCCTATGCGTTGGAACACAATGCACCGGTGTTGATTGAAGCCATGTCGTATCGGCTCGGCGCGCACTCCACGTCCGATGACCCGACCGGTTATCGCTCCAAAGATGAAGAAGCCCAGTGGGCCAAGAAAGACCCGATACTGCGCTACAAGCACTGGCTAACGAACAAGGGTTGGTGGAGTGATGAGCAGGAGAAGACCCTCTACGCCGAACACCGGGCCAACATTCTGGCCGCGATGAAAGCCGCCGAAAAACGGCCGGTCCCGACCATCGATCACCTGATTACCGACGTTTACGATGAACCCACACCGCATTTGCGTCAGCAGCTGAAACAGCTGAAAGCGCACATGCGCAAATACCCGGATCAGTATCCAAAAACATCAGGGAGGTTGGACGCATGAGTCAGATGAATCTGTTACAGGCGATCAACAACGCCCTGATCACCGCCATGGAAAAAGACGATAAAGTCGTCTGCTTTGGCGAAGACGTTGGCCATTTTGGTGGCGTGTTCCGGGCGACCAGCCACTTGCAGGAAAAGTTTGGCCGGGCGCGTTGTTTTAATACACCGCTGACCGAACAGGGCATTGTTGGCTTTGCCAATGGCCTGGCGTCGCAAGGGCACAAGGCCATCGCTGAAATTCAGTTTGGCGATTACATCTTTCCGGCGTTCGACCAGATCGTGAACGAAACCGCCAAGTTTCGCTACCGCAGCGGTAACGAATTTAACGTTGGTGGCCTGACCATTCGCACGCCTTACGGCGGTGGTATTCGCGGCGGGCACTATCATTCGCAAAGCCCTGAAGCGTACTTCGCGCACACTCCGGGTTTGAAAATTGTTGTGCCGCGCAACCCGCATCAGGCGAAAGGGTTGTTGCTGGCCTCGATTCGTGACGACAACCCGGTGATCTTCTTTGAACCGAAGCGTTTGTACCGCGCTGCCGTGGGTGACGTGCCTGAAGAGGATTATGAGCTGCCCATCGGCGTAGCCGAAACGGTGCGTGAAGGGCAGGATTGCACCCTGCTCGCCTGGGGCGCCCAGATGGAAGTGGCCAGTAAGGCTGCCGAGCGGGCAGAGAAAGAAGGGATCGATTGCGAAGTCATCGACCTGCGCAGCATCTTGCCCTGGGATGTCGATGCGGTGGTCGCCTCGGTGAAGAAAACCGGCCGCCTGGTCGTCACCCACGAAGCCCCGCTGACCAACGGCTTCGGCGCCGAGATCGCCGCTACTGTTCAGGAACAGGCATTTTTGCATCTCGAAGCCCCGGTGAATCGCGTCTGTGGGCTCGATGTGCCGTATCCGTTGTCTCATGAGGCCGAATACATGCCAGATGAGACCAAGGTTTTTGAAGCCATTGTCGCCACGATGAATTATTAAGGAGCAGGACCATGAAAGAAGATTTTATCCTGCCGGACATCGGCGAAGGCATTGTTGAGTGTGAACTGGTGGAATGGCTGGTTGAAGAAGGCGACACCGTGATCGAAGACCAGCCGGTAGCCGATGTGCAAACCGACAAGGCCCTGGTACAGATACCCGCCAAGCATGCGGGCCGGGTGCTGAAACGTTATGTTGAACAGGGCGAGATAGCGAAAGTACATGCGCCTCTGTTCGCATTGGAAATCGCCGACGAAGCGCCGGTTGCCACGAATAAGATGGACCAAAAGGCACAGTCGGAAACACCGGAAGCAGCGCAACCGACCGCTCAACCCGTAACGCAAAACGATTACGAAGAAGACTTTATTCTGCCGGATATCGGCGAAGGCATCGTTGAATGCGAACTGGTGGAATGGCTGGTCGAAGAAGGCGATACCGTCACCGAAGACCAACCGGTTGCCGATGTACAAACCGACAAGGCCCTGGTGCAGATTCCTGCCAAACACGCAGGCCGCGTCGTAAAACGCTACGTCGAACAAGGCGAGATCGCCAAAGTGCACTCACCCCTGTTCCGGCTCGCGCTAAGCGATTACGAAGGCCATGCACCCACCGCCCCGGCTGTCGCTCAACCCAAAGCACCGGAAGCGGTGACGCAAACGCGCCAGAGCATCAGCAGCACCGATGAAAACCGGCGCAAGGTACTGGCAACTCCGGCCGTGAGGCGCATCGCCCGGGAGCATGATATTGAGCTGGGTAACGTGCCGGCATCCGGCAAGAATGGCCGCGTACTGAAAGAAGACATGCTGCGCTTTATGGGTCAACTGGAAGACGAACCGGCAGCCAATACCAAGCCAGCGGAGTCGGCCAAGCCCAAAGCAAAATCGGCCAGCAAGGGCGACGTCGAGGTGATTCCGGTTAAAGGCATGCGCGCGGCCATGGCGCGGCAGATGATGCATTCGGCCCAAACCATTCCGCACTTTACCTATTCAGAAGAAATCGACGTCACCGAACTGACCCGGCTGCGTCGTTCGCTGAACCAGCGACTGGAAAGCCAGGGCGTTAAACTCACGGTGATGAGCCTGTTTATCAAGAGCCTGTCCGTCGCACTCAAGCGCCACACCATTGTGAACAGCCACATGAGCGACGCGGGCGATGAGATCCACCAGTTCGCCGACCACAACATCGGCATGGCGGTGGACTCACCCATGGGCCTGCTGGTGCCGAACATCAAAGGCGTTCAAAACCTGAGCCTGCTCGAACTGGCTGACGAAATAAAGCGCCTGACCGAAGCCGGCCGAGCAGGGCGCCTGAGCCCGGACGACTTGAAAGGTGGCACCATCACCGTGTCCAACATCGGTTCCATTGGCGGTACCGTCACCACACCCATCGTCAATGCGCCCGAAGTGGCGATCGTGGGCATCGGTCGCCTGCAACGCCTGCCAAGACCCAACAACGATGATGAACTCGAAATTCGGGACATTATCCAGGTTAGTTGGTCTGGTGATCACCGGGTGTTGGACGGCGGTACCATTGCTCGTTTCTGCAATGACTGGAAAGCGCTTTTGGAGCAGCCGCAAGAAATGGTTTTGTGGATGGTTTAGAAGTAAGTGGTGAAGTTGGTGCCGGGACGAATCGCTAGTGTCATGACTTGGAAATTCTTGATTATTGAACCACTAATGAACTAAGGGCCGCCGGGTGCGCCTACTGGAGGTCGTTAGATCGCAGGGATGCGATCGTCGAGCCCCCATGGATGGGTTCACGGCGTACCTCCAGTAGGCGTGCGCGGTGGTCCGTTTGGCACCGAAGTCAAAGAAATCTTTCAGCCTTGTTGGCCATCGAATTTCCAAGTCATGACACTGGCAGCCCCAAGCCCGACAATACGCCGGGCCAAGGTTGGTTAAGCATCTTACTTCAACAAAAACCCACGCTTCTGCAAGAACGGCAACATATGTGGCCGCGCTTCTTTTTGCAGCATGCCTGAGATCTGCTCGCTCCAGCTCTGGCTCTTCGGATTGCCGCTGCGGGTCGCGTAGTAGTGGCGGACGTGTTCGTCGTAGTCTTTCACCGTCGCAACATCGTCTGGCTCATAACCGTTTTGCTTCAGCACCACCGAGACCGGCAGCCGGGGTTTGACCTCCGGGTTCTGATCCGGGTAGCCGATGCAGAGGCCGAAGACCGGGTAGACCAGGTCGGGCAGGCCAAGCACCTCGCTGACGCCTTGCGGGTTGTTGCGCAACGCACCGATGTAGCAAATGCCGAGGTCCTGGGATTCGGCTGCGACGACCAGGTTCTGGGCAAACAAAGCCGCATCGACCGACGCAGTCAGGAACTGCTCGGTAAAACCGCTCAGCATGGGGGCATCGTGCATCTCGCAGGCTTGCTTGTGGCGGTTCATATCGGCACAGAACACGAAGAAAACCGGCGCTTCGTTAATGTACTTCTGGTTATTACCCAATTCCGCCAGCTTGGCGCGCTTTTCCGGGTCGGTGACCTGAATGACTGTCGTCGTCTGAATAAAGCTCGACGTCGCAGCACCCTGGCCACAACGGATCAGATCTTCAACCAGCGTCTGCGGAACCGGTTTATCGGTAAAGGCACGAATCGAGCGGTGGGACTGGAGCAATTGGGTAACAGCGTTCATTCAAATCTCCGGATTATGGGTTTTCTCATAGGTTCAGGGTACCACGGCCTGGCTATTCTGGGTCGACCGCTTCGTTCCCGCAGCGCAACATTGGCTCGTGATTGTCTGAGGTGGTCCCCGGCCTTACACTGGCATGAACTCGACGTTAACCAACATCAGGCCCGCTCGCCATGCGTCACGATTCTCAGCAAGACGATTTTCCAACCAGCAGTGCGTCAGACGAACCGGTCATCGAACCGATACCTCTATGGGGCAGCGACCTGTTCATCGCAACCCTGGCGGAACATTCACTGATTGCCAGCCACCTGATTTCACACATCTATCGCCATCACGCACAGCACAAAACGGCCGTAGCCAGCGAGGTCGCGGTGGGTGCCAAGCAACATCTGTTCGAAAGCGAACTGGACTTTCTCGACGCAGACGACCTCGACGTTCAGGTGTTGAACCAGGCGCTATCGTCCCTGGTTCTGGACATCGCCGCCTACGTAAACGAGGGCCACTGGCCCGAGGGTGCCAGCGCAGAGGCTACTATCACCGAAAGCTGGTATCACCTCACTCAAACGGGCGGCTACCACGATGCCCACTCCCACCCGAACTGCTCCTGGTGCGGTATCTACTACCTGGACGCAGGCGATGCCGACTTCGACCGGCGCAGTGGCGTCAACCGATTCTACGACCCGAGGGTCAATGCCGATCATTTTCTGGATGCGGGGAGTCTCTATCTGAACGGGCAGGGCATTTACGACATCCAGCCAGTCGCGGGGCAGGTGGTGATTTTTCCATCCTATCTAAAACACTCGGCCCTGCCGTATTTTGGTGGCAAAGACCGGGTTGTTGTTGCGTTCAATGCGAGAGTCGATTTCGCCTAATAAAGATTCGGAGTTCGAATTAGTTGCATCGCATGAAACCCGCGCCGGCTACCTGAGATGCTCCTGCGGGGGCGCCGTGAATACATCCATGTAGGCTTAACTTCGGCATCCATGCCTCAGATACCCCCGCATGAGCATCCCAGGCAGCCGACGCTAGCCTGGTGTGCGAACTCCGAATCTTGAAGTTTACTTCGGATTCCGCCTGGTCAGGCTAAACAAGTCTTTGCGCCGGTCTTTCAGGTTGGTAACCGAGCCTTCGCTGCGCACCAGTTTCAGCTTGTTGAAATCGAGATCCGAGAAGAAAATCATCTCGGTGTTGGGCGTGGTTTCGTTCAGCACCGCATCGTGTGGGAAGGCGAAATCTGACGGGCTGAAGACCGCGCTCTGGGCGTACTGAATATCGAGGTTTTCGATGGAGGGCAGGTTTCCTACGCTGCCACACAACACCACATAGCACTCGTTTTCAATCGCCCGGGCCTGGGCACAATGGCGCACGCGCAGGTAGCCGTTTTTAGTATCGGTCCAGAACGGCACGAACAGGATATCCATATCGTCATCAGCCAGCAGCCGGCTTAACTCCGGGAACTCAACGTCGTAACAGACCTGCATGCCAATGCGTCCGGCATCGGTGTCGAACACCGCCAGTTCGTTGCCACCTTCGATGATCCAGTCGCGCCGCTCCTGAGGCGTGATGTGCAGTTTGGCCTGGCGTTCCTGAGTGCCATCGCGGCGGAACAGATAGGCAATGTTATACAGGTAGCCATCGTCATCGGCCTCAATCATTGAGCCACCGATGATATTGATGTTGTAGCTGACCGCCATTCGGCTCATTTCGGTCTTGAAACGTTCGGTAAAGGTACCCAGAAAGCGAATCGCCTCCACCTGGTCGGTCTGATCGGTCAGGCCCATCAGCGGGGCATTGAACAGCTCCGGGAAGACGGCAAAATCACTCTGGTAGCCTGACAGCGCGTCCACGAAGTATTCAACTTGCTGCAATACGTCTTCAACTGACGCAAACTCCCGCATTTGCCATTGAACTGCGCCAACCCGGGCGTGGTTTCTGGTGTTATCGAGCACCCGGTCGGCCGGCTCATAGAGAATGTTGTTCCATTCAAGCAGCGTGGCGAACCCCAGGGATTTCTCGTCTTCCGGCAAATAACGCCGCATCAGGCGTTTTACCTGAAAATCGTTGGCCAGCTGGAACGACAGAATCGGGTCGTGTATTTCCTTGCGGGCGACCTGTTCAATGTATTCAGTCGGCTTTAAGTCGTCGGCGTGCTCGTGGTAGTTGGGAATGCGACCACCGGCCAGAATGGCACGCAGGTTCAATTGCCGGCACAGCTCCTTACGTGAGTCATAAAGCCGGCGGCCCAGGCGGTGTCCACGGTAGTCGGGGTCGATCAGCACATCGAGACCGTACATGGCATCGCCGCTGGTGTTGTTCAGAATGATCTCGCGCTGACCAATCAGGTCGTCGTATTTGTGAGGGTTGGAGAAGGTGGTGTAGTCCACCAGCACGCTCAGCGCCACGCCGACCAGTTCACCATCGTCATCAATGGCGATTTGGCCGTCCGGAAAATCCTTGATCAGCCGGTTAATGGTGTCTTCCGGCCAGGCACCGCCAATATCGTCGTATACCCGGTCCATCAGTTTCTGAAGTTGGGGGTAGTCACCCACAACCAGATTGCGCAGGTGAAGGTGGAGATCGTCAGATTGCATCATCGGCTATGTCCTGAGGGTGTCGCTCGCATTCCGGTGCCAGGGTTGGCCTTTTTGCCTTTGGTTCGTGTCGGCAACCGGATTGGCCTATCCGGGGTCGGCATGGACCCATCCATGGGGCCTAGGCTTCGGCATCCATGCCTCAGACTACCCCGGATAGGCCAATCCGGTCACCGCCACTTGGTATAGTGCCAACTTAGAATGCGAGCCTAAAAGAATTGGATATTCAGTTTATCAGTTTGTCTGGGGGTCTGCAGAGAAGCTGAGGCTTGTAGAATGCAAGTTCAGAATTGGGGACCAGTTGAGTGTCAGGTGCTGGGTTCACTTATCTGGGGTAGTCTGAAGCATGGATGCTTCAGTCTAGGCCCCATGGAAGGGTTTACGCCGACCCCAGATAAGTGAACCCAGTGCCTGACACGGACTCCTGGCACCAGAGCCAACTCGAACTCCGCAACTGCCTCTGTAGAAAACTCAACCGAAGGGCGGAACGCCGATTAGCCACTGGTGAGCCCAGAAGGCGAACGCGACATAAGCGATGAGGCCGGCGACAACGGCGATAACGTCGTATTTGGCACCCTTGGCCGGGTATTGGGTATTGTTTGCCCGATCTTTACGGCGGGCATGAATGAAATACATCACGCCCCAGGCCAGGAAGCTGCCGAACAGGAGAACGTCAGCCAGAGTGCCGTTGGCCATTAAATGGGCAATGGCCCAGGTTTTTACCGACAGTACCATGGGGTGACCGAACCGGGCTTTGATGCGGTTGCCCGGCACATAAGCGGCGGCAAGAAAAACGAAGGCTGGTATCATCAGCAGCGCCGAGAGGTGGCGGGTCCAGCCGGGGGCGAACCAGAGCCAGACCGGCTCGAGCCGGGCCATGCCGTAGCCCCAGATGATCAGGCCAAAGCCCAGCAACGAGAGCAAGCTGTACAGACCTTTCCAGGGCATCAGACCCATCTGGCGAATCATCGATTCGCGCCATTGCGGAGCCAGAATGTGGGTGGAATGCATGCCGAGAAAAATAACCAGGCCGATGACCAGTGCGATCATGTTAAATCCTTTTTGACACGGTTTGGGTAGGGAACCGCCGTACAGATTAGCGGAGCGCAGGCGGGCTGTACACCGGCTGATAGTCACCAGTGTGAACTTCTTCCGGTAGCTGCGGCAGTTTATGGCCTGACCGGATGGTAGGGCGGTGTTTAGCCCTCGGGGTGGTCCAGCTCGATGATGCGTTCAAGCATGCCCAGCAACCACTCCTTTTCACCCTTGTTCATCACCTGCTCAAAATGCGCTTCATGCGCCAGTACTTTCTTGTGCAGGTTCTCGGTAAACCGCACACCGTCATCCGTTAGGAACAGGGCGTAGGAACGCCGGTCTGAATCCGACTGACGGCGCTCGATCAGCCCCTGCTTTTCAAGTTTATCGACCGCCGACACCATGGCCGAGCGATCGGTATCAATGGCGTTGGCCACGGCGGTTTGCGTCAGCCCCGGGTTATCCCGTACTACACACAGAATACCGAACAAACCTGGCGTCACCCCCTGCTCGGTACAGGTTGCCGTGAAGTTCTCGAAATAGGCAAGCTGCGCCCGGCGTAACCGATAGCCCACCAGACTGTTCAACAGGGTGGCATCTATTTTTTGGGTGTCCTGGGTCATCGGGGCTCCTGTTGATGTGCCAGTGTTGGGGTGAATTTCGTTCCCGCCGGGGAACAAAGCATCCATATTACCATTTCAAGTTTCACAGTTCATAACGCAGCCTCACCGGGCATTAAAACCGAGTGCAGGCTGCCGGGTATCCTTAGCCGGGGAAGTCCGCAGCAAGGATGCTGCGGCCTAGGCTCCACGGATGGATTCACGCCGACCCCGGATAAGGATACCCGGTGGCCTGTACGGACGATTGACACCGTAGTAAACCGAGAAAGGGCAAGCCCACCAGCCAGTAAAAACTCCTGGCGCCAGAGTAAGCCCCGAACGTTCAACTACCCGTCAATACCAACACAATCGCCGGGAAGAAAATCACCAGCGCTACCACCACCAGGTCGGCCACCAGAAAGGTACTGACGCCCTTGAAAATATCGACCAGGCTCGCGTATTGGCTGGCGACGCCGCGTATCACAAAGATATTCATGCCCACGGGCGGGGTGATCATCCCGATCTCCAGCAGTTTTACCAGCAGCACGCCAAACCAGATCAGGCTGATGTCGTATTGCTCGAAAATAGGCATCAGAATCGGCAAAGTGACCAGCATGGCGCCGAAGGGTTCCATAAAGAGACCGAGGAACAGATAGATCAGTACCACCACCAGCATCAGTTGAAGATAGGTCGGGTCCCAGCCCGAGACCGCCTGGGAAATGAACCCCGCTAAACCACTCAGACTGAGGAAAACCGTAAACATACTGGCGCCCACCCCAATGATCAGTAACGACGCCGTAGTCGACAGGGTTTCCAGCAATGACGTTCGAATCAGCCCCCAGCTCAGCTTGCCCAGCACGGCTGAAATGATGATGGCACCGGCCGCACCGATGGCACCGGCCTCCGTCGCCGTAAAAAAGCCGCTGAATAAACCACCGAAGACCATTACCCCCAGCAACAACACCGGCCAGATTTCACGAATGGCCTGTGCCGGGCTGTAATCGTAAGCCCCTTCGAGCTTGCGCGGCACAATGTCGGGCCGGCGCCAGCTGACCAGCAAAATAACAATGGTGTAACTGAGGGCGGTCAGCAGACCAATGGTGATGCCACCGAGAAAAACCTGAGTAATGGATACCTGCGCAAACACGCCGTAAACAATCATCAGAATACTCGGCGGAATCAGCGCACCAATAGTGCCACCGGCGGCGATGGTGCCGCAGGCAAAGCTCGGCTTGTAGCCGCTGTTGACCATCTCCGGAATCGCAATACGGCCCATGGCCGCCGCGCAGGCCAGGCTTGAACCCGATACCGCTGCAAACCCCGAACTGGCAAAAATACTGGAAATCGCCAGGCCACCCGGCAGCCAGCGAAACACCACCTTGGCCGCATTGAACAGCCCGGCAGTGAGGCCCGCGTGGTAACTGACAAAGCCCATCAGCAAAAACATGGGCACGGCGCTCAACGTCCACTTGGCCACAAAATCATAGGGCGTGCCGGCGAGCATGCCGATGGCCACATCCCAGTTAATCATCCAGGTCACACCGCCAAGCGAGACCGCCATTAACGCCAATGCCACCGGCACCCGCAAGGCCAGCAATACCAGCAGAGCAACCAGACCGTAAAAACCGATTTCAACCGACATGGTGAATCCTTACTCCGGAGCGTTGGGGGATGGGGTGGCCGAGAGCGTCGTCACCAGTCGAATCAGGCAGACCAGACAAGCCAGGGCAAATGAAATGGGAATAACGAAATAGGTTGGCCAGACCGGCATCGGGAAATCGAGCGACATAATATAGGCACCGCGTTCAAATTGGTCGACGGCCTTGGTCCAGGTCGCCACCATGAAAATAAAATAAATGAGCAATGAAATAACCGCGACCAGCACATCCGTCCAGGCTTTGAAGCGGTCACCCAGCATATCGCTGACGGCTTCAACCGCGATCATATTGCGCTGATGTTCCACCCAGGCCAGCGGCAGCAGGGCGAGCGTGATCATGTAGTAGCGGGTGACAATTTCCAGCGTGGCAGGAATGGAATACGACAGGGTGCTGCGCAATATCACATCCGCCGTAACATGGATCAGCATGGCGGCAATGCCCAGGGTGCCCAGCAATGCCAGGGCCCGAGACAACTGATCGGCCAGGCGATTTAATCCGGTGATCGACATCGTGTAAGTCACTCATGTCCTGAAAGAAAGTGATAAAAAAAGGCGACGACCTGAGGGGCGCCGCCAACTGCTTAAGTCAACAATAGATCAGGGAATGGTTACTGAACACCATAGGTAGAAAAGTCGACCTTGGCCCAGACTTCTTCATTAACCCGTTCCGCAATGGCTTCCGGGTCGTTGTCGAGTTCGTTGGCAATGGCCGTCCATTTATCAACCAGGGTGGTGAATTGTTCCAGCTTGGCCTCGACGTTGTTCAGGTTATAGCGGGATTCGGCATCGGCGATCACCTGAGCCATGTCGTCTACAACAAAGGTGGCCGTCGCATCCAGCAATGCCTGGCTGGGTTCAACAAACTCGATGCCTTCACTGCGGGCCAGTGCCTCGGCTTCGGCAGGCATTTCATGGGCCCAGCGCTGAGTTGCCAGAGCGCTCGACAGACTGGATGACTCGGCCAGCATCTTGCGGTCCGCTTCGCTCAGGCGCGCCCAGCTGTTGCGACCGAAGGCATGGGAAATGGTGGAGTGGTAAGTGCCCAGGCGAATGGTGGTGATGTGGGTGATCACATCGTCGAGCCGGAACGAGATCAGATCGGCCGAGGACGCGATGGTGCCATCGAGAATGCCCTGGGAAATGGCTTCGAAGGTTTCACCAACCGAGGTGTTGGAAGGCGATGCACCCATGGCGCTGGCCCAGCGAGCATACTGTGGGTTACCCGCACGCAAGCGCAGGCCTTGCATGTCGTCGAGGTCACTGACCGGTTCTGTGGTCAGCAACTGGTAGAGGTCGGAAGCGTGGCTGCTGGTGTACACAATGCCCAGGCTTTTCAGGTTGTCCTGGCAGTCGGCGCAGTTGACGATGTAGTCGGTCATGGCCGCACCCATCGCCTGGGAGTTGGTGCCCTGGAAAGACAGGTCACCGACCAGGTTGATTTCTGGCAGGTCCGACGGGAAATAAGCGGGCAGGAACATGCCAGCATCGGCCAGGCCACTGGTTACGGCATTGCGCATGTTGCCCAGGTTGGCCACTTCGGTGCCCAGAATATTGCCGGTCATCCGGCTGCCGGTTTTTTCGGCCAGTTGGTCCTGGAAGCTGGTAAACAAGGGTGTGTGGCCCGGGTGAGCCGGTGGCGTGCCCGGAGCCAGGCGCAGGTTTTCGGCGTGAGCGGCCTGAGTGGCAAACGCCAGCGCCGCGGCGCTGAGGGTCAGGGTGGCAAGAAATCCGGTAGTACGCATCTTGGTAACCTCTTTTGTGTCTTGTTGTATTTGTGGGTCGTGCCGGTGTTCCATCGGCGCTGTCAGGCACCGAGTAAAGTCTGTGTTGTTTATGTCATATATTGTTGTGCTTATCAACATAAATAGCGTAAATCTTGGATGGCCTTATACCATCTGAAGAAGAGTATGGACCCGGATAAATCTAATTTAGAGCCCTCTATAGAGCGTTTTGTTCCATAGCCGGTGTTGCTTATCGCGAAATATGATTAAAAATAAATTGTTTACAAGTACAACAATTAATCGGTAGTCTTTGCCTCAATGAATTCATCGGCGGCCTCCGGGTATCAACCTTAACTAACCGGTAGCCACCAACCCGATCAGGATGGGAACCGCAATGACCGACACTGCCCTGGTAACGATGGAGATCAACGATGGCATTGCCCACGTTCGTCTGAATCGCCCTGCCAAACACAATGCCATTAACGACGCCCTGCTGCTTGAACTGGAAGCACTGTTCAACCCGCTGGACGATGCCATTCGCGTGGTCGTGCTGACGGGCTCTGGCGACAACTTCTGCGCCGGGCTCGACCTGGCCGAACATCAGGCGCGGGAGCCGTTTGAAGTGGTACGCCACTCCCAGATGTGGCACCGGGTGTTCGGCAAGATGACCAATGCCGGCATTCCCATTGTGGCGGTGTTAAAAGGCGCCGTGATTGGCGGCGGGCTTGAACTGGCCGCGACCGCCCACGTACGCATTGCTGAAGACTCCACCTTTTTCCGCTTGCCGGAAGGCCGCCACGGCATCTTCGTCGGCGGTGGTGCCTCGGTGCGGGTCTCCGGAGTGATCGGCGCAGGCCGGATGACGGAAATGATGCTCACCGGCCGAACGTTGAGTGCCGATGAGGGCGAGCGGGTTGGCCTGGCGCACTACCGCGTGGCCGAGGGCGAGGGCGAAGCCAAAGCCCGTGAGCTGGCGGCCAGCATCGCGCAGAATTCGCCGTTGTCGAACTGGGCTATGGTCAGTGCCATGAGCCGGATCGACAGCATGTCGATGGACGACGGCTTGTTTACTGAATCGCTGGTTGCCGGCATGACCCAGACCAGCCCCGAGGTTCAGGCCCGCATAGGCCAATTTCTGAACAGGAAGAAATGATCATGAGTAACACTTACCAGGCGTCCGAGCGCGATGCGCTCTTATCCGAATACGATGATGTTTATTTGGTCGACGGTCGGCGCACGCCCTTTGCCGACTACTGCGGCGTGATGCGTGAAGTCTCACCGATCGACCTGGGCATCTATGCCGCCCGCGCCACCTTCGAGCACAGCGGTATTCCGGCCAGCGATGTCGATGCCGTTATTGCCGGCAGCGTTGCCCAGGCGAGTTTCGATGCGTTTATGTTGCCGCGTCACATCGGCTTGTACTCCGGTGTAAAACAAACCGCACCGGCACTGCTGGTGCACCGGCTGTGTGCTACCGGTTTTGAAGCCATTCTGACCGCGGCCGACCAGATCAAGCTCGGCAAAGCCAAACTGGTGCTGTGCGCCGGTGCCGAATCGATGTCGCGCAACCCGGTGGCCTCCTACACCCAGCGGGCTGGCTTCAAACTCGGCCAGGTGGAGTTCGGTGATTTCCTCTGGGAAGCGATGATAGACACCGCCCCGGATATGGCCATGGGCCACACCGCCGAGGAGCTGGCAAAACGCTACGACATCAGCCGCGCTGAAGTCGACGACTACGCCGCCCGCAGTTTTGCCACGGCCATCGATGCCTGGGACAGAGGCTTTTACAACGACGAAGTCGTATCCGTCAGCAGCACTGAATTCCCACTCGAAGGCTATAAAACCCGGGGTCTCAAGCTCTCCGACCGGGCGGCTAGCTTTGATCGCGATGGCCACGTTCGCCCCAGCCCGCTGGAGATTTTAAGCAAGCTGCGCCCGGCCTTTGGCGGTGTGCAGACAGGCGGTAATTCCTCGGCCATTGTCGATGGCGGGGCTGCTGTGCTGGTTGCCTCCGGCGACTACGTTCGGGCGCACGGTCTGAAACCGCTGGCCAGAATTGTTGGCGGCTCAGTGGTTGGTGTGCCACCGGAAATCATGGGCATTGGCCCGGCCCCGGCGATCAGCAGTGTCTTGGCCAGGCAAAAAATGAAACTGGCCGACATTGGCCGTATTGAAATCAACGAAGCCTTTGGCGCCCAGTATATTGCCGTTGAGCGCGAGCTTGGTCTCGACCGCGACAAGGTCAACGTCAACGGCGGCGCCATCGCCATCGGCCACCCCCTGGGTGTAACCGGCGTGCGCCTCACCCACACCGTGGCCCGCCAGTTGAAAGAAAGCGGTGAGCAATTCGGCATTTCCTCAGCCTGTGCCGGGGGCGGGCAGGGCATCAGTGTGCTGCTGGAAAACGCGGGTTAAGGGGGCGTTATGAAACTGTCTGAACTCAACGCCCTGGTCACCGGGGCCAGCTCCGGCCTCGGCGAAGCCGTGGCGCGCCATCTGGTCGCCGCTGGTGCCCGTGTTACCCTGGCTGATGTAAACGACGAAGCTGGACGCCGGCTTGCCGAAGAGCTCGGCGACAATGCCGTATTTGCCCACACCGACATCACCGATGAAGCCAACGTCAGCACCACCCTGGCAGCGCTGCAGGAACGCTGGGGGCCGCTAAACGCTCTGATCAATTGCGCCGGTATTCCCGGTGCCGAGCGGGTGCTCGGCCGCAAAGGCGTACACCGCCTGGAAACCTTTTCGCGTGCCATTCAGGTCAACCTGATCGGCACCTTTAACGTGATTCGGCTCGCGGCCGAGGCAATGCAGCACACCCCGCCAAACGACGGGCTGGAGCAGGGCGTTATCATCAATACGGCGTCTGTTGCCGCCTACGATGGCCAGATCGGCCAGGCGGCCTACGCGGCCTCCAAAGGTGGCATCGTCAGCATGACACTGCCACTGGCGCGGGAACTCTCGGCGTTCGGCATTCGGGTGATGACCATCGCCCCCGGGTTGTTTAAAACGCCGATGATGTCGGTATTGCCCGAAGAGGTGCAACAGTCGCTTGGTGATTCGGTGCCTTTCCCGGCTCGCCTGGGTGAGCCTGATGAATTTGCCGCCCTCGCCGCCCACATTCTGGAAAACCCGATGCTCAATGGCGAAGTCATTCGCCTCGACGGCGCCCTGCGCATGGCGGCGAGGTAAAGTCATGACGGCCTATCGAGTTCCGGTTGAAGACATCCGTTTCGGGCTGCAGCATCTGATCGGCCGCGAGCGGCTGAACCGGTTATCCGCCTGCGAAGCACTCGACGACGAACTGATGAATGCCGTCATCGACGAAGCCGCCCGCTTTGCCGAACAAGCACTGGCACCGTTGAATGCGACCGGCGATCAGCAAGGCTGTCGCTTCGATCAGGGTCAGGTATCAACACCGGATGGCTGGGCTGATGCTTACGCGCAATTTCGCGACGCTGGCTGGACCGGTCTGTGTCTGCCAGAAGCGCTCGGCGGCCAGTCACTGCCCAAGGTGCTGGCGATGGCAGTGACCGAAGGCTGGCAGGGCGCCAACCTGGCGTTCAGCCTGATTCAACCGCTGACCGAAGGTGCGGTCGAAGCGCTGCTGGCCAGTGGCGACAGCCAATTGATCGAACAGTACGGCGAACATCTGGTTAGCGGTGACTGGACCGCGACCATGGCGCTGACTGAGCCGGCGGCCGGTTCGGACCTGGGGCTGATGAAAACCCGGGCGATTCCCGACGGTCTTGGCGGCTATAGGCTGACGGGCGACAAGCTGTACATCACCTACGGCGAGCACGATTTCACCGAACGTAAACTCCATCTGGTGCTGGCTCGCCTTCAGGATGCACCCGCCGGCAGTAAAGGCATTTCCTTGTTTGCCGTGCCGAGCCACATCGAAGACCAGAACGGTCAGCTCCAGCCAAACGAGGTAGTCTGCACCGGCATCGAACACAAGCTCGGCCTGCACGGCAGCCCGACCTGTTCACTGCAATTGGGTGGCAACCAGGGCGCCTGGGGTCAGCTGGTTGGCGAACCCAACCGTGGATTGGCGGTCATGTTCGTGATGATGAACGAGGCTCGTTTGAGCGTTGGCCTGCAAGGCGTAGCCGTCGGCGAACGCGCCTACCAGGCTGCACTGGCCTGGGCGCAGGAGCGAAAACAAGGCCGCCATGTCGAAACCGGCAAAGGCCCGGTCGCTCTGGTCGAGCACCCCGACATTCAACGCCTGCTGCTCGGCATGCGCAGCCGACTCTTTGCCGCCCGTATGCTTGGCCTGCACTTGGGCCACCAGGTCGATTGCGCCCGCGAAAAAACGCACCCCGAGTCACAGCAAGCGCAGCAGGAACTCGATTTACTGACGCCCATTTTCAAAGCACACGTCACTGAAATGGCGAACCACCTGACCGGCGATGCCATTCAAATTTTCGGCGGCATGGGCTTCATCGAAGAAACCGGCGTTGCCCAGTTCTATCGTGACCTGCGCATCAGCACCATTTATGAAGGCACCACCGGCATTCAGGCTCAGGATTTTCTGTTCAGAAAAATCCAACGCGACCAAGGCGAAGTTTTTTACGACTGGCTGAACCGGATAAAAACCAATCTGCAGCCGCTCAGCGAACACCCGGAGTGCTCATCAGACTGGGCACTGCTGACAAGAAAAATCGATGCTCTGCGCAACACGGTTCGAGACCTGCTGGAACACCAGGCCAACAACGCCACCCAGCTCCATGCAGCTTCAGTAGCACTATTGGAAGCCACCGGCATTCTGGCCCTCGGCTGGCAACTGGGCTTATCGGTGCTGGCCGCCGAAGACGACGGCGTAACACCCAAAGAACGAAACAACGTTCAAGCGTTATTGGCGTTCTACTGCGCGCACCACTTACCAGAAATTCGAGTCCACCTGGACCGGGTTCAAAGTGCGGATCGGGGGCTTCTTAAGTACCAGTTCGGCTGACTTCGTTGCCAGGCGTTCGTGTTGCCAGCCGGGTTGACCTCTCCAGGGTTGGCCTTGTTGCCTTGAGTTCGCGCCAGCCACCGGGTGTACCTATCCGGGGTCGGCGTAAACCCGTCCATGGGGCCTAGACCGCAGCATCCATGCTGCGGACTTCCCCGGATAGGTACACCCGGCAGCTTGCTCTTAGTTTGGTGGCGACCTTTAACCTTTAAATGAAAAATAATTTTTAGATTTTGAAAAATTAAAAGTGGCAATTGATTCAGGGTTGCAGGGGCGTTTCACGCAGTAGCGGGCAGGACGCCCGCGTACCCTTTGGCGGCACAGGGATGTGCCTGCAAAGGGTACGGAGTGAAGCGGGCCTGCAACCCGAACGACTGCCCCAAGTAAAGTTCTACGTTAACCACAGTAAACACTCTCGCTCAAAACCAAAAAAAGAGCCGGGTGACTTAAAACAAGAAGGTGAGGACATGGCAACCGATTACCGCGATATTGAGATTGGTCGGGCGACAGCCCGGTTGACGAAGCGTTCCGATGGCACTCAGTTGCTGGAAACCGAAGAGCAACTGCCAGCCTATCCCGATACGCTGATCGAGCGGTTGGATCACTGGGCCAGTGTGGCGCCAGACCGGGTGTTTGTGGCTGAGCGAAATGGCGAGGGTGAATGGGAACCGGTCAGTTATGGCGAAACGCTGCAGCGGGTTCGTTCGCTTTCGCAGGCGTTGTTGGATATGGGGCTGTCGCCCGAGCGGCCACTTGCGATTTTGAGTGGCAATAGCACCGAGCATTTATTGCTGGCGCTGGCGGCCATGTATGTGGGTATTCCCTATGCGCCTTTGTCACCGGCTTATTGTCTGATCAGCAAGGATTTTGGTAAGGCAAAATACATTTGTGATCTGCTGACACCGGGTGCTTATCTTGTGGATAAGGCCGCTGACTACGGTGATGCGCTGAATGCATTTGCAGCCGACGATGCTGAAGTCATTGCCATTGATTCAAAGGGTTATGCCGGTGGGGCGCTCGCATTTGAAAGTTTGCTGGCTACCCCGGTTACCGATGCCGTCGACAAGGCTCACGCGGCGCTGACGCCCGATACCATTGCCAAATTTCTGTTTACCTCCGGTTCTACCGGCATGCCCAAGGGTGTGATTAACACCAACCGGATGCTGGCCTCGAATCAGGAAATGCTCGCTGGTGTTATGCCGTTTCTGAAAAAAGAGCCACCGGTTTTGCTCGACTGGTTGCCCTGGAATCACACCTTTGGTGGTAACCACAACGTGGGTATCGTCTTGTACAACGGCGGCACCCTGTACATCGATGATGGCAAGCCGACGCCGGCGTTGTTCGAACGCACCGTTCGTAACCTTCAGGAAATTTCGCCCACGGTTTATTTCAATGTGCCCAAGGGGTTTGAGCTGCTGGCCGATCGCCTAGAACAGGACGATGCCTTGCGCGATCGCTTCTTCGGGGACCTGAACCTGATGTTTTTTGCCGGTGCCGGCCTGGCCCAGCATGTGTGGGACAAACTGGATAACCTGGCGGTGAAATCCATCGGCGCCAAAATTGGCATGCTGACCGGCCTGGGTGCGACAGAAACGGCGCCCTCGGCGATGTTTGCCTCGCTGGAAGAATCTCAGTCTGGCGTGATCGGTTTGCCGGCGCTGGGCGTGTCGGTGAAGCTGGTGCCGAACGGCGGCAAGCTGGAATGCCGGGTTAAGGGCCCGAATGTGATGCCGGGCTACTGGCGCCAGCCAGAGGTAACCGCCAAGGTTTTCGATGAAGAAGGTTTCTATTGCCTGGGCGATGCCGCCAAATTCATTGACCCGGATAACCCGCAACGCGGCATGAAATTCGATGGCCGTATTTCGGAAGATTTCAAACTCGATACCGGTACCTGGGTCAGTGTCGGGCCGTTACGCGCCCGAATCATCGACGCCGGTGCACCTGTGGTGCAGGACGTCGTGATCGCCGGGCTCGACCGGGCCTTTGTATCCGCGCTGGTGTTTCCAGAGCGGGAACAGTGTCGCCTGCTGGCGGGTTTGGGTGCAGACGCCGACATCAGCGAGGTGGTGAAACACCCGGCCGTTATTGAGCGCTTTCAGCAGTTGCTGCGTGATTTGAAAGCGAGCAGCACGGGCAGTTCAAACCGCGTCGAACGGTTGGTGCTGCTCACAGAATTGCCGCGTCTCGATGCTCATGAAATTACCGACAAAGGTTCGATCAACCAGCGCGCCGTGTTGGAGAACCGCGCTGCCGTGGTTGACGATATGTATCAGTCAACGCCATCCGCCGCTGTTATCAAACTCACCGATTAAGGAACACTCCATGCTCATTAACCGACACACACAAACCATCGAATGGGGTGATTGCGACCCGGCCGGCATCGTGTTTTACCCGCGTTATTTTGCCTACTTCGATGCCTGCACCGGCAAGCTCTTTGCCAAGGCGGGCTTCCCGAAATTCGACATGTTGAAGCAGTTTAATATGGTCGGCATTCCAATGGTCGACACGCGTTCGAAATTCTACATTCCGTCGCACTTCGGCGAAGACGTGGTGATTGAATCGACCATTACCGAATTCCGGCGCAGCAGTTTCGACGTGCATCACCGCATTCTGAAAGGCGATGCCCTGGCCGTCGAAGGGTTCGAAACCCGTGTCTGGGTCGGTAAAGACCCGGAAGACCCTGACAAGATCAAATCCCAACCCATTCCGCAGGAAGTGATACAGGCGTTTAACCGCTGAGTAATGATCAAATAACACGACTCGACACAACACGACAACAACAAGAAGGAGATGTGTGTGAAACCCAAAATCACCCTGCTCGCCAGCCTGCTTGCCGCTGGCACCGCACCCGCTTTCGCCGCAGGCCTGGCCTGTGCGAATGACAGTATTGCTGCCCTGGAAAGCGCCGATCTGTCGATCAGCCAAATCGAAACCGTTGGCGCCGGTGATGACTTTGCCGCCGACCACTGTCGCATACTGGGGGTCGCACACGCTCGCACCGGGGCCGATGGCAAAGACTACCAGATCAGCTTTGAACTGCGCCTGCCCAACGACTGGAACCAGCGTTTCGTGCATCAGTTCAACGGCGGCAACGACGGCTCGGTCGTCCCCGCTGTCGGTGAACTCAAGGGCGGTGATGAATCCGATACCGCCCTGAACCGCGGCTATGCCGTGGTTTCCAGTGATGCCGGCCACGCCAGTGATGCCAACCCTGAAGCCGGCCTGGCCGGTGGCGCCCGCTTTGGTTTCGACCCGGAAGCCCGTCGCGATTACGGCTACACCGCCGTCAGCAAACTGCACCCGCTGGCCACCACCCTGGTAGAAACCTATTACGACAACCGCATTGAATACACCTATGGTGTAGGCGGTTCCAACGGCGGGCGTCACGCCATGGTCGCGGCCTCGCGCATGCCAGAAGCGTTCGATGGCTTGCTGGTCGGCTACCCCGGCTTCAACCTGCCCCGGGCCGCGGTGCAACACGCCTGGGATATTCAGGCTTTCAAAGCCATCAACGGCGACGTAAGAACCGCCTTTAGCCGCGAGCAATTAAAAGCCGTGGCCGACGGCATCGCTCAGGCCTGTGATTCACTGGACGGGCTCGAAGACGGCTACATCGCCGACACCGATGCCTGCCAGACAACCTTCAACATTCAATCCCTGCAATGCGATGCCGCCATGACCGGCCACTGCCTGAGCAAAGCCCAGGTCGCGGCCCTAACAGCGATTCACAACGGCCCGGTCAACTCCCAGGGTGTGCCGCTGTACAGTGACTGGCCCTGGGACATCGGCATCGGTTCCGGCGACTGGCGTTTCTGGAAACTGGAAACCCCGATTCCACCCTGGAACAACCAGCCCCTGATCGGCGTAATGGGTTCCGCCTCACTGGCTCAGCTGTTTACCACACCGCCTACCGAAGTGGCCGGCACCCCCCAGGCGCTCGAGCAGTACCTGCTCGACTTCGACTTCGACAGCGACGCCCCAAAAATCTACGCCACCACCGACCGCTACACAGAATCGGCCATGGACTACATGACCCCACCCGATTCAGAAAACCCCACCCTGGCCGACTTCAACGACCAGGGCGGCAAGATGCTGATCTTCCACGGCGTCAGCGACCCGGTGTTCTCCGTCAACGACACCACAAACTGGTACCAGAAACTCGATGCCAACAACAACGATCAGGTAGAAGCCTTCGCCCGCTACTACCGCGTCCCCGGCATGCCGCACGGAGCGGGCGGCCCTACGGTGGATGATTTCGACTTCTTCACCGCCCTGGTCGACTGGGTCGAACAGGCTAAGGCGCCTGAAGCCGTTGTAGCAGGCGTAATGCCCGGCAATGACGATGCCATGGCGCAACTGGGTCAGGTAGAGCGTAAGCTCTGCCCTTATCCACAAGTAGCGAGATACTCCGGTGGTGATGAAGCTTCGGCTGATAGCTTTGCGTGCGAGTAGTAGTCGGCTTTTACTCACGAAAATCAGCGAAACAGGACTAAGTGTCAATTTGTAACCTCGAATTCACCCGCCATGGATTAGAAATTCGGCTCAAATTGACCACAGGTGACCCAAGGACCACTGGGTACACCTACTGGAGGTCGTTAGGCCGCATGGATGCGGCCTCCGAGCCCCCATGGACGGGTTTACGGCGTACCTCCAGTAGGTGTGCGCAGTGGTCCGATTGCCACCGAAGTTAAAGTAAAGAAAGTCTCCAATTACCCACCGAATTTCTAACCCATGACGCCACAGACCCCAAGCAACCACCAGCCTAAACCGCACCCAAACATGGCGTTCTGCAGCCCCTTCCTGTAAGCTGCACCGCCGCTCAAAAACGGGCGCCGCGACCTGCCTGTTAAAAGGATGGGTCACCCATCTTTGTCTTTTAAATAGAGAACCTCCGAACTATGAGCTTTGCCTCTCTCGGCCTGTCATTGCCACTGCAAAAAGCAGTGGCCGACCAAGGCTATGATACACCGTCACCCATTCAGGCCCAGGCGATCCCCGCCGTACTGTCCGGCCGTGATGTGATGGCCGCTGCCCAAACTGGCACCGGCAAAACCGCAGGCTTTACCCTGCCCCTGTTGCAACGCCTTGCTGACGGCGAACGTGCCCGCAGCAACAGCACCCGCGCCTTAATTCTAACCCCAACCCGCGAACTGGCCGCCCAGATTCAGGAAAGCGTCGTCACCTACGGCCGCCACCTGAACCTGAGCTCCACCGTTGTTTTCGGTGGCGTTAAAATTAACCCGCAAATGATGGCCCTGCGCAAAGGCGCCGACATCCTGGTGGCGACACCGGGTCGTCTGCTCGACTTGTTCAACCAGCGTGCGGTGAACTTCAAGCAACTGGAAGTGCTGGTGCTTGACGAAGCCGACCGCATGCTCGACATGGGTTTCATCAACGACATCAAGAAAATTCTGGCCGTCCTGCCCAAAGAGCGCCAGAACCTGCTGTTCTCGGCCACCTTCTCTCCGGAAATTCGCACCCTGGCCAAAGGCCTGGTGAACGATCCGGTTGAAATCTCCGTGACCCCGCGCAACACCACAGCGGCTACGGTGACACAGGAAGTGCATCCGGTTGATAAAAAGCGCAAGCCTGCCCTGCTGGCCAAGCTGATCCATGATGGCGGTTGGAAACAGGCTCTGGTGTTCACCCGCACCAAGCACGGCGCCAACAAACTGACCGAATTTCTGGAAAAGAACGACATTCGGGCTGCGGCCATTCACGGCAACAAGAGTCAGGGTGCACGCACCAAGGCGCTGGCCAACTTTAAAGCCGGTAAAGTCAGTATTCTGGTCGCCACCGACATTGCTGCCCGGGGCTTGGACATCGACCAACTGCCACAGGTCGTGAATTTCGACTTGCCCAACATCGCCGAAGACTACGTACACCGCATCGGCCGTACCGGTCGTGCCGGTGCCTCAGGCAAAGCCATTTCACTGGTCAGTGCTGATGAAGCGGACTTTCTGGCCGGCATCGAAAAGCTGACCAGTCAGCGCATCGAACGCACTGAAGTCGAAGGTTTTGAACCCGATCAACGGGTACCGGAAGGTCGCGCCAGCAGCAAGCGCCCGGCGAGCAGCTCACGCCCAAGCCGGCCGCAGTCGCCGCGCAATGGCAACAGCCAGGGCCGTTCGTCCGGTGATCGCAACGATCGCCGTTCAGATTCATCGGCCAGCAAGCCTACCGTTCGTCGCAAGCCAAGACCTGCGCGCCCGCGCAGTTCTGCCTCGGCCTGATGTACTGTCGGGCTACCGGTGCGAGTTATTCGCCCGGTAGCCCGTTCTTTTCTGGTTATTCCTGGTCTATCCACCAACTTCTAGAAAAAACAGTAAATGCCTCCTCGTGTTACGTCCCTCGAACATAGTTCAGTTGAATTTTTGCTCAATGCCAAACGCTGGTCTATACCTACCAGCATCACGCATCTCGATAATTAGGTCGGTTGTCACTCTCTACGCTGACGATTTACAACTCTGCCGACTGTATTAAAAGACAGAACTAAAGGGGCTAATAACCAGGCCGATAGTATGCGATACAGTGGTCATTGTAATCAGTGTGCCCGAAGCGTTCCGCTCGGATGCTGTGCCGAATAATCATGATCTTTACTGCGTTCAGTTCTCTGAAACCAGATGGCGTTACCCGGATAGGACAGAAGTGTTCGCCTGTTAGCAGGCATTGGAGGAAATAGTGAGAAATAATCAACCGGTTACCGATAAGGAAATTTCTTTCTCAACAGACGAAAAACTGATTTCGTCCACTGATCTGAAAGGTCGGATAAAACACTGCAACGATGCCTTTGAGCGCGTCAGCGGTTTTACTCGCGAAGAACTTGTTGGTCAGCCTCATAACATCATCCGTCATCCGGACATGCCGTCAGAAGCCTATGAAGTCATGTGGTCGCATCTGAAGGCGAACCAGCCCTGGATGGGCCTGGTTAAGAACCGCTGCAAAAACGGTGATTACTATTGGGTGAATGCTTATGTTACCCCGGTTACCGATAACGGCACCGTCATCGGTTATGAATCGGTTCGTCGTGTCCCCGAGCGCAGTGATGTAGAGCGCGCCGAAAAGCTCTACCGTAAAATCAAAAAGTCGGGTTTTAAAACCGGCCCGGCGTTACCGCCCCGGCAAACTATGGCTACTGCTGTTATGGTTTTGGTGTCGCTGGCACTCTTTGCGTCCAATCAGCCTGCTTTGGCTTATGGCGTCGTATTGCTCTCGCTTATTGCTTTGTCATGCTGGTGGCTGCTGTCCCGTCGTTCACTGATGGTCGGGGTTAACAAATTGCTGGAAAAATCGTTCAAACACGATCTTGCGGTCAAAAGTTACACCGACGATGCCCGCGATCTCGGCCGGCTAAAAGTCGCCATAATGAGTGAGCAGGCGCACCTCGATACCGTGTTAACCCGCATTCAGGATGCCTCCCTTAAAGCCAGCCGCGATGCGTCTGAAGCGTTGGGCATGGCAACCGAGGCTCAATCCGAAATGCTCAAGCAACAGGAAGAATCAGACCAGGTTGCCGCCGCGATGAATGAAATGACGGCAACCATCAATGAAGTCTCGGACCACGTTCAGCAAACGGCCAATAAGGCAGAAGAGGCCAGTGGGCTGGCTAAAGAAGGTGCCTCTGTGTCTCGCAAGACACACCAGGCCATTGAACATTTGAAAGCCAAAGTGGACGCGATCAGCCAGGCTGTGGCAGACCTGTCAAAACAAACCGAGACGATCATGGGCGCTGCTCAGATTATCGAGCAAATTGCAGAGCAGACTAATCTGCTGGCATTAAATGCAGCCATAGAAGCCGCACGGGCGGGTGAATCGGGTCGTGGGTTTGCGGTGGTAGCCGATGAAGTTAGACAACTGGCGCAGCGCACCCAAGGTTCGACGCAGGAGATCCATTCGATCATCGCGGAACTAAAGAATCGGGCGAAGCAGGCGATTACCGTCGCCAGCGAAGGTCAGAAGGACGCCGAGGAAGGCCTGAAGCAAGTTAAGATTTCCTCCGAGAAGCTGGATGGTATCGCACAGTCGGTAAACGGCATAGCTGACATGTCTCAGGAAATGGCGGCTGCGGTTGAGGAACAAGCTCAGGTCTCAGAACAGATCAACCGGCAGATCGTTACCATTTCGACTCTGGCGTCAAACAATGCTGACTTGTCGACTCACGCGGCAGAACGCATAGGGCAGGTTGATAAAATTGCCCAGGATCTGAACGAACTGGTAGAGAGATTCAAACGATAAACTTATGCAGATGCATCACTGAGCACGCATGTCACGTCTCAATAGATTGCATCGCTATTTGAAGCAGTCATGGCGTCATCTCTGGATGCTGTTGTCTTTGTCAATGACCTTACCCACTTCCTACAGGCCGGCCGCTCGGTAGAGAGAGCGTTTCTATTGGCGGATCTGGAGCATTGACCACGTTCAAAACCCTAGGGAGCCTCTGAACAACTCCCCCGGGGCTCTGGCTTATCCGAGGGACGCTGCCACAAGGCGGACTCATGCAGGAATGTCTAGACCTTTCAAATGAGTCCAACGCAGTGGCAGCGTTCCTCGGAAAGTCGGAATGCCGCACCACCCGTAGGGCGCGGCTAAAACGTTCTGCCCCGGCGTTGCACTTCTTGACAAGGGCTACGGCCATTGCGCTGCGAAGTGCGTCGGAGTGCCGCCCACTTGGGCAAAACGTTTTAGCTCGCGCAGAGCCCTGGGGGAGTTGTTCAGAGGCTCCCTAGTATTCTCCGATAGAATCAAAGGCAACTCAGTATTCAGCCTTTGATTCTATGAATGGCGCAAGAGTTGGATTATTGGTTGGCGTGATTAGACAGAATAGGGCGGCTACTACAGAATACGCCTGGTATTCACGTTCAACCAGTCAGCATGGCCCCATTAATCAATTCCGGCAAACGACAGTTGTGTGCCTCAACCTGGATTCAGGCTCAGCGAGGTACGCCAGAAAATGATGCTCAGCTAAAGGCTTCGCCAGGTAGTAACCCTGAGCATAATCTGCACCCAACGAGCTGACGATGTTGCATTGTTCACTGGTTTCCAGCCCTTCAACGGTTACGCTGAGGTCCAATGAATGCGCCAGCTCAATAATGCTCTTTATAACTTTTCGAGCGGTCGGATCATATTCCAGGTTGATGACGAATGCCCGATCTATTTTAAGCCCCGTTATTGGTAATTGAGTCAGGTATTGAAAGGATGAATATCCGGTTCCAAAGTCGTCCAAACTCACCGGAAACCCCATTTTCCGCAATCGCCCAACGTTTTCCCGGGCATGCAGCGGATCGTTGATCAGTGCTCCTTCGGTAATTTCAATTTCAAGGTCTGTCGATACTATGCCAAAAGCGTTGACTGTTTCTCCCAGCCAATCAATCAATTGATCGTCGAGTAGATTCTGAGCGGCCCAATTGATGCTGACAGGTGTTGCTTCTGGCTTACGTCGTATTAAATCACATGCCAGGTGAATTACATGTCGGGTGACCGGTGTTATCAGCGTGGTTTTTTCGACTTTTGGCATAAAAGCGCCGGGTGATATGAAGCCTCCTGCTCCGTCTGCCCATCGAATCAAGCCCTCGCAACCAGCTGGTTTGCCGGTCCGGAGGTCTGTTTTTGGCTGGTAAAACAATTCGAATTCGTTGTTGGCCAGTGCATCCCTCACGCGGGAGATGAGCTGAATCCGGCTCTCCAGTCGTTGATCATCAGTGACCTCGAAACTATGGTGAAAATGGCCAAGTTCAAGTGCGGTGATTAACCCAAATCGGGCTCGTTTAATCATCAGTGCCGGGTCGGTTTCAGCATCGGTTGTGATATAGCTACCCGCTGACAGTTGGATTCTGACCGCGGTGTTGTTTACCGTTAAGTTTTTTTCTCCGGCACTTTCAATCTGGGCAATGACATTCAGCCCAATCGTCTTGTTATCACCGTCACCATGGGTGGTAACCAGCAACGCCAACTCCGAGCTGCCGAACAAGTAGACATTGTGTATCAGTGTACTGAGGGTCTTGAGCTCGCGAGCCAGAAGTTCGGTTGCCCGGTCGGCTGCATCAACGCCAAACGCCTCTGTAACTTCCCAGAGGTCAACCAGCCTTACAATTACTACCATAACCATGGGGTCTTTGCGTATCGATCGTGACAGGCGCTTTTGCAACAGTGCACGGCGGACATCCTCATGCAGGGCCTTGTAGTTGGGAAGACTCGTTCTGTCATCAGTGCTGAGAGAATTGCGAATGCGTTGAAACACAGAACCGGTAAACCAGGCAATAATGATGAACATGATCAGCCTTGCCAGCCAATTGGACGTTGACTGGTCCAGGTTTTCGGTTGTGTTCAGTGGCATGAACGGCCCGATCAGCAGACCCGCAACAACAGCGCACCAGACGCCGCCCCAAATACGATACAGCGAGCTGGATAGAATGACAGGCAGCAACAACAAGTAAGGATACGCAAAACCGGTGCCTCCTGTGTAATAGACAATAAGCGTGCCCGCGACCAGTAGCGCTAAAATCATCGCAATCTGAACCGTGTGAATCATCAGGCTGGAGTGGTCGCTCATCTGTCTGAGCTGAGTGGGTAGCGAGCCCAGAATTTGAATCAGCCGTTCAACAGATCTGGAGGCTGCATTTTGTATCTGTTGCGAACGGGCGGATGAACGTTGTGGCATAAAGCGACTACTCCGAATATCGCATGTCCGTTAGTCACTCTATCGCATAGAGTGAGCAATCGAAACTACAGTGATGCAGACAGGTGTCAATCGAACAGTAAGCTTATAGGATAGATAATAGTGATTTTTCAGGATCGATCGTCGTCAGCTTTTTAATAAAGATGACCGGGTCGTGCAGGAGGTTAAAGAGCCTCTGAATGACCCGATGCAGTGGTGCATCGAAATGGGTAATGGAACGCCGATCCCGATGACGGTACGCACTCTTTTGGTGCGAATTTAGAACGGCATTCAGTCGACATATTTAAGAAAAATAACATTTATAGTGTGACGTGTGTCACATAAAGTATCTTAAATCGTCTTAAATTTAATATTTACATATTCTATTGCCAGTGATTTGGAAGTAATAGACGGTATTGTTAACGTAGACATATCTAATTTATTTCAGTCTCATGGTATAGCTATATTCTAATTCGATACCTTACTAAATGGTGTCGTGTATTAATATGCCAGTCAATGTCCAAAGTGGATGCTATCGACTAAAGATTATGACCCTTCGGTCAAGTCGCTATTCTTTATTTTTAACTGATAGGCTTAAAGAAGAAGGTGAATCAAGGTGTTTCACCAGCCTTGCAGTAGGACAGTCACGATGATCGATCGAATAACTCAGCCTATATATAATCTTTCAACGCGCATGAAACTCTTTACCGGTTTTGGATTTATTCTTCTGCTGACCGCAAGCATTGCTTTTACCGGATTCCAGAACCTCAATCTGGTTGCTGAAGAATACCAGCGGTTGAGATTGCTTGATTCGTTAAGTGCGCGCATGGCCAATGCCCGGATTGCAGAAAAGAATTTTATTATACGGCAACAACAGCGCTACCTCGATGAGAATCAGCGATTGTTGGGCGAGCTAAACGATGAAGCCAATTTCATGTTGGATACCACAGATGATCCTGTCACCCGGGAAGTTATGCAAACAGTTATTAAGGATGTGGTGTCTTATGAGGCTGACTTTGTCCTTTTGATCGAAGGTTTGGAAAACAACGCCAGTGACGCTGAAATGGATCAGTTCAATGAAGCATTGCTCGCTAGTGCACGTGACCTAGAGGAGGTCATTAACGAGTATGCCCAGGCACGGGAATCTGAGATCGCTCAGATCATTCAGCGAGCCGAGAGGGTGATCATCGCAGCGACCCTGATTGCACTTTTACTGGGGGCGTTCATAGCCATTGTGATCACCGCGATGATCAGCAAACCTCTCTTACAGTTGGTTGGGGTGTTGAAAGAGCTGGCAGCTGGTAATCTTGATCAGACCCTTGTTACCCGTAGAACCGACGAAATTGGCGTTTTGATGACAAGCACCAATACGACCATCCACAGTCTGCAACAACTGATTGGTCGATTGAGCGATGGCATCACCCAACTGGCCTCCTCCAGTGAACAGATGTCGGCGGTTGCCCAGGAGAATACCCGGCTAATCACCGAACAAAAGAACGAAACCGATCAGGTCTCGACCGCCATGAATGAGATGACCGCTACGGTGCGCGAAGTGGCCCAGAACGCTGAGGAAGCCTCCAGCTCTGCCGAGCAATGCGAACAGTTAACCCGGGAGGGCGGCGAGCTGGTGCGCAACAATATTCTGCAGACCGAAGAGTTGGCGGACGAGGTGGCAGCGGCGACTCAGGCGATCATTGAGCTTAAGGCCGACAGCGATAAGATCGGAACGGTGCTGGATGTAATAGCCGGCATTGCCGAGCAAACGAATTTGCTGGCGTTGAACGCAGCCATCGAAGCGGCTCGTGCCGGCGAAGCCGGGCGAGGGTTTGCGGTAGTGGCCGATGAAGTGCGCGGCTTGTCCAAGCGGACTCAGGACTCCACCGAGCAAATCGAAGCGCTGATCAATAATCTGCAGAAGAATGCCGAGCAAACGGCCGAAAAAATGAAGGTGAGTTCCGAACGGGCCGAGGCGACCAAAGGCCCGGCCATGCGAGCTCGTGAGGCATTCTCGTCGATCACCGAGGCGGTAACTCAAATTCAGGCAATGAACCAACAGATTGCAGCGGCTGTCACCGAACAGAGTGCCGTCGCAGAAGAGATCAACAGAAGCATTTTGACCATTTCGGAGTCTGCTGATCAGTCAGCTACGGCGAGTGAGGAGACCTTGCAGGCGAATCAGGAATTGAGCCGGCTGGGCGTCGACTTGCAGGAGCTTTCCGGTCAATTCAAACTGAGCAGTGGCTGAGGATCAGTCGGTATAAACCACCTGATTTCGCCCGCCTGCCTTTGCCCTGAACAGGGCCTGATCGGCACGGGCGAACACCTTGTCGAACAGCACCTGGGTCGATTCGGGTTGAGGGCAGGGGCGCATCTGAGCGACGCCAAAGCTGGCACAAATGGTCATGCTCGTGCCCTTCCAGACGACCTCGTGCTGCACCAGCGTTTCACGCAAGGTTTCAGCCAGCGCACAGGCCGTTTGCCCGTCGGCCGGCAACCAGAGCGCGAACTCTTCTCCGCCAAAGCGCGACAGCGTGGCATCAGCAGGCAAAGCGGCACGCAGCGCAGCAGCGACAGACTTCAGCGCGACATCCCCGGCCTGGTGCCCCAGGCTATCGTTGATGCGTTTGAAATCATCGAGATCGATAATGATCAGCGACCCGAGGTCGGGCGAGGTGTGCAGTGAACGCTCAATACGCTGAATCAGTGCCCGGCGGTTGTGCAGGCCAGTCAGCGTATCGTGGTTAACTTCCCATTCAAGGCGTTCGCGCAAAATGCCATTGGTAATCAAAGTTGCCGCGATTTCCAGCGCCGCGACCATGCTGTCCGAATACTCG
Organism: Saccharospirillum alexandrii; assembly: GCF_043641555.1. GTDB lineage: Bacteria > Pseudomonadota > Gammaproteobacteria > Pseudomonadales > Natronospirillaceae > Saccharospirillum > Saccharospirillum alexandrii_A. The sequence goes on along the minus strand of NZ_JBHZRJ010000005.1, from coordinate 338,385 downwards.
CGCGGGGCGTCACAGTCATCAAACCCCAGAATCCCCCACCAGGCGCCATCGACCATGATCGGAATGGTGAGCATCGACTGGATGTTCTGGAGTTCGAACTCAAGGCGCAAAAACGCGCCCACTGAGTTGCGGTGGTGTCTGAGAACTTCGCCGTTTAGCCGTGCCTCATAAAAGGCGCGCCGGTCATCGGTGTTGATGTTCACCCGGTGGTGATCGTATCGCGGTTTGTTGATTTCAGAGTAATCGGGCGATGACGCCCACTCATAAACGAACTTGGTGGTGTAGTGGTCAGGCCCCTGGTCCACCACTTCGAACACCCAGGCCCGGTTTGACGAAGTCGCCCTTCCCAACGCGGCCAGGAAATTCTCAATCCCGTGTCGCCAACCCCGATTATGGTTCAAAAACCCGGCCGCGCGTGAGACGGCCAGAAACAAACCAGAAGATTCGGGGTTGGACTTCAATGGCCCATTGTTTGGTGGAGACCCGTGTTCAGACATGGCAATTCAAACGACACTACAGCAGACAGTGTGTGGCTAATGTAGCACCGATCGAACCGGACTGCAGCCGCCCGGTTAGGCCCTTCTATGCGCGTTACGAGACTCGATAGCTGTCCGTGCCCGGGCAGCTGCACATGAAGTTGCGGTCGCCGTGTACGTTGTCCACCCGGTTAACCGCCGGCCAGAATTTGGCAGCGCGGGTGGCGGCGGTCGGGAAAACCGCCTGTTCCCGGCTGTAGGGTCTGTCCCAGTCGCCGACCAGGTCTTGCTGAGTGTGAGGCGCCAGGCGCAGCGGGCTGTGTTCCTCGCTGTACTGGCCGTTTTTAACGGCCTCTATTTCTGCCCGAATGCCTTGCATGGCCTCGATGAAGCGATCCAGCTCCGCCAGGGATTCCGACTCGGTCGGCTCGATCATCAGCGTGCCCGGCACCGGGAAGCTCATGGTCGGGGCGTGGAAGCCATAGTCCATCAGTCGTTTGGCGATGTCTTCCTCAGTGATGCCGGTTTCGGCTTTTAACGGCCGAATGTCCAGAATGCACTCGTGAGCCACTCGACCGTTACGACCCCGGTACAGCACTGAATAATCGTCTTTCAGGCGCTCGGCAATGTAATTGGCGTTCAGAATGGCAATTTCCGATGACTCGCGCAGGCCATCGCGGCCGAGCATGCGGTTGTACATCCAGGTGATCGGCAGAATGCCCGCCGAGCCATAGGGTGCGGCTGACACAGCACCGGTGCCTTCGGTTGTGCAATGGCCTGGCAGGTAGGGTGCCAGGTGCGCCTTCACGCCAATCGGGCCCATGCCCGGGCCGCCGCCGCCGTGCGGAATGGCAAAGGTCTTGTGCAGGTTCAGGTGCGAGACATCCGAGCCGATGAATCCGGGCTGAGTCAGGCCGACCTGAGCGTTCAGGTTGGCGCCATCGAGGTACACCTGGCCGCCGAACTGGTGAACGATGTCGCACAGCTCGCGCACGCTTTCCTCGTAAACACCATGAGTCGACGGGTAGGTGATCATACAGGCCGAGAGCCGGTCACCGGCCGCTTCCGCCTTGGCACGAAGGTCGGTCAGATCGACATTGCCCTCGTCGTCGCAGTTCACGATCACCACATCCATGCTCATCATCGCCGCCGAAGCCGGGTTGGTGCCGTGCGCAGAAGCGGGAATCAGACAGACAGTGCGCTGACCTTCTCCCTTGGCCTGCTGATAACGACGAATCGCCAGCAAGCCCGCGTATTCGCCCTGAGCACCGGAATTCGGTTGCAGCGACATGGCGTCATATCCGGTTATCTCCGCCAAATCCCGCTCCAGATCGGCCAGCAATTGAGCATAGCCCCGGGCCTGCTCGACCGGTGCAAAGGGATGCAGCCTGGCGAATTCAGGCCAGGTCACCGGAATCATCTCGGCGGTGGCGTTCAGCTTCATGGTGCAGGAGCCGAGCGGAATCATGCCGTGCACCAGGGAGTAATCCTTGTTCTCCAGCGAGCGAATGTAGCGCAGCATCTCGGTTTCGCTGTGGTAGCGGTTGAATACCGGGTGAGTCAGTACCGCATCGGTGCGGCGCTGGGCCGGGTCGATGCCCAACTTGGTTTCAGCCAGTAATTGGGCATCGAGTTCCGCAATGTTCAGACCGTGGTCGTCGCCGAGTAACACCGAGAACAAGTCGAGCAAATCGGCCTCGGTCGTGGTTTCATCCAGGCTGATGCCGATGCGGCCATCGTTGAAACCACGCAGGTTGAGCGATTTGCTGCGGGCACGTTCATGCACGCTGGCATCGAATCCGCTCAGCGTCAGGGTATCGAAGAAAGACGTAGGCACTTCAATGCCGTTTTGCTGCAGCCCTAACGCCAGAATGGCCGTCAGCCGATGCACCCGCTCAGCGATGGTCTTCAGTCCCTCGGGGCCATGATAAACCGCATAAAATGCCGCCAGATTGGCCAGCAGTGCCTGAGCCGTACAGATGTTAGACGTCGCCTTTTCACGGCGAATGTGCTGTTCGCGCGTTTGCATGGCCATGCGCAGCGCGGTGTTGCCGCGGCTATCGACCGACACCCCAATGATCCGGCCTGGCACCTGGCGTTTCAGGTCTTCACGGGCGGCAAAGAACGCCGCATGCGGGCCACCATAACCCATCGGCACACCAAAGCGCTGGGCCGAGCCCAACACGATGTCTGCGCCCAGTTCACCGGGTGACTTCAACAGCATCAGCGCCAGCAAATCGCTGGCAACGGCGACCATGGCGCCCTGGGCCTTGGCGCTAGTGATCAAAGCACCCAAATCAGCAATCTGACCATCGGTACCGGGGTATTGGAACAGGGCGCCAAAGGGTGAGTGCTCGCTAATTTGCTCAGCCGGAGCCACCACCAGCTCAAACCCAAAATGCTCGGCCCGGGTTTCCAGCACCGCCAAGGTTTGCGGGTGCACATCGTCGGCAACAAAAAAGACATTGCTCTTGCAACGACGGTTGGCGCGCTGGCACAGGGTCATCGCCTCGGCAGCGGCCGTGGCTTCATCGAGCAGGGAGGCGTTGGCCAGATCCAGCCCGGTCAAATCCATAATGATTTGCTGAAAATTAAGCAGCGACTCCAACCGGCCCTGTGAAATTTCCGGCTGGTACGGCGTATAGGCGGTATACCAGGCCGGGTTTTCCAACACGTTCCGCACAATCACTGCTGGCAACTGGGTATCGTAATAGCCCTGGCCAATGTAAGAGCGAAACACCTTGTTCTGGCTGGCGATCTGCTTCAGTTCAGCCAACGCCTCAACTTCACTCAGGCCCGGTTCAACGGCCAGCGGCCGTTGCAGACGAATGGCACCCGGCACCGTCTGGTCGATCAGGTCACTGACGTTAGCCAACCCTAAAGTGCTAAGCATCGCAGCCTGTTCAGCCGCATCTGGCCCGATATGGCGCTGGCTAAAGCTGGCGCCCACCAATTGGGCGAGGGGTTTTTGAGTGAGCGGCAACTTGGCGTTCATGGCGGAGCCTCAAAAGTTGTTTGGCAAAAGGTTTTGTTAATACAGTTATTGAAATTGGCAGCGAACTAAGTGTCAGGTGCCGGGTATACCGATCCAGGGTAGTCCGCAGCAGGGATGCTGCGGTCTAGGCCCCATGGACGGGTTTACGCCGACCCTGGAGCGGTATACCCGGTACCTGAAACGGGCTCATGGCACCCAATAGAACTAAACTGGATTAAGCCTCGGAAGATGTAGTACTTGACTGGTACTGGTCTGCAGTCAGCAGGCCATCCAGTTCGGTGTCATCACTGGGGGTCAGCGTAAAAATCCAACCCGCCTGGTAACAGTCTTCGTTGATGGTTTCGGGTGCGTCTTCCAACTGATCATTCACGCTGGTGACGGTGCCTGATACAGGGCTGTAAATGTCGCTCGCGGCTTTGACCGATTCAATCACCGCGACTTCGCCACCAGCGCTCAGTTCCTGGCCTACTTCGGGCAACTCTACGAACACAACGTCACCGAGCTGTGTTTGAGCATGGTCGGTAATGCCCACGCTTAGGGTGCCATCACCGTTGTCGCGCACCCATTCGTGGCTTTTTGCGTATCGCAGTTCTGTAGGGATGGCGGTCATTGGCGTGTCCTTAAAAGTTGATCTGAAAGTCAGGTTTGGTATGCCCAGAAACACGAAACCGGCGCGGGCGCCGGTTCTGGGTTCTGGTTGGGAACCCGGGTACAGGTAGTGGGGTTGCCAGTAATCTACGCAGAAAGGGTAGCAATGGCCTTTCATGATGACAACAAATATTTCTTATAGGAAACAAGGGGTGACCATCAGAGAACGGGCGTTCCCAGCCCGGAATGCCTGTGCGATACTCGGCGGCATAGCCGAAACTAGCCACACACGCAGCGAGCCCTGAGACGCATGCCAGACGAACCTCTTTTTCTCAAACAGGGAACCGCCCATGAGGGCGAAACCCAGGCCATGCGTGTAGCCCGCAAAAGCGCCACCGAAGCCACCCTGGAGCCGCTGCAACTGGGCCAGCGCGTCCGCGCCATTCGCCTGAGCCAGAACCTGACACTCGAAGAGGCGAGCAAACGCACCGGGCTTGCCCGCTCCACACTGTCGAAAATCGAAAACGAGCAAATCTCGCCCACCTTCAGCGCCGTCAACAAACTGGTTCACGGCCTCGGCATCGACATCCCCCAGCTGTTCGCCCGGCCCCGCACGGGCGCCAGCGCCGGCGGCCGCCGCGACATTACCCGCAAAGGCGAGGGCAAACCCCACCCAACGCCCACTTACGAACACGAGCTGCTGGCCACCCAACTGACCCAGAAGAAAATGGTGCCGTTCCGCACCCGGGTCCACACCCGCACCTTCGACGAGTTCAGCGACTGGATCCGCCACGAAGGCGAAGAGTTCCTTTTCGTCCTCTCGGGCTCTCTCCTCTTCTACACCGAATTCTACGAGCCCGTCACCCTCAACGAAGGCGATTCAGCCTACTACGACTGCACCATGGGGCATGCCCTGGTCTCAACCAGCGAGCAGGATGCCGAGGTATTGTGGGTGACTGCCTAACGGGGTTTCCTTGTTGGTTGCCTGGGGAGTGGTTGAATTTTAGCCTGTGGCAGAAGTCGCTTTGGCCACCGGGTACTGGGTGGGCGGGTCGCTGCAAGTACATCCGTGTAAGCTCGGCGGTCACCATCCATGGTGACCGACGCCCCGCCAACCCAGTACCCGGCAGCCAAAGCTGGTCTGAGATGGTTTAATTCAATATTGACCAACCAAGATAGACAGTAATGTGCAGGTCTCGGAGTTTGCACATAGTGAGTGTTAGCTGCCGGGTGGTCCTATCCGGGGAAGTCCACAACATGGATGTTGTGGTCTAGGCCCCATGGACGGGTTCACGCCGACCCCGGATAGGACCACCCGGTGGCTGACACGCCCATTGGCACCAAGGTAAAACTAAACTCCGAACCGTGGCTCAACACTCAGCCATATTTCTCATGTTTCTTATTGGAAACAAGGTTTTGTTGTTGCATTATGCCGGTCACGCCATTTTTTCAGAGTAGACTTCGGGTCTGCTCACACGTTAACAGGTGACTTATGACTGACAATACAGACTCCCTGAACACCACGCCGCTGACCGACCTGCATGTTGAAATGGGTGCCCGTATGGTGCCGTTTGCCGGGTATTCCATGCCTGTGCAGTACCCGCTTGGGGTGAAGCAGGAGCACCTGCACACCCGGTCTGCGGCCGGGTTGTTTGATGTCTCGCACATGGGTCAGTTGAAATTGCATGGTGAGCAGGCAGCGGCTGAGCTGGAGAAACTGGTGCCGGTCGACATTATCGACTTGCCTGTGGGCAAGCAGCGCTATGCCATTTTTACCAGCGAGACTGGCGGTATTCTGGATGACCTGATGGTCACTCGCTATGAAGATTGTCTGTACCTGGTCGTGAATGCCGCCTGCAAGGAAGCCGATATTGCTCACCTGGAGGCCCACCTGGGCAGCGGTGTCACGCTGGAGCGGCTCGACGACCGGGCGCTGGTCGCCTTGCAGGGGCCGAAAGCGGTAGAGGTGCTGGCGCGCTATGAACCAGCCGTCGCCAGAATGGTGTTTATGGATAACTGGCAGCTAACGCTCGATGGCGTCGAGTGCTATGTCTCGCGCAGTGGCTATACCGGTGAAGACGGCTATGAAATCTCCATTCCGGCGGCTGATGCCGACCGCCTGGTCCGTCGTATTTTGGCCGAGCCCGAAGTCGAACTGATTGGCCTGGGCGCGCGGGATTCATTGCGCCTGGAAAGCGGCCTCTGCTTGTACGGGCATGATATTGATACCACCACCACGCCGCTCGAAGGCAGCCTGATCTGGGCGATCAGCAAGCCGCGCCGTGCCGATGGCGAGCGTCCGGGCGGTTTCCTGGGGGCTGAGGTGATTCTGGCGCAGATCGCGAACAAAGACTGGCAACGCAAACGGGTTGGCCTGGTCGGAGCAGGGCGGGCGCCGGTTCGCGAAGGCACGGAACTGTTCAGTGCCGAAGGCGATCGTATTGGCGTCGTGACCAGCGGCACCTTTGGGCCGAGTGCCGAAGCGTCTATTGCCATGGGCTACGTGGAAACGCCCTTCAGCGCTCTGGAAACCGAGGTGTTCGCCGAAGTGCGGGGCAAGCGCCTGCCGATGTCCGTCAGCCGCATGCCGTTTATCGAGCAGCGCTACTACCGCGGCTGAGCGGGTAAACCGTGTAACTGGCTGCCTGGCAGCCGGTTACCCTCGGCATCGGCGACCACCGCGCAGTTCACAATAACCTCAGTCAGCGTCAGTTCTACCCAGCCTTCTGCCTCCGCATCGAGCAGTTCTGCTTCCGACTTCAGCTCTTGCCGGTGGTCCGGCATCAGCCAGCGTACTTCCACCATCTGCCAGACAGGGCTGTAGGGCCGGTTATTGCTGGTTGGGCCAATCGGGTCGGGGGCGGAGGGGATGATGTTTATTTGCTCCCCTGCCGGAAAGGTGTAGATCCGCTCCAGAATGGTCTTCAGCCCCGGTGGTTTGGGGCGGGGCGGAATGGCATCGCGAAAGCGGGGAGTGAAGTTGGCGCCCTTGGCGATGGCCATGTTTCTGGGCCAGGCATCGGTGGTTACGTAATAATACACCTTACCGTTGTACCAACTGGCTACCAGTGGCAGCGTAATCGACGGTGTGGAAACCGCCGGTACCATAGACCCCGAAGGTTGCAAGGCGCTGCAACCGGTCAACAGGGTGATCAGAACCAGCGGGATCAGACGAAAACGCATACGCTCCCCCTTATGAAAGCCGTTCAATCGAAGGTGATTTCGCCCCGGGCAATCAGTGTATCATAGGCCGAATTCAAGGCATTGATGACGCGCGGGTCGGTTTCCGGGTTCATCGCCAGATATAAATCGACGGTTCGAATGCGAAAGGCTTCTTCGACATCCGGGTAGCCGCTTTCTTCCGCAACCTTGTAGCCATTGATATCTGAGGTGATCCATACATCAATCAGGTCATTGGCCAGCCGTTGGGCGTTGAGTGATTCGTTCGGCAGGGTGGAGACTTCATAGCCCTGCCCCTGCAGAAAGGTCGTCGCCGCGTCACCTTCGTACCCGCCAATGCGCAGGCCGCGTGCGTCCTCCAGCCTATTGATGGTCAGGTTGCTACCTTCTTTAGCCAGCAAAATCCAGCTGTACTGACCGACCGGGCCCACCCATTCGAACAGGTCTTCCCGCGATTCAGTGCGCCCGGTGGAAAAAACGCCATAGTTGGGGCGTTCAACCGCGCGTTCATAAGCAACCGACCAGGTACGCAGCCGCAATTTGAAGTCGATACCGGCCTCGGTGAACAGCTTCTCGACGATCTCGGTGGCCGTGCCGCCGATGTCTTCAATATCGTGTTCATAGGCAGCGCCGGTAAGGCTGTAATTGAAGGTACCGTAATTTTCGGTATAGAGATTGATGCGTGGAAAGTCCTCGGCAAACAAAGTCGCCGGAAGCATACAGGCGCACACGAATGCGAGCCGTCGAACCAGGGGGTGGGTCTGCATTGAAACGTTAACCTTTTCTGTTTATTGGAGTTAACGACTTCCCGTCCGCTACAGCACATTCCGATCCCTGGTCTCCATTGGGTGCCCGCCGGTAAGAGCAGCGCACTTCTTTGGAGCAGCGACGACATGAAAGACCTCGTCGCATGAATGATTGCCTTGTTCGTAGCAATAAACTAGCCAGCCGCGCAGCCTAGTGCAACCGCTATTCGGTATATGAGCGCAGTTTGATAGGAATTGACAAAAAAAGCCCCCGGTTTGATCGTGTGATCAAACCGGGGGCTTAGAAAAGGCGTGGTGTTCAGCGAGAGGGATCGCTCAGGCGATCAGCTCGCGCGCAATGCCGGCCGCCAGGCGGGCGTTGTTGAACACCAGTTGAATGTTGCTGGCCAGGCTATCGCCGCCCGTGAGTTCGGCTACGCGCGCCAGCAGGAAGGGCGTCGAGTCCTTACCACTGATGCCCTGTTCGACCGATTCTGCAAGAGCCTGCTCAATGGCCTGCTGAATCTTGGTCGGGTCCATGGCGTAGGCTTCGGGAATCGGGTTCGCAATCACCACACCGCCGTTCAGCTTCATGCCCCATTTGGCTTTCAGGAAGGCCGCAATGTCGGTGTCGCTGTCGAGCCGGTAGTCGACACTGTGTTCGCTGGTGCGGGTGTAGAAGGCGGGCAGCGAATCGGTCTGGTAGCCGAGCACCGGCACGCCCTGGGTTTCGAGGTATTCACGGGTCAGCCCCAGGTCGAGTATCGATTTGGCACCGGCGCAAATTACCGCCACCGACGTATGCGCCAGCTCCTGCAGGTCTGCCGAGATATCAAAGCTCTGCTGGGCGCCGCGATGCACCCCACCAATGCCGCCGGTGGCAAACACCCGAATGCCGGCCATATCGGCAATGATCATGGTCGCCGCAACCGTGGTTGCACCGTGCTCACCGCGCGCGACGACATAAGGCAGGTCACGACGGGAGCATTTGGCGACGCTTTGCCCGGCTTTTGCCAGCGTATCAATTTCGTCACTGGTCAAACCGGCCTTGAGGCGGCCGTTGATGATGGCGATGGTTGCCGGTACGGCACCGGCATCGCGAATGATTTGCTCCACTTCCTTGGCGGTGGTGGCGTTGTCCGGCCAGGGCATGCCGTGAGAAATGATGGTGCTTTCCAGTGCAACAACGGGCAGGCCATTGGCCAGTGCGTCCGCCACTTCGGGTTTGATGTCCAGGTAGCTATTCATCGGTCGAGTATCCATTGATTAACAGTTGTTTCGGTAAGGTGCGGGTGGTTGGCACCGCTCGATTCGAGCGTCAGGCCGGCACAGCCGAGGCTGAACGCTGCTTTGTGAGAAAGTTCCCAGTGCGCCCGGTCGGCGTGAATCAGCCCGGCAACCAGGGCATCGCCGGCACCGGTATCGCTGGCGATGTGGGTCGGGTAAATGCCCTGGCGGTGGTGTTGCTTGTCGGTACACAGCATCAGGCCATCGCGACCCAGACTCAGGGCCACGGTGTTAACGCCCTGTTCCAGCAACCGGCTGGCCAGTGTTTCCGGCTCGTCGACGGTGTCGCCCAGCAGAGCACCTGCCTCAGAGCGGTTAACCTTAAGCACGTTAAGATGTGGCAACAGGGGCTTCAGACGAGGCGCCTTGGCCGTAGAGACGGCATCGGCGTAGAGCCTGCCTTTCAGCGGCAGGGTGGCCAGCCAGGCCAGAGTTGCCTCTGGTACATTCGCTTCAACCACCACCGCATCAGCCGCCACCAGCGTCGAGCGCATCGGCGCCAATATCTCGGGCGTCAGCGCCTCGGCGATGCCCATGTCCGCCAGGGCGCCGACCAACTGACCCTGGTGATCGTTCATCGCCAGGTAGGTACTGGTTGGCAAGCTGGGGTGGCGCAACAGGCCGTCGGTCCGAATGCCGGCTGCGGCAATGCGCTGGTGCAACCAATCGCCGTTGGTGTCATTGCCGAGTAGCGTGATCAGCGTGACATCGTGACCCAGATGCGCCAGATTCTCGGCAATGTTGCGGCCAACGCCCCCGGCACTTTGCGACAGACTGCCCGGGTTGGAATCACCGGGCCGGTAGGCTGAGTGGCAACGGCCGGTCAGATCCACATTGGCGCCACCGAGCACGACAATCCGGTCCTGATCGGGCAGCAAATACCCCTTGCCCAGAATCACCCCCTGCCGTGTCAGCCGCATAATATGCCCGGCCACCGATTCACGGCTAAGCCCCAGCTGATCAGCCAGTTGTTGCTGGGTAGCCATAGGCGTGGCGCGGATAGCGGCTAGAAGTTGCTGTTCAATATCGGTCATTGTCGGCCTGATTAACAAGTGTTAATTAAATAACAAGTGTGAATTGTGCCTTCATGCCAAGGGAGATTGCAAGGGTTGGTTTTGCTTGCCGTCGCCTGCGGAGTGTTCTGCCAGGGTGAAACACGGCGATAACAGACACACGAACACAACAATACCGGGGTAGGTACTGAGCGATTTCATAGAAAGGGAGAAGCTAACTTCGAATGGTGCGGACGGAGAGACTCGAACTCTCACACCTTACGGCACCAGAACCTAAATCTGGCGTGTCTACCAATTCCACCACGTCCGCAAAACTGACCGGGGAGCCCCAGCCAGGGAGCGGCATGGTAATGAATTCGTCACGGCCGCGCAATAGCTGAGAAGTTATTGAGTGATAGCGAACCCAGGCAATGGAGACTAGCGGCGGTTGCCGGGGGTGCCTCTGTGGGGTAGTCCACAACATGGATGTTGTGGCCTAGGCTCCACGGACGGATTCACGCCGACCCCGCAGAGGCACCCCCGGCAGCCGTTGCGTACCAATGCCACCGCCTACTGACGAGCCATCTGGCGCTGCTCAAACCATTCTATGGCATCGGCCAGGGCGCGCGGCTTGGAATAGACAAAGCCCTGAATGTAATGGCAGCCCAGTTTGGAGACCGCATTGAGTTCTTCCTCGGTCTCGACACCTTCGGCCACCACGGTAATCGACAGCGAATTGCACAGATCGACAATCGCCTTTACCACCGCCATCTGCTTTTCCGAATTCGGCAGATCCCGAATAAAACTCTGGTCGAGCTTGATGATCCGGAACGGCAGGTCCGGCAGTTTCGACAGGTTGGCATAGCCGGAACCAAAGTCGTCCAGCGCCAGCACAATGCCGAGGGCATCCAGCGCTTCCAGACGCTGGCGGAAATCATCGTTCTGGTCTGGCAGGTGGTGTTCGGTAATCTCGATTTCCAGATAGCGCAATGCATCCGGCTTGCGGCCATGCCAGGCCGTCAGGTAGCGCAGCGTATCGTCATTAATGCTTTGCACGCTCAGGTTCACGCCCAGAACCACCGGGTGAGCGCCCTCGTTCAACTGGCGGGAGATCAGCAGTAACGCCTGCTCCAGCATCCAGCGGTCCAGTTCCCGAATCGAGCCGTTGTGCTCGGCCAGCTCGATGAAATGCCCCGGGTAAATCAGATCTCCGGTTTCACCCTGCAAGCGCGCCAGGCACTCCAGCGCTAGAATCTCCCCGGTGCGTGAATCGATGCGCGGCTGCAGGTGAACTTCCAGGTCCTGTTGTTTCAAAGCGTTCTTCAGCATTTGCGCCTTATGCAGCCGGCGCTGGGCCTGGTCTTCATAATCGCTGTGGTACCAGTGCACCTGGTTGCGGCCTTTTTTCTTGGCATTGAACAGCGCAATACCGGCGTTCTGGTGCAGCTCGTTCGCCGTCAGGCCATGGCCGGGTGCACGTGCCGCACCGATCGAGACGGTAAAACTGTAGCTGCTCTCGCCAATGGAAAACGGCTGATTCAATTGCAGATGCAGGTCTTTCAGGCGCTCGTCGCGGTCGTCATCGGAAGGCACCTCGGTGCCGTACCAGAACAACACAAACTCATCAGCACCGACGCGGGCGAGGAAATCCTCCTCGTCGCTGTGGTGTTTCAGGCGCTGCGACAACTGGGTCAGCAACTGATCGCCAGCAGCGTTGCCCATACTGTCGTTCAGCACTTTAAAGTGATCGATATCGACGTGCAGACACCAGAGATCGTCGATCTCTTCATCGTGCTCATCGATAAAACGGCGCAGCCCCTGCTGGTTGGAAAACTCAGTCACCGGGTCGATCAGCTGATCCGCCCGCAAGCGCTCATCCGACACCTTGTACCCGGTAATGTCGATGGCAAAGCCCAGAATACCAACAATGGCATCGTTCTCGCCGACCAATGGGTGGCGCTCAATCCGGTACCAGCGAGAAGGCTGGCCGGTCAGGTCCATTTTCAGCTCCAGCACCTGGTGGCGGCCGGTGTTCAGCGCCTGTTCGTCCGACGCCATAAACACCTCGGCCAGTTGGGCGTTGAGCACCTCGGCATCGGTTTTGCCTTTCGCATCGACGCCATCGCACCAGTGGTTGGTCAGGGTGTTGTTCACCACCAGATAGCGCCCAAAGCGGTCTTTCAGCCAGACCGGGAAGGTCAGGTTGTTGTACACGCTCTGCAACAGCACATGGTCGTCGCGCAGCTGTTTGCTGGTGTCGAGCATGTCTTTGGCCTGAATCAGCGCATTTTGCAGATGTTTCTGGTCGTTCTGCGCCAATGAAAGCGAAATGGCCGCATAAACCCGAAACGTAGCCACCAGTAACGCCAGGCTGCCGATGGTGCACAGCAGCCCCATCATGCCGCTGATCATCGGAATGTTCAGGCTCAGCAACCAGATCGCAATGGCCAGTAACACACCGGAACAGAAGCCAAGGCCGACCAGAAGGCCGAGTTTTTTTGCCAGCGGGGTTTTCTGGCCGGTCAGTGGGCCGGTCTTTGAGCTCATGGTCTTCCTCGTAATGCGGGCGGGACAGGCAGGCAGGCTCAGATCACGGTACGCGACTGAGCCTGCCTTTTATAACATACGCTTACTTGATGCGTTTGTATTTGATGCGTTTCGGGCCCTGGTTACCGGTCCGCTTATGGTAATCCGCATCGTATTCGGTGAAGTTGCCTTCAAAGAATACCGCTTTGGAATCACCTTCAAACGCCAGAATGTGGGTCGCCACCCGGTCGAGGAACCAGCGATCGTGCGAAATCACCATTACCGCACCCGGGAAGGCCAGAATGGCTTCTTCCAGTGCACGCAGGGTTTCAACATCGAGATCGTTGGTCGGTTCGTCAAGCAACAGCACGTTGCCGCCCTGTTTCAGCAGCTTGGCCAAAAACAGGCGGTTGCGCTCACCGCCCGACAGCTGCTTCACATACTTCTGCTGACTGTTGCCTTTGAAGTTGAAACGGCCGAGGTAGGCACGCGAGGGGATCTCGTAGCCGTTCACGGAAATCAAATCCTGACCGTCGGAAATCTCTTCCCAGGCGGTCTTGCTGTCGTCCAGCTCACGCATCTGGCCAACAAACGCCAGGTCGACCGTCTCACCGACAGTGATGTCGCCCGAATCCGGTGTTTCCTGCCCGGCGATCATCCGGAACAGGGTCGACTTACCGGCCCCGTTACCGCCGATGATGCCGACAATGGCACCCGGTGGTACGGTGAAGTTGAGGTCTTCATACAGCAGGTTGCCGTTGTACGTTTTGGAAACGCCCTCGACTTCAATCACTTTATCGCCCAGGCGCGGACCGGGTGGAATGTAGATCTCGTTGGTCTCGTTACGCGACTGGAATTCACGCGAGCTGAGTTCTTCAAACTGACGCAAACGCGCCTTCGACTTGGCCTGGCGCCCCTTGGCGTTCTGGCGCACCCACTCCAGCTCGGATTTAACCGCCTTCTCGTGCGATTGTTGCTGTTTGGATTCCATCTCCAAACGCTTTTCCTTGTTCTCCAGCCACTGGCTGTAGTTGCCTTCGAACGGAATGCCGTGGCCACGGTCGAGCTCGAGAATCCAGCCGGCGACGTTATCGAGGAAGTAACGGTCGTGGGTAATGGCCACCACGGTACCGGTAAACTCGTGCAGAAAGCGCTCCAGCCAGGCGACTGACTCGGCATCGAGGTGGTTGGTCGGTTCATCGAGCAGCAGCATATCGGGGCTGGAAAGCAACAGGCGACACAAGGCCACACGGCGACGCTCACCCCCGGAGAGGTTCTTAACCGGCGCATCCCAGGGCGGCAGGCGCAGCGCATCGGCCGCGATTTCCAGCCGGTTTTCCAGGTTATGGCCATCGGCCGCCGCCAGAATGTTCTCCAGCTTCTGCTGCTCCGCCGCCAGCTTGTCGAAATCCGCATCCGGCTCGGCATAGGCCGCATACACCGCTTCCAGCTGAACCTGGGCATCCTTCAAATGCGCCAGCGACTCTTCAACGGTTTCACGCACCGTCTTCGACTCGTCCAGTTCCGGTTCCTGCGGCAAATAGCCAATGTTCAGATCCGGCTGAGGCCGCGCCTCACCCAGATAATCCTTATCAACCCCAGCCATAATGCGCAGCAGGGTCGACTTACCCGAGCCATTCAGACCGAGCACCCCGATCTTCGCCCCCGGGAAAAAAGACAACGAAATGTCTTTCAAAATCTGTTCTTTCGGCGGTACAACCTTGCCGACGCGGTTCATAGTAAAAACGTATTGAGCCACCGGTTCACCTTTTGGGTTCGTTTCTGGTTGTTGCTGTGAGTTCGTGCCAGGCACCGGGTATACCTGTCCGGGGTCGCCGTAAACCCGTCCCTGGGGGCTAGGCTTCGGCATCCATGCCTCAGACTTCCCCGGACAGGTACACCCGGTACCTGGCACTTAGCTGGTTGCCAACACCGCAACGTGAGTATTTTGAGTGTCGCTAGAGTATTGAAAAGGCCCCGCTTTGGAAAGGTCGGGTTATTTGTAGTCGTGTGAATAGGAAAATATTTAAGGTAGACATTCAGGAGTCTAGCCGAGAAAGTTACGTCTGCTGCTTGATTGGGGAGGCGCTTGTCACCTCAAACTCAAGTTTCGGAGTTCGCGACACGTTAAGTATCAGGTGCCGGGCATACCTCTCCGGGGAAGTTCGCAGCAAGGATGCTGCGATCTAGGCCCCATGGAAGGGTTTACGCCGACCCCGGAGAGGTATGCCCGGTGGCTGATACGGATTATTGGCAACCAAACAACCTCGAACTCCGGAACTTGTGACTAACTTACCCCTTAAAGCCCTTGCCAACCACATACACTTCCCGCGAGCGAGCCCGTGATGAATCGGGTTTGCGAATCACTACTTTATCGAACGACGTTCGCAGGTCTTTCACGTACTCATCGTAGCCTTCGCCGTGAAACACTTTGGCCACAAAGCTGCCTTTTGGCTTCAATACCTGGCGCGCCATATCGAGCGCCAGCTCGACCAGATACATTGAAGACGCCTGGTCTGCCACATCCACACCGCTGATGTTCGGCGCCATATCGGAGATCACCACATCGGCCAGAGTGCCATCCAGCGTGGCCATAATCTCATCGAACACCGCTTCCTCGGTGAAATCGCCCTGAATGAACTCCACGCCCGCAATCGAATCCATCGGCAGAATGTCCGACGCGATCACCCGGCCCTTGTGCCCCACCAATTTGGCCGACACCTGCGACCAGCCGCCGGGCGCTGAGCCCAGGTCCATGACCAGCATGTTCGGGTGGATCAGTTTGTCTTTGGTGTTGATTTCCAGCAGTTTGTAGCTGGCGCGCGAGCGGTAACCGTCGATCTGCGCCTGTTTCACGAAGGGGTCGTTTACATGCTCTTCGAGCCACCGACTGCTGCTTTTGGATCGGGCCATAGCCAATTAACCGTGCTGATTCATCGAATAAGCCGCCATTGTACGCTGTGGCCGGGTAGGGCGTAAAACCACAGGACTGACACAACACAGCCCGAAGCGTATAATTCCTCCCCATTCGGCACCCAGAGGCCGATATTCGACGTTTTTTTAACCCAGTTTCAGAGTGACCACATTGCGAGCGTCGGATGCCGGTGGTGCTTCTGCGGGGGAGTCCGAAACATGGATGTTTCGGTCTAGGCTCCATGGACGGATTCACGCCGACCCCGCAGAAGTACCACTGGTAGCTGACGTGGACCAAAGCCACAGTATAGCCA
Source organism: Saccharospirillum alexandrii (assembly GCF_043641555.1). GTDB lineage: Bacteria > Pseudomonadota > Gammaproteobacteria > Pseudomonadales > Natronospirillaceae > Saccharospirillum > Saccharospirillum alexandrii_A. The sequence goes on along the minus strand of NZ_JBHZRJ010000005.1, from coordinate 322,368 downwards.
CCATGTCGGAGTCACCGACCAGGACTAAGAATGATTCGCCTTAATGAACTTGCCCTACCGCTTGATCACCCGCCTGAAGCCTTGCGCCCGGCCATTGTTGCCCGGCTGAAACTGGCCGATGCCGATTTGGTGTCTTTTACCGTGTTCAAGCGCAGCTACGATGCGCGCAAGAAGAACTCGGAAATCAAATTCGTCTACATCGTCGACCTCGAAGTGCGCGACGAGACAGTCGTGCTAGAGCGCTTTGTCGACGACCAACACGTTCGCCCGGCACCCGATACCGCTTATTACCCCGTCGGCCAGGCCCCCGCTAGCATCACCGAACGCCCCGTCGTCATCGGTTTCGGCCCCTGCGGCCTGTTCGCGGCCCTGATTCTCGCGCAGATGGGCTTCAAACCCATTGTATTGGAGCGCGGTAAAGACGTTCGCCGCCGCACCAAAGACACCTGGGCCCTGTGGCGCAAGCATGAACTGTCGCCGGAATCGAACGTCCAGTTTGGCGAGGGTGGGGCAGGACTGTTTTCCGATGGCAAATTGTACAGCCAGATCAAAGACCCGAAATTCTATGGCCGCAAAGTCATGCACGAATTCGTGCGGGCCGGCGCGCCGGAAGAAATACTGTTCGTCAGCAAACCCCACATCGGCACCTTCAGGCTGACCGGTGTGGTCGCCAAAATGCGTGAAGAGATCATCGCCCTGGGCGGCGAGATCCGCTTTGAAAGCAAAGTCACCGAAGTGACGCTGGATGATGGCCGGGCAACCGGCGTCACCCTCGAAAACGGCGAGCACATCGACAGCCGTTACGTCATCATGGCCCTTGGCCACAGCGCCCGCGACACCTTCCGCATGTTGCACAAACAAGGCGTCTACGTCGAAGCCAAACCTTTCGCCATTGGCTTTCGCATTGAACATCCGCAATCGCTGATCGACAAAGCCCGCCTCGGCAAATACGCTGGCCACCCCGAACTCGGCGCCGCCGACTACAAACTCGTGCACCACGCTAAAAACGGCCGCGCTGTTTACAGCTTTTGCATGTGCCCGGGCGGCACCGTCGTCGCCGCCACCTCCGAACCCGGCCGGGTCGTCACCAACGGCATGAGCCAGTATTCGCGCAACGAACGCAACGCCAACTCAGGCATCGTCGTCGGCATCAGCCCCGAACAGGACTTCCCCGGCGGCCCTTTGGCGGGTGTGGAACTGCAAGAACAACTCGAATCCACAGCCTATGAACTGGGTGGCAAAGACTATTGCGCTCCGGCGCAACTGGTCGGCGACTTCATTCGCAGCACCCCATCGAATACGCTGGGCGAAGTAGAACCTTCCTACCAACCCGGCATCAAACTCGGCGACCTGGCCCCCTCGCTACCGGCCTACGCCATCGAGGCCATCCGTGAAGCGCTGCCCGCCTTCGGCAAACAGATTCGCGGCTTCGACCGTGACGACGCCATATTAACCGGCATCGAAACCCGCACCTCATCGCCGATCCGCATCAAACGCGACAACGCTACCCTGCAAAGCATCAACACCCGCGGGCTCTACCCGGCGGGCGAGGGGGCAGGCTACGCGGGCGGTATTCTCTCGGCCGGGGTCGACGGCATCAAAGTCGCCGAAGCCCTGGCGCTGGCCATGCTGGCTGATGCGGGAGCAGAAACAGGTGTGCCGGCGTGAAACTCGACGACATCAAAAAACTGCACCAGAAAAAATACCGCAACCAGTTCGGTCACTACCTGGTTGAAGGTGAGCACCTGGTGCTCGAACTGCAACGCGCCGCCGAACACCAACCAGCCCTGCGCCAGGCCGAGCTGCTGGTCACGGAAGCGTATGAAAACTGGCAAAGCCCGCTGCGCACCCAACTGATCAGCAGCAAAAAAATGGCGCAGATCAGCGATACCAAAACCCCCCAGGGCATCGTGGCCGTGGTGCCCATTACCCCAGCATCACCCTCACCAGTCGCCACCAAAACCGACATCGCCATCTACCTCCACGAAATTCAGGACCCGGGCAACCTGGGCACCATACTGCGCACCCTGGCCTGGTTCGGCGGCTTTCGCTGCCTGCTCAGCCCCGGCAGCGTCGACCCCTACAACCCCAAAGTCGTGCGCGCCAGCATGGGGGCGATTTTTCATGTGCCGATGGAGTTGGATGTACCTTTGGACAGTTTAACCGGGCGTTTCTCGAACCTTGCCAGCCTGGACATGAGCGGCGAACCACTCACAAGCCCCAGCTTCAAATCAGTCGACTGCTACGTCTTCGGCAACGAAGCCAGAGGTGTTCCCCGCGAAGCTTTAACCGACCTGAACGCCACCGCCTTCACAATCCCAGGCTCCGGTGTCATAGAATCGTTGAATCTTGCGTCCGCAGTTAATCTTTGTGTGTACGAACGGGTACGCCACCAGAATTAGTGCCTTGAGTCAGAAATTCGCGTCAATGTAACCGCAGATGATCGAAGGACTGTCGGGTGCTCCTACTGGAGGTCGTCTGACCGCAGGGACCAAAACGCCAGGAGCGTTTTGGCATGAGCGCAGCGAGCCCGAAGGGTGGATCCCATGGAAGGGATTCATATCCGGGCAGCGAGCCTCCATGGAAGGATTTACGGCGTGCCTCCAGTAGGAGTACCCGATAGTCCGCAAGCCACCAAAGTCAAAACAACCACCGAACCAACTTACCCTCGCGAATTACTGACTCATGGCACGACCACGGCGCTGGAAACTCCAGCCATGATTAGCCAAACTGGGCTTACCAGACAGGAGCCAGCCGGTGGAGCACAGCCTCAAGCACTTTTACATCCCTGAAGAGCAAAGCATCTATTTGCTCTCGCATCAGGACGCCGCCAAGCTCAAAGCCTGGATCAAGCTCTGTATGCGTCAGCTGGAGCGGTTGGGGTATCAGGAGATTGAACTGATCGGCAAGGGCGCCTTCGGCTTCGTGTTTGGCGGCAAAACCCGCACCGGGGTTGATTTGGTGTTCAAATTCTCACGCATCAACCTGCCCCAACACGTCCAAGACCGGCTCGAAGAAGAAAGCGACCTGCAATCATTGCTCGACCACCCGCAAATCCCCCAGGTCAAAGACTTCGTCCGCGTCGGCAAACAAGCCATATTGGTGATGACCCGCGCCCCGGGGCTCGACCTCGACGACTACGGCCTCAAAGCCGGTCGACTGCCGCCGCAGCTGATCCTTAACATCGCGGCTCAATTATCCGACCTGCTGCGCTACCTGCGCACCCGAACCGACTCCCAGGGCCAGTGGCGCCCCATCGTTCACGGCGACATCAAACCCAGCAACCTCGTCTTCGACCCGGCCACCGAACAGGTGCAACTGATCGACTGGGGCTCATCGGTCTTCTCCCAGCTCGACGCCGACCACCAGTTCATCTCCAACAGCGTCATGGACTTAATGTCGTCCGACCTGCAACACACCAACGCCAAACTCGGCGACGTCTACTTCATTGGCGACGAACAACTGAACGGCGGCCTCTCATCCCCCCGGTTCGACGAACAAGGCACCGCCGCCACCCTGTATGCACTCGCCTCAGGCCAGGGCTGCCGATTCGGCCGCAAAGTCATCACACCCCAGGCGCTCGGCCTGCCCATCGAATTCGCCCGCGTGCTTGCAGCCATGCTCGACGACGACACCGACCAGCGCCAACAGGCCGGCAACTACTTCCTCGGCCACATGACCCGCATGCGACACATCGTCGCCATGGCCCCGGCTGACGACCTGGCACCGATGATTCCCGTCTGGGTCAGCGAGCGCCATCGCGAAGTCGACACCGCCGTCTACAGCTCGCGCAAATCCTTCCTGCGTCAGGAAAACCCCGACGACACCCTGATGGACGTCGAAGACGAACAACTCGACAAATACTACAAAAACTACCTGCAAGGCATGGGCGAAACCGAAAAAGCCTTCGTCGCCGCCGTCAGCCGCCTCGGCCGCTACCCCATCGTCGGCGGCCTGGCCGTAAAATGGCACGCCGAGGGCGTACGCATCGAATCCGCCTTCAGCCTGCACAACCCCGAACTGCGCCGTTCGTTCCACCAGTCGGTCAACAACATGGTCAACCTGGCGCGAGGCGTCTACCGCCAGGGCACCTTCAAGGCCGTCATGTACAACGCCCGCGACACCCTACACCTCGACCGCCGCCGTGAAACCGATGCCTTCATACCCCCCAAAAGCCTGCGCATCCCCTACCTAGTCACCCCGGCCCCAAAAGGCGAAGACACAGAACGCATGCACTCCTACTTCGAAGACGGCCGCGACCCCGACGAATACCTGACCCTGCCGCCCTCGATCATGGACGAGATCGAAGCCCTCGACCGCATCCACCACACCGGCTGCATCATCTTCGAGGTACTGCCGCGCAACCTGAAAATCCACAACTACTACCGCCTGCTCGACGCCAGCCAGGAAGACAACTTCCGCAACCACCTCAACCGCATGCTCGCCGCCGTCAAAGACATCCAGGGCCTCGGCCTGCGCGGCTTCATGAAACTCCCCTACAAAGACCCCCGCACCTTCGACCACATCGACCAGCTACCGGCCCGGTATGCTCCCCGTAACCCCCGGGATACCTCGTTGGTTACTTAAGGTTATTTGCCGGGCGTTTACTTCATCGGCTTCATGTTTAGCTGCCTGGGAGGTTCGGAGGACCGTCGGGTATGCTCACTAGAGGCACGCCGTGAACCCTTCCATGGGGGCTCGGAGACAACATCCATGTTGTCTAACGGCCTCTAGTGAGCATACCCAACAGTCCTGTGTTCCTATGGTGCCATCGTCCAAGAATTCATCTTGTAAACTCAGCTTGTCGGAGGAAATGTAACCACATTCAAGTGATTGGCACCCTGACTGAGGCTGGCGGGCGTGGGTCCCCATGGATGGGGACCGCCGAGCTTACACGGACGTACTTGCAGCGTCCCGCCAGACTCAGTCAGGGTGGCGATCGCGAACCCCATGGCACCAAACCCAGCCAAGCCGTGTTTTGCCCAAGGTAGAACAGTTCATTGCGTAATTGGCGCCTCGTAAGCCGGAAACGCTGTGGTATCATCCGCGCGCCACCCATTTCATTGGTACCAAGAGTCTGAGCATGAGCAAAAATTCGCTGGATAAAAGCAAGATTCGCATCCTGTTGCTGGAAGGTGTGCACCAAAGCGCCCTGGATACGCTGACCAAAGCCGGATACACCAACATCGAATACCACAAGGGTTCGCTGCCCGAAGCCGAATTGATCGAAAAGGTCAAAGACGCCCACTTCATCGGCATTCGCTCCCGCACCCAGCTCACCGCCGAGATCTTCGAGGCCGCCGACAAACTGGTCGCCGTTGGCTGCTTCTGCATTGGTACCAACCAGGTAGACCTCGACGCCGCCGCCCTCCATGGCGTCGCCGTCTTCAACGCCCCGTTCTCCAACACCCGCTCCGTAGCCGAACTGGTGCTGGCCGAGGCCATCCTGCTGTTGCGCGGCATTCCCGAAAAGAACGCCGCCTGCCATCGCGGCGGCTGGCTGAAGAGCGCCGCCGACAGCTACGAAATCCGAGGCAAGAAACTCGGTATTGTCGGTTACGGCAGCATCGGCACCCAACTGGGTGTACTGGCCGAAGGCCTGGGCATGAATGTCCAGTTCTACGACATCGTCACCAAGCTACCCATGGGCAACGCCAGCCAGGTTGGCTCGATGAACGAACTGCTCGAAACCAGCGACGTCGTCACCCTGCACGTACCCGAAACCGCGTCCACCAAGTGGATGATGGGCCCGGAACAGTTCGCCCGCATGAAGCCGGGTTCGGTCTTCATTAACGCCGCCCGCGGCACCGTGGTGGACATCGACGCCCTGGCTGGCGCCCTGAAAGAGAAGAAACTTCTTGGCGCCGCTATCGACGTCTTCCCGGTCGAGCCCCGCAGCAACGACGACGAATTCCTGTCGCCCCTGCGTGAATTCGACAACGTACTGCTCACGCCGCACGTTGGCGGTTCCACCCAGGAAGCCCAGTTCAACATTGGCATCGAAGTCGCGGAAAAACTGGCACTGTATTCCGACAACGGCACCTCAATCTCCGCCGTCAACTTCCCGGAAGTGGCCCTGCCCGCACACCCCAGCGCTCACCGGCTGTTGCACATTCACCAGAACATCCCCGGTGTGATGTCCGAAATTAACCGGATCTTCTCCGAGAACGACATCAACATCATCGGCCAATACCTGCAAACGCGGGATAAGATTGGCTACGTGGTGATCGATGTGGCGCAGGACTGCTCGCTGAAAGCGCTCGATAAAGTTCGGGAAGTGAAAGGAACGATGCGCGCGCGCATCCTGTTCTAAAAAAGAACTTGAAACACGGACCTGCCGCCAAGCCAAGTGCTGTGTGCCGGGTAGACCTATTCGGGGGAGTCCGCAGCAAGGATGCTGCGGTCTAGGCCCCATGGATGGGTTCACGCCGACCCCGAATAGGTCTACCCGGTGCGCGGCACGGACCCCAGGCAATCAAGGTAACTGGCGTTTCCTCCCCCAACTGGCATACTGACGGTACGACATAATCCCGATGCGTCGGGTTTTTTGTTATCTGCATTGTTCAAATAAGGGAGTTCCAACGACGTGTCTGTTCAAGGCCATCGCTTCAACAATGCCTGGGTTTTGGGAAAAACGAGCCTGGCTTTGGTACTGGCAGTCGGCCTGTCCGCCTGCATGTCCCGTGGCATGCAACAGGAACTGACCAGTTGCACCTTCCCCGACACCACCCGCACACCGGCCCCTTCCTTTATCTGCGACCAGCAGATCGAAGGCTACCCCATTACCCGCCTAACCTCCGCCCCGGCCACCGCCAACGTTGAAACCGACGACAACATCGAGCGCGCCCGCCTGGAAGTGCAGCACGCCATGGCACTGGAATGGCTCGTAAACTGGTTTGGCGACGTCGCCGAAGAAGATAAAACCCAGGCCCAGCAGGTGATACTGACCTGGCTTAATGAAGAGCTCCGCGTCGTCCGAACCCGCGAAAGCTCAACCGGAACCATGTGGTTACTGCTCGGTATTGCCCATTCCGAAATAGAAACCCAAATACAACTGCGCAACCGCTTCACTGCCGCCGGTATCAAAACCACTGATCGCTAGTCCGACTCTTACAAATTACGCGTTCACCGACACAACAAGCGGCCGCCACTTGGGACGCCCTTGTGGGGTAGTCCGCAACATGGATGTTGCGGCCTAGGCTCCAGGGACGGATCCACGCCGACCCCACAAGGGCGTCCCAGGTGGCGGTCGCGGACCATTGCCACTAAAGCCAACCCAGCCTCCGAACTTTAGTATTCAACCCGAACATCGATTGATCCCCATTAATTGCGGAATCTGCCTCACTCCACCCCCCAAAGGGGGTTGGACTGGGTGGATTTTTGCCAATGGACGAAAAACCCGCCTGTGTTTGGCCCTGCCAACCCGATATTTTTGCCCGCGTTCCGGTTGAAAGCACACCGACGTGCACCGCCGCACGCGACAACAAAAAAAGACACAGGAAGGAAGCACGGCAATGATGAAAAAAACACTGATTCTGGCCATGTCTGTGGCCGCCATGACCACCTCAGGCACTGCACTGGCCCTCGAAGAAGGCGAACTGCTGGTCTGGATTAACGCCGACAAAGGCTACAACGGCCTGCAAGCCGTGGGCGACCGCCTCGAAGCAGAGCTGGGCATACCGGTTACCGTTGAAACACCGGATGCCGTAACCGAAAAATTCCAGAAAGAAGCCGCCATCGGACAGGGGCCCGACATCTTCATCTGGGCACACGACCGCATAGGCGACTGGGCCAAATCCGGCCTGCTCGCTCCCGTTGAACCCGGCCGCGACGTCCGCAACGCACTGGACGATTCGTTCTGGGGCGCCGTCACCTACAACGGCACCACCTACGGCTACCCCATGGCCGTTGAAGGCCCCACCCAGATCTGCAACGCCGACATCGTTGATGCCCCGTTCGCCTCCTGGGAAGACGTACGCGCCGCCGCCCCCGGCCTGGCGGAAAATGGCATTGCCCCGCTGCTGTACTGGTACAACAACGCCTACTTCAACTACGGCGTTATGACGGTAAAAGGCGGCTACGCCTTCGAACAGATTAACGGCCAGTACAACGCCAAGAAAACCGGCATCAACCAGCCAGGCTCCATCGAAGCCATGGGCATGATCCGTGGATTGATTGAAGACGATGTTATGCCCGAAGGCGTCGACTACGGCGTATTCGATGCCGCCTTCAAAAACGGCGAAGTCGCCTGCGTGATCAACGGCCCCTGGGCCTGGGGTGAGTACGAACAAGCCGGCATCGACATTTTGGTCGGCCCCTACCCAACACTCGATGGCGAAGCAGGCCAGGGTTTCACCGGCGTACTCTCCGCCACCATTAACGCCGCCTCCCCGAACAAAGACCTGGCGATCGAATTCATCGAAAACTACCTGCTGACGCAGGAAGGCCTGGAAACCGTAAACAACGACCGCGCCCTGGGCGCCGTTACCCACAAAGCCTTCATGGCCGAGCTGTCGCAAGACAACCAAACCCTGGCCGACGCCTACGCCATCTGGCAAGCCGGTGAACCCATGCCGAACATCCCGGAAATGGGTGCCTTCTGGAGCAACACCGAAGCCGCACTGACCGCCATTGTTCAAGGGCGCCAGGAAGCAGGCCCGGCGTTGAACGATGCCGCCGCGCGTATTGTTCAGTAACTGAATAGACAGCAAGTTTCGGAGTTCACTGTAGTTTAGCGACGGGTGGCGGGGCTGCTTATGCGGGGGTATCTGAGGCATGGATGCCGAAGTTAAGCCTACAAGGACGTATTCACGGCGCCCCCGCAAAAGTAGCTCTGCCCTCCGTCGCGGGCTCAAGGCGATGTAGCCAATTTGAACTCCGGAACTTCAATTCTTAAGCGTTTTAGAGCTTATTGCCAATGCCGGGATAAGCTCTTTTTTTGAACCACATCCCGACCGAATTCAAACGAGGCCGTACCCCCCATGGCAAACCCCAACGCCATCCCCATGGTTCCGCAGTCCGCCGCTCAGGGTGGCTGGAAACTCTGGCTGCAGCGCGGCATCGTTAGCGCCATCTCCCTGTTTTTCATGTACATCGTGCTGGTGATGTACAGCCAGGGCGAGCCGCTGTTTGCCGTGGTGACGCTGCTGTTCACCACGGCCTTCGCCTATATCTTTTTGTTCGACCGCGCCTACGTATGGCGCTACGTATTCTCCGGCCTGGCCGGCATGATGCTGTTTATTATCTTCCCGATTCTCTACACCCTGGGCATCGGCTTCACCAACTATTCCAACCTGCACCTCATCAGCTTTGAACAGGCCCAGGCCTATTTCCTGAACCAGACCTACGCCGCCGAAGACGGCGCCAATTACGACCTGGTACTGTATGAAGACGGCGCCGACTACCGCATCAGCGTTGAAAACGAAAACACCGGCGACACCTATGTGGCCACAGAATCCGTGCCGATGACGCACACGGAACAAATCACCCTGGAACTCGAAGCCAGCGGGCCTTTAGATTCAACACTGGCCAACCTGCAACCGGCCCCTCGTAACGCCGCCATAAAACTGCGCAGCGAACTCGACCGGGTGATGCTGGTATTGCCCGATGGCACCGAGCTGATGAAATCCCGCCTCACTCAGTTCTCAACCACCTACCCGCTGTATGAACTGAACGACAACGGCAACCTGGTGAACCAGCAAGACGGCAGCGTCATTAGCCCCAATTTCGAAGCCGGTTACTTTGAAGACGAAAACGGCCAGCGCCTGAACCCCGGGTTCACCGTGAACGTGGGCTTCGACAACATCAAACGCGTCCTCACCGACAAAGGCATGTTCGACCCCTTCGTGCAGATCTTCACCTGGACGATGCTGTTCTCCGCCTTCACCGTGGTCGCCACTTTTATTATCGGCGTCACGCTGGCCTCTCTGGTGCAATGGGAACCGATCCGCGGCCGGGCGCTGTACCAGCTGTTGCTGATTCTGCCCTATGCCTTGCCCAGCTTTATTTCGATCATGATTTTCAAGGCCCTGTTCAACCAGAACTTCGGGGAGATCAACTTCATTCTGGAAAGCCTGTTCGGCATTGCTCCGAACTGGAATTCCAACCCCAACACCACCCGCGCGATGATTCTGTTTGTGAACACCTGGCTCGGTTACCCCTACATGTTCATTCTGTGCCTGGGCATGCTGCAATCGATCCCGAAAGACCTGTACGAAGCCTCCGGGCTGGAAGGCTCGGGCATGTTCAACAACTTCTTCCGCATTACCCTGCCGCTGATTCTGAAGCCACTGCTGCCGTTGCTGATTGCCTCCTTCGCGTTCAACTTCAACAACTTCGTGCTGATTGAACTGCTGACCAAAGGCGGGCCCATCATCATCGGCTCCAACCCCCAGGCCGGTGAGACCGACCTGCTGGTGAACTACGCCTACCGCCTCGCGTTCCGGGGCGACACCCAAGACTTCGCACTGGCCTCGACCATCTCGACCTTCATTTTCATGATCGTCGCGGTCATCGCCTTCCTGTATTTAAAGGTCGCCAAAGTCGAAGTCGGCGTTAAAAAACACTGAGGAGAGCCGCATGATTAAAACCCGCGAACACAAAGCACGCGTCATCGGCGCTCACCTGGTACTGATCGTCTTTCTCGCCTTCGTGATTTACCCCCTGGCGTATCTGGTTTCGGTCTCGTTCCGCACCGGCCATACCCTGGTCGATACCATCATCCCCAGCAACCCGACGCTGGAGCACTGGTACCTGGCGTTCGAACAACCCTACGTGGGCATGAACCCGCAAAAGAAAGACCTCGACGGCGTGGACTCCGTCACCTTCAACAATGCACTCGGCGACGTCACCTTCAACGCCGATGGCCGTTGGACGCTGACCGCCAACCCCAGGGTAGAAGCCGAGTACTTCCCGCTGCGCTCCTACCTGAGCATCGGCTTTTTAGACGGAGTAGGGCGCGTGGTATCGAGCACCGAGCCCGTGCACCTGGTGCTCGACCAGGCCGATCAGGCCAGCCGCTACGGTGACGAGGTCATCTTCATCGCCGCCGACGGCCAGGCCAGCGGCCAGCTCACCATCCCCGAGCGACCGGCAGACGCCACCCGCACCACGGTGCAATACGGCAACGCCTACGTTTCCAAACCAACCTTCCCGGTGCTGAGCTGGCTGATGAACACCATTAAGGTAGCGGGCATCAGCGCCATGCTGATATTGCTGCTTTCGACCACCAGCGCCTACGCCTTCGGCCGGCTGCCGTTCAAGGGCAAGGGGCCCATGCTCAAATCCCTGCTGGTGATACAGATGTTCCCCAACACCCTGTTCCTGGTCGCGCTCTACCTGCTGTTCGACAAGCTGGGCAGCTTCGTCGACTTCCTGGCGCTGAACACCCATTCCGCGCTGATCATCGGCTACATGGGCGGCCTGGCGCTGAACATCTTCATGGTGATTGGCTATTTCGACACCATCGACCCGGCCATGGAGGAATCCGCCGCTATCGACGGCGCCACCCCGTTCCAGACCTTCTACAAAATCCTGCTGCCACTGAGCGTGCCGATACTGGCGGTGGTGTTCATTTTGGCGTTCATCGGCTTCGTGAACGAATTCCCGCTCGCCTCGGTGATCATCAGCGACCTCGATAAAATGACCCTGGCCGTCGGCGCCCAGCAATACATACAAGACCAAAGCCAGCTCTGGGGCGACTTCGCCGCCGCTGCCGTGCTTTCCGGCGTACCCATCACCATCGTCTTCCTGATTGCCCAGCGCTTTCTGGTCGGCGGCCTCACCTCCGGCGGGGTAAAAGGCTAGCCGCCCCACACGCCCGCGCCGGACGCACCGTTCGGCGCCAGGGCAGGCCCGGGTTAGTAACCGGGCCCATTTCCCGCTAAAGTAGAGACAACTACATTCGCAACCGCAGAACGGGAGCAGTCTCTATGTATCAACACCAATGGGTTTCCGGCGAATCGATTCTACTGCCCATGGGCAAAGCCGTGTGCGTAGGCCGCAACTACGCCGACCACGCCAAAGAACTGGGCAACGCCGTGCCTGAATCCCCCTTACTGTTCATCAAACCCGCCAGCGCTTGCGTCACCCTGGGCGAGGGCATCAGCCTGCCACGCCCCAACCTGCATTTCGAAACCGAACTGGCCTTGCTGATAGGCGCCCAACTCTCGGCCGAACACTCCGAAAACCCCATGGCCGCCGTAACCGCCGTAACCCTGGCCCTGGACCTGACCGACCGCGCCCAGCAAGACACGCTGAAAGAAAAAGGCCACCCCTGGGAACGCGCAAAAGCCTTCGACGGCGCCCTGCCACTGGGAGCCTGGCTACCGGTAAACCAGATGCCCGAAAACCTGAGCGACTGGGGCTACACCCTGGAGTTGAATGGCAAACCGCAACAGCATGGCCGGGTTGAGAACATGCTGTTTAGTATTCCGGACTTGCTGGCTGAGATTGTTAAAGATTTTCGGTTGGAGCCGGGTGATGTGGTGCTGACCGGTACCCCGGCGGGTGTAGGTAAGTTGGCTTCTGGCGATAAGCTGGATTTGGCGATTGAAGGGACTGAGTGGAAGCAGAGTAGTTTGGTTGAATAACGGCTTCCTTTAGCGTTTAGCCAAAACCCAGCCCCAAGCGGTACCGGCTTTCGCCCCGGGCTTACAGGGGCATCCCTGCCCCACCAAGCCCTGCCGCAGGCATCCCTGCCTGCTGCGAAACCCGGTACCGCTCGGAGCCTAGCCTCTTCAGATTGAACCCCTTCCAAGCACAAGGCGGACACATCCGACACCTTTGGGAAATAAGGACTTGCCAACCACGTCACAGAGTGAGATGGTGAAAACACAACTTATTTTTGCCTTGGTGTGCCCTGTAACCGGCCGGGCGGTAGCTAGTGTGGTCGATTTTGGTCGGATGATTTGTTGTGAATTTTTGGCCACCAAACCCCTTCTAATTGATTTGCCTATAGTTTCACTCTCAGTTGCCGCTGATCACTCGGGAAGTGGTGTGGCAAAGCAATGTGAGGTTGAGAAAGTGCCGCATATCCAGGATATCGACGTGGATATGTGAAGAAAGTGATGGACTATCGTTGGATAGCCGATAGATATGTTGGTTTTTGTGGGTTTATATTCGCTCGATTGAAAGGGAATGTATTGGCTTTGAGGCTCTGTGGTTGAGGTTTCAGAGGGTTTTGTTGAAATAAGGGGTCTGTGTTGACCCAGGATCATTTGCATTTTTTGATAGGAAGTAACGGTTAGGGTTCAATGTCAGTTGGTCTTGCAAAATCGGATGATTATGAAGAATCAGAATTTTAAGATAGTTCGAGCGAAGCGCTATTTAAGGTTATGGGTTCGTGATGCTATTTCAGAAACCGTAGCTCCGTTGTCAGACACAAGTGCTCGATTAAACTATATTGGCTTCCTTGTAGTTCTTTTTCTGATTTTTCCGCAATGGACTTTGGAAGAGAAAGCAACTTGGCTTAAAGCTCTTATAAACGGATTAATCGTAATTCTTTACTCAATTCCACTCTTTTTTCTTGCTAACCTAATATTTTCGATTTTCCGCGTTAAAAAAAAGGAAGCGAGTCTAGGAGAATGGTTTGGAAGTAGATTTATCTATCATGAACCTCAACGAGTATTAACTGTGCTAGTTGACGAAAATGATAACGAAACGCCTATTGTTTTTCCTATACACGACGCGGAATCAGGTTCTTTAGTTTCTTACGTCATTCAAACTGACAGGGCTGACAATCGTGCGAAGGTTGAAATAGCGTGGCCAAAAGGTCATCGAGCATTGGATTTTGGCCAGCCCATGAACCTTCCAAAAGGTTCATTTAGATTGCCTACTGAACGGAAAATGTCACTAATTACAAATGTAGAACGCAATTCTACTGTTACCACTGTGCGAGTGTTTATGACGGGCTGGGAGCTCGGTAAAGATGAGAAAAATGGGTGAATCCCTAACAAATGCAGGCAGTCGACGCGAAAAATCCTGCGCAACTGCTACAGACGTTAATAGTATTGTCTGGCTGGTAATTCATTTACACAGAATGTTCTAGAAGATTTTAGGGTGCCAATTCGAATGCAGTTGTATAACTTAAAATTAGCTTGGTGGAATACCGCATTATCGCCAGCAGCCCGAAGTGCTAGCTCAAAAGCTAATATGGAAAATTATGCAACTATATGTGATCACATTAAAAAACTGATTATGGAAAAGTCATGTGATCTGGTCGCTATTTGTGAAGTATCAACAGAAGACGTTGCCCATATAAACACCTATTTAGATACGCATTTAACTAACTTGAAAGTCTTAGACTTAACTAGTGACCTAGGGCGGTCTAGGTTTGATATTGCCGTTATCTATAATTCTTCGAAAATTAAGGTGAGCCACCAATATTATTTAACGAAGGCTATGACTGGAAGCACTGTAAAAGCAGCTCAGTTAGTGGAAATAGATAATCTAGATGACAATAGCAAGATTCAGCTATACCTATGCCATTGGGCTAGTCGAATAATTGGAGATGGCGAAAAGCGGAGGATTGCAGCCGCAAATATGGTATACTCATCTGCAAAAGAACTGATGAGTGAGAATCAAGATGTAATTGTTATGGGGGATTTTAACGACAATCCTTACGATGAAAGTATCTTAATTAACTTAAACTCGACTCGTTGCCATGATTCTGTTAGAAATTATCCGAAGGAAATTTTTTATAATCCGTTTTGGAGAAGTGTTGTTTCTGACAAAAAGTATGATCATTTAGTGGACAACGATACATTTAGATCTGGAACTCATAAGTATAAGCAGTTTCAAGGGACGGTTTGGCATTCATATGACCAAATAATGTTTTCTGGCAGTTTTCTGGGGACAGGCGTTTGGCATCTAAATGAGGAAAGTACGAAAGTCATAGATGATATCGGTTTCATAAATGACTTTGAAAATAGCAAATGTCTCGTTGATCACCTACCTGTAATGTGTGAAATTACGAGACCATGAGGACTTAAAAATGGCTTTTAACTTTGACGATTTATTGAAACAAGGGAAAGGGGCTGCTGAAGACGTTATTCAAAACAGAAAGGAAGTGAAAGATGTCTTGCATGACCTAGAATTATCTTTGAGTAAATTTCTAGAAATCGAAGTTAAACTAAAGGAGTACATAGAATACGTTGAAGCCGACTACGATCCAATGGCTGCTTTAGCACAAAGGTTTAAACCAAAAGAAAAAACTGGTTTTGATGTGGTAAAAATTGTCAGTGAGCAAGTGGAAATATCAAAAGAAGTTTTCAAACTTAAACGTTCTGACGATATCTACCCTATTAAAGTTGTTAGAGATCGTAATCACTCTATTGCAGACGACCAAAAAGAATTTGCTTCTGCAATTGGGGAAATTGCATCAAATTCTCAATTTCACTTACAACTAAATTCATTCAAGAAGGAAGTTGAAGAAAAGCTTCAAGAAAAACCCCGGAATGTACCTAGGTCAGAGTGACTACAATTAACAATCACAGGCAGTGGACGCGAAATAAGATCGCGCCAATGCTGTAACCGCTAAGGCATGGAAATGGTAAAGGATTTAGTGATTCTATTTGGGCAGAGTGCTATTGCAATTACAGCGCTCGCCTACCTTGCAAAGACTATTATCAAGCATTGGCTGGATAAGGATGTTGAGGGATATAAGGCATCGATTACATTCAAATCCGAAAGAACACTAGAAGAGTTTAAATCAAATTTAGAAAAAGAGAGCATTAAGCTTCAAATTCAGTATGGTCGTGTATTTGAAGAGCAAGCAAAAGTACTCATCGAGATAAACAAAAAAGTAAATTTACTCGAAAGGCTTCGTCAAAGCGCAACATTTAATTATGAAGATAAAAATTCTTACGCGGAGTTCAGACGAAGTTATGTGGACCTGATTGATTTCTACCAAGACAATCAACTCGTAATTCCACAAGAAATCGATACAGTATTTGAAAATTTCCTAAGAATATTATTCAACACTACATCTAAATATCGTAGTACAGATGAGTTGCTGTCAAAGGGATATCGTCGAAATAATGTAGACGAAATTTTAAAAAGACAGGACAAAGTGTTAGAGGCTATTGAAGAAATACCCAAGTTACGTGAAGAATTAATTAGTTACATGAGATCATCACTTGGAAATAGGCAAGAGCCTTAACAAACTCGGGTTTTGGACTCGACACCTTGAACTTGTACCACTTTAACGGACAGTAGCTTACTGTTCAGACTAAGTGGTGACAATATGGGAATAACTAAAAAACTCAGTACGACAGCTATACTCTGGCATACAAGGTTCATGCGGATAAGATGACTCAGAAGAAAGGCGTTAGGAGCATAGATGTTGCTACGTCACTGGGTATCCATCCTGTTATGTTGTATCGATGGCGACAGGAATTCAAGGAAGGCCGCCTTTCGGAGGGAAGGCTAACAGGACACCCAACGAAGGCTAACAGGACACCCAACAGAGTGAGTTTTGAAAAGGAGTCGGGTTCGTAAGTAGAGACTCGTCAAAGCTGAATGGTGATGAAGGATCTAGATCGAAAATTTGAGGTATTTGGGCCAAAAAGCCGATTTTCAGGCACGGGAAAATCTCAGGGTACCCTCATAGTCATTCTTGAATTGGTAAGCTAGGTTAAGTGAGTGGCAGCTGCCAGCCCCGGTGTTCGCTGATACCCTAGCCGGTGGCACTGTGCTTTAATTGAAAGAACCGTACCGACGATACCTTTGAACTGACTCTCGAAATGCTGGGTGTTGTAAACCCAGTGCTCAACGTCGATGTTGAGGCGTTCTAGAATAGGTGGTGCCTTTAGGTCGATGCTTCCGCGCTTGTCTGCTCGAATCTGTTTGCCCGTCC
This sequence comes from Saccharospirillum alexandrii, assembly GCF_043641555.1. GTDB lineage: Bacteria > Pseudomonadota > Gammaproteobacteria > Pseudomonadales > Natronospirillaceae > Saccharospirillum > Saccharospirillum alexandrii_A. Next base: position 305,513 of record NZ_JBHZRJ010000005.1, on the reverse strand, counting down.
AGTCAATCAGTTCCAGGTAGTCCTGTAACCTAAACGGTAAGCCTGTGGGCATGTCCTGGCGAGGATTAACAGGCTAACAGGACACCCAACGGAGCGAAGGCTAACAAAGAGGCTAACAGGACAAAGGCTAACAGGACACCCAACAGCGAACATTGTTGAGACACCCACACTAAACGACTATCAGGAACCGCATTTTGATAGCCTATATAAATGGATTAGGTTGGGTGTCCCGGTAGCAATGAGGCGGCTTCGAGTATGACTGATTGGATTGCTGTTGGAATTTCATCTGCTGCGCTGCTTGTTTCGGTGATTTCGGGATATTTCAGCCTTTTTCACAAGAAAAATCGGCTTGTAGCAGTTATTGCAGCATGGCAATTAGACAAAGACCCTAAAGTTAATCATATCCGGTGCGAAGTTTCGTTGGCCAACAACGGTAATCTAGATCTACTTGTTAGAGCTGTTGAAATCGAGTACGAGGAAAAGTCCGAAAGCGATATCTTGCCCGAACTGGAGGTTGATGAAATCCCTGCTGTTCTGAAGGCCAGCGAGCTGATGTTACTGCCATTAGAACTACCGAAAAGGTTTCTAAATATGGCAACTAAGATGGATCTTCGTTTAGCACTTTCGATTCATATTTACACACTAGAAGGTAACCTCATGCTCGCGAAAAAGCTCCTGAACCCGGTCACGGTGGATAATCCGCCTATTGAGCCAGATTGGCAGCCATTCGTGATGCATAAAGTCGAGAAATAGTTTAACAATCGCATTCAGTCTGTCCCAGCCCGAAAGGGCCTCCACCGGACGTCCCTGACGGGCCGTTGTTTATTTCAGCGTTAGAGCCTTTTTGGCCAGGAAGTGAAAACTATGAAAGCTAAAATAGTATTTTTAATTACGATAATGTTCTCTAGTACTGCGTTTTCTGAGACAGAGGAATTTGACGACCCATTCGATGTGTCTGAATCGCAATTCGAAATTGCAGAACTAGGGATAGTAAAAAGGGTCGATGTAGATGCTTTAGAGGAAAGGTCAAGAGAGTTATTTAACTCTGGTGATTGTGTGGCCGCTATTCCGGTTTTAGACGAATATGCCCGGAAATCTAATTCTTTGGCGAATATAATTGCTCAGGCACTAGAGCCGTATTACAGTGCTAGCTATGACGATAGGCAGGACTTTCCCCGCGAGAGACTGATGCCATTGATTCCTTTAGAGACACTATCAAATAACTACAAACAAAAGCGGAATATCGCCTATGCAATGCATGGTGAGTGTCTTCTTAAGTTAGGGAAAGAAGAGGAGGCTCTACCGATACTTTCGAGAGCATTGGACCTAATAGAAATTGACAATGAGACATGGTGGGTTAGGACCCGAAATAACTTACTTCAGATTGTGGGGGTTGTCGTTGAGTAGCTCTTGTCGCGATTAAAACAGACTAATAGGACAGGCACATTTAGAAAAGCAAGACTAATTGGACAGTCACATTAGTCGGCTATCAAGACCATGATTTTCATAGAGAAGGGCTATTGATTGTGATGGGTGTCCACATTAACTATGGGTGATGGGATGGACGCCCTGGCCAAACGGCGTCAATGCGCCAAACTGGTTATGCCAACTCAGTTAATGGAGTGAATGACTAATAGGACACACACAGTAGTCGACTATCACCTAAGTGATCTCCATAGCTTGCCTATGTTGGTTACGATGGGTGTCTAGGTTGGCTGACTATGTTGGATGTCCTCAGGATTCATCTTTCAATTCATCTAATGCCAGCTTTTTCCAGAGAGTAAGCAAAACAGTGTATTGTAGAAGTAGGAGAACTCTAAGCCCAACAACACAGTGCCAAGGCCAAAGCTAAAATTGGGGGTTAATATGTTCGTTCGGACTGATTTACTGGCGTTAATTCGAGAAGGAGCAAAGGAGTGGAATAGTTTTCGGGAGAAAAATCCAGGAATCGAGATTGATATGTCAGGGGAGAACCTTTCAGGGCTAAAGCTTTTAGATGTAAACTTGAGCGCTATCGACTTTAGTCGATGCGATCTATCGAATTGTATATTTGAGGGAGCGAACTTTAAGGGGGCCAAATTCATTGATGCTAGATTGTGCTTTTCTCAAATCGAAAAATCAGATATCTCGTACTGTACATTCAATAGCGCTGACCTTTACAGTTTGTATAGCCGAGATTGCAAGTTCACTGGTAGCGAATTTATAGATGCTAACTTGTCTTCAATAAGAATGGAGAGCTGTCGAATAGATCTTTGTGATTTTAGAAGGGCAACTACGACGGGAATGGTATTGGATTCTCGAACAAAGCTAAAAAAACTAATTCACTTTCTAAGTGACTCTCAATTATCTGGAATAGTGTTCAAAGATGAGCTTGATCTTGAAAATAGTACTAAGTTTCGAGCTGAAATAGACGAAAGCCCAAGTCTAATAGTAACTATCGAAAGCGGTAAGCTTACCCCCTTCAATCTTTCATATTTTTTGTTGGCTATTGAAGGGGTCTATAATAACCTATTGTACCTTAGCCAGACCAGCAGCAATGATATTGATGAAATATGCAATAGCATTACTCCTTACTATCAGGGGGTCGGAGCCAGTGAATCTCTGATGATAAAAAAAGTCTACTCAGGAAGCGTAATAGTAGAGCTAACCACTTTAGCGGCTAGTGCTGCTGGAATATTATACACTCTTAGCAAGACAATTGATGTTATCGGTCGACATATTATTGAGAACAAAAAGCTTCAACTTGAAGCAACAAAAAATAGCGCTAGTATAGGAAAAATTGAAGCTGAAACTGACAAGATAATTATTGAAAATACTAAGTTGTTAATTGAAATGTCATCAAGCAGCTTGCAGGCTTCAGATGACACGTTTGAGGGACTAGTTGACTACGATCAGCTAGCGCAGTCCATGCTGGTCCGTAGCGAAGCTGTTGGTAATAACAAACAGTATCTGTTCGAGAAAGGCATCGTTCCGTTAGAGGAGATATTGAGTAAATATAATAAAATGGGAGTTTCTGTAACCGCACAGATTAACAGTTAAAGAAAACAAGAAACTAGGAGAGACTAATTGGACAGTCACATTAGTCGGCTATCAAGACCATGATTTTCATAGAGAAGGGCTATTGATTGTGATGGGTGTCCACATTAATTCACTCCAAAAAAAAGCCCCGCTTAGCGGGGCTTCCTTAAATCAATCACTTAGCACTTAGCTAGGAGTGATGTTTTCCGCCTGAGGGCCTTTCTGACCCTGAGTGACGGTGAATTCGACGCGCTGGCCTTCAGTCAGAGTTTTGAACCCTGAGCCGGTGATGGCGCTGAAGTGAGCGAAAACGTCTTTGCCGCCTTCCTGCTCAATAAAACCAAAACCTTTTGCTTCGTTGAACCATTTTACGGTGCCGGTAACTGTAGACATAATGAGTATCCTGTAAATAAGAAAAGTATGCTCCGGTGGAGCGATTTAGCGATAAAACGGAGGCGGTACCTAAGGACTACAGTGACTATAATGACACCCATCGTTACAGTTTGTAACTGTGATGGGTGTCCAGTTAGCAGTTTGCTATTGATTAGAAAATTTGCTCCCTAGCGCTCCTGATTTTCGCGGGCTAATAGGACAGCCACCATAATGGGCAGCAAGAAAAATTCGACCGGATTTTTTGAAAGTCTCGAAGCATACTGCATGAAGTTGGAAGTAGGCTGGCGAAATGGAAAAATTAGGTTTGAGTCAGGATTCTCACCCACAGCAAAGCTTCAGGCTGCCCTGTAAAGTGCATTTTTTGTCGCAGGGCTAAAAGGACAGGCACATTTAGAAATGGGAACTTGAACTGCTTCGTTCTTAAAGATGATTTTTGGAATTTGGCAAAGAAACCAGTGGAGGTGATTCATCCGCATGAAAACCAGTCAAACTGCCGGTTTCCAAGCACAGTAATGCCTCAGGTTACTCCGTGAAGCGTACTTTTTGAGCCTACTGAGACACCCACGTCATGACAAAATGGACAGGCATAGTAAGAAAAAGTGCTTTTAGATACCTGGTCCGCAGAAATTAATCTGTGGAACTTGGCAAAGAAATCAGTAGCAGTAATTCATCTGCACGAAAACCGGCCAAAATGCCGGTTACCGCGCACAGCAGTGTCTCAGGTTGCCCTGTGCGGCGTATTTTCTTTAGATTGAATAGTTAGGTAAGAATGGGCACTGGGACAGCCACCCTAATGGGCAGCAAGAAAAATTTGACCGGATTTTTGATAGTCTCTAAACATGCTGCATGATGTTTGAAGCGACTAATAAGATAGGCAAATTAAGAAGTAGAAAGTTTGCCTTAGTTTCGGTGCTCTAGGTGATCCCGGTTAATTTGTAAAAGTTAATATTAATAGACTGATAGGTTTAGTATGGAACTTTCAAGAAAATTATCTGAAGGCGTAGGAGCATGGTTGCAATTTCAATACGCTTGTAACAACAGCGATTTATTTTGCGAACAATTTTTAATTGAACCAATAGGTAGAATACTGTCATCAACTACAACTGATCGAGTAATAGCTGAGTATCAACATCCAGTGTTTGCACCAATGCAGTCGGGCCCGGGAAGGCGACCGTCAGTAGATTTTGTTGTCTGTGAACCTTATCCAATCGTAAGGTATGCAGTAGAAACTAAGTGGATCGGAAAAACTAAACCTTCTGTTCAAAGTATTCTTTGGGATTTGATTAGATTGGAGCAAATTGCTCATACAGATGGCGCAACCTGTTTTTTTATTATTGGTGGTAAAAAGGGATCTCTAGATGCTTATTTTTCCTCGGAAGCATTTCGTGGCCCAAAGGGATTAGATCCAGGAAAACCTCTGCTCAACTATAAAAAGAACAATAAATTCGAGTTGGATTTGTCTGGAAGTGTAGTTCATAGGCGAAAAATGGTTAAGAACGTATTGGCGTCGTTTCAAGAGCATCCATTTCCTCATCGGATACATGCAAGGCGTACTAACCCTTTCCCTGAGGGTTGTAAGGTTAACCAGTTTCAAATATACGTTTGGGAAATAACCGCAAAGCCTAATCGTGATGTATTTTACCCTAAGAATTCAAAGCATTATGCAGTGAGATCCTAACCGGTGACTAATGACCGACTAATAGGACACGCAGAGCGCCAGGCTAATCTGGGGTGTGCTACTAGGACACGCACAATAGTCGACTCCTGGTCCGCAGCAGGACTAATAGGACATGCACATTAAGAGACTATCATAAAGCTGAAAATAATAGTTTATAGCTATTGGTCTCGGTGGTGTCCACGTTAGCTCTCATGTGGTAGTTTTGAAGTCGAGTTGACGAAGTGACTGGCGACAATAACGATTGAGTTGTTAAGTATTCTGAAGGGTTCCAAAAGTATGGATAAAGTCGTATACATAGTGGGGGCGGGATTCTCTGCTCCACTAGGGGTTCCAACAATGGGGAACTTCCTTTTTAAGTCTAAAGACCTGTACTTTTCTGATGTAGAAAAATATAAGCATTTTGAACAAGTATTCAACGTTATAAATAGGCTGTCTGTCACCAAGAATTACTATGACTCAGATCTTTTTAATATAGAGGAGATATTGTCAGTCATAGAAATGAACCAATTTTTAGACGGTAGTAGGCTAGATGTTGATTTTATTGATTATATCAAAGATGTGATTCGGCACTATACGCCAGAATACCCAAGTATAGGGGGGAACCTACCTGGCAATTGGGAGGAATGGCTGTTTGGTAAGAGCCAAACTCTTTCGCTGTATGGATATTTTGTTTCCAGTTTGATGGGGCTGAAATTTGAAAGAAGGAAATCCAATAAAATAGTTACAATGCGAGCCTTTGATTTTACCGCTAATAAAGAAGTTCAACCTGAAACAAGATACTCCGTCTTAAGCCTGAATTACGACATGGTTTTAGAAAATGTAGCTGAAGCTATTAACGATCAGTATATTTCTGAAAGTGAGATCAAATTTAATAAGGACTCATATGACTCTACCTGGGATTCAACACACCTTTCCAAGTTACATGGATGTTTAAGTAATGCGGAGATCGTGCCACCAACTTGGGCGAAAGGAACTCATGAGTCAATAGTACCAATCTGGAAGAATGCCTTTAGTATTTTACGGCAGGCAAACCATATTCGATTTGTAGGGTACTCCTTACCTGTGGCGGATTCCTACATCAAGTATCTGCTTAAGGCGTCAGTTATAGAAGCGCCTCATTTGAAATCAATTGATGTTATCTGTCTTGACGGCGATGGTGCTGCTAAATCAAGATATGACGATTTTTTTGAATTTAGTAATTATAGATTCAAAAACGGATCTGTAATTGATTACCTAAATGAATTGAAGGAGCAGGTGAATATGATAGAAAATCGAAAGCAGAACTGCGTTAGTACAGCATACTTAGAGGCAGCTCATGAAGAGTTTTTCAAGGACTAAAAAAACAAAAAACGAAATGGACATGCACAGTTAGTAGAAGGAACTTGAACTACTTCGTTTTCAGAAAATTATTTTGGGAATTTGGCACAGAAGTTATTGAAAGCGCAGCACTGTCTAGACACCGACAGCAAGTAGGACAGGCATAGTAAGAAAAAGTGCTTTAAATACCTGATCCGCAGAAATTAATCTGTGGAACTTGGCAAAGAAATCAGTAGAAGTAATTCATCTGCACGAAAACCGGCCAAAATGCCGGTTACCGCGCACAGCAGTGCCTCAGGTTGCCCTGTGCGGCGTATTTTCTTTAGTTAGGTAAGCAACTCTGCCAATCCAAGCCCTGGGGTTCGCTGATAGCCAAACTGCTCAAATTTGGCTTTGATGGAAATGGCGGTGCCTACCAAGCCTTTGAACTGGCTTTCAAAGAGCGACTAATAGGACAGGCACATTTAGGATGACTAATAGGACATGCACATCAGTCGGCTATCAATAGACCACCCGACAAGTAGGACAGGCATAGTAAGAAAGAGTGCATAAAAATACCTCGTCCGCAGAAAATAATCTGTGGAGCTTGGCAAAGAAATCAGTTGAAGTAATTCATCAGCACGAAAACCGGCCAAGATGCCGGTTACCGCGCACAGCAGTGCCTCAGGTTGCTCTGTGCGGCGTATTTTCTTTAGATTGAATAGTTAGGTTAGCAACTCTGCCAGCCCAAGCCCTGGGGTTCGCTGATAGCCGAACTGTTGAAATTTAGCTTTGATGGAAATAGCAGTGCCTACCAAACCTTTGAATTGGCTTTCAAAGTGCTGGGTATTGTAGATCCAATGTTCAGCATCAATGTTCAGGCGTTCTAGAATGGGTGGGATGCTGTCGTCGATACTGCCACGCTTGTCATCCCGTAATTGGCGCCCGGTCCAGTCTACCAGTTCAAGATAGTCTTGCAGTCGAAAGGGTAGGCCAGCGGGCATGTCCTGGCGCGGGTAGCCTACAAACGGAAACAGTGTTTTTGGTTGATGTGGTTCTGGTGACTCCGGGGCTTCCTGGGCAGTAGCTATCCGTTCTTTGGCTGAGGTAAATTCGGATGTTTCAGGTGTGGCTGCCATCTGTGCACGAATGGGGTTCAAGTCCACATAGGCCAGGCAGGTTGCCAGTGCTTCTTCATCGAGCAAGGCTTGGGATTTGAAGCGTGATTGCCAGAAATGTCCGGTGCAGCCGTCTTCTGCGTTGGCCTGGCGGGCGATGTCTTCGTTAAGGGCTCGCATGAACCAGCTGATCGACATTAGTCGTTCACGCCATTCAGCGGCCAGTTCCGCTATGGCCTTGAGTTGTTCTTCGTACAGGTCTTTACCAGCCATATACTGCTGAGTCAGGAAGTTTCCGGAATACAGCGTGTGCCAGCGCTCAATGACTTGGCTATCCGTCCAGGCCTTGGCCTTCTCGGCGTTGATGTGCAGTACCACATGGTAGTGATTGGACATCACAGCATAGGCGCAGATATCGAGCGCATACACGTTGGCCAGCTCCATCATACGCTGCTCAATCCACTCGCGGCGGTGTTCGTAGTCGTTGCCTGAGTGCTCATCACGACCGCACAGGAAGGCGCGGCGCACGCACCGGGAGGTGCAGTGGTAGTAGGGGGTCGCCTCCAGGGCGATCTGGCTTTTCCTTGAACGTGGCATAGTGTCTAACCCTGACGGCCCGTTTTATTATGCTGTATAAACTACTGGATGGTTATTTTGGGGTCAAGTGTTAATGTGGATGTCCAGATTGCCTGAGTGCTCATCACGACCGCACAGGAAGGCGCGGCGCACGCACCGGGAGGTGCAGTGGTAGTAGGGGGTCGCCTCCAGGGCGATCTGGCTTTTCCTTGAACGTGGCATAGTGTCTAACCCTGACGGCCCGTTTTATTATGCTGTATAAACTACTGGATGGTTATTTTGGGGTCAAGTGTTAATGTGGATGTCCAGATTGCCTGAGTCCCTAGACCTGAGACAATCGAAAAAAGCGGGAAGAAGCGGACTTGATCATACTTTCCTTACCATGTTGATAAACTCATCATGTTGATGATGAAGACTGTTATGAAGAATATGGCAGCACAACATCGCGTTGCTCGGCGGTCCCTCCCGACAGGCCCCGTGACAACGGCGTATGAACGCAAGGTGGATGCTGAGGAGGTGCGACGAGATGACGCGCAAGTCGCTCTGGCGGCAAAACTCGATGCCCTGCACGAGTCTCTTACCTCGCTCACACCAGTACCCGTGCGCACCGACAGACCGACAGAGAGCAGCTCTACAAGCAGCAGTCCGCTGTTACTGTTACTGACGCGATCCTTGGCATCCGCTCAGTCCTTTCTTCGAAAGAAATTCCATTTGTGGTCTTTTGGTCCACCACCGCGAGGCATGTACATTCATGGACCGGTCGGGGTCGGCAAGAGCTTTCTAATGGATCTCTTTTACGCGTCGGTTAATGTTCCTGATGATTCTTGCTGTAATAATGACAGCCACAGCTTCAAACACGTAAAAATTAACAAACGCCGCGTCCACTTTCATGAATTCATGCTAGACGTCCATCATCGAATCTTTGTCTACAAAAAGAAGCACCCACGAGATGATGCGATACCCATCATTGCGCAGCAATTGGCACAGGAAGCCCAACTCCTCTGTTTCGATGAATTTCAAGTAACAGACGTTGCCGATGCCATGATTTTGAAACGACTTTTTTTATTATTATTGGATTGGAATGTCGTGGTGGTGGCCACCTCGAATCGCTCCCCCGATGCCTTGTATGAGGGAGGCATTAACCGATCCCTCTTTTTGCCATTCATAGACATGTTAAAACACACGTTCGACATTATCTCCATGGAGGATTCCGCCAAGGATTATCGACTCGAAACTCGAGCTGATGGTCAATCCTATTTTTCGTCAAACAAGGATGTTCACGGCGATAATAATAGTGATAACAACATGCAGGCGCAATTGAAAGAAATATTTGGTGGCACTGCATCCGGAACTGAGGCCGAGGCCATTCACGTACCCTTCGGTCGCACCGTCCAGGTCGCCCGATTGAATGACCGGTGCGCCTGGTTTGACTTTTCCGAGTTATGTTACCAACCACTCGGCGCGGCCGATTATATTTCCCTCTGCGACCGATTTCAGGTCCTCATCATGGACCGGGTGCCGCAATTAGACGCCAATCACCTCGACGAAGCGCGACGATTCGTGACCCTCATTGACGTGTGTTATGAATCTCGCACCCGCTTGGTGCTTGCGGCAAAAGTCCCGCTCGATGAATTATTTGTCGAGTTTGAAGCGCAAGTTGAAAGCAGTGATGGAAATGAAGAGTTGTTTGTCAGTGAGAAGGGGGGAAACTCGAGTTCCTTTGCGACGACCATGATTCGCACCAAAGAGGGTGAAGAATTTGAGTGGTCGGCGACGGGTCGAAGTGGCGTGGCACTGGCACAATTATCGGCCACTAATGATCTCGCCTTTTCCTTTCGACGAGCCGCGTCTCGGTTGGTAGAAATGGGTGGAAAGGAATGGGGACGGCAATGACGAAAGCTCTTTACCTTGCAAACCATTGAACCTATGGCAGATTATTACCTAGGGAACATGCGAATAAGTCCCTAATATGAAATAATCTGCTACAAATGATAACTCAAAAAGAACGCATCATGAGCCATCAACTTACTTTTGCAGATAGTGAGTTTTCCAACAAGCGTCGTAAAACGCGTAAAGAGATCTTTTTATCACGGATGGACGCTCTGTTGCCTTGGCCTCAACTCCTTGAAGTCGTTGAACTATTCTATCCTAAGGCAGGCAATGGACGACACCCTTATCCATTAGAAACGATGCTTCGTATACACTGCATGCAACAGTGATATGCACTTGGCGATGAGGCCATGGAGGATGCGCTCTATGAAACGTAACTGGGGTCAGATGAAGGTTTTCCCATTAATCTTCATCTGACCCCAATTATCTATGAATAAAAACCGCATAGTTATTCTCGCAACGGTTGTCTCAAGTCTGGTTTTTCTTTGCGTGGTGTTCTTTAACCTCTACCTATTCGAAGCTGGAGCTGTCGAGGTACGGACGATGGTGGCACTTGAAGTTCCGGTTGTATTAATCGGCCTCCTCAGCTGTTTCGTCTCAGTCTTAGGTGTGCTCTGTTGGTTGTGTATGAGGCAGTGGCAAATGGCACTTTTTGGCGCGATGAGCGTGACCGTATTCCTTGCTTCGTGTCTCATAGCCGGCATGAGCGGAGGGGCGTTTCTAAATGCAGCCTAGTCCGCAACCACATAACCAGGCGCTCTTACCGGACAATTTCTCCACCGCTTCGCGGCCACAAAATTGCCGCAAAGCTCTGCGTTAGGCTTCACATGAATCGAACAATACTTTTAGCGGTCATGCTTTTTGCCGCAGTTAGTGCAAAAGGAGAAACGGTGAGCATCCAAGATCATCCTAGATATGGTGAAAACCCGATTTATCTGTTTTTTGAGGCATACGTCCAAGATGTTATAGGCTTTCTGCCCAAAGAGAAATCCGATTCCATTCAGAACATGAATATTCAAAAAGTATTTGGGACTCAGGCATCGGAATGGCACGCAGTAATTGAAGAAAAACTTCACCTATCAAGTAATGTCGATACTGCCATACTTGATTTGTGGTATCGAAACAGAGAACACTTTAAATCTGAGTCAGGTGAGTATGATCCCGTGTGGTTCAGTCAAATATTTACTGATGAGTATATGAAAGACGATAGTCAGGTTGATGTATGGCCTGAAGGTGCGCTTGAAGCTGCAAAGGAAAGAATTAAGCAAGCGCAGTCAGCAAACTAAGCCTAACAAAAGCCAGCACAATCGCCAAAATGCAAAAGGCGCATCTGGCTGGACTCGCTACACTGCATGAATGGGACATACACATTGGTCGGCTATCAGATGATAGAGTACCATAGGTTGAATCTATTAAATTGGGTTGGGTGTCTCAGCAACACGCCAGTGGGTGTCTTGGGTGACGAAGATGGTCTGCACAGACATTCCGGTAGGCTTCGACAAATGAAATAGGCTAAGTGCATCGGTCGAAGACCAAAACTGAACTATACGACTTAAGAAACAAAAAGCCTGGAATCTTGATGAATAATTACTTGAAATTGAAAGGGCCGCACAGCTTCGAACCCCCGCACTTTATTTCTAGAGCAGCGTATTTGTCCGTTCAGCTTAATGTTTTGGCATTTGTCATAGTCGGCTTAACCCTAATGTTCGCTAACTTGTATCAAGGTGGCGAAGTGAGTCCATCTAGAGTTTCATTTCTATTGATAGCGGTCCTTTCACCCATTTGGCTAATGGGGGCCCATTACTCGATCAGATTTCTTCGACTAAGAAAGCCGTCACTCTCTTATTCACTACAATTTTTGATAAGTATTTTCTGGAAGATCGGGTTGGGCGGTGCATTGGCGTACTTTATTCTATATAGAAACGAAATACTGATAACAACTCAGATAATAGCACTGGTGGTACTATTTTTTGGTATAACTTTCTGTTGCTTCATCACTTTAGGCTATATTAATGGCCGATTTGGGGTGTTCTTTTCATTCTTTAATCTCTGTCTATTAGTTTACACCTTGTCTACGGGAGGCAGTGTAGAATTTTTTCAATGGTTCTCGTTGTTTGGGCTCATTCCTGTTGATAGTCGTGTTATGCAAATTGTACTTTTCACCATTACCATTCTATTAGGCTTAACGCAAAAGACGTTGTCTTTATTCGACTTGCAATACTAGCCCGGATATTTCACCAAACAGCTTAAGTGAATGCTGCATCGTAGAGCTAAATGGGCACCCAATTTAGAGTCAAGGCTAATAGGACGCACACAACAGCCGACTATCGACAAAGCCATCTTAATAGCTTCTCTATATTGCTTAAGATGACTGTCTAGGTTAGCCAAAGTTTTGTATGTCACTGACGAAGGAACCGGCAACCCGGTCGCAGTGGCCGTGGACAGCGACGACCAGGTGCTAGTGTCCGGGTTCGATTTCCGACCCGTCAGTCGAGGATGCACCCCAGCCGCCGAGCCTTGAGCACAGCCTGGGTTCGGGTGTCCCAGTCAAACCGCAGCAGCAGGTCGCAGGCGTATTCCCGCACCTTGGAGGGGGAGCTGGGCGGCAATCGCCTTGTTGGACAGGCCCAGGGGCATCAGCTCCCGAGCACCCATATTAGTCACCTGTGCCCAGCTGGATAAAAAGTGTCAATTATCCGTCAATTAGGAAGGTTTGCCTTACAAACTTCACACACTAAAACGTGAAAATGGATACCTTTAATTTGCGGATTGTTTAGAATCTCACGTTCTGACCAGTGCTAGGGTCCCCTAGTATTCCCCGGCCTTTACCGAAGAGAATATCTATGCAAATTGACAAGTTTAAGATGCTAACGGCTGCATCTCTGTCTGTTTTATTGCTTACTGCTTGTATACCTGAGTCCACCGATGATGAGGATAGTGCTTCAACGGGTGGAAATACTGATACTAATACTGAAGAAAATTTCTGCAGAACAGAAACGGTTACGACCACCATCGTTCCTGAGGTGGTGTTGACGGACGTTGATGATACCGAACCGAACGATACAGGTGCCCAAGCTCAGGTTATCTCGGTTAATTCTAATATATCTGGCTACCTATCCGGGAACGCAGTTGGGGTGCCCGGGACTGACTTCGATGATTATTACCTAGTGAGCGTAGTAGAAGGTCAGGTTATCGATATCCAGTTTGAGTATAACCAGGGAACCACCAATCACATCTATTTGAAAAACGGTGATGACTTCGTGGTGGATAATACCAGCGGCGATAATGTCAAGAAGATTAATTATACTGTTCCGGCAGGCATGACCGAACTAACCATCTTCTTAACGGCGGATTATGGCTCCGGTGACTATACGTTAACCGTTAAGACTCCCGCAGAACCAGTGGAAGTTACGAACACTCAGACGTTGGAGTGCTACGGCGACATGACTGGTCATGTGTCAGATGCCATCACAGGTGATCGCCTGGCAAATACCGCCATCAATTTGCGCTCTGGCCACGATGTAAAAGCCGGTGATATCTCAGAAACTGGCAGTACAAATGCCCAGGGTGAGTACGAATTCTCAAACGTCGAAGCCGGTGACTATACCGTCGAGGTCGTGCTGGCTGGGTACTCAACCGCATACAAGAACATTACCATTGAAGGTATGAGTACACTGTCTCAGTACCTTGCTATCGCCCCGTCGTTGCCGGAAGGTCAGATGCGACTGGTACTTACCTGGGGGTCAACACCTCGGGATTTGGATTCGCATTTGCTGGTACCTAACGGCGCAAGTACCGAACATCTTTTCTACGGGAAAAAATCTGTAGACGGAGCCTCGCTGGATCGCGATGACGCATCAGCTTACGGGCCTGAAACGATCACAATCACCAATGTAAAAACCGGTACCTACACTTATTACATTTACTCGTATTCTGGAGGCAGTAACTTCCGCTTCAGTAACTCTGATGTAGAAGTCTCGCTTTACGATGATACTGGACTTATAGCGCAAATGACTCCCCCGGAAGGTGTGGGTTATCAGTGGAACGTCTTAACATTTGACGGTACGTTAACTATTGTTAATACCATTGAGTAATCTTGCAAGTTAGATCGAGATTATTCTGTAGGATAGTCAGGAAGGCAGCCTTTCAGGGGCTGCCTTTTTTATTTAGAGTCTGATTAAATATGTACATTGGTCACCGGCATTCAACGGTCCCGATTCACTGGACATCCAAATTAGACAGCTATCAAGAGCTTGCCTCAGATAGTTACTGTTGATGAATTTAGGTGGGTGCCTCGGTAGCATTGGAGCTCCGGTGGGTGCCCAGGGTAGTCCTTGGTTAGATAAAGGGACACCGCGACGAAGGTCGATCGAGATGGTGTCCAGCGTTCATACTGCTATTAGATAAGGGTGTTCAATAACTACCTACAAGAACATCCCGCCGGAGGCTTCGATGCGTTGAGCGGTTATCCATCGGTTTTCCTCATGAAGCAGGTTTGCCACTATTGGCCCTATGTCTTCTGCCTGGCCAACGCGTCCCAAGGCGGTTTGGCTGGTTAAGAACTGATTGAGTTCCGGGTTGTCACGCACGGCCCCTTCTCCAAAATCCGTCGCGATTGCCCCGGGTGCGAGTGCGTTCACACGAATGTGCCTTTCGCCCAATTCTTTTGCCAGATAGCGTGTTAACACCTCGATACCACCCTTCATGGTGGCGTAGGCGGCGTAACCTTGTATAGCGAAGCGGACAAGTCCGCTTGAGACATTCAGAATTGCGCCGCCATCCTCCATAAGCGGCAGCACGTGTTGGGTGAGGAAGAAGGGGCCTTTTAAATGAACATTCATCAACTGGTCGAACTCTTCTTCGTTGGTCTCCTCGAAACTCTTATGCACACCGATACCGGCGTTGTTAACCAGGTAATTGATTCTGTCGCGGTGCCATTGGTCACGCAGAGTTTGACGTAGCTGGGTGGTGAAGGCTTCAAAGCCTGTGCTTTTGCCCACATCCAACTGCAGTGCCGCAGCCTGCTGGCCAATATCGTTTACCGCGCGGACCAGCTCTGCAGCTTCAGCTTCACGTTGACGATAAGTAAAAATCACATCGACGCCTTTGCGGGCCAGGTTCAGTACCATGCTGCGACCCAGGCCACGACTGCCGCCGGTTATCAAAGCGATTGGGGTTGTCATCTTTCATGCTCCTCGTTGAGTGATTGTGCACGGACTAGGTTATTGATCAGAAATAATTTAATAAACACGGGTTTCTTGGTTATGCTGTTCGTCAAACACGAACAATAGGTGGTGAAATGGATCGATTGGAGCGAATGGAGGTGTTTGTCCGCGTGGCAGAGCTGGCTAGTTTCACGCAAGCGGCAGCCAGCTTGGGGATGCCTAAAGCCAGCGTTTCAGAAGCGGTTAAGCAATTGGAGGGGTGGCTGGGCACGCGCCTGCTCAACCGCACCACTCGGCGGGTTCACCTCACGCAGGATGGCGAGGTCTTCTACGAACGCTGTCGCGGCCTCCTGGCAGATGTAGAAGATGCAACCACGCTGTTTCACCGTGAAGAGCGGCTACTGACCGGGCGGGTTCGCGTAGATATGCCGACGGGCAGTGCTTGTCGTCTGGTCTTGCCGTATCTGTTGGACTTTCAACAGCGTTATCCGGGTATTGAGCTGGAATTGAGCACGACCGACCGGCGGGTAGATTTAGTACGAGAAGGGTTCGATTGTGTGTTTCGAGTCGGCACCCTGACCGACTCCAGCCTTATTGCGCGGCCATTGGGCCGGCTGGCGGTGGTTAATTGTGCCAGTCCAGCTTATTTGGCGCGCTACGGCACTCCTGAAACATTGGAGGATTTGGCGCAACATAAGCTAGTCCATTATGGCCAAACCTTGGGACGTGCCGAGCCGGGATGGGAATATTGGGATGGAAGGGCATGCAGGGATATACCCATGTCGGCCGCATTAACGGTGAACAGTACGGAGACCTATCTTTACGCCTGTTTGTCCGGCTTGGGAATGATCCAAGTGCCCTTTATCGGAGTTAAAGACTACCTGGCACGGGGCGAGTTAGTGCAGGTAATGCCAAGTTTTCCGGCCGAGCCCATGGATATATCTCTGTTATACCCGCACAGACGAGCGATGGCCCGAAGAGTGCGTGTGTTTATGGATTGGTTAACTGAATTGATGGTTGAGCATCTAGCGACTGATTGGACAGGCGTAGCGCCAGACTCATAGAGCGACAATTAAGTCGGTCCCGATCGACACATACCGAACTGCTGACATTTAGCTTTAATTGAGATAGCGGTATCAACCAACCCCCTAAGCTGGCTTCCAACGTAAAGTACGCAGCTTCGATACCAGTGGTTTTACGAATTCAAGCTGATGGAGTGCTGTAGGATGGAAGGCAACACCAACTTCTCGATTTAGATCGGCGAGTATGGGCGGGCGTCGTACCAGGACATCCTGCCTGCTGGCAGCAACACTTTCCGGTACGATGGCAACCCCCATGCCGCAGGCCACCAGTGTTAGCGCCCAGTCATCGTTGTCAGTGCTCGCGCGCAGATCAGCATCCAGCTGGTATTCTTGCTCCAGACGTTGCTGCACTCTGTCTTTGAGTTCGCAGTGCACCCGGCCAATTAGAGGCATGCCTGACAGATCATCAGCCGTCAGCTCATCATGCAGTGCCAGATGTGAGCTTTCAGGCAATGCCAATACGTAATCCTCACGCCATAACGACTGGAACTGCCAATCGACGGGTACATACTCCCGTATGGTAAAACACAAATCACATTCTGCCTGCGAATTGACCAGATAGATCGCTGCACCCGGTGCGGTGCAACGTATCTCGTGCACGATCTGTTCTACGCGCCGCCCGGGTAAGGTAGGTAGCATTCCCAGGCGTATAGCCGGTGTCGTCGAACGTCGAAAATGTTCGCCTATCGCGTCCGCTTCTGCCAGCAACCGCCTGACCAGCGGATACAGGTCATGGCCTTCCTGCGTGGCCCGTACGCCCTTTTTATGACGAATGAAAAGGCGGGTGCCCAGACTCTCCTCAAGTTGCAGGATGGCATTAGAGATCGATGGTTGAGCGATAAAGCAGCGCTTTGCAGCAGCGGTAATTGAGCCTTCTTCGTAGGTGGCGACGAAGTATCGCATATTGCGCATATCAAGCATGGAGTATCCATAGTCTAATTATTTCATATGAAGAGTTATAACATATTTTAACTAATGCTTGATCTGCTTTACATTGAGCACTCCCTACACATGAATGGAGCATCATCATGCAGCAAGAGTCCTCAATTGAAACCATCGAAAACCTCCTGCTGGCCTTTGCAGGCGGAGATGGAGAAGCGTTACTTTCCCGCGTTGATGACACAATCGATTTCCGCATTGATCACTATCGGGACGAGACCGATGTCAGTTGGCAATGCGCGCGCGACAAAACTGAATTGATGTCTGTCCTGCAACGTCTTGGGCTCGAGGTCTTTCCCCGTGGTACGCACATTGAAACTATGCAGAGCCATGATCTTGGCGAAGGTTGGGTGCTGACTGAATTCAGGCAGACGTTCTATTATGCGGTGCGCCAGAAAATGGTTCGAACTCGTAACATGCTTCTTTCTCACAGCAACGCTGGTCGAATGGACTATTTTCGGGAGACGGTCGCGTCAATAGACAATCAGTGAAGGCAAGTTGCCTTGAAGCCGAAGATTTCGGCGTTATCAGCGTGGGCTATCCAGGCACTCGCGTTAGGCGGCTTAGAGCGTATGCCAGTGGTGAATGACTTGGGTATCCGGCCAAGCATTGGCTTTCTCGGCATTGATATGCAGCACTATGTGGTAATGGTTGGACATAACTGCAGGCGCAGAGATCGAGCGAATACACCTCTGGGTAAGGTCGCTTGCCATTCAATGACAAGCGATGCTGTGCAATTCTCAAAAAGGTGTTTGACAGCGGGCGGTTATACGCTTGCCGGTTAGAGGGTGCTCAAAGGCCAGAGAGGTTGCATGTAGCATTAGCCGGCTTGCCAGCGAATAGGCAGCATCACTGGCATAAAGATCACACCCCAGTATTGGGTGACCCAGTTCGCGGCTGTGAATGCGCAGTTGGTGGGTGCGGCCTGTTCGCGGTTTGAACAACACCCGGCTGCAGGCTACCGGATGCCCTGCTTCATTGGGCACTTGCACGTGCCGAATCACTTCGTATTCGGTCAACGCCGGCTTGCCCGTTTCCCCACAAATCACTTGCAACGGAAACTCCCCCTTGGCAATTGGCGCGCTGATCGTGCCGTGTTCGGGCGTCACATGTCCCTGCAACACGGCCGTGTAGGTCTTTGCAATGGTGTTCGCCTGAAACTGCCGGGTGAGTATTCCATTAATCTGTTTATTAAGCGCGACAAGCATAATACCCGATGTGCCGAAATCCAGTCGGTGCAGTAGTCGTGCATCGTGAAAATCCTGAATCAAGCGAAAGTGCACCGAGTCTTTGTTCAGGGGGTGTTTGCCAGATAAGCTGAGCAATCCGGAGGGCTTGTTGATCAGCAGGATCGACTCGTCCTGATACAGAATCTCGATCGATTCTGTACACCTGGGGGCAATGAACGGATCAACCTGGGGTTGCATGATGTGAGCATCGCATAGTTTGAATAGAGAAATGCAGTCTATCAATGACAGAGCAATTAGGACAGGCCGCACAAAATGCAAACAGTTCTCGACAGGCTTGGCATAGACTACCTGCAGTCTATCAATGTTTAGAATGAAACACATTACAACTATCGACTGGGATGGGTGTCCTCACTAGGCCCACTCGCTAAGCCCCGCTAGGCCCCACGACGGCCACTGGAGCATGGCTCACCACGGTGATAGGCCATGTTTATGGAGGAGGATTGCTTACAAAGGTGACATGGGTGACACACCATCGTTGATCGGGGTCAGTGTTCACGTCGCAGAGTTTGCTAGAATGATACCTGGGTACGCTACGAAACCTGTTCAGGGTCTGAAGTGTTGGCGTGCGTTCACGGGCGGCCATTGCCTCAAGTTGGTAGGAGAAACGCATGGCCCGCAACACGACTATTTCAATTAAGGTCCCAACAGACATGCATTACAGGCGGTTCCTGGCCCTGATAGTTGCCCCCATCCTGATGAGCTTACTATTCAGCATGGGCGCATCTGCTGAACAATCCATAGAAATTGAGGCAGAGTTTCTCCTGGATCGCGAGGGGGCGTTGACCTTTGAGCAGCTCAGAAGAGTACCTGACAGCGATTGGAACGAGATGCGACAGGCGCGCGTGGGCGAGCCTTTTTGGAAGTCGGATTATTGGATTGGCTTGCAGGGTGGCGTGATTTGGTTGCGCTTGGAAGTGCCGCGCACTTCGCCGTTCGATCGCTTGTGGGTAGAGCTGTTGCCGAATACCGGTCTTAACGGTGAGGCCTTTCAATTCAAGCAAAATCAATGGCAGCAGGTTGAGGCTGTGGGCGGGCCGCAGAGTGAAGGTTTCCAGCAACCGGCCCGTTTTTTAACGTTTCTATTGGATACCGCGGTTGAGGAGCGGACCGCCTATTTACGGTTAACGACCGATCAGGTGTTCCAATTCAGTATAAAGGCGACACCGTTGGAAGGGTTGCTTTGGAAATCTGTTAAGACGCTATTCTATTTCGGTACGGTCATTGGCATGTTTATCCTCGCTTTCTGCTATAACCTTGCTATCGGAGTACGAGCGCGTGAGCGTATCTACCTGACGTATTGCTTGTTTGTTTTTGGAAACTTGCTTTACCTTCTGGACATGGCCGGCCTAATTCGACTGATTTACCCCGCTATTGGTACTGGATCTTACCTGGCAAATTTTACCAGCACGATGACGGTGATTATCTCCTGGGTATTCGTACGCGAATTGTTGAACGTCCGCACTCAGTTACCACGGATAGACCGTGTTCTGGTAGGCCTGATTGTGGTGTTTTCCGTATTGCTTCTGTTAATTCCTTTTTTGCCAAATTTCTACGGGTATCTAGTCGCCATTTCTATTGGTATTTTCGGACCGCCTCTCATCATGGTCGTGGTGGTTCTGTCGTTGCGTATGGGCCACCCGCTAGCGCGCTATTTTTTTGTGGCGTGGACTTTTTACATCATATCAGCGGGGTTTTGGGGTTGGATGTGGCTCGGGTTGGTTCAGCCAAGTGAGTGGCTCATCTTTTTCTTTTACGCGGGTGCCCTGATTGAAGTCGCCTTGTTGTCCATGGTGTTGGGCTTGCGCTTCAGTAGCTTGAAAGAACAGGCTGAAGCGTTAGGAGCCGACAAAATTCGCTACAAAACGCTGAGCCTAACCGATGAGCTAACTGGGGTCTTGAACCGGCGAGGGTTTTTGAAAGCAACCAATCAGATATTTGAGAATAGACCACCAGGTACGCTGATATGGCTGGGAATGGATATTGATCACTTTAAACGATTCAATGATTCACATGGCCATGTGGCCGGTGATGCACTTCTCCAAAAATTTGGAGAAACATTGAATGAGTTTTCTCGAAGTGATGATGTTGTAGGGCGCCTGGGTGGAGAGGAATTTGGACTGCTGTTGGTAGGATGCCCCATGGATAAATTAGAATCCTTCACGTCACGGTTGCTCGAAATGTTTGCAAAGATCACCGTCGTATCGGGTAATGGCGAGACAGTCAGTACTACGCTTTCCATTGGCGCAACGCTTGTGAAGGAGGGTGATACTATTGAGTCTGTATGGCAGAGGGCCGATGAAATGCTCTACCAGTCGAAGCACCAGGGGCGAAATCAAATGGTTTTTGGTTGATTGAGTGGGTTAGATCGTTACTCGGTGTTACCAAGTGTATAGAATGTTTATTTTATACAGGAGTAGAGGCTCGGTCTAATAGAGGTTTACCCGGACACCTCATCTGGCACCTGTTAAGGGTTGAAGATTGTTGGTACTGCACTTTGTTATTCCGGCGGGTATCCTTTGAGGGATAGCGAGAATTACCCGGAAAGTTCAGATATGTGGCTATTAAAGGTGATCACGGATTAAAACAAGGCATCAGTCAGGGCATTAAATACCAGATTAACGCCAGGGTTGGTCCGCAGTTCGCGATGACACACCAGCCAGACCGGGATCTCCATCACCGGCTCGTCATTTGGAAACAAAGAGGTGAGTTCCGGTAGTTGGCTGCCAATATCCGTCGGCAAAAAGATAAGACCCTGGTCCAACTTAGCCAGTTCGATGTGCAGCAATTGAAATTGAGTGATAATCGGAAATCGGTAGGTATCGGGCTCACCACCAAGGTGTCGAAGGTTGTCTTTAATACTGTTGCTGACATCATAACCAATAAAGTCTGCATGCCGGAGGTCTTTGAGTTGTCTGACCCCGGGAAATCTCTCGGCGTATTGGGGTGAGCAGTATAAGCCTATGGGCTCATCGGCAATTTTTCGGGCAATCAGATCACTCTGGTCAGGTCGGAAACTGCGGACGGCGATATCGGCTTCCCGCCTTTTCAGGTCTGCCACCTCGTTGGATACGTCGATCCGCAGTTCGATGTCGGGTGCAACCTGGCGGATCGTCCGGATAACCGGCGGTAGTCTATAAAGAGCGTCCAACTGACTGACAGAGACCGTGACCAGACCCGACAAATCGGTGCGTTGCCCGAGCGCCATTAGCGACAGTTGATTCGCCGCTTCCGCCATTTGCTTCACATAACCCACCAATTTCTGACCGCTTAGGGTCAGTACCTGGCGCTTGCCGACCTGCTCAAACAGGGTGACATTCAGTTCCTGCTCCAGTGCCGCAATTTGGCGGCCGAGAGTGGGTTGGGACATGTTCAGCGACCGGGCTGCAGCCGAAAGAGACCCTTCTTCGGCCACAATCAGAAACGCCCGTGTTCTGTTCCAGTCAAACTGTATTGAACTCCAATCCATGCGTTAACGCATACCTCATAGTATTTATTGGGTGATATTACTGTCTTTGTGTATGGGTATACTGGCTCTAAATCGTCCTTCGGTCAACGTTGTTAGCCGACTACGACGTTTCCGACATTTGGATAATCGAGGCTGATGCCATGAAATTTTTTATCGCAGGAGCAACCGGAGCAACCGGGCGGCATGTCGCCACGCTGTTGTTGCAGCAAGGGCACCATGTTGTCACTGTGGCGCGCAACCCCGCAGCTCTCCAGAACGAAGTGAGCCTTTACCCGAACTTGAAA
The DNA here is from genome assembly GCF_043641555.1 of Saccharospirillum alexandrii. Taxonomy (GTDB): domain Bacteria; phylum Pseudomonadota; class Gammaproteobacteria; order Pseudomonadales; family Natronospirillaceae; genus Saccharospirillum; species Saccharospirillum alexandrii_A. The sequence goes on along the minus strand of NZ_JBHZRJ010000005.1, from coordinate 283,358 downwards.
GTGGCCGCTGGCAGTCTGCTGGACATGGCGGATAGAGAGCTGGATACCCTGATTTCTGGCTGCGACGGTGTGATTTCCTGCCTGGGCCATAACCTGACGTTCAAAGGGATGTTTGGCGCCCCCCGGCTATTGTGCCGTGAAGCCGTCGAACGGATGGCGCACTCAATCATTCGTACCCGTCGTCAGCAGGCCGAACAACAGCCCCCAACCAAGTTCATACTGATGAACACCAATGGCAACCGCAACCGTGATCTGGATGAGAAGTTGAGTATTGGAGATCGGCTAGTGGTTGGTATTGTTCGCCTGCTGTTGCCACCTCACCGGGATAATGAATTGGCCGCAGAATTTCTGAGAAAGGATATTGGTCAGAATCATCCGGACATCAGTTGGACCATTGTAAGGCCCGACGGTCTAGTGAACAGTGATCAGGTAAGCAATTATGAGAGTTTTCCCTCACCGGTCAGAGGGGTGGTGTTCAATTCGGGCCAGGTTAGCCGCATCAATGTGGCCTATTTTATGACTAGACTGGCCTGCGAAGCGAGCGAGTGGCAGAAGTGGATGGGCCAGATGCCCGTTGTGTATAACGCCGAATAGACAGTGGCTGTTATACCTCTTCTCTTAAGGGAGCTGGATGTGAACTATCCTCGATACTCTTTGCTGTTGTTGATCAGTGTGCCTATTTTCTGGATGGGTGTCCTGCTCGTGTTGCCACCCAATAAATCAGCATTCGCCGAAACAATGGATTTGACGCCCATTCCCGCGATTGCTGAAAAGACCTTGGTATCTGAGAGATCCCAATTGTCATTTAGATCAGGCTACCGAGCTGAGCTATGGTAATATGGCTGTCTTTTCAGGAACGCTGTCTTTTTCCTTAGTGTTCCTAAACTCAGGAACTGTACTGTGACCAATAATGATATTCTACGACGCGTACGTTATACCTTCGATTTGAAAGACGGAACAATGGTCGATATCTTCGCCCTGGCCGATTACGTGGTTACCGCGGAGCAGGTGGTTGGCTGGCTGAGCAAGGAAGAAGACAGTGAGTTTCTTAAAATGACGGACAGAGAACTGGCTGTGTTTCTTAACGGCTTCATCAATTTCAAGCGTGGTAAACGTGATGGTCAGCAGCCAGAGCCAGAAAGCCGGCTGAACAATAATAAGGTATTCCAGAAACTCCGAATTGCGTTGAACCTGAAAGCTGAAGACATCCTGGGCATTCTAAAGTTGGTGGACCTCGATCTTAGCCAGCATGAACTGAGCGCTTTTTTCCGCAATCCGGAAAGCTCGAATTACCGGGAATGCAAAGATCAGGTGCTGCGTAATTTTTTACTCGGAGTGCAGCTGCAGTTGAGACCAGGGGATGCCGGTTCAGAACCGATAGCCGGGTAGGGTGTCTGGGCGCACTGTTAATTATGGTGTCAGTAGATGTAGGCGCAAGCGGCTGTGTGTCATCACAGGTGCAAGGCCTACTCTCGTGAATTACTGAACGTTGCTGCGCTCCTGGCTGGCATCGGTTGGAACGAGGGCGCGTACCAGTCGTTTCATGCTAAGCATGCCGACTGGCTCGCCATCCTGCATGACCCGATAGGTAAAAGAGGTGTCACCTTCCGACCGTGCGATGACCGATTCAAGGTTGTCGTCAGCGTCTACTTCCCCGGCGTAGTCACCGGAAGTGGTTTGTGTGGTGTCCATGACCGAACGCACACGAAGCACTCGAGCCCGGTTGATGTCGCTGATGAAATCCATAATGTACGGGTCGTTCGGCTGCATCAGGATTTCCTGAGGTTCACCCTGCTGCACAACATAGCCTTCTTTCAGAATCACCAGGTGATCTGCAAGTTTCAGCGCTTCGTCCAGGTCGTGCGTAATGAACACGATGGTTTTCCTCAATTCGCGCTGCAGCTCAATAAGCAGATCTTGCATGTCAGTCCGGATCAGCGGGTCAAGTGCGGAAAAGGCCTCGTCCATCAGCATAATGGGCGCATTGGAGGTCAGTGCCCGGGCGATTCCCACGCGCTGTTGCATACCGCCGGATAACTCGTGCGGGTATTGGTTTTCATTGCCCTCCAGCCCCACCCGGGCGAGCCACTTCGTGGCTTCTTCTTCGTAATCACCGCGTTCGAAACCGCGGGTAGCGAGTGCCATGCCGGCGTTGTCGAGTACGGTCCAATGCGGTAACAGCGCAAAATTCTGGAAGACCATGGTCATGTGCTGGCGACGCACTTCACGCAGCTGCTGGTCGTGGTAGTGAAGCACATCTTCGCCGTCGACATCGATACGGCCGGCGGTCGGCTCAATCAACCGGTTAAGGTGCCTGATCAGGGTTGACTTGCCGGACCCCGAGAGTCCCATGATGACGGTGATCTCGCCTTCGCGCATGTCGACGTTGATGTCTTGTAAGCCGAGCACGTGACCGTGCTCTTCCAAAAGCTCGGCCTTACTCATTCCCGCTTTCACATGTTCCAGCGCCTTCTGAGGGTCGTCACCAAATATTTTGTACAGTTCCCGAATCGAAATTCTGATTGGATGATCATTCATGTGGTTACCCTCAGTCCTTTCTCGATGAGTCGATGCGTGCCAGCGATGCTTTAGTGACCCGGTCGAGAATGACCGCAAGCACGACAATCCCTAACCCCGCCACGAGACCGACGCCGAGCTCCAGGTTACGAATGCCGCGCAACACAAGCACGCCGAGCCCGGGCGCACTGACCAGTGAAGCGATCACCACCATGGCCAGGCTCATCATGATGGTCTGGTTCACCCCGGCCATGATGTTGGGCAGGGCCAGTGGAATCTGTACTTTGTAGAGCTTTTGCCGGTCGGTCATGCCAAACGCATTAGCCGCCTCGATGATGTCTTTGTCGACCAGGCGTATGCCGAGGTTGGTCAGGCGAATCACTGGAACGATCGCATACAGAATAATCGCGATGCCGTAGAGTTTGGACTCTGTCACGCTGAACAGGAAGATCAGCGGTATCAGATACACAAAGGGAGGCAGCGTCTGCAGCATGTCGAGCACTGGGACGGTTAGGCGTTGCATGGTGTCGCTGCGGGACATGGCGATGCCAATGGGCACTCCAAGCAGGACGCAAATGAAGGCGCACACGAAGATGATCGACAAGGTTTGCATCGCGTATTCGTAGTGATCTATAAACGCCAGGCCGCCCAGACAGACGCCAACAAAGGCGACCAGTTTCCAGGACTGAGTCACCAGTTTCACCACAAACAATAGCAATGGAATAACAATCCACCAGGGTGTAGACAACATCGTGTAAAGCGTCCCGTCGAGCATCCAGCTCAGCGGTTGCGTTAACGGGTCGAGCACTATGCTCATTGAATCTTTCGCGCCCAGAAAACCTTCTTCGAGCCCTTGAGTCAAATCTCTGGATTGTGGAAAAGACCCACAGGCGTCGTTGAGTGCGTCCATTGAGGGGAAGGGAAAATCCCAGGCGGAGACAGGTGCATCGTCTTCTGCACCCGCGTTCTGATTCATCAAATCAGCCATGGACATGGGGCCATCTTGCCCGCTGCTGTCGCACCAGTCTTTCAGGCCCAGGCTGGAAAATACAGAGTCGTATACTGCCATAGTGTGATCGATCCGTTGAGTGTCTGGCAGGCAGACCTGTCTGAAAACCGAAAAGGCAGGGTGCCTGCTATCGGTTTTCAGTCAGCCCCGCTTGCCATTGATAAGAAAAGGGGCGACGCCTGGTCGCCCCGTAAATAAGAGGCAGGTACCTGAACGATCAGTTGATCAGGTTAGCCAGATTCGACCGTGCATCGTTATTCAACCACTGTGACCAGTCGTCGGAGTAGTTTTGCAGGTAATAAACGGTCGCTTCCTCACCAGAGGCATTGTTTTCATCCATCCAGGCGAGGATGGAGCTCATCACGCTGGTGTCGAAGCTCAGGTGGCTGAGCATGTCGGCCACTTCAGGTTCGCGTTCCTGAAAGTCCGTTGTGATGGCGGTCAGAATGGGTGCGGCCGGGAAGTCTGATACGCCCGGGTTGTCTGCATTCTGGTTCTGGTTGCGAGCGTGAATGTCTTCGTCAATCTCACCCAGATCGACACGGGTCATGTCGTATTTGCCGAGCGGTACAGTCGGGCCCCAATAGTAGCCAAACCAGGGTTCACCGTCTTCTACGGCTGATGCCATGGACGAGGCCAGGGTTTGGCCAGAACCGTGGTTGAACACCTCAATACCGCTGCTTTCCAGTTCCAGCGCGCGTACCAGGTTGTCACTCACGACCCGGCAGCCCCAGCCATCCGGGCAGTTATTGAACATGCCACCGACGAGTTCCGGGTTGTTCATTACCCCTTCAATGGTGGTCAGCTCAGGGTGTTCTTCGGCCAGATAAGTGGGAATCCACCAGCCTTCCACACCGCCGGGTTCCAGCACTCGCCCAAGGCGTTGGATACGGCCTTCTTCTTCCAGGCGGTTGTAAACTTCGCCGGTCGAGTTGAGCCACAACTCGGTGACAATGTCGGGCTCGCCGTTTTCCGCGACCGACGTTACGGCTGGAACTGTGTCGGAAGGAACAACGGTGACGTCACATCCGTATCCATTTTCCATCAGGAATGTCGCGACACCGGTAACGACTTCGTTGGAAGCCCAGCCCATTTCAGTAATGGAAACCTCGCCACAATCGGCGAATGCCGCAGTTGACATTGACAGCGCGCTCGCCGCCATTACCAGGGTTGTTTTACGCATACAGAGTACTCCAGTGTTGCAGAAAAATTAGAATCAGCGTTTGAGTAACGCTGTTGCTCAGTAACCGCTCACCGGCGGCGCCAGGAATCGGGCGATACTGCGACCGTCGCGAATACCCGCGCGGATGATGGGGGCAGGGTGCCGCATGCTGAGCGGAAAGAGAGAGGGGTGGCCGGTGGCCGATTGCAGTCGGAAGCTGAGGGGACGTATGCGTGCCAAAGTGAGAGTACAGAGCGCTCCAGCAATCACACGCGCAGTGGCGGCGAATGACAGGGTGCTTCTGATTGTCGATTTCGTGGCAGCTCGCAAACGGTAAACCTCTTCAGCGTCGAGGCGGCGTACCCTAGTGCATTTGTGACGTGATTCCAAATCTCTAAGGCACTTTTTGGTTTTCAGAATGTAATGACAACACTCAGCAAGCCTGTTGAAAAACCACTTGGTGCGCAGCATCAGCGCCTAAGAGAGATGTATGGAATTATTTTACGCAATGGAACCATTCTCTCTGGCCTTGCGATGATGAACCTCCCTCGACCTGACGATCGTTTTCTATACGTTTCGCAACCCAGTAGAGTGCGATTTTTCATCCCCTTTCAGCATCCAATATCAGGTTTGAGGAGTACCCATGGTTTAGATCGTCAATCCGTTGCACAAGAGATACGCTATGAGACTTCAAGCCCCCAGAGCCATAATCGACTTCTCCACGAAAGATGTTTTCGGAGAGTCCATTCAACTGAGCGCCTTTAAAGGCAAAAAGGTGATGCTGTGCTTCTTTCGGGACGCTGCCTGTCCGTTCTGTAATTTCCGGGTGTATGAATTGACCCATCGTTACAAAGAATGGCAAAAGGACAATGTTGAGGTTATTGCGGTTTTCAGTTCTACGAACGATGAGGTTCGCAACTACGTAGCCCGTCACCCAAGGCCTTTCCGGCTGGTGGCAGACCCAGATCTTGAGATCTACAACCGTTACGGGGTTGAGCACTCCAGTTTTGCCTTGTTCAAGGCGCTGCTGTTTAAATTGCCGCGCATCTTCATGGGCATGAAAAAGGGCGGCTACCCCTCCAAGAACCCGAATGTGAAGCTGGTACCCGCCGATTTTCTGATCAACGAAAAGGGCCACATCGTAGACTGCTGGTATGGCCGCGATACCAGTGACCACATGCCCATGAAACAGGTTCAACGCTTTATTCAGGCTCCCGGGGCGAAAAACCATGCCATGAAACGCGTGGCTTGAGGCCACCTCCCCCCGCGGCGACCGGCCGGATGGCTGACAGAGGACGACTAACAAGGCGCGCCCAGTAGGCGAGTATCCTGATAGTGCTCAGGTTGGTGTCACGGTTGAGACCCCTCGGCACAGACAGCCTTGTCGGCTTGTTCGCTGTCTAAAATAGAACCTTAAAGATACCAAGTGCACTAATGGTATTGCATTGGTATTTATAATCCGCTCTACTTGGGTTTTCAGACTTAACCTGAGTTAGCGCTATGAAGCCGTCCCTACTAAAACTGATCTGCGTGCTTACCTTGCTCCCCGCAGCTTACGCTGACCCCCTGACGGTATTGGTCCCGCCAGATGTTTGGGAGGACTACCAGACCCTACTCGATGGTCGCGACCCGCTCACCATCACCGATTTCTCCGGGCCTGGCAGTCGCCGCGATGTGGTCGAGGTAATTTTGATGCAACAGGCCCTGGAGCGTTCACGAGCAGATTTCGAGCTAAACTTTGTTACTGAAGCCGACTATGAAATTACCCTGAAGGCGTTAGCCGACGGTACTGCCATTGCCTCAGCCACGAGCGCCTGGCTCAGCGACCTGACCGAGCGCTGGCAGGAGCTATACATCACCACCGCCGTGATCGAGCGTGGGCAATTTGAAGCGGGTTTCTATACCCCGGTAAACAACAGCCAGGCCCTGGCCGCCGACACCGACGCTGAGCTGCGCCGTTTGCGGGCAATTTCCAGCCGCAACTGGGCAGTCGACTGGGAAACACTGAACGCTTTTGGCCCCCAGTCTCTGACACATGCCGACACCTGGGGAGACATGGTCGAGGCGGTGTTCGAAGGTAGCCAGGATTACCTGCTGGCACCGTTTCAACAAAGCGAGGGCATGCAGCTTCAACTCGATGCCGGCACACTGGTACCCATTCCAGGTGTCAAGATCGGCCTCACCGGCACCCGGCATTTCGCAATATCCCGGGCGCACCCCGAAGGTAGCTATTTCAACTCATCCTTGCACCTGGGACTGATGCGACTTAAGAAAGCCGGTGTCATCTCCCAGGCATACAAGGACGCCGGGTTTATCAATCGCCGGGTCGAGGATTGGCGAGCGGTCACTGTGGATACGCTGTTAACTACTGCTCGGGAGTAGTGGTGGTCATGGCAAAGACGTTGCGCGTTAAACAAACGCAAAGGATGGATAGAGCAATAGGTCATGCACCCTGGGGAAGCATCATGCTTAGTTAGTTCACAACCCAGTGCTATTTATTGTGATGGGTGTTTGTGGAGGCTGGTTTCGGGTAATTCAGGCGTCCCCGAAAACCAGCCGGATGACCTTCGCTTAAAGCAAAGTACTTGTGATAAATCTACAGGTGCCTGCCGGTGGCGGGTAAGGGTTCCCGCCACCGGATTCAAACATACAACCAGTAAACCGAGGCACATTCACCCAAAACAGGCAGCCAGATCACATAGACTGCTGCAGAGCCCCTTCGACCGTCAGATTGACGTTGGTCACCCGGTCTTCCCAGTCATAATTCTCAACGTTCAGCAGGGTTGCTTCGCCATTGTCGGAATTACGCCGAATACGGTCGGATGGCTGATCCTGTTTCGAGATCGAATCGAGCGGTACCGCTGGCCCAGCGGTGATGTTGTATTGGCTGGCATCAATGGCTGTGAACTTGCCGTTCATCGGTGCACCGTACGCTCGCTTGGTGATGTTGCCCAGGGCCCATTGAATGGAGCCCGCCCCGTATTCATTGATCATCCAGTTCCAATCCCATTGGCTGTAACCATTGATCTGCCGGTGCAGGTACTGGTCGAGAACATCCTCGGCTGCGCTGTATCCGTTGCGATCACCAAAGGTATAAACCTCCCAGGGCCGGTTGGTTGGGTGGTCGGTCCGGGCGTTGCCACCCCAGCGCAGGAAGTTCTCATAGGTCAGGTCGTAATCCATGTACATTTGCGAGGTGTACGGGATGTCCGCAGTTTGCTTGAAGAACGTAATGGTGATTTCGCGTTTGGTGCGCGGTGGCATCTCAGCCCGATACTGCGCACTTTGAGATACGGTGTTGGTTTCACCATTGGTTTCGCTCCACCCCTGAGTAGCGCTGAATTCAGCGCTGATCTCTGTTGAATTACCCATTACACCCAAATCAAATTCATAGGTGTTGGTGATGCCGATGGTCTCGGAGAACGAGAAGTTTTCTTCCTTCGACCAGCTCTCTGTTTCGTCGTAGGTCAATGTCGCGACTTTGGTGTCTGTTGTATTGCCCTCGTTACGTATTTCATAGGTGACGGTTTTGATCGGCACCCGGTTGTACACCTGTGGTTCACCCAATTCGAGGTCGGACGGATTGGTGACGAAGCGAATGTTTTTGAGCTGCATTTTCAGACGCTCACTGGCGCGATACCCTCCCGAGTAGGGGTCGTTGCTGTTGTAGCGTGCCTGCAGTGTGTACTGGCTGCTGTAATCCTGGTAGATGCTAAGGTCTTCGCCAACGTATTGTGAGCCGGTACCGCCTGTCCAGGCATAACCCAGGTAGTGGGCCAGGTAGGCAAGTGGCCTGTGAAACTCGGTATCGGAAATGATGGTGTATTTTAAGCTGGCGGCATCCTGCTGGCCATACAGTTTATCCGGGTAATTCGGTATGTCGTCGTTGACTTCAGCCTGTACAGCGAGAGGAATAGACAATGCGCCGGTCAGCGCGACGGCCAGGGTGGCCTTAGAGCTGGATAGAGTCATGTTGTTATCCTTTGTTTTTGTGTTCGGCAGTCGTTCGCAGCGTTGCCTTCAAGTCGGTTTGGCGGCAACGCCCCATCGACCGGCTGCTGCCAGCTAGTCGACGTACTGCGGCAACTCCAGCTCCTTTTGGAATCGTCTTACAACGTAAGCATTGTTACGGAAGATTCGTTCGGTGTGCAAAGACGAAGTCGTGTTTTGTGCGATGGTCGTCGTTTTGATGGGTGCGGTGCTTAACGACAAACTTACACCGTGCATCTATTAGGGAGCCTCTTCTAATAGCTATGGTCTATGGTCTTCTGGTGGGTATTCTCGCAATTCCATTGCGCCGCACTAGCTCGAATGGCTAATGGACGCGCTGGCTAATAGAGCGCGCACCATCGCTTAGCCTTATCAGCTGGGGTGGCGGCTGGTTGAAATGCAAATGTGGTGCATCGGCGACATGAAGTGATTAGAAGCCTATGCTCTTCACACGCATATCTTATCAAGGAGTCGCGTTTATGAGTTTCGCTATCGCACTGCATGTTCTCTCTGCCGTGATCTGGGTTGGCGGCATGTTCTTCGCCTATATGGCCATGAGACCGGCCGTAGTCGAGGTGGTTAATGAGTCGCAGCGGGGTGTGCTCTGGTGTCACACCCTGTCCCGTTTTTTCCGGTGGGTATGGGTGGCCGTGATTCTGTTGCTGGTAACAGGCTATTGGATGCTCTCCAGCGTGTTCGGTGGCATGGCAGGTGCCGGCTGGCATATCCATGTCATGCAGGGGCTTGGGATTGTCATGATGCTGCTTTATTCGCACGTCTATTTTGCCCCCTTCCGCAGGCTAAAGCTGGCCGTTGCCAACCAGGACCCAAAGGAGGCCGGACGGCAGGTGGGACAGATTCGCAAGCTAGTGGGCACCAACCTGATTCTTGGGGTTATCGTAGTGGTAATCGGGGCCGGAGGTGGTTATCTGTAGGCCCGTTTATGGTATGTTAATTCGGTGGGTGTACACGGAATTTGCGGTTCGAACAGGAGAAAGCGCAGGGTAATCTTCCGGAAGTTCTTCCCTTCTATAAAGAGGGTGCCTCATGTTCGAATTGAGTCAAGGTCACGCATTACGGGCAAGGGGGAGTTAGACACCATGGCTATGGAAGCAGATCTGTTACTTCGAGCCAGGATGACCTTTTAAGCTGTCTGCCAGTAGTTATGTACCATTTCGAGTAGACGCAGTAGATGGCAATCTTCGACTTTCGATTGATGCCAGTTGTTACCCAATCCCCTATGCGGTGAGTGCATTTTTTGGCGATAAATCAGGAGTGACTTATGCGGTACATCCGCCGACATTGGCAGGGCGAATACTCGCTCGTAAGGGCATTTTGGGTGAATTTTGTCGTCCTTAATGTTGTAGTGACGGTGGCGCTGGTGGTACCCATCGCTTTTCAATGGATAAAACATCCGGTTTACCAGTCACGCTGGCAAATATTTGGGATGGGATTTGTGATGTTGGTAGTGTACCCCTGGCAACTTGTCGGTCTGGTGCGGACGTCTCATCGGGTTTGGGTTGATGAACAAAAAAGTCTGGGGCCGATCCTGGTTATTGGGGTTATCCTGGTCAGTTTTCTTAATCAGGTTCAAACCTTTAAAGAGGAGCTGCCTACTTATCGGGAGCATTGGGTCAACGGGTTCCAACCTGACCCGTTGGCCAATTACCACATAGCGGTGTTGGGCGAGCGTAACCTGATTCATCTGGAAGGTTTTTTCGGCTTTGGTATGACTCGGGAAATCGAGGATTTAATCGAAGAGCTGGAAGAACCTGAGGCTATTGAAGGCATTGTTCTGGATAGTGGTGGTGGCCGGCTCTACGAAGGGCGGGCTCTGGCCAAATTAATTGAACGCCACCAATGGGACACGTTCAGCGCGGTCGGTTGTAATTCTGCCTGCCCGCTTGCTTTTGTAGCCGGTTCGAACCGAACGTTAGGCCGCGGTGCCAGGTTGGGGTTTCATCAGTACACGAACCCCATCACAGGCGAGAGCTTGTCCAGTGAAGACAAAGAATACGTTGTCGACCGCCAGCACTATGCCGAGCGGGGCATCGACCGTACAGCGATTGACCGCATGTTCGAAGTGCCACCGGGTGAACTTTGGTGGCCGACGCTGGAAGAGTTGCAACAGTCGGGGCTGGCCCACAACATCGTGGAAGTCGATGATATTTTGCCCGCGGAATATCGCGAGCAGCGGTATCAGCCTATTCGCGCGGCCTTGAGCTCTGTTGGAGTATTTGAAGTGGGTGCGCGCGTGGATCCGGAGTTCTACAGTCAACTGGTTGATGCATTCTGGAAAGAGCGGGCGCTGAGTGGGCCAGAATTCGACATTGTGGCGGTGGCTCCACGCTACTTTGATGATTGGGCGATGACGGTGGCCGACCGGGCTAACGACACGGATTTGACAGCACTGCTGTCGGAGATGGGCAATTTGATGGCTTCTCATCCTAGGTATTGCCCGCAAATGATCGATCCGGTGCGCTATGGGAATCTCGACTACCGAGCAATTATTTCTCAGGAACACTGGCAAAGGCTCAAAGAGTTGTTCACGCGTGTTGTATATAATGTCGACTCCACGGTCGCAATGATGGAGCCGGTTGCGTTTCAGGAAGCGGTAGAACTTGTTCAAGCCAATTTGGGCGACGATATTCGCTATCTCGATACTTCCACGCACACCGATGCCAATACAGCGGTTGTTTGCCGGGTTTACAGTCGGTTTTTCGAAGAGATCCTGGCCTTGCCTGAAGGCCAGGGACCTGCCTTTTACCGGCGTATGCGGTTTATCAATACGCCTTCATAGGTGGCAATATGATCCGCCGAGGAGCCGGTAGTTTACCCAAGGTCATCTCGCCTGTGGCGACCTTGGTGTCACACTGCCCTGAATGGCTGCGATGACATCGGGAGCAGTATCAGCGTCGTTTTCTCTGTTGAGCGGTGCCGGCCTCGCTTTTGTCGAGGTGTTGGCAGGCAGGGGGGCAGCAACGGCAGGCGAGCAGCGCGGTTCAATAGGGAGTGCCTGAGAGTTGGTCGTCGAAGTGTTCAGTTGGGAGTTACAGTTGAGATTGGTATTAACCACCCACTAAATTATGGAGTTTTTACAATGAGCGCATTTCTAATCGTAGACACCAAGATAAAAGATCATACAGCTTATGAGGAATACAAGACGCTGGCTAAGCCGATCGCCGAAAAGTTTGGTGGTGTTTATCGGGCAAGAGGGGGTGTGATGGATGTCCGAGAAACAGAGCTCTGGTCTCCCTCCCGGATTGTGATCATCGAATTCCCGGACATGAAAAGTGCGCAGGCATTTGTGGATTCTGAAGAATACGCTCCGGTGAAACCAAAACGTACCGATAACGCCGAATGTACGTTGTTCATTGTAGAGGGCAGTTAGGGCTATATGTATCGATCGATATATAGTCATAGTCAAAGACCGTCGTTAAGGGTTGTATAGTGAACGGCCGAAAAAGAGTGAGTCGGCCGAGAGGCCATGGACTAATGTGACGTACCCAGTCATAAAGCGTGTCCTGGAGCTTAATGGTATGCATCAGCAACAACCAACACATGCCCAGTTATGTGTTCTGGCGGCTACTCTGTTAGAGAGCGGTTACCGATATCAGGAATGGCAGGAGTTACAAGATGAATAAGCTTTCTATTTTTACAGCAGTACTTATAGCAGTGGTTTTAGGTCTGGGGTTAGCATCCTGTGCGAAATCTGAAGATGACGTCGTCACGGCACAGGATGTCGAACAAGAAACCAGGGAGCTGATAAGCACGCTGAGGCAATACACCGCCAACCAGCGTGACGAGGCCGTGGCAGAAGCCGGTGAAGCACTGGAAAGGCTCGATGGTAAGATCAACGAACTCGAGGCCCGAATCGACAATAACTGGGAATCGATGAGCCAACAAGCTCGCCAGGATGCCAGGGCTAACCTGAACAGACTGCGCGAGCAGAGAAGCGAATTGGCTGGCTGGTACGACAGCTTCAGAAACAGTTCAGCCGGTGCCTGGGATGAAATGAAAAAGGGCTTCACGGACGCCTACCAGGTAATGAGTGACTCCTGGGTAAATGCCAGGCGTGAATTCGAAGACGACAACGAGTAAGCGATAAGCGCCATGGTTTACCGGTGTGCAATCTTTGCCGAGCGCTTGGGCACCAGAGTCTCTTCGTTGACTTGAACCCGGCTGCAGGCTCTCCCGTAGCCAAGAGTGTATTTCAAGGCCGGGTAAACACGTGAGGTACTGATGGCGTAGCCAATGGCAATAAGGCCCCGGGTACCCCATCGAGCCCGAATGTGTTCACGCAACACATCCGCTTCCGGGTTATGGGCAAGCACCAAATCGGTGAAGCGGGCTACCAGGGCCGTGTGTTCGGGCAGGTTATCGAAGTCGTTTGTTACGATGGCGCGAACGCGCTCGGGGTTTACCCTGGCCTCCAGCGCCATCGTTGTTACCAGTTGGGTGCAGGGTCCGCAATCGTCCCAGATAATTGCTCGTAGTCGGGCGGCAAACAGCGGCTCTGCCGGCAGCTTCCCAGCGTGGGATGCCATAACCTGAAACCCGAGGTACTTCAGAAAGCCTCGAAGGTCGGTCCGTAGAATCTCCTGCAGATAGCCAACGTCGTAATCATAGCGCCGCTGCATGCCCATCAAAGCTTTGTTGAATACATATCGGATCACAGTATCACCCTGTACTAAGAAATCTGTCGTTCGTTGAATTCTAGGCATCTGGCTAACTGAGTGAAGGGACGCGCTATCCCAAAGTGTCGTGAATATTGTTCACGTTTCTTTGTTGCTATACTTTGCTGATGGATAAATTACGGTCACTGGAAATCTTTATTGCCACGTGCGATGGCGGCAGTTTTTCGGCTGCCGCCAAGTTGTGTGGCAGTGATCCTTCGACGGTCAGCAAAGCCATCGGCCGCCTGGAAGCGCAACTGGGGTTTACCCTGTTCCAGCGCTCCACGAGGCAACTGCGAATCACGGCCGCTGGCGAACGCTATGCCGACACCGTTCGCAGAATGCTCCAGAGCCTCGCTAACTGCGAAGAGGAACTGCAGCAATCCAACGACTCGCCTATGGGTACCCTGCGCATAACTTCTGCCGTCTGTTACGGTCACCTCTACCTGCGCCCCTTGCTGCAGTCGTTCTGCCAACAGTTTCCGGATATCCGGCTGGAACTTGAGATCAACGATCTGCATGTCGACATCATCGATAACGACATTGATCTCGCATTGCGTACCGGTTATGTGAAAGACAGCCGTCTGGTGGCTCGTCGACTCAGCCCGATGGATTTCCTGGTATGCGCCTCTCCCCGGTATCTGGAAGCGCATGGCACACCGTGCTCCCGTGAAGACTTCCACGCGCACTTATGGATAGGTTTCCGCATCAAGGAGACCCGACAGTTGCAACCTATTCTCTTGCCCGATGAATCGGGGGAATACCTTTCCTATGAACTGGAGCGCCGGTATATCACCGACGACGGCGAGGCGATGGCCCATATGTGTATGGATGGCCTGGGCATTGCCCAACTGCCACACTTTCTCGCCAAAGAAGGCCTGGAATCGGGTGCCCTGGTGTCGCTCTACCCAGCCTACCGGCTCCCGGAACCGGGCAGCGGGGTGTTCGCCATCTACCCCAAACGCGACTATTTGCCCGCCAGGACTCGAGTGTTTATCGATTTCCTGACAGCGGCGTTGGCCGAGTGGGGGGAGGGTGCCAATCACACCTGGGCGGAAGCCTGGGTGCCGGTGAGTGCTGGCGGTCAGCCGGTTACTAACGCTATTCAGGCTACTGCATCCTGCGTCATGCCCGAAGATCCTGCGGGTGATTGTTAACGCCCAGGACAAGGTGAATTGGCTTACCATGGATGCGGCAGGGTGCGTCATCCCGTAAACTCTGCCGATAAGATCACCAGACACGTGTTGATGGACCCATGCAGCTGTTTAACGACATTCGGTTCGATAACCTAAAAGGTGACATTTTCGGTGGCCTGACGGCCGCAGTGGTGTCTTTGCCCATGGCGCTGGCGTTCGGCGTTGCGTCCGGTGCCGGCGCTGAGGCCGGGCTTTACGGTGCGGTGCTGGTAGGGTTGTTCGCGGCCCTGTTTGGTGGCACGTCCACGCTCATTTCCGAGCCCACCGGCCCGATGACGGTTGTGATGACGGCCGTACTCACCACCCTGATTGCCGATAACCCGGAAAACGGCAGAGCCATGGCGTTTACCGTGGTCATGATGGCCGGGTTGTTTCAGATCGCGCTGGGGGCACTCAAGCTCGGCAAATACATTACGTTAATGCCCTACAGTGTAGTCTCCGGCTTTATGTCCGGTATTGGTATTATTCTGATCATTCTGCAGCTGGCCCCTTTCCTCGGTCACCCGAGCCCGCCGGGCGGGGTAACGGGTACCCTGGCGGCCTTGCCCGGGCTGTTAACCTCGATCAGGCCAGTCGAATTCATATTGGGTGCTTTCACCATAGGCATTCTGTTTTTCGCGCCCAAGCAGTGGACCCGCTACGTTCCCGCCCAACTGATCGCCCTGGTCGCAGGCACGCTGTTCTCGCTGACGATTCTTGGTTTTTTTGAGGTACGCCGCATTGGTGAGATCGATCTGGGTCTGCCCTCTATGGTTGTGCCCACCTTCAGTTGGGGCCAGTGGAGCGAGATGATCGTAGACGCTCTGGTACTGGGCACGCTGGGTTGTATTGATGCGCTCTTGACCGCGGTCATCGCCGACAGCCTCACCCGCCAGGAGCACAAATCCGATAAAGAACTGGTCGGGCAGGGCATAGGCAACTTTGTCTCGGGCCTGTTCGGTGGCTTGCCCGGTGCCGGTGCCACCATGGGCACCGTGGTGAACATTCAAACCGGGGCGCGGTCGGCGTTGTCGGGCATTGTGCGGGCGGTCGTGTTAATGGTCGTCATCCTGTGGGCCGCGAAACTGACCGAGAGCATTCCCCTGGCGGTATTGGCTGGCATTGCCGTGCGGGTGGGCATCAACATTCTGGACTGGAGTTTCGTGAAGCGTGCACACCGCGTTTCCTGGAACGCCACCTTCATCATGTATGGCGTGATGTTTTTAACCGTCTTCTTCGACCTCATCGTGGCGGTGGGGTTGGGGGTTTTCATCGCCAATATCATTACCATTGAGCGGCTCAGCCGCGAACAAACCCGAAACATCAAAACCATTACCGATTCTGACGATGCCATTGCGCTGAACAATGAAGAAAAGCAGTTGCTCGATGAAGCCCAGGGCAAGCTGCTCTTGCTGTACCTGAGCGGGCCGATGATTTTTGGGGTGTCGAAGGCTATTGCCCGGGAACATAATGCCGTCATGAGTTGCACCGCCATGGTGGTGGATATCAGCGACGTGCCACTGGTCGACGCCACCGTCTCCCTGGCCATTGAAAACGCGCTCAAGGATGCCCTGGACGCCGGCAAGGAGGTGTTTATAGTTCGCCCTGCACAAGAGACATCGAGGTTTCTGGAGGGCGTTGGGTTGTTTGATATGGTCCCGGCCCATCACGTCTGTTCATCGCGGTTAGAGGCCTTGCGCCTGGCGGGCGAAGCCATTCGGTCACACCCGCAGTAACCTGTTCCGGGGCTGCAGCCAGCCCCTCCCCATTCTGTCAGCCCCCTAGAACCCTCTCAATGCTGGATCCGGATTCGTGCCTGCAACGAACGAGTCGCGCCAGTACAGGCTGTTTGTCTTTCTAGCGGCCAATCACTCTCTGTTCCGGGGGTTCAACCCCAAATCCCTAATGGTGATCGATTTAACTCGACACTCGAAAATATTTTGACAGTATCAGTCTCCTGTGTTTAATTTAGTTTGAGAGGTGAAATTAAAGGCCGCCCTGACTCAATCGGGGGAAAAACAAAAACCATCACAACCAGAGGAAGGCCCCATGCTCAAGCTCAAACACTTAGTCGTTTCTACCTGCGTCGGCACCTTGCTGGCCGTGTGCAGTACGCAACTGGTCGCCGAAGAAAGAGTGACTGTCCTGCATAACCAGCAGGATCAGTTCATCCGCGATACCTGGGATGAGATTCGTGTCGACTTCGAAGCCCAAAACCCGAGCATCACCGTGCAACTGGATTTTATGGACGACGATGCCATGAAAGCCCGCTTGCCCACGCTGCTGCAATCGAACGCCAAACCCGATCTGTACTGGAGCTTCGGCGGCGGCAATTACCGGGTGCGCGCTGAAGCGGGCCTGCTTGCAGACATCACCGACAAGGCAGAACGCCTGAGAGCCAATATTGGTTCGGGCGCCATGTCGGCGTTTGAGGTTAACGGCCGGCTCTATGGTGCACCCTATCGGCTGGCTCAGGTCGGATTCTGGTACAACAAGTCGCTGTTTGAGCAGGCCGGTGTGAATGCCGACAGCATTGAAACCTGGGATGACTTTCTGGATGCAGTCAGTACGCTCAAGGAGGCCGGTATCACCCCCATCGCCGCTGGCGGTGCTGAACGCTGGCCGCTGCATTTTTACTGGACCTACCTGGCCATGCGCATTGGCGGGCAGGATCTGTTCCAGTCGATTCTGGCCGATGAAGCCAGCTTCGATAACGAGCATTACGTACGCGCAGGTGAAGAGCTGCGCCGCCTGGCAGAGCTCGACCCTTTTCAGCCCGGTTATCGGGGCATGGCCTATAACGAGGCCGCCGGTGTGTTCGGGAACGGGCAGGCCGCTATCCACCTGATGGGTGAATGGGATATCGGTGTGCAAACCTCCGAATCCGAAAGCGGCGAGGGTGTCTCTGGTGGCAACCTGGGCTACTTCAATTTCCCCATGGTGGCCGGTGGCCTGGGTGACCCTTCCGCGACGCTGGGCGGTGTCGATGGCTGGGCCTTTACCTCGGGCAATGGCAGTGATGCCGCCGTGCGCTGGCTGGAGTTTTTCCTGGCGCCAGAACAACAACGCAAACTCGCTGCAGCGGGCATCATCATTCCGGTGGCCAATGGTGCGGCTGAAGCCGTTGAAGACCCGCACATGAAGCAAATTGCCGAGAATATTGCCAACTCATCCTGGCATCAGGTGTTCTGGGATCAGGCGCTCGGCGCCGATGTTGGCGGTGTGATCAATGATGTGTCGGCCGAGCTGTTTGCCGGTGAAATTTCACCGGAAGAAGCGGTAGATCGGGTACAGCAGGCCTGGGATTTCCGATAATTCTGCCGAAGCGCTCCCTGGGCTCATTGGCTGCAAAGTCATTGAGCCTTTCTTTGATCAAAGCCGTTCGAGACTGTCATGAAATCTGTTGATATCGCGCTCGAAGCGCAGCGTACCGGCCGGTTGTCGGCTGTGAAAGAGTGGCTGTACCGCCATAACACCGGCGGGCGGCTCTCCACTTTGTTATTGTTTATTCCACCGGCGCTGATGGTATTCACCCTGCTGGTGATCCTGCCGATTGCTGAATCCGGCGTGTACAGTTTCTATCGCTGGAATGGCTTTACCGCGCTGTCTGACAGCGGGCGCTGGGTTGGCTGGCGCAATTTCCAGTTTATTCTGCAGGATCCGGTCTTCCATCAGGCTGTGTGGAATACGGCGAAAATTGTGCTGATCTCCCTGCTGATTCAATTACCGCTGGCCATGATGCTGGCGCTGAGCATTGCCAGCAAAGGCAGCCTCAATACCTTGTTCCGGCTGGTGTACTTTCTGCCTTTTATTCTGGCCGATGTTGTTGCTGGTCTGATCTGGCGGTTTATTTACGACGGTAATTTTGGCCTGGTAGCAGCCTTTACCCAGCTGTTTGGCATGGAGTCGTTTTACCCGCTGGCAGACCGGGACTGGGCCTTCAATGCCATTCTGGTTGTGGTGGTCTGGAAGTATTTTGGCTACCACATGATGATCTACATCGCCGGCCTGCAAAGTGTGCCAAATGATCTGGTAGAAGCCGCCCGGCTCGATGGCGCTAGCCGTCTGCAAATCATCTTCCGCATCAAGCTGCCGCTGATCATGCCCGCTATTCGGTTGTCGATATTCTTCAGTGTGATTGGCGCGTTGCAGTTTTTCGAAATGGCGATGCCGTTGGTCACCTCAGGTGGCCCCAGTGGCTCGGCGCATACCATTGTGACTTACCTTTACGAATTCGGCATTGTGCGCTCGCGCATCGGTTTTGGCAGCGCCGTGGCCGTATTGCTCTTTGTGATGTGTGCCATCTTTGCCTTTATCTATCAACGCTTTGTGATGGCGAGGAATACCGCATGAAGGAGATGACCGATCGACGCAGTGTCTCTGCCAGTGTGGCGCGCTGGGGTTTACTGCTGCTTGCAGCCCTGTTTGTTTTATTGCCGTTCTGGATGACGACACTCGGCGGGTTTAAGAGCCTCGGGGAATTGAGGGTTAGCCCGCTGGGCTTGCCCCGTCAGTGGGATGCCACCGCTTATCTCGATATTCTGACCAGCAGCATGACCTGGCAGATGATGCTCAATTCCGTTGTCATTACCGGGTTTACCGTTGCCCTGGTGCTGATCATTGCTTCCATGCTGGCGTTTACCTTTTCACACATTCGGTTTGCCGGTAAACAGTACCTGTATTCGTATGTGATTCTGGGCATGATGTTTCCCGGCGCTACTGCGATTCTGCCGCTGTTCATTAAAATTCGGGACATCGGTTTACTCGATACCTATGCGGGCGTCATTCTGCCTCAGGTTGCTTTTGGCCTGGCCATGAGCGTGCTGTTGTTCCGAACCTTCTTTGAGCAATTGCCGAAAGAACTGTTCGAGGCAGCCCTGGTCGATGGCTGTAGCTATGGCCGGTTTTTCTGGACCATCGTGATGCCACTGTCAAAACCCATTCTCGCCACCGTGGGTGTGTTCATTCTGGTGGGTAGCTGGAACAATTATATTTTCCCGCTCATCATGCTGAACGACCAAAGCGTTTACCCCTGGCCCCTGGGGCTGATGGAATTTCGTGGCCAGTACGGGTCGGAATGGAACCGCATTCTGGCCTACATTACCGTCACCATTTTGCCGGCGGTGGCCTTCTTTCTGTATGCGCAAAAGTACATTGTCGCCGGGCTGACCGGCGGTGCGGTTAAAGGGTAATTTTTCATGAGTGCAACCATCAACAACCCGATTCTTCCCGGCTTTAATCCGGACCCGTCGATCTGCCGGGTCGGTGACGATTATTACATCGCTACGTCCACCTTTGAGTGGTACCCGGGTGTGCAGATTCATCACTCGACCGACCTGGTTCACTGGCAGCTGGTCAGCCGGCCGCTGAACCGGCCCGACCTGCTGGATATGCGTGGCAACCCGGATTCCTGTGGTGTCTGGGCGCCTTGCCTGACCCACAGCGAGGGGGTGTTTTATCTGGTCTACACCGATGTTAAACGCCACAGTGGCGATGCCAAGGATGCACACAATTACATCACCCGCTGCGCCACGATCGATGGTGACTGGCAGGCGCCGGTATACATCAACAGCAGTGGCTTCGACCCTTCGCTGTTTCACGACGACGATGGTCGCCGCTGGTTCCTGAACATGCTCTGGGATTACCGGCCAGACAAACCGTCTTTTGGTGGCATAGTGCTGCAAGAGCTCGACCGGGATAACCTGTCCCCGATCGGCCCGGTGCATAATATCTTTGCCGGCAGTGACCTCGGCATGGTGGAAGGGCCGCACCTCTACAAGCGCAATGGTTACTATTACCTGCTGACGGCTGAAGGAGGGACTGAATACGACCACGCCTGCACACTGGCGCGGTCTCGCCAATTAACCGGCCCCTATGAGTTGCACCCGAAGCACCACCTGATCACCGCCCGGTTTGACCCGCAATGCCCCTTGCAACGAGCCGGCCATGGCGACCTGGTTGAAACCCCGGAAGGGGAAACCTATCTGGTGCATCTGTGCAGCCGTCCACTGGCTAACCGGGGGCGCAGTCCCCTGGGCCGGGAAACCGCTATTCAGAAGCTGGTCTGGGGGGATGACGAATGGTTATGGCCAAAGGCAGACTCCCTGTCGCCCCAGGTTCAGGTACTGGGGCCAGAGACGCGAAACCACACACCAACGCCGGCCCGGGAGACCGACATTGATTACCGGTTCACTTCCCGCCAATTGCCGGGGGATTTTCAGTGGTTGCGTACGCCATACCCGGACACCCTGTTCAGTCTGAGTGAGCGTCCGGGCTATTTGCGTTTGTACGGAAGGGAGTCGCTTGGGAGTTTGTTCAATAGTGCACTGGTGGCGAGGCGTCAGCAAAGCCATCGGTTTACGGCCTCGACTACCGTGGACGTTCAGCCCAGGCATTTTCAACAGATGGCAGGGTTGGTGTGCTACTACAACAGCCGCAAATACCATTATGTCTTTATCAGCCATGACGAAACCATCGGCCGCTGTCTGGATGTCATGAGTTGCCTGGCGGACGCCAGTGGCCATGGCCATTACCCGTTGAAGGGCCAGCGCATTCCACTGCCAGCGGAGGGGCCGGTCCGGTTACGGGCCGAGGTGGACTTTGAGAATCTGTATTTTTCCTGGGCGAGCCAGGGTGAAAACTGGCAGCGGTTGCCACTGAAACTGGATTACTCCGTGCTCAGTGACGAAGCCGGTACCGGCGCTGGCAATAATTTTACGGGGGCCTTTGTCGGCATGGCGGCTCAGGATCTTTCCGGGACAGGCATGCCAGCGGATTTTTCCGGGTTCGAATACCGGGAGACAACCTGATTCGGGTAACCAAGGCTGGGGTTAAGCAGGCGCGACTGAAGGCCGTTCGATAACGACCCCAGGGAAGGGGTTCTAGCGAAAACCAAGAAAGGAAAGAATCGCCAAAACGATTACAACAGCACCGACTATATAGACGATATTATTCACAGTAACTTCTCCTTAATTGCAAAGCTCAATTCGGGTTTGCGC
Organism: Saccharospirillum alexandrii; assembly: GCF_043641555.1. GTDB lineage: Bacteria > Pseudomonadota > Gammaproteobacteria > Pseudomonadales > Natronospirillaceae > Saccharospirillum > Saccharospirillum alexandrii_A. The sequence continues at coordinate 261,831 of NZ_JBHZRJ010000005.1, read as the reverse complement.
CGTCGTCCCTGTGGCGCGAGATGTAACCTCCTGTAGGGCTGCTCCTTACTGCTCCTTCGCCTCATCTGTGCTCACAATAGGCCATCGGGAATGTCGGGTCTGTTCGCTGACGTACCCAACTCGAAATAATTGAAAAAGATTTTTGATGATCGTTAGAGGCCTGATTAACCATCAGAAAAAGTCGTTGGCTTGGCTTGAATACCGGTTGCTACGGTTGCTACCAGGGTTGCTTGAAACGCATCAGTGTTAAGTCGATGATGTTTAAAGAAAATTATTGAGTACCAGAGTGATGGTGGCCGTAGTCGTCACAAAGGCGATCAGCGCGAGCAGGCCGTCCCGGGCGATCAATGCCAGGCCGAACGCGGTTAGCGCTATGCCAGCACCATTGGCGCTGAAGGGTACAACTTCCATCAATGGCATGGCCGCAGCGATGATCAGGCAGACGATGGCAATGGCATAATTGGCCGGGCCTCTGGCAAAGACGACGAGTCGCTGGCGCAGTAAGCGGTCGACAAACCGGGCGGGCTTTCGACACCAGTTCGTGACGTTGTTTAACGTCTCGTTCGATATGGACCGTCTGAGTAACCAGTTGGGAAACCAGAAATAGTCGCGCCCCAGCAATAATTGCACGGCCGTTAGCAAGACGATGATGGCCATCAGCGTTGGCACGCCCGGTATGTCGCCTACCAGCGGTGCCATGGTAATCAGCCCCACCAACAGCAAAACAGGCCCGAAAGAACGACGCCCTATTTGAGACAGTACGTCTTCCAGGGAAACCTGATGCCCACTTTGCTGCTCAGCGTCGGCAATTTGGTCTATCAGCTGTTCAAGATTCATCTTGTAACCTGCCTGTAGGGTTGCTCAAGTCGGGAGTGGCTGCAGTTGGCCAGAGTAAACGCACGGACGTCTGACCATCAAGCCAGTTGGTCAGTCGACTGAGGCTTCTGCGAAAGCCGTCACAGGGCTGGCCTTGAAGTTACGGGGTTATGTCACGCTTCGATAACCAGCGGGGAAAAATCACCTGGGTGGAATCTTTGCGGGTCGCTGTCGATTTCGGAGGTTCTGGCACGACACCTACTTAAAGAGTGCTGAACTGTCGTGGAACTGTCGTAAGAAAGCGTTACCATAGCCAGCTTTCAGCTCTCCATCCTTTTTTTAAATCGACACCCAAGGAATCTTCAGTGAACACCGAGATGATTAAAATGGCCCTGGTACTTGGCCTGCTCAGTTGGATTGGCCCTTTCGCCATCGATATGTATCTGCCGGCCATGCCGGCCATCAGCGACGATCTGGGGGCCTCGGTATCGGCTGCCCAGTGGACACTGATGTCTTTTTTTATGGCATTTGGTATCTGTCAGCTGTTTTACGGCCCGGCCTCCGACGTGTTCGGCCGCAAGCCACCGCTGTACTTTGGGCTGGGCATTTTTGGCGTCGCGTCGATTGGCTGTGCACTAGCGCCCACCATTGAGTGGCTGATCGCCCTACGCTTCTTACAAGGCGTCGGGGCCGCGGCGGTGATGTCCATTCCGCGCGCTGTGATTCGCGACCGCTACACGGGTACTGAAGCGACCCGGCTGATGTCGACCATCATGCTGGTTATCGCCATTTCGCCGATGCTGGCCCCGTTGATGGGTACCGCCATCATCGTACCGTTCGGTTGGCGCGCAGTCTTCCTGGCCGTTGCCGTTGCGTCGGTGTTGGGACTGTTGTTGACGGTGTTATCGTTGAAAGAAACGCTGGCACCAGCAGACCGGGCGCCGTTCCGGTTCAACGCCATGATGAAGGCCTTTGGCGTGTTGTTCCGTGACCCGGGCTATATGGGGCTGACGTTGATCGGCGGCATGGGTATGGCCAGCTTCTTTGCCTTTTTGGCGACGGCCTCATTTTTGTATACCGGTTATTACGGCCTCACACCATTCCAGTTCAGCCTCGCCTTTGCGTTGAACGCTCTGGGCTTTTTCACCACCAGCCAGGTGGCTGCCAACCTCGGCGTCCGCTTCGGCTCCATTACCGTGGTTAAATGGGCCGTGGCCGGTTACGCCCTGTCGGCCAGCCTGATGTTTGTGCTGGTTGCCCTGGGTAATGACAGCTTTCCATTACTGGTCACCTTGCTGATTATTACCTACGCCTTTCTGGGGTTGGTTGTCCCCACTTCCATGGTGTTGTCGCTGGAAGAGCACGGTCCCATTGCGGGCACGGCCGCTGCCCTGGGTGGCACGTTGCAAATGATGCTGGGTGCGTTGGCCATCGCCGTGGTCAGTCTGGTGTTCGACGGCACTCCGTTGATGCTGACAGCGGCCATTGCCCTGTGCTCAGTGGTAGCAGCGGGTTTGTCGCTGCTGACGTTGCGCGGTACACCACAGGGTGTGGCCGTCTGAAGGTGCAGGGCGTGTCGGGTTTAAAGGGTCAGGGTGAAGTCGTTGCTTCATCCTGTGCTTCACGCTCGGCTTCTGCATGTTCAGCAGCCCAAACCCCGGCGGCCTCTACCGCTACAGGCGAGGCGGTAGGTACAACACCGAGGTAGTGCTCGGTCGCCTCAACGGGCGTCACCGCGCGCTGGGTCATGCGATAGAGCGCATAGAGCGTAATACAAGTGAAGGTAGCGCCGAGCACGGGCCAGAAGGCGTAGGGCCCCAACCCTTCCATCGCCCAGCCCGTTACCAGTGGGCCGGTAATGGCGCCAAGCCCGAAGGTGAACACCAGCCCGCCAGAGGCCGACGCCATATCTTCGGCAGACAATGAATCGTTGGTATAGGCCAGAAACAGCGCATAAAGTGGCGTGGTGACCCCACCGGCGAAAAAGGCTGCGATCATTAAAGGCCAGAGGCTGCCACCGGTAACCCAGCCAACAACACTGGACACAGCGCCGAGCGTGGCGGCACCGAAGATCAGCTTGCGCCGGTCCATTCTGTCTGACAACCAGCCAATCGGGTACTGCAGCAGCAGGGCACCGGCAAACAGCATCGCCACGAACAGGGCGATCTGGGTCGGCGTCAGCCCGATCTGGCTACCATAGACGGCGCCCATGCCAGTTTGGGTTGCGTAGACGCTGCCGAGCAGAAAAATTCCGACGGTACCAAGCGGCGAGCCGGAGAAAAGGCCACGCAGGGACATTGGCCGTGCCACTTCAACCGCTGGCACGTGCGTCACGGTTAACAGAATGGGGGCAAAGGAAATGGACACCAGAATCGAGGCGCCGATGAACAACGCGGAGGTGCCCGCATCGCCCAGCGTCAGCAGTCCCTGGGCGCCAATGATGCCGAGCGTCTGTGCGATCATGTAGGCTGAGAGCACCTTGCCGCGGGTTTCATTGGTGGCTGCATCGTTCAGCCAGCTCTCGGCGGTGACGTAGATGCCCGACATGCAAAAGCCGACAAGCAGTCTCAGCGGTGCCCAGGCCCAGGGCTCGGTCAACAACGGAAAGGCAATAAGCCCCGCCGACATGAAGCTGCCCAGTGCCGCGAAGACTCGGACGTGACCTACCCGGCGGATCAGTAGGGGGCTGTAGCGGGCACCGGACAAAAACCCCACGAAATAACTTGAGGTAACAATAGCCAGTTCAGCAGCCGAGAACCCTTCAATCCCACCGCGCAGGCCGATCAGGGTGAAATGCATGCCATTGCCCAGCATAATGAGCACAATGCCCAGCAAAAGCGGCCAAACACCGGACAACATCCTGATCATAAAATGCCCTCGTACGCTGGGGTCTTTGCAGACTGGCAGATCGTTACACGGCTGAGTCAACGCCGTGGTCATCACAACGTCCAATTCATGTCTGTTTGCGACAGGGCTTGGAAACATGTGCAGACCGACGGTCTTTTGTGGCTACTGCCTCTGGTATTGATGGACGACACAACAAGACGCTGTGTCTTGTCGGGAGAGTTACAACGGCATGGGTTACCGTAACTGGCGGTAGCGCAATAATGACTGGTTAACAGAGGAAGGCCTGCTTTGTGAAAACAACTTCATGGTTATTGGTTCCGTTTATAGTGGTGTTGGCAGGGTGCCAGGAAACCGCTTCGTCGGTGGCCGACCTTAACAGTCCGTTGCCGGTGAATGTGGCGCCGGTTACCGGCGAGACCTGGTACCAACCGCCAGTGGGCGTTACCTGGCAGTGGCAACTGCTGGTGCCAGATGGCTCCTCACTGAACGACAGCTACGATGTTGCGATCTATGACGTCGATCTGTTCGATACCTCTGAAGCAACCATTCAACAAATGAACGTTTCTGATGGTCGCAAAGTCATTTGCTATTTCTCTGCCGGCTCCTATGAGAACTGGCGCGATGACGAAGCCAGCTTCAGCGGCAATGAACTGGGCAATACCCTTGATGGCTGGCCCGATGAGCGCTGGCTGGACATCCGCTCATCCAATGTGCACCGCATTATGCAGGAACGGCTCGATCTGGCCCGTGACAAAGGCTGTGATGGCGTCGAGCCAGACAATATGGATGGTTATCTCAACGACCCCGGGTTCAACTTCACCGCCGGTGATCAGCTTGCATACAACCGCTTTATTGCCAATGAGGCACACAAGCGCGGCCTGTCAGTTGGTCTGAAAAATGATCTCGATCAGGTCGAGGCGCTGGTCGACTATTTCGATTTTGCAGTGAATGAGCAGTGCTTTGAGTACGATGAATGTGGCCTGCTAGAACCCTTTATCGATGCCGGTAAACCAGTGCTGAACGCCGAGTACCCGGCAGACGACTGGCTGGATGATGCAAATGCGATCGATCAGTTGTGCAACCAGGCCGGCACGCTGCAATTCAGTACCCTGGTACTGCCGCTGGATCTGGACGACAGTTCGCGTCATAGCTGCCTGAGTGAGGGGTAGTCCGGCTTACTGAGATCTCTGGGGCAGGGGGCCTATCGAAACGTGCCGCACTGGCTACTGTGTTGTATGCGAAACTCAGTGGGGCTGGTGCCGGCCTCTGCACGAAAGCGGTTGCTGAAGTGACTGCTCGATCCAAACCCACAACGCAGTGCAATCTCGGTCATCGTCAGGGGTGTTCGGGCAAGCAGGTGACGGGCCTGGCTAAGGCGACGGTGCAGCAGGTAGCGGTGGGGCGGGTAGCCTGTGGCCTGTTTGAACATGCGGGCAAAGTGAAAGTCACTCAGCCCGGTTACCCCGGCCATGTCAGCCAGGGTGACGGGCTGGTTCAGGTGCTGTTCGATGTATTCCACGACACGCTTCAACTGCCAGGCCGGTAACCCGCCAGTTGGGCGCAGGGTTGGCAGGCGACGCTGGCTGTAGTGGCGTAGGGTGTGTATCAGCGCCGTTTGGGTGGCGGAATCCAGTGCCAGCTGGTCCAGTGGGTCTTGCCAGTTACTCTGGCTGAGGGTGGTGCAGAACAGTTGGGTGAGCAGGGCATCCTGAGCGAAGTCGATTTCATCGAGCTGCACACTTCGACCATCCTTATCCCATACCTGCTCGATCAACTGGCCGAGGTGAGCGTCGCTGAAATAGAAGTGCAGGAGTGAGATAGGGCCGAGCACGTCCCAGTTGGTGGTCAGGCTGGCAGGCATCAGGCACACGCTGTTGCTGCTCTGGCTGCTCACCGTGCGCGACCCTTGCCGGCGCAGTGAATTCTCTGCGCCGTTCAGGTAAACGCTCAATGTGTGGTGATTGGACTGAATGTTCTCTATTCGGTCGTCATGATTGCGCCAGCGCGCGAGCGCCATGCCGTTTTTCAGCTGGGTACTGCCCACCAGACAGGCTTGCGTCTGTTTCATTCTGGGGTAATGGGTCAGTGTATCGGCAGACATGGCGTGGCTCCTCGGAACTGGGCTAACAGTACTCAGGCCCAGTGGGAATTTCAATCTGACAACTCACATAACCGCAAGAACAGGCAAAGAAGCGCAAGTGCTTGCAAGCCAGCGATTACCGCTGCGGTGATACTGTGGCTTACGCTTATCACTGTGAGAACGGCCCACCATGAATAGCCTTTTGTACATCTCGACGGTTCTGATCTGGGGGTCGACCTGGCTGGCCATCGCCTGGCAAGTGGGCGATGTGGCCGTACCGGTCTCCGTCTTCTACCGCTTCCTTATTGCCGCGCTGGTGTTGTTGACCGGGCTTACGGTGTTTCGCCGCCGCCAGGCGCTGGGTGGCAGTGATCATCTGTATTGTCTGCTGCAGGGTGGCTGCGTTTTCGGGTTGAATTTCTATTGTTTCTACACCGCTGCGGCCTATTTGCCCAGCGGGCTGATCGCCATTCTGTTTTCGATGTCGACCCTGTTTAATGCGGTTAACGGCTACCTGTTTTTTCGCACACCGGTACCCCGGGTGTTCTATTGGGCGCTGGCGCTAGGTTTGCCGGGCATGGTGTTGATTTTCTGGCAGGATCTGATTGCCGTTGAAGCCACCTGGACTTTGCTGGGTGCGGTTGGGCTCTCTTTGCTGGGTACCTTTGGGTTTTCACTTGGCAACATGGTATCGGTTCGCCATCAGCGGCGCGGGCTGCAAATCAACACGACCAATGCCTTTGCCATGTTATACGGGGCCTTGTTCATGGGGTTGATCGCATTGGTGCAGGGGGCGAGTTTTAGCCTGCCAGAGGAACCCAGGTACCTGGGTGCACTGGTCTACCTGGCCGTTATCGGGTCTATTGGGGGGTTTGGCGCCTACTTTATGCTGGTTGGGCGCATCGGGGCCGGTAAAGCGGCTTATGCCACCGTGTTGTTTCCCCTGGTGGCGCTGGTGTTGTCGACGATATTTGAAGGCTACCAGTGGCATGCCAGTGCACTGGTTGGGCTGGCGATGATTGCCAGCGGTAATCTGCTGATGTTCAACGCTCACCGCGCTGTGTGGGGGTGGGTATTGGTTCGTACCGGCGCGCGGAGTGCCCAAGGGTAGAAGAGTAAGGCGCTTTAAGTGCAACAAAACTTCTTTTGAAAAAATACGTTAGCATTGCGGCACACTCACACACAGGATTCCCGATGAACGTTCTCTTTGCGGCCCCGGAAGACGCCTGGGGCGGGATTCTGCATCGCTTCCGCGTGGCACTGCCCGAGGTCACGTTTACCGCCGGTGGGCTCAACCCGAATACCCTCGCCGGGTACGACGTGGTGATTCCCACCATGAGTCGTATCGATGCGGGGCTGCTGCAAACCGCAGACCGGTTGCAACTGATTCAACAGATTGGCGCCGGGCTGGAAGGCGTGGATTTGGAAGCGGCGCGAGCCCGAGGCATCGCGGTGGCCAATGTTCCGACCGATGTATCGGGCAATGCCGATTCGGTAGCGGAGATGGTGATCTATTTTATGCTGGCGCTGATGCGGCGTACGGCGGAGCACCCGGAGCAGCGCCAGAAAAAACAATTGGGTGTGCCCGTTGGCCGAAGCCTGATGGGGGCAACCGTGGGTATTGTTGGGTTTGGCGCCATCGGCCAGGCAGTCAGTCGTCGACTGAGTGGGTTTGGCGCACGGCAACTGGCGATCAAGCGAGAGCCGGATGCCGCTCTGGCATTGGAAAGCGGCTTGGAGTGGCTGGGCAGTCCGGCCGAGCTGCCGTTCTTGCTGGAACAATCGGATCTGGTGGTACTCACCCTGCCAGATACAGACCAGACGCATCATCTGTTTAATGCCGACCGGTTTCGCCAGATGAAAACCGGCAGCTACCTGATTAATGTGGGGCGTGGCGGACTGGTCGAGCGAGAGGCGTTGCAGGATGCTCTAGCGAAGGGCTCCCTGGCCGGTGCCGCGCTGGATGTGTTCTGGCAGGAGCCACCCAATCCGGATGACCCGATTTTCAATCTGAATCTGATGACGTCGCCCCATGTTGCCGGCCTCAGCGACCGGTCGGTTGAAGGCATCATGCACGGAGCGGCGGACAATATTCAACGATTGCTGGCCGGCGAAGCGCTGAATCATCGTCGGGTATAGTCAGGCGATTTCCGGAACCGCTCGGGTTGTGTGTCGCATGGAAATCACTACGCACCCCACGCGCTGCTCGGTTTCAACCCGGCGATGGGCATCAGGCGCCTCCGCCATCGGGAATATTGTATCCACCAGTGGGCTGATGTGACCGGCGTTGATCAGATCGCACAGCGCTTCGAGTTCCTGCTGCGTTTCACCGGCCAGTTTCACCGTGACTTTTTTGCGGGTGAAACGGTTGGTCAATGCGGCGCGCAGCATGTCGGATAACCGGGGGTTGCCCAACAGATAACGGCCCGTGTCGTTAAGTGTTTGGACCCAGGCCGCGTAGTCGCTTTGCGCCACCATATTGAAAACCACGTCGTAGGCCTGGCCTTGTTGCGTCGGGTTGGCCCGGGTGTAATCGATAAAATGGTCGGCGCCAATCTGTCTAAGCCGGGCCTCCTTGAACCCGGCGTCAACGGCGGTCACCTCGGCGCCCATCGACTTGGCGATTTGCACGGCAAAGCTGCCAATACTGCCCCCCGCACCGTTAATCAGCACTTTGTCTCCGGGTTTTATGCGGGCACAGTTCATAAAGTGCAGGGCGTTCAGCCCACCCAGTGGCACCGCGGCGGCGGCTTCTGATGATAATGAATCCGGTACCCGGGCGAGGGAGTAGTGAGCGGGGAGGCACAGAAACTCACCATAAGCGCCCATTCGGATCTGTGTAGAACCAAACAGGCGGTCGCCGGGTTTGAATCGGCTGACAGCGGCACCGACCGAGACAACCTCGCCAGCGAAATAGCCGCCAAGGATGGGTTTTCGTGGTTTGAAAACGCCAAAGAACAGCCGCAACGGCAGCCAGAACCAGCTAACCGGGAAGCGAAAGCTGCGCAGTTCGCAATCACCTTTGGTGGCTTCTGCTGCGTGGACTTTAATACACACCTCATCCTTTTTAGGCGTCGGGGCGGGAACCTCCTCGACCGTCAGAACATCGGGTGTGCCATAGTGATGATAGGTAATGGCTTTCATGGTCATCCTTGTTGGGCCGGGTGCTCGGGTTGCCGGTCCTGAAGCAGGGCAGGCAAGGCTGAGTGTACACCCCTATCCGTGCCGGACTCCATGCGTCGAGCAAGCTAAAGCGCCCGGCGGTTAATCGGGTTCTGGGCACCGCCGTCCAGTTTCCTGACCCGTGCGGCAGGCAGATCCACCGGTTACGTCCGGACAATGATCTGCCCTAAAAATACTGTATAAAATACTGGTTGACAGGGTCGGGCGAGCATGGTTTTCTTGCACATGGAAGAGGATGCGGATAACCGGAGAGCGGCCATGAACCAGAATGGAAAGATCAACTACGTCGAAATACCCTCACGCGATATAGACGCAACCAAACGCTTTTTTAAGGCCGCCTTTGGGTGGTCTTTCGTGGATTACGGGCCTGATTATGTTGCCCTGGAAGGTGCCGGGCTGGATGGCGGATTTTTCAAGTCTGACCAGGTAGCGACGCCAGCCAATGGCAGTGTACTGGTGGTGTTGTACAGCGACGCGTTAACTGACACATTGGCGCAAGTTAAAGCGGCCGGTGGCACCATAGTGCAGGATATTTTCGAGTTTCCCGGTGGACGACGCTTTCATTTCGCCGACCCCAGTGGCAATGAATTTGCGGTGTGGTCAGAGATCCCTTAAGGCATCAATGACTGCATGCCCCTTTCCATGCCTGAATAGGCCGGAAAAGGGGCCGGGCTATTCAGATTGCACTGTAGGGAATGGATTCGGATGTCAGCTCGACCCCCTGGTCGTCAACGGCCTCGATCAGAATGAAAAACAGGTCATCCTCAGCAATCGTTGGTTCACTGACTAAGGTGCCGCTTGTAGTGCCTGGTTCCAACTCCGCAAGCAGAGTGGGCTCCTGTGCATTGAGCATGTCGTCCAAACTGATATACGACATCTGCAGCTGAACGTTCTCTGCATCGCCAGAGAATTCCGCCGTAACACTAAAGCTGTAGTCTTCCCCGAGTTCCAAAGGCAGGCCTTGAACCGGGCTGGCATCGCTGAGTTGAAGGTCGTCCTCGTCATAGCGGGGGAAGGTACCGGTTTGGTCAATGATGCGGACTTCATCTACCAGCCAGCCACGAAAGCCATTGTAGAGTTCATCGACTGTATCGAATTCCAGCCTGAGTCGTATCTGTTCACCGGCGAATTCACTGATGTCGATGGGCTCCTGCCATAACCAGGCCGGGGCTTTGTTGTAACCGCGGTTACTGTAAGGCAAGGGTGCGCGGTCGGCCTGGCCGATTGGGTCGGACAGTGGGTTGAGTCTGGCCAGCGTGGCCCAGGTGTCGCCATTATCGGTGCTGATCTGAACGGACATCAGATCAAAGCCTTCGTTGTTGGGGTTAACCGACTCGATTTCCCACCAGTTGCGAAAGGTGACCGACAGTGGGCTGCTGACAGAGGTCAGATCTATTAGTGGTGAGACAATGGCCCCTGCATTTGGGGCATCCGAGGTGCCACCACCCAGAATTTCTCCGCCATTGGTGGCGTCAGCCGTTCCGATGAAGTTGCCTTGTCCGGTCGCCGGGGTATTTCCAGGCTGACCATACCAGCAAGCCCGGGTCGACCCTGGGTTGGGAATCGCGCCCTGGCTTTGATCGTCGGGTGCCAGCTTGACCAGATCGTCGTCCAGAGCCTGGTTGCGAAGTCCGGGGTTTGCGGTGTGGCTGTGCCACAAATTAAGCGCCCCGCCGTTAACCGCATCGCTGGTCCAGGCGCCACATGTGGCACTGGATGCAGTTTGGCTAAACGTTTCCCGGTAGAGAACGTTGGCCGAGGCATTGCCCTGAACCAGTCCGTGGTTGAAGCCGGTGACTGCGCCGGTTCCCAGGACATCCAGGTTGGTAATGACCAGCGGAGAGAAGTCATCGTGCGTTACGCGCCAAACGGCGTTGTTGAGTGATGGCATGATGGCTGAGCCAACGTTTACGATCAGGCTGTAATGGCCATCTTCGTCACTGATGGCCGTTGCGATCGCTCCATTGGACACAGCGCCTGCAGAGAGTTCTATCTGGGCACCTTCAACCGGGCCCTTGCTGTCGTAAATGATGCCGTTGAAAGAGGCGAAAAACCCATCGCCCTCTACTGAGGTGAGGGTGTTGTCTTCATTGAGCAACACCGGCATGGCTATAGCGGCCACCGGATTGGTGTTGTTGATGCCGACTTTAACGCTAAGCCTGGCGGCGGCATTTGCAATATCGATGCTGAGCCGATAGTTGCCTGCGCTCAGGAACGGAATGGTGACCGAGCCTGCGGCATCGGTGGTATAGACCCCGCCGGAGAGCGCATTGACGGACCGTTCGGAATCATCGGCTTCGATAGAGAACGAAACATTCGCCAGTGGCTGGCCGGTAACATCCAGCAGCGTCAGCCGTTCGAGATTGACGGTGGTTGGTTCAAATGCAGCGTCGGAATCGCTGGAGCCGCTGCTGTTGCAGCCAAATAACACCAGACTCAGGACAATCAGGGGGATCACTTTATGCACGTTGCGCGCTCCATGTTGATGGTTCAATCCTTTTGGGATTGGCGATTCTATAGAGGCGCTGATTGTTGTGGGAAGCACCCTGGTTCAGTTCCATGATGTTGGTCACAGTTTTAGTGCTAGCAGGGAGGCGTTTGGACAGGAAGCCGTAATACCGGCGTTCACTCTCTGATCCAATACGGTAAGAATTGCAACGTTTCGGATTCTCAAATGTCTGGCTTATGATTGGATCTATCCGTAATTTTGAGGTTTTTAGCGCTATAAGTAGCCATTTGTTGTTAATACCATTAGGCGAATTCCTGGCATGTTGTAAAAATCGTAACGTTGCCATTTTAGATGAAGCCTGAGTAGAATGGCGGTTCCAGTTCAACGGGAGACGGCCAGTGTCCACCACCCTAAGCCTCATTGATCAGTGGCAACTGTTTCGTGATGATCAGCCGCAACGGCGCTACGACGTCAAGGTTCCGGTCGATGTGCACCATGTGCTGTTGCAGGCCGGTGACTTGCCGGACCCGTTTTACCGGGATAACGAAGCCCGCGTGCAATGGGTGCATCAGCAGACCTGGGTGCTGGAACGAACCTTCGTTTTGAGTGAGGCTGATCTTGTCCGGAATATCACCCTGCAACTGGAGTATCTGGATACACACGCTACGGTAACGCTGAATGACGAACCCGTTGCCAAACTATCGAACCTGTTCCGTCGGTTTTATCTGAACATCAAACCCCAGGCCCGGGTTGGCGAAAACCGCCTGCGCATAACCCTGCACGATGCCGCCAAACTGGGTGCCGAGCGTGCCGCGCAACTGCCATTCCCGGTACCTTATAGCGAATCGAACAACCAGATTCCGCACATGAACACAGTGCGCAAAACCCAGTGTGATGCCGGCTGGGACTGGGGTATCTGTCTTATGTCGACCGGGCTCTATACAGCGCCGCTGATTCAGGTGCATTCCGATCGCCTGCTCGATACCGTTCGTGTCACCCAGCAGCACCAGCCCGGTGAAGCACGCTTGCAGGTCACGGTCGATACCGTTGGTGCCGCTCAAACCGAACAGCGCCTTCATCTCGGGCTGCCCGGTGCGCAGCCGGTTGAATTGACCCTGATGCCCGGGCAGAACCAGGGCCAGGCCGAATTGACCGTGACCAACCCATCGCTCTGGTGGCCCAATGGCTATGGGGATCAACCTTTGTATCGATTGGCGGTCGAAATGGACGGCCAGCTCTGGCAACGCGATATCGGCCTGCGCGATCTGCACTGGGACTTGAGTGCCGACGAGGCCGGTAACCGCATGGTGGTCGTGGTCAACGGCGTCGAAATCTTCGCCAAAGGCGCCAACTGGATTCCGGCCGATGCCTTCCCGGCGCGCCACACGCCCGAGCGCTATCAGCATCTGCTCGAAGCCTCGGCAGCGGCGCATTTCAACATGATCCGGGTCTGGGGCGGCGGCCTGTACGAACACGATGCCTTTTATGAAACCTGCGAACGCCTCGGGTTGCTGGTGTGGCAGGACCTGATGTTCGCCTGCTCGTTGTACCCGAGCACACCGGCCTTTCTGGACGACGTTACGCCCGAAGTCGACTGGCAAGTGCGGCGCCTGCAAAGCCACAGCTGCATTGCGATCTGGTGTGGCGACAACGAAGTGATCGGCGCCATCAACTGGTATGAAACTTCACGCAACAACCGCGAAAAATACCTGGTCAATTACGACCGGCTGAACCGGGTGCTGGACGACACCGTGCAGCACGCCGACCCGAGCCGGGTGTTCTGGCCAAGCTCGCCGTGCAACGGTGAACTGGATTTTGGTGACGCTTGGCACGATGACAACAAAGGCGACATCCATTACTGGGATGTCTGGCATTCGGGCAAATCCTTTTCCGCCTACTACGACATTAAACCGCGTTTCTGCAGCGAATTTGGCTATCAGTCATTCCCGTCGAAAGGCGTTATCGAATCGTTTACCGAAGTCGATGACCGCAATGTCACCAGCCCGGTAATGGAAGTGCATCAGAAAAACCCGGCTGGCAACGCCAAAATTGTTGAGATGTTCACCCGCTATTTTCGTTTCCCTATGGGCTTCGACCAGTTCCTGTATTTAAGCCAGGTTCAACAGGCCATTGCGATGAAAACCGCCATCGAATACTGGCGTACACTGCGCCCGCATTGCATGGGCACACTTTACTGGCAACTGAACGACAACTGGCCGGTCGCCTCATGGAGCAGTCTGGAATACGGCGGCGGCTGGAAGCAGATGCACTACCACGCCCGGCGGTTTTACCAACCGGTGCAATGGTTCTGGATCGGCGAAGGTGCGACGCAGCAACTGATTGCCGTGAACGACTTGCCAGTACCGGCCCTACTGAGTGGCCAGTGGCAAATCATCGGGCTGGACGGGAAAGTCGTGCAAACAACGCCAATCAACCAGCGACTGGAAGCCGGGGAGAGCCTGTGTCTGATAGAGGTAACCGCGGAAGACCCCACTGAAACCTTTGCCGTTGCCCGTGGCGATTATGAACTTGAGCAGCCAACCGGCACAACGACGATTCCCGTTACCAAAAGCGAATGCGACGCCACTACCTACTTCGCGGTGTGGAAGCACCTCGACTTGCCGCAGGCAACGCTGGATATCAAAACCGGAGAAGACACGAAAGGCCTCTGGGCCACATTGAGAACCGATGTTCCGGCGCATTACGTCACGCTGGACAGCCCGGGCACCGGCCGCTGGAACGATAACAGCTTTACTCTGCTACCCGGCGAGACCAAAACCCTGCGCTGGCAAGGACAGCCATTTGGTCGGGATGAACTGGCGGTCTATCACCTGGCAGCAAGCTACCGGGAAGCCATGGGCACCCTGGTGCGTTTGATATGACGGGTGAATTAATAGAGGCGAGGCACTATGACGCCCGATAAACCCAGAGCAACGCTCAAGACGCTGGCCCGGCATCTCGATTTATCGGTGACCACCGTGTCCCGCGCCTTGAAGGGCGGTGCCGAAGTGAAACCCGAGACCATCGAACGGGTGAAAACCGCGGCCGCAGCGCTGGGCTACCGGCCCAACCATTCAGGTATTGGTCTGAAAACGGGCAAAACCCACGTCATCGCACTGGTGATGCCGGTGATCAAACCGGGCGAAATTGTTGGCGACCTGGGCACGCTGCCGCTGATCGAAGGTCTCACCGCCGCGCTAGCCGATACCCCCTATCATTTGACCATCATCCCAAGCCGCCCGGAGCAGGACGAACTCGAACCGGTGCGCTACATTGCCGAACACGGCCTGGCCGATGGCGTGATTCTGAACATCACCCGCAGCGAGGATGAACGGGTTAAATACCTGCATTCGATGAACCTGCCACTGGTCACCTTCGGGCGTACCGAGCTGTCGATTCAGCACCCCTTTTACGACACCGATAACATCGACTTCGGCTATCGGGCTGCCAACTATCTGCTCGGGCGCGGCCGCCGCAAACTGGTGATGCTGACACCGCCGCAGCATTATCTCTATGGCTGGCATCGCAAAGTCGGTTTTCAGCGTGCCTTGCTGGAAGCGGGACTGAGTTTCGAAGAACACCGGCAATTGTTGATCGAAGCGAATGCAACCGACTATCGTGCCCAAACTCGTGAATGGCTGCAAAGTGGCTGGCAACCTGACGGCTTTATCTGCGGCACTGAAATCGCCGCCATGGGTATACTGGCGGGCCTGCACGACAGCGGCCGTTTAGTCGGAACCGATTGCGATCTGGTCACACTGGAAACCTCACCCTTGCCCGAGTACTTCCGCACACCGGTGAGCGGCTTTCATCAGGACTTGCACAAAGTCGGACGGCAACTGGTTGGCCTACTGCTCGACCACATCGACCAGCGAAAACCGGTCAGTGAGTTGCAAATCATTGAGAAAGCGGATTTTATTGAGCGTTAGCAGGTACCAAGATGAGCGTCTTCTAGCTCAAATTCAGGAGGCCGCAATAGACTAGAGACAGGGGGTGGGTGTGCTTATTTGGGGATATCTGAGGCATGGATGCCGAAGTTAAGCCTACAGGGAGGTATTCACGGCGGCCCCAAAAAAGCATACCCGCCTCCTGTCGCGGACTCGTGGCAGTGTATTCAAATTGGCATTCGAAACCTGAGTAAATAAATACAACGAGGACCGCTCTGTGAATTTCTATGATCGTGATTTTCTGAATCAGCATTGTCAGTCGATACTGGCGTTTTACGACCCGAGAGTTGACGACCCGAGCGGTGGTTTCTTTCATAATTACTGTGACAACGGCGATGTCTTCGACCCCGGCTTTCGCCAATTGGTCAGCAGTACCCGCCTGGTGGTGAACTACGCCCTGGCTGGTCTGCATTTCGACCTTGAGGAGTATCGCATTCGCGCCCGTCGTGGTCTGGATTATGTCGAGCAAGTGCACTGGCGTGAAGAGGAAGGGTTGTACGCCTGGACCCTGCGTGACCATGAGCCCGAAGACCTGACACAGCAAGCCTACGGCTATGCCTTCGTATTGCTCGCTTATTCCGCCTGCCTGAAAGCCGGCGTCATTGGCAGTGCAGACCCGCTGCATCGCACCTACGATTTGCTCGAACAACGCTTCTGGCAAGCTGAATACGGCCTCTATGCCGACGAACTCAGTGCCGACGGCGTACTCAGCGACTACCGCGGCCAGAACTCAAACATGCACCTGTGCGAAGCCATGATCGCCGCCTATGAAGCCAGCCAGAACGCACGCTTTCTCGAACGCGCCACAACCCTCGCCAACAACATCGCCTTCCGACAGGCCGACCTGACCGACGGACTGGTCTGGGAGCATTACACAACCGATTTCAACATCGACTGGGATTACAACAAAGACGACCCGAAAAACCTCTACCGCCCCTGGGGCTTCCAGCCAGGCCACCAGACCGAGTGGACCAAGTTGCTGCTGATGCTGCACCGTCACGATCCGCAAACCCGTTATATCGACCGCGCCAAAAGCCTGTTCGACCGCGCCTGGCAAAGCAGTTGGGATGCCGAACACGGCGGCCTGGTCTACGGCTTCGATCCGCAAGGCAACTGGTGCGATGACGACAAATACTTCTGGGTGCAGGCTGAAAGCTTTGCCGCCGCCGCGCTGCTGTTACAGGCAACCGGAGACGAACACTATCGGGACTGCTACCAGCAGCTGTGGCAATACAGCTGGGACCACTTCGTCGATCACGACCACGGCGCCTGGTTCCGTGTGCTGTACCGGGATAATCGCAAAGTCTCCAACGAGAAGAGCGCCGCCGGTGCCAAGTGTGACTACCATACTTTGTGCGCCTGTCTGGAAGTGCTCAGAGTGATGCAGTAATCGTTGCGACCTGAAAAGCAGCGAAGGGCGGCCGGGTAGGCTCATTGAAGGCCGTTAGACCGCATGGACTAAAACGCCGGGAGCGTTTTAGCATGAGCGCAGCGAGCCCGAAGGGTGAATCCCATGGAGGGGATTCATATCCGGTCTTCGAGCTTACAGGGAAGTATTTACAGCGTGCCTTCAATGAGCCTACCCGGCTGCCCGCCTGGCAACAAAGTTGCGTTGGTAATTCAACCCGAAGATTACCCATTGAGTAGATCGTGAAAATTGCTGATCTGAGGCGCGACCTTAAAGGTCAGATCCAGTAGAGTGGAGCTTTCCCAAGTTAATGGAATCGACACTATGCGTCAGCAATGGTTAAGTCTGGGTGGCCTGATTGCCACCGCCTTCATACTCAGCGGTTGTGCCGGTTTTGGGGTGGACAATGCCTATCGCCAGCCCAGCTTTGATCACCAGTCCACCCGGCTGACCGGCATTACCTGGACAGGCGTCAACGGCTCCAGCCAGGTTAAACTGACCAACCCCAACGCCTATCGCCTGCCGATCACCGAATTTGCCGCCCAGCTTTGGCTCGACGGAGAGCCCTGGATCGACCTGGGCACCCCGACATTGAATGGCCTGGCGGCTCGTTCATCCACCACCCTGGAATTCGACTGGACCGTCACCGCCGCTGGACTGCTGCAGCGTGCACGTGAGGCCTACGCCGCTGGCGAAGCCAACCTGGAACTGAAACTGCAACCGACGCTGTCGGTGCCCGTGTTGGGCGCGCGCCAGCTCGACTGGTCGCACGACTTTACCGTGCCGGTGCCGAAATCGCCTCAGGTCAGTCTGGCTGACTGGCGGGTCGAAGACATCGGCTTCACCAGCCTGACGCTGGCACTGGACCTGGTGGTCACCAACCCGAACCGCTTTGACCTTGCAACCGGCCCCTTCAATGTGGGCATCGAAGCCGACGGGCGCAGTCTGTCAAGAATGTCACTGTCGGAAATGGACATCGGCGCTGGCGTTACCCAGCGCCAGACGACCGAGGTGTCGCTGGGGTTTGGAGGGCTGGGCGTTTCCTTGCTCGAAGCCCTGCGCAGCGGCGAATGGCCGTCGAGCCTCGGTATGAACTGGTCCGGCACTATGCGCAGCCCGGATCTGGGGCTCGATCTGCCCTCCTTGACCGGATCGGTCAGCCGGTAAATGATAGGGGGTGGTCAGGCTGCTTCCATCAGCCTGTACCGGTGCCAGTACCGATGATCGTACGGGACAACCGAAGGGCCGTGTTAACCAGGCTCAAACACCCGGTGCCACCGGGCTCGGGTAGCGACAGCAGGGGTTCAGAATGGGCAGCAAGGCAGTAGCGTCCGCAGGGCGTCGAATGATGGGGGTTATGGCGGGGCTGACACTGTTGGCAACCGCTTCGCAGGCCTCGACACTCAGTGATGTGCGCAGCAAAAACTACCTCGATTGCGGCGTCTCGACCGGGATTCCCGGCTTCTCGAACCCCGATGCCGAAGGACGCTGGAGCGGTCTCGATGTGGATGTCTGCCGGGCTGTCGCTGCAGCAGTGCTGGGCGATGCCAGCAAAGTACGCTACACGCCACTGCCGCCAAGCGACCGGTTTAACGCCCTAAGCTCCGGCGAAGTGGATATGCTGTCGCGCAACACCACCTGGACCCACGCCCGGGACACTACCCTCGGCATGATCTTCGCGGGCATTGTGTTCTACGATGGCCAGGGCTTTATGGTTACCCAGTCTTCAGGGATCAGCGGGCTACCGGAACTGGATGGCGCGGCGATCTGCATTCAGGGCGGTACCACCAGCGAATTGAATGTGGCTGATTACTTCCGGGAAACCGGCATGAACTACCAGCCCGTGGTCTTCGCCACTTCCGACCAGACGCTGCGCGGCTTCGAGGCCGGCCGGTGCAACGTCTTAACCTCCGATCTGTCGCAGCTGTATGCCCAGCGCACCCGGCTCAAAAACCCTCAGGCCGTCACCATTCTGTCTGAGGTCATTTCCAAGGAACCCCTGGGTCCGGCCGTTCGGCAGGACGACATGCAGTGGTACAACATCGTCAAATGGACGGTCTACGCCATGGTCAATGCCGAGGAATACGGCGTTAACCAGAGCAATGTCGACGCCATGCGGGAATCCCCCAAACCCGTGATCCAGCGCATGCTCGGCGTGAACGCAGACACCGGCCGCGCCATGGGCCTGACAGCCGACTGGGCCTATCAGATAATCCGACAGGTGGGCAATTACAGCGAGGTGTTTGAACGTAACGTCGGTGTGGATTCACCACTGGGCTTCGAGCGGGGGCTGAATCAGCTGTGGAACAAAGGCGGCTTACTGTACGCCCCGCCGCTGAGGTAGCTGCTTGGGTTTTGGAGTTCGCAACCAACTGAGTGCCATGCGCCGGGTGTGTCTATCCGGGGTAGTCCGCAACATGGATGTTGCGGTCTAGGCCCCATGGATGGGTTTACGCCGACCCCGTATAGACACACCCGGTGCCTGGCACGGATTTTTGGCAACACAACAAAGTCGAACTCCGAAACCAAACCACTAAAGAAAGCGCCTCGCCTGGGAGTACCGCTGTTGCCAATAGGCGTTGCCGAGTGATGACTCTGTTACGCCAACCGACGTGGCCGAATGAATAAAGCGGTTCTCCCCGAGGTAAATGCCTGCATGCTGGTCTTTCCCACCGATGCGGAAGAAAACGATATCCCCTTCGCGCAACTGATCCCGTCGTACAAATTGACCCTGGCTTAGCATTAACTCAGTGGTGCGGGGCACAGTGCGGTTCAGCCCTTCCCGGTAGGCCGTTACGATGAATCCTGAACAATCGAACCCAGCGGGCGTGGTGCCGCCGTAGCGGTAGGGCGTGCCCTGATAGCGCTGGTAGACCTGTTGTAACTGGCTCACGACGGCGGAATGGCTGGACGGGGCGGTGCTGGTGCTGCCAGGTGACGGGGCGGTCTGACCGGTAGCCACGGGCTGGCTGTACGAGCCCGCTTCATAGCTCTGGTACCCAGCGCAGCCGGCCAGAAACAGGCTGGCCGTGGTGATCAGCATCAGGTTGCGCAGGTGGCAGGTGGGCGTCAGGTCGTCGGCTGGTAACATCGATTTTGTGGGCATCGTCAGCGGTCTGTCAAAACTCTGTATAGCAACCTTACCTCGCGATGCCAGCCCGGGCCAGTTGATGCGCGTAAAGATGCCGACACGGGTTCAGCGGGCAGTCAGGTTAGGCGGCGCTGTTGCCAGTGCAGCAGGCGCTCTACCAGCATCGGTCGGGAGAAGGGTTTGGGGATCAGGTCATCCATGCCCGCCGAGAAGGCTTCGTCGCGATCGCGTTCCATGGTGTTGGCGGTGATGGCCAGAATGGGGGTGTTGGCGTTGGGGCCATCGCTCTTGCGGATCTGGCGGGTGGCTTCGAAGCCGTCCATCTTCGGCATCTGACAGTCCATCAAAATGAAATCGTATTGAACCGCAGCGGCTTGCTCCACCGCGCCCAGTCCGTCGTAGGCGACTTCCAGTTCACACCGCTCCCGTTCCAGAATGGCGGTCAGCAGTTTCAGGTTAAGCAGATTGTCTTCGACGATCAGGACTTTGCTGCCCGCCAGGGGCGCCGCTTCAGCAGTAACGCCCTCCTGCTCGGGAGCGCTGGTACAAGGCAGGCTCAGCCGGGTCAGGGTGTGGTCGATCTGTTGGTCACGGCTCAGTTCGGCGCCCAGAATGTCGGCGAAGGCCTGGCTGAGGTAGAGGTTAAGCGTCGGGCCCGAGAGGGGCGATTTGTCGGCCGGGTTTTCGGGGTTGGTCGGCTCGGTCACCGGTGGTGTATGAATGGTATCAATGGGGTTGGGCTGGCGCAGGGTCAGATTCAGCCGCTGGGCAGTGGCGTCGAAATGCGCACTCATTTCAATATCGCCGGACTGGCTGTGCTGCAGGGCATTGTCGAGCAAGTGATCCAGAATATGCTGGGTGTTGTGCCAGTCGAGTGACAAGGCGCCGGGCAGGGTGTCGGCCCCGATCAGGGTACAGGCCCGGCCGTGGGTCGAGAAGGCCGCTGACAGCCGGTTTTTGCAATCCTGCAGTCGGCTGCGCACGTCAACCACTGCCGGGCGGCTGACCACCGGGTAGGCCAGTAATTCGGCATAGGAAAGCAGGCTTTCTACCTGGTGGTGAGTGGTGTGAGTCGCATTTTGCAGCAAATACAGCAATTCCTGCTGCCGGGCTTTCAGCGGGCTGCTGGCCAGTTCGGCCAGTGCACCCAGCGCATGGGTGATAGGGGTGCGCAATTCATGGCTGACCAGACGCAGGAATTCATCTTTGCTGCGATTGGCGTCGCGGGCATCCTGTAAGGCCTGATCGAGCCGGGCCAGGGTCTGAAGGGCTTCTTCTTTGGCTTCGGCTTCACGCTCTTCGCGCGCGCGATGGTCGTTGCGCAGGTAATTGGCCTGGGCCACGGACATCAACAGCGACTCAGAAGCCACACCAAACAACAGGGCACGCTGTACAAAAAAGTTGGAAGGCAGCACACCCTGCACATAGAGGTTGTAGATAACAGCACAGATCACCATGCCCGACCAGCTGATCAGAAACAGCGGCGCCGAGTTCAGGCCTTTTTGGGTGGCACTGATGCCGAGATAGATAACCGTTACAAAAAAGATCAGGTTGGCCAGGGTCACAATGGTGACCGCATGGCTGATCATATCCAGCAGGCCAAAGGGAATCGATGCAATACCCAACCAGCGCAGCCCGCTCAGCACGTGGTGCAGTCGCGGATAATGGGTGCGGGTGCGCAGAAAATGCTGGCAAAAGCTGTAGCCACCCCAGAAGAACATCGCCAGCCCGAAAAACGCGGCATTTTGCTGAATAAAAGTGGAATTTGGCCAGAGGTAGAGGTAGCCAAGCCCCGAGTTGTATACCGAAAACAGAATCATGCCGCTTAGGTAGATCAGGTAATTGAAGCGGAAACGGTCTCTGTCTACCTGCCACATCACCAGGTTGAACAGCAGCATGGCGCCACTGAGCGTGATCAGCAGTACATCGAGCAGCATTTCGCGGGTGGCCGAGTGTATCTGCGAGTTTTCATCGTTCAGACTGACGTCGAGCGCGAGGGTGCTGCGACCATAGGCGGCGATGTATATTTCCCGGGTGTCACCGGGGGCAATGGCTATTGGCACCAGGTAACCGGGGAACGGATAGCGGCGCAGGTCGCTGGGGCGACGGTCGCCGGCGATAAACAGGGGGGAATTAAGGTCAATGGCCTGGCCCGCCATAACCGAGTAGACATCCACGTAATCGGCGGCTTCGGCGTTGATGGCCAGCGTCCAGTCGGATCGCTCGGTGTCATTCACGACACTCAGCGCCAGCCAGGCTTTTTGGTCGTCGCGGATATAGCCAAAATTCGGGGTGCTTTCGAACGTCTGCGGCAAAGCATCAAGGCTGGGGGGCGTATCGAGGGGCAGCAGCCCACCGTTGAGTGCATTCAGCGTTAGATGGTTGTTGATTTGCGACAACCGGATCTCGGCATTGGCCGCCCCGGTAAACAATATACCGGCCAGGCCGAACGCCAGAAACGTCAGAACAGAGGCGATACCAAGGCATCGCTGTAGGGGAGGTGAATGCCACGGGACCCAGCTACCCAACCAGCCTCTGGAAGGCGGTTCGATGTCACGGTTCCCTGTCGTGGCAAGCTGTCCTTTTGATGTCATCAGCGTATTCAGAACAATGCATCCAGGCCCAGCTTAACACTTAGACTGATGTTTACACCTTCCTTTTCTTCAAGTGCGCCCAGCAACCAACAACAAGCTCCAATTGGGGGAGTTCGGCGGAGTATAGATACAGGGCCAGCAATGCAAGCAAACGAGCGAGCTGTGTTCAGCGAAAATCGGTTAAAGCGGTCAGTAAGCTGACGCTTAGACGGTACTGTGCTTGCAACAGAGGGTCAGCCTCGTATGATGAAAATCCAAATTGAGCAGCGTTCATCAAGGACACGGAGGCAGTCAATGGAAGTTATTAGCAGCGAACAGGTGGCCCGGTTGCTCGCCTGGCCGGCACTGATCGAGCGTATTGCGAGCGCTTTTGTCGACGGTGTTGAAGCGCCCCCACGCCACCATCATGCGATGCATCGCAAAGACGGTGAAGCCACCATGCTGCTGATGCCTGCCTGGCAAACGGATGGCTATGTGGGCGTGAAAATGGTCAACGTCTATCCGCAAAATGCTGCCGTCGGGCTGCCAGCCATTTCCGGGGTCTATTTACTCAGCAATGGCGAAACCGGTCAGCCTCTGGCCTGTATCGATGGCAGCGAACTGACCCGGCGTCGAACCGCCGCCGCGTCTGCCCTGGCCGCGCGTGAACTGGCGCACCCTGACGCGGCAACGCTGGTCGTGCTCGGCACCGGCAAGCTGGCACCCATGCTGATTGAAGCCCACGCCAGTGTGCGGCCCATTCGGAAAGTGCAGGTCTGGGGGCGCAACCCGGAGAAAGCCGCAGCACTGGCAACGCAGTATCAGAACCGCTTTGAGACCAGCGTTGTAACCGACCTGGCAGACAGCGTGAGCCAGGCCGACATCGTCAGCTGTGCCACGCTATCAACCGAGGCCCTGGTGAAGGGCGACTGGCTCAAACCCGGAGCGCATCTGGATCTGGTTGGTGCGTTTCGACCCACCATGCGCGAGTGCGACAGCGTGGCCATAACCCGCGGTAAGGTGTTCGTCGATACCTACGCTGGTGCCCGCGGTGAAGCGGGTGATCTGCTGCAGGCTATGGACGAAAGCGATTTCACTTTAGACGATGTTCGTGCCGACCTGGCCGATCTATTGCGTGGCAAAACCCCGGGCCGCGAGCGCGGCGATGAGATCACGGTGTTTAAATCGGTTGGCGCGTCGCTGGAAGACCTGGCCGCCGCCATTGAAGTCTGGCAGCAGCACTCAGGAGCCTGAAGCATGCATATCGCGGTTATTGGAGCCGGTGTGGTCGGTGTGACCACCGCCTGGGCATTGCGCCAGCGTGGCCACACCGTCAGCGTGATTGACCCCCAGTCATCAGCGGGTATGGAAACCAGCAAAGCGAACGCAGGCCAGCGCAGCTATGGCTACGTCTACCCCTGGGCTTCACCGGCGATGATTGGCAAGGCATTGCCCTGGCTGCTATCGGCCGATGGCCCGCTAAAAATGAAACAGCCGCCGTCTCTGTCAACGCTGCGCTTTCTTTGGGATACCTGGCGCTATGCGCGCCAGCCGGGACTATTCGAGGCGAACAAAGTTGCGATGCTAAAGTTGGCGGCCTTTAGCCGCGAGTGTTTCATCGACATTGAACAGAAACACCCTTTCGATTTTTCCGGTGGACACCGCGGGCTGATGGAGCTGGCCAGCAATGCGAAAAATCACCAGGGCTTGCGCGACAATGCAGCGCTGTTGCAACGCCTGGGCATAGAACACCAGATGCTTGAGCCAGACGACGTGTATTCATTTGAACCTGGCCTGGCCCGCAACCCGCCGATTCTGGGGGCTTTGCGCCTGAAAGACGACGGCACCGGTGACTGTCACCAGTTTACCCGGGCATTGGCTGACGTTTGTGCCGGACAGGGTGTTAACTTCCATTACGGCCAGTCGGTTGCCGAGGTCATTACCGAGGCCGGTAAACCCGTCGCCCTGGTACTGACCCGGGCCAATGAACCGGGCGCCGCCGAGCAGCTCGAAGCCGATGCTTTTGTGCTCTGTGCCGGTGCGGCGTCGTCGGAGGTTGCCCGGGAATTTGGCCTGAAGTTGTCTCTGTACCCGGTCAAGGGTTACTCGCTCACGGCGGCGCTGACCAACCCCGACAAGGCACCGCAATCGACGGTGATCGACGACGAATTCAAAGTGGTGGCGACCCGTCTGAACGATCGGCTGCGGGTAACCGGTTTTGTTGAACTGGCTGACTTTAACCGCAACATACCACCTCGTCGGCTCGACACCCTGAAACGCGCCACCGCCATGCGCTTCCCAGGGGCTGCTGATCTGGAGACCGCCGAAGCCTGGACCGGGTTCCGGCCGATGACACCGGACGGTCCGCCAGCCATCGGCAAGGGCCCGACCGACAACCTCTTTATTAATACCGCGCATGGCACCTTCGGCTGGACACTGTCGGCCGGGAGTGCACAGATAGTGGGCCAACTGGTCGACGGGGAACCGGCAGCGGTCGACCTTGGTGCGTTTCGGCCCGACCGGTTTGGCTGAATAGCGACTTCCTGATTTTTTTTAAGCCAAACCGATGACTCTTTCAGGCGGGAGAGGTATATCTATAGGCCAGTTCAAAAGGAGTGTTGAGATGCAGCCCAGAGACGTAAAAACCAAAGCAGACGCCAAAGCCATTATTGAAGAGCGCAATGCCAGCCAGATAAAAGTCGGGGTGTTCGACATCGACGGGGTACTGCGCGGCAAGTACATGAGCCGCAGTAAATTCCTGTCGGCACTGGACGGCGGCTTCGGCTTTTGTGATGTGGTGCTGGGCTGGGACAGTAACGACCAACTCTACGACAACGTCGACTACACCGGCTGGCACACCGCCTACCCGGATGCCTGGGTCAACATTGTACCGGACAGCTGTCGGGAGATTCCGTCGGAAGGCAACACCCTGTTCTTCCTCTGTGAATTCACCGGCCCGGCCGAAACCATTTGCCCGCGCGGTCTGCTGCGTCGTGTACTGGAGCGTGCCGATGGCCTTGGGTTCAACGCACTCGCCGCCTGCGAATTCGAATTCTTCCTGTTTGAAGAAACCCCCAAGTCGGTGCGCGACAAACACTACCAGCAGATGACCAGCATCACGCCCGGCTTTTTTGGCTACTCGGTATTGCGCAGCTCGGTGATGGCCGAGTTCTACAACGACTTCATGCATTACTGCAACGCCATGGACATGCCGATGGAAGGCTTTCACACCGAAACCGGCCCCGGTGTGCTGGAAGCGGCCCTGGCGGTTGATTCCGCCCTGAACGCCGCCGACAAAGCCGCGCTGTTTAAAACCTTCACCAAAGTCTACGCCCAGCGCAACGGCATGATGGCCACCTTCATGGCCAAATGGTCGGCCGACTATCCGGGCCAGAGCGGCCACATGCACGTATCGCTGCACAAAAAAGATGGCACCTCGGCGTTTTACGATGAAGCCGGCGGCGAACACAAGATGTCTGAGACCATGCGCCATTTCATCGGCGGGCAACAGGCGCTGATGCCGGAATTTCTGGCGATGATCGCCTGCACCGTCAACAGCTACACCCGGTTAATTCCCGGCGCCTGGGCACCGACGGCGGCCAGCTGGGGCATTGAAAATCGCACCTGTGCCTTGCGCGCCATTCCAGGGTCGCCCAAGTCACAACGTGTCGAATACCGAATTTCAGCGGCTGATATCAACCCGTACATTGCGCTGGCCGCTGCATTAGCCTCGGGTTTGTGGGGCATAGAAAACAAGATGGAACCAGACGCGCCGATTGCAGGCACTGCCTACGACGTCGAGTTTTCGCCCGAACGAACATTGCCCGCGACCCTGATAGACGCTGCCGGTCGATTGCGTGCTTCCAAGGCAGCGCGCGAACTCTTTGGCGACGCCTTTGTTGATCACTACGCTGCAACACGCGAATGGGAAGAACGGGAATTCCGAAAGGCGATTACCGATTGGGAATTGCAGCGCTACTTTGAAATCATCTAGACGATTAACA
Source organism: Saccharospirillum alexandrii (assembly GCF_043641555.1). Classification (GTDB taxonomy): domain Bacteria; phylum Pseudomonadota; class Gammaproteobacteria; order Pseudomonadales; family Natronospirillaceae; genus Saccharospirillum; species Saccharospirillum alexandrii_A. The sequence goes on along the minus strand of NZ_JBHZRJ010000005.1, from coordinate 235,433 downwards.
GGAAGCCAAGAATGACTGAGATGGCAAAAATCATCAGCCCGGTAAACGCCGACCAGTACGCCGAGCGGCCTTATCTGAGTGAGGCTGAGGCCCGTGAGGCGGTAAAACAAGCGTCGGCCGCCCAGAAAAAATGGCAAGCCATGCCGCTGGCACAACGAGTGGAAATATTGGAGCGGGCGGTTGAACTGCTTGATGAGCAGCGCGACGAGTTAGCGGAAGAGCTGGCCTGGCAAATGGGCCGTCCTGTTAGTCAGGGCGGCGGTGAAGTGAATGGCTTCAGCGAACGCGCCCGTTACATGCTGGCGATTGCGCCGCGCGCACTGGCCGACTTGGAAATGCCGGATAAACCCGGTTTTAAACGATATATCCGGCGCGATCCTGTTGGCGTAGTGCTGACCATAGCGCCTTGGAATTTCCCCTATATGACGGCGGTTAATACGGTCTGGCCAGCGCTTGCAGCAGGCAATGCGGTGTTGCTTAAACATGCGCAACAAACCTTGCTGTGTGCCGAACGGTTGCAGCGGGTTCTGGAACAAGCTGGGCTGCCTAAGGGGGTGTTTCAGGCCGTGACATTAAGTCACGACACCACGGCGGCTATTTTGAAAGAACCGACCATTCGCTTCGTCAGTTTTACCGGCTCGGTGCGCGGCGGTCAGAGCATTCAGCAGGCCATCGCCGACAGCGGCCAATTTGCCGGTACGGCGCTGGAGTTGGGCGGGAAAGACCCGGCCTATGTGCGCGCCGATGTCGATATCGCAGACGCGGCGGTCAACCTGGCCGATGGTGCTTTCTTTAACAGCGGCCAGAGTTGTTGCTCTGTGGAACGCATCTATGTACATCAGGATGTGTATCAACCCTTCATCGATGCGCTGGTCGCTGAAACCCGCAAGCTGGTGCTGGGTGATCCGCTGAAACAATCGACTACTCTGGGCCCTCTGGTCAAAGCCTCGGCGGCCGACTTTGTGCGCGGCCAAATTGCCGATGCCGTCAAATCCGGTGCCAAAGCACTGATTCAGCCCGGAGAATTCCCTGACGATAAACCGGGAACAGCTTACCTGGCGCCGCAAATCCTGACCGGGGTTGATCACAGCATGCGCGTAATGACCGAAGAAAGTTTCGGCCCCGTGGTCGGCATCATGCCGGTAGCATCGGATGAAGAAGCCATTCAACTGATGAACGACAGCGAATTTGGTCTAACCGCCTCGATCTGGACGCGGGATCTTGAAGCAGCGGAGCGCCTCGGTCGCGAGATACAGACCGGCACCGTGTTTATGAACCGCTGCGACGTACTCGACCCGGCCCTGGCCTGGACCGGAGTCAAGCACACCGGCCGGGGTGCGTCGCTGTCCGAAATCGGTTACGACGCCCTGACCCAACCCAAGAGCTTTCACTTACGACTGCCCAGCGGAGGCTGACCCATGACTACGGAAACATCGTTAATCGCAAACTGGGGCATGCCCAACCGCATCCTGGTCGGCCCGGACCGTTTGAAAGAATTGCCGGCGCTGTGCCAGGAACTGGGCTTCAAGGCACCGTTGCTGGTGACCGACCGTGGCCTGGCAGGGTTGCCCATGGTGACGGAAACACTGGCTGCCCTGACCAGCGTCGGCCTCGGCGCGGCATTCTTTGCCGACGTGGAAGGCAACCCGACCGGCCCCATGGTCGAAGCGGGCGTAACGGCTTATCGCCAGGGCGGGCACGACAGCGTTGTCGCCCTCGGCGGCGGCAGTGGCCTCGATGTGGGTAAAGCCATTGCCTTTATGTCGGGTCAGACCCGGCCGATCTGGGATTTCGAAGACATCGGCGATTACTGGACCCGCGCCGACGCCAAGGGCATCGCCCCGGTTATCGCCATTCCGACGACGGCCGGCACCGGCTCGGAAGTAGGGCGGGCCTCGGTCATCGCCAACGAAGCCGAACACCGCAAAATCATCGTGTTTCACCCGAAAATGCTGCCAGTAGCCGTCATTCTGGACCCGAAAGTCACAACGGCGCTGCCGCCACACATCACTGCCGCAACCGGGCTGGACGCCTTCATCCACAGCTTTGAGGCTTACTGCGCTCCCGGTTTTCACCCGATCTGCGAAGGTATTGCTCTGGAAGGCATGCGCCTGGTGGCGGCGTCGCTGCCGGTTGCCTACAAAGATGGCAACAACCTGGAAGCGCGCACCAAAATGCTCACTGCGGCCAGCATGGGCGCCATCGCCTTTCAAAAAGGGCTGGGCGGCGTACACGCCATTTCCCACGCCGTCGGCGCGATGTACAACACCCACCATGGCCTCACCAACGCCGTGGTACTGCCCTACATCATGGTGCACAACCGCGCCAGCATTGAGCACCGTATGGTGCCGGTGGCTCAGGCCGTGGGCCTTGAAGACACCTCGTTTGATGCCCTGCTGCAATGGGTACTGGACTTCCGCCGTGAGCTGGGTATTCCCCACACCCTGGCCGAGATCGGCGTACCGGACGATCAGGCAGACGAAGTCGGCCGCCTGGCCGCCGTCGATCCCTCAGCCGGTGGCAATCCGCAACCGCTGAGTGACGCCGTATTAACCAAGGTATTCCGCAATGCCGTCCACGGCCGACTGTGAGCTAGCAAAATAAGAGTCGGAATTGCTGAAAAGGCGAGCGACGGGTGCCGGGTGTGCTTCTGCGGGGGAGTCTGAAGCATGGATGCTTCAGTCTAGGCCCCATGGACGGGTTCACGCCGACCCCGCAGAAGCACACCCGGTGCCCGGCGCGTACCCTAGGCACGAGCCAGCCCCAGCAGAAGCATACCCGGCATCCGGTGCGGACCCCAGGCACGAGCCGACCCCGCTGAGGTCGCACCGGTGGCCGCCGCGAACCAACGCCACCCAAGTATACCCAATCTGCGGCCCGGTAACGGGCCGGGTCTGTCTTTCGAAAGGGGGTGCCAAACGCCCCTGTTAATCCGTATAATCTGCGCCCCATTTTCCGGGATTTGGTGAAAAATTGATCACCAGCGCCCGGCTCAGTTCAACCCGAGGTGTTCAGTGCAATTTCCCAAGCGTTACGATGTCATAGTGATCGGTGGCGGTCATGCCGGAACCGAGGCGGCGCTCGCGTCTGCCCGTACCGGTGCCCAGACGTTGCTGCTGACCCACAACGCCGATACCGTCGGAGTCATGTCCTGCAACCCCGCCATTGGTGGCATTGGCAAGAGTCATCTGGTCAAGGAAATCGACGCCCTCGGCGGCGCCATGGCGCGCGCCACCGACCGCGCCGGTATCCAGTTCCGGGTATTGAACAGCCGTAAAGGCCCGGCCGTACGCGCCACCCGCGCCCAGGCCGACCGCCAGTTGTACCGGGCCGCGATTCGGGAAATCGTGGAATTGCAGCCGAATCTGGAGTTGTTTCAACAGTCGGCTGACGATTTGCTACTGGAAAACGACGTGGTGACCGGCGTAGTGACTCAAACCGGTATTCATATCATGGCTACCACCGTCGTGCTGACTGCCGGCACCTTCCTGGGCGGCAAAATTCACGTCGGTATGCAGAACTACTCCGGTGGCCGCATGGGCGACGCGCCCAGCAATGCGCTGTCGCAGCGTCTGCGTGAACTGCCGTTCCGGGTGGGTCGCCTGAAAACCGGTACCCCGGCACGCATCGACGGCCGCAGCCTCGATTACAGCCAATTGACCGAACAGCCGGGCGACACGCCGCTGCCGGTGATGTCTTACATGGGCCGGGTCGAAGAGCACCCGCGCCAGGTCGCCTGCTGGATTGCGCATACCACCGAGCGCACGCACGACATCATCCGCGACAATCTGCATCAGTCGCCCATGTACGCCGGTGAAATTGAAGGCATTGGCCCGCGCTACTGCCCGTCGATTGAAGACAAGGTCACCCGCTTTGCCGACAAGACTAGCCATCAGGTGTTTGTCGAGCCCGAAGGGCTGACCACCTATGAAATGTACCCGAACGGCATCTCCACCAGCCTGCCGTTCGATGTGCAGATCGACTTTATTCAAAGCATCAAGGGCTTCGAAAACGCCCACATTACCCGGCCGGGTTATGCCATCGAATACGACTATTTCGACCCGCGTGACCTGAAGCACAGTCTGGAAACCAAATTCATCGGCAACCTCTTCTTCGCCGGCCAGATCAACGGCACCACCGGCTACGAAGAAGCCGCCGCTCAGGGCCTGCTGGCCGGGGTCAACGCTGCCCGTCGCGCCGCCGGTGAAGACGCCTGGACGCCGCGCCGCGATGAAGCCTATTTGGGCGTGCTGGTCGACGACCTGATCACCATGGGCACTCTGGAACCGTACCGGATGTTCACCAGTCGCGCCGAATATCGCTTGCTACTGCGTGAAGATAATGCCGATGCGCGTTTGACCGAAACCGGCCGGTCACTGGGCCTGGTCGATGACGCGCGCTGGGCCGCCTTCAGCACCAAGCAGGAAGCGATTGCCCGCGAAACCCAGCGCCTGAACAGCACCTGGGTACAGCCGAAATCGGCCGAGGCGCAGGCATTGCACGACAAGCTGGCACAGCCACTGTCACGCGAAACCACCCTGCGCGACTTGCTGAAACGGCCGCAACTGACCTATGCCGACATCGCCGAACTGGTGCCGACTGAATCGCTCGACCCGGCGGTCAGCGAACAGGTCGAGATCAGCGCCAAATACGAGGGCTATATTCAGCGTCAGCAGGATGACATCGACACCCTGCGCCGCCACGAGAGCATGAAGCTGCCCGCCGAGCTGGATTTCGACGCCATCGGTGGTCTGTCGAATGAAGTGAAGCAGAAACTGAAGCAGACCCGGCCGGAAACCCTGGCGCAGGCCTCACGCATTTCCGGCGTCACGCCGGCGGCAGTCTCGATGTTGCTGATTCATCTGAAGAAGCAGTCCGCGGCCAGCAAGGCGGCTCAGGTCGAGCAGCACAGCGCATGAGTGAGCGCTATGCATCGCTGTTAAGCGACGGACTGGCTGAACTGGGCATTGAACTTGACCCGGCGGTTCAACAACGACTGCTGGCTTACCATGCGCTGCTGGCCAAGTGGAACAAGGCCTACAATCTGACCTCGGTGCGCAAACCCGAGGAAATGATTACCCGGCACCTGCTCGACAGCCTGTCGATTCTGCCGTTCGTCGGCCCGGGTGATTTACTGGATGTCGGCACCGGTCCGGGCCTGCCAGGCATGATTCTGGCGCTGGTCGATCCCGACAAGCCGGTCACGCTGCTAGACAGCAACGGCAAGAAGACCCGGTTTCTGACTCAGGTCAAACTGGAACTGGGCGTCGGCAACGTAACCGTGGTGCACAGCCGCCTCGAAGCCTGGCAGCCGGAGCGTACCTTCTCACAAATATCGTCACGTGCCTTTGCCACCCTGGCCGATATGGTGGCAAAATCCCGGCATCTGCTGGCACCGGGTGGCCACTTTCTGGCCATGAAAGGACTGTACCCGACCGACGAAATCGCCGCTCTGCCGGGCGATATCCAGGTCGATCGGGTCACACCGCTTACCGTTCCGGGCAGCGCTTTACTCAGTGCGGACGCGCGACATCTGGTACAGTTGTCGGCCCGAACGACATAAGGATTCGGCTTTGACACATATTTTTGCCATTACCAACCAGAAAGGCGGGGTCGGCAAGACCACCACCGCCACCAATCTGCCCGCCTCTCTGGTGGCGATGAAGCGCAAGGTGCTGGTCGTGGATCTTGACCCCCAGGGTAATGCCACCATGGGCAGTGGCATCAGCAAGAATGAAATCGACCTCAGCGTTTACGATGTGATCACCGGCAAAGCCGGCTGCGCCGAGGCGATTGTCACCACGCCTGAAGCCGGGTACGACCTGCTGCCCGCCAACGGCGACCTAACCGCTGCTGAAGTGGAACTGATGTCGGTGAAAATGAAAGAGCACCGGCTGCAGTACGCCCTGGCCGAAGTGAAGCACCATTACGACTATATTTTTATCGACTGCCCGCCGTCGCTCAACATGCTGACGGTAAACGCCCTGGCCGCTGCCGAGCAGGTGCTGATTCCGATGCAGTGCGAATATTACGCCCTCGAAGGCCTGGCTGCGCTGATGGACACCATTCAAAGCATTCAGAAAGTGGTGAACCCGAAACTCGAAATCGGCGGCCTGCTGCGCACCATGTACGACCCGCGCAACAGCCTGACCAACGATGTCTCCGATCAGTTAAAAAACCACTTTGGCGACAAACTTTTCAGCTCGGTGATTCCGCGCAATGTGCGGCTGGCGGAAGCGCCCAGCTATGGCACCCCGGTGTTGCAGTACGACCGCTCCTCCAAGGGCGCGCTGGCGTACCTGGCGCTGGCCGGAGAACTGGTTCGCCGGGTTGAAGGCGTCAAACCACCCGATACCGAACATTTGACAGGATCTGTGTAAATGGCAGCTAAGAAACGAGGCTTGGGACGCGGCCTGGACGCTCTGATCACTACCCGACGGGAAGTCGAGGCCATTGCCGATCAGCCAGTCTCCCATGTAAATGACGGCAGTTTGCGCATGTTGCCGGTCGAGTGGATTCATCGGGGCACGTACCAGCCGCGGCGCGACATGTCGGCCGATGCGCTGGAAGAACTGGCCGCATCCATTCGCGCGCAGGGCGTGATGCAACCTATCGTGGTGCGCCCCCAGGGCCCCGAGTCCTTCGAACTCATTGCCGGTGAACGCCGCTGGCGCGCCTCCCAGATGGCCGGGCTGGATCAGATTCCAGCCGTGATCCGCGATGTCTCTGACGAAGACGCCATTGCCATGGCACTGATCGAGAACATTCAGCGTGAAAACCTGAACCCGATGGAAGAGGCGCTGGCGTTGCAGCGCCTGCAGAAGGAATTCGATCTGACGCAGGCCGGCGTAGCCGAAGCCGTTGGCAAGAACCGGGTGACAGTGACCAACCTGCTGCGACTGATCAGTCTGGAAGCCGATGTGCGCCGTATGCTAGAACACGGCGATTTGGAAATGGGCCATGCCCGGGCGTTATTGGGTGTCCAGGGCGAGCAACAAATAGAAGCGGCGCGCCAAGTGGTTGCCAAAGGCATGACGGTGCGACAGACCGAGCAATTGGTACGCAACCTGGTCGAAGGCAAGAAAACCGGACTGGACCGTTCGGAACACAAAGCCGACGCCAACATCCAGAACCTGGAGGAGATGCTGTCACAGCGCCTGGGCGCCACGGTGTCGATCAAGCATGGCGCACGTGGCAAGGGCTCCCTGGTGATCAAATACAACAGCCTGGATGAGCTCGACGGTATCCTGAACCACGTAAAGTAGGGCCTGACAGTGTTCAGTCGAGTCAAATTGCGTTCAAAAACAGCCATTTGACCGAACGTGGCCCAGTCGGAATGAGAGCGCGTTGCGTGTTGATGCGACTAGCCGACTCCAATATACTCTGCCGAGTTTTGCCGAGCCTCCAATGGCCCGGTACCGCTCAAACCCGGATGATAAGCGGGGCAGGCCTTGGGAAAGGCGCCCAAACCGCCCGACCGTTCAGCCCTACGAATACCGCTGAACGGGAAGAATAACAGGGCAAACGACAATAACCGGGACAGAACAGTGGTGTTTCAACAAGCAAGGCCCAAACCGGTTCCCCGGCCCTCGGCCTGGCGGCTGGTGACATTTCAGGCAGTTACCGCCCTGATCCTCGGCCTGGCAGTGGCCGTAGTGATTCCGGATGTCTGGTTTGAAGTGATGTTGGCCGGTGCCCTCTGTGTGGTGGCACAAAGTTATTTTACCTGGCGCAGCCTACGGCACTTCGGCTCGCGCTACACAGCTCTCTTCGTGGTCGCGACGTCCCAGGGGCTGTTTGGCAAATGGATTATTCTGGCAGCAGGATTGATACCGGTGTGGGTAACCCAGCCGGACCTGAATGCCACAACAATGTTGCTGGTAGTGGTCGTACTGAACACCCTGTCAGCAATGTTGGCACCGATTCTGGTTAAGTAACCGCTCTAACGGGCGGCCAATAGGGGTAAAGTGACATATGGCAAGTGAAGCAGGCAGTTATGCCAATGCGGGTGAGTACATCTCGCACCACCTGACCAACCTCACTTATGGGAAGTTGGAAGCGGGTGCAACGATGTGCGATGGCTCGACACTGGAAACCACTCAGTGGGTTCTGGGGGGGTGTTCCGCAGAGTTTAACCAAATGGGGTTCTGGGCGTTTCATGTCGACAGCATGATCTGGTCTATTCTCCTGGGTGCGATCTTTCTGTTTACGTTCTGGCGAGTGGGCAAGAAAGCCACTCAGGGCGTACCTAAAGGCATGCAGAACTTCGTCGAGACCATCGTCGAGTTCATTGACAGCCAGGTGCGGGATACCTTCCACGGCAAGAACCCGTGGATCGCGCCGATCGCGTTAACCGTCTTCGTCTGGGTGTTCCTGTCGAACCTGATGGACATCATTCCGGTCGATTTGATCCCCTACACGCTTGAACTGCTGGGCGTGAAGTATCAGAAGATCGTTCCCTCGACCGACCCGAACATCACCCTGGGCACGGCCGTATTTGTATTCTTCCTGATGATCTACTACTCCTTCAAGGTGAAAGGCTTTGGTTTCATCAAGGAGCTGTCGTTCACACCGTTTAATCACTGGATTTTTGTTCCGTTCAACCTCTTCCTGGAGCTGGTTGGACTGATCGCGAAGCCGTTCTCTCTCGGTCTTCGTCTGTTCGGTAACCTCTACGCAGCGGAAATGATCTTTATTCTGATCGCGCTGATGTTTGGTGCCGGCATCTTCTTCGCTGTGTTTGGTGGCGTACTGCAAATGGCGTGGGCTATTTTCCACATCATGGTCATACCGTTGCAGGCGTTCATCTTTATGGTGTTGACCATCGTGTACCTGAGTCAGGCCCACGAAGACCACTAGTCGGGTCGTCGGGTAAGCTCGATGGCTGCCCCGGATTTTGAAAAAACGTTTTAACTTGAAAGCTCTAAACCTTAACGATAGAAAACTTAGGAGAAAAACATGGAACTGGTATTTGTCGCCGCTGCAATCATGATGGGTTTTGGTGCGATCGGTGCTGCTATTGGCATCGGCTTGCTGGGTGGTAAGTTGCTGGACTCTACAGCGCGTCAGCCTGAACTGGGCCCGATGCTGCAGACCAAATTCTTCATCGTTGCCGGCCTGGTAGACGCGATCCCCATTATCGGTGTTGGTATCGCGATGTACCTGATCTTCGTAGTGGCTGGTTAATCAATCGGTCCTTTGGGTACTCTGATTAAACCAACCAAAACGAGGTGAAGGCGTGAATTTCAACGCAACGTTTATTGGACAAATCGTCGTCTTTGCCATTTTCGTCTGGTTCTGCGCCAAATTTGTATGGCCTCCAATTATGGATGCCATGCAGGCCCGCCAGAAGAAAATTGCCGAAGGGCTCGATTCTGCCGACCGTGCTGCCAAAGATCTTGAACTGGCGCAGCACGATGTGGCGAAAAAGCTGCAGGAAGCCAAGCAGGAAGCCGCTGCCATCCTCGAGCAAGCCAACAAGCGCGCCGCGCAGTTGGTTGATGAAGCGAAAGCTGAAGCTCGTGTGGAAGGTGAGCGCATTGTGGCCGCTGCCCAGTCCGAGGTTGATAAGGAAGTGAACGCCGCGCGGGAAGAACTGCGTAGCCGGATCTCCGAACTGACCCTGGCCGGTGCGGAACGCATTCTGGGCTCCGAAGTCGACGCGAAAAAACACAGCGAGTTGTTGGATAAGCTGGCAGCCGAGCTGTAAGGAGGGATCATGGCAGAATTAAGTACGCTGGCCCGTCCTTACGCCAAAGCCGCGTTCAACGCAGCTCTGGACAGTAAGCACTTGGACGCCTGGTCGACGCAATTGTCGACGCTGGCCGCTATCAGTCAGCATGAGACGGTTGAACGACTCATTGCCAACCCTGAGCTGTCCGCCGCTGACAAAGCCAAAACTTTGCAGCAACTCGCCGGCGATGCCTTGAACGAGGGCGGGTCTAACCTGGTCAGCGTTCTGGCGGAAAATCGTCGTCTTGCACTGCTGGCCGAGATCAGCGAACAGTTCGAAGTGCTGAAAGCGGAGCAGGAAAAAACCGCCGATGTTCTGGTGACCAGTGCATTTTCCTTGAGCGACAGCCAGCAAAAGACGCTGGCCGACAAACTGACCGCCAAATTCAGCCGCCAGGTGCAGTTGACCGTCGAAATCGACGAGTCATTACTGGGCGGTGTGGTGATCAGGTCTGGTGACACGGTCATCGACGGGTCGGTCCGCGGCAAGTTGGCGAAACTCGCTGAAGCAATGAATTCCTAGTGAGGGAAAAAGAATGCAGCAACTGAATCCTTCAGAAATCAGTGACATCATCAAGGAGCGTATCGGCAAACTCGATACCAGCTCCAAGGCCCAGAACGAAGGCACCATCGTCAGCGTATCCGACGGTATCGTGCGTATTCATGGTCTGGCCGATGTCATGTCTGGTGAGATGATTGAGTTCCACAACGGGCTGTTCGGTATGGCCCTGAACCTGGAACAAGACTCTGTTGGTGCGATCGTGTTGGGTGACTACAAGGATCTGGCAGAAGGCCAGACCTGTAAGTGCACCGGTCGCATCCTCGAAGTTCCCATTGGTCCGGAATTGCTCGGTCGCGTCGTCGACGCCCTGGGTAACCCGATCGACGGCAAGGGCCCGGTGAAAACCACCCTGACCGATCCGCTGGAAAAGGTCGCGCCGGGCGTTATTGCCCGTCAGTCGGTCGACCAGCCGGTACAGACCGGTTATAAAGCCGTTGACGCCATGGTGCCTATTGGCCGTGGTCAGCGTGAGCTGATCATTGGTGACCGTCAGACCGGTAAAACCGCGCTGGCCGTCGATGCCATCATGGCTCAGAAGAACTCTGGCATTAAGTGTGTCTACGTGGCTATCGGTCAGAAGCAGTCGACCATCGCCAACGTGGTGCGCAAGCTGGAAGAGCACGGTGCCATGGAATACACCACCATTGTTGCCGCCTCGGCCTCAGAACCTGCTTCCATGCAGTTCCTGGCACCGTACGCCGGTTGCACCATGGGTGAATACTTCCGTGACCGCGGTGAAGACGCTCTGATCATTTACGATGACCTGTCCAAACAGGCCGTTGCATACCGTCAGATCTCTCTGCTGCTGCGTCGTCCGCCGGGCCGTGAAGCCTTCCCGGGTGATGTGTTCTACTTGCACTCCCGTTTGCTGGAACGCGCATCACGCGTGAACGCCGACTACGTTGAACAGTTCACCAAGGGCGAAGTGAAAGGCAAAACCGGTTCTCTGACCGCACTGCCAATCATTGAAACTCAGGGTGGTGACGTTTCTGCGTTCGTACCAACCAACGTGATCTCCATTACCGACGGTCAGATCTTCCTTGAGACCGACCTGTTCAACGCGGGTATTCGCCCTGCAATGAACGCCGGTATTTCGGTATCGCGTGTCGGTGGTTCAGCCCAGACCAAGATCATCAAGAAGCTGGCCGGTGGTATTCGTACTGCTCTGGCTCAGTACCGTGAACTGGCGGCATTCTCCCAGTTCGCGTCGGATCTTGACGAAGCGACCAAGGCTCAGCTGGAGCATGGTCAGCGCGTTACCGAGCTGATGAAGCAAGGCCAGTATGCACCCTTGTCGGTTGCAGAAATGGCTGTCTCAGTTTACGCCGCCAACGAAGGCCACCTGAAAGCTTTGGAAATCAAAGAAGTCGGGCGGTTTGAAGCGGCACTGCACTCCTACATGAACAGCGAACACGCGGATCTGATGAAACAGATCAACGATACCGGCAACTATAACGATGATATTGCCGCTTCGCTGAAGGACGCTTTGGAAAAATTCAAAGCAACGCAGACCTGGTAATTCACCGGCTGTCTTCGGACAGCCGATTGAACTGAGGCATTGCTATGGCAGCCGGAAAAGAGATTCGCACGAAAATATCGGGCATTAAAAACACGCAGAAGATTACTTCCGCGATGGAGATGGTCGCTGCGAGTAAAAAGCGTAAAGCTCAGGACCGGATGGACGCCAGTAAGCCCTATGCTGACAAAATCCGGGCGGTGATCGGGCATTTGGCGAACGCCAACCCCGAATACCGTCATCCTTATCTGATGGAACGCGACGTCAAGCGGGTGGGTTACATTGTAATCTCAACCGATCGCGGACTGTGTGGCGGGTTGAACGCTAACCTGTTCAAACAGGTCGCAAAAGACGTGGCCGACTGGAAGAACAAGGGCGCAACGGTGCAAGTATGTGCCATTGGCAGCAAGGGTACGGGTTACTTCAAGTCACGCGGCTACGACGTTGTCGCGAGCATGACCCAGCTGGGCGACAAGCCCGCTGTGAGTGACCTGATTGGCGGTGTGAAAGTCATGTTGGATGACTTCAACGCCGGCAAGATTGACCGCTTGTTTGTGGTGTTTAATGAATTCATTAACACCATGGTGCAAAAGCCCGGAATTGAGCAGCTGTTGCCATTGAAGGCCGCTGAAGACGAGACGTCGCGCCGACATACCTGGGACTACATTTACGAGCCAAACGCCGAAGCGCTGCTGGATCATCTGCTGGTTCGCTATGTCGAATCGGTGGTGTATCAGGGCGTGGTGGAAAATCTGGCTTGCGAACAGGCTTCGCGCATGATGGCGATGAAGAGCGCCACCGATAATGCCGGGGAACTGATCGACAGTCTCAATATGGAATACAACAAGGCGCGTCAGGCAGCCATTACCCAAGAGATCGCCGAGATCGTGGGTGGCGCCTCAGCGGTTTCATAAAACGGTTTTGAGAGGATACAGAAGATGAGTAGCGGACGTATCACACAGATTATCGGTGCCGTCGTCGACGTGGAATTCCCGCGTGACAACGTACCGAAAGTTTACGACGCGTTGAAAGTCGCTGAAGTAAACCTGACCCTGGAAGTGCAGCAGCAGTTGGGCGATGGCGTTGTACGCACCATTGCCATGGGCAGCACCGAAGGCGTTAAGCGTGGACTGAGCGTAGAAAGCACCGGCACCGGTATTACCGTACCGGTCGGTGTGGCGACCCTGGGTCGTATCATGAACGTACTGGGCGAGCCTATCGACGAGCGCGGCGACATCGGTGCCGATGACCACATGGTCATTCACCGCGACGCCCCGACTTACGCCGAACAGGCCCAAAGCCAGGACTTGCTGGAAACCGGCATCAAGGTAATCGACCTGATCTGCCCGTTCGCCAAGGGTGGTAAAGTTGGTTTGTTCGGTGGTGCCGGTGTTGGCAAGACCGTAAACATGCTTGAGCTGATTAACAACATCGCGACCGAGCACAGTGGTTTGTCTGTGTTCGCCGGTGTGGGCGAGCGGACTCGTGAAGGTAACGACTTCTATCACGAAATGTCCGAAGCCGGTGTTATCAAGCTGGACAAGCTGTCTGAATCGAAAGTGGCCATGGTTTACGGCCAGATGAACGAACCCCCCGGTAACCGTCTGCGGGTTGCACTGACCGGTCTGACCATGGCCGAGAAGTTCCGTGACGAAGGCCGTGACGTTCTGTTCTTCGTGGACAACATCTACCGTTACACGCTGGCCGGTACTGAAGTATCAGCCCTGCTGGGCCGTATGCCGTCTGCGGTAGGTTACCAGCCGACGCTGGCGGAAGAGATGGGTGTACTGCAGGAACGTATTACCTCTACCAAGACCGGGTCTATTACCTCGGTTCAGGCTGTATACGTACCCGCGGATGACTTGACCGACCCGTCACCGGCCACAACCTTTGCTCACTTGGATGCAACGGTAGTACTGAGTCGTGACATTGCCGCACTGGGTATTTACCCGGCGGTTGACCCTCTGGGTTCAACCTCGCGTCAGCTCGACCCGCTGGTTATCGGTAACGAGCATTACGACTGTGCCCGTGGCGTTCAGGGTGTTCTGCAGAGCTATAAAGAGCTGAAGGACATCATTGCGATTCTGGGTATGGACGAATTGTCTGATGAAGACAAAATGGTCGTAGCCCGGGCGCGTAAGATTGAGCGTTTCCTGTCTCAGCCTTTCCACGTTGCGGAAATCTTCACCGGCGCACCCGGCAAGTACGTGTCGCTGAAAGAAACCATTCGTGGTTTCCAGGGCATTCTGGACGGTGAGTACGATCAGGTTCCCGAGCAGGATTTCTACATGAAAGGCACCATCGATGAAGTGATGGAAGCTTACAACGCTCGCTCCAAGAAGGGCTGATCGCGCCGGGGGTTAACATGGCTATGACAGTACACTGCGACATCGTCAGCGCGGAAGAAAACATCTTCTCGGGGCTGGTTGAAACCGTCGTTTGTGAGGGCGAAATGGGTGAGCTGGGTATTAAGCCCAGCCACGCGCCTTTGCTGACACGGCTGAACCCGGCACCGGTTCGGTTGATTCTGCAGAACGGGTCGGAAGAAGTGTTCTACGTATCCGGCGGCTTCCTTGAAGTCCAGCCGCACGTCGTGACCATTCTGGCCGATACCGCATTGCGTGGTGGTGACATTGACATGGCGGCGGCTGAAAAAGCCAAAGCCGATGCCGAGAAAGTCATCGCCAGCAAGATCGCCGAAGAAGAATTCGCCGTGGTGGCAGCTGATCTGGCGCGTGCGTCAGCCCAGTTGCGTACCCTGCGCGAACTGAAGCGACTGCGCGGCAAGAAATAACAGGCTATTGAGGCTTGTCAAAAAAGCGACCTTCGGGTCGCTTTTTTTATGGGGTAACGTTGGCTTGGGTGGTAGTGGTCCGCGCCGGGTACCGGGGTTGCCTCTGTGGGGTCGGCGTAGATCCGTCCATGGAGCCTAGGCCGCAGCATCCATGCTGCGGACTACCCCACAAAGGCAACCCCGGCACCCGTCGCTCGCATCGAACAACCTCAGAAAGCTTGAACTTCTAACAGCTCGCAGCTCACGACTCGCAGCTTGATACTTGCCTCAACCCTCCAAAACCCCGACACTCCCACTCCATAATAAATTCCAACGATACGCGAATAATAATGACTTCACGCCAACTTCTCATCGCTATTGGTTTCTCGGCGATGGCTAACTTTTTTTGGGCGACCAACGCCATCGTCGGCAAGATTGCCGTGGTGTCGCTGCCGGCCTTTACGCTGTCCCAGTTTCGCTGGTGGCTGGCGTTTTTGCTGATTGCGCCTTTTGGTATTCCACACATCCGGCGCCAGTGGCCCTGGTATCGCACTCATTTTAAGACGTTGCTGTTACTGGCGTTGTTGAGTGTCACGTTGTACAACACACTTCAGTACTGGGCGCTTAAATACACCCAGCCGGTGAATGTGGGCGCTATGGCGGCCCTGATGCCGGTGATGATCTTTATGCTCAGTGCCTGGCTGGGCATTGGCCGTATGAGCGTCGCCCAGTGGCTCACCGCCACGCTGGCAGTCTTTGGCGCCTTTGTGGTGCTGACCGATGGTCAGATGGCGCTTAGCATTGGTGGCCAGTCACTGATTGGCGATGGTATTTTCTTTATCGGGTTGATCAGTTGGTCTTTTTATTCGGTGTTGTTGAAGAAGCTGCCGGTCTGGGAAGTGAACAGTGTGGGTATGCTGACCTTTTTCATTGGCCTGGGCAGTTTGATGATCGTGCCGTTCTGGCTGAGCGGGGCTTTGCGTGGTGAGACTCTGATCCCGCCGACTGACTTGTGGTGGACGGTGGCGTATGTGGCGGTGTTTCCGTCGCTTGTCGCGTTCTTCTCCTGGATCAAGGCGGTGGGGGCCAGTAATGCCAACATAGCCGGGCTGATGATGACCACGGCACCGCTGTTCAATGCGCTGCTGACGCTTGTGGTGCTGCGTGAGCCGGTGTCGGGGGCCCAGTGGCTGGGCATTGTCTGCGTCATTGTGGGTGTTGCGTTGACCTTGCTGTTGACGCAACTGCGGCAAAAAGCCAAAGGAGTAGCGGAATGAGCATTGCGATTAAACAGAGCTACTGGGCACTGGCGCTGATCTATCTGATCGCCATGCTGGGATCGCCCTTTGCGTTCGAGTGGGTGATCAAGGCGGCTCCGATCTGGTTGCTGGCCTTTGCCGTGTTGCGTGCGCCGTCGGTGCCAGCGAAGCCATGGTTATTGGTGGCCATTCTGATCAGTTCGCTGGGTGATGTTTTGCTGGAGCTGAATCTCTTTGTGTTTGGGCTCGGTGCTTTTCTGATTGCCCAACTGACGTACGGTGTTTTGTTTGCCGGGCGCTTTGCCTGGCGGCCTGACCGGTTTGCCTGGGTGGTGTTTCTGCTGGTATGGGCCATGGCGGTACTAGTCTGGTGCTGGCCAAATCTGGCCGCCCTTACGGTGCCGGTACTGGCGTACATGGTCGCTATTTTGTTCATGGGCGTGGCGGCTTTGAACAGCCGTTTTGCGTTGTATCCGGCGTTTTTTGGGGCGGCGGTGTTTATTCTGTCGGACTCTCTGATCGCCATTGGCCTGTTTGCATCGCCCTTCGCGGGCCAGCCCTGGGCGGTGATGCTGACTTACTATTTAGCCCAGTTCTGCATTGTGCGGGCCTTGTTGCGGGATTGAGGAAAAGCGTTGCGTGATTGATGAACAGAACGCCAAGGTCGGCGTTCGGTTTTAAGCATTAGGCCTTCCTAAAGCAGAGGCGCGGACCGTCGGTTGCGTTTGCCCCGGGTGTGGGGTCAGACTGTCGTTTTAATAACAATAACACACGGCGACCGGGCGGCTATACTGCATCCGGGTCAGCAAGTGGAGGTTCTGCGTGAATCTGATTCTCTATGCCATTCCCGGCTTTATGCTGTTGCTGTTGATCGAGTTGGTTGTCGACTGGCGCAAGAAAACCGGTTATTACCGCACCAACGATGCCATCGCCTCGCTCAGCACCGGTATGCTCAGCCAGACCATGGGTTTTGCCACCCGGCTGGTGAGCTTCCTGGCTTACGCCACGCTGTGGGCGGTACTGCCGCACGGCGAACTGACCATGACGCCACTGCTGTGGGTGGTGGCCTTTGTGTTTTACGATTTCTGCTATTACTGGAGCCACCGCAGCCAGCACCAGATCAATGTGCTCTGGGGCATTCATGTGGTGCATCACCAGAGTGAGGAATTCAATCTCTCTACGGCATTGCGCCAGCCGTTCAATGGCTTTGTGATCGGCTCGATTTTCTATTTGCCCATGCTGTTTGTTGGCTTTCCACCCGAGGTGATTGTCACCGTCGGTTCGCTGAATCTGATTTATCAGTACTGGGTGCATACGCGCTTTATCGGCACGCTGGGCTGGTATGAAAAGGTGTTTGTGACGCCGATGAACCACCGCGTGCATCATGCCATTAACGACCCCTATATAGATCGCAATTTTGGCGGTGTCTTCATTCTCTGGGACCGCCTGTTCCGGACCTACCAGCCGGAGCTGGCGGACGAACCCTGCGCTTATGGCGTACGCAAACCGCTGCACAGCTGGAATCCGTTTTTCGCCAACTGGCATGTGTGGGGGCAACTGATTCAGGATGCCTGGCACGCCCGTAGCTGGAAAGACAAACTGCGTATCTGGTTTATGCCTACCGGCTGGCGACCGGAGGACGTAAAAGAAAACCATCCACTGCCGCGTTGCCTGCCGGACACTCAACAGAAGTTCAATAACGCGCCGTCAGCCGTTGTCAGTGCCGTTGTGGTCGCGATACACATTGTGCTGATGGGCTGGACCGTCTGGTTCCTGCTGTTCACCAATGACCTGACGTTTGGTCTGGCGCTGGCGCATTTCGTTCCGCTGGGCGGCGGACTGTATATTAATGGCCGGATTCTGGAGCAACGCAAATACGCTACCCGGCTTGCGGCCGCGTTTTGGCTGCTCTGTGCCACCTTGCCCTGGTGGGTGTCTGGCTGGCTGCTGCCTGCCGGGCTGGTCGCTGCGCTGTTTGTGGCGTTTGCCGCCACCACGGTTATGGCGGCAGCCTGGTCGCGCCGTAAAGCCTGGGCCGAGAAATCGGTGGATCCGCGCACGCTGGCTTGAATGCGGCAGGGTTTATGGCACCCGATCTGGCATTATTTGAGGTGGTGCCCCTTGTTAGGCTGGTTAGGTTTCCTGTTGCCCCAGGGGCAGGCCTGCTAGCTGTTCACGCGCTCCTTCAGCAGTTCTGTGAAAGGTTGCGGACGGTAGAAGTAGTAGCCTTGCAGTTCGTCACAGCCCAGCTCCTCCAGCAGTCTGACCTGGGCTTCGGTTTCTACACCTTCGGCGACCACTGTCAGGTCGAGCGTATGGCCCAGATCGATAATGGCTTCGACCAGGGCCAGGTGCCTGGGCCCGTCTTCGAGGCGCTGAATAAAGCGCTGATCAATCTTGAGAACGTGCAGCGGTAGCGCTTGCAACATGCCCAGGTTGGAGTATCCGGTGCCGAAATCATCCATGGCAAAGCGAATGCCCATCGACGAGAGCTCGGCCATGGCGGTCAGTGTCGTATCGGATTCTTCGGTCAGTGAATGCTCGGTTATCTCGAATTCAACGCGGTTTGCAGGCACATTGGCCTGGTGTATTTCACTGGCGATGAACAGGCTGAGATTCCGCTCTTCCAGCTGCTTGGGCGATAGGTTGATTGACACGACGACGTCATCGTCAAGCTGATCCAGGTGCTCGCTGAACTCTTCCAGGGCACGTCGGATAACCCAGTTGCCGATCTCGACAATCAAATGGCTGCCTTCGGCGATGGGAATAAATTCGCCAGGTGAAACCACGCCCAGTTCAGGGCTGTTCCAGCGTATCAAAACTTCCAGGCTGCACCAGCGCCGGTCAACCCGGTCGACCCGGGGTTGCAGCACCAGGTGAAATTCGTTGTTTTGCAGGGCATAGGGCAACAGGCGCAGAATGTCCTGGCGGCGATCGTTTTCGAGGTTCATCTGGTCGGAATAGAACTGGTAGCTGCCTCGGTCGATCTCTTTGGCCTTGCGCAGGGCGATCTCGGCTTTCTTGACCAGGCCCTCGTAGTCGATGTCGTCGGTCGGGCTGGTGGCGATGCCCAGCGTTGCGGTGATGCTGATGCGCACTTCGTCGATCTCAATGATCTCGGTGATGGATTTCAGCAGGGTATCAGCCACAAAGATGGAGTGGCTGGGGTCTTTCAGGTTTTGCAGGCAAATAGCGAAGGTATCGCCAGACAGGCGGGCGACGGTATCGCTGTTGCGAATGCAGTATTTGATGCGTTCGGTCAGTTGTTTGAGTACTTCATCGCCGACGGTGTGGCCGTAGTTGGTATTGATGGTCTTGAAGTTGTCGAGGTCAAACAGCACCAGCGCCAGGTGATTCTGGTTGCGTTGCGACAGCGAAATGCCCTGTTGCACCTGCTTGCCGAAGAAATTCCGGTTGGACGCCCCGGTGAGTGAATCGTAGTAGTTGAGCTTCTGCAGCTCGGCCTCGGTTGACTTGATCTCGGTGATGTCGCGCAGCATCCCGGTCAGTTCCTGGTTGTCGTTCAGGGCAATGGTTTGTTCGACCCAGAGCAGGGCGCTCGGCGTAATAATGCGGTGTTCGAAGCGGGCAAAGGGCTGGCTGCCGTCCAGTACGCTCTGGATATGCATGGTGAAGTAGGGCCGGTCGGGCTCGTAGATGTAGTTGATCATCGCCTCCCGGTTCAGCCTGGGCTGATCGGTGCCGAGCAATTCCATCAGCGGGGCCGAGAGTGCAAACTGATTGGCTGGCAACGAGGTCCAGGAACCCAGCCGGCCGAGCCGCTGTGCTTCCAGCAGTTTGCTTTCCTGAATTTTCAACTGCAGCCGCTCCTGTTCACGCTGACGCATGACGCGGTACTGCGAACCCAGTAGCAAGACGATGAATAGCCAGACCGCAAAGGCCGAGGCGCGGGTCATCCACAGTGTTTGGGTGGGGGTTACCCAGCCTGCCTGGGGCTCGGCCAGAACCGACCAGGACAGGCCGCCGTGGTCAAACTGGGTGGATACCCGGTGACGACCCAGTGTGCCCTGGCTGAACAGTCGGGTTGTGTCATCACCTCGGCTGACCGACAAACCCAATTTCAGGTTATCCACACCAGAGACAGCCCGCGCGATGACCTGATCCAGTGAGACCACGCCCGAAATGATCATGTGTGGCTGGCCGGAAATTGGCAGGCGGTAGACCAGTGCCGTGTCGCCCTGTAACACGGTTAGGGGGCCAACGATTTTGGCCATCTGGGTTTCCATTACCTCGCGGATATCATCGACCTGGTCGGGCACCAGCGCCAGGTTGGTGCCGAGCAGGGCAAGATTTTGCGGCTCAGGGGGGTAAACGTGGGTGATCACGAACTGGTTGGTGATGGTGGTGTTCAGCAAGCTGAAGGTCTGCGCCGGGATCAATTGCTGTAACCATTGCCGGTAGCGTGCCTCGCTGACGTCGGGTTCTGTAGAGGCCAGCAAGCTCAGTGCGTCCAGGTACCCCCGATTGGCGATCAGGGCGGTTTCCAGTTGGCTGGAAAGGTGGCCTATCTGTTCCCGTACGACCTGCTGTTGCTCACTTCGGTCCCGTTCAATCACCAGCACTTCAAACCACTGGGTTGCCGGCACGACGGTGACCGCTGCGAGAATGGCAAGGTGCATTGCGGTGAGGTGTTTTTGATAGTAAGCACCCACTAACAGGGCAGTGGCGGCAGTGGCTGCAAGGGCTGCATCGCCACCCGTTGAGCCTACGAAAAAGGTCGCCAGCAACAGCAACAACGCGGTGACCAGACTCACTACCAGCATGCAGTCTATCCTCGGCTTGGTTAAGGGTTTTTTCAGTATAGCCCTGATCAGAGGCTTGCGGATACTGCTTCAAAGCCCCTGGCCAGGGGAAATGATGACACTGTTCGGCATTGTTGCGCATTGCCTTTGGCGTCTACACACCCCCATGACGCGGGCACACCCCAACACCGAGGCCCGTGCCCAGCGTCACCATCATGGCCGGTTTTGAAAACCGAAACGCCAGCGCCGCTGCGGTGCTGTCGTGTTCCAGTAAGGCCAGCCCTGAGAAACCGGCGCCTGGTAACCACTGCTGGTGCAGCGTGGTCGCCAGGTGCTCACAATCTTCAATAAGCCGGTGGTAAACGCCGGAGTGATAGTCGTGCGGGTGGCCGTGGTCGAGATAGCAGGCCAGGCTAATGGCCACTGGCAGGCGTCCGTCGAGATGCTCGCGGGTGTCCTTCAGAACCGCCCGGAAGGCATCGGCTCTGAACAGGCCCTGATCGTCCAGCCAGTGATCTACCGTCAGCTCTGGTAGCGGAACAATGCGGTTGCCATGATGGTAAGCCAGCCCGCGTTTGATGCCGGTGGCGCCAAAATCCATCACCACCAGCGGCTCAGCCGATCCATAATGCTGAGCCAGCCCAACCAGACCGGTTTGCCCGGCCCAGGGTGACACCAGCACGTTCAACGGCGCCAGCGCGTTTTCCAGCAGGTGCGCCAGTTGTTGGCCAAATTCGCCACTGGTCAGCCCGCCTGCCAGCACCAGTGTTTCGCAGCTTTGCCAATAGTGCGCGTACCGGCGTTGAAAATCGGACCCATCCGCCCAGGCCTGACCGGTGTGGGCGGTTTGAATCACCCGGATCAGGCGTGTGGCAAAGGTCTGCAGAATAGCCTGGTCTGCCCCGGCTTCGCCGCTGAACGTCGTCAGGAACTGGCGAACCGAGCGTTCGTCACCCGGGTTGTGTTCATGAATCAGCGACAGCAACGCCGGTGTCGAAACCCAGTACCGGGCAGGGCGGGGGTTATCCTGCGCGGTCATGACGACTGGCATGCGATTCAGCGAGGCCTCAGGCGTCAGTGCCAGCGGTGAGCCATGTGCATTCATAGGGGTGGGTCAGCGATCAACATCCCGCCACCATAGTTCGCGATGGGCGACTTGAACAGGCGAATCGTGTCAGAATAGTGCTGACGAATGAATGAAACGAGATCCGGCCCAAGCCGGGTGAGGGTGGTTATGGCTACATTGCTTCATCAGATCACAATCGACGCATCGGCCAGCCGAATCTGGGAAATGCTGACAACCCGACTCGGCCTGCAAGCGTGGTGGGATGGCACCGTCAGTATTGCCGGCGGCGATTGCTGGCGACTGAGCTCGGATGATCTGGACAGTCCGGTAACGCTCAAAGTGGTTGAGGAAGAGCCCGACAAAACTCTGGAATGGCTGTGCGTGCTGGGTGACCCGGACTGGGAAAACACCCTGGTGCTGTGGACCCTGGAAAAGGCCGAGCGCGGCTTCACCATTCGGCTGGAACATCGCGACTGGCGTCTGAACGAGGCAGATCTCGCGGCCGAGAATACTCGGTGGGGCGAACGCCTGATGAAACTGCGCCTGCAGTGTCATCACAACGATGACTTGCCGGTCAACGACGATGATTTGAGTGTCTGGACGTGATTCCACCGGCCATCATCGAATGCAATCCGCATTTTTGCGTGCTCGACAAACCCGCTGGCTGGACCGTCCAGGAATCCGAAGACAGCTGGGGGCTATTGCGCTGGGCGCGTGCCCAGCTTGGTGGCGATGTTTTCCCGGTTCACCGGCTCGATAAACCGACCACCGGCCTGGTGCTGATGGCGCGTAACGCCGCCGCTAACCGCGCACTGAGCATGCAGTTTCAATACCGTCAGATTCGAAAACAGTACCTCGCCGTCAGCGATCATAAGCCCAGTAAAAAACAGGGTACCGTCATTGGCGATATGGTGCGCAGCCGACGCGGTCAGTGGATGCTGGCTCGAACCCGGGAACACCCGGCTATTACCCGTTTTACGTCGGTTTCCCTGGACCCCGGTATTCGTGGCTATACCTTGCTGCCCCAAACCGGCAAGACGCATCAGCTGCGCGTGGCAATGAAAAGCCTGTCGTGTCCAATCATCGGCGATAAACGCTATGGCGGCAGCGAGGCCGAGCGTCTGTATCTGCATGCCCACCGTCTGGCATTCGACTGGCAAGACCGGCACTACGCCTTCGAAGCCATTCCGCAGGGGCACTGGTTTGAGCGTTGGCGCGCGTTGGGCTTGCCCGAGATGTTGGCAACCCGGGAAGCCAGCGCTTCCGCTGATCAATAAGCAAGGAGAGCCGGATGCTGTGGTGGCAATTGCCGGAAGTCTGGATCAGCCTGGCCCTGTCGTGCACCCTGGGAGGGTTGGTGGTGGGTGGCTTCGCCGTTCGCACGCGCCGTCAGTTGGAGGCTGCACTGGCAGACGCTGAGGTTAAGCACCAGCAAACGTTGTTTGACCTGTCACGCCACACCTCGGAGTCGCAGCGACTGGAAACCCGGCTCGACGACATGCAAACCCAGAACGATCGCTTGTTGGCGCAGTTGCGCCAGCGCGAAACCCGCCTGGCCGGGCTGGAATCCCAACACCAGGCCGAGCAAAAACACCACCGCGAACAAGTGGCACTACTGACCGATACCCGCGATGCCCTGAAAGCCGAATTCAGCCAACTGGCCAACGAGATTTTTGAAGCCAAGGGCAAGCGCTTCAGTGAACAAAACCAGACCAGCCTCAACGCCTTGCTGACCCCGTTTCGTGAACAGGTGCAGGAATTCCGCAAGCGCATCGACGACATTCACACTCAGGATACCCGGGGCCACACTGAGCTGATGAGCCAGCTGACCCAGCTCAAAGATCTGAATACCCAACTGAACCAGCAGGCCGATGACCTGACCCGCGCGCTCAAGGGCGATAAGAAACTGCAGGGCAACTGGGGTGAAATGCAGGCCGAGAAAATACTGGAAAGCGCCGGCCTGCAACGCGGCCGTGAGTACGACCGGGAAGCCAACTTCAAAGACGACAACGGCCAGAACAAACGACCGGATTTTCTGGTCAACCTGCCCGATGGAAAACACCTGATCATCGACAGCAAAGTCTCGCTGAACGATTACCAGCAGTACGTTGCCGCCGATACTGAACTGGAACGCGAGCTGGCCCTGAAACGGCACGTCGCGGCGGTGCGCCAGCACATTCGTAGCTTAAGCGATAAAAACTACCCGCATCTGAACGGTTTGAACTCACCGGATTTCGTGCTGATGTTCATGCCCATCGAGCCTGCCTTTGTCGCCGCCTTCCAATCCGATCCGGCGCTGTTTAACGATGGCTTCAAACAGAATATTGTTGTCGTAACGCCCACCACCTTATTGGCCACGCTGCGCACCGTGGCCAACCTGTGGACGCTGGAACGCCAGAATGTGAACGCCAAGCAACTGTTCGACCAGGCCGGCAAGGTGTACGACAAATTGCGCACCTTTGCGATGCACATGGAAAAGCTCGGCAGCCAGATCAACACCGCCAGCAACACCTACGACACCGCCTGGAAAACACTGCGCGACGGTCGCGGTTCTCTGGTGCGTCAGGTTGAAATACTCGAAGAACTGGGCGCCACTGTGCGACAGAAATTGCCGGACAGTGTGGCCACCGAGTTGTCGGCAGGTCATCGGACCAACGGCGCCCGGACCTCATCCACCGAAGGCGATTGATCCGCATCACTATCGAAGCGCCCCGGCTGTGTTATATAATGAGTTTCTAATGTAGAGGCCGTTACCTGTCATGCCCCATCGCGCACATCTGTTTTCCCTGAGGCCAGCCCATGCACTGCGTGAGGTAATGGCTGAAGGCTATACCACAGGCAAATTGGTACGCGACCTGCTGGCGGGCATCACCGTTGGCATTATTGCCATTCCCCTGGCCATGGCCCTGGCGATTGCCAGCGGTGTGCCCCCTCAATACGGTCTCTACACCGCGATCATTGCCGGCTTTGTGATTGCCCTGACCGGCGGTTCCCGCTACAGCATCTCCGGCCCAACGGCTGCCTTCGTTGTTATCCTGTACCCCATTGCCCAGCGCTATGGCCTGGGCGGTCTGTTACTGGCCACCGTGATGTCCGGCATGATTCTGGTTGGGCTGGCAGTGCTGCGTCTGGGCCGGCTGATTGAATACATTCCGGAATCGGTGACCCTGGGGTTCACGGCGGGCATCGCCGTTGTGATCGCCGTGCTGCAGGTGAAGGATGTGTTCGGTTTACCGATCGAATCGATGCCGGAACACACCGCCGACAAAGTCTGGCTACTGGCACAGTCGCTCCCCGAACTTGCCTGGCCCAGTGTGTTTGTGGCCGTCGCCACCTTTGCCGTGCTGCTGCTTTGGCCCCGGTTGCGCTGGCCCGTGCCGGCGCATTTACCGGCGGTGGTGGTGGGCACGCTGATCGCCTGGTGGCTGAACAGCCAGGGCTGGTCTGTCGATACCATAGGCAGCCGGTTCAGTTATTCCCTGGCCGATGGGTCGACGGGGCAGGGCATTCCACCGGTGCTGCCAGCCTTTGAGTGGCCCTGGCAGCGCGCTGGTGGCGACGGCTTGCCGGTCGGGTTGAGCTGGGCGCTGGTCATCGAATTACTGCCCGCCGCCTTTGCCATTGCCATGCTCGGCGCCATTGAATCTCTGCTTTGTGCCGTGGTACTCGATGGCATGTCGGGCAAGCGGCACAGTGCCAACAGTGAGTTACTGGGGCAGGGCATTGGCAACATCGTTACCCCCTTCTTCGGCGGCATTACCGCGACGGCGGCACTCGCCCGGTCGGCCGCAAACTTCAAAAACGGTGCGGTCAGCCCGGTTTCGGCCATGGTGCATGCCGGTGTGGTATTGCTGGGTCTTGTGGCATTGACACCGGTACTCGCCTGGTTGCCCATGCCCGCGATGGCCGCATTGTTGCTGATGGTGGCCTGGAACATGAGCGAAGCGCCCAAAGCAGTGCATCTGCTGAAGACCGCACCGAGAGGGGACATTTGGGTCTTCCTGACCTGTTTTTCGCTGACGGTTCTGATCGATATGGTCATGGCCATTACCGTCGGTATCTTGCTGGCGGCGGTGCTGTTTGTGAAAGAAATCGCCGAGATGACCCGCGTCACTGATATCAGCCAAAACCGCAAACAAATCGACGGTGAATTGCCGGAAGGCTGGACAGCGCTAAAGATTAACGGGCCCCTGTTCTTTGCCGCTGCCGACCGTGTATTCGGTGACATTGCGCAACTGTGCCAGCAACGCCAGGGTATCATCCTGTACATGGATGGCGTACCGATTCTCGATGCCGGTGGGCTAGCCGCGCTGGAAAAACTGATCGCAAACTGCGGCCGAAACAACACCCGTATTTTCATCGCCGACCTGCAATTCCAGCCGCTGAAAACCCTGGCTCGCGCAAAGGTAAAACCGGTTCCGGGGGTCAGTCAGTATTTCTCAACACTGAATGAAGCGTTGCAGGCGGTTCGATCGGAACCGCCTTCCGTCGAAACTTGATTAACCCCAACGCTGACTTTTTTTGACAGACGGTTACACTGTGCTCCCCATTCGACGGAGCCTGCCGTGGCTGATCTTTCCTGGTTACAACTGACGGGTATCTTCCTGACCTTTGTCTGGAGCGGTTTTGTGCGCTCTGGTCTGGGGTTTGGCGGGGCGGCATTGGCGTTGCCGTTTCTGTTGCTGATCAGTGACCGGCCGGTGGTGTTTCTGCCGATCATTGCGATACACCTGCTGGTGTTCTCCTCGATCACGGTTTGGCAAAGTCATCGCAATCGACCCAAGGCAACGGATACGGAGCATGCTGAGGGCAGCATCAACTGGCGCTATTTGCGCACCGTGATTCTGATCTTGCTGATTCCCAAGTTGATTGGTGTGTTCGGTTTACTGACCCTGCCCGATGCGGTAATGAGTGGCATTATTTTCGTCATTGTCGGGCTGTATTCCATTACCTACATTTTGCAGATGCCCTTTCGCAGCAACAGTAAATGGCTTGATGGCGTTTTTCTCGCATTAGGCGGTTATATCAGCGGCACTTCTTTGGTCGGCGCACCGTTGATCATCGCCGTGGTGTCGCAGAAAACTCCTCGTTTGCAGCTGCGTGACACCCTCTTTGTGCTCTGGTTTATTCTGGTGTGCATCAAGCTGACGGCCTTTATCGCGTTCGATGTCGATCTGCAACTGATTCATCAGCTGTGGTTGCTGCCTGCCGCGGCGATTGGTCATGTGATGGGATTACGGTTTCATACCCGCTTGCTAAAAACCGAGGCCACGCGGTTCTATCAGGGCCTCGGCTGGGTGCTGTTGATCACCAGTGGCATCGGCGTCATTCAGTTGTTCTAGCCCCAGTCTTCAATCGGGAAACCACCGTATTGTTCGGCTAACTGATGCATGGCCACCGGTGAGTCCGACAGGTATTGCAACTCGGAAAGCCGGGTGCGCAGATCAAAGTCGGTCTGGTCCGGGAAGCGATGCAACAGGGTGGTGACCCACCAGCTGAATCGGGTGGTATCCCAGACTCGTTTCAGCGCGACCTGTGAATAGCGATCGACCAGGTCTTCGCTGTTGTGCCGGTAGCGACCGACCAGAGCGCGCCATAAATAATAGACATCCGACATCGCCAGGTTCAGACCCTTGGCGCCTGTGGGTGGCACAATGTGGGCGGCATCGCCGACCAGAAATAACTGACCGTAGCGCATCGGTTCCGTCACGAAGCTGCGCAGCGGCGCAATCGACTTTTCAATGGACGGCCCGGTGACGACCTGGGCGGCCAGCTTCGGTGGCATCCGTTCCAGCAGCGTTTGCCAGAACCGCTCGTCAGACCAGTCTTCCGGCCGGTCGTTCAGGTCGCATTGCACGTAGTAGCGGCTCAGCATCGGGTTGCGTTGTGAGGCCAGCGCGAAACCATCGGGATGCTGGATGTACCAGATGTCATCCAGCGGTGGGGTTTCCGACAGAATGCCCAGCCAGCCGAACGGGTACACCTTCTCGAAATTGCGCTGCACGTTGGCCGGAATGGAGCCACGCGACACGCCATGGAACCCATCGCAACCGGCGATCGCATCACAGTTGAGTCTATGTGTTTGGCCATCCTGCGTGTAAGTCACAAAAGGCTGGCCAGTCAGCTCATGCAGTTCAACTTGTTCGACCTGATGATGCACCTCAGACCCCAGTGCATCGTGTGCCTGGTACAGGTCTTCGGTGATGGCGGTCTGGCCGTAGGCCATCAAATGGCGACCGGTGTAGGTGTTGATGTCGAACAACAGGGTGTGCTCACCGCCCCAGGCCACCTGGGTGCCATTGTGAACGTGACCTTCGCGGTCCATTCGCTTGCCGATCCCGGCCCGGCGCAACAGTTCTACCGTGCTCCATTCCAGCACCCCGGCGCGAATGCGCGACAGCACATGCGCCCGGGTCGAGCGTTCGAGCACAACGTTGTCGATGCCTTCCTGATGCAATAGCAGCGACAGCAGCATACCGCTGGGTCCGCCGCCGATAATGGCAACCTGAGTCTTGGATTCGATCATGCGTTGAGCCTCCGTAACAGCACCGTATTGGTTCACCGTTCAGTCAGTAATGTGGGTGTGAGCACGGCTACAGGAAACAGTAGCACTGGCCAGGCGATGCCATAAGATGCCAATATAGCTCAGGTGATAACAAAACCTGATAGGTATCGATGAAGCTGGATCTGATAGAAACCTTCCTGGCTACGCTAACGCACGGCAGTATTCGAGCTGCGGCCCGTCAGTTGAATCTGTCGCAGCCGGGTGTCTCGCGCAAATTACGGCAGTTGGAAGAGGAATTGGGTGTGGCACTGTTGCAGCGCAGTGCTCAGGGCGTCGTGCTTACCGACTATGGGGAAGCGTTTGCCCGCCGTGCCCGAACCATTGTCAATGAGACCCAAAGAGCCGTTGATGAAGTGGCGCAGATGCGTGGCGAGCGCGAAGGGGTGGTCCGTATTATGCTGGCACCCGCTTCCTCCGTAGACTGGGTGGCTCGTGCGGTCCGGTTGTTCCAGCGGGATTGCCCGGGTGTGAGGCTCGATATTTTTGAGGGTATGCAGGAGCAGGCGGTGGAGCGACTGCGCAGTGGCAGTCTGGATTTTGCCGTATCGCCTTTATGGCAATCTTTGCCGGAAAGCGAGTTCCAGGTGGACGTTTTGCAGAGTATGGAAATGGCGGTTATTACCCGGCGCGAAGGTCGGTTCCGTCACTGCCGCCAGCTGACGGAACTGATCTCCGCCCCCTGGTTGCACGTGGGCGCCGGGTCTCACGTCAGCCCGCTGGTGATCGACCTGTTCCGGCACTTTGGCCTGAGCGCGCCGCCACCGCAGATGGAGTCCTACTCTCTGACCAGTACTCTGGCGTTCCTCCTGGATTCCGATGCGGTGACGCTGCTGCCGGCCAAGTTCAGCCGTCAGCCACTTTACGCCCCAGTGCTGACGGAACTCCCCATCAGCGACCCGCTGCCTACCCAGTCGTTGTATCTGGTTCAGCGACGGGAAAGCCCGTTAACGCCCACCAGTGCGATCCTGGCGGGCCATATACGCAGGGTGGCAGCCCAGATGGAGAGTTAATCCTTTTCGCTATCGAACAACTCGGTGTCGATCTCGGCCAGTGTCGCCTTGCCGTAGCGCGGGCCGCTGACGGTATCAAGGTTGATGGCCCGGTCGAGTTCGTCCAGAACGTCGTCGCTCAATTCAATGTCGGCGGCTGCCAGATTGTCCCGGGCGTGGTTGAGCTGGGTGGTGCCGGGAATGGCGACCATGGTTGGGGTCTGGTTCAGCACCCATGCCAGGGTCAGCTGTGCCGGAGTGATGCCAAGGACTGCGGCGATCGCCTTGACCGGGTCCAGCAGGGTTAGGTTTTTCGGGTAGTGTTCCTCTGAAAACCGCGGCATTTTCCGGCGAATGTCATTTTCCGGCAGCTGGTTGGGGTCGGTCAGCTCGCCACTCAGATAACCCCGGGCAAGTGGGCTGAAGGCGACAAAGGTAACATCGAGCTCTTCGCAGGCGCGCAGCACGGCGATTTCCGGGTTGCGGCTCCACAGAGAGTATTCCGTCTGCAGGGCGGTGATTGGGTGTTCGCGGTGCGCCTTGCCCAGCGTATCAGCGGAGACTTCCGACAGGCCCAGATGCCGCACCTTACCCTGTTGCACCAGGTCGGCCATGGCGCCGACGCTCTCTTCAATGGGAATGCGTTTGTCCCAGCGGTGCAGGTAATAGAGGTCGATCACCTCGGTGTTCAGGCGGCGCAGGGCATCTTCACAGGTTTGTTTGATCACATCGGGGTGACCATCGATCGAACGCTGACCGGTTTCGTCCTTGAACATGCCGCACTTGCTGGCCAGGTAAAACTCATCGCGACGGTGCATCACAGCCTTGCCGAGCAGTGACTCATTGCTGCCAAAGCCATAGAGAGCGGCCGAATCGAGGTGGTCGTAGCCCAGATCCAGTGCTTCGTTCAGGAAAGTTATGGCGTCTGCTTCAGAGGGCCGGGGACCGTAGGCGTGCGACAGGTTCATGCAGCCAAGGCCGATGCGACGGGTGTCTTTCAGGTTTTTCATGGGGCTCTCCGCTGTTCAGTTTGGTGAGCAGTGTACGTTTTTAAGGCGTTTCATGGTTAGTACGCTCTGTTGCAGCCATTCATCGGCCAACAAAGCCGGGCGGAGCATACCCTGAATCAGAGGCTTGGTTCAGTAGGCATGTTTCAGGAGGCATGTTTCAGGATGGGCGGTTGCGGATTGCTGGCACCAGGCTACTGCTTGGTGCAAAAATAGACCAGCGCAGGGGGTATGTTGATCAGCACGCGCTTGCATTCATAGCGACCGTAGACCGACAGAAAGTAGGGTTGCAACAACCGGGTGTACTGAAAGGCGATAAACACTCCCCCCGGGCGCAGGGCGGCGTGAATGTCGGAAAACAGGGCATGGCGTTGCTGATTGTCGAAATTGGCAAACGGCAGGCCGGATATCACGCAATCGACGCCGTTCAGATCGTGTTTGGCCAGAACATCGGGCAGCAGAAAGGCATCGTGATGGGTGTGTACGTCCGGAAAGCGCGCGTTCAGCTCATGGCGCATGTCGTCGTCGCGCTCAAAACTGATGAACGTTGAGCCAGGTTTGCGCTGGGCATCGATGGCGGCGGTGATGACGCCGGTACCAGCGCCGAGCTCGACAATTTGGTCGGTTGCTTGCCAGTCTACGCTTTCCAGCATCCTGGTCACCAGGAACCGACTGCTGGGCACAATGCTGCCAATGGCCGCCGGTGACCGCGCAAAGCGCTTCATAAAGGTCCAAGTACTCAACATCTCACCTGCCTGGTCGCCTGTTGGGGAAGGTTGTTATTGTGGTTGGTGCCTGCCGGGTTGTCAGCGGGGGCCGAAACCCAGGGTATTGGCTGAGCAGTGCTCCAATGTACCAGCCCGCAGGCCAGTCTGGCACCCTCTTTTCAACTCACTCACACAGAAGATGACCAATGGCTAACGTAGACGGCATCTGACTCAGCCTCCATACTGGCCACTGTTCAGACAGGGAAAAGGTGCCAGACGTGCGCAAATCGACCAAACGTACTTTGTATTACATCAATATCGGTGTAATCGCCGCGTTGTTGGCGTACCAGCTGTATCTGAACTTCTCCGAGCCGAAAGTCAGTTCGATGCATGCTGGCCAGATCGAGCGTATTCAGGACCGGCTCGACGGTCGCGAGCGTTTTGAGTTTTCGGTCGTCGGCAACGTCAATAACTCGGTCAGTATTTTTCAGGACCAGATCATACCGGTCATCAATGCCAGTGAATCGGAATTCACCGTGTCTGCCGGTAACGCGGTCAGCGGGGGAGCCGCCGAGAATTACCGCTCGGTTTACACCATATTCTCCTATCTGAACCAGCCCTGGTTGCTCACTTACGGCAAAAATGAAGACGATGAACTGGGTCGGTTGCGGTTCTATGAACAGTATGGCCCGCATTTCTATTCCTTCGCTGCCGCCAATGCCAAGTTCATCTTTCTCGACAGCACCGACAACACGGCTTACAACTGGCAACTGGACTGGCTTGAGCATGAGTTGTCGACGTCTGAAGCGGAGCACCATTTTGTGTTTATCGGCTCGCCGGTTCATCCGCCGGCGCACAACACGCCGATTTTTCAGAAAGACAGCTATTTCGAGAACGACCGGGTGGGGGCCGAGATGAGAGCCCTGTTTGAAACCCACCAGGTGGACATCGTATTTTCATCGCAGATATCGGTTTACTACGATCAGACTATTGAAGGCGTACGCTACGTTACCACGGGCGGTGGCGGCGGTCTGATCATCGACGACGAAAACAGCTTCCATCACTATCTGAGAGTCCGGGTAGAAGCCGATGAGGTGTTCGCTGAAGTGCGGCACCTCGATATTTTTGAAACCTCCTGGTATCGCACCATCGAGAGTCTCTGGTCTTCGGTCTATACCTTCTTTTACGTCAGTTTCGGGCGTTTTCTGATCATTCTCAGCTTGTTGGTGCTGATCGGCCTCAAACTACGTGAAACCCTGTTTGAAGACCGGGATTTCTATTCCCAGTACGCCATTGACGACACGCCCTGGCGTGATCAGCCGAAGCGGGTCCTGTTTTTCACCAACAATTTCTTCCCGTTTATTTCCGGCGTGACCATTTCTATCGAGCGGTTATTGCGCGGTTTGAAAGCGCATGGGCATGAGGTAAAAGTGGTCGCGCCCCGGTACGACCAGGAGGGCGAGCCAAGGGAAGACACACTGCGTGTCAGAACGCTCGCCGCCTTTGGCAGCAAGCGCGAGTTCCGGCTCGCCAATGTCTTTCAACGCAGTATTTTCAGGCTGTTTCGGGAATACAAACCAGACATCGTGCATTTGCATCATCCGTTCTGGCTCGGGTCCATTGGTTTGTGGCTGGCCCGGCGAAACAGGGTGGTTTCTGTATACACCTACCATACCCGTCTTGAAATGTACGCGCATTATGTGCCGTTGCCGGGGCGTATTTTCCGGAACGTTATTTCGCATGAACTGATTCGGCGGTTTTGCAATCGCTGCGATGGGGTGATTGTGCCGACGGTGTCAACGGAGGAATACCTGCGCCTGATTGGCGTGAAATCGCCAGTGTGTGTGCAACCGACCGGTATTGATTTCGAACGGTTTAACCAGCGCAATGACAACCGGATCGCCGAGCTCAAGGCGCATTTTCAGATTGAAAAGACCGACCGTGTGCTGGTCAGTGTGTCGCGGCTGGGCAAGGAAAAGAACGTGGCCTTTTTGATCGATGCCATGCAACAGCTGCAACAGAAAACGGATAAAAACGTGCGCTTGCTGCTGGTGGGCGAGGGCGACGAACGCCCGGTGCTGGAAGAAAAAATTGAGGCGCTGGGTCTGCAGGCATCGGTGACGCTGGTGGGAGCCGTCAGCCCGGATACCATTCCCGACTATTATCAACTGGCCGATGTTTTTGTGTTCGCGTCGAAATCAGAAACCCAGGGCATGGTGATACTGGAAGCAATGGCCGCCGGTCTGCCTGTGGTGGCGGTTCGCTCCAGCGGCACCGATGATGTGATACAGGATGGCCAAACCGGCTTTAAAACGTTTGACCGGGTGGACCTGTGGGTCGAGCGCGTGCAGTACCTGATCGAACACGATGACGTCCGCGCCGAGTTCGCAGAACGGGCGGTGGACTTCGCCAGCCACTACGATACCGATGCCTTCGCAGAACACATCAACCGGTTTTACAGTGAACTGTTGGCCCGCCGTGCTAAGGAGCTCAGCTAGGGAACCTCTGACCGAGGCTCCCTAGGACCGATTGCGGTAGCGTCGTACCAGCACCATTACGGTGCCAAACAGCAAAGCGACGATCACCGAGATGCCAAGGGCCCACATCAAGTCCTGGTTGTCTTCGGCCTGAAGGATACGACCAGCCTGGCCGCCCAGCACCGTCACGAACGCCAATCCGGGAATAATGCCGATGGCCGAACCGACCATATAACGGGCAAAGGGCATGTTGAAGGCACCCGCCATCAGGTTAGTGAAGGTGAACGGCGCCAGTGGCAGCAGGTTGATCAGGATCATGGCGCGAATACCGCGCACGCTCATGTAACCGGAGAGTGATTTCAGGTGCTTGCCACCATGACGCTCCAGCGGCTCGCGCCCCAGCAGATGCCCTACCCAGAACGTCACCCCCGATGAACTCAGTGTACCCAGTGTGGCGTACAACAGCCCCCACCAGGGGCCGAACAACAGGCCAGTCAGAACCACCAGCAAGGTCAGCGGAAAGGCGAGCAACAGAGCGACGATATAGACAACCATTGTGCCGGGAACAACCCAGGGCGAAGACCGGACTGCATCCAGCCGGCCTAGCCAGTTCTCCAGCTGTTCTGGTGTCAGCAGGTCGGTGCTGGCCAGGTAGCGCCACAGAATTGCCATAACGATCAGCAGCACGACCAGGACGAGTAGACGAATGACTGTGCGGGGCATTGCGGATCCTGACGGGCAAGCCCATCCAGAGAAGTGAAGGGCGTATCCTCCGGTATGGACGGCACAAGTTCAAGCGACGGGCAAAAAAAGACCCGCCAGAGGCGGGTCAGAAAGCACAACACAAGGAAGTCGGCTGGCCCGGTACCGGATCAGACCTTAAGGCGTGGGAAGACAGCGCGCGCGTTGTCTTCAAATACCATCTTCTTCTCAGCGGCGTTCAACTTGGTATTGCCGTCGATGTAACGCTTGGTATCGTCGAAGTAGTGACCGGTGCGCGGGTCGATGCCGCGTACCGCGCCAATCATTTCCGATGCAAACAGCACGTTTTTGGTCGGAATCACGTCGAGCAACAGGTCGAT
The DNA here is from genome assembly GCF_043641555.1 of Saccharospirillum alexandrii. Classification (GTDB taxonomy): domain Bacteria; phylum Pseudomonadota; class Gammaproteobacteria; order Pseudomonadales; family Natronospirillaceae; genus Saccharospirillum; species Saccharospirillum alexandrii_A. The sequence continues at coordinate 200,935 of NZ_JBHZRJ010000005.1, read as the reverse complement.
GCCTTCCTGGTGGTAGACGCAGGTATCGAAGTAGATGTTGTTCAATACCTTCTCTTCCAGATCGAACCCCTGGTCCTGGGCAATGCCCCGGAAACGACCCCAGTGGTAAGGCACAGCGCCACCACCGTGCGGAATAATAAACTTCAGATCCGGGAAATCCTTGAACAGGTCCGACATCATCAGGTGCACAAAGGCGGTGGTGTCGGCACTGAGGTAATAGGAACTGGTGGTGTGAAAGCATTCGTGGCACGAACCCGATACGTGGATCATCGCCGGAATGTTCAGCTCACTCATCTTCTCGTAAATCGGGTACCAGAATTTGTCGTGCAGCGGCTTGTCTTTCCAGTAGCCACCGGACGGGTCCGGGTTCAGGTTACAGCCGATGAAGCCCATCTCATTAACAGTCCGTTCAAGCTCACGCACCACAGCATCCGGTTTAACATTGGCGCTCTGGGGCAATTGAGCCACCGGCGCAAAGTTCTCCGGGAACAGGTCGCAGACACGGCGAATCAGATCGTTGCAATGCTCGGTCCAGGCGACGCTGGTGCTTTCGTTACCAACATGGTGACCCATCCAGCTGGCGCGCGGCGAAAAGATGGTCAGGTCAGTGCCACGTTCCTGCTGCAGTTTAAGCTGGTTGTTCTTGATGCTGTCGCGAATCTGATCGTCGGTGATGTTCAGAATACCCTTGGTGGTCTGAAACATCGGATCGTTTTTCAGCTCCGCTTTTTGCTGGTCACGGTAATCGCCCAGCTCCGACGGTGCGGTGGTGTAATGTCCATGGCAATCGATGATCATGGCCGTCTCCAGTGTTGTAGTCGGTGTCGCTCAAGTTCCGGAGTTAGGGTGGCTTGGGTGCCTGTCGTCCGCGTCGGCTACCGGTGGTGCCTCTGCGGGGTCGGGCGGAATGCCGCCCACTCAACCCGTCCATGGGGCCTAGACCGCAACATCCATGTTGCGGACTTCCCCGCAGAGGCACCACCGGCACCCGCCGCTCGCATGGTGCTAACTCCGAAGCTTGAATCAGTAAGTTGTACCAATAATTCTAATTATTTCTGACTGCCATCTTCCAGCACGATCAGGCCCGCGCCGGTGTTGGACGCCGGTACATGATAGAACTTGTAGGTTTCCGATGCATCGTCGCCCATGGCGCCGCGCATGATCAGCCACATCACCAGTTCGATGCCTTCAGAGCCGGCTTCGCGCATGTATTCGACGTGCTGGATTTTGGTCAGGCCGACCGGGTCAGTGGTCAGGCGGTCGAGGAACGACTGGTCGAATTCGGCGTTGACCAGGCCGGCGCGTTCGCCTTGCAGCTGGTGCGACATGCCGCCAGTTCCGAAAATCGCTACCTTGATGTCTTTGTCGTAGGCTTCAACCGCTTTGCGTATTGCCTTGCCGAGGTCGAAACAGCGCTTGCCGGTCGGTGGTGGATATTGAATCACATTGACGCACAGCGGGATGATTTTGCACGGCCATTGCTCGGGCTTGTCGAACATGATCGACAGCGGCACGGTGCAGCCGTGGTCGACGGACATTTCGTTGGCGATGGTCATGTCGAATTCATCGAGAATCAACGATTCGGCCAGGTGCCAGGCCAGGTCCGGATCGCCCACAGCGGTGGGAACCTTGCGCGGGCCATAGCCTTCATCGGCGGGCGGAAATTCATCGGCCACGCCCAGCGTAAACGTCGGGATCAGGTTCAGACCGAAGGCGGAAGCGTGGTCGTTGTAGACCACAATCGCCACGTCGGGCATGTTGTCCTGTATCCAGTCGCGGGCGGGTTGGTAACCGTCGAACAACGGCTTCCAGTACGGATCCTGTTCTTTGTTGTTGTCGATCACGGCGCCAACGGATGGCACGTGCGAGCTGCCAATCCCGGTTACAATTTTAGCCATTCGACTGCTCCTGTTCTTTTTTACTGCGGTTGCCTTCAACCGGGCGACCGCCGGCAATCATCATCTGACGAAACTCTTCTTCAGTAACGTCGGACATGGCACCGCCGACAAACTGCATGGACCGGCCATCGAAAATGGCCAGTTTGAAGGTGTAATAAATGTTGCCACCCAGACGCAGCATGCCCAGCCAGTCCCGTTCCAGGACGGCTTTCTTCTGCTCGTCGGACAGCTTGAATTTTTCCAGATACGCCGCTTCGTCTTTACGGAATTCGTCGCGGTTCTCGGCTTTGTTCAGTGACATGCAGAACATGTTCAGATGGTAGCCTTTGCGGCAATGTTGGCCATCCATCACGTAGGTGCCCGGAATGTCTCGGTACTCGCGGTTCATGGGTCGCTCTCTCAATGTTGAATGGTTCATTCTGGTACGGCGTTGCCAGTATAGTCGTTGTCCCGGTTGCCTCCTGTTGTCACTTTCGCTGGGCAACAAGGCACCGTTTTTATTCAGCGACGCTTTGGGGGTGACAACCAGACTAGTTAAGTGCACAATTTGGGACAACCTATAACATTAGGACGTTTCGTTCATGAAGTGGAACATATCTGATTTGCCCGTTTTCGTTGCGGTTGTTGAAAAAGAAGGTATTTCGGCCGCAGCACGTTCGTTACGAATGCCGAAGTCGAGCGTGAGCCGGTTCGTACAGCGCTTGGAAGATGACCTGCAGGTGCGCCTGCTGGAACGCAACTCCCGCCAGATGCGGATGACCAGCGAAGGCGAGGTGTTTTTCAAACACTGTCAGCTGATTATGGAGCAGGTTGAAGCTGCCGACGCGCACATGAATGGCCTGAGCCATACCCCCAGCGGTGAGCTCACCATTTCCTTGCCCATGGCGTTCAGTCGAGATGTGTTGGCCGGCCATCTGCACCGCTTCAACAAGCAGTACCCGGAAATTCAGCTGAACATTCAGGTAACCCCTACGGCAGTCGACCTGATCGGTGAGCACATCGATCTGGCCGTCCAGGTCGGCGACTTGCCGGATTCAGAGCTGATCGCCGTCCCCCTGTTCGAGACTCCGCTGATCTGGGTGGCCAGCCCGAACACCTACGCGGCCGGTCATACCTTTCCCGGCCTGGATGCGCTGGTCGAGCAGGTGCACGTGTGCGAACGCCGCTACAACAAAACGGCGCTGCCGGTGCGTTACCAGGGCGACAAGCACAAGGTGGAAATACAGGCCTCGATCGAAACCACTGATCCGATCATGGTGCGCGATACGGTCATCGCCGGCTCCGGCGTTGGCCTGCTGCCCTCCCTGTATTGCCGCACCGCCATCGACCGGGGCGAACTGGTGCAGGTGGCCCAGAACATGGAGCTGGACCTGATGGCCAAAGCCTCCGCAGTCTACACCAGCCGCCGCATGCTAAGCGCCAAGACCCGGTTGTTCATCGAGTTTCTGAAAGACCTGACGACTGAAATGTGAGCCTGAGCCGGCCCGACCAAGGCCGACTCCCGATCATAAAACCTAAAAAATACGACCATATTTCGATATTACTAGAAATATCTTGACGACCTGCTTTCCGGATGGATAATCAGCCCCATGACAACACTCACACTAGAACAAGCGGCCGCCCAACTGGCGGAACTGGGCCATCCGACCCGCCTGGGGCTGTATCGTCTGCTGGTGCGTGCTGGCCATGGCGGCGCGCCGGTGGCCGAGCTGCAGCAGCAACTGGATGTGCCGGGGTCTACCCTGTCGCATCACCTGAGCCGTCTGGTCCAGGTTGGTCTGGTGAAGCAGGTTCGGGAAGGTCGGGTATTGCGTTGTTTTGCCCAGTACGACCGGTTAAATACCCTAATCGGTTACCTGATGGAAGAATGTTGTACCGAGAGCCGTTGCTAACGGTTGAGCGCGTTTTTTTGGCTATATAGTTCGATATATCTGGAAATATGGAGGCATTATGACACAGATACCTGATCACAGCCTGGAGGGCACCCTGAGCCAGTTGCAGCAGGGCTATCAGCAACCCAATACGCATGCACCGCGCATTCTGGTGTTGTATGGCTCGTTGCGGGCGGAGTCGAACAGCCGAAAACTGGCGCTGAACGCCGCTCGCATGCTGGCGCAATTTGGGTCTGATGTGCAGGTGTTTGACCCTGAAGGGTTGCCGGTATGCGACCGGGTCTCGGTGGATCACCCCAAGGTTGTTGAGCTGCGTGAGCTGGCGCAATGGAGCGAGGGCATGGTCTGGTGTTCGCCGGAAATTCATGGCGCGGTGTCGTCGGTGTTTAAAAACCAGATCGACTGGATACCGCTCAGTGACGGCGCGATTCGGCCAACCCAGGGCAAGACGCTGGCGGTGATGCAGGTTAATGGCGGGTCGCAGTCGTTTAATGTGGTTAATGCGCTGCGCATACTGGGTCGCTGGATGCGGATGTTCACCATCCCCAACCAGTCGTCGGTGCCCAAAGCCTTTCAGGAATTCGATGCCGATGGCCAAATGAAGGATTCACCCTATCGCGATCGTGTGGTGGATGTCATGGAAGAGCTGTTCCGACTGACACTGCTGCTGCGCAACCAGTCTGCCTTGCTGACGCACCGGTATTCCGAGAACAAGGCGGATTACCAGGCGCGGGTTGAGGATGCTGCCAGTGTTGAACCTCCCGTAGCAAAACGACCTTGCTGCGTTTGATTCATCAACACAGTCAGCCAACCGTGCTGGCCAGCGTCGTGCTGACGCTGGCCCTGGTGTCCGACTCTGTTCTGTATTTATTGCTGCCGCTGTATTTCGAAGACTTCGGGCTGACGCTGATCTGGGTTGGCATTCTGCTGTCGGCCAATCGCTTTGTCCGGTTGCTGATCAACCCCTGGCTGCTGCCCTGGTTCGAACGCTTTGGCCCGCGCGCCTCCATGGTACAGGCCGTTGGCCTCGCCGCTACGGCGAGCCTGGCGTTTCTGATGCTCGCCAGCCCCTGGGTTTTGTTGCTCGCTCGTTTGCTGTGGGGCATGGCTTATGCGCTGATGCGGTTGGGGTGCCTGCATTACGCCACTCACCATCCGGAGCGACGCATGGCGAACCTGGGGTGGTACACCAGCCTGCAAGAAGTCGGGCCTTTGTTGGTGTTGCTGGTTACCCCCTGGCTGGTGCACTACATCGCGATTGAGGCGGTGCTGGTGCTGGCGAGCACGCTCTGCCTGTTGGCATTGTGGCCCGCGCTGGCGTTGCCCCGGGCGCAATCGGACCCGCAGGCGCCCACTCGGGCGCGCTTTCCCTGGCCCAATGCCTGGCACCGCCTGACGTTTGTGCTCTGCTTGTTGTTCGATGGCGTCTGGACCGTGGTTCTGGCGCCGTTGCTGGTGGTTGCGGGCTGGTCGACGGCCGCCGCACTGGCGATGACCGCCTGGTTACTGCTGGCCAAGCGACTGTTCAACCTGTTGGTGGGGGTGGTCTCAATCCGGGTGAACCCCTGGGTACCCGAGCGGCTTTGGCTGGGTATTTCCCTGGTCCTGATGCTGGTCTCCGGTGGACTGATGGCCCTCACCGAGGTGCTCTGGGCCAGCGTTTTTGCCATCGCCGGGCATGGGCTTTTTATGATTCTGGTGCCCAAGCGGCTGGCCGACGAGGCTCTGTCGGATGGCAGCCGCCATCACAGCCTGAATGGTTTTACCTTCTGGCGAGATCTGGCGGCTGCTGTGGGCGCCTTGCTGGCCAGTCTGTTACTGGCCGGGGCCTGGACGCCGATGTTCTACGGCTTGCTCACCGGCCTGGTGGTTTTAATGCTGCTGTCGGCAAGGTACGGTGTTACGTCGTCTACATCGAACTGATCGGGCAGTAGAAAACGCTCGGCATAGTCTCTCCATTTGCCACTGCGCAGAAACAGTTCAAACACATCCGGGTCGATGTGCTGGTCGTCGCGCATGTTTTTCAGAATGGAAAAGGCCTGGCTCAGCGGCATCGGCGGTTTGTAGGGGCGCTCTTTCGCCGTCAGTGCTTCAAACACATCAGCCACGCCCATCATCCGGGCCGGAATCGACATTTGCTCGCGGGTCAGGCCGCGTGGAAAGCCGCGCCCGTCCATTCGTTCGTGGTGACCACCCGCGTATTCCGGTACCCGGCGTAGCTTGGGCGGAAAGGGCAGTTGCTCGAGAATGTCGATGGTGATGTCGATATGACGGTTGATCGCCTGGCGCTCGTCGTCGTTCAGGGTGCCCCGGGTAATGCAGAGGTTGGTGACTTCATCCTCGTTCAGCAACGGCTGGGTGTTGCCCCAGGCATCTCGCCAGGTTTGGCTGGCAATGGCCCGAACCCGGTCTTTGTCCGACTCGGGCATAAATTCCCCGCCGCGATTGATCCGCTCGAGAAAATCCAGATCTTCACGCAAGACACCGGCATCTGCCGGCGACGCTGCCTGGGCCATGGCAGCGGCGAAGCGCGCGGCAACAGCATCGAAACCATCGAGCAGGCTTTGCAGCTTGCGACCCTTGTTCAGAATGGTTTCCGAGGTGGCCAGTTTGCCACAGTCGTGCAGCCAGGCGGCGACGTGCAGCTCATACCATTCATCATCGTTTAAATTGAAATCGGCAAAGTAGCCGTCGCTTTCCTCGCAGGCCGCGCGCGCCATCATTTCGGTTAGCACCGGAATGCGCTCACAGTGAGCCGAGGTGTGCGAAGACCGAACATCGATAATGCGCGCCAACGCCTGAATAAAGGCATCGAGCAGGTCTTTGTGGCTTTGCACCAGTAACTGGTTATCGAGCGACAGCGCCGCAAACTTGGCCATGGCCTGAACGGTGCGCTGGTCATCATCGGTAAAGGGGCGAGACTCGCCTTCCGCGGTGTGTGCATTGATCAGCTGCAGCACGCCAATCACCCGGTCTTCATGGTTTAACAGCGGCAGGGTGAGCATGGAGCGGGAGCGATAACGGTGTTCGGCATCAAAATGGCGGGTACCGCTGAAATCAAAATCCCCGGTCTGGTAAACGTCATCGATATTGACCGCCTGACGCGTCAGGGCGACCCAGGAAGCGACATTCTGATGATTTGGCTGACCGCTCCCGGAGCCATTCGACGGGCGATGATAAAGCGGAATGGCCGGCCACTGACTCAGCTGATCCGGGTCGCGGCTTTCCAGCCCAAGCACCGTATTATGAATGGCCTTAAAGACTAACTGAGGAGAATCCGAACTTTCATCCAGCTGGTAAAAAGTGCCACCTTCAGCCCCGGTCAGCAACCGGGCTTCTTTCAGAATGCGATGCATCAGCCCGGCAACGGTGGTTTCCCGGGCCAGCCGGACCAGCAAGTCACTGGTGGAATCCACACTCCAGACGGCCAAAGCCCTATCTGCGTGTTCTGAATGGTTTCGAAGAGAAGAGTCGGGGGTCGTCATACTGCGCTCCTGAGGTCCCGATAACTGCATGGCAGTGCCACAGCAGAAAAGCATAGCCCAGATGTGCGGTGGAGTGACCCCTTTGGAGGCAAAATAATCTTGTGCCATGAATCCGTGTTGGCCACCGGGCAGACCTATTCGGGGTCGGCGTGAACCCATCCATGGGGCCTAGGCTTCGGCATCCATGCCTCAGACTTCCCCGAATAGGTCTACCCGGCAGCCAACACTCGGCTCGGTGGTTGCATCTGGTCAACATGGATCGCTTGCAGCGCTGAACATGCAAGTCCTCACTCCACCTTCGGGGGCAAAAGCTAAGTTCTTTACTCCTCAACCGTCCGAACTTCACCCTCACGCCCTGCCATTCGGGTGCGTAGCCAGCCCCAGAGCCGTCGGGTGGTGCGATTTGGAGTGGCCTGGTTGTAAAACGAGGCTTGCCCGGGGTCGCGGATCTGAGTGAAGCGTTCGAGTTGGTTGCGTCGGGCGGCCGCGCGGCGGTTATCGGCCGCATGCAACGCCGCCGGGGCGTCGTCGGATACCCAGTCGAGAATGGCGATGTTCAGGCTACCGATCAGGTCGGGCAGGTCCGGTTCGATGGTGTTGGCATTGACCATCATCAGCCCATAGCCGATTTCCTGGTCTGGCTGCAGCCGTTCCGAGAGGTAGCGGGCTGCCCAGTAAGCGCCCTCACCGTAGCCCAGAATCACCAGATTGAACTGGCCGTCCTGGTTCAGGCGTTGCAGGGCAAGCGCAATGCGGTTGAGCGTTGTCTCGGCATCGGTGGCATAGCCGCCAACCAGAGGCAGGGCGATCGACAGGGTGTTCCAACCGACATCCGGCAAATAGGTCCGAGCCTGTTGCAGCAGCACTGGCCAGTCCGGGTTGTGGCCCTGATCGTGCAGAATCAGCACCGCGCCCTGTGGGGTGGCGGTGCGTTGCTGCAGGCTTAAGCCCAGGAAGGCGTTGTCGCCTTCGCCCAGAATGACAACTTCTTCGCCATTTTGAGCATTAGCCCGTGCCTGAGCCAGGTCATTCAGGTGGTTGGCACGCGCCTGGCCCAGCGCTTCTGCCCGGCTGTAAGCGCTAAACGCGAGCAGGGCACACAGGCTGATTAGCAGCAGCGGGGAGCGTCGCGTCATCGGGTGGTGACCCCGGTTTTATCGGTGGTCGGACACATTGGCGTTTGACCTCCCTCTGGCAGTCACTAGAATGGGCGTTCCGCCAGCCGTGAGACGCCCCGAAATGTCCGATTTTGTCATAGCCCCCTCCATATTGTCCGCCGATTTTGCCCGCCTGGGCGAAGAAGTGGATGCCGTTCTGAACGCCGGTGCCGACTGGGTCCACTTCGATGTGATGGACAACCACTATGTGCCCAACCTGACCATCGGCCCCATGGTGTGCAAGGCATTGCGCAATCACGGCGTGACCGCCCCCATCGACGTGCATCTGATGGTGTCTCCAGTAGATCGGCTGATTGGCGACTTTATTGAGGCCGGCGCCAGCATCATTACCTTCCACCCGGAAGCCAGCGACCACATCGATCGCTCGCTTCAGCTGATTCGCGATGGCGGCTGCAAAGCAGGCCTGGTATTCAACCCGGCGACGCCACTGCATTACCTGGATTACGTGATGGACAAGATCGATCAGGTACTGATCATGTCGGTCAACCCCGGTTTCGGCGGTCAGTCATTCCTGCCCTCGGCGCTCGATAAACTGCGCGATGCCCGTGCCCGTATACAAGCCTCAGGACGCGATATTCGGTTGGAAGTCGACGGCGGCGTGAAAGTCGACAACATTCGGGCCATCGCCGAAGCTGGCGCCGACGCGTTCGTTGCTGGGTCGGCCATTTTTAATGCCGATGACTACAAAACCCGCATCGCCGAAATGCGCCAGGAACTGGCCAAAACCCGTAGCGCCTGATTGGGCTCTGCCACCCGCGAACTCCGAAACGTGAGTGTTTTACATAGCGGCTTTAAAACGACGTTCTATTTGAGCGGTGCCATCTTTGCACCGCCCTTCACCCGGGAGATCCTGTGGACGAATTATTGGTATTTGACCTCGACGGCACGCTGATTGACGGCGAAGATTGCATAACGGACCTGACGCGCACTGCGTTAAACAAACTCGATGAACTGGGTGTTGCCTGGACCGTCGCCACTGGCCGTATGCCACATGGCGGTCGCGAAGCCCTGCCCGATGTGCGGTTCCGCCACCCCCAGGCCTACAAGAACGGCGTGCTGATCTGGGATCTCAACGAGAACGTGCGCATCAACGCCCAGCCGATGGACCCGATGGAGCTGGTTGAAGTCTGCCGCCGCCTGGAAGTGCACGGCATCAACCCCTGGCTGAATACGCTGGATCACGAAGACCGCATTGGCGCGGTGATTCGCCGCATCGGCACCGAGCGTGAAGAAGCCTGGGCCAAATACATGGAAAGCCAGGCGATCAACGTGCAACTGAACTCCGATTTTTCCTCGATTCAGGAGCAGATTCTGAACGTCTTCGCCGTGACCGAGAACCAGAAAGTCCTGTACATGGCCGAAGAACTGGCCGACATGCCCAATGTGCAAGTCTACGCCGGGCCCGATATGTACCGCGAAGGCTATTACTGGATGGACATTCACCACATCAGCGGCACCAAGGGCGATGCGGTTAAGTTTCTGCAGCGTCAGACCGGGGCCAAGCGCCTGGTCTGCTTTGGCGATTCAGACAACGATGTCAGCATGTTCAAGCTCGCCGACGAAGCTTACGCCATGGAAAACGCCCTCGATGAAGTGAAAGCCGTATCGACCGGCATCATCGGCAAGAACACCGACAGCGCCATTGCCTATTTCCTGGCAGAGCGTTACGGCTTCAGTCTGTGACACCGGCAACCGCCATACTCTTTGATCTCGACGGCACCCTGGTCGACAGCGCGCGCGGCATTCACGCCGCGCTCGACGAGGTGTTAACCACGCTCACCGGCCACGGCTGCAGCATCGACGACGTGCGCCGCTGGGTCGGCAATGGGCCGGAAAAACTGGTTGAGCGCGGCCTCTACAGCCACGGTTACGAAGACGATGCCAGCAGGGCACACAGGCTGTTTCGCGAGGCTTATCAGCGTACGCTGATGCAGGCTGATATTTACCCCGGCGTCGTCAAGGGCCTGGCAACCTTGCAACACCAGGGGCTCAGGTTGGCTTGCATTACCAATAAAAGCTCTCACTTTACCGGCACCTTTCTGGCTGAACTGGGGCTGGCACCCTTCTTTGACCGGGTATTGTGCGGCGACGAAGTCGAGCGCCCCAAGCCCGACCCGCAAAGCCTGGTTCAGGTGTGTGCCGAATTCGGCATTGAGCCGGCCGAAGCCATCATGGTCGGGGATTCAGAAAACGACCTTAAGCCGGCGCAAGCTATTGGGATGCGTGGCATTGCCGTCGGTTATGGTTATCATGGCAATGTGCCGCTGGAAGCGTTTCATCCACTGGCCATCGTTAATGACTTCGAGTCTGTCGTTGCGCTGTGTCTGGCCGCTGCAAGCCCTGCGCCACAGCACTAACCCTTCCTCACACAAGGACCTTTGTGATGTATTTAGCTCAAATGCTGGTGGCGCTGGTCGCCTTGCTGCACCTCTGCTTTCTGGTGCTGGAAATGTTTTTATGGACGTCACCGATAGGCCGCAAGGTGTTTGGCATGAACGCCGAAAAAGCCGAAATAACCAAAGTGATGGCCGCTAACCAGGGCCTTTATAATGGCTTTCTGGTGGCTGGTTTGCTCTGGGGGTTGTTACTTGGCACGGCCGGTGTGCCGGTCATGATCTTCTTCCTCAGTTGCGTCATTGTTGCAGGGGTTTATGGTGCCGCCACTGTCAGCCGCAAGATTTTTTGGGTGCAGGCAGCGCCGGCTATTGCTGCGCTGGTGGTGCTTGGCATCGTTGCGCCGTTCAGCGGCGGCTAGAGCCCAGCCCTTCACATGCTCTCCCGCGCCTCGGGAGAGCATTCGCCTGGTGTGAAAGCACCAGGCAAGTCTGATTACCCATGCTCGTCCTCAATAAACAGAAAATTAGCAATCAACTCCTTTCCCCCCTCAGTCGCAAAAGATTCCGGATGAAATTGAATGCCGTGAATCGGAAAGTCGCGATGCTTCACCCCCATTAATTCGAAATTCCCACCCTGGGCCAGCCGTTGCCGGTTATTGAAGTCGTCAGCACTGAGGTCTCCGACCGCTGCGGTGACGACCAGGCACTCTGGCAGGGTTTCAGCTGCGGCGATCAGCGAGTGATAACGCATCACATCCAGCTGATCTGGCACGCCGCAAAATACCGACTGGCCGTTGTGTGTGACCGGGCTGATTTTGCCGTGCATCGGTAATGGCGCCTTAACCACCTGGCCGCCAAACACATGCACAATGCCCTGCATGCCCAGGCACACCCCGAGCAGGGGCGTCGTTTTACCCAGTTTCTCGATGACTTCGGCACAGACACCAAAGTAACGTTCATCATCCGGTGAGCCCGGGCCAGGCGAAATGATGATTCGATCCGGCGCCATTGCTTTAATGTCGTCAAAGCTGATTTGGTCGTTGCGGCGCACCAGAATCTCGAAATGCTCAAGCGTGCCCCGGTTCTTGGCCGACGTCAGAATTTCCCCAATAAACTGGTAGAGGTTATAGGTGAACGAATCGTAGTTATCGATGATCAGGATTTTCATGCCGACGCCTCCGAATCCATAAAGGGCTCCAGCGCCTTGCGTGTGCCAGCAAACTTGCGACGAATTTCCTCATACTCATCGTCGGCGTTGCTGTCGTAGACATTGCCACCGCAGGTTTGCACATAGGCGTGTTCGCCGTTCACAAAAACCGTACGGATTGGAATGGCGAAGGTGCAATCGCCATTGAACGAGAACTGACCAACTGCCCCCCCATAGGGGCCGCGGCCATCGATCTCCAAGTCGTTGATGATTTTCATGGCTTCAATTTTGGGCGCGCCGGTCAGCGTGCCCGCCGGGAAATTACTGGCCAGGGCCGAAAACATGTCTTCACCTTCGGCCATAATGCCGACGATCTCGCTGGAAATATGCTGCACATGGCTGAAGCGTTTAATGTCCATCAGGCTGCGCACTTTTACCGTGCCGAACTGCGCTACGCGACCAATGTCGTTGCGGTGCAGGTCGACAATCATATTGTGCTCGGCAATTTCTTTCGGGTCGTTCAGCAGAGCGCGGGCGTACTGCGTATCTTCCTGGGTGTTGGCGCCGCGTTTGGTGGTGCCCGCCAGCGGGAAGGTTTCCATCTCGCCCTGGCGCAAACGAAACAGCATTTCCGGGCTGGCGCCTACCAGTTTCTGCGCACCGAATTTCACGTAATACATCTGGGGTGAGGGGTTAATCTCACGCAGCTTTTCATAGAGTGCCAGCGTATCGCCCTCAATTTTAAAGCGCTTTTTAAACCCCACTTCGCACTGAAAAATCTTGCCGTCGATGATGTCCTGTTTCACCTTGGCAACCGCCGCGGCATGTTCTGCCTGGCTCATAGTATCGCCAAGTGCCGTGATGCGCAGCTCACCGTTCGGCACGTCGTCAGATTCGATGAGCGATTGCAGAAAATCATAGCGGCTGTTGTCGTAATAGAAGTAGGTAACCTCACCGGTCATTTTGTCGAGAATCAGGCCATCCTTGTACAAACCAAAGCGAAAGGTGTCGAAATCATCATTGGCCTTTAGCTGCAGCGTCGGCTCGAAATACTGCATCGCATCGTAGCCCAGGTAGCCAGAGAGCCCCCCCGCGTATTTCCGCGAAATGATGTTCTGCGGCATCAGGCTGCGCAACAATTCATACGGGTTGCTGCTTGAGTAGGTGTTGGCCTGGCCGTCGCGGTCTTCAATGGTCAGTTCCCGGCCATTGGCATAGAGGCAATATTCCGGATCAAACCCGATAATGGAGTGCCGGGCAATGTGGCTGTCTTCACCGAGCGATTCCAACATGTAGCAGGTATCGAACTGCTTCTCGATCTTCTTGAACAGCTGAAAGAAGTCGCAGTCAGCCGCGAGCTTCACATAATGCGGTTTACGCGGCAGCGTAAAGGGTTTTGGCATGTCAGACATAAAGGCATCCTGGCAAGGTGGGTTCCGTTGATGTGGGTAGGGTCAGTGGGTGTCGCGCAGGGCCCGCGAGCCCCGCGATACCGTGGCAATGCCCACACCCAGCAGTTCAGCGATTTTGCGGTGGGCCACGCCCTCGTTAAGCAGCTTGAAGATCTGCAGGCGCTTACTGATTTCCTGGTATTCCGCAGGGGTCAGCAGGCTTTCCAGGGCGGTATCCATGGCACTGGGCGAGTCGATGGCCAGCAAATGGCGTATCAACTCGGCTTTGTAAGGGTCGTCGGTCATCGTTTTTGGCCGAAATCCGTGTAGTGGGTTGCTGGCGTGTACTAGCGTACTAGTACGATACCGTTTGGCCAGTTGAAGTCAAGCCTTTCCAGTCAACGGTGATACACTGAGCGCCTGACACTCATCGATTTAAAGGTTTGCCCCGTGCACGACGATGCCACACTGATCGCCCAGACCCGCGCCTGGGTCGAACAGGTCGTGATCGACCTGAACCTCTGCCCCTTTGCCAAGCGCGAGCTGGTGAAAAACCGGGTGCGGTTCAGCGTAACCCACGCCACCTCTGAAGCGGCACTGATCGAAGCCCTGCAGGAGGAGTTGCTGTTTCTGGCCGGGGAAGACCGCATTGAAACCACCCTGCTGATTCACCCGCGCATCTACGAGAGCTTTTACGATTACAACGATTTCCTCGGAGTCGCCGAAGGCCTGCTGATCGAACTGGAGCTGGAAGGCATCTTCCAGATCGCCAGCTTTCACCCCAAATACCAGTTTGGCGGTACCGAGCGTGATGATCCGGAGAACTACACCAACCGCTCGCCTTACCCCATGCTGCACCTGCTGCGTGAAGATTCCCTCGAAGCGGCCATCGATGCCTATCCGGATGTCGACGCCATACCCGATAACAACATTCAAATGATGAATGACATGGGCACTGAAAAGATGAAAGCCCTGTTGGCCGGGTGTCTGGCGACTGGCGGCGGCCAGTAGTCGGCCAAACCCGTGACACCATGGCAGCTTCCCCGGTGATCGCAGTGACGAACCGGCGCGTAACTGTTCTCCATGCACCTCAGCCAGGAGTAAGACCATGCCAGATCACCAGACCCGATTTGTAGCCCGTGAAGACAAACCCGCCTGGTACACCCTGTTCAACGGCTACGCCGACTTCTATGGCGTGCCGATGGATGATGCCACCGCCGACCGGGTTTGGGACTGGCTGCTCGACCCAAACCATGTGCTCGAAGGGCTGGTGGTGTGTGACGAAGCCGGTGCCGTCGTTGGTCTGGCTCATGTTCGTGCCTGCCCGCGTCCACTGGGTGGCTGTGATGTGGGCTTTCTGGATGACATGTTTGTTGACCCGGCAGCACGCGGCAGCGGCGCTGCGGATGCTCTGTTCGAAGCGCTGCAAGCCCTTGCCAGTGACCGAGGCTGGCCTGCCTTGCGCTGGATTACCCAGCATTTCAATGAGCGGGGTCGTGGTTTCTACGACCGATACACCGGAGGCCCCAGCGACTTCATCATGTATCAGTTGAAACAGGGCTAACGCCACCGAACCTGGCGGGTTACGGTTCAAGCCCTGCTGAACAGGCTGTCCTGCGCGCGATGGCTTTTGGTATGCTGTCGCTCAATTACTATCGATTCGAGGTTGTGCATGTCGTCTTACTGGAGCCCTCTGGTTCACTCTCTGGACCCCTACATCCCGGGTGAACAACCCAGGGTAGACGGCCTGATCAAGCTGAACACCAATGAAAGTCCCTACCCGCCAGCGCCGGGGGTTGCTCAACTGTTGCAGCAACCGGCGACCGCCGAGCGGTTGCGTCTGTATCCGGACCCGAACTCCCAGTCGTTGAAAGACGCCATTGCTGAAGACCAGGGTCTGGCACCGGCGCAGGTATTTGTCGGCAACGGCTCAGATGATGTACTGGCCATGGCGTTTATGGGGCTGCTGAAACAAGCCCGGCCGATTCTGTTCCCGGACATCACCTACAGTTTTTATCCGGTGTATTGCCAGTTGTTTGGGGTGGAGTATCAAACCATCCCACTCGCAAACGATTTTTCGCTGGATCTTGATGCCTATTCCACCGACAACGGCGGCATCATTTTCGCCAACCCGAATGCGCCAACCGGCCTGGCGCAGTCACTCGATCAGATTGAAACCCTGCTGCAGCGCAATACCGAATCGGTCGTTGTGGTCGACGAGGCCTATGTGGATTTCGGCGCGGAGTCTGCCGTGGCACTGATAGACCGCTACCCGAACTTGCTGGTTGTACAGACCTTCTCCAAATCCCGATCGCTGGCCGGAATGCGGCTTGGCTTCGCAGCCGGGCAGACGCACCTGATCGAAGCGTTGAACCGGGTGAAAAACTCGTTCAACCCTTATCCGATTGACCGCATCGCTGAAGCGGTCGGCTGTGCTGCCGTGCGCGATGTTGGTTATTTCGAGGCCTGTTGCCAGCAGATTATGGCAACCCGCGAGACCGTCACCGGGGCTCTGGTTGGACTGGGTTTTGAGGTACTGCCTTCGAAAACCAATTTTGTCTTTGCGCGTCCGCCCGCCGGTTTGGATGCAGCGGAACTGGCCAACCGGTTACGGCAGGATAACGTACTGATCCGCTACTTTAACAAACCCAGAATCAGTGAGTTTGTGCGCATATCCATCGGCACCGATGAACAGATGGACAGGCTACTCTCCCTGGTCCGGTCGTATCTGCACTAGCGGTCAGTCTGTTTGCTTTATCGACTAGACTGACAGCCCATTCCTTAAAGAGCGGAGCTACGATGGTTACGCTGGCTTTCGATGTGTACGGCACACTGATCAACACCCAGGGCATTCAATATACTCTGGCGGAAATGCTGCACGATGAGCAGCAGGCTGCGGCGATCAGTCGTCGCTGGCGCGAGAAACAGCTGGAGTACAGCTTTCGCCGCGGGCTGATGGAACAGTATCAGCCGTTCTCGGTCTGCACTCGCCAGGCGCTGAGCTTTGCCCTGAGTGAAGCGAACGTCGCATTGAGTGACGACCAGTGTGATCAGTTACTGATGGCGTACCGGCATCTGCCGGCCTTTCCGGATGCCGTGAGTCTATTGCAGCAACTGTCGTCGATGGGGGTCGATGCCTTTGGCTTCACCAATGGCGAGGCGGCCATTGCGTCAGAATTGCTAGCGAATGCCGGGTTAATCGAGGACTTGAAAGGCATTGTCAGCGTCGACCTGTTGCGCACCTTCAAGCCAGCCCCACGGGTGTATCAGCACTTCCTTGAAACGGCAGATTCGAGCGCCGACAATACCTGGCTTATCTCCGGCAACCCCTTTGATATTCTGGGCGCGCGGCATGCCGGCTGGCGAACCGCCTGGGTTAATAGGACCGACGCCCCGTTTGACCCCTGGGGGGAAGCACCTGACGTTACCGTCCCTTCTCTGACTGACCTGGCGGGAAAATTGGGCTTGTAAAGCCTGATGGAAAGTCCCTCATGACGGCACATCCAACGACAATCGTTCCTGGTTATGGGTAAGCCCGTGCTGGCCGTTTAGAAGACTATCCGTTCCCAACCTTGCATTAATGAAAGCCCTGGCTAATAGACATCTTCCAGGTAGCGACCCTCTCGTTTTAGGGTGTCGACACTGGTGCCGAGTGGCACCAGCAGGTCATCGATTACCTGCCTGACACCGGTAGCCATCTCCCGCCCGCCACACACCAGTATCTGCGCACCCTTCTCAATCATGTCGCGAAGGGTCGGTGCGTCTTCGGTGATTCTGTCCTGAACATAGGCCCGATTGTCAGTTCTTGAGAAGGCCGTCGTCAGGCCAGTTAACCGGCTGTCATCGAGATAACGGTCAAGTTCAGGCTGATAGAGGAAGTCCGACTGGGGGTTTCGTCCCCCCCAATAGAGGAACATGGGGTTGCGGGCATTGTTCTTCCTTATAAATCCGGCCAGCGGACCAATGCCGGCGCCTGCTCCGATCAGGATGATGGGGTGCCGACCGGGTGCCGGTCTGAAGTCCGGGTTAGGCTGGATGAAGCCTTGTATTTGCTCTCCCGCTTTCAGGTTGTGCAGAAACCCGGAGCAGACGCCGCCAGGCTGCTTGCGCACACAAATTTCCAGTAAACCGTCGGTGCTTGAACAGGCCAGTGAATAATATCGGGGCGTTTCGTCACCCGGCGGGATCACACCGATCAGGTCACCGGCTTCAAATTCCGGTAGGGGTCTGACAGCCCGCCAGGGGAGATAGGATGCCATGCCGGTTTTCCGGGCTGGCCCGAACCGTAGGATGCTGGTGGGCGCATCGATCTGTGCGCCGAAGTCAGCCCGGTCAAGCAGTTCGAGCTTGAACCGGGTTGAAGGGACAGGGTCATGGACGAGTGACAACGGCACATCGATCCGTTTTGCCAGTCGGTGGCCCCAGTCATTGAACATCCGGGATGACTGTCGATCAATAAACGCGGCCTCATCGAGCCGTTCGAGCCCAATTACCCCGAGCGCTTCGTCCACTTCAACGGCAAACCGGCAGTAATTGGCGTACTGGCGGTCACCAAAGCCGAGTACGGCGAAAGAAAGACAGTCTGTGATGTGAAAGTGATTGAGTTTCCGCATGAACAAGACGGCCGACGCGGGCGGGCCACCGTCGCCGTAGGTGGCTGTCAGTACGAACAGCATTGAGGCGTTGGGGTAGGCTTGCGCCAGATCGTTCATGTCGGCCGTCAGCACCCGTCTTCCTGCTGCGACCATTTGCTCATGAAGGACTCGGGCAAAACCATAGGTCGTGTTGTGTTCTGAACCGACCAGAATCACCGTATCGGCGGTTGCGATGTCGGCGTTGTTCAGCGAACGGTCTGCCGAGCTGCGACGCCGCCACCAGATGCGGGTTCCACTGAAGCTGAGTACGGGTACGGTCAGTGATGCCGCACCCAATATCAGCCCAAGCCACCACAAACCCTCGCCGGTATGCAGACTGAGGATCAGGCCATGGAGCCGACTGTGGGAGGTTGTCGCTTCAAATTCCAGCAGTTCGCCGGTGGACGGGTCAACAAACCCGGAGCCTTGCCGGGTGCTCAGTGAATACACATCCAGTGGATCATTCGGGTATGGAAAGACAAGTTCATGCAGAGAATTCAGGTCGGTTTCCCGAAGCGCCTTGAGCGAGCTAACGGTGGCAGGAGTGCCGCCAGTCACCTCTGCCGGGTAGGCCGGTTCATTGCTCATCGGCTCAGGTGCCAGACCGAATCGAACGGCAGACAAGTAGGTGCCGGTCAGGGCTGACAGCAGTAATCCGATGATCGCAAAGCGTGCCAGTTCAGAGTGCACCCGCTGGTCACCGGTTCCCTTCAGTGGTCTTAAAAGTGACCGCCAACCACCAGAGCGGCGAGCCAGCAGAAAGGCACCCGAAAGGCACATCAATACCATGACGGCAGCGGTCAGACCCGCGAGCAGACGTCCGCCATCGTCGCGCAAAAACGCACGGTGCAGATCCTTGACCCAGCGGAACAGGGGTGACGGCTGATAGGACCCGACTCCCAGACCTGTCAGAGGGTCGACCCGGTCTGCTCCCGGGGTACCGTCATTGACGTAGTAAACGACAATCACACCCGACGGTAATCGTTTTATCTGTTCGGTCTGCGGATAGTGGTTCACCACTCTGCCGGCGAGCTGGGCGACGGAAACTGTACCCTGTGCCGGAATAGTCGCACCTGAACGATCCAGAGCGGGAGACACCGATAAGATGGCCCCACTGGTAGCAACGGTGATCAACAGTACAGCAGCCAACAATCCAGCGATTGAATGAAAGGTGCGCCACATGAACAGAGCTCCTGTATAGCCTCAGAATTCGTAGGTGAACGACTGTACGTAGCCTCGTCCGCTGATGGGTATGCCCGCGCCTTCCGTGGTCAGCGGCGCCACGACATCCGACCGGTTATCACGCAGATCCTCCACCGCGGAATCGATACGAATTTCGTGACCGCTGTCGAACAGGGAATCGTCCAGGTCGAGAGTAATTCTGAGGGTACGGCCGCGGGTGACACTGGCTCCGGTCAGGCCGTCGTAGTCCGCCGGGTTCATGCGACTGCCTCTGGCCCAGTCACGCAGGTGCTCGTAGTATTTACGTTTGCCACCCGCGATCCAGAGGGTGCCCTTGTAGACTCCGTTCGAGTCCGTCAGGTAGAGGGCGAGGTAAGCACCGTCCCCCCGGTAGTTGGCCATCTCAGTGGTTAACGTGACCTCCCTTGCCAGAGCCAGGGCTGGGAATGCCAGCACCACAGCAAGAACGAGTGTTAACAGGGGTTGCTTCATTGTCTGATCTCCGCGGTGGTTGTGTTCGCCGTAAAACCGTTATTCAACGGTGACCGTAGGTCGATTGTTTACAATGCCGTTCGTTGGTGCAGGGGGCTGCCCGGCATTTGTCGGTTGGCTGTTGACGGCCGGCTGATACTGACGGTTGTTGTCATCTTCGTCGTCATGGTCATCATCGTCATAGTCGTCCTCGTCGTCTTCTCGCTCCCATTCCATCAATTCAAGCGACGCGGGGGCGAAGCTGGCTTCCACGCGATTTCCCTCGTTGTCCTGTGCTTTGACTTCATAACAGCCGTCGTCAATTTTGATGCGATAAACAATCCAGCCGTCGTCCTGCAATTGCTGGCGTAATGCCTCTCGCGGCTGCCAGTTGGCAATGGGGTCGTCGCAGTCGTCATCGGCCAGTGCTGCCCCGCTGATCAGCAGGAGGGATAGGCTCAGGGCCAGGGAAGGTGTTTTCATGATTGCGGTCCTCTCAGGTGAATGTCACCACTGTATCCGGTGTTTCTGACTCGGACCTGAAAGGGGTAATACCTCGACGCGTTTGTCTGTTTTCAGCAAACGTATGGAATTCAGATGGTTGTCAGGTTTCAGCGATACTATGGTAAGCACATAACCCGTTTAAGGATGCCGAATGCGCGTGTTGTTAGTGGAAGACACTGTCGGCCTGGGCGAGGCGGTCCAGGAGCAGATCAGCGCCGATGGTCATGCAGTGGACTGGGTGCAAAGCCTTGCCTTTGCCGAAACCAGCGTGAGAACCACACACTACGATCTGATTCTTCTGGACCTTCAGTTGCCCGATGGCTATGGCATTGATTTTCTGAAGTCCCTGCGCCAGGGCGGCGATGCAACCCCGGTGATTATTCTGACGGCGCGCGACCAGGTATCCGATCGCATTGAGGGGCTTAATAGCGGCGCAGACGATTACCTGGTCAAACCGTTTGACCTGTCGGAATTGTCGGCCCGGGTGTTTGCGGTTGCCCGGCGATACCGCGGCAATCCGAACCCAGTGGTGTCCGTTGGTGAACTGACCGTCAACCTGGGCGATCACACCGTTGTGCGCAATGGCGAGCCCATTGAGCTCACGTCCCGGGAGTGGGCACTGCTCGACGCGTTCCTGCAACACCCTGGGAAGTTGCTCTCCCGGTCGCAGCTCGAAGACCGGCTCTATGAGTTTGGCGCCGAAATTGAGAGCAATACCATTGAGGTTTATATCAGCCGTTTGCGCAAGAAACTGGGGCGGGATCTGGTTGCAACCGTTCGTGGCATGGGCTACCGGATGAAAACCCATGAACGGTAAACGCAGCTTGCAGAAAACGCTCAGCCTGGGCCTGACGGTGGGCGTCACGGTGCTCTGGTTAATGGGTGTGCTGGCTTCAGGCCTGGTTGCACAACACGAAATGGAAGAAGTATTCGACAGTGCTTTGCAGGAAACGGCGCAACGAATTCTGCCGTTGGCGGTGACCGATATCCTCAGTCGTGAATCCGATCGTGTGCAGAAGACAGCACCGGCGATGGCGGACCACGACGAATACCTGACCTATCTCATACGGGATGCGTCTGGCACTATTCTGCTGCAGTCGCATGATGTTGATCTATCGGTATTTGACGAGCACCCGAGGAGTGGATTTTATAACACTGCTACCCATCGACTTTACGGCACCTCTGCCGTCAGCCAGACGATATTCATCGACATTGCCGAACCGTTGGCGCACCGGCAAGAGGCAGCCTTTGAAGCCGGCATCGCACTCTTGTTGCCATTGTTGCTGCTGATTCCGGTCAGTCTTCTGGGTGTCTGGTGGACTGTTCGGTTTTCATTGCGCCGGGTGGTGGACTTCAGCGAGTCACTGGAAGTTCGTGGAGCGGCCGATTTGTCTCCCGTGCCGGTCGATCAACTTCCGCAAGAACTGGAACCCATGGCCGTCTCGATCAACCGGTTACTGGAGCGACTTCGGCGAGTACTTGATGCCGAGCGAAGCTTCACTGCCAACAGTGCCCATGAGTTACGAACGCCCCTGGCAACAGCGCTGGCAAAGGTGCAACGCTTGAAAGCGGATCTGTCTGAAACACCCTCTTTGCGTAAAGTGGCTGAGATCGAAGCGTCGCTGCAGGGGCTGTCCCGGCTGTCACAGAAGCTGCTCGAACTGGCAAAAGCAGAAGGCGGTGGTGTCCTGTCGGAGACCCCATACAACCTGGTACCGGTACTTGAAACGGTTGTGAGTGATTGTGAGCGTGCGGAACCCGGCCGCCTGGTGCTGCAGCGCAGTGATGCCCCAGTTCATTCTCTGTTGAACCCGGATGCGTTTGCCATACTCGTTAGAAACCTGATCGACAATGCACTCAAGCATGGTGAAGAGGGGTCACCCGTGAAGGTAGCGCTTTCGGCAGACGGAAACCTGGCTGTCACCAACCGGGGCGCCGCGTTGGGGCCTGACGAATTGGCCGGTTTGCGCAAACGGTTTGTTCGTTCACACACCCAGGCGCCGGGGTCGGGTATTGGCTTGGCGATTGTCGATGCCATTGTTGAAGGTGCTGGCTTGCACCTGGTACTGCGTTCTCCCGCTCCAGGGCAGCAAGACGGTTTTCAGGCCGAGCTCAATGTCGTTGTCAGTCGATAGCCGGTTACCGGGCTTTATGTTGTGCCCATTGAGCGGTCCACACCGCTGAGTGAAGCCTCGTGAACGGCCGTTATAAACGGTCGTGACCGGTTTACCGGGTGCCCGTGTCTTCAATGCCACTGCCAAACGCCTGCACCCGGGCGTTTCGCTGGCTGGCGATGCGCTCGTTTCAAATGATAATATTTATCATTTGCATTGGTTGTGGTAGGCTCCGACCCATCAGACAGGCTTTATCAACCCGTTTAACAGGAGACACCGACATGGCCAAACCGGAACCCCGCGAGCTGGAAGTACTGGCTACCCGCGATGTCACCCCTCACATGCGCCGCATCACCCTGGGCGGTGCGGGCATGGCGTCGTTTCCCGACGACCAGGCGAGCGCTTACATCAAGTTGATTTTCCCGACGCCGGGCGAAGCCCGCCCGCTGATGCGAACCTACACCGTTCGCCACCACCGCGACGCTGAAATCGATGTCGACTTCGTGATTCACGATACGACGGGCCCGGCATCCCAGTGGGCGCTGGACACCCAGCCGGGCGACCGGATTCTGATTGGCGGCCCGGGCCCTAAGAAACTGGTTAATGAGCAAGCCGACTGGTTTCTGCTGGTCGGCGACATGACAGCGCTGCCCGCGATCAGTGTCAATCTGGGGCTGCTACCGGCCGATGCACGAGGTTACGCCGTTATTGAGGTGCTCGACCGTGCTGACATTCAGGATCTGGAAAAACCGGATAATCTGGAGCTGGTCTGGGTGGTTAACGCCGAGCCCGATCCGGACGGCCAGGTGCTGCTGAACCGGGTTAAGCAACTCGATTGGCAGGCAGGGCAGCCGGCCGTCTGGGCCGCTTGCGAATTTCAAAGCATGCGCACCCTGCGGGCTTTTTTCAAACAGGACAAGCAAGTCGCCAAGAGCCATCTCTACGTGTCCAGTTATTGGAAGATGGGCATCAGTGAAGATCAGCACAAGGTGGTTAAGAACCAGGACGCCGAACAGGCCGGAACCGACTGAGCCGTCATCGGTCCCGGGCGTTATCGAGCAAGGTCCGCAGTTTGCGTAATACCGGCAGAATGGACTGGGCCTCTCCCGGTTCAAACTCTGGTACCAGGCGGGCGATGTCCGGACCGATGGTGTGGATCGCGCGTTCACGAACGTCACGACCCGCTTCAGTCAGAATGACCAGTTTCCCGCGGCCGTCATCGGGGTTGGGCACCAGGTGAATAAGCCCGCGTTTCTCAAGCCCGGCCAGCGTATGTGACATGCTGGTCTTGGGTACCTGAAAGGCGCGGGCCATGTCGATCGGCGTACGTCCATCCCCCAGACGAACCAAATGATTCAACGCACCGAAATGGTGGATGGTCAGGCCGTCGCCCAGCCGGGATTCCAGCAACGCCCGGCTCAGCTGCGCGATAATGCCCACTTCATTGAGCAGCTCGAACATGATGCGCCCTTCGTCCGCTGGCGTCGTTTCAGGTGCGTTTGATTTTGTCATCCAGGCTCCAGCGTGGGGTTTGCGGCGCCGGAGCAGCATACCCTAAACGACCGAGCATCTGAATGGTCTCTCCTGGCTGCGCCAGCGCCTGGTGTACCTGGCGGTAATGGTCAGCCATTTCCGGGTATTCCTGCAGACACTGGCTTACCGGGTGCAGCGACAGCCCTTGTTGTGTAGTCAGCAGGTTGAGCCTCAGCCAGGCCCGGCCGCTGGCAATTTGCGTGGTGCGTGTATTATCGGCACCGGCAAGCCACACAAAAGCAGGCGTTGCAGCCAGCATCGGTTCATACATGGAAATGCCGGTTTCATAGCTCTGGGTGCCGGGAGTGGCCAGAGCCTCCCGGGTAACCAGCCCCGTGGCGATCAACGCCTCAAGCGGCATACCGCCGAGGTCAATGCCGTCGGGGTTGGCGTTGATTTCGGCTTTTCCCAGTCGCATCAAATCGACACTTTCCTCAAGAGCCGCCGGTGTGTGGTATTCCACCAGCCAGGCCTCCCAGGTCAGTGTCCGAAGACTGGCAACGCGCATTGCCTCTGCGGTTCCGTCAAAGCGAACACCGAGCACGGCGGGAGCCAGGGAAGCTAGGGTCGTACCGGCTACCGGGCGATCCATGTCGAAGGGAGCTTTGGTGGAGCGCCGGTGGGGGATCTGCGCAAACAGAGGGTCAGTCGGCAGGTCGGCAGCGGTAAAGGTACAGCGAGCCACCGGGCGGTCACCCAGCCGGTCTTGCTCGCTGCCTTCGGGAAACAGCACGGTGTCTACCCGGTAGCCGCGTGCGCTGGCGGCGATGGTCATCTGCTCCAGAAAGCAGCCGAGGCCGATGGTCAGCTGCCGGTCGAAGGGATCGGTTTCTGGCAGCCGGCGTGTCGGGTCTGGCAATAACGTCACAGTGTCTGCTTCGCTTAAATCAACCATCCAGGGCTGCAGGTTGTGAGGGTTGGGCGCCAGAATCGCGTGGGACAGGGCGAACCGGCGCGGTTCTTCATAGGTGCCTGCCTGCGCCCAGGGCGCCAGCGCTGCATGAGGCGTGCGGGTAACCGAAAACAGACCAATACCGCAGCCTGCCGCAACGATGGCACCGCCACCTGCCAGGGTCAGAAAGTGCCGTCTGGATAGTGTGGAGTGCGTGGAAGTTTTCATCTGCCAGTACCGGGTTGTGAGTGAAGAATTGAGCATATAGTGCGACTTCGTACTAAACAAGTGCGATATTGTACTAAAGTGTAAATTCAAATAGCTTGCAGCAGCGATGCTCACTTGGGATATTGGCAAGCTGCCCCGCACGGCACAGGCCATGCGCCTTTTCATTAGTCACAACGGAGTAGCTATCCATGCACTATCAATGGATCGTCTTTGACGCCGACGACACCCTGTTCGATTTTGGCAAAGCGGAACAACACGCTGTGGGTCGCTTGCTGACCAGCCACAATGTGGAAGACACCGACACCCATCAGCGCTTGTACCGGGGCATCAACAAGCACCTCTGGCAGGAGCTGGAACGCGGTGCCATCGCACCAGGAGAATTGAAGGTCACGCGTATTCAGCGGTTTTTCGATGAAATGGGCATAGCGGCGGACCCGGCCGAATGGGCCGATCATTTTCTGGATTTTCTGGCGGAAGGGTCGCATTTGCTGGAAGGGGCTGAGGGCGTCGTTACCCAGCTGGCAAAACACGCCCAACTCGGCATTCTGACCAACGGTCTGACCCGGGTACAACGCTCGCGGTTGGAGCGCAGTGGTCTGGCAGAGCACATAGCCGTATTGACGATCTCCGAACAAGTGGGGGCAAGCAAACCCGCCGCCGCGATCTTTGAAGCCATGGAGCGGGCGATGCAATCACCGGAAAAATCCCGGGTGTTGATGGTGGGCGACCGCTACGAGACCGACATCATCGGCGCCCGACGCTTCGGCTGGGACACGGCCTGGCTGTCACCGGAACTGCCGGACGATCTCGAGCCTCCAACCTACCACCTAACCGATATTCGACGACTACCTGGCTTGTTACTGGAGGACTGACCCGGTAAACCCTGGTGGCGTAGCGGGTTTATTCTTCATCGGTGTCGGGAAGGGTGACGGTGTTGAACCAATAAGCATCCATTGTGCTGATCAGTTGCTGCAATGCGTCGAACCTGAGGGGAAACTTCAGCACCGTATTGGCCCCCAGGTGATACAGCATGCGGGTGAAGGCAGGGTCCTCCCGGGACAGAAAAATAATCGAGGGGACCAGTTTCCAGCGCGGCAGAAGCCGCAAGTCGGCCAGTGCTTCGTGAGTTTTTTCCTGATCATCCACATAGGCAATCAGAATCAGGTCGACCTGGGTAGCCGAGGCGGATTGCAAAGAAGAGCCGATTAGCGCCTGGTGAAAGCTGTGAATATCTTTGTGGCGTTCAATGTGATGAGTCAGGCAATAAGACGACAGCGCCGATTCAATATGGTGAACGGCGGTCTCATCATCAGAGAGCAACAGGATGGTTCTCGGAATGAATGACTTCCGGGCTGAACTCATCGCTATAGACCCTCCCTTGCTATGCCTTGCCACATTGACTGGCGAACGTGCTGATTATCAGGGTCGATGATCAGCATGTTTGATACCACCCGCCTGTCGAAGGACTGGCTCCAGGTCTGTCAGTTTAAGCGGCCGATAATACAGGTACCCCTGGCAAACCCGGCAACCCTGAGACTGCAGCTGTTGCTTCTGTTCATTCGTCTCTACGCCCTCGGCCACTACGCTTAGCCCGAGCCCCTGGGCAAGCGAAAGAATGGATTGGGTAATGGCAGGTTCCCGCAAGCCTTTGACGCCCGCTTCTGAGACGAAGCTTTTGTCTATCTTAATTCGGTCTAATGGGAATTCACGCAAATACCGCATCGAGGAATACCCGGTGCCAAAATCATCAATGGCGATACCAACACCTGCTTTTCGAATGCTACTCAACATCGCTGACTGGTTCAGGCCATTTTCGATCAGGGCTTCTTCGGTGAGCTCTAGCTCAAGCATACCAGGCGGAATCTGGTAGTGTTTCAAACAGCTGAGCAACTGGTTCAGAAAACCCTGAAACTTCAACTGACGCGGTGACACATTCACCGATACAGGCACATTCAGCCCGGCCTCTCGCCACAACTGCAACTGCTTGCAGGCGGCTTCAATCACCCAGCAGCCGATGGGTACAATCAGGCCACTGCGCACAGCCACGGGAATGAACTCGACCGGTGAAGCCACCTGGCCGTCCGGCCGGTTCCAGCGAATCAGAGCTTCCAACCCGCAAATGGCACCGGTGCTCAGGTCGATCTGTGGTTGATAGTAGAGTTCGAACTGTTGCAGCCGCAGGGCATGGCGCAGCTCTTTCTCGGTTTCCAGGCCGTGAATCAGGCGAGCTTGCAAGCGGTCGGTGAAAATATGGAAGCCTCCGGCCCCCTGTGCTTTTGACTCGTACAACGCCATGTCGGCTTTTTGCATCAGCTCCATGGCCATTTCCCCGTGGTGTGGGTAAATGGCAACCCCCATGCTGACGGTAACGTCCAGAGTGGTATTGCTGACTGGAGCGGGGCGACACATCTCCCGGGATATCTTCTCGAGAATGTGGTTAACCTCCTCTACGTTCTCGATGTTGTCGATCAGGGCGGTAAATTCATCGCCGCCAATGCGGGCAACGAAGTCACTTTTGCGTACGGCACGGCGCAACCGTTCCCCCATCAGCGTCAGTAACAGATCACCGACGTGATGGCCCAGGCTGTCGTTAATGTCCTTAAACCGGTCGAGATCGAGAAATATCACCGCCAGATGCTGTTTTTTGCGTGCCGCCCGGGCTATGGCCAGTTCCATGTGTTCTTCAAAAATGTAGCGGTTACCGAGGCCGGTGAGAGGGTCTCTGCGAACCAGTTCGGCGATTTTGAATTCGGCTTCCTTGCGTTCTATGGCATGGCGAATGCTGCGGTCGAGTAATGCCGTAGACAGCTCGTCCTTGGGAATGAAGTCGGCCGCCCCCTCTTTCATCAGCATATCGTCGAGCTCGGGGGCATTGCTTCCGGTCATTACAATGATAGGCCGTTTAAACTGCAGAGTTCTGGCTTGCTGGAGCAATTCCAGGCCGGAATGGCTGCCCAGAAAGTAGTCGAGCAAAATGAGGTCACAGTCATCCTGATACAGCGCCTCGCTGGCGGCTTCATACTCCGATATGTGCTGAACGTTGTATTGGTTTCTATCACTTTTCAGCAGTGATTGCTTCACCAGCATGAAGTCCGCAGCGTCATCCTCCACTACCAGAATTCTGATCATAGGCTTGTTCATGAAGCAGGTTCCTGCGCAGGCGATAGTGAGTGACCAAACCAGTAGCGATAGAGCGTAGACAGTATTCTTTCAAGCTGAGACAAGTCGTCTGGCTTGCAAATGTATGAATTAGCGTTCAGTTCGTAACTCTTCTGAATATCATCCGGTGAGTCGGAGGTCGAAAAGATAACGACAGGAATATCCGCCAGCGACGGGTTCGCTTTTATTTCCCGCAAGCAAGAGCGGCCGTCTTTCCCGGGCATATTCAGATCAAGCAATATCACCATAGTCGGTGCCATCGGGTCGGGCATTCTGGTGCGTTCTGCCAGGTAATTCATCAGCGCATCACCGTTGCTTAAACCCTTCACGGAAAGGGGGA
Organism: Saccharospirillum alexandrii; assembly: GCF_043641555.1. Lineage (GTDB taxonomy): Bacteria > Pseudomonadota > Gammaproteobacteria > Pseudomonadales > Natronospirillaceae > Saccharospirillum > Saccharospirillum alexandrii_A. The sequence continues at coordinate 172,551 of NZ_JBHZRJ010000005.1, read as the reverse complement.
GTAACGCTCGTTTAACGGCTGTTTTTACCAGCAGGAAATCTTCAGGGTCGTCATCAACCACCAGCAACAGCAACTCATTGTCAGAAATCATGGGCAGCCTCGATATGCGGATTGACAGGTAATTCAATGATGAAACGCGTTCCTTTTCCCGGTGAACTTTCGGCACGTATCACACCCTGGTGGCGGTCTACAATTTTCCGGCAAATAGCAAGGCCCATCCCCGTGCCGGGGTAACTGTCTCTGCCATGCAGGCGTTTGAATACTTCAAAAATCTGTTCGTTGTACTGGTTTTCGAACCCGATGCCGTTGTCTTCAATGGTGAGCCGGTACCGATCACCCTGGACCGGTTCGCCATGAATTCGGATGATTGGGGGCTGCTCCGGCTGGCGATACTTAAGTGCGTTGGAGACGATGTTCTGTAACAGTTGCCGGATCTGACTTGGGTCCATAGTAAGCTGATCGAGGGAGGCAACTTCAAAACGGGCCTGGCTTTCTTCAATCGTCATCTGTAAATCGGACAGCACTTCACGAACCACGTCATTGAGATCGGTCACTACGAACTGACCACCATGGGAGGTCACGCGACTGTATGACAGCAGGCTATCAAGCAGTTCGCGCATCCGTTCCGCGGCATCCACAACATAGCTGGCAAACGTTTCTCCCTCACCCGTGAAATTGCCGTAGTCTTTGCTGAGAAGCAATTTGGAAAAGGAGATGATCTTGCGCAATGGCTCGCGCAAATCGTGTGAGGCGATAAAGGCAAACTCCTTCAGTTCACGGTTAGAGCGCTCCAGCGCTTCACTGCGTTGCTCTATTTTCCGTTCGTAGTTGCGTCGCTCACTGACATCCACAACGGACGCGACGACTTCACCTTCACTGCTGCCGGTAACCGGGTTAAGGCCAATTTCGACCGGTACGGTTTTGCCATCCGCACACAGGCCTGAAAGATCCCGTCGATCACCCATCATGCGTTTGGTTGGAGAGCTGATGTAATGTTCCCGATTGGCCTGGTGTGGTTTGCGACTATCTGCGGGTACCAATTGCTCAACGCGCTTGCCCGAAAGCTCGCCGACGTCGTAGTGAAAAATGCTGTGAGCCATGGAGTTGGCCTGCAAAATCGTACCGTCTCTGGAGACCACAATCATTCCATTGGGGGCCGATTCGAAAATGCTCTGCAGACGCTGTTTGACTTGCTCGGAGGTTTGAATCTGCAACTCCAGTGCCCGTTTGGCTTGTTGCAGTTCCTGTGTGCGCTCTTCTACGGTTTGCTCAAGTGATTCATACAACAATCGCAATTGTTGTTCGGCATAGGTGCGCTTGAGCATTTCCTCGTTCAAGGCTTCATTGCGTTCAGTCAACATGGCCGGGCTGGGGATGGCGAGTACCTTGGGCAGCAGTGGCCAAATCAGAATGGCAGTTACCAGGGAAATGCCAGCCGTAATGAGTTTAACGATGCCCTGAAAATAATAATCGGCGTTCCAGATGTTCCAGATACCCACCAGATGGGTCGTACCGCAGGCTACAATAAAGGCGGCAAACATCTTGATGATCCAACGATAGCCCAGGTCAGCCCGGTCGTACCATAGCTTGGCCAGGGCCAGTGGTATCGAAAAATAGGCAATGGCAATCACAGCATCCGAACCGGCATGCAAGGCCAGTAGATCCGATCGCCAGTAATAACAATGGCCGTGCGGCATGAAATCGGGGCCAACTATATAGTTCCACAATGCTTCCATGAATTCTCCGGATCGACAACAGCACAAAGCAGTCTGCTACGAAACCATCCCTATACCCGACTCGTCTGTCGGGCATCACCTGAGGTTTTGGGTATGCCTGTCTATAGGGTGCAGCGTAGTAGTAACATCGGTTCTCAACCAGTATCGCGCTGCCTCAGGTATGGTCTTAGGGCTAATGCCAAGGTAGGAATTGTGACAGAGTTCTCAAAAGTAGGTGCGGAAATTGGCTGGGCAAAAAAAACGGGCGTTGCCTTAAGGTGTGTAAGGCACGACCCGGGGAGAGCGTTTTTCGGCAGGCCCTGAATGAGGCCCACCGGAGGAATCTCAAATCAGGAAATGGGCGGGGCTACCATCGCCACATAGTCTGCGTACCCTTCAGCCACCATCTCGTCTTTCGGAATGAAACGCAGCGCGGCCGAGTTCATGCAATAGCGCAGGCCGGTTGGCTGGGGGCCGTCGGTGAATACATGGCCGAGGTGGGAGTCGGCGTAGCGGCTGCGTATTTCGGTACGCACTGAAAACAACCCTCTGTCTTCATGCTCAGTCACAACGTCTGAGGCGATGGGTTGAGTAAAGCTCGGCCAGCCGGTGCCGGATTTGTACTTATCGCGCGATGAAAACAACGGCTCGCCCGAGACGATATCCACATAGAGCCCTTCGCGCTTTTCATCCCAATAGACGTTGTTGAACGCGCGTTCGGTGCCGTCTTCCTGAGTGACTTTGAACTGGATGTCCGACAGCCGTTGTTCAAGCACCTGCTCACTCGGTTTGGTGAACGTGGCGGCGTTGAAGCCGGGACCGGCACTCATATCCATGCTGTCCATGCCATCCATGTTGTCCATGTCATCCATGCTGTCCATGTCGTCCATACTGTCCATGCCGTCCATACTGTCCATTTCACCCATATCGTCCATGTTGCTCATATCCATGGGCCGGAACTGGCTATAGTCAATGTACCGTTCCTCACCCCAGACGGCATCGATAAACTGATAACGTCCGGAATTGTGGGTATAGAACTTGTACCGGATCGGGTTCTCGGTGTGGTAATCCTGATGGTATTCCTCGGCATCGTAGAACACCTCAAAAGGCTCGATCTCAATAATGACCGGCTTTTCATAGCGGTCTTCCGCAATCAGCGCCTGTTTTGCTTCCTGGGCCAGCGTCTGTTGCTCGGGCGTGTGGTAAAAAATACCCGGGCGGTACTGGGCACCCCGGTCCACAAACTGGCCGTTGGCGTCGGTCGGGTCCATCATGCGCCACAAGCCTTGCAGCAGCCCTTCATAGGTGATGACGGCCGGGTCGTAGTAGACCTGAACCGCTTCGGTGTGACCGGTCCGGCCACCGGAGACGTCTTTGTAGCTCGGGTTCATTTCCGATCCACCGGTGTAGCCGGAGACCGCTTCAGCGACACCGGGCAATGCCTCGAAGCCGGCCTCAACGCACCAGAAGCAGCCGCCTGCAAAGGTGGCGACCGCCAGCGAAGGGTCGTTCGGGGCATACTGGCTGTTTTGGTTTGAATGGTTACTGGCCGCCACCTGAATACCGGCGAAGGTCATGGCGATCAGCAAGCCTGAATAGAGTAATGTCTGTTTCATACTGTGTACCTCGTTGGCCTTGGGCAGAAGAAGACAGTCTGCAGGCAAAGGTTCACAAGGAAGTCTGTTGTTTATAACAAAAGTATCACGAACCGTTATGCTTGCCGGAAGGCGCCAAGAGTGTGGCTGCCAGCGGCAACGTCACCACGAACTCCGCGCCCGCGTCGCGGTGGTTGCCAGCACTGATGCTGCCGTGCTGCAGCATCATAATGCGCCGGGCAATGGCGAGCCCGAGCCCGGCATGGGCCGAGCTTCGCTCGGATGAGCCGCGGTGGAACGCGTCAAAAATGAACGGCAGGTCTTCCGGGGCGATGCCAGGGCCGGTGTCGTGTACCGTCACAGACACAGCCTCATCTGCATGTGCCAGTGTGAGTTCGATGCGTCCGTTGTCCGGTGTGTGGTCCATGGCGTTGCTGATCAGATTGTCCAGCACGCGCTCGGTCATGCCCAGATCGGCGTAGGCCATGGGCAACGCCAAATCGCCTTCGATATTCAGCTCAATGGATCGGTTCTCGGCGGCAGGCTGGTGTTTATGAACCACGTCGTGAATCAGCTCTGGCAGTGAGAAGGGCTCTGGCTCGGGCTGTTTTTCCCGGGCTTCCAGGGCGGCCAGTTCAAACAGTTCGTCAATCAGTCGACCGAGCCGGCGGGATTCGTTCAGGGCGATGGTGAGAAAGCGTCGTTGTTCTTCATCACTCAGGTGGTCGCGTTTGATCAGCAGGCTTTCGACATAACCCTGCAAGCTGGCGAGCGGTGTGCGCAGATCATGCGATACCTGAGCCACCAACTGACGCCGCAACGCGTCTTTCTCCTGTAACTGGTCCAGTTGCAGGGTAATGCGCGTCGACATGCGCTCGAATGTTGAAGCCAGCGTGTCGATCTCATCACCGGCGGGTGCCGGCAATCGCGGGGTGTCGGCAACCAGCAAGTTCTGGAAATGATCGACCCTGTCCGCCAGTTGTTTCAACCGGCGCGTGAGCAAATGAAACACGGCCAGCCCCGCCAGTAACCCGATGCCCAGACTGACCGCCACGGCCCAGGCGCTGATGATGAAAAACTGGCTTTCCCGGGCCATAAGTTCGGCGGAATCGTACTCCTCGCCGCGTAGCACCACATAGAGGTAGCCTTCCACGTTGTCGGCCGAGGGGACCGGGGTCACCGAGAACACCTTTTGCCGGTCGTGGCTGCGCGGGTCGTCACCCAACAGGGGGTAGGCATCCGGGTTCGCCAGCAGCCGCTCAATGGGCGCCATCGACACGCTGTTGCGTTTGATCTTATCGGGGTCTGCCGAGTACGACAGAATGCGGCCTTCAGGGTTGATCAGGTAGATTTCGATGCTGGGGTTGATCGACATGTACAGCGAGAACAGGTTATCCAGTTCATCGAAATTCAGCTCACCGTTAGCGACCAGGTTCTGGTCGGCCACCAGGTTCATCGCCAGGTTTCGGTTCAGTTCCTGATTGACCGATGCCTGGTAACTGCGCAGCGCCACCAGGCTGATGGCGGTGTACACCAGGCCGACCACTATCAACAACACAAACAGGCCTAGCGCCAGGCGGGCATAGAGGCTGCGGAGCAACTTGAACGGATTATTCATTCGCGGAACCGATAGCCGACGCCCCAGACGGTCTCAATGTAATGCGGGTGGGTGAGGTCGGTTTCTATTTTGCCGCGCAGGCGATTGATGTGGGTATTGACCGTGTGTTCGTAACCTTCGTGGTTGTACCCCCACACTGCATCGAGCAATTGCAGGCGACTGAACACCTGCCCCGGGTGACTGGCGAAATGCAACAGCAGGTCAAATTCCCGTGCTGTCAGCTCCACCTCGGCATCGGCGATCCAGACACGGCGTTTGGAGGGGTCGAGCCGAAGCTGATCGCGCACCACGATGTCCGTGTCCGGCGCCTTGGCCGGTTGCGACAACGCATCGACCCGACGGAACAGGGCTTTTACCCGGGCAGTCAGTTCTGCCACGCTGAACGGCTTGGTCAGGTAATCATCCGCGCCCATTTCCAGGCCCAGCACTCGGTCCAGTTCTGACGTGCGGGCGGTCAGCATTAACACCGGTGTGTAGCCCGGCAGAGTACGAATTTCCCGGCACACAGAGAGGCCATCGATGCCTGGAAGCATCAGATCCAGTATCACCAGGTCTATGCCGCCTTCCCGGAAGCGGGCCAGGCCGGTATCGCCCCGAGGCTCGACGACCACTTCGCAATCGAGATCTTCAAGATGCATACGCACCAGCTCGGCGATGTCAGGGGTGTCTTCCAATATAAGTACGGTACGTTTCATGGTTGCCTGTCGGGGTTGCGCTTGTTGATTAAGGGCGTTGTGAACCATAGCATGACTTAATGATGTGGGCATTTAGTAGTATTCGCGCCTCTATTACTAGGCTGGTAGAGGGTTCAGCGGAAAATCACGAATCTACACCAGTTGGACATTGTAAGAGGTAAATGAATATTGATGCTTGCCATTCACCGGGGGTTCATTCAGCCAATAATAGTAGGATAATGCAGTGTTTGTTAACACCGTCACATAACCAGTGCCTAATGTCATTCCCTTGAGCGCGAGACTGTACTATGCAATGAGAAGCGGTAGTACAAGACTCAGACTCTTGGGTGAGTCTGAGTCTGATAAAGGGCTTATAACATTTTTAAGCTTTGAGGCACTCATGAAGTATGTATTTTTGTTGATATCTATATTTCTAAGCACTTCGCTCTCCTTTGCATTCGATTCAGCGGAAGAGTTTGAAGAATTCCGGGCAGCCTCAGAAGCTATATTCAGTCAGCTTGATGGGGAGTGGGTAGGGGAAATCTCTGGCCTGGAACTGCAAGGAGACTACCCGGGCCAGCCATACAACTCGGAGATCCTGATAAGAATAGACGGCACAGATGTCGTTGTGGTGACCAAAAGGAACGACGAATGGTACGAAATGCCTTATAATTTTACGCTCGTTCGATACAAAACTCATGCAATTATCTACGCATTCGCTGCGCAAGATGCCTGGGTGGAAGGCTTTAGTTTTATGCTTACAATGAATGGTGTTGATGAGATGGCCTTAGTCTGGTCACGCGTCGTGAATAACTATGCCTGGCCAGTAGAAGAAATGGAGTCGCGTGGTTACTTTCAAGGATTTTCTCTGCTTGAGAGGTATTGATTCAGCCTGGTGAAAATTGGACCTGTACATCTTGGGTTATGCGCTGTGTGTGAACAATCGTCAGTTGGTAAGTAAGTATTGAGGTGAATAGTGTACGATGAAGGCATTGGTGGGTTTGTATCTGCATTCGAGTCACTGGCAAAGACCTTTGTCGTTGCCACTGTCTTATGGTTTATTTTTCTTGTTGTGGCATGGCCCTTCATTAACGTATCCAGGCTTTTGTGCTACATCTTTTCTTTTGGCCGCGTCGCACCGACATACCGTCAATCATTGGAACACAGCGGTATTGTCACGGTGGCCTACGCTATTGTCATTCCTGTTTTCTTGTATATACACATTGTCTATGGTGCCAGGCTGTATGGGAATGAGTCAAACTAGATCTGACAAGTATGCAAGCAGTAGGGGGAGGCAAATGGCGAGATTAATAGTAGCTTTATTCTTCGCTGGGTTTGCTTTTTTCGGTGTTATTGCGCTTAGGGGTTTGAGAAATGGAAAGATTCTTCCACCTAACAAAATCACCTCAGTTAAGGTGAAAGTATTAACAGTTACCTATATATCTGGAGTATCGATCTTCTTGTTCATGTCCCTGGTGAATTTCATAGTGTTCTTTTTTGATGAGAGTTAGACGTTTTTGGAAGGTTCTAATCTAGAGGTAAATCAGGAAATTGATTGTGTAAAGAGGTTTTAATGAATCTACAGTTTTTGGCTATTCAGATAAGGCGCCACTTAAGGCAAGTAGTAATTGTTTTCTTCTTTTTGCTCCTGTTTGCATTGGTTGCTGTTGAGTCAACTTTCTTTATTAAAGTTTCCAATGGATCCGGTGTGGTTCTTGATTATCACAAGCTAGAAACAAGCACTGGGTCAGAGAATCAGTTGGTTGTGCGATTTAATGGTATGAACACCGCAGGGTCGTATAATGGAACGCCAACCCCGAGAATAGGTGATGATGTTAAAGTCGTTCATCAAAAATCTTTATTCTTTCGAAGAAATCACTATTCCTATGCTTCATTTGAAAATAACTAAAGAAGAGCTCTAGATTGTTAAAGGGTCCCATCGCTTTCAACAGAAAAAAATAGGTACCAAGAAGATGTACTTTCGAGAAGTGGTTGTTTATGCCATCGTTATGCTCCTGGTCCTAGCTGTTTTTACGCTTACAGCACAACTTTGGCTGAATAAAGAAGAACAGTCTTGCAAAGACATGTGTTTATTGTCCGGAAAAGACTATAGCTATAACCCTCCACGTCCCGGAACGCCCAGGTTATCCCCCCGGGACAGGAACGTATGCTCTTGTACCAATTAGAGTACCAAACGACTGGGTCAACTTCGCAGTAGCAACACTAAATCGTGTACCTGTGAATACTCTCCCGAGCACTTGAATGTTCGAGCGCAGAAGAATTACGACGAACAACTGTAATGCGACCAGCCACCCGCATCAAAAAACTGCAACGGCTTTAGCCGATAGTATTTTTCTTCAACCGCATCCGATTGTTCCGCGTATGGCTGAGTCATCACCTCTTGCAGTTCATGCACCAGTGAATAGTCGCCTTGCTTCGCTTGCTGATACGCAGGCACCACAAACCATTCCCGCAGGGTGTATTTCGGGTTTGCGAGTTTCATGTGCCGCGTAATGTCTTCACGGGAACGGGGCGGCGTATGGTCAGACCCGCTGTTGAGGAGTGACTGCCATTGGGCAAGCCACTGTGACCAGCGCTTGTCCATGCCTTCCGGGTCGGTCGAATACAGGGATCGCATCGCGGGCCCGGCACTGTCTGTTTCGTTGTAAAAGCTGGTCTTCAGTGCAGCGATGTCGTCGGGCAGGGATGACAGCTCACGGAAAAAGAGGGTGTAATCAACCGGAGTTTGCGCCATCAGCGATACCAGTTCTTTGAACAAGGGCTCGTCGAAGGCGGGCAACCCAAGTTTGGCGGCCCACATGGTTTCAAGTTCAGCTTGCATGACCGCCGGGAACTCATGGTGAACATCGATCAGCTTTTTCAGGCTGTCCTGGTCCGAGACCAGCAGTGGCTGCAAGGCTGAGCAAAACGAGTAAAAGTTGCGCTCTGCGGCGGCAGGCTGGTTCAGGAACGAGAAATGTTGACCACCGCCCGTCCAGGGCTGAAACACAGGGTCGAATGCATCGCAGAAACCGAACGGGCCGTAGTCGAGTGTGAACCCACCGGCGGCGCAGTTGTCGCTGTTAAAATTGCCCTGGCAGTAACCAACCCGTATCCAGTTGGCGACAAGCCGGGTGAGCCGGGCTCGGAACAGGCGCGCCAGCGCGACGACTTTCTGGCCCGTGCTCAGGCTCGGGTCGATTTCTCCGGGGTATTCCCGATCGATCAGGTGCAACATCAGTTGTTCGAGTTCTGCCATGGCGTTTGGGTGTTCGTTCTTGCGCGCGCGACGCCCGAACAATTCGAGCTGGCCGACCCGAATAAAAGAGGGTGCCACCCGTGTGGAAATAGCGACGGGTTCCAGCACCATTATGTCCGGGTTCTCGGAGCGAGACCCCTCCGAGTACCAGGGCCGACGGACCTGTTCGGTTTTGGAAACGTACAAACTGAGCGACCGTGACGTGGGCACTCCGAGTGCATGCATGTGTTCCTGTGCCAGAAACTCCCGAACGCTGGAGCGCAACACAGCACGGCCATCGGCACCCCGGCAATAGGGCGTTCGCCCGCCGCCTTTCAACTGCATTTCCCAGCGTTTGCCGTTGGCTACTGCCTCTAGTACCGACACCGCGCGCCCGTCGCCATAGCCGTTGCCGGTCTGGAATGGGCACTGCTGGTAGTACTCGGTGCCGTAGATCGAGAGTGCATAGCCGGTGGCCCAGCCCACTGGGCGCAGCGGTTCCGGAACCTGGGTCAGATTGCCCGAGAACATGGCCATAAAGTCGGGAGACTTGGCCAGGCTGTCGTCGAGGCCGAGTTCGTGGAACAGCGTCTTGCTGTGTGCGACGTACTCGGGGTTTTCGATCGGCGTTGGTGCCACGGGCACGTAGTGGCCCGAGAACACTTGCCTTGGCGAATAGTCGGCGCCGTCTGCGGTCGCATCCGGATCGGCCGTGAGCGCGTCCATCAGCGAGTAGTCGGCCATCGCCGCCAGATCCGCGAGCGTTGAACCCGTGGCCGGGCCGGTGGGCGATATCGGCTGAGTAGGAATCGAATCATTGGCTGGCATGGCAACGCTCCTCGTTACTTGAATGAACTGGGCAAACTCAGGCACGCGAGGCCCAGGGAACAGCACGCCGTTTTCATCTGCTTTGCGACTTGAGTGGGTTTGGCAGGCCGTTTTTGCAACCCTTAATACGTCGGCATGGTGCTGTCGACTTCCAGGGCCCAGGCATGCACGCCACCGGTCAGATTGTAAACGTTGGTGATTCCCTGCTGCTCCAGATACATCGCGACTTGCCTGCTGCGCACGCCATGATGGCAGATGCATACGATCGGCTGTTGGGTGTCCAGTTCAGGCAGCTTATCCGGAACCGAATTCATGGGCATCGCCAACGACCCCTCAATCCGGCAGGTCTCATATTCCCAGGGCTCTCGTACGTCGAGCAGCACGGGGGTGTCTTGGGTAGCATCGTTCAACCATGTCGCCAGTTCGAGCGCTGTTACGCTGTGCATTGTCACCGTCTTCTCTTCAGTAAAGGGGGGGGGCGGGCGTAGAACCCGATTGCGCCACCATCATACCTCCCGAAGGCGCCCGATTGACATCAGCAGGCTGCTTTTTAGTGCGCGGCTCGATGAATGCCACAACCTGGTGCATGGGGGGCCGAAAAGGGCGTGGCCGACTACCACTGCCGGCGTTTCCGGCTGGTTTGAATCTTGCTAGAACAGGGTTTGATCCGGAGCCTTGTATTACTGAGGGTTAATGATGCAACCGCTGGTTAGGTAGCCGCTTCATGGAAAAACCGCTCATCGATGTCTTCTGGCTGGTGCTCTGTTCAGCCCTGGTCTTCAACATGCAGCTGGGTTTCCTGTGCCTGGAAGCCGGCCTTACCCGCAGCAAGAATGCCATTAACGTTGCGCTTAAGAACATGGCCGATTTTGCGTTGTCGGTATTGCTCTACTGGCTGTATGGGTTCGGCATCATGTTTGGGCTCAGCCAGACCGGTTGGCTGGGCACCAGCCACTTTTTACCCGATGTTGGCCATACCGATGCCTGGTTATCGGCCTTCTTCCTGTTTCAGGCCATGTTCTGCGCCACTTCGGTCACCATCATTTCCGGGGCGACCGCAGAACGGTTGCGATTTGGCGTTTACCTCACCTTGGGGGCTTTGGTGGCCGGGCTTATATACCCGGTGTTCGGGCATTGGGTGTGGGCGGGCAGTTTTTCCGATGGTCAGGGCTGGTTGGGTGCGGCCGGCTTTGTTGACTTTGCCGGCGCGACCGTGGTGCACAGCGTTGGCGGGTGGGTTGCTCTGGCGGTGCTTATGCTGATCGGCCCGCGTTCAGGGCGCTTCGACCAGGATGACCCGTCCCTTACGATTCCCGGCTCCAACCTGCCCATGGCCATGCTCGGCGCGCTGTTGCTGTTTTTTGGCTGGTTTGGTTTCAATGGTGGCAGCACGCTTAGCGCCAACGCGGCGGTACCGGGCATTGTGGTAAACACCTTGTTGGGCGGGGTGGCCGGTGTCGCGGTAGTTATTGCGTTGAACTGGCGCTTGCGCGGCTTCACCGATGCCATTCAACCCATCAACGGCCTGTTGGCCGGGCTGGTGGCGGTGACGGCCAGCGCTCACGCCATTTCTGCTCCTGACGCTGTGCTGATCGGGGCCATTGGCGGGCTGGTCATGAAGTTGGCGGAATACGCCCTGTTGCGCTGGCGCCTGGACGATGCCGTCGGCGCTGTGCCCGTGCATCTGGCCGCGGGTATCTGGGGCACGCTGGCGGTTGCCTTGTTTGGTGACCCCGGGTTACTGGGTACCGGGTTGAGCGTCGCTGACCAATTCCTGGTGCAGTTGGAAGGCATTCTGGTGTGCGCCGCCTGGAGTTTTGGTGTTGCCTATCTGGTGTTGTGGCTGATGAAGCGACGGATACCGTTGCGGGTTACACCGGAGGCGGAACGGTTGGGCCTGAATATTTCCGAACACGGTACCCGCACTGAACTGATCGAATTGCTGGAGCACATGGAAGGCGATGCCCGCGCCGGTGATTTTCACGGTGAAGTGCCCGTCGAACCCTTTACGGAAGTGGGTCAGATTGCCAGTCAGTATAACCGGGTGATTCGTGCGCTGGGTCTGGCGGTGGAGAAAACCCAGGCAATTGTGCGCGACATTCGAGATGGCATTGTTACCTTCCAGGCCGACGGCTTGTTGACCAGTTTTAATCCGGGCTCGCAGCGGTTGTTTGCCTTGCCGGGAGAAACCGGGACAGTGCGCCTGCACCAGCTACTGGTCGAAGACAACTGGCGGCCCGAAACCCTCTTGCCACTACCGGGTGGAGAAACCCGGCAGGAAGTCCAGTGTCGTCGCTGGGATGGCAGCACCTTTTTGGCCGAACTAACGGTAACGCTGGGTACCGACGAAGGGCCCGGTCACTATACCGGCATCGTGAGGGACATTACCGAACGGCGCCGGATGGAAGACCAGTTGTACACCGAAAAAAATCTGGCCCAGGTGACACTGGCGGCCGTGGCCGATGGTGTGATCACCACCGACAGAGCCGGTCGAATCACCTATATGAATCCGGTGGCCGAAGAGCTAACCGGCTGGCCGATGGCGGACGCCGCCGGCCAACCCCTGACCGACGTGTATGAACTGGTGAATGAGATATCCGGTGAACCATTGGAAAATCCGGTATCCCGGTTGATGCGACGTTCGGCCAACAGCAGGGGTAACACCATCGCGGTTCATCGTGCCTTGCACCGCCGGGATGGCAAGAGCATTTCCGTTCAGGACGCCGCCGCCCCGATTCGCGATTCCGAAGGCCGGCTGATCGGCGCCGTGCTCACCTTCAGCGATATTACCATACCGCGCCAACTGGCCCGGGATCTCAGTTATCAGGCGTCACACGATGCCCTGACCGGGTTGATAAACCGTGCCGAATTCGAACGTATTCTGGCAACGTTGCTGTCCGATGCGCAGGAAACCGAACACTCTCACGTCATGTGTTACCTCGACCTGGATCAGTTCAAGGTCGTCAATGACACCTGCGGACACATCGCCGGGGATGAACTGCTGCGACAGCTTGCGGCGCTGTTCCGCAGCCGGGTCAGGGATGTCGATGTGCTTGCTCGCCTGGGCGGAGATGAGTTCGGAATTCTGCTGTACCGGTGTGACGTGGAAGAGGCCTTGCACGTTGCTGAAAGCATTCGCGAACTGGTGACGAATTTTCGGTTTTTCTGGAGTAATCAATCCTTCGCGGTGGGGGTTAGCATTGGGCTGGTACCGGTGAGTGACCATGGCATGAGCCTGGCGCCGCTGCTAAGCGCGGCCGATGCGGCCTGTTATGCCGCCAAGGAAGCAGGGCGCAACCGGGTACACCTGTTCGAACCCGACGACAGCCAACTGCTGGAGCGTAAGGATGAAATGCAATGGGTAAACCGGATCCATTCAGCGCTGGATAACGATCGCCTCCGCCTGTACGTGCAGCCGATTGTCCCGCTCAAGGCAGACGGTAAAACCATTCCTCGCTACGAAGTGCTGGTGCGCATGCTCGACACCAGCGGCACGATCATTCCCCCGGGTGCCTTTATGCCAGCAGCGGAGCGTTACAACGTGGCCACGGCCATCGACCGCTGGGTCGTCTCCAACATTCTGGCCTGGATCGGCGACTACCATCGCCGGAAACGCCAGTCCCCTGGCCACTACTCCATTAATCTCACGGCCGATTCGCTGACCAACCCTGAGTTTCTGACGTTTGTCTTGCAGTTGATGGAGCACCACCAGGTACCACCGGAATCGGTCTGCTTTGAAATTACGGAAACAAGTGCGATCGCCAACCTGAGCAGTGCGCTTCATTTTATGGCGACACTGAACGCCATAGGGTGTGAATTTTCGTTGGACGACTTTGGTTCCGGGGTGTCTTCATTTGGTTATCTGAAGAATTTGCCGGTGGACTACATCAAAATTGACGGTGTTTTTGTCAAAGACATTTGCAACGACTCAACGGCCAACGTGATGGTGGCCTCCATCAATAATATTGGCCAGGAAATGGGGCTGAAAACCATCGCCGAATTCGTTGAATCGGCTGACATTCGGGATGAACTCTGCCGGCTCGGCATCAACTTTGCGCAGGGTTTCCATCTTGGCAAGCCCATGCCGTTGGCGAGTTTGAGTGATGTCAGAATGATGCCGCGGTGACCATCCCGGGCTTTTAGCAAGGTGCGCCCCCGGAAGCACAGTTCCGGGGGCGCATTTTTTTTAGGCAGGTGTTAAGGCGTAATCAGGCCATTGACCCTCAGAACGCGTAGTGTGTTGCCTGGCTGGCAACCACCACACCGGTTACCAGCAAACCGTTGATGAACGCACCCGTGTACACCGTGCCGGTAGTCCGGTAGGCCACGGTAAACACCAGGGCGGCAATGGTCATCAGCGGCAGGAACTGGAAGGCGATGATGGTCCACAGCGGTTCAGAGGCAATGGTCATGCTGCCGCCCAGGAACAAGGGCGTGTACTGAACGATCAGCAGCACGGCGTAGCCACCCATCAGCAGCACCCAGTTGACGAACAGTTCCCGCCGGAAGCTCCAGTTTCCGTTGCGCAACTGGCCATGCAGCAGAATGCCAACCACGGTAAAGAACAGGCAGAAGGGCACGGCGTAAACTAGGGCGATGCGCAATTGCAACGCGCTCAGCGGCTTAATGGCGAATACCCAGAACCGGTAGTCGGTATCAAACACATAAGCCGTGGCGATCAGTGACGCGTACAGAACGCCGACCACCGCCAACGCCAGACCCAGCGAGCGGACCACAACCGATAACGAGAAACCCTGGCTGGTGGCCAACCCATAATGGCGCGCGGTTGCACCGGTTTGCCGGTTCAGCAGTGCGTGCCAGACCATGAACAAGACCAGGGAAATGATGCCAACCCCCAGCGCCCACACCATCACCTGAGTGGTGATGTTTTGCGGAAACCAGGCACTGGCCTGCCAGCCCCAGGCTTCACTGAACCCCTTGAACGGGAACAGCGTCACTACAGGCAGCGCCATGAACACCAGCGCGCCGATCCACCAGCCGCCGCCGACAATGGGTTTCGGTTCGGCAGGGGTGCCCTGAAGCGACTGAAAAGGCGCCGTGTTGGCAAGCGCAGGGATGATCGCAGGAATCAGCAAGACCATGCCGATCAGCGCCAGCAAGGTGCCGAGTTCTTTCCACATCCAGATCTGGTCTGACGCGGGAATGGGTTGCCCGCCTTCCAGCGTGCGATCAAACCAGTCGATGGCGTAGCCAATGGCTTCGGTCGACAGGTGATCCCCCGGGTGAGTGACCGGTGGCTGGTACAGGATGCGGGCCGTGCCGGCGTCGATATCGCCATAGAGCTTGCCGGGTTCGATGGTTTCATCGGTATTGAACAGCGTCTTCAGTTTGTCCGTAGAGCGGATATCAGTCGGAACTTCCACGCCCCACATCAGCTGCGAAAACTCATCGTAGGCCGAGAACACCACGGCCAGGTTGCGGGGCCAGGTGGCGGTGCCGTCGGGCGCGCCAAAGGTACCGGTCGACGACCCTTCAATCACGATCGACTTATAGGCATCCGGCAGGACAGAAGCGGCGACCAGTGACGACCAGCCGCCCATTGAATGGCCTTCAAGACCGATGTTGTCGGTATCCACAAACGGCAGGGTTTGCATGTAAGCGAGTGCATCCATACCGCCAAAGCCGTTGGCGAACGCCGGTGCGTCTGAATAGCCGTGGCCGGTCTGGTCGGGCGCCAGCACTACATAACCGCGGCGGGCAAACTCAATGGCGAAACCGGATTGGGTTTCATTGCTGTTGATGTAGCCGTGAATGGCCACAATGCCCGGGGCCTGGTTGTCATTGGTGACCCCGTTCGGCACGTAGAGCCGTGCGTGGGTGATCAGCCCGTTGTTACCGGCAAACCGGACGGTGCTGACATCTACCTCTCCGGAAACAGATTGAATGCGATTGGCGAGAAAGCCACCGAGCAGAATCAGCACGATGCCGATCAGGGCCGTTCTTAGGGTTGTAGACATAGCAGGTTCCTGATTTTCGTTTTTTGTCGTTATTGAGTTCGAATATCTTCGAAATCGAGTTCGGCACAGGTATACCGAATCGGGTTTCCGATGTCTACAAAAACAGAATAAGGTTTCGCACAGTGGAATTTAAGTGAGGTATTACCAGGTTTCTGGAGGGGCTAGGAGACAGAGTCCGTCGTTTATTGAGAGAAAGTCACAGCGTTGAGGTGTCAGAGAAATGGCCCGCCCGGGCTTATAGCAAACGATGCTTCAAGACAGGGCAAACGCCAGCGCCCGGTGTGTTGCACCCAGGCGCTGGCAAGGCATTAAGCCGACTGCAAAAACACCCGCCAGCTACCCAGCTTTGAGATATCTTCAGCCCCATTCAGACCAGCCGCTTCACACATAAAGCCTTTTACCTGACGCTGATCGCTCAGCACCACGGTGCCAATACCCAGCGGCGCCGGAATGCCCGCCATGAAATCCCCCACCGCCGTTTTCGGCAAGGCCCAAAGCTCCAGCGATACAGCCACGCCATCGGTTTCCTGCCGAACCATGCCTGGCCGGTAGGGCGGGCCACCGGCCAGCGCGAACAGCTTGTAGTTGGGTGCGGTTTCGGTGCGTTCGATAAAACGCCCGCCGCGTGAGGTGAGTTCGTGGTTCAGCGGCAGGCCACTCATGTGGGCACCGCAAACGGCCAGAACCAATTCGTCGTTGGCAGCCGTGGCCGGTGCCGCGGGCCCGCTCTGATACGGCCAGCCGGTATTGCCGGGGCTGACCTTCCCCCAGGCTTCCAGGCGCTGGCCTTCGGCGGCAAGCTGGCTGTCTTTGCCTTGTGTGCCAATAAAGGTAACGCTGCCAGGGCGACCATCGCTGCGCGACGGGCAGGGCACGGTGAGCGCACAGAGGTCGAGCAGGTTGACGAAATTGGTGTAGGTGCCGAGCCGGTTGTTGGGGCCGATCGGGTCGGCTTCGAGGTCCGCCGTGGTGTAGAACGTCGGAATGCTCGGTACGCATAAATAGTCGAACCGCTTCAGTATGTCCTGACAGGTTTTCCTGAGCGCCTGCAATTGATACAGGCCCTTAAACGCATCCATTGCTGTTAGGCTTTGGCCGGGTTCGATGATCTGCCGGGTGACCGGATGAACGGCCTGAGGTGTGCTTGTTAACAGGTCATCAATTACCAGGGTGCGCTCGGCAATCCAGGCGCCGTGGTAGAGCAAATCGGCCACCTGATAAAACGGCGTGAAGTCGATGCGTTCGATCGTGGCGCCTTCGGCTTTCAGCTGCGCCAGGGTCGCTGCAAATGCCTCAGCTTGCAGGGCATCGTCGAAGAAACGCAGGCTGGCGGCATCCGGCACGCCGACCACCGGGTTGGGCAAGGGTGCGCTGCTGGTTGGCAGAGTTAACGGCCGGGCATAGGCATCGGCCGCGTCGTAATTATTGGCCACGTTCAATACCGCCATCGCATCATCGATGTTCAGTGCGAAAATCGACAGGCAATCCAGCGAGCGACAGGCGGGCACCACGCCCCGGTTCGATATCGCCCCCAGTGTCGGTTTTAACCCCACCAGATTATTCAACGCGGCTGGCACCCGGCCGGAACCGGCGGTATCGGTACCTAGAGAAAAGGGCACCAGCCCGTGCGCCACTGCCACCGCGGAACCTGACGATGACCCACCAGGCACGATGTCCGGGTCGACCGCATTGCGCGGGTGCGGGAAAGGCGAACGAACGCCGACCAGGCCGGTAGCGAACTGGTCGAGGTTGGTTTTGCCAATGGGCATCGCCCCGGCGGCGCGCAGGCAGGCGACGACGTGGGCGTCTTCGGCCGGTGCGTATTCAAACGCCGCGCAAGCTGCGGTGGTCGGCATGCCCGCCACGTCGATGTTGTCTTTCACCGCAAAGGGCATGCCCCAGAGCGGTTGTTCCGGGTTGTAAGCCCCCAGGCTTTCAGCGAGGTTGATCGCCTCGGCTTCGTCCATTAAGTGAATGAAAATGCCCGGGTCGTCCAGTGCCCGCAGGCGCCGGTAGCACTCGGCGATGATCTGACGCGGCTGGTAAGTCCCCCCGGCATACGCCTCGCGCAATGAAGCGAGGGTGAACGGCAGGTCGGCCAACGGGGTAAGGGTAGTAACGTGAGTCATAGGGCGCTTTGCACCTCGGCTAAGGGTTCGGTCGCTAAAACGCGCTCGGGCGGTCGGGGTGCAGCCGACAGCAAGGCGCGGGTGTAAGGGTGGGCCGGTGCCGTCATCACTTGCTCGGCAGGGCCGGCTTCGACGATTTCGCCGTCTTGCATCACGATCACTTCATCGCACAGCAGGCGCACCACGTTCAGGTCGTGGCTGACGAAGAGGTAGCTCATGCCCAGGCGTGCTCTCAGGTCGGCCAGCAGGTTCAGGATGACCGCCTGAATCGACACATCGAGCGCGGCGGTCGGTTCATCCAGAATCAGGAATTTCGGGTCCAGCGCGATGGCGCGAGCAATGCCGACGCGGGCTTTCTGGCCACCGGAAAGCTGGTGCGGAAACCGGCTGAGCAGGTTGGCGGGCAAGCCGGTGAGTTCGGCCAGCTCCTCAACGCGGGCACGCAGCGCCTTACCGCGCAAACCGGCCAGCCGGCGCAGCGGTTCGGCAATGCAATCGCCCGCGTTGTGCCGGGGGTTCAGGCTGTCGGTCGCGTCCTGAAACACCAGTTGGATATCGCCGCGCAGCGGGTGCTTGCCAAACTGTTCGGCGGGTATCTGCGCCAGGTCATTCCCCTGGTAGAGAATCTGCCCCTCGGTTGGGTCGAGCAGCCGCACCAGCATCGATGAGGTGGTCGATTTACCGCAGCCGCTTTCGCCCACCAGTCCAACGCTCTGGCCCTGGTTTACCGTGAACGAAATGCCTTTCACCGCGTGCACCGGCCCGGCCTTGCCCGCGAAGGTTTTGCGCAGGTCGCGCACTTCCAGTAACGGCTGATCGCTCGGGGTGTATTCCAACTCGGGTGGTCGGCGGTCGGCCGGGAGCAGGCTGCGCACGCTGGCATCCGGCCTTGGCGTGGCTTCGACCAGCCGGCGCGTGTAGGCGTGTTGCGGGTTGGCGAACACGGCTTCCGCCGGGCCGGTTTCGACGATTTCGCCGTCTTTCATTACGGCCAGGCGGTCGCAATACTGGGCGGCGAGGCCAAGATCGTGCGTGATTAATATCGACGCCATGCCGCGTTCGCGAATCAGTTCCTGGCTGAGGTCCATCACCGCTTTCTGGGTGGTGATGTCGAGGCCGGTGGTGGGTTCATCGGCGATCAGCAGGCGCGGATCACAGGCGAGCGCCAGAGCGATAACAATGCGCTGGCACATGCCGCCCGAAAGTTCGAACGGGTAGGCGTGGTAGCGCGCTTCCGGGTGGTTGATGCGCACATCGCGCAGCGCCTGAATGGCCTTTTCGCGGGCGTTGCCACGCGTGGCCCGGGCGTGCTGGCGCAGCACGTCTTCAATTTGGTGGCCGACCTTACGAATCGGGTTCAATGCCGCGCGCGGGTTCTGAAAAATCATCGAGATTTCGCGGCCGCGCACGGTGCGCATGTCCCGCTCGCTGGCGCGGCGCAAATCGATGCCACTGTAGGTGACTTCACCGGCGGTAATGGAACCGCCGGCATCCAGAATGCGCATCAGCGCGAACGAAGTGACCGACTTGCCAGACCCGCTTTCGCCCACAATGCCCAGGGTCTCCCATTTGGCCAGTTCCAGGCTGATGCCGCGCACGGCCTGCACTTCGCCGCGCCGGGTGCGAAAGCCTACGGCCAGATCTTTGATTGATAACATCATCAGGTTCTCCGCCGGGGGTCGACGATGTCGCGCAGGCCGTCGCCCATTAAATTGAAGGTGAACACCGCCAGCATCAGCCACAGGCCGGGGAACAACGCGACCCACCAGTGGCCGGAGACCACAAAGTCCGCCCCCTGGGCCACCATGATCCCCCATTCGGGTTCGGGCGGGCGCACGCCCAGGCCAATGAACGACAGCCCCGCCGCGTTCAGAATGGCCCAGCCCAGGTTCAGGGAGACCTGCACCATCATCGGCGGCAGGGCATTGGGGAAAATGTGAAACGCCAGCACCCGCCAATGCGAATTACCGGAGAGCCGGGCCGCCAACGCGAAACCGGACTCACGCCGAATGTTTACCTCAGCGCGCACCAGCCGGGCGTAAAACGGAATGTTGATGATGGCCGTGGCGTAGACGATGTTTTCAATGGTATTGCCCAGCGCCGCTACAATGCCCATGGCCAGCACAAACAGCGGAAACGCCATAATGGTATCGAACACGCGGTTCAGCACCGCATCCAGCCAGCCGCCCCAATACCCGGCAATGGCACCGAGCACTGAACCGATGACGAACGACAGCGCCACAGCGGCAATGGAAATGCTCAGGTCCAACCGCGTGGCGACAATGACCCGGCTGAACACATCCCGGCCGAGGTTATCGGTGCCGAACCAGTGGCTGAAACTGGGCGGTTGTAACGCCTGGGCGGCGTTGGTGGTGAGTGGGTCGTAAGGCACCAGGTAAGGCCCGAACAGGGCCGAGCCGACAAAGAAGGCGAACAGCCCGAACGACAACAGGGTGACCGGGTTATCCCGCAGCACATACACCAAATGCGCCCACAGGCCGCCCTGGGTTGGAACTGAGGTGGGGGTTGCGGTTGTCATTTGGCAGCAAACCTTATGCGCGGGTCGATGAGGGTGTAGCTCAGATCGATCACCAGATTCAGAAACACAAACAGCAAGGCCATGGCGAGCACAAAGCCCTGAATAGCGGCGTAGTCCGAGACCACCAGCGCCTCGACCGCGTAAGAACCAATGCCCGGCCAGGCGAAGACTTTTTCCACCAGCACGTTGGCACCGAGCACAAACGAAAACACCATGCCGAGCGTGGTAACAACAGGCAGCAACGCATTGCGAAACGCATAGCCGAACAACACCATGGCGCCGGATAACCCGGCCGCCCGGGCGGTGCGAATGTAGTCCGACGACAGGGCCGTGAGCATCGACGCCCGCGTCATTCTCGCGATGGGGGCTAGCGTAAACAATGCCAGGGTGGTGGCCGGCAGAATGAGCTGGCGCAGGGCCGCGAAAAAGGTTTCCGGGTCACCATCGATCAAACTATCGATCAAATAAAAACCCGTTACCCGGGGCGGTTCGAAATAAATAAAATCCAACCGGCCAAGCGGCGAGGGCGCAATGCCGAGCAGATAATAAAAAATATAGATCAACAAGATACCGGTAAAAAACGTCGGCAACGACACACCGGCTGTCACCAGTACCCGGCACAGATGGTCTACCCAGGAACCCTGACGCACCGCCGCCAACACACCCAGCGGAATGGCAATGGCGCAGGCGAGTAACAAGGCCGTTAACGTTAATTCCAGCGAGGCGGGCAAGCGCATGGCGAGGTCTGTTAACACCGGTTGGCCGGTGGAGATGGAATTGCCGAGGTCACCCTGCAGCAAATCCCCGCCATAGAGAAAGAACTGTCGCCACAGCGGCTGGTCGAGCCCCAGTGCCACGCGCACTTCCTCGATCGACTGTTCATCGGCCATGGCGCCGGCGAAATAGACGGCAGGGTCCCCGGGCAAGGCCCGGGTCAGCAAGAAGCTGATGACCACCACACCGAACACCACTGGCACGGTTTGCAGAATGCGCCAGAGAACGGCGCGAAGCGGTGCACTCATATTATTAAACCCCTGCGATGGGCCGTGCATCCAACTGGCGGTGGAACCAGAACTCGTAATCCGTCGCGCCGTTCAGCGCCACGTTCAAGGCAGGCTGCCACAACGGAATGCGCGGAATATCGTCCATTACGATTTCAAACATGCGCTGAATAAGCCCCGCGTATTCCGGGTGGTCCATCGGCATGTGCAGGGTGCGGTTGGTGAGTTCTTCCACTTCTTCGTTGTAGTAGTTCGAAGAATTGAACAGCTTGTCTTTCTGGTAGGCCCAGAAGAAATAGTAATCGGGCGTGTTCAACCAGCCGCCGAAATTTTCCAGATGGAAGGCGAGCGATTTATCCACCAGCGCCACGGTACGCCAGTTCGCGCCCGGTATTTTTTCGACGGTGCAACTGATGCCGATTTTCTCCAGGCTTTCCTGAATCAACAACGCGGTTGGCTCCATCCAGGCGGCCAGATCCAGGCTGATCGACAGTGGCACACTGAAGCCTTCGGCGTAGTTCGACTTCGCCAAAAACTCACGCGCGGTATCCAGATTGGTGGTGTATGGGAAGGGGCGCGGCCATTGGGTATCGGTCACGGTTTCCGGGCCACCCCACATGGGCGCACCCCGGCCGTAGGCGGCGGTGTTGAAAATGGCCTCGTAGGGAATGGCCCAGGCGATGGCCTTGCGCACGTTCGCATCCTGAAAGGGTTCAAAATTGGTGTTCAAACAGGCGCAGTGAATGCAGTTCTCGATGGGCGTTGAGTGCACCGTCATCTTATCGGCCAGTTCGGCGGCATCCCGATCTGGAATGTCGAACGAGACCTGCACATCGCCGCGCTCGATCAGCGCACGGCGGGTCGACTGGCTGGGCACTTCACGCACTATCACCCGTTGCACGGCCGGCACCGGGCCACCGACCCAATCGTCGTTGCGTTCATACACCAGTTGCTGCCCCTGGTCCCACCGGGCGACTTTAAAGGCACCGGAGCCAGCCGGGGTTTGGTGCAAATACTCCATGGCCCAGGGGTCTTCGGCCGTGGCGTTGGCTTTGGCCACTTCGGCATTAATGATGAAGGGCACCGGCACGGCCAGATCGGGCAGCGAGAGCTTCGACGGGAAATCGAGGGTGACGGTGAAGGTTTCGGCGTCGAGCGCGGCGAACTGATCCGGCCTACTTAAGCCACCAGCGCGCATTTGCGTAGTCGGGAACCCACCGACCGACACCGCCCGGTCGAAAGACCATTTCACATCCTCGGCGGTAACCTTGCGGCCATCCCAGAAGGTGGCGTTGGGTTTGAGCTTAAAGGTGATGACCAGGCCATCGTCCGACAGGCTCCAGCTTTCGGCCAGTTCCGGCACGATGTTCTCGTAATCGTACGAGAGTTCCCCGGTAGGCAGGGTTTTGGTGCCAAAGCTGACCAGGCGGTCGTAACAGTTAATGGCCACCTGATAGCTGGCGCGGTTGGTGCCCACCCGGTGCAGGTCGAGGCTGTTGATCGTTTGCCCCGAGACCACCACCAGCGTATCGCGGCCTTCGGCCAGGGCGGGCATCACTTTCAGAAACGGCAGCGAGGCGGCGCCCAGTGCGGTGGTTTTCAGGAAGGTACGGCGATTCGTGTGGGTCATGGCTGGCTCCATCGGTTGCGGGACATCAATCGAACAGTCTCGGGATGGTTTTATACTGCCGCTTTACCGGTGGTTCGGGAAATGCTATTAATTCACACTTCCGGTTCATTAAATGCACCACTCGATTCCAGGGCACACCCATGCGGCATCTATACACCTTTCAGTTAATAGAGGCGGTGGCCCGCGCCGGCTCCATCCGCAAGGCCGCCGAAGACGCCAACATCACCGCCTCCGCCCTGAACCGGCGCATCGCGCGCTTTGAAGCCGAATTCGGCGCCCCGGTGTTCGAGCGGTTAACGCGCGGCGTGCGCCTGAACCCCGCCGGTGAACTGGTGCTGCAACACTTCCGCACCCAAAAATCCGACCTGCAACGCGTGCAATCCCTGGTATCCGACCTTTCCGGCATGCGCCGCGGCCACGTAACCCTGGCCTGTTCCCAGGCGCTGGTGCCGTATTTCATGCCCAACCAGATAGCGCGCTACCGGCGCGACTACCCGGGTGTGACCTTTGCCATAAAGGTGCGCGACCGCAGCCAGGTAGAACGGGAACTGGCCAGCTTCAGCAGCGACCTGGCCCTGGTGTTTGAACCGGAACACCTGGTCGACTTCGATGTAATGCACAGCATTCCCCAACCCGTATGCGCCGTGTTCGCCGCCGACCACCCCCTGGCCAGCAAACCCGACCTGCGCCTGCGCGACTGCCTGGAACACCCTCACATCCTCCCGGCCACCGAATACGGCGTGCGCAACCTGCTAGACAGAGCCGCCAAAGCTCAGGGGCGCACCGTTACACCAGTGGTAGACACCGAATCTTTCGAACTTATTCGCCACTACGTGCGCCATGAACAGGTGGTGGGGTTTCAGATACCCATTGGGTTGCAGGCCGCGGCTGATAATGGGCTGGTGTTTCGGGAATTGCCCGAGCGGGATGTGCCGATTGGGCATTTGTTGTTGGGGCAGTTGAAGGGGCGGGTGTTGCCGGTGGCGACGGCAAGGTTTGCTATGCAGCTTTCTGTAGCGTTGGAGGAGTTGGATGGTGGGCGGGGGCGAGCCTGAGCCACACCTTCTTTTGTAGGAAGCCAGTCCTCTGGGTGACAGGAAGAAAAACAAACCCCAGCCCAAAACACCGCAGTTCCAAACCACATAATCGCCGCTGTAACCAGTTCTGACCCGCTATGTATGCTTGAATACATACAGCGGGGGGGGGGGGGCGCAAACGACACCTCCCAGAACAGAAATACTTGCCAACTTCGTCACAGAGTGCCATGGTGAACGGACAACCTATTTTGCCTTGGTGTGCCATGTAACCGGCCGGGCGGTAGCGATTTTGATCGATTACTATGCCTGATTCTCTCGCTCCAAACCGTGAATTTTTGAAGTTCATCTCAATGAGAAGCTGCTGCCTGGCATCATCGTCAGAAGCGACGGGTTTGCTGGTGTTGACGCCATGTAGATATGCTTGCGTAATCTGGCTAAATTCTCGTTGTAGCTGATCATTAGTCGATGCGTTCTGTAGGTTGTAAGAAATAGCTTCCGGAATAACTGACGGAAGGGAAGACGAATTAGCGTTATGCAGTAGACGAGGATAAATGAAGTATGGCTATCTCAAAAGAACAAGAACAGAAAGCTAGAGAACAGTTTGAGAACGATATTAAAGATGTTGACAAAGATGATATCGAATACGCGTCCAAAAAAGGCCAGTCTAAATTGAATAAGCTAGGAGACAACCCCCCTGGCCCCTTGCAAAGTCTTTGGCGCGACGTAAAGCTAATGATAGGTTTAATAACAGATTATACGAAAGGTAACTATAGAGATGTTCCATGGAATGTCCTGGCTGCCGTAACTGGCGCGGTCGTTTACTTTGTTTCTCCCATCGATGTAATTCCTGATTTTATTCCTGTAGTTGGGTATCTTGATGATGCATTGATTCTAAAATTGGCATTAGAGATTGCGCGGCCAGATCTAGAGGCTTACGCAAAATGGAAAAATTGCTTAACAAACACAGCACTTTGAAATATTTGGTTGCTGACCGATCGCGAGCTCTTGAACTATGCTTACGTCCACATAGCGCTGTTGAGACAGCGGCTTCAGGCGCGCTGGCGCAGCTTCAACCCGGTGATTGAACTGGGTATAAGCGCTATTAGTAGGAATATGTATGACTGAGCCAGAAAAGATTAATGCCGACCATCTTATTAAGGTGTGGGAGAAAGTCGTAGATCTACAAATGCATTTCAATGAAATGTGCATGAATCTGAGGCGAACCGCAATAAGCGTCTTGGGAGTCATGCTTGCAGCAGGTGCTCTATCATTTCGATTTGGAGGTGTCATAGAAGTTAGTTCCAATAAAATATCTGTGGCTTTTGTTTTTGTAGCCATTTCATTACTCGTTTGGTTATCATTCTACTTGATGGATAGGTACTGGTATCACCAGCTACTCCGCTCCACTGTAGCATATGCTGAGTCCCTTCAAAGTTCCGCACAGGCCTCTGGCTTATCATTCGATCTAGATGTGTCCAAACGTATTCGCGAGGAAAATCATAAGTCACTAAATCTTTCTGGCGGCGCTAAGATAAATTGGTTCTACGGTGTCATTGCGGGTGCACTTTTGGTGGCGGAAGTCTTTCTATATAGTGGGGCAGTTTCACATGCTGCTACTTAGCGCTAATAAGAAGAATTAGGGCTGTATCAAAATTCGGCCTGTTTGTTCTTTACGACAGCAATCAAAGGAAAATTTGTGCCATACGAACTTAAAGATCGCCTTGTTGTTGGTGTTGCATCAAGTGCAATGTTCGATCTATCCGAGTCTGATAAGGTCTTTCGAACGCAAGGCGAAGAAAAATACCGTGAATATCAAGAAGCTCATAAGAACGAACCTCTTAGCGAAGGTATCTCCTTTTCCTTTATAAAACGACTTCTTTCACTCAATGATCTTAGTGATCCTGCGTCGGGGCCACTGGTTGAGGTTGTGCTACTTTCTCGCAATGACCCTGATACTGGTATACGAGTCATGAACTCGATCAAACACTATGAGCTTGGTATAACTAGAGCGATATTTCAGCAGGGTGTTTCTCCATATGATTACATTAACGCGCTGAATATTTCACTTTTTCTCTCAGGAAACAATAATGACGTTTTAGAAGCAATAGCAAAAGGGTTTCCTGCTGGCTACGTAATGGACTCAAAAAAAATAGATGACCCGGAAGATAAAACCCTTCGGATCGCTTTTGACTTTGATGGGGTAATTGCGGATGATGCGTCTGAGGTTGTGATGCAAGAAGGGGACCTTACCAAGTTCCATAGTCATGAAACCTCAAATGTCATGACGCCGCACGATGGCGGGCCTTTGAAAGAATTTCTTCTGAGAATATCTAGAATTCAAAAAGCAGAAGAAGAAAAGCGAAAATCCGATCCTTCATACAAAAACCGTCTTCGGGTTTCAATTGTTACAGCAAGAAATGCTCCTTCTCATGAACGTGCGATCAATACTTTAAAAAGTTGGGGTGTGATGGCAAATGACGCGTTTTTCCTGGGAGGAATAGAAAAGAAACTGGTTTTAGAGGTTCTCCGACCTCATATATTCTTTGATGATCAGTCGGGACACTTAGCGACATCAAGTGAAGTTGCACCTTCAGTACATATTCCTTTTGGCATTACAAATAACGGTTAAGATGTCTCTATAACGACAGGTTTCACAGTAGGCAACAAGAAAAGTCCGACCTCAGTTTAAAAATTCTCGAAGTAAGGCTGTCTAGACATTCACACTAGAAGGCTCTCAAGAGTTGATTCTCGATTGGCTGTATTGACATTTTAGGGTTCGTGTCTGGGTAGTTAGTTTTATTCCGGCTACATTTCTGGTTTAAGAAAAGGGCATTGATCGAACTGATTTGCTCGCTAAAGGGGCCTATAAAATGAGTGAAGAGTATTTTTCTAAAAACTACCAGAATCTTTTATGGCCAATAGCAGTTGATGATCATCCTGGCTTTAGGAATGCCCAGCTAGGAGCATTGCATGCAATAGGTGCTCACTTCACTAATAGATATGACCCTGGAATCGTAACAATGCCTACGGGTGCTGGTAAGACAGCGGTTCTTATGGCCGCTGCTTACCTACTAAGAGCAAAAAGAGTCCTTATTATAACTCCTAGCAGGCTAGTTCGAGAGCAGATAGCTGAACAGTTCGAAACCTTAGCGGTTTTAAAAAAAATTGTAGCACTTATAGACGATATTCCTCCACCTAAGGTGTTTAGTACTAGAGAAAGGCTAGGTGCTGATGAAGAATGGGAGTTAATGAGGGACTTTGATGTGGTGGTTGGAACGCTACCAAGTATTAGTCCCTCTTTTAATAATATTCCAACACCACCAGAAGACCTGTTTGATTTGGTGTTAGTTGATGAAGCACATCATAGCCCTGCCAAGACTTGGAAAAGTATTATTGATGCTTTTCCCAATGCAAAAAAAGTACTTTTTACTGCAACACCTTTCAGGCGTGATAACAAAGAGATTAAAGGTCGGCTGATTTATTCCTACTCATTATCCAAAGCTTACCGTGATGGTATATTTGGTGAGATATCATACATACCAGTCGAGCTAAGTGGAGAAAATGAAACCGCAGACATGGCGATCGCTAAGCAGACAGAATATCAATATGAACGGGATAAAGAAGATGGTTTTAATCACCGTGTAATGGTTAGAACCGATAGTAAAAAGAGAGCAGCAGAGCTTGCGAAGGTATATCAAGAAACCACTGGATTAAAGCTTAAAGTTGTTAAGGGTGATCACTCTCTTAAGTATGTAAAGTCAGTAATAGAAAAGCTAAAAAGTGGAGGTATCGATGGAATAATCTGTGTTGATATGCTGGGTGAAGGATTTGATTTTCCGAATTTAAAGATTGCAGCAGTCCATAGTCCTCATAAGTCACTCGCGGTAACTCTACAGTTCGTTGGCAGGTTTGCGAGAACCTCAGGTGAGCACCTAGGTCCCGCCAAGTTTATTGCAGTTCCTTCAGAAATTAAGATTGAGTCAGAGAGGCTTTATAGGTCAGGAACTGTTTGGCAGGAAATTATTGCAAATCTAAGTTCTTCAAGAGTTGAGAAAGAAACAGATGTAAGGGAAGCTTTGGAATCTTTTGATAAACATGATATTTCCGAAGCAGGCGACTATGACGATATTTCTTTGTACTCACTGGATATTTATCACCACATAAAGGTTTATAGTGTTTCTGGAGAGGTCAATTTAGTGGGTAAAATTGACTGGCCAAAAGACATTGAGGTGATTCATGAAAGAGTTAGTGATACACTAAATACTGCGATATATATAACACGTAAGATTGAAAGATCCAGCTTTAGTAAAGACGATCGTTTTAATAATATTGAGCACGATGCCTTTATCATTTATCACGATGAAGATGCCAGATTAGTCTTTCTCTGCTTTACCCGAAGAACCCTTGGTTTTTATGATCTTGTAATGGAGGGAATTTCCTCAGGAGGGCGTAGTATCCTCCCGCTTGATCAGATAAATAAAGCGCTGAACGGATTAAAGAACCATGAATTCTATAATGTCGGTATGCGAAATAGGTCCAAATCTAGTACCAGCGAATCCTATCGCATTATCTCTGGATCTGGAGCTGATAAGGCAATACAACCCTCAGATGCTCGTCTATATCATAGGGGGCATTGCTTTGGAAGTGCTGAGGACAATGGCGAGGAAGTCACAATAGGTATCAGTAGTGCTTCAAAGATTTGGAGCAATAAGTCTTCTCAGATCCCTGAACTAATCAGTTGGTGTAAGTCGATTGCTAGGAAGTTAGTGAGTAAAGCTAATGAAAACACAAAGTGTGGGTTAGATCTCCTATCTGTTGGTGAGAAGCTAGAAACTATACCTAAAGATGTCATGTTTGGAGATTGGGACCGGGAAATCTATAAAGGCATCTATTTGGTGGAGTATTCGGATCTTTATGGCTGGAAAACAGAACAGCTATTAGATTGTGATATTTTAATTGATCATGAATCAATTGCGACAACAGACTTGGATTTTAAAATTTTGATAAATGACGAGATCTTCGCATTTAAATATAGTATAGATGGAGGGAAGTTGTTTACTGCAACAAGCCAAAATATGCTCTTGGTAAAAAAAGGCGGTGAAAGTTCAACCCTTGAAAGCTTGCTTAATGAGTATCCTCTAGTTTTCTATACTGGCGAGTTATCCTCTTTTCATGGGTTAAGCTTCATGCCCGTACATCAGGGTGGGTTTAATTTCCGCAAGGAGAATATTATATCTGTTGATTGGAAAGGTAATAATGTCGATGTAACGAATGAGTGCAATCCGGATTCCGCAAAAGGGATTTCCATTCAATCGTATCTATCAAAAATACTTTTTGAAGATGAATTTGATATTGTGTATTTTGATCATGGTACGGGGGAGGTTGCAGATTTCATTACAGTTAAGCAATATAGTGAAGAAGTAGTAGTTGAGTTTTATCACTGTAAAAGTACTAAAGGCATAAACCCTGGTGACAGAGTGGACGATGTGTATGAAGTCTGCGGCCAATCAGTAAAGTGTACAATCTATACTAGGCCGTCTAAATTGTTCGAACGAATTAACCGAAGGTTTACGGAAAGGAAAGGTGCGAGTACTTTCTTAAAAGGCGACATTGAGGTATTTCGAAGTCTTGTTTGCGAAGTTCCTCCAGCATCGATTACCTTTAGAGTAATTGCAGTGCAACCAGGGATATCTGCCAACTCGATTACAGAAAAGCTTGGTAATGTATTGGGTTCAGTCGATGATTATCTTATAAGAGAAAGGCATAAACATTTTTGTGTCATGGGATCTTGAATACAATAACTAGCGGCTAATAGGACTGCCATCTGCGTGGACAGCCACCCTCTTGAGACACACATTAGTCGGCTATCAGAATCTGGTTTTCGGTGAACGGCTAAGCACTCCTCATGAGGCACCGACGTTTAGCGACTATCAAAGCCCTAGTCATTGATAGTTTTGATTAATGGTTATAAGGTAGGCAGACTGTCGAGACATCTACAATAGAAGACTATCAAAGACCAGCTATCAATAGGTCAGGTTAATGCTGCTAGATGGATGTCTCGGTAGAGTCCGAGGCAGGTCTCCCGTCAAAGTCGTTGATGTCCGAAAATTGATGTGAGTACAACTATTAGATCTCTATGAATCTATTTGGCCCTAAAAAAGATCTCGATATTGCAGATAAAGCGATCGACAACATGAAATCCACAGGCGACTTTTCTGAATTTCAAGAAAACTGGGAAAATTTTCTATTCAGGATAGAGAGAGCCTGGGAGTTTACTGAAAGAACTCTTAAGACTAGGAAGGGCTTTCAGCAGTGGCATAAACCATATACTGATTTACGGAAAAAGGATCCTTTACTCGTGTTCTTACGGCAGGCACGAAACGCAGAAATGCACAGCGTTTCGCCAACTGTCGCAAAGCCCCTCAAGATGGCCATAGTTGACAAGAGTGGCCGTGGGTTTCAACTGGACTCCATTTCATCCAAGCTAGAGAATGGGACTTTAACCATTGATTTGGACTCACCAGATATTTTGCTTGATCTGGATACTAGGGTAGTACCTACTGACCCGGAGGTTGTGCGTTTCAAGAATAGGGGGAATTGGTACAACCCTCCGTGGCAGCATCTTAAGGAGAGGATCCGTGACCTCCACCCGGTGGCTTTGGCAGAGCTCGGACTTCTGTTCTATCGTGCCTACGTTAATGAAGCCGAGTTATGGAGTCAGGAAACTTAACAGCGGCTAATTAGACAGGGACCATAGTGGGTAGCAAGAAAAATCCAACCGGAGTTTTAAAAGACTAGAAGCGAGCTGCATGAAGTTGGAAGTAAGCCGAGGAAATAACTGAATTGAGCAGAAATCGGGATTTTATACAACAGCAATGCCGCAGGTTGCCCCTTGAAGCAGCACTGTCATGACATCCACTCTAGGTGTCTATTAGACTCGTAATGGTGATACTATTGACTATCGATCTGAGTTGTCTGTTTCGGTATTCTCCAGAGAGCAATCATTTTTTGGTACAAGTAAACGAAAATAATATTCAAAGTTGATGAAAATAACTATTAAGTGATACTGATTAAAAAGCAGTGTTGACTAAGGTATTTGGTAAGGCTATGTCTGATGCAAGAATCCTTTATAAATTCATGCCATACGACACGCTCAGACTTCAATCTCTTATTCAAGGGTACTTCTGGTTTAGTCAGATAAGTGATCTAAACGATCCTTGGGAGCACCAGTTAAAGTGGCCGACACAGATGACTTTTGATGACTTTAAGGCTTTTGTAAGCCACATTAGTCAACTAAACGGGCATAAGAGACGTGAGGAAGCTATTAAAGCGATATTGGCAGTAGCAAAGCAGTCGGCGGATGACCAAAATGAAACACTGAACATGCAGTTAGTGAAATGGAAGGAAAACTTTAGGGAGTTGCTTGAACGACCACTGATATTTAGTGCATCTGCAGCTTGGAATAATCCACTGATGTGGGCACATTATTGTAACGGCCACACTGGTTTTTGTTTAGGCTTTGATTCTGCGGAAATACTGCTAGGTGAACATGCTGATGATGCATGGTACGAGATGACTTATTCAGATAGTCGTGTAGATGTAATTGAAGAGATACATGGGAACAAGTCACCTTCGATTGAAGATACCGACAATATGGTTGGGAAGGCTCTAGTAACAAAAGCACATTGGTGGAATTATGAACGTGAATATCGAAAGCTAGATTGGGAACCAAGCAAAGAAAACAAAATTGAGATCAACTACTCTGGCCTTAAAGAAGTTTTATTTGGACTAAAAGTAAGTGATGAAAGTGTTCAAACAATAAAAAGTATACTAGGAATAAAGAATCCTGATATTTGTTATTACAAAGTCGCATTATCAAAATACAACAATAGTTTTCTTTTTGACCGTGAGTTAGTTTGATAGAGGACTTATCAGGGCATATACATAGCGGACCACTGTCGAGGCAACCACATTAGGCGGCTATCAAGAATTAGATTCTTATAGCTTGCATTAATGGACTAGGGTGGGAACTACTAACAGGACAGCCATCATAGCGGGCAGTAAGAAAAATCATGCTGGAGTTTTTAGAAGTCTTGAATCGAGCTGTATGAAGTTGGAATTAGGCAGGGAAAATAACTGAATAGCGCAAGAATCGAGATTTTCAGTCACAGCAAAGCCGCAGGTTGCCCCGTGAAGCGTATTTTTAGCGGATGAGTACCTAAGTCAGCAGTTCAGCCAATCCAAGCCCAGGGACTCGCTGATAGCCAAACTGTTGAAATTTGGACTTTATGGATATGGCAGTGCCTACCAGGCTTTTAAACTGACTTTCGAAATGGCGAGTGTTGTATACCCAATGTTCAACATCAATGTTCAGGCGCTCAAGAATAGGCGGGATCTCACTGTAGATACTGCCACGTTTATCATCCCGTAGTTGTCGCCCGGTCCAGTCTACCAGTTCCAGGTAGTCCTGCAGTCGGAAAGGAAGTCCAGCAGGCATATCCTGCCTTGGGTAACCTACAAATGGGAACAGGTTCTTTGGTTGATGCGGCTCTGATGATTCCAAAGTTTCTTGCGCAACAGCCATCCGTTCTTTGGTGGAGGTAAAATCGGATGTTTCGGGAGTGGCGGCCATCTGTGTTCGGATGGGGTTTAAGTCTACATAGGCTAAGCAAGTTGCAAGAGCTGTTTCATCCAGCAAGGCTTGGGATTTGAATCTTGCCTCCCAGAATCGGCCGGTGCAGCCGTCTTCAGCATTGGCCTGGCGGGCAATGTCTTCATTCAGGGCTCGCATGAACCAACTGATCGAACCCAAGCGTTCGCGCCATTCTGCTACCAACTCAGAAACGACCTTAAGCTGTGCATCACACAGGTCTTTGCCGGCTAAGTATTCATGACTGAGAAGGTTACCAGCATACAAAGTGTGCCAACGTTGGATAACTTCAGTATCCGACCAGGCTTTGGCTTTCTCAGCATTGATGTGCACTACAATGTGGTAATGGTTGGACATCACAGCATAGGCGCAGATATCCAGAGCATACACCGAGGCTAATGCCATTATACGCTGCTCTATCCAGCCACGACGGTGCTCGTAGTCGTTACCGGAATGTTCATCTCGCCCGCACAGGAAGGCCCTGCGCACGCATCGGGAGGTGCAATGGTAGTAGGGCGTCGCCTCCAGGGCGATCTGGCTTTTCCTTGAACGTGGCATAGTGTCTAACCCTGACGACCCGTTTTATCGATGCTGGTTAAACTACTGTATGAGTATTGCTGGGTCAACCCTTAGTGTGGGTGTCCTAGAATGAGAAGGACTCTTGAGTGAGCTGTTACGGCATATGAATTCACAGAACGCTTCTAAACACATAACGCCACACTGGCTGTTGCGTATCTTTGGCGCAAAATCTGCGACCTTCCAGATAACCAATGAAGGCGTTCAGGTGGTGATTAATGGTGAAAAGTATCTGACTCTGGCGGAGTCTTTGGCCCATGAAACGGCTTTTCAGGAGGGAGCACTCTTCGCCAGGCTTGAACTGCGAACCTCTACTGGGTCCAAATCCCTCTATGGGCTGCGTAAGAAAGAGGGGCGGACACTGTTCTGGTGGTTGCGTGAACACTGGCTCAGACAGTTGGCGCCGGTTGTGGAAAGAAGTGCAGAAGGTATCCGGGCGGTGTTAACCCAAGGTTATCCCCGCGAGTCGCGTTTTAAAGCGGCCAGGGCAATGGCGCAGCAGGCGCATGCAAGTTTTGTGCGAGTACCTGAGCCTGAATGGTGTACTGAGGTGCAAGGCGTCCCGTTCAAGTGGGTGGCAGATGTCGCCTGCTGGCAGGATGAAGATCTACAGGGATTACAGCAGCGCTATGTAACTCGCCAACTGCAACGTTATTCAGATTTTTTCGATGTAGTGGAGAGTCAGCCGCTTACTGAGCGTCAGCGGGAAGCCTGCGTTGTAGACGAAGATAATAACCTGGTGCTGGCAGGAGCAGGTACGGGCAAGACCAGTGTTATGGTTGGTCGGGCAGGCTACTTGATGAAGAGTGGTCAAGCTAAGGCGAATGACATTCTGATGCTGGCATTTGGCAACAAGGCAGCAAACGAGATGCAGGATCGCATCAATCACCGATTAGGTAAGTGCGGAATCACCGCAAGTACCTTTCACAAGCTGGGTAAGGAGATCATAGCGGCAGTGGAAGGACCGCAGCCTTCTCTGACACCACTGGCGGAAGATGACAAGGCGTTGGCGCTGCAAGTAAACCAGTGGCTTGAGGAGCACTTGAATACACCAGCGTACCAGAAACTGACCCTTAAATACTTTGAGAAGTACCTGTACCCGACAGCTAACCCGTTTGATTTCGAGACGGAAGGTGAGTATTTCGACCACATCATTGCCAACGAAATTCGCACGCTGAAGGGCGAATCCGTTAAAAGCCTGGGTGAGTGTCTGGTTGCCAATTACCTGTTCAAGCAGGGCGTTGAATACCAGTACGAGGCAGCCTATGAGTACCGTACGGCTAGCCCACTTTATCGGCAGTATCAACCTGACTTCTATTTGCCAGAGTCAGGGGTATATATCGAGTATTACGGGATTGACCGAAAAGGAAACACAGCACCTTATGTAGACAGTGAGAAGTACCATCAGAGCATGGTCTGGAAGCGTGAGCTGCATTCTGAAAACGGCACACGGTTGTTGGAGCTGTACCACTATGAGTGGCAGGAAGGTCGGTTGTTTGATGCTATTGATGCGCAACTGGCAGCGTTGAACATAACTTGCGCGCCTCTTCCGCAGGAATCAGTACTGGCTACTCTCCGAGAATTTGGAGCTATCAGTAATTTCGCCATATTGCTAACCGATTTGCTAAAACGCTACCGTGCTAATTGCTACGAACAGGGGCAGGTAGAAGCTGTCATCGCACAGGCCAATAACTCTATGCAGTTGGATGCGGCGATGAAACTTCTAACTCCCATCCTGAACGACTACGAGGCGTTGTTAAAGCGGGAAGGACACATCGATTTCGACGATATGATTGGTAAGGCCATTCAGTATGTTAGAGAGGGGCGTTTCCGAAGCTCCTGGCGCTATATACTGGTAGATGAATTTCAGGACATTTCCGAAGCCCGTGCGCGGTTGATTCGCAGCTTGCGTGATTCTGCAACGGGATGTTCGCTATTCTGTGTCGGAGACGATTGGCAGGCGATCTATCGGTTTACTGGCAGCGACCTTAACTTCACAACCTCATTCCGGGAAAAGTTCGGTGCCACAAATGTGACAAACCTGGACCTCACCTTTCGTTTCAACAATGGCATCAGCAAGGTGGCATCACGGTTCGTGTTGCAAAACCCGGTTCAGCTGGCTAAGCAGCTTAATACACTGAGAGAGGTTAACAAACCGACAGTATCACTTTTACGGGAGGATAACCGACCGCCAAATAATACTGTCGATGCCAGCCGTGTCGAAAAGGTAGTCTCTCGAATAGCGGCTTCTGCCGAGCCAGGCAGTAGCGTTTACTTGTTGGGGCGCAATGGATTCAGCTTACCAAAGAAGACTGAATTGGAACGACTTTCGATGCGCTACCCGTCGATTAGAATTGAGTCTCATACGGTGCATGCTTCAAAAGGTAAAGAGGCGGACTATGTTGTCGTTCTTGGTCTGGAAACCGGGAAGTTTGGCTTTCCCACCGGAAAAACTACGCATCCTCTTCTAGAAGCATTGCTACCCCCGTTGGAGACCTACAAAGATGCGGAAGAGAGGCGACTGTTTTACGTTGCTCTGACTCGTGCCAGGCATCGTGTGTACTTGATTGCTGATATGGCTGTTGCTTCAAGCTTTGTGGTTGAGCTGCTGAAAGACAAATATGACATTGAGTTAAATGAGTTTGAAACCTCACTCAGTCAACAATTGCTGCATATTCTAAAATGCATGAAGTGCAAAACCGGCACCATGGTTCAGAAGCAAAGCCAGTTTGGGAGCTTCTTTGGCTGCACCAAGTTTCCTCTCTGCACACACAAGGAAAGGGGGTGCCAGCGCTGTGAGTCTCAGATGCGTCGGGCCGGGCGCTTTAAAATCTGTATCAACCCCAACTGCCTGAACTGGGTGCCCGTTTGTCCTAAGTGCGGTGCCGAGATGGTTCAACGGAAAGGTCGTCATGGTCTATTCTGGGGTTGTAAGAACTACCGTCATGAAGGAGAGTGTTGTAAGCATACGGAAAACGACATTGTATTTGACCAGCAGTTGTCTGTGCCGGAAAGCACATGGTGATTGGCGCTTCTACTCATCTTTGTCGAGCTTCACACATCGGGAGCTATCAATATGAGGTTTGCGATAGCTTTTGTTAATTAATTGACATGGGCGTCTCAGTCAGGTCCTCAACGCTCAGCGCCAAACACCTGAGTCCAATACCGTTGGAAATCGGCTGCCTCATTGTCCGCTCTGCTCACACCAAAATGTTCGAATTGGTCATTCATGATGTTTTTGCAGTGGCCTTCACTTCCTAGCCAGTCTTCCATAACGTCTGTCACCATTCGCTGCCCGGCTGCGATGTTCTCGCCGATCGTGCTCCAGTCATAATCGGTCGCGTTAACCCGGTCTTTAAGTTCTAGGCCATCAGAGCCGATATGGCTGTGGAAGTTATTGGTGGCCATGTCCTGGCTGTGTCGCTCTGCGGCTGTGTTCAGATCACACTGGTAGTTCAGGGCAGGGGCGGCAGGAAAGTCGGTATCGCCACAGGTTCGCGGGGTGGCACGAGCGGCGTTTACCTGGTCCAGCATGTCGGCCTGGTAGGCATCGACTTCGCAGCCGTTCAGTGTTTGACGGGATCCGTTTGTGTCGGAGCCATCAGGCTGACAGCCCACTATGGCTGTTACTAGGATAAGGGCGGTGGGGGCGCGGAGTACGCTTTTAGCCATGGTAGCGTCCGGGTTCGGTAACAAGGAGTGTGTAGTATGCCATAAGCTAGGCACGCTTAACGTTTTTGAAACATCCACTTTAGAGGGCGAACGTTTACGTGACACCCACCTCAGTTAACGTTTAGTGAGCCCCAGGCTACAATACAGGGCCGCACCTGCTACATTGATTCTCTAATCGCCCAACTATCCGGAGAATCGACATGACCGACACCAATCGCCGCCGCTTCCTGTTCGGCCTGGCTGCATCCGGGCCGCTGTTGCTTCCGGCACCCTTGCTGCGTGCGGCAGGGCATTTCGTTCTTACTCCGCCCCAATCTGCTGGCCCATTCTACCCGGATGAGCTGCCGCTCGACCGCGACAATGACCTGACTGTGGTTAATGATGGTGAGCAGGCGAAGGGCGTTATTTGCAACGTCTATGGCCGCATACTCGACCACAGCGGTTCACCCGTGCCCCAGGCGCGGGTCGAGATTTGGCAATGCGACGCCAACGGCCGCTACCATCACCAGGGCGACCCTAGTAACGCGATCCAGGACCCGAATTTCCAGGGCTTCGGCACAACAACGACCGATGCTAACGGTCGCTACCGTTTCCGCACCATCAAGCCGGTTCCGTACCCGGGCCGAACACCGCACATTCACTTCATGGTGAAGGGCGAGGCGTTCGAGGACCTGACCACTCAGCTTTACATTGCTGGGCACCCTCAGAATTCTACAGACAGGCTCTATCGGAACGTCGGGAGCCCAGAGTTGCGGCAGTTGGTGGAAGCCGAATTTGTCGCTTCCAGCTCCAGCTCTGCGGAGTTGGAGGCAGAATGGGACATTGTGGTATGAAGCTAGGTGGGGGCCTGGTGAAATACCCACGTTAAACAACTATCAAGCAATGGGTTAGATCGCATTTCACCATTTAACTTGGTGTGCGTGTCCCGCTAGCGCTGTTTCTTGATTCCTCATAGCTATAAACTATTCTTCGACTTCTCCTTAACCTGTTCAGAAGGGTATGGAATGAACCGAATTACAAAGAGTCTTGGCTTATTGCTGGCTGGTTTTTTGGTGTCTGTCGCTATTTATGGGTGCAATGATGTTAGCTCAAGCAACGATAACAACGACACCGATAATACTAATACCGCAGGCAGAACCTGGGGAACATTGGTCTGGAATGAGGGAGAATGGCAATGAACCATGTACCTATAGGATTGATCTGTGCAACATTGTGCTTAGCGGGCGAGGTAGCATGGGCGGGTGAGGTTGATATTCCAAATGTTTTCGTTGCAGGCGAGCCTGCAGTAGCCGCCGATGTTAATGAAAACTTTTCTGCGTTAGAGACAGGAGTCGATGATAACGCTGCTCGTGTTGGTGTGGTCGAAACGCAGATAGGTGATATCAATGCCGATATTGATACTGTTAATTCCGAGGTTGATACCGTCGAAAGCAGCATAACGCAATTGCAAACCTCTGTAGCGAATATTGAAAGCGTTATTCCAGATGATCTGACACATATCCAGTATCTTAACTGGCAACACAACGGGCAAGTATCGGTCTCTGATTTTGAAGTGGATGGACTGGTTCTTTGGTTCTCAGGGGAAGTAGTGAGTGATTCACTTGTCCCTTCCGGGGTCAACCTTGTCGTTCAGCTGTTTAAGTACAACGATTCAAACGATACCAGCGGCGGTGGAGTCTGGGAGCTGGAAGAGGATATAGACATCAATGGCGTTTCAGCGGTTTCTGTAGATTCAGACTCCGTTATTACGTCTTTTACCGTGGATGCAGACCCATTGGAAGACACTGTCATGGGAATCCAGCTTGTCAGAACCAACTATTTTGATGTTCTGGGGTTTCCCGGATTGTACAAGATAGTCATTAAGGGAGATTTTATTGTAGATGAAGTCGGGCGAAGCCTGGACGGCAATTTTCTACGGGGGGAAGTACCCACTGGTGATCGTATTGAAGGTGGAACATTCGAAAGCTGGTTTACGGTTTCACCTTAGGTCGTCGGCGGTATAGACTGCCATTGCCTGAGTTGCCTGGACCAGGCCGGGAGGCCTGGCTACCTCCCGACTAAGTCGGATTCAGATCGAATTTCAGGCTGTGGTAGTCACCCTCCCGACACTTCAAGCCTCGCCATTAATCGGGCCAGCTCTTCCTGCCATTGCTTCTGACGTTCGGGTTTCTGAAATTTCGGTTTTCGGGCTTGATCATCGGCCAGTTTCTGCTCCAGTTCGATAATCCGTTCCAGCAACCGGTCCGGATCATCCATTTGCGAATCCGGTGTTGTATGGCGAGGTGCATCAGAACCAGTTCCTTTTTGCGATGAACCAACATGATCGTGTGAGCCAAAGACGTCATCGTATTGGCCGAGATCATGAACTTCAATCAACTGCCCACGATGAATCCACCAGAATCGGGTCGCCACCCGCTCAATGAATCGGCGATCGTGTGAGGTAAACAACAGCGACAACCCGGGTTGCATGAGGTTGGCTTCGAGCTCTTCTTTTCCCTGCAGATCAATGTGGTTGGTGGGTTCATCCATGATCAGCAGGTTGGGCTGATCCAGTTGAAAGGTCATTAGCAACAGGCGGGCTTTCTCGCCCCCACTGAGAATCCGTACCGACCGACTGTGATCCAGATAAGGGAACCCCCAATGGATGAGCGACTGACGAATGTCATCGTCACCGGCGCTCGTTTGCTCACGAACCCAATCCTGAATGGACTGGTCCGATTCGAACCGTTCGAGTTCCTGGTCGAAATAACCAATTCGCACATTGGGGTTGAATCGGGTTGTCGTTTGTTGATCCGACGGCCGTTGATGCGTTTCAATCATGCAGCGAATGGCGCTGGATTTACCGGCACCATTGACGCCCAGCAGCGCAATTCGGTCGCCTGGCCGAAACAGCAGCTCTTCGACATGAAACAGTTCTGTTCCATCCGGAGCTGTCACCCTTTCGTTTTCCAGTATGAACAGTTGACGTGCTTTCAGCAGCTCGGCATCGATGTTGAGTGATAGGCCAGTCCCAGTGGTAACAAAGGTCTTTTCGGACTCAAGCCGATCAATCCGCTTTTCCATGGTTTTGGCTTTTCGGGCCAGATCTTCGTTGTCATAGACGTTTCCCCAGTGCGCCAGGCGTTTCGCACTGCGCTGGAGTTTGTCGATCTGCTGCTCCTCTGCCTTGCGGGCTTTCTCTGCGGCTTCATCCTGTTCCGCCAGCCGCGTTTTGGCAACGGTGTAGCTGTCGTTGAAGCTGTAGGTACGCTCATCTCGCAGCCAGAGTGTCCGCTGTGTGACGCTGTCGAGCAGGTCCCGATCATGCGAAATCATGATAAAGCCTGGCACGTCTGGTTTCTGTAGGTAGCGCTTCAGATGCCACATTGCCGTGCTATCCATGTGGTTACCGGGTTCGTCGAGCAACAGCAGCTCCGGTTCCAGCAAGACGGCACGGGCAAACAGTGCCAGGTTCTTCTGCCCACCACTGAGGCTCGCCATGGGCAATGCCCACTGCGACTCGTTAAAACCCAGTTCGGTCAGAAGGTTTTCAACGCGATAGCCTTCGGTAAGCTGCCTGGCTGCCGGCAATACGTCTATGACCGCATCGTGCAGTGGAATGGGGTTCAATTCAGACGGCAAAAACTGTTCAACCCGACCGATGACCAACCCGCGCTGAACCTGGACCCGTCCGTCATCGGGTTCCAGATCACCCGCCATCAAGGCCAACAGTGTGGATTTGCCGGAGCCATTATGGCCAACAAGACCAATACGGTCTCCTGCTTCTATGGAAACGGATAGCTGACTGAATAGAGATTTGGTGCCTGCCTGATAGGAGACATCGAATAAGGAAATTAAAGACATAACTCACCTGTGTGCAATTCAATACGAAGCACAGATGAACACTGATCGGCGTTGGAAAGGTCAGCGTATTCTGTGCGTTAAACGGCCAGAATCGCTTTGCGTGGGTCTCCAAGTTGGTATGCGTAACTTAATACGCACATAACTGCAGCGGACTGCATGCGGAGCTCCTTTTGTTGGTGAGTGACCGATTCAGTTTACTCGGACTTCGTTCGGATGCCAAATGCGGCCTTCCATAGATATGTATGGGCTGCCTGATTCTTCGGGGCACTCAGGCAGTCGCAGACCCTCGGGGCTCACTGGGGCGCGTTGGCTTTCAGTACTTCCAGCGGCACAATTGATGGCGCACTCCTGTGAGTGGCTTCCAGCTTTACCATCGGCGCACAGCCCTTGTCGTGGGCCTGCAGGTGACACTGTTAGCCAGCTATCAGGGATAGTCTTCCAATAGTTTTAAGTAATGAACTAAGGTGGGTGCCACGACAATGTGGCACTTCATTAAACACCGGTAGCTTTGTATGGGTTCCTGCCGACCTGGTAGATTGTCAAGTAGGTATTCAGCGGTCATTATGCAGTGATCTACTGCTCGTATATTTGACAGTATGTGCTATTGCGAATCAGGGAGTCTAAGAAATGAAGAATCGATACGTTAAGTTTCTAGTCGAATCAGCCGCGTATACACTTGGAATGTTGTTGATCGGGGCTGCAGTTTGGTTTTGGCGAAAAGACTCCGGAATAACCTATCAAGACGTTTTATTTTGGGTAGCTATTACGCCAATTGGCTTATTTTGCCTATCCCTATTCGGGCGCGTTGCATCGGGCGAAAGTGCAGAATACCAGATCAGCAAAACCGCTATTAACGGTTCAGAAATCTCCAAGTCTGCTGATGAACTCAAGGATGAAGACGCTGCCTTTGGTACAATGGTGAAGTTGCTTGTTCCAGGGGTGATGACGCTGCTGATTAGCATGTTGATGTGAAGGGCTAATGAGACAGGCATATTAGTGGCTTAGCCGGATACCCAGAGACTAATAGAGAACTACATGGACAGCCATCATAGTGGGCAGTAGGAAAGATCAGTCTCGGTCCTGTTGAGACAGCTACATTATGCGACTATCAAAGTATTCGGGTGGGTGTCCCAATTGACTGCCCAAGCAGTCTCAAACCCTCGGGGCTCACTGGGGTGCGTTGGCTTTCAGTACCTCCAGCGGCACGATTGATAACGCACTCCTGTGAGTGGCTTCCAGATTCACCATCGGCGCACAGCCCTCGTCGTGGGCCTGCAGGAAGCGACTGGCGCAAAGACACCACTGGTCGCCCGGCTTCAGCCCCTGGAAACCGACTTCCGGACGAGGCGTGCTCAGGTCGTTGCCGACGTATTTCGAGAAGGCCAGAAACTCCTCCGTCACTAATGCACAGACCGTATGGCTGCCCTGGTCTTCGGCGCAGGTATTACAGTGCCCATCTCGAAAAAACCCGGTCAGCGGGTCGTCGGAGCAAGGCGAAAGCGTTCCGCCGAGAACATTGATCGATGGTTCTATCTTCATGGTTTGTGTTCTCCCCGTTTCGGTGCAGCTGTTTTCACGAATGTCTCCCGCTTCCGGAGCTCGGATTACGTTTTCTTCATCGTGAAATGAAAGGTCTATCAGTACATCCATCATAGCGGGCAGCGGGAAAAAACCAACCAAAGTATTTAAGAGGCTCGAAGTGAGCTGCATAGGAGCTAATAGGAAAGATCTAGTAGGATATTCATCATAGTGGCAGGTAGTCCAACCCCCGGTGGGCGTGTCCTGGAATGTGAAGGACTCCAGAGTGAGCTGATACGGTATATGAAGTCACAGCAAGCGTTCAGGTGGAAATCCCATCAGGGCTCGGTTGACTTCCGTGGCTGGAAAAGTCGAAATACCAGGGAATATACTGTTGTCCCTGTTTAAGCTTCTACTGATATGCCGTTAGCGCTAATGCTACCTGAATGAGCTTAGCAATTTTTGCACATCTGGGCCTGGTCCGCGCAGTGGCTATTGGCCCGCTACCTGAGAGACGTAGTACGCCACGGCGCGTCGTTGCTCCTCGGTCAGCGATTCACTAAACGACGGCATAATGCCAACGCCCTGAGTCACTGCTGAATACACTCGGTCCGCAGTTGGGGCTATCGAGTCCAGGTTTGGACCAATTTGACCCGCCGATCCCGCATTATTCAGTGTGTGGCAAACTGAACAAGACGGTACTGATTCCATGTAAACGGCTTTGCCCATCTCGAGTTGCTCATCAGCCATCGCACCGCCAGAGAGCATTAAGGCTGTTGCGGTTATTACTATTGCACCTATGTGCATGCTACTTCCTCAAGGTTTAAAACGTATAAAGCCGGTCATTAAAAAGGCCTGTTTGAAAAACAGGCCCAGGTTAATGTCGGCACATCAACTGGCGGTTAGAGTAACGCCATGATCAAACCAACCGTTGTGTCCGTAGCCACGATGGTTTTCGGTACGATCTCTCGGCTGCGTATTGCCCATATTGTCAGTAGCACGGGTGACGACCAAATGGTCGCCGCTGCCGAGGTCAGTCTCATACACAAAGGGTCTCCATGCGTAAGGCCCAAGGTCTGGGCCCAGGAAACGTGCACGTTGCCAGCGCTGGCCACCGTCGGTCGAGACTTCGATACGGTCAAGAGCGTTCACACCCCCAAAGGCTACCCCGTAGATCATATTCCGACCTGTCGCGACTGAATCCAACGGCGTTGTTACCCAGGACTTAACGTTCATTTCCCACATTGAAGGCTGATCCGCTGCGCCACCCATGCCAATGTCCCTTACCCGGTAACCGGACACCTGAATATTCGCCTCACTTTGTGCTTCGG
Organism: Saccharospirillum alexandrii; assembly: GCF_043641555.1. GTDB lineage: Bacteria > Pseudomonadota > Gammaproteobacteria > Pseudomonadales > Natronospirillaceae > Saccharospirillum > Saccharospirillum alexandrii_A. Next base: position 128,979 of record NZ_JBHZRJ010000005.1, on the reverse strand, counting down.
TGAAGGCGACTCGTTTAACGTACTTAACGTTGTTTACCCCGTAATAGCCAGGCACAACCAGCCGCAGCGGGCCACCATGCGTCACTGACAGGGGTTCATCGTTCATATCCCACGCCAGTATGGCGGTAGCCAGTGCTCTGGTAGGTACCGAACGCTCGACCATAATCGTTTTTGGGTCTATGCCGGGAGGTAGCTCTTCGCCACCGGTACCGGTGATGTAGTTCATATTGGGCAGCACACCACCGGTCACGCGAACCACTTCCCGCAAGGGCACACCCGTCCACACCACACAGCCTGCCGCGCCAGTCTCCCAGGGCGAGCCACTGGGGCCATGAGGGAAGAAGGCACGACCATTCCCCGAACATTGCAGCACAGAAGTAACCGATTCTACGCCCAGCTTTTTGAGCTCGCCCACGGTCATGGTCTGTGGGTTATTAACACCTTCGATCGATACTTCCCAGCGGTCTGGGTCTGCCACAATAGATTGGCTCGGTGCTGGCAGGTTGTTACGCACGAACAACCGGTCGCTGGGGGTCACCACTCCCTGCCCAATGGCATCCCGGCGGGTTTCTGCTGTGAAATCGCTGTGCGCAATAAGAGCATCTGCCTGCTTCCAGGCCATGAATTCCTTTTGAAAGATCGCATGACCGCTTTCTGCGTAGGCACTGGGCGCCAGGCTCAAAATCCCCAGGCCGGCTACTGTGCCTGCACTACCGACTAAAAATTGTCTGCGAGATGAGGTTGCCAGCCTCGTGTTATCTGCGCTGATAATGCTGTTCTCGTTAACCGACATAGCTCGACCCTCTTATAATTTTTTATTATCCGTCCTTACTGCCGTTTAGTACTGTTTGATATAACTGCTCGCTATATGAATAGTTACTTTAGTCGAGTTTAATTAAGGCATTACTAATGAATCGTCTTGTTTGGTAACCTTTTGTGACCTGTCTGTAAATTCAAGATGCATCACGCACACTAAAAAGGTTTGCTGAATTCAAACAAGGGTAAAAGAGGCTAAAAAAGACTAAATGGAGGAGGACAATTGGGACAACCACTTGATTGTGAAAGCGCTCGGATTATCACGGTCGAGACATCCACATTAGGCGCCCACATTAGGCGGCTATCAAGAATTAGATTCTGATAGCTTGAATTAATGGGCTAGGGTGGGTGCCCCGGTAACCATTTCCGACGTAAGCCATGGTCTTCGTTGGCCACACCACGCCCGTTGCGGCTTAGGGTGACCCGTTCGCCCTGGTCGAAGCCGCCTCGCGAATTCCGGTATCAATACAGGAAATAACGGTTATGAATAGCATCGTAGTCCCCGTTGGCCTTGATGGTGTCCAGGCCGTCTTTCAGCGCCCGGATCAGGTTGGGGTCGCTGTCCGGTTGCATTGCCATGTAGAGTTGGCCAGACAAGCCTTCGATACGAAACACGCGCTCGAAATCATCAATGTCCAGCTCTTCGGCTTCGACCAGGCGTGGGAAGGCGGCTTCATCATAGGCCATTAGCTGTATCCGGCCAAAATTCAACATCAGGACGTTCAGTCGGTCCTGCCCCGATACCTGCAAGTTAGTGAATCCCTGATTGACCAGATAGGTCTCGATAACGTCAGCGCGCGAAATGCCTACCTGATACTGCTTGGCGTCCTCAAGTGAGGCGATCTGGATATCGGGGGTGGACTTCAACTTGTAGAACGATGTGCGGTACGGTGCAATTACACCGATCCATTCAAACAGGGGTTCTCGCTCGGGTATGCGGGCAATGGAGTATATCAGGGTATTGGGCTCGTTGAGGGCGACCTGATACGCACGCGCCCAAGGGTAAAAATCAATGGAGGCATCGAGATCGGCTGTTTTGAGTACTTGTGTCACGACTTCGGTTGAAAGGCCTGCTGGCTCCCCATCCTGAATATAGTTGTATGGCGGGAACGACTCGGTAACGATCGCCAGTTCTGCCTGGCTTTTTGCTGCAACGGCACTCAGAGTGAAGGCGAAGAATACTGCTGTCAGTACACGCATATCCGACCTCTTCGCTAAGCGAATTCAGCATTGAATATGGGGAGTAGTGTAGTTGCTTCTTGTGCCGCTTGCCTGAAAACCAAGAACCCCGGCTTACCTGAGCTCTCTCCAAAAGGGTTTGGCAGCCCTAGCCGATGTTTCGCAGCACGTCGCCAGGCAATCACCGGTCCCCCGGTACACCCGGGGTTTGCTGGCGAAGTACGCTCGCACGGTCAGTTCCGCTTCTAACGGCGCGGTTAAGACAGTTCTGCCTTTTGCACCGGGCGCCAAGCGGGTTTGCCCTAGAGCTCAATAGCCAGAAAACGGGTGTGCTCTAGCGCGTGGCAGCTGCTTGCGCTGCTATCAATGCCCCTTCAAGGTAACCCGCTTCCTGCACAGCCACTTCGGTGCTTGCAAACGCCAGCTGCAGGTGCGCCAGCTCCTGTGAAAACGCGCTGAGATCACACTCAGGGTGCTGCGGCGGGTCAAGACAATCCTGCGGCGTGCAGGTGAACGCTTGCTGGCTCCAATCTTCAATCACCGACTGTATGGGGTTGAGCGCATCGGCCCCAAAGATGTGCCCCAACTGGTTTAAGCAAGCCTGACGCAAGGCCTCCTGGTCCAGTGTTGCTCGCTGTTGAGCACTGACGCCGATAAACCCAAATAAGGCATACCCGCGATCCTCTCCGGCACTGGCGTCGTGTATTTCTACCAGGGGCCCAACGCGGCTGAAGGCATCACCCGCCAGGCCCTGCTCCCGCCAGAATGGGGTTGCGTAGTGGGCAACCAATTTTGCCTGAGCGGCCATCCAGGTTGGTGTGTTGCGCAGTGTGCGTTGCAGCGGAACGGATAGGTGCTTGGCAATGTGTGTTGATTCGAGCGCCGCTCTCGGCGGTACAGCAATAATAAGCCGCCTGGCGTTGAAGGATCTCGTCGGGGTTTCAATTTCCCAGAGTTCGTCTTGCCGGTTAAGCCGATGCACGGGTTGCTTCAGATGCACACAGCCGTTGTCCAACGACCGATATAGAGCCTGGGTTAACTGGCTCACACCACCGTCGATGCGGTAGGAAAGAGGCGTTCCCGCCCCTGCAAAACGCTCAATAGCGCTGTTCACGGTTGCCTGGTAGAGCGCATCACCGGCCGTGTATTGTTCAAAGACTGGAAGTCCGAGTTGCTGGCATAACCCGGCCATTCGGTGTTGATGGGGCCAAAACCAGGAAGGCCCAAGGTCTAGCGTATCGCCATTGCCGAGTGGCAGACCATGGATGCGACCACCGACCCGGTCTCGCGCTTCCAGCACAGTGACGTCAAACCCTTGCTGCGTGAGAAGTGAGGCACTGTACAGACCCGCCAACCCCCCTCCGATAATGCCGACGTCTGCAGCCTTAACCATCTACGAACCCCACTCATTGTTGATCATCACTTGGCGGCTATTGTAACGACTTCGCTGGCGGGTGGTGCTATTAACCACTGGAGGGAGTCATTCATTGCCAGCTTGGCGGATGATGAATAGAGAGTAAGCCAGGGGAGCGTGAATGAGCAGCCCTGGCTGCCCACGCTGGGTCAGGAAGTGGCCGGTTGGACCGGTCGCGTTCTCAGGCGGGGAAGCTAACAAGGGTAATGTTACTGCTTATCGTGACTCCCACTTTAAGCGGCTTCTTACAAAGGCTCTGATCAGGAAGGCTGCCTGATCATGACCATGCCCATCCAGAGAAACCATACGATTCCCGTAATACCGAACAGATCCCGCAACACCGGTTCAGCGGAAAAAAGCGTTGCTACGCCGATCGCCCCCTTTACCAGCGTGAACGCTGATAGGGACTTTGAGAACAGGCTGTGGCGCCAGCTAATCGCCCCCAACAGTAACAACCACACCCCACCGATAAACTCGATGCCGCCGCCCAGGCTTTCCGTCAACAGGGCTCTGGCATAGTAGATCACCTCTGCTGCAGCGGGATTCGAGGTGCTATAGCTTGCCAATAGCTCATGTGAAGTTATGCCGATCATGCCGGTGCATAGCAATACCACTACCCAGAAGTAGCCAAACAGCGTGGCCATAGCCATGGCTGGTTGCGACACCTGCTGGTAAAGGCCGCTAATGACATAAACGCAGAAGCACAGCAGACAAGCAAAAAGGACGTAGCCCAAAACGTAGGTAAAGTTTAATAGGCCCTTATTTTCAATGAGGTAAGCAATCTTCTCGGCGGTAGTCGCATCTGCCGGTGTGCTCAATATGGCGCCATAGATAATGAAGAGGGTGATATAACATAAAGCCATGCCGATAAAGGCTGCGCCGGCAAGGGGTTTTAACGGACGCTGGGCCGGGTTCATTTCGTTGATCAGTGTATCCATCTCTTGGTTTCCTCAGTGTTCATTTCACGTTGATGGAGCCATTTTGGGCCTTTCCGCCGCTGTAATCGTCTTTTCCAAGTGAGAAGGACACTGTTTTTGAGTCATTGCGAAGGCTTATCCTGCTCGCCAGGTTGAGTTGAGGCATCAAAGATGCACTCAACTCTCATTTGGCTGTTATTGATACCTGGGATAGTGATAGGTCGACCTACCAGCGATACCCCAGGGAAACGCCGAACGCTGCTGCATTAAGCGCAACCGATTCGCCGTAAAGCTCAACCTCTGCTGTGGCATAGCGAAGGTCAACGCCGGCGGTGAATTGGTCGGTCAGTAGGTAGTCGACACCGGCGTTCAGCCACAGCCCAGTGTCCATGTCCTCTTCCTCTATGTCTCCCGACCCGTCATTGTTCACCTGTGCGGCATAGGCAAAGTTAACACCGCCACCAATATAGGGGCTGAACTTCGATTGCAGGTCAATGTACTTTCTCAACCCCAGCTGTGCCGCTGCGGTATAGGTGCCTTTCACCTGGCTCGTCGTACTGTCTTCGCTGCCCGATCCAAATAAGTCGACGGCAAGGCGTATGCCATGGAATCCGGTCTTAAAATCGGTCAGCACGCCTATCGAGCCATGGCCATCCTGTGCACTCCAGGCACTGTCATCGATCGTCTGACCGCCAAAGTAGGCTTTGGTATTGATGGTTGATTCATCAGCCTCAGCCACGGTTAGCAAGGCAGTCGATAAGGTGACAGCAACGGCAATAGACAGCTTAAAGGGGTGTTTCATTTAGGGTTTCTCCGGTTAAGTTAAGAAGTAATCAGTGATGGAATAATGACGGTCGAAATACGTTGCGCCGGGAAACGGCTGTAACTGACGTTGACCGTGGCTCCTTTCGTTGGCCATAAAGCCCATCAACTTTTTACAGTTTTCGTCAAAAGTTGAGGGTGCTATTATGGTTTTTCTGCCGCTGTCATCGTCCTTTCCAAGTGAGAAGGACAGGTTTTTGATCAATCTCAAGGGAATGAAGGATGTTTATCGACGGGATGAGCGTTGGTGTAGGGCTGTTGTTTCTATCGCTACTCTATCTGAATCCGGCCTATCACAAACCGAGTAAACTCGTTGCCGGCATCATTGTTATTATGAGTTGGCTGGTATCCGGCACACTCATGCTGGATCAGGGAGGCCTATTCGCGAGGCTGTATATCGCCTCAATCCCCGTCGTCTTTTTTCTGCTGCTACCGATGATCTATTGGTATCAGCAGCTGTTGACCGCCTATGGCACTCAGCCACAACCCGAGAAACGAACGCTCCATTGGATACCCGTTGGTCTGGCTGGCTTGCTCAGCCTATCCATTGGCCTAATGCCGACTGAAGACTTCAACAACATGTTCTTTAACGACCCGGAGCAGCTTTCGGTCTGGGTGGGCATTAATTCCGCAGGGTTTGCCTTTCTTTTGGTCGGGTGGACGATCCTGAGCTTTCTCTACCTTGGTAGAATCGTCATAAATACCAAGGCGTATCACCAGCGATTGAATACCGAGTTTGCGGACCATGAAGGTAAGCGGCTGGACTGGCTTGTCGGCTTTACCGCCCTGCTGGTGGTTACCTGGCTTTATGCACTCATTGTTTTGGGGGCATCCTCCGCTACATCGACGCCGCTTATTAGCGAAACCGCGCTTTCTTTACTGGTCCTTCTGCTTATTTGGATGTTTTGCCTGCAGACATTGAACAGAAGACCTGTTTTTGCCCATATTGAACCGGATCCTGAGCCCGAATTGGACCCCGAATCAGACCTCGGATCAGCAGACGTTTCTGAGCAAAAATACGCCAATTCCTCAATTGACGATGAACGCCTAAAACGCATCGCGGATAAGGTTGAGCGGAAAATGATGGAAGAGAAATCCTATTTGAACCCCGATATCGATGCCTCAACGCTCGCGTCTGAACTTGGCATTTCCGGTCATTACTTATCACAAGTGTTGAGCCGGGAAATGCAGACGACCTTTTACAGTTACATCAATGACGCTCGTATTGAGGCGGCGAAAGAAGCGCTGAAAGCCAGTGAGCAGACTGTTTTGGAAGTCGCATTATCCGTCGGATACAATACCCGTTCATCGTTTTACAATGCGTTTAAGAAGAGAACAGGGATGACGCCAAGTAAGTACAAGACGGTTGCCACTTCAGTGGAGCCTATTAATTAGCTGAATATTTTCAACCGGGTAGGTGATCCATTGAAAGCCTGCCATACCTGCTGCCAGATGCGCGTTGCCATCGCCTCTCCAATACCTGATGCTGCACCTGCTTCCAAAGCCCAGGGGCCATACTGCTCTAATGTAAGGGCGCCTGCTGCTGTGTTGACATTATGATTCCTAAAGCCTGCTAGACTCGAAAAATCCAACCTGGAGAGGGATCCCATGTTACTCAGGGTTTTTATTGGAGTAATAATCGTGGCGTTGGCTGGCGGCGCTGGCTATTGGTATGTCCAGCCTCCGACTGTTGCCGTGGTTCAGCCTGAGTCGGGGCTGGTTATACAGCGGCTGGTGGCGACAGGGCGGGTTTCCAGCGATCAGCGCATCAACCTGGGCTCACTGGTGGTGGGCAGTGTGGCGGTGGTCGAGGTGGATGAAGGCGATGTTGTCCGTGCGGGTCAGACCCTGGTGCGGTTGGATGATGCTGAGGCGCAGGCGTCTGTGCGGCTGGCTGAGGCCTCATTGTCGCAGGCTAAGGCGAGGTTTGACCAGCTCACGCAGGTGGGGCAGCCCGAGGCCGCGATGAATGCGGTACAGGCGGATGCCAATCTTAATCAGGCCCTGCGGGACCTTGAGCGGGCCGGTCAATTGCGTCGCGACGGTTTTCTCTCCGATGCCGATTGGGAGGCCCGTCAGGATGCGGTGGAACTGGACGAAGCGCGGCGACAGAGCGCGCATCAGGAACTCGAGAGCCGTCAGGCGGACGGCAGCGAATACCGGCTACTTGCAGCCCAGGTGGAGGCAGCACAGGCCAGTCTGGACTTGTCGCGGGCGTTGCTGGCGCACACACGTCTTACCGCGCCAATCGACGGCCGGGTGGTGCAGCGCTCGGTCGAGGCGGGTGATGTGGTCCAGCCCGGGTCGGTGCTGCTGTCGCTGACCGGGGTTGAACTCGACCGCATCGAGCTGTCGCTGAACGAGCAGCAAACCAGCCGGGTGGCGTTGAACCAGTCGGCTCTGGTCTCGGTCGATGCCTTTCCCGATCAGACCTTCCCGGCAACCGTCAGTTTCATCGGGCCGCGCATCGACCCTCAGCGTGCCATTCTCTCGGTGCGGTTGCGCATCGCCGACCCTCCGGACTATTTGAAAGCCGATATGACCGCTTCAGTGGATATCAGCATTGCCCGTAGCCCAGCCGCGGTTACGGTGCCGAACCGGGTCATCCTGTACCCCGAGCCTGACCAGCCTGCCGTGCTGGTGCTGCGCGACGGACGGGTTGTGTTGCAACGCGTCGCCTTGGGTTTGATGGGTGATGACCGGGTGGAGATACGCAATGGTGTGTCGGCCGGGGCGCTGGTAGTGACCGAGCCGGATGCCGTCACTCCTGGCCAGCGCGCCAGGCCAACTGCCGAGGCGCAGCCATGAACTTTCAATGGCTGGTAGCGGTACGCTTTCTGCGTCAGGGGCGTTTCCAGAGCATCCTGATCGGCGTCGGGGTGGCCGTGGGGGTGGCCATCATTGTGTTTTTAACGGCGCTGATTGATGGCCTGCAGGTCGGGCTTATCGATAACACACAGGGCACTCAGGCACACATCACCCTCACCCCGAGCGACGAGCAGGCGCGCACCCTGTCAGCCGATGCAGACGGTCTCTATTTAACCCGGCTGCAGCGATCACCGCAGCGACTTGCCACCATCGACCAGTGGCAAGCACTGTTGCCGGTGCTTGCCAGCCAGCCTGGCGTGCGTTCGGTGTCGCCCTTGGTGTCCGGTCCGGCTCTGGCGATTCAGGGTGCGGCTGAGCGCAATGTGACGGTGTTCGGTATCGAGCCGGCCAGCTATCGTCGTCAGATCCCGGTGGCGGACAAACTGGTGGCGGGCGTTTATCAGCTGGGGCCGGATCAGGTACTGATCGGACAGGCCCTGGCAGAGGAGTTGGGGCTGGATGTTGGCGGCCGCTTGCGGCTGGCGACCGGGCGGCGCGACCGGGTATTGTCGGTCGCGGGCATTTTCGATTTGGGGCTTCGCGGCCTGAACCTGAGTACTGTTTACATGCATCTGCGCAGCGCCCAGACCCTGCTGGATCTGCCCGGCGGTGTCTCACGCATTCAATTGCAAGTACAGGAGATCTTCTCGGCCGAAACCATCGCGCTTGAGCTGGAGCGGCAGCACGCGCTGCAAGCCGAAAGCTGGATGGCAGCGAACGGGGAATTACTCACGGGTCTGCGCTCGCAGAGTCTGACGTCCAGTATCATTCGGTTTTTCATTGCCGTCTCGGTCGCGCTCGGGATCGCCAGTGTGCTGGTTGTGTCGGTGGTGCAACGTTCGCCCGAGATTGGCATTCTGCGGGCCACCGGTACGTCACGCCGTCAGGTGATCGGTATCTTTTTGTGGCAGGGCGGGCTGCTGGGGTTTGGGGGGTCTATGCTCGGGCTGCTCAGCGCGGTCGGCATGGTGCTGTTGTTCACCCATCTGCTACAGGTGTTGCCGTTTCCCATACCGCTGACCGCTTCGTTGTTAATCTCGACCGCGGCCCTGGCAACCGGTACCGGGTTGGTCGCGGCTGTGGTGCCCGCTCTGCGGGCTGCCCGGCTGGACCCGGTGGAGGCGATTCGTGGCTGAACCGGTCCTCGCGCTAAGGGGTGTTAGCAAACGCTATCGCATCGGCACGCCCGCTGAAGTGGAGGTGCTGAAGCCCACTGACCTGACGCTGGCCGTAGGTGATTTTGTGGCTCTGATTGGCCCCAGTGGTTCCGGCAAAAGCACTCTGTTGAATCTGATTGGCTTGCTGGACCGGCCCACCCGGGGCACGGTTCGGCTGGATGGACGGGAGACCGGGCCGTTAAGCGACGCTGAACTGACGCGGTTGCGCGGCCAAGCGCTCGGGTTTGTATTTCAGTTCCATCATCTGATCAACGCGTTCAGCGTTGCCGAGAATGTCTGCTTGCCGCTGATGGCCAGGGACAAACGACTGACGCGGGACGCGCTCTCGCGGGCGGAGGTTTTGCTGGACGAGGTCGGCCTTGCCGGGTTCGGTTCACGCTGGCCAGGTGAGTTGTCCGGCGGGCAACAACAACGGGTTGCCGTGGCTCGGGCGTTGATGGCTGATCCGATGCTGGTGCTCGCGGATGAGCCAACCGGGAACCTGGACACCGCCTCGGCCGATGAGATCTTCGATCTGATGCGACGGTTCAACCGTGAGCGCGGCACCACCTTCCTGATTGTCACTCATTCGGTCGAGCTGGCTGAGCGCTGCGACCGGCATGTTTACATTCTGGATGGTCAGGTTAGTGAGCCCGGTCCGGGAAAGAAAAGCCGGGTGTAGCAGCGGCAGCCGGACTGGCCAGCTCATTAATTTTAATATCGGCCACCAGTGGCAAGTGATCAGACGCGACCCGGACCAGCGCTGAACCCGGTATGTCGATCGCCGTTGCCTCCAGGCCATTGCCAATGTAGATGTGGTCAATCCTCACCGCAGGCATCCGCCCGGGAAACGTTCGCCGGGGCCTATGGCCATCGGACGCTTGCTGCGCGTCGCGCAGGTAGGTGTTCAGGGACCGGCATACCGGGCTGGACGGAATGGCATTGAAATCTCCACACAGAATGACCGGCTCCCGGCAGTCCGGGTGGCCCAGCCAATCCGGTCCCAGCAGCGCGTCGATCTGGGCTTGTCGCTCCTGGCTATTGAGACCCAGGTGGGTGTTGAGGATCTGCACCTCACGACCGTGAAACTCGACCGCCACCCAGAGTGCTCCGCGTGGTTCGAGGTTAGGTCTGCTGGCCAGCCCGGGTAGCAGATCGGCTTTGACCAGTCGTTGCGGCAAGTGGGTTAATATCGCGTCACCGTAGCGTTCTTCCTCGATGTGAATGGCCGGGTGAAAATGGACAGCCATCTCCAGCAACTGGGCGATCTGATGCGCCTGATCAACACCGTCGCTCCGTTCACGCCCGACATCCAGTTCCTGCAGCGCCACAACATCGGGCTGGCTGCGGGCAATCACCCGGGCGATTCGCGCCACATCGACTTTACCATCCATACCGACGCAGCTGTGGACGTTGTAGGTCATCACCCTGAGCGTATCGGCGCTTTTGGTACCAGGCTGCCCCTGCCGCATAGGTGGCTTCGGCTTTCGACCGAGATGTGACAAGGCTGCACGACGCAGGTCAATGGGTCTTACGTAGTCCCGGGTGCGCTCAGGCAGAGGCGCGTCCTTCGGCAGAACCGCGAACCCCTGAGTTTCCCGGGGGCTCAGACCTGCGTGGCTGCCATTTTCGTTGGCAAAGGTGATGGGCTCGATGCCGTGACGCCAGCCGAGAATCACCAAATCGCCAGAGTAGGCGTGCTCGCACAGGCGTATCAGGTCTGGCCCCAACTCATCGAGAAAGGGATGGTCGTTCCCGAATAGCGGCCCGGTATCCTCCGGTAATGTGAACTCTCCAACCTCGGTATAGGCGCGCACCTGACCGGGCGACTCAACCGCCAGTACCACCGGAATGCCATGCTTGCTGGCCAGTTCGCGCGCCATAAAGGTTCGTTCCTCTGCGGAACTCGACCAGGAAAAATACAAGTGGCCCACAGGCCCCATAGCCGTGACCAGAGGCTGGTCCTGTTTGCCTACCGGGTCATATCGGTCTATCGGAAACAACCGTTGAACGTGGTGCCCTCCCAGGAGTCGAGCACGCTGAGTTTGATAGCCCCCCGTTGAGACGGGTTGGCTGAGGGGCAAGGTACTGTCCAGCGCTTTGAGCGCCGCGTTATATGCTGCCTCCAAACTGTACCCTTTCACGTGATCGTAGGTTGTCATCCCGCCCTGGCCGTGATCGGAGTAAACCCAGAGTTCGTAGTGTCGCCAATGCGCATGATGCGTCGCGCGCCACAGTCGGGCGATGGCATCGTCAATCCCCTTGAGTGTCCAGTGGGCGAACAGTGAGGTCGGCCCACGGCGATGAGATTGTTCGTCATACCCCAGGAAATTGATGTGGACAGTCGGCAGTCCACGGCTGATGTCAATCTTGCCACCAATCACGCACAACTCGCGCAGCAGAATGGAAATCGCCACTCGAGTCGGCACAAATTTCAATTCCTTCCAAAAGTCGTGACCGCTCAACTGACTCTTGAACAAATCCACCAGCGCCAGAACCGTTTCTACGACCAACAGTGCGCCGACCCGCAACAGGCTGTAGAGATTGGTGAGCAAAAAAACGATCAGAACCAGAGGGTTACCCTTTCGCAAAGAGGGCCCCCAACCCATTGAGGAGGGACAAAAATGAGACTCCCGGGCCCCTCCGGTAAAATTATCGGAATAGGCACTGCCCCCTTTAAGCAGGCCTTCACCGCCTTCACGGACCAGTTTTTTTTCCACCTCAGCGGCTGTGCCTGGCTCAAACATCCGGGCGATGCGCCCACTGGCCGGATCACGGAATGAAAAAGAGGGAACCGCGCACGAAACCCCGTAAAAGAGCTCCGCCTGCACCGCTGGCGTGGTCGACGGTAAACCCGAATAGTGCGTATGCAGCCGGTAGTCTTCCCGGTCCAGTAACTGCTTGAGAAACGGCATTTCTCCCTTGTCGAGCGCTATCTCCAGTTCGGGCCGGCTTAGGCCATCAACCTGAATCATGACCAGCCCGGGTCGAGACCGCGACCCTTTCGATGCCGGCAGGTGCAGTAGCCGGGCCAACCAGAGGCTGCGACTCAGAATTCGGCGCAGTCGGCGAATCCTGACTTCAATAAAGGTGAGCATGGCAATCAGGCATCCTCTTTCGGTATGCCCGTTGCGCGCCGGCAGATCACGCCCGGATACGAGAGATTCATGGTGCTCCCTCCTCTAGGCTTTCAGAACCGGTATACCGGGACAGGGCCCGACGTGCCAGGCGATTCAGATAAATGACGGCAATCAAGGTTGCTACAAAACCGGCACCATAGAGCGACCATTCCAGTGGCGTACGTTCGGTGTTGCGCACGCCCAGAGTAGAAATGTCTGCCGCCAGTGAACCGAGGTAGACATTGTGCAATGAAAACGGCGTAAACCCGATCAGCGTCCCGACGACATAACCGGGGAATGAAAACCGGGTCAGGCCGAAAAAGTAGTTGGACACTTTGCTCGGGAAAAAAGGGATCAGTCGAGTCAGCAGAACAATCTTCCAGCCGTTTGGTGTCATCTCCTGACTGACCAGTTTAAGCTTGGCCTGAGACCGAACAAAATTGGCCGCGTGCCGGCCAAAAAAGTACCGCGCGATCAGAAAGGCAATGGCCGCACCCAGGGTAGAACCGAGCACAACATAAATCGTGCCCTCAACCACCCCGAACACAAACCCGGCCCCCGTGGTGAACAACACACCTGGCACAAGAAACACAACAACCAGTGCCATAACCAGAGTAAAAAGAACCGGCCCCCACAGGCCCTGGGCCTCTACCCAGCGAAGTAACGCCACGATTTGTTCATGCACTCCGAAATAGATCAGCACGGCCAAAACCACACCCACGAACATAATGCTCGCCAGAATGCCCCAGAGCGGCGACATTTTCCGAGGCAAACGATTATTGTTCCTGAGCTCTTCCATGGGTCATCCTTACCGGTGACGGACGGTACCAACGATGGTCTGCCCACCCAGCTTAGGTTGAACCGGCGTATTAGCAAGGTTCAGGATGACCATTCAAAACCGTCGCCGGTAGGCAGAAACCTGCACATGTCTGTTGGCAATGAAGACCGTCTGTATTAACAGACATTGCTGGTTGATGATCACGAAGATCACCGGGTCGAGGTGATTGTCAGGGTTGGGCCAGGTGTGTTGAAACCGTCGTTAAGTTACCAGTGAGGCTCTGGTAACCGTTCATTCAACCGGGGAGTACTATCCACTGCCTTCTGGTGTATGCGACCGCCTTCTGGTGTATGGCAAGTTGGAAGCAGGTCAGTGGTGCCGTCTGCACGGACAAGTGATTCCAGCCCCCAGGGTGGTCCCAGTGAATTCAAGCGCTACGGCTTTGAACCTGCGATAATGTCAAACATCTCCGCATCAATGCTGGACTGGCGCAGGCGATGATAATTTCTGTTGAGCGTGGCCAGCAACTCTTCAATATTTTTGTCAGCTCTTTGCATGGCAGCCAACCGGCTTGCATTCTCGCTGGACAGTGATTCCGCGCTGGCCCGGAATAATGAGACGAATAGGTATTCTCGAATAAGCGCTCTCAGCGTGGCGGTTTTGTTGCCCAGTGGCTGAGGAAGGCTGCTGGTTGGCCATGGGCGACTGGCCAGTTGTTCGCTCCAGGTCTTATCGAGGGGAAGCAGGCGTTGGTGGATGGGGGAATAAATGGGGTTGCTTCCCGGCCTGTGATAGAACAGGTGGAGTTCAGTCGAGATACTGAGTGGTTGTAGCGATTCAATGCCCAGTAGAATTCTGCCAATCAATGTCGTAATCGCCTTTACCGAGCTGGGTACGTCGTAGTGGTCTTGCGTCACTATTTTTGCATCATTGAGCCGTTCATTGAGGCGCTCACCGACGACCCAGACAAGCGGTTGTTGTGGTGTTGGGTTCAGCTGTGGGTGCGACTGCGGTGACACAGGTGAGGCCACAGGTCTTACCGCCAGTGAAGCCAGTGACGTCAGGGCAAAGTCAGCGATCGTTTCGTTAAATTGCCCGACAAGGCCCTGATCGGTTCCAAACACGATTACGCAGGGCGGGGTATGAAAGGGGGGCTGAGCGGTTACCACCGGGCGCAGCTCGGCATCGCGGAAACACACGCCGAGGCCACGCTCTACCGTGGAATAGTAGTCGCCAAGTGCGTTTACGGCCCGTTCATAGTCGCCGATACTCGCGGCGGAAACGGCCTTCATGGTCCGCACGACCGATTGCAGATCATTCGCACTGGTAATCTTGTGTTTCAAGCTCGCTGTGGTGTCGATCAGTGAGGCTCCTGTTTCGGGTCGTCAGCGGTAACGGTGATAAAGTCTGCTAGTGCCTCTGTTGCAACCGCCAGTATTGACTGGCTCTCACCGTCATCAATACCGTCTTCCGTTTCCAGCTTATTGAGTATGGCTTTCGGTATATCCTCGACGGCCTGCAACAGCTGGCTTTCTGCCTCGGGCATGTCACTGAGGGGGATCGAGTCAAACAACCCGGCCTTGACCGACAACAACAGCAGTATTTGTTCGGCAACCGAAACCGGAGAGCACTCAGGCTGCACAAGGCTCATTCTGACCCGTTCGCCGTGTTCAATGATTTTCTGTGTGGCGGCGTCCAGCCGAGCCCCGAAGCGGGAGAATGACTCCAGCTCCTCAAACTGAGCGTAGGTCAACTTAAGGTCACTGGCCACGCCCCGGTAGGCCGCTCTTTGAGCCTTACCACCCACGCGTGAGACGGACTTGCCCACATCGACAGCAGGCAGTATGCCCAGTTCAAAGAGCGATGGAGACAGGTATATCTGACCATCCGTTATGGAAATCAGATTGGTAGGAATATACGCAGAAATATCCTGGGCCTCGGTTTCAATAATGGGCAGCGCTGTCAGTGACCCACCTCCCAGTGTTGCTTTCAAGTGTGTAGAACGTTCCAGCAGCCGAGAATGGAGATAGAAAATGTCACCGGGAAACGCTTCCCGGCCGGGTGGGCGTTTAAGCAACAGGGATAGCTCACGGTAGGCTCTGGCATGCTGGGTCAGGTCGTCGTATACGATCAGTACATCGCGTCCGTCTTCCATAAACGCTTCCGCAATGCTGGTTGCCGCGTAAGGCGCTATATAACTCAGCCCCGGGGGGGTATTACCTTCTGCGACCACGACGACGGTATAGTCCAGGGCGCCCTTTTCGCGAAGCGTTGCAACCACCTTGGCGACCGATGATCCGCGTTGACCAATGGCGCAGTACACGCACAGTACGTTCTTGTCGCGTTGGTTCACGATCGCATCAATGGCGATGGCGGTTTTCCCGGTTTGCCGGTCACCGAGAATAAGTTCTCGCTGCCCACGACCTATGGGGATAAGGGCATCAATGACTTTTATTCCAGTCTGAAGAGGGGTCGCAACCGGAGCACGGTCCATAATAGCAGCCGCAGGCCGTTCAATGGGCAATAGTTTACCGGTGCTGACCGGGCCCAGGTTATCGAGCGGTTCACCCAGGGGGTTAATGACGCGTCCCAGTAGGTGCTCACCAACCGGTATGTTCATGACGTGTCCGCTGCGTCGAACCTCATCGCCTGCCCGCAGATGCCAGTAGTCTCCCAGCAATACGATACCCACCGACTGTTCGTCGATATTAAAAGCAATGCCTTGCAGTCCGTTGGGGAATTCGACCAACTCGTCATAGCCCACATTCGGCAGGCCAGACACAATGGCGATGCCATTTGCGTTGTGTATGATTGTCCCGACCTCTCTCAGACCAAGCTGCATTTGAACATTCAAGCTGGCTTGCCCGAGCTCGTAGAATGTCTGCTCGAACACGGTCTCGAGTGACGGTGGATCCCTATCGTCAGAATCTGCTGCGCTGGCGTTCATGAACGTTGGCTCACATTCTCGTACTCAACACTTAGGGTCATTTTTCTGGGCTCGCACTGTTGTTGCTTGACGTGTCTGCCCATTGGGTTGCTGTATCCGATTGGCTTTTTTGACTCGCCCTGTCCTCAGCCACTGGGGGTTTCTCGTTGACGCTGGCGGCTTTGGCTGGATCACCAACAAGGTTGGACAGAGCGTCGTCCAGAGTATTGAGGTATTCAGAGACACTCCAGCCGATCTTAAATCCGTTCGCCGTCAGTTCGATACCACCAATCAAGTCAGGGCTCTCGAAAAATTTGAGCGAAACATCGGTGTTCAGGATGCTTCCCAGCTCGGAACTGATCGCTTTCTGCTGGTCTTGCGATATTGGACTGCTCGATTTTACGGTGATTTGAGAATCGCTTTTTGAGCCTCTAAGCACGTTCACTTTATCGTCATCCAACTCATGCAACTTGTTAATGAATACAGCGACCATTCTTGATTCTATGTCAGTATCTGCCAGGACTCGTAGCACCTTGCCAGCGGTTGTCACCAGCTCTTTTTGCATACTTTGACGAATAGAGCTGTGTAGCTCAAACATTTGCTCCTGCATTGCCTTCTTCTGGCTAGCGGCGAGTGCTTCTTGTGTCTTATGGGCTTCTTCCAGCAGAACCTGACGTTCCCGGGTGGCGGCCTGTGTTGCCTCCTCCATCAGTTTTTCCCGTTGCTGGTCAAAATCGACATTCTTCTGCTCGAATCTCGATTTTTCCTCAGCCGCGTCCTGACTTGTTTTTTCCGCCCGGGCTAGTTGGTCGGCTATTTTCTTCTCACGGGTGTCTATTGCGTTCAGAATGGGCTGGTAGAGGAATCGCTTCATCAACCACACGAGGATGATGAAGTTGAGCGCTTGGGCACCAACCGTAAACCAGTCGATCAACATGGCCTAGTTTCCCACTGCCTGAGCTTGTGCCAATGCAAAATTCCAGAATGGGTTGGCGAACAGCAATATCATGGAAACGACAAAGCAGTAGATTGCCGTCGATTCAATCATGGCCAGACCCACAAAAAGCGTCCGGGTGATGGTAGCGGAGGCATCCGGCTGTTGTGCCAGTGAGTTCAGTGCGCTGGCAACCGCCTTGCCCTCCGCCAGTGCGGGTGCAAGGGTGCCAAAGCCGGTCGTTAAGCCTGCCATTATGATCGAAGCTACCGCGATTATGACCATGCTTTCCATACGAAATCCTCATGTAAAGAGTACCGTTAAGTCGGGTCTGACTGGTGTTGCCTGCCCGTTCTTTGAGTGGCCGCAGCAATGTAAACGGTCGCTAGAATGCTGAATATGTAGGCCTGCACCATGCCCGTGAGCAACCCGAGAAGCGTCATCACTATTGGAAAAATGAAGGGCGTAATCGTGAGCAGTATGGCAATGATCATGGCACCACTCATCATGTTCCCAAACAAACGCACGGCGAGTGCCAGTGTGCGTGATACCTCGCTGATTAGATTGAACGGCAACATGATGAAAGTAGGCTTGATATAGGATTCAAGGTACCCGCCCAGCCCTTTTTCCCGAATGCCAAAAAATGGGACCACAACAAATACGCAAAGCGCCAGGGCCGTAGTGGTCGATAAAGAGCCAGTGGGCGGTTCGAACCCCGGAATCAGCGTACACAGTGCTGCCGCTGCCACAAAAATGAAGAGGGTTCCAATAAAGCCAAGGTATTGTTTTGGATGTTTGAGGCCGACTTCTTCGATTTGGTTCAGAATGCCAATGACAAGGATTTCAAGCAGATTTTGCCAGCGGGATCTCTGATGTGAGTCCGATAGCCTACGGGTAATCAGAAAAGCGCCCAGTGTCAGAATGAACATTATTAGCCAGGTGAACACCAGTGTGGCGTTAATGTTTACCCATCCAATTTGCCAGAATATGATTTGATCAGGGCTGAGGTGCATGAGGCTCCCCTGCGGTCACAGTCGTGGATTCAGTTGGACGCTCTGTGCTTTTGGATAGTTCTTTTATGGACTCACTTTCCACGATAAGTGGCCTACTACTGAGTGTCCTGATTACGATCCCTGTGATCGAAAAACCTACAAGACAGCTGATCACAAGCTGCCATTGCCCACCGGTAAAGAAATAGAATCCGTAAATAACAAGACCCAGGCGCAGTATTAAGCTGGCAATAAACAGCAGGGCAGGGTGCCTCGACGTCAGGCCCCGGGTTACAGTCAGATAAAGGCCACCATAAAAAAACACCGCCAATACAACCCCTTCTGCTGCTGACAACAGTAAAGGCCAGTTATTGCTCATGATTCATCCTCTGGTGGTTTATGGATTTCCTGCTGCTCTTTGTCGACCCAGTGCCAGGCATTCAGGCACCCCAGGCAGAGTCCGGCAATCAACAGGGCCAATGTGTAAGACCGGCCTTCAGGGTAGTGTGAATCCAGCCAAATGCCCAAAGCGGATCCCAGTAACGTGGGTATTGCGACTGACCAGCCAATCAAACCCATCATGCCCAGGCCAAACCAGACGCCGGGCGAGTCAATCTTCTTTGCCCTGAGCTTTCTGCCAGCCTTGCCTTCGATAACCTTGTGCAGTGGCTTTTCAGTCTTCATGATGAAATGCAGTCAGTCGGCGTATAAAGTTGCTTTCCATTTTTACAAACACTGAATGTACCTGCGCTTCATGTTTGTTTTTTTGCAGAAAGGCCTGTTCTACCGTATCGTAAAGTTGGTCAAGGTCCGGGCCTGAGACCGCCTCTCTGACCGAAACAGTGACCTCGGATCCCGTCTTTACGAGTATGCCGGCGTCCACGGCAATGTACTGTTCCTCCTCGGCACGGGCATTGACTGCATGGCCTTCTGCAGCCTGACATTGATACGTCAATATGCCCGGTACAATGGCGGCGACGCAGTCCAGACGTCTTGGCAACAACCCGAAACTTCCCTGATCCGTCTCGACGACGATACGAGATACCCCGCTAACTTCCCTGAAGATCCCATAAGGCAAGAGCACTCTAAGTGTCATCATGCTCTGTGCCGCTCGTTGCTAGCTCGTTGCTATCGCTGTCATCGTCGCTTTTTTTGTCATCAATCGATACTTCATCGATGGAGCCGATCATATAAAGCGCCCGTTCGGGAACGTCGTTGAATTCATCAGCCAGAATGCGTTCGCAGCCATCAAGGGAGTCTTCAAGCGAGACCAGTTTCCCGGGGTTTCCGGTAAATTGCTGAGTCGTAAAGAATGGCTGGGTAAAAAATCGCTCCAACCGCCGGGCACACCGGACAACCTTGCGATCTTCGGCTGACAGTTGTTCAAGGCCAAGCATTGAAATAATGTCTTTCAATTCTGAGTACTGGGCCAGTGTTCGACGGATTTCCTGGGCCAGATGATAGTGTCGCTCACCCAAAATACCGGGTGTTGCCATCTTGGAATTGGACAGCAGTGGGTCTATCGCGGGGTATAGTCCTTCGCTGGCTCGCTTGCGTGACAATACGATAGAGGCAGACAGGTGTGAGAACGTATGCACGGCTGCCGGATCTGTGAAATCATCAGCGGGGACATAGACGGCCTGAATCGATGTAATTGCCCCGGCCCGGGTGTTGGCGATACGTTCTTCAAAACTGGCCAGTTCGGTAGCCAGGGTTGGCTGATAACCGAGTCTGGATGGCATTTGTCCCATCAATGCAGAGATTTCTGCTCCCGCCTGAATAAACCGGAAGATATTGTCGACCAGCAGAAGGACATCCCTGTGTTCTTCGTCGCGAAAGTACTCCGCCATCGTGAGCGCTACTTGCCCCACCCGAAAGCGATTACCAGGTGGCTCATTCATTTGGCCAAATACCATGACCATGTTGGGCAATACGCCCGCAGCTTCCATTTCCCGATGCAGTTCCTCACCTTCGCGTGAGCGCTCGCCAATGCCACAGAAAATGCTCACACCGTCGTGATGGCCCACCATGTTGTGGATAATTTCTGCCAGAAGTACGGTTTTACCGACACCGGCACCCCCGAACAATCCTGCTTTACCACCCCGCTCAAGGGGGACCAGGACATCGATCACCTTGATACCTGTCACAAAGATTTCGGGTTGGGTCGTGCGACTGTCCAGTGGGGGCGGCGCTTTGTGCACGGACTGCCAGGCGATGTCTTCCAGCGCAGGGCCACCGTCTATGGTATTGCCAAAGACATCAAACATGCGCGATCGAATGTTTTTACCCACAGGTGCCCGCAGCGGGCTTCCGGTATCAGTGACCACCATCCCACGTGCCAGACCCTGTGTTGGGGTAAAGGCAATGCCTCGAACTTTGTGTGCGTCCAGGTGGGTTAGAACTTCGATGATGATCTCGCCGTTACGGGCATTCAGGATGGAAAAAATCGGGGGTAAATGACTGGCAAACTGGATATCCACCACGCTGCCTGCGACTGAGACGACGGTTCCCTGGATGGGTGTATTGACACTGGCGTTCATACACGGCGATTCCCATTCCCTTGTGTGAGTTAGTGTAGTCGATAATTTTAGAAGGGTATGTGCGGTAACCTACGGTCAGTGTTCTTGCCGGAGGTTCAGGCTGCGGCCACGTCTGTCACTTGCCAGTGTCGATTCAGGCGGGCTGACGCTGGTCGAATGCCTGGCGGGCTTTATTCACTTCTGGCAGTTTCTCTATCGTCCAGCAATACAGTGCCTTGTAGGGCTGTAACAGGCTTTGGCCGATGTCTGTTAGTTCATACTGTACCGCTACCGGTGAGCTACTGATGACTTCACGGGTGACAATACCGTTGCGTTCCAGGCGTCTTAAGGTCTGGGTCAGTGACTTTTGGGAAATGCCTTCCAGCAGTCGCTTGATATCGTTGAAGCGACGCGGGTGCTGCTCAAGGACGGTCAGAATCATCATCGTCCACTTGTCGGCAATTTCGGCAAAGAGCACTCGATTTGGGCAATGGGCGGTAAAACACGGATTGTCGGCCACAAGGTTTCCTCAAGGTAACTTGGTGCAATTGAAGTGCCTAATTTACACTAGGTATAAAAAATATACTATGTGCGCCGTTAAACAACCGAACAGGAAATTTTTTTGATGTCTGCTGATTCTATTGATACATCCGTTCTCTTCCAGCCTGTTGAACTGGGCTCTCTGACCCTTAAAAATCGCATTGTAATGGCCCCTATGACGCGCAATATGGCGCCCGAAGGCATTCCCGGCCAAGCCAATGCCGACTACTATCGTCGTCGCGCCGAAGCGGATGTTGGTCTGATTCTGTCGGAAGGCACGGTGATCAACCGACCGGTGTCGCGCAATGAACCGAATATTCCCTTTTTTCACGGCGAACAAGCGCTGGCCGGTTGGAAAACGGTGATCGATGGCGTGCATCAGGCTGGCGGCCGCATGGGTCCGCAAATCTGGCATACCGGCACAGCGCCCAGCGGCAGTGGCTGGACGGCGGAGGGCGAGATGGAAAGCCCGTCCGGTCTGTTCGCTCCGGATAAGCCCGTTGGTAAAACCATGACCGATGCTGATATCGCCGACACCATCGACGCCTTTACTCAAGCCGCAGTAGATGCCAAACGCCTGGGTTTTGATGTGGTTGAAGTGCACGGCGCTCATGGTTATCTGATTGACCAGTTTTTCTGGGCAGGTACCAATCAGCGGACCGACCGCTGGGGTGGCGACACTGTGCTGGCACGTGCCAACTTTGGTGTTGAAGTCATTAAATCGATCCGCCAGGCGGTGGGTGCAGATTTTCCCGTGCTGTTGCGGTTAAGCCAATGGAAACAGCAGGACTACAAAGCCAGGCTGGCGCAGTCACCAGCGGAAATGGAAGCATGGCTCGGAGTTCTGGCCGATGCCGGAGTGGATGTTTTCCATTGCTCGCAACGCCGTTTCTGGGAAGCCGAGTTTCCTGAAGTGGATGGTGAAAACGGATTGAACTTTGCGGGTTGGGCGAAAAAACTGACCGGAAAAACCACCATCAGCGTTGGTTCGGTCGGCCTCGATGGCGATTTCTTCTCTGCCTTTGGCGGTCACAGTTCACAGCGCACGGAGCTGGATCAATTGGTGCAGCGCCTGGAGCGCAAAGAGTTTGATCTGATCGCCGTCGGGCGGGCCTTGCTGGGCGATCCCAACTGGGCGCAGAAAGTGCAGCGTGGCGCGAGTGATGAACTGACCGGGTTCGAACCGGCGCAACTGGCTGAGCTGGTCTAATCTGACCAGCACTCACTGTACCGGTGTTCAGCAACGGCTGACACCGGTTTCAATCCATTTCTGTTGTCTACACTGTTGATACACCCACAAAAGACGACTATCAAGAACAGGCTCCCTAGGGAGCCTCTGAACAACTCCCCCAGGGCTCTGCGCGAGCTAAAACGTTCTGCCACAAGGCGCACTTCGCAGCGCAATGGCCGTAGCCCTTGTCAAGAAGTGCAACGCCGGGGCAGGACGTTTTAGCCGCGCCCTGCGGGTGGTGCGGCATTCCGACTTTCCGAGGAACGCTGCCACTGCGTTGGACTCATTTGAAAGGTCTAGACATTCCTGCATGAGTCCGCCTTGTGGCAACGTCCCTCGGATAAGCCAGAGCCCCGGGGGAGTTATTCAGAGGCTCCCTAGTATTAACTCATTAGCTGGGTGCCTCAGTTCCTGCCAGTTGCTACTGGTTTCATCAAATCCGATACCCAATCGATGAACACCCGCAATTTGGCGCTGATATACCGGTTTTGCGGAAAGGCGACGTACATCGGCATAGGGTCAAGCTGCCAGTCTTCGAACAGGGGTATCAGTTCATTCCTGGCGACCGCCTCATTTGCCATGTAGACCGGTAGTGAGAGAACCCCCAGGCCTGCCATACCTGCAGCCAGATGTGCATTGCCATCGTCGACGGAAATTCGGTTCCGGCCTTGCACCTTTGTAGACTCACCATTCTGTTTCAACACATAGGGCAGTGCCTTACCGATACGTTCCCAGGTAAAGCCGACAACACAGTGATGCGGCCCTGCCAGCTCGTTAGGGTGCACGGGTGTGCCGAACTGCTCCAGATACCCGGGGGACGCATACAGACCGAACGGCAAGCTCCCTACACGGCGCGCTACCAGCGAAAGATCAGCCAGCTCCCCGCCACGCAACACACAGTCCACGCCCTCCCCAACGATATCCACAACCCGGTCGCTGACACCCAGGTCTAGCTGTATGTCGGGATACTGTGCGTAGAACGAAGGCAGGGCGGGTATCAGGATAAAACGAGCCAGCGGGCTGGGTACATCCACACGCAATCGCCCGCTTGGAGCGGTAATTGCACTGGGCAAGTTGGTTTCTGCATCCTCCATATCGGCCAATAGCTTCACCGCTCGTTCGTAGTAGGCCGCACCGTCGGCGGTTACATTGACTTTGCGGGTGGTGCGATTGAGTAGCTTGACGCGCAAGTGCGCCTCTAACTGCTGAACCAATTGAGTGACGCTGGTCTTGTTCATGTGAAGCGTGTCAGCGGCTTTGGTAAAGCTGCCTGTTTCCACCACTCGAATGAAGGCCTGCATGGCATTGAAGCGGTCCATGGGTACTCCGGCTCTATTGGATTGTTTGGATTATACAAACAATGTTGACGGTAATGGCCAGTTTATCGGCCCCGAAAGCGGCTTTACAGTAGCCCCATCACTAACCAGGGCCTGGTTGCCCAAAGATGGAGTTACCCATGAACAAACGTGACGTCGTTTTCCCGCCTGGACGCCAGGCACTTTACGAACAGAACCGCTATTCACCGGCGATCCGTTCCAACGGGCTTTTGTTTGTTTCCGGGCAGGTAGGCAGCCGTGAGGACGGCTCGCCGGAACCCGACCTGGAAAAACAAGTACAACTGGCGTTCGATAATCTGAATGCCATTCTCAAGGCGGCAGGCTGCACCTTTGACGATGTGATCGACACCACCCTGTTTGTTGTCGACCCTGAGTCGGTGTTTGGCCCTGTCATGAAGGTAGTGCATGAAAACTGGGGAAAGGCGCCATTCCCAACACTGACCGGCATTGGAGTTACCTGGTTGTTTGGCTTTCAGTTTGAAATCAAGGTGATCGCAAAATTGCCGGAAGATGCTGCTAGTTCAATATCTCGATAACGGCAAAAACCAGAACAGTCGAGAACCAGACATTTAAGGGCTCTTGAAAATGGTTGTTCGATTGCTTGCATTAATGCATTGGGGGGATCTCCTACTAGCGTTCCTGGGCCCTGCCGGCTGCGCCGCCAGCTGGGCTACCAAAAACAGCCCTCAACGAGCCAGAATGGCGCTGGCTTCGTTATGCAGTTGTCGCCCACCCTGTTCAGCAGTGAGCACACCGTAGCCGATTTCGTGGCTGATGCGTTGCACTGCTGGTAATTGTCGGGGGTCGAGTGATGTTGTGTAAGGTACTGTGGCATGACAGGTGTCGAGCGTCCAAATATGTCCCGCTAGCGCTCGAGACACCCACTCTAGCAGGCAAAGTAACGTTAAGATCTCCAGGGCACTTGAAGGTGATGCCCACTGTCACAAAGGATGGGTGCCCAGACCAGTATTGCCTTGTTCTGTCAAAAGGTGTCAGGTCCTTGTTGATTCACCTGAATTTTCTTCGCTCTGTGATTCGTCGATGACAGCGTCTTTGCCGCTTACTTTTACCTGGTACAGAAGACTGTCTGCCCGGTTTAGCACGTCTTCCCCTGTTGTGTCGGTGTCGCCACTGGTTGCCAGGCCGGCACTTAGGGTCAATGTTTTCAATGGGCTGGCGGGGTTGTCGATGCCAAGTCGGCGCACTGCAGTAATGGCTCTGTCAGCAATTGGGCGCGCCTCTTTCTGACGCGTATTGGGCAAAAGGATGGCCAGTTCTTCACCGCCGTACCGGTAAACCTGATCGCCGGGTCTCAGGGTTTGGGTGATGACTTCAACCACCTGTTGCAAGGCTTCGTCACCGCGAGTATGACCAAATTGGTCATTGTAGGTTTTGAAGTAGTCCAGATCGCACATCAGCAACGAAAAACTGTCGCCGCCTTTCTTGAATCGATTGAAATGGCGCTGAAGGTCCTGGTCGAAGGCTCGTCGGTTTTGTGCGCCGGTCAGTGCATCTTCCAACGCTTTTTCCATCCAGGATACCTGGGATTTCAAAGAACGATTGGTGCGTCGTCTCTGGAGTTCATAAAACACAAGAAACAATACACCCATGGAGTAGGCAATGCCGGTAACGGTTAAAAACCAGCGTTGACTGCGATCGAGGCGTTCGGCCATGTGCAGGGCACGTGTCTGACGCAATTCCCACTGATGTTGTTCAATGGAAGTCGCGCACTGAATGACGGGGTTGACCGTGCGCACGACGGACGCCAGATCGGTCGTGGCGGCACTCGTCAGACGATCTAGCAGTTGATCGAGTTGGTTCAAGCTCGGTTCAGTGCAGTCATAACGCTCCAGGTAGAGCCCAACATTCAGGAAGCTGTAGGCCAGTTCAAATTGAAAATAGCCGTCTTCGAACTGCTCGTTATCCAGTGGCTCTGAGGCCAGTATCGTGAGCCCGTTTTGCAAATACTCGCGTGAACGGGTGATGATCTGGCGGCCTACCTGTGGGTCGCCCACAGGGCCGAAATGGCGCTGCAGGTCGGGGTAAAACCAGCGTACTTCGTACACCACCCAGGCAGCAACAACACCAAAGCTCAACGTGGCTAACCATAACCACCAGGATAACCGATTCTGCAGCAGCTTCACTCTACCGCCCTGATCTGTTGAATCATCCATACCCATTCGGTGAAGTCCCGCAGTATGTTCGGATCGCGATTGCGCAGGTCTTCCTCTACCAACCTGACCGGACCATGGGTTCGTAACGTCAGTGGCCGGTCGTTCTCATGGGTCATGAGAATCCAGTTTCGGTCTTGCCAGTTGGAGATGACGACGGTGTAACCATCGTGAGCCTGAAGTTCGATACTGCCGGGGGTGCCCTCGAAGTGCTGCGCGACAAAGTCTGCCAAGCGAACGCCCTGGATTGAGATCTGATCCCGACGGAAAGGCTCATAAATAGCTATGGAGACGTTTGCCTGGGTGTGTAGCTCCTCCAGGTTCATCACGCGGTTTTCAGTGCCTTGAATCAGCGTGATGCCATCGCGATGGTTCGTCGACCACGCCAGCATGGGTAGGAATAACGAAAGCGAAATAAGTGCCCTGTATAGCGTTTTCACGGAAAGCCCTCTTGTCCGTTGAGACCTGGAAACGCGGTGTTAGTGCGTCAGGTTGTGCCAGTAGCTCTTCCACACGCGACCGAATGTACAGCCTAGCCTTCAGGTTGGCTATTGAACGGTAGTCGCATGCTTCTACCTGACCTCGGGGTTGAAGGGAATGAAAAAGGGCACCGTGTTCTTGAATATCAAGGCCCCGAAGGCCGGTATCGGTCAAAAAACGTCCGACAGTGTACATGGACTGTATTGACCGAACCAACAAGAAGTTGCTGAGCCTGTTTACTCCCCAAGGTGCGCCGCTAAACCGGCTGGGATGCGGCTGGGTTCAAAGATCTCGATCCAATAGCCATCCGGATCTTGAATAAAGGCAAGGTCGTTCATTTTGCCGTCTTGTGGGCGCTTTACAAAGGGTACGCCCAGGGCTTCAAAGCGGGCGCAGGCATCGTCCAGGTTGGGCACGGCAAAGCCGATGTGGCCAAAGCCGCGAGGGTCGCTGTTGCCATTGTGGTAAGCCACTTCGTCATCCTGTTCCGAGCCCCAGTTGTACGTCAGTTCGAGCATGGCTGGGCGGCTGAACGTCTGTTCCGTGCGTGTGTCCGTGTCGGTGGCCCAGTTTTTCAGGTCGGCCGGGTCTACGGCAGCCAGGAAATAGAGGGTGAATTGCATGTCGGGAAAGGGCAGTTTGCGCACCAGCGTCATGCCCATCACGCGGGTGTAGAAGTCCAGCGAGGCTTGAGGGGACTTGATGCGCAGCATGGTCTGGTTGAAGACAAAACCTTCGGTTGCCGGGTCGCGGGCTTCACACAGGCCTTCGGCAGTTTCAAAATGGCGGCTCATCGTTACTCCTGTTGTTGCTTGAAGGGTTATCGGCGCACAGTAAAGCCCAAACACTGGGTTGGCTCAAGCGCTGGGGAGGGTCAGGCCGTCAAAGCCGGGCTGTACTTTCAAAATGAAAAGTGTACACTTTTCAAAACTTCCCCGGAGTTCCCCTTGCCAGATTCGACCGACAAGCCAGACGGCTGCTGCAGCCGCGGTGGTGCCCGGCCCGGCTGTGGCCGTAAACCCGGCATCAAAACACGGCCGGTTCGCCTGCCGGTTTGGTTGCTCGACGCACTCGAACAGCAATGCGATGTTCGCCACGCCATTATCCGTGCCTGTCAAAACGAATACGGCATCGAGCCGCCCGCCCATGCCTCCGAACCTCCTGCCTGCAGCACGCCTGAGAAAGCCGATGACTAAACGCCAGTTCCTTCTTCACTATTTCTTGCTGAATAAGTGGTCGTACCTGATTGCTGTGGTTTGTATTTTCGTGGTCAATTGGCTGCAGGTCGAGATTCCGCGCTACATTCAGCAGGCCATCGATCTGCTTGGCAAAGCCGACCAGGCGGCCCGCAGCAATTTGAACGAATACGTTCTGTGGGTGGTTGCCTTTTCGCTGATCATGGTCGGTGTGCGCATCCTGTCGCGGATGTATTCACTGAACCCGGGGCGGATTACAGAAGCGACATTGAAGAACGACCTGTTTTTTCGACTGAACAGATTACCCAACGCCTATCATCAGCAGTTTCAGTCCGGCAAACTGATTTCGATCATCAACAATGACATGAACGGCATCCGGCTGTTCTACGGCATTGGTTTCCTGCAGACCGTGAATGTGATCTTCGCGCTGACGTTGACCCCGATCTGGATGTGGCGTATTTCGCCCTCGCTGATGCTGTATTCGGTCATTCCGGTGGCGCTGGCGTTTATTGCCTTTAACCAGGGCTTTATGCGAATGCGCAAGTACCAGGCCGAGCGAATGCAACGGTTGCAACGGCTTTCCGAACAGTTGATGAACTACCTCTCCGGCATCGACCTGATCAAGAACCAGCAGATGGGCCCCTGGGTGTTGGCCGAAATCGAGCAGGTCAACGGCCGCCTGCTGGATACCATTATGCGAGTGACCCGGATACAGACATTCATTCTGCCGTTGCTGGATTACGCCAACGACTTGATGAAGGTTGTGATTCTCGGGTTCGGGGGTTACATGGTTCTGCAACAGGGGCTGACGCTGGGGGAAATGACCGCCTTCCTGTCGTATTCCGCGCTGTTGGCGTTGCCACTGGCGCAGTTGGGCCGGATTGCCGTGGTCTATCAGATGGGGATGGTCAGCATCGAAAGTGTTCAGTCTATTTTGAATGCCGAGATACCCGAGACGGATCGTACGCCACCTCAGCCAGCGGCGTCGGCCGGGCGGACACTCAGTGTCCGCCATCTGAACTTCGCCTACCCGGGGCAGGATACCCTGGCGCTGAAAGACATCAGCTTCGATATCGGGCCCGGTAAAAAGGTCGGTGTGCTGGGCAGCATCGGCTCCGGGAAAACGACGCTGGTCAATTGCATTAACCATCACCTTGATGTACCTGAAGGGCATGTTTTCTGGGGCGACGAAGACATTGCCCGACTGCCGCGACGACAGTGGCGGGGGGCTGTGCGAACCATTACTCAGGAGCCCTATCTGTTCTCTGATACGGTAGAAGCCAATGTCCGTTTCGGAACCGATGGGCAGCCGGTCGACAAACATCAGATCGACGAGGTACTGGCGCTGAGCCAGTTGAGCGACGACATCTCGCGCTTTCAGGACGGCGACCAGACCCTGGTGGGCGAGAAAGGCATTATGCTCTCCGGCGGCCAGAAGCAGCGCCTGAGTATCGCGCGGGCACTGCTCAGCCCGGCCGACCTGATCATCATGGACAATGTGCTCTCTGCCGTGGATTACGAGACGGAGCGTAAAATCCTCGGCGGCTTGTTCAATCGCATCGGGCAGCAGTCGGTGCTGGTGGTGTCGCATCGCATCAGCGCTCTGGAAAATCTGGACAAGATTCTGGTGCTGCATAACGGGGAGATCATTGCCCGGGGTACCCATGAGCAATTGCTCGACAGCAGCGACTACTACCGGGAAACCTGGGAACTGCAGCAGCACGATGTGGAGGAAAGCGCATGATCAAGGGACTCGACATCAGCTACATTCGCCGCTTTGTGCAATTTGCGAAACCTTACAAAACCTGGGGGCTGATCGGCGTCGCGATGTTACCGCTGTCCATCGCGAGCAACCTGCTGTTTCCGTGGTTGACCATTAAGATTATTGACGACTATTTATCCGTCGGCGAATTCGAAGGCTTGCCTCTGCTGATCGGGCTGATGGTTGCTGTGGTGGTCGTCAACTACATCGCCGATTCCTGCTATTCGTTCTTCCTGCGCAAAACCGGGCAGTTCACGCTGTTTGATATCCGCATGTTGCTGTTCCGGCGCATTCTGAAATTGCCTCGAACCTATTTCGACCGGACACCAACCGGCGTCACCCTGTCGCGTCTGACTGGTGACCTGGAAGCCATTTCCGATTCCTTCGTCATGGGTGTTCTGTCGATGGTGCGGGACCTGATCAACACCATCGCGTTGATCATCCTGATGCTGGTCATCGACTGGAAGCTGACGCTGATCGTGCTGACCGTCTTTCCGCCGGTGCTCTACATCACCAAACTGATTCGCGACAAACTGCGCAGCATGTATCAGATTACCCGCAGCGCTCTGGCCAAGGGCACCGGTTTTTTGCAGGAGTGTCTGCTGGGCGTCAAGACCGTGCAGTTGTACGGCGCCGAAGAGGAAGTTGAACGACGCTATGCCGACTATACCCAGTCGTTTTTGCAGGCTCAGTTGAAGTCGAACAAATACGATGCCGTGCTGTTTTCGGTGATTACCGGTGTGACCACCATCACCATTGGTCTGATCATCTGGTACGGCTCCGGCAAGGTGGTGCAGGAGGCGGTGACGCTCGGTGTGCTGATCGCCTTCATTAACAACATGGAAAAAGTCTTCGTACCGCTGCGTGATTTCACCGGGCAGATTGCCGCCATTCAGCGGTCGTTCGCCGCGTTCGATCACATCGACGAACTCTTTCAGGAGCCGCTGGAGGAAGACGGCCGTGACCTCATCAGCCAAGACACCATGGGCGACCGGTTGCAGACCTTCGAGTCGCTGGAGTTTCGGGATGTGTCCTTCCGTTACGCCAACGATGCGCCCTGGGTTCTAAGAAACGTCTCCTTTCGGCTGGAAAAGGGCCATCAGCTGGCGTTGGTAGGCACGACCGGATCCGGTAAGTCGACGATTCTGAGGTTGATCTCAAAAGTCTACCAGGATTACGAAGGCAGCATTCTGCTCAACGGCATCGAACTGTCGTCCCTGTCGATCGAAGACGCCATGCCGCTGTTTTCTCTGATGCAGCAGGATGTGTACCTGTTCGACGAAAGCATTGCCTTCAACATTGGCCTCGGTAAACCCTCGGTAGACCGTGAACAGATACACGAAGCTGCACGCTATGTGTATGCCGATGGCTTTATCAAAACACTGCCCGGCGGGTATGACATGGAGCTGGACGGCAATGGCGGCAACCTCAGTGCTGGTCAGACGCAATTGATTTCCTTTGCCCGGGCTGTCGCCCAGGGCGGCCAGGTGATAATGCTTGACGAAGCGACCAGCTCCGTCGATTCGGTGACCGAAAACCTGATTCAACGGGCGATCAGCCGACTGTTTAAAGAACGGACCGTGATCGCCATTGCACACCGCCTGAGTACGATCCGGCACAGCGATACCATTCTCGTGCTTGAGCAGGGGCGTGTTGTCGAGCAGGGTAACCATGAGCAGTTGCTGGCGAAAAACGCCGTTTACGCCGGGTTGTTGCAACAAGCCGACGACCCGGGTGACGCCGGTGAGGAAGTGGTGTTGTCGTGATCCGTATGCGCACTGACGTCACGTAGGCAGCATTTGTACGCACCGGTTCTGCGATGGCTCTCGGTAAGGCTTGGAGGATGCAGCAATAAGGCGGGCGATGAGATGAACGCCCTGGCCAAACTGACAGGTCAGCGCCTATTCGTCGTCCGTGAAGGCTGAGCGATGATAGGCCGCTGCGGTCTCCACCTCTTTGATGCCCGTCTCACTGATTTCGGGCACATCACCGCCCGTCAAAACATCCAGGACGGCGTGAACGCCTTTTGATAACGAGGTCAGGTTGTAGCCGCCTTCGAGCACGAACGCCAGTTTGCCTTTGCAATGTGCATCGGCGATGCCCTGCACGATGCTGGTGATCACCTTGAACCCGTCGTAGGTCAGGTTCAGTGCCATATCGTTCCGGTGCGGATCGAACCCTGCCGATACCAGTATCAGGTCGGGTTGGTAGCGTTCAGCAGCGGGGACAAGGATGTCCCGGAAGGCTTTCTCAAAGGCGACGTCGCCGGCCGATTCGGGCAATGGCACATTGATGGTGTAGCCTTCCCCCAAACCAGCGCCTACTTCTTCCAGATGGCCGGAACCCGGATAAAAGGGTGCGGCACAATGAGTATCGAAAAACAGCACGCTGGGATCAGCCCAGAAAATATCCTGGGTGCCGTTGCCGTGGTGCGCATCCCAATCGATGATCAGAATGCGCTCGCAACCGAGTTTGGCGTGGGCATGTGCGGCCGCTACGGCGACGTTGTTGATCAGGCAGAAGCCACGGGCGCGTACCGGCTCGGCGTGGTGGCCCGGAGGGCGAACCAGGGCGAAGGCGCTGTCGGCTTTGCCGTGAACGACCGACTCTACCGCCGCGATGGCGAGGCCGGCGGCCATGACGGCGGCGTCGATGCTGTCGGGCGAGACGGCGGTGGTGTCTGAATCGAGCCAGGCGTTTTTACCAGTTAACGAGAACAGATAGTCCAGGTAGGCGCTGGTATGAACGCGAGCCAGTTGTTTGTAGCTGGCCTTCGGGCCGGTGCGAACATGAACGCCGCGAATCGGGTGCTCATCGAGGTAGGTTTTTACGGCAGAAATGCGGCCGGGGTGTTCGGGATAGCTCCATTTGAAGTCGAGCCCGCTCAGGATGGTTCTGACGCGCTTTTCAACCCGGCTGGGTAGATAGGGCACATCGACTTCCGGGTTGTGGCCAAGCATTATCTCATCATAGAAAACGTTAACCGTTCGGCTAGACATCAGATCGTCACCTCTTCCAGGAATTGTCCGGTGATTGCTTGGTTTGCGTTCTGCACCAGGGCTGTCATGTCAGAGCTTCCTTCACCTTGTGGGTGAATGCCGCAGCGCGAACACCGGTTGTTACAAAACCAAGCCGTGTCCAGGCTGATTTGGCTTCTTTGTTGGACGATGAGTACTCCAGCATTAGATCGTGCGCCCCCTGCTCGTCGGCAAAATCAACCAGGCTGCGCAGCAGTGCCTTGAAGATACCGGCTTTGCGAAACTCCGGCTCAACCCAGATGTCGTCGAGAATAGCAGACCGGTATTCTGCTACCGTCGCCTGTTCCCAGATACTCTGACTAGACCAGACAGTAACATCCCCCATACCGATCAACCCCACACCGGGCTGCTCGGCAACGACGACGCGTTTGTCGGGCGAGGCCAGTGCCGCTTCTAGCACCTCGAGCAGCCGCTGGTATTCCGACTCCTTGAGTTCCAGCTCTGGCCCCCCGGTTACATGAAGCGCAAGCTTTTTGAGAAAATCCACAAGCTTGGGTAAATCCGCCTCGGTCGCATCGCGGATGGTGTAGGCGGGTGTCTGCTTTTTGGTAGCCATCCCAGGTATTCCTTATTGGTGTCTCTTATTGAATATGGCTGTCACTTGCTTCACAGAGAGATGCCGTTCAACTAGGTAAGCAGCTAAACCGGTGTTTGTCACTCGAACCACTGTTCTTAGAACGTTCATATGAGTGGCTATCACAGCCAGGGCATTGATAGCTTGAGTGGATAGAGTGAGATGGGTGCGTCGGTTGTGCGTTCACAGTAGACAGCAACCCGGACAGCCTTCATAGTGGTTTTTTGGTCAGTGAGGGGGCTTTCATGGCGCTGGACATCTGGTTGATTTATCTGGTTGCGGTCATTGGGTTGTCGTTAACACCCGGGCCCAATAGCCTGCTCGCGCTGACCCATGGCGCGCTTTATGGCCATCGACGGTCTCTGTTTACCATCAGCGGCGGCACACTTGGTTTTATTATCGCCATTGCCTTGTCGATGTTTGGTATCGGCCTATTATTGCAGGCCTCAGCCCATGCGCTGATGGTGTTGAAATGGGTAGGGGCTGTGTATCTGGTGTGGCTGGGCATCCAGGTCTGGCGCTCACCTCCGCCTCAGGTCGGGTATGTTTCGGAATTGAAATGGGTATCTGGCGCTACATTGTTCCGGCAAGGCTTGTTGGCCGCTGTGTCGAATCCCAAGGTGCTGTTGTTCTTTGGTGCTTTTCTACCGCAGTTTCTGGACCCGAATGCGGCCCTGTTACAGCAGTTCGTGATTATGGCGCTGACCTTTGCCGTGGGTGAGTTCTTTGTCGAGTACGGGCTGGCGCGATTGGCTTTTACCATTAGACCCTGGCTGGCCCGGGTTGGTAAGCGGTTTAATCAGGTCTGTGGCGGGCTGTTTATTGCCATTGGCTCAGCCTTACCGTTTACCAGTAATTAACATCGGCGTTTTTGAGCGCGATGCCTGCCCTGCATTCCGGTTAAAGGTTCCTCAATAGCTGTTAGTCCTTGGGTGATTAATTGGATGTGGATGCCCACTTATTCCGGCAGCCGCCTAAACGTTGGGGTTCCAGTCGGGTGCCCCCTGGTTGGCGCAGTCTGTGTTGCTTCTGGCGTATCGTGCCAGGTCAGTAAAGGCACCGCGCCAAGGTTGTTCAGCCCAATGTCCTTTTTAAGGTGATCGCTCAGGTGAGCCATGTCCAGGCGCATGGCCCGCTGGTGTTTTAACCACCTGGCGCGCTGATACCATGATCTGATGACGTTCAGGAGTTGAAGGGTCCACATGGCTGCTTCCTCATAGTTGCTGTGTTTGATTTGAGTACGGCCATGCTAATTCCTCATGTTAACTTTAGGTCAAGTGCGAATGACGAAAATAATAGGGCAGGTGACAGGCCAGTTCAGATGGCTTGCTGATCTAGCCAAAACAAGGAAATAACCGAATGAAAATAACAAAAAGCGCAATGGACGCGGCCGTAGCCGAAGGCATTCTCTCGCAGGAGCAATCCTCGCGGTTGCTGGCGTTTCTGCAAGCCCGACCGGAGGTTGGTCCAAGCTTCAGCCTGACCCATGTGCTCTACTACCTTGGCGGGCTCATTGCCATTGGCGCTATGACGTTGTTTATGGGCCTTGGCTGGGAAGCCTTTGGTGGCTGGGGCATTGTGTGTATCTCTTTTCTCTATGCGGCAGGTGGGTTACTGCTTGCCAACCGGTTTCAAAAGCAAGGATATGCCATTCCAGCGGGTATATGTGCCACCTTCGCGGTGTTTCTCACACCGCTGTTCATCTATGGGCTTCAGCAAGGGTTGGGTGTCTGGCCCGAAGGCAGTGAGTACCGTGATTACCACCGGTACATTAAGTGGCATTGGCTATATATGGAGCTCGGTACGCTTGCCAGTGGTGTCATCATTGCCCGCCTCTACAAATACCCCTTTCTGGTTTTGCCGATCGCCTTCACTCTGTGGTACTTATCGATGGATCTTGCGGCCATGCTGGTGGGTGAGCGGCCCGATTTTGAATTGCGGTCGCTGGTATCGCTGTATTTTGGTTTGCTGATGCTGGGCCTGGCGTTCTGGGTGGACATTCGGGCCAGGCATTCGGCGGATTACGCGTTCTGGCTTTACCTGTTCGGTGTGTTGACGTTCTGGGGTGGCCTGACCGCACAGAATTCTGACAGCGAGTTGTCGAAACTGCTGTATTTTGGCATTAACCTGTTAATGATGGGCCTGGGTGTGATGCTGGTGCGCAGGGTTTTTGTGGTATTTGGTGCGCTGGGCGGTAGCTTTTATCTCGGGTACCTCGCCCACTCGGTGTTTGAAGACAGCCTGCTGTTTCCGATTGCGCTAACGGCGATTGGCCTGGCGATCATCTATCTGGGTGTTCTGTGGCAGAAGAATGAGCAGAGTCTTACCGTGAAAGTGCGAAGCGTTTTGCCGGTTGCCTTGCGAGAATTGCTGGACTCCAAGTAACGTTAATCCGCCGCTTACATCCTCACAGAGGTTGTGTTCTCAGCACACCTGTACTTGCTGCTGCAAATGCAACCGTCGCCGTATCCGCCGCGCGAAACCATCGACGCCGATGTTCAGAATGGCGCTGGCGACAAGCAGCATGACGGCCCGGTCGAAACGGAATTCGGCAAAGGCGGAATCGATAAAGAAACCAAGGGTGGGAATGCCGAGCATGCCGAGAATCGCGGTCTCGCGGATGACGGTTTCGAAGCGGTAAAGTGAGAACGCGAGGAACAGACGGAACTGGCGCGGTAGCACTTCAAAAAAGTAACGGTTCACGCCGCGGGCGGCATCGTCGCGCAGTATTAGGGTGTTGCTGTACTGGCCGATCAAGTGAGCGATGATGGCGCCGTTGTGCAGGCCGAGCGCGATGATGGCAGGTAACATGCTGGGGCCCAGCAGAATCAGAGCGATAAAAGCCAGCAGGTATTCCGGCAGCGAGCGCAGCACGACCAGAACACCGTGGCTCAGGCCACGCGTCCAGCGGTTACCAAACAATCGCGAAACGGACGGGAACAGCATTACGCCGAGCAGCCCCATCACCACCAGCGAGAGTATTGCCAGCACCAGGGTGTTGACCAGTCCCGGCCAAAGCTGGCTTTGCCACAGGTCGGCCAACCAGGGCCATGCATCGACGCCGCTGCGCAGTGGTGCGGGCACGATGTCGTAGGTCAGAAACTGCCAGATCAGGCTGGCGTTTACTGGCGCGACTGGCGGCAGCCACCACAGGGCTGCCAGGAGCAAGGCGGGAATCATCCAGCCACGGCACCAGCGATGCTGGGTCGCAATCAGAATCAGCAGCGCGTAGAAAAACGGCGCTGCTTCTGCGTAAAAGCCCTGGCGCAGCAAACTTTCCAGATGGTAGCCCAGCGTTGGCAGGCCGATGAAGCCGAGAACGGCGGAGCTGCGAATGCCGCATTCCAACCGGTAACGGGTATAGGCGGCGAGGTTGGGCCAGGCCTGGGGCAGGGTGGTGAACATCAGGCTCGACAGGCGGCTGGCGTTGGCTGGTAATGCCTGGCGCGGGGCCGGGTCGGTCTCTTCGAACAGCTCACCGTAGACCTTGGCGAAGATCCCGGCGTAGGGCACGGCAATGGCCAGCACGCCGGCCAGGGCGCTCAGCCCGAACAATTGAATGAACAGCAATGCCCAGAACAGTTCATGCACGGCGCGCAAAGACGCCGCGAGCCAGCGAACCGCACGCCGCCGATAGATCAGTGCCAGCCCGAAGCCGGCGACGGCGCCCAATGCTACCCCTTGAAACGCGAAAGCCAGAGTGGCCGCGATGGCCTCGCCCAGGGTGCGGGCCATTGGCCATTGCGGCCACAGCAAACCCTGCGCCAGCCGCCCCAGTTCCCGCCCGGGAGCCAGAGTATGAATCGCGATGTCGGCCCAGGGCAGGCATAAGAGTGCCAGTAGAACGAACAGGCCGATGGTGCGGCGCATGGCACCGGTATCGCGGGGCAGAGGGCGAGTGGTCATGAAACGTCTGACGGATAGAGCGGTTTGATGTCGCTACTGGTTAGCTGGTCGCTCGGGCGGTCGAATGCCACGCGGCCATCGCGAATGCCAATGATGCGATTGCAGTGTGTCAGCGCCTGTTCAACATTGTGCAAGGCGAGCACAACGGTTTCGTGTTGTTCGCACACCAGCGCAAGCAAGTCGTCGCCCTGGCGTTCGTCAATCGCCGACACCGGTTCGTCGCCAATAAAGACGGGGCGTTGCTGGTACAGTGCCCTTCCCAGATTCACACGGCTTTGCTGGCCGCCGGACAATTGTTCCACCGGTGTCCATAACCGCTCGCCCAGGCCGAGCCGGTTGGCCAGTTCAGCAATGTCACGACGGCGAGCCGGTGTCGGGCGAATCAGGTTCAGAAGGTTATAGGCTGTGGCATAGTGGTCGAGCCGGCCCATATAGAGGTTGTGAAAGACAGACAGTACCGGCACCAGGCCGGGCTGTTGCGGGCACCAGGCCACCTGGCTCGTTTGCTGCTCGCGCAGCGCTCGCAACAGAGTGGTCTTGCCCGCGCCGGACTCCCCCAGCAGCGCCACCCTTTCACCCGACCGGATGTTGAGATCCAGGTCGTGCAACACAGGGCGGCCGCTTACCGTCAGCGCGGCCTGTTGGAGTCGAAAACCGGTCACTGGGTGTCCATGATGCCGATGGATATTGCGGTCGCTTGAATGGGCGCGTAATCCGCATTGGTTGCGGGAATGAAACCGCTGCGCGGGAAGGCTGCGAGCAGGTCCGGGTCGGTCATATCCAGCAGTGCTTGTTGCACGCGTTGGGTGAAGCCGTCTCCGAAACGGGCGTCGGCATTACCGCGGATGGTCCACTGGTAATCCGGATAAGCCGGGGTTTCCCAAATGATTTGCATGACGTCGGTATCCAGCTCACCCGCTTCTACAGCGGCGTCCCAAACGGCGTAGTTCACCGCGCCTACGTCGTAGGCACCCGATTCGACCAAGGCAATGGTGCGTGAATGATCACCGGAGAAGCCGACCCGGCTGAACAGGGTTTCCGGCGCTTCATCGAACTGCTCGCGCAGGTAGAACTCCGGCATTAACCGGCCTGAAGTAGAGCCTTTGGAGCCAAAGGTGAAGCTTTTGCCGCGCAAGGCATCGGTTAATGTGTCGGCCGGTGCCAGGCCCGTGCTTTCGTGGGCGATGAAATAGGACTTAAAGGCGGTGTCTTCCTCGCCCTGCGCAATGGCCTGACTGCCCGGCACCAACTGTCGGGCCTGCACGCCGGTTAAGCCGCCAAACCAGGCCATTTGCACCTGGTCACTGCGAAACGCGCTGACGGCGGCAGAATAGCTTTTAACCGGAATGTATTGAACGTCGACCTCCAATTGCTGTTCCAGATAGTCCGCGATCTTGCCAAACCGTTCGGTTAACTGGCGTTCGTCCTGATCGGGGATGGCGGTGAACACAAAGGTGTCGGCCAGAACGGCTGGCGTGAGAAAAGTTGCCAGGCTGACGCAGAAAGTTTTTGTAATCCTGTTCATGGGGAGTGTCCTTGTTGAGGCCATTGTAGCAAATTGGCATGGGGGAATAGGGGCAGGAGTATATCAAAAGACTGCCCTGTACCTGTATTCACCTGCGCACGGTTGACCCGCTATTTGGAGAAACATTCGGGCGTTGGTGAGCGGAACTTTTGGGGAAGGCGGCGACTGCGGTGCGGTGATGGTTTGCCCATTGGTTATTCAGAGGCTCCCTAGCTAGGATCTGGAGCTGGCATCATAAAACAAGGCATTGGTTGTTTGGCGATTCAACGCATTCACTGCGTCGGCTTCCTGCTCTTTATGGTTGGCGTCGTGGTTGTGTTCGGTGTTGATGCCGAGTTTATTGAACAGACGGGCATCGGCGTCTTCTTCGGGGTTGGCGGTTGTCAGTAGCTTGCAGCCGTAAAATAGTGAATTGGCACCGGCCAAAAAGCACAGCGCCTGCATCTGTTCGTTCATGGCTTCACGGCCGGCGGAGAGCCGTACGTGGCTGGTGGGCATCATGATGCGGGCTACGGCAATGGTGCGGATAAATTCAAACTCATCGAGGTCTTCGACCTGTTCCAGTGGTGTTCCCGCTACTCTGACCAGTTTGTTGATGGGTACGCTTTCAGGGTGCGGCTCCAGGTTGGCCAGTTGCACCAGCAACCCGGCCCGGTCGCTGGCGCTTTCACCCATGCCAATAATGCCGCCTGAACACACCTTCATGCCGGCCTGGCGCACTTGTTCCAGCGTATCCAGTCGGTTCTGGTAGGTGCGGGTGCTGATGATGTCGGCGTAATAGTCTGGTGACGTATCGAGGTTGTGGTTGTAGTAATCGAGCCCGGCGTCTTTCAACATTGCGGCTTGCTGGGGGCTGAGCATGCCCAGTGTCATGCAGGTTTCCAGGCCCAGTGCTTTAACCCCACTGATCATCCCGATAACAGCGGGCATGTCTCTGTCGTGAGGGTTGCGCCAGGCTGCGCCCATGCAAAAGCGGGTGGCGCCATTGTGTTTGGCTTCCTTCGCCCGTTGCAGCACGGTTTCTACGTCCATCAGCCGTTCTTTTTTTAGCCCGGTATTGTAGCGAGCGCTTTGCGGGCAATATTTGCAATCTTCCGGGCAGGCGCCTGTTTTTATCGACAATAAGGTACTGACTTGTACGCGATTGGGGTCGAAATACTGGCGGTGAACGCTCTGCGCCTGAAACAGCAGATCATTGAACGGCAGTGCGAAAAGCTCACCTACCTCGGCGACTGTCCAGCCGTGGCGAATTGCACCGGGCGCCTGCATGAGAAATCCTTGTTGTTGAGTGGCGCCTGGAAGTCTAAGTGTGAGCCAATCGCAGTCAACTTTTTCGGATCTAAAATTTTACAGCTGGTTGATTGGTGATCGGGTGCCTTGTGGTGTTCAAACACCGTATTTGTTGGATCAATAAGCCGCAGTCAGATGTTTGCAGCCAACCGCATGGCTCAACCGGGTGTTGGAAAACAAGCGATGTATTCAGAGCAACACCTTGCGACGGTTAGCCGCAAGGTGTGACAGGAAGGGGATGCTTTAGGCAGGTTCGACTTTGGCCTGGTCTCGTTCCAGTTCTTCACGCCGGGTCCAGCGACGGTAGAAGACGGTGGCGATTGTGGAGTTGATCACGATAAACAGGGAGTACATAACGGGTATCAGCAGGATGAGTTGCTGGGTTTCGTCGGCGAACGTCATGATGACGATCAGCGCCGCCAGCGGACCATTCTGGATGCCGGTTTCCAGCGATACCGTTCTGGCTTTTTGCGGGTTCAGTCTGAGCACGCGGGAGAATATATAGCCGAAGGTGAAGCCAATGAGCCCGATTAATATCACCGCGGCATACACTTCCCAGTTGGTTTCGACCAGCAAGCGCCAGTTTCTGGGTACCCAGGTGATCACGAGAAAGATGATGACGATGGCCCCGAGAATTCCGCCCATCAGTTCGATAACGGCGCCGATGTTGGAATTTTTACGGCGCAGCCACATGCCGATCAGGGTGGGAATCAGCAACACAAACAATAAGCGCGCGATCTGGTCTGGCGGTATGCGAAACGCATCATCAATGCCCTGGGTATAAAACTCCATTAACAGGGGCACCATCACAAAGCCGGCCAGGGTGGAGCAAATGGTCATCATAATGCTCAGGCTGAGCAAGCTCTTTGAAAAATACGCAAAAATGTTGGAGGTGGTACCGCCCGGCATGCAGCCGATAAGCACCAGGCCTACCGTTTGTTCAACCGTTAAATTCAGTACCCGTGACAACACAAAGGCGATCAGCGGCATCAGCAAGTACTGAGAGGCAAAACCTACCCCCACTGCTTGCGGGTGACGCAAAGCCAGGCGGAAATCTTTAAAGGTGAGTGATGACCCCATGCCAAACATGATGATGACCATCATGACCGACAGTAAACTTTCTTCCAATGGACTAAGCATGTTCTGTGCTCCGACTGAGTAGCTATTATTGTTGTATGACGGCGGCGCGGACTTCTTTTCTGAGTACCTTGCCGACCGGCGTTTTAGGCAACTCATCCCAGAAGACGACTTTTCGGGGCACTTTATAGGCCGCGAGTTCCTGCTTGCAGTGGGCGATGATGTCGCGCTCGGTAATGCCCTCTTCGCGCAACACCACAAACGCCTGTACCGCTTCACCCGTTTGGTCGTCGGCGACGCCAATCACCGCTGATTCCTGCACCTGGGGGATGCGGGCGATGCAGTCTTCGATTTCATTCGGGTAGACGTTAAAGCCGCTGACCAGAATCATGTCTTTCTTGCGATCGACAATACTGAAGTGACCGTCTTCGGTCATCACGCCGATGTCGCCGGTATAGAACCAGCCGTCCCTGACGGAGTCGGCGGTATCCTGCGGGCGGTTCCAGTAACCTTTCATGACCTGGGGGCCTCGGACGATGATTTCGCCGGGGTCGCCGACAGGTACGGTGGCTCCCTGTTCATCGACGATGCGCACCTCGGTATCGGGTGCGGGGATGCCGATGCTGTTGGGGCGTTCCTGGCCGATCGGGTTGAAACAAATGACGGGTGCGGTTTCGGTTAGGCCATAGCCTTCAGAGATGGGGCTGCCGACTATGGTGCGCCAACGCTCGGCGACCGCTTGGTGCAGCGCGGTACCGCCTGCCATGGCTACCTTCATGGTTTTGGGCGGGTAGACGGTAAACCATTCTTCGTTCAGCAGTGCGTTATAGAGGGTATTGACCCCCGAGATAGCCGAAATCGGGTAATTATCGAAAGCGCGCTGGCAATTCTGGATGGGCCGGGGACTGGGCACCAAAACGTTGTGTGCCCCCTTGTGGTAGAAGGCCAGCAAATTCACCGTGAACGCAAAGATGTGGTACATCGGCAAGGCGGTCAGAATGCATTCCCTGCCGGGTTCGATGTGCCCCTGAACCACGGAATCGACCTGTTCCAGGTTGCTGATCAGGTTGCCGTGCGTCAGCTCAGCCCCTTTGCTGACCCCGGTAGTTCCGCCCGTGTACTGCAGCAGTGCGGTGTCTGAGCGAGTCAGATGTTCCCAGTATTGGCGAACGTCGAGGCTTGCCTGTGCTTTTGCTTCGCGGCCTTTTTTGAGGGCCAGGTTGATGTCGTCGGCTTTGACCTGATGGCGGGGTATCGCCCGGTTCCAGTATTTCAGTACGGCTTTGAGCACACCCCTAACTACCGGGGGAAACCACTGGGCAACGGAGGTGATGACCACTTGTTTGATGGCGGTTTTCGCCAGGATGGCGTCGAGTTTATCGACGAACATATCGACGATGACCAGCGCCTGGGCACCACTGTCGTTGAACTGGTGCTCCATTTCCCGCTTGGTGTAGAGCGGGTTGACGTTCACCAGTATGCAACCGGCTTTGAGAATGCCGAAGGCGACCACTGGCAAGGTCAGGCAGTTGGGCATTTGCACCGCAACCCGGGTGCCGGCTTCAAGCTTGATGCATTCGCGCAAATAGACGGCAAAGGCATCTGACATTTCATCAACTTCAGCGTAGGTAAGCCGGCCGTTCATGCCGTTTGGCATGCAGGTTGTGAACGCCAGGTGTTCGCTGTAGGTCTGGCTGGCCGTTTGTATCAGGGCGGGTAGATTGTCGTGCTTGTGTTGACTGGCTGTGTTGTTACCGGCCTCGGACCGGGCTGCCCGGTAATGGCTTTCCCAGGGCTTGCTATCGTAATACTGATCATTCGACATGAATGGCCTCGCAGTGATGACCTGTCAGCGTTCGGACCCCAAAGCAGTCTCCGGGTAACGTACTACAGGTCTTTGTTGTTTTTATTCCCCGATACAATACTCAACAGTGCTGTAAGGCAACAACCGCTTTAGCGTCTGTGTGTAGAAAACTGCACATATACCCTAACTACTCACGGATTATTGACCTCGATCGATGCTTTGCTAAGGAGCCGGCAACACTTGCCCTT
The DNA here is from genome assembly GCF_043641555.1 of Saccharospirillum alexandrii. Lineage (GTDB taxonomy): Bacteria > Pseudomonadota > Gammaproteobacteria > Pseudomonadales > Natronospirillaceae > Saccharospirillum > Saccharospirillum alexandrii_A. The sequence continues at coordinate 86,362 of NZ_JBHZRJ010000005.1, read as the reverse complement.
ATCTACTTGACACTGCATGCAAGTGTGGACGTTCCGTAACGACTGGCTCGCAGCCGCTGGTGGATCGGCTGAATCGCCATGCGGACATCATTCATCGCATCATGCCGGTGTCAGTGAAGCGACACGACTGAAAACCCGGTTTCCCGCTGCGGTGTGTAAACGGTCATTGATCCGAGAGGCGGGCTTTCAGAAAACCGAGCATCGCCTGCACTTTCATCGGCAGGTATTTTCGGGCCGGGTAGACCAGCCAGGCATGGACCATCCGGTCTTGCCAGTCGGTTAGGATGGGCGTCAACGCGCCGGAGTCCAGGTAGGTGCTGATGATGAAATCGGGCTGGTAAAGAACCCCGAGGTGCTGACAGGCTGCCTGGGCCAGCAAATCGCCGTTGTTCAACTGCAGAGCCGACCGAACCCTGACCCGGGCTTCTGCTTCGCCGCGTATCAGGGTCCAGTTGCAGGGTTGGGCGCTCAGTGAGTAGGTCAGGCAGGGGTGCGCTTCCAGATCTTCGGGCGTGTTGATGGCTGGGTGGCGGGCCAGGTATTCCGGTGAGGCTGCGCACTTCATGCGATAGGTGCCGAGCGGTTTGGCGATCAGGCTGCTGTCTTTGAGGTCGGCAACGCGCAGGCCCAGGTCGAAGCCTTCGGCAACCAGATCGGCGTGACGATCCGACAGTTCAATGTCCAGCTCTAGGTCGGGGTAGGTCCGTTTGAAATCGGGGATCAGTGGCATGATCAGCCGGCGCCCGAAGTCGAGCGGCATGGTCATGCGCAGAGTGCCGGTGATGGTGGTGGTCATGCGTTCGACGCGGGCATCGATGTTAGCCATCTCCTCCAGCAGCGGCACAACGTCGTGGTAGTAGCGTTCACCGGCTTCGGTCAGGGTGATGCGCCGGGTATTGCGACGCAACAGGCTGGTGTTCAGGGCCTGTTCCAGCGACTGGATCAGCTTGCTGGTTTTGGCGACCGATATGTTCAACTCCGTCGCAGCGCGGGAAAAACTACTGTGTTCGACTACGGCGCAAAACACCCGCAGGGCGTCCAATCGGTCCATCAACGGGCTGCTTCTTCTGACCTAACCGGTCATGGTACCCGGTTTTGGATTTGATGTTGGTGTCCTTATGCTTTCTATACATCAAAGTATAACTGGGGTCACTGTTTTCCAAATTCGAAAAAGCCATTTTCAATTACAGTGGATTACAGCATGCGAGTGACTCAGTAGAGTGGCGGGCTCTATTCTGTCTCACCCTCTACAAGGAAGCGATCATGAAAACTTTGTCCCTGACGCTGGCGGCCATTTCCGTCTCAATGATCAGTGCCTCGGCACTGGCCGCCAATTACCAGATTGACCATGCCCACTCGGCGGTCACTTTCGAAACCGGCCACCTGGGTGTTTCTCGTTTGCCCGGCCGCTTTAACGAATTTTCAGGCTCCTATACCTGGTCTGACGACAACCTGTCGGAAAATGCCGTATCAATTGAGATTCAGGCTAACAGCATCGACACCAACCACACCGACCGCGACGAGCACCTGCGCAGCCCGGATTTCTTCAACGTTCGCCAGTACCCGACCATTGAGTTTACCAGCACCGGTTACGAAGGCACCGCAGACGAAGGTGTGCTGACGGGTGAGATGACCATGCATGGTGTAACCCGCGAAGTGGAAATGAACATCGTGAAAATCGGTGAAGGTGACGACCCCTGGGGTGGCTTTCGTCAGGGCTTCGTAGCAACCACCGAACTGATGCGCAGTGATTTTGACATCGACTATTTCATCCCCAACGTGCCCGATGAAACCGAACTGACGATCTTCATTGAAGGTATTCGCCAATAACGGCCAGCGGGAGTTACGACCATGATTGGTGACATGCTGCTACCCACCGTTGTAATGCCATTGCTGGTCATGTTGGCGGCAGCGGCGGCCAGCTTGCGATTGAGTTGGGCGCCTGCGGTCGGGGTGTTGCTGGCGATACTGGGTGCCTTTGGCTGGATACAGGGCTTCCGGTTAAACCACTTGCTGGAACCTGCGGCGATGGATGGCCTTTGGCTGATGACACTGGTGGCCGTACTCGCTGCCAGTCTAGGCCGACGCCAGGGTGCGGCGCTGATGCTGCTCGGCCTTCCAATCAGTGTTTGGGTGGTTTGGGTGTTTGCCGGTTCAATTGGCCCGGTGGTCTGGGTAAGCCAGGCGCTGGCACTGCTGGTGCCGGTTGCACTGGTGGCCTTGGGTGCCGATAACCGGGAAGACTCGCCGAATACCACAGACTTCTGGATGCCGGGTTTTCTGGTCGCGCCGGTGGCGGTGCTGGCACCGACTGTCGGGCTGGCCGGCAGTATCAAGCTTGCTGAAATTGCCGGTGCCATGGGTGTGGTGATGGCGGTTTGCTGGTGGGTTGCCCGGGGTGCGCCGCTTATTGCCGGCTGGCAAGTGCCCCGTTTGTGGCAACGCTTGCTGCCCTGCCTGACGCTGCCGCTGATGTGGGTCGCACTGACGGCCTACCACCTGGTTGAAGTACCTGCCGTGGCTCTGCTGGCCGCCGCGCTGCCCTGGCTGGTTGGTAGCCTGTTTCGTGCCCGGCTTGAGGCAAGTCGCTGGTGGCTTAAGCTGGTCGTGTTGGTGTTGGTTACCGCATTGCCGCTGGCCTTCAGCCTCTGGTATGTGTGGCCGGAGCAGTCATTGTACTGACGAGAGCGTTAATGGTATCGATGCAGGCTTAGTCGTCGATTTTGGACAGCAAGCCTGCCAATTCCTCAATCTTCCCGACGGTTACTTTTACCAGGCTGTCTATTTCAGTGCTCGATTGCTTTGAGTTGGCAGCAAGGCTTCTTACTTCATCGGCGACAACGGCAAAGCCCCGACCGACATCGCCTGCACGCGCTGCTTCAATGGCAGCATTGAGTGCCAGCAAGTTGGTTTGTTCGGAAATGCCGTTAATGGCACTGACAATGGCGCTGATCTGTTTGCTGGCCTCCAGCACACTGGTCATTGCCACGTTCGTCTGACCCACGGCCTGTTTTCGATCTGTGATATCAAGCCCAAGCAAGAGGTACTGTGCAACCTCCTGTTTCACGTTTCTGAGGCAGCAAAGACGGGCGTCGAGGTGCAGTGCTTTGCCGTTTCGCTCAACACTGACCATCTTTTTAACCGACCCTTCGGTATCGATAAGCCCAATTTCTTCTTTCGTTAATCCATTAAACACAAGACTTGCGAAGTCTGCCTCTGAAGTGACGGGCAGCAGTTTGGTTTTGGCTAACTCATTCCAGTGCGCGTGTTTACCGTTGGGGGTTAGCTCTACGAGCAGCAATACTTCACTGATGGCGGCCAACTTGCGATTGAAGTCGAGGGCCATTTGTTTGACAGAGGTTATGTTTGCCTGGATGGATATGTATTTATCAATGGCGCCACTGTCATCGAAGATTGGATTAATGGAGAGGGATATCCAGTAAGGTTCACCACTGCGGCTGTAGTTTAATATCTCATCGTAAAAGGGCACTTGCTTGTCGAGCGCCTGGCGGATTCGGGCGATCGCTGCCTTGTCGGTCTCTGGCCCCTGAAGCAGTGCCCCCGGCTTCTTGCCAGCGACGTCCTGCAGGCTATAACCGGTAAGGCGTTCAAACCCCGGGTTAACGTAATCGATCAGGCCATGGGCGTCGGTAATGATGACTGAGTTGTCGGTTTCATTGGCGACCAGCGACAACAGTTTGAAATTCTCACGCTTTAACACGTCGGCAGTGATGTCGCTGGCAAACTTGATGATTTTCAGTACGTTGCCCTTTGGGTCCTTAACGGGATTATAGGTGGCCTGAATCCAGACATCCGACCCATCTTTGGCGATTCGCCGGTACTCGCTGGACTGAAACTGACCTTTGCGCAGGGTTTCCCAGAATGCCTTGTAATCCTTGCTTTGGGCATAGGCTGCATCGACGAACAGGCGGTGGTGATTGCCGACCAGCTCCTGCTTTTCATAGCCAAATACCGCGAGGAAGTTCTCATTGACGTCCAGAATGTTGCCATAAAGGTCGAATTCGATGACTGCCTGAGACCGAAGAATGGCCTGAACCTTTGACTCGTAATCCGATTCACGCAATACCTGGTTGGTAATGTCATTGGCAAATTTGATGATCCGGCTTACTTTGCCACCTTTCAGAATGGGCGTATAGGAAGCCTGCAGCCAAACCTTGCGGCCGTCTTTGGTGATTCGCTCGAACCGTGCGGTTTGTGCCTCGCCTGCCCGAAGGTTCTTCCAGAAGTCTTCGTACTGCCTGCTGTTCGCTTCATCGGGGTCTACAAACAACCGGTGGTGCTTGCCAACAACTTCGTCAGCCCGGTAACCCATGGTTTCCAGAAAAAGCGAATTGGCTTTAACAATGGTGCCATCGAGTTTGAACTCGATAGAGGCAAAGGTATTGTTGATTGCCGTGAGAACGTTGTTAGAAAAGCCGAGCATTGCCGGGTAGCTCCAAAAAGGGGTGGGTCAAGAGCGTCAGGCTCTGAGCAGGTTATCTGGCAGTTTAGACAAAACTTTATACTTTGTTTGCGAAAGAAGGAGTGCGGGGCTTTAGTCGCGGCATCATTAAGGACGGCTATCCCTTGTAGTGTACTGATCGCTAGTGCCAATCGAAGCGAGTGCGGAAGGGGTCTTACTGCCTGTTGAGTCCCGGGAGGCTTGCACAATTGTCGCAATGCCTCCCACAACGATTCGCTGATTTACAGTTGCTGAGTATCCGTCACAATCCTGACCGGGTGCACTGCAGATTTTGTCTGCGTTGGATTCAAGGACTTCAGTGTGTTACCCAAGTCCTGAAGGGTGTCCATACGGTTGCCTGGTGATGGGTGAGTGCTTAGAAATTCCGGCCCGCCGCTGCCAGCCTGCGACATCTTGCGCCAGAGCGAGACGGCTGCCTCGGGTCGGTAGCCCGCCCGAATGGCCAGTTCTATGCCTATTTCGTCTGCCTCACGTTCTGCATCCCGGCTGTTGGGCAATTGCAGCGCCAGTTGCGCCGCGATGGCGCTGCCGCTCAGTACATAGCCATTCTGGTCGGTTACCTGAGAGGTGATGGCCAACCCTGTATTCACCAGTACGGCGCGGGACATCTTTTCGGCCGTATGATTGGCCAGCGCATGGGAGATTTCGTGCCCCATGATCTGGGCGATTTCGTCATCCGTCAGGTTGAGCTGGGTAACAATGCCGGTGTAAATCGCCATTCGCCCGCCGGCCATGCACCAGGCGTTGAGGGTGTCCGGGTCGTCGATGATGGCGACGCTCCAGTCCCATTCCTGTGAATCCGGGTATTTCCTGATCGCCTCGGTGACCAGGCGGCCGGTGATCGTTGAAATGCGGTCAACCCATGCCTCGTCGGTCATCAGCTGAAACTCATTGGTTATGTCAGTAACCGTGCTGACGTAAGCCTGTTTGGACTCAGTGATGGCCATTTCCGGCGATATCAGCATCAGCTGGGATCGGCCGGTGGGGCTGGTAGCGCAGGCTGAGATCAGCAGTAAGCTGATACCGGCCAGAATAACGGTTCTCATGGGAATTCCTTCCAAAAGTGAATTAGGGAGCCTCTGAACAACAGGGAAACTGAGCCAAGAATAGCAGTTTATGATTGTACCGGTTTTATTTCGGATCAGATGGCGCATTTCGCAGCGGGCGATTGAAACGGCCCGTCTAAGTGTTTTCCGGGTATCCGGCATTTATCAGGCTCGGGTCTAATCCCTGAATGTTTTCTGCGCCTTCGGGAATGTGCAAGCTGGTATCGTGCAGGTCCGTTCCGATGGGTTCGACCCGGCCGCCGAGTATGGTACCGAGGAAGCCTTCGACCAGGGCGTTGAAAGACAGGTTGTTTTCCGGGCGCACGAAGCCGTGGCCTTCATCCGGATAGAGAGCATAGGTAACCGGTATGCCCTGGTTTTTCATTGCGGCGACTATTTGGTCGGCTTCCTGTTGTTTCACCCGTGGGTCGTTGGCGCCCTGGCCGATAAGCAGCGGCTTGCAGATTCGGTGTGCATAAGTCAGGGGTGAGCGCTCTTTGAGAAAGGCACGGCCAGATTCAGTTCGTGGGTCGCCCACACGGTTGGCAAACATATTGAATATTGGCGCCCAGTAGGGCGGGATGGATTCCAGCAACGTAATCAAATTGGACGGGCCGACTATGTCCACACCACCGGCGAACACCTCTGGCGTGAACGTCAGACCTGCCAGGGTGGCATAGCCGCCATAGGAACCGCCCATAATTGCAACTTTGTCACGCTGGGCGATGCCGCCGTCAACAGCCCAGTTAACGGCATCGATCAGGTCATCGTGCATCTTCCTGCCCCATTCCCGGTCGCCAGCGTTGATAAACGCTTTGCCGAAACCGTTGGAGCCACGGAAGTTGACACTGAGTACCGCATAGCCCCGGTTGGCTAGCCAGAGGTGGTAGGCATTCCACCCGTAGTTGTCGCGTCCCCAGGGGCCGCCATGAACCAGCAGCACCATGGGCAACGGCGCCGATGGAACGCCGGTTCGTTTCGGGTCGCTTTCTTCAGGCAAGCTGAGGTAGCTGACCAGGTTAAGCCCGTCGCGTGCGGTAATGATCGTCGGGTGCATTGAAGACAACGGCGCGCCTTCCAGCTGTGGTCGGCTGGTGAAGAGGAGATCAGCCGTTCGTTGGGTGCGATCGTAGCGGTAGAAGTGACGAGGTTGTTCCGGGTTGGCGTAGGTAACGATCCATTGCTGGTCATCCAGCGTTCTGGAGGTGATTGAATAATCGCCGTCGCACAGCGTCTTAAGGAAGGCCAGGTCGTGTTCGATGCCCGGGGCCAGAGGCATCCATTCCAGCCGTTCGTATTCCACTGCCGCTGCCTGCAACGTGCGCGTGCCTGGCTGGATCATCAGTTTGCTAATGTCTGCCCTGTCATCGGCCAGCAGCGTTTCGCGTTCGCCGGTGACGAGATTCCAGCGAACCAGTGCAGCGGTGTCACGCCCCCGGCTGTCGAACATCAGCAATTGATTGCTGTCGGATTCGAAGCCGACGATATTCGTGGTCATGGCGTCTTCTGCAGGAATTCGCTCAAGGGGGTGCCAGTTGCCCTGATCGTATTGATTCCATTGTATGGCGCCGTCGGCTTCCACTTCCCCCGCCAGCCGAACCTGGAAGTCCCGATCCACGATGATGGTCTGAAAGCGCGGGTTCTCGACCAGTAGGGTGCGCTCTGCAGTGAGCACATCAATGACGTAGAGGTCGTGATGTGATTCATCCCGGTCGTTCAAACCAATGACGACGCGGTTAGGGTGGCGCTCGCTGAGCTGGGTAAACATCGCCGACACCCCGCTGATGGGTGTCAGGTCTCGGCTGTCACCGGTTTCGATATCTACAGCGTAGGCATGCCAGTTCTCGTCGCCGTTCTTATCCTGGGTGTAAAGCACCGCCCGGCTGTTGTAAGCCCAGTGGCATGACTGAATACCCCTATGGATGTCATGGGTGATCGGTCGTGCGGCGTCTGGATCATCACTCGGCGCCAGCCAGATGTTCATGACACCGTTGACCGGTGCCTGCCAGACCAGGTACCGGCCATCAGGGCTGATCACGGGTGCGTTGCGTTCCGGATTACTGAACAGGTGTTTGCGGGGGATGAGCGGCGTTGTGGCTTCCATGGTTCGGCTCCCTGGCAGGTTTTTACTGGGTTGCATGTCGATGTGGCGCATCGGGTAGCAACTGACCGGGTGTATTTAAGGGTTTCAGGTCAGTCAGGCCACTTCACAGATCAAGCGCCTGTCGCACGGTGGCAAGTTCCACGCACAGCGTGAAAACGTTCATGGCGGCATTGACGTCGTCGACACTGGGCACCGACGGCGCGATTCGAATGCAGGTGTCGTTCGGGTCGTTGCCATAAGGGTGGGTGGCACCGGCCGGTGTCAGTTTAACGCCCGCTTCTGCGGCGAGTTTTACAACGGTTTTGGCCAGCCCGGGCCGGGTATGAAAAGCGACAAAATACCCGCCCTTCACCGTTTTCCAGTGCCCCAGGTGATTGCTGCCAAAGGCGTCTTTCAAGTGGTGGTGAACCGCTTCAAAACGCGGTTTCAGAACCGCCGCATGCTGAGCCATATGAGTTTCGAGGGCGTTGTGTTGTTCAAAAAAGCGCGCATGCCGCAGTTGGTTGACTTTGTCCGGGCCAATGGTCAGAGCACTGAGTGAGGCGGTTATGTGTTTCAGGTTGGTGGGGCTGGCACCCAGGAACGCGACCCCGGCGCCAGCAAAGGTGATTTTAGAGGTTGATGCGAACTGCAGTACGCTGTCTTCGGTGCCCGCGTCACTGCAGGCTTCGTAGAGACTGGCAAGTTCGGGGGCATCGTCGGCTAGTGCGTGCACGCTGTAGGCGTTATCCCAGAAGACTCGAAAGTGCTCGCCGGCGATCTCGCTGAGCCTGGCGATACGCTGAACAGTCTGTTCGTCGTAGACGATGCCGGTCGGGTTGGAAAAACGCGGTACGCACCACAAACCTTTGATGCTGGGGTCTTGTTGAACGGCGTGTTCGATTTCGTCCATGTTCGGGCCGGTGTCGGTCATGCTGACCGGAATCATCTCGATGCCAAGGTGCTCGCAGATGCTGAAATGCCTGTCGTAGCCTGGCACCGGGCAGAGCCACCGGACTGGCCCGTTCAGACGCCAGGCGCTGCCGGGGCCACTGAGTCCATCGTAGTAGCCAATACTCATCGCCTGGTGCATCAGCGTCAGGCTGGAATGACCACCGGCGAGCACCTGGTTTGCTGGCATGCCGAGCAGGGCGGCGCCCAGTTCACGACATTCTGATAAGCCTTCCAGACCACCGTAGTTGCGCACATCGATGCCATCGCGTGATTGATAGTCGCCCCTGAGAATGCCGTCCAGACTATTGGACAGGGTTAACTGTTCGGCAGAGGGCTTGCCGCGCGTTAAATCGAGATTCAGTCCCCGTCGTTTAAACGAGCAGAACTGATTGAACAGTTCAATCTCGAGGGTCTTTAGCTGGCTCGGGGTCAAAGCAGTCGGGTCGGTGATCATGAGGTTGGCTGGCTCCCTGTCGGTTACGCCTTAACTCTACCACCCGAGCGCGGGATTTGTAGACCGGCTTCACGTATGAGGTGTATTAACGTGTGCTGCTCGCAGCCTTTGCTGAAACAGTGAACGATACAACTGGCCTATGTGAATCATTGATTAATAATTGCTCATATATGGGACAGGTATTGGGCATGTTGCTAGTATAGACTGGTGGTAATGGCAGGTTTTCATCATGGCTCGGGGTGTACAGTGATAAAGAAGATACTGATCAGCATGTTGAAGCCCGGAATGTATGTCTCCGATCTGAATAACCAGTGGGTTCCGAGCAATAACGCATCCCGAAGTGGCAAGATTGGCAATCTGGCGACCATCGAGAAGATCAAGCGGCTTGGGGTTACCGAACTGTACATAGACACCGCCAAGGGACTGGATTGCCCGGAGGCATTGCCGGCCGATGAACAGAAACAGATTCAAGCCCAGCAGTTGGAGTCGTTGCAACTTCAGTCGGATGCCGGAACGGCCGTGAAGCGGGTGCCTGTGTCGCAAGAGCGCGACCGGGCTGAAAAGCGCTATCAGCAAGCCCGGAATGTTCTGGATGAAGTGTTGAATGATGTTAAAAACAACCAGCCCATCGATGTGGCGGCGGTCGATGAGACCTCCGAAGAGCTGCTTGAATCGCTCAATACCAACGAAAACGCCCTGGCGTGCTTGTCTCATATTCGCTCAAAAGATACCTATCTTCTCCAACACTCGATAAACGTCGGCATTCTGCTGGGCATATTTGGTCGCTCAATGCGGCTTGAGCCCAACGTCTTAAAGGACCTTGTGATCGGCGGCATTCTGCACGATATAGGCAAGGTACTGGTGCCTGATTCGATATTGCACAAACCCGGCAAGCTCGAAGCTGAAGAGTGGGAGGAAATGAAGCGCCATGTCACCTATGGCGAGAAAATTCTGGACGTGACGGCCGGGTTGAGCGACCTGAGCCGGTCGATTTGCCAGCTTCATCATGAACGGCTCGACGGCACAGGCTATCCGCGAAATAGGGCGGGGGAGCAGATCGATCGCTATGGCCGGATGGCGGCCATCTGCGACGTGTACGATGCCGTGACCGCAGACCGCGTCTACCACACGGGCATGGCGCCCGACATGGCGCTAAGAAAGCTGATTGAGTGGAGTGTTTTCCACCTCGACAAAGACCTGGTGTACGATTTTATCCGGTGCCTGTCGGTTTACCCGGTCGGTGCGCTGGTTGAGTTGTCGGGGAATCGCGCTGCGGTAGTCGTTGAGGCGAACCGACGCAGCCCCAAGCAGCCGGTGGTCAGAGTGTTTTACAGCACCGTGAACCGGGTTCAGGTCGAGCCGGAGCTGGTCGATCTGGCCAAAAAAGGCTGTCGTTACGACATTATTGGAACGCTGGATGCGCGCCAGCTCGATATAGACGTCATGCCTTTTTTGTAAGGACCAGCGAAACTGAGTTTGCAGATTCAAGGCAAGGTGCGGGGGTTTGCGTTTTGGATAACCCAAACGGGGCAGATGGACGTCAGAGGTTGCTGACCGATAATGCATCGGATTGGTCGATCGAGGCGTCGGTTTCTCCGCATTCGATAACCTCAACCGTATCTGGTAGGTTCTGCCGTTGTTCGCCGGGCAGGCTATCGGTGTAGAAACGATCGACGTATTTGAACGATGCTACTTTGCAGTGTGAATTCAGTGTCCATTTGCTCTGATCAGCCACAAGCAAACGAGCCCGGGTGTTGGAAATGATGGCTCGGCTGGCTTCCGCTTCGCGAATGTCGTAGTCCATCAGGCCGTGGTTCAGGTCCATGCTGCCGGTGCTGATGATCCCGTAGTCGGTAATGAAGGAGCTGAAAAAGTTGGTGACTTCCGGGCCGACCACATCGTGATCGTTATGCCGGTATTGCCCGCCCGATACAATCACTTCGATGCCCGGGTTTCCGGAAAGCGCCGAGGCGACACTCAGGTTGTTGGTGAGAATGCGCAGTGACTGATGGTGAATCAGCGCCTGAGCGACCAGCTCTATGCTGCTGCCCACGCCCAGACTGACGGTGGCGTTTTCAGGTATGTCAGCGGCAACCCGCCGGGCCATCTGTTGCTTGGCCAGCAGGTTACGGACTTTGGGGTCGCCCAGTGGGCTTTTTGACGCACTGGTCGGCAAACTGACACCGCCGTAACGGCGGCGTAACAAACCCTGTTCGCAGAGTCTGTTGATATCCCGGCGAATGGTTTGGGTGGTGACACCGAAGCGCCGGGCAATGTCTTCAACCTCGACATGCTCTTGTTCGCGCACCCATTCGAGAATACTGTACTGCCGTTCTTTGGCACCCATTAGAATAAAGCCACTATCAGTAAACCCTTGTTGATATTGTACGAGGCGCGCCTCGGCATGGTCCAACCCGGTGAACAGAACATCAGCTTTGCCAAATCCATACTAGCGGATTTGCCGGCGAGTTTCGACTGGCGGAAGATGCCGCAGGCAGCGCCCGGGCATCGTTTGCCGACTTCAAATGACCTTCTTGCGCAGGGCGCTGGTTACCGCTTCACCCAGAATAACCAGTGCGACAATCGCCAGCAGAATGGTTGCAACGGTCTGCCAGGCAAAGAGGTCAATCGACCCTTGCAGCAACACTCCGATGCCACCGGCACCCACCAGACCGAGCACAGTGGATTCGCGGATGTTGATGTCCCAGCGCAGAATGATGATGGCAAAGAACGCCGGCATCACCTGAGGCACAATGGCGTACAGCACAATCTTCATTTTGCTGGCGCCAGTGGCTTCCATGGCTTCAACCGGACGCCGGTCGATTTCTTCGATGGCCTCGCCCATCAGTTTGCCGATAAAGCCAACTGACCGGAACATCACCGCGAGAATGCCAGCCAGTACACCCGGGCCAAAAATAGCTACGAACAGCAGCGCCCAGATGATGGTGTTCACCGAGCGGCTTGAAACCAGAATAAACCGGCCCAGCCACAGGGTAGCCTTGTTCGGTGTTGTGTTCTGTGCCGCGATGTAGGAGACCGGCAGGGCAATAAAAATGGTCAGCAGGGTCGACAGGGTGGCGATGTGTACCGTCTCCAGCATGGCATGGAAGATGGCATTCCAGGTATCGAACCGGGGCGGCCACATGCGCGCGCCCAGGTTTTGAATCTGGTTGGGGGCATCCCAGACCCAGGGCCAGAAAATGTCGATGTCGCGAACCGCCCAGACAATGGCGATCAGCGTGACCAGGTAGACTGCGTAGCGCGTCCACTGCTCTTTGCGGTCGTAGCGAGACCAGACGTGATCGGACAGTTTTGCTGCATGATCTACCATACTTTTTTCCTCACCCATCCGCTGATGCCTTCACTGACCAGAATGATGCCGATGATCATCAGCAGAATGGCAAATGCGAAATCGTAATCGTAACGTCCAAAGGCGTTCATCAGCGTGCCACCGATACCACCGGCGCCGACAATGCCGACGACGGCCGACGCGCGTAAATTGCTGTCGAGCTGGTACATCGACAAGCCAATCTGACGCGGCATGATTTGCGGGAACACACCGTAAATCAGCATCTTCAGATAGCCGGCACCGACCGAACGCATGGCTTCCACCTGGCCCCAGTCGATCTCTTCAATCTCTTCAGCCAGTAATTTGGCGACAAAACCGATGGAGTAGAGCGTGAGGGTAAGAATGCCCGCCAGTGGCCCAAAGCCGACCGCTGCAACAAACAGGATGGCAACGATGACCGGATGAAAACTGCGCGACACGATGATGATGGTACGCCCAAGCAAATACACCGGTAGCGGAGCGACGTTGCGCGCCGCCATAACCGCGATGGGTACCGACAGAAACACACCCAGTAATGTCGATAAAAACGCGATCTGGAAGCTTTCCTTGAAGCCGGTCCACAGCAAGCCGGCGCGTTCAAAACTCGGTGGAAAGGCGCCGCCAAAAATTCTTAGCGCACGCGGCATGCCTTCGGCAATGCGTTCCCAGTTGAATGGCAGTGTTGAAAATGCCCAGTACAAATACACCAGGGTGATGGCAACCAGCCCATACCGAACCCAGGGGTTGGTAATAAACGGGGGTTTCTTCCAGACCCTGCCCGACGACGCATCGGTAGCGGTTCTGACGGGTGTCATGCCAGTGCCTCCTGAGCCGTCTGGTGTTGCGGTTCACCACCGTCTTCTTCCGGCGATTCGATGCCGCCATAAATGGCATCCAGTGCGTCCTGATTAAAATCTTTGGGCGCGCCGTCGAATATCATCTGGCCATGGCGCATGCCGACAATGCGATCGGTATACATACGGGCCTGGGTAACGTTGTGAATATTAATCAGCACGGGCAGTGACATTTCACTGGCCAGGGTTTGCAGCAAGCTCATGATCTGCTGAGAGGTCTTCGGGTCGAGCGAGGCGGTGGGCTCATCGGCCAGCAGAATTTCCGGTTCTTGCATCAGAGCGCGCACCACAGCAACTCGCTGGCGTTCACCGCCGGAGAGCTGGTCGGCCCGTTTGTTGGCGTAGTGCGCGATGCCCACACGCTCCATCAGGTTGAAGGCACGATCAATATCGGTTTGCGGAAAGCGGCGTGTCAGCGCCTGGAAAAACGACACATAACCGAGCCGCCCGGACAGAACGTTTTCCATTACCGTCAGCCGGTCGATCAGGTTGAACCCCTGAAACACCATGCCGATGCGTCGACGGGAATGGCGCAGCTCGCTGCCACGAAGGTTGACCAGTTCATGACCGTTTAGCTTGATCGAGCCCGAGGTCGGTTCGACCAGTCGGTTGATGCAGCGCAGCATGGTGCTCTTGCCCGCACCGGACGCGCCGACGATCGACACGACGCTGCTGCCATCGACACTCAAATTAAGGCCTTTGAGCACCGGATCGTTGCGCCCGTATCGTTTTACCAGGTTGGTGATTTCTAACATCTGTTTCACTCCCGACGGTGCCTCCAACCCTTGGGCGGAGGCACCCATTCTTATTTGAAGAGCTTATTGAAGGTTGTCGCGGGTGTACTGCACACCATTGGAGGCCTGAATGGTGCGGATGACGCGCCAGTTATCCTTGTAGTTGATTGGGATAAAGGTCTCTACACCTTCAAATTCTTCACCCAGCTCGGTACCGGCGAATTCAAAGGTATAAAAAGCCTGACGCACCTTTTCGGCAAGCTCGGGGTGCAGGTTGTAGGCGTGGTTATAGGAGGTGGTCGGGAATCGATCCGACTCCCAGACCAGGCGCACGTCCTCCTCATCATAGAGGCCGCGTGCGGCCATGCGTTCCACCACTTCCGAGGCAACTGGTGCCGCATCGTAATCTTTTGCAACGACACCCAGCATGGACTGGTCGTGGCTGCCAGAGAACGAAATTTCATAATCTTCGCCTGGAACAACGCCCATCTCAGGGAACAGGGCGCGGGGTGCCTGGTTGCCGGAGTTGGAGGTAGGCGAGGTATGAGCGATGCGCTTGCCTTTCAGGTCGGCCATTTCATAAATATCGGAGTCGACATGGGTGTATACCTGCAGTGTATAGCCGAACTGCCCGGAGCTTGAGCCCATTAAGGCAAAGGGCACGGCACCTGCCAAATTAACAGCGAATGGCGTCGGGCCAGTTGAAAAGCCCGCTACGTGAAGGCGGCCACTGCGCATGGCTTCAACCTGAGCCGAGTTGGACTGCACCGCAAAAAAGCGGACATCCTTGCCGGTGACCTCAGCGAGGTGGTCAATGAAGGGCTGCCAGATATCAGAGTAAATGGCGGGGTCTTCAACCGGGGTGTAAGCGAAAATCAGTGTGTCGGGGTCAACCCATTGTGATTCGTCGGTGGGCAGGTCGGCCACCATGTCACCATCTGTGTCGCAATACAGGGCGTCGAGCGCGCCGCGTTCACATTCGGCCAGCGCGTGACTGCTGAAGCCCAGTAACAAGGCGGATGCCATCAGGGTTGTGCGGCAGAGCACTTTCTTATGCAGATTCATGGTTGGTTCTCCATTGGGTGCGGTCCATGCGTGAAGGCTCCATGCCTTGAATTGAACATCCTGAAAGGACCTGCCCCAGACGTTTGTTATTGTTAGATGTTCAATTGAACATTCATACTAACAGCAAACCTTCATTAGGCAAGGCTGGATGCCTCAAAAAAGTGCGTTTTAGTAGAATTGCCGCGCAAGCTGTTGAATTTTAAGCAATAAAGGTTGATCTGAATTGTTCAATTGAATGGCGAAGTGCGATCGGTTGGTATTGCCCCAGCGGGATTAGGCCTGCAAGTCCTTGCGCAAAGACTGTTCCAGCGCCTTGGTATCGGTAATGTCGAGCAGGGTGATGACGACGCCGTCGATGACGTTGTCCAGGCGGCGATAGGGCATGATTCTGACTGTAAACCAGCGGCCGTCGGTGCTGGCAATTTGCTTTTCGGAAAAGACGAGTGTGTTCAGCGTAGATTGGGCGTCGCTGCTCAGATCCGGGTAGTTGAGGGTGGTGGTCAGGTCGCTGAGCGGGCGGCCGATGTCGCTGTCGCGGATGCTGATGATCTTTGAAGCCCGGTCGGTAAAGCGACGCAGGTTCAGGTCTTGGTCGAGAAACAGAATGGCAATTTCAATGCTGTTGAGCAGGTTTTTCATATCGCTCTGCGCCAGGGCGAGGTCGTCGAGCTTGGTCTGCATTTCGGCGTTGATGGTTTGCAGTTCTTCGTTCATTGACTGCATTTCTTCTTTCGAGGTTGTCAGTTCTTCGTTAGTCGACTGCAGCTCTTCATTGGTTGACTGCAATTCTTCGTTGGCCGATTGCAATTCTTCGCGAGAGGCCCGGTTTTCTTCACGCAGTGTCTGAATCTCATCCTGGTATTGTTGCAGTTCTTCGGCGTGAGCCTGCTGGGTGGCTGATTTAGAGGTGGCCTTGCTGACTTTGCCGGTATTGGCTGCGGCAACGTCCCGGAAGACGATCATCTTCATGCCGCGCAGTGCACTGGGATCTCGTAAGGCCTGCACCGTCACCTCCACGTTTTGCAGGACGCCGCCGGGCAGCTGCACCTGAAGCCCTTGCAGGTGCAATGGTTCGCTTTGTTCGGCGGCCTGATGCAGTGCACTGCCGATTGGTGTTCGTAAACCGTCGCGCACCATGGCGTGAAAATTCCAGTTGGCTTTGCCGGCCGCTGGTTCCAGATACTTTCCCGTGCGCCCGCTGATGTAAACGATGTCACCTTCATCGTTGACCACGACAGCCGCTGGGGCGTAAACCTGCAGCAGCAACTGATCGGCTGCGGTTTGAAGGTTGTCGGTCGCTGGCCGGGTAGTGTTACTGGATGGCACGGGAAACTCCTTGGCGAAGTGGGTTAGGGGAGGGAACGACTTTACCGGTAGTCGGGTGTCGCTGTCCTGTGTCATTGCCTGGCGTTGGTAGAGACGCAGTTTCGATTGAATGGGGGCAAACAATTGGGTGTAACGCCCAACCGTTTCTGAACTGCCCAGCAACAATACACCGTTGTTGCGCAGGCTGTAATGAAACAGTGGAATCAGTTTACGTTGCAGACTCTGGTCGAAGTAGATCAGCAGGTTGCGGCAGGAGATCAGGTCGAGGCGGGTGAATGGCGGGTCGAGCACCACATCCTGCTGGGCGAACAGTACCCGGTCGCGCAGCTCGCTGTTGATCTGGTAGCCATCGTTCTGTGCGGTAAAGAAGCGGGCCAGGCGTTGCTCTGACACACAGTGACGGATGTCGGCCGGGTATAAACCGCGGCGGGCAGTGGCAATGGCGTCCGGGCTCAGGTCGGAGGCGAAAATTTGCAGGGTCAGGTTGTGTGGACGGGGCAGGTTATCGAGCGCTTCGATGAAGGTGATCGCCAGGGAGTAGGCTTCTTCGCCGGTTGAGCAGCCCACCACCCAGGCACGCAGGTTGGTCTCTCTGCCAGGGTGCGCCAGCAGGTCGGGCAGTGTGCGGTCTGCCAGGTGTTGCCACACGGGTGCATCCCGGAAAAAACTGGTTACCCCGATCAGCACTTCTTTGAACAGGAGGTCGATTTCCTGGGGGTTATTTTGCAGGAAATCGGCGTATCGTGGCAGTGAGTCGATGCTGTGTATCGCCATGCGCCGTTCGATCCGACGGTTCAGGGTGCTGGGCTTGTACAGGGAGAAGTCATGCCGGGTGCGCCCCTGCAACAGATGCAAAATGCGCTTTAGCGGGGTAGAGGCCGACGGGGTTTCCTGCGGCGGCTGGTGAGGTGGAGCCGGGTCGGGCATGTGCTCAATACACGACCGGATGCGAGCGGGCAGCTCTTCGGGTGGCGCAACGATATCGGCACAATGTGCACTGATGGCGCTGTTGGGCATGGCGTCTGACTGAGCGGTATCGGGTTGTTGCACGGCGGTGAGGCCGCCCACGGCTTTGATCGCCTGCAAACCCAGAGTGCCATCTGTGCCCATGCCCGAGAGCACCACACCAATAGCTTTGTCGCCACAGGCGCTGGCCAGTGACGAGAACAGTACGTTGATCGGCAGTCGCATGCCTCTGGGTTCTGCAGGGGGTGCCAGGTGCAGGGCGCCGTCGACGACACTGAGTTCGGTATTGGGTGGAATGACATACACACAATCCGGTTCAATGCGCTTGCCCTGGGTTGCTTCCTCGACCGTCATCGGAGTCGCGCGTTGCAGCAGTTCTGACAGCATCGCTTTGTGGTTGGGGTCGAGGTGCTGAACCACGATGTACGCCATCTGGCTGTTGGGTGGAATGTGCGCCAGTAATTGCTCCAGCGGAGCCAGGCCACCGGCAGAGGCGCCTATGCCCATGATCCGAAGGGTCACTGATCCACCCGTGGCATGAGCGGATGCAAGGCCGTCTTGTTGGTGCGGTCAACCATGAGTCTACTGCGCATTTCCAGGCTCGTAACAGACCAGTAGCAGTTGCTCGGGCACGGGCCCGGGCGTTACCTGAAACAGCAACTGCCGCGGCGACAGTGTCTCTCTGCCGCTTTCAACCAGACAGCTGCCGCGGCTTCCATCTCTTGCAACCGTTGCGAGTAAACTGAGCAGTTTTGGCAAATCTTGCGGGTTTAAAAAGGCGTCGAGGTGCTGACCTTCGAAATGCGCCCTGGCTACTCCAAACAGTTCGGCAGCGGCAAGGTTGCCATGAATGACGCAGCTTTCCAGGTCAACCACGCAGTAGGCGAAGGGCGCACACTCGTAGAGTGTCTCATACAGCCCAAGATCGTCGGCCAGGGTTTGCTCGTTGGCGGCGATCTCTTCATGTTGCAGATCGAGCTCCACCTGATGAACCTGAAGTTCGTGCAGAAACTTGAGCGCATCGTCTGCTTTCTCGGGGTTGCTGGATAGGCGGTGCAGCAAGCGCAGGGCATCGACTCCCATGGTGCCGTGGCCACCACTGGGTGACGTGCCTGCCCGCAACTGGGCTTCAGCCTTGTCGCGCAGCTTTTTGTAGATGCTGGGTTGATCCATGGGTGTAGACATGCTCGCTCCTGGCATTTCCCCGGGTTCAGTCACTCATAGTACCTGAATGCGAGGTGGATTAATGTGGCGATCTTTTGCAACGGTCAACGACCAAACAGGACGGCGCCGCGGGCTCAGAACAGGGGTGCGCTGTTGGCCAGTTGCCTTGGCCGGTCGGGCTGGCGTTCGATAATTTCGTCAGTGTATACCTTGAATGTTTGCAGGACGTTCGGCCCGAACGAGGTACTGATGGCAACATCGGCCGCATCGCGACCGCGTGCAATCAGAATGCGGCCGATGCGACGTTCATTGTTGCGTGGGTCGAAAATGTACCACTGGCCATCGAGCCAGGCTTCGAACCAGGCCGCGAAATCCATCTCACCATAGGGCGGAGGAATGCCGATATCGCTCAGGTAGCCGGTGCAGTAGCGGGCGGGAATGTTCATGCTGCGACACAGAGCAATGGCCAGGTGAGAAAAATCGCGGCATACACCCTGTTGTTCCTGCATCGCTTCCAGGGCCGTTCTGGTAGGGCGCGCATGGTGGTAACCAAACTCAATATGCTGGTGCACAAAGTCGCAGATCGCCTGGACCCGGTCCCAGCCCGTGGTGTAATGGCCACACACCCGCCAGGCGGTATCGGCGAGCGGGTCGGTTTCGCAATAGCGACTGCCGAGCAGGTACAGCAATACGTCGTCAGGAAGGTCTTCGACCGGTAACTGTTGCGCGGCGGGGTTCATGGGATCGGCTAAGCCGTTATCACCGATGATGGCATTGGCGGATAGGCGCAAAATGCCGCTTGGGGCCACGAGGCGGGTGCAATGGTTGCCGTAGGTGTCGACATAATCAATAAGCGGGATAGGTGGGTTTGCGGCAATATCGTCGGGCTCGTCCAGGTCGGGGACGCGGCTGGCGTGCACTCTCAGCGAGAGAATCATCGGCGTCGGTTGCGGGCAGTTGAATTCCAGTTCGTAGCCAATGCGGATCTTCATGGTAAAAGCCCTGTGCTGTCGCGTTCCCGCCATGCCGGGGTGTTGGCCGGGGGATGGGTCACTGAACGGCGATCGTGGTGGGAGAATCTCCAATCACGCAGTATGCACTAACAAGCCGCGTTACTCTGTTCGATAAACCACAAAGCTGCTTGGGTGATGCGCCGGTATGAGGCGTAGCGAACGGAAACCGGCCCGGTTTCCCGCTAAGCTGGGCAGGCGTGACGGGTACACTGGCTGACACGAGTGCTGCCATCTCACCCTCTTTTCATTTGCCCGATACGGAAAACGAACCATGTCTGCTTCGCTCTGGTTTTTGCTGGTTGGCGGCTTGATGCTGGCGCGGGGGTTAACGGCTACCGTGCTGGAACGCTCGCCCATCACGCCGGCCATGTTTTATCTGGCGCTGGGAATGTTGCTCGGCCCGACGGTTTTGAATGTGTTTCACTTCAACCCGCTCGAGGAATCGGCATTACTGGAAATACTCACTGAAGTCGTGGTGCTGATTTCACTGTTCTCCGCAGGTGTGAAAATGCCGGTGCCGTTTACGCTCTCCAGTTGGCGTGCGCCGGTGATGCTGGCGTCGGTATCGATGATTGTCAGTGTCGGTTTGGTCGCGGCTTTTACCTATTATGTGTTTGGTTTTCCGCTGGGGGTTGGAATCTTGCTGGGCGCCATTCTGGCGCCGACCGACCCGGTACTGGCCACTGATGTTCAAACCCGCCACCCCGGTGATCGTGATCCGCTGCGTTTTACGCTGACCAGCGAAGCGGGCATGAATGATGGCAGTGCCTTTCCGTTTGTGATGCTGGGGCTGGGCATGCTGGGCCTGCACGATCTGGGTGAATTCAATCTGCGCTGGGTATTGGTCGATGTGGTGTGGGCAACCGCAGCGGGAATTGCCATCGGGGTGGTGTGCGGCAGTGTTCTGGCCCGGGTCGCCTTCAAGCTGCGCGAATTGCCACCGCGCCATAACCTGATGGATAACTTTCTGGGCCTGGGGCTGATCGGTGTGGCCTATGGTCTGAGTCTGCTTGTGGGTGCCTGGGGGTTTCTGGCGGTCTTTTTCGCAGCGGTGAGCCTGCGCAACACCGAGCTGACTCTGGCCAGCCCCCGGGAACGCCTGCCCGAGTCGGATCAGACGCTGATTGAACCGGAAGCGCAGCCCGCCGACCCCAATGTCGACCCGCCACCGTCTGTCAGTGGCGGGTCACTGCTGTTCAAGGAGCAACTGGAGCGCCTCTCGGAAATGGTGCTGGTGTTGCTGATCGGTGGCACGCTGTTCCTCGATTCCTGGAGTGCGCGTTCGGTCTTGCTGGCCTTGTTTGTGTTCATCGTCATCCGCCCGGTGAGTGTTTACATTGGCTTGCTGGGTACGAACACTTCCTGGTCACTGCGCGGCATGGTGGGGTGGTTTGGCGTTCGCGGCATAGGCTCGCTGTTTTACCTGATGTATGCGATTCAGCATGGTCTGCCCGAGCAGATCGCACTGGAGCTGGTTGGTCTGACGTTAATTGTGGTGACCTTGTCCATCGTCCTGCACGGCCTCAGCGTCAAACCTCTGATGGAGCGATTCAAGCAGGATGATGTCCCGCCGGATGCCTGACCAGAGTGGCACCTGCCTGGGTAGGGAGTTGTCAGGCGTTATATATGGCTATATATTTCGGTTACTTAAGCCCTAACATCAGGAAGCGTACCATGTGGATCCGTCAGACGGTGTTGGCTGGCCTGGCGGCAACGGCGCTGCTGATGGTGACGGCGGTTCAGGCACAGCAAATCACCCGGGTGGCTGCGGCTGCCCAGCTGCGTTTCGTACTTGAGGCGATAGCGATGCAGTATCGGGAGCGTTATCCGGAAAACCGGATCGAGGTTCAATACGGATCATCCGGCCGGTTTTACGCACAAATCACCCACGGTGCCCCCTTCGATGTTTACCTCTCGGCTGATATGGACTACCCCGCTGCGCTGGTGAATGCCGGCTTTGCCGCCAGTGAGGTGATGCCATACGCCATCGGTCGCATCGCGATCTGGAGCAATACGGTCGATGCGCAATCGCTGGCGCTCGCTGACCTGGCCGATGAGCGTTTCCGCCGGGTGGCCATCGCCAACCCCCGGCTTGCGCCCTATGGCGCGCGGGCAAAAGAAGCGCTGATCTCTGCCGGTCTCTGGGATGCTCTGCAGCCCCGGCTGGTCTATGGCGACAACGTCTCCGGCACCCTGCAACTGGTGCAAAGCGGCGCTGCGGAGGTTGGTATCGTTGCCCTGGCACAGGTGCTGAACCCCGGTATCGCAGCGCAGGGTGGGCACGCGCTGATCGACGCTGGCGTCCACCAGCCGCTGGAACAGGGGCTGGTGGTGACCCGCCGTGCCGCGCAAAACGAGGTCGCCCGGCATTTCGCCGATTACCTGCGCGGGTCTGAGGCGGCGACGTTGTTTCAGTCGTACGGGTATGATCTGCCCGCCGACGTTCCCTGAGGTGCTGAGATGGTGATAGCCGGCATCGCCGAGGCAGACTGGATAGCCTTGTTGCTGACACTCAGGCTCGCCCTGATCAGCACGGTTCTGCTACTGGTGCTCTGCGTTCCCCTGGCCTGGTGGCTGGCCTTTACGCCAAGCCGGGCCAAGGTGCTGATTGAAGCGCTGGTGGCATTGCCGCTGGTGTTGCCACCGACGGTGATCGGTTTTTATCTGCTGATATTGCTGGGCCCGAGGGGCGCCATAGGCGGGGCGCTGGAGTCGATTGGGCTTACCCATCTGGCGTTCAGCTTTACCGGCCTGGTCATCGGGTCGATGGTTTATTCCCTGCCGTTTGTGGTGCAACCGCTGCAGAATGCCTTTCAAAGCCTGGGCACCCGGCCGCTCGAAGCCGCCGCAACCCTGCGTGCCGGGCCTTCCGATCGTTTTCTGTCTGTGGTGTTGCCGCTAACACGGCGCGGCTTTCTCACCGCCTTTGTGTTGTCTTTTGCCCATACCCTGGGTGAATTCGGTGTGCTGCTGATGATTGGCGGCAGTATTCCCGGCCAGACGCAGGTGGCGTCAATCGCCATCTACAACCATGTTGAGGCGCTCAACTACGGCGCGGCTCATGGCCTTTCGCTGGTGTTGCTGGTGCTGGCGTTCTCGTTATTGCTGGCTGTCTACGCCCTGAACCGTCGCTTTCGTCTGGTAGGGGTGGTGCAATGAAGGTCCGTTTTCAGCTTAGACGGGGTGACTTCACGCTGGATGCCGCCTTTGATCTGGCCGACCGGGGTGTTACCGCTGTTTTTGGTCGCTCTGGTTGCGGTAAGACCAGCCTGCTGCGGTGCATGGCGGGGCTTGAGCCGGATGCCCGGGGGCAGTTGGACGTTGCCGGTGAAGTCTGGCAAGCGGGTAGTCAGAGCCTGGCGACGCACCGGCGTGCTCTGGGCTATGTGTTTCAGGAAGCCAGCCTCTTTGCCCACCTGACCGTGGAGCGCAATCTGCGCTACGGCTGGCGACGAGTGGCGCCGTCGCATCGGCGCGTCGAGTGGCAGACGACCATCGAATTGCTGGGGCTGGCACCCCTGCTGAATCGTTACCCGGATCAGCTCTCCGGTGGCCAGCGCCAGCGTGTGGCGCTGGGTCGGGCGCTGCTGACGAGCCCAGATTTGTTGTTGATGGATGAGCCCCTGGCCTCGCTCGACAGCGACAGCAAGGCCGAGATTCTGCCCTATCTGGAGCAACTGCATCGCACCCTGGCGTTGCCCGTGGTGTATGTCAGCCACAGCCAGGATGAAGTGTTGCGGCTGGCTGACCAGCTGGTGTTGATGGATGACGGCCGGGTGTTGACCCAGGGCCCGGTAGCCCGGGTGCTCACCCGGCTCGACATGCCGTTGGCGCATCAGCAGGGCGCACAAGCTCTGTTGGAAGGCGTAGTTACCCGCCAGGATGAGGCCGACCATCTGACCGAGGTGGTGTGCGATGGTCAGTCAGTCTGGGTCTCCCAGTTGAACCAGGCCTGTGGCACCCGGGTGCGGTTGAGCGTAGCGGCCCGGGATGTGACGATCAGCCAGGTACCGGCGACCGACAGCAGTGTGCTTAATTGCCTGTCGGTGCAGATTGAGGCGCTGGAAGCCGATCCGCAGCCGGGGCATGTGCTGATCGCACTCAGGCTGGGCACGCAGGTGCTGCTGTCGCGCATTACCGAACGCTCACGCCGGCAACTGGCCTTGCAGCCGGGAGACCGGGTGTGGGCACTGATCAAAGGCATTGCCGTTCACTGAGGTTTCAGGTGTGCCATTAACGCTGCAACGTCGGCTTCTATACTGTGAAGGGCGGCGCGCTCCATCTGCTGATATTGCTTCAGTACCTGTTCACCCCGTTCCGTCAGATGAGCGCCGCCGCCACCTTTGCCGCCTTTGGCGGTACTGACCAGTGGGCTTTCAAAGCACTGGTTCATGGTATCGATCAGCAGCCAGGCACGGCGATAGCTCATGTTCATGCTGCGCGCCGCCGAGCTGATGGAGCCGGTGGTGTGCAGCGCTTCGAGCAGCTCGATTTTACCCGGGCCAAGCGCGATGGCATCGCCCTGGTGCAGGCGTATTTTCAGGCTGAAACGGGGCGCTGTCGTCACGCAGTGAACTCCTGTGAGTGTTCATCGACCAGGTCGGGTTGGCCCCGGCTGATTATGGGCAATCACCGGTTACGGCATAGCCAATAATGGTGCCATCGGGCCGGGTGGTTATGTTGTTTTTGCAGCCACGGATGTCCCAGATATGAAGTTGCTGTTCTTCAGCGGTCGCGTTGGAGCGGTATTCGGGCTCTCCCCACTGCTGGTACAACAGGCGAACGTCTTGCCCGAGCAGGTTATCGTCGTCATTCCGGGCAGGCGTAGGGGCGGTTGCGCACCCGGCCAGCACGGTTGTGGCCACCAGGCATAGCACCATAAAGGTGACTGGTAATTTTTTGACTAACATCCCGGTGTTCCCTAGGGTTTTACAAAGGTGACTTCTGGTCATTGGCGCAGCCAAGCGACTGGTTTACATCTACTTCACAGCTCAATCAGAGCTTTCCAAGGTAACCCCAGTGTTTGCAATGAACAAGTTCACTCGTCGAAATTATCGCGTAATGCTCTGGGCCGGCTTGATGCTGTTGTCGCACGCGCCGGCGATGAGTCTGGCCGAGGAGAGGGAGCAGGTTATGGACGATGTCTGGCTACAGCAACAACAGGCTGAAACTGGCCTCGTCGGCATGGCGGCCGTCGTGATTCAGGGCGGTGAGGTTCGATACCTCGGTGCCGCGGGTGACCGCAAAAAAGGGTCTGGCGTTCCGGTCACCGTGACCGATCGCTGGCACATTGGTTCGGTCACCAAGTCGATGACGGCGACGGTACTGGCCAGTTTGGTAGAGGCCGGTGACATAGGCTGGGATACACCACTGCCTCCCGTTCTGGGCATGACCGACACGGCAGACACGGGCTGGGAAGGGTTGACGCTGGCGCAGGTACTGAGCCATACCGCAGGCTTGCCGGCGAACTTTTCTCTACGGGTCAATATGACGTCATCACCCGAAGAAGCAGAGCGCCCGGCTGCACGCCGGCAGGCGGTACTGGAGGTGTTGAAAAAGCCGCCGAGATCCACGCCTGGCTCCGGGTTCGAGTACTCTAATGTGGGGTATACCCTCGCCGGTGTAGTAATAGAAACCTTAACCGGTCAGGGCTGGGAGCAAGCCATGCGCGAGCGTTTGTTCGCGCCGCTGGATCTAGGCAGTGCCGGCTTTGGGCCACCCCGGAGTGACGGGGAATCACTAACCGAGCCACGCGGCCATCGATACCTGCTGGGCATCACCCTGGCCGCCAGTGAGACAGCAGACAACAATGCCATCATCGGCCCGGCCGGTACGGTGCACATGACGGTCGAAGACCTGGCGCGTTATGGCTACGAGCACCTGCGCGGTGAGCGGGGTGAAGGCACCCTGCTGAGTGCCAGCAGTTATCAGCGCCTGCACAGCCCTGTTCTTGAAAACTATGCCTTTGGCTGGGTGTTGCGTGAAGGCAGCGCTGACACTGGGCCCATGCTCTGGCACAACGGCTCCAATACCATGTGGTACAGCCTGCTGGTGCTGGTTCCCGAACGGGATACCGTGGTCGCCATGGTGTTCAATGAGGGTAATGTAGCCAGGGCGGATGCCCTGGCCTGGGAATGGGTGGAGAAGCTGGAGTTGTGAGTTATTAGCTGCGATCTGCGAGTTAACAGCTATCAGCTCAAAGCTCAAAGCTCACAGCTCGCAGCTCGAAGCTCATAACTTACAAAAACACCCGCCGTTTGACCCAGCCGGCGAACTGCTGGCGCCGGTGATTGGCCGATTCAATAAACGTCAGGGTGGCGGGAATGACGACCAGCACCAGCAAGGTGCCATAGGCGAGCCCGAAGGCCAGCGAAGTGGCCATGCTTTTTACCAGCTGCGCTTGCACGGAATCGGCCAGAAGAATGGGTATCAGCCCGGCTACCGTGGTGATGGACGTCAGCATCACGGCGCGAAAGCGCTGGCAACTGGCGTCGATAATAGCCAGTCTTGAGTCGAGTTCCGGTTGTTCAACGCGAATTTCCTGGTAGCGGTTAATCAGAATAATGGCGTCGTTGATGATGATGCCGCCAAGGCCAAACAAGCCGAAGAACGACAGGAACGTCAGTTCATAACCAAGCAGCCAGTGCCCGAAAATGGCCCCGGTCATCCCGAGCGGTATGGCCGACATGACGGCCAGCGGCCAGCTGTAACTGCCGAACATCCACACCAGTATGAAGTAGATCAGGGCGAACCCGCCAAGGGCTGCGAAGATCAGGTTCTGCTGCATTTCCTGAATGTCCTGGGCGCTGCCCTGAATCTCGGCCGTCAGTCCGTAACGGTCGAGAATGGGTTGCAGCTCCTGTGCGCGAATGTCGTTGGCAATGTCGGCCAGATTAGCGTCTTCGCCGAGCACGTCGGCTTTTACTTCCACACCCAGTTGCCCATTGTTGTGAAAGATGGAACTGAGTTCGCGCTCGGTTCGAAAATCGACAACGTCAGCCAGGCGCACATACTGACCCGTTGCGGTTCGCACGGGCAAGTCATACAAGGCGCCCGGCGCTTTCCGGTCTGCTTCGGCGAGCCGTACCATTACCGGAATATCATGCCCGTCTTCGGTAAACGACTGGGCTTCAATGCCCATAAAGGCCTGACGGATCTGGGCGGCTATGTCCGGCTCGGTCAGCCCCAGGCCCTGACCGGTGGCATTGAGTTCGAACAATCGCTGTTCATCACCCCACGGCAGGGTATCGCGCACGTTCGCCAGCCCGGCGTAGTCTTCGAGTCGGGCTTTCAGCGCATCTGCCCCTTGTTTGAGATCGACCAGGGTGCGCCCGGCGAGAAAAAACGTCAGCGTTGACTGGCCACTGCCATCTTCATTGCCGGTCGACATATAGGAGACTTCCGGTCCGGCTTCGATTCGTTCACCCCAGGCTTGCAGAAAGTCACCGTTGGAAACCGGTCGGTTGTCGCGGTCGACCAGTCGTGCCTGTATCTGGGTGAAGCCTTCGTCGGCACTGTATATCTCATACACCTGGTCGACGATCGGCTGGCCATTGCCCAGCGCGGTCTCGGTTTCTGCCAGAGCTAATTTTGCCTGGGCGGTATAGCGGTCAATAACGGCTTCATCGGTGCCGTCATAGAACTCGATGTAGGCGGTTACCATGTTGTCTTCAATGTTGTTCATATCGGTCACCGGCACCAGGCCCGAAAAGGGCAGGCCGCAGGCCAGCACAAAGAGGCCAATGGCAAGGCTCAGCGTGACCGCCCGGTTACGGATGCTCCAGGTAACAAAGGGGCGATAATAATGTTCGCGCAGCCGGTGGACCCGGTTATCCATCGCCAGCCGAAAGCGGCTGCGTGTGGGGTTGCGTCCGTGAAAACTGTGGTTCAGGTGGCCCGGTAAAATCAAAAAACATTCGATCAGTGAGGCAATAATAACGCTGATGATCACCACCGGTATGGGTCGCAACAGCTCACCAAACGGGCCGGGTACCAGCAGCAGCGGAAAGAAGGCGGCAATGGTCGTCAGCGAGCTGGCCATAACCGGGCCAAACATGCGCTTGGCGGCAACCCGGGTGGCTTCGTCCGGTGCCAGGCCTTTTTCCATTTGCGTCACGGTTTCTTCACCGACGACAATGGCGTCGTCGACGATGATGCCCAGTGCCATCAGAAAGGCGAACATCGACAGAAAGTTCATCGACCCGCCGGTAAAATACAGCAGAATCAGCGTGCCCAGCACCGAGACAGGAATACCCATGGCCGTCCACCAGGCGACCCGCCGGTTCAGGAAAACAAACAGAATCACGATGACCAGTACCAGGCCCATCAGGCTGTTTTGCAGCAGCATGTCCATGTTGCCTTGCACGAATTCAGACATGTCCCACCAGACAACGATGTTGGTGCCGGCGGGCAAGCCGGGGCGAACGTCGTCCAGCCAGTCGTGAACGATGTCGCTGGTGTCGAGGCTATCAAGATTGTCGGACCGGTAGATCAGCAGGCGGGCGACAGACTGTTCTTCAAGGACATAATGGCGGGCGCCGGGCGCGACTTGCCGGTTGATGTCGGCCAGGGAAGACAGGGAGTGCTGGTTGGCCAGCGGCAAGTCAGTCAGAGCAATGGCACCGTCGGCGCGACGCTGACTGCCAATCGATGCGCGGTTAAAATCGTCACCTACCTGGCCGGCACTGTCATCCCGGTTGACGGTGCGAACCTGGTTGGCGATTTCGTTGAGTGATGCTCCGCTTGCCAGTAACCGGTCGAGCGGCACGTCGATGGCGATCTCCTGATCCGGGAAGCCACGAACATCCACATCGGCAATGCCCCGGGCCATCAGGTCAGTTTTGAAATCGTGCACCAGGGGGCGCAGTTCGCTCAGCGGCCCGGCTGAACCAATCAACAGGGAGAAGACCACTTCTTTCTCGACCACCTGCTGGTGGTTGGGTGTCTCGGCGCCTTCGGGCAGGTCGTTAAAACCACTCAGCAGGCCAGACATGTCTGACAGGGCGCTGTCCATGTCGGCGTCCATCGAATAACGCACGATGATCTGGCTGTGCCCCTGGCTCGACCAGGACCAGACTTCCTCAACGTCATCCAGTTGTCGAAAAGCCTGTTCCAGCGGTGTGGTCAGGTAGGTTTCAACCGCCTGGGCATTGGCTTCCGGCCAGGGAGTCGATACTTCAATGCCCGGCAAGCTGTAATCGGGCATCAACTGGGTCGGCAGACGGCTGAGTGCCATTAAACCAAACAGCACAACAACAATCATAATGAGGTTGGCGGCGACCCGGTGCTGACTGAAATAGGCCAGCAGGCCATGGTTGTTGGGCGTTGTCATAAATTAACCCCGGCCGGTTCAGCCGATTCAGCCTCGGTCTGTGGATCCGGGTCCGGGTCGACACCGGGCTCATAAACACGCATGCCGGTAATAGGGTTGCTCAGGCGGGTAGTCAGCAGCCGCAGGTCACCCGTGAGCTCGGGGCCCTGAACCACCAGCCAGCGCTTATCGCCTTCCTGGTTGATGCCCAGAATGTCGACCGCTTCAGCGTGCAGGCGGCGCTCGTCGGTAATGCGGTACAGCCAGCCATCCTGAAAAACCGCGGCTTCCGGTACCCGGTAACTGAACCTGGCCGGCAGTTGCACCGTGGCTCTGGCATAACCACCCGGCAGCCAGCCCGATGCGTCGGTCAGATTGAACCAGGCGGTAAAACCGCTCTGGCTGGCATTCAGTTGGGCCCGGGCGCGATCGAACTGAAGCGCTGTCTCGCGATTGCCCTGCGTCAGCGTAGCGCCAAGTGCCTGTTCTTCTCCGGCCAGGGTGTGGGGGAGTTGCACTTTCAATTGCAGGGCGTTATCAGAATACAGGGTGAGCAATGCCTGGCCAGGCTGGGTGGTTTGGCCGTGGCGTACCTCTACGCTGGCAATGCGGCCGGCAAAAGGCGCTCTAATGACGGTGTCGTCCAGGGTACGTTGCGCACGTTCCAGATTGAGCTGCAGCTTGGTGCGGCTGGCATTCAGTCG
This sequence comes from Saccharospirillum alexandrii, assembly GCF_043641555.1. GTDB lineage: Bacteria > Pseudomonadota > Gammaproteobacteria > Pseudomonadales > Natronospirillaceae > Saccharospirillum > Saccharospirillum alexandrii_A. The sequence continues at coordinate 56,878 of NZ_JBHZRJ010000005.1, read as the reverse complement.
GGCTTGCTCGGCGGGATGACTGTCGACGCTGGTGCGGTGTTGCAAGACACTCAATTGCTGCTGGTCGACTTGTTGTTGAAGGTCTTCCAGTTGTTGCTGGGAGGCGAGCCCGCGTTCGGCCAATCGCTGTTGTTGGGTCAGGCGCGACTGCACTTGTTCGAGTTCGGCGGTGGCAACCGCCAGAGCCCGGGTTTCCTGCGCTTGCTGCAGCTGGCGGATTTCAAGTTGAGAGGTGATATCGGCGAGGTCGGCTTCGGCCTGTTCGCGTTGCTGGCGGCTATCGAAGTCATCCAGTCGCAGCAGCAGGTCTCCGGATTCAACCCGACTACCTTCCGTTACATTCAGTTCAATAATGTCGGCACTCTGCGTTGTTGTCACCGTAAGCTGACGCGCCGCTTCAAGTTGACCGACCAAGCGAATTTCAGGGTGATAAAAACCGGCTTCAGCCCGAACGCTTTCAATGCGCCACTCGGTTTCCGACGCCTCGGTTTTTTCCGGCTCGGGCGTCTGGTTCATCATGATTCCAACGGCCGTCCCGGCCGCCGCCAAAATAGTGGCGCTTACTAACAGCGTCTGCCAGGTTTTCATTCATACTCTCCTTGTCGCCCCTTGGTTGGGCTGTTGTTTTTCAAAACGCAAATCGTGCAGCGTTTTGCCAGGTCGTAACAGTGCCAGCGGTCATATGACTGCCTGTGACTTTTGGATAATGAACAACCGGTCACACCGGGTTGTTGATTTGGTTTAACCCTGGCCCGCATTGGCTGATCGTCACTACTTTGGCCGCTAACGTTGACGCCTACACCATTGCGATATAGAACGGAGTGACCAGTTTAGGAGCCGCCGGATACTATGAAAGCCATTATTTATCGTCGCTACGGCACGCCTGAAGTGATGCAGCTGCGCGAACAGCCGGTGCCCATTGCTGGCAAGGGCCAGGTGCGGGTTAAAGTCCATGCCACTGCCATCAATGATTGGGACTGGACGCTCCTGCGTGGCCAGCCTCATCTGCTGCGTTTATTCTCGGGGCCATTTAAACCCAAAATAACGATTCTGGGAACGGAAGTCGCGGGTGTCGTTGAAGCACTGGGGGAAGGCGTAACGCGCTTTGCAGTGGGCGACCGGGTATATGGCGATTTGTCGGAGGCGGGGTTCGGCGGTTTTGCAGACTATGTCAGTGTACCGGAAAATGCCGTGCATCCGATGACCACTAACATGACATTCGAGCAGGCGGCTACGTTGCCCCATGCCGGGTTGCTGGCATTACAGGGCCTGGTTGGGGCAGGCGCTATCCGGCACGGGGATCGGGTGCTGATTAATGGTGCTGGCGGCGGGGTAGGCGCGATAGGCCTGGGTATTGCAAAAACCTATGGTTGCAGGGTAACCGGTGTGGATAAAGCATCAAAACTCGGCGCGCTGAACGCGATGGGATTTGATGACACGCTCGACTACGAACAAACGGATTTTACCCGGTACGGACAACGCTATGATCTGGTACTGGATGCCAAAACGACACACTCGCCGTTACGGTATTTGAATGCACTGGAACCCGGTGGGCGTTACGTATCGGTGGGCGGGTATTTGCCAAAACTGTTTCAGCTGTTTTGCGCGAGCCCGGTTATCCGCAAGGTGACGAACAAGCAGCTGATCATACTGGCACTCAAGCCAAACCAGGGACTCGACAGACTCAATGATCTGTTTGAATCCGGTGCGTTGAATTGCATGATCGACGGGCCTTTTGCCCTGACCGACGTACCCGCCGCCATGGCTCGATTTGGTCGGGCCGACCATCTGGGCAAAATTGTGATAAGCGTGGTGTAGTGCATGCCCGTGAAGGGAGCCTGCAAGGTCAGCTCTTATTCAAGGGGCGGTGCCAAAGGTTCACGGGACCAGGTAACCCGGTACGGATCAAAGCCGGCGGCAATGCGGGGTTTGATGATCTGGAAAAAGGGCGATACATCAAAGTCCCGCGGGGTAAACAGACTGTGGTGGCGAATATGCAGTATTTCGTCGCGGCAGCGAATGCACCCCGGGTCCTGACGGTCAATGTGTTCTATGTCTGGCAGGATGGGGTAGTGAACATGCTGGAAGGCTTTGGCAATGAGAGAGGAACAGATGGCCCGGGTCGGGTCGCCACTGCCAAGCGCAATCATGCGACGCCGCCAGTGTTGTGGGACCGGTGGCGTGGGCAAAAGGTAGCGAACCAGATCGATAATGTTCTTCAAGTCATACTGGTGGCCGAGGTGCTGCATGGCGTGCGCGATCAGCCGATCTACATCGTCGTCGCTGAGCCCCACAGGCCGGCAGATTCGGGTATGGAAACTCGCATAACGGCTAACCGGAACCAGCCGGACCCCGTCGCGCACATCGGCTTCTATCAGTGCGGGCGTCGGTGAGCCCTGGCTTCCGGGCAGCAAGGCATCGCCAATGTAGAGCGCAGCGTGCGACCAGGTTGACTGGGTCAGGTATTTGATGCCCTGGCTTATTTTACTGTTGCCTTCAACCAGTAACACATCGGCCCGTTTAAGTACGGGTAGCACCGAAACCAGAGCACTGGTTTCAACAGACTGATTCTTGGGGTTACCTCGACTGAGGTAAGCGGCCATCATTCGGCCAATGGATTGCATCATGTCTACTTCCGCAAGGTGATATTAACCGCCGGTGTAGGTCGCAGTGAATCAACGTGACCGGCCTGCGCAATCATGGATGCGTCGAACCGGGACGCTTGGTATCACCGGCTTTCGTTGAGCCGACTCACAAAGAGGCAGCCCCTTCTTGCTTGCCCAAAAAACCGCACCAGAGCAGTGCAAACGAAACACCGGCATCAGGGCTGTTTTCCTCTACTTTCGTACTTATAACATTTTGGTATTTAAGTTGCTGTGTTACAGGTCGATTAAGCAGTTATTCTGTTAGGCGTTATCGGGCACTGGTTAGAAAAGCGGCATCCCTGACGCATCACCGCGAATGACACTCGTCAATTCTGCCCGAGCACGGGCAAACCATCCGGTTCGGAGGCAGTTCCATGGCTCGAGTACTGACCATCAAGGGTTTGATCTACTCACTGTTCGGGTTTGTGGTTTTCTGGCTGGTGGTCATTGGCGGTTATGCGTTGTACGGCGTGCATCAGCTCAGTGGCAGCCTGATACACCTAATGTCGGAAACCGAAGACGTGTCCGGCAATCTGGAGCAATCGCTGGTTGCCCTGAGTGATCTCGACTCGCAACTGGCGGCATTGTCGGGCGCTCAGGAGTCCTTTGCCCGGTTGCGGGATCTGGAGCAGCAACTGGAGCGCACCGGACAGGCCGCCGTCGAAATCGACAGTGGCCTGCAGAACCTTCAACGCGTTGCAGCAACCCAGAATGAGAGTTTGCAGGCCATCAGCGATCGTTCCACCCGGATTGCGGAAGATCTGGCCCTGGTATCGGGGCCGCTGCTGACCATGATCACCACCTCCCAGACCATCAATGGCAACGCACAGCGAATACTGCTGAACCTGTATCAGCTCTCCGCCGGCATCAGCGTTGATGAATCCGGTATTGGCGACGATGTCATTGGTATCACCCGTGGGCTCGCCACCATGACCAGTGCCATGTTCAATGTCGATCAGAGCGATGATACCCGGCAAGAGCTGATTGAGTTGCGTCGGGAGATGCGAGCCTTGCGCGGTGACGTTAATAGCTTCACCCGAAGTGAAGATGAACAGGAACGGAGCACTCTGTTGCCAGAACTGATATTGGCAGCCACCGGGGTTGCCGAACGCACCAGTCGCATTCAGAACGGCAGCCTGGAACTGGCCAACACGACGGCTGCACAGGTGAACGAACTGGCAGAGGCTGCGCAGGTTGCCGTGGCTGAGCAACGTGAAACCAATGCAGAATCCGACGCTGCGCTGGCAAGCACCCTGTCCATTGTCAGCAGCAATAATGAAGTGACCCGCGCATTGACAGCCGATTTGTCCAACACCGCCCAGGAACTGGGTGAATCACTGGAGATTATCCCCAGGGTGCAGACTGAGTTTCAGCAATCCATTCAGTCTATTAGAAGCATTGTATCAGCCGACCAATCGGAACGACTCGACGCGGTTCAGGACCAGGCGATTAGCCGGCAACAGCAGGCACAACACCTACCCGTGATCTTAGTGTCGCTGTGTGTCATCGCCCTGATTTTCAGCCTGGTGGCAATTTTTGGTCTGCAACGCCTGCTCGTTCAACCGATTTCCCGTTTTGTGTCGGGCGTCAATCGGGTTGCCCGAAATGACTTGCGCCAGCAAATTGAAACCCGGGGTGCAATCGGCGAACTCAAGACGGTGATCGTGCAGGTCAACGGACTGATTCAGTCTTTGCGTCAGAATGTGAATGACATGACCGCAGCGGGTGATGCCATTGCCAGCAGTGTCGCGGCCATGCACAGCACCACCGTCACGACCCAGGCAGCCGTTGAAGCCCAACAGCGCAGCGAAGCCGAGATTGAAACGGCAACCCGGCAACTGGGCGCGCTGGTGCATTCGGTTGCGGACATCGGTGAGCAGGTGCAGAAGGATGCCAAACAGGTCGATGGCACTATACAAACCAGTCAACAGGGCGTTCAGCAAGCCAAGAGCGAAATGGACGCGCTTTCCAACCGAATCGCGGCGGTGAATGACGCCATGAGCCGGCTAAAAACCGACAGCGACAACATCAGCCGAACCCTGGTTGTTATTCGTGAAATTTCCGAGCAAACCAATTTGCTTGCGTTGAATGCGGCGATCGAAGCTGCGCGGGCCGGTGATTCTGGTCGGGGGTTTGCCGTCGTTGCCGATGAGGTACGGCAACTGGCGCAGCGCACCGGTGATGCCACCGTCGAGATCGAAACTCTGACGCAGTCGTTGAAGACCGGGGCCAACAGTGGCAACGAGGCCATCAACGTCAGCCTGGAGCAACTTGAACGTAACGTACGAGCGACCGATGACGTGGCGCAGGCGCTCAGCGCCGTTATTCATCAGGTGGGTGACATCAATGCACAAAACATTGAGATTGGCAGCCTGACGCACAGCCAGCGCGAGCAACTGGTTATCATCGACCAGGGCATTGACAACGTACGCCTCCAGTCCGACGAAGCCAGAAAAACAGCCCAGGCCAACATCAAGGCCAGCCAGGGCCTGCAGCAAACGTCTGACCAGTTAAAGACGCTGGTCCAGCGTTTTGAACTCTGAGGGAACACGCATCAGTCGTTCAGAAGTCCCGGAATTTTCTTAACCTTATCCACGCCGTTGCACCGGGCTCTATTCGCTGAAACCCGCGAAACGCACTGTGGACAGCCGGGTTTAGTTCCGGGCATTGTTTATCGTCAGTGCGGGTTATAACCTCAGCAACTTGGCACTGGCCAACTGGAAACTCAGGCACTCATCGGTTAGGTTGGGAAGCATCACTTATTCCGAACAGGAGCCCTGGGATGAAACAGGTACTTATAACCGGCGCTAATCGCGGTATTGGATTGGAGCTGGCGCGTCACTATGCAAGCAATGGCTGGCAGGTCATAGGTGTGTGTCGTCAGTCATCCCCGGAACTGGATGCCGTGGCGAAGCAAGTTGTGCAAGGCATAGATGTTACCGAGGAAAAGAGTATCGAGACGCTGGTGTCGGCTGTTGCCGGTGAACTCATCAACTTACTGATCAACAACGCCGGTTTGTTGCAGGATGAGCAACTCGGTTCCATCGATCTGGATTCCATTCGCAGCCAGATGGAGATCAACGCCTACGCCCCGTTGCGAGTGACCGAGGCGTTGCTGCCGAACATGGATGCCGGTGGCAAAGTGGCCTTCATCACCAGCCGCATGGGCTCCATCGCTGATAACGATTCCGGAGGGCGCTATGGGTATCGGGCGTCGAAAGCGGCGCTGAATGCCTTTGGCAAGTCGCTTGCTATTGACCTCAAGCCCAAGGGAATCGCCGTAGCGTTGTTGCACCCCGGTTACGTGAAAACCCGGATGGTGAACTTTGGCGGTATGATCTCGCCCGAAGAAGCCGCTACCGGGTTGGCTGCGCGCATAGACGGCCTCACACTGGACAATACCGGGTCGTTCTGGCACAGCAATGGTGATGCCTTGCCCTGGTAACAGTCGCTATCGATGGCGGCTGAAGTAAGTGGCTACCCGGTTCTGAACCGATTCATCTTTTAGAATCCGGTAGTGACCTAGACCGGAACTGAAACTGGTTTCGGCCTGGGGCCAGTAGTCGGTAATTGTTACGAAATCTTGCCAGAGAATTTCTTCATCCTGATCATCGGCAACAAGCAGCCCGGGATGGTTCAGGTGCTGGCGAACGACCTGATGCGATAATCGCTGATAGAGCGTTTCGCTCGTCCCCACCCAGGCTTCACTGATCGAGATCGACTGGGCGCCCAGCCGGGCTTTGAAGCGCTGATGCACTGTGGCGCTCAGCCCAACTGACTGGCTGAACCGGTCGAGCATGGCGTCCATGTTAAAGCCGGGCGCAATGAACGCCAGATGGCCGGGCTTGAACCCCTTGGAGACCGCCTGCACCACCGCCTGGCAACCGAGTGAGTGTGCAATGACACCGGCTGGTTGGCCCAGTTCGGCCTGAATTGACAACACGGCCTGCATGAATTCAAAGACATGGGTAAACCGAGTCCGGTTCATGCCGTGTGCCGGCATATCGAACAGACACACCTGATAACCGGCCTCCACCAATCCTGGTACCAGATAGCGGAATTGAGCACCGGTGCCGCGCCAGCCATGAACGCCCAGTATCATGGGGGCATCCGGGTCACCCCAGAAATGAAGCTCGACGTCGTCGTTGCCCGTGGTCAGGGTGTGGCGCCGATCAGCCGTCTGCCAGAACGCCTGAGTGCGCTTGCCAGGCCGGCCATGGACCGGACGAAACCACAGGGCCTGCAGCAGACGGGCTGATAGGTCGGGCGATACCTGGCCAATCAGGTTCAAGCCTACAGCCAGGGCGCGGTAGCTGGCCGGTACTCGACCAGGCTCGGCATGTTGAGGCAAGGTTTTTGCCGGGGGTGAATCGGGCTCGGCCGGGTGTGACAGCTCGGGTCGCAGCGTCATGATGGGTCTCCTGACGGGGTGAGTGTTCAGCGAGTGTGCGCCTTGCGACCTCAGTGCATAAGTGTCATATTTGCCCTAATACTGGCGAAAATGGACAAGGCCATGAAAGTTGTCATTCTGTTGACCGACCGCTGTGTGGGCTCAATGGCCATGAGCCTGATCGATGGGTTGATCACGCTCAACTACTGTCACCTGAAAGCAGGGGGCGAACGGCCTTTGTTCGAATGGGTAACCGCGTCGATGGATGGCAAGGCGGTAACGCCCTTCAACGGCATGACGCTGATGCCCGATTGTTCGATACACCAGGCTTATGCCGATACCCGTACACCACTGGACGAGCAGCTATGGGTGGTGCCGTCTATTTACGATGCGATTTCCCGTCAGTCCAGGATTGAGGGTGCACTGGCGCAGTTGCAGCCGATGGTCGATGTTGTTGCCGCTCATTATGAGCGCGGTGGCCGGGTAGCCAGCTGTTGCACCGGCTCGTTTTTGCTGGCGGCCGCCGGCTTGTTTGAGCATTGCCCGGCGCTGATGCACTGGCGCAGTGAGTTGAATTTTCGCCGGCTGTTCCCCCGGGTGAGAGTTGATACGCGTTCTGTGTTGGCGGATTACGGTCGCATTATTTGCACCACGGGTGGTGCTCATACAACCTATCAGCTGGTGTTGCACCTGGCGGAGAAAGCGGGCAGCCGGGACCTGGCACTGACAGGGGCGAAAATGATGCAGGTTGATCGTTTCCCGACACCTCCGACGGCCTTCAGCGCAACGGATGATGATAAAACGCATAACGATGAACTGGTGCGTCTGGCGCAGGCCCGGTTTCGGGAGTCGTTGCATGAGGCGGTGAGTATGGAAGTGGCAGCACAGCAACTGAACATCAGCAGCCGGCAGTTCAAACGGCGGTTTCAGCAGGCGACAGGCGTGTCGCCACTGAAATACTTGCAGAAAGAGCGCTTAAAGCGCGCCTGCCAGTTACTGGAAAACAGCCGACTTACCTCGGCCCGGATTGCGCTCGATGTCGGCTACCAGGACGAAAGCAATTTCCGTCGTCTGTTCAAACGCGAACTGGGCATGACCATGGAGAAATACCGTGATCAGTTCGGGTTTCAGCCCGGCGGTCAGCCAGCGTCGCCCCAGTTCACCGACCTTCAGGTAATGCCATGAAGTCAACGCCCGGGCAGTGAGACCGTCATGGTCTGGCCGCCATAGCCATATTCCTGGTCGCGCCCCTGAACGACCACTCGGGTAAGGTCGGGCGCGATGGCTACCCCGGAGAGGCTTCGGGTAAACGGCTGTTCGTTGGCGTGGTCGTGTAGCAGTTCGCGCACGCCCAGTGTGTCTCCGCCTTCGGTCGCTACCCTGAATGCATCGGCGTATCGCTGGGGTGTGTCGTAGGGTGACGACAGCGTTACCTGGAAGGTGAAACGGTCGTCACCCGAGGCGCTGACACTGACGTCGATCACATCCGGGTAACGTTGTTCGGCGTCTGTTTCGCCGAACGCCAGGCTGGCGACGAGCAAGGTCACCAGCGCAGTGAATCCCGGGGTCAGAAAGCCTTTCATAGTACCCTCCCACTCGCACTTGGTGTGCCAGGTTAGCTGCGGGCCTTGTGAATCTGGCCAGTTTCCAGCAACTGATTGAAGAAATCGCTGATTGAATCCCGCAGCGGCCGGTACCGGACGCCAAGCTCTCGCTCACTCTTGCTGTGATCAAACCGGATCGGGTGCCCGACGTTGCGACTGACCATGGCGCGGGTCATGGCCTTGTCGGCCAGTGGCCCGACCAGCCAGACCAGAGGTTTTGGCAGAATGCGCTTTGGAAAGTCGTATCCGTCGCCAAATTCTTTGCGCATGATCTCCGCAAATTCGATAAAACTGCTGTCGTGACCGGAGACAATGTAGCGGCCTTTAGCCTGCGGTGTGAAGGCCGCTTTGATGTGTGCATCGGCCACGTCGCGCACATCGACAGCGGCAATGTAGAAGGCCGGAACGCCCGCCTTGAGCCGACCGCTGGCAAATTGTTTGAACATGCCGAGCGAGGCCGACGTACTGCGCGGGTTGATGCCCGGCCCCAGTACCAGGGAGGGGTTGATGGTGACCAGATCCCAGCGCGACTGTTTTTCCACGGTTTCCCAGGCGGCTTGCTCGGCCAGGGTCTTGGAATAGGAGTACGGCTGGTGTGTCAGTGACGATGTCCGGTTCCAGTCGGTTTCATCCAGGGCCGGCTTGCCCGAGGTCTCCAGGTCGATGTTGTCGCCATAGATGGCCGCACAGCTGCTGGTCAGTACCACGCGTTTGACGGTGTCGGTTTTATTCACGCTGTCGAGCACGTTCAGGGTGCCCTGACGGGCCGGTTCGATCAGGTCTTTCTGCGCATCATCGAACGACAGAATGAACGGCGAGGCGGTATGGAACACGACGGAGCAACCGGCCATCGCGTCGGTATAGGAGCCCGGGTCGAGCAGATCGGCTTTGAACAGATTCAACGTGCCCGGGGCTTCCTGTTCCAGTTGTTTGAGGTGTGCGACTTTGTCGGTGTTGTCGGGGTCGCGCACGGCGGCGTGCACGGTGACGCCGGCGTCGAGCAGTTTTTTCACAATCCAGCCGGCGACGTAGCCGGTGGCGCCGGTCACCAGTACGGACTGGTTCGGGTCTATCGTTAGGGCGTCGGTCATAGTATGGGTTCCTGATGCATTATTTAGCAGGTTGTTGAAATTCGGAGAATTTCGGCGGCCTGCTCCCGGAACATGGATGTTCCGGCAAAATTGATGACTGCTAAGTCATTGATTTTGTGAGAGAACCAAAAATCGCAATGTTTGGTTCTCGTGTTTTGAAAAAGGCAGGAAGCCTTTTTCAACAACCTGTTAGAGACTAGGGGCCAGAGGTTATACGGCCACCTGGGTGGCGGCGATGGCTCGCATCGCATCGGCCGCTATGTCGAACGATTTGAACCGCGCCTTGTCGTCGAACATCTGGCCGGTAAAGATGATTTCGTCGACGTCAGTCCGGTCAATGAAGCGGCGCAGCCAGGCTTCCACCTGGCCGGGCGCGCCCACGGCCGATTCAGCCAGAGCGTGATCCACCTGGGCACGCTCAATCGGGCTGCCGACCTGGTCCGGTTCGACCGGGGGTTTCAAAGGGCCCGGTGTGCCGCGACGCAGCGCCATGAACTGCTGTTCCACCGAGGTTTTCAGCACCCGGGCCTGATGCTCGGTGTCGGCCGCAAACACATTCACAGCTGCCATGGCGTACGGAGCGTCCAGATAGTCGGATGGCTTGAAGCGTTCGCGGTAAATAGCCAGGGCCTGATCGAGATGGTCGGGCGCAAAGTGCGAGGCGAAGGCGAACGGCAAGCCGAGTGCGGCGGCAAGCTGGGCGCTGTAGAGGCTGGAGCCAAGCAACCAGACCGGCACTTTCAAGCCAGCGCCGGGCACGGCCTGCACCGTCTGGCCCGGCTGCACCGGTTCAAAGTAATGCAGCAATTCCTGCACATCGTCCGGGAAGGTATCGGCGGCGTTCATCGGGTTACGGCGCAGTGCCCGTATGGTGGCGCCATCGGTGCCGGGCGCACGGCCGAGGCCGAGGTCCACCCGGTCCGGGTAGAGGGCAGCGAGGGTGCCGAACTGTTCGGCGATGGTCAATGGCGCATGGTTGGGCAGCATGACACCACCGGCGCCAATGCGGATGCGCTTGGTGCCTTCGGCGACAAAGCCGAGCGCTACCGCCGTCGCGGCGCTGGCGATACCGGGCATGTTGTGGTGTTCGGCCATCCAGAAGCGGGTGTAACCCGCTTTTTCGGCGTGCTGCGCCAGGGCGCGGGAGCGGTGCAGGGCCTCACCGGCGGTGCTGCCCTGGTTAACGGGTGACAGATCGAGTATGGAATAGGCGGTCACTGGAGCCTCCGGGCGCGTAGTCAGTGAATGATACCCACAACATGAGGGGTAAGCCGCCGGTCACAAGGTGTCGATAGTCACTGTGCCAGTGTAAGCAGGATCTCATCACCGGCACGGGCAATGCTGTCGGGGGTGGGGTCCTGGCTGGCGATGAGCGAGGTGTCATTGGCATCCTGTTCATCGTCAGCCAGCGCAGCCCTTAAGCCCAGTTGTTCGAGCACGGCGCGGGCACCAGCCAGGCTGCGTGGATTCCCGTCCCGGTCGGTGACCAGGTTTGGCACCAGGCGCAGTTCGTCGACGCCGTCTGGCGGTGGGATGGGTACAATACGGAAGGTCAGCTTTGCACTGACGTCGGCACTGAACCCGTACTGGTTGGTGTAACCGGCATCGACCGGTGAGGCGTAGAGCTTCCGGCTGGTATTCAGCCCTTGCCGCCCAAGCGCCGCACGAACTGCCGGTACCGGTGTTTTCTTAACCGCGGTCGCCTGTGACGCGCCGGCTGCCCCCTGGCCCAGGCGCAAGGCCACCCGCACTTCACCGGTTGTGTCCGGCAGGGCGTAGAAGGTGGGTCGGTAGCCGATGTCCTGCAGCAGCTTCATTTTGGCGTCATCGTTCTCGGCGTATAGCTCGAGCACGGCGGCCAGCGATCCGTCATCAAGTGCTTGTTGAGCGCTTGCAACGCCTTCGCCGACCGAGGCAATGACATCGCCGAGCGGAGACGCCACAACATCCTGTACCAGTGATCGCAAATTTTTCATGGACGTGCTCCTGTTGTTAATGACTCGAGTTTCGGAGTTCGCGGTTGGTTACGTTGCCAGTCGCCCGCACCGGCCACCAGGTAGGGCTATTGAGGGTCGGCGTAAACCCTTCCATGGGGCCTGGACCGCAGCATCCTTGCTGCGGACCACCCTCGATAGCCCTACCTGGCACCCGGTGCTAGTCCTTTGCCTGCGAACTCCGAAGCACCGGAAAGGCCTGTGTATCAGAATCATTTCGGTGCAGCCTCTTGTTTGCGTTCGCCAAACACCACCATGACCGAGCTGCCGTACTCCGCTTCGCTGCTGGGGGCCGGGTGCTGACTGAGTGCCTGGCCGGGTACACCCGCCCCCTCGGCAAGTTGCTGGTGGGCGCTGGCCATGCGCAATCCGACTGATCGCAGTACCCGGCGCGCCGCACTTTCTGTCAGGCCAATGACGTCCGGGACCGACGTTCTGGTTTCGCCGGTATCGGCTGACTCACTGATCAGCTCGGTGCTGAAGCCGCCACCGGCTTCGCCCATGACGATGGAACTCCCGTCGTCCGACATGGACCCGCGCAAATCGATTTTCACGTTCCCCAGCCGGTAAGGCAGTGCCTCGGCCTTCATGCGGGTATTGGAGCTGCTCACTTTTGAACCCAGACCGACCAGCACCGTTTCTATCGCGGCCGGTTTGCGGGTGGTGGATTCCAGTTGTTTCACTTTTGCGGCCAGCGCTTCCTTTTCGGTCGCGGTTTGCGACAGGTTGGTTTCAAGGGTGCTGATGCGGCTTTTGGCGGTTGAGAGTTGCTCGGCGGTCAGTGTGAATTCACGACTTTTATCGAGTAGCTGGGCGTTCAATTGCACTTCCCGGGCTTTGAGCGTATCGAGTTCTTTGGTGTTCAGCAGGGTGGCGGTAACGGCTGGGTCCAGCTTCACGCCGGGGACTTCGGCCGTAGGTCTTGCTCTTTCGCTGGCCACATCGACTCGGGTTAGATTGGCGGTCAGGGTCGGGTTGGCCATCACCAGTCGGTTGACGGCCAGCGTTGAAATCTGCGGCGCGACCGGTGCCCCGGCCACCGATTCATTGGTGCGAGCGAAGCGACTGTCGACGTGCTGCAACCGGTGTGCGGTTTCTTCCAAGCGCTCGATTTTTCCAAAATCGAGAAACAGGGTTTGCTGACGGGTGTCATATTGCATCAGCCCGCCGTGGGCGAGGACACGCGGTGCCGGTGAACCGGCTTCCGTCAGGCGTAAGGCCGGGGCCATGGTGTCGCTGACGGCGCTGTTGTTGGTGGTCAGCGTGGCCTTGCCTTCGGCGTCGGTTTTGCTTCTGGCAACGGCTTGCCAGCGACGGTTTTTCAACTGGTAGGCTTCCAGGCTCAGGGTATGGCCTTCGGCAACTTTGCCTTCATCGGTCAGCAAGTGAACGGTGGCGATGACTTTGCCCATCAGCTGACCTCCTTGCCGATGACCAGACGCAGGGTTTCAAAGCCAAGCTCTGCGACCAAAACCACCCTGGCGGCGGTTTGCAGCGCACCGCCGAGTTGCACGTCAGTGACCGCCACGCCCGACGCATCGGTCTGTACCACGGCACTGCTCAGCGACACCGCCGTTAGCCGGGGTGAACTGACGCCAGCGGCTTTGGACAAGCCGATCGAGGCTTCCCGGTCGAGGTTCAGTTCTATGTCGGCACCGGTCAGTACTTCGCCGGCACTGGTGGTGGCTGTGAATGTCACGGTGCGGCGGTTACCCGCTGAGGTAATGTCGGCGGCCAGCTGTGGGACCGGCATCCCTTCACCCGGGGGCACGGCCACAAAGCGGCCGGTTATCCGGCTGGTCACTTCTTTGGACGCCTCGCTACTGTTAACGGGGGCAAACAGGTAGCGAACGCCCCCGCCGGATCGGGTTTCGGATTTGAGCTGAAAGCCCACTTCGAAATCCAGATGCGGTATGCGGTATTGGGGGGCAGGCCGTCCATAACCGTCGAGTGGCGCTATGCTGTTCAGTTCTTCCTGGGCTTCGCGCAGACTTTCGGCAATGCCGACCAGTACGCTTTCCAGCGTGTCTGCAATGAATTTTCCTTCGCTCATTCAACTACCTCGATTGATGCCCGTTACGTTGACGTCCAGGGTGTATCAGGCACTGTCCTGTTCCCGTGATCGTTCGCGCTGTTTGGCCAGCGCCCGCTCCCGGCGCTGCTGATCGCGTTGTTCGGCCTGTTGTTGTTCGCGCCGTCGTTCCAGGGCGCGTTGTCGGTTCGCCTGCATGCGAGCGAACAGGTCTCCGGAGCCGCCGCTGTCGAGCGACAGGCGCTGTTCGCGACGATCGGCGTAGCTGGAAAACCGGTCCATGGCGCCAGTCAGGCGTTGTTCACGGGCTTGCCAGCCGGATTCAATGCGCTCGACGGCTCGCTGAGGCGCATCGAGTGCCGACTGGGCGCGGTTTAAAACGGCGCTGGTCTTGTCGAGCCGGTCGCCTTGCAAGGTTTTGCGCAGCTCGGCCCGGTCTGCTTCGGATACCCCTTCGCTGGCCAGTTGCTGGTCGAGATCGCGCAGTTGATCGCGTGCGCCGTCGACCGACTGCCGGGCGTCTCGCACTGGCTGGCTGACCGATTGGGGTGGCGTCAGTGCTTCGCCAATGCGACGCAAGCCAGAGCGAGCCTGGCGGCTGGCCGTAACAAAGCGATTGTCTGGCCCCTCACTCAGGCCACTGCGGCCCGGCAGCCCGTCATACATGCGGCCTTCGAGTGGCGACGCAGGAAGGCTGCCGCGTGGCGTCCCCACCGGCACAGGGTCACTCTGCCGTTGCCGGGCGGCAGCCCGTTGGGCGGCCCATTCCTGCTCTTGCTGGCGCCGTTCGGCGAAGCTGGCCACCGGGAAACGCTGGCTGATGGCCGGGTCCTGTTGCGAATTGCCGGTCAGGCCGCGCAGTTTGGATTCCAGTTCATTGCGCCGGTTCAACAGCTGGTTGAGTTGACTGTTCGGGGCCAGCCGGGCGGCCTCTGCCAGGTCAGACGCCCCGCTGGAGCCTGTCGCCGCGGCCGGAGCGGACGGCCCAGCGGACGGCCCAGTGGACGATGCTGAACGCCCGTTTGAATCCTGATCCAGGTCGCGCCAGGTCCGTCGGGTCATGGTTCACTCATCGTCGGCGTCAGTAAGGGTACTGGCAATCATGGAACGGATGCGCTCTTCCAGTATCGCCGGGGCCGGAACCGGTACCAGCTTGGTGCGCATCAGCGAGGAGCCCTCTGCCGAGTACTGATATTTGGAGGAATAACTGGCCGACACCGAACTGACGCTCATTTTGGCGGAGGCCGAAAAGAACCCGACCTTACCGCTGACCGATGCATTCACATTGGTGGACGAACGTTTGAAGTTGGTTTCGCGCGACATCGAAATCGACAGCTTCAATTCGATCAGGGTGTCGACAAACTGATAGAAGGTGGGCACGAAGCCTAGTTCCAGCAGGGAGTACTCGTTGCCATCGCCCAGCTTCACCAGCATGTTGCGCTCCGGTGGAGTGGTTGGCGTGGGAGCGGGTTCGCCGTCTTCGGGTTCCGGGTCGGGTGCGTAGCCGGCCATCATCCGTGCGATCTTGAGTGATACCAGATCGAGTTCATACTGGGCTTCTGCGATGCCGATCCCGAGTGTTCGCACCATCTCGGGGAAGGGCGTGTTTTGCATTTCTGTGCCAATGGACATGGGTTAGCCCTCTGCCTGTCTGCCGCAAAAATCGCGCGGGAATTTACGCATCGTCGTCAGTATCCAGCCCCATATCACGGCGCCGGACCTCGAGGTTGGCTTCGCGCCGTGCCTCTTCGGATTCCATGAAGGAGCGAATGCGATCTTCCAGCACGGTCGGTGGCGGCACCGGAACGATCTTTGTGCGCAGAATGGAAGCCCCTTCAGCCGTGTAGGAATATTTGCTGGAGTAGGTAGCATCGACCTGACTGGTGGTGACCGTGCTTTCAGAACCTGAAGATCTGGAAGTGCCCCAGAAAGAACGCTTGCGTTTGTAGGCGTTGGCTTTGTCTGTCGTCTTATTGCTGCGGGTACGGGTGTACTCGCGTTCACGGGTAATCTTGATCGCGATTTTAACTTCGATAATGGTGTCGACGAATTGATAGAAGGTGGGAACAAAGCCCAGCTCCATCATCGAATGGCGAACGGGTACCCGAATCTCTAGTTTTTTCTGATTGGCATCCAGGCTGGCCACATCATCGACATCGTGCAGGTCTTTGGCGATCTTTTTGACCAGATCGAGCAGTTTGACGGCCTCGTTTTCATCTAACGAGCCCGATACGGCATCATCAACGGTGGCATAGGCCACCGCCTCGGCCAGGGTCATGTATTCGTAGCCGAAAAATACCCGGCTGTCGTCAAAGGTGACCTCGCCGCGCTCGTCATACACTGTGGTCAGGCCGCCCATCATTTCGGCAACGTTGATCGAGTTTTCATCGAGCTGATACTGACCATCGGCGATGGCGAAGGCCATTTGCCGGATCATATCGCCCATGGGCACGTTCAGCAGTTCTTGTCCTATTGCCATTGCCGTTCTCCTCTGGCTGACTGTTCAGTTCCGGTTGGTCAAATGTCTTGCTGGTATTGTTGTTTCAGTAACAATAAAAACGTTTCCGGTGCGGGTAACGACACCAGCCGCGCTGCGATGGACGACATGCCTTCAGCCGATACCGAGAACTTTCGGGCATAGCCCACATCAACCGACGCCGCTGCCATAAAAACGCCGTACTGAACGCCCACCTGCACCCCGACATTTACCGAGGTTTCGGTGCTTTCCGTCATGCTGAAACTGAGCTTGGCTTCCACCGTCGCCTCGGTAAACGCATAAAAGCTGGGCACAAATCCGAGCGATAACAGGTTGTAGGTGGTGTCGCCAATCTCGACTTCCGACTCGGCCAGCGACTGGGCAATCTCGATCGAATTTTTATCGAGCGCCAGTTGCGCCTGGGCAATGGCGACCCCCAGCTTTTCAATAATCTGCGGCAGCGGGGCCGACATTAACGAGCGGGTAACCGCCGGTACCTCACTCATGATGAATGCTCCTCGGTCGTTGCTTCATGGCCGTTCAATCGTTCTGTGCCAGAAAGGTTTTTATGGTTTCCAGAAACTCCGGTGGTGCGGGAATGGAGACCAGTCGCGCCGAAATGGAAGAGTTGCCGGTGACGTTCATTTCAAACTGACGCGAGAAACGCACATCCAGTGATGCCCCAACCGCCACGGTGCGATTGCCGGTGTTTTGCCGCGTCAGACTCGAAGACTCGGTGCGTGTGAACTGCCGGGTTACGGTGATACCCTCGGTGCCGCTGATTTGTATCGAGCGTTCTTCAGAGGACACCAGCGTCAGCCGGAACGGTGTGCTCTTGCCAAACACCGTCACCACATTGGCCTCGGCAGAGGCACTGAAATCGACACTGGCGTTGGCGTTAATATCGTTCTTCAGATTCTCGGCATAGGCTGACGGACTGCCCGCTGCATGGCCTGCGGCTGACGCACCGGAGAAGGGAAAATCCGTCCCTTCAATGGTGACTTTCTTGCCAGACAGAGACAGTGACTGAGGCCGGTACAACCAGGCAAACCCATTGCCGCTGGTGCCGGGCGTGGTTTTATCCGGTGTGACACTTTCGATGGTTAGGCCTGAGTTGGGCGAGCGCACCAGCAGGTAATAGACCGAGCGGTTTTTGATGCGAATTTCTGCTTTGCGAAAGTTCACGTTGTCGGGCGTACCACCGGCGGCCTGTGCATCGGCGGAGCCTTCCGACGTTATCCGCCTTACCTGGTTTGCGGGCAGCCCCTGGCCCAACAGAATTCGAATGACTTCATCGGCCCGGCAGTTGCCCAGATCGATATTGCTCTGGTTTGATTCGGAAGGGCTCTGATTCCGGTACCGCTGAGCGTCGGCAAAGCCTTTGACTTCGAGTTCAAAATTATGATCCTTGGCGAACTGGGCCAGATAGCCAAGGCTCTGAATCATGTCGTCGTTGTACGTGGTGCCATCGATGCTGAAGGTTTCCAGGTGGTGCTTGCCGGTTTTGAAATGGGTGGTGGTGATCGGGTCGGTGGGCGCGTAGAGCGATGCCGTGTAGCCCGCTCCTTCCACTTCGGTTTTGACATGGTCGGCGTACGCCTGCAGTGCCCCCTGGGCGGTGGTGTTTACCGTGATACTGCCATTAAATTCATAATCGGTAGCGCTGTTGGCGTCGATCTGAATCACGCAGCGGTCGAAGCCCCCGCCCTTAAACGCGACGGTGCGGTCGGTGGTGGCCACTTTTTCGGGTTCGGCATCGGTGCTAATGGTGAATGTACGGTCGGGGTGTTCGTACAACAGACGCGGCACACCAGCCTGGGCGTCAGATGTAACCGCCTCCTGCAGTGCACGGATGCGTGCCAGGGGGTCATCACCGCTGATCTGGAATTGGCGGCCGCCCAGGGTCAGTGCACCGGTACTGGATGATTGCACGCTGATTTCAGCGGTGCGCTCACGCGAGGCCGTGCTCGATCCGCTCTCGGTGCTTTCACTGCTTTCGGACTGATCGCTGTCGGAGGTTTGGGTGTCGTTGAATGAGCCGTTCAGGTTCAAACCCACGCTCAGGTCTTTTTCGACGCGCAAACTCAATTGCAAGGAACAGGAAATATCGGCGTGTTGGTAATGATAAAACGCCGGAGACAGACCCAGGTCGAGCAAGGTGCGACCGCCGAGTCCGTCCCTGGGGGTGATGAATTCGGCGATCTGATCAACCGAGTTTTCATCCAGTGCCTGTTGTGCCTCCGCAATGGACAAGCCCAGAGTTTTAATGAATTCGGCGACACTGGCGTCTGCCAGTACCTGGCCGGGTGTGAGTCCATCGTAATCTGTCATTGCCTTTCTCCTGGCCGCCTGGAGGCGGAGTAATCAGCGGTTTATAACAGTGAACTGCGGGTGCGGTGCGACGCTGGACCGGCGTTCGTCGCTGCCGGTAACGGGCGTGCCCGGCGAGCGTCGACCTGGTCGGTACGAACGCTGAAATAGTGATGCTTGCGCTGGGCGTCGGTCAGGCGGGCCGGGTCCGGGTGCAGGCCGCGCTGCAACCAGCCAATGACCTGTTCGGTCAGCCCCAGGGTGTTTTGCCCGGCAATCTGGCGTGCTTTTTCCAGGCTGGCAAAGGCCGCCTTGCGATCGCCGAGTTTGGCGTAGATCAGGCCCTGGCGTTCGAGGATGCTGCCGTGATCCCGGGCGTGTAGCCGGCGCTGATTGCCCGGCTCTAGCCGAAGGGTCTGATAGTACTCATCGGCCTTTTCGCAGTAATCCAGCACGTCCTGATAGCTTCCGGTCAGCTCCAGGCTCTCCAGTACGCATTGGCTGTAGTGCCGGAAAAACACTTCGGGCGCTCGGGCCGACACCGCGAGCTTGATGGCCTCGCGATAGTGACGCAGGGCTTCGTCATGATCGCCCCTGAGTGCACAGCATTTTCCGGCTTCAGCCACACCCAGGTGGTAAGCGTGTGCGTCGGCGCTGGCTGGTTTGGCTGACTGCGTTGTTCTCGCCTGAGTCATGAGGCTATCTCCACCAGTTCTGCTGCTGTACCGGTTGCTGCCAAAGCCCCGCGTACCACCCGAGCCTGCAATTCAGGCAGGGCGTAGGGCAATTGGAAGGGGAGTGCAGGCAGGGTCGTTTGGGCGCCGTCGAGCAAGCCCAGAGACTGCAGCGTGCGCTGCAATTGCCGGGGCTCCCGGGTGTGCGTGATTTTCAGTCCCAGCGGCATAAAGCTGATCAGGTCGGCACGGACGCTGAGCCCGGTCTGCGTCAGCGCCAGCAGTGTGGATTGCAGGTGCTCGTTGGGCAGTGCTTCGATCAGGGTGATGGGGGTATTGGCAAAGAGTTTCGCAATGATGTGTTCAGGGATGCCTGCCAAGTCGCCAAGGGCGGCACAGGCGTCGGCGGTGGCACCCTGGCCGGGTTCGGTCAGTACCAGATCGTAGCGCAGGAAATCCTGATTGATCACTCGCAGGGTGTTGGCCTTCTGAAAGGCTGACCAGAGTGCATCGGCCTGTGTTTTGTCGAGGTCAATCAGTACGCAGCCCTGGTCGGCAATAGGCTGGTAGCCCCGTCGGCGCAGCTCCAGACCGGTACGCTGAGCCTGCTCGGGGCTGTCTGCCGTCAGAAAGACACTGTAGCGAGCGGTTTTCGGGTTCGAGGCGATCAGTTCAATGCCATCGCCCAGTCGGTCACGCAGCGCAATCAGCGTAGCCTGGCTGACATTGCCGAGAATGATGCCGGGCGGCGAGGTGAGCAGGTGCGATGTCTCAGCGGCGGTCGTGCCGAGAAAGCGCGCGAGTTCATCAAGGATGCGGTCGTAAGCCTGAACGTCAGTAATATAAGCGGCGATGTCGACATAGCCATCCGCAGGCGTCAAGGGCTGATCACAGGAGTCGATTCGCGTCTCGTAGCCGAGGCTGGCCAGTAACGTTTGCATTTGTTCGGCGATGTCGACCGACACCCGGTCAATTAGAATGGAGGGCGCGCGGTAGAGGGCATTAAGTACGCTTTGAACGGAAACGCCGAGCCCAAGTGCGATGGATTTGGCGGACGCCGGTGTGGCCTTTCCAATAGAGGTGACAACCAGTCGATACTCGCCTTCAGCAGGCGGCGTCTGTGGCGCAGTGTTGGCTGAAGCATCAGACATAGGCTAACCCGTTCCCTAGCTGGTGCCATGACACCAGTGGATGTTCCTTGTCCACGCAGACAGCAACACGATACGGGGACACCCAAGTCACTTCACGATCTGAACATCGCGACAACGTAAGTGCCTGTGGAAGAAAAGCAGCGGGTGGCAGGGCTGTCAAACTGACTTCGGCAGGGTAGGCGAATAAAAGCTAAATTTGTGAGCAGGTACGCAGTTTTACCGGTGGTAGGTCCATGCTATGAGTTTGAGCGTCGCTGAATAACGCGTCTGGTTACCCATTCTTACTTGTGTGCCCCGGCTGGGGGCTCGGAGACCGCATACATGCGGTCTAGCGGCCGGCTGTAGGCGCACCCGGTAGTCCTTGGATGGCAAGTGGTTGACCTGGAGCGAATGGTTATCTCATGACATTCGCGTTATTCATTCGTTTCAGGTGCCTCAGGCGGTTGACGATTGCGGGCGGGCTCCTGCAAGTGCAGGTTCTGGGTGCGGTCGATCGCCTTTTTTTCCTTGTGCATGGCGGCCTTGCCCATCATGTGGGCAGTGATGGGGGCGGTTATGAACAGGAACAGGGTGATCACCAGTTCCTTTACGCTGATGCCTTCCTGAGTCACGCTGAAGAATAGCGTTGAGGCGATCAGCACCGCACCGATGCCCAGGGTTGAGGCTTTGGTGGGCGCATGGAGGCGGGTGTAAAAGTCGGGCAGCTTGGCCAGGCCAATGGAACCGACCATCAGAAAAAAGGCACCGAGCAATAACAGTATTATGACCAGCCATTCTACAAAAAGGCTCATTGAACAACTCCACAAATGGTCGGCAGGCGGCGTGGGCCGCCCGGTATTATTCGATCAGATCGCCGCGCACCAGGTATTTGCACAGCGCCGCCGTGCTGACAAAACCCAGCATGGCAATGAGCAGGGCGCCCTCGAAATACAGCGGCGAGCCGAAATACAAACCCAGCAATACAATTAACGCGATGCTGTTGATGTACATGGTGTCGAGCGCCAGCACACGGTCGAGCACACTGGGGCCCTTTAGCAGTCGCCACAGGTTGAGCAGCAGCCCGATGCCGACAAAGGTGCAACTGATCAGAACAACCGTCGTCAGCATCCGAATATCTCCTTCAGCGGCGCTTCATAGCGCTGTTTAATGTTGGCGATGGTGTCGGCTTCGTTCACCAGATTCAAAACATGAACATAAAGCCAGCGTTTATCTTCCGACACCTCGATGCTCACGGTGCCGGGCGTCAGTGAAATGCTGCTGGCCAGCAGGGTAATGGGCAAATCCTGAGTGATGTCGAGCGGAACGGCGATAAAGCCCGGGCTAATCTTGCGCACGGGGCCCAGAACCTGAATGGCGACTTCAACGTTGGAGACAATGATGTCACCCATCAGCATCAACAGGTATTTCGCCGCCGACAGCGGCTTTTTCAGCGTTGGCTGGTTCTTGCGCATGGACGAAGTGCCGAGCGGAATCAGCAACGCAAAAATCAGCCCGAGCAGAATTTGACCGGGCGACATGCTGTTGTTCATCAGCAGCCAGACGATCAACAGCAGCAGGCTCAAATACGGGAACGGCAGTAGTCGTTTCATGGCTGGCCCTCCGCCATCAGCGTCTGGACTTCAGGGTACATCTGCTGCATTTGCAAAGCCGCTGCCTCGGCAAATTCGGTAGCCGGGCCGCCAAAAATAACCAGCGCCGGCGAGGCCAGCAGCAGGAAGGCAATGGCAATCAGCTGAATCGGCTGTGCGTTGTCGGTACCGGTTTTATTGCCCGATACATGCCAGAACAGGTTGGTGCCAGCCCTGGAAAGCGCAATGATCACCGCCAGGCTGCTGAGCAGAATGGTGGACCAGACCCAGCCCATCTCCGTGGCGGTTTGGGCCGCCTGCAGCAGCAACGCCTTGCCGACAAAACCGGAGAGCGGCGGCAAACCCGCAACCGTAACCGCACCGATAAAGAACAACAGGCCAAGCATGGGGGCCTGTTTCATGGGCCGTGACACCACAAAACGGTCGGACGCCTGACCGCGTTGCTGGGCGATCACGTCGGCCAGTAAAAAGAGGGCACCGGTAACCAGCGTGGTGTGCACCAGATAGTAAAGCCCGCCGATGACCGCCTGGGTATTGAGCAATACTACCGCCACCAGCAAGGTGCCGGCGGAAATAAGAATCAGGTTGGCGACCAGGGTGCGCAGCGTCGGGGCTGCGAGTACGCCTACCGCTCCTATCACCAGCGTCAGCAGCGCCATCGGCCAGATCCACGGGATGGCAATGTAGGCCAGGTCTCCGGCCTGCTCACCAAACACCACGGTATGCACCCGGAAGATGCTGTAGATGCCCACCTTGGTCATGATCGCGAACATCGCCGCAACCGGCGCAGAGGCAGAGGCATAGGCTTTGGGCAGCCAGAAGTGCAACGGCATCATCGCGGCTTTCAGGCCGAACACGACCAGCAGTAACAGCGCCCCGGCCTCGGCCAGAATGCTGGCGCCGGGCGTCAGCTCAGCAATGCGAGTCGACATTTGCGCCATGTTCAGGGTGCCGAGGGTGCCGTAGAGCATGCCGAGCGCAAACAGGAAAAATGCCGAGCCGATCAGGTTCAGCACAATATAGTGCACGTTGGCCTGGGTTTTTTGCTTGCCACCGCCGTGAATCAACAAGGCGTATGAGGCAATGAGCAGCACTTCGAAGAAGACGAAGAGGTTAAAAATATCGCCGGTCAGAAAGGCCCCGTTGACACCCATCAACTGATACATCATCAGCGAATGAAAGTATTTACCCCGGTTGTCGTCGCCGGCCAGAGAATAGAGCACCGCCCCGATCGCCAGCACGGTGGTCAGCAGCACCAGCAGGGACGATAGCCGGTCTGCCACCAGCAGAATGCCGAACGGCGGTTGCCAGTCACCCAGTACATACAGTTGCGTTGCCTGGGTGCTCAGGCGGAACAGCACCAGAGCCCCGACGAGCATCAGTGCCAGGCTGACCAGGCTGGCAATCCGCTGGCGACGGATCGTTCCGGCCAGCGGTGGCAGCAGCATCAGGGTGCCAGCCAGCAAGGGAATCAGAATGGGGAGCACGGCCCAATGTTGCATTAATTCTTCTCCTTGAGCCGGTCACTGGGCAGGCCGGCACCCGGTGGGTTGCGGCCGTCGACGTGGTCGTTGCCCAGATCGGAGCGGGCGCGGATGGCGAGAATCACCACGAAGGCGGTCATCGCGAAACCAATGACGATGGCGGTCAGCACCAGAGCTTGTGGCAGGGGGTCGGCGTACTGATCTGATTGGCCCAGAATGGTGGCGCCGTTGATCAGCAGTCGACCGCTGGAAAACAGAAAGAGGTTCACCGCATAGGACAACAAAGTAATGCCGACCACCACCGGGAAGGTGCGGCCGCGCAAGGTTAAAAACAGGCCGCAAGCGGTCATCAGGCCAACGCAAAAGGCAAAGATGGCTTCCATTATTGGTGCTCCGTCTCTCGTGCGCGTTCAGTGGTGGTGTGCTGGCCCAGGTTCGCCAGAATCAGCATGGTGGCGCCGACCACGGTCAGGTAGACACCCAGGTCAAAGGCTATGGCGCTGGCGACCTCGAATTCGCCGATGACCGGCCAGGTCCAGTAGTCGTACCAGGAGGTCAGGAAGGGGTAGCCAAACGCCCAGCTGCCGAGGCCAGTGAGCGTGGCGATCAGCAGACCGCTGCCGATGACCTTCTGGTAGTCGAGTTTCAGCCGGTCTTTGAGCCAGTCGACGCCGTGGGCAATGTACTGCTGAATAATCGCAATGGAGGTAACCAGCCCGGCAATGAAGCCGCCACCTGGCAGGTTGTGCCCGCGCAGGAAGATGTAGGCCGAAACCAGCAGGGCGAGCGGCAGCAGGCCCTGGGAAATGACCGAGAGCATCATCGGGTGTTTGTCTTCGGTCCAGGGGCGGCCATCGTCGTCGCTGGTCGGTTTGAACAGCCCCATCCGGGCGATCAGTTTGTAGATGCCAAGGGCGGCGATGCCCAGCACGGTGATCTCACCCAGGGTATCGAACCCCCGGAAGTCGACCAGAATGACGTTGACCACGTTGGTGCCGCCACCGCCGCTTTTGGCGTTGTCGAGGAAGAAATCGGAAATGCTGTCCAGCGGCCGGGTGATGATGGCGTAGTTGATGGTGCCGATGATGCCACCAAAGATGGCGGCAATGGTCAGGTCCCGCGCGACCCGGCGCGGGCTCGATTCCTTGGGTGTGCTTTGCGGCAGGAAGAACAGCGCCAACAGCAACAGAATGATGGTGACCACTTCAACCGACAACTGTGTCAGCGCCAGGTCGGGTGCGGAGAACAGCGCGAAGGCAAGCGACACGATCAGCCCGACCACCGACAGCATCAACAGCGCAATCAGCCGCTTGCGGTGCCAGATAACGGTCGCCAGAGACGACAATGCCAGCAGGGCTGCACCGGAGAGCATGACGGCATCGACCGGAATCTGAGGGCGCAGACCGGCAGTGGTGTTCAGATCGATCAGGGGCAGGCCGAGCAACACCAGCGCCAGCAGTATCAGCAGGAAGGCGTAGCGTTGCAGCGACCCGTTTTCGAACCACTCGATAAAGCGAGCGCAGTGCTTCATCACCCATTTCACCGATTTGTCGAAGATCAGGTTGGCATTGGCTTCCGGGAACTGGGCCTGGAAGGTAAACAGTTTTTCCCGATTGAAGTAGACGTAGGCGCCGCCGGTCATCGCCAGGGCGCTCATCAGCAGCGGCAGGTTGAAACCGTGCCAGATGTAGAGGCCGTAGTCGGGCAATGCACCGCCCACTACCGAACCGGCCGCCGCCGCTAGCAATTTGCCAATCAGCAGCGCTGGCCAGATGCCGACCAGCAGACACAGGGCGACCAGAATGTCGATCGGTAGCCGCATGTAGCGCGGCGGTTCATGCGGTGTTTTGGGCAGGTCGACCGGCTCGCCGTTGAAGAACACATCGTGAATAAAGCGCAGCGAATAGGCGACCGAAAAGGCGGTACCCACAGTCGCCAGTACCGGGATCATCCAGGACAGGGAACCGAGGGAGCTCTGGTCCAGGGTTTCGGCGAAGAACATCTCTTTCGACAGAAAGCCGTTCAGCAAGGGGACACCAGCCATGGACGCGGCAGCGACCATCGCCAGGGTGGCGGTATAGGGCATGTACTTCCACAGGCCGTTCAACCTTCGCATGTCGCGGGTGCCGGTCTCGTGGTCGATGATGCCGGCGGCCATGAACAGCGAGGCTTTGAAAATGGCGTGATTAATGATGTGGAACACGGCAGCGACGGCGGCCATGTCGGATCCCATGCCGAGCAGCAGGGTGATCAGGCCCAGGTGGCTGACGGTGGAGTAGGCCAGCAGACCTTTGAGGTCGTGTTTGAACAGGGCGGTGTAGGCGCCGATCAGCAGGGTGGTCAGGCCGGTAAGGCTGACAATCACGAACCAGAGTTCGGTGCCGGACAGTACCGGGTAAAACCGGGCCATCAGAAAGATGCCGGCTTTCACCATGGTGGCGGAGTGCAAGTAAGCACTCACGGGTGTCGGCGCGGCCATGGCGTAGGGCAGCCAGAAGTGAAACGGGAACTGGGCTGATTTGGTGAAAGCGCCGAGCAGTACCAGGATGACGATGACGGGGTAGGCGGCATGTTCGCGCAGCAGGTCGCCACTGCTGAGTACGGCGGTCAGGTCGTAGCTGCCGACGATGTTGCCGATCATGATGACGCCGGCCAGCAGTGCCAGGCCGCCGAGGCCGGTGACGGTCATGGCCATGCGGGCGCCTTTGCGGGCGTCGCTGTTGTGGTTCCAGAAGCTGATCAGCAAAAAGGAGCTGACGCTGGTCATTTCCCAGAAGACCCACATTTGCAGGAGGTTATGCGAGACCACAATGCCGAGCATGGCGGTCATGAACAGGATCAGGTAGGCGTAGAACAGACCCATTGAGTCTTTGTCGGACAGATAATAGCGGGCGTAGAGGATGATCAGCAGGCCGATGCCGAGTACCAGTATCGCAAACAGCAGCGCCAGTCCATCGAGATGCACGGACAATTCCAGGCCAAGCAGGGGTATCCAGGGCAGGGTGGCAACCACGGGTTGTCCGTCGAAGACGGCCGGTACCTGCAGCAATACCAGTAGCAGTGCCAGCGCTGGCAGGGCGGCGGTTGCAAAGGCACAGGCGGTACGACCGAAGCGATCAGTCAGCAGGGGTACAACTGTCCCCAGCAAAGGTAACAGCAGTATCCAGAAAAGACTCATGGGTGGGTAAGACTCCCCTTGGTTAAAACGGCAACATCCAGCGAGACGACCCTTGAACCTACGCTCCAGCGCGGTGCACAGATGGGTCCGCTCGCTCGCTGTTCAATGGCGAAAGAGGATAACGAGGCAGGCAACAAGCGTCCAGAAAAACCGAAATTGTTGGTGAAGTGCCAAGAGTTCGTGGAAGCCACCGGGTAGGCCTATCCGGGGTCGTCGTGAATCCATCCATGGAGACTAGACCGCAACATCCATGTTGCGGACTACCCCGGATAGGCCTACCCGGCAGCCTCCACTCGGCACGGTGGCATGTTCGGTTTTCATCTTTTGTAAGAGGCCAGTCCCCTGGGCGACTGGAAGAACACAGTGCCAGTGAAATCAGCTATTCGCACAATACCCGATCACCACACCCCTCAACCGGGCTGTGTAATCAGCGTAATAACCCGCCGCTGGTGTAAATTAACCGGCGGTTCATAGACTTCACTGAACAACTCATTGGCGACATCACGAATCACACCGTCCTGATAGGCTGCTTTCATGACGGTATTGAGCAGGGTATGCAATTCCGGGTTGGTGGGGGTGACGTACAGAATGTGATCGCGGTCGTATACGAAGACCAGGTTTTCCTCGACAGCCAGCTCCTGCTGCTGAGGCCATTCGAGTACGATTTCATGGGCTCCCCGGGGCAGGTAGTCGACGCCCCTCAGGCCCGAGGCCACCATCTGGTAGAGCCGTTTCCAGTCTCCGGGAATGCCCTGCACCGGCAGGTTGTTGGTTTCCCAGATGAGCTTGTCGCCCCAGGCCTGACCCATGCCGGCGACTTTGTTGAGCGCGATAAAATCGTCGAGTGTGCTGACCTGGTTGTAGTCCTGCTGGCTGCCCGGAGGGATGAACAGGATACGGTGGTTCACCAGATTGTCGGTCATGCCGACCTGGACGTTCAGGAAGCGTTCGTTGCGGGCAGGGGTCTGGCCCAGTATCAGCGTGTCGATATTGCCCTGTTCCATCAACACTTCGAGGCGGGTGGTGGGCATGTTGCCAAGGTTGGTGATTTCCACCGCATAGCCCTGGTGATTCAGTGAGCGTGTCAGCAGGGTGGACATATAGTTAAAGGACGCCGGGGTTCCGCCCAGAGTGAGGTGTACTGGTTCCCGGGCCTGGGCCGTCAACAGGGGGAGCAAGCACAGCAGGCTGATGTGCAGCCAGCGGCGGTGTTGGGACAGGTTAGTGATTACTTGCATCCAGTGCGCCCAACGTTGGAGGTCAGTATGCTCGGGGTGAGGCCTGTTCCTTTAGGCCTCACCCCGCTAACCGGTATATGGTGCCGGGGTGTTACAGCTTGATCCAGGTGGCTTTGATTTCGCTGTATTTGTCGAACGCATGCAGCGATTTGTCGCGACCATTACCAGATTGCTTGTAGCCCCCGAAGGGTGCGGTCATGTCGCCGCCATCCCATTGGTTGACCCAGACTGACCCGGCCCGCAGACCGCGTGCAAAGCGGTGCGCCCGGCTCAGATTGCTGGTCCAGACGGCGGCGGCCAGGCCATAAATGGTGTCGTTAGCGATGGCCAGAGCCTCTGCTTCATCGGTAAATCTTATCACCGACAGCACGGGTCCGAATATCTCTTCTTTGAAGATGGTCATGTCCCGGGTGACGTCTTCGAACACGGTCGGTTCCATAAAGAAACCGCCATCGACGGTGTCGGCGCGGTTACCTCCGGTCGAAAGACGGGCGCCCTGGGTTTTGCCGGTGTCGATGTAGCCCTGAACGCGTTTGAGCTGGGTCTCGTCCACAATGGCGCCCACATTGGTGGCCGGGTCGAGCGGGTTGCCAGGCTTCCAGTCCTGTACCGCCCGCACGACTTCGGCCATGAAGTCGTCGGCAATGCTGGCCTCGACTAATAGACGAGAGCCCGCGGTGCAGACTTCGCCCATATTGAAGCAGATGCCCTCGGCGGCGGCTTTGGCGGCGGCCGGCAGGTCCGGTGCGTCGGCGAAGACGACGTTGGGTGATTTGCCGCCCGCTTCGGTCCAGACCCGTTTCATGTTGGATTCGCCGGCGTAGATCATCAGTTGTTTGGCAATGGCCGTAGAGCCGGTGAACACCAGGGTGTCTACATCCATATGCAGCGCCAGCGCCTTGCCGACGGTGTGGCCGAAGCCCGGCAGTACGTTGAACACACCGTCGGGAATGCCCGCTTCTTTGGCCAGGGCGGCCAGGCGCAGTGCCGACAATGGGGATTTTTCAGACGGTTTCAGAATGACCGAATTGCCCATGGCCAGGGCCGGGCCGATTTTCCAGCTGGCCATGATCAGCGGGAAGTTCCAGGGTACGATGGCGGCAACCACGCCGACAGCTTCGCGGGTGACCAGGCCCAGTTCGCCCGGGCCGGTTGGGGCGACTTCGTCGTAGAGTTTGTCGATGGCCTCAGCCGACCACTGCAGGCTGCGGCGGGT
Source organism: Saccharospirillum alexandrii (assembly GCF_043641555.1). GTDB lineage: Bacteria > Pseudomonadota > Gammaproteobacteria > Pseudomonadales > Natronospirillaceae > Saccharospirillum > Saccharospirillum alexandrii_A. Next base: position 27,806 of record NZ_JBHZRJ010000005.1, on the reverse strand, counting down.
GGCCGGGATATCGACATTGCGGGCATCAGAGATGGGTTTGCCCATGTCGAGCGTTTCCAACAGGGCAAGCTCGTCGCCGTGCTGCTTGATCAGGTCGACGAAGCGCAGCAGGATGGTTTTACGCTTGGCAGGCGGCAATTGCGACCAGCGGCCATCATTAAAGGCAGCGCGTGCGTGACGCACGGCACTGTCGGCATCGGCACTGTCGCAGGCTGCTACGTTGGCCAGCAACCGGTTGTCGATCGGGCTGCGGCTTTCAAACGTCTCGCCTGACTTGGCAGCCTGGTATTGGCCATTGATAAAGGCACGTCCTTCCGGCTTGAGCTCGGCGGCGCGTTGAGTCCAGTATTCGAGGGTATCGGTCATGTTGGGAACCTGTTAGTCAGCGTCATTCTTATTGCACGCTACCTTACCCCAGTCGCTGGCCGGGTTTCAATATATTGAACGCAAAGGGCGCGCTTCACCCCGATTATCGATGCCGCCCATATGACCCTCGGCTATTAGCAGATGCGCCTTGATGACCCTATCGAATCAAGGCTTCAGCAAGACTTGATGTTTTAATTATTTTACATACACTGGCCTCCATGTGTTCGAAATAACAAACATCACAGGTGCGGCCCGACGGTAGCGCCACGGTTCAGTCGGAGTGAGAACGGCCATGACCCAGACCCCAGATAACACGTCCAAGCAAACCCAGACGGCCCGTTCGGCCGATTCACCGGCGAAGACCGATGCGTTCTGGATGCCTTTTACCGCCAACCGGCAATTCAAAGCTGAGCCCCGACTGATGGTCGGCGCCGAAGGCATGCATTACACAACGGAAGACGGCCGCAGTGTTCTGGACGGCACGGCGGGGCTGTGGTGCGTGAATGCCGGCCATGGCCGGGCGCACATTTCTGAAGCCGTCGCACGTCAGATCAGTGAAATGGATTACGCACCGACCTTTCAGATGGGCCACCCCAAGCCGTTTGAACTGGCCGAGCGGCTGATCAAGCACACACCAGACGGCATTAATAAGGTGTTTTTTACCAATTCCGGCTCAGAGTCGGTCGATACTGCGCTGAAAATCGCTTTGGCTTATCACCGGGCACTGGGCCAGGGCGAGCGTACTCGCCTGATCGGCCGCGAACGGGGTTACCATGGGGTTGGCTTCGGAGGCATCTCTGTTGGTGGCCTGGTGAACAATCGTAAGGCGTTCGGCATGGGACTGAACGGCGTCGATCACATGCGTCATACATTGTTACCGGAAAATGCCTTCAGCAAGGGTTTGCCCGAGCACGGTGCCGATCTGGTTCAGGACCTCGAACGGATGATCGCGCTGCATGGTGCAGAAACCATTGCGGCCGTCATCGTGGAACCGGTCGCCGGTTCGGCAGGCGTCATTCTGCCACCCAAAGGCTACTTGCAGCGCCTGCGCGAACTGACCAGACAGCACGGCATTCTGCTGATTTTCGATGAAGTCATCACCGGTTTTGGCCGCGTCGGCAAGCCGTTCGCCGCCAACCGCTTTGGCGTAACACCGGATCTGATGACCACCGCCAAGGGCCTGACCAACGGCGCCATCCCCATGGGCGCGGTGTTCGCGGCCGACTTCATTCACGATGCCTTTATGCACGGCCCGGAGTCGGTGATCGAGCTGTTCCATGGCTACACCTACTCCGGTCACCCGGTGGCCGCCGCCGCCGCTCTGGCGACTCTCGACATTTACGAGCAGGAAGGCCTGTTTGAGCGCACGCTGGCGATGGAACCCATTTGGCAGGATGCCCTGCACAGCCTGAAAGGCACGCGCCACGTAAAAGACATTCGTAACATCGGCCTGATCGGCGCCATTGAACTGGAAGCGCGCGAAGCGCCCGGTGCCCGTGGCTATGATGTGTTCCACCATTGCTACTGGAAAGGCAATGCGCTGGTTCGCTGCACCGGTGACACCATTGCCATGTCGCCGCCGCTGATCATCAATGAAGCGCAGATAGACGAACTGATGTCGACGCTGAAAACCGCCATTGAGGCCACCGACTGAACCGGCCCCGACTTATTCTATTTATCAGACTGGAAACCCGATGAAACAGATTAGCCACTTTATAAACGGCGCAACCACCGCGCCAAGCAAGCGTTCCGGCCCGGTGTACAACCCGGCGCTGGGTGAACAGACGGCAGAGGTCTCTCTGGCCAGTGCCGACGAAGTCGCCGGCGCCATTAAAGCGGCTAAGGCTGCCTTTGTTGATTGGTCTGAAACCACTCCCCTGAACCGGTCGCGCATTCTGTTTCGCTTTAAAATGCTGCTTGAAGAACGGCTGGACGAACTGGCCGAAGTGATCAGCGCCGAACACGGTAAGGTGTTTGAAGACGCGCGCGGTGAAGTCGTGCGTGGCATGGAAGTGGTCGAATTCGCCTGTGGCATTCCGCACCTGCTGAAAGGCGAAATTACCGAGCAGGTCGGTCGTGGTGTCGATGCCTGGTCGGTCAATCAGCCGCTGGGCGTGGTCGCCGGCATTTCGCCCTTCAACTTCCCGGCCATGGTGCCGATGTGGATGTGGCCCGTCGCCATTGCCTGTGGCAACACCTTCATCATGAAGCCCTCCGAAAAAGACCCGAGCGCGCCCCTGCTGGTCGCCGAATGGTTGAAAGAAGCTGGCTTGCCCGATGGCGTGTTTAATGTGGTGAACGGTGATAAGGAAGCCGTCGATGTATTACTGACTCACCCGTCCATTCAGGCGGTTAGTTTTGTCGGTTCGACTCCTATTGCTGAATACATTTACAGCACCGCCAGCGCCAACGGCAAACGTGTGCAGGCACTTGGCGGCGCTAAGAACCACCTGGTGGTCATGCCCGATGCCGATATTGATGGCGCGGTCAGCGCCCTGACCGGGGCGGCCTATGGCTCTGCCGGTGAACGTTGCATGGCGATTTCAGTGGCGGTCGCGGTCGGCGACATCGCCGACGAACTGGTCGACAAGCTGGCGGAAAAAGCCCGTACCCTGAAAATCGGTAACGGCGCTGAGAAAGGCCTGGATATGGGGCCGCTGGTCACCCGTGAACATCTGGCCAAGGTCACAGGCTATGTCGATGCTGGCGTGAAAGAGGGTGCTACGCTGGTCGTTGATGGTCGTGGTCATAAAGTAGCTGGACACGAGGCGGGCTATTTCATCGGCGGTTGCCTGTTCGACCACGTGACGCCAGAAATGACGATCTATCAGGAAGAAATTTTCGGCCCGGTATTGTGCGTAGTGCGCGTGCCGGATTACGTCAGCGCAGTCAAACTGATCAACGCGCATGAATACGGCAATGGCACCTCAATCTACACCCGCAGCGGTGGCGCAGCACGCCAGTTTACCCGCGATATCCAGGTCGGCATGGTCGGCGTAAACGTGCCCATTCCAGTACCGATGGCCTTCCATGCCTTCGGCGGCTGGAAGCGCTCGCTGTTTGGCAGCAACCACATACACGGCATGGAAGGGGTGCGTTTTTACACCCGTCGCAAAGCCGTGACGGCACGCTGGCCGGAAGGTGACCTGGGTGCAGATTTCGTGATGCCTACCATGGAATAATAGTGGCCGGTTAACTCAGGTTATGGCGTTCGGTGCTGCTATGTTGCCAGTGGTCCGTGCCGGGCACCGGGTGTGCCTAGCCGGGGTCGGCGTGAACCCATCCATGGGGCCTAGACCGCAGCATCCATGCTGCGGACTTCCCCGGATAGGCACACCCGGCACCCGGCACTTGTCTGAATGCGAACGCCAAAGCCTGAGTTACCAGAATCTTAATCGTCCTTCTTTACATTCTTCTTTGTGGAGCCCCAGATGACCCGTCGTACTGAACACACCGGTTCCTATTATGCCGCCAGTGCTAACCCGACTCCGGATCGCCCGGCCCTGACTGAGTCCGTTCAGGCTGATGTCTGTGTGATTGGCGCGGGTTTTACCGGCCTGTCGACCGCATTGCATCTGGCGGAGGCCGGGTTCAGCGTAGTGGTGCTGGAGGCGGCGCGTATTGGTTATGGCGCCAGCGGTCGCAACGGCGGCCAGTTGGTGAACAGCTACAGTCGCGACATTGATGTGATCGAAAAAAATTACGGCATGGATACCGCCAAAATGCTGGGCGGCATGGCGTTTGAAGGAGCTGAAATCATTCGTCAGCGTATTCGCGATTACAAGATTGAGTGTGATTATCGCGATGGCGGTGTGTTTGTAGCGTTCAACAAGCGCCAGTTGCACGAATTGCAGGAGCAAAAAGCGCTTTGGGAGCGCTACGGCCATACCCAGCTCGATTTTCTCGATCGGGACGCCGTACGTAACGTTGTGAAATCCGATCAGTATATCGGCGGCTTGCGCGATAACCGGGCCGGGCATATTCACCCGCTGAATCTTGCGTTAGGCGAAGCCGCAGCGATTGAGCAGCATGGTGGCCAGATTTTTGAAGATTCTCCGGTGGTGAAGATTGACCGGGGTGCCGAGCCGGTGGTCCATACCGACCAGGGTCAGGTGCGCGCCAAGTACGTGATGGTTGCCGGTAATGCCTATCTGGGCAACCTGGTGCCGGAACTGGCCGCCAAGTCGATGCCCTGTGGCACCCAGATCGTGGCCACCGAGGTGCTCGGTGAAGCGCGCGCCCGTGAGCTGATTCCCCAGTTGGAATGTGTCGAAGACTGCAATTACAAGCTCGATTATTATCGCATCACCGGTGATTTTCGCTTGCTTTATGGCGGTGGGGTCACTTACGGCGGCGGAGATCCGGATTCAATCGAGCGCTTCCTGCGCCCGCACCTGGAATCCATTTTCCCGTCTCTCACCGGCGTAAAACTGGACTACGCCTGGGGTGGGGACTTCCTGCTCACCATGAGCCGGCTGCCGCAATTCGGCCGCATCGGCGATAATATCTATTACGCCCAGGGCTACAGCGGCCACGGTGTTACCACCACCCACCTGGCCGGTAAACTGATCGCCGAAGCGCTGCGCGGCCAGGCTGAACGCTTCGACGCGTTTGCCAGCCTGAAGCACTTCCGCTTCCCCGGCGGCCAACTGTTCAGGGCGCCTTATACAGCCATCGGTGCGACTTACTACGGGTTGCGAGACAAGTTGGGGATATAGGTTGGCCTAGGTGCCATTACCCAACCCCAAAAACGTTGCCAAAGCTGCCCTGGTTGCTGGAAAGGGCACCGGGTATGCCCTTTAGAGGCACGCCGTGAACCCATCCCTGGGGGCTCGAAGACCGCATCCGTGCGGTCTAACGGCCTCAAAAGGACACACCCGGCGCCCTTTCGGTTCACTATTTGCCACGTCGAATTAAACCAACGCCAGACCAGCTACCGGTATCGGGTGCGGTTCTGGCGGGCGTCGGTCCCCATGGATGGGGACCGTCGAGCTTACATGGAAGTACTTGCAGCGACCGCCAGAGCTGCGCGCGATGCCGGTTGCGGCTTCCTGCCACCGAATAACGTTAAGCCGCTATTGAAATCGCCACCTAGCCACCCACAGCCACTAACCAGAAATACCGACTAACCTCAGAACATGCGAAAATGCCCCTAAACATGCAATGCAGTGAATGAGATATGCGCATTTGGGTAGATGCCGACGCTTGTCCGACTGTGATCCGCGACATTATTGTGCGGGCTGCGGAGCGGACGCAGGTTCAGACCACCTTTGTGGCCAATCAGTACATCAAGACGCCGCCGTCGAAATACGTGACCTCGGTGCAGGTGCCGGCCGGGTTTGACGTGGCGGACAATGAAATTGTTCGACTGGCCGAGGCGGAAGATCTGGTGATCACCAGTGATATTCCGCTGGCGGCAGAAGTGATTGCGAAAGGTGCCAGTGCGCTGAGTCATCGGGGTGAAGCCTTTACCCGTGACAACATTCGCGGTCGGCTGAATGTACGCGACTTTATGGAGACGCTGCGCGCCAGCGGCATTCAGTCTGGCGGGCAGAAGACGATGGATAATACCGACCGGATGGCGTTTGCCAACAAACTCGACAGCTACCTTGCCCGATACGGCCGTAAAAGCTGAAATCACGCTTTTTGTGTTCGCTTGCATCCAAAACCCGCTAGGCTTCGTCTAATCAGTACGATTCTCACATTCATAAACATGGAAGGTAGCAGGATGAAGCAAAGAACCATCAGAATGGCTGGGTGTTGTGTGGCGTTGGCTCTGATGAGTGGCGTTCAGGCCGAGTCCACCATGAACGTTGCGCACATGCATTTGGAACACGTTTCGACCTCCTGGCCGGAGGCGCCAGGCCAGGTCGGGTTCATGACCGTGGCTCTGCAGGAAGCCGAGATTGCTCTGACTCATGTCAGGCTGGCTGAAGATCACAACGGAGACCTCGCTACCCTCAAACAGCATGTGGCTCATGCACTGCATGCGCTGGACCCCGATGAACAGAGCAGCGGTCCGGGCCTGGGTTTCGGTGTTATTGAAGGGGCCGACGGTGCAGAAAAACACACCCTCTATGCGGCCCAGTCGCCGGGTGCCTCCGACAACATCATTAATAATAACCTCAGGGTTCGAAATCCGTTACGCAACGCCGAATCGCTGGCCAAGCTGGCCGTTCGCGCGGGCAATGCAGCCCTGGATGCCCGGTCGACATCAGCCGCACAGGAGTCTCTCGATGACATGGCCTGGCTGATTAATGCTCTGGCTAACGGCGTTGATGAAAACGGTGATGGCACCATCGATGCGACGCGTGAAGAAGGGGGGCTCGTGGTCGCCCGTGAAGAATTGACGGCAATACGTCAGGTAGAGGGGCTCGACTGACCTGACCGGGCCGGGAGGTGAAGACACTCCAGAGCGATGGCGGTATGCTGTGCAGAACGGTAACAGCAGGGTAGGCGGGTATGAGTGTCAAAAAAATCATGAATCCCAACCCGGTGGTGGTCGGGATGGAAGATACCGTGGCGCGCATGCGCGAGTTGTTTGAAGAACATCGGTTTCACCACTTGCTGGTTACCGAGCGCGGCATTCTCAAGGGCATTGTTTCCGACCGGGACATTCTGAAAGCGCTGTCCCCCTACGTTGGGACGCCGTCGGAGCAAACGCGCGATACCAGCACGTTGTTCCGGCGCGCCCATCAGGTGATGACGCGCGACCCCATCACCATATCGCCAGAGGCCTCGCTGGCCGATGCAATCAGTCTGTTTAACCGGAATAGAATTTCCTGCCTGCCGGTGGTTTCCCAGGGCAATCAGCCTCTGGGGATGGTCAGTTGGCGAGACATACTGAGGACGATGGAGCGGGTGTCGCGGCATAAACAGGGCGAGTGAAGTTCCAGGCAAAAACTCCAAACAAAGAGGGCGGCTATTAGCCGCCCTTTTGGGTTATTTACCGGTCAGCCTGACCGGGAACGATTGCATTGCTCAGTCGCTGTCGTTTTCGACTGCAATGGCAACGCCCGGGTCATCGTCGCGTGCCCAAACGGTGTAAATGTCGCCTGCGGCTACCGTTAATTCAGCTTGTACGGCGATTGTTTTAGTACCTGTCGGTGTCACCGTGAAGGTGTATGTGCCGGCTGCCAGTTCGATAAAGGGGGTATTACCCTTGTAGGGAACATCTTCGTAAGCCGGGGTTTCATTGGTGATAACGGCGCCTGCTAGAGGGCCTGACGTCGCATACAAATCCACATTGGCGGTCAACGCTGAGCCATGAATAATGCGAACTTTGGCGGCAGTGGCGACCGACCGCCGGTCATCGACGTAAGGCACGAGTTCGAGGTCCGCACTGTCGCCTCCATCCAGCGTACCCATGGCGAATACGGTATAGCTAGTGCCATTGGCCAGGGTGATACCTTCTTCAGAAATGGACGCATCAGCGGCATCCGGATTCAGACTGACGGCCAGGTCGTAATCACCAGACCCCACCTCTGTGTAAGCCGAAATAGCCGGAAAGGATACGTCGGAATACAAGGCGTCGGCGCTTGTGAAATCGGTGACGTCGAGCGCGCTGGTGGTGTCTGCGGCAGCAAAGATATCCACCGCCGGCACATCGACTGCGTTGTGAACAGCGCGTACAGCTACATCGCTTGAATTCTTGTCATAAAGCAGGCTCGTATTTGTGCCATCAGACACCGCCAGGGCTATCGGTGAGCTGCCAATCCCTGACATATTGGGAATGGCACCGATGAACAGATCACTGCCGGCGGTCAGTTCAACGGAACCGGAATCATAAACCGGATCAGTATCCCCCTGCGCGGTGACGCGAATCTGGTAGGTGCCTTCATCGACCAGAGTCGGGCCCAGTAAATCAGACTCGGCGGTAAATTCCAAAGTGCCTAAGACCGTGTTGGCGGTCAGCGTTGCTCCGGGAGCCGTTACGTGAACATCAACAGTTGGCGCGTCGGGCGCCAGATGGGCAACTTGAACCCTTACTTTCGAACTGTCCTGTTCAGAACCGTCGTCAGCAAAGACTTTGGCGCTGATGCTGGCCAGTGCATTGACCGCAACCACGGTGTATTCCATATCCTCTTCCAGGGTCAGATCAGCATCGATGACGGCATCATCGGTGTCGGCTCCGCTTGGCAGAATGCCATAGACTTCGGTGCCATAGGTGCCGGCATCCACAGACGCAAAGGCAGATGCTGAGCCATAGTCGAGCGTATCGACGGCGGGCGTCATGGCATCGTTCAGGTAAACGTTTACCGCAGGAGCATCGGGTGACGCATGGAGCACCCGCAGCGAAGCCTGGGCGGTGGTGGTGTCATCATCGTCGCTGGTGGACTCACAGCCAGCCAGAATCAGGCCGCTGACCGCGATTCCGGCGATCACTTTTAGAGTGTGCATTGTCGTTATCCTTCCAGAATAAGTTGTTGTGGGTGCTGGCCAGCGACAGGGGATACGACAGCGCAGGTTTCAACTGATCAATCAGAAGATTTGAACGACATGGTCGGATTCCATGAACAATACTGGGGGCGAGCGCCGGCCAAGCCAGGAAATGCCAGACAATTCAAACCCTTGGAGTCGCCTGCAGAAAAAGACCTGGCATTGGAATGACAGCCTAACGAGTGCAATAGAGGTCAGATTCCGTGTGTAAAAAGTGAACAGGCGCACATTTCGGTTTCGACCCTCACGGCCTGATGTTCCAGTGCGAACAAAGCGGGTGTTGGAAAATCAGTCAATTTTTCCAATCCGGCTGCAACGCCATGGTAGTGGGGAAAGGTTCGCATTCAATGGGTTTGTCCCAAAGTTATGCAGAAGGTTATCCACATTTTCTGTGGGTAAGTAGAATACGATGGCCTTAGGGAGGTTGTGACGAGAGCAGGTGCTGTCAAGCCTGTTTTAGAGCCTTTTTGATGAAAAAATGGCTTGACAGCGAGCGGCCGGGTGACCAGCTGAGGTGTGAATAAAAGCCGGTTGCGACCGCAACTAGGCTGTGTTATCCACCGCGCTGAACCCGCGCCCGATCAGGGCTTGGCGGGCTGTTTGACGGCTTCCGAGTAGATGCGGAAGCCGAAGATCAGCGCAAAGGCACCGACCGGCTTAAAGACAAGCGCGATGATGAAGTTCAGTGGTCCATAGCCCGCTGCCAAATCCAGACCTCCCACCAGTAGCTGACTGACGAGCAATAGCACCCCGTAGATCAGCGCGTAGCCGCCAAAGATGATCCAGCCGAACCCCATGCTGCCGGTCCAGGCTTTACGCATTGCATCGGGTATGGGTTCGCGGCCATCGATCAGGTAAAAGGTGGCCAGCGCCAGACGCACCCCAAAATAGATGCCCGGAACAATCAGCAGCAATCCCAGGCCCACCGCCAAGCCAGTCAGAATTTGTACGCCCGCCAGTGGTAATACCCAGGGCAGAGCCTGGGTAATGGCGTCTTTGGGGGGTAGGTACTGGTTATTCAGTGACTGGCGCACGTACAACACCACAGCAGCCGATGCCCAGACGCCACCCACCCATTGCAGTAGCATAAGGGGCCAGGCATAGGGAAAATCGGCGAATGCCCCTTGCAGCAAAACAAACAGCACTTCGAAAATGAACCCCAGTCCCACGGTGATGATGATCAGCGCGATCAGGTGCTGGCGAAAGAACTGGGCGGTGTCCTTTAAAAAGGTGTAAAGCATGTAGGTCTCGTCTGGCAGTAAAGAGGTTGGAGAAGAGTAACGAAATGCGGCTGGAAAGGCATCTTTAACAAAGGAACATCCTAGTTGATTAAACCCTTAAGTTTAGCGCCAGGTAGTGGGTATGTCTCAGACGGGCGTCGGTCCCCATGGATGGGGACCGTCGAGCTTACATGGATGTACTTGCAGCGACCGGCTGAGACATACCCGCTTCCTGGCGCGGATGTGCGTCTCAAAGTTGGATTAAGCCAGTTCGAAGATTGGCACCCATGCTAACTCGCGTTCTCAGGCCAGTGGTTGCTGCTGGGTAATGCAGTGAATGTTGCCGCCGCCGAGCAGGATTTCACGGCCTGGCACCTGAACCACCTCCCGGTCTTTGCACAGGTCGCTGAGAATGCTGGCGGCGATGTCGTCTTGCAGATCATCGAAGCTCGGCAGAATGATGCCGCCATTGACCATCAGAAAGTTCACATAGCTGGCGGCCATGCGTTCACCGGCCCGGCGTGGCCAGGCTTTTTGGGCCCAGTCGATGCCATCGACTTCGGCTTCGGTCTGCATCAGCGGCTTGGGCAACGGCATTTTAGTGATGGTCAGTGACCGGCCTTTGGCGTCGCGATGGGCGCTCAGGTAATCGTAAGCCTTACGGCTGCGATGGTACTGTGGGTCGGTCTCGTCATCGGTCCACGCAAGGACTACCTGGCCCGGACTGACGAAACAGGCCATGTTGTCGATGTGACCATTGGTCTCGTCGTTGTAGATGCCATCGGGCACCCACAAAATGGTCTCGATATTCAGATGATCCCGCAGCCGCTGCTCTATTTCCGCCCGCGTTAAATGCGGATTGCGGTTATTGTTCAGCAGGCACTCTTCGGTGGTCATCAAGGTGCCTTCACCATCGACATGAATGGCGCCGCCTTCGAGCACAAAGCCCTCGGTGCGGTAGCGCTCGATGCGCTCCATATTGCAGATCTTCTGTGCCACCTGGTCATCCCGGTTCCACGGCTGATACAAACCGCCGGTCAGTCCGCCCCAGGCGTTGAATTCCCAGTCGTTGGCGCGCAGACCGCCTTCACCGTTGGTAATAAAGGTTGGCCCGGTGTCTCTAACCCAGGCATCGTTGCACGATATTTCAACCACCCGAATGCCGGCACTGAGCCGGGCACAGGCGTTTTCATACTGATCGGCCGACACACCCATGGTTACCGGTTCAAACCGGGCAATGGCTTCGGCAACGGCCGTATAGGCAGCTTGGGCGGGCTTGGCACCATAGCGCCAGTTATCCGGTCGTTCCGGCCACAGCATCCAGGTCTGGCTGTGGGGTGCCCATTCGGCGGGCATGCCATAGCCGTCAGCGCGCGGTGTCGACGTTAGCGGCGCTGGCATATCAGCGGCCTCCGTCCTTGGTCATCAGCGGGTCGTACAGATCCGGTCTGCGGTCGCGGAAAACGCCCCAGGCACGGCGGGTACTGGCCACTTCATCCAGGTCAAAGGTGTGCACCAGGACGCCCTCGTCATTGCGATCAAACTCAGCCACTTTCTGGCCCAGTTCATTGGCAATAAATGAAGAGCCATAAAACGAAATGGTCTGCTCGCCCTCGGCTTCAACGCCGGTGCGGTTGCTGGCGATATAGGGCGTCAGGTTGGCGGCTGCATGACCCTGCTGGGTAATTTGCCAGTGATCGCGCGAGTCGATGGTGTTGTCCTGCGGTTCGCTGCCGATGGCCGTCGGATAGAACAGCAGTTCCGCACCCATTAATGCCATGGCCCGGGCGGTTTCCGGGAACCACTGATCCCAGCAAATACCCACACCGATGCGCGCATAGGCGGTATCCCAGACTTTGAAGCCGGTATCGCCCGGTGTGAAATAAAACTTCTCGGAATAGCCCGGGCCGTCAGGGATGTGGGTCTTGCGATAGATGCCCAGATTGCTGCCGTCTGCGTCGATGATGGCGACGGTGTTGTAAAACGCATTATTGGCGCGCTCGTAAAAACTGATGGGCAGCACGACCTTGAGCTCGGCAGCCACTTTACTGAAATGCTGGATAGCCGGATTCTCATCAACCTGTGTCGCGAACGCCATGTAGCCTTCGATTTGCTTCTGGCAAAAGTAGCAGCGCTCAAACAGCTCCTGAATCAGGATAATCTGTGCGCCTTTTGCAGCGGCCTCACGCACCAGGGCGTCGGCTTTGGCAATGTTGGCATCAACGTCCCAGCCACAGCTCATCTGGGTGGCAGCTACAGTTACCGGTCTCATCTATCTTGGCTCCTCGGGGTTAACCCTGGGTTCTCAGGGGCGCGTATTTTTCCTGAAATTAACGAAAATACCAGCGTTTTTTTTGAGGTGTTTTTCACCGTTCAGCCAGCGGTTTTTTTTATTCAATTTAAGGCTGATTATCAAGCGAGTGTCAGGTGCCGGGTGTGACTATCCGGGGAAGTCCGCAGCATGGATGCTGCGGTCTAGGCCCCATGGACGGGTCCACGCCGACCCCGGATAGTTACACCCGGTGCCGGACGCGGACTCATGGCACAAAACAAAGGCAACCCTGAGCACTCAAATATAGGGTAGCAGAAGCTCGTACTCCATGGGGGTGACCTGGCGCTCGAATAGCCGTACTTCGCTCCATTTGCAGATGCGGTACATCTCGATGAAGTCGGCGCCGAACCACTTCTGGACACGTTCATCCAGAATCATGGAACGCAGCGCATCGCGGGCGTTGTCGGCGAGCTCCGGGTGGTCCTGGTCGTAGACGTTGCCTTCGACCGGTTCGGGCGGTTCTATGTGGTTTTGCAGGCCTTCGGTTACGCCTGCCAATACCACCGCTACTGCCAGATAGGGGTTGGTGTCGGCTCCGCTTAGGCGGTGCTCGATGCGGGTGGCTTCGACGCTGCCAGAGGGAATGCGCAAGGCAGACGTGCGGTTATCGTAACCCCAGGTTTTGGCGGTAGGAGCGAAGGCATCCGGGTTGAGGCGGCGGTAGCTGTTGATGTTCGGGCACAGCAGCGCCTGAACGTGGTCGGCCATGTCGATTAATCCGCCCATGGCCCAGCGCATTTCCGGCACGTTTTCCGGGTCTTCGCTGGCAAAGATGTTGTTGCCGTCGTCGTCCATCAGGCTCAGGTGAATGTGCATGCCGCTGCCCGCTTCCTCGATGTAGGGCTTGGCCATAAAAGTGGCTTCCATTTCCCACTTGCGCGCTACCTGGGCGATGACGCGCTTGAGCATTACCGCTTCGTCGGCAGCACGCATCGGATCGTTGCCGTAATTGAGGTTCACCTCAAACTGGCCGGGCGCGTATTCGGTGATGACGGTATCAGCCGGGATGTTCTGCTCGTGGGCGGTGTCGAGTACATCGCGGATGAAGAAATCGTAGTCGTCCAGGTCATCCATCGAATAGACCTGTTTGGAACTCATGCGCCGGCCACTGACCGGAGAGACCGGTGGCTGCAGTTTGCCCTCTGCGTCGCGCTCGGTGTCGATCAGATAAAATTCCAGCTCAACCGCAATACCCGGGGTATAGCCCAGTTCATTGAAACGCTTGACCGCCTGCACCAATACCTGGCGCGGGTCCATCAGAAAAGGGGTTTCGGCATCGGTTTCGAACATGGTGAACAGCGCCTGAGCCCGGTCGCCGTCGGCGTGCCACGGCACCATGGCCAGAGTGCCGGGAACCGGCAGGCAGAGCCGGTCGCGGTCGCCGTCTTCGGCGCCCAGGCCGGTTTCTTCGACGGTGGTGCCGGTGGCGTCCAGCGCCATCACCGAGCCAGGCAGGTTAAAGCCTTCTTCATACACTTTTTCCAGCAGCTCACGCTCAATGCGTTTGCCGCGCAGCACACCGTTGAGGTCGGTGACCAGCAGTTCGATGGTGGTGACGTCCGGGTGTTGTTCCAGAAAGGCGGTTACTTCAGGGTGTGACATGATGCTTTCTCATCGTTGGCGATGACGGCCCGGGCGTACCGGGCCTGACACAGCGACTTAACAGTTGGGCGGTCTTGCCGCCAAAAGGATCAGCGGTCGAGACCGCCCATGCATAAATACTTCAGTTCCAGGTACTCATCGATACCGTACTGGCTGCCTTCGCGGCCGAGGCCCGACTCTTTCACGCCACCAAAGGGCGCGACCTCAGTCGAGATAATACCCTCATTAATGCCCACCATCCCATATTCCAGCGCTTCAGCGACCCGCCAGATGCGCGACAGATTGCTGCTGTAAAAGTAGGCGGCGAGTCCGAAGGGGGTATCGTTTGCCAGTTGTACCGCTTCCTCTTCGGTTTTGAACCGGGTCAGGGCGGTAATAGGGCCAAAAATTTCTTCCTGACTGACGCGCATGGCCGGTTTTACGTCGGTTAACACGGTCGGTTCAAAAAAACTGTGGCCCAGACTGTGACGTTTGCCACCGAGCAGCACCTTGGCGCCCTGACTGGTTGCTTCGTTGAGCAGGGCCTCGACTTTCTCCAGCCCGGCTTCATTGATCAGCGGACCAATGGTCACGCCGTCGTCCATGCCGTTGCCCACTTTAAGCTGTTCGCTGGCTTCGGCCATGGCGCTGGCGAAGCGGTCGTACACACCTTCCTGTACCAAAAAGCGGTTTACACAGACGCAAGTTTGGCCGGTATTGCGGTATTTGGACGCCATGGCGCCTTTAACAGCCGCTTCAATATCGGCGTCGTCAAAGACAATAAAGGGGGCATTACCGCCAAGCTCCATCGATACCCGCTTCACTGTGTCGGCGGCCTGGCGAATGAGCGTCTTGCCGACCGGGGTGGAGCCGGTAAAGCTCACCTTGCGCACCAGCGGATGAGTGCTGAGCACTTCACCGACGGCTTTGCCATTACTGGCGGTGATGATGTTCAACACCCCCTTTGGCAAGCCCGCCTGCCGGCCCAGATCGGCCAGCGCCAGGGCCGTGAGTGGCGTTGCTTCGGCTGGCTTGACGACGATGGTGCAGCCGGCGGCCAGCGCCGGGGCGACCTTGCGGGTAATCATCGCCAGTGGAAAGTTCCACGGTGTAATGGCGGTGCAGACGCCGACCGGCTGTTTGATGGCCAGAATGCGGCGGTCGTTGTTCGGGGTCGGAATCACATCACCCGAGGCGCGTTTGGCCTCTTCGGCGAACCACTCTATAAAAGAAGCACCGTAGGCGACTTCGCCTTTCGATTCGGCCAGCGGCTTGCCACACTCCTGTGTCATCAGTTCGGCCAACTGATCCTGATGGTTCATGATCAGTTCGAACCAGCGGCGCAGGATGGTGGCACGGCTTTTGGCCGTTTCATGTTTCCAGGAAGCAAAAGCCCGGTGCGCCGCTTCAATGGCTAGCTCGGCATCTTCCGGGCCGCAGTCGGTAACCACGGCCAGGCATTCGCCATTGGCCGGGTTGGTGACATCGAAGGTTCGGCCAGACTGGGCCGTTGCCCAGTCGCCGTCGATAAAACTGAGGCTGTGAATCATGGATTCTGTCATGAAGGCGCTCCTTATGGGTTACATCGCTAACGGGCGAGACCTCGTCGCCGTGAACCACCCAGTGTAGTGGTTATAGTCGTGTCCCGGAGAGGATTAATCGATGAAGCAAGCTAACCCCAAAAAGCGGTTAAGCTCAAGAGGTGTGGTGAAAATAATTGACACTTTACCGGGCTTTGGGGCCCGAAGGCCGTCAATAATGTTTTATATAATTAACATTCGGCCATTTCAGTGCCTTGTGTTGATTATTTTTTATGGTAACGTGGTAAAAAATAAACACCTGAGCAGTCACCGGATATTGCCGCCTGATGGAGGTCGAAGCCGGAATGCTCACGGTAATAATAAAGCACAGCACAAGAGGGGGTTTGCATGCAGCCCGAACGTGTCCGGCCACTGGTCGGCGTCGTCTGCGATGTCAAGATGGTACCGCCGCATGCCTTTCACATGGCCGGTGACAAGTACCTGACTGCACTGGCCCAGGCCGCTGGTGTAACCCCCGTGCTGCTGCCTGCCCTGACCGATCTGCTCGATCCCACTTCCTTTGTAAGCCGTCTCGACGGTCTCTTTCTGACCGGAGGTTACTCCATGGTGCATCCACGGCATTATGGGGCAGCGCCGTTGCCGGATCAGGCCTATGATGAACGACGTGATGCGCTGAGTCTGGCTCTGATAAACGCCGCTCTGGATCGGGACCTTCCCCTCTTTGCTGCGTGCCGTGGTTTTCAGGAGGTCAACGTGGCGTTGGGTGGCACTTTACACCAGGCATTGCATGAGGTGCCGGGTTTGCAGGAACATCGCGAAAACAAAGACGAGTCGCTGGCGAAGCAGTACGCGCCGGCACACCCTGTTGCACTGACCCGGGGTGGGTTGCTGCAGCAGATACTTTCGACTGACACCCTGGAGGTAAACTCCTTGCATGTTCAAGGTGTGGCAACACTTGGGGGCGGCTTAGAGGTTGAAGCCACTGCACCGGACGGTTTGATCGAAGCAGTGCGAATCGCCGCCATGCGATTTGCCCTGGCCGTGCAGTGGCACCCGGAATGGCAGGTTATGAACCATCCCCAACAACGACAACTGTTTGAGGCGTTCGGTGATGCGTGTAGAGCGTGACAATCGAACGAACCCTGTATGGACGATTTAATCAAGTGGCTTAAAGACAATCGCGTGACCGAAGTGGAATGCATCACGCCAGATCAGACCGGCATTGCGCGCGGGAAGATCATGCCAACCAACAAATTCATTGCCGAACGCGGCATCCGCCTGCCCGAGAGTGTGCTGTTGCAGACGGCAACCGGCGATTACCCGGACGACGAAGCCTATTACAGCATTCTGGACCCGGCCGACATCGACATGATACTGCGTCCGGATCCAAACGCTGCGTTCCTGGTGCCCTGGACGCTGGAGCCAACGGCTCACGTGATTCACGACTGCTACGACAGCGTCGGCAACCTGATCGAACTGTCGCCACGTGCGGTACTGAAAAAAGTGCTGGGCCTGTACGAAGCCAAAGGCTGGAAACCCATCGTCGCCCCGGAAGTGGAATTCTACCTGACCCAGCGCTGCACCGACCCGGACTTGCCACTGGAACCGCCGATTGGCCGTTCAGGCCGCAAGGAAAGTGGTCGTCAGTCGTTCAGCATCGATGCCGCCAACGAATACGATCCGATCATTGAAGACGTTTACGACTGGTGCGAAGCCCAGGGTCTGGATATCGACACTCTGATTCACGAGGAAGGCACCGCCCAGATGGAATTCAATTTCCGCCACGGCGATGCCCTGAAACTGGCCGACCAGGTATTTGTGTTTAAACGGACGGTGCGTGAAGCGGCGTTGAAGCACAACATTGGTGCAACTTTTATGGCCAAGCCGATCACCGGCGAGCCAGGCAGTTCGATGCACATTCACCAGTCGCTGGTCGATGCCAAAACCGGCAAGAACCTGTTCTCCAATCCGGACGGTTCAGCCTCCAAGCAGTTCCTCAATTACATTGGTGGTTTGCAGGCGTATATCCCGCAGCTAATGCCGATGTTCGCACCCAATATGAACAGCTACCGGCGCTATTTGCCGGGCGCCGACGGCAACGCGCCGGTCAACATTGAATGGGGTGAAGAAAACCGAACCGTTGGTTTGCGGGTACCCCAGGCGTCGCCGGAATCCCGCCGAGTGGAGAACCGTTTGCCCGGCGCCGACACCAACCCTTACCTGGCCATGGCGGCGAACCTCGCCTGTGGCTATCTGGGCATGGTCAAGGATCTCAAACCACGCAAGCCGGTTACCGGACGCGCCGGTGCCGAGGCCGACCCGGATGTGCCGTTCAACCTCGAAGCCGCGCTCGAAATCATGGCCGAGTGCCAGGAAATGCGGGAGCTGTTGGGGCCAACCTTTGTAGACGGCTTCATTGCAACTCGCTGGGCTGAATATGAAGGCTTTAAGCGTGTGATCAGTTCCTGGGAACGCGAGTTCTTGTTGAGCACGGTTTAAAATTAGAGGCACGGGTCCATTGGGTGGCGAGGTCCGCGTCGGCCACCGGTGATGCCTCTGCGGGGTCGGGCGGGATGCCGCCCACTCAACCCATCCATGGGGCCTAGACCGCAACATCCATGTTGCGGACTTCCCCGCAGAGGCATCACCGGCAACCGCCGCTCGCAATGTGCGCAACCCGAACCTTAAGGAATAAAGTATCCGGCGTGATTGGTCACGTTTGCCTCCGCCACTCGATCAGAACTATATAAGGGGTTATTCCTTGACAGCCGCACCGTCATTGACTCAAACCGAACACTGGCAACATCAGGGTGCCGATCACATGCTGCACCCTTTTGGTGACAGCGGTGCGATTGGCCGTGAGGGTGCTCGCATTATTACGCGGGCCGAGGGCGTGATGCTCTGGGACAGTGAAGGTAATGAGTATCTGGATGCCTTTGCCGGACTCTGGTGTGTGAACCTGGGGTACGGCCGGCAGGAACTGGTCGATGCTGCCAGCAAGCAGATGAGTCAGTTGCCTTACTACAATCTGTTTTTCAAATCGGCGACACCACCGGCGGTTGAGCTTGCCGGGGCTCTGGCCGAGATTGCTCCGAAGCACATTAACCATACCTTCTTTACCAACTCCGGCAGTGAAGCCAACGACACTGTGCTGCGCATGGTGCGGCGGTACTGGGATTTGCAGGGCAAGCCTGAGAAGAAAACCATCATCGGCCGCCATAATGGCTACCACGGCTCCACGGTGGCGGGTGCCAGTCTGGGCGGCATGAGCCCCATGCATGCTCAGGGGGACTTGCCAATTCCCGGCATTGCCCACATTCGTCAGCCCTACTGGTACGGCGAGGGAGGCGACCTGTCGCCGGACGAGTTTGGTCTGCTGGCTGCACGAGCCCTTGAAGAGAAAATTCTGGAGCTTGGCCCGGAAACGGTCGGCGCTTTTATTGCTGAACCGATTCAGGGCGCCGGTGGCGTGATTATCCCGCCGAAGACTTACTGGCCGGAAATCGAACGCATCGTTAAGCGCTATGATCTATTGTTGGTGGTTGATGAGGTGATTTGTGGTTTCGGCCGCACCGGTGAATGGTTCGGGTCCGATTACTATGGGTTAACACCGGATCTCATGCCCATCGCCAAGGGGCTGTCGTCCGGGTACCTGCCGATTGGCGGGGTTATGGTTGCCGACCGGGTTGCTGAAGTATTCAAAATCAGTGGTGGCGAATTCAACCACGGCTTCACCTATTCAGGGCATCCGGTCTGTGCGGCCGTGGCACTCGAGAATGTGCGAATTCTGCGCGAAGAAGGCATTGTCGACCGAGTCCGCGAGGAAACGGCACCTTACTTGCAGGCGCAGTTGCAGACGCTGGCAGATCACCCTCTGGTGGGCGAAGTGCGGGGTGTGGGTATGCTGGGTGCTGTGGAACTCGTTCAGGATAAGGCAAGCCGCAGGCGCTACCCTGAAGAGGGTCGGGTGGGCACACTGTGTCGCGATTATGCCCTGGCCGAAGGCCTGGTGTTGCGCGCTACCGGTGACACCATGCTGATGTCACCACCGTTGGTGATCAAGCCGGCTGAAATTGATGAACTTGTCGCCAAAACACGGCGGGCGCTGGACCAGACCCTGGCTCAGTTGCAGAAAGAATATCCGGCCGGTGCATAAATTCTTTTGGTGTTTTGATCATCTCATTTTACTGTAGGCAGGTGGTCCGGAAGCTGGCCAGGTCAGCCGAAGGTCCGAATTAAAAAATGATGCAGGGGAGTATCTTTCGATGAGTAAACATAAGAAGACCATCGCCATCGCCGCACTGGCGGCGGCTGTTGGGGGAACGGCGATCGCTGAAGATCGCGTTGTTTATATCTATAACTGGTCTGACTACATCGGCCCGGACACGCTGGAAGACTTTACCGAAGCGACCGGCATTGAAGTTGTGTACGATGTGTTCGACTCCAACGACGTACTGGAAGCCAAGGTGCTGTCCGGCCAGACCGGCTATGACCTGGTCGTCCCGACCACCAACTACATGGCGCGTCAGATTCAGGCCGGTGCTTACCAGAAGCTCGACAAATCCAAGCTGACCAATTACGACAATCTCGACATGGAGCTGTTGGAGCGCCTCGAGAACTTCGATTCGGGCAATGAATACTCAGTCCCCTACCAGTGGGGCACGAATGGTATTGGCTACAACGTCGGCAAAATCCAGGAAATTCTGGGTGACGATGCGCCCGTTGGCAGCTGGGATCTGGTGTTCGATCCGCAATACGCCTCACAACTGGCCGAATGCGGCATTACCTTCCTCGATTCCGGTAACGAGATCTTCCCGCTGATACTTCAGTATATGGGCCGTGACCCTTACAGCCGCAGCGTAGCGGACTACCGTGCCGCACTGAACGAGTTGAACAAGGTGCGTCCGTACATCCAGTATTTCCACAGCTCACGCTACATTTCCGACCTGGCCAATGGCGAAGTGTGTGTGTCCATAGGCTGGTCGGGTGATGTATTCCAGGCCATGTGGCGTGCCGAAGAAGCGGAAAACGATGTCTCGGTTGATTACTTTATTCCCGAAGAAGGCACCGTGTTGTGGTCTGACATGATGGTGATTCCGGCGGACGCCCGCAATGTGGAAGAAGCCCACGAGTTCATCAACTTCGTGCTGGAGCCTGAAGTGGCTGCCGGCATCACCAACTACGTCTGGTACGGCAGCCCGGTTGAAGCGGCCAACCCGTACATCGACCCGGAAATTCTTGAAAACCCGGGCATCTATCCGCCGGATGGCACTGAGTTGTTCACCAACGAAATTCTGCCCAACAGCATCATGCGGGAAATTACACGCAGCTGGACTCGTTTTAAGTCTGGCAGCTGAGTTAACAGAATGCATGACAACGGGGCCGGGTAATCCGGCCCCGACATTTCTGCTCCAAGCGGTACTTTAACAATTGCACAAGAAACACCAGTAGGTTTGGAGCAGGGCTGTAAGCCCGATGCAGGGTTCAACGGGGCGCTTGCCCATTATTCAGAAACAGACTTGGTAATATTAGCCAGCGTGACAGGGGAGACACCCAGATGGCATTAGCGGCCGGCGCGCGCCGACAACAGCATGAAACCAGTACCGAAGCAAAAAAAACGCTGCTCAGTATTGAAAAAGTGACCAAGTACTTCGATGAAGACCTGGCGGTTGATAACGTCTCGCTCGAGGTTCGTCAGGGGGAGATTTTTGCGCTGTTGGGGGCATCCGGTTCGGGTAAGTCAACCCTGTTGCGAATGATGGCCGGGTTCGAGAATCCGACCGAAGGGCGCATTTTGCTGGAGGGGGAAGACATTACCCATCAGCCGCCTTACCAGCGTCAGATCAATATGATGTTTCAGTCCTATGCGCTGTTTCCGCATATGACCGTAGAGCAAAACCTGGCTTTCGGCCTTAAGCAGGAAAAACTGTCGAAAGACGTGATCATCGATCGGGTACAGCGCATGCTGAAGCTGGTGCATATGGAAAAATATGCGCGGCGTAAACCGCACCAGTTATCCGGCGGTCAGAAGCAGCGAGTGGCCCTGGCGCGTAGCCTGGCTAAACAGCCCAAATTGTTGTTGCTCGATGAACCCATGGGTGCACTCGATAAGAAATTGCGTACCGAAATGCAGCTGGAAGTGGTCGATATTCTGGAAAACGTCGGCGTTACCTGTGTGATGGTAACGCACGATCAGGAAGAAGCCATGACCATGGCAGATCGCATCGCCATCATGGACCAGGGCTTTATTCAACAGGTCGGTTCACCGGTCGATATTTACGAAAGCCCGAACAGCCGTATGGTGGCTGAATTCATTGGGTCGGTGAATCTGTTCGACGGGCAGATCATCGACGATCAGGAAGACCACATGACCCTGCACACCCCGGATCTGGATGCCGATATTTACATCGGCCACGGGGTGACCTCCGGTGTGGACGAGCGCAGCATGCTGTTCGCCTTGCGCCCGGAAAAAACCCTGATGACACGCGAGAAACCGGAAGGTGATTACAACTGGTCGTCCGGCATTGTGCATGACATTGCCTACCTGGGTGGCCACACCGTTTATTACGTCCGGTTGCCGCAGGGCAAAATCGTTCAGTGTTTTCTGGCCAATGTCGAACGCCGGGCAGACCGGCCGACCTGGGATGACCCGGTCTATGTGCACTGGGCCAGCGACAGCGGTGTGGTGTTGCGCTCATGAAAAAACTCGATCTGGCTCGCATTCTGCCGGGTGGTCGCCGCTGGGTGATTGCCGGCCCCTACCTCTGGCTGCTGGTCTTCTTCTTCATGCCGTTTGTGATGGTGGCGAAGATATCCGTGTCGGAAACCTTTCTGGGCATTCCACCGTACACCGCGATGTTCGAATGGCTGGATCAGACACTTAACATTCGCATGACGTTCAGCAATTACGCCTGGTTGCTGAGTGATGATTTGTACATTCGCGCCTACTGGAATTCGATCAAGATCGCCTTCAATGCAACCATTTTCTGCTTGCTGTTGGGCTATCCCATGGCGTATGCCATCGCCAAGGCGCCGTCGCATTTGCAGACCACCTGGTTGCTGCTGGTGCTGCTGCCCAGCTGGACCTCGTTTCTGATACGGGTGTATGCCTGGATGGGGCTGCTCGGAAACAATGGCGTGTTCAACAACTTCATGATCTGGATCGGCCTGATCGACAGCCCGATTCAAATGCTTAACACCAATTTTGCGGTGTACATTGGCGTGGTGTATTCCTACCTGCCGTTTATGGTGTTGCCGCTGTACGCCAATCTGGTCAAACACGATAACGCTCTGTTGGAAGCCGCCAGCGATCTGGGGGCCCGCAAGGTGACCTCTTTTTTTCGCATAACCCTGCCTTTGTCGGTTAACGGCATTATTGCCGGATCAATGCTGGTGTTTATTCCGGTGGTGGGTGAATACGTCATCCCAGAACTGCTGGGCGGTGCCGAAACACTGATGATCGGCAAGGTCTTGTGGCAGGAGTTCTTTAATAACCGCGACTGGCCGGTTGCCTCTGCGCTGGCGGTGCTCATGATCCTGCTGCTGATCATTCCGATCATGCTGTTCCACCGCTATCAGAACAAGGAGTCGGGACTATGAGGTCGGGTCGTTTCAGTCTCAGCGTCATCATTTTCTGGATTGGCATCTTTTTCCTTTATGGCCCGATGCTGATGCTGATTATTTATTCGTTCAACGCCTCACGTATGGTGCAGGTCTGGGCTGGCTGGTCGACGCGCTGGTACGGTGAACTGTTTCAGGACCAGCAACTCATGGGTGCGGTGGGTCGCTCACTGCAAATTGCGTTTTACTCGGCCAGTACCGCCGTGGTGATTGGTATGTTGGCCTCCATTGTGATGATCCGCTTCACCCGCTTTCGCGGTCGCACCCTGTTCAGCGGCATGATCACCGCGCCGCTGGTCATGCCCGATGTGATCATCGGCATTTCCATGCTGTTGTTGTTTGTTGCTATGGCGCAGTCGCTCGGCTGGCCGGCCCAGCGCGGCATGCTGACGATCTGGATTGCGCACACAACCTTCTGTGTAGCTTATTCGACGGTGGTGATCAGTTCACGACTGCGCGAAATGGACCAGAGCCTCGAAGAAGCGGCGCTTGATCTCGGGGCGACACCGATCAAGGCCTTTTTTCTGGTCACTTTGCCGGTCATTTCGCCAGCGATCATTTCCGCCTGGCTGCTCTCGTTCACCTTGTCGCTCGATGACGTGGTGATCGCCAGTTTCGTAACCGGACCCGGGGCTACAACCCTGCCGATTGAAGTGTTCAGCCAGGTCAAGCTGGGCGTGACGCCCAAGATCAATGCGTTGGCGACCATCATCATCGGTGTGGTGTCGATCGTGGCTTTCTCCAGCTGGCTGTTGTTCCGCAAGATCGATCAGCACAATCGGGCGGCGGCTCGCATGGCGGCTCAGGGTTAAGGAAGCTGCTCTTGTGGCTTCAAGTTTAAGAGGTCGGGCTGCCTGGAGTGGCATTGGCCCGCAGCGGGAGCCGGGTATGCCCCTGTGGGGTCGGCGTAGATCCGTCCATGGAGCCTAGGCCGCAGCATCCTTGCTGCGGACTACCCCACAGGGGCACACCCGGCACCCGCTGCTAGCTACCCAATCGAAACCCGAAACTTGGGTTGTTACGGTTCGCTCTGGGCCGTTGCGTCAAAATTCCCTATGATGTGCACAGACCGGGCAAGGCCTGCCCGTTAACCGTCCCGTTATTGCAAGGTTGCCCCGACTGCATGAAAAGCCTGTATCGACTATTGCCGCTATTGTCCCACCAGCAGTTCACCTCGGGTCAGGCCCTGGCTGACGAGCTTCAGGTGACGCGGCCCACGGTGTCTAACTGGGTGGCGGAGCTGGTGGCTCAAGGCGTGGATGTTTATTCGGTCAAAAGCAGGGGTTACCGGCTTGCCGAACCGGTCAGCCTGCTCGACCGGGAGCGGATACTGAGTTTGCTGTCGGGTGAGGTGACTCGCCGCTTGTCGGTGCTGGATATTCGCACCGATGTCGATTCCACCAACGCCTGGGTGCTGGCGCAGCCGCCTGCGCCGGGGCGCTGGTCGGTGTGTACAGCTGATTATCAGCACCAGGGTCGGGGGCGCCGCGGGCGGGCCTGGCAGAGTCCGCCCGCCAGCAGCGTTATGGTCTCGGCGGCGGTGCGGGAATCGCTGACGGGCGATGCCCTCTATGCCGCCAGCCTGGTGGTCGGTGTGGCCGTAGTGCGGGCTATTCGGCAGATTACGACCTTGTCAGTCGCCTTGAAATGGCCCAACGACATTTATTATGAAGGTCGCAAACTCGGCGGCGTGCTCTGCGAATTACAGGGAAACCTGCTCGATCAGCCCGTGTTGGTCGTCGGCATTGGTCTGAATGTGAACGCGGCGCCACCGGGGCTGGACCGCGACATCGCTTGCTTGCGCGATCTTTCCGGTCGGTTTATTGATCGCAATGACTTGCTGGCAGCATTGCTTAACGAACTGCACAGCGTGCTGGCCAGCCTGACGCAGTCTGGTGGTTTGGCGGAATTGTTGCGAGAGTGGTCCGAATACGATTGCTTGTTGGACCGGTCGGTCACGTTAGTGCAAGGCAGCGGGAAAGAAACCGTTGTCGCTCGCGGTATCGATGCCCAGGGTCAGTTGATCGTCGATGACGAGGCCGGGCAACGCAGAACCGTCAATGGCGGTGAGGTGTCGGTACTGTGGTAAGGCCAGCAGGAGAGTGGCGGCTATGACACCGATTCAGGAAACACAGGTCCTGTTCCTCGACTGCGGCAACAGCCGCTGCAAATACCGGATGGGTGAGCGCCGAGGCTACTGGCTCGACATTGAAGCGGCGCTGGCCGATATAGATCACTGGCAACCTCTGCAGGTGGTAATCGCGACCGTCTCTGCTTTCGGCGCCCGGCTTCGCGAAGCCCTGTCAGCGACCCGTCGATGCAAGATCAGCGTAATGGCAGTGCGAAATGGCTGGCACGGGATTCAACTGGCCTATCCCGACCCCGCACGCTATGGCGTGGATCGCTGGCTGACGCTGATCGCCGTGCGCCACTGGCAACAGAACGTGGTTGTTGTGGATGCCGGCACCGCGCTGACCATTGATGCGCTCGATGCCAGCGGGCAGCACCGGGGTGGCTATATCGTGCCCGGCCTGGCGCTGATGCGCCGTGCGCTGGTAAGTGATACATTCGCGTTACCGGCCGTAGCCGCGAGTAAGAGCAGGGCACCCGGGCACAACACCGCCGATGCCATTGCCAACGGTGCGGTACTGACGCTCAGTGCAGCGGTCAGCGCGGCTTGCATCGAGTATGCCCTCTCGCCTTGCCGCCTGGTCTGGACCGGAGGCGATGCACCGGCACTGGCGGGGCAGGTAGAGCCCGCCGGCGAGCAGCTGCCGGACCTGGTAATCGACGGTATGAAACAACTGTATAAGGATGCGGCTTACATGGAATCTCTAGGATGAAGTGGATAATTCTGACCCTGCTGGTGCTGAACCTGGCGCTGGGTGGTTTTCAGTACTGGCAGACGACGCAGCCCGCCGTGCAGGTGGCTGAGCCCTCGGTCGCACAAATGAACAACCTGGCGATTGACCAGGCGACACGAAACCAACTGGCAGAGCTGGAACAAACTGTGGTGGCTGAGCCGGTGGTCGAGCCGTTGCAGTGCATTCGCATCACCGGCATTGCTGCTGAAGATCAGGCCGATATTATTCAATCCCGGTTGCGGGCGCTGGAAGTGTCGTCTGACATGAGCACCCGCGAAGAGATTCTGCGTTCGGACTACTGGGTCGTGATTGGTCCCTTCGACACCGATCAGCAAGGACGTGACCGCCTGGCGCAATTGCAGTCCGACGACATCGAGAGCTTTCTGATCAACCAGGGCCGCCTCGCCGGCGGTATTTCACTGGGGTTGTTTTCATCGGACACCAATGCCAGAACCCGGGTTTCTGAACTGGCCGGGCAAGACATAGAAGCCCGGGTAGAGCGAGTAGACCGGACTCGCCAAGTCTGGGTCCTGACGGTCGGGGCCGAGTCCGCCCGGCAGATTTCGAATGCCGCTGTGGATTCCATCGTCTCTGAATTTGAAGGGGCCTCGTTCCAGCGCTTCCGCTGTTAACGCCGTACGCCGCTGCAGGCCGGCTGTGGTGCGGCCCCACAGCGGCGACGCAAAACACTTGCCGAACAGTTGCATTTCAATCCCATAATCAATAATATGCGCGCCTCCTTGTTAGGCAAGGTGGGTTTTACCCGGTTTCATGTTGTCTAAGTGCTTGTTCTGATTGAGAAAAATTTAACGATCAGAGTTGACACCCTGGCAGGCTTCATGCAAACTCTCGCCCGGTTTGGAGGGGTTCCCGAGTGGCCAAAGGGAGCAGACTGTAAATCTGCCGCTTTATGCTTCGATGGTTCGAATCCGTCCCCCTCCACCATTTCCTCCCCCGGGAGGCAGTGCGGGTATAGTTCAACGGTAGAACCTCAGCCTTCCAAGCTGATGATGCGGGTTCGATTCCCGCTACCCGCTCCAGATAGTGTTGTCGAAAGTCAGCCTACGGGCTGTGCCTTCTGGTCTGTCTGCAGTGTTTGTTCGCTCGCGTAGCTCAGTGGTAGAGCACTCCATTGGTAATGGAGAGGTCATGAGTTCAAATCTCATCGTGAGCACCATATTTATAGCCGGCGTTTTGGCTGGCTGAGTGAATCGGAAGGCAGGCACTTAACAGTGGCTGCCTTTTGCTTATGTGAATCCAGGTGAGAGGCTGGGACTATGTCTAAAGCTACTTTTGAGCGTACCAAGCCGCACGTAAACGTCGGCACCATCGGTCACGTTGACCACGGTAAAACTACTTTGACCGCGGCGCTGACGCGCGTCTGTCACGAAGTGTGGGGCACTGGCGCCTCGGTTGCGTTTGACGGCATCGACAACGCACCGGAAGAGCGCGAGCGTGGTATCACCATCGCCACCTCTCACGTTGAATACGATTCACCTGCTCGCCACTACGCGCACGTTGACTGCCCGGGCCACGCTGACTATGTGAAGAACATGATCACCGGTGCTGCCCAGATGGACGGCGCTATCCTGGTGTGTTCTGCCGCTGACGGCCCGATGCCGCAAACGCGTGAGCACATCCTGCTGTCCCGTCAGGTTGGCGTACCCTTCATCGTTGTATTCCTGAACAAGGCCGATATGGTCGACGACGAAGAGTTGCTGGAGCTGGTTGAGATGGAAGTGCGTGACCTGCTGTCCATGTACGATTTCCCGGGCGACGACACGCCGATCATCATCGGTTCTGCCCTGATGGCGCTGGAAGGCAAAGACGACAACGAAATGGG
>NZ_JBHZRJ010000004.1:11689-543039 GCF_043641555.1 Saccharospirillum alexandrii | reverse complement strand
AATTACTTGATTCCCAATGTTAAAGATCGACGACAGCGCGTTGGGCTTGTCGTTTGAAGAGGCGCGTATTCTACGCCCCCGCTCCGTTGTGTCAACTCTTTTATTAAGAAATGTTCTTTAGAATCAGTTCTTTAGAGCTTTCACTTCATCCCGCCTCTCGGCTGGTTGGAGCCGCTGTTCGGTCACAGCGGAGGCGCATTATAGGGATTGAGTTCCTCGGGTCAACGCCTTTACTGACTTTCTTCAAAACTTTCTGCGGAAATTAAAAAAGGCGTCCCGGGGAACGCCTTTTACAGTGCACTTTCAGCTATCAGAGTGGCGCTACTTCACCACGCGCAAAGACGGCTTCTTGCTACCACCGTCGTCACCAGAGGGCGTGTCGTCCGGATCCGGATCTTCCGGTGCCTCGAGGTCGAAGCCCATACCCTGACCATTCTCTTTGGCAAAGATGGCCATAATAGAAGGCATGGGTGCTCTGACCAGAGTAGGCACACCGGAAAAACGGGCACTGAATTCAACCCAGCGGTTGTCGAGCACCAATTCCCTGACCGCCGAAGGCGCTATATTAAGTGTGATCTGACCATCCCGAACAAATTGAACAGGCACTTCAACACCCGGGAAGTCGGCTGCAATCACCAGATAAGGCGTGCAGTTGTTGTCGACAATCCACTGGTGGAAAGCCCTGAGCATGTAGGGTTTGTTGGAGGTCATTTCACTCATCAGTCGCGCATCTCCTGCTCGACTTCAGACAGGCTGATCTGGAACGATTCACGTTCAAACAGACGTTCCATGTACTTATGGATCGGCTTGGCCTGTTTTTCAGTCAACTCAATACCCAGGGCTGGCAAACGCCACAGAATAGGGGCAACGCAACAATCGACCAGAGTGAACTCCTCGCTCATGAAGAACGGCTTTTCGTCGAACAAAGGAGCAATGGCCAGCAGGCTTTCGCGCAGTTCTTTACGCGCCTTGGTCACACTGTCTTTACTCTTGGCAGCAACGATAACATCGACCTTGTCGCACCAGTCGCGCTGGATGCGAGCCATGTACTGACGGCTCTCGGCCCGGGCAACGGGATATACCGGCAGCAACGGCGGGTGCGGGAAACGCTCGTCGAGGTACTCCATCATCACGTAGTGTTCAAACAGCGTGAGGTCACGGTCGACCAGTGTTGGCAGAGAGTTATAAGGGTTGATGTCGGCAATTTCCTGAGGCATGTCATCCGGATCGACGTCTTTGATGTCGACCGCTACGCCCTTTTCCGCCAGTACAATACGCACCCTGTGGCTGTATTGACTAGCCGGATCGGAGTAAAAAGTCATGGAAGAACGTTTGGCAACGACGCCCATTAGGTACTCTCCTCGATGTAAAAACACCCTGATACAAGACAAAACAAGCGCGGACCAGCCGCGCTTATCAAAAATACTACTCGGCATTCACCTTAGTGAATGTCTTTCCACAACTCGCGATACAGCAACTGACCAATCACCAGGAACACCGCAAGGAAGGCAAACACCATCCAACCGATGCGTTCGCGGTCTTTGGCATATGGCTCACCCATGTACTGCAGGAAGTTAACCAGATCATAAATGGTCTCGTCATATTCAGCCTTGGTCAGCGACCCTTCCACGGCGTAATGCTCACAACCACCCTCAGTGATGAGGCTCCCGGTCAACGGATCAAAGCGACGCTCGCTAACGGCGTGAGGCGGCTCAGCACAGAGACCCTGAAGCTCCATCAATGCGTGCGGCATACCGACATTAGGAAAGGCTGTGTTATTGACCCCTAATGGACGACTTTCGTCCTGGTAGAATCCGCGCAAGTAGGTATAGAGCCAATCTTCTCCCCGTACCCGGGCAACCAGAGTAAGGTCTGGCGGTGCAGCACCAAACCAAGCCTTACCGTCATCGCTGCTCATTGAGTTTGTCATCAGCGAGCCAAAAGCAGCTTCAGTAAAAATAAGATTTTCCGCGAAAATATCTTCGGGAATATCCAGGTCAGCAGCCACGCGGTTATAACGGGCGTACTCCAGCGAGTGACAGGCCATACAATAATTCATGTAGGTCTGAACACCGCGCTGCAGGGATGCCGTGTCAGTGATGTCGGTGTCGATGTGATCCAACTCGACGGACTCACCCGCGGCCAATGCCACCAGTGGTGAAACACTCAGTATGAGAGACAGGAACAGTTTCTTCATTTCGCTGGCACCCTCTCCGGTACAGGTTTGGTGGTTTCCATGCGTGTGTATATCGGCATTAGCAAGAAGAAGCCGAAATAGATCACAGAGCCAATGCGGGCCAACCAGGTATTCAGATCCGTTACCGGCTGACCACCCAGGTAAGACAGCATGATGAAGGCCAGAGCAAACACAACAATAGCGGTTTTGCTCATCCAGCCCTTGTAACGCCAGCTCAATACCGGGCTTTTGTCCAGCCAGGGCAGGACAAAGAGGATGGCAATGGCGGCGCCCATGGCGATAACGCCCATTAGCTTGTCAGGAACAGCCCGCAGGATGGAGTAGAAAGCACCGTAGTACCAGGTTGGTGCAATGTGTGCCGGCGTTTTCAGCGGGTTGGCTGGCTCGAAGTTGGCGTGTTCAAGGAAATAGCCGCCACCTTCCGGGAAGAAGAAGATCACGCCGCAGAACACAAACAGGAACACGATGATCATCGGCAACTTGCCAAGGGTGTAGTAGGGGTGGAACGGAATGCCGTCCAGCGGTTTACCCTGCTCATCCTTGTGTTTCTTGATGTCGATACCATCGGGGTTGTTCGACCCCACTTCGTGCAGTGCCAGTATGTGCAACACAACCAGCAGCGCCAGCACCAACGGCAAAGCGATGACATGCAACGCAAAGAAACGGTTCAGCGTAATGCCGGAAATCAGGAAGTCGCCCCGAATCCATTCAGTCAGGCCATCGCCGATGACGGGAATAGCACCGAACAGGGAGATAATGACCTGAGCACCCCAGAACGACATCTGACCCCAGGGCAAGACATAGCCCATAAAGCCTTCCGCCATCAGGGCCAGATAGATGAACATGCCGAACACCCAGATCAGCTCACGGGGCTTTTTGTATGAACCATACATAATGCCGCGGAACATGTGCAGGTAGACGACAACAAAGAAGAAAGACGCACCGGTTGAATGCATATAGCGAATCAACCAACCCATGTCGACATCACGCATGATGTACTCGACAGAGCGAAAGGCTTCATCGGAGCTGGGGACAAACGACATGGTCAACCAAATCCCGGTCAGGATTTGGTTGGCAAATACCAGCGTTGCAAGTAACCCGAACACGTACCAGAAGTTCAGGTTAACCGGCGCATAGTACTTGGACATGTGCTTTTCATAAGCATTGGTGACCGGCAGACGCTGGTCGAGCCATTGCATGAAGGCTGGCTTGTTTGTACTCATCAGACAGTATCCTCACCAATGGTTAGCATGGACCCTTCGATCATATGCGGCGGCACCACCAGGTTGGTTGGGGCGGGCACACCGCGATAAACGCGACCGGCCAGATCAAAGCGCGAGCCGTGACAAGGGCAGAAAAAGCCACCCATCCAGTTCTCGTCGAAAGACTGAGGCTCGACACTTGGGATGAACTGTGGCGAACAACCCAGGTGGGTGCAGACACCTTCCAGTACCAGCAAGTCTTCGGAGCGGGAACGCGCCGGGTTCTGCGCGTATTCTGGCTGCTGCGACGCCACTTCTGAGTTGGGGTCGGACAGACGAGTTACCAGATCATCCTTTGTCAGGTTGGCGATGGCCTCGTCAGTGCGTCGAACAATGAAAATCGGCTTGCCGCGCCATTCTGCAATGCGCATTTCGCCGGGTTCGAGCTTACTGATGTCAACGGTCACCGGAGCCCCAATCGCCTTTGCTTTCTCACTGGGAAACCAGGAGCGGACGAACGGGGTTGCAACTCCAACCGCGCCTACGGCACCCATGGCGCCTGTCGCGATATAGAGAAAGCGGCGCCGACCCTTATTTACGCCGTCTTGCGTCATTATTAGGTCCTCTGTCTGAAGGTAGAAAAAATACGGGGCAGTTTCCACAAAATGACGGGAATACTAAAGAATTACACTCCCACTGACAAGAAAACCCTTCGCCTTACAGGGGTATTGGCAGGGGTCGGACAGGCGCTATTAACACTCCACACTGCCACGGTACTGACTGAAGGGCACTGTGACAAACAAAAACGCCCGGACAAGTCCGGGCGTTTTGAAAGCAGGGCCATCCAGAACGATTAACGCTTGGAGTATTGCGGACGCTTACGCGCCTTGTGCAGACCGACTTTCTTACGTTCAACCATCCGGGCGTCGCGGGTTACGTAACCGGCGGCACGCAGTTGCTTGCGCAGAGTCTCGTCATAGACCATCAGGGCACGGGTAATGCCATGACGAATCGCACCGGCCTGACCGTTGGCACCACCACCAGCAACGCTGATGATAACGTCAAACTTGTCAGTCAGCTCAACCAGTTCCAGAGGCTGACGAACGATCATGCGTGACGTCTCACGACCAAAGTACACATCCAGAGGGCGCTTGTTGACGCTGATCTGGCCGGTACCCGGACGCAGGTAGACACGTGCGGCTGAGGTTTTGCGGCGACCTGTACCGTAATATTGCTGAATTGCTGTCATGTCGCTCCCCATTAAATCTTCAGTTCTTTGGGCTGTTGTGCAGTATGCGGATGATCGACACCGGCATACACCTTCAGCTTCTTCAGCATGGCACGGCCAAGCGGATTCCGGGGAATCATGCCTTTAACCGCCAGTTCGATCACACGCTCAGGCTTGTGGTCGATCATTTTTTCGAAGCTCATAGACTTCAGGCCACCCGGGTACCCGGTGTGACGGTGATACATTTTTTGCTTGGTCTTGCGACCAGTCACAGCCACTTTCTCGGCGTTGATCACGACGATGTAATCGCCGGTATCCACGTGAGGCGTGAACTCTGCTTTATGCTTGCCGCGCAAACGACGAGCAATTTCGGTCGACAAGCGACCCAACGTTTGGCCTTGGGCATCGACTACGTACCAGTCGCGCTTTACTTCAGCCGGTTTTGCTACAAAAGTTTTCATTTAACTCCGCCTAATAAAAGTGGGGGGCTCAGGGGCAGTTAATCCGAAATAAGGGCGCGGATAGTAAAGAAACAACCACCCCTTTGCAAGCGCCTTCGATCAAATTGTATTCAAAAACGGGGCGATGGCCGAACGATCCCGCTATAACCCTTCGCTCCCCGTGGTTCCGCCCGGCATTATCACTCTTGAGAAGCGCACCAGGCCTATGCCAAGGCCGGCTATACAGCCAAAAACCGTCACCAGCATGCCGAAGACGGTTTCAGGCTCCAGGCCACCTCCCGGGCTCAACGCAAAGCGGGTGACGCCCCAGAAATAGGCAAGACTGGTCACCAGAAACGTCAGCATCAACATGCTGACCACCCAGTACCCCTTGGCATCGTAGAGCCGCAGGCTGCGTTTCAGCACCCGGCTGTGCAGCAGCGTGAAGAGACCGGTCGAGGCACCCGCAACAATCAGCGCCAGCGCCACCAGATAGATGATCATGCCGTCCCTCCAGGTTGAATGATGCCGCCCGTCACCCGGCAACGGCCAAAACGGGCACCAGGCTCTGCCTCAGTGTTCCCGGGTTTTCCGGAACGCAATATCAGGGTGCCGTTCCTGCGCCATCTGCAGATTGACCATGGTCGGGGCCACATAGGCCAGGTTATCACCGCCATCCAGCGCCAGATTATCGTAGGCCTTATCGCGGAATTGCTCCAGTTTACGCGGGTCCGAGCATTCGACCCAGCGCGCCGTGGCCACGCTGATGGGCTCGTAAACCGCATCGACCTTGTATTCCGACTTCAAACGCTGGGCCACCACATCGAACTGCAGCATACCAACGGCGCCGACGATGAGGTCATTGTTCTTGAGCGGCCGGAATACCTGCACAGCCCCCTCTTCAGACAGCTGCATCAGACCCTTTTGCAATTGCTTGGCCTTAAGCGGGTCGCGCAGGCGAATGCGACGGAACAGTTCGGGCGCGAAATTCGGGATACCCGAGAACTTGACCATCTCACCCTGGGTAAAGGTATCACCAATCTGAATCGTGCCGTGGTTGTGCAGCCCGATGATGTCACCGGGCCAGGCTTCCTCGACCGCTGAACGATCACCCGCCAGAAAGGTCAACGCATCAGAGATGCGCACATCCTTACCGGTGCGAACATGCTTCATCTTCATGCCTTTCTCGTACTTTCCGGACACAATGCGCAGGAAGGCAACGCGATCGCGGTGGTTCGGGTCCATATTTGCCTGAATCTTGAACACGAAACCGGAAAAGTTGCTTTCGCTGGCATCAACAACCCGCTCATCGGTAGCCCGCGATTGAGGGTTCGGTGCCCAGTCCACCAGGCCGTCGAGCATATGGTCGACGCCAAAGTTACCCAGCGCCGTACCGAAGAACACCGGCGTTAGCTGCCCGGCCAGGAACTCTTCCAGATCGAACTTGTTGGCGGCGGCCAGCAGCTCAACATCCTGACGCAGTTCATCGGCGTATTCGCCCAGCGCCGTGTCCACTTCAGGGTTGTCGAGCCCCTTGATCACCCGACGCTCCTGAATGGTGTGCCCCTGGCCAGTCTGATACAGCAGGACTTCATCGTTCAACAAGTGGTAGACGCCCTTAAACTGCTTGCCCTGGCCAATCGGCCAGGTGATGGGTGCGCAGCTGATCTTGAGAATATTCTCGACTTCATCCATCAGCTCAAGCGGCTCGCGGATATCGCGGTCGAGCTTGTTCATGAAGGTCAGCACCGGAGTTTCGCGCATCCGGGCGACGTCCATCAGCTTGATGGTCCGGTCCTCAACGCCCTTGGCGGCGTCGATCACCATCAGACAGGAATCCACCGCGGTCAGGGTACGATAAGTGTCTTCGGAGAAGTCCTCGTGCCCCGGGGTATCGAGCAGGTTCACCAGCTTGTCGTGGTAGGGGAACTGCATAACTGAGGTGGTAATCGAAATACCCCGGTCTTTTTCCATTTCCATCCAGTCTGACTTGGCATGCTGGCCAGACTTTTTGCCCTTCACGGTACCGGCCGTCTGCAGGGCCTTCCCGAACAGCAGCACCTTCTCAGTAATGGTGGTCTTACCGGCATCGGGGTGCGAAATGATGGCGAAGGTATGACGTTTTGATACTTCTTCAGCAATGGTGCTCATAGATAAGCGGCATTTCCCAGACAAAGCGGTTCAAATTGCCGCGCATTATAACGTTCGCCGCCTGATTTTCGACCACAGGGGCGAAGATAGTCGATGGTCCATGTAAAATAGCGCCACCTAACGCTTAAAGTGACCCGTTTTGACCATGACGCATCGCCAGCCACCCGAACCCGCCAAAGACACGATTTACGCCAGCGAACACGGTCAGGTCGCCGATTTCCGCTTTGACGATACCGTCGCGCGCGTGTTTCCGGACATGATCAAGCGCTCGGTGCCGGGCTACAGCCACATAATAGGCATGATCGGCATCCTCGCCGAACAGTATGCCCAGCCCAACAGCCGGCTTTATGATCTGGGCAGTTCTCTGGGCGCTGCCAGTCTGGCCATGCGCCACCGGGTACATGCGCCGGGCGCCATAATCGTCGCGGTCGACAACAGCGAAGCCATGCTCGAACGCAGCCGGGACTTCCTCGAGAGCGAGGACTTACCAACCCCGGTACAGATGCTCTGTGCGGACATCACCTCACTGACGCTTGAAAACGCTTCCTTCGTGGTACTGAACTTTACCCTGCAGTTCATTCCACTCGAACATCGCCAGACAACCTTGCAGCGAATATACGACGGCATGCTGCCCGGCGCAGCTCTGGTGCTTTCTGAAAAGCTGCGCTTTCCCGATCCGGTGCAAGACCAGCTGCTGATTCAACACCACCACGACTTCAAACGCGCCAATGGCTACAGCGACCTGGAAATCAGTCAGAAGCGCCAGGCGATTGAACGCGTGCTGTTGCCGGAAACTGCAGAAGACCACCTGCAGCGCCTGAACGCCGTCGGCTTCAGTACCGCCACCCTCTGGTTTCAGAGCTTCAACTTCGCCTCCTTTCTGGCCATTAAGTAGTACGGGTACCCATGATCGACTTTCGCCCCTTTATCGACACCCTGACACGAACGCCCCTGTCAGTCTGGCAAGCGCCACTTCAAGCCCAGCTTGATGACCTGTTCGCCAACCTGAACGATGGCAATTTGCCGCGCTTTTTGAAATGCATCGACCAACTCCCGGATGTGACCGATATCAGTTTCGACCCGCACCGTGTCGAACTGACCTCAACCAATCCCCTAAGCGATACAAACCAGACGCAACTGGAGCAGGCCCTGCGCGGCTTAATACCCTGGCGCAAGGGACCGTTCCGGTTGTTTGGCACCCACATCGACTCTGAATGGCGCTGCGATCTGAAATGGGCCCGCGTCGCCCCGAACCTGAGCGACCTGAATGGCCGTTGCGTACTGGACGTCGGCAGCGGCAATGGCTTCTACGGCTGGCACATGAAAGCCGCAGGCGCCCGTATCGTTGCTGGCATCGACCCGTCCTGGTTATCCGTCGTGCAACACCTCGCCATCAACCACTATGTGCAGGACTCCAGCCATACGGTTCTGCCGTTCACACTGGAAAGCCTGACCCCCGACCTTGAAGCCTTCGACACAGTTTTTTCAATGGGCGTGCTCTACCACCGGCGCTCGCCGCTCGATCATCTGGCTGAATTGCGCGCTGCGTTAAGACCCGGCGGTGAACTGATACTGGAAACCCTGGTCGTCGAAGGCAACGAACGCGAAGCCTTCGTGCCACCGGGCCGCTATGCCCGCATGAACAACGTCTGGTTCCTGCCCAGCCCGAAAGCGCTGGCGCACTGGCTGGAGAAATCCGGCTTTGAAGATGTGCACATCGCCGATGTCACGCCGACGACAACTGAAGAGCAACGCACCACCGATTGGAAACCCGGCCAGTCGCTGACCGACTATTTAAACCCTGAGAATCCAGCACAAACCATTGAAGGGCACCCCGCGCCCTTGCGGGCTACGCTGGTTGCTACCAAACCGGCAGGGGCGAAGCGTTTGCGTCGTTATTATTTGGATTAAAAACAACTTGCGAACAAGTGGCGCCGAGATGCTACCCGCCTTCCGGCACAACAGACCAGTGAACCCTGCAGCTTTAGCCACAGGTTAAGATGAATGTCGGGTTGTCTGGCTCAGTTCGTCGGCTGACCGCTGCAACATATCCGCCACGTCGGCCAGGGCCGTTAAACGCTCCATCAGGCTTTGTACCGTACTCAGCGTCGTGCTACTGACTTCACTGAGTTCGTCGCCACCGCGCGCTAGCTGCCGCACTTCAGTCGAAACCGCTCTCACCTGACTTTCCAGTTCGGTAAAGGCGCTTCGCATGGCAGTGACCTGTGCGGATACAGCTTGCACCCGCTGCTGGCTA
This sequence comes from Saccharospirillum alexandrii, assembly GCF_043641555.1. Classification (GTDB taxonomy): domain Bacteria; phylum Pseudomonadota; class Gammaproteobacteria; order Pseudomonadales; family Natronospirillaceae; genus Saccharospirillum; species Saccharospirillum alexandrii_A. Next base: position 533,564 of record NZ_JBHZRJ010000004.1, on the reverse strand, counting down.
TCGCCTGCCTGAGTCAGCCCCTGTTTGATCTGTTTGGCACTATCAGACAATAAGCTATGAATCTCATTGGCCGACTTATCACTCCGGGTCGACAGGGTACGGACTTCATCGGCCACCACTGCGAAACCGCGCCCATGCTCACCCGCACGGGCCGCCTCAATGGCTGCGTTCAGCGCCAGCAAATTGGTCTGGCTAGCGATATCGATGATCACCTGGGAAGCACTTTCGATGCGATCATTACTGGTCTTGATTGCATTCATCAGCGTCAACAACTGCTCCGCCAGCTGACGCGTCTGTTCACTCTCGGATTCGGTAGCATCCAGCGACTGCCCAACCTGACTCAGCGCCTGCTCGCTGACCGATACCGCCGCCTGTACCCGGGCCAGACTGTCCGAAAGACTCGCCGCGAATTCATGCTGACGCCCTGCCGCATCGTTCAAATCACCAGACTGAGAACCAATTTCCGACTGTACCTGCCCTAGTGATGAGGTCGCCTTAACCAGCCGACCGGAAACATCCCGGGTTTGCGCCATCACGCAATTCATCTGCTCGCCCGCCTGCTCAAGGCTGGTTTTTTGCTGACTCACAGACGCCTCAGCCGACCGCGCATCGGCCACAGCGCTCAAGGTGATTCGCTGCATGTAGGATTGCCCGACCCAAATCATGATCACCGGCAGCAGGTAGCCCACGACGATATCCCGATTCAGATCAGACCCCGTTAATGGCGGTTCCGGGAAGTCATGCCCGGTCAGCTTAAAGCGAACAAACACCACCGCCATCAGCAGCATCGCTACAGACCAGACTGACCCCCACAGCGGATTGGTCATCATGTAAGCCAGTACAATCAGCGTGACCATCCACAACAGGTACTGCGAATCGATGCCGCCAAACATATAGGCCGAGTAAAGCGCATGAACCGCCATGCCCAGAATGGCGAGGTTACCCCCAAGCACGACTGAATATCCCTGGCGCACCAGAAACGGCACGGGCAACACCAGCGCCATCAGAATCAGTGCGGTCAGTTGCAACTCACCCACCCCGAAGGCACGCCACTTTACCAGTGAGTAAACACCCACCAGCAACGCCAGCAGACAAAACACGACCACCGCCTTCTCTCGAACCTGATCACCCTCAGCTCTGGGCAAAAACCACATCAACATTGAACCACCTCAGCAACTTTGCCTGCAGTATGACTGCTATAGGTGTTAGAACTTTAGACCGGGATGGTCAGTTTGTCCGTTGAGTCACCAATACCTGTCTACTCTGTGGTTTAGTGCTTTACTTAATCGTTTAAGATGATTATCGTCCACCTCCTGTTAACGCCCTACAGAGACCGCGCATGAAAAATCAGGTTCAGTTAATTACCTATGTTGATCGCCTGGGTGGCAGCGGCGTTCAGACCCTGCACCGGTTGCTGACCACTTCGCTGGAGGGCGTGTTTGGCGGTGTGCATCTGTTGCCGTTCTATACCCCCATCGATGGTTCCGATGCCGGCTTCGATCCGGATGATCATCTGACCGTCGACCCGCGCCTCGGTGATTGGGACGATGTGCTTGAATTGAGCAAAAGCACCGACATTATGGCCGACCTGATTGTCAATCACGTCTCCAGCCGTTCGCCGCAGTTTGCCGATGTCGTCGCCCGGGGCAGCGACAGCCCCTGGTTCCCGCTGTTTCTGACTTACCAGAGCGTCTTCCCCGATGGTGCCCGCGAAGATGAGATCACCGCGATCTACCGGCCGCGGCCCAGCCTGCCGTGGACACCCTATACGCTGGGCGATACCAAACATCTGATGTGGACCACCTTCACCCCGCAGCAACTGGACATCAACGTTGAAACCGAGGTCGGCAAGGCATATCTGGACAGCATTCTCGACCGCTTTGAACAATCCGGCGTGTCAATGATTCGGCTCGACGCCGCAGGCTACGCGATCAAACGCCCGGGCACCCGCTGCTTCATGCTGCCGGAAACCTATGCCTTTATTCAGCAATTGTCAGACAACGCCGCTGCGCGGGGCATCGAAACCCTGGTTGAAATTCACAGTCATTACCAGACCCAGATCGACATCGCCAACCGGGTCGGTCGCGTCTACGACTTCGCGTTGCCGCCCCTGATTCTGCACCTGCTGTTTACCGGCGACGCCAAACCGCTGGTCAATTGGCTGGAACAGTCGCCACGCAACTGCATCACTGTGCTGGATACCCACGATGGCATCGGTGTGCTGGATGTCGGGGCCGATGGCGATAAGCCGGGCTTGTTGGCACCCGAGGCGATCGACCAGCTGGTTGAAACCATTCACCAGCGCTCAAACGACCAGAGCCGGCTAGCCACTGGCGCTGCCGCATCGAACCTCGATCTGTACCAGGTCAACTGCACCTATTATGCGGCCCTGGGTGAACGCGAGAACGAATACCTCATCGCCCGGGCTCTGCAGTTCTTCGCGCCCGGCGTTCCCCAGGTGTACTACACCGGCCTGTTAGCTGGCGGTAATGACACGGCCTTGCTGACAACCACGGGCGTTGGCCGCGACATTAACCGTGCGTATTACCGCTCAGCCGACATTGACGACGCGCTGGAACGGCCCGTGGTGCAGCAACTTATTGCTCTGATTCGCCTGCGTAACGAGCATCCGGCCTTCGATGGCACCTTTACGCTGGATCTTGCAGACAACCAGCTAAGCCTGAGCTGGACGAACAGCAGCGCGCGACTGACGCTGACCCTGGACTGCCTGGCTCGCAAGGCTCGCATAACCGATCAGACGGGGGCCGAGCTGTATGTTCTTTAGCAGGTTGTTGAAAAAGGCTTCCTGCCTTTTTTCAACACACGAGAACCAAAAATTGCGATTTTTGCTTCTCTCACAAAATCAATGACTTAACAGTCATCAATTTTGCCGGAACGTCCATGTTCCGGTAACAGGCTGTTAGAGATGATACGGGTCAATTCAGCCAGGTTCAGGCCGTGTTAATTTCCCGTTGTCTAGACTGGAAATGCTCCAAAGCACGTCTACGCTGTATCGATTAAGACGTTAAGAAGTAGTTAAGTCTGCTGGTCAGAAGAAATTGTTCTAAAAAAGCAGATGACAACGTGTCTTAAACGATTAAGCTAACAGGGTGCTTAATAAGCCCAATGCCGGTTTCGGCCGGCATTGACCGATTAAAACGTTCAACCCAGCACCTACTGGCACCATTTAGTAACCGCTGGCGCTGTTTAGTCAGCAAACGTACGAACCAAACCAATAATAAAACAGCACGAAAGGGCAAAATAATGAAAACCTCCTTAGTAAAAAAATCACTCGTCATCGCAGTCTCCGCTGCCATGTCTGCCGGTGTTGCCGCTGAAGTAAACCCGACCAAGGGCAGCGGCGACTACAACTGGGACAGCCTGGCTCCGTTTGAAGATATGGACCTGTCCGGTCAGACCGTGACCGTCGCTGGCCCCTGGCTTGCGCCTGAAAATGCCATTTTCGAAGGCATCGTCAGCCACTTTGAAGCGGCCACCGGTGCGGACGTTCGTTATACCGGCTCCGACAGCTTCGAACAGCAGATCGTCATTGACCTGCAAGCCGGTTCAGCCCCTAACCTGGCGATTTTCCCGCAGCCGGGTCTGGCCAAAGACATGGCCAGCCGTGGTCTGTTGCAGCCGTTGGACGATGCAACGCGTGAAAACGTTCTGGAAAACTACGCAGCCGGCCAATCCTGGGTTGATCTGAGTACCTATCCGAACGAAAACGGCCAAGATGACTTTTACGGCGTGTTCTTCCGCGTCGATCTGAAGAGCCTGGTCTGGTACTCCCCGGATAACTTCGCCGATTACGGCTACGACGTTCCGGAAACCATGGAAGAGTTGATCGCCCTGTCCGACCAAATGGTTGACGACGGCGTCAGCCCCTGGTGTATCGGTCTGGGTTCTGGTGCAGCAACTGGCTGGCCTGCGACAGACTGGGTCGAAGACATGATGCTGCGTTTGCACGAACCATCAGTCTACGACGGCTGGGTCGACAACAGCATCCCATTCGACGATCCACGCGTTGTTGAAGCCATCGAATTGTTCGGTGATTTCGCCAAGAACCCGGATTACGTTCAGGGTGGTGTTGCCTCCGTTGGTACAACCGACTTCCGCGACAGCCCGAACGGTCTGTTCAGCATTCCTCCCGGCTGCTTCATGCACCGTCAGGCGAGCTTCATTCCAGCCTTCTTCCCAGAAGGTACGGTTATCGGTGAAGACATCGACTTCTTCTACTTCCCGGCTTTCGCAGAGAAAGACCTGGGTGCTCCGGTATTGGGTGCAGGCACCATCGTCACCATGCCGCGTGAGAACGAAGCCGCTCAAGCTCTGCTTGAGTACCTGACTACGCCGCTGGCCCACGAAATCTGGATGGCCAACGGTGGCTTCCTGACACCGCACAACAACGTCAACAACGATCTGTACGCCAACGACACCTTGCGTCGTCAGGGCGAGATTCTGCAAAACGCCACTACCTTCCGTTTCGACGGATCTGACCTGATGCCGGGTGCCATCGGCGCCGGCGCCTTCTGGACTGGCATGGTCGACTTCGTCGGCGGTGACTCTGCTGAAGACGTTGCTGGCTCCATTCAGGACGCCTGGGATGCTGCCCGATAAGTAATCGGGAACTGCACTAAGGACAACTCGCCCCGGACCCGGGGCGAGTTCATTACCGGTCTAGGTCAGGAGTATCCCCCGTGATTTCGCAAATCATAACGGCCTCGTTTGTCATTGCTCTGGCAATCGGTCTAAGCGCACTCTTCTTTGTTGGTTCAAACTTTATACTGGATCGCTTTTTATCCAGTGAATCCCTGACGTCCGATAGGGATCGTCAGCGGCGTGACAAACTACGTGAAGGCATTCGCCCCTGGATATTTGTTGGCCCGGCCGTACTGGTTCTGGTTGTTTATCTGGTGTATCCCGTCTTTGCGTCACTGATTTATTCAGTGCAGGATCGCAACGCCGATGGCTTTGTCGGCCTGGCCAATTACGCCTGGGCTTTTGGGAACGACGGTTTCCAAATCGCGATTCGCAACAATATTCTCTGGTTGATCATCGTACCGACCATGTCCACCGCCTTTGGACTCGTTATTGCGTACATGACCGACCGACTGTGGTGGGGCCAGATTGCCCGCACCCTGGTGTTTCTGCCGATGGCCATTTCGTTCGTAGGCGCCTCGGTTATCTGGAAGTTTATTTACGACTACAAAGGCTCCGGTGAAGAAATCGGCCTGTTAAACGCCGTCGTTATGGCACTGGGTGGCGAACCTCAAGCCTGGATATCTCTGCAACCCTGGAACAACATTCTGCTGATGGTGATTCTGATCTGGATTCAGACCGGCTTTGCCATGGTGATATTGGGCGCGGCCATTCGCGGCGTTCCCGAAGACACCCTGGAAGCCGCCATCATGGAAGGCGCCAATAACTTTCAGATTTTCTTCAAGATCGTGATTCCCCAGATCTTCGGCACCATTGTCGTCGTCTGGACCACCATCACCATTCTCGTACTCAAGATCTTCGACATTGTCTTTGCCATGACCAACGGTCAATGGGAAACGCAGGTGTTGGCCAACTTCATGTACGACCAGCTGTTCCGTTCCGGTGATATCGGACGCGGCAGTGCGGTCGCTATTGTCATTATGCTCGCGGTAACCCCGGTGATGATCTACAACATCCGCCGTGCCCGCATGGAAAACCAATAAGGAGGCCAAGATGCAATCAGCAAACAAACTGCCTTTGGCCACCCTTGCCAAACACACCACTGTTTTTCTGCTCGTTCTGTTGTGGACGCTACCGACCCTGGGTCTGCTGATCAGCTCGGTTCGCGACAAAGACTCGCTGACCACCTCGGGCTGGTGGACCGCACTGGCACCGGCCGAGCGCAACGAAGTTTTCCGTACCCCTACGGCTGAAGCACAAACGCAATCCGGCGACCTTTTCGTGATCGAAGACCGGTTGTTTGAAGAAGGCGCACGTACGCTGGACAGCTGGGGTCAGCGACCGACCGATCTCACTGCCAACCAGGCCGGTGAAGTGGTTACACTGGATAACGGCACACGCATGACGCTGACTGAAGACGGTCAGTTCCGCTGGGAGTCCGACGAACCGTTCGAGCTCACCCGAGGCGAACGTGTGTTTTACGTCTCACAAGTACCGCCAACCTTCACGCTCAACAACTATGAAGAAGTACTTTCCTCTGAAGGGGTTGGCCGTGCCTTTATCAACACCCTGACGGTCACCCTGCCCGCGACGTTCATTCCGATTCTGATCGCTGCTTTCGCGGCCTACGCCCTGGCCTGGATGAACTTCCCCGGTCGGTTATGGATTCTGGCCGGCATCGTGGGTTTGTTGGTTGTGCCGTTGCAAATATCGCTGATTCCGGTACTCAGAATGTACACCGGCCTGTCAGGCATCTTCGGCTGGGAGGCTAAATCCTACGGTGGGGTCTGGCTGGCGCATACCGGGTTCGGTTTGCCGCTGGCGGTTTACTTATTGCGCAACTACATGGCCGGCTTGCCCAAAGAAGTGATGGAATCGGCCCGTATGGACGGTGCCAGTCACTTCGAAGTGTTCCGCACCATTGTACTGCCGCTGTCGATTCCGGCGCTGGCCTCCTTTGCCATTTTCCAGTTCCTATGGGTCTGGAACGACCTCCTGGTTGCCCTGGTATTCCTTGGGCAGGGTGAAGGCAAAACCGTGATGACTGCGCAGTTGGTTGAACTGTTGGGTTCACGCGGTGATAACTGGGAAATCCTGACCAGTGGTGCCTTTATTACCATGCTGGTACCGCTTGTCGTTTTCGTTTCAATGCAACGTTACTTTGTCCGCGGCCTGTTGGCCGGCTCGGTCAAATAAAGGAGTGAAATCTTGTCGAATACTGAACTGAACTGGTGGCGCGGTGGTGTCATTTACCAGATTTATCCGCGCAGCTATTTCGACAGCAACGGCGATGGTATCGGGGATATTCCCGGCATCATCTCCAAACTCGATTACATCGCGCAGTTGAATGTCGATGCGATCTGGCTGTCACCTTTCTTCACCTCACCGATGAAGGACTTTGGCTACGACGTATCGGACTACCGCAACGTCGACCCCATGTTTGGTTCATTACACGACTTCAAGCACCTGATCGATGAAGCGCATCAACGCGGATTGAAAGTGCTGATCGATCAGGTCTACAGCCACACCTCAGACCAGCATGAATGGTTTCAGGACAGCCGGGAAGACCGTACCAACGACAAAGCCGACTGGTATGTCTGGGCCGATGCCAAAGCCGACGGCACGCCACCCAACAACTGGTTATCACTGTTTGGTGGTTCTGCCTGGCAATGGGATACGCGCCGTGGCCAGTATTTCATGCACAACTTTCTGGACAGCCAGCCAGACCTGAACTTCCACAACCGGGACGTACAGGATGCCATTCTGGATACCGCCCGGTTCTGGCTCGATCTGGGCGTCGACGGGTTCCGTCTGGATGTGGTGAACATGTATTTCCACGACGCCTCGCTTACCGACAATGGCCTGGCCGACAGTCCGGAGAAAGTGTTTGTAGGTGTCGATCCGAAAAACCCGTTTTGTCGTCAGTACCACATCAACCAGATGTGTCGCGATGACAACCTGGCCTTTTTGCAACGCCTGCGCAGCGTGATGAACGACTACCCTGGCACCACCACCGTCGGCGAAATCGGCGCGCCCCAGGGTATGAAATACATGGCGCAGTACACCTCGGGCGGCGACAAGCTGCACATGGCGTACACCTTTGAACTGCTCAATGATGCGCATGACCCCGACTACATTCGCAAGACCATTCAAAAGGTGGAAGACAACCTCGGTGATGGCTGGCCCTGTTTTGCACTGAGCAACCACGATGTGGTGCGCAGTGCAACGCGCTGGGGTCAGGATGCCAAAGACCCGGCCGGTTTTGTGCGAACCGCGCTGAGCTTGCTGGCTACCCTGCGCGGTAGCCCCTGCTTGTATCAGGGCGAAGAATTGGGTTTACCAGAAGCGGATGTCGGCTTTGAACAACTGCAAGACCCGTTCGGCATCGAATTCTGGCCGGAATTCAAAGGGCGTGATGGCTGTCGTACCCCCATGCCGTGGATCAACGAAGCCATGGGCGGGTTCACCAGTGGCGGGCACAGCTGGTTGCCGGTAGAACCGATTCACCGTCAGTTGGCAGTATCCGAACAATCCAAAGTGGATGAGTCGACGTTGAATTTCACGCGCCGGTTATTCGCCTGGCGCAAGGAGCACCCGGCCTTACAAAACGGAGACTTCGAATGGCTGGAGAGTGACCCGGCGTTGCTGCTGTTCCGGCGCACCAATGCACAGGAAACCATCACCGTGGCCATCAACATGACCGCCAACGCCTTGCCAGCCAAAGTAGAGGGCAATGCAATCGCGGTACCGGGTTTCACGCAGTCAGGCAGTGATACCATTGCCGCCTACAGTGTCGCCGCCTGGGTGCAGTAACAGGCTGGCCATACTCCGGCATCGACAAGCGGGCTGGTCATCAACGGAACTGGAATTCAGCATCCCGTTTGATGACTGGCCTTCCATCGGGCAGGTGGTTACACTCGCCTGCCCCACATGAACCACGACGACGCGCGTTAGCAGCACTCGATTGACACTAGAAGACCCAAGCTTACGGTCACAACCAACAATAAAAACGGCAGGTAATAACCAGAGTGAGTAAGCCCGCACCTTCCAGCAGTGCGTCGCGACGGATGACATTAAAGGCGGTTGCCCGGGAACTGAATGTTTCCACGGCCACTATCTCCAATGCCTTCAACCGACCCGACCAATTATCCGCCAGCCTGCGTGATCACATCCTGCTCGAGTGCAAGCGACTGGGCTATCACGGGCCTAACGCTGCTGCCCGCAGTTTGCGTACCGGTGCTACCGGTATTGTGGGTGTCATGTTGGCCGAACGGTTGTCTTACAACTTTCGCGACAGCTGTGCGACTGAATTCCTGCAAGGCGTCTCCGAAGTACTCGACGACGCCAGAGCCAACCTATTGCTAATGCCCGGACGCGATGAGTTCTATCACGAGCAATCCATGGAATCGATTCCGGACCGCTACATCGTGTACGGCCCACCACGCGATCTCAGCGTACTGGACCGGCTGGTGCGGCAACATAAGCCGGTTGTCACCGTTGATTTCACGCTGGAAAATCATTTGTCGTTAAACGTCGACAACTACGGTGGGGCCAGGCAAGCCGCTGACCATGTGTTCAGTCAAACCCGGGGCGACGTCGTCGTCATCGGATTGCGGCTCACCAAGTCAGACGATGTAGGCCGTATCGACAGCAGCGAATTGTTCGATGCAAGCATGTCGATCTCCCGTCAGCGCCTTGAAGCCTACCGGGATTCCGCACTGGCACACAATTACACGCTCGGCGACGACCGCGTCTGGAACACCCACGAAAGCACCTGGGCCGACGGCGTAAAAGCCGCACGAGAAGCCCTGGCGATGACCCCCCGTCCCACCGCCATGCTGTGCATGTCGGATCAGCTGGCACTGGCGGCGTTAAGCGTCGCCCGTGACATGGGTTTAAGCGTGCCCGACGACGTGCGCATCGTCGGCTTCGACGACATCCCCGAAGCCCGCCAGATGCACCCCACCATAACCACTGTGTACCAGCCCAGCATCGAAAAAGGTCGCCTGGCCGCCATGATGGTATTAAACCCGGAGCGCTATGAAAGCCGGGTGTTACCAACCCATCTGCAAGTTCGCGAGACGGGTTAACCAGCCAAACTCAACGCAATGGTCGCTGTCCCCAGAAATGCGAAGAAGCCAACGACGTCAGTTACCGTGGTCAGCACGACCGAGCCGGCAATGGCCGGATCGATTTTCATGCGCGACAGTACCCAGGGCACGATCACGCCGGCCAGCGACGCGGCGATGATGTTGACCAGAATGGCGAAGGCGATGATCCACATCAGCATCCAGCTGTCGAACCACCAGGCGGCAATTAAGCCGATGGCAATGGCCCAGAAGAAGGCGTTAATGGTGCCGAGAATCAGCTCTTTGCGAATCAGGTTACGCACGTTCGCCGCCCCCAATTGACCCGTCGCCAGACCGCGAATGGCGAGCCCCAGCGTTTGGCTGCCAGCAATGCCACCCATGCTGGCGACAACCGGCATCATCACCGCCAGTGCCACCCATTGCGACAATGCCAGTTCGAACAGGCCGATCACCCAGGCTGCCAGCAACGCGGTGATCAGGTTGATGCCCAACCAAAGCCCGCGTTTGGGCACAGATCGACGCACCGGCGAGAACAAATCTTCTTCATCAAGACCGCTGCTCAATTGCATCATCTGGCGTTCTTTTTCTTCCAGCATGACATCGAGAGCATCACGCGAGGTGAATCGCCCCATCACCGCGCCGGTTTCATCCACCACCGGCAGCATGGCCCGATCGGCTGCGCGCAACCGCTGCGCCGCTTCGTGCAGCGAAGAGGCCGGGTTTAGCGGGGTCAGTTCGTCATCGGCGTAATCGCTCAGTGGTGCCGTGCTGGGCGTCTGCATGGCGGCATCGAGCGACAAGCAGCCCTGAAAACGTCCGTCTTCACCGAGCAGGACAATCACGTCGGTCATTTCCGGAATACCGGTTTCCCGCAACGCCTTGCGAAACAAGCGGCCCGGTGTTGATGCGTCGGCGGTAATGACTTTAAAACTGAGCCAGCGGCCCACCTGGTCGTCATCGTAGGTTAAGGCATTCTTTAATTGTTCACGGTCTTCGCTGTCCATCCGGTGCAGGACTTTGCGGCCCAGTTGCCCCGGCAGGTCATCCATCAGCTCCAGCAAGTCTTCCGGATCGGTCTTGCCCAGCCACTGCAGCAGGGCTTCCGGAGGAGCCGCTTTGAGCAAGGAGCGGCGATGCTCATCGTGCAGCTCGACCAGCACCGCACCGCGCAGTTCCGGTGCCACGGTTTGCCAGATGGTCAGGCGTTGCTCGAACGGCAAACATTCGAGCGCAAAGGCAATATCGGCTTCCGACAACCCCTCCAGCCAGTCTGCTGCGGGCTCACGATCCTCAGCCAGCTCACTGAGCCAGTAGTCGACATGTTCAAGCAAGGTATCTTCGCGGGTGGCCATGGGTAATGCTTCCCTTTATGTGGATGAACCGGCTGAAGAACTCAGCCAGTGCAACAGCTCAGTCTCTGGGTAATTGTCTCTAACTCTAGCAAAAAAGCGGACTTCCGGCCCCGCTAACGCACGCACGAATCCTGTAAAAGCGCTAAACTGATTTTAAAACCGGTTTAAGACGACCTCACTTGGCAACACCGGCATTTAAGGGGATGATGCACACCTTGTCGGGAACCGGACACAGCGCCATTCCTGCTACACTCTGATTTGCCATATCCCCTGCGCAACACCAGACATTACCGGTACAACTTTGGGAGTTATCCATGAAACTGGCGGTGCTTTCACGCGAGCCTTCGAATTACTCATCTCAGCGTTTGGTCGAGGCGGCCGAGAAACGGGGTCATGAGATTCGCATTGTCGATACCCTGCGCTGCTACATGAGCATCGTAGCGCATCGCCCGTCCATTCATTATATGGGCGAGCCACTGGAAGACATGGATGCCATTATACCGCGCATCGGCTCCTCCATTACCTTCTATGGCACCGCCGTGGTCCGCCAGTTCGAGATGATGGGCACCCATACGCTGAATTCGTCACTGTCAATCTCCCGCTCGCGCGACAAACTGCGCTCCATGCAAATGCTGGCGCGCAAGGGCATTGGCTTGCCTATTACCGGCTTCGCCCACAGCCCCGATGAAGTGCCCGATCTGATTCAAATGGTCGGCGGTGCGCCTCTGGTCGTCAAACTGCTGGAAGGTACCCAGGGCATCGGCGTAGTGTTGTGTGAGACCCGCCAGGCAGCGGAATCGGTCATCGAGGCATTTCTGGGCCTCGACACCAACATTCTGGTGCAGGAATACATCAAGGAAGCCGGTGGTGCCGACATTCGCTGCTTTGTCATTGGCGATAAAGTCGTCGCGGCCATCAAACGTCAGGCTGCGCCGGGTGAATTTCGCTCCAATCTGCACCGGGGTGGGTCGGCCGCGGTGGTAAAAATCACCCCGGAAGAACGCAAGACGGCGGTTCGCGCCGCCAAGATTATGGGGCTGCAGGTGGCCGGGGTGGATATTCTGCGGTCCAATCACGGCCCGGTGGTGATGGAGGTCAATTCCTCACCCGGCCTGGAAGGCATCGAGATGGCGACCGGCAAAGACGTCGCCGGAATGGTCATTGATCATCTGGCAAAAGAAATGAGTGAAAAACCCAAGCGAGTGGAAGGCTGACTGTGACTCAGATTAACCCCACGAGGCTAACCTCCGGCAAGTGGCATAATGTCCCCCTGTCGCTGCCCGGTGCACCCGGCAACTCCGACGCCATCATGCATTGCTTTGTGCGTCGCAGCCGCAAACCGGGCCCGACCATCTTCATCACCGCGGCCATGCACGGTGATGAGCTCAACGGTCTGGAGATCATTCGCCGCTTTATGCGCAGCCGCAAACTCGGCGGCTTGCAGGGTACAGTGATCGTCGTTCCGGTGGTTAACGTGCACGGTTTCGGGATGGGCTCGCGCTACCTCCCCGACCGGCGAGATCTGAACCGGGTGTTTCCGGGCTCGGCCAAGGGGTCTCTGGCGGCGCGCGTTGCGGAAGTGCTCATGCAGGAGGTGGTGCTGCATTCCGACTACGGCATTGATCTGCACACCGGGGCAATACACCGGTTCAACGTGCCACAAATACGGGCAGAGCTCGATAATGAGGTCGTGGAAGGTATGGCGCGAGCATTCGGCGTGCCACTGGTACTGAACAGTGAATTGCGCGAAGGGTCGCTGCGGGAGTCGGCTGGGCAGAACAACATTCCGGTCATTGTGTACGAAGCCGGCGAAGCATTGCGTCTCGATGAAATCAGCATCAAGGCCGGTACCCAGGGCATCATTAACGTCATGATGCATCTTGGAATGCTCAACGGTACACCCAAAATCCGCAAGGAACAGGCGATTGCCGACAACTCCTACTGGGAGCGCGCCAGCGATTCGGGCGTGTTTCAATGCCTGGTCAAACCCGGCACCTATATTCAGAAAGAGCAGGTCCTGGCGCGCATCATGAACCCCAGTACCATGGAAGCTTCAGAAGTTCGGGCTTCCCGCGCCGGCGTACTGGTCGGCCTGACCCAGCTGGCGCTGGTCTACGAGGGCGACGCCCTGTTCCACATTGCCCGCTACCGCGGTATGCACGAAGATGTAGCCCAACAGGTAGAGCGCTTTCACGAGGAACTGGGCCCGGAATTCGGGACCTAACACACCGGACGCTGCATGCCACATCCGAAAACTGCCTGCTTGAGTTACCTCACCTTCCTGGCTCTATTCGTGCTGGGCTGTTTACCTATGGCCTACGCAGAGCCGGCCAATCAGGTTATTCGCGTTGGCGGTGACGACAGTTACCCACCCTACGAATTCATAGACCAGGATGGCAACATCGCCGGCTACAACGTCGATATGACCCGGGCGATCGCTGAAGTGATGGGGATTGATGTGGAAATCACCCTGGACAGCTGGTCGATCATGCGGGAAAAGCTGGAAAATGGCGAAATGGATGTGCTTCAGGGCATGGTGGCCTCTGAAGAGCGCGAAAAGGAGTTCTCGTTCAGTGCACCGTCGGTGATGGTTAACTATTCCTTTTTTGCGCGCAAGGGCGACCCGGAACCCGCCAGCTATGACGACCTGAAAGGCAAGTCGGTCGTGGTTCAGCATGAGGGCATCGTTCACGATTTTCTGCGTGAAAATGATTTTGGTGTCATCATCGTCACCGTGCGGGCTCATTCCGATGCACTACGCCAACTGGCAGCCGGTAATTACGATTACGCGCTGGGCGCCACCCTACCCAGCCTGTATTACAGCCGCGAGAACAAACTGTCCAACATCGGCGTTGTTTGGCGACCACTGCGCCCTCAGCCCTATGGTTATGCGGTGAGCAAAGGCAACGAAGAAATTCTGACGCTGTTCTCAGAAGGGCTCGCCATTCTGCGCAACACCGGCCGCCAGCAAGACATCTACGACAAGTGGCTGGGCTCGCTGGAACGCCAGGGCACTACCAACTGGCGTTTGCTGGGCATTATCGCCGCCATCAGCAGTGCGGTCCTGTTGCTGGGTCTGGTTCTGGTGACCCTCTGGATTCGCACGCTGCAGCGTCAGGTGGAACGGCGCACTCAGGAGGTCAAGAAACAGCAGCAGCAGTTGATTCAGGCCGACAAGATGAGTTCACTCGGCACCCTGGTATCGGGGGTTGCCCATGAAATCAACAACCCGAGCGGGCTGATCCTGCTCAATCTGCCCATGCTGAAAGACGCCTGGGAAGATGCCCTGCCGCATCTGGACGGGCTCTATGAACAGCACGACGGCTTCGATATTGCCGGGCTCGATTACCGTCGCATACGCCATGAAATCCCCTACATCATCAACGAGATGAACGAAGGCGCCCAGCGCATCAAACGCATCGTCAACGACCTGCGCGATTTCGCCCGCCAGGAAGCGACCGATGCCATCGAACCGATGAACCTGAACGATGTGGTCTCCACCGCCGTGCGTCTGCTCGATGTCACCATTCGTGGCTACACCAACCGGTTCAGCCTGATTCTCGACCCCTACCTGCCCTCAATGCTGGGCCACCCGCAGCGCATCGAGCAGGTGGTGATCAACCTGATCATTAACGCCTGCCAGTCACTGCCGGACGACCAGCACGGTGTAAAGGTCGAGACCCGCATCGACCACATCCGCCAGCGCATTGTGCTTTCCGTGCACGATGAAGGCTGTGGCATTGAACCGGATGCGATGCCCAACCTGACCGACCCGTTTTTCACCACCAAACGCGAACAGGGCGGGACCGGGCTTGGCTTGTCGGTCTCGGCCGGTATCATTAAGGCTTACGATGGCACCATGAAGTTTCATTCACGCCCCGGTGAAGGCACCCGGGTAGACGTCACCTTTCCGTGGAAGATGGTCGAACCTCAATGACAGACAATAAAAACAAGAAACGCAGTCTCTACCCTGAGTTCGGTGTTTTACTGATCGACGATGAACCCTCCTACCATCGCAGCCTGGGCCTGATGCTCGAACGCAAGGGCGGTATCACCAACCTGCACTATTGCCAGGACAGTCGCGAGGCCATGAGCTACCTGGAACACCACGCCATAGGCGTGGTCCTGCTTGATCTGAACATGCCCCATAAATCCGGCAAAGACTTGCTGATCGAGATGGCCGAGGCCTTCCCCGATGTTGCCGTGGTGGTCATCAGTGGTTTGAATCAGGTCGAGACGGCGGTGGAGTGCCTGCGTCTGGGTGCCTTTGATTTTTACGTGAAGACCACCGAGTCCGCGCGGCTGCTCGAAGGCATCAAACGCGCCATTCAACTGCAGGAAATCAAACGGGAAAACCAGGAGCTGCGCCATCGGGTACTCAGCCGACGACTCGACTCCCCCGAGGCCTTTGCCAACATCCTAACGCAAAGCCGAAGCATGGCCTCGGTGTTCCAATATCTGGAATCGGTCGCGAAAAGTTCACAACCTGTGATGATCTGCGGCGAAAGCGGCACCGGAAAAGAACTGATCGCCCGGGCGGTTCACACCCTGAGCGGTCGCCAGGGCAAGCTGGTAACGGTGAATGTGGCCGGGCTCGACGATCACATCTTTAACGACACCCTGTTCGGCCACCGCAAGGGCGCCTTCACCGGTGCCGACCAGGAGCGGCGCGGCCTGGTCGAGGAAGCTTCCGGCGGTACCCTGTTTCTCGATGAAATTGGCGATCTGAGCCCCAGCAGCCAGGTGAAATTGCTGCGGTTGCTGCAGGAAGGCGAGTTCTACCCCATGGGCGCAGACCGGCCGAAGCGCCTGCAAGCTCGCATTTTCGTTGCCACCCATCAGGACCTGGCAGAGCGCCAGCGCGACGGAGCCTTCAGGCGCGACCTCTATTACCGGCTCTGCACCCACCAGGTGTTAATCCCGCCTCTGCGCGCGCGCCGCGAAGACATTCGCCTGCTGTTTACCTTTTTCGCCGAGCAGGCCGCCGACGACATGGGCAAACCCCTACCCGAGTTCAGTCCCGACCTCTGGGCCGCACTGCAGGCCTATGAATTCCCGGGCAACGTGCGCGAGTTGCGTGCCATCGCGTTCGACTCGGTGAGCCGGCATCATGGTGGTGCCATGACTCGTCAGGATCTGCACCTGTTCAGTCAAACCCAGGGCGGCGACACCAGCAGTCACGACAACACCCTGGTTCACTTCCCGCCCGACAATCGATTGCCTACCCTGGCTGAAATCGACGATCTGCTGATCGCCGAGGCCATGCACCGGGCAGACCACAATCAGTCTATCGCAGCCCGGATTCTGGGCATTTCACAGCCGGCTTTAAGCAAACGGCTAAAGCGGCAGCGCGAACTCGAATCGTGAAACGGCCGGTAAAACGCGCTCGGCAGCGAAGCATTTGTGAGCCAACACTCAAAACGGCGCCCGGCTATTCCTTTGGTTATAGTTATTCCAATGGTTATATCCAGCCCCATACACCCTCCTGACAATCCTCTGACACCCGATAAACCTATGTAAAGCACTGCCTCAGTGCACTTTCTCACAGCGAACCCACGCACTGCCTTGGCGCAGTGCAGAATAGGGATCGCCCCGGGGCGGGCGGCTATTCCTCTGGTTATAGCCCCAACCTCCCTGAAAAGGCTGTGAAATAACCAATAAAGCCTTTAATATCAATGGATTAGAGTGTATCGGTACAAATTGGCCTTATCCTTGCAAATCATTAACCGCATCGAACCATAATAAATAAAGTAAGGCGACTCTGGTTGCCGCTCGATCCTCCTTACAGACTGCAGACGTTTCGGCGTGTGCATCATGTTTGTTTTCGGTCACGAGCCGAAGACGAGAATCCACACAGATCTTCGGTCTGAGTGGTCTTCAGTGCTTGGGTACACCGACAGGTCTGCCAAAGCCGATAATAAAAGCAATGAAATAATGGAGAGTAAAATGCTTAAGAAACTGACCAGCACTAGCGCCGTAGCGGCGCTGTCACTGTCTGTCCTGGCCGCTGGCGTACAAGCCGGTGAAACCGTTGATGCAGTCATGGACAAAGGCTACATTCAGTGCGGTGTTAACACCTCTCTGGCTGGCTTCTCAAACGCCACTGGCGGTGAGTGGGCCGGACTCGACGTCGACCTGTGCCGAGCGGTTGCCGCAGCCATGCTGGGTGACTCAGAAGCCGTTCGTTTTACTGCTCTGACCGCCAACCAGCGTTTTACCGCCCTGCAGTCTGGCGAAGTCGACATTCTGTCTCGTAACACCACCTGGACTCTGACCCGTGATACAGCTCTGGGCCTGAACTTCGCTGGCGTCAACTACTACGACGGCCAGGGTTTCATGGTTCGTAAAGATCTGGGTGTTTCCAGTGCCAAGGAACTGAGCGGCGCGGCAATCTGCGTTGAGCCAGGTACCACAACCGAACTGAACCTGGCCGACTATTTCCGTGCCCAGGGCATGGAATTCGAGCCGGTTGTTATCGAGAACACCTCTGAAGTAACCGCCGCCTTCTTCGCTGGCCGTTGCGACGTGTACACCACAGATGCTTCAGGTCTGGCCTCTGCGCGTAACGTCTCTGCCGAAAACCCGGCTGACTACATGATCCTGCCAGAAATCATCTCTAAAGAGCCCCTGGGCCCTGCGGTTCGCCATGGCGATGATGAGTTCATGGACATTGTCCGCTGGACACTGAACGCCATGATCGAAGCTGAGGAATATGGCATCACTTCCGAGAATGTTGATGACATGCGTGACAACAGCTCAAACCCTGGCGTACAGCGTCTGCTGGGCACGACTCCGGGTCTGGGTGAAGCATTGGGCATCGACGAAGACTGGGCGTACAACATCATTTCTCAGGTTGGTAACTACGGTGAGTCTTACGAGACCAACGTAACCGAACTGCTGGGCCTGGAGCGTGGTATTAACGCTCTGTGGACCGACGGTGGCCTGATGTATGCCCAACCCGTTCGTTAATCATGAGCCTGGCAATGCAATATTGCTGATCTCTGTTTAACGCCGCGGCCCTGTCCTTCAGGGCCGCTTTCTAAAAGCTCATTGCATTATTCTGATTTGCATTCCCTTTGGAGACGTCGGGTATGAGCCCCAAACACTCAAAAAGTAACGACGTTAACCCGATTCTGACTCTTTTGTATGACAAGACATTTCGCTCTGTCGTCTATCAGATTCTGGTTTTTGGTGGAGTTTTTCTGCTCGGCTGGTACTTGGTCGGCAACACCATGGCCAACCTCGAGAGCCAAAACATCGCCACCGGCTTCGGTTTTCTGGAACGTGAAGCCGCCTTTGGTATCAGCGAAAGTGTCATCGCCTACTCGCCTGAGAGTAACTACGGCCGAGCCTTGCTGGTTGGCATTACCAACACACTTAAAGTGGCCAGCATCGGTATTGTTCTCGCGACCATTCTCGGGACTCTGATCGGTATTGCCACGGTTTCAAAAAACTGGCTGCTGCGTTTCATCGGCGTTACCTACATTGAAACCTTCCGGAACATTCCAGTATTGCTGCAGTTAATTTTCTGGTACGCCATCATTAACCGCGGTCTGCCCAACATCCGTTCAGCACTTAGCCCGATCGAAGGGGTCTACCTGTCTAACCGGGGGCTTTATATTCCCGTGATGGCCGACCACCCGGCCTGGACCTGGGTGGGTGCTGGATTCATCGTCGGCATCATCGGCGCGATCATCTTGCGCAAATGGAGCTTGAAACGTCTGGAAGCGACCGGCCACATCTTCCCGCACCTGAGCGTGGGTCTGGGCATCGTTGTTGCGGTTCCCTTCCTGGTTTGGTTGGTATTTGGCGCTCCTACCGAGTTAAATATGCCCGCGATTCAAGGGTTCAACTTCCAGGGTGGCGCACGCATGAGCCCTGAGTTTACCGCCTTGCTACTGGGTCTGACGCTCTACACCACAACCTACATCGCGGAAGTGGTTCGAAGCGGTATCCAGTCGGTTCCCCATGGACAGACAGAAGCAGCTACCTCTCTGGGGCTACGCTCTACCTGGATCATGCGATTGATCGTGCTGCCACAGGCACTGCGCGTCATCATTCCGCCACTGACCAACCAATATCTGAACCTGACCAAGAACAGTTCGTTGGCCGTTGCCATTGGTTACCCTGATCTGGTGTCTGTCTCGAACACCACCATGAACCAGACGGGTCAGGCCGTTGAGGGGGTCGCAATCTTCATGACGGTCTACCTCAGCATCAGCTTGCTGGTCTCCTTCTTTATGAACTGGTACAACAAGCGCATGTCGCTGGTGGAGCGTTGATATGACCGAGAATACCAACCGAGCCCGGCCCATCAGCGGACCCGTTCTGAATCGCAGTCTGCGCTGGATGAGAGACAATCTTTTCTCGTCACCGATTAATACGATCATTACTCTGCTGTGCGTCTACATTATCTGGAACGTACTCGACGTTATTGTTTCCTGGGCAGTCCTCAATGCCAGCTTTGGTGCAGCCAAGGAGGCCTGTGAAGCCGCTACCGGAGCCTGTTGGGCCTACGTTCACGACATGTGGCGTTTCCTGTTGTTTGGCACCTTCCCGGCTGATCAGCACTGGCGCCCATTGCTGGCGATGATCATGCTGACATCGGGTATGTTGCTGAGCATGAACCGCCGCTTCTGGTCACCCTGGCTGGCCGTCGCCTGGATTGTCGGGTTCATCGCCGTTTATTTTGTCCTCAGGGGCGGAATACTGGGGTTGTCACCCGTGCGTACTGCCCAGTGGGGTGGTCTGACTCTGACACTGGTACTGGCTGTTGTCGGCATCGCCTTTGCAGCACCGCTGGCGCTAATGCTGGCGTTGGGGCGGCGTTCCGATATGCCATTGATCAAAGTTGTCTGCATTGTGGTCATTGAAGTATTCCGGGGTGTGCCTTTGATCTCGGTTCTGTTCATGGCCTCGGTTATGTTCCCGCTGTTTTTGCCAGAGGGTGTAAGTATTGACGTACTGCTACGGGCACAGATCGGCATCATCATCTTTCAGGCTGCGTACCTCGCCGAAGTGTTCCGCGGAGGCATGCAGGCCATTCCCAAAGGTCAGTATGAAGCCGCAGATTCGCTTGGCCTGAATTACTGGCAAAAGACGTTCAAGATCATTTTGCCACAGGCACTGCGCCTGGTGATCCCGCCAACCATGAGTACCTTTATTTCGTTGTTCAAGGATACCTCTCTGGTGGTCATTATCGGCTTGTTTGATCTACTGGCAGCAACCCGCGCAGCCGTCAACGACCCCATGTGGCGCCAGCAATTTATTGAGGCCTATGTATTCATTGCCCTTATTTACTTCTGCTTCTGCTTCTTTATGTCGAGATACAGTGCGTACCTCGACAATGACCTGAAGAAGAGCACCTCACACTAGGAGTCCAGAATATGACTGAACAAAGCCGCCTGGCCGACCGTGAATCTGTTATTCAGGTCAAGAAAATGAACAAGTGGTACGGTGACTTTCACGTACTGACCGACATCGATCTGGACGTGAAACAGGGTGAACGCATCGTCATCTGTGGACCTTCCGGCTCCGGTAAATCGACGCTGATTCGTTGCCTGAACCGGTTGGAAGAACATCAGGAAGGCGACATCACCGTCAACGGCATTGAGCTGGGTGACAACGTCAAGAACATCGAAGTCATCCGCAAGGATGTGTGCATGGTGTTCCAGCACTTTAACCTGTTCCCGCATCTGACCGTGCTCGACAACCTCACGCTGGCACCCATGTTCGTGCTCAAGCAACCCAAGCGGGAAGCCGAAGCAACGGCCATGAAGTTTCTTGAGCGGGTTAAGATTGCCGAGCAGGCCAACAAGTTCCCGGGACAGCTATCCGGTGGTCAGCAACAGCGCGTGGCGATTGCACGGTCATTGTGCATGAACCCGAAAGTCATGTTGTTCGATGAACCGACCTCGGCGCTCGACCCGGAGATGATCAAGGAAGTGCTGGACGTAATGATCGAGTTGGCCGAAGAAGGCATGACCATGTTGTGCGTTACCCACGAGATGGGCTTCGCCAAACAGGTTGCCGACCGGGTAATCTTCATGGACGCTGGCCAGATTGTTGAAGAGAACGAACCTCACGAGTTCTTCAACAACCCGCAGAACGACCGGACCAAGTTGTTCCTGAGCCAGATTCTCGGTCATTAAAAAAAATAACAAACCCGGTTTCAGCGTGCCGGGTTGATGTTTACAACAGGCGAGTCAGTCCTGGCTCGCCTGTCGCTTGCTCCACCCCGGTGTTTTAAAAAAGCACGGTTTTTACCCTCCCGCAGCGCCCAAGCCGCAGGTCGTCTGTGCGCACACGGTTTGCTGTACGGAACTGTCTTGACCAAGCACAGTCTGAGCCAGGGAACCGCTCATGATGACCAATCGATGGATAGCCTGACCCAAAAACGTCCAGCCTTCTGACTGGAATCACCTGAGAGTCACTGTCATGAAAAACAGCATTACCCTGGCTAATTCTTTGTTGTTGTCTTTGCTCTGCCTGATCGGTTTGCCAGCCATCGCCGAAGACGATGATACCCAGTTGTACATCTACACCGAGAACTACGGCAACTATAACTACAGCCTCAGTGGTCGCGACTACGAACACCGGCGAGATGATATTGGCGGCACGTCAACCGAGGTCGTCAAGGCATTGCTTGCCGATGCCGGTTACGAATACCGCATGCGATTGCGCAACTGGGGAGTAGGGTACGGCCGAACCCTGGAACGCCCATATTACGGGATATTTTCCACGGCCAGAACGCCGCAGCGGGAAGACATTTTTCAGTGGGTAGGCCCGATCGCCCAGTACAACTGGACGATCTTTCGGTATGAAGGCAGTGATGCCGAGGTCAACGATATTGATGACCTGCGCACGCTCAGAGTGGGTGGTTATGCTAACTCGGCCACCACGCTGTTCCTGCAGGACCAGGGCATTGAAGTCTCTACCCTACCCAACGACAGCCTGAATGCGCAGCGACTGGCTCAGGGTCAGATCGACGTGTGGATCGCCTCCGACGTCAATGCTTACGACCTGGCCGAAGAAGCCGGCTACCCTGCCATCGAACCGGCCTGGATTATTCGCACGGTCGACATGTACCTGGCAATGAACAAGGACACCCCGGTTGAGGTCGTCAACCAGCTGCAGGCGTCACTGGAACGCGTGCAAAGTCAGGCCAATTAAACCCAACCGAGGGCGCGCAATACGACCAGCCCCAGGCTGGTCGTCACCAGGCTCACCACCGTCGTCGTGGCAATGATGGAGGCCGCCAGATTGGCATTACCGCCCATTGCACGCACCATCACATAACTGGCAGCAGCCGTGGGCGTGCTGGCCATCAGGTAGAACACGCCCAGCTCAACCTCCCGGTACCCCAGGCTGTAGGCAATTAGCACACCACTGAGCGGAATCAGCGCCAGTTTGAAAACCGATGTTAGGGTGGTCACCCTCCCGGCTTCAACAAACCCGGCCCAGCTTAAACTGGCACCAACACAGATCAGCGCCAAAGGCAGGGTCATACGGGCAAAATAGTCACCGGTATCGAGCACCCAGTCCGGAACCGGAATACCCAGCACGACGATGACACCGGCCAGGGCGATGGCGATGATCAGCGGATTGCGAATAATGTCTTTGGCGGCAGACACCAGCGGGTGGCCCACAACCTGGCGCGGCGACCAGCGGCTTAGCGTAATCACCGACAGTACGTTGTACAGCAAGGTAATAAAGGCGAGATAGACGGACGCCAGCACGGCGGCTTCCTGACCAAAGGCATTCAGCGCAAAGGCCAGCCCAATAATACCCATGTTGCCGCGAAAGCTGCCCTGCACAAACACACCGCGCTCGTCTTTGTGCGGTACCAGCCAGGGGGCCAGCACTGACAACACAACAAACCAGCCCAGGGTAAACAGGGCTGCGACCAGAATGATGCCGCCGCCCGGTATGGTCTCCGGCCGGGAACCGACAATGTTCAAAAACAACAGGCTGGGCAGAGCAACATTAAACACCAGTTTGGAGCCACTCTGCACAAAGGCATCGTTGATCCATTCCCAGCGTTTGAAAGCCGCCCCCAACACCACCACCAGGGCAATCGGGCCGGTAATCTGTAGCGAAAACAACAAAAGAGACAACACCAGGGCGTTTCCTCGCAGGCAGGCAAACTGAACAACAACCTCGGCGACCGCCGGGGCGGCGGCAGTCTACCACCAAGCCACAATAAAAACTCAATGGCCGACCAAATCCGCCGATACTACACTTACACATGAATGACAGAATTCGTGACAAACCAACCACGAGTTCACTGAGGAGACAAGCAGCGGGTGCCGGGTGTGCCCCTGTGGGGTAGTCCGCAGCAGGGATGCTGCGGCCTAGGCTCCATGGATGGATCTACGCCGACCCCACAGGGGTACACCCGGTAGCCGGTGCGGGCCAGTGCCACTGAGGTAACCCGAACTCCGAAACAAAAATAGGCAGACCTTCCCGGGCCAAAACAACAATCCATCAGAATGCCGAGGAATCGCCCTGTGTTTAAACGCTTCACCATCCGTCAGCGGCTTACCGCCACTTTTGTCGGCATCGTGCTGGTTTTCGTCGTACTGGGTTCGCTTAGCCTGAACCGGCTCGATGCCAGCAATGCCCAGGTCTCGGTCATCGCCCAGGACCGGTTACCCAACCTCATCGCGGCCAACACCCTGTTCAAGTACTTCAGCGATATTCAGGTGCCGGCCACGGCGATGATCTTTTCGAGTTCAGCCTCTGAACGAGAAGCGTTGCAACAGACCATCGATGCGTCAGTCGCCGCGCTGAACGCGGCCAAGGAGTCGTATCAGCAGAACATCACCGCCGATGAAAATCAGCTGATTTTCGATGGCTTTGTTGCCGCCGAGACCCAGTTTTTGCAGGCGTTGAACGACGGCATTCAACTGGCCTCCAACTGGCGTGGCGCCGATGCACTGCGTCTTCGCACCGAGACCATGCTGCCACTGGCTGAGCAAGCTTTTGACCATCTGCAAGCGCTGATCAACTATCAGCAAGAACGTATCGCCGCGGCTGAACTGGAAGCCGGTCAGGCTTACCAGGCATCCCGCCTGGTAACCATTGCAGCGATCAGCGCAGTCGCTGTCTTACTCGCGCTGATCGCCTGGTCGCTGGTCAGAAGCATTTCCCGGCCGTTGCAGCAGGCCATTCATGTTGCCAACGACATTGCTGCCGGTACGCTGACGACCGATATCAACATAGAAGGCAAAGATGAAATCTCCCTGCTATTGCAGGCTCTGCGAACCATGCAACATAGCCTGCGCGATACTCTGAGCCAGATCGCCGAATCTGCCGACCGGCTTGGCCATGCTTCGACCACGCTCGATGCCGTCACCGAGCAGTCGCTGCAGGAATTGCAGCAACAAAACGATCAGTTGGAGCAAGCCGCCACCGCCGTTAACGAACTGACCGCCGCCATTGAAGAGGTGGCCAGCAATGCCGTGGGCACCGCCAATGAATCCCAGCAGGCCAATGAACGCACCCAGTTTGGCCGCGAGAAAGTGCAGTCGACCGTTCAAGCCATTGAGCAACTGGCCAGCCGCATTCAGGGCGCCAGCGGCAATATGACCACGCTGGCGCAACGTGTAGCCGATGTCGGCTCGGTACTGGATGTGATTCGAGCCATCGCCGAGCAGACTAATCTGCTGGCATTGAATGCGGCCATTGAAGCCGCCCGTGCCGGAGAGGCGGGCCGGGGGTTTGCCGTGGTGGCCGATGAAGTACGCGCCCTGGCCAGCCGCACGGCTGACTCAACACGCGAAATTGAAGCCATTATTCAGGCGGTGGAAACCAGTTCGGAGCAGGCGGCGGGTACCTTGCGTGACAGCGATACCGATGCACAGCACACGCTGGATGCCGGCCACGAGGCTGGCGAGGCGCTGGTCGCCATTGCCGATCTGGTCAACACCATCAACGACCGCAACACCGCCTCGGCCAGTGCCGCCGAACAACAGGCGCAGGTGGCAAAAGAAGTCGACAAAAACCTGGTCAACCTGCGCGACCTGGCGGCCAACACCGCCACCGGTGCCGACCAGACCCGAAGCTCGAGCCGGGATCTGGCCAGCCTGGCCGATAACCTGAATCGGCTGGTCAAGCGCTTCGAGGTCTAGCAAGGGCTCCTATGCGGAGCCTGCCTTCTTACAGCTTTTTCAGATCGGCTTCGATTTCCTCGATCTTGCTTTGCACCACTTTTTCCAGGTGCTGCAGATCGTTGAGAATCTTTTTCTTCAGGTCGACTTCTTTGACTTCACGTTTGGCAATGACGTCGAGCTCTTCGACCACGTACCGCAGCGTTGGGGCAATCTCGGTGGTATCGGTGTATTTCTGCGTGCCGCTGTCGACTTTCACGCGCTTCATCTGACGTGGGTATTTGAATTTTTCACTGCGCGCAAACATCTCGCCTTTATCACGCTTGTAATAAATCTTCAAAATATCGAACCGGCCTTCGGTGCGCAGGGTGTATTTTTCAATTCGGTCGGTGTCGGTAACGCCAATGGCTTTCAGGTTTTCAAACATGGACAATCCTTTACGGGAAACAGTAGGTGCTTGGGCGGTGGATAATCTGAGTAGTACAGTCAGATTAGAACATTCACTGCAGGTATCAACACCCTGTCGCAGTTTTGTAGCACCCGACACGGGGTGACCTGTAGCGCGGCGTGTACAGCGTTTGAAACAGCGCAAAGACGAATCGCTGACCGGCACAGAGATCCCTAAACCATTACACTGGAGGAACCTGAAACATGACGTTGCACATCCGGCTGATCGAAATTGAGCGCTATGTCCCCGGCGTGAATAACACCGCCGATCTGGCGCGCGCCTTCGGTCCGCTTAAACGCTACTGCCGTGACCAGGTCAATGTGGCACTGACACTGGCACCCTGGTCCGAGGCCGATCGCGGTGAAGCTGCCCTGGTCATTCTGGGCATCGACCGGGGCCAGGTAGAAACCGAAGCACGTCACCTGGAGGACTGGATGGAAGCCAACCTCGAAGGCCAAAGCCTGCGCCTGGAAGCCAGCTGGCTATAGGCCAAGCTTGGCAGTGTGGTTGCGTTGGGTGCCTTGGGCGCGCGCCAGCCAGCCGGGTCACCGCTGCTCATCTATTCAGCAAGCGCCTGATTTTGAACTGAACAGCCCAATGAACACATTCGTATCCAGCGCCTCCACTGCAATGAACAATTGACGCTAACCGGTCACCCCGGCATTATATTTTGACTTATAAAATAATTATAGGAGCACCCTATGTATCTGGGACTCGACCTCGGCACCTCCGGGTTGAAAGCGGTATTGATCGACACTGCCGGGCAAGTGGTTGATACCGCCAGCGCGAGCCTGACGACGGATTCACCTCAGCCATTGTGGAGTGAGCAGGACACGCAACAGTGGTGGCAGGCCATCCAATCAGTACTGGCGACACTCGGCGGCCGTCAGGATCTGAAACAGATTAAGGGCATTGGCCTGTCGGGTCACATGCACGGGGCGGTGTTAATCGATGCTGATCATCAGGTCATCCGGCCCTGCATTTTGTGGAACGATGGCCGCAGTGCCGCCGAGTGTGCCGAGCTAGAAGCGGCACTGCCGGATTTTCGCGAGCGCAGTGGCAACGTTGCCATGCCCGGCTTTACAGC
Source organism: Saccharospirillum alexandrii (assembly GCF_043641555.1). Lineage (GTDB taxonomy): Bacteria > Pseudomonadota > Gammaproteobacteria > Pseudomonadales > Natronospirillaceae > Saccharospirillum > Saccharospirillum alexandrii_A. The sequence goes on along the minus strand of NZ_JBHZRJ010000004.1, from coordinate 506,814 downwards.
GCCCAAGGTGCTGTGGGTCAAGCATCATGAACCGGATGCCTTTGCCCGGATTCATAAGGTGCTGCTGCCAAAAGACTATCTGCGCCTGCTGCTCACGGACCGGTGTGTTTCTGAGATGTCGGACGCCGCCGGCACGCTCTGGCTCGACCCGGCCAAACGCGACTGGGACGATGACTTGCTGGCAATTAGCGGTCTCGGTCGGCAACACATGCCCGATCTGATTGAAGGCAGTCAGACGAGCGGCCAACTGACCGAAGCGGCTGCTCAGGCTCTGGGCCTAAACCCGGTTCCGGTTGCCGGTGGGGCCGGTGACAACGCCGCCGGTGCGGTAGGCGTTGGCGTTACCGAGCCAGGCCAGGGGTTTATTTCGCTGGGTACGTCAGGGGTTTATTTTGTCGTGAGCGAGCAGCATTGCGCAGCGCCCGAGCAAACCGTGCATGCCTTTTGCCATTGTCTACCCGGCCGCTGGCACCAGATGTCGGTCATGCTCAGTGCCGCCAGTTGCCTCGACTGGTTTGCCAACATCAGCAATACGACGGTTCCCAAATTGCTCGAAGAGGTTGAGGCCAGCCCTCAAACCGAAACCAGTGTGTTGTTTCTGCCCTATCTCAGTGGTGAACGCACTCCCCATAACAACCCGCTGCTCAGCGCTCAGTTCTTTGGCCTCAACACCCGCTCGCGCCGGGTGGATATGACTCGCGCGATTCTCGAAGGCGTTGCGTTCAGCATGGCCGATGGCGAACAGGCACTGACGGCCGCCGGCACGCCACTGGATGATATTTCGCTGATCGGTGGCGGTGCACGTTCGGCGTTGTGGCGCCAGTTGATTGCGGATGTGTTGCAGCGGCCGCTGCATTTTCGCGAAGGGGGTGAAGTTGGGCCCGGCCTGGGCGCTGCCCGGTTGGCGCAGTTGGCGGTTGAGGGTGACAGCCCGGAGAACATTCGTTCGTTGTGCCCGGCCCCGCCCATTGTGCAGACGCATCAGCCGGATGCGTCTCGGGCGACCTATTACCAGACCAAGCTTGAGCAGTACCGGGCCTTGTATCGACAGACAGCCGCGCTGAACGGCTGAGCCTCAGCCATACGCCCCGGCATGCCGGGGCGAATTCAGTCGATCAGTTGCGATCGACCGCATTCAGGTCGGCAAAGGTTTTTTCCAGTCGGGCACTCATGCTCTCCTGGGCTTTGCGCAGCCAGACACGCGGGTCATAGTATTTCTTGTTCGGGCTGTCTTCGCCTTCGGGGTTACCGATCTGGCTTTGCAAATAGCCTTCGTGCGCCTGGTAGTACTCACGAATGCCGTTCCAGTTGGCCCATTGGGTGTCGGTGTCGATGTTCATTTTGATGACACCATAGCTGATCGATTCTTCGATCTCGGCTTCGGTCGAGCCGGAGCCACCGTGGAAGACAAAATCCAGGGCGTTCTTTTCCAGGCCGAATTTTTCGGAGCAATGCGCCTGGGAATCACGCAGGATAGTCGGCGTCAGTTTGACGTTGCCGGGCTTGTAAACGCCATGCACGTTGCCGAATGAGGCGGCAATGGTGAAGCGCGGGCTGATGGCGTTCAGTTTTTCGTAGGCGTAGGCGACGTCTTCGGGCTTGGTGTAGAGGTTGGAGGCATCGAGATGGCTGTTGTCGACACCGTCTTCTTCACCGCCGGTCACACCCAGTTCGATCTCGAGCGTCATGCCCATTTTGGCCATGCGGGCGAGGTATTCGGAGCAGGTGGCGATGTTTTCTTCCAGCGAGTCTTCTGACAGGTCGATCATGTGCGAGGAGAACAGTGGCTTGCCGGTTTCGGCGTAGAACTTTTCGCCTTCATCGAGCATGCCGTCGATCCACGGCAGCAATTTACGCGCAGCGTGGTCGGTATGCAGAATCACCGGAACGCCATAGGTTTCAGCAACGGCATGCACGTATTTGGCACCGGCGATACCACCGAGCACCTGGGTACCCTGGCCTTCCAGTTTCAACCCTTTACCGGCAAAGAAGCCGGCGCCGCCGTTGGAGAACTGAATGATCACTGGCGATTTCACGCGAGCGGCCGTTTCCAGCACGGCGTTAACGGTATTGGTGTCTATGCAATTCACCGCCGGCAGTGCGAACTTCTCGGCCTTGGCGATGGCAAAAATTTTCTGAACGTCGTCGCCGGTCACAACACCGGGTTTTACTACGTCGAGTACTTTTTGAGACATGAGTCGTATCCTCTGCTGTCGATGAACGGCACCCCATCCAGTGGCTACCGCTTATTGTTGTCTGGTCTCGGGCACCGCTGGCTATCTTGCCAGGAGGTCGTGTCAGGCACCGGGCAGTCCTGGTTGGGGTCGGCGTGAATCCGTCCGTGGAGCCTAGACCGCAGCATCCCTGCTGCGGACTACCCCAACCAGAACTACCCGGCACCTGACACTCAATGTGGTGCCAACTCTTAGTACTGAAAACTGAGTACTGAGTACTAAAAGCTATCCTTTCCTCAACCTTTGGCGCGTTGTTCCAGAATTTCAACGGCAGGCAGTACTTTGCCTTCCACAAATTCCAGGAAAGCACCGCCGCCAGTGGAAATGTAGGAGAAACGGTCTTCCATGCCGAATTTTTGCACCGCCGCGATCACATCGCCACCACCCAGCACAGAGAATGCACCAGAGTCGGCAATGGCTTCAGCAACGTCACGGGTGCCGTGGGCGAAGTTATCAAATTCAAAAACGCCACAGGGGCCATTCCACAGAATGGTTTTGGCGTTCTTGATCACTTCGGCAAAGCGCTTGGCCGTTTCCGGGCCGAGGTCCATGATTTCCTCGTCGTCCTGCACCTGATCAACCGGCTTAATCACGGCTTCGGCTTTGGGGCTGAACTCTTTGCCGACGCGTACGTCGATCGGCTCGGGGATATCGAGTTCTTCCATCAGCTTTTTCGCCTGCGGAATCAGGTCTTTCTCGTGCAGGGAGTTACCCACATTGTAGCCGCGCGCGGCGACAAAGGTGTTGGAAATGCCACCACCGACAATCAGCTGATCGCAGACTTTCGACAGGCTTTCCAGCACGGTCAGCTTGGTCGATACCTTGGCGCCGCCGACAATGGCGACCATGGGCCGGGCCGGGTTATCCATGGCTTTGGCGAGGGCTTCCAGTTCGCCGGCAAGCAGCGGGCCAGCACAGGCGACGGGGGCGTACTTGGCGACACCATGGGTAGAAGCCTGAGCGCGGTGGGCGGTGCCAAAGGCGTCCATGACGTAGACGTCGCACAGGGCGGCCATTTTCTTCGACAGGGCGTCGTCGTTTTTCTTTTCGCCTTTGTTGAAGCGAACGTTCTCCAACATGACGACCGAGGCGTCGGTGTCGACACCGTCAACCCAGTCGCGAATCAACGGGATGTCCTGCCCGAGCAGTTGGCTCATGTAGGCAGCAACAGGGGCCAGTGATGCTTTTTCGTCGAATTCGCCCTCTTCCGGACGGCCCAGGTGCGACATGATCATGACCTTGGCGCCCTGCTCGAGGGCTGCTTTAATGGTCGGCAGCGAGGCGGTAATGCGGTTATCCGAGGTGACCTTGCCCTGGTCATCCAGTGGCACGTTCAAGTCCTGACGGATCAGTACGCGCTTACCGGCCAGATCGAGGTCAGACATTTTGATCACAGACATGGCAGTTCCTTAGGGGACGTCGTTTAAAATGGGATCGCCATTGTAGACCCTGTAGGGCCGAGAATCACGGGGTCTGTAATTTTATTACAAGTCGCCCGCTGCCTGTTTTTCCTGAACATTTGATCAAAGACAAGTCTGCGGTGCCTTGCTACAATGCTTACCCAGCCATTCTTTAGTCATTTGCTGGAAGCCTTTCATGTCTGTCACCCCCATTTTCATCGGCATCGCCGGTGCCTCTGCCTCCGGCAAGAGCCTGCTTGCAGGCACGATCTATCAGGAATTGAAACAGGAGCTGGGCGACTCGGCACTGGCGATCATCAAGGAAGACAGCTATTACCGCGAGCAGGGCAACCTGACCATCGAAGAACGCACGGAAATCAATTACGACCACCCCAATGCCTTCGATCACGACTTGCTGATCCAACACATGGATGCGCTGCATTCGGGCAAGGACGTCGAGATCCCGATCTACGATTACACCATTCACAATCGCTCCGACCAGACGTTCCCGCTCAAGCCCGCCCGCATCGTCATCATTGAGGGCATTCTGCTGTTGCACGACAAAGCCATTCGCAAGCGCCTCGACGCCAAGGTGTTCATGGACACCCCACTCGATATCTGCCTGTTACGCCGCCTGCAACGCGACATCGCCGAGCGTGGCCGCACGGTCGAATCGATCATTGAGCAATACAAGCGTACGGTCCGGCCGATGTTTCTGGAGTTCATCGAACCGACCAAGCAATTCGCCGACATCATCGTGCCTCGCGGCGGCAAAAACCGCGTTGCCATTGAGATGCTCAAAGCGCGTATTTTGCAGATGTTGGATGATTGAGTAGTCAGTGGTTGCTTAAACTTCCAACTACAGCGGTTATTTTTGTATTGGTGGCTTTTAGTACGTGCAGGCCACCGGGTAGGCCTTTGCGGGGTCGGCGTGAACCCATCCATGGGGCCTAGACCGTAGCATCCATGCTACGGACTTCCCCGAAAAGGCCTACCCGGCAGCCTGCACTTAATTTGTTGCCTAAACCTAATCTAGACCAGCCCCCAATATACACACTCGTTATGCGACACGATTTCTTGCCAATCCGTCTTGCCTGGATGCTCCGCAAGAGTCTTAGCAACTGGTTTTATGGGAGGAGGAGGTGGCACCCAACTTAGTGCTGGGTGCCGGGTATGCCTATCTGGGGTAGTCCACAGCAGGGATGCTGTGGTCTAGGCTCCATGGAGGGATTCACGCCGACCCCAGATAGGCATACCCGGCATTCAGCACGAACTCCCGCTACTGACACAACCCAACATTAAGCCGACAAGTACCGCGACTGAAGATGGTCCAGGAAGTAATCGGGGTTCAGCACTTCGCTGGTGGCCTGGGTCATCAGGTTGTCGTAATTGTTAAAGCGACCCTGTTGCCAGATGTTTCGCGACAGCCAGTCGAAGATCGGCGCCAGGTCCAGGCGGGCTATTCGTTCGGCAACGTCCGGGACATCGCGCAGCAGAGCGGCGTGCAGTTGGGCGGCGTTCAGGGCACCCAGGGTGTAGGAGGGGAAGTAGCCGATGGCGCCCATGGGCCAGTGGATGTCCTGCATCGGGCCGTTGCGGTAGTCGCCTCGGGTATCGAGCCCCAGCAGGTCGGACATGGCCTGGTTCCAGCGCTCGGGGATGTCTTTGACGCTGGCGTTGCCAAGGATGATGTCGCGCTCCAGTTCGTAACGCAGGATGACGTGTGACGGGTACGTCACCTCGTCGGCATTTACCCGAATCAGGCCCGGCTCTACCCGGGTGTAGAGGGCGTGCAGGTTGTCGGCACTGAAGGCCGGGTCGTCACCTAGGTGCTGTCGCACCATCGGAGCGATGGCATCGATAAAGGGGCGGGAGCGGCCCAGTTGCATTTCAAAGAACAGGCTCTGGCTTTCGTGCACACCCATGCCCATCGCCTGCCCGACGGGTTGGCTGGTCCAGGCTTGTGGTAAGCCGGTTTCATAGCGGGAATGGCCGGTTTCGTGGATCACGCCCATCAGGCCTTCGATAACGTTGTGTTCATCGTAACGGGTGGTAATGCGGCTGTCGGCCGGCACGCCGCCGCTAAACGGGTGAACCGTCTGGTCGAGACGACCGGCGTCGAAATCGAACCCCAGGGTCGACATCAGGGCTCGTGCCAGGGCGTCCTGCTGCGTAATGGCGATGGGTCGTTCCGGTTTATTCGGGGTAGGTCGCTGCGACTGGCGTTCCAGAATCTGTTGCAGCGTACCTGGCAGTTCGGCCTTCAACCGGTCGAACACCGGGTCAACGCGGCTCATGGTCGTGCCAGGGTCAAACTGATCCATCAGGGCGTCGTAGGCATTGGCGTAGCCGCGGTCGGCGCCCAATGCGTCCTGATAGGCAGCGGCCGCTTCGCCCGCCAGATCGAACACCTGTTGCAGCAGGGGCTCGAAACCGGCCCAGTCGTTGTTGGGCCTGAGGGTGCGCCAGGCGTGTTCGCATTCACTGCTGGCCAGCGACTGGGCTTCGACCAGATCTTTGGGAATGGCCCGGGTCTGTTGCCAGGACCGTTTCATTTCACGCAGGTTGGCTTGCTGCCAGTCGGTGAGGTTGGATTCCTGTTCTGCCTCGGCAAAGCGGTCGGAAAGACGCTCGTCCTGCAGTATCTCGGTTCGCAGAACGGTCAGTTCAGCCATGGCCTTACTGCGGGCCGCGTTGCCCTTGGGCGGCATCATCACATGCTGGTCCCAGCTCAGCATGGCCTCGGCATGGCCCAGTTGGGCCAGGCGATGAAAGGTTTTCTCCAGTGTCGAGTAACTCATAGCATTCCCCGGTATGTCTGTGGCCGTACTTGAACGGTGATTGCACCATGATCGGACATCCGGTCTGTGCTGTCACGGGTACAATGGGCTATTTCGCTGGCTGATCCTCACCTGAGGCGCTGCAAAGTCGGCTCGTTCACACTTTACCTATCGACACCTCCTTCGCGGTTTTCTATGCTCTTACCATTCCCTTCGCAGAAGTAGTTTCCATGCAATCAGCTCCCAACCCTACTCGTCATGCACCCGCTGTTATGGTCAGCTACCGCGGTGTGCTAAAGCCGGTTCGCCGTGCCTTATGGCGGGTGTCGGTTCTGATTGCCCTGGTGGTACCTGCCTGGGCAGAACCCCTGCTGATAACCGGGCCTGACGGCGAGTTCAGCTTCAGCCAGGAAGACATTTTGGCGCTGTCGGATCAGGAAGTGGTTACCGAAACCCCCTGGACTGATGGCAGCCTGACCTTTCGCGGAGCGCCGCTGGCCGCAGTACTCGCTGAAGCGGGGATCGAGCAGGGCTGGGTGAATGCCCGGGGGCTGAACAATTATTCCATCAACCTACCGGTTAACCAGGTACTGGCGGCGCACGCCTTTCTGGCGGTACACATGAACGGCGAGCTGATGCGCATTAAGGACAAGGGCCCGTTCTGGATCGTCTTTCCCTGGAGTGAACACCCCGACCTGCTGACGCGCGATGTCCGTGCCTGGTCGGTCTGGCAGTTACAAGCCTTAAGCGTACTGGACTGAGGCATGTTAAACCGCATTGGATTCATCACCGCCTGGGTGGTGTCGTTCGTGGTCATGCTGATCTGGCTGGGCATGCTGATCGTGCGCGTCTCGGGCGAGATCAATGTGTATCGGGATCAGTTGCGAGACGACCGTGTCTGGCACATCACCCAGTTGCAGCTGGAAATGGAGCGGCTGCGTGGCGCGCTGGCGCTTTACCTGGAGAGCCCCTCCGGCCAGCACCGGGAAGAAGCCTCCATCTCGGCTGAAATTTTATGGAGTCGCACAGCGGTACTGACCCAGGGCGAAACCGGTGATTTCGCGCGCACTTACGACACTCAGGTTTACAACCAGGTCAACAGCATTCTCAACCGCTTGCGTGCCGACGAAGCCCTGATCTATGAGATGTCCACCGACTATGCACGCCGGTTGCTGCCGGTGCTGGAAACCTGGATAGAATCTTTCCGGTATCGCATTACGCGGCTGACTGAAAACGCCATGTCCCAGGCCGATGCCCGCGGAGAGCGAGTACAACAGGCCTACCAGCAAATCCGCACGGTACTGCTAACACTGGGTGCTCTCGGGGCCGGCTTGCTCGTCGTATTGCTGTGGGCCTTCAACCGCAACCGCAATTTGCGCCTGGCGGCCGAAAAGGCCAACCGGGTTCAGTCTTATTTCCTGGCCAATATGAGCCATGAAATCCGCACCCCGCTTAACGGCATTATCGGCACCATTCAGTTGCTCTCTGAATCGCCCGACAAGGAAGAGCACAAGTCACTCATCGGTACGCTCGAGCAATCTTCAGAGGCGCTGTTATCTCAAATTAACGATGTGCTCGATTACAGCCGGCTCGATTCCGGGCACCAGCACCCCGACAACCAGCCGTTCGATCTGGTCGAACTGATCGAGTCGTCCACCCGGGTGTTTTATGCCCAGGCGCGCGCCAAGGGCATTGGTTTGAATTTTGTACCCCCGCCTCAGGCGTCGGCCTGGGTCAATGCAGACGATGCCAAGATCCGCCAGATACTGCTGAACCTGGTGGGCAATGCCATTAAGTTCACCGGGCGCGGCACGGTGGAAGTCAGTATGAATCTGACCGACAAAGACGACGACTACGACGTTTGTCTGCGCGTTAGGGACACTGGCATTGGCATCTCCCGGTCGAAACAATTGCTGTTGTTTCAGCCGTTTCATCAGGCCGATGCCTCGACCAGCCGCCGCTATGGCGGTACCGGGCTCGGGCTGGCGATCAGCCAGCAACTGGCCCAGCTGCTGGGCGGACGCATTGAGCTCGACAGCCAGTTCGGTCGTGGCAGTGAATTCCGCCTGGTGCTGACCCTGCCCAAAATTGACCCGCCTTCGGCTCGCCTAAACATCCAAACAGAGCCCGAACGCTCGCACCCGGCACTGACCGGTTCGGTGCTGGTGGCAGAAGACAACCCGGTCAACCAGACCATTGCCCGGCGCATGCTGGAAAAGGCCGGCGTAACCGTGACGCTGGTCAGCGACGGTCATCAGGTGTTGGAGCGCTGTGCCCGGGAGCGCTTCGACCTGATTCTGATGGACGTTCAAATGCCGGGCCTCGACGGGCTCGACGCCACCCGGCAACTGATCGCCCGGGGCGACCCGACCCCCATTGTTGCACTCACCGCCAATGCCACCGCTGAAAGCCACCACAGCTGCCTGGAAGCTGGCATGTCGGATTTCATCACCAAGCCGTTTCGCTACCAGCAATTGCAGCAAGTGCTGCTGCGCTACTTAGCCGTTAAACCGGCCCCCGTTAACGGCGATCAAGACGCTGACGGAACTCACTCATAATGGTGTCGTAAAGCCCGTCGCCGGACCAGGCGTCTTCCACGCCACTGTCGATCGAGGGGTTATCGTTTACTTCAATGATGTAAACGTCGTCGCCACGCTGCTTCAGATCGACACCATACAAGCCATCGCCAAAGGCACTGGCAACATCCAGCGCTGCCTTCAACACCACGCGCGGCGCTTCATGCGTTGGCACGGTCTCAAAGCCGCCACTTTGCTGGCTGGGCTTGGCCGAATGGTTGTAGATCTGCCAGTGACCCTTGGCCATGAAATAGCGGCAGGCGTATATGGCCCGGCCGTTGAGCACGCCAATGCGCCAGTCATAATCGGTCGGCACATAAGCCTGGGCCAGAATGATGGCGCTTTGCTTGAGCAGCTCATCAACGGTCTTCTTCAGGCTCGCCAGATCGGCCACCTTAACCACGCCCTTTGAAAACGAGCCATCCGGAATCTTGATCACCATGGGAAAGCCGAGTGAGGTCTCCAGATCCGCCAGCACGCTGTGTTGCGTGGAAGTAATGGCCCGGCTGTTCGGCGCGGGCAAATGCCGGGTGCGGATCAGGTCGGCCAGGTAAATCTTGTTGGTACAGCGCAAGATGCTGTCCGGGTCGTCCATCACCACCATGCCTTCGTGGGCCGCCTTGCGCGAAAAGCGATAGGTGTGGTGGTTCACGTTGGTGGTTTCACGAATGAACAGGGCGTCGTATTCGGCCAGGCGGTAGTAATCTGACGGCTGAATAAAATCGACATCCATGCCCTGGCGGTGCGCGGCCCGTTCAAACTTTTTCAGAGCGCCCTTATCACTGGGCGGCGTGGTTTCCTTGTCGTTGATCAGAATCGCCAGGTCGTAGCGGTAACGGCGCTGGGCGCGCGGCGCGCGCCAGACTTTCCTGGAAAACCGCTCCAGGCTTTCGGCAAACACACCCTCTTCCGGCTCGGACAATGAGTGCAGACCCAATGCCTTAATCGACGCCAGTTGCCAGTTGGTTTTCTTGTGTACCGTCACGCTCAGAATGGGCACCGGGAACCGTTCGAACAATTGCCGCGATGCTTCCGCAAGCCCCGGGAACTCGCATTGCCCGAAATAGATGTTCCAGCGCCAGCGGGTCTCTTCACCGGCCAGGGTGTTTAACGGCTTTTGAATGCTGTGATCCAGCACGCCATAAACGGCCGGCTGCGCCAGGTCGGTCAGCGTTTTTACCGACGGAATGACCTTGTGGCCACGCGCTTCGGCCAGCAGCGAGACATAATAGCCCCGGCTCTGGTACTGATAGTTGCGGCACAGGTTGATGATGCGATGTGGCGTCAGCGGCGATTCATCGATATAACGCTGCGCCGAGGTGACGTCGTCTGAAGGGTAGTAGGCTTTCCAGTCCGAATCACGGTCGATAACCAGTTTTAACGTAGTCACTAGGGTCCTTTTTGCATTCCAGGTTGCGGGCTTAACCGGGTGACCATCACTCCGATCCCGCAGGCGTTGAAAGTGTGCGCTACACGGTTGAAAACGCAAGATGGCCGGGTGTGATATTTATGGAAATCCACCCTCTGCTGACCGCTTTTTTAACCTAGTCTATACAAGCTCATTCATCCAACCGCCAGGAACTGTCTTTATGCAAATTCGGCTTGCCCGCCCAGCCGATCTCGGTGCCCTTGTTTCGCTCGAAAACCAATGCTTCGATTACGACCAGATCAGCCGCCGCAGCTTTCAGCGTTTTATGCGCCAGCCGCAAGACCGGTTGCTCGTTGCCGAAAGCGACGAGGGCACTCTATTGGGTTACGGCCTGTTGTTGCACCGGCGCGGCACCGTATTGGCGCGCATATACTCGCTGGCTGTCTCGCCTGATGCGCGTGGCATGGGTCTGGGCAAACAGCTTTTACAGGCACTGGAAACCGAAGCCATCGACACCCAGTGCCGCTTTGTGCGACTTGAAGTGCGCGACGGCAATGCAGCGGCCCTGGCGCTCTACAAAGCGCAAGGTTATAAAATCCTGCAGCGTCGAAACGGGTACTATGTGGATGGAGGCGACGCTTTTTCCCTCGAAAAACGGCTGCACAGTCAACTGTCGCAACACCCGTTGCGACCCTATTACCCTCAGTCGACGCCGTTCACCTGTGGACCGGCCGCATTAATGATGGCCCTGAACCATATCGACCCGGCACAACCGCTGAACCGGGCCCAGGAGATTCAGCTGTGGCGCGAAGCCACGACCGTCTATATGACCACCGGCCTTGGTGGCACATCGCCCCTTGGGCTGGCACTGGCCGCCGATAAACGCGGTTTTGAAGCCGAAGTATGGGCCAGCCATCTGGAGCCGCCTTTTATTGACAGTGTGCGTGTTGAGCACAAGCGCCAGGTCATGATTGATGTTCACAACCAGTTTCTGGAAGAAGCCCAAGCCAGGGGCATTGGGCTGCATCAGCGTGTACTGATGGCGAATGAAGCCCATGACCTGCGCCAGGCCGGATGGCAAATTCTGGTACTGATCAGCACCTGGAGACTGAATCGCAACAAAGCCCCGCACTGGGTCTGGTGGGTTGGCGAAGACGAGCACCACGCCTACCTGAACGACCCGGAAATTGATGAAGACGAGGCCCAGTCCGCCTTCGACAACCAGTTTATGCCGGTGCCCATAGAAGCGATGGACGCCATGACCCGCTATGGCAAGCAACGCTTTCGGGCGGCTGTGCTGGTGCGCAAAACAGATCAGGTGTGATCAGCAACCCAACCCCTGCATTTGCAGAGGTTACTCCCGCTACTTAATCTCCCTAGCATGAAGGTGACCATCCCAAAACAATAACAGGAGTCACCGCATGAACCCGACCAAACCCCTCGCCGTTGCAGCACTGTCCTGCACGCTGTCTCTGTTGAGCCCGGCCATGGCAGAACCCATCGACTGGACCAGCGATACGCTGTTAGGCGCCCGGGCCAGTATGTTTTTCCCGGGCCTGAATTACCTGACTTTCCAACACATGAACAAACTCTTTGCCACCCGGACCGTTGCCGCCGGCAGTCAAGCCTGGCACCTGCCGTCAGACGCCACGGCGTTGAACGGTCCGTTCCAATTCGAAGGTGAGGACTACGACCTGGAAGCCTTCCTGGAAAAAACCAGAACAAACGGCTTGCTGGTCATCAAAGACGGAACCATCGTTCACGAGCAATATCGAAACAGCATGACTCCGGCTACCCGGCATACGGTGTTCTCCATGTCCAAATCCATTATCGCCACCCTCATCGGCATCGCCCAGAGCGAAGGCGCTATCGGTAGCCTGGATGACAAGGTCACCGACTATTTACCGGCCATGGCGGGCTCCGGCTACGATGGCGTGACGATTGAGCAAGTGCTTAGCATGCGCTCCGGCGTTAACTGGGAAGAGCGCTATGAATTCGGCAGTGACACACAACTGACCGAAGTACACGACAACGCGCTGGTCGCCTATAACTACCGCTGGTGCGATTACGCCGAACGCTCCGGACCAAAGGTGACGCCCGGCGAAGCCTTTAACTATGCCACGCTGGATACCAGCGTTCTGGGCTGTCTGCTGGCAGCAGCAACCGGCACCAAGGTTTCCGAATATATGTCTGAAAAACTCTGGCAGCCTGCCGGCATGGAGCACCCGGGTTACTGGATTATGGACGGGCCGGAACCGGTCGGCGATGAATTCTATGGTGCAGGGTTTAACGCCACCCTGCGAGACCTGGGACGTTTCGGGCTGATGATGCTCAATGACGGGCAAGCCAATGGCCGCCAGGTCGTACCGTCCGACTGGGTGAGTGCTTCCACCATACCGGACGCTGGCTATGAACCTTACGAGCCAGGCGCATCGCTGGGCTACCAATACCAGTGGTGGACTCTGACCGATTCCGATGCCTACGCCGCCATTGGCCTGTTCAATCAGTTCATCTACATCGACCCCGAGCGCGATGTGGTCATCGTCAAGTTAAGTTACTCGACTGACCCGCTGGGCTGGGAAGAACCGAACATCAACTTTTTCAAAGCAGTTGCTGAACAGCTTTAACAGTGATCAGCCAACCCCCCGGCTTTGACAAGGCCGGGGGTCAGCGGTATACCTGCAGTTGAACAGTGGCGAGGCTATTTAGCCTCGCTCAACCGTCTGGGAGACCGCCATGAGCCCAACCACCACTCAGTTGCGTGCCTTCAGTCAGTGCCTGCTGAACCTCCCCGACCCGACAGCCACCACCGATCCTGAAGCCTGGCTGCTAAACGCCGTAACTGCCCTGCAGTCACTGGTCCCGTTCGATTCAGCCTGGTGGGGCCAGGTAGAGGCCGATTCTCCTCACGGCGATGCTAAGAACCTGATGCACGGCAGCATCGGGCTGAGTCCTCAGTTTGCCGAGGAGTGGAACGCAATATCCCAGAATGACAACTTTGCGCGAACGTCTATCAGCCAATTGGGCAAGGCCATTCTCTACAATAGCTCCACTGAAGATGAAAAACCGGGAGGCGCCACTGTTAACGCCTTTGCCCGCCGCCACCGGCTTTACCATTGTTTGGCAGTGACATTGCAGTTCCAGCCAAGTGGACTGTTGTTTTTCATTTCCATTTATCGAAACGAGACCCGGACGGGTTTTACCCGGCTGGATGCCCTCTGGCTTGAAGAGTACGGCACACACCTGCTGAATGGCTGGATTCGCTGCCTGCGCCAGGCTAACTATGGCCGTTTTCGCAACCACTGGGACAGTGCTGCACTGACCACATCGACCGGCCGCATACTCTACATCGGCAAACAGTTAGGCCGGGTGCTGGGCGAACGTTTTAAAGACTGGCAAGGCACCGTACTGCCCAGCCTTCTGTTGGATACCCTGCCTACGTCACAACAGCAGCCTTGTCACCCGCGCGACCGAACCGGCCTTATGGTGCAACCTTGTGGCAAACTCGCCTCACTGACACTCACTCAACATGAAGACGGCCTTCCTCCACCGCGCGAGCTGAGCGCAGCGTTGTTGTACGCCCAGGGTCAGTCCTACAAGGAGGTGGCAAGGTCGTTAGGCTTAACGCCTGCAACCGTGCGAACCTACCTGCGTCAGGTTTATGGTCAGTTGGGCGTGAGCAACAAAGTGGCCTTGGCCAATGCCCTGCAGAGCGCAGGTTACCAAGTTGAACCGGACTTCACGCCAAACGATCCGCCACCTGGATTAGGGGCCGCCGTGTCCGAATAACCGCGAGGCGGAAAATGCACTATTCGTTATTGGCCTGCCAGGCTTGCCAGGCGCTTCGGTAGCGCTCGCCCTGCTCGTCAGCCAGACGGTTCGCGACACGGGCAGGCTCATAAGCCGCTTCGTATTCTTGCTGACGCATCAGAGCCCAGGCCAGATTATGGTGTGCAGCGGCACTATCGGCATCAAGCCTGAGTGCGTGCTGGTAGGCGTGCTGGGCGGCTGCAAACTGCTGTTGGCGATACCGAACGTTGCCGAGGCCCATCCAGGCGATCAATTGTTCGGGCCAACGCTCTGTAGCCGCCTGGTAGGCCAGTGCGGCCGCCTCGAATTGTTCCGCCTGCTCCAGTCCGGCCGTTGCTTCCAGATAGGCGGTGGGCTCTGCGTTGACCGGAAACTCACCCGGCCGGTGCATGGTCATCGCCCAGTAATCGCCACCGCGCCACTCCAGTTCGAAGCGTCTGAAATCGCGCTCCAGGCCAGCCGTTGTGCCGGAATGCAATACCATGACTGCATCGTCCAGATCGTAGCCAATGACAACGGCATAATGCCAGACCGGATAAAAGCCAAAACCGAGGTTCTGAAACACGAGAACGGGGTGCCCCGCCTCCAGTTGCTCAAGCAGAGTAGAAAAGCGGGTGTCGTGCACGTAGGGGAGTAGCCCCTGGCGTCGGGTCGCCGCCAACATTTCGGCCTTCAAACTGCCCTGGCGGGATTCAATAAAAACCTGATCCACCAGCTCATCAGGCTGTATCGGTTTACCCTGATGGATCATCAACATTGCCAGGCTGGCCGGGCCGCATTGATAGGCTTCCTGAGGAAAGAAGGGGATCTCGTTTAAAAGCACCTGATCGGACAGGCCGGTAACAGCAGGCTCGGTTGATAACTGCTCATACTGCAAAGTGCCCGAGGCGCACCCGGTTAAAAAGCCGGCCGCTATTAGCAGCGACCAGCCCGCTTGCCGTAACGACACGCCTTAACGCAGCAGCAGAATCAGTATGATGACAACGAGGATCAGGGCGACGGAACCACCAGCGGGTTCATCAGCCATATGCTGGGACAAATACTGGAGTTCGGTGTTGGTCAGCGCCGCAACGCGATCGGAGGCCTCTTCGGGAGAGATGCCGTAATCGATCAGCTGCTGTTGAACATCCCCGCGCGCAATGAGGGACTGCAGTTCATCACGGGTTAGGGTACCGCTTTGTTCCTGCAACAGGGTTTCGGTGCCGACAATATCGGCCACAGCCAGTTGCGAGCCCAAACTGCCGATAACCAAGGTAGTAACCAGCGAAACAACGGTAATCCAGCGAGGCAATCTACTTAGTTTCATGACGATCTCCTACTTGTTTGTGATGCATCGATTCGACTTTATCAGGTTGTCACACAGCCTACCTGATTTTTTGTCAATCGTGTGTACCCGATCACTTGTTGCGATGGTGCGGCAATCAGGAATAGCGCTCAAACGCCTCATCCCGGGTCAGGTTCTCGGTCTGCTCCGCAAACGAATAACAGCTGGGTTTCTGATCAATAAAGATCTGCAGATTAAAGGCCCAGTTGGTATCCCCCGCAAACAACCCCACCGGAATGGCGTATTCACCTGTACCTTTCAGGCGGTAATACAGATGCGTGCCACACTCGTGGCAGAATCCGCGCTCGGCCCATTGCGACGATGAATAGGCGGTCACCGCTTCCTCACCATCAATGACCACCGAACCGCCACAATCTACCGATAAAAAAGGTCCGCCACCCCAAGTCTGGCACTGTGTGCAGTGGCAAGCCACCAAGTGCAGTTTCTCCGGGTTGGCCGTAATACGAACTTTGCCACAAAGGCAGGCGCCGGTCTGTTCGCTGGCTGACATTGGTGGTTCTCCCTTGTTGGTCGTTTGCCACCCATAACACTATAGCAGGCTGTTGCAATTAAAAGAATTTCAGCCGCCTGCTACCGGAACATGGACGATCCGACAAAATTGATGACTGTTAATTCATTGATTTTGCGAGAGAAGCAAAAATCGCAATTTTTTGGTTCTCGTGTTTTGAAAAAGGCAGGAAGTCTTTTTCAACTACCTAATAGAACGCCCCGGCCAAACTCCATGCCGAGTCGCTACCCGTCAGAACGAGCAGGACGCTTGAACTCAGCCCCCAGAATATCCAGAGTTATCTCACCAAAGCGCTCCAGCATAAGCGCTTCTGCCTCATTCATTACATCCTTCAGCGCAACGTTTACCGCGTGCTCTATTGGGCACTGGGTGTGCTCGTCGGTCAGGCCGATGGTAAAAATCGAGCTGTCGCCCAGGGCCTTGTGAATGTCCAACAAGGTCAGCTCACTCAGGGGTTTCGACAAAGACCAGCCACCGCTGTGCCCTTTAACGGATTGCACATAACCCTGATCACGCAACAGCGCCATAGTACGGCGCACCACCACCGGGTTGGTACTGAGCATCTCGGCCAGTACATCCGAGGTAACAGGGGCATCAAAGGCTTCCAGATGCACCAGTACGTGCAATACCCGGGATAATCGGCTGTCTTTTCTCATAATTCACCTATTCAATGAACCTCAATCCTATCATGGAACTTTTTATGTTACATGTGTTGCGCTCGTGCATTGCTTGATGTAACAATATGAGTTACATGATACAGGTAAGGAATCGCCATGAACGTTGATGTGCTCATAATCGGGGGCAGTTTTGCAGGCCTGGCTGCCGCCATGCAACTGGTGCGCGCACGCAAAAAGGTGGTTGTGATTGACGCCAACTCACCGCGCAACCGCTTTGCGGAAGCCTCACACGGCATATTTTGCCTAGATGGCAAAACACCCGCCGAGATTCGCGCTACGGCTCTGGCCCAGTTGCGTGCTTACCCAACCTTTGAATTAATGGAAGACAGCGCGAGCGCCATCGAACCATCACCTGAGGGTTTCACGGCAACCACTGAACGTGGCCAGCGTTTGATCGCAAAGCGGGTGATTCTGGCCATGGGCATTACCGACTCACTGCCGGCCATACCGGGCGTTCAGGAGCGCTGGGGCAAAACCGTGATTCATTGCCCCTACTGCCACGGCTACGAACTCAGCGACCGGTCCCTTGGCGTTCTGGCCACCAGCGAGATGTCATTTCACCAGGCCGCCATGATTCCAGACTGGGGCGCAACCACGCTCTTTACGCAGGGCCAGTTCAAGCCAGAAGGCGACACGCTTCAGCACCTGCTGTCACGAGGCGTTACCCTCGAACACTCACCGATTGTCGAGGTTCTGGGCACCGATGCTGACGTTGAAGGCGTATTGCTGTTGGACGGCCGCACGGTACCTATTCAAGGCCTGTATGTAGGCCCGAGAATTACGTTGACCTCGCCTTTGATCGAACAACTGAAACTGGAGATTGAGGAAACACCATTGGGCTCCATCGTTAAAGTGGATGCCATGAAGGAAAGTTCAGTCAAAGGAATATACGCAGCGGGTGATCTATCCAACCCCATGCAAAACGGCACCTTCGCCATCGCATCGGGCACCATGGCAGGCGTTGCGGTTCACCGGTCGCTGATATTTGACGAGTAGGAAAAGAACGTTCATTCAGCGGCCATGGTACGCGGCGGCAGCCAGTGGGGCCTCTGCGCGGTCGGCGTAAATCCTTCCATGGAGCCTAGGCCGCAGCATCCCTGCTGCGGACTCCCCCGCAGAGGCCCAACTGGCAGCCGCCGCTCGCTTTGTGCGGTTGCCTGGACTTGATAGACAGTGCCCTGGAAGAGCACTTATAAGTACCGCAAGGAAGCCAACACTCGCTCAGCAAGGTGGTGATTAAAGCGACCAGTCATCAAATAGACTTTTTCACTACCCTGCCGCTGAACAAGCAGCTGGTCGGAACGAATACCAGGCTCCGTTTCGCCCGGAATCCATACCGCTGTCACATCTTCTCTCCGGTAACTTTTACTTCTGTCAGTATCGATCTCAAACGCCCTAACGACACGACCGACCAATTCATTGGTCGTGTCCAGATCAGGACTTTCGACAGCCAACTGCATCAGACATGACAAACATGAATGGTATTCTTCACGGAATTGTTCGCTATCCAACAATCCAGGTACCAAATCATCTATACCTGCTCTCAGAATGGTTACCTGGTCTGCGTTGTCATAGATCGCGACAAATGCCAGATCTCCAGCCCCACCTCCCATTCCGGGACCAGATTCAACAAGCCCATCAATAGGTAGCATTACTTGTACATCGTTTACTGTGAGCGGAAGGCAATGCTCGCATTGAGCATTTGGCCATTGGTCATCTGCGAAGACTGATGATGAATATATTAGTAACGCTAAACTTAGCTTCCACACTCGACTCACTCCAACGTCAATTCTATCTTGGTTCTCAGGCTTGCGATAACTGCCAAACCGCAAATTCGAGACAATTCCTGGCTTCTAATATCCCGGATGAATTGCTTTCCCAGGGTCCTTGTAAGCCACCTAATATCAGGCCGACCCCCTGTAGGCTTTGGCACCCAGGTCATTGAATTGCTGCACAATTGAATACGGCCAAGCGCTTCATCGAGTACCTCCGCAGTTTGATCGGTTACTCTACGCGAATTGGGGAACTGATGTGGAATTCGAGCAAATCGGAAGAATGCATTTACAACTTCAATTCCCTGAGCGTTGTTGTCTGACATAGCAAATCTCCTTTGTAGTGCCCGGTTAGTATATCGAACCGGGCACTGTCGACTGAAACCTGGATCACAAATACTGCACCCAATGAAGCCCCGGCAGTTTCCGCCGATAAGCATTCACCTCAATTTTGTGCAATACCCTGACCCACCGCCATAGCAGACTGCAGCCATTGCCACCCAGGAGAATAGCAATGAGCCTTTCCATGATTCTGCCAATGTCAGCGTTTGCGCTGGCCGCCTCAATTTCACCGGGGCCGGTAAATCTGGTGTGTCTCACCAGCGGCACCCGTTACCCGCTCAGGCAGGGGCTGGTGTTCGTCACCGGTGCCAGTCTGGGGTTTATCGCCCTGTTTATCGCCGTCGGGCTGGGGCTCTATTCTATGCTGGCGGTCGTTCCCGGGTTACAGGAAGCGCTGCGCTGGGCCGGTATCGCTTTTCTGCTCTATTTGAGTGTTCGGCTGTTTCGGGACGATGGTCAATTGCCGGAGGGAGGCAACAACGAAGCGCCGGGCTTCATGACGGGAGCACTGATGCAGTGGCTGAATCCCAAGGCCTGGCTGGCTTCGGCTTCGGGTATCGGGGCTTATACCAACGGGCATGATATACAGCAGGTCATCCTTTTTGCCTTGCTGTATTTGCCCATTTGCTGGTTGTCGCTGGGGAGCTGGGTTTACGCTGGCGCGTTCCTGCGCCGTTACGTTCATCGCCCTGCGGTACTGATCACAATCAACCGGGCCCTGGCGATATTACTCGCCGCCAGCTGCGTCTACCTGCTGGTTGAGTGACGACTGGCGATACTGGTTCGGGGTGGCGGCGACCAGTCGCTTGAAGGTGCGCTGGAAGTGCGGCTGATCGTTAAAACCGGCGTTCAGCGCAGCCTCGGAGATGGGTGTGCCCCGCTTAAGGTCACGCTGGCCCAGTTGGACCCGGCGATTGATCAGATAAGCATGGGGCGTGAGCCCAAAATGCTGTTTGAAGGCACGAATTAAATGGCCGGGGCTGTAGCCCGAGCGATCACACAAATCATCCAGGGATATCTCGTCCACCGCGTGATCGTTCAGATAAACGGCGAGTTCCCGAAGAGAGGCGGGTGCATTGGGTATAGGCTCGGCCGGTTGACCGGCCAAGGCCTGCATCAGTGCAGCGAGGTACTCAACCACTTCCGTCTGTTTATCCAGCAGGGCTCGCTGCGGGTCCAGCAAACAATTGGCCATGCGGCAATAGCCTTCATACCAGGCGGCATCCGAAATAACCGGAGTAGAAATATCTCGCCAACTTGGCATATCCAGCAAGCCCGCCGCGTATCGAAGTTGTGTCAGCCAGTTGGCATCGACATACAGCATCAGATAGGCCCAGGGCTGATCTTCGATGGGATTACAGGCATGCACCCACCCCGGATTCATCAGCACCAGGTCCCCGGCACTGATGTTGTAACGATCATCGCGGTAATGAAACGTGCTCTCGCCCGCCGTGATGGCACCCAGTGACCACTGAGTATGACTGTGCGGCGCGTAACACACCTTGCGGCCATCATCGACCTTGCGCAATTCCACGTGGGGCATGCGCGAATCTCGCCAGAACAGAGGTTGGTTTGGATGTGTCATGGCCTGATTTACTCTGAGTTAATGGCCGAAAACGTAGTCGGCTTGCTTCAAGACAATAGCAACTCTGCTCCAGAACGGGCAAGCAGACCCACGGATAAACGACCTAAGACCCGCCCTTTAAATGCAGCCTGAGCGGTTTTGTATTCTCCCGGACGATAATGGCCTTGGCTTCCAGGTCCAACTGCACGCCTTTCAGCCACCAGCCCGCTTTGTCGCCACCCGGAAACAGGTCTTCGGGTAGCAGCGGCAACAGTTGTTGCTTGAGCTCGGCAACGGTCAACCCGGGTTCAGTGTTTGGTATCACCGCCAGCAGCGCAGTTTTCATCGCCTCATACTTGCGTTTATCCACCCGCACAACGTGACCGGGGCTGTTGATGTTTTCCATTGCTACCTTTTCGGGACTGCTGACCATCTGATGCTCTCCTTCGTGTGAGTTACTAACAGGCACGCAGAACCATAGCTTACTATTGTCGCTGCCCTGAATAGTCGAACAACCGGTCTTGAATTCGACACCCGTGACAGATAATTATAAAGAAGCCTCTGAGACACCTTCGATTCATTTTTCAGTTACCCTGAGCTTTATTCCTTTTAGCCACAGGAGCCCAGCATGATCACCGGCATTAACCACGTAACTCTGGCCGTCAGCGACCTTGAACGGTCATTCGATTTTTACGTGACGGTCGTGGGGTTAACACCGGTGGCGAAGTGGGCCAGAGGTGCTTACCTTGAAGCGGGTAACGACTGGATATGCCTGTCGCTCGACACCCAAACCCAGCCCGTCCCACGCGCTGACTATACGCACCTGGCCTTCTCGGTTGACCCCATGGCGTTTGAAACCTGTGCTGACGCCATTGGCCAGCACAAAGCCACGGTCTGGAAAGACAACAAAAGCGAAGGCGTGTCGCTCTATTTTCTGGACCCGGACGGGCACAAGCTGGAGATACACAGTGGCGATCTGGCGAGTCGCCTGGCGGCATTGAACGCGCACCCGTACAATGGACTTGAGCTGTATGCTCAGGAAGAAGGCGATTGAATGACGAACCACTCCAGGGTTTCCACCGGCCTACACCCGCTCGACCGTCTGCTCGATGACCTGCGCATTGGCGACAACGTCGTCTGGCGAGTCAGCGACCTCGATGATTACCGGCGCTTGGCCACACTTTTTGCCAAAGCCGCGGCCACGCAACACCGTGACATCATCTACGTGCGTTTTGGGCAACAAGCGCCACTGCTTGAGGCCGGGCCCGGTGTCCGGGTGGTGTCTGTCGAGGCGGAAGGCGGCTTCGAGTCGTTTACCCAACGCGTCTGGCAGTTGATTACTGATTACGGCGCCGGCGCCTTTTACGTGTTCGACAGTCTCTCGGAACTGCTCGACGCCTGGGCCACCGACACCATGGTGGGTCACTTTTTTCAGGTGGTGTGCCCCTACCTTTATGAACTGGACACCGTCGCCTATTTCGCCCTGAATTCCCGGCGCCACTCGCGTGCCACGGTGGCGCGCATTCGTGAGACAACCCAGGTACTGGTCGATATCCACCATCACGAGTCATCCCGCCAACTGCAGCCGGTAAAAGTCTGGAAACGTCACCGCCCGACCCTGTTTCTGCCACACCTCTGGCACCAAGACGATCGCTTCGAACCGGTGCTGGACAGCGCCTCTGCCACTGCCCTGCAAGCGGCCATCGCACAACAAAACAACGCCGACAGCCAACGTCTCGCGCTCGATTACTGGGAAACGCTCTTTGTTCAGGCCGAGCAACGCCTGGCCGAAACGGGTGAAGACGACACACTCAAAGAACGGATTCTGACCGTGCTGATCGCGCGCCAGCCACGCATGCTGTCGCTGGCGCGAGCCTACCTGTCTCTGGCCGATCTGGTCGGCATTCGGCAGCGGCTGATCGGCAGCGGGTTTATTGGCGGCAAGGCTGTGGGTATGGTGCTCGCCCGGGCGATTCTGGCTCGCGATGAACCCGAGTTAACCGCAAACAGCCTCGACCCACACGATTCATGGCACCTGGGCGCCGATGCGTTTTATTCGTTTCTGGTACACAACGACTGCTGGGTGCACATCGTGCAGCAGCGAACAGCGACTGGCGTCTACCGAGATGCACCCGCTTTGCGTAACGCAATTCTAAGCGGCACTTTCCCGACGGAAATTCGCCAGGGGCTGGAACGCCTGCTCGACTACTATGGTCAATACCCGATCATGGTTCGCTCCAGCAGCCTGCAGGAAGATGGGTTCGGCAACGCCTTTGCTGGCAAATACGAGAGCGTGTTTCTGGTTAACCAGGGCAGTCCGGACGAACGGCTGGCGGCGCTCGAACAGGCAATTCTCACCGTCTATGCGTCAGCTTTCAATCATGACGCTCTGCATTACAGGGAGCAACGAGGGTTGCTCGGCCAGGAAGAATCAATGGCCTTGTTGATTCAACGCGTCAATGGCTGCTACCACGCATCCTATTACCTGCCCGATGCCGCCGGAGTCGCGGTATCACGAAACGCCTACGTCTGGGATGAAAGCATGGACCCGGGCGCCGGCATGGTTCGCCTGGTGATGGGGTTGGGCACCCGGGCGGTGGATCGCATCAGCGGTGATCACGCCGCCATGATCGCCCTGGATCAACCGAACAAGCAGCCTTACCGGAACCGGGAAGAACGCTACCAGCATTCACAACATCAGGTGGATGTACTGGATATCACCGGCACTAGCCTGACCACCGTGCCGTTGCAACGCCTTGCGGCGGAGGCGATCGACCTGCCGTTTGACCATCTGGCAGAAGTCGACCGGGATGCCAGCCAACGCGCCCGGGAACTGAAACTGACCAGCCCGATCTGGCGACTGACGTTTCAGGCTTTGCTGAACCAGACAGCCTTCGTTACCGAACTGCAACGCTGCCTGCAGCGGCTGGAGCACGCTTATGGCCAACCGGTGGATACCGAGTTCACCCTGAGGCTCGATGATCAGGGTAGGCCCCATATCAACCTGGTGCAGTGCCGCCCACTCGGGACTCTGGGGGCAGAGCGCGCGGTAGAGTTCCCCCAGTCAGTTCCAGATGAACGGGTGCTATTTCAGACCCAAGGGCAGGTTATGGGCGGCACCATGGACTGGACCTTCAACCGCGTTCTCTGGGTGGACACAGAAGCCTACGCACCGCTCTCTCAATCGCAAAAGCAGTCGGTTGCCCGACTGATCGGAGACTGGAACCGGCACCTTGAACCCAACGACCGGGTGCTGCTGATTGGCCCCGGCCGCTGGGGAGCCAGCAGCCCGGAACTGGGCGTACCCGTGCGATTCTCGGATATCCACCGTGTGACGGTTCTGGCCGAGGTGGCCGACCTTGGGCGTGGACTGGTGCCCGAGCTGTCTTATGGCTCGCACTTTTTTATGGATCTGGTGGAAAACCAGACGGGCTACGTCGCGCTTTTCCCGCACGGGTCAGACCAGCGGGTTCAACTGGATCTGCTGACCGAACACCCAGGCCTGGCTCACCCGGAAGACAGCGAGGCGGGCCGGGATGAAGCCGTCGCGCGCTGCGTTAAGGTCATCGACGCAGGCGCATCGCCGCTGCGCCTGGTATCGGATGTGGTCACTCAGCGCTGCCTGTGCTGGTGGCCGACATGACGGGTTAAACCAGACCCATCGCATCCATGGCACGGGCGACTTTCAAGAAGCCGGCGATGTTGGCGCCGACCACGTAGTTACCGGGCGAGCCAAACTCATCGGCGGTCTCATAGGCCGACTTGTGAATATCGACCATGATCTGGTGCAAGCGGGATTCCGTGTGCTCGAATGTCCAGCAGTCGCGGCTCGCGTTCTGCTGCATTTCCAGCGCGCTGGTGGCAACCCCACCCGCATTGGCGGCCTTGCCGGGTCCAAAGGCAATGCCTGCCTCTGCAAAGATGCGCGCCGCTTCCGGTGTGGTCGGCATATTCGCGCCTTCGGCGACTACCACCACGCCGTTTTCGACCAGATTCTTGGCATCTTTCCCGTTCAACTCATTCTGGGTCGCACAGGGCAAGGCAACGTCGCACGCAACGCTCCATATATCCCCGTTCTCACTGTATTTGGCGCTGGTGCGGGTTTCGGTATAGGCACTCAGACGGCGACGCTCCACTTCCTTCAACTGCTTAACCAGATCGAGATCAATGCCCTCTTCGTCGACGACAACGCCACTGGAATCGGAACAGGCAATCACTTTGGCACCAAGCTGAGTAGCTTTCTCGATGGCGTAAATGGCCACGTTGCCCGAACCGGAGACCACGACGGTTTTGCCATCCAGACTGTCTTTTTTGGCTTTCAGCATTTCATCAACGAAGTAAACCAGTCCATACCCGGTCGCTTCATTGCGCGCCAAAATGCCGCCCCAGTCGAGCCCCTTGCCCGTCAGCACGCCGGATTCATAGCGGTTGGTAATGCGTTTGTACTGGCCGAACAGGTAGCCGATTTCGCGTTTGCCAACGCCGATGTCACCGGCGGGCACATCGGTATTTTCACCCAGATGGCGGTACAACTCGGTCATCAGGCTCTGGCAAAAGCGCATGACTTCCGCATCAGACTTACCCTTGGGGTCGAAATCGCTGCCACCCTTACCGCCACCAATGGGCATACCGCTCAGTGAATTTTTGAAAATTTGTTCGAACCCCAGGAACTTGATAATGCCGAGGTACACCGAGGGGTGAAACCGCATGCCGCCCTTGTAAGGCCCCAGCGCCGAGTTGAACTCCACCCGAAATGCCCGGTTAATGTGAAATTCGCCTTTATCGTCCTGCCAGGGCACTCGAAAAATGATCTGCCGTTCCGGCTCACAGATGCGCTGAATGACCTTACGGTCGACAAACTCCGGGTACTTGCTCATCACCGGCCCCAGCGTCTCCAGCACCTCCTGAACCGCTTGGTGAAACTCTTCTTCGCCCGGGTTTCGGTGCAGCACATCCCGGTAGATCAAATCCAGTTTTTCGTCCAAACGAGCAGACATCAAGACTCTCCAGCTAGGTGTTGGTTTCTGTTCGGCACCACGAGTACCGTTAAAAAATAGGGTGATTCGACAAGGCATTGCACCACAGGGGTCATTCAAAGCGCAATTGAACCGTGCGGGAAAGCAGCCCGAACGCACGTTCCCGCACAACGCTTTCTCCCCAATTGTGTCACCTACGTCGCATGAGCACGAACGGAGCACCATTGCGTGGCTAGTGAATCACAATCTGCAACACCCTCTTGGCAAAGATGAGCTTGATCACTGCGCAGGCTACGCCTAGCGTAACCCCCTTTCACCACAATGCGGGTATCGGCATGCAGTTTGAACACCTCACCGTCGCGGCGCCCAAAGGGCCTGCCTTGCACCTGACCGACTGGAGCCTGGAACCCGGCGAGCGCTGGGTGGTGCTGGGTGGCAATGGCAGCGGCAAAAGCACGCTGGCGCGATTGCTGTGTGATGAAATGCAGCCGGCGTCAGGCAGGTTAAGGGATCGGCCGAAGCGAGTGCACTGGCTGTCGCTGGAGAATCAGCAGGCGTTGTACGAACGAGAGCTATACCGGGATGAGACCGACCTGACCGATCACATTGATCCGGGTACCCCGGTGCGTGCATTGATGGAAGAAATTACCCCCTGGTCAGCCCGCCACGACGAGCTGGTATCCAGCCTGGGCATGAGCGGCTTGCTGGATCGCGGTTACCGCCTGCTCAGCTCCGGTGAAGGCCGCAAAGTCATGCTGGCCCGGGCCGTGCTGGAACAGCCGGATTTACTGCTGCTCGATGAACCCTATGAAGGGCTCGACCCGAAGGCGAGACACGATCTTGAACAGGCACTCGGACTGCTCGCCGAACAGGGCCAGTGGCTGATGCTGCTGATCAACCAGCGCCAGGACATTCCCGCCTGGGCCAGCCACCTGGCCTTGCTGGATCGCGGAAGGCTGGTGCTAAACGGTGTTGCCGATGAGGTTCAGGCCCACCCGGACTGGCAGGCCGCCCTCGCCTTCACTCGCGCCGATGCGCTTACCCTGCCGCCCCGTCAGTCGGACTTTCAACTCCCTGACTGGCCCGCCGATCAGCCGCTTGTCGATTTACAGAACGGCAAGGTGGAATACGCCACCGGCGTTCAGTTCGAGGGCCTGAACTGGCAACTGATGCCGGGCGAGCACACCCAGATCATCGGTCCCAATGGCTGTGGCAAGTCGACGCTGCTGAGCCTGGTCAGTGGCGACCACCCACAGTGCTACGCCAACCATCTGACCGTTTTCGGCTATCGACGTGGCCGTGGAGAAACCATCTGGGACATTAAAAAACACCTGGGGCTGGTCTCCGGCGCCTTGCATCGGGATTACCGCGTTGCTGGCAATGTGATTACGGCCGTGGTCTCCGGCCTGACCGATTCGATCGGGGTCTACACCAACACCGGCGCCGAAGAAGCCCACCTGGCCCACCAGTGGCTTGAACTGCTGGGGCTGGATCACCGCGCCGGCGATGCCTTTCGCAGCCTCTCGACCGGCGAGCAACGTCTGGTGCTGATCGCCCGGGCATTGATCAAACAGCCACCCTTGCTGATTCTCGACGAGCCGACCCAGGGTCTGGACGACGTTAATCGCTTTCGGGTGTTGGCCGCCATGGAGCGCATCCTGGATACTGGCCCGACCACATTGCTGTTTGTCAGCCATCGCGAGGATGAACACCCGGCGCTGATCAAAACCCGGCTCATTTTCGAGCCCAATGAGTCCCTCACGCCGAGCGTGAACGATGCGCCCAAAGACCCATCAGCAAGAACGAACTCCGGCTGGACAATCAACAGAGTAACAACAGCAGGGTAATGATCAGACCCGCAGGGTCTTTCTCAAACAATAGCGCCCGCACAGGATCGAGCGCTGCGGGTGCAAACACCCGCGCTCATAAAAGGTTAAGCGGCACGGGTGGTAACTGATTGACCAGTGCGCTCAAACAACGTCGTATTCGGAAAGTACCGCCATAAGAAGAATAACGCCAAACCGAAGGTCAGCCATTCGGCCAAGGGGATGGCAACGATAAACGGCTGTTTTGGCAGCAGCACGAAGAAGCTGATCAACAGCACTGCTGGCAAAATCAGGCCTCTGCTCATGGCAATCAGTGCTGACGCCACCGGCAAATGCAGTGCGGTGAGATAGGAGGTGACGATCATCGTCAAGCCATTCACCAAAAATACCGGCCATATCCAGCTTACTAATTCGACAGCCAATGCGATGACACTGGATTCGTCTTCCTGCAAAAACACCGTCACCAGTTGCTCGGTAAAACCGACCAGCAAACCGACAAAAATGACGGCAATCAGCATGGCATTCGCCGCACTGACCAACAGAAAGCGTCGAATACGATCCAGTTGGCGGGCTCCGAAGTTCTGGCTGACGAATACGCCGCCAGCATCACCGATGGAAAACACCATCATCATGCCGATCACCAGCAGATAGTTCAGTACAGTAAACGCCGCGACACCCTCGATACCGTAACGCAATACGAAAAGCCAGTTGAGCACCAATGCAATGATGGAGCCCGATACTTCATTCACAAACTCCGATAAGCCGTTAAAGGCAGACTGAAACAGCTCTCGCCAACCTTTTTGTTGCCATTTGAAGTACAGGTGTCGTTTGCGAAACCAGAAAAAACTGCACAACACCAACATGGGTATGGATTGTGAAATACCGGTAGCCCAGGCCGCGCCAGCGATACCCAGGTTCAAGTGGGCAATGAACAGATAGTCCAAACCGATATTGATGGCAGAGCCGATGGCGAGCGCAAGGGCCGCCAGAGCCGGGTAGCCATCGAGGCGGACAAAAAAGTACAGGGTGACGGTAAGCAGTTGCGCCCACATAAAGCCCATGGTGATGCGAAAATAGGTTTGCATCAGTGGCAGCACTGTATCCGTGGCACCTAAGCCACGCAGCAACGTCGTTTCAAACACCAGTGCCAAAGTAATAACTGTCGCTGCCAGAGCGACGACGGCCATCAGCGTTTTGGAGAAAATACCGCTGGCGGCAGCATAATTTTCTTCGCCGATGTATTTCCCGGCACGCACAGCGCCGCCCATAGCGAGCATGAAGACGAGGCCGAACAGAATGCCAAAGAAAGGTATGATGAGATTTACGGCGGCCAATGCGGTGGCGCCAACGTAATTGCCGATAAAAAGACCGTCAACAATATTGGCCGTCGATAGCGCCAACAGGCCCAACATGGAAGGTATCCACAGCCGGTAGAAGGTGGGTAAGACAGCGCTGGTCAGGGCATGGTTGGTGCGGGTCATGGGAAAGCATACTCATCGAACAGATCAAGGCAGGCGATGTTATCACGCAAGGCCCCCGCTGAATCGTGACAAAGGTAACCAGGTGCAGACATTGCAATGTTATTGACTGGCGCCGGGCCACTACCGACTGCCAACGGATATGCTGTGTGGGGGCAAAGTCTCCCCCAGACCGAAGCTTCTGTTATCGCAGCAATGTCGCTAAAGTGGCAACGCGACGCAATGCCGTCCGGCAGACACAATCGGTGTTAGCTTCGCAATCACACAGTTTTCTATCAGGGACGTCGAATGATTCTGCGCTATTTTCTAAAAACCCTGGCACTGCCACCGATGATCTCGATTCTGGTAGCCCTGCTGGCCATTCTGCTCTGGCGTAGGCGCCCTGTACTGGCCCGCACCCTGGCGGTGATCTCGCTGGCCAGCTTGTGGCTATTGTCGTCACCCATGGTCAGCACCACGCTGATGCGCTCGCTGGAGTCGCACTACCCAGTGTTGAGCCAAGCGCAGCGTGAATCCACAAAGGCAGAGGCCATTGTCATTCTGGCCGGTGGTATTGACAATGCTGCGCGCGAATTTGGCTTTCCGGTCAGTCAGGATCACACCCTGCTGCGTCTGCGCTACGGTGCCTTTTTGCACCGGGAGACGGGGCTTCCCATCATGGTATCCGGCGGGTCGGTATTCGGGGACGATGCCGCTACTTTAGCCGACGCCATGGCCAACGAACTGGACTTCAGCTTTCAGGTCGACACCCGCTGGCGGGAAGAACAAAGCCGCACCACGCAGGAAAATGCGGACTTCAGTGCTGCGTTACTGGAAGAGGCCGGCATTGACCATATTCTGCTGGTCACCGAGGGCTTTCACATGCCCCGCTCGGTTCGGGTGTTTGAACAGACCGGCCTGACCGTAACGGCCGCCCCCACGGCCATGACCCGGTACTTTGGCGCTCCGGGTATGGGCTGGTTACCTTCCAGCCTGGCCTTGCACCAGAGCAGCCTGGCGCTGCATGAATACCTGGGGATGCTCGCGTATCGCTGGCTTTAGTGGCTGCTAGATTTTGCTGCCGGGGGCATCGACCAGTTTAAAACTGGTGTGACGCAGGCGCTGACTCAACAGATGGGAAACTTTCCACAGCACGCGGAACGCCAGGTCTGGCTCCTCTTTGGCCATGGTGAACAGCTGGTGGCGCTTGGTGATCACAAAGGTGGTGGGTTCCATGGCCTCGGCCAGGCCGGAGCGAGGTTCGCCGTCGATCAGCGATTGTTCGCCGAAGGTCTGGGATTCCGACAGCACCACCAGCGGAATCACTGAATGGTCGGCACCGGTTTTGCTAATCCGCACCCGGCCTTTTACGATCAGCCCCATATAGTCGGCCCGGGCACCCTCGTAGAAAATAACGGTGCCTTTATCGACTTCGTAGGCGGTGAAGTAGGCGCCGAGGGTTTTGATTTCCTCCCAGGTAAAATCATTCGCCCAGGTCGTCTGGTCGATCAGTTCGGCGACCGCGAGGTTGGAGTAGTTGACGGGTTTTAACTTATCCATACCTGCTTAGTTTGCCCCACTGTGTGTTGCCACAGTAAACCATACCCCGCCGCTGCATTCGGTGCGCCTGGTCACACCGGGGTTATCGCTGCTCAAGGTGCTGCCATTCTGCATCCGTTACCGGGCTTACCGACAGCCTGGCCTGGCGCAGCAGGGCCATGTTCTCAAGTTCCGGCACGGCTTTCAGGGTTTTCAGGCTAAGAACCCCCGGCCAGTGCCTCACATAGCGAATCTGCACCACCGACCAGCGGTTGTTATCGGCCGAGCTTTTCGGGTCGTAATAAGGTGACTCCGGGTTTAGGGCATCCGGATCGGGGGCTGGTGCGCTGATCACCTCGCCCTCGCCGACAATGCCGGGCTCTGCACAGGATGAATGATAGATCAGTACCCGGTCACCCGGTGTCATGTCCCGCAGAAAGTTCCGTGCCTGGTAATTACGAATGCCGTTCCAGGGCTCACCTTTTTTGCCAGCAGCCGCCAGATCGTCGATAGAAAAGACATCCGGTTCAGTCTTTAGCAGCCAATTTGCCATCTTTTTGTCCGTTTGTGCGTTTTAAGAATAAAATACTTTGATTTTTATCACAGATTTGTCACATTAGTTGACAGATACTTCGCCACGATCCTGACAGCGCGTCAGAATCTGCGCTGTATCACAGTAGAACGCAGTACCACCGGTGTCGAGGCCGGGGTGAACAGACCGGTAAAACCGGCTAACCAACATCAATTATTAAAAAAGAAAGCCACTATGAAACGCAGTAAACCGGATATTCTGGTGATGCTGGCGCTGATCCTCGGGTTAGGACTGACCCTGAGCGGCATGTCGAAGGGAGACAATCGCGAACGCATCAATGATGTGAATGCCAAGGCGTCCGGTATCCTGTTGGGAACCGAGCTTAACCGCCAATAGGCGCTCTGGCTTCAGGCCAGGTGCTGCATCCCACGCTACTTGTATATCCCCTGGTCGGTGATCACCGCCGCCAGGGGCAGGTCCCACCCTTCCTGGGGAATAGCCTCTACACACTGGCACTCATGCGCTACGCCCAGGCGTTGCGGCTGCTGTGGCCAGCGCCCTTCCTGCGCGAAAGTCCGGTCGTAAAACCCGCCGCCCATGCCCAGCCGGCCCCCGGCGGCATCAAACCCCACCAGCGGCATCAGCACCCAATCGAGCGTCCAGGTGGGAATACGCTCCGGCCTGGCCGGTTCCGGAATGCCGAACCGGTTGGCTCGCATTGGCTCGCCCGGTTGCCAGTGGCAAAACCAGAGATGCGGTCGGACGGGATCGAGGGGGTTAAGCACCGGCAGGAACACAGACTTTCCATCGGCCTTCAACTGATCCGTTAGCGGAGCGAGATCAATCTCACCATCGTTCGCCCAATACAAGGCAATGCGGCGGGCGCGGGGGTAATCGGGGTGGTGGCGAACCTGACGGACCAGGCCTACAGCAGCGAGGTGCTGTTCGATTGGTGACAGGGCGCGCCGGCGAGCGCGCAGTTCTTTGCGCAAAGCACGCTTCTGATGAGCTATTTCAGGGTCGGGCTGAGTCATCCGAAACAGACTCCAAAAAACGGGTATCCCCAGACTACCGCTGCCATGAGAGACCTTGAACCGTAGAGTTCAAGGCGGCGTCCCTCGTGATAAATTAGGCTTTCCGACAAGCGGACATGCTCACATTACCAGCTAAGAAACACCTGGGTAAAAATTATCGGCTCGAGGACTTTGCATAGCTGGCGCATAGCCCAGGGATGACTCGGATTATAATGAAAATGCGGCGAATGACAGTCTTGACAGATACGATTTATTCACTTCCCGATCACTTTGAAACGCCCGGCTCGCCTGGGACGCGCTCCCTGGCCCCACAACGCTGATCGAAAATTTTTCGCATGATGAGGTTACCCTCAATCATCCTCATCCAGATCCATCGCAATGCTGATCTGCTCGGGCAATACCTGGCTGATTTTCTGCTCAAGCCGTGCCAGGGTGTCCTGATCGTGAGCGGCCACCGGGGTGGTATCGAGCAACTCCCGGGTCAGGTTCAATGCCGCCATCACCGCGATGCGCTCAATGCCGAACACTTTGCCGGTCACGCGAATTTCTTTCATTTTACGGTCCAGCGCCCGCGCGGCTTCTTCCAGCTTGGGCTCCTGGCCTTCCGGGCAGGCGACGCGGTATTCGCGGTCAAGAATGGTGACGGTCAGGGTCTGTACATTGCTCATTCCGATTGCTCCATGGCCCGCAAGCGCACTATCATCGCTTCGACCCGGTCTCGGGCCAACTCGTTCTGTTTGATCAGTTTGGCGCGCTCGGCTTGCCAGGCCGACCGTTCGGCTTTTAGCAGCTGATTTTCCTGCTCCAGGCGCTGAAACTGGTCGAGCAAGGCGTCCAGTTTGTGTTCCAGACTCTTCAGGGTTGGTTCAGACATAGGCAGGCCAGCATTGTTTACGGGGGCCTACTATATAAACGCGGCTTGGTAACGGTCAACGACTGCGGTCACAGCTTGGGCTGTGATAGCATGTTTTATAGGTAAAAAGTACCAGGTAAAAAGTATGTCCGGACTGGACCCGGACCCGCGCATTCTCTGGGCCACCCCCTCCTGGCCCTCCGATTGGAGACTTCATGTCCGACTCGTCAGCAAAACACCCTGAATCCCGCCCTGAAGCCCCTGAAATGGCCTATGAAGACCTCGCCGAGCTGTTTCGACGCCTGGGTACCGGCCAAACCCCAACCTCACTGCACGCCTCCCTGGCGGGCATTCTGGCCGCCGGCCACCGCATGAGCAGCGAAGATTGGGTGCACTGGGCGCTGGAGCTACTGGCCCCGACGGAAACCGTCACCGAAGGCCACCACATCATTCTCAAAGGCCTCTATGTGTGGACATTGCAGTCACTCGAAGACACGGGCCTTGGCTTTACCCTGCTACTGCCCACCGACGAAGCCCCGCTCGATGAACGCCTCGACGCGCTCAGCGACTGGAGCGGCAGCTTTCTGGGTGCCTTTGGCTCGGTGGGCGTAGTCGCTGAAGGCCAGGCCCTGCCCGAAGCCGTAGAAGAGGTATTGGAAGACTTGTCGGCCATTGCCCAGGTCGATACTGAATACGACGAAGGTGACCAGGCCGAGGCCGACTTCCTGGCGATCAGCGAACACGTTCGTCTGGGCGTGCTCACTCTGTTTCTGGAATACAACGCCAACGCCGCCAGCGATGACGAACCCCCGGTCGTTCACTGACCCGGGCACGCTTGCCGAATGAAAACGCTAACCCTATTTGAAAGACAGACCTTGAGGACGACCGCATGAAACACATCAGCCCGGCGGAATTTGCCGAACGGCGCAAGCGTTTGATGGAACAGATGGCCGACAACAGCATTGCCATATTGCCGTCCGCCACGGAAACCATTCGCAATAACGACGTGCACCACCGCTTTCGTCAGAACAGCGATTTCATGTACCTCACTGGCTTTCGTGAGCCGGATGCCGTACTGGTGCTGATGCCCGGCCGTGAGCAGGGCGAATACGTACTGTTTGTGCGCGATAAAGACCCGGCCCGGGAAATCTGGGACGGCTACCGCGCCGGCCCCGACGGTGCTGTGGAGCAATTCCAGGCCGACGATGCCTTTCCCATCGACGACATCGACGACATTCTGCCGGGCCTGATGGAAGGCCGCAGCCGCGTCTATTCGCAAATGGGGGTCGATGGCGACTTCGACCACCAGCTGATGACCTGGGTCAACCAGATTCGCGCCAAAGTGCGCACTGGTGCCCAGCCACCGGAAGACTTCTCTGACATGTCGCACTTGCTGCACGACCTGCGCCTGTTCAAATCGAAACAGGAAATCGCCATCATGCGAGAGGCCGCCATAATCAGCGCCCGGGCTCATACCCGCGCCATGAAGGCCTGCAAACCCGGCATGATGGAATACCAGCTGCAAGCCGAGATAGAACACGAATGCATGCTGGCTGGCAGCCCCTGGCCCGCCTACCCGGCCATTGTTGGCAGTGGCGACAACGCCTGCATTCTGCACTACATCGAAAACACCGCCAAAATCAAAGACGGCGACCTGGTGCTGATCGACGCTGGCTGCGAGCTGGAATACTACGCCTCCGACATCACCCGCACCTTCCCCGCTAACGGCCACTTCAGTACTGAACAGCGTGCCATTTACGACCTGGTGCTGAAAGCCCAGTACGCCAGCATCGAAGCTGTGCGCCCAGGCCAACCCTGGATCGCCCCGCACGAAACCACCGTGCGTGTTCTGGTTGAGGGCCTGGTCGAACTGGGCTTGCTCGACGGCAATGTCGACGACCTGATCAGCAGCAATGCCTATGCCCCCTTCTTCATGCACAAGACCGGCCACTGGCTGGGCATGGATGTGCACGATGTGGGCGACTACAAAGTCGGCGGCGAATGGCGCGTCATGGAACCCGGCATGGTGATGACCATCGAACCCGGGCTATACATCTCACCGCACAACACGTCTGTAGAAGAGCGCTGGCGCGGCATTGGTGTGCGCATCGAAGACGACATAGTGGTCACCCGCGACGGCTGTGAAGTACTGACTCAGGATGTGGTGAAAGACCCGGCGGATATTGAAGCGCTGATGAAGGGTGGGCAGAGCAGTTTGTTTTGAGTGTGTCTGTTGTACACAAAAAAGCCCGCGTAGCGCGGGCTTTTTTTAACAGTTATGAATACAGCATATAGCCGCTACTGATTCACGTTAAACGATGTCCCATTGTAGGTTACTACCACCGGGTCATCACAGCCGGAATAGGTTAACGTTAGTACATCGGTAGATGACGAGTCGGTCACAACGATGCTACCGCTTGAAAAACCGCCGTTGTCACACAACACCAAGTCAGTCGCTACGATCTCAACGTATCCGTAGTCTTCGTGGTATATCTTCGCTGTAAAATCGAAATCACTGCCTGAGCTGCTGAATGACACATCGGTTACCCGATAGGAAACACCATCATTACTGAAGTTCTCAGACACAGTGCAGCTGCCCAACCCCAGGTCACCGGAACATTCGTATGAGGACGTTAACGTATAACTTCCCATGTAATTTGTGGAGACGGTAAGGTCGTATTCCCACAGCCAGTAATTGCCACTGTTATCATACTCATAATACATGCTGCCATCGTAGGTTATAGAATACTCACCATACGTATAGGTACAGTTATTATAGTTGTAGGTAAACTCACCCGACTCGCCATTCTGTGACGTCGTAAGGGTGTAGGAGGCTGAGCCACCCCCATTACAGAATTCGGAGTAATCACCATTGGTCGTGTTTCGAGCAAGCAGCGACTGCGAATCACCAAGGCTTTGCTCAATCAGTATGTCGCGGGGAGAATCAGGCACAAACAACGAGCGCAAAGCACCACCGCCCTCTTCAGTACTGACGGCCTGTTTGGAGGCGACATGCACCCCCTTGGCAACAGCGGTATTATTCGAGTCATCAACCGTTGCCGCTGACGTCTTGCCCGAATACCCGGAACTGTCACCATCACCATCGCCACTACCCCCTCCGCAAGCGGCAAGCAGTATTCCCATGGATATCACTATCATTGATTTCATCGTATTCATTCCATGTCTTCCTTAGTATCGACTGAACGGAATGAGTTACGGACTGCACACTCGGAACCCAGGCTGATTATTAGCCGATAATCGCATGAATTCCGTTAACTAGTGTTTCAAAGTATTAACAAAGGTAAATGGCAAGATAGTTCGACGAGTGCTCTTACTTTAAAGTCGAAAATCATTGATAAGATATAAAAAAGCCCGCTAATAGCGGGCCTCTTGTGGTGCGAAATCACTATCTGCTATATCTCGTTCCAGGCAACCAATTCAGGCTGGCCACCGTTCAGCGATACTTCAACACCGTTTGCTACCACGGTATATACAATCGAAGTACCATTGCCACCCTTCACTTCCACGACACCCTGGTAGGGGTAAAAATCAGACACCCGCTGTTTCACGGTCGTTGTCGTTTCTATCGTAATCACTTGATTGTTGATGTCTGAGGAGCTGAGGGATAATGCTATCTGAACACTGCTTTCATTGTTGGCGATGCTTGCCTTGATACCACCATCCACACTGTCAGAGTAGATGAGCCCACCACCACTGCCATACTCTTCATAGGAGAGCTCATCGAACAGAACGGTAGCAGCGATTGAATTAAATGTATCGTTGCCATTGTAGCCAGACCAGCTTAGCGAAATACTCATCCCACCATTTTCTACTTCATATCCAGAGCCGAAATCATATGTGCAGTTATTGGATGTTAGGCTGATTGACGCACTGCCGCTGGATTTTAAGCTGCCATCATCGTTTATCCCGCTGCCATTAACACTGTAGGAAACGGTGCCACTACTTTCACAAGCAGAACTGCCAGACTCGGAAATGCGCGATGATATGCCTGACTTCATACCGGTTACAGAGCGGGCATTGGATCTGCTCAAACTCACGTCAGAAAAATCTGTGGCTGATACTGATAAGGCTGAATCGCCCACAATCGTATCGATTTCCCCGCGAGACTCAGCATTGATTACGTACGTAGGCGATTTGAGACTAACATTCAACTCCCCGCTACCAGAACCACCACTGTCTGAATTACAGCCCATCAGAACGGCCGATGCCGCAATCGGTATTAACCACTTAATCATTTCGATACTCCTGAAGCCTAGTGAATCCTTCGTTTAATTTGGTTGTAACAGGGAGTCATTTGCCCTAATCGTAGGCTATAGCAAGCGATGCTATTATTCTACAAAAGTTAGACAATGGCGTGCTATTCGGAATGATACTACTCATTAGCAAGAACTTTGCCGTCAATCCTTCTCATTCTCGAAACAGCTCGTCCAGCATTTTCTCCGGGTTATTCAAAAACGCCTTCGTAACGGCGTAGTGCTCGGTATCCTCATAATTCACGCGGCTGATACCGGTGCTGTCAATCTGGTATATCCAGGCACCCGGATAGGCGAGCAGTATGGGCGAGTGGGTTGCAATGATGAACTGAGAGGAATCTCCGACCAATTGGTGCATACGGCTTAATACTGCCAGCTGTCGGGTGGGTGACAGGGCCGCTTCGGGTTCATCGAGCAGGTAGAGCCCCTTACCGCCGAAGCGGTGCAGCATTAGGGCGAGAAAGGATTCACCGTGTGACTGCTCGTGGAGCGATACGCCGCCATAGTAGTCGATCACAGGCGGCGGCGGTGGCCAAAGACTGTCAGGGTCGTTCTGGTCCAATTCTTCAATGTTGGTGGCCAGGTTGAAATAGCTCTCTGCTCTCAGAAAGAAGCCATCTCTGGGTCGCTGATACGACTTGACGGTTTTCAGGTGCTGGTGCAGCGAGGAATGCGATGCACGGGTGTCGAAGTTGAAGTTTTTGGTGCCGCCTTCGGCATTAAAGCCCAGCGCGACGGCAATGGCTTCCATCAGTGTAGACTTGCCACTGCCGTTCTCGCCAACAAAGAACGTTACGTCAGGGGCAAACTCAAGAGCATCCAGCTCACGTACAGCGGGAATCGAAAAGGGGTATCGGCCGAGATCGTTTATCTGATCCCGTTTCAGCACAATTTCTCGCAGATATGGAAGCGCTTCCATTGTATGTCACCCGGTGGCCAGTCCTGTGGTCACCGGACACCATACCCTGATGTCACCCTCTTTGAACACCGCCCAGGCTGCGCAAATCCAACGCTCGTTGACGGGTCCGGTTCTGGACAGCCATGAACCTACTTCACCCCTGCGCGGCCAGCTCGGTTCTCAGCAGCTTTTCCAGCACTGCTACAGGCTGTACACCCTGCAGCGCCTGTGTTTGATTGATAATCATCGTCGGTACCGCTCGCACGCCCTTTTGCAACCATTGCTCTTCAGCGTCGCGTACGGCCCGAGTAAACAGCCCCTGCTCCAGCACCTCCCGGGCCCGAGCTTCGTTCAGGCCCGCCTTGACGGCGCACTCCATCAGCACCTCATCAGCTCCGGGGTTGCGCCCTTCGCCGTGGTACGCCTGCAGTAGCGCCAGTTTCAGTCGGCGCTGGGCACCAGCGGGGCCTTCCTCATCGGCCCAATAAAGCAGCCGGTGCGCATCGAAGGTGTTCCATATCATCGAACGCTCGCCAAAGTTGAACCCGACGGTACGCCCCCGCTCTCGTAACATGTCGTGAGATGTTTCCACCTGGTCTGGCGACATACCAACCCGACTGGTGAGATAAGCTGTCAGCTCCAAGCCCTCCGGCGGCATGTCCGGGTTCAGTTCGAACGGCTGGAAGTGGACCTCGACGTCGGTCGTATCACCCAGTTGCTCCAGTGCGCGCTCCAGAGCATTCACACCAATGGCGCACCAGGGGCAGGCTATGTCAGACACTACATCAATTCGCATAAGCTTATGGAGACCTCATTTGGCCTCCCAACAACGTGGGGAGCCATATGGCAACAATACTCCGACACTTGGCCGCAGTGGTTTGAGCTCAGTCTATTGGGGGTCGTCTACTTTTCGCAAGCACGTATAAACTGGTAAGTGTAAGAACTGGCCGTCAAACAAGCTGCGAACGTCGAATCTGAGGCTCGTCACCCACATCGATCAGTTTACAACCACTGCTTGGTCGACTATGCTAAAACCTATCTACTGATAGGTAATATCCAAATGGAGGCATCACCATGGCAGCAACACTGAAAACCGAGGTTCTGGTTCTAGGGTCAGGCCCCGGAGGCTATTCGGCCGCTTTCCGCCTGGCTGACCTGGGCAAGGAGGTAACCCTGGTTGAGCGTTACCCGACACTTGGGGGTGTTTGCCTGAACGTTGGTTGCATACCATCGAAGGCGCTGCTGCATGTCGCTGACGTGTTAACGGAGGCCCGGGAGGCCGAGCACATCGGCGTTCAGTTCGGCGAACCCACGGTCGATCTCGATGCGATTCGCGCCTTCAAACAAAAGTCGGTCGATAAACTGGTCGGAGGCGTTGGTGGCATGGCTAAAGGCCGCCAGGTCAAGGTGGTCCAAGGCGCCGGCACCTTCAAAGACGCCCACCGGCTGGAAGTAGCCGGTAACGAGACAGACAGTCTGATCGAGTTCGAACACTGCGTTATCGCCGCTGGCTCGGAACCAGTGCAACTCCCCTTTGTACCCGACGACGATGACCGAATTTGGGACAGTACCAAAGCCCTGGAGCTACCCTTTATACCCAAGCGTTTTCTGGTGATTGGCGGCGGTATCATCGGGCTGGAAATGGCCACGGTTTATCAGGCACTGGGCAGTGAAGTCACCGTTGTAGAATTTGCCGAGCAGCTGATACCAGCAGCCGACAGTGACCTGGTCAAAGTCTACCAGCGGTTCAACAAAGACCGATTCAATATCCATCTAAACACCCGGGTAACTGCGGTAGTTGCCAAGCCAGACGACCTCCACGTCACCGTTGAGGATGCACAGGGTGAGACTCGCCAGGAGACCTACGACGCCATTCTGGTAGCCGTAGGACGGCGCCCGAACGGGAACAGGATTGGCGCTGAGCATGCAGGCATTCGTGTGGATGAACGCGGCTTTATCGAAGTAGACAACCAGTTGCGAACCTCGGTTCCGCACATTTTTGCCATCGGCGACATCATCGGCAACCCAATGCTGGCACACAAAGCCTCGCATGAAGGTCATGTAGCGGCCGAAGTCATCGCCGGTCATAAGGTCGCGTTCGAGCCGCGCGCCATCCCGTCCATCGCCTACACCAACCCCGAGATCGCCTGGACTGGGTTGACCGAGAAAGAAGCCAAAGCCCAGGGCTTGAATGTTGAGACCGCGACCTACCCCTGGACAGCCAGCGGGCGTGCCATCGGCGCCAATCGAAGCGAAGGCAAAACCAAGCTGATCTTCCACAAAGACAAAGGCACCTTGTTAGGGGCAGGCCTGGTAGGCATCAATGCCGGAGAACTGGTGGGCGAACTCAGCCTGGCTCTCGAATTTGGAGCCGACATCGAAGACATCGCCCTCACCATTCACGCCCACCCGACCTTGCACGAGACCGTAGGGCTTGCCGCGGAACTGGGGGCCGGTACAATCACCGACCTGCCCAACCCGAAGATCAAAAAACGGGTCTGAGTGCAGCAATAGTTACCCGGAACCCACAAGTAAGGCCATAACCATGAGTAATACCCGCGAACAACTACAAGATCGCGCGGAACACTACATTCGCCAGGGTGGGTTCGGGTCGTTCAGCTTCCGCGACCTGGCGAAAGACCTGAACATCAAAAGCGCCAGCGTGCATTACCACTTCCCGAGCAAATCGGACCTTGGTACTGCTGTAGCAGAGCGGTACAACCGGCGCTTTGAAAATGCCCTGCCCGACCCAGCCATTTCGACACTCGCCACGGCGGAACTGTTGCGTCAGTACATTGTGATGTTTTACACCGAAATGATGCACTCCAAACAGGTGTGTTTGTGCGCCATGCTGAGTGTCGAAAGAGCAACCCTGACGGCAGACATCAACACCACCGTCGACGCCTTTTACGCACTCAACCTGAACTGGCTGACGGCCGTTTTCACACGCGGTGACCTACCCAAAACCCAAGCCCACCAGCGGGCGTGCCAGGTTCTGGCCACGCTGCAAGGCGGGATGATCGGAGCCTGGTCACAACAAACTGTCGATTACTTCGTTCAGGCAGCCCGTGGCCTTTACAAAGACCTGTTCGACAAGAACCTGCGCCTGCCAAAAACCAACGCCATCGAAAAGGAAGCTACCCCGGAAGCTTGAGTCGGTAGTCCATTGGGAGCAGCCTCCCTGGCCTTCTTCTTACGCCTCGTCCATCGCCTCTTTTACCCAACTCCCCAGCTTGCGCAGTGCCTCTTCTTTTTCGGGCGACCAGGCAAGCGCATAATTCAGGCGCATGCAATTACGGTACTTACCCGTCACTGAAAACAGCTCACCCGGCGCAATGCGAATGTGTTCGGTAAGCCCGCGATGGTATAGCTTCGTCGTATCCACCTGCGGTGGAAATTGCAGCCAGACCACCAAGCCCCCTTCGGGACGAGACACCCGTGTTTCGGGTGGGAAATACTCGGTAATTCGCTCAACAATGAACTGGTAGCGTTGCCGGTAGGTTTCACGGGCCAGGCGCAGGTGTCGCTCATAGGCCCCTTGCGCCAGTATTTCCGCCGCCACCATTTGTGGCAACGATGCCATGGCGTGCGAGGTGACGAACTTGCTGTGCACCACTTCCTCGAAGTAACGCCCCGGAATGATCCAGCCGATTCCGAACTGCGGGTCGATGGTTTTTGACAGAGAAGAACACAACAAGACCCGGCCGTTCTTGTCGAACGCCTTTACCGCCTTTGGTCGCTGCTCGGCATAATGCAAATCACCGTAGATGTCGTCTTCGATCAGTGGAATGTCATAGCGGTCGAGCAGGTCGACCAGTGCCCGTTTGTTCTCGTCTGGCATATTACAGCCCAGCGGGTTAGAGAAGGTTGGCACTGTCATGATGGCCTTGATCGGCCATTTATCCAGAGCCAGTTGCAAAGCTTCCAGACTCAAGCCGGTTTCAGGGTGCGCCGGAATTTCCACGGTTTGCAAACCAAGGGCTTCAATCATCTGCAACTGGCCGTAGTAGCATGGAGACTCCACCGCCACGATGTCTCCAGGCCGGGTGACCACCCGCAAACAATGCGCCATCGCATTCTGACAGCCGGTCGTAACGATGATGCTTTCAGGCGGTGCAAAAACGCCCGCGTCGACCGCACGACGCGCAATTTGCTGCCTTAATACCAGCAGGCCTTCCGGGGTATCGTAACCAATACCGAGAAAGGCCTGGGTTCGTGACAATCGCGTATAGGTGCGCTG
The DNA here is from genome assembly GCF_043641555.1 of Saccharospirillum alexandrii. Lineage (GTDB taxonomy): Bacteria > Pseudomonadota > Gammaproteobacteria > Pseudomonadales > Natronospirillaceae > Saccharospirillum > Saccharospirillum alexandrii_A. The sequence continues at coordinate 464,808 of NZ_JBHZRJ010000004.1, read as the reverse complement.
TACCTGACGGATGATTGGGAAGTCTGACGAGGGGATCGCCCGGGAAAAATTAGCGCCCTCGGTAATGGAACCGCGCTGTACCTCCATAACCAGCTGGGACAGCGTGGTCGGCAATGGCCGGGGCCGGGTACGCACCTGCTTCGGCACCGACAGAGTTTCTTCACTCCTGCTTTGCACAAAGTAGCCTGAACGTTCACGAGCCTCGACCCACCCTCTGCGTTCCAGCAGTTCGTAAGCCGCCGAAACGGTGGAAATACTCACCGATTCACGCCGCGCCAGTAACCGCACAGAAGGCATTTTCTCCGACGGTCGAAACACACCCTGGCGGATCTGCTCAACCAGTGAGTCGGCAAGTTGAGCATAGAGATTGGTTTCCATCAGCACCCTCTGTCGAGCATCGACCAGAACATTACCATTATTGAAGGCTCTGGAGACCAGTACAGATCGCTCACAACGAACCAGAACAGTAGCTTATCGCCACCATCTGTTATGGTCAATGTTCCTATTTCCTGTATCTGTACCGGTTCAGGTGGTGCGCTTAACATGGTGTTAATCGGAAATACCCGTTTTCGATGGTCACTTAAGGAGAGCTCTTGTGAGTACCCGTGTCGATACGTTCAATCAAAGTCGCCAGCCTCTGTTTAGCACCCTCTGCATTTTGCTGGCTCGCAGCACGCGCATGGCAATGACTTACTTTGGTAACACCACCAGGCACTGGTACCGCAACTACAAAACCCGAGCACAATTAGCTCGCTTGCCAGATTACATTCTGAAGGATGTGGGTTTGAAACGAGCAGATGTCATTCGGGAAACCAGCAAACCGTTCTGGAGACAGTAGTGTGTTGCTTGATTCAAAAGGAGTGGGAGCAGTTCTCCGACCCTTTTGCAGGGGTTAACGTCGGCACAAGTTTCAGCTACCAGCCGCATCGTTAACCCATATGCCCGCTATTGGGCCAGTACCGTCACACTTCCCTGGTGCAAGACCTGGTACACACGGTTACGCAAATCATTGGCCTCATCACGGCCAATGCTCCTCGTTGGATGGCGCATGGTCAGTCGCAATAGCACATTTTTTTGCCCGGGCATCAGACCTAGCCGGTCAACGGCCACTGCAGGCAAGTCATCACCCGCGGTTTCACTGACTATTTCTATGGCCTCCAGCCAATCAAGCTTATCCGGTATGGCTTCGCGAACGCGGTCACCCAATACCTCGCCGTCCATATCCGCCTCTGCAGCTATGGACAGGTCGCGCACCACCGCAGGTTGGTAGGAAACCGGTCGCCATCGCTCAAGGTCTTGCATTTGCGCCACTATGCGGTGATCCGAATTATGCAATAAGCGGATGTCGGGTAGGTGTTTGCGCAACATCAGTAAACGATCCAGCCCAAGGCCCATCGCAACACCAGTGACTTTTTCCGGGTCCCAGCCATGACGGGCCAGCAGCGCCGGATCTATGCGACCACACTCCCCTACTTCTACCAGTTGGTTGCGCTCTGAAAGCGCCTCCAGTTGCACACCGTCCCTGGTATAGGGATGCGATGATGCCTCCAAGCGCAGTGGATGATCTGGCAAGACGGCGGTCATCACCGTATCGATGGCCTCCCGTAACATCGTCTGCAGATGGGTAACGTCGCTGACAGGCAGCAGCACCCATACATCCACCTGGTGCGGTTCACCAACGTGAAGCCGATCAATACTGTCGCGACGATACACCCGACCGGAACACAGCAACCCCAATTTCCGGGGTGTTTTGTTGCGCCAACTGCTCAGCCATTCTGGAACCAGACAGGACGTTTGAGTTCGAAGCATCCAGCGCTTGGACAGGTAACGACTGTACCGGCTTTCCCGTGCCGGGCCGTCTTCAGGGTAACCAAGGGCGTCGTAATTGTCCTGCACACGAACCAGAGGGTGGCCCGACAAACGTTGCAGCTCACAGTCGTAAAGGGATTCGATAGCATGCTGAATGTCATCCAGCAGCAGTTGCATGGCATGAGCACCCTGGTTCGGGTTGCTGAGATCGCGCAGTGTAAGAGCGTCGACCAATTGGTCGGCGGTTAGGTGTTTAGACATGATGGTTCTCCAAAAAGCCAGCAGTCACGGCATTGGCATAACTGCGATATTCCAAGGGGGATTGTGGAATCTTCCTCCGAGCCCAAGGCCCGGAGTTGGCTTTTCAGACAGGAAAAGTCAGACCGCCGTGCCCTGCTTCAGGACTCGGAGGTCAGTAAATCGATGTGCGTGCATCCAGTTAGTCATGCTTCAAATACTACCCAAGAGAAGATCCGTGTCAATGGTGACTCAATACAAACCCACACCCTACATCTGTCGGGTACCCTGCCCACTTGTTTTCCGTGTAGCTTACACCCGATTTTGCAATCGGCATTGTTGATTCAACTTCAGCTGAAGCAGGTCTGTAATGTGCAATAAGTCTCACTTTTCTGATTGAAAAAGACGTTTTCAAACGCTTATTCAAACGCTAGACCGTTAAATTCATCACCATTGCATCCAATCAGGGGGCTAGCTTCGTCCTGGGATCGATGACTCAATTTGTTGATTGAAAACACCAACCCAAGGAGGACCAATACATGCCCAACTCTTCGCGTTTACTAGCCCACTTATTCAGCGTTGCCATACTGGCGATGCTCAGTGGCTGTGGCTCTGAAGGCTCATCCAATTCGCAGGATGAAGACACAGAATCCGACACGCCAACAAACGAGCCTGATCCAAGCACCGACCCGACCACTCCCGCAGCAGCCGAGGTCAGCCTGAGCTTTGACGCCATAAAAACCCTGCGCTTCGACTGGACAGACGTCGAAGGCGCCACCCACTACATACTGCTGGAAAACCCCGACGGCCAATCCGGTTTCAGCCCCCTGGGTGAGCCGATTGCTCAGGGTACTGAAACCCTGGCACTGGAAATACCCACCTTCTCACGGTTTGACGCCGAGTACATTCTGCAAAGCTGCAACGAGGTGGGCTGCGTTGACGCCAGCACCCTCACCATTGATGACGGTCTGAACGACCTGATCGGTTACATCAAGCCCAGTGATGTCGACAACGCCAGCTTCTTTGGCACAGCGGTCAGCCTGAGTGCCGACGGCAATACCCTGGCAGTGGGTGCCCCCCAAGCAAGGGCATTCTCTGACGGCAGTGGTAACAAAGTGGGCATTGTTTACGTCTTCACGAAAGCTGGCCCCGGCCAATGGGCAGAACAACAGCGGTTACCGGCTAGCACTCGTGGCTCCGGTGACAACTTCGGCGTTGCGTTAAGCTTGAGCGCAGACGGCAATACGCTCGCTGTCGGCGCCAATAACGAAGACAGTGATGCCGATGGAATAGGCGGCGACGAAACCAACAATGACGCAGCGAATGCCGGCGCTGCCTATGTGTTCACCCGTGCCGAGGGTGTCTGGTCTGAGCCAACGTTCATCAAAGCCAACACCTCGGACTCCAATGACAAGTTTGGCGAATCCGTCGAACTGAACGATGCCGGTACGGTATTGGTCGTAGGGGCGCCTAGCGAGCAGAGTGATGCCCAGGTGATCAACGGCCAACAAAACAACAATGTCACAAACGCCGGTGCGGTTTACGTATTCACGCGTGATGACGATACCTGGCAGCAACAGGCCTACATTAAAGCCAGCGATGCCACGGGTGACGAATTCTTCGGTCGCTCCATCAGTCTCGATAGCGAAGGAAGCACCCTGGCCGTGAGCGCCTTTCTCGAAGACAGCAGCGATACCGGTGTAAACGGTGATGCATTCGATATTGCGGCAAACAAATCCGGGGCTGCCTATGTGTTTGTGCATGACGGCGCCAACTGGACGCAGCAGGCGTTTATTAAAGCCAGCAATACAGAAGAGCAGGATCGCTTTGGCAATTCCATCAGCATCAGCGGGGACGGGGACACACTGGCGGTGGGTACCATACGGGAAGACAGTGCAGTCACCGGTATTGATGGCGACCAGTCGAACAATGAAGCACCCAGTGCTGGCGCCGTCTATGTGTTTACCCGTACCGACGCTGACTGGGCACAGCAGGCTTACCTCAAAGCCAGCAACACCGATGCAGGCGACAGCTTCGGAAGCGCCGTGAGCTTAAGCCATACTGGCGATGTGCTGGTGGTTGGTGCAGTGAATGAAGCCAGTACTGCCGTTGGCATCAATGGCAATGAATTCGACAACACCGACCCGGCGGGTGCCGCCTATGTGTTTCGTCGCACCGGCCAGGCGTGGACTCAGCACGCGTACCTGAAAGCCACGAACACAGACAGTGGCGACAGTTTTGGCAATGCCGTCAGCCTGAGCGGTGACGGAGAGACGCTGGCCATTGCCGCAAGAAACGAAGGCGGGAATGCCACGGGCACTCAAGCCAGCGCTGAAGAGCAAGCCGATAATTCAAAGAGCAACCGGGGCGTGGTTTACCTGTACTAACTTGCCTGGTTAATGACACCAGCGGGCGTCTATTGAACATTACTCAATAGGCGCCCAGGCAGAGTTACCAGGCCGGACTATGGCTCGGCTTTTACCTCATTCACATCAACCATCTCAATGGCACTCAGTGCCGCTTCAATTGCCCCGTCCTGACACCAGCCCACCATCGAGGCTTCCTCACATACCGTCGTCTACACGGCTCCCTTGCAGGCAGCAACGACTGAATGCCCGCCATTTCAGCTGAAACAGGTCAGTAATGCGCAATAAGTCTCACTTTTCCAGAAAAAAAAAGACGGCTTCAAACGCTTCTTCAAACGGTCGACCCATAAAATGCCGAACCATTGCATCCAAACAGTCGTTGACCGTCGTCTATGAACCAATGCTTCCCGCTAACGCCTCAAAGAGAGCAAAACAACGGGAGCTGGTCAGACTGAATTGTCTTAACGAGCCAGGTATTGCTGACGCTCTATATCAGGCGCTAGGCCCAGGTTATATCCGTTTACGTACATTCGCTTAAAGGAATAGGACAACATGAAATTACTGCCTTACACCCTACTGATCGCCTCGGCAGCCGTCTCGGCTCAGGCCGCTACGCTGACCGTTTCGACCACGAACAACACAACGGCCAACGATGGCTTCTGCTCGCTGCAGGAAGCCATCATCGCGGCAAACACCAACGCCTCCTCCGGTGACAGCACCGGCGAATGCCCGGCCGGCGAGGTTAGCGCTACCGACATTGTGACGCTGCCCGCAGGCATCTTTGCTTTAAACGAAACACTCGCCATTACCCAAAACCTGATCCTTCAAGGGGTCAACAAGACCGATACCATTATCGATGGTGGCAACTCAGTCCAAGTGCTTTCCGTCGGTACGGAGGTTGATGCCGTTGATTTTGAACTGCAAAACGTACGTATCGCCAATGGCGGCAGCCCGCTCGCTGGCGCTGGTATGGCCATCATGCCGGATTCCAGCGTAACCATACGCGACAGTCAATTCAGCGGCCACGCCAGCGATTTAAAAGGAGGAGCCATCAATGCACTAGAAGCCTTCCTAACCATCTACGACAGCACATTCAGCAATAACTCGGGTACCGATGGTGGAGCGATAGCCGGAATAGATAGCTCGGTTCGCGTTTACCGAAGCACGTTTTCCGGAAACATAGCAACAGGCGATGGTGGCGCGGTATACAGCGATGAGGGCTACCTGGTCGTCAACGAGTCAACCCTAACCAACAACGCTGCAACAACAGATGGTGGCGCGATAGCTTCAGACAGCGAGGGCACTGTCGAACTGAGTGGTACCCTCCTGTCCAACAACGAAGCAGGCAGTGATGGTGGTGCGATCAGCATGAATGACTACGAACTGTTGATTATTGAAGACAGCGACTTGTTTGAAAACTTCGCCGGTGACGATGGTGGCGCCATCTATACCGACTATTCCACTCAGGTAACGTTGGTCAATACTCGTCTGACATCCAACGAAGCCGCAGGCGACGGCGGTGGTTTATACCTCGACAGTTCATCGCTCGGCCTGTTTGGATCCACCGTGTCTGACAACTCGTCCTCGTCAGAAGGTGGCGGTCTCTATATCTATGAAGGCGTGTTGAACGCGGTTGACAGTCAAATCGACAACAACACCAGTACGTTTATTGGTGGGGGGTTCTACCTCGAGTACCCCGGTAGTGCAACGCTGACCAACACGTCGGTCCTGGGAAATACGTCTACCTCGAGCGATGGCGGTGGCGCATATCTTTATGAGGCCGCGTTGACGCTAATGAACGCAAGCATTGCTGATAACTCGGCCCCAGCGGGTTCTGGGGGCGGACTGTTTCTGGACGGTGCGCAGCTTCGGGCGGAACACTCGATTATCCGCGACAACAGCGCACTGTTTAGTGGCGGCGGCCTCTTCGCTGAGAACAACGCCATGGTACTGCTCAACACCACCCTAAGCGGCAACCGGGTCGAAGGTGGCGATGGCGGTGCACTGTATCTGGACAGCGGAGCCATCGCCAATCTGAACCACGTCACGATGGCCGACAATTTTGCATCCAATTTAGGCGGTGGTGTTTTTCAGGGCGCTACAGACAGTCTGCTTGCGTATGGCAACAGCATCATTGCCGGTAGTACGGCCACAGAAGGGCCGGATTGCGAATTAAACCCGGGGGCTCGCTCACTCGGCTACAACGTCATCGGCAATGGCACGGGGTGCGCAACCCACAGTACTGACCAGCTGATTAATGCACCCCTCGTGTTAACCGAACTGCTGGCCCCCCTGGCCGGCAACGGCGGACCCACCCTGACGCACGCACTCGTTGCCGGAAGCCTGGGTGACAATGCGGCCAACTCCGATACGTGTTTGCCAACCGACCAGCGCGGTGTTGAGCGCGAACAAAACGGCAAAGGCTGTGACATCGGTGCCTTTGAACGGGTCAATGCCTCAGCTTCTTCCGGCTCAACCGGCGGCGGTAACAGCAGCGGCGGTAGCCTGGGTCTGTGGTTGGGTTTGTTAACGCTGATGATGGGTAGTGTTCGGTTAATGCGCCACAACTAGGGAGCCAGAATAAATGTAAAGGCACCCAAAGCAGTGCCCTGTTCGTTACTAGGGAGCTTCTGAACAACTCCCTAGTAAGAACCCTTAACCCTTCGAAGGACAACAGCAATGCAAGAGATAAATGTTCTACTCCCCATCATCCTTGCGGCGGCCTTACTGGTTAGCGCTTGTGATTCGGGTAGCGGCGATTCAACGGCAACTGAGCCAAGCACTGCGGGTAGCGTTAATACCGACACCGATGGCGATGGCGATGGTATCATTGATAGTCTGGATGCCTTTCCGGATGATGCTACGGAAAGCGCAGATACCGATGGCGATGGTATCGGCGATAATACCGATACCGACATTGATGGTGACGGCGTTGATAACCTCAACGACCCTTCGCCTAACGATTCGACAAACAGCGTTGCGCCTTTCTTTACCAACGGAGTCAGTTCAACCTTTTCAATCACTCGACTGGTTGGTGGCCCGTCTTTAGATGCACTAACGCCAAATTCGTCCAACTTTAATAAAGATCCTCGCGCAATTACCGCAGGTGATCTAAACAACGATGACTTTATCGACTTTGTCTTTACCTCTGAGACCACGGGTGAAATATACAGTTTACTGCAGAGCAGTAGCTCAGGCTTTACACTCCGGTTGATCGCCGATGATGGCGCGAAGGGCACTGCCATTTTTTTAACGGATATCGATGGCGACGGCTTTAACGATGTGCTTACCGCAGACTCCGGCACAGACCTCATTAGCTGGTATAAAAACAACGGCACCGGCGAAAGCTTTACCGTAGACCCCAGCCAACAGTTTTCACTGAACAATGCCAATACAGTATACGCAGCGGATATCGACATCGACGGCGACATTGACTTTGTTGGAGCAGGCAGCAGTGTCAGCCTATTGATAAACGATGGCGCACAGAGTTTTACCGAAACGATTCTTAAAGGAGATGGGGGGTTCTACAACTCGATCACCCTCGTCGACTTGAATGGTGATGACGAACTGGACATTGTGGCAAGTTCAAGTAACAGCAGCACGCCAATCCTTTGGTTTGAAAACGACGGCTCTGAAAGTTTTACCGAAAACAGCATCACAACCACGATGACCAGCTCCAACTCAATGGTGCCCATCGATATCGATGGCGATACAGATATCGACTTAATTGCGACCGCTAGCAACGGAGAGACAGTTGCATGGTTTGAGAATGATGGTGCCAGCAATTTTACGCAAACGACATTGGTCACGGACACCGAGCATGAATTTGCCCAAGCGGCGGATATGGACAACGATGGCGACATCGACATTATCACAGAGCAAAGCGACAGCACCTTGGTTTGGTTCCAAAACGACGGTAATGAAACCTTCAGCGAGACCATTATCGCTAGCGTTGAGAACCTAAAGAGCATATTGATTACCGACTCAGATAACGATACCCGTGCGGATATTGTTACCGCTCAATTCTTCAGTGATGTTTTGAATCGGTATGAAAATGCCGCATTATTAAAAGTAAATGTAGCCGAAGGCGAAAGCGCCGTTGAAACCTTCACCGCCACCGATGGCGACGGCCAAACGCCCACCTTTTCCATTAACGGTGGTGACGATGCTAACTTCTTCAGCATGGATGCCACTACTGGCGAGCTCAGCTTTATTAACCCTCAGTTTTTCTCAGCGCCAGTGGATGCCGATGGTGACGGCATCTATAACCTGACTGTCGCCGCTAACGACGGCTTTACCGACACGCTGGCGGCGGTGGAAGTAAGAGTCGTCTTTAGCTTAACCGACTTTGACGGCGATGGTGTAGAAAATGAAGATGATGAATTTCCATACGAACCGCTCCCGAGTTAACGGCAGGTAGACTGCTTTAGCTATTCATAAGCCAGCTTCACACCACAGTGCGGTTGGCTTGTTTCGTTTTAAGCCGTTTTGGCTCAGCAGGCACAAGCGCCAGAGCAATCCTTAATAGCGATGACGACAATGAAGACACTGCCGACACCATCAGTCCAGGAATCTTGGCAATAGAAAAACGCTGCCGACATTGGATACCTCTATATCATCGTGGTGGTCGTGGAGGCAGTCTGGGGTTATCGATTGGACTGTTAACGCTGATGCTGGGTAGCGCTCGGTTGTTATGCCACTAGAAAACCTGGGTTAAATAAAGAGATTAAGAGCGGGGCATTGCCCCGCTCTTTGCGTTTGGGTGGTAACCAACTTATCAGAGGCGTTTCAGTGACGTTGAATGAATTCTCTAACCGAATCCACGAAGGCTTTGGAGGCAGCCTCCCTCCCCAATAGTAAATGGCCGTCGCTCTCCAACCCCACAAATTCAGCATTGGGAATAGCGGCCGCTATGTCACGCCCGACTGAGACGGGAATTCGACGGTCCCCCAGTGAGTGAATCACCAGGGTGGGGACGGAGACTTTAGACAGTTTTTCGCGCACATCAATATCACCAAAGACCGATAGAAACCGGGCGGCGTTCTCGGGCGATGTGGTGAGCCGTTGAAATTCATTGAACCAGCTTAATTCTTCAGGGCGAGCACTGGGCATGAAGGTTGATGTGAATATCTGACGATATGCCGGGTTATCCCGCCCCCAGCCTGTCTTCGTCAGCGTCATTATCGCTTCCCGTTCCTGGATCTCATTGTCGGTGGCGTTAATACGCCAGCCCGCCGGATACCCCCCAAACAGAATCAAATGAGTAACGCGGTCGGGGTGCTTAACCGCGTAGTCAATGGATACGGCCGCACCCTGCGAAATGCCGAGCAGCACAAATTGATCAACCTTGTTGGCCTCGACCACCGACTCCAGGTCGGATACGAACGACTCGAATGACAAGTTGGCAACATCCCAGTCTGAAAGGCCGTTGCCGCGCTCGTCGTAACGGATGAAATGATGATCCATCGCTAACTCCCGAAACAGCGGGCTCCAGATCGGTGCATCCCAGTCGTACTCCAGATGGCTGAGCCAATTCGCTGCTTTTATGATAGGGGTGCCTTTACCGACAGAGCCATACGCAATCCTTACTCCATCAGCGGCTGTGCAGAATGCGACTGTTTGACGGGACAACATATCATGACGAACCGACTCCTGATTGATCGCACCTGACTCCGCTTCCGCGATTGGTGCTGCTTCTTCGGTCCATTGAACACCCGCATTGCGAAACCGGGTTTTAAACTGGTTCGTTAACCGGGCAACGTCCATGGTGCGCCCCAACAAACGCAGCAACGCGAGAACACGATTCGCCGCACCCGGGTTAAAAGGGTCCAGTTCCGCCCATGCCAGGGCATGATCCAGTTGGGTTTCGCGTGGATTTGTCGGATGTGACGCCAGTCGTGCCCTGACCTTGCCCTGCATCCGCCGTATATTCTGGCGTTCCGACGTTAACCAATCCTGAAACAAGGGCTGGTTGGGTAAATCAATTCCCTCCAGAAAGGGCTCGGATAACTGTCGTTGTAAGGCATCAAGTGCCTCGGATGACAGATTCGGTTGGTCGACAACAGTGGCAATACGCCTTATATCCAGGTCAATGTCGGTCACGTCCAGTGACACTCGCTCTCGATCGGCAATCAATCGCTTGTGTGCCCCTTGATTCACAAGGGATCTGAGTTTGGTCAATGACCAGCGAAGGGTTGCCCTCGGGTCATCCGGTAGGTCCCAGAACACTTCACACAACCGGTCACGTCGATGTGGCCGATTGGTAATCGCTAGATACGCCAACAAAGCACGTGTGCGCTTTGAAGCGGGTAATTTGATCACCTGTCCTTCACTCAACAGTGACAGTTCGCCAAACGTCTTAATTGTCAGTGACATCCAGATTAATCCTTGGGTGATACTGCCGCCTTATGCCAGTAGCGAACTCCGGGCTTCTTGATCGTTTTCAAAAAAAACCACACGCGTTCAAACGCTGACTCAAACGATCCCGCTGTAACCTGGTTGCACTAACTCGGTGCAGACAGGAACAGTATCTGCGTGGTAGCGCGGTTGTATTCAAAGCGCATGGTCCATGCCTATGCACCACAGATAGCGGGCGACCCGTCACGGTATTCGTTTGTAAGGCTGAAAAGCTTCAGCCCTGCAATAGCGTTGTTTAAAACGCAATAAACCGTTGCTTGTAGAAAAGTTCAATAAGCCATCAATTGGTTGAGGAAATAGGGTAGGTTTTTCTGCCTGCATCCATTCACCGGGTTCGTATCGCCTTACGCTTAGAGCCTTTCGACTTATTGAGCTCAGTCACACCCATGCTAAACAGATATAGCAGCCTAAAGGGAGACTGACCATGAAATTCCCGTCCATCAGTACGGTAGCCATGTTGTCTGGCCTGGCACTAACGACTTACACCACGGATAGCTACGCCAGTGCATATGGTAACTATAACGACTCTGCAGCGTCCCGGGTTGTGTCAACGGTTGATACCTCCCTGGGTACGGTTTTCACAACAAACCAGGCAATGACTCTCTACACCTCTACCCGCGACGACGCATTAGTACCCAACAGCCATAACATCAGCAATGCTTGGCATGCCGCCCAACTCAGGCAATAAAGGGCTCGGTTGCAAACGTGCCGTACCCTGCTCTCTCTGTAACCTTTATCCGGGTTATAACCAGTATATGTTTTTTAACATCCACTACGGTACTCTATTTTGATTTACCCCATTGATTATTCGCTGACTCTGCCTGCAGGTATTCCTATTTTCTCATTCACTAAGATGAACAACCTTCTACTGAGCATACTGAATCCGCTTGTGCACAGAAGCGTATGCGTTTTTATATCATGGCAAGCTATTCGAACGCTATTGTGCGGGTTTTTACAGCGTCCACATCAACTATCTCAATGGCACACAACGCCGCTTCGATTGCCCCTTCCTGACACAACCCTACCATCAATGCTTCCTCAAAGGCCGCCTGCGCTGCTTCCTTGCATGCAACACGCGTCGCTTCAGCCCATTGTCGGGCCTGTTGCTCTTTCATGGCATCTTCTCCAAGTAGGGATACAGATGAAATGTCTCTAAGTCTGAACACCACACTGATGTCTTACCACAGTCATGCCCAGAGTGCGCACAATACGAACGGCGGATACCACAAAAAAACGTTACCATCGTTTCTGAAATCTTAACCAATCGGTTGCCATGACTCACCACCGCTCTGTCTGCCCGCTCGATTGCCCCGACGCTTGCGCCCTGCGCGTAACGGTAGAAGACGGGCGCGTCACCCGCGTCGCGGGTCATCCGGACCACCCGGTTACCCAAGGCGCGATCTGCCACAAAGTGCAGCGTTTCCCGGAGCGTACTCACGCGCCTGAACGACTGCTGTACCCGATGCGTCGAGTACGGCCCAAAGGGCTGGCCGTGCAGCGGGCAACGCCCGATGACTTTGAACGCATCAGTTGGGAGGAAGCCCTGGCGGAGATCGCTCAACGATTTAAGAGCATCATTGCCGGGCATGGCGCCGAAGCCATTCTGCCCTACAGCTTTTACGGCAATATGGGCGTGCTCAGTGCCGAGTCCATGGATCGTCGTTTCTTCAATCGTCTGGGCGCCTGCCATCTCGATCGCACTATTTGCAACTCTGCCGCCACAGCCGGCAGTGCCTACACCCTGGGAGCACCAACGGGTGTTGACCCGGAAGACAGCGTACGCGCTAAGCTGATTCTGGTCTGGGGCTGTAATATCGTTAGCACCAACATGCACCAGCTTATGCTGGCCAATGAGGCACGCAAGCGCGGCGCGACTCTGGTGGTGATCGATGTGCATCGCAACCGCACCGCGCGCTGGGGTGACCGGTTCTACCAGGTGAAGCCGGGCAGCGATGCCGCCCTGGCGCTGGGGATGATGCATGTTCTGATTCGGGATGACCTCGTCGACCATGCCTTCATTGAACAGTATGCCCTGGGGTACCGGGAGCTGGTCGACCATGTTCAGAATTATAATCCGGAGGCGGTCGCGCATCTAACCGGCTTAACACCCAAGCAAGTAGAAGAGCTGGCCCACCTCTATGGCTCGGCCGACCCCGCGCTGATTCGCCTGGGCAATGGCCTGCAACATCACGACAACGGCGGCATGATCATGCGCACCATTACCTGTTTGCCCGCCTTAACGGGCCAATGGGGCAAGCGCGGCGGTGGGTTGATCAAGGGCAACGGCTGGTACGCGCAGTTCAATACCACCGCTCTGCAACGGCCCGACCTACACCCCAACCCGCACGGCCGACGCGTAAACATGAACCAACTGGCCGATGCCCTGCTGGATGACGCCCGGCCGATACAGGCACTGTTCGTGTACAACAGCAACCCGGCCCAGGTTGCGCCGGACCAAACCCGTTTACGGCAGGGTCTACTGCGCCCGGAGCTGTTTATCGTGGTGCACGAGCTGTTCCTCAGCGACACCTGCGCCTACGCCGATATTGTTTTGCCCGCCACCAGCCACTTTGAAAATCTGGATCTCTATAAATCGTACTGGCATCTTTATGTGCAGCTCAACGAACCGGTGCTGCCAATACAGGGAGAGTGTCGTTCAAACCCGGAACTGTTTCGCAACCTGGCCGCTGAAATGGGGTTTGAAGACGATTGCTTTAAAGACACCGATGAAGCCCTGATTGAACAGGCACTGAACTCAAACAGCCCCTATCTTGAAGGGATTGATCTGCCTCGCCTGCGGCGCGATGGCTGGGCCAAGCTCAAGGTACCGGAAGGCGGGCTCTTTCCGCACCGGATTCCAACGCCTTCCGGCAAGTTCGAGTTTTATTCGGCCACCATGGCCGCCCGGGGTTTGCCACCACTGCCGGAGCATACGCCCCTGGACGAGCAGGAAGGTCGTTACCCCCTGGCGTTCATTACGCCACCCAATCACCGCTTTCTGAACTCAACCTGCAGCAATGACGAACGCATGCAACGCCTGGAGGGCGAGCGACCAACGGTGCAACTTCACCCGCAGGACGCGCAGGCTGAAGGCATAGTATCGGGTGATCCTGTCGTGGTATTCAATAACCGGGGCAGTTGCGAGCTGGTTGCTGAGGTGACCGAGGATGTTCTGCCCGGCACGGCGGTATCACTGGGGCTATGGTGGGATGACCCTCAACAGGGCCTTCGCTCGGTTAACCATCTGACTGATACCCGGATATCCGACATGGGCGGGGGCGCGACGTTCTTTTCGGTAAGGGTGGGGGTACGCAAGAGACTCGGCGAGACACCCGGACTCCTGGAGACGGATTAGCCCGGGTGCCCGCTACAAATTTGGCTCAGTCGGTGCGCTGAGTGACTTCCAGCAAGTGGTAGCCGAACTGTGTTTTAACCGGGCCCTGGACTTCGTTGACCGGGGCACTGAATACGACGCGGTCAAACTCGGGCACCATCTGACCGGGGCCAAAGGTACCAAGATCGCCGCCATTGCGGCCGGAGGGGCAACTGGAATGCTGCTGTGCCAGGGCGGCGAAATCTTCACCGGCGGCAATTTTTGATTTCAGGTCGTTACAGGTTGCTTCATCGGCAACCAGAATATGACGTGCTGCGGCTTGGGCCATGATTGTGCTCTCACTGTTTTGGGGCTTAAAGGAACGACAATATTACCATACGTATTTGGGGTACGGGTTCGTCAGTTGCGCTTTCGCTGCACAGAATTCCCGCGTCGCGGCCAGAGAGGGCTAAAACCAGAACACAGAACCCAGCCACCATGCCTCTATTGCCGCAGCCTACCAGGCAGGCTAACCTGCATTGATCGCAGTCGAGTCTGCCCGATAACGAGGCCCTAGCATGCCCGAGAAACAAGCCAATAATCCACTTCACGGCATCACGCTGGAAACCGTTGTGGTTCGACTACAGGGGCATTACGGATGGGAAGGGCTAAGCCAACGGGTCAATATCAATTGCTTCAAAAGCGACCCTTCGGTGAAATCCAGTCTGAAATTCTTGCGGCGAACACAGTGGGCCCGGGATCAGGTAGAAGCTCTTTATGTAGCAACCTTCGCCGCCTGGCCTTATGCGCAGGAACCGCCGCAACGGTAAATCCGCTCTGAGCAGCCCGACTTATTCAGAACTCCTCAAGCGGTGTTGCAGTAAAGAATGAGACCAACGGTTGCGATAGCGCTATATTAGTACCGACCTGCTTAGGCTCTGGAGAGGGAAATCCTGATGTACCTATCGAAGTCATTCTCGGCTCTTGTTGCCATGGCTGCGCTGGCAGGCTGTGACACAGACGGCGACCCAAACAGCAAAACCGTTTACATCAATGTTCCGGCTATGACCATCAGCGGCTCCTTTTCTCTGAACGGCGGCTCATTCCCGGCGTCACAATATGAACACGGAATAATCTCTCTGGCCGATAGCAACGGTAACGAAGCGCAACTTGGCAAAACGTACAGTGTTAGCTATCAGACCGAGGTGGTCGCTGGTAACTACCGAACGCAGTACAGGCATATTTATGGAGGAGCACAGGTTCCTGTTAACCGGGGCAAGGAGATCGAGACAGGGTTCTCTTTGCTGGAAGACCAGTCGCTGGATATCAACGCCACTGCGTTCCAGGCGCAATTTACCTTTACCCTCAATGGCGCGCCGTTTCCAGTGAGTGAATACGACGATGCTCTGTTCTACCTGCAGCCACAGGATGGCAGTGAACGAATACTGCTGGGCAACAGTCACGCTGTGATCCCCCCGGTATTGTTGATGCCTGGCGATTACGACGTGATTTATACGCTGGAGACGCCAGGGGCGACGGTACCGCTGAACCAGAACGCCATCGTCGGGCAGGTGGCAATGAACGACAGCGCCGTCAACGTAACCCTTGATGTAAAAGCAACGGACTTTCGTCTGTCGGCCACACTGGATGGTGTTGCGTTTCCAGTCAGCCAGTATAACGACGGCAACTTTCTGCTGGTATCGTCAACCCAGGATACGGTCGAGCTGGGCGACAGCTACAATCTGCCGTTCTCTGTGAGAGTCATTGAAGGCACTTACGACCTCATTTACCGCCACGAGACCGGTACGGCTGTTCCTGCCAATACTGAAGCGATTATCCTCAGTGGTCAGGAAATCAGTCAAAGCACCCCCACCGCTGAACCCAACATTCCGAGTATTCTCATAACACCCATCTATACACTGGACGGTTTGCCCTTCCCGATCAGCGAATACCAGGATGCAAACATTTACCTTAGAGGCACCAACCAGCACGATCTGTTTTTTATCGGCAACACGCACGACCCCGACCCGGCAGCGGTACGCATTATTCCCGGTACATACGATGTGATTTATCGTCACGAAACCGGTAGTTCAGTGCCACAGAATACCAATGCCGTTGTCATGCAAGCCACCGTACTCAACAGTTCAGGACAGCTGGCGATTGCCGTGCAATCAGCGATTGCAACCGCAACGTTCAGTTTGAATGACGCATCGTTCACAACCAACCCGGTACACTACGGTCGGTTTTTCCTGGAAGGGCCTGAGGAAGGTGACACAATATTTCTGGGTAACAGCTACAACGGCAGTGGCACAGTCCGCGTTATTCCAGCGACTTATGATGTAATTTACGAGCACGTGACCGGTAGTCAGGTACCAGGCAACAAACACGCTACCATCCTCAACGACGTGGACGTAAACGATACCACAGCACTGCCAGTGAACCTGGAGGCCACTCAAATAAACCCTTCGTTTACCCTGAATGGGTTCCCTTTTCCGGCAACTCTCGATGAACATGCGCTATTCGTGATGCACACAACAGGCATTGACAATGAGGTTGTCCTCGGAAGAAGTTTCTTACCACCAACAACCCTGTTCGCTTTAAACGGCAGCTACGAGGTATTTTACGAGTACATCGATGGTGCCACTATTCCCGTTAATGATCGCGCCAAAATACGCAACCTCACACTTCCTTAATGCTTCCTTAAAAGGCTCTCCCGGCGCTTCGAGTGAAAAATCCGGCTGAATGCACTATCTTGTTTACGCCAGAACATGTATCCGGAGGTCGAGGCGATGGCCCACTACACCATCATAGACGTTATCAGTAAGCCTAAAACAGAAGCGGGCTTGCAAAAGTACGATGTCACCATCGAAGATGTCAGCGGCAAAGTCATCACTAAAACGATCCTCACTCCACCCGGAAAATTCAGGGACATTATGAGTGAACACTATCCTGACGCCAAAATAATCTACTCTTTTGATACATCTGTTTTGGATGAATTCCTGGATCCGGAGCAGGATCAATAGAATAGACATCACGGTTTAAACAGCGTGTCTCGAACAATTACCGGTAATGCAGTTGCCTGCCGCCTGTCGCCCAGTTGCTGAATCATTTTTTCACCATTCATGATCACCGGTTGCCGCCACAGATAACGCATTTTCATCACTTCTTTCATCAGCGGGCTGACTAACGCTGCCAATCTGAGCCCCCACCAGGGAAAAGCCGACATCCTGGCGCTGACCCCCAGCGACTGAAAGGCGTTCTGCCAATCGGCTTTGCTCAATGCCAACCCGGGGTCGTGAAACACCTCCCAGTCGAGCAACGGCCCGTTCAGTAGTTTTGCCGTGTTCGTACACAGATCAGGCAGATAACTGTAGTAATGCACATGCTGGTCGTCGTGCGGCAGTTTCAGCCGGACCCTGCTTCCTTTAACCGAAGCCATCAGGTCCAGCCAGGTCATGGTTGTGTTCGGGCCGATAAAATCGCCAGCCCGCACGATCAATACCCCTGCCCCCTGCTCGCTGGCCCGGTGCAGCCGCTGCTCCATCTGCTGGCGAATGAGGCCCTTGTCGGTCGGCGGGTTCATGCGGACCTGTTCATCAACCGATTCAGCCTGCGGCGCATACCCATATACATTACCCGGGAATACCAGTTGAAGCTTCAGCTGTTCGGCCGCTCTTACAGCCGGTTCCAGCATGGCCAGCGCTTCCTGATGCCAGCGGTGGTACTGCGGATTGGCGGCATAGACCAGCAAGTCGGCCCCTCGTGCGGCCTGTAATACGGCCGATTCATCCTGAGCGCTACCGCTAATAACACAGTCTGGTTGTAGCCAGCCGGGCGCCTTGGCCGGGTCGCGCATCAGCGCGCGGATCCCCCAGCCCTGTTCACGCAGGGCGAGCGCCATCTGTGCGCCGAAATTGCCGGTAATGCCGATGATCAGTGCGGTTTTCATAGTGATTGTCCTTGCCAGTCAGAATTGATAGCGCCATTCTATTATTCATTTTGATATATAGAATCGACAATAATTGAGCATGGTAATACACATATGAATAACCTCGACTGGCAACACTGGCAGTACTTTCTCCATATTGCTCAGGCTGGCAGCCTGAACCGGGCCGCTGACGCACTGGGTGTTTCTCAGCCCACCCTGTCGCGGCACTTGCACACGCTGGAACAACAACTCGGTCAAACCCTGTTCGACCGCAGCACGCAGGGGCTGTCCCCAACCCGTTTCGGCCAAAGCCTAATAGAGGAGGCCGAACAGATGCGCACCTCGGCCCAACGGCTAGAACGCCTCGCCGCCGGGCAGGACCAGGCCGTGACCGGGCGGGTTCGCTTGTCGGCCAATGAACCGATCGCTCTGCACTACCTGCCCAGAATTCTTCCCGATTTTATGGATGCCAACCCGGCACTCTCGGTCGAGGTTGAAGTCACCAACAAAGCCACCAGCCTCGACAAGCGCGATGCCGACGTCGCCATCCGCATGTTCCCACCGCAACAACCCGACCTGATCGCCCGCCACCTGTTTGACATTCCATTGGGCTTCTATGCCAGCGCCCGTTATTTCGCCAAACACGGGAATCCAACAACGGTCGATGCATTGTTTAAACACCGCCTACTGGGGTATGACCGCGACAAACAATTTGAGAACGGTGCTGCCGAACTGGGTTGGCAGGTTCGCAATGAAGACTTTTACTTCCGTACCGACAACATGTCGCTTCACCTGGAAATGGCGCGCAACGCCGGTGGTATTGTGGGTACGCACCAGCAACTGGCGGTGGCGTTGGGGTTGGTGCCAATTGATGTAGAAATAACGCTACCGAAGCTGCCCCTCTATTTGTGCTGTCACCGGGATGTAAAACACAACCGGCGAATACGTTTGCTGATGGACTTTCTGGCAGAACGACTGGATTGCCTGTCGGCCTGATACTGTCGTGACCCGGATGTACAAAGAGTCATTACACTGGAATGCCTTGAATTTCGTTCACCTTAGCCTAACGTCTTAACCGTCATTCAACGCAACAGGAGATTGCTCATGAAACGCAACGCAAGCGCACATTGGGAAGGCGGCCTGAAAGATGGCAAAGGCACGGTTTCTACTCAAAGCGGCGTCCTTGACAAGCAACAATATTCCTTCGGAACGCGTTTTGAAAATGGCAAGGGCACCAACCCGGAAGAACTGATTGGTGCAGCGCATGCCGGCTGTTATTCAATGGCACTGTCGATGATTCTCGGAGAAAAAGACCTGACAGCCGACAGCATCGACACCAAAGCCGATGTAACGCTGGAGGAGGTCGACGGAGGGTTTGCCGTCACGGCAGTGCACCTCACCCTGACGGCCAGCATTCCAGGCGCCGATGAAAAGACGTTCAGAGAAGCGGCTGAAGCGGCCAAAAAAGGCTGCCCCATTTCGAAGCTACTGAACGCGGACATCACCCTGGATGCAATGCTGAAAGCATAAGGCACTGCGGCAACCGGTCGTGTTAGCGAATAGCCAGCACATCATGACACGGCCGCGACGACGTGCGAGTGAAGCCAGTGAACCCATGTGCCTGGAGCAGGGTTTTCAGCGCAGATTCCTGGCTCCACTCCGGATTAACTTCGTAAAACACAGCGGTTGCCTGCGCCAGTATACCTGCCTGACTCAAGGCATCGAAAACGATCTGTTCGTGCCCCTCCACATCCACTTTAATGACCAGGTCGACACAAGTAGGCAGCAATTCCCGTAACGCTTCAGGCCCCAACGTGGCGATGGTTTCAGTCAAGCGAAACCAGCCCGGTAATGCACGCAATGACGCTGCTCCACTGTGCCCGGGTTTCTTTGCAATGGTTGCTTTTCCGGTCGACAACGACACCGCCGCCTTCACTGGCTTCACGACATCATCAACGCCATTGATGGCAATGTTCGCTGTCAGTAGTGAGAAGGTGCTTGAAACCGGTTCGAATGCCAGCACCCGCTGACAGTTTGGATTCAAGCCAGCCAGGATCGAATACAAGCCCTGGTTCGCGCCAATATCCAGCATTGCAAAAGGCTGCTGCTGTTGCCGTAAAAAGTCGGCCAGGAAATGATCGTAAGCCCCTTTCGAACAAAAATGGAATGTCGCATCCAGCCAATTCTTGCGCAACAGAATGCCATACTCCGACCTCACATAGCCGGCCGGTAGTGTCATGGAAGGGCGGCGAATGCTGGGGGTACGGGAGTGATGTTGACGGGCAGATGCCTTTGCGCTCAGTAAGTCAGTCATGACGGTCTCCGCAGGCGTTTGCATTACCTTATGAACTTGTTGTTACCGTTTAGTGACCCTCGTCCGGTGTTGTTAACAGGCAGCATCGAAAAGCCCGGCTATACTGCCCTCACTCGCTTACAGGGAGGGCGTATCGTGCAGACGACTACTTGGTGTTTGGTACGGGGTTTTGGCTTGGCCATCACGGCCGCAACGATGTCGATATCCGTGCCAGCAGAGGAAACCCGGGAGCTCAGCAGTCAGGCTTTGACCATCAGTGCCCCAGCTGCCTCCACCCAGTTCCAGCAATTGCTTGAACGACGCGATTTCGGCGGTCGCCAGGTAGAGATTACCGACTTCCAGGGACGCACGATTGTTCGCGACGCCCAGTCTCCCGAGCGTTACGCCCAGCCGGTATTGCCCACCCTGAATGCTACCGGTGCTGTATCCCAGTTGATCGTGCGGCCAGCGGGTACGGTAACGGTCCGCCTTACCAGCGAACCCATTGACCTGCCCGGTGGTGTTGCCGTCACCCGCTTTGATGAAGCCAATTCTGCCGTATCCGAAGGCTGGTTTCAGCCCACGCTGGAAGCCAGCCCGGTGCCAGCGGTGTGGGACAGTACCCTGGGTCGATACCGAATGCGCCTGTCGCTGGGTCTTCGTGGCGACAACCTGCCTGCGGGCGCAACCCTGCAACAACCGGTTACCGTGCAATTCGGCTTTCGCGGCCTGAACGCCGATCCCTTTGAAGCCGTCACGCTGGAGCAGACCGGCATCGCCAACGAAAAGCATCTTGAGTTTCTGTTCCTGCCTACCACAGGGCAGCCGGTGCTGGAGCTGCGCTCAGCGATTACCGATATCGACTATCCGATTGAGGCCATGCCAAGAATTGCCCTGCGGCCAGTGAATGATTCCATGGTGGGACTGGGCCTGGGTGAAACCCTGGTACGGGTCGTCCGCTTGCAGCCGGACGGCACCGAAGCCAATGTCCTGAACAACCTAAGAGCAACGGTTGAAGTGACCGCCGGTGGCGCTGTTCCCGAGCCTTCAGTGCTCACCTTTCAGGACGGGGATGCCAGGTTCATGCTCCGCTCACGCGGGCTGGAAGACGTGACGGTTCGGGTGACCGCAGGCGCCCATTCAGACAGCATCACCATACCGCAACGGTTTCCCACCACCCCGGTGCTGGCCGCACTGCTCGGTGGCGCTGTGGGCGGGTTTTCCCGACGGTTTAGCCGAAACGCCTCGGGTGGTTCCGGCATCGCCCGCATCGCCGAAGGGTTGGCAGTCGCGATCATCGCCTACGTGGCAGGTGTGCTGGGTGTGGGTTACCTGGGCTTGCCAGTCGCCGTCGTCAGTACTGAAGCCGGTGCCTTCCTGACCGGTGCCCTCACCGGCTTCGCCGGCGTGACGGTCATTGAATTACTCAGCAAGCGGCTCACCCCCGACAGCAGACCCGGATGAACGGTAACGCTGGGCCAGGTGTGAGACCAGGTTTTCCATCGCCCAGCGCAGGTGGGGCGGGCCAATGACCTCCAGCTCCGCGCCAAACCGTAACAACTCGCCACAACCGTGAGACGGGTTGCCCACGGGCATGGTAACGCGATGCCAGCCTGTCGCATCGGCCGGTTCGACAATCGTATGGTCGAGCACATAGCTGGTGCAGAGAAACTCCATGATTTTCACGCCGGTGGCCGACAACCGTACCTCGGCCACCACGGGAAACTGCAGGGCCTCCATCCGCCGCAGGCTGGCTTGCCAGAATTCAGTCAAATGAAAGTCGGCCGGTCGTTCAAACACCGTTTCCCTCAGCTCAAGTGCTTCTATCCGGGAGACGCGGTAAGTTCGAATGTCCGCCCCCACCTGAGCCACCAGATACCACTGCCCACCCTTCAACACGACGCCCAGCGGGTGAGCCTCACGCTGACGCACCCCCTTCCAGCTCTGATACGACATGCCAACCAGCCGCTGCTCAAGCACCGCAGTCATCAACTGTGGCAAGTGCTCTGCTTTTTCATCATCAGAAAACCAGCTGGGTGCGTCCAGCAGAAAACGGCTTTGCAGCCGGCTTGCTTCCCGTCTCATGCCTTCTGGCAGCGCCGTCATCAGTTTCAGTTGGGCATCAGCCAGGGTCGACTGCAGGCCCATCTTCTGGGCCGGGCCTGTCAAGCCGGCCAGAAACAGGGTTTCCGCCTCTTCGGCCGAGAGGCCATTCAGACGTGTGCGGTAGCCGTTCAGCAACTTGTAACCGCCCTGAACCCCCTGCTCGCTGTAAACCGGCACCCCCATTTCACTGAGCGCATCGATATCCCGGTAAACGGTACGCACCGAAGTCTCACAGACCTGCGCCAGCTCCGTTGCGGTCACTTTGTCGTGGGTTTGCAATGTCATCAGCAGCTTTAATAGCCGGCCAGCTCTCATGGCGTAGGGTCTCTTGAGCAGTGTCGGAAACTTTTTTCAGTATAGCGTTTATACCTGACACAAGGTGTCAGGTTTAGTCACTACCATAACTCGTGCTGTACCACTGACACCCAAGACCACCCAAGGAGACCGACCATGAGCAAAGACACCATTCTTCTATACCATGCACCCCAAACACGCGGCACCGGCATCTGGTACCTGCTGGAAGAGCTGGGCGTTCCCTACGAAATGAAGGTCCTGAACCTAAAGAAAGGCGAGAACCAGGAGCCGGAGTTTCTGGCCATCAACCCATTGGGCAAGTTCCCGACGCTGGTTCATAACGGCATGGTGATTACCGAGCAGGTTGCGTGCTACCTCTACCTGGCTGACCTCTTTCCTGAAAAGGGTCTGGCCCCCGGCCTGAATGACCCTAAACGCGGTGCCTATTTGCGCTGGATGGCGTATCAGGGCAGCAGCTTTGAACCCGCCGTTGTCGACCGTGCCCTAAAACGAGAACCGGGTGATCCGTCCATCATGCCGTATCGAAGCTTCGAGCAGATGCAAAGCACCCTGTTCGATCAGATTGCCAAAGCGCCTTACTTGCTAGGTGATAAACCCTACGCTGTCGACTTTTTCTGGGGGATGACGCTGAAATGGTGCCGTCAGTTCGGCATGGTAGACACCAATCCGGTGGTTGATGCCTATATAGACAGCATCATATCGCGCCCGGCCTATATCAAGATCGAACAGCAGGACCAGAAACTGGCGGACGAACAGGCTGCCGCGCAAACAGAAACAGCCTGACGCGGGCGTTCAATTTACAGAGTGACTGGCTCAGCAAACGCCGAGCAATGGCAGATGCTTGAGGCTGTGATACTTCAAAGCAACCTCGATGCAATGCGCTAACGGCAGTTGTCTGATATCCGCACTGACGGGTATCACAACTGCCCGTTTACCTTCAAAGCGGAACTCACCCCGATACCGCTCTTTGAGCGTTTCGATCATGCGGGTCTGGCAGTGAAAGAACAGCTTGATCGCGTCCGGGTCTTCGGGCTTCCAGTCCACCCGAATCGGGGTGCCACCCTTTACCTGAAAACTTGCTTCACCCCACTTTAGGGTTTCAGCAACCTCACCCAGCTCGTGCTCGGCTGCCTGTGCCAGAATGAGATCACGCACACGTTCAAGCTGCTGCCTGGCCGGGCTTGGGTAGCTGTCGAATTTGGCTTTGATGTCTGAATTCACCGTTACATTTTCCCTTCGCAGGCTGTTGAAATTCAAAGAATTTCAGCCGCCTGTTACCGGAACATGGACGTTCCGGCAAAATTGATGACTGTTAAGTCATTGATTTTGCGAGAGAAGCAAAAATCGCAATTTTTGGTTCTCGTGTTTTGAAAAAGGCAGGAAGCCTTTTTCAACAACCTGCTAGAGCCCCAGCGCTCCCCGCCGCAGCCAATCGTGTACAAACGCCAGTTTATAACGCGCGTGCTCCGAGAGCACGAAGGGATACAGATCCGACAGTCCCATGGAACGGTTAACATGGTTGACGCCCACGGTAAGCGACGCGGCGACGCGAATCAGCCGCTCTGCGTCGGGTTCCGAATAAGGGTCCCAGCCCGAATCAGGTATCTGTGGCGACGACAGGCCGGTCGCCACAAAGCTGTCGGCAATGTCGGTGAGGTGCAACAGATGCGCCGCGGTTTCCGCGAAATCTTCATGCGGATGGGATGACGCATAGCTGGTCAGGTAATGTTGTCGCCACTCGGCCGGCGGCCCATTTTCATAGTGGTACTGCAGCGCTGCCTGATAGTCGATGCGTTCATCGCCGAACATGGCGCGAAACGCGTCCAGAAAATCCTCCCGCAGGCTCAGGCGCCACCAGAGCATATGAGCGATCTCGTGACGCATATGGCCGATCATGGTTCGATACGGCTCCTGCAGGGCTTCGCGGCGGGTGGTGACCAGAATCGGGTCGACCTCTGCGACACTGATGGTCACCACGCCTTGCGCATGGCCCATTGGCACCGGGGTTGGCCCTTCCGCCAGCAAATGAAACACCGGCGGCGCACCCGGATCTTCCGGTCGGAACCAGTGCCAGCGGCCCAGGTTATCCAGCGCCCAGCGCTTGGCGGCCTCGGTTTGCGCCCAGTTGGGAATGGCATTGGGGAGCGTCGGATCGGGCGCCAGCGCAGTCATGGCACAGGATCGACAAAACGCCCCCGGTTTCGGGGCTATCCAGTTACAGCCGATTTTCTCCCGGTTCGCACAGAACGGCGGAGTTGGCAAAAAAGCACGTGCCTGGGGGTCATAGGCAACGGGGGTGCCTTCGGCGGTGGTCAGGTTATCGAACCAGAGCGACCCGGCACCCACCGGGTTGGCAAACACTCGCATATTGGACCCTTGCAGTGGAGCATGAACTTCCATAGTGAGGGCGAGCCCCACCCGACTACAACCGCCACACCAATATCGTGTTACCGGCAGCCGCGCATAACCGGCAAGCAAACGCTACTCGCCAGACCCGACTGCCCGAAACTCTGGCCCTTAACACTTGGTAACGCCCGGTAACAACACAGTTCGCTAAGATCAATGTCTTTGATTGACCCCTCAGATGATTGCCGATAACGTGCGCTTTCGACTTGGGTTGTGAGATCGAGCGTCGCTTACCCCCCTTTTTAGTGTGGGCCCAAGTTAACGCTATGTCCGTTCGGTGACGCACCGACTCGTTTCGTAGTCCTGTACTGGAAACCCATGAGCGCCCCATGCGTTCTGGCTGCTTCATTACCAGTGCTTTCAGGAATCTCTGTTCGGAGATTGCAGTGCGAACAGCATCGAATGCACGACTCTTTTTGCGGGCGCTGGCGACTGCCTTGCTACTTCCATTGACGTTACCCCTGTTTGCCGAAGACGATAAAGGCGGCTATCGGCTGCTTGAACTCGACGGCTACAAGGTTAAGTGGGGCGAGCAAACGCTTGGGGCCGGCGCGAGCATCAGCTATGCCTTCGCTGATGCCTCAATGCAGTTCGACAATGCACGCAACTGTCGTGAACTGGTGCCGATGGCTGCGCTGACCGGTCACGCCCTGTCAGTTGACGTACTGGAGCGCGAAGCCACTGCCGCATTTCGAGCCTGGGAACGCGCCGCCAATGTCACCTTCCATAAGATCGACGACCCCCGTGAAGCCGATATCGTGCTCGGTGCTCAGGGCCAGCCCGTCGGAACGGCCTTCGCCAATGTAACCTATCTGCCAGGCTCCGAAGACAACGTGCGCCTCATCGATCAGGCGCTCGTTTGCCTGAACCCCGAGAAACAGTGGAAAGTCGGATTCGATGGCGATAAAGACGTTTATGACATCCGCTATACTCTGATTCATGAAATTGGCCACGCCATTGGTCTCGACCACCCGGGACCGGAAGGTCAACTCATGGGCTTTCGTTACACAGAAGCCTTCGCTGACCTGCAACCAGGTGACCTGCGCGGCATTCGCCAGCTCTATGGGCCTGCCGCCGACAAAGACAGACTCGCCGTTGTCGACACGGACACCCATCCTGCGGAAACGCAGGCTGATCACGTATCCTCGGCAGATGCACCTGACGCGTCCAGATCAATGCCCTTTAATGAGTTGTAGCTGTACTTCGATAACCTCGCTCCGTACAAAGTCGAAGCATTCTCACCGAGTGGATTTAACATCTGCAGCGTAGGTTTTTTTAAAACATCTTGAGACCCTATATCTCTCGGGTCTCAGAGCAGAAACCAGCCTGGGCACGATAAAAGCGAAGTCCATCACAAATCATGGCATTGGCATCCGTTCCCTGTTTCCATGCACAGAGTTTTTCCCTTATCTTCTGCCCCTATCCCGACATGACTGTCGGGCTTTCACACGCTTCCGTTCAAGGATTGAACAATCTGCCGGAACTCTGTCTGGGATCAGTCGACCACGTTCCCAGCGAATAAGGATATCAGCTGTATCGACACACCTCGTTTACACCACACCCTAATTGCGCTTTTAGAAGGCTGGCCATCGCCCCGCTTTCCCTTGCCTAACCCCTGCGAATCTGACTCAAAAAGGAGAACGCTATGAGTAATATCGATAGTGCCATGGAGACGGTCAAGTCTCAGATCGAACAAAACCGCCAACGGCAGAAAAAAGTCACCTCTGTGCTGCAATCGGGTGAGAGTAAAGTCGGTGAACTGGGGGTCGGCCTTGATATCGAAAACGCGGAACTGGAAGATGTTCAGCTCCAACAGGAAGCAATGAACGGCAATATCGCCGAGCTTATTGTCGAACTGGATGAAGTCACCGCCGGCTTTGGTAAACAGTTCGACACCATGCGTTCAAAAACCATGGGCGAAAAACTGATTGGCTTTCTGTCTTCCCACAAGTCTGAATCCATGCGTGCCAGCCGTATTCGCAATACCAACATCGACAGCAAGCTGGCAGACCTTATTGGCAAATCCAATGTCATTATCGGTTTGCTGCAGGAACAATTGAAAGAGCTGGAAACCCAGCAGGTGAAAGTCTCCGACAACCTGAGCGTGGTTCTGGCGCAAAGGGGCGATGTGGTTTCCGAGCTGGAGCAGATCAGGAACCAGCTGCAACAGATGGACCCGGAAATCATCCGTCTGGAAAACAAAATTTCCATGGAAGCCGATGCCGCCAAGCGAACGGAGCTTGAAAGCGAGTTACAGAACATCAACGAGACCCACAACGAACTGGTGCAACAAGAACAGGTGAAACTGGCGCTGAGCCAAACCCTGGAAAAGTACATCAAGATGGGCCAGACCTTTGTCGATTCCCTGCAGAACCAGGTGGCCACACAGATGGTACTGGTCGACAAGCTGCAAACGGATACCGAGCAGCGCGTATTGCTCTACGATGCGCTGAACAAATCCCTTAAAACCGCCCAGCAACAGGATGTTGCCCACCGCATCAATGATATTGGCTCGGCCGTCGATAATGAGGCACAAACCACCATGGCTCATATTGGTGCTGCCACCAATCAGCGCATTGCTGAAATGCTCGAAGCCCACGAAGGCAACATGGCCTTTAGCCAGATGGTGCAGGAACAGAAAGCGAAAGCGGACGAGCGCTTTGCGCGTCGGTTTGCAGCGGTTATGGAACGGCACGATCGTGCCAACTACACGGCCAGCGCAGACTGATCCATCGCAAAGGATTGATTCATGCAAGCAAGTGCACAGGGGTTTGAACCCCGCCTGGCCCCGCACTATTTCGCCACGGTGGGTGCTGTTACCCAGGCCCTGATCGAACTGATGGCCACGGAGGCTCCCGGTGCACCGGGGGCTCACAATGCCACCGGCATCGTGCAGGAATATCTGCGCCAGCTGGCCCACAGTCTGGAGTGCTTCAGGTTGCGCAATGCGATGACAGGGCGCGTACCCGAGCATTACTGGCCCTCGGAATTCAGTGTGTACAATGGCTTGCCCGTCAGCCAGCAATGGCTGGAACTGGCGGGCGACTTCGACGTAGCCCAGGCAAGCCTGGCAAACAGCGATACCGTCGCGGAACTGGAAGAAAAGATTCTGGATCATTGCCTGAATCAGCGTTCACTACCGCGCGAGCTGCAGTTTCGGCTGTCTCAGCGGTTGTACCGCGAGGCGCTCACACTGAAGCCCTGCTTTCTGCCACGCAATACGCCGCAATTAACCCTGGTGTCGAAAACCCAAACGGTTCCCAGACGGTATCTGCTGCACTGGGCGGTATTCGACTCCGAGCGAAACCTGCCCAATCTTTATTTCAGCCTGATCGAGGAAAGCGGCGCCGTCCCGCTCCACGAAGATGAGAGGCGCTGGCACGCCTACCGGGAGGCATTGCTGAACCAGTCTCTGTCGTCCCTGACCTTGCTGACCATTGCGCACGGTCTGGACGAAGACTTTCCCGATATCCACCCCCTGACGCTCCGGCGTATTCATGCCGGTCCCCTGTACCTGCACGAATTCACCAGCCACTCCGATGCCATCCACCGGGTTTTGGCGGAGCAGGCGGGCCGCCCGGGTCAGGACTGGGTATTTGAATGGACGGTGGAAACCCTGGTTTCAAAAGACAGCCGCCAGGTATCGCGCGGGCTGTTCCGCAGCGGACGGCGAGAAACCTACCACATCGATGCCTACCGCCCCGATCTGGTCTCCGCCGGTGCCTCTTCAATCGATCGCTACATGATCATGCCCATAGGGCCATACCAGAGCATGCGTTCGCTAAACGACGAACGCCTGAATGCCATGACCAAATACGTGGTGGGACCGGAAGGCTCACTGCTGCACCGAATTCAATAGGGAAGAACGATGACGCAACCCCAACAAGCCATGCAATTGAAGGAAGAAGATATTCGTGGTCACTATGAAGCGGCGTTTCATACGCTGAGCGCCCTCAGCCATCGGCCGCAGTTTGCCTCGGCAGACGACGAACCCCAGACCAGCCGGGGTGGCTTCTCTCGGCGGCGCTTTCGCAACACCATTCCGGGTATGTCGCCCGTTACACATTCGGCGGCGTCTTCGCAGGCTGGGTTGGCCAACACCATTGCCAGCATCACTCCGGACGACCCCTTACCCACTGAAGTGCAGAGCCATATTATTCGGGTGCTGCGTCGCGGCCTGGCGATAGCCAATACCCTGATCGATACCTTCGGGGACCAGACCCCGCTGAACAGTCTTAAACGGGAAAACACCCAGGGCCGCCTGGGCGATCTGCAACGCAAAGAGTTTGGCGAACTGCTAAACGCATCCGGCTTAATCGGCCTGTTTACCTTTGCCAGTTACCTGCAGTATGTACTCAGCGACTATCTTACCGAGACCGATAACCTGTCGATCACGCTTCCCGACCCCGAAGAGATCGTACTGGACAACCCCATCGATGCCCTGAATGGCGCCTTATGGGAACTCGACCGCTTTATTGATGACCATGCAGAAAGCGATGAAGCCCTGGTAAAAGTGGTGCGCGACTACGCAACCCGCCTGATCGATGCACTGCACATTCGCCGGCACGGCATGCCAGGGCTGGAGCCCTTTCTGTCCGCAACCTACCGGGTTGAGGCCGATGCCTTCACCGTCGATGGTTTCGAAGTCTCCCAGCGTGGCCGCGCCACCCAACTGGTCATGAGTTTCAAAAAACCGGAAGAAGTTATCGGGAACCATATTGCCAAGTACCAGGCGCTGAAACTCGCCAAAATGCTGATGGCCTACGATTTCACTCAGAAGAAGAACCCTTTCGTTGACTTGGGCGGCTTCATCTTTACTTTTATGGGCGACGGTAAACCCGGCACGGGCAAAACGACGCTGATTCAGATGCTCGCCGGTCTACTGAACGACTATTGCGAGGTTGCAGGCTACACCTTTCGCTATGAAAACTTATCGACCGACAACGTAGACAGCTTTCAGGGTAAATCCGGCCAGAACGCGAAACAGTTTATCCGCAACGTCACCGACCCGAACATCATTGGCTTCGGCACCATCGACGATATTGATCAAGTCGCCGGTAAGCGAGGTGACCGCCAGTCGTCGGCCGGGCAGCAGGAAATCACCGCCGTGCTTATGGAAAGCTTCGCCGGTGCCAGCACCGTGGTTCGCGGTAACTGCACCTTTGGCATGTTCTCCAACTACCCGGAACAGGTCGATGATGCGCTGCGCCAACGCGCCGGTGCCCGCTTCCTGATCGACGGCCCCCAGTCCCGCGAAGACTACGTCGACATTCTGAATCTGTTGCTCGGCAAAAACCACGATATACCGCTGGGTGATCATGATCTGTACGCGAATCAGGCGATACAAGGCGCTGTGCAACGCTCGTTCGACGCGCACAACCGCCCTACCGCACCCGCGCTGGCCGATGTATTTGATCGAATGCTCACTGGCTCGGCAAGCAACGTGACTATCGCATCCCTGGGTGGCTATCTAAAGGCGATACAGGAAGTCGATGAACGGTTTACCGGTCGAGCCATCAAGAACATCACTGACGCGGTGAAATTAAGGGCCATGGATTTCGAACTGCCAGACGACTGGATGGAACACCCGGATCAGTTCTTACATCGCGATTACGACACCAAACTCGCCATGCTCAGCGAGCTGATGACGCCAATAACCCCCGAGATGGTGATTCAGGAAATCAACCGTTATGCCGACAGTGAATTCCGCTATGCCGGGGCGTCCGACGAAGCCGAAATCACCGAACGTGTGCGTCAGATCCAATGGCAACTGGAAGCGGAACGCCGGTTGCGGCAGGGCGAGTAAGTGCAGCCGATGGACACCCAAAACCCACTCCCATCCGAGCCTGTGTTCAACTGGACATTCTGCAAGAACGAATGGTTTCTGGTGAGCAGCGACACCCTAAAGGAACGGTACAACCGGGCGATGGAGCAACTGTGCGGGTGCAGAACCGAGCTGGAGCGCTTTCACATCGACATGACCGGTTTCTCCCCTGAAATTGCAGAGGAGCTTCAGGACCCTTACTACCTGAACCCTCATGGCATTAACCGGCGTTTTATTCTGCTGATACCCGAACAACAGAATTTAACGCTGCACGGCCCCATGTTTTCCTGGACGGCGGATATCCTGAAAAGCTTTATGGAGGTAAACCGCAGCCAGCTGTTCACCCTTATGGCAAGAGACTCCGTTTATGGAGAAATCCAGAACTCCATTTATCGGCTGGAATCGGTAGACGAACTGCTCGATATGAGAACAGTGTTCATCTCATTAAAGACACCCGATGGCTTGCTTGGCGCGGCGGGCCGCATACATGAGGCCATAGACGAGCTGATGCAACAGCCTGAACATTGGCTCGATGATACACGTCTGAACAGCCTCATTCAGTTGGCTGAGAAAACAGGGGATATCCGCCGCCACCCGGTAGCGCCCATCGATGAGACCTATCAGATCCGTCACTATTTTACGCGTCATCTCGGTGGCTTGTACCGGTTCGACCATGGCCGGCGAATTGTGATTCTGTCGGTCAACCCTCAGGTAGACCCCCTTGGCAGAGGTAACCCGCAGATTCAGCATCACCGCATACAGGACAGCGAGCAGGTCTACCGGTACCTGACCGATCGCCGACTGGTACAAACAATATCGAGCCTCGAATCACTGCAGGAAATACTGCGCGGCTTCCTACTCGACCAGTACGCCAGCGACCACCAGGATGGCGACTTTTCCTCTCTGACCGCCAGCGACCAGACTCAGTTGATTCATCGGCACTGGGATGCGTTGCCAGACGTCGCCAAAACCCTGCTGTCAGCGATTCGGCTTTTGGAGCAGGGCAGCAGCGACCTGGATTCACTGGCAACGGGTGACGCATTCTTCTATCTGGTCGAACCCAAAGGGGGTGACATGGCGCCTCTGATCCACCACTTGCTGGCCCACTACCGCGCCGAACACTTTCGCTATCTGTACCGGTGGAACCGAGCATTATTCTGGCAACA
Source organism: Saccharospirillum alexandrii (assembly GCF_043641555.1). Taxonomy (GTDB): domain Bacteria; phylum Pseudomonadota; class Gammaproteobacteria; order Pseudomonadales; family Natronospirillaceae; genus Saccharospirillum; species Saccharospirillum alexandrii_A. Next base: position 432,628 of record NZ_JBHZRJ010000004.1, on the reverse strand, counting down.
ATTTGAGCACTGGCCACCGGCCAAGCAGAGCTATGCAGGCCGATACATCACCCGCCATGGTGATCAACGACCCGACAGCGCCCCCTGGAGATGAATCAATGAAGGTCTTTCTTACAAGTATCAAATGGATTTTTTGCACGTTGGTGGTAGTCGGCCTGACGGCTTTTCTCGATTACTACCTGCCCAGTGAAGCCGTGGTACAGCTCACCGGCACCGACGTTAAACGGATGGACACCCGCAAGGGGCGCTACCTGGATCATGAAGGAGCCAACGTCGAACGAGTGGCCCCCACCTACACCCGGGATATTCGCTTTATCAACGCCATTACGGCAGAAGACAAGGTTCGGGTATACCGCAATGAAGATACGGGCTGGCACTGGCCTCCCTATTTCAAGTTCGACAGCGCCGACATGACAGCCAGAACGCAAAGCATTTTATCTTCCGGTGACAAGCCCTTTGTACAGGTGACTTATTACGGCTGGCGCATCCAGTTGCTGTCGCTGTTTCCCAATTTGGTCTACATGAAAATGGTGGAACCAGGGTACCGGCCGGTCAACTTGGTTCGCATTGTTTTCTTTACTGCCCTGGCCGTCGCCGGTTTCTTTTTCTGGCGCTGGTACCGGGGGTTTCGGCGTCGGGTAGAAGCCCGGCTGGCCGAGCAGGCCAATGAAACCGCCGGCCCATTTCGGCGCCTGTTTGGCGCCATTCGTAAGGAGTGGCGTTCATGGGCGGGGCCATCACGCGGTTAGTGGGCCATATGGCCTGTTTTTCCCGGTTTACGGTGCCAACAACACGGGCTCACAAGCCCGCTGCACGCTCCACCCGGCATTCGTAAGACCCCATTTCGAACTCCCGGCAGATCAACGGGCGGTTCTCGTAAATGGTGCACAGGAAGGTTTCACGGTTCAGCGCTGAACACCAGCCATCATCCAAACGCAGCATGGTCTCACCACCCCACTCGTCAACGGCGATGTGTCGGGCCGGAACGCCGGTATCGGTAATAATCATCACTTCCAGGCGGCAACAGCAGGCCTGGCAGGTTGAGCAGGAGACGGTTGGATCGGTGATGTCTTCAACAGGTATGGTCATTTGGGCAGTATCAACTTAACAGCAGCCTGCTGTTTCGGGGTTTTCCAGAGTTTCCAGAATCAATTTTCTGAACCGGGCGGAAGCATAGCATAGCCAGTCCGGTCACTTTTGCTGCCACCTTTAAAAAAGACCGACTAAACTCATAAGACCCGCACAGCCCGATGACCCGTTGAACACTGTTACCGAACAAGGATACCCGAATGATAAAGCACCTGCTGATGACGCTGAGTAATACGTCATCCCCCTACGGCCGGTGCCTGGCCGGCTGTGTCATTCTAAGCAGTGTGCTGGCGTCGCCCGCGCTGGCCGAAGATTGTGTAAAAACCTTCCGCTGGACCGACGACCCACCCTACACCTACGCCTCAGCTGACGCACCGGGCGGTGTCAGCGGCATATCCGCCGATATCGTACGTACCGTGCTGAGCGAGTTGGGCTGCGACGTCCGGTTTGTCGATATGCCCTGGGCACGCGCCTTGTCGGCGTTGCAAACGGGCCGGGTCGATATCGTCAGTGGTGCCTTTGATACCCCCGAACGTCGAGCCTATGCCCACTATGCCAACCAGGGTGACACCTCACCGAACGTCATCTTTGTTCGTGCAGACAACCCCGGTGCGGTTGCCTGGCAGCAGTTTTCCGACCTGCTCGATAGCGATATCACACTCGGCGGACAAATTGGCGTGAATTATGGCCCCGAATACCAGCAAGCACTGGCAAACGGTGATCTGGAAGGCAGGCTGACGCTGGTGCCAAACCGCCCTCTGCTATGGCAAATGCTCGATCGCGATCGCATTGACGCCGTAGCGGCCAGCTACCTGACCGGTTTAATGGAAATCAGCCAGTTGGGGTTTCAGAACAGAATTGTCAGCACCGGCATCAAATTGTCATCCGACCCTGCGTATATCATTTTTTCCAAAGCCTCGGTCGATGCAACCTTTGTAGACCGCTTCAATGAGGCACACAACGCCCTCCTTCAAAGCGAAAGGTACCAGGCCATCGTGGATGCCCATACCCGGGAGGTTCAGGTGTCGGAATAGGGCCCACCCCCAAAGCTGGGCGGCAAACAGACGCTCAACAGCCGGCAGTAACGGTGGTGACAGTGCAGTCGGGGAAGCCAAACGAATCGTATTCAGCGTAACAACCCGGTCCGGGATCTGACGGGAGGTTAAACCCTACCCGGGTAAACCGGTTATCAACGAACGTCTTGAGACTGGCACTGCTGCCGGCTTGCAGAGAAATGTAATCCAGCATGGTGAGCGCGTCGCCCACCTCGGCCTGGCTTTCGGGGCAGAGGTTACGCCAGTCTACCTCCGACCGCCCAACCTCGGTCTCTATCACGTAATCCAGCTGATTACTGCCGCCAGGGTTGCTGGCAGCAGGCGAGAGACCGCTGACATAGGCTTTGCTTCTGACAATACCAACGGTGCTTTTCATCGCACCCGCGACCGAGTTGATGGTCGCTATACGGGCTTCCGATGAAAGCGTTACAAAGCGAGGGAGTGCAACGGCTGCCAGCAGGCCGAGAATGACTATTACCAGAACCAGCTCAACCAGCGTGAACCCGCCTGAAACGCGTGTGTGGCCAACCTTCAAATCCATGAGACAACTTATCCAATACCGCGCTGCAAAGCGGCGATTATCCAATAAAGCCGCCGCTCAGGCAATTGACCAACGGGCCCTCGCGGCTGGGCTACCGTAGCAGACTGTCTCACCATGCCTGAACGGACCTGTTGATATGGCGTGGCAGCAACGACCGATACAGGACTTCTGAACGCCTTGACCAATAGCATCCACTCACACACGGAGTGCCAACACTGCCAGGACTGAGGTCGTCTAAAAGCAGGGGTGACCCGTATCAACGTTCATCACTAACAAACAGAGCAGAAGCCCATGTCACAACCCCACGCGACGCCACCCTCTACACCGAACCGGCTCCCGTGCCGAGGCTGCCTGCCAAATTGCAGCAGCTACCCAACCTGCAATGGCACCCCCTGGCGTCAAGACAAGACCCAACCGCCGAAGGCACCGAAAGCTAATCTGTAGCAGGTGAGCAGAAATGCCGCCTGCAGCAGATCCGCACAGTGAGCTACACCGGTAGCGGTCAGTTGCCGATCAATACTGTCGCCGACCCTTCAATGATTGCACCGGTTGCTCCTCCAACGCTGACCAGGTCACCCAATCGTGCGGCTGGCATTCCATTACTGCCTATTTGAATGAGTGATCCGTCAATGTCAGTGATTGCGCCAGAAGAAATATCCACACTTACTGCAGACGTTACTTCAACAAGGGTTATCGCTTCCAGGCTAAGTGCGGCTCCCGCCTCGATATCTATGCTTTGGCTCGAACTCAAACTAATGGACCCAGTGTCGATAACGACTTCAGATCCATCGCTGGCAATATCGCCTGCCGCCCAGGCGTCCTCTTCGTTCACAACGACGCCTCTACCGCCACTGACGCTGGCATAATCGAGCCCGGCAACGTTATTTCTACCGCCCGTTATCGACGCATAGGGGCCATGCACGCTGTTTGCCCGACCGGCGACCAAACCACCGTACGAGCTGTATTCATGTTCATCCCCCACGACCAGATTATGGGTGCCAGTTTTATTCTTGCTCAGACTTTCATCAGTGTCATAGCCAATGATCAGGTTACCCAGGCCTGTGGTGCTCGCAGTATTCCCCGAACCATCACGAACGATCAAATTACAGCTCTCTACGATGAGAGTTAAATTCGCACTGTCAAAATCCACACAGGTAAGAAGCTCCTCGACCTGTTCGACCCGAGTACCCAGCAGTGTATCCTGACTATTGGCATCATCCAGTGAGATCTGCATAGCCGCTACCTGAAGAACAAGCTGCTCATTTTCCGCTTCCAGTGCATTCAAGCGATCAACCAGAGCTTCAATATCCTGGGTTACTGACGCCGACTCTTCATCAGTCGAAGAGGGCGTTGTGTCATTACAGGCTGCCAGGATAAAGCCAGCCCCCACCAATAGGATCGTTAATTGATGTTTCATGATACGTCCTTTGTATTCACTATTTTCATAACGTATCAACAATAGACCTATCCGGGTGATTCGGGAAGCAGTATTGATGGATCGGGCTTTACGCCTTAACCACTCTGGTTATCGCACAGCCCGGATTCCCGAACAACTTTCCTACTTTGCACCACGCTCGCTATACCCACAAACCTCACACCAGCACCTTTTGATCTCTTTAACAACGGAACGGTTGCCTTTAACAGCTTTTGACCGGGGAGTTGATCCGATGGTTTTCGCCAGCCACTCATCCGACCAACCGCTCCAAACACCTGCAGGACTTCGGAGGTTAGATTCCAGCGCCGGGTACACTTCATACCACAGAATAGCCTCAGTCTGCTCAAGCGTGAAACCGCTGTCGTCAATGGTTCTGGCGATGTGCTTGAAATTTACTTCGTCGATCTCGGTATCAAGAAACAAGTCTGACAGAGCTCTCCAAATGGTTAGTCGCTCACCATTTTCCACTTTAATCGCCTGCTCAATGAAACGTCGGGTTTCGGAATGGCTGGCTAGCCAAAGAAACAGGCATGCTCGTCATCGGCAACCACCTGTAAAAACTCTTCAAAATATGCTACCTCCGGTACTGGCTTATAAACATGCCATTTCAAGTCTTGTCGCTGCCAGTATATTTTCCAATGCTTTTCTTTCTTGACGTAGGTAGCTTTAGCGAACGGAATTTCCATCCTGACTTTCTGGTCATCCCGCTTCGGTCTTATTTCAAATAACTCAACGCTTTGGTTATCGATGCGATAACCGAAATCAATCTGATTGCGTACTTGCGGAGGAGGCCTTTTGGCCTCCATAAACTTTTCAACTTCTCGCACGCATCGTTTTTCTTCGAATTCACTTATTGCCATGATTTATTCAATCCCCACTCTCACAGTATATTTCTACTTACTGCGTACTAAGTCACTCATCTCGACAAACGCCATACCACCCTTAGGTAAATTTAACGCCCCTATTTATCGGTGGTGTAGCTGTAATCCGACTATCGAAAGAGCCAGCACAGTAATATTCGTTGTCACAGGGTTAAACGCTGCGACTAACAATGTAGGCTGAACCAGAATGACAAAAAACAGCAAACCCAGCATAGCTATAGCTGTCAGATACAAAGGCCACCTTTGTCGCCAGAATATCAATACCATAACAGCCATGCCAACTTCCAATACCCCGCCGATCGTCGCCACATTAACCGCTTCAGAATGTGAGAACCCGGCAGCCATGCTCATTGCCAGTTCATCTTCATGCATATAGAGCAACTTTGGGACCAGGCCCTGGTATAACCAGACAACGGCAATGGTGACGCGGCACACGGCATAACTAAAATATGTATTATTCACCCAGGAACCTCGACTCATGGTCCTTGGTCGGCACAACGCAAGCCTCATAACGACCAAATAACCGGTAGCGGTTTAATGCAATGCGATCATAAAGCCAGTCCCGAATAATCGATGGTACAACCCTGCCGATACATGCCAATGGCCACGGCCATGGCAATCTGCGCATCACTCTGAAGAATGCGGAAGACTTCGTATAAATGCTCGCGCCTTCAACAAGCAGCATGGTTTCATAGTGGTCAGTTGCCAGTCCATACCATTGCAAAATGGCCTGACCTTCCGGTGACTGAACGGTAGCCAACTTGAACTTGCGCTCCTTATCAAATTTGATCAGGAAACGTGCCCAGGCAGAACAGAGCCGGCAGACCCCGTCAAACAGGATCACTCGATCTCCGGGGTTAATGTGTGGAGCATAGGTTGATTCAGACGTCATATATGCAGAAGCCATTATGATTAGCTGGGAAGTTGCCGCTACCAATACAATCAGTCAACACAGCCTGGGTAACCAACTCGATATTCATTACTCGACTCAATACTGTAGTGCTCAAGCCCTCTACATTGGTATAGATCAACATTATGCTCCATCACCATGCCAAGCCTTCTGAGCACTGCTTTTGATGCATGGTTATCAGGCATACACACACCAAAAATTTTATCTATATCAGTGCATCCAAAAACCCACTCTACTAGTCGCTCTGTTGCTTCTGTTGTGTAACCCTGCCCTTCATGCTCTTTGGCGATACCAAATCGTACGTCTACAAAGTCAGGGTTAGGAGCATACTCAACACCCGCGAAGCCAACTTTAACTGAGGTATTGTCTTTTAAACACAGTATAAACGTTCCAAACCCATGCCGTGCCCAGTGCTCAATCCGGTTGTTCAGATACTCGCCCTGTTGGTAGAGGGTATATGGCGCCTCGTTTGGAAGAAACCTGGTTTGCTCCTGAGACGACAGTATTTTTTCTATGATATCGGAGTCATCCGACCTGGGCTTCCTCAGTACAAGTCGACCAGTCTCAATCATTTGATTTGCTCATTCTAATCCTCAATGAAAACAACGGAACTACACTCCTCACAGACCGTGATTAAAACAATCAATGCATGGTTATCCAAAATACTGATCTGCCAGTGGGCTTTTGCATATTATTTGTAAAAATGAAACATCACGAAGGCCAGAGGGCCAATTAGCCAGTGCTCCCGGAGAGGTATGTCCGCATCCAGGCAGAATCCGGTTACTATACCGAATTCGTTCTCGCTCAGCTAACCGAGCCATCCGAACTACCGGATCAAGGTGGAGGAATACAGTGAGTGTGAAGTGATGCAGCAGAGGAACGATGTAGAAACGGAAAAAAGGCCGAACGGCAATCCGGCCCTGAATATGGAGAGGTAACCGTAAACGGGCGCCTACTGAATGCTATTCAATAGACGCCCGTTTTCACGATTGATTCAGATGATCAGTAAAGGTATACAACCCCCGTGTTGCTTCCGTCGTTGTCAGCTTGTTCTTCGGCACTGGCCTGAGTGCCTGTGGCGGTGCCGTCCTCGGCGTTGGCAGCAACGGCCAGCGTTTCGCCATCGCTGCTTAAGCTGATGGCGACGCCAAAGCCATCTCCGGCATCCGTGTTCGTAGCCTTTAGATAAGCGTGCTGCGCCCATTCTGAGCCGGTGCGACGAAAAACATAGGCAGCACCCGAGGCGGCGGTATTATCAAATTCATTGCCATTTATACCGGTCGCGTTGCTGGCTTCAGAGGTTGCACCAACGGCGAGTACATCGCCGTTTTCACTTAAGCTCAAGCCGGTACCAAATCCATCACCGGCATCTGTGTTACTGGCCTTCAAATAAGCTTGTTGCGCCCAAAGGCCTTCAGTACGGCTAAACACATAAACGGCCCCTGAATCGACGGCATTGTTATCTTCCTGGTCGCCATTGATGCCAGTTGAGAGGCTGTCTTCTTCGGTCGCTGCTACGGCCAGGGTATTGCCGTCCCGGCTCAGGCTGACTTCCTTGCCAAAGTGATCGTCTTGCTCTGCGTTGCTGGCTTTGATATAGGCTTCCTGGGTCCAGTTTGATCCATCCCGCGTGAACACGTAAACCGCACCGGAATCTTTTTTGGCCGCCACGTCGTTACCGGTGAACAGGCCCGCCGTAACACCCGTTGCGCCGTTATCTTCTTCTCGGCTGCCGATGGCCAGGGTTTGTGCTTCACCATCCAGGCTTACTGATACGCCAAAACGATCACCACCGGTCACATTGCTGGCTTTGATAAAGGCGTCCTGTTGCCAGGTTTCACCCTCCCGGCTGAACACGTACACCGCACCGGATCGGTTGGCATCGTTATTGTCTTCCCCATTGACCCCAGACGACGAGCTGCTTTCCAGAAATGCGCCAATCGCGACGATTGAACCATTGTCGCTGATGCTTACTGAGTGACCAAAGTTGTCTGATGCGCCCGAATTACTGGCCTTGAGGTAGGCTTGCTCAGTCCAGGTGCCGTCGCTAAGGGTAAAAATGTAGGCGGCTCCGGCATTCGAACTCGAATTGTCGGTTCCATCGCCATTGATGCCAGCGCTGGCACTGTCTTCCCGGGACGCTCCGATGACCAGTGTATTGCCATCGGCACTGAGGCTTACCGCGCCTCCAAAACCGTCATCGCTGCCAAAGTTACTGGCACGCAGTCGTTGCTGCTGTTGCCAGTGACCAACATCGGTCTTCGTAAACACATAAACGATGCCGACTTTATTGCCACCGCCTCCAGTGAATTGTCTGGCAGAACCGGCACCCACGGCCATGGTATTACCATCGGCACTCAGGCTGACATCGCTGCCGAAGAAGGGCGCATGGTGTAACTCATCGGGTTTAATGTACCCGATCATATTGTTCAGGCCGGCATCGATGGTCAGGGTGCTAGAGTCAACGCAGCCCAAGCTGTTGCAGCTTTGAAGAAGGTACTCGGCATTGAAACGGCTCAACAATGGGATCTCCAAAGCCAGGGTCTCAGCGCCCTGAGGAATGTCGCTGCCGACCTGGGTAAAACCGGATTCACCGTCCGGGTTTTCCATCAGCTTGTAATGACTTGAGCCAGGCGAGTCAGTCCAACTGAATCGCAAGGTCCTTATCGCTTCTTGACTAAGCTCAAAACCCTCTACTTCCTGAGGCGGACCGACGGTGGTTACCTCAAAACCAGCACTGACACCACCAATGGTCAGTGTTGCAGTTGTGGTGGTTGCGGGGGTGTCTGAACTGGTTAACCGCACCTGCACTGTTTGCCCGGCTTCAATGGTACCGGCCTCTGCGGTAAAGTCACCCTCATCGATAGCATACTCACCATCGGTAATGCTTATCGGTGCAGGCGAATCAATGCCTGCCACCGTAATAATGCCTGATAGTACCTGGGTGCTCAGCTCGGCATTGGTTTGTACCCCTAACATAAAGGCTTCAGGTGTCGTGTCGGGTACTGGCTCACTACTATCCGTATCGCCGTTTCCTTCGTCAGCAGAGTCAGAGCTACCGCCTCCGCCGCCACAGGCACTTAATAGTGTCATCAGAACAGCGGCTAGCAGCCAACGCCCCGTTGTCATTCCATTACTGTTCATTTTCCTTCTCCATTAAAGGTATGCACTTAAATGGAGAAGTCTAGGGATAGCGCAGTTAAGCCGGTACCCTACAGATGTCGGGTCAGAGGGCGTGTACAGCATTTGCAGGACACCGGTGTTGCATCAACCCCGTTATGGTTAGGCGGTAAAAAACAAACCTGACAATAACGAGGTAGACAATGACTTCGCACGGAAGAATCAATGGATTACTTGCTCTCGCGCTGGCCAGCGCAGTCATCACAGGCTGCGGGGAAAGTTCAGGAGGTGGCGGCAATGGCGCAGGTGGCGATGACTCCGGAGGTAGCGACAACGGATCTGGCGCAGACTGGACCCTGTCTCAGTTACCCGGCCTGGAAGGCGATGCCGATAACCAGGACATACTGTACTTCAGCAATAGCTACCAGGACGATGACGGCAACCATTCCGCCCTGTATGCGATGAACCCGGCTAACCCCGACAGCATCTTTCGGCAACACCTGACCGTGGAAGGAACGGGCGACAACCCCGAGTCGATTGGGCGGACGCTGTACCGGCCACTAGTTGAAGCCGACATAGATGAAAACGACGGCAGTGTTGATAACTATCGGGTATCAGACGTGCTGTTCGCGCACAACCGGGAATCCGGCATCGCGTCCTCAGAAGGCTTCGCCCGGGCGAGCACCGATGGAGACCTCTTTCTGAACGGCCAAATGGGTGTAAGGGTGTCTTCGGAAACGTTCACCGAAGCACAGAATATGAGCAGTATTGGCGCGACGTTGCGGCAAACCTATATTAACGCCGATAGAGCGGAACTTAGCTACGGTGGGGCTGGTAACAAGATGCTCGTGCGAATGGACTACCCCGCAGCAGACGACCCGTTAATGCCAGACTCAAAACTCATCGAGTACATTACACCCGTTGATCATGTAGCGAGTGATTCCGGGAGCTACAGATACCTGACGCTGAAAACCGACGACGCCACGTTATGTAACGGCTATTTTTTATCGCGCGCGACCTCCAATTCAAACGGCTCAACGAGCCTCGGTGTAGATAATTTGCTCCCGAACACAAGGGAGGCGAGTTTCGCCGCTCCGCTGGGTGGCCCATTAACGGATAAGACCCAATACCTGGTTATTAATGTCCTGAACCAGGCTGACTGTACAGAGCAGGAAGCTTCAGTGTGGCGCTATGATCCATCCGCGCCGGTAAGTTCAGGCCTGACACAGGTACTGAATGGAGCAGATGAACCACTCATTTTCCCCACCGGCGTTGCGGGAGCCCCTTTCATGCCCGCCGATCGCCATCTGGCACGCGAAGGCAACGTTCTGTTTTTTGGCATAGCCAACACATCAGGCCTGGGGCAACAGAACTTGTACCGTGTTGAAGGCGACAGCTGGAGTCTGCTCTCTGAACAGGAAGATTCCCTGGGTTTTTATTCTGGCTTTATCATCGCGGGCGATGGCCGGGTGGCGGCCTCGGTAGGCAGCGAGGTCGTCAGCTGGGACGCAACCGGTAATGACCGGCAGGTACTGGATGACACCACAACGACCTTTGCCGGGATCATGACCGACGTGCTGGGCAGCCGCAACGGCTGGATCTACTACAACCGCGCCGACCACACCGGGCAAGACCACGCCGTCGCCATGAAGATGGATGGCAGCGATTCACTGGAGATTCCCAACGCTCAATGGTTTGGGGCGTCCTCCACGGGAAAGGGCGATTCCATCAGCAACATGACAGAGCTCAGCGAGGTATTTCTCTGGCGTGACGGGTATATCGGGGCGGTGATCGCCACCAACCCAGGTCTGGGCTTGGTCATACTGGGCGACCTGGGTTCAACGCCCGATAACGTCCTGATGCGCGGTATGGCACCGGGGCCACACCGGCTGATTGAAGTTTTACCCGCCGGCGAAGACGAAGGCCGGGTGTATTACGTCAATACCCGGGTTTCCAATTCTCTGCAGGCGGTTGCGGTTGAAGAACCCACCGGTCATCAACGCCCGGTGGATGGATTCTAAACCCCACGAGGTGGCGCACGTTAAAGGGCCCGTGCTGAGTGCGGATCAATTTTATAAGCGTGCTCCAAACACAATAAACCCCGGAATTCCGGGGTTTTTGGTGTTAAACGATCGTGTAGCGCACAGGAGCGCGGCGTTTCCACCGCTAATTGACGACGCCATTCAAACCGGCCTGTACTATTCAGGCATTGAGCTCACCAGGCAGTAACCCGAAGCATAACCAGGCCGGAAGCGGCGCCCGTAAGCGATAGTCGGGCGCCGCTGTTCTAGTGCCCAGGCGTAAACGGAACACCCGGGCTAGAGGTTCTCGATGCTATTGAACGCCTTCTGACAGGATGCCAAATACGCACCACCAAACAGATTGTAATGGTTCAGAAAGTGATAAAGGTTGTAGATCTCTCGCTTGCGACCATAGAGGGCGCTGAGAGGCCGCACCGCCTCATAGGCTTGATAGAAAGGCTTTCCAAAGCCACCGAACATCTCAGTCATGGCCAGGTCCGCTTCCGGGTCACCGTAATAGACAGCCGGGTCAATCAGCCAACTCGACGCCCGATCAAATATCACGTTGCCGGACCATAGGTCACCATGAAGCAAAGCGGATGCACCCGTATGCTCATTCAACCACGCGGCCAGAATGTCGCCCTTTAGGTGAAGTACCTCACTGAATTGCTCCCTTAGCCGAGCATCACTGATCATCCCTACCTGATAGCCAAGCCTGTATTCCAGAAAGAAATCACCCCAGTTGTCACTTTCGCAATTCTTCTGGGGGTTCAAACCAATATAATTATCTCGGTGAAAACCGACGTGGCTTTGTGGCAGTCGATGAATAAGGGCAAGCCCTTTCCCCAGTGCCTGAAAAAGAGTGTCGGAGGGAGGTGATGCATCAACTTCAGTCATCTGAAGCTGACCTTCACTGACCGAAAATACCTCGGGTACTTTTAACTCTTTGACCCCGGCCAATGTGACTGCTTCCCGCAGCAGCTCCAGGCCTTCGGCCTCACAATACAAGGCATTTGCGTATCTGGTGTCGTTTATCTTGGTATGCATACTCGCAAGGGTAGCCGCCAACGTCTACACACGTCAAAGCCGTCAAAAACCATGGGCTGATGCCGCCCAGTCTGGGCGTATCACGAGCCCTGCTTCAGAACACCCAAGAGATCAGCAACCAGAGGACAACGAAAAAGGCAAAAAACCCAATAAGTAAGAATTGTATTTCACCGAGTAGTCCATCACCGGCAGCAACCGCAAAAACGATGAGAACCAAGACAGTCAGGGTAAACGCAATGACCGCAGCATCTTTTATACCCACACCCGGTGCCAGGTAAACCTGATTGAACTCAGCCAGCATGGGTAATGCAAAGAAACCGCCAATAAATAGCAGAGCCACGAGCACAATGAGCGCTATCGCGATCGTTCTGGCCTCCCTCTCGTCTTTCTGTCCAGTGTCACCGGCCATGGTTATTCAGCCAGGTGAGCTTTGATCATATCTCTCAGATCATGAGGTCGTGGTACCCCGGCTGCTTCAATTTCCGCATCATCGCCCGCAGTAAACACCGAAATCCTCCCGACACCGAATATCCGGTTGAGAAATGTCTGATAGACCTTCACAGTCCGAATACTTCTAACATTCAATTCAGTGCGATCTTTACTTAACAACCCCTTCTCAAGAATAAGGTCGTTACCCGTGAACTCGAGGGTGGTGGACTTACACTTCAAATACCAAATGAGAAGAATCAGAATGCCTATTGCGAGTGGAATCAACAAGACCGCAAGAATGAACCCGAGCGGATTATTCTTGAACATGGCTGGATGTTCAGAGTATTTCGTTTCCAATTGTGGTTCCTTTTGCGCTGATACCCCTGCGGGTAGAATGTCACGTCTATTGTGATGCTGTATCGTTCATTCGCGTTGAACCAGGCACCAACCCAAGGGTACGTTAAAAACGCCGACGGAACCAATGCAAAAAAGATCACAAGACCAGCAACGCTATACTTTAAGGCAGGTGCATAAGCGGCGGTGCTGGCGTCATCTCACGCCCGCAGCACCAGCGCCCACAACCGCTTTCGCGCAGATAGTAGTGTACGCGACCGGGCTGTGCCTCTGCTGCCTGTAGCCGCACAGTGAAAGACATAAGGGGTGTCCTGGTTGCGAGAACACTCTCGGCCCCGGGTTCATCAAACCTGACATTACACCGGCCATAAACCACTTTTAGTTGCCAATACCAGCTACTTTTAAGTCACCCCTGCATATTGATTGTAAGTTTCTGTATATTCCCACGGTTTCTATACGCTAAAGGACAGCTATGAAAACCTATGGTTATATCGTACTAGGGATGTCGGTGCTTTCAATCGTCATGGCCATTGTTGACTCACCTGCCTGGTTAATCGGTGGCCTGTTCAGCATTCACCTGGCCTGGCAACTGTTAGCAAAGGAATACAGAAAAGCCCATTGCAACGCGGTCACCAAGGGAAAAGTACTGTCGATCAGAGCGAATGGCACCTTTCTCGGTGGCGAACACCAGCCGTTACACAATGCCAGCATCGCCTACCTGGATACCGTTAAAGAGTTCAAAAATCTCCCGCCGAACTTCATCCACGATGTGGCCCCCGGAGAGATCATTGAAATCAAGTACAACGCGAGAAAGCCGGATGTCGCTTTCGTCAATTTCATTGAGTAGGGGAAACGCAGCATGTTGATTGCAGTCGGCTCTATCATTTCACTGGCGCTAGCGCTGGCGTTGTTGTACTTCATGTTTATTCAAACCTCACCAGGCGCCATACTGGACCTTGGTTTCATCAGCTACCTTTCAAGCAATGCCGGTACCGCCTTGGGTGGTCTGATTGGCATGATGGCACTTACCTTCGTTGTCATCTTACCCATGCTCGCTAAAATCCCCGGCAACGTCCGGGAAACGCTCAGCCAGCGACGGTTTCGCCGCCCGCCAGAAAGAACGACCGGCAAGGTTGTGAACTCAACACAAGGAGTCGATTACACGTCGGTAGAGCTAACCTACTCGGGCCACCGCCAGGTATTTCGAATTGACAACCGGGTACTGACAGCCCCGCTTGAGCCGGGAACCGAACTGATCGTGTTCTACGACCCTGCCAACAAGAGCAACGCTTACATCGACGTCCTGGGATCTCTTGATCAACAGCACACTCACATTACCCAGTCGGATACCCTGTTCAAACTGTTGGATATTACACCCCGGTTTGACGTATCGCCTCAATCATTTGAATTAATGGGTGAGCTGTACGGCGGCTCTTTCGACGCTCAGAAGGCCAGTTTGGTATGCCAGTTCAACCGGGAGGAGCTCGGCCGTTTTACACCAGGCACACTGCTTCCCTGTATTGTGAGCGGTTCCAAGGACAACTACACCATTTCCATGGTCACGAGCTGATCACGACCCGGCGTCACGCCATTCACTCAAGTACAGACCCGATATAAAGCTTATGAAAAAAATACTGATATTCACGCTACTCTTTCTGACTTTGGGTACCATCTCCCACTTCGCGAGAAACATCGACCCGCAATCGGTTAACGACCTTTTGAAGCGCTACAAGATCATTGCCAGCAAACCTGATGTCTACTACAGCTACGACCAAATAAGCCGTACCTACCCCTGGGGCCTGGTCACCAAAGCAGATGATGCCTACTTCTTAACCGACGTGGATGGCAACAAACTGAATGAACGGGGCTTCAGGCGTATTCACAGCTTTGATGAGTACGGGTTGGCAAAAGTAGAAAACAGCGACCGCATGGTGGGCCTCATCAATACCCGTGGCGAATTGATCGCCGATACCCTGTACAACGACATTGAAGAGTTTGGCGCAGATCAGTTAGCCATCGTCGAACGGCAGGTTCCTTACACCCGCACCCGGTCCGGGAGCGAAAACCAGCAGGTTTACTACAAACACCGGGAGGGCCTCATCGACACGACCGGCAAGCTGGTAATAGAGCCGGAATATTTCAACCTGACTTACCTTGATGAGCAAGAGCTATACCTCATCGATTACTACTACTATGGAGAAAAACTGGGGTCGAGAAGAAGCCTGTATTCAGCTACCAAAGGGTGGCTGGAGAACGCAACCTATGACTCTATAAGCCCGTTCAAAGGGGGCCTCGCTATTGTGACGAAAGATGGCAGAGACGGTCTTATCAATGCCAATGCGGATATTGTGATCCCACCGATATACGACACCATTTTCGAAGCCTCTGAAGGCTTAATGAGAGTCGACAATGCCGAAGGGCAATCGGCCTTCTTTAACCGGGATGGCGTCTCCGTCATTCCCTTTAGAGACTACCGGATTCCAACACACTTCAAGCACGGCGTATCGGTTGTGCTGTCGCCTGAAAGCAACCAAATGCGGCGTCAATCTGCACTGATGAACCGCGAAGGGACCCTTCTAACCGACTATGTCTTCGGGACTGTTGAACCGTTCACCTACTACGAGGATGTCGACAACGTACTTGCTGTCGCAGGCCCGAACAACAGCCGCTTTAAAGGCTTGATCAATACCTCTGGAGACTACATCGTCGATCCAAAATACAGTGACATCGAGTACGACAGACGTGGGTATTTCAGAACTAAGACTTATGTCTTCTCAGAAGATCGGTCGACGCAAACAAAATCTTTTTACTATTATACCGACCTGGAAGGCAGGGAATTTGTTGAACTGGGCCACCAAAACCCAACAGGTCCAAAACCAGATGGCCTGGGTAAGCTGGGCATACTGGACAACGAACGCAACATCATTGCTGACCCCATCTATGATGACGTGAGACCCAATTTCGACAACACCATAAAAGTACAACAAGGTCAGCGCTGGGGGGTGATTAACCGGCGCAATGAGACGCTCTTACCCATTGACTATCAGGCTGTTGAGATCTTTACACCTTCCGTAGCCTTTGTGAGCCAAGACGGGCATTGGGGCGCTTACGACCTGAGCGCCAATCGTCTGATTCTACCGATAGAGTATGACGAACTGGAATACGTTTCGTTAACGCACTTTAATGCCAGGCAGAACGATCAGTGGACGACCATTGCGATCCAGAAATAGTCACCCTGCGGCTCGGTGTTACCGTTCCCAAAAGGCCACGATCGGACGTTTAAGGGTCAGCTCGATTCACAGCTTCTCTACAGGCCTGTTACGCCTGGTATCGCGGCTGTGCCACAGATACTCCCGGCAAATGGTGGCTGGACTGCATAACCCTTCAGCAAAAGCCGGTGTCTCCGAGTGCACTCGCTACCCTCGGTGCCCACGGTTGCTTTCCAGGGACTAGTGGTCCATGCGGAAAGTTCTGTTACTAAGGAACGACGCCATCAAGTTCAGAGCGAGGCGGAAAACCGCCGGAATAGCACCGCTATTTCAAGGTTTGACAACGAAGCTCTGGGCTTGATGACAAAGTGAACAGTGACAGAACTTTCCGCATGGACCACTAGGGTGCATTCGGGCATTGATCAGCCGGTCCGTTAATACCGACTGGTTACGCAAGCCCTCGCACCCTCGGATCAAACATGTTGGTCAATCAGTATCGGATTCCCATCCGGGTCTTCCAGCGTAATGTGCGCTGGCCCCGTTGAGGACTCATCCGCTTGTTCAATCAACACGATACCCTTAGCTTGCAACGCACGCTGAATATCACGCACATCCGGTGCACCCTCAACGAACTCGGCGTTGCTGTTCCATTTTGGGTTGAACGTCAGAATATTCTTGTCAAACATTCCCTGAAACAAGCCCACCAGACACTCACCGTTTTTCATGATCAGATAGTTGTGTTCGATGTCTCCGCCAAACTGCGTGAAACCCAGCTTTTCGTAGAAATCACGCGAGGCGTTAATGTCTTTTACCGTCAGGCTAATTGAGAAAGCACCCATATTCATCATCAATACTCCTTGTTCAGTTGGTCCGTTGACCGGCTTTTGTCGACTCCGTGAGCACCAGCGGCCGCGTGAACCACCGGGACAACTACCTCACTCTCATTGCGCTTACCACCCACCCAGGTGATATAAAAAACACCACCCAGGCTGGCACGCCTTGATCCACTGCACCTACAGCTGGCGATGGTATATCCCGCTCGCTCACTAGTGATTGTGACCAAATTGCCAGTATAGTGCGTACCTTCATTAAATCACTCTGAACACGGACATCCGCTTTGCTGAATCTGTCTGACCTGAACTTGCCTTCTAGCTCAGGCGTTTATCGCTTTTACAACAGGCAGGGCGCTCTGCTCTATGTGGGCAAGAGCATCCACATCGCTCAGCGGGTGCACAGCCACTATCGGGCTCGCCATACTGATACCAGGGAAGCTCGACTGGTGAGCCAAACAGCGCGTATTGAGTGGACACGGACAGCCGGGGAGATTGGCGCGTTGCTGTTGGAAAATCGACAGATCAAGACACTGCAACCACTCTACAACCGGCGCCAGCGAAAAACCCGCCAGCTCTGGGCGCTGCACCCAACCCCAGAGTCGGGCAGCGAAGGAGTTCAGCTTGCCATTAAAGCATTGAGTACAAAGCAGAGTGAACCAGAGCTCTATGGGCTGTTCATTAGTAAAGCGTCCGCGGATAAGCACCTCAGAACACTGGTCCAACAGTTCAAACTGTGTGAGCGCGTTTTGGGTCTCGAACGAGGCAGTGGCCGGTGTTTTGGCCACCAAATAGGACGCTGCCTGGGGGCTTGCTGTGGCGAAGAACCGCTGGCACAGCACAACAAGCGCCTTTACCGAGCGTTAGCGAGCCGACAACTAAAAGCCTGGCGTTGGTCTGGTCCCATCGTTATCGAAGAGCCCGATCACATGCAGCCAACACGCTCCGACTGGCACCTTATTTATAACTGGGCGTTCCTCGGCACCGCGCCCGATATTCCCGAGCTGACCCACCTTGAACACCAGAACCACACAGACTCGTTCGACCTGGATGCCTATTTCATTCTGCAGAAAGCACTGAAAACACCGGGGCTTACCACCTACCTGTGGCGAAACCAGCAGCTTGCACCGCTCTGTCACGCATAGGGCGCTACATTGTTGGGGGTGCGAACCTAAACATTCAGAACGTGCAACGGGCCAGTGGTGTACTGCACCTTAAAACCGTGCACTGCCTCGACTGCTTACCAATTGGCGCTGCAGCCGCCGGCCTTTACCACTCGTTTCGTTGATGCGGGAAACTTAGCAAGCAGCGATGCAGGTCGGATGGGACGCGGCGAAAAATTACCACCACAGTTGGGACACAAGCCGCCCAGTACACCCGATGCGCACGCCTCGCAGAACGTACATTCGAACGTACAAATTACCGCGTCTTGGGCATCCGGCGGTAGGTCCATGTCACAGCACTCACAATTGGGTTTTAACTCTAGCATGACGTTCTCCGTTTAGAGTACTGGCGTCTTACTGCGCGATTAACAGGCTGCTTAACAAAGAAGAGCGAGGCAGAGGCGTTCATTGGCTATGCATTTGACCTTAACTTTGCAATCACGAATAAGGAATCATCTTTTTCAAACTCCTGGTAACTCAATGTTGTTACTACTTCAAAATTCTCCGAAATAATGCCCAAAAGGACTTCTTTACGGTAATAGGTAAATAGCAAGCCCTCCATAACCTGGTCTTCTTCGCCCATCCAGAACGAATGAGCAATCATTCCATCAGACGATAAAAGGCTTGCTTGTGCGGATAGTGATGATGAAAGCTCATCCCTGGTTAAATGATGCAGTACTTTGTTAGAATAAATGCAGTCAAATTCTTCATTGATATCAATGTTTTTTGCATCAATTTTTACAAAATTGATATCCGGGTATTTTTCTTTGCAGCGCACTAAAAACTCGTCAGAGAAAT
This sequence comes from Saccharospirillum alexandrii, assembly GCF_043641555.1. Classification (GTDB taxonomy): domain Bacteria; phylum Pseudomonadota; class Gammaproteobacteria; order Pseudomonadales; family Natronospirillaceae; genus Saccharospirillum; species Saccharospirillum alexandrii_A. The sequence goes on along the minus strand of NZ_JBHZRJ010000004.1, from coordinate 413,746 downwards.
CTGAGCCAGTGACTTGATAGTGCTTTTTTAGGAATGGAATATCAAAACCCGGGCCAGTACCGAGTTCAAGAACGGACTTTCCTTCCTTAAGGGTCTTCTTCAACAGTTCATGGATGTTACTTCCATCGTAGTCTTTACACATCTCGATGTACTTATCTACATTCTCTTTGTCTTCATAGAAACTCATAGGATTCCCTCTCTGGATACTGCCTAACGCTAGCCATCACAGGCATCAAAAACTGAGCTAAACGGAGGTTTTGGCACCGATGCCAGGCCTGGTTATTCAGCCCGGGCCGAATCTACTCGACGAGCCGCGCACGCAGGCGAGGCAACTGGTCGGGGTGGTGCTCCTGAATAAACGTGACCAGGCCCTCCCGAATCGCACACCTCAGATCCCAGTTCCGACTGGAATCCGAGGCACTCATCAAGAAGCGGACTTGCATGGCCTGATCGTTGGAATCGGTTACTTGCACCGTCGCTACCTGGCCATCCCAGCGATCTGACTGCGCAAGCAACCGGGTAAATTCCTGGCGAAGGGGTTCAACGGGCATGGTGTAATCCACCCAAATAAAGACCGTACCCAACAGGTCTGCGTTGTTACGAGACCAGTTCTGAAACGAGTTTTCAATAAACCATTGAAGCGGGATCACCAAGCGCCGTAAATCCCAGACACGAAGCACCACATAGGTCGCCGTGACCTCTTCAACCCAACACCATTCACCCTGAACATACAAAACATCATCGATCCGAAATGGCTGGGTCAGAGCGATTTGCATACCCGCCAACAAATTACTCAACACCGGCCGCGCGGCAAAGCCCAGTACCAGCCCCCCAACACCTGCAGATGCCAGCAGACTCGCACCCATGTGTTGTACCGACTCAAACGTCATCAGTGCCGCGCCTGCGCCAATGATCACGATCAGTATATTCAACCCCCGGACCAAAAAGCGGGTTTGCGTCTCCACCTTCCGTGCTCGCTTCCATTGTCCTTCGAGCACGGGGTTTAGCGCAACTATGACCTCACCAATCGCCGACGTCAGTCTGACTGTAGCCCACGTCAGAGCGAGAATTAACGATAACGTGGTCAGTTGCTGCAATGAGTTCAGCAACGGTAAATCTGATGGCAAGGTATTCAGAGAGATGGAGAGGGCCAACAGACACACCACGGCACCAATAGCGCGCGTCGATGGGTCGAGAAACAACCGCAGCACCGAACCGGCTTCCGACAGCTTGCGGACCAGTCCCAGCGCTATACGGTACGCTCCATAGGTCAGTAGGACCGCCAATACCGTCGACCCGCCCGGCCACAGCCAAGCGCTCACCCCTGTGTCTAGTGCCTCCAGCATGGTTCCTCCGAATTACCGCTCAATGCCCGAGGGTTGACGGCGATGACACGCGCTAACCGGCACCGGGAATCGCCGCAGGGTCCATCCAGAAGGCTTCCCAGACATGGCCATCGAGATCCGCCAAGCTTCGGCTGTACATAAAGCCATGATCCTGAGGTGGGTTGATGTCTGCAGTACCTCCGTTTTTCACCGCAACGGTGTTCATGGCATCAACAGCCTCGCGGTCATTGCAGGTTACTGCCAGCATCACTTCACTCGCGGTAGCAGGCGGTATAGGGCGCTGGGTAAACGTTCGCCACTTCGCGTGAGTGAGCAGCATCACGTAGATGGCTTCACTCCACACCATGCATGCAGCGGTATCGTCTGAAAAATCCGGGTTGTTTGTAAAACCCAGGGCGGCATAGAACCCCATCGCCCGATCGAGATCAGCGACCGGGAGATTCACAAAAATCATTTTGGACATTGAATTCACCACCTGAGTAAAAAGAGTGCCAGCTCCGACGCACGGCACCTATGAAGTGTACGTTGCCAACCCTTTTAGATTAGCGCCTGAACCGCCGATACGCGAATCGCTGAGCTGGGTAGTTCTTTTTCGATATCGGCTGTGAACGTGATCAAAGATAGGGCACACCAGGCCAACACAGAAGATCTCGGCACGGGTAGATTCAGGGAAGGCAGGCTTATACCCCAAGCGTCGCCAGTAGGATGGGTGTCTCTTTGCGCTTGTTGACGCTTTACGCAATGTTAATCGAAGCTGTTGGCTTCGATGTTGGTTCGCGTGCCGTCCCCCTGGGACCACACGGCGATGGCATTGCCATCAGGGTCGAACCCAACTTGTGGCACGGTGGCACTACCGGCTTCGTCAGTTTCGATGCGCCGCTCTGCGCTCCAACTGTCACCGGGCGACCAGGTATTCGCCCAAATGCTGAAGGTCGACCACACGGCAATTGCATTACCGTCACCATCGAACGCAACCTGCGGACTGCTGGCGCTGCTATCAGTATGTTCAACCAGTTCAGCCATGCCCCAGCCGTCTTCCGGTGTGGAGGTGTTGGCCCAGATGTTGTATCGCATACCATCGTCCTGGCGCCAGACGGCTATGAGGTTATCGGCACGGTCGACTGCAATCTGCGGGTTGAAGGCGCTGCCGGCGTTGTCGGTCTCGAGGAGTTCATCCGCACCCCATCCGCTCGCGGCCGTGTAGCTCGTGGCCCATATATTGTTGCGTGTGCCATCGTTGCTCGACCACACCACGGTCGCCACACCCGTGCTGTCGATGACGATCTGCGGGTTAAACGAATTGCCCGCATCGGTGCTTTCAATGTCTTCTGACGTGCCCCAGGTTCCGCCGGACGTGTAACTGTTGGCGCGGATATCAAACGCCGTACTGCCGTTGTATTGCGACCACACCGCGATGGCATTGCCCTCGCTGTCGAATGCAATATTTGGCAGCTGGGCCGAACCGCCGTCGGTTTCGATTTTTTCCGCCGTTCCCCATCCACTGCCCGACGCGTAGTAAATGGCCCAGATATTCGTCGGATTGGGCGTGGCCGGGGGTGGCTCGTCTTGCTCCCAGACAATCATAAGATTTCCGGCGCTGTCCGCGGCAATCTGCGGATCAGTCGCATTGCCGCCGTTGAACTCGATGAACCCGGCAGAGCCCCAGGCGCCCGACTGGTAGCGGTTTACCCAGAGATTGGTATAAGTGCTCGCTTGCGTCCACGTCGCTGTAGCAACACCGTTGCTGTCAAATACAACCTGCGGCGTTTGCGCATCCCCGGTACTACCAGAGATGACGGTTGGCACCCCCCAGCCACTGCCGGCCGACCTGGAACTAGCCCAGACCCGGTCGTAGCTGCCGTCGTCCTGGATCCAAACAGCCATTGCGTTGCCGTTACCGTCAAAGGCAATCTGCGGCACGCTCGCGTCACCGGAATTGGTCTCGATCGCCGCTGCCGTGCGCCAGTAGCGACACAATACTTCGACATCATTCACATCCGCCGCCCCCACCGTGCCGCTGGCATTGGCGACCTGGCAAAGCTGCTGCTCGGGCGGCACCGCTACGGTCACGTTGTAAGTGCTACCACCGGACAATTGCGTGGGAAACTCGAAACTGACGCCCGCCACTTCCAGGCTGTCAGCCCCGTTATTCTCCAGCGACAGGCCGGCATTCACCATGCCGGTAACCGTACCGCCTATGGTGTACATCGGGGTTACCGTGATGCTGACAGTGGCCTGAGCAGACGTCGCGCTGCCGTCATTGACGGTAAAAGTGAACGAGTCGTCACCGGAGAAATCTGCATTCGGTGTATAGATAAGATCAGGCATCGCGCCGCTCAGTGTGCCGTTGGCAGGATCGCCGCTGACACTAAAAATTAGGCTATCGCCATCATCGTCGTTGCCGGTGAGTGTAATTTCCAGAGGCGTATTTTCATAGGTGCTGACCGACTGACCAGTGGCCACCGGAATAGCGTTTGCGCCTGTACCGCCCCCACCGCCGCAGGCTGAGAGCAACGAGAAGCATGACAACAAAGCAAGCACGGATCCGAGATTTAAACGGTGCATAGGTATTTCCCCCGTCACCTGGTTTTCGTGGTGTTCAGCCTAACCGCTGAATACAGGCGTATAGGACGTACAGACAGTCACCGATTGCCAACAGAGACGCGCTGCAGTCCACACTTCCAAAGGGGTTTGAAAACCCCAGGTTCTGGATGTCGACAGCTTGTTTAGTCAATCCCCAGCCGATGCGGTTCAACCCTTCGTGACGGCAAGCCCACTTGGAAACTATCTAGATACGCGAGAAAAAAACCGGGACGCAGCGCACACTTTCGCGCTTCTTACCCCGTTTCAAGGGCCAAAAAAACGAGACACCCGCCCTATCTATTAATGCTATCTATCAGAAGCAATGCCTTGATAGCTGCCTAAGAAATACTGCGCGGACACCCACAACAATACTTGACCCTCAGGCGTTCAACCAGTAGTTCATACAGTATTACTACGGCTCGAAGCGAGCATCAAAACATTGAACCAAAACAGCCGAGACCTTTGTTTCCGTTCGTAGGCTACCCTCGACAGAACATGCCAGCAGGCCTGCCCTTTCGGCTACAGGACTATCTGGAACTGGTTGACTGGACGGGAAGACAGATTCGCACAGACAAGCGCGGAAGCATCGACCAGAAAGCTCCACCGATTCTCGAACGACTCAATATCGATACTGACCACTGGATCTACAACACTCAGCATTTCGAGAGCCAGTTTAAAGGTTTAGTGGGCACGGTCATGTCAATCAAAGCCCAGTGTCAGCGGTTTGGGTATCAGCGAACACCCGGGCTCGCGACTGCTATGCATCTAACTTAACCTAACCAACCCTACAAATTTCCATTATCAGGACTTCCTGACGTTCTACTATGCCTGAAAATCATGATTGTTGGGGCTAAACACTTCAATTAGTCGCCTACGATCCTCTTCACCAGTAACCACTTCGCTCTCTTTCTGTTCCGAGAACAAGACAGCTTCAGGTGCCACTATGATGGGTGTCTATTTAGCCCGCGTGAAAGACATCGACCTCAAAAGCCGCAACTCGCTCGTATTCAACGGTAAGGGACGAAAAGATCGATACACACTGATTCCAAGCAATCTTAGAGAAAACATGAAGCGGCAATTCGCCCATGTCAGGGCTGTACATGAGTCAGACCTGGCCGACGGATTCGGGCTTACGTCATTGCCGTCCCCATTCCTTTCCACCCATTTCTACCAACCGAGACGCGGCTCGTCGAAAGGAAAAGGCGAGATCATTGGCGGCCGATAATTGTGCCAGTGACACGCCAATTCGACCCGTCGCCGACCACTCATAATATTCTCCCTCTTTGGTGCGAATCATGGTCGTCGCAAAGGAACTCGAGTTTCCCCCCTTCTCACTGACAAACAATTCTTCATCTCCGTCACTGCTTTCGACTTGCGCTTCAAAATCGACAAACAATTCGTCGAGCGGGACTTGTGCTGCTGCATAGACACCCACATTAACACTTGACCTCAGAACATCCATCCAGTAGTTTATACAGCATTTCTAAAACAGGCCGTCAGGGTAAGACATTATGCCGCGTTCAAGGAAAAGCCAAATCGCCCTAGAGGCGACACCCTACTACCACTGCACCTCCCGGTGCGTGCGTCGCGCCTTTCTGTGCGGCCGTGATGAACACTCCGGTAACGACTACGAACACCGCCGTGGCTGGATTGAGCAGCGTATGATGGCGCTGGCCGAAGTTTATGCACTCGATATCTGTGCCTATGCGGTTATGTCCAACCATTACCACATTGTGCTGCACATCAACGCTGAGAAAGCCAAAGCCTGGTCAGATACCGAAGTCATTCAACGCTGGCACACCTTGTATGCCGGCAATTTCCTAAGCCACGAGTATTTGGCCGGAAAAGACCTGTATGAAGAGCAACTCAAAGTCCTCTCAGAACTGGTGACAGAATGGCGTGAGCGCCTGATGTCGATCAGTTGGTTCATGCGGGCCTTGAACGAAGACATCGCGCGTCAGGCCAACTCAGAAGACGGCTGCACTGGCCGATTCTGGGAGGGCAGGTTCAAATCCCAGGCATTGCTGGATGAAACGGCTCTGGCAACCTGCCTGGCCTATGTCGATTTAAACCCCATTCGTGCCCAAATGGCTGATACTCCTGAAACTTCCGACTTTACGTCAGTCAAAGAACGCATCAATACGGCTCGAAGCGAGCATCAAAGCATTGAACCAAAACAGCCGAGACCTTTGTTTCCGTTCGTAGGCTACCCTCGACAGAACATGCCAGCAGGCCTGCCCTTTCGGCTACAGGACTATCTGGAACTGGTTGACTGGACGGGAAGACAGATTCGCACAGACAAGCGCGGAAGCATCGACCAGAAAGCTCCACCGATTCTCGAACGACTCAATATCGATACTGACCACTGGATCTACAACACTCAGCATTTCGAGAGCCAGTTTAAAGGTTTAGTGGGCACGGTCATGTCAATCAAAGCCCAGTGTCAGCGGTTTGGGTATCAGCGAACACCCGGGCTCGCGACTGCTACGCATCTAACTTAACCTAACCAACCCTTCAAATTTCCATTATCAGGACTTCCTGACGTTCTACTATGCCTGAAAATCATGATTATTGGGGCTAAACACTTCAATTAGTCGCCTACGATCCTCTTCACCAGTAACCACTACGCTCTCTTTCTGTTCCGAGAACAAGACAGCTTCAGGTGCCACTAAGATGGGTGTCTATTTAGCCCCTTTAGCCCCCGTAGACGTCGCCGTGACTTGCATTGTTAGAGCCTCCGATACCCAATCACTCGCACAGAGGTCTCGTAAACTTCAGTTTCAAATCCAATGTGACGGCAAATCTCTACAACCTCGGCCAAGGTTAGCCCTTCATCTTTAGCTCTCGGCTGCATCTCGCACCACTCTATAAATTTGTGCTCACCTAAACGGAAATGGTATGCCCAATCGCCGTCCCAGCCATCTGGAGGATAGACAAAACCATTAGTGGCCTGAGTTTTCCAGTAGGGAGCCCTTTGGCCATAGCCAGACATTGTTTGCTGTAGCTCATTCCACTTGGTGTTATTGGCCAAACCCACAAGTTGCTGATTCATCATTAGCTCTAACGCCAATATTAAGCGGCGCCCGACTAGGGCGTCCGGTGGACGGCCGCTAGGCCGGGAACGAACTTGAATGACTGGTTAGTCGCTTTGTTTGAGGTCATGTAAGTCCACGGCCGTGGGGTATATTACTGTTTCCTCGTTGGCCTTCTGCGCAATGAGTTTAAAGCTCGACTTCTCGGGTCCATTCTCAATCGGTCGAACTCCATCCAGCACACATAAAACCCCAAACAAGGTAGCATCTGCTGCCTCTCGCATTGCTCTAGCCACCATATCGCGATCAGCGGACGACAATGATTTGAACCAATCAGACATCTGAACAAGCGATGGCTCAGGTTTGCGCCCCGGGGGTGACTCAAAATCTTCCAGGCACCGTTCAACAGCTGAATCCCTGCACTCATTCTCAAGAGCTTTTACAAAATACTCGGGTTCCATATTGCCTCTAACGCAGAGCTTAGCGGCGAGCGAACGCGAGTCCACAGCCTGCCGCGAAGCGGTGTATTTAAGGCTGTATTGCTACAGCGTTTTGTTATTTGGAACGAAAGAACTGCTCGTTTGGATGAGGTTCCTTCCTTGCCATTTCTTCCATATGTTTTTTCTGTTCTTCTTTAGCTTCTCGCCGCAACTTACGGCAACTAGAACACCTTGAAGCAGTAGACCAAATTGATCCTTTCGCTATCTCATACCACCACTTTTGAGACTTGGAAGTCCAAAGCGAGTTTTCACCACACTCAACACAATTAAAGACAACATCATGATAGTAATCAGGGAAACTGCCGTATGTATTATTGTGTACTAATTCTGAATGATCAGCTTGCACAACCGTACTTGATAATGCTTTTGCTTCCAAAAAAGCTTTGCCCCCAAGCTCGCGCTTTAGTGCTTCAGCTCGCTCAGTTCTTTTCTGCTTTATTTCGTGACGGCGTTGCTTTCCACTTTTCATATCAACACCTTACAAATAACGCCCACATAAAAGGCCGACCGAAAGGGAGGTCCAGCGCAACGAAGTGGAGCGGTTTTTGATGTGTTTGTTAAGCACTTTTACCTACGACTATATATACAGCCATTGCCGCACCCCAAAAGCAGACAAAGAAAAAAGAAAGAACCATCATTTGATAACTTACTGAAGGCTTATCTAGTATTTTTTTATCAAGCCATTTTTGAAACCCTTTGTGCTCACCTCTGTTTAGACTTTCTTCAACGTCCTGCTGAATAGTTCCTTTGCTAGCCGAAAATAGATTAGCATCAGGTGCAACTTCTTGTTCGTAAATAGATGCACGGCGCTCCCATCGGGATTGCCAGTACTTACCCCCAAGATTGACAAAAAACCATAGAAGTGAAACAACAGCGCCAAGAGCTGCAAGGATAATACCGTAGGGGCCAGCTTTTTGAGTGAAAAAGCCAATAGCAATAGCTGTATTCAGAGCCATAAAATAATTGGACCTTTGCCAAAACATACCAATTTCAAGATTTCTGGTCTCGATAGCTATTTTATAAAGCTCTTTCTTTTCCATTTGAGGTACAACTTCATTTTGTTGTTCTTCGATTTCCATACTGAACCTTATTGGGTGCTTAACGCCCGCATAAAGGGCACAAATACGGCGGCTGTAATCGGAACGAAGTGACACAGCCGCCGTGTTTGTGTCCCAGCGAGTTTACGAGCGATTTAATGCGTTTGTTAAGTGCCTATTTAGGAAACATTTTAGAGCTTAAAAACGTCATTAAAGAACTGACTATATTCACCATTTCTTCTGTGCAATTTTCAGTCAAATTCTCTTTCCTTCCGTGTACTATTGAATCACGCCGCGCTACTACTTTTTCGATAAATTGAATATAAGAAGGGTTATTTTTAAAATTTTTACTTCCAATTGCTAGCGCCAAAGCATCTTCTCTGGAAATGTTGCGCTTTTTACCTTTTTTATCAACCTGATAAAAAAAATTGTCAATTTCTTCGTTTGTTTTACCTTTTGAAAGTAAGGCTGTTCGGATTTCTCTGAAAACCCAGTGCTCGAAAGATATAACCACAAAAACACAAAAAGAATGGTAATCTTTCTGAATCTTATATTTGTTTGCCAGCTGCCTAAATTTCGTAGCACTATCTTCTACATAGTTTCGCTTTAATGAAGTTTGCAAAAGCTGCATTTGTTCATCGGATAAATTGTTACCAAGACCTACACCAGTTCCTCTTTGGTCGTAAACTTGCATAGTCCAAATCTCATTACCTTCAAAGTTCTTGGCTGTCATTTTGTGCCACGGACTTAGTCTTGAAGGTGTAATTTCAGGAATCCAGTCCTTTTTAGACTTATTTACTCCCTTGTATGCCTCTACAAATTTATGAATAAACTTCGTAGCAAAAATGGCAACGTTTTCATGTTTTACGTTTCCCGAAATGTCACATATCTCCGGGTTTAGTGGTTTATTTACGGGGTCTGTACTTACTATTTTCAACTCGAAAATAGAATAAGAATACTCTCCATATATGTCTTCAATGGCCAGAGTCATTCCCCATCGGCTTTGTTCTGAGTTGATTACCTTTAGAGTTCGAAGTTCTGCCCCATAAGTCCCTAAAGTTATTGCTATAGGTAGCGTTTCTAAAGGATTACCATTTTGATCAAGCGACTCTTGTACTAGTACAACAACAGGGAATTTTCCACAGACTGTAAGTTCAGTAATAGATACTTCGTCTATTTTATCTGGCTCGTAATCAACTACTCCAAAGAAAGGCCCATAAAATCCATTTATTTTTTGCTTCATTTAATTCCTTCAATCTCGGAGTTCTTAATGGTACTTAACGTTCCTAAGCTACGGCGAAATCGCGCGAAGCGTGATTGAGTCCAAGGCCAGCCGCGTAGCGGTGTTTTGGCCTGAGTAGCCTTGGTTTGTTAGATGGCAGTACCCTAAGCATCTGGCATATTAGAAATAACGTGATATGCACAAAGTGCCGACTGCCCTAACAGAACTAAAACATATACCAATTGCTCTACGTTATCTCGCTTAATTAACCTGACCAGAAAATAAACCAGGCAACTTACTAAACTAATCAGTGATAAAAAAGACAATGGAATCCAAAAATCAAACCATAAAGACCATAGATCTTTCCTCTCTGAAAGTTGCGCCACACTTGAGCCGTTATTTAGGATAAATACGTAGCTAAAAATACCACAACTAAACAAGCCAGCGATCAAAATTAAAACTGCAAAAAACTTCAAAACCTTTAGCTTCGCCACTACTACAAACGAGCCTAAAAGAAGAAGCAACCAAAACAGATAGATTGACCAAGCTAAATACATAATGCCTTCTAACGCCTTGAATAAGCCGCCGTTTGGAGCGCCAGCGCAAAACGGTCGGCTTGATTCACTTGTTAAGCATTCTCGGTCTTGGTTTCCAATTCCTCAGAAAGCTTATCGAATGATTCACGAAGAGAGTCAATTATTGATCTATAAATAATCGTAAGATCTGACAAGTGCTCAATACCCAAGCGATCACATACGTAGTCTAGCTTTTGCTGGGAACTTTCGTCGGAGCTTAGATGAGAATATGCAACGCGAAAATCGTAGAGAATATAAAAAGGACTCATGATCGAAGCTGCATCGATAGCCGGACAAGACAACTCAATAAATTTCTGCAACCTCTTTATACTTCCCAAACTTTTCGGGTCGCCACCCAAACGCTCTACCAACCTACCCAATGCCTTGTTGTCAAAGGACTCAACATAGATCTTGTTGAGGGTGTCAGCGACGTGCCGACGCTCCTTTTCGGTATCTACAACGGGCGCGTTAAAAGAAATAGAAAGTTCAAGCACCTCATCATCAAGGTGGGCAATCTTTTCATCAAACTGGTTAAAGCAGTTCTCTAGAAACCTTGATCTACTTTTAAAAAGGGAATTTTCTCTCGATAATTCGGTAAAAATGCATTCGATTTGGCCATCATAGAATTCCGACCCAATTGAGTGATCCGACTCTACATTTTCTGAGCGAAGATAATATTGTTCTGAATCAGGTAGCTCGGCAATATCACCGAGCCACATTACAACTTTACCATTTTTGTTGATGCCGAACGGGATCGAGAAATTCTCCCCGCGTCTAATTTCACCGTAGGTCGCTGATGCAAAGCTTAGACGGTAAACGGGAGACGCGTCGTACTTTATCAATACTTCACGATTAAAAAATACCGGCGTCAAGAATCCGATATTCCAAGGCCTTTTTAGGCCTGGGATGTATTCATAGTCATCAGAATCATAGATGAAAGACGCAACCCCATATCCGTAATCTTTATCTGTCTTGTTGCGCGAAACACTTACCCTATCACTCTTTTTCTCGAATGCTTGTTTGTGCAATTCGATAATGGCAAATCTGGATTTGTCTGGCAGATAATCTACTTCACATTTGGTGCAGCGCAATTTGGGAAGATCCTCAATACTAATTTCTACGCCACTAACTATTTCATGGAAATCTGCAAATTGTAGGTCGAGATGACCTTGGCAATGACCACAGTATAGCCTTTGGGGCTGACTATCCTTGGGAAACACCTCTGAAATCTCCACTATTACTCCTTGGTGCTTAACGCCGCTCAGCACGCGCGGCTACGAAATGGAGGCGAAGCCGCAATGTAGTAGGCGTCGCCGTGGCTGGCATGGTTAGGTGCTTTGTCCATCATCTAAATTCTTCCATGAGTTCGCATGACCCATCAGTTGCTCTAGATTCACCGAAAAATAATCTGCCCAGTATTTTTCGCACCTGTGCGGATAGCCGATCAAGTTTGCGAAACAATTCCCTATCAGCTCAGAAATGTGCTCGTCTGATATATCCACGTTGGGCCACTGGCAGGATATACGTTGCACTTCTTCTCGCGTGAACCCCAGCAAAGTATGGTATTCCCAATACGGATTATCTCTGGCGTTGCTGTCTACGAAGAAAGGGCCATCAGAAGCAGCATGCAGACACTCACCGATAATTTTCTCGAGTTCTTTCGAGATCTCAAATTCGCCGCGTCGTTGAGGGGGATCTATCCATGGCCGATAGGAACGGAAATCACAACTGGAATTCCAGCAGCAGTATTGCCCTCCAGAAGCGCCAAGTTCGCTTGAACATTTCGGGCATTTCAGAATTTTGCTCATGTTCTGATTGCACCTAACGCTGAGCGAAGCGGCGCCACGACAGTGGCGTCCGACTTACGCGGCTTGTTAATGCTTGTCCCGTCATCCGAACAAACGCTGATGATTTTCTCGAAGGTACTTCCAGCACTGCCGCATAGCCGGGGTCGTTTGGTTCGCGACCTTCGGAAACATCACGATGGCCCTGTACAGCAACAAGGCACAATCCGCTTCAGTGAACTGAACTTCAGCCTGTAAGCTCGGGTTATCTCGGCTATGTTTCAATTCATTGCGAAACCAATTCACTGCTGTAGACAAATCGTTGAATTTTTCGAACTCATCCTCAAGCTCGCGATGCATCATCCCAAGTAGTGATTCTCCACCCTGCGCTTTGGCTATGTTTCCGAGCATTTCTTCTGCAGCGCCTGCGAGTGTAGAAGCGCATACTAAGTCACCATGCTTTAGATACAGCTCAACAGCTCTATCTATCTGGATTCTTGCGAGATCTGCCTTGGTGTATTTCATAGCATTAACAGTTTATTCATCGTCGTTTCCGACGCTGATTTCGATAAATTAAGTTTGAAACCTACCACACCATACCGCTAAGACCCAGCAACAATGGGCTAGGCGTAATAATTCAGCTCGTCTCAAAGCGCATATCAAATCTGACAAAACCGTCGCTTCAGACGACTATTTCCTATATCAGCGTCTCAGACGACGCATATCCCCGGCATATCCAGATATCAGCGTCGCGACTTAGGCTTGTTATGTGATCAAATGCTCAAACATTGATGGCCGATAACTGTATGTTTATACAGCTATTTAGTGAAAAGGAAACTAGGGAGCCTCTGAATAACTCCCCCGGGGCTCTGGCTTATCCGAGGGACGTTGCCACAAGGCGGACTTATGCAGGAATGTCTAGACCTTTCAAATGAGTCCAACGCAGTGGCAGCGTTCCTCGGAAAGCCCCGAAGGGCGCGGCTAAAACGTCCTGCCCCGGCGTTGCACTTCTTGACAAGGGCTACGGCCATTGCGCTGCGAAGTGCGCCTTGTGCCAGAACGTTTTAGCTCGCGCAGAGCCCTGGGGGAGTTGTTCAGAGGCTCCCTAGCCATGGATGTCCCCAAACCTGTTTGTTCAACATCAACTCGCTTCTTGGACAGGTTGACAGTGTTCATACGCTCTCGCGGTTTGGCCTACAGAACGGAGAAAACCTATTGCCTGTGGATAAAACGGTTCATCAAATTTCACGGGTATACCAGCCCCGATGAAATGCAACCCAGTGATATAGAGCCTTTCTTAAGCCATCTGGCTATAGAGCGCTTTACAGCGATCAATACACAACGCACGGCTTTGAACGCCCTGGTTTTTCTCTTCAGGGAATTTTTGAAGCAGGAAATCGGCGAACTGGACTTTCAGCAGGCTAATAAACCCAGAAAACTTCCTACGGTTTTATCACAGGACGAAGCTAAACGGGTCATTGCTCATCTTTCCGGGCTGCACCGCCTGATCGCGTAATTGATGTACGGCAGTGGCCTCAGAGTTATGGAAGCCGCTCGCGACTGAGCTATTACGACAGGGCACCGATTTACGCAATATTCAGGAAATTCTGGGGCATTCTTCGTTAGAGACGACTCAGATCTATACCCACGTTGTGGGCTTACATGAGAGAGGTATGGTGAGCCCAGTGGACGTCGATTAGATTCGCTACCGCCCGGCCGGTTACAGGGCACACCAAGGCAGAAATAAATTGTTTGTTTACCATGGCACCGTGGTGCGAAGTTGGCAAGTTTTTATGTTTCAACGGTGTCGTTCGCGCCCCCCAAGGCCATTCAAATGGCCCAAGGCGGTGTTGGGGATGAATGACCCCCGCCTTACACCGGTGCTTCTCCAAACGGCCAGGCCTCTTGCACGTCAGCCCACTCCGGCAAAGCAGGCAACGCCCCGGGCCGGCTTACGGCCACTGCACCACACGCTGCTGCAAAGCTCGTCGCCGCTTCCCAGTCACTCTCTTTAAACGCTTCCAGGTCACGTCCATTCAGCGCCAGCAGTAAGCCACCGGTGAAGGCATCGCCACCCGCGGTGGTATCCACGGCTTTCACCTTGGGCGGGTTCACTCTGAATTGGCCTTTGGGGGTTAGAATTTCAATCGCTTCCGCGCCGTCGGTAACAAATACAGCCCGGGCGGTTGCCAGCCAGTCGCTTACGGTAAAGCCATTGGCTTCAATCCAGTCCGCCTCTTCACGGGATACCTTAATGATGTCGGCCATGCGCAGGAAGCGCTGGATCATAGCCGGGTCTACCTGGCGGTTGGGCCAGAGGTTGTGGCGCAGGTTTACGTCGAAGCTGATCACGGCGTTTTGGGCGCGGGCTTTGGTAATGGCGGCCTGGGTGGTTTCTGCTATGTATTCGTCGGTTAGGGTGTTGGAGCAGAAGTGAAAGGTGCCTGCGCCATCGAATGCCGCGTTGGGCAAGTCGGAAGGGGTCATCACTACGTCGGCGGAGTTGTGACGCAGGAATTCGAAGCTGCGTTCGCCGCTGTCATCCAGGAATACATAGGCCAGGGGGGTGTGGGCGGTTGGGTGTACGCCCAGGTAGCTCATGTCTACGTTCAGCTGTTTCATGGCGTTCGTCAGGAACTGGCCGAAGCGGTCGTCGCCTACCTGGCCGACAAAGCGGGCAGAGGCACCCAACCGACCTACGGCGGCGGCTACGTTTGCCGGGGCGCCACCTGGGTATTGACGGAACTCTGGCAGGGCGAAGCCGCCTTCGTGTGCGGTGTTGAAGTTCAGAAAATCGATCAGTAATTCACCAAAACAGAGAATGGGCTTCATAGTGCTGCGGTCTCGGGGGTTGGGCTCCCGGGTTTTGGGGAAAAACGGGCCGGGAGGGGTTATGTTGTTTTATTACATTTTGGCTATTGTTGCAGCCCGGGGACGGTTAATAAACCCTTTTCCCACCTTTCGGCAACTGCCCGGTTTATGATGGGCCGACACAGGTGCTCGCCCCAGGGGAGTATTATTGCCCCGCCCGCCTTAATGCTGGCTTTGTCATTGCAGAGTCATGGTTCGGCCTCATCATTTTTGCCATAACATCTATACTCACTGCATTGCTTTTCTCAGGAAACCAAACGTGTCCAGTTCGATGGAACTACCCCGATATACCAAACTTGAAGAATGGGCCAACAGCCTCACTCACGGCCTCGGTGCCATGCTCTCTATAGCGGGCCTGGTCGTCATGGTGGTGTTGTCGGCCCTGCATGGTGATGCCTGGCACATTGTCAGCACGGCCATATTCGGCGCTACGCTGATCATGCTGTACAGCGCCTCTACGCTCTACCACGCCATTCAGAGCCCGCGCATTCGCAGCATCATGCAGCGGCTCGATCACATCGCCATTCTGTACCTCATTGCCGGTACTTATACGCCGTTCACCCTGGTTACCCTGCGGGGGCCCTGGGGCTGGACGTTGTTTGCCATTGTTTGGGGGTTAACGCTGTTTGGTACGGTGGTGCATCTGACTCAGCTGCGCCGTTTTCACGGGCTGATGGTGGCGCTGTATCTGGTGATGGGCTGGTCGGTGGTGCTGGCGATGAAACCGCTGCTGGAGGCGTTGCCGACCACCGGGTTGTGGCTGCTGGTGGCGGGCGGTTTGTCTTACACCCTGGGTGTGGTGTTCTACATGCGTAAGAGTTGGCCGTTCAACCACGCTATCTGGCATCTGTTCGTGCTGGCCGGCAGCGTACTGCACTTCTTCTCAGTGGTATTTTTCGTAATTTTGTAACGCGAGGGAAGGGTTTTAACAGAAAGGCGGTAACGCAGCCTGCCTAGGCTGCGCTGAATTCTACGTTGGCCACGGCGTCGGCTTCGTATTGACGCAACAGAGATTTGCACAGCTGGCCGCAGGCGCCGCAATCGGTCGCTACACCCAACTCACGACGCACGTCGCTGTAGTCAGCGCCCTGAATCGCTTGTTCTTCGATGTCTCTGTCGGTCACGCCTTTGCATAAGCATACGTACATATCGGTTTGCTCTGTGCCTGTTGTGTATCGTTAACAGAATACTAATGCGAAGGATTATCATTGACAAGGGAAATGTTCTGTCAGGTGGTAATATTTTGTATCGGGCGCCCAGCCGGGTTTTTGACGCTGCCTTGCAGGCTCTCCCGATGTTGTAAAACCCCAAAAAAAAGGCCGCGGATTACTCCAACGGCCCAAAAGGTCTTCTACCAGCACGTCTCAATCGTGTTTAGTCGCTTACTGCGTCTTCTTTAATGGCGTTGCGCATACGGTGGCGCAGGATGGGGCCTATCAGGTAAGGCAATATTAGCCCCAGCCCGGCTACCAGCCACAGGCCTACCGCCAGCGGTGTACCCCACAGAATGCCCCAGTTGCCATCGGAGATGATCATGGCGTGGCCGAGGTTTTTCTCCATTTCGGGGCCGAGCAACATGCCCAGAATAATCGGCACCAGCGGCATCTCTAGCTTGCGCAATATGTACCCCGCCACCCCAAAGGCGACCATGAAGTAAAGGTCGAAGGTGCTGTGGCTGATCGAGTAGATGCCTACGAACGCTATCATCGTCACCATCGGCAGCAGGTACATCGGCGGAACCGAAAGTACCTTCACGAACACGCCAATCATCGGAATGTTCAGCACCAGCAGCAGCAGGTTGCCAATCAGCAGAGCGGCAATCACGCCCCACACAATGTCGGCGTTCTGGGTGAACATCAGCGGGCCGGGGGTGATGTTGAGGGAAATCAACATCGCCAGCAGTACGGCCGTGGTGCCGCTGCCCGGTACGCCCAGGGTCAACATAGGCACCAGCGCACCGGAGGAGGCGCCGTTGTTCCCGGCTTCCGGGGCAGCGACACCGCGCATGTCGCCTTCACCAAAGCGGCCTTTTTTGCCCAGTACTTTCTTCTCTAGGGTGTAGCTGATGAAGCTGCCCAGAGAGGCACCGGCGCCGGGCAATACGCCCGCTACAAAGCCCAAAACGCCACCGCGAAAGGTCGTCGGCAGAATGCTGTAGATGTCTTTCATGCTCAGTTTCAGCTTGCCCACCTGAATCAGCGCCCGGCCTTTGCCGGCACGTTCTTCAATGAACAGCAGCAATTCGGAGATGGCGAACAGGCCGACAATGGCCAGAATAAAGTCGATGCCCTCGTACAGTTCCAGCACGCCAAAGGTGTAGCGCTGAGTACCGGTCGAAATGTCGATGCCGACGGTCGAGATCATGATGCCGAGCGTAGCGGCCACCACGGTTTTCATCGGGTTCTTGCCGGTAATGCCGCCCAGGGTGGCAAAGGCGAGTACGAACAGGGCGAAGTATTCCGCCGGGCCGAAGGTTAGGGCAAACCGGGCCAGTACCGGGGCTAGCAGAATCAGGCCCAGCGTGCCGATTAAGCCACCGATAAAGGAGGCAATGGCGGAAATGGCCAGGGCTTCAGCGGCCTTGCCGTTTTTGGCCATGGGGTAGCCGTCGAGACACGTCATCATCGCCGGTTCGTCGCCGGGAATGTTGAGCAGAATCGATGAAATACGGCCACCGTACATGGCGCCGGCGTACACCGAGGTGAGCAGAATCATCGCGGACTCTGGCGGTAACCCCAGGGTGAACGCCAGCGGAATGAGAATGGCAACGCCATTGGCAGGGCCCAGGCCCGGCAGCGCGCCGATCAGGGTGCCCAGGAAGGCGCCACACAAGGCCAACATCAGGTTGGTGGGTGTCAGCGCAACGGCGAAGCCTTCCATCAAGAATTGCAGGGTTTCCATCAGTCAAACTCCAGCAAGCCACCGGGCAGGCTCAATTCGAGTAGGTTGTTGAACAACAGGAACACCGATACCGCGCTGATCACACCGACCAGGAACGAGGCTCTCGGCTTCGCGCCCATGCGCCAGCACAGGGTGCCCACGGCCAGGGTTGTGGCAATCACAAAACCCAGCGTCTCCAGCACGAAGGCGTACAACACCAGTATGGCCATGGCGCCCACCAGTTCAGCGGCGGTGCGGCCCATGGGCCAGTGTGCATCGGGGTCGGGCTTGAACATCAGGTACAGGCTCGAACCGGCCAGTATGAAGGCCAGAATAGTCGGGAAGGTCTCGGGGCCGACGGCCTCGTGGCCGCCAAACGGCGGCGGCCACTGCTGTGCGACCCAGCCGTACGAGACGGCCAGGACGAACAGGGCGAGACCCAGAAAGCGGTCTCCAAACGAGGTCATCTCAGCAGCCCTATTTCACGAGACAGGGTTTCAATATCAGCCACTTGCTGGGTAACAAAGGCCTCGAACTCATCCGCAGGCGGGTGGAAGGGGATCAGGCCATTGCGGGCCATGACCGCTTTCCACTCATCGCTGGCATACAGCTCATCGATGGCGTTTACCCAGTATTCCTTGGCTTCGTCGTCGGCATCAGCCGGCATGTAGAAACCGCGCCAGTTCGGGCCCAGAGCATCGATACCCTGTTCACGTGCGGTCGGGATATTGTTGAACTTACCCGGCAAGCGGTCTTCAGCCAGCACGGCCAACACGCGCAGGTCACCCGAGTCGATAAAGCCCGTGGCTTCAGAGATGTCGCCAGTGAAGGCATCGACATGGCCACCGATAACCTGAGTCATGGCTTCGCCGCCGTTGTTGTACGACAGGTAAGGAATGCTCGGCAAGGAACCGGCACCGGCTGCTTTGGCGGCAATCAGCACTTTCAGGTGGTCCCAGCCACCGTTGGCGCTACCACCGGCGAACTTGACGCTGCGTGGGTCGGCTTTAACCGCGTCCATCAGGTCGTTCAGGTTTTCATAGTCGGAATCCTGACTGACGGCGATGATGCCGTAATCAGCACCCAGGGCGCCGACCCATTTCACCATGCCGGCGTTCATGCCCGGGAATTGCTGTTGGGCCAGTCGGGTGGTGGTTGCGGTTGAAGCGGCGACCAGGAGTTTGTCGTCACTGTTACGCTTACTGATGGTGTGTGCGAAGGCAACGCCACCGCCAGCACCGGCCATGTTGGTGGTCTGTACCGAACCCGTCACCATACCCAGCTCTTCCAGCACGTTACCCACGCTGCGGCAGGTAAAGTCCCAGCCGCCGCCCGGATCAGCCGGGGCAATGCATTCAACTCGGCCACTGGGTTCCCAGGCCATAGCGGATACGCTGAACGCCGCAGCGGCCAGCAAAGACAAGGATTGCTTGAAATTCATGATGGTCTTCCTCTGCTTTTGTTGTTGTATTTCTACTGTGATTCCCGGACACACTGAGCGTGTTGTGCCGGTTCGAAGCAGAGGCTAGGCGCGTGGGTGTTTATTGACCAGATTGTGGTCGTAATGCCTTTAACGCACTTAAAGGACGTTTTGTTCATAAAGATCACGCGAAATCAGGCGTCAGCTCGGTTAGGCTAGCGGGACTATAAAAAAACACCGTTTCCGGCCGCACCGGAAGCGACTATGCGCACTCACAGGCAGAACCCCTTCTCGTGTTTAAACGACTGAAACTCAAGACCCGAATGATTCTGGTGCTGGGTCTGGTCAGTGCCATTCAAACCGGCATCATCGGCGGCTTTGCCTGGTACTACCTGAGCGCCTCGCTGGATGAACAGATCGGTCAGCGCGCCCTGAACGTGGCCAAAACCATTGCCGCCACACCGGATATCATTCGCGGCGTGCAGACGCGCGATGTCGAGTCGCTGAACCAACTCAGTCAGAAACTGGCCAACACCAACGATGCCCTGTTCATCGTGATTGGGGATCACAACAGCATTCGACTGGCGCACCCGAACCCGGAACGGCTAGGCTACTCAATGGCAGACGATGATGGCGACGACGGCTCCATCGCGTTGATCGATGGCCAGGGCTACGTCAACAAGGCGCTCGGTAGCCTGGGTCTGTCGATGCGTGGCAAGGCGCCCATTTACGATATGGTCGGCGAGGACATCATTGGCATTGTCTCGGTCGGTTATTCGCTGGACCAGGTACGCTCGACCATCGCCCGGTATAACCTCGTGTTGTATCTGGTCATGGCGGTGATGCTGGTCGGCAGTGTGGCGGTGGCCATTATTATTGCCGGGCGCTTCAAACGCGCCATTTTTGGCCTGGAGCCGGAGCAGATTGCCCGGCTGTTTGAAGAGCGGGACGCGACGCTTCAGTCGGTGCGCGAGGGCATCATCGCGGTGAACCGGGAAGGCATTATCACCACCATTAACCGCACCGCGGTCGATAGCCTGGGGCTGGAATCGGATAAACCCCTGGCCGGTCGGCCCATTGCCGAGGTACTGCCCGACAGCGGTTTAATGGCCGCGCTGGAACGGGGCGAGCCGGAGTTCGACCAGGAAATCTGGCTGCAGGGCCGACACATGATCGTAAACCGGCTGCCGGTAAAACAGGGCGCCAACATCATCGGTGTTGTGTCGAGTTTCCGGCTGCGCGACGAGCTCGATCAGATCAGCCGCCAGCTCACTCGCATTCAGCAATACGCCGATACCCTGCGCAGCCAGACCCACGAATATTCGAACAAGCTGCACACCATTGCCGGGCTGATTCAAATTGGCGCCACCGAGCAGGCCATGGCGTTAATCGGCAGTGAAGTGCACGACCACCAAACGCTGATTCACTTGCTGCTCGATGCCGTGCCCGATCCGGTATTGGCCGGCTGCATTCTCGGCAAATACAACCGCGCCCGGGAAATGGGACAGACCCTGGTGATCGACCCGGACAGCCACATGGCCGACGTGCCCGTCCAATTACCAAGAGACCAGCTGGTCAGCGTGCTCGGCAACCTGATTGATAACGCACTCGAAGCTACGCGCCGTCACCGTGGCGAAGGCGGCCAGGTGCAACTGAGCATGACGGATCTCGGCCTGGACCTGATTTTTGAAGTGGAAGACCAGGGCCCGGGCATCAGTACGGAAGAGGAAGCGCGAATGTTTGAAAAAGGCGTCACCAGCAAACCGGACAGCGGCCACGGCTTTGGCCTGTACCTGGTACGTCAGTTTGTTGAACGTTGGGGCGGGTCGGTCACGGTCGAAAATCTGGCAACCGGCGGCAGCCGGTTTACACTGTATTTGCCCAAGCAACCCCTTAACCCGGCGGGAGCCGCGCAATGAGAACGATCCGACTGTTGATTGCCGAAGACGACCGTCAAGTCGCCGAAATTCAGCGCCGCTTTATCGAGCGCATGGACGCGATTGAACTGGTTGGCATTGCGCATACCCTGGCGGATGCCCGCGACCAGATCGATGTGCTAACGCCCGACCTCGTCTTGCTCGATGTTCACTTCCCGGACGGCAATGGCCTGGCGCTGCTGCGCGAACTGCGCGCCAGCAACAGCCACACCGACATTATTCTGATCACCGCCGCGCGCGAGGTAAACACGGTACGCAGCGCACTGCACGGCGGCGTGTTCGACTACATTCTGAAACCCCTGGTGTACGAACGCCTGGAAGAGGCACTGAACCATTTTCGCGCCCACCTGGATACACTCGATAGCCTGCACAATGTGGCGCAAAAGGAAGTCGATTTACTCTTGCCCAGGGGCCACGCGGAAAATCCGGTCGATGAACCGGTGCGGTTACCCAAGGGCATCGATGCACTAACGCTCGACAAGATTCGCCACGTCGTGGAAACCGGCGACTGGAGTGCCGATGCCGTTGGCCAGCGCATTGGCGCATCGCGCACTACGGCCCGACGTTACCTGGAATTCATGGTCAGCACTGGCGAACTCAGTGCCGAGGTGAATTACGGCACCGTGGGCAGGCCCGAGCGTCGTTACCGCCACCTGAACGGCTAAACCCCAATTGAGCAACCCCGTTGCCGATGCCGTATACTGACGCCCACACCCTCATTTGAAGAGACCCCTGTGGACGGCAAATCCCTACTGATCCTGTTGTTTGTGATCATCGCCGGCGCCTGGATCTGGCACCACCTCGGCCTGCGCCAGATTGCCCTGCACCATGCCCGCCGCGCGGCCAAAAAAGAAGGCGTACAAATGCTCGACGACAGCATTTACCTGCGCCGCATGCGCCTCGCCCGATCGACTGAGAGCATCATCGCCTTTCAGCGCATGTATCAGTTTGAATTCAGTACGGTAGGAGACCGGCGGTTTCTGGGCTGGGTGATTTTACGCGGGCGGCGACTGGAGTCAGTGCATTGGCAGCCGTACGTTGAAGACAAGGTGCTTCATTAAACCACCCGGCTCAAGTTTCGGGGTTCGCATACGATTAGCGACGGGTGGTAGGGCCGCCTCTGCGGGGGTATCTGAGGCATGGACTAAAACGCCAGGAGCGTTTTAGCATGAGCGCAGCGAGCCCGAAGGGTGAATCCCATGGATGGGATTCATATCCCGAAGTTAAGCTTACATGGACGTATTCACAGCGCCCCCGCAGAGGCGGCCCTGCCATCCGTTGCGGACTCATGGCGACGCGGCTCATTCGAACTCCGAAACTTGAAACCCCAGCTACAACATGCTGAGCGACAGACTCTGCAGGTCGACACCTTCAGCACCATCCGGCAACACTTTAGAAATACGCAGCGGCACCTGGTCATCTTCGGGGGTCAGTTTGGCCAGGTCGATGCGTGGCCCGAGCAGATAGCCGGTGTCGTTGGGAATCAGAATCTGCACCACGGGTAACAGGCGCTGGCCCATGCGGGCCTGAAGTACCACGGCAATGGAGTCGTCGGTCATGCGCACCAGAGTGCCCGGGGTGACCCAGCCCATGAATTGAATAAAGGCTTCAACCACCGTGCCTTCGAACTGGGTTTCGCGTTGCTGCCAGAGAATGCTCAGGGCTTCGTGGTGGGAACGGGCGGCATCGTAAACACGGTGCGAGGTGATGGCATCGTAGGCGTCGACCACCGCAACCAGGGCGGCCATGGCACTGTATTCGCCGGCTTTTTTACCGTTCGGGTAGCCGCGGCCATCCGGCCGTTCATGGTGATCGAGCACGGCGACTGCCACGTCAGCGGGCACGTCTTTGTCAGTTCTAAGCAGGTCGTAGCCCAGTTGCGAATGCCGTTTCAGATGATCGAATTCTTCCGGCGTGAGTCGCCCGGGCTTGTTCAGAATATCGTGATCGACCCGCATTTTACCCAGGTCGTGCAGCAAGCCGGCAAGACCTGCGTGTTCGACGTCTTTGTCTTCCCATTCCAGGGCACGGGCCAGGCCCATCGATAAAATAGCGACGTTAATGCAATGCTGGGCGGTGTAGTTGTCTTGCTGTTTGATGCGCGTCAGCCAAACCAGTGCCGAGAGGTTTTTATCCAGCGTGGTGGCCAGGGCCGAGACGGCACTTTTCGCGCCCGTCAGATCGAGCGGCCCGCCCCGGGTGATGGTGTGAATTAACCGGCGCGCTTGCTGATCGAGCCCTACGTAGCCGCGCAGAGCGGCTTTCATGGCCGGCTGGGTGACCCGGGTATGACGCAACCGGTTGATGGGGTGTTTGGCGTTGCTGGCGGCGGCCGAGACATTCAGCGACGCCGTCAGCGGTTTGCCCGGGCTGATCGACGGCGGGCGCCGGGGCGCAAGCACCTTGCGCAGGCTGCGGTTCAGGTCGACCACCACCCAGGCGCAATGGCGTTCGAACCAGGCTTTGTTCTCGGGGGTTTCAATCATCACGCCCTGCATCAGAAAGGGCGATTCACTCCAGTCGCGATCCATACGCGCCACAAAATGCCCGACCAGCAATTCGGCCGGATGTATCCTCGCCTGATGTTCCCACAAGGGCTCGGCATCCTGTGTAATGGGGCGTGACGGCTCTTTCATGAACAGTCAGGCTCGTCACCGTTCCCAACGGAAAACGCACGGGTTAACACTGCGCACATAGTGTTCGGATTCTCCATTGAACAAGTATTGCTCCATTCCAGCCCAACAAGGTTCACTTGCCAAACATCGTGTTCGGGCCTTACAGACTTCCCTGCTTCCCGGTTAAACGCAACCTGAAAACGGTTACAACAATAGCAGTGATTGCCCTGAAAATCAGTCGAGGAATGTAACCTGGCGTTCCCGCAAGAAGCCTTACAAGTCAACAATCCGACTAAAGTAGCAGCGTTTTGTGCCAAAAAACCCTCGACAACCGGGCGTCGCTCACCGACAGTCGAACTATGGCCAGCCCGGTCCCGATCACCGGTCGCAACCGGCTTCACGCAAGCCGGGTTGGACTGATCACATCGCGACCGGGTTGGCCGCCCACCCCAACCCCGCCTCACAATTCACTGTGGTTTTTCACCTCAAATGCGATTAACAGGCAAAAAACCGGTAAAAACAGCCAGGTTCGGCGTATTCAATGCTCCCGCAATGCGCTAAAGTCTTGCTCCAGCCAAGGGCTCGGTGAGCCTCAGCTTCAATGACCCTGTGTCATTCATCACCTTTACCGATAACCAATCAGGATGCATTCATGGTTAAAAAAGCCACTGCCATCAAAGAACGTTACACCAAGACTCAAATCGTCACCGAGATTGCCGAAAACACAGAACTGACCAAAAAAGACGTCCAGGCTGTGCTCGACGAACTGTCGGATCTGATGGAGCGTCACCTGAAAAAACGCGCCTGCGGCGAATTCGTATTGCCCGGCCTGATGAAAATTCAGTCAGTCAAAAAACCGGCCCGCAAGGCACGCCCGGGTGTGAACCCTTTCACCGGCGAAGAAATCATGATCGCTGCCAAGCCAGCCAGCACCGCCGTAAAAGTGCGTCCGTTGAAAAAGCTGAAAGACATGACCAACGCCTAAGGCGATGTCTGCGCCAAGGCTTTGACTTAACGCCCGGTTAGCCGGGCGTTTTTGTGTCTGTCTGCGACCAATGGGCAGGCTCTTTTCAGGTTGTTATTGCATCAAATCGCAGTTAGGTGCATGGTTTCCCCATGCAGGCATTTATGCTGTTTTTGCCTGGGAACAATAAAAAATAACCCTAGGATCACGCCTATGAATCTCTGGTGGTTAATCACCTCTAGCGTGCATTGCAGTTACGACGAGCTCAAGCGCCGCCAATGCGTCGCCCTGGGATGGGCCGAAATCGGCTCCCTGGAAAAGTATCTGAAAGACAAACCCGGCTGGGAACGTCAGTTCAAAACCCTGGTGCAGGTGCGGGGCAATCTTGCCTACGCGCGTGACAAACGCTGGACAGAAACCGCCAGTGCACTCAGTGGCGTACCGTCGTTACTGTGGTCGCTGTTGCAAATGCGGGCCGGTGATTTTGTCGTGGTCATGGAGTCGGGCAACCAGTTGACGCTGGGCCGGCTGGAAGTGCGGGGTATTACTCAGCTTACTGAGGATGGCATGACCAGCTACAGCTTCGAAGAAGGCGTACACCACGCGCACCAGATCAGCAAAGGCCTGACCTGGGTCGACTGGGACCGGGCGCATCTCGGCGAACTGGAAATGCCCAAACAGTCTTTCTTCTCCCTGCTGCAAGACAACGAACAGCTCGAAACCGTGAAGCTTGCCTGGGAACAGCGACCACAACGCTGACCCTGGGTCAGGGTTCTACAGGCAACGATTCCCGGGTGATCAGATGCGTTGGAATCCGGATGCTGCGCGGGCTCTGCAACCGATTTGCCCGATGCGCCAGGCTCACTTCAATGGCGCGCCGTGCCATTTCTTCGGGGGATTGAGCAGCCGTACCAATCAAGTTCGGATGATTGGCCGCCAGCGCCGCCAGCACTTGGTCGGAGCCGTCGACAGAGGTGATCAGCACATCTTCCCGGCCAGCCATCGTTGCGGCTTCCGCGGCCCCCAAAGCACTGGGGTCGTTGATGGCGAAGACACCGTTGATGCTGGGGTGCTGGCTTAACAGAAAAGTCATGGCTTCGAGGCCACCACCGAAAGTGCCACCGGCATTGAAGCGGTCACTGACCAGTCGAATACCAGGGTATTCCTGCAGTGCCGCCCGACAGCCAGCGACTCTATCAGTTACTGAAGAAACACTGGCACCATTGATGATGCCCAGGTCCCCTGCCCCGCCCATTCGCTCAGCCAGATACCGACAAGCCACCATGCCGGCCTGAACGTTGTCCGTGGTGACGCTGAGGTCGGCGCCTTGGGCGTCGATGTCCACCGCGGTGACGGTAATGCCCGCCTGGCGCGCTTGATGGATTACCGGTTCAATGCCAACGGAATCGGCCGCAGAGAGCAGAATGATATCCACCCGGTCGTCGATGAAACGCCGGATCTGTGCCTGTTGCCGCTGCAGATCGTAAGCGCTGGAGACAACCGTCATCTCCACCGGCTGCGACGACTGGTCGTTGGCGGCATCTTGCAGGTGCTGCGCCAGGGCGTAGAAAAACGGGTTGCCCAGGTCCGCCAGGCTGACACCTACCCGGAGGGTATCGGTATCGGCTCTGACCACCGACTGACCCGCCAGCCAAAGACTGCCCAGACACAACACCATGACCAGCGTGCGTTTCATTGTGTGATTCCTCGTGTCGGGTTCAGGCGGCATCAACCTCGACCGCACCGGTCATGATCGCCACCGCGTCCGACATGCTGTGGGTATCCGGCTTGATCACGGCGGCACGCTTGCCCAGACGGTGAATGTGAATGCGGTCGGCCACTTCAAAGACATGCGGCATGTTATGGCTGATCAGCACCACAGGCAAACCCCGATCGCGCACATCGCGAATCAGGTTCAGTACCCGGCGCGATTCTTTCACGCCCAGCGCAGCCGTTGGCTCATCGAGAATCACCACCTGGCTGCCAAAGGCAGCCGATCGTGCCACCGCTACCCCCTGGCGTTGCCCACCCGAGAGTGTTTCCACGGCCTGGTTGATGTTCTGGATGGTCAGCAGGCCCAGTTGGCTCAACTGCTCGGTGGCCTGCCGACGCATTTCTGCTTTATCGAGCATGCGGAACACCGACCCGAGTATGCCCGGTTTGCGCAACTCGCGGCCGAGAAAGAGGTTATCGGCGATGCCCAGCGCTGGCGATACGGCTAGCGTCTGGTAGACGGTTTCAATACCCAGGCTGCGCGCGTGCATCGGGTTCTTGAACTGAACGACCTCGCCGTTCATGCGGATTTCGCCAGCATCCGGCACCAGGGCGCCGGAGAGTGCCTTGATCAGCGACGACTTGCCCGCGCCGTTATCACCAATCACCGCCAGCACTTCACCGGGGTAGAGTTCGAAGTCGGCACCGTCGAGTGCGGTCACCCGACCAAAGCGTTTGACCAGGCCCTTGGCCTGTAAAACCGGGGTTGGCTGGTTCATGCGGAAGCCCTCCGTATCCATTGATCGATGCCCACGGCCACCAATATCAGCAGGCCGACGGTGAATTCCTGCCAGAGCACATCGACCCCGGCCAGTGCCAGACCGTTGCGGAAAATACCCACGACCAGTGCGCCAATGAGCGTACCGACGATCGAGCCGCGCCCGCCGAACAGGGACGTACCGCCAATCACCACGGCGGTAATGCTGTCGAGGTTCGACATGGTGCCCACCTGGGGGCTGACCGAACCGATGCGGCCAATCATCAGCCAGGCCGCCAGACCACAGATCACACCGGCGACGATGTAGACCGACATCAGCACGCGCTGGGTTCGAATGCCGGCCAGTTCAGCGGCGTCTTTGTCGTCGCCCGTGGCGTAGACATGGCGGCCCCAGGCGGTCCAGTTCAGGGCGTACCAGACCAGCCCGACCAGGGCGATCATCATCAGCGAACCAAAGGTGATGCGCGCGCCGAACACCGAGAAGGAGTTACCGGCCCACTGCAACAGCGGCGCCACGGCTTCGATGTCTTGCGAACGAATGGTCTGGCTGTTCGAGTACCAGAGGTTCAGGGAGAAGAAGATGTTCCAGGTGCCCAGCGTCACGATAAAGGGCGGCAGCTTTATTTTTGTAACCAGCGTGCCGTTGATGGCCCCGCAGACCGCGCCGCAAAACAGGCCCAACAGTAACGCCATCGAGGGTGGCAACCCGAAATCCACCGCCAGCCGACCCATGACGACGCTCGACAATACCATGATGGCACCCACGCTCAGGTCGATGCCCATGGTCATAATGATCAGCGTCTGGCCCACGCCCAGGGCACCGATGATGGTGACCTGTTGCAGCACCAGCGACAGGTTAAAGGGCGTTAGAAAACGCTCCCCGGCGATCAGGGAAAACGCCAGTACCGCGGCAATCAGCACGATGGCCGGTGCGGCGGTTGGGTTGGCGTGGAAGAAGCGGTGAATGCGGCGTGGCCAGTCCAGCACCTCGTCGCTGCGCATCGCAATGGAGCCTCCCACCGAGTCGGTGACCCGTTCATGGTCGGCCTGCTGGTTGAGTGGCTGGGAGCCTTGAGTGGTGTGTTCAGTCATAACGCCTCCCGGCGACCACGCCGCTCATTACAACGGCGTGGCCCGCACGGATAGTTAGTGGAATGCTGCGCCAGCAGGCATCAGCCCCAGCACTGATCCAGTGCTTCTTCGGACGAGATTGACTCGATGCCCTCTACCGGCTGGTCAGTCACCAACGTCACGCCGGTATTGAAGAAACCGAGCCCCGGGGTTGCGCCGGGTTTCACACCGGTTTCGGCGTAGGTGACAATGGCGTCGACACCCAAAGAGGCCATCTTCAGCGGAAACTGCATGGAGGTGGCGCCAATGACACCGGCGGCGACGTTTTCAACGCCCGGGCAACCGCCATCGACCGAGACGATGTTCACCTGGTCGGTCAGACCCACGGCTTTCAAGGCTTCATAAGCCCCGGCGGCGGCCGGTTCGTTGATGGTGTAGACCAGGTTGACGCCCGGGTCGCGCTGCATCAGGTTTTCCATCGCGCGGCGTCCGCCTTCCTCAGAGCCCTGGGTCACGTCGTTGCCGATGATGCGGTCATCTTCCTCATCGCCGATGTCTTGCGGATCGTTCAGGTCAACCCCGAAGCCCTGCAAAAAGCCCTGGTTGCGGGCCACATCGACGGAGATTTCAGAGGAGTTCAAATCCAGCAGGGCAATGCGGGCATCGTCCGGGTTCCCGGTTTTCGCCTGTGCCCACTGGCCGATCAGTTCACCGGCCTTGAAGTTGTCGGTGGCGAAGGTGGCGTCGGCCGCGTTGGCGGGTGTCAGCGGTGTGTCCAGCGCAATCACCACAATGCCGGCGTCACGCGCTTGCTGTACCACAGGCACGATGGCTTCGGAATCGTTCGGAGTAATCAGAATGCCTTTGGCACCGGCGGAGATCAGGTTTTCGATGGCCTGAACCTGGGAGTCGTTGTCACCGTCGAATCGGCCGGCGAAGGAGCGCAATTCAACATTGCCGTGCTGGGCAGCTTGCGCCTCGGCGCCTTCTTTCATTTTAACGAAAAAGGGGTTGGTGTTGGTCTTGGTGATCAGGCCGATCAGAATGTCGTCGGCCATGGCCGCGCCGGACGCGATGCTCAGGCCCATGGCCAGAGTCAGAGTTTTGAGTGATGCCTTCATGATCTGTACTGCCTCTTGTTGTTATTGAGTGAGTGATCCATTGCGATAGCTGTTCAGGCCAGCCAGGGATTGGCCATGCCTTAACGAGTCACTCTACGGAGCCAGACTAATGAAATATTTCAGGCCGGCGGGGCAGGCTGAAACAATTGAAATAAAGGCGTCCGCCGGGGTGCAACACCGGGTAAGAAGAGCGGTGCGGTAACGCTTCGTTTCATTAGATAGGTAGCTATCTATCTAAATGGGCGTATCCTATGCAGTTCATGTTGTAACCGCTGTCGCTGATGACCGAACTGAAACACAACCGCGAACGACTGGGCTACCGCCTCGGGCAAATTGCCCGACTGTGGCGGGCCGAAGTAGACCGGCGCCTGTCACCGCATGGCCTGACAGAATCGCGCTGGCGTCTGTTGCTGACTCTGCACAAAGCCGAGCACCCGATGCATCAGAAAGAACTGGCCGACCTGCTCGGCGTTCAAGGGCCCACCCTGGTGCGCTCTCTGGACTGGCTGGAAAACGAACAACTGGTCGAGCGACGCTCAATCAACGGCGACAAACGCTGCAAGACGATTCACCTGACGCCACGAGCCGAACCCTCGCTGGAGCGCATCAAAGCCGTAGTGGAAAGCGTGCGCGAAGAGATCTTCGAGGGCATTGACCCGGCCGACATCGACACCTGTCTGTCGGTGCTTGAGCAACTGGCCGGCAACCTGAACGCGGCCGGCAACGCCTCCTGAGCCACCCGTGCAGCCTGCAGCAACCGTTAACCGAATGGACACCCGATGACCGCACACACAACCCAGACACAAAACGACGACATACCCGCCTACAACCGGACGCTGATTGTCGTCATTCTGATCGCCGGCGCATTCGTCTCTGTGCTTAACCAGACGCTGATGCTGGTTGCCATTCCACCGATCATGCAAGACTTTGATGCCAACCCCAGTCTGGCGCAGTGGCTTACCACCGGCTTCATGATGGCCAGTGGCCTGCTGATTCCCATCACCGCCGCACTGATGGATAAGTACTCCAGCCGAACGCTGTACATTGCCGCACTGGTGATTTTCACGCTGGGCACCCTGCTTGGCGCCGTCGCCCAGACCTTCACTGTGCTGCTGATCGCCCGCATCATTCAGGGGGCTGCCGCTGGCATCATCATGCCAATGATCCAGACGCTGATCATGATCATGTTCCCGATTGAGAGACGCGGGGCGGCCATGGGGCTGGTGGGATTGGTGATCGCCTTTGCCCCGGCAATAGGACCGGCATTGTCAGGTTGGGTGGTCGACCACTTTTCCTGGCGCTACCTGTTCGTGCTGATTTTGCCCATTGCCTTGCTGGTAATAGTGGCAACGCTGATGTTCATGAAAAACGTGACCCGCCAGCGCGCCAGCCGCATCGACTCGTTGTCCGTTGTGCTGTCGAGCTTTGGTTGGGGGGGACTGTTGTTCGGGTTCAGCATGGCCGGATCGGCCGGCTGGGACAGCGCCAGTGTGCTGGTGAGCTTGCTGGTTGGCGCGGTGTCACTGGTGGCTTTTATTCACCGGCAACGGGGGCTTGAACAGCCGCTGCTGGACTTCAATGTGTTTCAGTCTCACACCTTTACCATAACCACCTTTTTATCGGTGCTGGTGTTCACCTTGCTCATTGGCACACAGACCATGATTCCACTCTATGTGCAGTCGGTACGGGGCATGTCGGCGCTGGATGCCGGTCTGATTCTGCTGCCCGGTGCTGTACTGATGGGCATTATTTCGCCGCTGGCAGGGCGCCTGTTCGACCGCTTTGGCATTCAGGTTCTGGCCATCGCCGGCTTCACGTTGCTCAGTATCGGCATGTTCATTCTCGCGACCATGCCGGATAACGGTCACCCGACCTGGCTGGTTGCCGCCTCAATCTCTCAAATGATGGGGGCCACCTTATTGATGATGCCGTTGATCACAGCAGGCATAAACTCGTTGCCAGTGCCTCTGATCGCTCACGCGGCGGCTATGAACAACACACTGCGCATGGTCGGAGCGTCCATCGGCACCGCTATGTTGGTCACCGTGCTAAGCGGTCGCGCCGCCCTGTTCGATAACCCGGATTCACCGGCCGCCATCGCCGCCGGCATTCACCTGGCGTTCTGGGTTGCCTTCGGCCTGGGGCTGCTGGGCTTGGCCACTACGGTCTGGCTACGCCATCACGTGCTGCGCGAACGCCGCCGGGAGCAACGTGCAATCAATGAAGCCTCCGGTGCGTAACCTGACTATCTGACTGATCGGGCTCGCCCCTGAGCCCACGATGACATGCAAACCTTATGCTTTTCTTACGCGGCGCCAGAGGGTATTACAGCTTTGTTATAGCGTGATCCTTACCATTAGCGATGTATTAATCGTTGTGGACAAGCACCGTGAGCGCCGTAAAACCCGCCCTGAAAATTGCCACCTTCATCATGCTTATCTGGGGCTGCCTGATGGGGCTGACAGTGCTGCTGGCCGATTGGTCCACCGCTCAGGAAGTGCGCGCCATGGTGCTCAGTGCGCTGGTCTGTTTGGCGGTTGCCCTGGTTTGCATGCTGCTTTCGCGCGGGCCTTCGATTCGCATGAAAGCAAAGCCGATGTTTCTGGTGACGGCGGTTAACTGGGGCCTGCTGTGCCTGACCGGCGCATTGCCGCTGTACCTTGGCTGGCCTGAATTAAGCTTTATTGATGCTCTGTTCGAGAGTGTCTCCGGGGTAACCACGACCGGCTCAACCATTCTGGTCGGGCTCGACGATGGCCCCCGCACCCTGATTTTGTGGCGCTCGCTGACGCAGTGGGTCGGTGGCATCGGCATCATTCTAATGGCCGTAGCGGTATTGCCGTTCTTGAAAGTCGGCGGCATGCGCCTGTTTAAAACCGAGAGTTCGGAATGGTCCAATATTCAGAATACCCGGGTGCGCACAGTGGCCACGCAAATTGGTGTGGTCTACCTACTGCTCACCGCTCTGGCTGCCGCTGTCTACTGGGCATTGGGGATGACCGGCTTCAACGCTCTGAACCATGCGTTAACCAGTCTCGCGACCGGAGGCTACTCAACCTCTGATTCGTCGTTCGGGCAATTTGATAGCAGTGCCCTGGTATGGGCGGGCAGCAGTTTCATGTTATTGGGCGGCTTGCCATTTCTGCTGTATGTGCAATCGCTGCATGACCGCGCCTGGCACATAGCGCGCGATGCCCAGGTTCAGCTGCTGTTCAAACTGGTGGCCGCCGCCGCACTGGCGATGACAGTACATCGATTGCTGACCGGATCGAGCGAGTCGTTTTTTCACGCCCTGACCCACGCGGTTTTCAACATTACCTCCGTCGTCACCACCACCGGCTACGCCACCGAAGATTACACCCTCTGGGGCAGTTTCTCGCTGATGCTGTTTGTGTTTCTGATGTTCAGTGGCGCCTGCTCAGGCTCTACCTCCGGTGGCACCAAGTTGTTTCGGTTTCAATTACTCGGATTGCTGTTGCGCGAGCATTTGTTCAAATCGCTGCATCCCTCCGGTCATTTTCAGCGCACCTATAACCATCGCCCGGTCGGTGAAGGCGTGCTGGTGGCCTCGCTGGCGTATTTGTTTGTGATGCTGGTCAGCCTGTTGCTCTTCTCCATAGCACTGACGCTGACTGGCCTGGATGTGGTGACCGCCGGGTCTGCCGCGCTCACGGCGCTGATGAACGTCGGCCCGGGTTTTGGCCAGGTGATTGGACCAGCCAGCAACTTTTCCACCCTGCCCGATACCGCCAAGGCCATCCTCTGCCTTGCCATGCTGCTGGGCAGGCTTGAATATATGGCCCTGCTGATTCTATTCACACCGGCCTTCTGGCGCTGGTAATGGGAAACCGGAGGGGTTCGATGAAACAGGCCTGGCTGTGGCCGCTGTGCAATGGTGTGATCCCGTTGGCCATTACCGGCCTGGGGTTACTGCCGCTGCCCTGGCTAGCGCATACCACCTTGCTGTTGCTGTATTTGATGGCCGTGGTGCTCAGTGCACTGCTGACCGACTGGCGCGGCGTGCTGACCAGCGCCGGACTGGGCCTGCTGCTGTTCAACTACGCCTTTACCCAGCCGGTGTTCAGCCTGGCAATGCACGAGCCTGAAGAAATAGTCGCCGCCGCCCTGTACGTCGTTTTCGCATTAATGACCGGCGGCCTGGCTTACCGGTTGCGCCACCAGGTCGACCAGTTATCGTTTCAGCAGCGTTTTGTCAGTGCTCAACTGGCCCTGACCAAACACCTTCAGGACGACCCGACCAGGGCCGATGCAGATCACCTGGCGACCTTTTCACAGCAGGTGTTCGGCGATGCCCGGGCACTGACCCTGAATGAAGGCCAGACCGATCCGTTAACCCGTGCGCGCGGGCTAAACAGCGACCCGGAGCTGACCCATAACCTGCCCGAGGGCTGGCAATCGATGGTGCGGGCGTTGGGCGAACAATGGCTGGCGTATCAGGAGCGCCGCGAAGCCCGGCAGGAACGCAAAGCCGCTGAACGCCGGGCCGATGAAGAGTCGTTGCGCAATGCGTTGCTGTCTTCCGTCTCGCACGATCTGAAAACACCGTTGGTGACGATGATGGGCGCGGCCACCTCGTTGCGCGACCTGCAAGCCGACCTGAACGAAGACGACCGCCGGGAGCTGCTGAACTCCATCATTCTCGAAAGCGAACGTCTGGAACAGTACATTCAGAACCTGCTCGACATGACCCGCCTGGGCCAGGGCGAGCTGACCCTGAACCGCCAGTGGATCTCGATCGACGAACTCTACCACGTGGTTTACCGGCGCCTGGCCGCCGCAAAGCCCTCACCCGGGGTTAGCTTTCACCCAAGCGGTGAGCTGCCTTCTGTCTGGGTACATGCAGCGCTGGTCGAACAAGCGCTGTTTAATGCGCTCGACAACGCACTGAAAGCCGTGGGTTCAGACGGTCGCGTTGAAGTTCACGCTGGCGCAGACGCCCGTACCGTCTGGATGGATGTGCTCGACCAGGGCCCTGGCCTGCCGCGTGACCAATGGGAGGCCGTATTCGGGCAATTCTATTCGTTCAGCCGGGGCGACCGCTATTCAACCGGCTCGGGCCTCGGCCTCACCATTTGCCGGGGCATGATGCGGGTCCACGGTGGTGAAGCCGCCTTTGTAGAGCCCCCGGACGGTTTCACCCTGTGCCTGCGACTGACGCTGCCCATAGCGTCTGTCGGGGCAGACACCGCCACCCGGCCCAACCAGGAATAACCCAGCAATGAACCGAATTCTGATCATTGACGATGAAGCCCAGATCCGCCGCTTTCTGCGCATCAGCCTGGCGTCTCAGGGGTACGATGTGATTGAAGCGGAGACCGGCACCCAGGGTATTGCTCAGGCCGTGCTGGCCCAACCCGACCTGGTGATTCTGGACCTCGGCCTGCCCGACCTGGATGGCAAAGAGGTGCTGCGTCAGCTCATGGCGCAAAGTCAGCAGCCGGTGCTGGTCTTGTCGGTTCGCTCTACGGAGATGGAGAAAGTCGCGGCCCTCGATATGGGCGCTGAAGACTATGTGGTAAAACCCTTTAGCGTGAATGAGTTGCTGGCCCGGGTGCGCCGCATTCTCGCCTCACGCACCGGCACCCGGGAAGACCCGGCCGACGCTGTCTATTCCGACACCCGGTTGTGCATTAACCCCGACCGGCATGAACTGACGCTCGATGGCCAGAGCATCAGCCTCACCCGCAAGGAATGGGCGGTGATGCAGCACCTGGTGCAGGCTCCCGGCCGGCTGATCACCCAGACCAGTCTGCTGGAAAAAATCTGGGGCCGCAGTCACAAAGACGACTCCCAATACCTGCGTAATGTGATTCGCCAGTTGCGCATCAAGCTTGGCGACAATGCAGCCAACCCGGAATACCTGGAAACCGAACCCGGCATCGGTTACCGCTTTCTGGACAGGCGATAATACGCGGCCTCCCAGCCAACAACACCGGTCTTAATTTGCAGGTATCCGAACCCAAAGTTAGCCGGCTTCCGTATCACCCGTCCTAAAGGAACGGCCCGGTCAGCCGACACGCTATGACAGGGCCGGGTTCATTCCAGGCTGTTTTCCCCGCGTGTGGTTTGTGCACACGGACGGTGCCACCAGAGGATGTATTCACCATGGCTCGCTTTCTATCTCGCTGGTTTTCCAGCGCCCGCTCCACCCTGGCACTCGAACAGGCTCCCCAGGCCATTCTGACGCTGGATGCGCAACACTCCGTCGTTTTCTTCAATGCGGCAGCAGAACGACTCTGGGGCCTGGGCCGCGATGCCGTGCTCGGCAAACCCGCAGCCCAGTTGCTGGCGAAAGACGCGCTGAAACGCCTGAGTAGTTCTACCGACACCCCGCTTGAAGCACAGATTAAGGCGGCAGACGGCCACGCCATCTGGGTGCAACTGGAGGCAGCCGAGATCGAGTCGGGCCGGACGGTCCAGCACACGCTGTTCGTGCGGGACATCAGCCGTGAGCGCTACGCCCGGGAAATGATGAACCAGACGCTGGAGCAGGCGATGGACGCCGTGGTGTCGATCGACGAGCACAACAACGTCACCTTTTTCAACAAGGCCGCCGAAGCGGTGTGGGGCTACAGCCGCTCCGAGGTATTGGGCAACAACGTAAAAATGCTGGTACCCAAAAGCCTGCAGTCGCAGCACGATGGTTTCATCAACCGCAACCGAAGTACCGGTGAAAATCGCATAGTCGGCAGCTACCGTGAACTCACGGTAGTGCGCAAAGACGGCACCGAATTGTGGGGCCAGGCCGCCATCAGCAAGATCGAATTCGACGGTCGCATAACCTACACGGCCTTTATAAAAGACGTCACCGAGGAAGTTGAAAAACGGGAAAAAATGGAAATGCTGTCGCTGGTCGCCGACCAGGCTAACAGCGGTATCATTATTACCGACAGCAAGGGCAGTATCGAATACATCAACGCCGGTTTTGAAAAACTGACGGGCTACAGCCTGGCCGAATCACGCGGTAAAAAGCCTGGGCCCATGCTTCAGGGTGAAGGTACCGATCCTGAGACCGTTAAGAAGATTCGCGAACACCTCGACCGGCTGGAACCCTTTTATGTTGAGATTCTGAACTACCACAAGAACGGTACGCCTTACTGGGTGTCGCTTTCCATTGCGCCCGTGTTCGACGAGCGCGGTCGCATAGAGCGGTTTATTTCGGTCGAGGCCGACATTACCCAAAGCAAGCAGGAGACAGTCGATTTTACCCGTCGCCTGGAAGCCATTGAACGGTCGATGGTAACCATGGAATTCAACCCGGATGGCAGCTTTATTTCTGCCAATAAACTGATTCATGCCAAATACGGCAACAAGGAGAAAGTGTCTCAGGTTGCCAAAGCACTGTGGGCGAAGCTAACAGCGGACAACATTAAGACACTGCGTACGAAAGGTGAATTCAGCGGTAAGGATTCCGTCGATCTGACTGGCCTGCCACCCCTGGCGCTGGACTATCAGGTTGTCGCACTGAAGACGTTCTCGGGCGAGGTGCGCCGCTATGTTTTGTTTGGCATCGACATCACCGATCGCTATCAGGCACTGAGCGAGACCCAGGAAGCGATGGAATCGGTACTGCAGGTCAGTAACAAAATCAGCGGCATCGTCTCAACCATTAATGCCATTGCCGACCAGACCAATCTGCTCGCACTGAACGCGGCGATTGAAGCGGCCCGTGCGGGTGAAGCCGGACGAGGCTTTGCGGTTGTAGCCGATGAAGTGCGCACCCTGGCCAGCAAGTCGAGTGCGTCGGCCGGTGAGATTGATACGCTGGTGGATGAGACCAATCAGCGCGTTGAAGCACTGGCAGCGTCTTTGAACAAGATTGATGGTTGACCGCGTTCCTTGCATCCGTGTCAGGTACCGGGTAGGCCTATCCGGCACCTGACACTCAACTGGTCGCCAAGATTCACTGATACAAATTTTCTATTATGCTACAAAAAGAAAAACCGCGATCAACGTCGCGGTTTTTTGTGTTCGGTCGCAGAAAATAACCTGTGGCCGTGACGTCCCTGTCTGTTCAGTGCTTACTGCGCAGGTTCGTTGACGTCGTTGGCGATCAGCGTCACAGCGGTCTGTGCCAGAGCACGACCGTTAAATACCGCACCCGACTTCAAGATAATACCCGTCTGGCCAAGCACAACGCCGTTAAGCGTCGCGCCGGCTTGCAAGGTCACTTCACCCGCCACTTGCCAGAACACGTTCTCGGGCACTGCGCCACCGGTGAGTACAACCGCCTTGCCGTCTTCCAGTTTCAGGTCTTGCCCAATCTGGAAGATCCAGACATCGGTCGCGGTGCCGGTCAGGGTGACATCAGAGGTTACCAGTACGCCAGTGCCCCACTTGTACAAACCCGGGTCCAGCGTCAGACCACCGATCTCACCAGCGCCTAATTCGGTAAAGTCCGGGTTAACGCGGCCAGCCGCATCGGTATAGGCGGTTTCCATATTGCTGACCGCTGTGGTCAGGTCGCCAGGAGTTGGCGTGGTCATATTCGATGCAAAGAGTTCGCCGGTCACCAGTGGCGAGGTGGAGAATATACCGCTCGAATCGAGTGTATCTCCAAAACCGGTTAACGCTGTGCGCGTTGCAGGGCTGACGGCGATATCACCAGTGATGTGCGTTGTACCGGTTGTGGATATGCCGGTCTTGGCCAGTATCACATAGTTCGCGGCTGTACCCAAATCGACCATCGCAGGGCTCGAAGACACCTCAGTACCGGTTGTGAATGTGGTTTCCGAAAGTGCCAGGCCGTTTCCGGCCAGGTCCAGAATAGCGGTACTCAGCGTCAACGTATGAAGGGTGCTCGCTTCCAGATTGTCATCGGGTATGATCATTACCGTCTTTGGGTTCACGTACAGTAAATCGCCGGAGACGACGTCAATGCCTGCATTTTTTGACAGTTCAAAACTGGTTGAGGTCAGCGTCTGCGGGTCTATCGCTTCGCTAAAGATCACGCTCACTTTAGTGTTGCGCAGCACATCGGTCGAGAGATCTGCAGGGCTGATGGTTGACGGTGTCGGCACCGCGTTATCAACGGATGAACCCGTTGTAAAACTCCAGACGTAATCGCTCAGCAATACGTTATCCATGTCATCTTCTACCGCTGTGGTTATGGTAGCGGTGTAGACTGTGCTCGCGGTCAGATTGCCATTCGGGGTAAAGGTCGCTGTCCGGGTATCGGCATTGTACGCTACCGCACCGACAACATCGGATTCGCCCGCGCCCTGCATCGTAAAACTGCTTTGTGTCAGGGTTTCGGATTTCATCGCCCGGTTAAACACCGCGACAACTTTGGTATTGGTACCCGCCGTTGTTGAATTGGCGACTGGTGCACTGGAGGTTACGGCCAGAGAAGCGATGACGGTTGTCGTGGTATCGAGGTCGCCATTACTGCCATCACAGGCGGCCAGGGTTACGACGAAAAGTGACGCGAATAGGGTTAGAAAGGTCTTCGAGTATTTTTGTAGAATACCCATAATGTAGCCTGCTTATTGGAACCGGTAACACAGAAGATGTTCAACCGGTTGGGGGAGTGTGAGCAACACGTACTCATTCTCGAAAGCCTAGTGCACTGGTTTGGACCAGTAAGAAAACACAGAGGTTTATCTGAATGCGCTATTGCGCGTTTGAAAAGGCCACTGGGATGCAGCTTAGTACCGTTATACGCTTAACTGAGCGAATAAACTGTTTTATTTATTGTACCGGTGTTCCAAATCTTACCCTGTTGCATGCAATCGCCGACAACCAAGTGCCCTTACCGGCTTCGTCCTCCTAACTGCTCAGCAACCCAGGGCAGTGCAATCGCAATAATCAGAAACCGCACCACGTGGTGCACCACCACAAAGGCCGGGTCGGCATTCAACGTTGCGGCAATCAGCACCATTTCGGGCAGACCGCCGGGAGCAAAAGCGAGAAAAATAGCCGCCGCCGGAATGTCGGTCAGCAGCGTCAGAAGTGCTGTCATCAGCGCGACCAGAGTCACCGTCAGCAACAGGGCAACCAGGCTGTGACCCGAAAGAATGACGGCCGTGCGCCAGCGAATTTTGGCGAACTTGGTGCCCAGATAGGTACCGAGCACAAACTGCACCGGCACCAGTGCCTGGCCGGGAATGCTCAGGTCGGTCAGGCCGGTAATTTGCAGCACCGCAACCCCGGTTAACGGTCCCAGCATCAGCGGTTGTGGCCAGCGCAGTCGCCTGGCGATCCACAAACCCAGGGCGATGGCAGCCAAAGCCCACACAACGGACTGCCAGGCGGGCAATGCCCAGGCTTCGGCTGACACTGAGCGAATGCGATTGATATCGAGCCCGGTCAGGTCACCGAGGCTCACCAGAATCAGCGGCACGAAATAGATCACAGCCAGCACCCGGGTTATTTGCGGGATCAGCATCTGCTTTTCATCGGCGCCACTGCGTGCACCCATGATCAGCACGAGCGACTGGGCTCCGGGCACCGAGGCATACAGCGCCGTGGTGCTATCGAACCCGGCAAAACGCCGAAAGTACCAATGGTTGACCGCTGTTGTTGCAATAACCAGCAACACCATGCCGATCAGCGACAGGGGCCAGTGCCAGACGGTAAACACCAGGCTCGGGTCAAGAGCGGCACCGGCATAGATGCCCAGTATCAGCAGCATGGCGGTGAACAGCCGAATTGGAATATGGGGAGTAAAACCGAGCAGGCTGCCGACAAGCGTCGCTGTCAGGCTGCCCAGCATCCAGGGTAACGGCCAGGACAGCGCATTGAACACCAGGGCACCGACGGCAGCGATGGCGAGCGTCAGCAGCAGATTCAGCGCGGTGTTCAATCGGGTCGGATGACTGGGGCTCATGGCGCTCCGGCAGGATTAATAGTCGCGCGCAGTATAGAGTGGCAGGCAGGGTTTCGAAATAAAACGCAGCGTTAAACTCCGAAGGCCAATAGCTGGCATTCAATCTGATAGGCTCTGCTCTGATTAAGAGTGTACGACCCTGAAACGCCAACCTGAACACAGGAGCACATAAATGCGCAAAACCATCACCCGTGGAGTCCTCAGGATCCTGCCGCTGGCGCTGTCTTTGTGGCTGTTCTGGACGATCGGCGACGGGCTCAATAATTTCGGGCTCGCACTGCTTCGCCTGGTCGGCATCAGCCAACCCTGGGCAGGGAGTGGCTTTGTTTTGGTGCTGACCCTGTTGCTGATCATCGGCCTGGCGTTCAGTGTCAGTCCGATCGTCTGGTTGTACCAAAAGTTGGAAGACCAGATTCTCCGGTTTCCGCTGCTGAAGACCGTATATGGGGCCATTAAAGACATGGCCTCGCTGATCAGCACCGACCCGGAGAAAACCAAAGAACGGCAAACCGTTCTGGTTAAACAGGCGAACGACACCTACATTGTCGGCTTTGTGACGGCAAACGATGTCCCCAGGGCTGTTGGTCAGGCGCTGGAAAAACACAACGAAACCGATGAGTGGGTGCCGGTGCTGATGCAGGTCAGCTATCAGATCGCCGGGGTAACGCTGCTGGTGCGCAAGGCCGACCTGATTTATGTGGACTGGCCGTTTGAAGATGCGATGCAATTCATGCTGACGGCCGGTTTGTATAAGAGCACAGAGCAGGAATCGGCCTCGCCCGGTATCAGACCTAACGCCACACCGGACTGATTTCGACAACGCTGGCTCCCAGCGCTTGGGTGATGGTGCGCTTCTGTGTTTTTTCAGTATACTGCCGCTCGTCTGGCGCTAAGGCGCCAGCAGCGTTCTCAGGGCGGGGTGAAATTCCCCACCGGCGGTATCTGATTGGCAGCAATGCAGGTCAGGAGCCCGCGAGCGCTCGCGGTGAACCGGATGAAAGCCGGTGCGTCACGGCGAGGTCAGCAGATCTGGTGTGAAACCAGAGCCGACGGTTAGAGTCCGGATGAGAGAGATCGCGAACCACCCAATCGCTGCCGCGCCCTGCGCGGTGGTCTTTGCGTACTCGCGCGCCCTGATTCTGGCCATCACCCTAATCGTGAGGGAAACCCATGAATCAGTCTATCCCCAACCGCACTACCCGCGTCGCCGTTATTGCGGCCTCCTGGCATGCCGACATTGTCGGACAGGCCTGCGCGTCGTTTGAATCTGAACTGAAACAACTGGACACCTCGGCCGAGGTCGAACACCTGCGCGTGCCCGGTGCCTATGAAATTCCATTGCACGCCAAGCACCTGGCCAAAAGCGGACGCTTTGACGCCATTGTCGCCTGTGGCCTGGTAGTCGACGGTGGCATCTACCGGCATGACTTTGTCGCCCAGGCGGTGATTGATGGGCTGATGCGAGTGCAGCTGGATACCGATGTTGCGGTCTTCAGCGTGGTGCTGACGCCGCACCATTTTCACGAACACGAGGAACACCAGCGCTATTTCCGCGAGCACTTCGTGAAAAAGGGTCAGGAAGCGGCTCAGGCCTGCCATGCCACCCTGGGTAGCCTGCGGGCGATCACCGGTTAACCTGAACGGCCCGAAACCATTCGGGCCGTTGCATTACTGACTCGATAGAATGCCCAGCAACTTTCGAGTGTGGTCGACTGTTTCGACCCCGAGGTCGGTCAGGTAGCCGCCGTCTTTATGGGTGATCAGCCCTTTGCCATGCAGGCGTTCGGCAGCGGCTACCAGTGCCGGGTCGGCCTCCTGGCTATGCACTTTTATGCCTTCCTGCAATGAAGAGGCCCGAAACTGGGTAAGCAAATTCAGCTCGGCGAGGTGGTCGTCGGAGAAGGGCATGGCGATTCCTATTGTTGTTCGGGCATAAGCTTATGTTTAGTCGAGTTTTCCTGATTCGACAATCCTGGCGCGTTACCTATCGCGCCCCTATCCCGGAAACCTCAGAATGTACTGATCCCGCTGGCCTCCATGAACCGGTACACCAGTTGCGGCCAGACCCGGTTGTCGGCGTAGGTTCCGTAATCGACACTGAAGCGTTTGTCGTCGGTGTTGCTCCAGCGCAATTCAAACCAGTCGGCGGCGTCTGCCAGAGCGGTTAACTCGGCCGTTCTGCCAGTTAATACCACATTGGTTTCCAGGTTGAGGTTATTGAGGTTGCGGCGTGTAAAGTTGGCGGAGCCGACAATCAACGTGGCCTCGCCATCGGCGTGCCGGGCCAGCATGAATTTGGAATGGCACTGTTCGCCCCGGGTTTCGCACCAGCGCACGGGAATGCCGGCCCGGTGCAATTCGAGCGCGGTTTGTCGGTTGGGGATACCGTTCTTTTCGCGGCCGAAGGCGTCTTTGTTGGCGTCGAGCAGGAGGAGCAATTGGGCCTGACGGTCGTGCGCGGCCAGCAGGGCGTTGACGATGTCGCGGTCTGACAGGTAGAACACGGCGATGTCGAGCTGATCGCCGGCGTTAACGCCATTGATGGTCTCCAGCAGCGCGTGTTTGATGGCCAATTCAGTGACCACTCTTAACCCGGCGTCCGTTGCGTCGGCCGGGGCCCGGGTTGATAGCGTCGACTGTACCGTCGGGCCGCCCGAAAAAGCCAGCACGGCCTGCTCGGTTGTCAGCAAATCCTGTACGGCAGGCCCGGAAAAGCGCAGGGCAACGTTGCCGTGGGCGCTGCTGCCATCATGGGGGTTGGCCGAGGTCACCAGCGCCGCGTAGTCGTTACCCCCGCCCTGGTCGGCAATAATCACTTTGCGGTGATTGGCCTTGAAGTTCGGCAAAATCAGAAAGCTTCGCAGTGATATTCGGCCATCGCCCAAGGGGCTTGCCAGCCTGTCTCCGGTGCTGGTTCCAAAGT
This sequence comes from Saccharospirillum alexandrii, assembly GCF_043641555.1. Classification (GTDB taxonomy): domain Bacteria; phylum Pseudomonadota; class Gammaproteobacteria; order Pseudomonadales; family Natronospirillaceae; genus Saccharospirillum; species Saccharospirillum alexandrii_A. The sequence continues at coordinate 370,525 of NZ_JBHZRJ010000004.1, read as the reverse complement.
GCGATAAAAAGGTACGCCAGATGGAAGAATAGGCCGGGTTGCTGTCGCGCAGGGCCTCCAGCCGGGTCAGCGTCACGGTGATGCCCGCTTGTTCCAGCCGCTCCAGGTGCCTGGCACGCTGACCGCCATAGACGGTATTGATCGGGTCGGTGATCAGGTGAGCCTCAAGCTCGGGGAAGCGCTGCTTCTGGGCGATCAGTCGCTCGGTCAGTTCGGCCGACAGCGCGCGGTGCTCTTCCCGCACCTCACCCTGAAAATCGTTGAACAGAAACATGTCGATCAGCACAAAACGTTCGGCCGCGTCGATCATGGCGAAGACTTCATCGAAGATGCTTTGTTCGAGATGACGCTGGTCGTCGGTGCCAATGTAAGACGTATCGGATAAAAACCGCACATCGCTGACCGGCCGCAGCGGGCCGTCAACGTTGAGGCCGGGTGGCAAGGGTTTAACGCTGTGGTAAATGCCCACTGCCAGCAAAACCAGCCCAACAGCCACTAACAGTGCAATTGCGATACGACCTCCTGCCCTGGGTACGCCCACCATGGTGCTACTCCTTCAGATCCGGGCGTGCATCATCCATGCGTTTCCCGGGTGTCAGTCCTTCCGGCTCTGTATCGGCTCTGACCGCTGGCCAGTTGCCGACAAGGGCGGAAACAAGGCGTCAATATGCCTTTGAGACAGGGGCTTTTGCAACAAAGGATGCTCGATGGCAAACCCCAGGTCGTCTTCCAGCCGTTCGCGCGGCAGGCCGGACATCAGCAGGCAGGGCACGTCGGGCCAGTATTTGCGCACCATGGTTACCACGTCGAGCCCGTTCAGCAAGCCACCCAGGTTCACATCGGAGAGGACCAGCCCGGCAGTTTCGTCGCTGTGATGCGCCCAGTCGATGAACTGTTCGCCATGCTCGAACGCCATGACCCGGTAACCGCGCTGTAGCAACAAATCGGCCAGCGCCTGGCGAACGGCGATATCGTCTTCAACCAGCACCAGCGTAAGACTGGCCTTGAAGGTAAGCGAGTGTTCGACGACGCTGGCGCCAGGTGTGCTCAACTGAGTGGTTACCGGCCAGCTCATGCACACCGTTGTACCCTGCCCCGGCCAGGATTGCAGAGTGAACTGCCCACCGCTCTGCTGCACAAACCCATACACGGTCGACAACCCGAGACCACTGCCCTGACCCACTGGTTTGGTGCTGAAGAAGGGTTCCAGCACGCGTTTCTGCAACGCCACCGGAATACCCTGGCCGGTATCGGTCACCGTCAGTTCCAGCCGATCCTGTTGTTCAAGGTAGCGGGTACGAACCGTAATGGCACCCTTGCCGGGAATGGCCGATACGCTGTTCAACACCAGATTCAACAGGGCGTTTTCCAGCTGAGAGGGGTCGATGTACAGACTCCGGCCCGGGGCCGCCAGATCAAGTGTGAGCGTAACCGGGCCAGAAACTGAATATTCCAGCAGTTCAGTCAGCCCCTCGATCAACCGGTCCGGTTCGACCACCTCGGGCGTCAGCCGTTGCTTGCGGCTGAAGGCGAGTAACCGCTGAACCAGCTGGGCACCACGTTCGCTGACATCCAGCGCGCGGTGCAAATAGGGTGTGCCAGCGTCGCTGACCGCGCCACTTTGCTCCAGCAACTGTAAGTTGCCCGACAACGCCGCCAGCAGGTTATTGAAATCGTGCGCGACACCACCGGTCAGCTGGCCCAGTACGTCCATTTTTTGCGCCTGCTGCAATTGCTGTTCGGCCATGCGCCGTTCGGTCAGGTCCCGGTACAGGGTGACAAAGCCACCATTGGGCATCGGCTGGCTGCGAAACTCGATGATCTGACCATCGTCGTAATGGCGTTCAAAGTTCTGCTGGCTCTGGTGGCGCTGCACGTTCATGGTCGGCATGTCGACGGTTTCCTGCTGCACGCTGAGGTTGCGATGCGCCTTGCGCGCCATCAGTGCCTGCACCTCGTCCAGCGCCATGCCGGGCTGCAGGTCGCCGTCGCTGAAATCGAAAATCTCCAGGTAGCGCCGATTCCAGATCACCAGCCGGTCGTCGCGGGAAAACACACTGAGCCCGTCCTGAATCTGGTTATGGATGGTTTCCAGCAGCGTTTTCTGGGTATCCAGCTCGGCGCTGGTGCGTTCAGCTTGCAGGGCGTGCTCACGGAACACATCGTAGGCGTGCACCAGATCTCCAATTTCATCCTGGCGATGAACGGGAATTTGCGCCGGCGACTCCTCGCGCCGCGACAATTGCATCATGTCGTCGGTGACGGTAGCCAGGTCCCGAATCAGCCGGCGATTGTTCAGGTAATACACCAGCAGCGCCAGCATCACCACCAGCGACAAGCCCAGGGTGAGCACCCGGGAGGCGTTTACCCGGTCGGTCACCGCCGTTTGCTGACGCACCACCACCTGCTGAATATCGGCAGCGAAGCTGTTGGTCTGCTCAGTGAGGCGCTCCGAGTGGGCGCGCAAGCGGGCCAGCAGGAATGCCTTGTTTTGCTGTATGCCCTGCAACGTCTGGTATTCAGCGGTGGCCAGCTCCAGCCAGTCGAGGTAGGCCTCGGGCTCGGCCACGGCTAGCACCAGCGGTCGCAGTCGCTCCCGGGTCTGGCGGTTATAGTCGGCCGGGTCGGTAATCGCCCGGTAAAACAGCTGCAACGGCAACCAGGGTTCTATGGTGACGGAATGGCCGGCCTCAGTGCTGTAGCGCGCCTGCTGATCAACCTGAAACTGAGCCGCCAGCACGTCTTCGCGAATAAAGAGTTCGTCGTATACCCGCTCGGTCAGCGCGTCGAGATCGGCTTTAATGTTGGCGAGAATGGCCTGGATTCGAGCGCGAACGTCCGGGTTTTGCAACCGTTGCGACAGGGCAAACACCCGCTGGTATCGGCTTTCGAGACGCTGCCGCTCGGCTTGCAGTTGAAACGGACGCCCGGCCGATGCCAGGTAGGGCGCCAGCGCCACAATCTGGGCCGCTTCATCGGAGAGGCTCAGAGCAGTGCGTATTTCCGGAATCAGTAACCCTTCGAACTCATTCACCGCATCCCGGGTCTGGCTAAGACCGCGCCAGGAAAAGCTGACCAGCGTCAGCAACAGCACCAGGCCCACCACAAAGGCAGCCAGGGCTTTCGCGTGTAACGTCCAGCGCAGCGGGTTCATAGCCGTTTGACCGTCGCCTCAAAACGGTAGCCGATGCCGCGCTCGGTTTTGATGTAGTGCGGCGCCTTGGGGTTGGGTTCGAGCTTGCGGCGCAGGCGCAGTATCAGAACGTCGATGGTGCGATCGAAGGATTCGGTTTGAGTGCCGTGGGTTTTTTCCAGCAAATAATCACGACTTAGCACACGGTTCGCCGACGATAGCAGCACATTCAACAGATTGAACTCGCCGTAGGTCAGGTCGACCATCTCGCCCGCCGGGTTCAGCAGCGTCCGCCGCGTCAGGTCGAGGCACCAGCCATCGAACACCAGGCCTTCGGAAACCCGTTGCACCAGTGATTTGGGGGTCTGGCTCAGTTGGGTACTGCGCCGCAGCAGGGCCCGCACCCGGGCGACAATTTCGCGCAGATTGAACGGCTTCATCATAAAGTCGTCGGCGGCGACTTCGAGGCCGAGAATGCGATCGGTCTCATCGCCCTTGCCGGTGAGCATCATGATCGGCACGGGCGAATCGCGGCGGATGTCCTGCGCCACGCGCAAGCCGCTTTCGTGCTCCAGCTTCAAATCGAGCAATATCAGATCGGCCGGGTCTTGCGCTTGCAGGCCCAGCAGCGCCTGCCCGGTTTGGACCGGCGTAACCCGGTAGCCCTCCAGCGTCAGGGTGTCGGTCAGTACCTGCAAGATGTCCGGGTCGTCATCGACGATGGCAATGTGATGCGCCTGGGGGGTTGCGGCCATCGGTTTCTCCGGGCTTTTTATCATTATGGTGCCAGGTGAGTCTGTGTACGCGCGTTCGCGCCACTCAGTGACGCACTGAAATGTTAACAGAGTATTTCAAACACGGCCCCAAACCCTTGGGGGGAAAGCCGCGAAGTGTGGAGCCGGTCGCAGATGTAAAGCCGGCATCATGCCATTCTAGGCCATTACTCCCAAGCTGAATGATGTCATGACAACCCCTGCAATCCGCTCCCGACTGGCCCCGTTAAGGCTGGCCCCGTGCACTGCGTTGCTCACCTTGCTGGTCGCAGGTTGCCAACCGGAAACCGCCAGCGACAACTCCGGCGATACGTCCGACCCCGTCGATACTGATGACAGCGGCACCGTTGAGCTGGCGCTGGCAGTGCGATCGCTCAGCTACACCCAGGCTAACCCGGGGCCGACTCAGGCCGTGCTGGATATACGCATACCGACGGAAGCCACCGTGCAACTTGTGTTGAACGATGAATTGATTGAAGAATGGGATACGGGCGACTCTTGCATTGTATTCCCGGCCTTTACTCAGTGTGCAGATTACCTGGACCAGTCTCTGCCCGTCATGATCGAGACAGGGGGCGAGCAGCAGTTTGAACTGACGGCGCTAAAAGGCGGCGACTGGAAAACAGTGACCTTTGAGCGCGACCTGACGCTGGGGCAATGCATCAGTAATGAGGCGTTTTACAATACCGAGGTCCAGGATGTTCTGCAGAGTCAATGCAGCTCATGCCACAACGGTGGTAACCCGGTGTTCAGTGCCGGGGCCAGTTGGGCGCAGTTTGAAACAACCATTTTCAACTCAACGCACCGGTTATATCAGGCGCCCTCCCATCAGGAGAATGGTCACAACGCCAAGCCACTGGAGCCTTACGACGTGGACTACCGGGCCATCGCAGAGCTTGTCTGGCGATCTCTTAATGAGTTTGAGTGCTCATAGCCGCCGAAATCAACTCTCAAGTTTCAGAGTTCGCACAATACGAGCGGCGGGTGCCGGTTGTGCCTCTGCAGGGGAGTCCGCAGCAGGGATGCTGCGGCCTAGGCTCCATGGACGGATTGACGCCGACCCTGCAGAGGCACAACCGGTAGCCGTCGCGGACGATCACCTCTGAAGTAACCCGAACTCCGAAACTTGAGACCTCTAATATGAGTTCTTTAAGAAACTAGAGCAGGTGCCTGTTACCCGCGCGACAGCGCAAACTTAATAAAATCGGCTTCCGGCATTGGCCGGGCCCAATAATACCCCTGCCCTTGAGTGCAGCCGAGCCTGGCCAGTAATTCGGCTTCGGCCTGGGTTTCGGCGCCTTCGGCTACGGTGGTGAGGTTGAGGCTGTTGGCCATTTGAATAATGGCGGTGACGATGGCGGTGTCTTGCGGGCTCAGTTGCAGCTGCGACACAAAGGACCGGTCGATTTTCAGTGTGCCGATCTTCATCTTGTTCAGATATCCCAGGTTGGAATAGCCGGTCCCGAAATCGTCAATCGAGAACGTAACGCCGAGCGCCTGCAACCGGTGAAAGGTGTGATCAATGTCGTCCCCGGGTTCCATCAGCATCGATTCGGTGATTTCAATTTCCAGCCGGTGAGGCTCGATGCCGGATTCCGTCAAAGCCTGTTCAACCACCCGGTCAAGGTTACCGCGCTTGAATTGCAATGACGACACATTAACCGCCATGGTCAGCCCAGGCAGGCCGACCGAATCAAACCGGCTCAGTGCCCCGGTGGCCTGTTGCATCACCCACATGCCGATCTCAATGATCAGACCCGACCGTTCAGCCAGGCTGATAAACTCGATGGGAGGCACATTCCCGCGCGTCGGGTGTTGCCAGCGCAACAGGGCCTCACAACCGCACAGCTTGCCCGTTTTCAGATCGACTTTGGGTTGGTAGTGCAGCGAAAGCTCATTGCCGTGTAACGCCTTGCGCAGATCTGAAATGAGTTTGACCTGAGCCTGGGCGTCGTTGTTCATGCTGGTGTTGTAATAGCGAATGCCGTCGCGCCCGGCGCGCTTCGATTCGTACATGGCCATGTCGGCCTTGCTCAGCAAAGTAGCGAAGTCGGTACCATCGGCCGGCGCGATGGCAATGCCAATCGAGGCCGTGGTGGTCAGCTCGTGACCTTGCAGCATCATGGGTTCGCGCAGCGTTTGCAGCAGTTCATCCGCCCGGGAGATGATGGACTCTCCCGGTGGCAGGTCGGGCATCAGCACCACGAACTCGTCGCCACCAAAGCGTGAGACCGCATCCGATGTACGCACTTCATCCACCAGGCGCTGGGCAATCTGAATCAGGTATTCATCGCCGGCGCCGTGGCCGAGTGAATCATTGATGGGTTTAAAGTTATCCAGATCGATAAATAACAGCGCCACCGACTGACCTTCACGCTCACTGTGACGCAACATCAGTTCAAACTGCTCGGCGGCCAGCATGCGATTGGGCAAACCGGTCAGACTGTCATGATTCACAAGCGCCTCGACCTGAGCCTGGGATTCACGGCGTCGCTGGTTTTCTTCGTTCAGCTCTGTCACCAGATGGCGAATGTCGTTGACCAGCAGGCGAATACAGTAGGCTGTCGTCAACAGGATCAACACCAGCAAAATAGCCACGTTGATGTTGCTCTCGACCGGTCGGGTCTGATGCAGCCCCATCGAATTGACGCCACCAAGTACCAGCAAACTACCAATCATAACCGCCAGCAAACCAATAAAAATACGCCGGTTACCAATGATGCTCGCAACGACCAGAATGCCGGGGTAACCCAGCACGGCTTCATCGCGCAGGCCGTCGCTGCTCCATAGAAAGTAGTAACACAGGCCGGTCATCAGCCCGAGCATCCAGGTGGCGGCCAATTGATAATGTTGCTGGCGTACCAGCCAAAGGCTCAGGAACAAGAGTCCCGCTGCGACCGCCATGGCCAGTGCAGAGGAAACACGGCCGAGTGACATACTCTGTACGGTCGCAACCAGCAGGAATATCTGCAAGGCCCAGAACATCTGGTTGAGACGTTCATGATGAAGCTGTCTGACCAGTGGCGACCGACCTGCCTGATCTGAATTATGTTCTGATGCCATACCACCCAACAGAAATCTTGTGAAAGAAACGGGCTGATTGAGCCCTACTGAAACAGTCTAGCTTGAAATGCCTGGTTCGTGGATGCACCGGGTGGTTATTCCCGGAGAACCTTTGTTAATGCAACAGAACAGCAGGCACCGCGCCAAAACGGTGCGCGTTCTGGTGCAGGGTGATCGACTTGGTGCGCAGTGAAGGTATCTGTGACAAGGCCACGCCGGTAAAGCCCCATGATACCCGGCTTTTGAAACGATTGTTTCAGCCTTACGCCGATTTGAATGATTGTTCGGCCAACTGGCCTGCCCTTTGCAATATCCCTGTACCGGCTCCGGCCAATCCTAAAGCCACACACAGGGGAACACCATGAACAAAGCATCTCTGGTTGCCAGCGTCGTTGCACTGCTTAGCGCCACGGCCGCTTCTGCGACCGATATCAAATTTGCACTGGACTGGAAATTCGAAGGCCCTGCAGCGCCCTACCTGATGGCCATGGACCGTGGCTACTATGAAGAAGAGGGACTGAACGTCAGCATTGATACCGGTAGCGGCTCGCTGGAGGCCATCCCCCGGGTTGGGTCGGGCACCTACCAATTGGGTTTTGCCGACATCAATTCACTGATTAAGTTCCGCGACCAGGACTCTGACGTACCGGTTCAGGCGATTATGATGGTGTACGACGCCCCGCCGTTCGCCATTGTGGGGCGCAAGAGCCTGGGCGTGATGGAACCGGCCGACCTTGAAGGCAAAACCCTGGGCGCACCAGCCACCGACGGCGCCTTCGCCCAGTGGCCTGCCTTTGTTGAGGCCAACAACATCGATGCCAGCCAGGTCACCATCGAAAACGTCGGCTTTCCGGTGCGCGAACCCATGCTGGCCCAGGGCGATGTCGACGCCATTACCGGCTTCTCGTTTTCCTCCTACATTAATTTGAAATCCAAGGGCGTCGACGCCGATGACATCAGCGTCATGCTGATGAGCGACTACGGCCTGAAACTCTACGGCAATGCCATCATCGTTAACCCGACCTTTGCTGAAGAGAACCCCGAAGCGGTCACCGCGTTTCTGCGTGCCACCATTCGCGGCTGGCGCGACACCATCGCCGACCCGGAAGCGGCCGTTGAATACGTAATGGCCCACAACAGCATTGCCCGCAAAGAAGTCGAGCTGGAGCGGCTGATCATGTCGATCGACGACAACATCCTCACCGATGCCGTCATCGCCAATGGCATGGGCGACATCGACCCCGAGCGGATGCGCGAAGCCATCGATCAGATCGGCATTGCCTACAACTTCAACAATAAACCCGATGTCGACGACATCTTCACCGATGCCTTTTTGCCCAGCGCTGAAGAGCGGATGCTGCAATAAGTACAGGCTACCCAAACAAAACGGGCGCCTCGGCGCCCTGGTCTCATTTACGACAGGCCCGCAGTATGAGTGTGATTGATATAGAAGGTTTACGCCTTGGCTACGGTGGTATGGCCCCGGAACAGATCGTGCTGGATGGCATCGACCTGCACATCGACAGTGGCGAATTCGCGGCCATTGTCGGCCCGAGCGGTTGTGGCAAGTCAACCTTTATGAAGCTGCTATCCGGCTTGCTGACACCCCAGGAAGGCCAGATTCTGATCGACAACGAACCGGTCACCGGGCCGCGCAGTCAGGTCGGCATGGCGTTTCAGAATGCCATTATGCTGCCCTGGCGCACCACGCTCGATAATATCCTGCTGCCGCTGGAAGTGGCCCCCGCCACCAAGTCGGATTTTCGCCACCGCAAGCCCCAGTACCGGCGCCAGGCAGAAGATCTGCTGACCGCTGTTGGCCTTGAGGGCATGGGCAGCAAGTACCCCTGGGAGTTGTCTGGCGGTATGCGCCAGCGGGCTTCTTTGTGTCGCGCCATGATTCACGAACCGCCTTTGTTGCTGCTCGACGAACCCTTCGGCGCACTCGATGCCTTTACCAAGGAAGAACTCTGGCTGGTGTTGCAGACGCTGCGCCAGCACCGAACGTTTACAGTATTGATGGTCACCCACGATCTGACCGAAGCGGTTTACCTCTCTGACACCGTCTATGTGATGAGTGCCCGGCCGGGACGCATGCTGGTGCGCCAGAACATCACCTTTGACCAGCCGCGCGACCTCGACATTCGCTTTGAACCCGGTTTTGTCAGCCATGTGCACGACCTGCGGGAACACATTCGCGGCACCCGAGCCCAGGCTGCTGCTAAACCCGTGCTGGGAGCCACATCATGACCACAAGCACCCCGTCAACGCCGGCAACCACCACACCGCGCCCGTCACGAGTGCGACACTGGCTCGGCTGGTTTCGCCGCGAAGAAGCGATGTCGTTCTGGATCATCATCGGCTTTTTCGTGATCTGGGAAGCGGTATGTCACCTCTTTTCACTGCCCGTGTATTTTCTGCCACCGCCCTCGGCAATTGCCCAGGCAGCGGTCGAATTTCAGCGCGCCCTGATGATTAACTCCATTCAAACCCTGTGGACCACCATGGCCGGGTTTGGCTTCGCCGTGGTGTTCGGATTAATACTGGGCGTTGCCGTCGGCGGTTCGCGCCGGCTTTATCGCGGGCTGTACCCGCTGATGGTCGGCTTTAACTCGATACCCAAGGTTGCCCTGGTGCCGATTCTGGTGCTCTGGTTCGGCATCGGCTCGGTACCGGCGATCATCACCGCCTTTCTGATTTCGTTTTTCCCGATTGTGGTCAACGTCGCCACCGGTCTGGCCACCACCGAACCGGAAATGGACGACATACTGCGCGCCCTGGGTGCCAGCAAATTGGACCGTCTGCTGAAAGTCGGCTTACCCGGCGCCATGCCGCATTTCTTCGGCTCGCTGAAAGTCGCGATTACCCTGGCCTTTGTCGGGTCGGTGGTATCCGAAACCGTGGCCGCCAATTCCGGGCTTGGCCACATGATGCTGATGGCCCAGGCCAACTTCGAGGTACCGCTGGTGTTCGCCGGCTTGCTGGCGCTGGCCATTGAAGGGGTGCTGATGTATGCCCTGTTCGTGGTCATCGAAAAACGCATGACGGGCTGGGCCTTCCGCGCTCAGAGCGCTCAACAATGAGTAACCGGGCAAGGAGCCAGCCGTAATGATCCACACCAAACGCACACTCGGTGGCGCCTGCGTCGCGCCCCACCACAGCGCCGCTCAGGCCGGGCGGGATGTCCTGCAGGAAGGTGGCAACGCGGTAGAGGCTATGGTGGCCGCCGCGGCCTCCATCGCCGTGGTGTACCCGCACATGAATGCGCTGGGCGGCGATGGCTTCTGGCTGATCAAACCGGCCAATGGCACGCCGATCGCCATCGATGCCTGCGGTCCGGCGGGGCAAGCGGCCGACATTGATTTTTACACGGGCGCAGGCGAAACCACCATCCCGAACCGCGGACCACGTGCGGCCCTGACCGTGGCGGGCACCATCGGCGGCTGGCAACAGGCATTAAAGGTCGCTCATCAACTCGGTGGCAATACCCCGGTCTCTCGCTTACTCGCCCCCGCCGAACAGCAGGCGCGTGAAGGCATCGTGGTCAGCCAGAGCCAGGCTGCGCTAACGCGCGCCAAATTTGAGCAACTGGCTCAGCAGCCCGGTTTTGCCGAGGTGTTCCTCAATAACGGCCAGCCACCTTCCGAAGGCGACATCCTGTATCAGCCCGACCTGGCGGACACACTGGCCCAACTCAGCCGCGCCGGGCTCGACGACTTTTATCGCGGTGACCTCGCCCAAACCCTGTCGCAAGGCCTGGAAGCACTCGGCAGTCCGGTGCGGCGTGCGGACCTTGAGGCGTTTCGGGCACGTCTGGTCGAACCACTGCATACCCAGTTGCGCGGCAGCACGGTATACAACCTGCCACCACCGACGCAAGGGCTGGCGTCGCTGATCATTCTGGGTCTGTTCGATCGGCTGAACATCACCGAAGGCGAAGGCTTTGACCACCTGCACGGCCTGATTGAAGCCACCAAGGCCGCATTCACCGTGCGTGACCTGGAGTGCATTGACCCCGACTGGCTGACGGATTCGCCCGCACGCTGGCTCACACCCGAGGCGTTGAACGAACAGGTCAAAACCCTGTCGATGACCCGCGCGCGCCCCTGGCCCAACCCAACCAAGCCTGGCGACACCGTCTGGCTCGGCTGCATCGACAAAGCCGGTAATGCGGTCAGCTTCATTCAAAGCATCTACTGGGAATTCGGTTCGGGCATCGTCGTACCGGGCACTGGCGTTACCTGGCAAAACCGGGGCACCAGCTTTTCGCTCGACCCGGCCTCCCGCAACGCGCTCAGCCCGGGCCGCCGCCCTTTCCATACCCTGAACCCAGCCCTGGCCGAGTTCGATGACGGCCGCACGATGGTGTACGGCACCATGGGTGGTGAAGGCCAGCCGCAGACACAGGCCGCGGTGTTCTGCCGCTATGCCCTGTTCGGGCAGCCATTGCAGCAGGCGATCACCGCACCGCGCTGGCTGCTGGGGCGGACCTGGGGCGACACCGACACCCGCCTGAAGCTGGAAAACCGCTTCGACCCGACGCTGATCAACCAATTACGCAACGCCGGACATGACGTTGAAGTACTCGATGAAGCCTTCAGCGACACCCTGGGCCACGCCGGCGCCCTGGTGCACCGCCCCGATGGGGTGATCGAAGGAGCCGCCGACCCCAGAGCCGACGGGCTGGTGGCAACGTTATGACTCGTCTGGATCGTACAGAGGAACATGCCATGCAACGTTGTAGCGCTATTATCACTGAAGACCCCGTTCATGCTGCGCCCACGCACCCGGGGCCTTTAACCGGTCTGCGCTTCGCGGTTAAGGACGTTATGGACGTGGCCGGATCCACCATGGGCATGGGCCACCCGCTGTGGGCCAGCACCCACCCCGTCGCTGACCACCATGCCGCCTGCATCGACCGATGCCTGGCACAGGGCGCTGAACTGATAGGTAAAACCCAGACAGACGAGCTCACCTACAGTCTGGCGGGCAATAATCACCATTATGGGGTTGCCCCGAACCCGGCCGTGCCAGATGCGACCCCCGGCGGCTCATCCAGCGGATCCGCCTCGGCCGTGGCCCAGGGACTGGTTGATTTCGCCATCGGCACCGATACCGGTGGCTCAATCCGCATTCCAGCCAGCTATTGTGGGCTGTACGGGATACGCCCCAGTCATGGGGCCGTCAGCCGAGACGGTGTGGGCAGCCTGGCGCCGCAGTTTGATACCGTCGGCTGGCTGGCACAGCGCGCCGACATTCTGATGGCGGTGGGCGATGCCCTGTTACCCGACACCGACACCCCGATTCCAAGCCAGGTGGCCCTGCTCAATGATGGCATGGAACTGCTGGACTCCATCATGGCCCACAAGGCGCGCGGGGCCATTCGGTCATTGGGCTTGCCAGTGTCCCGGTCCATCTCGATCGGTTCGCTGGAAAGCTACAGGCGGGTGTTTCAGGTGGTACAAGCCTTTGAGGCCTGGCAAACCCACGGTGAATGGATAACGGCCAACAAGCCCGTGTTTGGCCCGGGTGTCGCGGAGCGCTTTGAAGCCGCTGCAAAGATCACTGCAGAGGAAGCCCAAGCCGCCCAGGCCAACCTCAATGGCCTGCGCCAGCGCGTTCGCGATCTGATCGGCGACGATACGATCTGGTGCATGCCCACCGTACCAGCGTCAGCCCTACCCATTTCGGCACCCGCTGAAGAAGTCGACTTTATTCGCGGTCAAACCCTGTGTCTGACCGCCGTGGCGGGTGTGGCTGGCTTGCCGCAAGTGTCATTGCCCTGGTTACGCGATGTTCGCGGCCCGGTCGGGTTTTCGCTGATCGGCCCACCGGGTAGCGACCGTCACCTTCTCAGGCTGGCCAGAAACCTGGCGTTTGCCAGTCATCTGCGCAAGGCACCCGGGCCGGTGCCTGCTGTTTAAGCCCCTTTTTAAGCCCCTTTCGCGCTGAGCCTGCCAAAGGGCCTTGGGAAGATTGAACATCCACAGGAAATTAATCGTCTGAATACTTGACCTTCCTACCACTGGAAGGTCTAGCCTGTCTCTCATACATCCTTGTGCACACTGCACTTTGAAGGAGAGACCATGAGCCAGGCACACACCAACACCGTGGAATTGCGCGACCCGGTCTGCGGTATGACCGTATCGCCCGATACCGCCAAACATCACAGCGAGCACGACGGCCACGACTTTTATTTTTGTGGCGCTGGCTGCAAAACCAAATTTGATAACGACCCCGAAGGCTTCGAGACTGCCAAAGACCCGGTCTGTGGCATGACCGTGCGGCGCGACCGCCCCAAAGGCATGACGCGGCATGAAGGCAAGGCACAGTATTTCTGCTCGGAACGCTGCCAGCACAAGTTCGAGGACAATCCGGAGCGCTACCTCGACCCGAGTGAAGCGCCCGAGCCCATGCCCGAAGGCACAAAATACACCTGCCCGATGGACCCGGAAATCGTGCAGGAAGGCCCCGGCACCTGTCCGAAATGCGGCATGGCTCTGGAGCCGATGACCCCTTCACTGGAAGACACCGGCCCCAGCCCCGAGCTGATCGACTTCACCCGACGCTTCTGGATCAGCGTGATCGCAGCGGTCCCGTTGCTGCTGATTACCATGGGTCCGATGATCGGGCTGCCGTTTCGCCGCTGGCTGGGTGAAGGGCCCGCTATTTGGCTGGAACTGATACTGGCCACCCCGGTCGTACTCTGGGCCGCTCAGCCATTTTTTGTGCGCGGCTGGAACTCCATCATCAATCGCAGCCCCAACATGTGGACGCTGATCAGTCTCGGGGTGGGTACTGCCTTCGCGTACAGCATTGTCGCCACGCTGGTGCCCGGTGCCTTCCCCGCGGCTTTCCGCATGGAATCGGGCCACGTACCGGTCTATTTTGAAGCCGCTGCCGTCATTGTGGCGTTGGTCTTCCTCGGCCAGGTGCTGGAACTGAAAGCCCGCGAACGCACCGGCTCGGCCATTCGCGCTCTGCTCGATCTTGCCCCCAAAACCGCCGTGCGCATTAACGACAACGGCGACGACGAGGAAGTGCAGCTCGACCAGGTACAAAGCGGTGACCGCTTGCGGGTCAAACCTGGCAGCGGTATCCCGGTCGATGGCGTAGTCGCCGAAGGCCAGTCCTCCGTGGATGAATCCCTGATCAGCGGCGAACCGGTACCGGTGGAAAAAACCAAAGGCGATCCACTCACCGGCGGCACCCTGAACAAGACAGGCACCCTGATCATGACCGCCGAACGCGTTGGCTCCGAAACCGTGCTGTCACAGATCGTTGCCATGGTGGCCCAGGCCCAGCGCTCGCGCGCGCCGATCCAGGGCCTGGCCGACCGGGTGGCGAGCTACTTCGTACCGACGGTCGTGCTCGTCGCCATTATCGCGTTCATCATCTGGTCGCTGGTCGGGCCAGACCCGGCCATGGCCTACGCCATTGTTGCTGCGGTTTCCGTTCTGATCATCGCCTGCCCCTGTGCCCTGGGGCTGGCAACACCGATGTCGATCATGACCGCCACTGGCCACGGCGCTCAATCGGGCGTGCTGATCAAAGATGCCCAAGCACTGGAGCGGTTTGCCAAGGTCGATACCCTCATCGTTGACAAAACCGGCACCCTGACTGAAGGCAAGCCCAAGGTCACCGACCTGGTCGCCCTGAACGACCAGGATGAAACCACCCTGCTCGGCTGGATCGGCAGCCTGGAACGCAGCTCCGAACACCCGCTGGCCGAGGCCATAGTGGCCGAAGCCAAGCAGCGTGAAGCCAAACTGCAAGAGCCTGAAACCTTCGATTCGGTGACCGGCCAGGGCATTGTCGGACGTGTTGACGGCCATGACCTGTTAATGGGTAATGCCGCCCTTTTCGACGACAAAGGCATTGATTTAACCGACGTTGAAAAACAAGCCGACGCAATGCGCAAAGCCGCCAAAACGGTCATGTACCTGGGCGTCGACGGCAAACTGGCGGGCCTGATCGCTGTACAGGACCCGGTCAAAAAAACCACCGCCAACGCCATTCGCGCCCTGCAGGCACAAGGCATGCGCGTGGTCATGGCCACCGGCGACAACGAAACCACCGCTCAGGCAGTCGCCAGTGAACTGGGCATCGATGAAGTACGTGCCGGCGTCTCGCCCGAAGGCAAACAAAAACTGGTTGAAGAACTGCGCAAGCAGGGCGCAACCGTGGCCATGGCAGGCGATGGTGTGAACGATGCACCCGCCCTGGCCGCCGCCGATGTCGGCATAGCCATGGGCACTGGCGCCGATGTGGCAATGGAAAGCGCCGGCATCACCCTGGTAAAAGGTGACCTGAACGGCATCGTGCGTGCGCGCACCCTGGCCCATGGCACACTGCGCAACATCAAACAGAATCTGTTTTTTGCGTTCGTGTACAACACGCTGGGCGTACCGGTCGCCGCCGGTCTGTTTTACCCGATCTTCGGCGCCTTGTTGTCGCCGATGATCGCCGCAGCCGCCATGAGTTTGTCGTCGGTCTCAGTGATAGGTAATGCGTTGAGGTTGCGTACGCTTAAGCTGGATGCGGCGCTCGACAAGGAATAAACGACTTGGTGATTGGGTTAACTGGGGCCAACCCTTTCAGAAGTACCGATGCAACTGAATACTTTCGGATTGTTGGGCCTGACGAACATTATTCTTTTAACTGAATTTGGAATTTGCAGAAAACCGAGTGTCAGGTGCCGGGTATGTCTATCCGGGGTAGTTCGCAGCAGGGACGCTGCGATCTAGGCCCGAGACGTCGGACCGCCATGGACGGGTCTACGCCGAGCGATGTGTCGCACCACCCGAATAGACATACCCGGTGGCTGACATGAACTCCTGGCAACAAAACCAACCCAAACTCCGAACTTGGGTTTCAGGCAGGCTAAAACTCTACTCGAAGCGCTTGATTCGCTCGTCGGTCGCGGGGTGGCTGGAGAGGTATTCTTCCCAGGCTCTGGAGCCTTCTTCATTGGCGCCGTGGCTGTCCATCATCTTCTGCAGGGCTGATGCGAAGGCCTGTCGGTCTAGACCGGCGGCCTGCATCAATTCCATTGCTGCTGTGTCGGCCTCCCTTTCCATATCACGCGAATAGGAGAGCTGCGCCAGGGCGTAGGGGGCGGTGACGATGATTTCAGAGAGAGCCTCGCTGTCGCCGGTAATCAGTAAGGTGGCGGCGACCAGGGCAGAGGAACTGATGATGCCCCGAATGCCATGGTCGTGACGGACATGGCCGACTTCGTGCGCGGCGACCGCCAAGAATTCGGCTTCATTGACCAGCGCCACGAACTGATCGGTGAATACCAGCGTGCCGTCTGGCAGGGCAAAGGCATTGGCACCAAAGGCATCACTGTTATAGAACAACACACGGACGTTCAGACCGGTCAGTTGGTCCCCAAAATGGCGATCGAACGCCCCGCGAAGTGCCTGCTGGCGTTCTTCACTCAATTGGGAGGGGGTTAGCCAGCCGCGCTCCATCCAGCCCAGCGCCTCATTACCCGCCAGCTCCCGTACCTTGTCGGGCACCAGCGGTGCGGTAACCCGGGCCATAGCCGGAATGCCATGCCGGTAGGTAGCCCAGCCGGTCACAACAACCACAATCAACAGACCCAGAATCCACAAGGGCGCCCGCTCCAGCTTTGGTAACCAGAGGGTACGTTCGCCCTTGTGACCAAAGTGGCGCAATGCCCTATCAACAAAGTCGTTGTCGCGGGTTTCCAGCCTGCCCAGTTCGGGCAATGTCAGAAACCTCGGGGACCGGCCCAGCCGGTCGCTGACCGTAACCCGGTTGAACGGGCAGCGGTATTTTTTGTCGAACGCCTGAAAACTCAGCCAGCCACTGGCATCCAGCAATACCGTGACGGTTTGGCTGTCGGCAAAACCCTCGGGGTAAAAGTGGGCACTGAAGGTTTGTGTCATAGTGAGAGTCTGCCTGGAGTTGAAGGCCGCCATCGGCGACCTGCAACAGGTCCGTTAGATGCCAAAGCCAACATCCACATCGTAGACTTCGCCCAGCTCTTCACCGACAGCCGACATTTCTTTTGCCTGGCTGGCCGCGATGCTACCGAGGTTACCGGCATGCAGGAAGGTAAGAGAATTCGCGTTCAAATGCGCCAGCCGAACCTGGGCCCAGGGAAAGGCCAGACCCAGAGTGAGCGCTACCACAATCGAATTGCTGATAAACACCCAGATAAAACGACCGACTGGCATATTGGCCTCAAAGCGATTTTTCTCCAGATTCACACCCTTCCAGTACACATTGAACAACAAGGGTTTGAACGCCAGAGACAAACCGTAAATAGCCAGGTAACCCACCCCAATCATAGCAATAGACGCCTGGCTGAAACCGATGGCGATTAACGCAATGGACGCGATAATGCCGATCACCAAGCCCAGCACAACCGACTGGTATTGCTTGACCGTCGCATCAAACTTGAAGGCTTTGTTGCCGTAGGCGTGGTTGGTAACCACATACCGGGCGGCATAATGCATGGCATGCGGCATCATGATGCCCAGCGTGATCATGCCCAGCAGCGGGTACAGAAAAAACGCCTTGCAGGCAGCCCAGTAGGTGCCGGTGAAGCGGAAACGCACGCCACGGTATGCGGAATATCGGGCATTGAATCGCAGGCCGGCGTTAATCAGCCAGGGCATCGCCGCCATGAAAGCCAGCATGAAAAGGCCGTACACTTCCGGGGAAATGAAGCTCGACAGCAAAGAAAAGACCACAAAGACCGCCACAGCGATCAGGCGCCCTTTCAGAATTTGGCCACCGGTGGCCAGGTATTCAAAGGAAGCACCGGCAACGTCGGTGTTGCCATAAAAGTACCGCTTGTTACGGACCTTGGCCCAGGCGGAGTAAATACCCAGTGTCAGCACCGTCAGCGCGATGTTAACAATCCAGATGCCGAAATATTCGCCGCCACGGCCATTAAAGGCAACGGGAATGGGCTTGAGAGAAGATCGGGAAGTGACCGGAGTGTCGGTCTGGGACTGGCTCGTCATAACGTTTCCTTGTTCGTTATCTGTTATTTTCGCTGCGCAGGCGTTTATGCCTGCCGCTCCTTCTTGGAACGAACCGAAACTTTACCTCTTTACACAATCTAGATAAAGCGGACACCCGCTAACCGGCGAACAACACTCTGTTGTATAGTTCCCCAACTGTATGGATCTCAACCACTACTGTTCAGGGAAATTGTCATGGCGTTCGCCTACCTTGGATCCCGTTACGCTCGTTTCAGCCTGGTGCTGCTTGGCACCTTGCTGACAGCCTGTACCTCACAACCAGAGCGAATCCGCTCGGCCAGTATTGGTGAGGCCGGTCAACTGGCTCAGTCGGAAAACCCTGACGACCGCGACATCACCCACCTGTCACAACCATCCACAAGCTGGTATGCCGACACCGAAGCTACCCTGATCCTCAATTCCGGTGGTTACCCATCGGAACGGTCAATAGATGGTCATTCAGGCTGGAACGAACCCGAATTCGACTCGGGCCGGTTCTGGGTTGGCCGTTATTTCCCGGAAATCGGCCAACAATCCACCTATCACAGTCGCCACGGTTATGAAATTGGCGCTGCCGGGTTTGATGATGGGATGGAGCTCACGCTGTCTGCCTATTACCTCGACGCAGAATTTGATCACGAACGAGGCAACACTCTGGAAGACCCGGGTGTTATCGGCTGGCAACTGACCGCGGGCAAACGCTGGCCCCTGTTCAAGCACCTGTCTTTGCAGGCCGGTGGCGGTTTTGGTTCGGGTTGGCTGCTCTGGGACTACGCCAACCCACTGATCGATGGCAGCGACCGCATTGAAAGCGACAGCCTCGCTTTTTTCAGCATCAGTACGCCGCTGTCGCTGCAATCCCATGCGGGGCCGATCATGACGGAGTTTATTGCCCTGCCAACCATTCGTTTCTCGGAAGATTACAGTGGCGAAGGGTTCAGCAATGACATTACGCACTTTTACCGGGGCATCCCGTTGGCCATACGGATCAGTGTGGTTTTTTAACGCCGCTTCAAGGCGTCAGCCCGCGACTGGCGCGTTCGCGTTCCAGCCAGAGCTGATAAATCTCATCCGGCCAGTAACGTTGAAAGCTGGCAATCACCTCAACAATTTCGGCCTCACTCAGCGTATCGCCCCAGGCGGGCATAACACCACCAAGCGGTTCGCCTCCTTCTTCGATCACCATCGACAACACCGCCAGCGGGTGATGCCAGGCGTGCGCGGTGCCATTCAGTGGCGGCGGCGGATAATTGCCATTGGCATCGAGCGTGCGCCAGTTCGGGGTCGCTTCGGCGTTAGCACCATGGCAAGCCGCACAATACTCCTCAAAGGTCTCACGACCCCGTTCAACCTGGGCCCGGGTGTACCAGCGACCGGTCCCCGCTTTGCCTTCCAGTGTTACATCGGTTAGTGCTAGTCCCGCTTCAGCGCCTTCCACCTCAGACTCGCTGCCCGTGTTGCAGCCCAGCAGGCTCAGCGTTGCGATCAATATTCCCAGCTTCTTCATAACCACCCGTATGATGTCGTTATCTTCTTGTGGACAGGCCATATGAAGTGCCAGCGGCTGATCGACCCTTTAAGCACAGCAAACCACCCCCACCCTACCAATCTGTCGCATTATTTATTGGTTGCTATTGTAACGCCGGAGAGCCTGAAATGTCGGAAGCCATCTTGAAAAACCCCGGTCTGGGCACCTACAGACTGAAAGACGACGTCTCTCACCAGGCGGTCACCACGGCACTGGCGCTGGGCTATCGCACCATCGATACCGCCCAGATGTATGAAAACGAAGCCGCCGTTGGCAAAGCCATTGCCGACAGCCCGGTCAGCCGGGACGAAGTGTTTGTGACCACCAAGGTCTGGGTAGACCAGCTGAGCAAAGCCCTGTTTCGCCCCAGCGTCGAGAAAAGCCTCGCGCGCCTGAACATGAATTACGTCGACCTGTTACTGATTCACTGGCCCGCCCCGGAAGACGATGTGCCCATGGAAGTCTATCTGGGTGAGCTTAAGGCCGTGCAGGACGCGGGCCTGACCCGCCATATCGGCGTCTCCAACTTCACCACCGCTCAGATCGACCAGGCCCTGAAGATACTGGGCCCCGGCAGCCTGCTCACCAACCAGGTGGAAGTGCACCCCTATCTGCACAATCGCAAGTTGGTCGATCACTGCCAGCAACACGACATTCTGGTCACCGGCTACATGCCGCTGGCGGTAGGTCGCGTCAACGACGACCCGGTGCTGAATGCGATTGCCGAGAACAAAGGGGTCTCGCCCGCCCAGGTGGCCCTGGCCTGGGTTCGGGAACGCGGCATCATCACCATTCCATCATCGACCAAGCGCCACCACCTGCAAGGCAACCTGGCCGCCATGGACCTGGAGCTGACCGTCTCGGAAATGAACCGCATCGATACACTGGACCAGGGACTAAGGCTGGCAAGCCCGAGTTTTGCGCCTGTGTGGGATATTGACTGATGGGTTTCAAGACTTAGCATCCGATTACTCAAGTTTCGGGATTCGCAACTAAAGAATTAGCGCCGGGTGCCAGGTAGGGCTATCGAGGGTGGTCCGCAGCACGGATGCTGCGGTCCAGGCCCCATGGATGGGTTTACGCCGACCCTCGATAGCCCTACCTGGTGGCCGGTGCGGACGACTGGCAAAATAGCCAGCTGCGAATTCCGAAACTTGACTTGCAAATAAGTTGGTCGAAGAGACGGGATTGAACGGACAGGCCATCCTGCTGCGACCTACGGGTCGCCCGTCTCGTGATATCGTGTTGGATGTAACGCTGAAATTAGGTTGGTCGGAGAGACAGGATTCGAACCTGCGACCCCTACGTCCCGAACGTAGTGCTCTACCAAGCTGAGCTACTCTCCGATAAAGGTCGGCGTCGCAAACCATTGATTTCACGGGGCATTTGCGGGAATGTCCGGTGTGGTTATGCGAGCTGCGCAATAGTACGAAGTCGCCGGGTTGGCGTCAACTCCACCCGCGTCCGTCGTGGAGTACGCGGATTGCCTCGGCGCCAGGCGCTCAGGTATGCTGGAGACACTTTCCGGGGAATATCGATGTCCGACACCACCCACCCAACCTCTGCAGACTCGGGCAAAAGCCGTAAATTGGATCGAATCGATCTGAAGATCCTTCGTACGCTGCAGGATAACGCCCGAATCTCCTATGTCGATCTGGCTCAAACGGTCGGCCTGTCGACCACGCCCTGTATGGATCGGGTAAAACGGCTTGAGCAGTCAGGTCTGATTCAGGGTTACCAGGCCATACTGTCACCCGAGGCATTGGGGCTGGGCTTGCTGGTGTTTATTGAGATCACCCTGTCGAATCAGTCGGCCGAGGCGTTTGATGAGTTTCGCAAGGCGGTCGATGGTCTCAGTTACGTGCAGGAGTGCCACCTGGTGTCGGGTCAATCGGATTATCTGGTTAAAATACGGCTGACAGACCTGCCCAGCTACCGCAAGTACCTGGGTGATCTGTTGCTGGCACTGCCGCACGTGCGCGAGTCTAAAAGCTATATTGTGATGGAGGAGGCAAAACAGTCGTCAGCCTTACCGCTGGACCTGATCAGTCATCGATTTAAACGCTGATCTGCATTAGCCTTTCCATTGTATTTTTCGGGCAGCCCAAGCTGACCGACCCTGATGTATGAAACGGAGAATCAATGATGAATACCTGGCATAAACTGGCGCTGCCACTGGCTCTGTCTGGCGCGGTGTTAACCGGTTGTACAACGCTTGATGCGTACACGGGCGAATCACAGGTCAGCGGCGCGTCCAAGGGCGCCATCGCTGGTGGCCTGATTGGCGCCGTTCTGGGTGCAGCCACCGCACCGAAAGAAGAACGCGCCAAACGTGCCCTGATCGGTGCCGGCATTGGCGGCGTCGCCGGCGGCGGTGTGGGCCTGTATATGGACCGGCAGGAAGCGGAACTGCGCGAAGAGCTGGTCAACAGCGGTGTGCAGGTAGAGCGCACCGAAGAAGGCGAAATCAACCTGATCATGCCTGGCAACATCACCTTCGATACCGACAGCTCTGAGTTGCGTCCCGACTTTATGGACACGCTCAACTCGGTTGCCCGGGTTGTTCAGGAATATGAAAACACCCTGGTCACCATTGAGGGGCACACCGACAGCACCGGCGCTGAAAGCTACAACCAGCTGCTGTCTGAGCGTCGTGCCGCCAGCGTTGCCGAAGTGTTGCTGAGCCAGGGCATTGCGTTTGAACGCGTTGCCGCTGAAGGCTACGGTGAATTGCGCCCCATCGCCGACAACAGCACCGCCACGGGCCGGGCGTCTAATCGCCGCGTTGAAATCAGCCTTGAGGCCATCGTTGCCGAATAAATCGGTTTCGCTCTAACAGGCGGCTCCGTCCGGAGCCGCTTGAAATCCGCGTCGCCATAACCATAATGGCCCCTTAACGGGTTTGGCCCTGCTGTGGCCGACTGTCCCTGCCTTGCGACTTCTGATGCGGAATTTCCGACCCCTATGACAGCTCCCTTGAAACTGGCCATCCTGGAAACCGATGTGCTGCGACCCGCACTGAAACCGAGCTATCACAGCTATGGGCGGATGTTCACGACCCTGTTAAACAGCGTCGATTTCAGCGGGAATATCGAGGTTTTCCCGGTCATTGACGGAAAGTACCCGGAATCAATCGACGACTTCGATGCTTATCTGATTACCGGCAGCCAGCACGATGCCTTTGCCGACGACGACTGGATTGTTCGGTTGCGCGCCTACTGCAAAGACGTCTATGAGGCTGAAAAGCCCATCATCGGCATTTGTTTTGGCCATCAGTTGCTGGCGCATGCCCTGGGCGGGGCCGCCGGGCGAGCCGACCGTGGCTGGGGACTCGGGGTGATGACCTACGATTTTGATGACCAGGCCCGAGCTGACCTGCCCGCCTTTGTCGATCAGCCTGAACCGGTGTCGTTACTGATCAGCCATCGCGATCAGGTGCTGGCCCTGCCGCCGGGTGCTGAAACACTGCTCACCAACGATTTCTGTCGCTACGCGGCCTATCACATTCCGGGCCGGGTGCTGTGTTTTCAGGGGCACCCTGAGTTTACCAAAGACTATCAGCAGGCGTTGCTGGGTTACCGTGAAGGCGACATTACCGCCGAGCAAATGCAGGCGGTTGTCGGGAGCCTGGCGGTTGACCACCAGGGCGAGCGAATTGCACGCTGGATGCGCGACTTTCTGGACACCCGCCCCCAATAGCAGGCAGGATGGGCCCGACTCGAACTGTTAGCCCATTCAACCGCTGGTGCACTCCATTCCCCAATGAAACTGATGACCCTGCAACACGCAACCCTGGTACGACTCTACCCGATGCGTCGACTGGCCTGGCCTTTAATGACGCTGGGTGCCCTGGTGTTCCCGGCCATGATCGGCTGGGCGGTGGCACACCCTGAACTCAACGGAGACGAACTCTTCACTGGCTTTGTCGCTGGCCTGGGGCTGGTGTTGCTGGGTGCGCTGCTGGCACTGACCCGGCCGGAAAAAGACCCGCCCAAAGGTTTGCGGCAACGGGCCCGGCACCTATGGGAAACCCTGGTGTTCTGGAGTTGGCTCGTCAGTTTGCTGGTGTTCGTCAGCCTGGCCATCAAGATCCTGAGCTTTTCCGGCGCCTGAGCCGGGCCGGTTAAAACAGCGTGCGCGGGTGTTGCTCGGCGTAGGCGATGCCGCCCTTGCCAGAGCGCTTGATGCCATACATGGCCTGGTCGGCATGGTGCATCAGGGTGTCCAGATCCCGCCCATGCGATCCGTACCGTGCCACGCCAATGCTCGCCGACACCGCGACCTGCTCGTTATTGGACATCACCGGCTTTTCTATGACCGAGAGCATTCGGCTGATAAAGGCGTGAATGGCCGGTTCGTTGTCGAAATCATCCACTATGATCACAAACTCGTCGCCCCCGACGCGAGCGGCGAAATCGGTCTTGCGCAGGGCATCGGATAGCCGGCCGGCAAGCGCCGTCAAGACGGAGTCGCCCACGCGGTGACCATGGCGGTCGTTCACCGGCTTGAAGCCATCGAGGTCGATGTACACCAGATAAAAGGCTCGGCCGGATTCATTGGCCATCGCGATTCGCTCATCCACAAAGTTGACCAGCAGTCGACGGTTGGGCAGGCGCGTCAGGGTGTCGTGGTTCGCCATGTACTCAATGTGCTGCTGGGCCGCTTCTATTTGGGTTTTCTCGTGCGACAGGGCGGTATTCACTTCATACAGTTGCTGGTGGCTGAGTGCATTGCTGAGCGTAATGGCGAGGAAAGGGGCCAGCGAGCTCAGTAGCTCCAGTTCATCGGACCCAAAGCGTTCAGCCACGGAACTTTGCAGCGACACCATGCCGATAACGGCCTGATTGTGAATCAATGGCACAAACAGCTGCGACAGCGGCAATTTGCGGTTATCGCCCAGCCTGAGCGAACTGGCCCGGTGTTTTTCGCCGGTGATCAGCAGGGGCTCGCCGGAACGAATCGCCTGCACCGCACGGCTTTGATCGAATGAATAGGGAATGGAAAACCCGGGCAGCCGGGCGCCGTCGTCAATGACCATCACATATTCGATGGCTTCAACATCGGGGCGGTTCAGCGCCAGTGAGACAAAGTGCACATCGAGCCGCTGGCGAACAATGTCGTACAGCTTTTGGCCGATATCGTCCATGCGCAGCGACGAGGCCAGCTGGCGTGCCAGCTCATTGATCAGTTGCAGCCGGGACTGGGCGGCCTTGAGTTGCCGGTTCTCGTGCTGCGCGATCTGCCGGGCCAGACGTTCGTCTTCCATCTTGGCTTCGTATTGACGCAGCTCGATTTGGCGGCGAACGTCACGCTGTTGAAGCTTGCGTTCAAGATCCAGCGCCAGGCGCAGCACGATGTGCGCGGCCCGGTATTTTCTGGCCCGTTCCAGACACACCGCCAGGGTTTCCAGCGCACGTTGCTGAATCAGACTGAATTCGGGCAGGCCCTCGCGGCGCAGCCCCTGGCGTAGGGTATGCACCGCCCGGGAAAATTGGCCGGTAGAGGCGAGCACCTTGGCCAGCTCGATATAGGCGTATAGCCCGGTGACGCCTTCTTTATCGAACTCGGGGTGATCGATGGTCACCAGCAAGGTGGTTTCAGCCTCGACCAGGCGGTTCTGCAGGCGCTGGCAGCGGGCAACCGCGATCAGCGCCTGAATTTCTAGATGGCCGAAATTCAGCTGGCGGGCATACTCTAGTGCGGCACGGCAACCCAGCAGCGCATCCTGAAAACGGCTGTGCCGGCTATGCAGGTGGGCTTGTAACAGGGCGGCTTCACCGAGGTTTTCAGCCGTCACGGTAGAAGTATCGAGACCCAGCGCCTGGTTCAGCAGATCTTCAGCGCTGTCGAGATCGTCAATTTCGTAATGCAGTGAGGCCAGGTTCAACTGCGCGGCGAAGAGGCCGTTCATATTGCTGATCGACTGGCAGATCACCAATGACTGGCGATAGTGGTGCAGTGCTTCACCATACTGCCCCATACCCTGATAGGCCATGCCCATACCGTTATGGATACGCCAGATTTCTTCCTGATGCTTGAGTTGCTCAGCCAGGGCCAAAGCTTCGGAGAACTTTTTTAGCGCCTCGAGGTGATCACCAAGAAAGTTGTATCCCCAACCCTCATGAAACGCCAGTTGGCAGGCCCTTAAGGGGACGGACTCAACCAGTGTTCGGGCCTGATCTAGCAGCCTGAGGGCCGAAACCGGTTCGGAGATCATGACTACCCAGGCCTGCTCCAGGCAGGCGCTAAACGAGTCGGGCTGGTCCGTGGTCACGGTGCAATCTCAGTCATCAAAGCGGTCATGGTTTTTTTATTGAAGGTCAGTCATTGTAAAGGCCTCGGTGCCAACAAGCGATTGCAGGGGTGTCGTTTGCGCCTCCCTCTAAAGGATGACTCGCCACGCGCTCTGCTGCTGGCATTCAGTGTTCCAGCAAAAAGGTAACCGGCCCGTCGTTGGTCAGGCTCACTTGCATGTTAGCGCCAAACTGACCGGTCTCGACCCGTTCGTGGCGCTGTTTCACCGCCTCTACCAGGGATGAAAACACCGCCACCCCGTGTTCGGGCGCAGCGGCAGACGTAAAACTGGGCCGCAGGCCCTTGCGGGTATCGGCCGAGAGCGTGAACTGCGGCACCAGCAAGACGCCGCCACTTATTTGCTGGACGTTCAGGTTCATGCGCCCATCGGCATCGGCAAACACCCGATAATTAAGCAAGCGATGGGCCATTTTTTCGATGTTTGGCGCGCCATCGTCAGGATCAATGCCCACCAGCACCAGTAAGCCCTGATCAATGGCACCGACGGTGGCATTGTCGACAGTGACCTGTGCCCGGGTGACACGCTGAATCAGGGCTTTCATGGCAATAACGTCCAGTTGGCAGGAGGTTCAATAAAGGTGTGTTGAAACCATAGCCGAGTTTGGCAAAAAAACGACTCCGGAGAGCCTATTCTGCCCGCCCCGGGTCATGGCGCAGAAAGCGACTCCACTTTTGCGTGGCGCGCACCAGCGCATCGACATTGGCGGGATCGAAGGCGGAATGGCCGCCTTCGCGAATGAAGTCGAGCTCGGCATCCGGCCAGTGTTTCGACAAGGCCCAGGCTTGCTCGGGCGGGCAGATCATGTCGTAGCGGCCATGAACTATGGTACCGGGTATGCCGGCCAGCGCTCCGGCCGCTTCTAGAATCTGATTTTCGGCCAGAAAACACTTTTCGCGAAAAAAGTGCGCCGAAATGCGCGCCAGGCTTAACGCCACATGCGTCTGGGTGAAGTAATCGAGCGACTGGGTGCTGGGTCGCAGCGAGGCATTAACGGCCTCCCAGCGAGCCCAGGCTTTGGCGGCCCCGACCCGCGCCAGGTCATTGCTGCCATGCAGCAACTGATAATAATCTTCGACCAGGTCGGTTCCGGTTGCCCCTTCAACCGGCTCCAGAAAGCGCTCCCACTCTTCCGGAAAATACCGTCCGGCACCGCTGCGATACAGCCAGTCGAGATCCTGCTGCCGGCCGAGAAAGATGCCACGCAATATCATCGCAGACACCTGGGCTGGGTAGGCCTGGGCGTACAACAACGCCAGGGTGCTGCCCCAACTGCCACCGAACAGTACCCACCGATCAACCTTCAGGTGCTGGCGCAATTGTTCAAGGTCATCGACCAGGGCTTTTGAGGTATTGTTGTTAGTTTCAGCATGAGGCTCGGACTGACCGGCACCACGCTGATCGTAGAGGATGATGCGGTAGTGTTCAGGGTCGAAGAAACGCCGCATCTGCTCGGAACACCCGGCCCCCGGGCCACCGTGGATAACCACCACCGGCAGGCCATCGGCCGTTCCCGATTCTTCAAAATAGAGCTGATGACCACCGCTTACCGCCAGATGGCTTTGGTTATAGGGTCTAATCTCCGGGTATAGCGGCAGCATTCAGCATCCTCTTCGCGGGTTTCTTGTTATCAGGGCCAACCAGGTAAACAGGCCTGTTGGCGTCTACAGGCATCGGTCACTGACCGGCGGCTAATAATGACACAGGCAATTCAGGCTGCACAGCACCCCGGGGTTACCGCCATTGTGATGCACCGCCGCTTCCCCTACTATCGCTGCACCTGGGCATTGCCAGGGTTGCGAAACCCACACAGCGATGCGTAACACGGGGGAATCCGGTGAGAATCCGGAGCTGTCGCGCAACGGTAAGGCGAATCGGCCAGTGGCTTAATAACCGCATGGTTGGGTATCGTCGAAGCCCGAATGCCCGTCCAGGCCAGGAGACGCCGGTCCACTCAACAGACCGGGGTGTCCATCATCCTCGCGTTAGGGAGCATTCTTTGATGAAACCGTTAGTAACCGGCCTTGTGACGCTGGTGTTTACCCCCTGGTTATGGGCCGATATCCAGCTCGTCGACGATGTTGGCGACACCCTGGTACTCGACCGGCCTGCCCAGCGCATCGTCAGCCTGGTCCCCCATGCCACCGAGCTGTTGTTCAACATCGATGCCGGCGATCTGATTCTGGCCACCGTTGCCTATGCCGACTACCCGCCCGCGGCACAGGAACTGCCCCGGGTGGGCGACTACAACGCCCTCAATACCGAGGCCATCGTATCGCTCGAGCCCGACCTGCTGATCGCCTTTACCAGCGGTGGCAATCGCGACCAGATCAGCCGGTTACGAGCCCTGGGTTATCCGGTATTCATCTCCGACCCGCAAACCTTCGCCGATATTGAACGTACCTTGCGCCAGTTTGGCCAGCTGACCGGCCGGGAAGAGAGCGCCAACCAGGTGGCCGACCGGTTCAGTGGTGACATCGAACACCTGACCCGGAAGTACGGCGAAAAAGCTGCGCTGCAGGTGTTTTATCAGGTCTGGCACGACCCGTTGATTACGTTAAACGGCGCAACCTTTATCAGCCAGATCATCGAGATGTGCGGTGGGGTTAACGTCTTCGCTGATCTGCCGATGCTCTCGCCCCAGGTCAGCCTGGAGGCAGTGATCGACAAGAACCCGGAGGTGATTGTTACCTCGGGTGATGACACCAGCTGGCAGCAGTGGCCGCAGTTGCAGGCGGTTGCCAACCAAGCCTTGCTGGAAACCGACCCGGACACCATGCACCGGCCCGTCCCCGCCCTGGTCAGCGGGGCAACGAATCTCTGTGAGGCAATGGACCAGGTTCGGGAGCGGATGGACTAGTCGTATTCGACCAGCAAGGCCATCACTTCAGCGATCTGGCTCGGGGTATGTGGCGGCCGCAGCAGCGCCCGGTATTCCCCCTCGGGGTTGATGATGGCGATGTTGTCGCTGTGGGCAACGGTGTACACCTCGCCTTCACCCTCGGGATAGAATAGGGTATTCAGCTGTTGTGCCAGAGTTTGCAGGTCGGCGACATCACCGGTGAGGCCGGTGAACTCGGGGTGGAAGAAAGGCACATACTCAGACAGCACTTCCGGTGTATCGCGCGCCGGGTCAACGGTGACCATCCACATCCGCACCTGGTCGGAAAGCCCCTGCTCGGTGAGCGTCCGGTAGGCCTGGGCCATGTCCGTCATGTTGGTCGGGCAGATATCGGGGCAGAAGGTGTAACCGAAATTGATCACGTGCCACTGGCCATTGAGATCGGCCGTGGAGAAAGCTTCCCCCTGGTGCGAGACCAGCTCAACCACCGGTACCTCGCGCACTGTGTCGAAATAGAGGGTATCGCGTCGCTCAAGCTCGGCTTTGAGATCAGGCGAGGCGTTGACCGTTCTGTAGATAGACCCGGCAAACACCACCGCCACCAGACCAAACAAGGCCAGAGACGTCCAGAGAATTCGACGATTGGGCGATGCTGGCAGGGTCTCGGTGGTCATAGAAAGGTCCTGATCGAATGATCCAGTAGCAGGGCCACAAATAATAACAGCAAATAGGTAATCGAGAACTTGAACGAGCCCCAGGCGGCATCGACTTTACGATCCATCAACAACCACCAGTTCCACTGCAAGTAACGCAACCCCAGTGCCAGCGCACAAATCGCATACACCGGCCCCATGTTCAGAGTGGCGAAGGGCAGCAGACTGATCGCCAGCAACAACCAGCTGTACAGCCAGACGTGGATCTTGGTGTATTGAATGCCGTGGGTGACCGGCATCATCGGGATGTCGGCGTTCTGGTAGTCCTTGATGCGATGTATTGCCAGGGCCCAGAAGTGTGGCGGTGTCCAGGCGAAGATGATCAGCACCAGCAATAACGGCAGGGCGCCAATGCTGCCGGAAACAGCGGTCCAGCCCAGCAACGGTGGCATGGCACCCGCCAGCCCGCCGATAACGATATTCTGTGGCGTGGCCCGCTTCAAAAAGCCGGTGTAGATCACCGCATAGCCCACCATTGAAGCCAGGGTAAGCCAGGCCGTTAAGGCGTTCACAAACACCATCAGTACGGCAAAGCCGGTCAGCGTCAGACCAAACGCAAAGATCAGCCCGTTGCGCTGGCTAACGCGGCCAGTGGCGACCGGGCGCCGGTGAGTACGGGCCATCAGCTGATCGATTTTGTGATCAACCAGATGGTTGAACGCAGCGCCCGCGGCCGCCAGGGCAGCGATGCCCAGCGTGCCAAACACCCAGTTGACCAGCCCGGCAGCGCCCTGCTGCGGGGCCAGTGCCATCCCTACCCAGGCGGTAATCAGCATCAGCATGACGACCTTGGGCTTGGTCATCTCGTAATAGTCATGCCAGGCTCGGGGGCTGACAGGGGCCGTTATTGTTTTAGACATGCTTGGCCTCTCGGTACAAAGTGAAATTG
This sequence comes from Saccharospirillum alexandrii, assembly GCF_043641555.1. Classification (GTDB taxonomy): domain Bacteria; phylum Pseudomonadota; class Gammaproteobacteria; order Pseudomonadales; family Natronospirillaceae; genus Saccharospirillum; species Saccharospirillum alexandrii_A. Next base: position 340,268 of record NZ_JBHZRJ010000004.1, on the reverse strand, counting down.
ACGGTCGCTACTGTTGCTAACAACAGCGCCCCGCCCAGATTGTGTAACACCGCCACCGTCAGCGGCAAACCAAAATAGATGTTGCTCAGACCCAGTGTGACTTGCGCCACCAGAATCAGCAAGAGTGCACTGGCGAGGCCGGCAAAGCGAATGGCGACCAGTCGCCAGATCAGCCACAGACACATCACCGTGGTAATGATAGCCCCAATCCGGTGAGCCATATGGATCGCCGTACGGGCGGGGATATCAAGATGCCCGCCCAGGTAGTTGGGACCAATGGGATGGGCCAGATCAAACCCCGCAATATAATCGGCTTCCGGCCACCACTGGGTCTGACAGGTAAACAGATCCGGACAGGCGAGCGCGGCATAGTTGGACGTCGTCCAGCCGCCGAGAAACACCTGCCCGATGACGACCGCCAGGGTAAGCGCCGCCAACACCCTGGGTAGCTGACGTGGAGCGCTTGAGAATCGCAACCCGGCGGGCGCTCCCCGCAAACGCAGGGTCAGCAACCAGAGTAGCGTAAAGGTGGCAAAGCCACCCAGCAGGTGCGCGGTCACCACCTGGGGCCAGAGTTTCAGCGTTACTGTCCAGGCGCCAAAGGCGCCTTGCAGAATAACCATGAACAGCAGCAATAATGGCAACTTAAAGGGTTGCTCTGGCCGGTGACGATGACGGAACGACACCACCGCCAGAATCAGAATCAGCAAGCCAAGCAAAGAGGCCAGATACCGATGCACCATTTCCGGCCAGGTTTTTTCCAGATCGACCGGTATTTCCGGAAAGGCCTCGTTGGCGCGACTGATCTGTTCGTCGGTTTGCGGTGCCCAAACGTGGCCGTAACAGGTTGGCCAGTCGGGGCAGCCCAGACCCGCATCCACCAGGCGGGTAAACGAACCCAGAACCACCACTGAAATAGCAAACAGGGTGGCAAAGGCCGCCAGCTTGAAGCCAGGTTTTACACCGTAACTAGACACCATCCATTCCTCATTTTTCTTGTTCGATCGCACTGGGGCCTCACCCTGCCCCGGGCCTCAGTGACTAACCAATCGTCGACAACTTCAACAGTTTTTTCAGATCATCCAGCTGATCTTTGAAGGTGTTTCCGGGCGCGAAATACAACGGGATATTCCCCAGCGGATCCACAATGAACACATAGTTCTGGTCGCTGAACTGCGCTGGCACCTGTTCGCGGAATGCGTCGGACACGCCCGTCAGCGGGTGCAGCTCAAGGCCCGGATACTGTTCAGTCAGCCCCTCCAGCCCGGTGGTGCGGGACAACAACAATCGCTTCATGCGCGGTTCGTTCTTACCCAGTGCCACATGCGTTTGGCGCTGCAGATACACTTGCTGTTCGCACTCAGCCTGGCAGCTCGCCGAGGTCTGCACCATCAGCCACTGGCGATCGGGATTAACCGACTCCAACTTCAGACCCAGGTCTTCCAGTTGCAGTACCGGCGTCAGCAAAATGCCTTTGTTGACCCGTTCATCCGGTGTCAGCCAGCCGGAAAAATACAGCAGCGTCGACGACGCCATCACCAGCAAGGGCGTCAGCAGTATCACCAGCATTTGCAGCTTGTTAAAACCGTTGCTGCGCGGTGCCATCTGAGTGGATTGAGTCATCATCTTCTCCGCACGGCGATCCTGAATACCAGAACGCCGGAGTCACTTGGGGTTAGAGTTCTGCTCGACAGAGCTCGAACTGTTTGTTTGTTGTTGCCGGTGTCGCTTGCCAAAGTGAAGCCCAGCGAAGCCATACATGCCCGCCAGCGCAATGGCCATGGCAAACCACTGCAGGGCATAGCCGGTGTGCATATCGGCCGACATCACCGAAGGTGTCCAGTTGATCTGACCAACACCCGGCTGACCTGCGGTCAATTGTAATAAACCCGCCGGCGGCTGGCGTTGCATTTTTTCCGCCATTGACTGCGGCGCTATGGCCTGAATAACCTGGGGCCACGCATCGGTCAGTGGCGTATCCGCCAGAACAATGCTGTCACTCAGTGGACGCCATTGCCCGACCCAGTCCCTGGTACCCGGGGGCAGTGTCAGAGCGGGTAACTGTCGCCGGTCAGCCGACCCCGGTACCCAGCCGAGCGATACCAGATACCAGCGGTTGCCGGCATCCAGTGGCACCCAGACTTCGTACCCGACCCGGCCTTCCCAGGTGCGATTATCCAGTAACCAGGCTTTGTCGATGTCCAGTTCGCCGCGCAGTCGATAGTGCTGGTAATCAACGGGGCGAGTGCTTTCTGTCAGTAGTTCAATGACGGTGCGCGCCTGCAACTGCGCTTCCAGCTGGGTTTTCTGTTCAGCTCTGTTAAGCTGCCAGTACCCCAGCGCAATGAACAGCGGCAAGAAAACCGCTACAAAGATCGTAAGCGCCACACCGGGCTTGAATGTCATAACGTGCCGTCAATTCCGTAACCAAACCAACCCAATCTATCAGGAGCCAGAAATATGTTGCTAAAAGTCATCATGGTGGTGCTGATCATTGCCATGTTGCTGTCACTGAGCGGTGCCCTGGTGGCCTTGTTCAAAGACGAGCCGGAGTCAAAACGAATGGTCAAACTGCTGACCGTCAGGGTAAGTCTGGCCGTCATGATTGTCATCGTGCTGGTGTATGGCTATATGACTGGCGAGCTGTCTCAGGGTGCACCCTGGAGCGGACGCTACTGAGGCAGTGAATCGACGGAGCCCGGAACAGGCTCCGTCAGAAAGCCGGGCCTGCCGTTAAATCCAGTAGACCAATACAAACAGACACAGCCAGACCACGTCGACAAAGTGCCAGTACCAGGCTGATGCCTCAAACCCGAAATGATCTTCTGCTTTGAAGTGACCCCGAATTGACCGCACCAGCTGCACCGCCAGCATAAAGGTACCAATGGTCACGTGAGCGCCGTGGAAACCGGTCAGCATAAAGAAGGTTGACCCGTAGATGCCACTCTCCAGCGTTAAGCCCAGGTGCTGATACGCCTCAATGTATTCTTCCGCCTGGAAGAACAGAAAGATGATCCCCAATGCGACGGTAATACCGAGCCAGATATTCAGTTGTTTGCGGTGTCCGGCACGCAACGCATGATGCGCAACGGTCAGCGTAATGCTTGAGGCGATCAGGATGATGGTGTTGATCAGGGGCAGGCCAAAGGCATGAATGACCGCTTCCGGTGCCTGAAACAGGCCATTGTCCGGGTTGCTGAGCATTGGCCAGCTGAACTCAAAGCCCGGGTACAGGTAGTTGGTGACACCCTTGTCGCCCTCACCGCCAAGCCAGGGACCTACAAAATTGCGAACGTAGAACAGGGCCCCGAAAAAGGCGGCGAAAAACATCACTTCCGAGAAAATGAACCAGCCCATGCCCCAGACATAGGATTTCTTCAGCTGGGCACTGTTCAGGCCAGCGTGGTTTTCGCGAATAACCTTACTGAACCAGTTGTACATCACCACGGCGAACACCAGTGCGCCGGCGAAGAACCACCAGTGTGAACCGGAGTCCTGAACGCCTGATGACATGTCGTTCATCATGTTACCTGCACCGAAAACGGTGAGGAACATGCCAAAGGCCATCCACACCGGTAAACGGCTTTGCGCGGGCACATAATAGTGCTCATGGGTTGTACTGCTTGTCGCGGCATTGCTGGACATCGCACTCTCCATCCTGTTCTTGTTCTTGTGGGGTTGGTCAGCTCCGCCACGGCGGCGGCTGACGCTCCCGGTTATTTGGGTGGGCGGCCTTATTGAAAGGTAACGGCTGCCGATTGCTGTTCGCTACTGACGTCGTACAGGGTGTAGCTCAGGCTGATGGTCTGTACCCAGGCCGGTAAATCCGGATCGATCTGGAACACCAGTGCCATCTCCACATCTTCACCGGCGGTCAGCGGCTGCTGGTTAAAGCAGAAGCATTCTGTCTTGTGAAAATAGGGCGTCACTTCAAAAGGTGACAAGCTCGGTATCGCCTGCGCGGTCATGTCGCGTCGGGTAGCGTTTTTGGCAAAGTAACTGACTTCAACCACTTCACCGGGTTTGGCGGTGATGGTCTTAACCATGGGTCGGAACTCCCACGGCATATCAGCGTTGTTATTCGCCAGAAACTGCACCTTGATGCTGCGGTTTTCATCGACCAGATAGTCTTGCACCAGTGATGCCTCATTGGTGCGACCGGTAATACCGGTCCACTCACAAATGAGGTTGTACATGGGCACCAGGCCCACGAACACAAATGCCAGCATGCCAAACACGACCGACACCATCTTAACGATGATGCGGGTGTGGCTGGGGCGTGCGTTGTCGGCATCACTCATACTGGCTCTCCCGGTGTTGAACCGCTTCAGTCAATTTTAGGCGGCGTTGAAAAGGTGTGATACGGCGCCGGTGAATCGACCGTCCATTCCAGACCTTCAGCCCCTTCCCAGGGTTTCGCCGGTGCCGGCTTGCCCGCCACTATGGTGTGCACCACGATGTAGAGGAACAGCAATTGGCTGGCACCAAAGAGGAAACCACCGATGCTCGACACCATGTTGAAATCGGCAAACTGCAGGGCGTAATCCGGAATACGACGTGGCATGCCGGCCAGACCCAGGAAGTGCTGCGGGAAGAACAGGACGTTAACCCCAATGAAGCTCAGCCAGAAATGCACCTTGCCCAGGGTTTCGTTGTACATCTTGCCGCTCCACTTGGGCAACCAGTAGTAAACGCCGGCCATAATCGAGAACACGGCTCCCGGCACCAGCACGTAGTGGAAGTGAGCCACCACAAAGTAGGTATCGTGGTACTGGAAGTCAGCCGGTGCGACTGCCAGCATCAGCCCGGAGAAGCCACCGATGGTGAACAGCACCACAAAGCAAATGGCGAACAGCATGGGGGTTTCGAACGTCATCGAGCCCCGGAACATGGTGGTCACCCAGTTGAATACCTTCACCCCGGTCGGAACCGCGATCAGCATGGTAGCCCACATAAAGAAGGCCTCACCCAGGAAGGGGATGCCGACTGTGAACATGTGGTGGGCCCAGACAATAAAGCTCAGAAACGCAATGGAGGCCGTCGCGTACACCATGGAGCTGTAACCGAACAGGCGCTTGCGGGCAAAAGCCGGAATGATCGCCGAAACAATACCGAAGGCCGGCAGAATCATGATGTAGACTTCAGGGTGCCCGAAGAACCAGAAAATATGCTGGAACAGAACGGGCGAACCACCACCGGCCGCGTTAAAGAAGGCGGTGCCGAAGTGAATGTCCATCAGCATCATGGTGACCACACCAGCCAGAACCGGCATGACGGCAATCAGCAGATAAGCGGTGATCAGCCAGGTCCAGACGAACAGTGGCATTTTCATCAGCGTCATGCCGGGGGCGCGCATGTTCAGAATGGTGGCAACAATGTTTATGGCCCCCATGATCGAACTGGCGCCCATGATGTGCACGGCAAAGATGAAGAAGGTCACACTCGGCGGCGCATAGGTGGTCGACAGCGGCGCGTAGAATGTCCAGCCGAAATTGGGGCCACCGCCTTCCATGAACAGCGTACTGGCCAGCATCGCGAAAGCGAACGGCAGAATCCAGAAGCTCAGGTTGTTCATACGCGGCAGCGCCATGTCCGGCGCGCCGACCATCATCGGAATCATCCAGTTCGCCAGGCCAACAAACGCTGGCATAACGGCACCAAAGACCATGATCAGGCCATGCATCGTGGTCATCTGGTTAAAGAATTCCGGCTGCACCAGTTGCAGACCGGGCTGGAACAGCTCGGCGCGAATCACCATGGCGAAGGAGCCGCCCAGCAAGAACATCGCAAAACTGAACCACAGGTACATGGTACCGATGTCTTTGTGGTTGGTGGTATAGAGCCAGCGAGTCAGGCCTTTAGCCGGCCCGTGGTGTTCGTGATCATGGTCATGATCATGGGTTGCAGTCGTCATGTCATGCCTCCTTATTCGCCAGCTTTAAAGTTGTAAACATCAACAGGGGTGACCATGTCGCCTACGTCATTACCCCAGGCATTTCGCTCGTAAGTAATCACGGCAGCCATATCAGCATCGCTCAGCTGATTGCCATAGGCAGCCATGGCAGTGCCACGAACCCCGTTAACCACCACATTCAAATGCCCTTCGGCCGGGCCGAGCGCAATCGGGCTGTTTGCCAGCGCCGGGAAGGCACCCGGGACACCGGAACCATCTTGCTGGTGACAGGAGGCACAGGCAGAGGTATAGACTTGCTCGCCACGCTCCATCAGTTCTTCGAAGGTCCACTCACGGTCGTTCAATTCGGCCAGTTCAATGGCTTCCTGCTCTTTATCGGCAAGCCATTGTTCAAATGCTTCCGGAGACACGGCTTCTACGACAACCGGCATAAACCCATGATCCTTGCCGCACAATTCAGTGCACTGACCCCGGTAGGTGCCTTCTTCGTTGATGATGGTCCAGGCTTCGTTGACGATGCCGGGGATGGCGTCTTTCTTGACGGCCAGCGCCGGTACCCACCAGGAGTGAATCACGTCGGCAGAGGAAAGCAGGAATCGGACTTTGGTTCCGGTTGGCAACACCACGGGCTCGTCAACTTCCAGCAGATAGTTCTCGTTTTTTTCGAGCCGGTTGTTGATCTCGTCACGCGGGGTGGCCATGCTGGAGAAGAAGCTGACTTCCTGTTCGGCATTTTCATCGATGTAACGATAGCGCCAGCGCCACTGGTAACCCACCACTTCGAGCGTCACTTCCGACTCTTCGAAGTTATACATGTCGGCCAGGGTGTATGTCGCCTTCACGCCAATGGCAAAAATAACCGCCGCTGGAATCAGCGTCCAGGCCAGTTCGACCTTGGTGCTTTCATGGAAGTTGGACGACACTGCACCCTTGGATTTGCGGTGCTTGAACATGGAATAGAACATGACGCCAAACACCAGCACGCCAATGACCACACACACCCACAACGTCAGCATATGGAGCCCGTAAACTTCCTGGCTGATGTCTGTCACACCCCGGGGCATATTGAGCGTCCAGTCAGCACGCGCGACTGAACTAATCAACAGCGCCGTCAGGGCAATAAATACCCTTTGCAGCTTCATCTGCATCCTTCACCTCTGCACTTGTTATTGTATTGGGATTCCAGGGTCGGGCCGGATCACCTAATTTACTGCGCTTGCTGGCGTCTGATTAGCAACTTACTGAGTGAAGGGCTAAGCAGCGGCCTAAGGCTGGTCTGTGCCGAATTGAGTCTTTCTTGTTTCCCGGATCACCCGATTCAGATTGAGTCGAGTTAGTATAAACACGGATATTTTTAAAACCCAAGCATCAAGCGTTCCAAGGGTTGTTCAAATATCAGTCAGAAAAGACGAAATTATTTGTAAAAACAACATCTTAGGGGAATTATGACCCTTCAAAAATTTACCCGGGAGTGGGCCTGATTTGATTCGCGTATCCAATAACGCCTGGCGCCACACCTGGGCACTGATGTGGCCGGTGATGCTGGCCAACCTGTCATTGCCATTATTGGGGCTGGTCGATACCGCCGTGCTGGGTCATCTCGACGACAGCGTTTATCTGGCTGGCGTCGCGCTGGGTGCCAGTCTGATAGCCTTTGTGTTCCTCGGTTTCAACTTTCTGTCGATGGGGTTGTCCGGCTTTACGTCCCAGGCCAAGGGTGCCGATGATGCCCGGCTGATTCGCACCCAGCTTGCCCAGTACTGCCTGGTGGCCGCCTTGCTGTCGGCAACGGTGCTGGCCGCACAATCGGCGCTGATTCAACTGGGGCTGGGGTTCATGCAGGCCTCGGAGGCTGCTACCGCCGAGGCGCGCCTGTATCTGAACATCCGCATCTGGGGCGTGCCCGCTCAGGTCTTTACCTCCATGTTGCTGGGTTTCTTCGTGGGCATGCAAAATACCCGCATCGCCCTGGTGACCGTGTCGGTGGCGCAACTGGTTAATCTGGTGCTGAACGTTACCCTGGTTTACGGCTTTGCCATGACTACCGATGGCATTGCTCTGGGCACCGTCATCAGTGAGTACCTGGCACTGGCTCTGGTACTGCTGACTCTGAGGCGAACCCTGAAGCACCTGTCGCCCGGTCTGGATACCAGCCGACTGAAAGCACTGGCGGCCTATGCGGGCATTTTCAGCGTCAGCCTCAGTTTGTTCATTCGTACCTTTCTATTGCTGATGGGTTTCGCCTGGTTCAACCGGCTGAGTGCGGCCCTCGGCGATACCGTTCTGGCCAGCAACGCCATCCTGCTGGCGTTTCTGACGCTGATTTCCAACAGCATGGATGCCAGCGCTGCTGCTGCCGAAGCCCAGGTCGGGCTGGCCATCGGACAACGCGATTCGCAAGCGTTGCGCGAAGTGTTGTGGACCACCGGTTGGTGCGCTTTCGGGCTGGCTTCCGCGCTGATGCTGGTGTTTGCCCTGTTGGGCAATGACCTGCTCGGCATTCTGACCAGCCAGCCAGACCTGCAACAACAAGCCGGCACCTACCTGCCGTGGGTCGTCGCCATGCCCTTACTGGCTGGAACGGCCTACTGGCTCGATGGTGTGTTCATTGGTGCCCGCCTCACCGCCCAGATGCGCAACGGCGTCGTGTTCGGATTTTTCAGCTTTGTGCTGGCGAGCCAGTGGCTGCCGGCAACCCAGCAGGCCCTCTGGCTCGGGTTCAGCCTACTGTTTATAGGTCGCTCACTCTGGATGCTGGCCGTCTACTGGCATTCGGTACGCCCGATGACACAGGCACGCTGAAACAGAATTCAACCAACAGGACGCATTGCCGACGGCTCCACTTACGGCAAAGTGATCAGGCTGAGCTACACTAACGACGACATGGGTGCATGCCACGCACAGGTTACACGCAGCGTAAGCACGCCACGTCATCTCCCAGTACGCGATCTTTGTAGGGATTGACGGTCGACACCCAAGACCTGCACGCTCGCTGATTCACCCGACAAGGCCCGCTGTCATGTCTACACCTTGCATTGATAATGCCCTGGATCAAGCATTGGCCGCCACGGAAGGAGAGCAAAGTCTGCAGCGTTTTATCGCTGTTTTTCACCGCAAACACCCGGCACTGATGGTGGTGGAACACGGTACGCCCGAACGGCGACTGACCGCCATGCTGATCCAGTATTGCCGCTTGTTGCCCATCCTGCTGGAAGAAGCCAGGAACGTCACCGCCAACGATGAAAACGCCGGCGATTTCGACCCCCTGTACGACCTGGTTGCCGAATTCTTTTCCAGCCTGGAGCCAGGACGTCTGGCCTTTGGCATTCTGGGCATTCTCGACAAGGTGTACTTTGGCCACCGCCTGCTCGAGGAATGGCACGACCGGCGCCGGCTTCACACCCAGTGCGCCGCGCTTAGCTGGGACACGTCCCTGTCGAATCTGCTGGTACACACCCTGATCGGTGATGCTTACGCCAACGAGCTGGATGCTGCCGTTATGGAAATCATCGAGAAACAGCCACCGTCTTTTGACACCACCGGAGCCAGGGGCAAAAGCAGGCAGCAGCAACAACCCTACCCCTGCCTGGCGTCCCGACATGGCGTGCGTTTGTCGTGGAGTCGCTAGTGGTTAACCCAGGTCGTTGACCAACAAGGCTTCCACCTGCTGGCAGCGTTCCTGCAGCTGCGCCTCGCTGGGGGCGGTGATGGTGATATGGCCGATCTTGCGACCCGGGCGCGGGTCTTTGCCGTAATCGTGCCAGTGAGCGCCGGGTATCGCCAGAATGGCAGCGCGTTCCGGAAGCGCTCCGATCAGGTTGTACAGCGCCACCGGCTGGGAAGCCCGGCACCGGCCTAACGGCAGATCAGCCACGGCACGAATATGGTTTTCAAACTGGCTGCAGGTGCTGCCCTCTATGGACCAGTGGCCGGAATTATGAACCCGGGGCGCAATCTCGTTGGCCAGCAAGCGATCACCGACCACAAAAAACTCAAAAGCCAGCACGCCAACGTAGTCGAGCGCAGCCATCACCTGGCCGACCGCGGTTTCCGCCTGGCTTTGCAACGGATGCTCGGCCACCGGTTGCGACCGGTACAGCATGCCCTGGCGATGTTCGTTGCGCACCAGCGGGTAAAAGGCGAGTTCGCCCGATGCCGACCGAACACCAATGCATGAGACCTCGTAGTCAAAGTCAACAAAGCCTTCGAAGATCAGTGGCACCGAGCCGAGCTCAGCAAAGGCGTCTGCGGCATCCGCTTGCGTGCGCAACACTTTCTGGCCTTTGCCGTCGTAGCCGAGCGTTCGGGTTTTTAGAATGGCGGGCAGGCCAAGCCGTTCCAGAGCACGGTCGAGATCCGCCTGATCGGTAATGTCGGCTATGGGCGCGGTCGGGATATCCAGGCGCTGAAACAGGTTCTTTTCCAGCCAGCGATCACGGGCAGTTTCCAGCGCCCGGGCGGAGGGGTAAACCGGAACCTGGTCAGCAATAAAGGCCACAGTTTCGGGCGGCACGCTTTCAAATTCGAAAGTGACCCGATCCGACATTTTCAAGAGTTCGCGAATGGCATAGTGATCATCGTAAGCGCCTTCGACCAGAGGGCCAAGGTCAGCAGCACAAGCGCCTTTCGCCGGGTCGAGAAAGGCCATGCGAATGCCCAGCGGCACGGCTGCCAACGCCATCATGCGGCCCAGTTGGCCGCCGCCTATGACTCCAATGCGCATGCGTCAGTCCCCCGGAACCGGATTGGCCAGCACCCGGTCGGTCTGGTCACGTCTAAATTTTAGCAAGGCGGCGCGCACGCTGGCGTTTTCATTGGCGAGAATGCTCGCTGCCAACAAGGCGGCATTAATGGCACCGGCCTTGCCAATGGCCAGCGTACCGGTGGGTATGCCGGCCGGCATCTGCACAATGCTGAGCAGCGAATCGACACCACTGAGCATGCTGCTCTGAACCGGAACGCCCAGCACCGGCAGATGGGTCTTGGCGGCACACATGCCGGGCAAATGAGCTGCACCGCCCGCGCCCGCAATGATGACTTTCAAGCCACGGTCAAACGCCGATTCTGCGTAGTCAAACAGCAGGTCAGGCGTGCGATGCGCCGACACCACTTTGCATTCGTGGGCGATCCCCAATTGAGTCAGGGTGTCGGCAGTGTGGCTCATGGTGGCCCAGTCGGACTGGGAACCCATAATGATGCCAACGGATACAGCCGGGGCGTTTTGCGTCACTGGGAGTCATCCTTAGCGGGTGAGGTTGGATCAAGAATCTTAACCGGGGTTGCTTCAACCTCCGATTTGGGTGGCGGCGGCGTGACCCGGGTCTTTATTTCATTAACGCTCTGATGGGTCTGGCTGATGCGATCGATATAGCCGCAGTCGACACACTCGCGCACCATGATGGCACCCTCGTGCTCGTAACCCGCTTTCAGGGTGTCCATGGTGCCGCATTTGGGGCACACCGCACCGGCGATGAATCGAACCGTCATAGTCAACTGCCTCTTAAAATCGCGATTATACGGAAGTGACACAGCAGCGTCATTGTCGACCGCTCGGTCAAAACACCTCATCTGCCACTGAGGTTCCTGTGCTAAACTAAGTGGCTGTCACCTGTGCGTGTGTGTGGGTGGCTCGCAAGGGCAGATTAGCCGTCGCCTTGCAGAACCCCGTACGCCGAACCATGGATGGTGACACCATGTCCGACAAATTAAAAACCCGCTGGTTCCAGACACCCACGTCGTCTTCATCGCTGGGTTATGCCACCCGGTTCTACATGAAGGTGTTCCAGAGCCTGAAAGCCGATGAGTCATTGAACCTCGGCGCCCAACTCGCCCCGTTGAAAACCAACTGGTATCTGACTGAAAAAACCACCGAGCGCTGGCACAAGGTGTTCAATTACCAGAGCACAGCACCCCAGGCGTTTACTTACAGTGCTCCGGCCGGTGTTTGGGCGTTAATGCAGGTACTGGAAGACCTGGGCATCAAGTTCAGTCGCATCATGCACCTGCGCAGCCACCTGCTGCTAACCTCACCCGATGGCTTTGAAGTGAATGCTCACTACACCACTAACGTCCGCTATATGGGAGCCAGACCGTTAAAAAGCCGCTCTGTGGCACTGATCTTCCGGTCTGAAGTGCGAGATGTTCGGGGTCGGGAAATCATGCAGCTTGAAGACGAACTGTACGTCGGAGGCTTGCCGGTAGATTTCGTCGCACAACTGTCATCCGAGCATGTAAAAGTGCCCCAGGCAGAGCGCAGCGACATTGCCATCGATAACCCGGTGGCTGATCAGATACCGGTGTCCATTGGCCGGCGTCTGGGCAGTCAGTACGGGAAACTCTCCGGCGATTTGAACCCGCTTCATATCTCAAGCATCGGGGCTCGATTGCTGGGTCACTCAGGGTCCTTTGTGCAGGGTCTGTGCACCGCCAATCTGCTGCTGGCAACCCTGGGAACTCACTGGCGCCGCTCGGTGCGCAGCCTGACCATGGAATTCAAACGGCCGGTGTCGCAACCAGCCAAACTGACGCTGATCTGCACCCTTGATCAATTCAGTCTGATTGATAACAAGAAACGCGTTCTGGTAACGGGCTCTTACATCTGCTGATGAAGCCGGTGGGTACTAAACCTGCGAATCGGGGTTTTCCTGACTCGCTTCCGGTGCAGGCTCAGGCTCCATCTGTTCCCGTAACCAGCCCTCTAATTCAGCAACCCCGTCTTTTTTCAGCGAGCTGAACAACTGCACCGAGAGCCAGTTGGCTTGCGACTGTAACTGGCTGCGCACTTTCATCAGGGTGGTCTTGGCCGGGCCCTTCTTCAGTTTGTCGCTCTTGGTCAGCAGAGCACGCAGTGGCATTTGTGTCTGGATCGCCCAGCGAACCATCATCTCATCGAACTCGGTCATCGGGTGGCGCACGTCCATCACCAGCACGATACCCTTCAGGCTGTGGCGGTCGGCCAAATACTCACCGATGTTCTTCTCCCAGTCTTCCTTCATGTCCCGGTTGACCTTGGCGTAACCGTACCCTGGCAAATCGACCAGGCGGCAGTTCTCGGTCGACAGCGAGAAGTAGTTGATCAGCTGGGTGCGGCCCGGCGTTTTTGAGGTTCGGGCCAGTTTGGAATTGCGCGTCAGCGCATTCATTGCACTGCTTTTACCCGCATTCGAGCGACCTGCAAAGGCCACTTCAGCACCGCTATCCGGAGGGCTTTGTTGCAAATGCTGGGCACTGGTCAGGAATCGGGCGGAATCAAATCGCAAAACCGACATTGGGGAGTCTCTCAACGGGGGTTAAAAACCGGCAGTGTACCTGAAATCCGGTCCGGAGGTTGGGCTGTTGATCGCTCCATGTTCAATTAATACCCACTCAGGGCGCGGGGTTTCTTCTCAACACCCTCCCGGGTCTATATAATGCCCGGTCATATTACCGGTGTGGTCAGAATCCGGATCCGTGCACATCCGTTCTGATGACCGACCTTTTTCCACCTTTGACGTGCGGGACGCGACATGAAAAAACTGATCGTAGGCCTTGCCATGCTGGCCGGCATTTCAGGCTTTGCAATGGCCGAGGGCAATGCTGAAGACGGCGAACAATACACAGAATCCTGTGCCGCTTGCCACGGAGCCGACGGCAACAGCGCTGCCGCTTCCTTCCCCAAGCTGGCAGGCCAGGGTGAAGCCTATCTGCTCAAGCAGATGATTGACGTCCAGAATGGCGATCGTGTGATTACCCAAATGTCCGGACAGCTCGACGGGTTTGATGAAGACCAGTTGGCCGACATCGCCGCCTACTACGCCAGCCAGAATAAGACCGTCGGCAATGCCAATCCGGATCTGGTCGCCCTGGGTGAACAGCTGTATCGCGGTGGCAACCCGGAAACCGGCGTGCCCTCCTGTGCAGGCTGTCACTCTCCCACCGGTGCGGGTAACGCCCCTGCCGGATACCCGATGTTGTCTGGCCAGCACGCCGCCTATATAGAAAGCCAGCTGTACAAGTTTCAGCGTGGCTATCGCGCCACCGAACCCAGCGACGAAGTCCGTACCAACGATGGCGAATCCCGGGTTATGCGGTCTACCGCTTTCCGCCTGAAAGATTTCGAAATCGAAGCGCTGGCCAGTTATATCAACGGTTTGCACTGATCCAAAGCCCGGTTTAAACCGGCCGTTCAGGCCCGGTTAACCCGAGGTAAAGACAATGAAAAGCGAAGGACCGGTTCAAGGCCTTCGCTTTTTTTGTGGGTGGCTTTCAGGCAAAGTGTCGGCCATTCCCCTACTCTGGTCCTCTTGTGGAGATCCAACCTATGTTTAAACGTGTGATGTTGTCCGCGCTGGCACTGATGGTGCTGGCTGCCGGTTCCGCTACTGCAGAAGAATTTCAGGCAGGCACCCATTATCAGGTATTGCCGGAAAAACTACCGACCAGCTACCGGGGTGAAGAAGCGGGTGAGATCATGGAGATCTTCAGCTACAGCTGCATTCACTGTTTTAACCTGGAACCCTTTGTAACGTCCTGGAAACAGGGCAAGCCCGATGACATTCGTTTTACCCCGGTGCCAGTGCTGTTCAATGACCGCCAGATTCCGGAAGCCAAAGCCTATTATGCCGGTCAGTTTCTGGACGTGATTGCACAGAGCCACCCGTCCATTTACAACGAAATCCATATAAACCGGAACCGCCTGTCATCCGATGAAGACTTCGCTGAAATTTTTGAACGCTTCGACATCAGTGAAAGTGAATACATGGACATGGCCAATTCCTTTGCCGTCAACACCCGCATTTCCCTGGCACAGAAAATTACCCGGATGAGCCAGATTCAGGGCACACCCAGCCTGGTTGTTAACGGCAAATACCTGATCTCCGGACAAATGGCCGGCGGTAACGAGCGGATGTTTACCGTCGCTGAATGGCTGATTCGCAACGAAGACCAGCTGTAAAGGGTCACCGGAACCAACGGCCCGATAACATCGTCTTTCCGGTTGCGCTACACTGAGTAGCCAGCCGGCCCTTCTGTTTTTCTTTGTCTTCCGTCGGGTCACCATCTACAGGAGCCCGTCAATGAGATCGAGCCACCTTGATTACGAATTCCCGGTTCACCTGAGTGACCCCAAGGAGTTCTATCGCAAGGCCGACCCCGACCATCTGACGCTACTGAGTTTCAACATTCAGGTCGGCATCAACACCCGACACTTTCCCGATTATTTTTTGAAATCCTGGCAGCACGTCTGGCCCAGCCGGTCTCGCCAGCACAATCTGGACCGGATCAGTGATCTGATACGCCACTTTGATGTGGTCTCCTTGCAGGAAGTCGATGGCGGCAGTTTTCGCACCGGCTTTGTTAACCAGGTGGAATACCTGGCCAGGAAATCCGGTCAGCCTTACTGGCACCAGCAATTAAACCGGAATCTGGGGCGTTTTGCGCAACACAGTAATGGGTTGATTTCCCGCTTTGAACCACACCGAATCGACACCCACGCCCTGCCCGGTTTGCCTGGTCGGGGTGCCATCGTGGTTCAGCTTGGTGACGAACACCCGGTTGTTATCGTGATGCTGCACCTGGCCTTGAGCAAAAAAGCTCAGGACCAGCAACTGCGCTTTATTCGCAATCTGATTCAGCAATACCATCATGTGATTGTGATGGGTGATATGAACACCCACAGCCTGCGACTGCTTAACGACTCTCCGCTGCGCGAATGCGGCCTCAAGTCGGCCCATGCCCGGGCTACGTTTCCCAGTTGGCAGCCCCATCGCTGTCTCGACCATATTCTGGTCAGTCGTCATCTGCGCATTGTGCGTATGGGTGTGCTGGACTTCCCGCTGTCTGATCATCTGCCGGTTGCACTTGAAATAGAATTACCGGAACTGGCTCGATAAAAGCGGCGTGGCAGATCGGCGCAGCGCCAAAGCGCTGCTATACTCGCATCAGCTTGGGTAATTTTCAGCAAGGCATCGGCATGGGTATGTGGGACGAATGAGCGAAATACAGGACTTGTTGCGGCGCGGCGTTTTGGACTTATCCTTCATGGTTCGGGGCATTGACCGCGAGCTCGATGAAACGCTGGACCAGCTTAAACTGGCTTTGCGCCAACGCAACGACCTGGATGTCGACGCTTTTGGCAAAGCACTGGAAGCCACCGATAAACGCTTTGACCTGATCGAGAGCCGCACCGAAGAAGGTGTCAGCCAGCTCTATTCACTCTATCAGCTGCTGGTCGATACTGACGACGAACGCGTACCAGATTCCCTGATACGCCATCTCAACGAACGCAGCCCCTATGTCCAGGATGCCCTGTCGCTGGCACATCAAATACAACCTCTGGTCTCAGTGGCCGCGGACCCGGACGCCGACAACAGCACCCTGATTCGGCTGCGACAAAAACTCTGTTCACGCTTTATCACCCTGTTGCGCACACTGGCCATTTTGGGCGATGAAGACGGTGCTCTGCGTGCATTGGCCGCCCGACTGGAACCAATACCGGACTGGTCGACGCTGGATGTACTGGCGGCCGAGACCATTATGTTGATCCAGACTCGACTTAACCAGGAAAAAGGTAAGTTCGAGTATTACCTCAATGAACTAAATGCCAAGCTGGTTGCCATCAACCGACTTATTGGTGAAGACCAGGCAGCGGTCTCCGACTTGCAGACCCTCAACGAGAGTCTGAACGCCAATGTCGACCACCAACTGGAGCGTGTGCGTTCCGAACTGGAAACAGCCACCGATATGCACGCTTTGCGGCTGGCCATGACGCACTCCATGGATGATCTACTGGGCGTGTTAGGCGAGTTTCAGGACCAGGTAAAAACCAGCCTGTCAGCCATGCACCAGCGCCAGGCAGAACTGACCGAGCAACTGACGTCATTGCAGGCTGATAACCAAAAGCTGATCGAACAGGTGAATCAGGAACGCGAATTGTCACTGCGCGATCCGCTGACTCAGTTGCCCAACCGGCAAGGCTTTGATGCCCGGCTCGCCGAGGAAATTGCCCGCAGCGAGCGTTACCAGCAACCGTGCTGTGTCGCCCTGATCGACATTGATCTGTTCAAAACCATCAATGATCAGTACGGTCATCTGGCGGGCGACAAAGTGCTCAAAGTCCTGGCCAAGGAGATGCGCAGCCAGTTGCGGCAGTCGGACTACCTGGCGCGGTTTGGCGGAGAGGAATTCGTGTTGCTGCTGCCCCAGACCCCCATCGATGCAGGCATGCAGGCTGTGGAAAAAATGCGACTGCATATCAGCCAGTGTCCGTTTAATTTTCAGGGTAAACCGGTTCAGATAACCTTTTCTGCCGGTGTATCCGCCTACCGCAATGGTGAGTCAGCCGATCAATGGCTTCATCGTGCCGATGAAGCGTTGTACGCCAGCAAAGACGCGGGCCGGAATAGAACGACACCGGCTGATGGCTGAGAATAGAGACAATCCGAACCCGTTCACCCGCGTTCACCGTTCGCGCACGAACTGAGCCAGTATCCGTTCCAGGTGGCGGGTATTGATGGGTTTGGTCAAAAAGTCATCCATACCCGACTCGATGCAACGACGGCGAACATCTTCCAGAGCGTGAGCAGTCAGCGCCACTATAGGTAGCCGGAGCAAATTATGGCGTTTCTCATATGACCGAATAGCCTCTGTTGCAGCATAGCCATCCATATGAGGCATTTCGCAATCCATGAGCAGGACATCACACTCAAAATCCTCAGACTGCCGGGCCTCTAGCGCTTCTCCACCATGACTGGCCAGCACAACCTGATGCCCCAGTTTCTCCAGTAGCCCCTCTATTACCCGCTGATTGACCATATTGTCTTCCGCCACCAACACGCGCAGACCTTTCAGGGGCTGTTCATCCACCAGGCGGGTTTCTTCACGACGCTGACGAGCCTGCAGAAACGGCAACTTCACGGTGAAGCAGGAACCCTGATTTGGCACACTGCTGACCGTTAATGTGCCTCCCATTAACGCCACCAGTTCACGACTGATAGCCAGACCCAGCCCCGTTCCACCGGCTTTACGCTGGCGCCCCGGATCAACATCGGAGTACAGATTGAACAGGTTTTTCTGGTCGACCTCGGAAATGCCAATGCCCGTGTCTTCAACCCGGAACTCCAGCAGCCGGGGTGCTTTGGGGTCGACACTGAGCGTTAATTTGACCGAGCCCAGGTCTGTGTACTTGATGCCATTGCTAACCAGATTAGACAGTACCTGGCGCACATGCTGCGCATCGAGCATCACCCAGGCCGGTACTGCCGGGTCTATGTGACCGGTCAGCGCCAGTGACTTATGCTCTGCCTGAGACAAGAACAGTTTCACCTGCTGTTGCACCAATCGGTGTACATCGACCGGTTCACGGCGAAACGCCATTTTCCCCGCCTCGATCTTGGAGTAATCCAGAATGTCGTTGATCAGTGCCAGCAGAGAACTGCCCGAGCCCTGAATCGTATCGACATAGCCACGCTGTTCGTCATCCAACCGGGTTCGGGACAGAACTTCCGTCATTCCCAGCACACCGTTTAGCGGCGTTCGAATTTCGTGGCTGATCTGCGCCAGGAACTGGCTCTGGGCTTCCACCCGCATGCGTTGGCGATCCTGCTCATCCCTCAGCAAGCGAATCCGGTAAGCCAGGGCAAAACTCAGTAACATGGCCTCAGCAAAAGACCCCAGCTTAGACGCCAGATTAGGTGGCAGTGGCGCTTCAATGCCCAGTAAGCGGCCCAGTATAAAGACCGAATTGCCTACCGCGAACAACACCCAGGCCAGTACAAAAAACTTGGCGGCTATAAAACCTACGCGCCAAGCCCGTATACCGGCCGACACCGCCAGAAGCATAAATACGATGATCGTCGGCGTATACAATCGGGCAAACCAGTCGAGATCGATCGTAACCAGCAGAACGGCAGCCACACACTGCAGGGCTATCATGCCATAGAGCGCCCACAGGTGTGCACGTGAGGTGTTCCGCAGATTCAGAAAGTGGATGACGAAGAAACTGGCAAAGATAACCGTCGCCAGGGTTATCCAGAAATTGTACTCATAGTGATAGATCAGGTCCGGTGGCCAGAGATACTGCGCCATATACCCATCGAGCGACAGTTGCAGCACCCCGAAACCGGAAATAAACAGCACATAGAACAGGTAGCTGACATCGCGCACCGTGGTGTACAGGAACCCGTTGTACAGCACCATCGCCAACAACACGCCGTAAAACAGCCAGTTGCCGATGTCAGCTTTGAGTAAGGGGGACCAGAAGTCATCACTGGGATAGGCATGCAGCGGCACCAGAGCCGAAGGTGAGGTTTCAATGCGCATCAGATAGGTGGTGGGCCCATAGACCTCAACCGGAATAATGAAGAAACGGTGATCTTCAGTTCGGCTTTGGCTCGGACGTTGCAAACCGGAGCGGTAAATCAGTCGGGGCCCGCTGTTACCAAACACCTGATACACATCCACGTAGTCCAGCAGGGCATTGGACAAAACCAGGTGCCATTCTTTGTGAATTGACTGGGCCGCATCCAGTCTGAACTGTATCCAGAAAGGGGTATCATCGTAGCCGCGGCTGATGCTGTGTGCCCTGTGCTTGGTCCACTCGCCAGCGTACTCCGGTTGCAGAATATCAAACGGCGATAATTGCCCGCTGTCATCAGCCAGGAGCAAGACTTGGGGGCCCAGATTTTCGACATCCGACTGCGTCAGTTCGATTAGCGGTGCTATCGGCTCAGCCCGCAACGCAGGCATCGCCAGGCATCCAAGCAGCACAATCAATAACGGAGACAGGCTGAATAGCCCTGACAAGTGCCTGATTCCGGCGATGCGCTGTAATCGGCTCAGTAACGCACTCCGGATAATTCTTAACAGCACAGCTCAACATCCATTTGTCAGCTCCGGGCTTTGGCAGGCAGTCGCACGGTAGTCAGTGAGGGAGACGTTCAACTCGCCCGGGAGGTAATCCATTTGAAAAGCCGGGTCACTTCACTGTTCGTTTTCCAGAACAATGCGCATGCACCACAGCCCCAAGGTTATCCGCTTATCTTATTATTGTTGAGCTCCTTAATATACCAGTGATCGCACGCATTGTGACCGGTTTGGCCAATGGGTTGAGGCAGGCGAATAAAACCGGATTTTCGATACAGCGCCGCTGCCTGAGCCATCCCGTTCAGGGTTTCAAGATAGCACCATTGGTAATGACGCGCAGCAAAGTCGAGGGCCACTTCCATCAGTCGAGCGCCCAGTCTGGCACCACGGTGCTCGGCAAGAACGTACATTTTTTGCAATTCACAACATTGCGCCACCCCTTGCAGACGGCCTATGCCACAACCACCCACAACCCCTTCCCTGCTTCTGATGACCCAATAAGCCGTGGTGTCGCCGCTATAGGCGCGACTCAGTTCGTCGAGCTCCGGGTCCTGCCAGGCAAAACCAGGCCGGTTGGCGCCGAATTCAGTCAACCCCTGACGGATCACAATTGCCATGGCGGCGTTATCAGCGGGCTGAATCCTCGCCAGCGTATATTTTCCTGCGCTGTTTGCATCAATACCTTCGGACACCATGGCCAGTTA
This sequence comes from Saccharospirillum alexandrii, assembly GCF_043641555.1. Lineage (GTDB taxonomy): Bacteria > Pseudomonadota > Gammaproteobacteria > Pseudomonadales > Natronospirillaceae > Saccharospirillum > Saccharospirillum alexandrii_A. The sequence continues at coordinate 319,811 of NZ_JBHZRJ010000004.1, read as the reverse complement.
GCTCCTGAAGTCTGTGGTTGGTCGATCCAGTAAATGTCTCAATAAAGCCGCATCAAGTCCATCGTCAGCCCGGTTTCGTATATCATGGCCATCAAACACCATAACTGAACAGACTGGAACCCATGGAGAAGCCTGAGATTATGACCATTCAAGTTGGAGAAACCCTGCCCAATGTCCTGCTGCACCGTATGGGCGAAGGCGGCCCCGTCAGCGTGTCATCCGACGACCTGTTTGCCGACCAGACGGTCGTGCTGTTTGCCGTCCCCGGCGCCTTCACCCCCACCTGCAGCCAATCCCACCTGCCCGGCTTCGTGGTAAACGCCGACACCCTAACAGCCAAGGGAGTCGACCGTATTGTCTGTCTCAGTGTCAACGATGCCTTCGTCATGGCTGCCTGGGGCAAACAGCAGAATGCAGATGCCCTGGACATGATCGCCGATGGTAATGCCGATTTTGTAGAAGCCCTGGGGCTGGAAATGGACGCAACCGGCCGCGGCATGGGCGTACGCTCGCGCCGTTTCGCACTGATTGCTAAAAACGGCATCGTAGAATGGATAGCAGTGGAAGAGCCGGGCCAGTTCGAAGTCAGTTCTTCAGAGCACGTCATTAACGCCTTGGACAAACTCCAAAGCTGATAACGATAGATGTCGTTCGTAAGGGTGTGTTCCACGTGGAACAAACCCTTACATTCACAACAAATCTAATTTTTAATCCCCTCTTCTCTTTCCCACCAACCTTGATGCCACCCATTCACTGAAGTCACCGCAGCGGCTAAACTGACTATTCAATTCTGTTTCAGGTAGGAAGGCATGTCAGGCAACCACCAGGATGACGTCCACACATCGCCCAAAGCCGCGTTCTACCAGACCCTGAGCTCCATTCCTCCCGGCTACTTCACCAGCTATGGCCGCCTGGCAAGCCTGTGCGGCGTTCATGTTCGGCAAATACAAGCCTGGCTAAGAACACTGCCAAGGGAATCCGGACTGCCCTGGTTCAGGATCATCAATAGCAACGGAAGATTACTGAGCATCCTGGATCAATTACGCAATATGAGTTGTTAAAGGCGGAGGGGTTATTGGCAGACAATCGGAGACGCTTTCCAAAGGACCGTTACTGGCCTGATTGTTTGAGCACCCACAAGGATGACCCTGATTAAAGATCACTTAATTTGAACCATGTTCCACGTGGAACTTAATAGCTAGCCAATGAGCGAGACAATAATACCTTTTATTGTCTAGCACTAACTAGCTAGGTGCGCACCAGGCGCGGGCACCACCACTTCTATGGGTTAAAAAACTTTATATCAATCTAAAAAAAGGGCCTTAGTAGGCCCTTTAGTCGAATATCGAATTACTAGTCTTTAAGTCTAACCGTGATACCCAGGTAAGTGCTGGCGGCCGGTCGGTCTATCCGGGGTAGTCCGCAACAGGGATGTTGCGGTCTAGGCTCCAGGGATGGATACACGCCGACCCCGGATAGACCGACCGGTTGCCAGCACGAACTAGAGGCAGCATAGTAAAAGAAACCTCCTAGTAATCCAGGTTGCTCACCAGCAACGCATTTGTCTCGATAAAGGCACGTCGTGGCTCTACATCATCACCCATCAAGGTGCTGAATATCTGGTCTGCCCCGATAGCATCTTCAATGGTCACCTGCAGCATACGGCGCTGTTCCGGATCCATGGTGGTTTCCCACAGCTGGTCCGGGTTCATTTCACCCAGCCCTTTATAACGCTGAATGTTATACCCGCGCTTGGCCTCACCCATCATCCATTCGATGACTTCCTCGAACTCCGCTATGGGCTGGGACTTCTCGCCTCGTTTGAGATAGGCGCCCTCTTCAATCAGGCCGTCCAGCTGATTGCGCAACGCGACAATGGCCTGGTACTCCTTGCTTTCAAAGAAGGTATGGGAGAACTGGTAGTCCGTTCCCAGGCCATGAGCAATCGCCTGCACCTTGGGTACAAAGATGTGGCGTTCTTTATCTTCAGTGATCGACATTTGATAGGTTGTGCTGCCGGCGTTGGTATCCAGCAGACGATCGCTCAGGTGATCCACCCAGTCGGCGACTTCTTCCTGGCTCGACAACATCTCCGGTGTCAGATCCGGCATGTAGATCAGTTCTTGCAGCACCGCTTTCGGATAAACCCGGCTCATCCGGTCAATCCGACTCATTACGTCTTTATACTGGTTAACCAGATTTTCGAGCTGGGCATCGCGGATCGGCGGGGCTGTGTCATTCACAAACAACTCCGTGCCATCAAGCGCCTGGGAGATCAGGTACTGCTCCAGGGTTTTTTCATCCTTGATGTACTGTTCCTGCTTGCCCTTCTTGAGCTTGAACAGGGGCGGCTGGGCAATATAGATGTGGCCATTCTCAATCAGCTCCGGCATTTGCCGGAAAAAGAAGGTCAGCAACAAGGTACGAATGTGCGAGCCATCGACGTCGGCATCCGTCATGATAATGATCTGGTGATAGCGCAGTTTGGCCAGATTGAACTCTTCGCGGCCGATGCCGCAACCCAGCGCCGTGATCAGCGTGCCGACTTCAGCTGACTGTAGCATCTTATCGAAGCGGGCCTTCTCGACGTTCAGAATCTTGCCTTTCAACGGCAGAATGGCCTGGGTACGACGATCACGCCCCTGTTTGGCAGAGCCACCGGCTGAATCGCCCTCCACCAGGTACAGTTCAGACAGCGCCGGATCCTTCTCCTGACAGTCTGCCAGTTTCCCGGGGAGGCCCGCGATATCCAGTGCGCCTTTGCGTCGGGTCATGTCGCGGGCCTTACGGGCTGCTTCACGGGCCCGGGCTGCATCGATCATCTTACCGACCAGAATTTTGGCTTCGTTCGGGTTTTCCAGCAGGAAATCACCGAATTGCTTACCCATTTCCTGTTCAACCGCCGGTTTAACCTCGCTGGAAACCAGCTTGTCTTTGGTCTGGGAGCTGAATTTCGGATCGGGCACTTTAACAGAGATGATGGCTGTCAGACCTTCACGTGCATCATCGCCGGTGGTCTGCACCTTGTGTTTCTTTTGCAGATTTTCATTCTGAATATAGGTATTCAGTGTGCGCGTCAGGGCCGCACGGAAACCAGCCAGGTGACTACCACCATCTCGCTGGGGAATGTTATTGGTGTAGCACAGAATGTTTTCCTGATAGGTATCGTTCCACTGCATGGCCACTTCCACGCCGATGCCGTCTTCTTCCCGCTGAAACGAGAAATGAAACACCTGGTTCAGGGTCTGCTTGTTCTTGTTCAGGTAGTCAACGAACGCCTTCAAGCCACCTTCATACTTGAAATACTCTTCTTTGCCGCTGCGCTCGTCTTTCAGATGTATCGCAACCCCGGAGTTCAGAAAACTCAGCTCACGCAAACGCTTGGCCAGAATATCAAAAGAATACTCAATGGACGTAAAGGTCTCGGCGGACGGTTTAAAGTGAATGGTCGTCCCGGTGTAATCAGCCTCCCCTACCACTCTGAGCGGTTCTTGCGGTACCCCATGCACATAGCGCTGCTCATGCACTTTGCCATCACGGCGAATGGTAAGAATCACTTCAGAAGACAGGGCGTTTACGACTGAAACGCCCACACCGTGCAAACCGCCCGAGACCTTGTAGCTGTTGTCGTCGAACTTACCACCGGCGTGGAGAACCGTCATGATCACTTCCGCAGCCGACTGCCCTTCTTCGTGCATGTCGGTCGGGATGCCCCGGCCATCGTCGCTGACGGTGACCGATTCATCCGGGTGAATCACTACCTTGATGTCTTTGCAGTGCCCTGCCAGGGCTTCGTCGATGGAGTTATCCACCACCTCAAACACCATGTGGTGCAAACCGGTGCCATCGTCCGTATCCCCAATGTACATGCCGGGACGCTTGCGCACAGCATCCAGTCCCTTTAGTACTTTAATACTGGAGGAATCGTAACTGTTACTCATCTGGTAGCTCCAAATCGTTCGCCGGACGTACCTGGCCCTGTTCCACATGGAACACTCGGACCCGATCCGGCGCTTGCCAAAAATCCTTGAGGAGTGACGGGTCGACACTGGTCATAAAGACCTGACCGGTCAGTCCTTCCATCAGGGCGCCTAACTTCTGAATATGGTGCCGATCCAACTCAGCTGGCAGATCATCTACCAGAAAGGTCGTTGGGCGGTGGTGAACGTCTTGCAAATGCAGGCTCTGAGCAACCTTGAGTGCACACACCACCAGCTTTTGCTGGCCTCGCGACAGCACATCGCTGGCGGCCTGGTTACCCACCTTGATGCGCATATCGGCGCGTTGCGGGCCGCTCTGGGTATACCCCAGCTTAAGATCACGCTCCCATTGCTGCTCGAGCACATCGGCCAGTGGCCGCGCTTTGTCCCAGCCCCGGTAATAATGAATCCGAACATCGGGCAGATCGATCAGGGCGGCCAGCACCTGGTGAAACCGGGGCACGAACCCCTCCAGGTACTGCTTTCTCAAATCATCCAGCTGCTCGGCAGCGGTGATAAATTCACGCTGCCAAACGGCCAGCTGAGAACGCTCTATTCTACCAGATCGAAGCAGGGAGTTGCGGTTTTTAAGGCTTTTTTGCGCGTTTTGCCACTGACTGTGGAAGGCGTCTTCCTGATGGAACACACCCCAGTCCAGAAACTGCCGGCGATGCCCCGGCGAGCCTTCCAGTAACAGGAAGCTGTCGCTGTGAATCAATTGTAGGGGAAGCCGTTGCGCCAGTTCAGACACGGCGGTTACCGACTCACCGTTGATGCGAATGCTGTGGTGCCCATTGCGCGAGCGTTGCACGCCAACCCGGGTCTTGTTGGTGAACTCTGCGAACACTGTCGCGTCGTCGACGCCCTGGCGAATCAGGGTACGGGTACGAGAGACTTTGAAGGAGCGAGCCAGTGCCAGCAGGTGAATGGCTTCGAGCACCGACGACTTGCCAGCGCCGTTATCCCCGGCCAGCACATTAACACCCGGACCGGGGTCGAAACGGGTCTCCGCCAGGTTGCGGACACCCTGAATGGTCAGTCGTCGAATGGACATGCGGGGCTTAAGACCCTGTGCCCGGTTACAGACGCATCGGCATCACAACATAAACCGACGAGTCATCATCGAAATCGCTCAGCAGGGCGCTGCTGTTGGCGTCTGAGAGCACCAGTTTGACCTGCTCGCCCTGGGTTACGTTCATGACGTCGAGCAAGTAGGTTACATTGAAGCCGACTTCGAGTTCCGGGCCCTGGTAATCAATTTCCTGATTTACCTCGGCTTCTTCCTGCTCCGGGTTATTGGCCCTGACCTGGAGATTATTCTCACTGAGCAGGAGGCGGACGCCACGGTACTTTTCGTTGGAGAGAATGGCCGCACGACCAAAAATGGAACGTAACGATTGCCGGTCGCCGACCACTTCTTTGTCGCCACCGCGCGGCACTACCCGCTCATAATCCGGAAACTTGCCATCAACCAGTTTGGAACTGAAGGTAAAGGCCGCCGTTTTTGCACGCAGATGGTTGGTGCCCAGTGAAATCTCGACCGAATCATCCGAGTCACTCATCAGCCGGTTCAATTCAAGGATACCTTTGCGCGGCACAATAACCTGACGCCGTTCCTCAACACCCAATGCCTCGACATCCTGGCTACTCATAGCCAGACGATGACCGTCTGTCGCTACCGTACGGACCCTGTTCTGCGACAATTCAAGCAACATGCCATTCAAATAATAACGCACATCCTGTTGCGCCATGGCAAAAGAAGTGGCATCTACGAGCTTTTTCAACGTTTTCTGCGGCATGTTGAAATTCAGGGTGTTTTCATCTTCCTCGACATTCGGGAAGTCCGATGCCGGCAAGGTGGAGAGCGTGAAGCGGCTGCGACCGCTGGTGACCACCACCCGGTCATCGTTCTGTACCAGGCTGATCAAACTGTCGTCCGGCAGTGATTTGACAATATCGAGCAACTTACGCGCTGGCACCGTGACAGCGCCTTCGGTAGAGGGTTCCGATAGTTCAACCCGGCCCTGAATCTCGACTTCGAGGTCAGTACCGGTGAGTGACAGCTGGTTACCTTCGATCTCCAGCAGCACGTTAGACAGTACCGGCAATGTCTGACGTTTTTCAACAACACCCCCCACCAGTTGCAGCGGCTTTAACAGGGTGTCTCGTGGCAATGAGAATTGAATCATGAGTCCGTTTCCATCCATTAATCAGGTGGTCAGCGTTCGTAACAGGTTGTTGTAATCTTCGTTGATGTCCAGGGTGGTTTCGCGCAATTCCCTGACCTTGCGACAGGCGTGCAACACCGTTGTATGGTCGCGGCCGCCAAAGGCTTCGCCAATTTCCGGCAAGCTGTGTTGGGTCAGTTCTTTGGCCAGGGCCATCGCCACCTGACGCGGACGTGCAATGCTGCGACTGCGTCGCTTGCTGTGCAGATCCGATATCTTGATTTTGTAGTACTCAGCCACGGTGCGCTGAATATTATCAATACTGACTTGTTTGTCCTGCAGCGCCAAGAGGTCTTTCAACGACTCTTTGACAAAGGCGGTATTGATCGCCGCCCCGGTAAATTGCGAGTTCGCCACTACCCGTTTCAGCGCACCCTCGAGTTCCCGCACGTTCGAACGGATTCGCTGAGCAATAAAGAAAGCTGCATCGGCCGGCAGTTTAACCCGCTGCTTTTCCGCCTTCTTCATCAGAATCGCCACCCGGGTTTCCAGATCCGGCGGTTCCACTGCGACGGTCAGGCCCCAGCCAAAGCGGCTTTTAAGGCGATCTTCCAGACCTTCAATTTCCTTGGGGTAACGATCGCAGGTAAGAATTACCTGCTGGTTCCCTTCCAGCAACGCATTAAAGGTATGAAAGAATTCTTCCTGGGAGCGGTCTTTCTTGGCGAAAAATTGGATATCGTCAATCAACAGTGCGTCGAGACTTCGGTAAAACCGCTTGAACTCGGCCATGGCATTGAGCTGCAACGCCTTAACCATATCTGCCACAAACCGTTCCGAGTGCAAATAAACCACCTTGGCACCCGGGTTCTGATCGACAATGTGGTTACCGATTGCCTGCATCAGGTGGGTTTTACCCAAACCAACGCCCCCGTATATAAACAGTGGGTTGTAGGCACCTCCGGCGTTATCGGCCACCTGCTGACTCGCCGCCAGAGCGAGTTGGTTTGACTTGCCCTCTACAAAGGAAGCGAAGCTGAAACCGGGATTCAGGTAACTTTGAAACTTACCCTTGCCGCGCTGGGAGCCCGTCGTTTGCACAGGCATCGGGTCATTGTTCAGCCGTTCAGCCACAACGGAAGCAGGCTCGGTCGTTGGCGGCTGGTTATCAGCCTGAACTGATTCCGGAGCTACCAGGTTACTGGCCTGGACTCTGTCGTCGTTGCCGGTAGAGGCCGGTTGCTGGGGTTCCGGTGTACGTCGCGCCGGCCGTGCCGGACGACCGGATCGGGCACTGACTTCAACCAGCACTTCCGCCCCGGTCGCACCAAACTGATTCATCAGTTCCTGAATGCGATGCAGATACTTGTCCCGAACCCAGTTACCCACAAAACGGTTGGGTGCCAGCAACACCAGCGCCTCACCATCTTGCCGATGGCTCAGGGGGCGAATCCAGGTATTGAACTGATGCGAGGGAACCTCTCCGCGCAGCAGGTCAAGACACTGTTGCCAGGCTGAATCGGGCACAAACTCTCCGGAAGACGATCAAAATAGAAGCCGCATTCTAACTTGCCCACACGCCACACGCCAGTCGCAGTCTTGTCGAAAACAGCGCTATCGATTCTTCTATTCACAGCCGCTCAAATCACCCTAATCCCGCTTTATCAGGGCCTTACAGGGCATTTTTCGACAAGAACCCCAGACAGGCAAAGTCTGTGAATAACCGGGCGCACAAGGCTGTGCGTAACCACAGGGACGGTTTTGTGTATAAATCATTGTGTATAAGTAGCCAAGTTACACACACCTTGTTGACCGCTCATACCCAGGCCGTACCCAGGGAAACCCAGACTTAATGAGTCTGTAACCTATTGTTTTATAACGATTTTATTGGCTTTTAAACAGAAACCAGCTGCACTAATAAGTAACAACAATGAACTAAACCTAAAACACTACATACCTATATATATTCTTTAAGTGACAAGCCTGAAAAACATCACACCCATTTCTAAACGAAGAACCCGAATGAGTACCTGTGAGCTGGATACTCACTGATTAAAAAATCGTCATTGAATTACACCGTCAAAGTGATTAGAATCCGCCGTCCAAATTTAGGGGTTCGATCTCTTCCAGAAAATGGGAAATCGGACCCGATGCCTAACCGGAAGCACTGCTTCCCCCGACTCGGTGTGAGAACAACCATGAAACGTACTTTTCAACCCAGCGTCCTGAAGCGCAAGCGTACCCACGGTTTTCGTGCCCGTATGGCCACAGCCAATGGCCGCAAGGTTCTGGCTCGTCGCCGTGCTCGTGGTCGTGCTGCCCTGACGGTTTAACCGGTATTTCTCCGGAAAGCGCCCAGGAACCCGGTACTGAATCTGCACCGGGTTACGGACATCCTCGCAGTCACCGTCTGCTGACCCCCGGGGATTTCCGCGCCGTTTTCGATCAGGTAGCCGTCAAATCGGCCTGCCCCGAATTATTGCTTCTGTCCCGCCCGGCACAATCGGGATCGGCTCGCCTTGGTTTTATTCTCGCCAAAAAGAACATCCGCACGGCGGTAGCCCGAAACCGCATCAAGCGATGTGCCCGCGAAGTTTTTCGATTGCATTACGCCGACTGGCCACCGCTCGACATCATCCTGATGGGTCGAAAAGAACTCGGTTCGCTGACGCATGAGCAGTTGCACGAGCTGATTGATAAACAGCTCAGACGCCTGACACGTCGCTGGCATAAGGCCGCGGCAGAGTCAGCCTGAAGCGGGATGACCGTTTTTGCCCTGCGGCCGGTATTTGGCTGGCAATAAACACCCTGTGCAGGTACCATTTCGGCGCTTTTTACACAGGAAGCGGGCGGATGTCGTCTGCCGTGTAGCTTCCTCAGCCTGAACCGGGCCACTACAGACTGCTCCCATCTTCATCCGACCCCTGGTGCGTTGGGTATAGCGTGTTTTTGACAGTCAGGAATCGGTTCAGGGTTAATGATCTGACTGGAAATTGATTATGGATGTGCGCCGTATTGTCCTGATCGCGGGTTTTGCCGTGGTCTCTTACATCTTGGTCCTGCAGTGGTCGTCTGACTATTCCGGTGCGCCGCAGCAAGAGCAAACCGCCAGTTCGTCAGAAATGGCTCCTCTGGAAGTCCCTCAGTCCGAGGTTCCTTCTGATACCGCCAGTGCTGCCGCACCGGACAGTGAAGTGCCTGAAGCAGCGGGTGGACCCAGTGCCAGTGTGACTGCATCAGCGGCCAGTGGGGATGTAGTCAGACTGACGTCTGACGTGCTTGATCTGACGATTGACCTGAATGGCGGTGACGTCATCAATGCGGCTCTGCCTGAATACCCGGCCCGCGCCGATACGCCGAATGTCCCCTTCAGCATTCTTGAAAACCGCCTGCGCACTTACACGGCCATGAGTGGCCTGGTCGGGCCCGATGGCATCGACAGCGAGCAACGTGCGCGCTATCAGGTAGAGCAAAGCGAGTACCAGCTGGACGAGGGTACCGAGCAGCTTGAAGTGACCCTGGCGCATACCACCGACGCGGGCGTTACCGTCAACAAGATTTTCACGCTGACCCGTGGCAGTTACCTGATCGACATTCGTTACGAAATCCAGAACGGATCGGAACAGGCCATCACCACCAATCTGTTTGCCCAGCTCAAGCGTGACCGTTCTGATGATCCAAGCGCCGGTGGCCAGATTGGCATGGCGTCTTACCTCGGCGCAGCCATCACCACACCGGACGACCGTTATCGCAAGATCTCCTTTGGCGATATGGAAGACGAAACCTACCGCATCACCCAGACCGGTGGCTGGATCGCCATTCTGCAGCATTACTTCCTATCTGCCTGGGTACCTGCGACCGATCAGTCGCACAGCTACTATACGCGTCAACTCGCAAACGGCCTCTATTACGCGGGTTTTCAGTCGCCGGCATTAACGGTGGCACCGGGTGATACGGCAACCACCTCGGCCCAACTCTACGTCGGCCCGAAAGATCAGGACGACCTGGCAACCATCGCCGAGCACCTGGAACTGACCGTCGATTACGGCTGGTTGTGGTGGGCGGCCCAGCCTTTGTTCAAACTGTTGCAGTTCATGCACGGCCTGGTTGGCAACTGGGGCTGGGCGATTGTACTGATGACTCTCACGGTCAAGATGGTTCTCTACCCACTGACCGCTTCAAGCTACCGTTCCATGGCCAAGATGCGCAAATTTGCGCCGAAGATGACGCAACTGCGTGAGCAGTTCGGCGACGATCGCCAGCGTCTGGGCCAGGAAATGATGAAGATGTACAAGAAAGAGAAGCTGAATCCCATGGGCGGCTGTTTGCCGATCCTGGTGCAGATGCCGATCTTCATTGCCCTGTACTGGGTGCTGATGGAAGCCGTTGAGCTGCGTCAGTCGCCGTTTATCTTCTGGATTGAAGACCTGTCGATCAAAGACCCCTACTTCGTGCTGCCGCTGCTGATGGGTGCCTCTATGTTCGTGCAAATGCAAATGCAGCAGCAACCAAGCATGGACCCAATGCAGGCGCGGATGATGAAGTTCATGCCAGTGATCTTCACCTTCATGTTCCTCTGGTTCCCGGCCGGTCTGACGCTGTACTGGTTCGTCAACAACGTAACCACCATCGTGCAGCAGTACATCGTTAACCGTCAGTTTGAGAAAGCCGACAAGGCCAAATCGGGCAGCTGATGTCCGACCGCGATACGATCTGTGCCCTGGCAACGCCACCCGGACGAGGTGGCGTTGGCATCATCCGGGTTTCCGGAACGGGCGCAGTCGATATCGCTCATGCCGTACTCGGTTACACCCCCCAGGTTCGCAACGCCCATTACGGCCCCTTTCTCGATGCCGACCAGCAATCACTGGACGAAGGCATTGCTCTGTTTTTTGCTAATCCCAACTCCTTTACCGGTGAAGACGTGCTCGAACTGCAGGGACACGGCGGGCCGGTCATTCTGGATTTGCTGCTGCAGCGGGTCATGGCACTTGGCGCGCGCCTGGCGCGACCCGGCGAATTCTCCGAACGTGCCTTTCTGAACGACAAGCTGGACCTGGCCCAGGCCGAGGCCATTGCCGACCTGATCGACGCCTCCTCCAGCGAAGCCGCTCGCTCTGCCGTGCGTTCCCTGCAAGGCGCCTTCTCCAAAGAAATTCATAGCCTGGTTGAACAACTGATCAGTCTGCGTATTTACGTCGAAGCGTCGATCGACTTTCCCGAGGAAGAAATCGATTTTCTCTCCGATGGTAAGGTGCAATCGGATTTGGCGGCTATCATTGATCAGCTCGACAGAGTCACTGAGGCGGCCAACCAAGGTAGCCTGATGCGCGATGGCATGACGGTGGTGATTGCCGGCCGGCCAAACGCGGGTAAAAGCAGTCTGCTGAACGCCCTGGCAGGTAACGAGCGGGCTATTGTGACTGACATCGCCGGCACCACCCGCGATGTGCTGCGCGAACATATCCACATAGACGGCATGCCGTTACACATCATCGATACCGCTGGTCTGCGGGATACGCCGGATGCCGTCGAACGCATCGGTGTTGAACGTGCCTGGCAAGAGATCGAACAGGCCGACAGAGTCCTGCTCATGGTGGATGCGAGTGAAACCGAGGCGACGGATCCGGCTCTGTTATGGCCCGATTTTGTGCATCGCCTGCCCGCCAACGCGGCCATCACCGTGGTGCGCAACAAGATCGATATTACAGAAGAATCCCCAGGTTTATCCACAGAGCATTCACAACCGGTGATCCGGTTATCCGCACGGGACCAAGTTGGTCTCGACGCTCTGCGGGCACACCTGAAACAACTGATGGGCTATGAAAGTGCCCGCGAAGGCGGATTCATCGCCCGGCGGCGCCACTTGGAAGCCTTGCATCAGGCTCAGGCGTTTTTGCAGTCGGGTGAAGCCCAGTTATTGGGCGCAGCCGCGGGGGAATTGTTAGCTGAAGACCTGCGTTTGGCGCAGAACGCCTTGAACGAGATTACCGGAGAATTTACCTCTGATGACCTGCTAGGGCGGATTTTTTCGAGTTTTTGCATTGGCAAATAGCGCCAATTGACGATTACTCAAGTTTCAGAGTTCGCACAATACTAGCGATGGATGCCGGTGGTTCCTCTGTGGGGAAGTCCGCAGCAGGGACTAAAACGCCGGGAGCGTTTTAGCATGAGCGGAGCGAGCCCGAAGGGTGACTCCCATGGATGGGAGTCATATCCTGCGGTCTAGGCTCCATGGAAGGATTTACGCCGACCCCACAGAGGAACCACCGGTAGCCGTCGCGGACGAAAGGCACACTAGAAAACTGAACTCTGAAACTTGAGTTGGCAATATCCACAACTAGTTAACCTCCCCATCATCAGCGAGTCGTCACACACCCAGCCAGATGCTCCCACACCTCCAGCGCATTGGTTTCATTCACCAGTTCATGGCGCCCGCCTTCGAACAAGCGGGTGCTGGCCAAATTAACTCCAGCGGCCTTGATCGCTTCTATATGTTTGCCAATACCCTTGCCGAATTCACCGACGGGGTCATCGGTACCAGACATGACATGGACCGGCAGGTCGTTGGGCCACTGGCGCGGATCGATGGTGAGCAAACCGCCGATAAAATCGCTCCACAGCTGAACCGTGCAGTCGAAGCCGCAGTAGGCATCTTCCAGATAGGCATCAACCTGGTCGGTATCCCGGCTCAGCCAGTCATGGGTCGTGCGGTTGGGTTTGAAGGCTTTATTGAAGGCACCGAACGTCATTTTGGTGACGAGCGGGCTCAGATGACGGGGGCCTTTTGCGGCTTTGATCGCGTCAACCAGCAGTTTGGAGACCATTAATTGCGGCCGGTTGATGCGGTTGGTGGCACAGAGGATAAGCCCCTGCAGCTTATCACCAAAGCGCTGAACATAAGCCTGGGCAATGAAAGACCCCATGCTGTGGCCAAAGAGGGTCAGAGGGGCATCGGGTTCCAGTGAACGGGCGTAGTCGACGACCTGGTCGAGGTCGGTAATTACCTTGTTCCAGCCATCCTGATCGGCATAGTGGCCGAGATCGGCTTCGGGGCAGTCGTCGCCGTGGCCACGATGCTCAATCGCCACGACTGCGATATCCCGGTTATTCAGCCAGTCGGCCAGGGGCGCGTAACGGCTGGCGTGTTCTGCCATACCATGAGCGATGACCAGCGTTGCTCTGGGTGCCCGCGGACGCCAGACCCTGACTGGAATGGTGTGACCATCGCTTGCCGTTAACCATTCTTCGAGATATTGCATAACCTGTACCCTGAACCGTTATTAATCCGGTCAGAGTGTCATGCTGTCTTCAGGACGTCCAGTATTCGTGCCTAACCAGCCGTATTGGCGTTCTTTTTCCGGGATCTTCGGCAACGTTCGCTGCAATATTTGACGGAATCCCAACAATCGGCCCACTTTTTACGCCAGCTGAATGGGCGCTTGCAGAGGGCGCAGTATTTTTCGGGCAGATTGTGTTTGGCGGGGGTCCGTGGCACGGGTAATTACCGGGGTAAGGATGATAACCAACGTCTACGGTAGCGGCATGAATAAGGTTCAGTGGTCACAAAACCCGTACAGGCTGGGTTTTTATGCACAAAGGTAACACACAGAGATATCCCCAGGTTTAGGGCCATTTCAGCCTTAATTTACCGGGTAAACTGATATTTGCTCCCCAGCCAATACCCAGCTCATGCAATGGTTATACCCGGTTTATGCACAGGGTATTACCGCTCGCTCGATGCCGGTTTGCGGGCCTGGTCGAGCAAAATGGTGTGGGCTTGCTGGTCGACCTTGGCTTTCAGGTAGGCCGCATTGTGCTGGTTGACGTAGACACCGGTATCCTGACGGTCGACGACTTCAATGCCGAAGTCCTGCAACTGGCTGGCCTTATGCGGGTTATTCGACAGCAGGCGAATGCGTTTAATGCCCAGCGCCAGCAGCATTTCAGCCGCGGGTTTGAAATCACGCATGTCGTGGGCGAAGCCGAGCATTTCGTTGGCGGTGTAGGTATCGATGCCCTTGTCCTGAAGGGCATAGGCATCCAGCTTATTGTAAAGGCCGATGCCGCGGCCTTCCTGTCTCAAGTACAGTAAAACACCGCCCTGATCGGCCAGCAGGCGCTGGGCCTCGTGCAGCTGTTCGCCACAGTCGCAACGCTGCGATCCAAACACATCACCGGTCAGGCATTCGCTGTGCAAGCGCACCAGTGGGGTATCATCCTGTTCGGGCGTGCCATAAAGAATGGCCAGATGTTCCTTGTTGTCACTGAGGTCATTAAAACTGACAAAACGGGTGGGCACCGAGGCTTCACCCAGGGGAATAGTGACAGTGGCGCGTTGTTCGATGCTCATGGCGGTCTCTGATACTCGGTAGCGGTCTGTGGTCATGACCCGGCGGTACTTGGCTAAGTTGGCGTAAAGGTTGGGTCAAAGGGTCCAATTAAAAGGTGATCCGGCAACGCTGTTGCCATGTAGGTTACAGTGTAACGCATTTGGTCAAGTGTCTGCGCCCGGGTGCAGCAAGATTGGTATTCGACCATTTTCTTTTGTTAACCCGTTTGCGGATAGCCCGGGTGAACCCCATAGTAAGTAACCAGAGTTCAAACCGGAAAACCCTGAAGGTTCGACGGTAAGAGTCAAAGCGCATTTTCATTTCAACAGCGATTAAGTCAGGAGTCTCATCATGGCAGTGTTTGCAGTCGTGGGTGCCGGGTTGTCGGGCATGACGTTGGCGCGTGAACTCGAACAGGCCGGTCACCGGTGTCAGGTTTTCGAGAAAAGCCGTGGCCGTGGTGGCCGCCTGGCGACACGCCGCCGCGACGGCTGGCAGGCGGACCATGGCGCGCAATACTTTACGGTGCGGGATCCGGCCTTCCAGCAGGAGGTTGATCACTGGCTGGCTGAGGGCTGGGTCGCGCCCTGGCCCGTATCGCCCGTGGTGCTGAACGGCGACGGCGTTCAGTCGTCTCCGGATGAGCAGACGCGATACGTCGGTACGCCAACGATGAACGCCATGGTGCAAGGCCTGAGCGAAGGGCTTGATCTGTTTGTTCAAACCCGGGTCGACCGGCTGGAACGCGTCGGTAAACAGTGGCGTCTGTGGGATGACCAGGGCGAGCAGTATGGTCAGTTCGACGCCGTCTTGCTGACTGCGCCTTTGGCCCAGTCGCTGGCGTTACTGCCGCCGGGCTCAAACCTGGAAGTGCCGTTGCGCGGTACAACCGCCATGTTGCCCTGCTGGGCGCTGGCCATCACCTTCAGTGAGCCCACCGGCATTGAGGCGGATGCAGCCTTTGTAAAAACCGGCGTTGTGAACTGGCTGGCCCGTGACAGCAGCAAGCCCGGGCGTGCTGCAGAGCCTGAAACCTGGGTTGCGCACTTTACCGCCCAGTGGTCGGCCAATCATCTGGATGCCTCGGACAGCTTGCTGGAACAGCAGTGTCTGGCGGCATTGCGTCGTCTGGGCCAACCGGAACTGCCAGCGGTGTCGGATCGCTTCAAGCATCGCTGGTTGTATGCCCGCTCCGGTACCGAAACGCGTCTGGATGCTGCCTTTGACACCAACCTGGCCATTGGTCTGGCCGGAGACTGGACCCAGGGAGACCGCCTCGAAGGCGCCTGGCGCAGCGGCCACCGCCTGGCAAAAACCCTGATCGAACAGTGGGCCTGATCCAGAACGGCCACAGAGTTGCGGCTATGAACCGCGAAGTGAAGAGGTAACCATGAAAAATCTGAGTATTGATGTTGTGTCTGATGTGGCCTGTCCCTGGTGCGTCATCGGCTATAAAAATCTGGAGCAGGCGCTGGCGTCACTGGACGGTGAGATCGAAGCCGACCTCGCCTGGCATGCCTTTGAACTGCGGCCTGATGCACCGGCCGAAGGCGAAAACTGGCGTGAGCACATCATGGCGAAATACGGCATGAGTTTTGAGCAGAGCGAAGAGAACCGCAAGCGCATTACAGAGGCAGGGAGCCAGGTTGGTTTTACCTTCAATTTCACCGACGACATGCGCACCCAGAACACCTTCAACTGCCACCGTCTGCTGCACTGGGCAAAAGACACTGAACAGCAAACGGCACTGAAACTGGCGCTGTTTGAAGCCTATTTCACCGATCGGACCAATGTGAACGACACCGAGGTGTTGTTGCAGGCCGTCGAAAAAGCCGGACTCGATCGGGACAGTGCAGCAGCGGTGCTCGCCTCAGACCACTATGAGCAGGCGGTTCGGGCCGAAGAAGGGCATTATCAGCAGATGGGCGTAAGCTCGGTACCGACCTTTATTGTGAACGGCAAATACGCCATCACCGGTGGTCAGCCGGCTGAGGTGTTTGTTCAGGCACTGCGCCAGATTGCCAGCGAGAACGCCAGTACGGCCTGAGATTCATTGGGCGGCTGTGGTAAACTGCGCGCCCCATTAAACGGTTTTAAGAGGCGACCATGGCTCTGGTATACAGCACTGAATCGGGCCGCACCTGTCCGGATTGCCAGCAACCCCGCTCGCAATGCCAGTGCACGTCTCAGGAGACGATTCCCGAGGGTGATGGCATTGTTCGCATCAGCCGAGAGACCAAAGGCCGCAAAGGCAAAGGCGTAACGCTGATTCGCGGCATTCCGCTGGCAGAGAAAGACCTGAAAGCCTTGGCTAAAAAACTGAAAGCCAAGTGCGGAACGGGCGGCACCGTCAAAGACGGCGTGATCGAGATACAGGGTGACCAGCGTGATCTGCTGGTGACCGAGTTAAGCCAGCAAGGCTATACGGTAAAAAAAGCCGGCGGTTAATCGCCGGCTGTTCAGGAGTACTCCCCATGCAAGACCCAACCAAGACTGAACTTGAAGCAGCGGCGTTCCGCCGATTAGTACAGCATTTGCAGGAACGCACCGATGTGCAGAACATCGATCTGATGAATCTGGCGGGTTTTTGTCGCAATTGCCTGTCGCGCTGGTACCAGGAAGCAGCCAGCGAACAAGGCGTCGACATCACTAAAGACAGCGCCCGTGAGGTGGTTTACGGCATGCCCTACGATCAGTGGAAAGCCAAATACCAGACCGAAGCCAGCGACGCTCAACAGGCCGCTTTCTCACAACAGGCGAAGCATGACTGAGTCACTGAACGTTAAAAGCCTGAGTTATCAGGATGCCCGTCAGTGGGTAACTGACAACCTGCCAACTGAAAATGCCGAGGGCCCGGTACCACCGAGTCTCGACGGCTTGAATGGGTTTTTCTTTGCCATCAGTCAGGCGCCGGTACCGGTATCAGCCAGTGACTGGCTGGGAGATGTATTGCCCCTGTTTGGCCATATTGAACCCGCTTCGAATGCCCTTAACGCCGTGCTGTCGTTGCAGCGCCATATTGAACAGGCCTGTGAAAAACAGGAATACCCGATACCTGATACGGCCGGTATGGATGCGGTTAATCAGATCAAACCCGGCCATCGTATGAACGACTGGAGCCTGGGCTTTGAGGCTGGCTTCATCCATGCCCGGCCGCTTTGGCTGACGCTGGTGCCGGCAGAATTGCGTTCGGAACTCGACAGCCTGTATTTTGCCCTCAGCTTTTTTGCCTCACCCGACAAAGCACGGGAATTCATTGCGCGGCGCTCGTCACCGCTGCGGCCTGAGCAACTGGCCGACCAGATATTGGGCCAGTTTCCCAAGGCAGCCGATCTGTTTTCGCGCCTGTCGATCTCGGTTGGGGCCGTTGCCCAGTCGGCGGCCGAACCCAGGCAGTCGGTTGGCCGTAACGACCCCTGCCCCTGTGGCAGTGGCAAGAAATACAAGCATTGCTGTCTGCAATGAACCTCCGCTAGTGTCATGAGTCAGAAATTCTCAGGACAATTGGCGTAGGTAGCACATTATCCTCCGGTGCAGATCGGACCACCGGGTACCTCTACTGCGGGCACGCTGTAAATACTTCCCTGTAAGCTCGCAGCCCGCATCCATGCGGTCTGACGACCCCCAGCAGAGGCACCCGGTGGTCCTTAGGTAACTTGTGGTTTAATTAGCAAGAATTTCTGACTCATGACACTAGCTCCTGGATTAACCTAAAACGCCGGCGTCGTTGATAGGAAAATTGCTGGTAACCCTGGCGTTAAAGGAAATTAAGATGCTGGCGCTGTCCTATCGTCGCATTGTGAGTCTGGCGTTACCCATCAGCCTGCAAGCCTTGCTGACCTCATCATTGAGCGTAGTCGATATCTACATGGTCAGTTCCCTTGGTTCAGCCGCCGTCGCTGCTGTGGGGCTGATCAGCAAGGTTTACTTCGTTGCGCTATTGATCGCCATAGGGTTGAGCGGTGGTGTTTCGATGCTGGTGGCGCAGTATTGGGGCGCTTCGGATCGCATTGCTGTGTTGGGGTATTTGTGGACCGGTCTTGCCTGGTGTGGGCTGGCGATGTTGCCGCTGACGGTGATGGCGCTGTTCTTTACTCAGCCAATGGCCGGCTTGTTATCGCCGGATGATGCGGTGGCTGGCATGGCCGCCAATTACTGGTTCTGGACCTTTCCCTTTGCCGCCCTCTCAGGGTTCAGTTTTCTGCTGGCCAGTGTGCAACGCGCCACCGGCGATACACTGTGGCCGATGGCGGCCAGCGGCCTGGCGCTGCTGACCAATACATTGCTGAACTATCTGGTGTTGTTTGGGCCTTTCCCGGTACTCAATATTGGCTTGGCCGGTGTTGCCTTTGCATCGGTTGCGTCGCGGGTGCTGGAGCTGGCCTTGCTGCTCTTTCTGTTGCGCCGCCATTTGCAGGTGGTTTGGGTGTGGTCGGCGGATCGGTTCTGGGAAGTCTGGCGCTATGGCCGGGTGCTGATGCTGAACGAGGGCCTCTGGAGTGCCGGTATTTTTGCCTTCTTTCTGGTCTACGCCTACATGGGGGCTGCGCCTTTGGCGGCGATGAGTCTGATGTCGCCACTGGAGAACGTGATCGTCGATCTGTTCATCGGCTTTGGTATAGCGGCGTCGATTCTGATTGGCCAGCACCTGGGCCGGTACGAATACGATGAAGCCCGGGCGCTGTGCTATTTTTTTCTGAATAAAATCACCCTGGCGTCCGCCTTGCTCGCGGTTGCCTTGGCATCGATGACACCTCTGGTGGTTGGAGCCTTCGCCTTTGTGGAAGCACCGGTTCGGGATTTGCTGGCCGGTGTCTGGCTGGTGTACTGCATCGGCTTGCCGGTGCGCACTCACAATATGCTGGCGGTCATCGGTATTCTGCGGGCGGGTGGTGATAATCGGTTCGTACTGCTGACAGAAGCCATTTCACTCTGGTTATTGGCGGTACCGGCTTCGGCGCTGGTCGCACTTTTGCTGGGCTGGCCGCTGTGGGCCGTGGTCGGGGTAACGGTGTTGGAAGAGCTGGGTAAGGTGGCGTTGTTCAGGTGGCGAACGGGCCGGGGCTACTGGCTGAGAAATCTGACGTCGAAGCCTGGCTCCGGCGTCTTGTCTGACTGAACAACTGCAGCCCAGGTGACTGGGGGCTGCTGGTCAGAAGCGGTAACTGAGAACCGTACGAATTGAGATGGTTTGCACGTCGACGTTGCCGTTGAAGAACTCTTCGTAGTTGTCGCCGAAATGCCAGTCGGCCTGAATATCCAGACCCAGCTCATCCCAGTTGTAGCCACCGCCACCGCCAACATAGAAGCCACTGATTTGGGTGTCTTCGAAACCATCCTGCTCAACGGATTCGCTGTAATAGCCCAGACTGCCATAGTATTTGGTGCCATAGCGGGCCACA
This sequence comes from Saccharospirillum alexandrii, assembly GCF_043641555.1. Taxonomy (GTDB): domain Bacteria; phylum Pseudomonadota; class Gammaproteobacteria; order Pseudomonadales; family Natronospirillaceae; genus Saccharospirillum; species Saccharospirillum alexandrii_A. The sequence goes on along the minus strand of NZ_JBHZRJ010000004.1, from coordinate 299,928 downwards.
CCGCGGCCCAGTTTAGCGCCGATATCCCAGCCGATCAGGTAGACATCGGAATCACTGGTGACGATTTGCTTGTAGTGATAGCTGCCCTGCAAGGCAAAGGCGCCAATACCGGCTTCGATATCGAGCGAAGGGCCGACAAAGGCATCGTATTCGCTCTCATCCGGGTAGACCCAGACCGAGGAGCGCACGCCGGCGCCTATGGCAAAGCCGCCCAGATCGGCCAGCGCTTCATCGCCATGGCAATGGTATTCGCCGGTAACGGCGTCGTTGTGGCAGTCGAACCGATCGAGTGCACCGGGGTCGGCCCAGGCCGTTGGATGAATAACCAGGGCAGCCAGAGTGGCCATTGGCAAGCTGAGACGAAGCGGCAGGTGCATGGGTTAACTCCTCATTTTTATCCTGATCAGTGTATCACAGCCTTGCCATGCGGCCAGTGGCGGCGTTGTCAGATGAGAACCGGGTCATTATATCGCACCCAGATCAAAGCTATGAAAACGACGAATCAGGTGGTCCCGAACTACAGCGACGCGTTTTGGTAATTCACTGCGTTGAGCCCAAACCAGCCAAAGCAAGGTGTTTTCAATCTCCCAGTCGGGCAGAACCTGCACCAATCGACCCTGCTGCAAGGGTTCCCGCAGCACCAGGTTCGATAACCGGGCAATGCCCAGCCCCTGCTCGGCGGCCAGTAACTGGGCCTGGCTGCTGGGCGCATGCCAGCTGCCCTGAGGGTAATGTACGTGGTGGTCATTGCCCCGCCGGAATTGCCAGGATTTGGGCGTGCCGGTGATGCAATTGAAGTCGCCCAGTTCGTTCGGGTGACGCGGAAACCCGTGCTGGTTCAGGTAGCGGGGGCTGGCACAAAGCATCAGGCGCAGTCGGCCAACCCGTTCGGCGGCCACCCCGCTGCCCGGGTTATCACCCCCGCGCAGTACCAGATCCACCGGGTCCTGGTTCGGGTCGACCCGGGCGCTGCTGAAGTCGATCTGAAACTGCAATTGCGGGTGCTGGGCAGCCACTTCGGTCAGCATACGCGCCAGGTAGTGCTCACCCAAAATCCCGCCCACCGAGTTGATGCGAACCGGACCCGATAGCCGGTCGGCCATCATTTTCAGACTGTACTCGGCCGCATCGATCTGGTTCAGGCTCGACTGGGTGCGCAGGCGAAAATGCTCACCCTCTGGCGTGAGTGACACACTGCGAGTCGTACGATGCAGCAAGGTTATCCCCAGCCGGGCTTCCAGCTCGGCCACTCTCTGACTGATGCGCCCTCGAGATATCGACAGTTTCTCCGCCGCCCGGGTAAAACTCCCGGCTTCACAAACTGCAAGAAAGGCCTCAATCTCCGCAAAACGGTCCATTGGTTAGTCTCATTAACGAATAAGGTTAATTTTTGCAGGATTATAACTGGAATGATAGCAACTATAATGGTCTCAATATTTCGTAGTGCATAGTTAGCGCTGGCACGTATTTCAGCCACCAGAGGCAACCTAAATTCCGTTTTTGGCATACGAACCACCTAAGCAAGCCATTTCCAAGAAACGACCAGGAGCAAACTATGAGCCAGATTGTGCAACATAGACCACTCGGTAAAACCGGCTATTCCGTCTCTGAAATCGGCCTGGGCTGTTGGCAGTTGGGTGGCGACTGGGGTGCCCTGCAGGCGGGTCAGGCGGAGTCGGTTTTGCAAGCCGCCAGCGGCAACGGCGTCACCTTTTGGGATACCGCGGATGTATATGGCGGAGGCGAAAGTGAACGCATTATTGGCGAGTTCAATAGTGCTCATCCTGAAACTGACCGCATCATCGTTACCAAGGCGGGCCGCACCCCCGAATTGTATCCGGATGGCTACAGCCGGGACCGGCTGAAAGCGGCCATTGAGGCATCGCGTGATCGGCTGCAGGTCGAGCAGCTTGATATGGTGCAGTTGCATTGCATTCCGATCAGCGAGATCAAACGCGGTGAGGTTTTTGAATGGCTGGCCGAGTTTAAACAGGCTGGTCTGATACGCCAGTTTGGCGCCAGTGTTGAAACCTGTGACGATGCTCGCTACTGCCTCGAAAATACGGACGTCGCCTCGCTGCAGTTAATCGTGAATCTTCTACGTCAGGATATGGCCGAATCCATTTTACCGCTGGCGCATCAGAAAGAGGTTGGCGTGATCGTTCGGCTTGGTCTGGCGAGTGGGTTGCTCTCCGGGAAAATGACGGCTGATCATGAATTTGCCAAAGAGGATCACCGCAATTTCAATCAGAATGGCGATGCCTTTTTTGTGGGTGAAACCTTTGCTGGTCTGCCCTATAAAACCGGCGTCGAACTGGCTCATGAACTGAAAAGCCTGGTACCGGATGGCATGACACTGGCGCAGATGTCATTGCGCTGGTTGTTGGATCAGCAAGGCGTCAGCAGTGTCATAACCGGCGCCAGCCGGCCCGAGCAGATTGCCGACAATGCGGCGGTTTCTGCGTTACCGTCGCTCGACAACGAATTGCACACCCACCTGTCGCACTTTTATCACGACCGGGTGCGTCAGCACATTCGGGGAGAAATATGATGCATTATCGTCGACTGGGTAAAACCGAACTGAAGGTATCCGATATTGGGTTTGGCGCCTGGCAACTGGGCAATAACGATCAGTGGGGCGGTATGGATGACACCACCGCCCATCAGTTGGTGGCCGAAGCACTCGACCGAGGCTGTAACCTGTTCGACACCGCACCGAATTATGCGAAAACCAACAGTGAGCGGTTGTTGGGCGAAACGCTGCGCGGTGTGCGGCAAGAGGTGGTACTGGTCAGTAAATTTGGTCACAAGCCGGAAGGCGGCACCGATTACAGTGCCGAGGCGTTTCAGGAAAGTCTGCATGGTTCACTGGAGCGTTTGAAAACGGATTATCTGGACGTGGTCCTTGTTCACAGCCCGCCGCTTGAAGTCTTGAACGGGCAGCACCCGATTTGGCAGGCGATGAAAAAAGCGCAAACCGAAGGCAAGGTGCGCTTTTATGGCGCGAGCACCGATTACGCCTTTGAAGTGCGCGAAACACTCGAAACCACCGATGCCCAGGTGCTGGAGCTTCTGTTCAACGTGCTGCACCAGGATGTAAGACTGGCCTTTGACCAGGTGCGCGCCAACGACGTCGGTGTCATTACCAAGGTACCGCTCGACAGCGGCTGGCTCGGTGGCAAGTATAAGGCCCAAACCGTTTTCGATGGCGTACGCAAACGCTGGAGCCAGGCAGACGTGGAACAACGCGCTGCTCTGGTTGAACAACTGGCCTGGCTACCCACCGCTGATCGCAACCTGGCGCAACAATCCCTGGCCTACTTGCTCAGCTACGATGAAGTGTCCAGCGTGATCCCGGGTATTCGTTCCCAGACGCAACTGGACGCCAACTTCGGCGCCACCGGTCAACGGTTGTCGGCCGCCGATCGCGCCAGGCTGGAAACCTTCTGGGATGGTTTCACTGACAAAGGCACCCATTTGCTGCCCTGGTAGGTCGTGGCTCTTTTAACACGGAGGCAAAAGCGCAATCGCAACTGGGCACGTTGCTGACGGGTCGCTGCAAGTACATCCGTGTAAGCTCGACGGTCCCCATCCATGGGGACCGACGCCCCGTCAGCAACGCACCCGGTCACGATCGCTTGATGCAGCTTTACCTCTAACTTTTACTTTACACGACCTCGAGTCGTATAGGAGTCATCATGGAATATCGTCGTCTTGGCCGTTCCGGCCTTAAAGTCTCTGCCCTGTCGTTAGGGTCCTGGGTTACCTTTGGCAAGCAGGTTGATTTGAACGATGCCAAAACCTTACTGAAAACCGCTTACGACAGCGGCGTGAATTTTTTCGATAACGCCGAAGGCTATGAAGCCGGCGAATCGGAAAAAATTATGGGTGATGCCATTGATGCATTGGGCTTGCCGCGCGATACCTTTGTCGTGTCATCCAAAGTGTTCTGGGGTGGTGAAAAACCGACTCAGCTGGGTCTGTCGGCCAAGCACGTGCGCGATGCCTGTGATGCAGCGCTGCGTCGCCTGAAAGTCGACTATCTCGATTTGTTTTTTTGCCACCGCCCCGATGTCGATACCCCCATTGAAGAAACGGTGCGTGCCATGCATCAGTTGGTGATGCAGGGTAAAATTGTGTATTGGGGCACGTCGGAGTGGAATGCGCAGCAGCTCACCGAAGCCCACGCTATTGCTCGTCAGGAACACCTGACGCCACCGACGATGGAACAGCCGCAGTACAACATGTTCAACCGCGACAAGGTGGAAGGCGAGTACCGGCCGATTTACGAACAGTATGGATTGGGTACTACCATCTGGTCGCCCTTGGCATCGGGCATTCTGACTGGTAAATACCTCGATGGCATTCCCGATGACAGCCGCATGAACCTGCCCGGTTACGAATGGTTAAAAGACACCTTGCTCAGTGATGAAGGCAAGGCGCGGCTGGAAAAAGTGCGTCAGCTGAAGCCAATCGCCGATGAGCTGGGTGTGAGCCTGACGCATCTGTCGCTGGCCTGGTGTTTGAAGAACCCGAACGTCAGCACGGTTATTCTGGGTGCATCCCGCTTGAGCCAGTTGGAAGATAACCTGAAAGCGATGGATATTACTGACAAGCTGGACGATGCAGTGATGGAACGGATTGATGCGGTGCTGGATAACAAGCCAGCGGGGCCTGAGCGATTCGGGCAGTAATAGTCGCTTGGTTTGTGATGTGAAAAACGGGTCTGGTTAAGTGCCAGGCCCGTTTTTTGTCGTATACGAATTTAAGTATTGGTTGTCGTAGTAAGTGTAACCAGCTTAACAAGTGACGGGTGCCGGGTGTCCCTATTTAGGGGAGTCCGCAACAGGGACGTTGCGGTCTAGCGCCCATGGATGGGTTCACAGCGACCCTAAATAGGGGCACCCGGTGCCTGTCACGAATTCAGGCAACTACCAAAAGAAACCACCAAACATTGAGAAGAAAATTGAATAGAGCGTTTTGGTTACAACCTATGGTGTTGCGGCTGCTGGCCCTGAGTATGTTGTTGGGCACGGCCGGTGCGTCTGTGTTTCCGGTTTTGAGTACGCATCTGGCGATTAATCTGGGTATTGAGCCGCTGTGGATCGGGGTGTTTTTTGTGGCCAATACGCTGGCCGGTATTGGTGTCAGCCAGTGGCTGGCCAAACGCTCTGATGCCGGGATGAGCCGGATGAAGATTCTCTACGTCTCTGTCATTGTGTCGATGTTCGGCTCAGTGGGCTTGGGTGTGGTTGAGTGGTATCCGCTGTTGCTGGTTGTCGGGATGGTCTGGTTTGGGTTGTCGTCAACGGCTCAGCCGCAACTGTTTGCACTGGCGCGAGAGCAGGTCAACGATCAGCAGGCCGCGCTGTTTCAATCGGTATTGCGTGCGACCATTTCCATGAGCTGGATTGCCGGACCGCCACTGGCCTACTTCCTGTTTGACTGGCTTGGTTTCCGGTCTCTGATGATGATCACCGCCGCGATCTTTCTGCTGACGCTGCTGATGTTGCCTGGCATGAAAGACACCCGCTTGTCTGGCTCGACCAGCAAGGTGTCGGTGACCGACCCGCGCGTGCTGGGGCTGATGCTGGTGACCATTGCCATCTTTGCCGCCAACTCCATGTACATTGTCTATATGCCCCTCTATGTGCGGGACGTACTGGAGTTGATGACCATTGCCCCTGGCTTGCTGATGGGCATGGCTGCCGGGCTGGAAATCCCGATCATGATATACGGCGGTGCCCAGGCCTGGCGCTGGCATCTGTTTGCACCGCTTAAAGTCGCCGCCGTGAGTGGTATGGTCTTTTATACGGGCGTCTGGTGGTTCGACAGCTTTAACATGTTGCTCGCCATGCAGGTGTTCAACGCGGGCCTGGTTGGTCTGGCGGCCGGTATTGGCATCAGTATCTTTCAGACGCTGATGAAAGACCGTCTCGGTATGGCATCCACGCTGTATACTACCTCGATCAAAATTGGCAGCCTCGCCGGGGCCGGGCTGGGGGGCGTGATCGCTCAGTGGGGCGGTTACGATGGCGTCTTTATTGGCTGCGGCCTGCTGGCAACCATCGCCACCGGGCTCGTTTTCTGGATCAGTTCAAAACCTGGGTTGTCTGAGGAGTCACCCGCATCATGATCAATACCGCTTTGCTGGCTGCTTTTATTCCCACCTTCGCGCTGGTGTCACTGACGCCGGGTATGTGCATGACGCTGGCGATGAGCCTCGGCATCACCATCGGCATCAAACGCACCCTGTGGATGATGATCGGAGAACTGATTGGCGTTGGTCTGGTCAGTGTGTTGGCCGTGATCGGTGTGGCCGCCATTATGCTCAGCGCGCCTATGGTGTTTACCGTGTTTAAGTGGACCGGTGGTCTCTATTTAATGTGGCTTGGTCTGCAAATGTGGCAGTCGCGCGGCAAGCTGGCAATACCGGAAACCGGCGATTCCGCGCATGCCGGTGCCAGCAGGGTGCAACTGGCGATTCAGGGGTTTGTTACCGCGGTTGCTAATCCCAAAGGCTGGGCCTTTACCATGGTGTTGTTGCCACCGTTCCTGGACGACAGCAAACCACTGGCCCCACAATTGGCGGCGCTGGTTGCCATTATGCTGCTGATCGAATGGGTGGCGCTGATGATGTATGCCAGCGGCGGAAAATCCCTGAGTGTGGTGTTATCGCGCGGTCAGAACGTACGGCTGATCAATCGGATTGCCGGTACATTAATGCTGGTGGTTGGGGTTTGGCTGGCATTGGGCTGAATTCACCACGCTAATCGTCCAGCAACGTCAAAAACGCCTCAAAGGGCATGGGTCTGGCGAGCAGAAAACCCTGTACCTCCTCAATGCCCAGCTGTTGCACCACCGTTAATTGTTCTTCGGTTTCCACGCCTTCTGCGTTGACGACCAATTGCAACGTCTTGCCAATTTGCGCCGCAGCTTGAACCACGGCGCGTGCCGTGGTGTTGCTGTGCATGGTTTTAATAAAGCTCTGGTCGATTTTGATCTTGTCGATCGGGAACTGGGTGAGGTAACTCAGCGATGAAAAGCCCGTGCCGAAATCATCCAGTGAAATATGCACACCAAAATGCCGCAACGACTGCAGCGAGGAGATGACACCTTCCGTGCGTTCGAACATAACGCGTTCGGTTAATTCCAGCGCCAATTGTGGGCCAACGCGTTTAATACGCGGCAGCAACGGCTGAATAATGTCGGTGAAGGTATGGTTGTTGAAGTGGTGGGCTGAGAGGTTAAAGCTCAGCACCAGATCAGAGTGGTTTTGCCTGAGCTTATCGCAATAATCGAGAATCTGTTCCAGCACCCACACATCAATATCGGCAATCAGACCGGATCGTTCTGCCAGCGGAATAAACTGCGCCGGGCTGATGAAGCCCGCGTCGGTTGGCCAGCGAATCAGCGCCTCCGCACCAATGATACGACGGCTCTGTGCATCAAAAACCGGCTGAAAATGCAGCAACAACTTGTTGGCTCGCAACGCCAGCGCTAACTCGTGTTCCATGGATTTTTCCGATTGCAGATCCACCCGCATCCGGTGTTCATAGAGACGGTAGCCAGCACGCCCGGTGCGCTTGCACCGGTACAGGGCAAGGTCTGCTGCACTCATGACATCTTCAATGACGGCATGTGACCGGTCGACATCCAGTTGATGACACAGCACCACCCCCATACTGGCGGTGACTTTGAGCGTTGACTCCTGATAGCGGAATTCCCGACTGACGCGATCACCAATTTGCACACACAGAATATCCAGTTCGGTTTCTGAAAGAGCCCCGTCGACGAGCACGGCGAACTCATCCCCGCCCAGCCGAAAGGTTTTACACGGCGCATTCAACGGTTGCCGCAACCGTTGAGCGAGCTCGACCAGCAGAGCATCACCCACCAGGTGACCGAGAGTATCGTTGATGTCTTTGAAATGATCGAGGTCGAGAAAGAGTACCGTGAATTCATGATGCGGGTGTAATTGCCAGTGGTCGTACGACTGCTGTAACTGCTGTTGAAACTGGCTGCGGTTGGGTAACTGGGTCAGGGTGTCGTGTTCGGCCAGGTAACGAATTTCATTTTCGGCATCGACCTGCTCGGTAATGTCGATGATCGAGCCCTGAATCACTTCCCGGCCGGTGTGGCGTTCGGTGACATACTGGGCGTTCATCAGGACCCAGATGGGTGTGCCGTCGCGGCGCACCATGCGCGCACGCTGATTTACCACGGTCCGGTCACGCTGCAGCATCGACAGCAAACGCAGCCGCTGACGGGGGCTGTCATACAGCTTCTGGGTGATGTCATCGTAATAGGCGAGGCACTCTTCGCGCGAGGCGCACCCCAGCGTGCGAGCGAATAAATGATTCACCCGAATGAAAGTGCCACTAATGGTCGATTGGTACAGGCCCGCCTGGGCGGTATTGAACAGGTCTTCGTAGTCGCTTTCGGCATTTCGGCGTGCCTCTTCCGAGCGTTTTAAGTCGGAAATGTCGGCAATGGTACCGATGATATGCACCAACTCGCCCTGTTCATTGACCACCCGGCGCGCGTTTTGCCGTACCCAGATTTGATCGCCATTCTTGCGTTTCATCTGGCATTCGAACCCCGACACTTCGCTGTTTTGGGCCAGAGCTTTGAGAAAGCGTGTTCTGTCTTCAGGGTGCACGTAGATGTCGTGTGCTGCACGCTGAACCTCGTCTTTCATGTCGGCAGGCGAGTCGTAAAGAAATAACCGGGCCAGGGAATAGTTGGCGTAGATTACGGCGCCCTGGGCATCTGTCTGGTAAATGCCGTCTACCGAGTATTCCAGAATTCGGCGGTAGTTTTCGTGCTCTTCCATCGGGTGACACACCATCACCACAAACTGCTGGTTCGGGTCGCTGGTGATCTCCCAGCGCAGGCACATGCCCTGTAGCTCCCGTTCCAGATTGACGGCGACATCCTGCTGCAGCCAGTCTGTAAAATGCCGGTGCCAGCGTTCCGGCAGCAGGGTTTCCCAGTCGCGAAGGCCAAGCGAGGCGAGAAAGCTCTGGGCGGCGGTGTTGGCATACACCAGCGTCTGATTTGCATCGAACACCAGCGCATTGAACTGCAGCAGCGACAGGCTGCTTTGCAGCACATCGAGGTGTTTCCAGACATGCATTAACTGATGCTCACCCAGTGGCGTCAGGCTGGCCATGGTACCGGGGATACAGATCTGGAAGTTATTGCGATCCGGGTCAACGGCCCGGTATAAAGCCAGCCAGGGTTCAAAATTGACCCAGTAGTCAGACAGCGGCTGACCTTGTGCGGGTGGTGGCGTCAGCAAACCCTGGGCATCACCAATGGCGATCAGGCGATACTCACTGTCCAGCAGCAGTTTGGCGGAGGTAATGGGTGGGTTGCTCGACGTCGGCACGATATTGTTATCTGTTTTGGCCTGTTGAATACCAGAGCCTACCCGATTTTAATCAATTGTTCAGCATGGCACGGAGGTTGGCGAAGGTCTCTTTACTGTTCACTTTATCGGCGGTGTTGCCGGCATCGCGCCCTTCCCAACTGACGTCATCGGCGGGCAGCTCATCCAGAAAGCGGCTGGGCGTGCAGTCGATGATCTCGCCAAACTGCTTGCGCCGGGCGGCAAAGGTGAGTGCCAGGGTGCGCTGGGCGCGGGTAATGCCGACGTACATCAGGCGACGTTCTTCTTCGATATCGCCGTTTTCAATGCTGTTGCGGTGCGGCAGCAGCTCTTCTTCCAGACCCATGATGAACACATGTGGAAATTCGAGGCCCTTGGAGGCGTGCAATGTCATCAGTTGCACCGCATCGGTTTCGTCTTCCTGCTCCTGGCGGTCGAGGATGTCGCGCAGTACCAGCTTGCCGATCGCATCCTGAATTTGAAGATCAGACTCTTCGTCTTCATCGCCGCGTTCGAGCATCGATTTCAGGCTGTCGATCAGAATGTAAACGTTGGCCAGCCGTTTTTCGGCCTGCAGGTCGGAGACACTGTCCTGGCGCAGCCAGGCTTCGTAATTGATGTCGGTCACCACTTCACGAATCACCATCACCGGGTCTGCCTCGGTGTGCAGTTTGTGAATGATGCGACCGAGCCAGTCGGAAAACCGATGCAACCGCTCGGCGGCCTTGGCTGGCAGCAGTTGCTGCAAGCCCAGTTCCTGGCAGGCGGCACTCAAGCTGACTTTGCGATGACTGGCGTATTCGGTGAGTTTTTCCAGCGTTGCCGGGCCTATTTCGCGACGCGGCGTGTTGATGATACGCAGGAAGGCGGCATCGTCGTCCGGGTTCACCAGCAGGCGCAGGTAACTCATGATGTCCTTGATCTCGGCCTTGGCAAAAAAGGAGGTGCCGCCGTTGATCTTGTAGGGAATGCGGTTCTGCTGCAGTTTGATTTCCAGAATGCGCGCCTGGTGATTGCCGCGATAGAGCACGGCAAAATCGCGGTACTCGCCGCGCCGGATTAAATGCTGGTGCAAGATTTCGTTGGCGATGCGCTCGGCTTCAGCTTCATCGTTCGGCGTGCGAATGATGCGAATCGGATCGCCAAAGCCCATTTCGCTCCACAGCGTTTTCTTGAACACGTGCGGGTTGTTGTCGATAACGGTGTTGGCCGCCTTCAGAATCAGGCCGGTGGAGCGGTAATTCTGTTCGAGTTTGACGATTTTCAAATGCGGATAGTCGGTCTGCAACTGCACCAGGTTTTCCGGGCGGGCACCGCGCCAGCTGTAGATCGACTGGTCGTCATCACCCACAACCGTAAACCTGGGCTGATCCCCCACCAGCAGTTTCACCAGCAGGTACTGGGAGGAATTGGTGTCCTGGTATTCATCGACCAGCAGGTAGCGAATCTTGCGCTGCCATTTGGCCAGTACCTCGGGGTTTCTCATGAACAGCAGCGCGGGCAGCCGGATAAGATCGTCAAAATCGACGGCGTTGTAGGCGCTGAGCATTCGGTTGTATTGTTCATAAATCTCGACGGCCAGGGCGTCGCGGGCTTCATCCATCTTGCCGCGCAAGTCGGCCGGTTCGGTCAGGTCGTTTTTCCAGCGGCTGATCAGGTTGCGAAAGTGGTCAATTTCATCGACGGCGTTGGGCACTTCACGCAACAGAATGTCTTTGATCAGCGCTTTGGAGTCGTGATCATCGAACAGAGTGAAGCCGCTTTTGAGATTAATGTGGCTGGCTTCCTTGCGCAGGATGTTCAGCCCCAGGTTGTGGAAGGTTGACACGATTAGCCCGCGCGCGGCCTTGCCTTTAATCAGCTTGCCCACCCGCTCCTTCATCTCCCGCGCGGCCTTGTTGGTAAAGGTCACGGCCGCAATGGTGTGCGCCTTGTAGCCACATTCATTGACCAGATAGGCGATTTTCCGGGTAATAACCGAGGTTTTGCCACTGCCCGCCCCGGCTAGCACCAGCATCGGACCGCTGATGTACTTAACAGACTCTTCTTGTCTGGGGTTGAGCTGTGCCATGGGGCCGGGTGTCCTGTCGGGGGGCGAAGACGAGCCGGCGCAGTGTACCAGCACGCCGGTGGCGACCCAAGCAGGGAACAGTGGTCAGCCCGGGCACCTGCTCTGAAAAGGCGTTATACGTGCAGGGGCCCGGTGATCCTGAACTGACCGTTTACATCAGTTGGGTAACCAGCACCCCACCGACAATCAGAATCAGCGCAATAATGCCCATGGTAACCAGGCCGGATCGCTCGTTTTCGGCTCGGGTCGGGCCTTTCCGTAACGCTCTTTTCGGATCGTTGCCATCGATGATCTCATCGGGCTGGTTCATTCTCTCCAGTGCGTCAATCATTGCGTCGAAGTGCTGGGTGTCAAACTGATAAGGGTTGAACGTCTTGAACCCGAATTTGGCCAGCAATGAATTGATTGAGTCGTTAATGGCCGTGTATTTCATCGACCAGTCGTCAAACCGACGAACCTGTACTGGCTTTTCCGACACGATTTTTACATCGGTATGGCGGTCATCACGATGCAATCGCTCGAGCAGTTTGTGCACGGCGGCTTTGTCGCCCTCAAGACATTGGAAAAAATGCCCGTCGCCGTAGAACAGAACGCCACCCACATCCACTTTCGCGTTGTTGATACGGGACGACTGCAGTATCCGCGCGACGTTCGGTTCAATGCCCTTGATGGCGGGCGTGGGCTTGAAGGTAGCTCGGCTGATGTACATCAGCCGGATCAGATTGCTCATAATGTCACTCTTGAATTCAGCGGTTAATGGGTGCAAAAGCAGACACCGGAGTGTCAATGTCACCGTCAGGGGTAACCCGTCTGCATTTCGGATCTTGTTTACGGTCATGACCAGGTTTTGTATCACTATTGAACCTGACCGGGCATACATTCAGGTACGTGTGGTATTGACCACCCCAGTCGGACAGGTCAGGCTTTGGCAGTCTATTACCCCATCACTGGCCGCCTGATGAAACCAACTGAATCCGACACCCACCCAAGCGCTGATAACACGGCCAAAAAACGACCAGCCGATGCCAGGCGCATCGTCCTCATTGCCGGGCTGTGGCTGGTATCGGTCGGGTTCTGGTTGTGGGCGGGTGTTCAACTCGGTCAGTTGATTGGGGAACTCTGGTTATAGCCATAGACAATCCGCCCCGCGCTGACTATGGTTTTTGCTGTGACCCTGTTTTCTAGCGACAGTTCAGGAGCTGCCACAATGGGGGGTTGAACCAGGGCGTGGAGCGCTTGTTTTTTCCCTGAATTATCGGTTCAATCTGCGCGGCCAGCGTTTGCCAGATTTTGAACTTCACCCATTACTAAGGATCATCTATGGACCGTTATGCGGTATTGGGCCATCCGATCAAGCACAGCCTGTCTCCGGTTATTCACACCGCCTTTGCCCGGCAAACCGGAGAAGCGCTGGAATACGAAGCCATTGAATTGCCGGTCACGAGTTTTGAAACCCGGGTCTGGCAAATGTTTCGCGATGGCTATCGCGGTTTCAACATTACCGCGCCGTTCAAGCAAGATGCCCATGATTTCGCCGATGATCTGACCGAACGGGCCAAGCGAGCAAGGGCCGTAAACACCCTGTTCAAACAGGCCGATGGTCGCATTCTGGGCGATACCACCGATGGCGAAGGCCTGGTCTTCGATCTCGAAACCTTACTGAACTGGCGCATTGCCGATCGCAACGTCCTGATTCTGGGGGCCGGCGGTGCGGTGCGGGGTGTGCTGGAAACGCTGTTGTCGCGTAACCCGGCCAACCTGGTGCTGGCCAACCGTACCCTGGCCAAGGCCGAAGAGCTGACGGACGATTTTCCGGAAATATCCCCCAGCGCGTTCGATGAACTCAGCGGCCGCTTCGATCTGGTGATCAACGGCACCTCGGCAGGCTTGTCCGGTAATTTACCGCCCCTGCCGGACGGCCTGTTTACGCCCGATACCCACTGCTACGACATGATTTACAGCAAGGATGAGACGGCCTTCAACCGCTGGGCGCGTGAGCAGGGCGCGGGCCAGTGCTCCGATGGCCTCGGCATGCTGGTGGGCCAGGCTGCCGTCAGTTTTGAATTGTGGCGCGGGGTCCGCCCGGACACGGTGCCGGTATTGGAGCAACTGCGGGCAGAGCTGGCCTGACATTGCCGGGCCTGCAGCGGGCAACCGGAACTGAAAAACACTCTGCACACTCTACTTGGGTTGCGCTTCTGGTCCGGTCGGTTGAACCGCCTCGATGCGCGCCTGACGAACGGCCGGCCGTCATGTCAGTATGAACCAATGACGGCAGGTAGCCGTACCTCTGGCTAATTCCTGTCTAAAGAGTGTCGAAACCTATGAGCAGCCGCTGGGTACGATGGAGCTTGCCGCTGGTCGTTTTGGGCGCCGGTGTGGCCGGGGCGTTGTGGATGAATGACACGTCGGAACCATCAACCGACAACACCGCTGAGGCTGAGCCTCAACCACTGGTCGATGCACCAACGGTGGCCACGGTTAGGCCGGACACCGGGCGCTGGTCGCCGCAGCTGATGTTGTACCCCCGTTATCAGAGTCGACAATCGGTGGTGCTGACCAGCCCGGTAGCTGCAAATGTTGAGTCCGTTGAGGTTGCCGTCGGTCAGTCGGTTGAGGCTGGGGCTGTGTTGTTGCAGCTGGACGCCGATGCCCTGCAACGCCAGGTCACCCAGCTTGAAGCCCAGCGTTCGGAGCTTGCATCGCGCAGCCGACTGGAGCAAAGCCAGTATCAAAGTGACCAGGCGGCGCTGGTGATCGAACAGAATCTGGTTGCCATTGCCCAGCGCAGTGTCGATCGGCTGCAGAACCTGGCACGCCAGAACCTGAGCTCGGCAGCCGATCTGGAAGCCGCCGAGCGCACCCTGCAAAACCAGCGATTGGCGTTGCAGCAGCGGGAGCTAGCCATAGCCCGCTACGATGACGTTGAACAACAACTGGCCGCACAGCGGGATCAGCTCGACAGCCAACTGGAGCAGGCCCGCGACAACCTGAACGAAGCAACCATAACCGCCCCCTTTGCGGGCCGCATCGCCAGCCTGGAGGTTCGGCCCGGCACCGAGGCCGGCACCGGCAGTGCCTTGTTAACGCTGGTCAACGACCAGGATACTGAATGGGTTGCCTGGGTGGCTGCCTCTGCCTTGCCGGAGGTGGATGCCCTGTCATCACTGACGGCGGTGGTAGAAACCGACGCGGGCTCTATCCCGGTCGAACTGAGACAGCGGGATCCGGTCGCCGACCGGGGCAGCGTGCGTTTGTATTTTGAAGCCGAAAACGAACAACCCCGGGCGACCCTGAATCGGACCTACTCACTGCGGCTCGACTTGCCAGCCATCCAGGCGCACCGGGTTCCCGATGCCAGTGTCTACGCCAATGAGTCGGTCTACCGCGTGGTCGACAACCGGCTGGAGCGTGTTCAGATCCGGGTGTTGGGTGAGCAGTTCGATCAGGGCCGGGTCTGGCGGCTGATCGAGGCGGACCTGAACCCCGATGACCGACTGCTGGGCACCCGTTTACAGCAGGCGGCCGATGGCCTGGCGGTTAAGGTGTCAGACCAATGAGCGGTTTGCTGCGAGCCTTTGCTCACCACAGAGTCGCCCCCAATGCGCTGATGTTCGTGGTGATTTTTTTGGGCCTGATCGCGCTCGATCGGCTCAATACCCAGTTTCTCCCCGACTTTGAACTCAAAATTGCCACGGTGAACACCGAATGGCCCGGCGCCAGCGCCGAGGACGTTCAGGACGGTGTCACCATTCCGCTCGAACAGGCCATTCTGCAACTGACCGACGTCGACCGGCTGACCACCACAACCATAGAAGGCGGGTCGTTCATGACCATCACCTTCAAGGAAGCGGTCAGTGACATCGAACAGGCGGTAGCCGAGGTTGAGAAAGCGCTGGATACAGTCTCGCTGCCCGACGGCGCCGACGAGCCCGAGGTCACCCGCCAGGTGTTCTATGAGCCCGTCGCCGAGGTACTGCTGCACGGCGATGTCACCCTGAACGAGCTGCAATACTGGGCCGAAGCCGCTGAAACCAGCCTGCAGGCGGCGGGTATTGCCAAGGTGGATTTGAATGGCCTGCCAGATCGGGAACTGAACCTGCGCATGACAGTGGCGGAATATTTGTCGGGCGAAGCCTCGCTGGCAGAGCTCGGGCAACAGCTGGCTGCCCGGAACCTCAATGTGCCAGCCGGCATTACCGGCGAAGGGCGGTTGCAGTCGCAGCTGCGGGTGCCGGCAGAAGCCAGCGACCCGGCGGCTCTGGGGCGCCAGACCCTGACCCAGGGCGATGCCATCCTGAGTCTCGACCAGCGCATGACCCTGACCGAAGAACGAGACCCGGATCAGACCCGTGTGTCCTACCAGGGTCAACCGGCCGTGAAACTCGCGCTCAGCCGCACCCGGGGGGAAGACACCCTGCGTATGGCCGAGATTCTGAATGAGTGGGTGGCCGAGTTTGAACCGACACTGCCGGCGGGCATGGAGCTGCACGTCTACAACGAAACCTACGAGTTTGTGCAGGCCCGCATCGGCATCATTGTGGATAACGGCGTCGGCGGCCTGTTGGTTGTCTTGGTGGTGTTGTTCCTGTTTTTAAGGCCGAAGCTGGCCTGGTGGGTCGCCGCCGGGATTCCGATCTCCTTTCTCGGCACCTTCATTTTTCTGGAATTGAGTGGCAACTCCATCAATCTGATCAGTCTGTTCGGGTTTCTGGTGGCACTGGGTGTGATCGTCGACGATGCCATTGTGGTTGGCGAAAACGCCTACAGCCGAATGGAACAGGGAGAGGAGCCTCGCCAGGCCTCGTTGCGGGCGGCGCAACAGATGTTACCGGCGGTGGTTGCCTCTTCGGTGACTACCATTGCCGCCTTTCTGCCCCTGTTGCTGGTCGGCGGCCAGGCCGGGGTTTTCACCAAAAGCGTGCCGCTGGTGGTGATCATGGCCATTGCTGCCTCACTGGTAGAATGCTTTCTGATTCTGCCCGGCCACCTGGCGCACAGCGTGGGCAAGGGCAAACTGAAGCCCCCGGGTCGGCTGCGTGCTGGCTTTGAGAACGGGTTTGAGCGGTTTCGCCAGGGGCCCTTTCGGCGTGCGGTTACCCTGGCTGTCGCCTATCGCGGAACCACCTTCGCTTTGTCAGTTGTGGCACTGGTGCTGGCGGTATCGCTGGTGACCAGTGGCCGCGTTCAGTTCGTGTTTTTCCCGGCCATTCAGCAGCCGGCATTGCAAATGAACGTCGACTTTGCCGAAGGAACCGACCCGGCCGTGACCCGCGCTTTCCTGACGGACATGGAATCCGCCCTGCTCGATATCGAGCAGTCGTTCGGTGTGAATCTGGTTGAAACCATCGTTATGGAAACGCACCGGGAATCCCGCGAAGACGGCGCGCTGTTCGTGCAACTGGACGACAGTACCGAGCGCCCGGTGTCCAACAGCGAAATCACCCGTCAGTGGCGGGACCGTGTGGAGGAGCCGGCCGGGCTGGTGTCAGTCAGTTTCATTGAAAGCCAGCAGGGCCCCTCGACCGATGGTATTCAAGTGCGTCTGGTCGGCGAAGAGCTGGCGCGCCTGCAACAGGCCGCCAACTGGACCCGGCAACGACTGGGGCAAATTCCGGGGCTGATCGATATTGAAGACAACCTGCCACTGGGCGCCGAACAACTGAACCTGAACCTGACGGCCGAGGCTTTGGCGCAAGGGCTGACACCACAGCAACTGGCCAGCACCCTGCGCGACTGGACCAATGGTTACCCGGTGCAAACCCTGCAAATCGACGGCGAGGAGCGCCCGGTGCAACTGCGGTTGCTGGAAGCCGAGGTCGACGCCTGGCCCCGACTGGCCCAGCTTCCCGTGCCGCTGCCGGACGGCACTCAGCGGCCGCTGTCCGCCCTGGCAGAACCCACGTCTGAACGGGCCATTCAGCAATTGAACCGTGTAGATGGTGAATTGTCGGTGCAAGTCTCGGCCAAGCGAAACAGCTCAGACGTGAACCTGACCGAGGTGAACCGGCTGATCGATACCGAGGTGCGGGCAGCGCTGGCGGACCAGTTCAGTGATGTCAGCCTGCGCGTGGAAGGCGACCAGGAATCGCAAAACGACTTCTTCCGCGATGTTCAGATTGGTGCGGTACTTGGGCTGATGCTCATTTTTATTGCCCTGGCCTGGGTATTCGAAAGCTGGAGCTGGCCGCTGGCTGTGATGTCGACCATTCCCTTCGGGCTGACCGGCGCCATTGCCGGGCACTGGATCATGGGGCTGGAACTGAGTGTGCTCAGCATCTACGGGCTGTTCGGGCTGTCGGGCATTGTGATCAACAACGCCATTGTACTGGTCACGGTGTACCGCCAGTTACGCGACGACGGCATGCGCATGGAGCAGGCCATTATCGAAGCCAGCGTGCGTCGGCTGCGTGCGGTGATCATCACCACGCTGACGACGGTCGGAGGCCTGGGCTTTCTGTTGTTTGAAACCTCGTTCGACGCCCAGTTCCTGATCCCGATGGCGGCCGGTATCGCCTTCGGTCTGATGTTCGCAACCCTGCTGATCCTGTTTTACGTGCCCGCCATGCTGATGGCCGTTGAACACGGTCGGGAGCGCCTGGGGCGGTGGAAAGACTGGTTGCTGGGGCGCGAGGTGACGCTGTGATGGGATGGGCTTGTGGTAAAATGCGGATTTTGCCGCTGACGGATGACGCCTGATGACATTAAATGACTTTGCAGACCAGCTATACACCCGGCCAGAGACGATCGACTTTGACCAGGCGATTGCCGTGATCGATCGGGAATTCGAGTTCACGCCGGTGGCGTTCTCGGTGGGTGAGCAACACAACGCCGCTGGTACTAATCAGGGCTCATGCCGCTTGCTGGCTTTTGCCCATGCGATGAATTTGCCGGAAGCAACCACGCTGGCGCTGTTTGGCGATTATTATCGTAAGGACGTGCTGGGCAATCCCGACGGGCAGGATCACGCCAACATTCGTCAGTTTATGCAGCATGGCTGGAAAGGTGTGCATTTTTCAGCCATTGCGCTGAAGAAGCGATCGCAGGGAGAGGCACAGGCCTGAACCCTGTATCAACAGGGTTCAGAATGCCGGGCTTATCAGGCCGCGATGCCGCTATGGCGTAGCAACGCATCCACTTGCGGTTCCCGCCCGCGGAACTGTTTGAACAGATCGCCAGCTGGCACACTGCCACCATTGGCCAGAATCACATCGCGGAACGCCTTGCCGGTCTCGGCGTTGAAAATGCCCTCTTCCTCAAAGCGGCTGTAGGCATCGGCGCTCAGCACTTCGGCCCACTTGTAGCTGTAGTAGCCCGCCGAATAGCCACCGGCGAAGATGTGACCAAAGCTGTGCTGGAAGCGATTCTCCGGCACGGTTTTGATGACTGATACTTCATCCCGAACCTGATCAAGCACCGCCTGCACATCGTTCACCATAAACGCCTCGGTTTTGTTGTGCAGCTTCATGTCGAACAGGGAGAACTGCAACTGGCGCACCGTGGCCATGGCTGACTGGAAGTTCTTGGCGTCCAGCATTTTTTCCAGCAAGTCGGTCGGAAGCGCTTCACCGGTATCGACATGGCCGGAAATAAAGGCCAGTGCCTCGGGCTCCCAGCACCAGTTTTCCATGAACTGACTGGGCAGTTCGACGGCATCCCAGGCAACCCCGCTGATGCCGCTGACATCGCCGACGTCTACCCGGGTCAGCATGTGGTGCAAGCTGTGGCCAAATTCGTGGAACAGCGTAGTCACTTCATCGTGCGTCAGCAGCGAGGGTTTGCCATCGACCGGGGGCGTAAAGTTGCAGGTCAGATAGGCGACCGGCTTTTGCAGCTTGCTGCCGATACGCACCCGCTTGCGACATTCGTCCATCCAGGCGCCGCCGCGCTTGCCTTCGCGGGCATAGAGGTCCATGTAAAAGCGGGCTACGACGTTACCATTCTCCAGCACGTTGTAGAGCTGCACATCCGGGTGGTACGTCTCAAAGTCGGAGACTTGCTCGAACGAAATGTCGAACAGACGGTGTGCGGTTTCGAACAGGCCTTCGATCACCCGCGGCGCCGGGAAATACGGTTTCAGCTCTTCCTGCGAGACGGCATAGCGCTGCTCCTTAAGCTTTTCACTGGCGTAGCTGATGTCCCAGGGTTCCAGCTCGTCGGTCATGCCCAACTCATCCCGGGCGAAGGCGACCAGTTCGTCGTATTCGCGTTTGGCCTGGGGCACCGCTTTGGCGGCCAGCTGGTTCAGGAAGTCGAGCACGGCCGCCGGAGAGTCGGCCATCTTGGTCGCAAGCGATACTTCGGCGTGGTTGGCAAAGCCCAGCAGCTCGGCAGCGGCCTGGCGTTTGGTCAGAATGTCGGTCATTTCCGGGCCATTGTCGTAAACGCCACCGAATGGGCCGGTATCTGACGCGCGAGTGACATGCGCCATATAGGTCTCGCGGCGCAGCTCGCGGTCGTCGGCGTAGGTCAGCACCGGAATCACCGAAGGCATTTCCAGGGTGACCAGCCAGCCGTCTTTCTCTTTCTGGCGGGCATACTGTGCCAGGGTGGCCCGGGCTGAAGCGGGCAAGCCAGACAAACGGGCTTCATCGGTAATGTGCAACGACCAGGCCTGGGTGGCGTCGAGCACGTGTTCGCTGAAGTGCTGCTGCAGCTGGGCCAGCTCCGACTGCAGTGTGGCAAAGGCTTTTTTGTCGTTCTCGTTCAGGTCGATGCCGGACAGGCGGAAATCGCGCAATGCCTGTTCTATCGCGGCTTTCTGGGCGGTGGACAGGGTGCTGAAATCAGCCCGCCCTGCAATCTGCTGATAAGCGTTGAACAGGCCATCGTGCTGGCCGAGCCAGCTCTGGTAATCCGTCAGCAACGCCAGTGCCTGACTGTAGGCATCACGCAGTTCGGGCGAATCCTTAACGCCAGTCAGGTGGCCAAATACCGCCCAGGCATTGTCGAGCCGTTCATCCAGTTCGCTGATCGGCTCAATCAGGGATTCCCAGGTCGGCTCGGCAACCGTTTCCACCAGTTCATTGATGCGTGCCTTGCTGCTGTCGATGATCTCGGTCATGGCCGGGACGATCTGGTCTGCCTTGAATTGCTCAAAGGGCGGCAGTTCATGCGGTTCAAGCAATGGGTTGGTCATGGTGGTGTCCTTTAGTTGAGTCTTTAAGGGTCAGTACGGTGCCAGGCGGTCACGGCGGTGTCGTCAAACGGTCACAAAAATGTCGTATAACCGGCGCATGACTGCATTGCTCCGCGCCTTATGGCGTCACCCACGATGGCTCACCGTTGCACTGGTACTGATCCTGATCGGGTTAGTATGGGCCCCTGTCAGGACCCCGACCACTATTTACCTGAGTGTGGGGTTCGAGCGTGGTGAAACAAGTGCGGATTTTGTTGGCGTCGCCATCGATGCCGCCATGCTGACCGGCGGCGACTGGTGGACCGACCTCGATGGGCCGCCCCGCCCGCTCGACCTGAGCGATGCCGACCTGCAGCGCTGGACCCGAATTCTGGCGCCCGCCTGGATCCGGCTTGGCGGTACCGAAGCCGACAAACTCTGGTGGCAGTCACCCGATGACCCGGTCGCCGCCCAGCCGTGGCTGGACCGTGACGACCTGACCGGGTTTCTGACATTCACCCGGGCCGCAGGCGCCCGACCGATGATCACCACCAGCACGGGCCCCCGGGTGCGTGACGGCGGCGACTGGCAACCGGGTCAATTACAGCGTCTGCTCGGCTGGCTGCCGGAGGATTACAACGGCGTACTCGAGTTTGGCAACGAACCCGGTGCCCACTGGCTGATGTTTGGCCTGAGACATCAATACGGGTTCGATCAGTACACCGAAGAATTCGCCCGGGCCCGCGCACTGACCGGTAAAGTTCCGTTGGCCGGGCCCGCCAATGCCTTCTGGCCCGGCATCGGTGAACCCTTGCGACCCTTGGTGGGCAGTTCCCGCACTTTTCTGAAAAACGGTGCCAACCCGGCCATCTTCAGCTGGCACTATTACCCGACCCAGTCGTCCCGCTGCCGGGTTCGCACCGAGGGGGCCGAGTGGGAGTCACTGGTCGACATTGAAGCGGTGGACGAATTCCGCCGTCAGGCTCAGCGGGTGCGCGGCTGGGTCGACCGCTATTCTCCCGACTCCGAACTCTGGCTGGGCGAGACCGGCCCGGCACAGTGCGGTGGTGTAGATCAACTGACCAATCGCTTTGGCTCCAGCCTATGGTGGCTGACCTTGCTGGGGACAGCGGCTCAAACCGGACAGGACACCGTGATTCGGCAGTCGCTGGTCGGCGGCGACTACGCCCTGCTCGCCCATCGTACCCGCTACAGCCCCAACCCGGATTACTGGGCCCAGGTGCTGTGGAACCGGCTGATGGGCCCGCGCTGGTTTGAGGTGCGCGGCAGTGGCGCGGTGATTCAGGCCTATGCCCATTGCGACCCCGCAAACCCCGGCGTGCTGACCTTGCTAACCGTTAACCTGAAGCCGGTGCCAATCACTCTGATTTTGCCAGACAACCAACCCCGGCCGACCCTGACCGTCACCAGCCCGTCGCTCGACAGCCGGTTTGTTCAGGTGGAAGACCAATGGCCTGAAACCTTTGACTGGAACGCCGATGAGCCACTGCCCTGGGTGCAACGTGACAACGGCGACGCCCAGCCAGCCTACAGTTATCGCTTCACCCGACTGGACGTACCCGAAAGCTGTTCCTGATGCACGGTGTGCACAGGCGAGCCCGACCTCTATACTGTCGGGTTCATCAATCAGTGAAAGGCTTTACCCTATGCGCCCAAGCGGTCGTACACCGGATCAACTTCGCCCCGTCAGCATTCAACGCGGTTTCACCAAGCACGCCGAAGGCTCGGTACTGGTCAGTTTTGGGGACACCCAGGTCATCGTGACCGCCAGCGTTGAAACCAGCGTGCCGCGTTTTCTGAAGGGCAAGGGCCAGGGTTGGGTAACCGCCGAATACGGCATGCTGCCGCGCGCTACCGGCTCCCGCAACCAGCGCGAAGCCGCGCGTGGCAAGCAGGGCGGTCGGACCGTGGAAATCGGCCGGTTAATCGGTCGTTCGTTGCGCGCTGCGGTCGATATGACGGCGCTTGGCGAACACAGCATCACCCTTGACTGCGACGTGATTCAGGCCGACGGCGGCACCCGCACCGCGGCCATTACCGGTGCCTTTGTGGCCCTGACCGATGCCGTTAACCACATGCTGGAAAACGGCATGATCAAGACCAACCCGATCCGCCACCCCATCGCCGCCGTCTCGGTCGGCATCTGGCAGAACACCCCGGTGCTGGATCTGGACTATGCTGAGGACAGCACCTGCGATACGGATTTGAACGTGATCATGACCGGCGACGGCGGCTTTATTGAGATTCAGGGCACGGCCGAAGGCGAGCCGTTCCAGCCTGAAGAGCTGAACGCCATGCTGGCGTTAGCGGGCAAAGGAGTCGCGGAGCTGTGTGACATCCAGCGTGCCGCGCTGAATACGGAGGCCTGAGCCATGACCGACAGCATGACCGCCTTCGCCCGGCGCGAGGAAGACACCGCCTTCGGTACCCTGTCGGTCGAAATTCGTTCGGTGAATCACCGCTACCTGGAACCGACGTTTCGCCAGCCAGACACTCTGAAGCCGGTGGAAATGCCCCTGCGCGAAGCCCTGAAGAAACAGGTCAAACGCGGCAAGGTCGACGTTCAGTTACGGTTTTACCCGAACCAGGCCAGTGCCGGGCTGGACGTTAACGTCGAACGATTGCAAGCGCTGAACGCAGCGCTTCACAAAGTACGCGATAACGTTGCCGACAGTCCGATGCCGGATGCGCTCGCGCTGTTGCAGTACCCCGGCATTCTCGCCGAGGAAGCGGTGGATATGGAGGCCGTGTTCAACACCATGCGTTCCCTGTTCGACGCCGCCCTCACCGACTTTATGGCCCACCGACGCCGTGAAGGCCAGGAGCTGGGCAAGATGATCAGCGACCGGCTCGACGAGATCGACGCCATTGTCGAGGTGCTGCGCGAGGAAATGCCGGGCTGGGTGGCCAGTTTCCGGGATTCCCTGAGAGCCAAAGCGGTTCAGTTGCAAGTGGACCTCGAGCCGGACCGGCTGGAGCAGGAGGTCGTGATTCTCGCCCAGAAAGCCGACGTAGCAGAAGAACTGGATCGCCTCGTGACCCATACCAGAGAAGTTCGGCACATTCTCAGCCAGAAAGGGTCTATTGGGCGGCGGCTCGATTTTCTGATGCAGGAGTTCAACCGCGAAGCCAATACCCTGGGGTCCAAAGCCACCAACAGCCGGGTGACACAAGCCTCAGTGGACCTGAAAGTGTTAATCGAACAAATGCGCGAGCAGGTGCAAAATATCGAATGAAACGCCCAGAGCCCAGTTCAACCAAGGCCACCGAAGTGCCGGTGCTACGACGGATCAATCGTTGTCGCAAAGCGTTGGTTTGGCCCTGTTTTGTGTTGTGCCTGGGGCTAACAGGCTTGCAAGCAACGGCGCAGGACTGGGTGATGGGGTTTGCCGAAGATGAGCCACCGGTCAGTGACGGAGGGCCCGGCGAGGCACAAGGCATCATTCCCGACTTGACGGCTGAACTGTTCGACCGCTTACCAGACGACTCGGTGACGATGACTGCAGGACCCTGGGTGCGGATGCAACGCGCGGTAGAAACGGGCCAAATCGACGGGTTTGTTACCTACCCTTCCAGTGATCGTAAGACGTATGCGCTGTTCAGCAATACCCCCCTGTTTCATATCGACTTTGGCTACCTGATCTACCGCCGTGATCACCCGCAGCGCCAACGCATCGAGCAAGCTCGCAGTTTTGAAGACTTACAAGGGCTCACGTTTATCGGCCAGCAGGGTGCCGAGTGGGAAAGGGATAATATTCCGGCGACCCTGGATACCCTTTTGTTGGGCCATACGGATACCATGATGCACATGCTGGTGCGACGCCAAGCGGGTGATTTTATGGTGATGCCGGCTGAACAGGCGGTACACATCGCCAAACAGTTGGGTTATGAAGATCAGATTGCGTTTGAACCGGTCCGTTTCATACCCAACGCCAGCATTCCATTCCACGTTGGCATTCATTCAGCCCACCCTGACGCAATCGAGATGCTGACGCGCATTGATACCGTGCTCGACTCGTTGGAATTCAGTCAGGCAGTTGACCGGATTCTGGCCAGCTATCGCTAACCACACTCGACAGATGCAAAAGCCGCCTTATCAGATCGACACCAAGCGTTGTACCTGCGCCTGCAGTGTGGGCAAAACCTGCCCCTCAAACCACGGATTATGCTTGAACCAGGCCTGATTTCTCGGGCTGGGGTGCGGCAGTGGCAGGTAGTCTGGCCAGACATCCTCCCATTGCTCGACAGCCCCGGTTATGGTGGTGCCCAACTGTGGCAAGTGATAGGCCAGTGCATAGCGGCCCAGCACCAGGGTCAATTGAATGTTGGGCAGTGCTTCAAGCAACTTCGAGTGCCACAGGTCAGCGCATTCAGGCCTGGGCGGTGCATCACCGCCGCCTGCCTTGCCGGGGTAGCAAAACCCCATGGGTACAATGGCAAAGTGGGCAGGGTCATAAAACGTAGTCCGATCCACGCCCAGCCAAATGCGTAACCGGTCACCACTGGCATCATCAAAGGGTACACCGCTGTCATGAGCGCGACGCCCGGGTGCCTGGCCGGCGATCAGAATGGAGGCGCGCGGGTCAGCCTGCAGGATGGGCTTGGGTGCCCGTGGCAAGTGCCGGGCGCATTCCTGGCAGCGGTGTATTTGATCCAGCAGGTGGGTAAAGACTCTGTCTGACATGGATGACCCCCCTTTTTAACGGCGCCACTGGCATTATGGTGCAGTGCAACACCGATGAATAGACAACCCAGAGAGGCAACATGACGACCCTACGCCTAATTGCACCCGCCATCGCTTTACTGCTGTTAACCGCGTGCACCGGTCTGCCCAAAGGCATTGACCCCGTCACTGGGTTTGAACCCGATAGGTATCTGGGCACCTGGTATGAGATAGCCCGGCTCGACCATCGTTTTGAACGTGGCCTGAGCAATGTAACCGCCGAGTACAGTCCGAATGATGACGGCAGTATTCGTGTGCTCAATCGTGGCTATAACGAAGAAGACGGCGAATGGCAGCAAGCCGAAGGCCGGGCCGCGTTCGTTGGCGACCGCGATGTGGGGCATCTGAAAGTGTCGTTCTTCGGGCCTTTTTACGCCTCTTATGTGGTATTTGATCTGGACAAAGAGCGCTATGACAGGGCATATCTGACGGGCTCTGACCGGGGCACCCTGTGGTTTCTGTCCAGAACGCCCGAGGTGAGTGACGCGGCGATGGCGCAGTTCAAAGCGCGTGCTGAAGCGGAGGGGTTTGAGTTGGATGAGCTGATTGTGGTGGATCAGTCGCGGAACGTCTGATCCAGCTAAGGTCAGCTCTCCGACAGGTCTTTCAGCCGGTGCTTCCACCGACGCCTGGCCAGGCGGCGCATGTCGGGGATGTTGTCGGTTTCGTCGATGATCGACTGGCCGATGATGGTTTCGATGATGTCTTCAAGCGTCACCAGGCCCAGCCAGGTGCCGTATTCGTCGTACACCAGGCACATATGCTGGCGCTCTTCCATCAGCCGGGCCATGAGTTTCTCGGCCGATAGCTGGTCGGACACCACGCTGATGGGTTTCATCACGTCGGCGACGGTGGTCTTGCCGTTCAAATCGAGTACGTCGTGGCGGAACACGATGCCCAGTGGCTCTTCGGCTTTGTCGAGCACCGGGTAGCGGGAAAACTGGCCGGTCTTCACCCGTTCGACGAAGGCTTCGACGCTCTCGTCCGGTCGCACGGTCACGCATACGGAGCGGGGCGTCAGTATCTGCCGTACTTTCATGTCGTGCAGATCCAGAATGTTCGATATCACCCGCTGCTCATCGGCATCCAGGGCCTGGTGTTCGCGGCCAAGGGCGGCCAGCGCTTTGATTTCCTGGCGTACGTTGCTTTCGAATTTCCCGGTGCCAAACAGCTTCATCACCTGGTCTGAGAGCCAGATAAAGGGTTTGAAGACCAGAATCAGCATTCTGAGAGTGAACGGCAAATAAGGCGCCAGCGCTGGCCAATAACGGGCACCCACGGTTTTCGGAATGATCTCGGACAACAACAGAATCAGCAGGGTCATGATCGCGGAGGCGACGGCGAGGTAACCGTCACCAAAGACCACCGCCACTTGCGCGCCGACGCCGGTGGCGCCGACGGTATGCGCAACGGTATTCAGGGTCAGAATGGCGGCCAGCGGCTGGTCGATGTGCTCTTTCAGCTGGCGCAGTTTCTGGTGCAACTCGGGGCGTTCGCCCCTCTGGTGCGCGATGTAGCTCGGGGTGATCGACAGCAGCGCCGCTTCCAGAATCGAACAGATAAAGGAGACGGCAATGGACAGCACAGCAAACGCGATCAGCAGGCTCATGAGTGGCTGGTATAACCTCAGTAACTGGGATGGCGAGAGTTTATGGCAGGCCTGACGGCCGGGCTATATCGATGCCAGGCAGCCGACTCGTCATAAGCGGGTGACTGTCTCTGCAGGCCTTGGCCGGTCCGGCTTTCCGTAGGTGGTAAATCCTGTGTAAGTCAGTATCAGAGCCTCTCTGGATCAGTGGCTACGGAATCAACCATGCTGATTGGCTGAAAACCCCCTATAATAGGTCGCCTTATTCCCACTCCCGGCTTCGATAAGGCAGACGCACGCAATGACCTCACTTTCCCCAACCTCTGGCACCGGCAAACGCACGGTGGCACCCGGCACCCTGTATATGATTTCGGCGCCATCGGGTGCAGGCAAGAGCAGCCTGGTGAATGCACTGATCAAGCGGTTGCCCTTTGTGTATCTGTCGATTTCGCACACCACTCGGCCAATGCGACCGGGTGAGGAAGACGGCCAGCATTACCATTTTGTGTCGACTGAAACCTTTCTGGCGAGCGTTAACCGCAGCGAGTTTCTGGAACACGCTCAGGTTTTCGATAATTACTACGGCACCAGTCAGGTCTGGGTGCAGAGCCAGCTGGATCTGGGCCACGATGTAATACTGGAAATCGACTGGCAGGGCGCCCAGCAAATTCGCCGGCAAATGCCCGACACCAAAGGCATTTTCATCCTGCCGCCTTCGCGTGAGGCCCTGCAGGAGCGCCTGGAGAAGCGTGCTCAGGACAGTACTGAGGTCATTGCCCGGCGCATGAAAGATGCCACCAGCGAAATGTCGCATTACCACGAGTACGACTTTGTCGTGGTCAATGACGACTTTTATAAGTCGCTGGATGAACTCTGCGCCATCTTCATCGCCAACCGGATGACTTTGTCGAAGCAGCAGCAGACTCATGGTGACCTGTTCATTGAGTTGCTCAACCCGTAATCGTCGATGGTATTGACAGACAGGTACGTGCCCCTTGAGCTTTTGCTCAATCCGCGTACAATCCCGCGTCCGTAATGGCTATATCACCCGTAGGAGACCTTGATGGCTCGAGTCACTGTTGAAGATTGCCTGGAAAATGTGGCAAATCGTTTTGAACTGATCATGGTCGCCAGCAAGCGTGCCCGCCAAATTGCCAACGATGGCGCTGAGCCCCTGGTACCGATCGAGAACGACAAACCGACGGTGATCGCGCTGCGTGAAATCGCCGGAAAAAAGATCACTCCGTCGATTCTCGACGAGCTTGAAGAGTGATTTAGACACTCAATACAGTCGGCCTTAAGGGTCGATAGTAAAAAAACCGGGCTCTGACCCGGTTTTTTTATTGCTGTGTTTTGTGCTTTCATTACACTCGAACCAGCGGAGGCCTTTAAAACCGTGCCTCTATCACTGTTATTGGACGATCCTGCCTTGCCCACCGTCGACGCGCTGACCAAGCGGCTCGAATCTTACCTGGCACCGGAAAAGGTGCGCCGGGTGAAACGCGCTTATTATTACGCCGAGCAAGCCCACGAGGGGCAGATGCGGCGCAGTGGTGAACGGTACATAACCCACCCGCTGGCGGTGGCGAACATCCTGTCTGAAATGCACATGGACCACCAAAGCCTGATGGCCGCCATGCTGCACGATGTGATTGAAGACACGGCGGTCACCAAGGAAGCCCTGAGCGAGCAGTTTGGCCCGGGCGTGGCCGAGCTGGTCGACGGTGTGTCCAAGCTGACCCACCTGGAGTTCGAGACCAAAAAAGAAGAGCAGGCCGAGAACTTCCAGAAAATGGTGTTGGCGATGTCGAAGGACATCCGCGTCATTCTGGTCAAACTGGCCGACCGGCTGCACAACATGCGCACCCTGGGCGCCATGCCGCCCGAGAAAAAACGCCGCAAGGCCCGGGAAACGCTCGATATCTACGCCCCCATTGCGCTGCGCCTGGGCATCAACGACTTGCGTATCGAGCTGGAAAATCTGGCCTTTGAATCCCTGTACCCGCTGCGCTCCAAGCGCATAGCCAAGGCGATCCGGCAAAGCCGCGGGCATCGCAAGGAATTGCTGGTGCAGATCCGCCAGGCACTGCAGGAACGCATCGATCACGAAGCGCTGTCAGTGCAGGTGGTTGGCCGGGAAAAGCATCTGTTCTCGATCTACAGCAAGATGCGCGATCAGCGCAAGACGCTGCAGGAAATTCTCGACGTTTACGGTTTCCGCATCATTACCGACTCGGTCGATGCCTGTTACCGGGTGCTGGGCATTGTGCACAATTTCTACAAGCCGGTACCGAACCGCTTCAAGGACTACATTGCCATTCCCAAGGCGAACGGCTACCAGAGCCTGCACACCACGCTGATCGGTATGAACGGGGTGCCGATTGAGATCCAGATCCGCACCCAGGAAATGGAAGACATGGCCAACCACGGCATTGCTGCGCACTGGTTGTACAAGAACGACGATTCGTCCGAATCGAGCCCGACCCATGCCCGCGCCCGGCGCTGGGTTAAAGGGCTGCTGGAAATGCAGGAGCGGGCCGGTAACCCGGTCGAGTTCATTGAAAACGTCAAGATCGACCTGTTTCCGGACGAGATTTACGTCTTTACCCCCAAAGGCAAAATTCTGGAAATGCCCAGGGGCGCCACGGCGGTCGATTTCGCCTATGCGGTGCACACGGATATTGGCAACAGCTGTGTCGGCTGTCTGATCAACCGCCAGATCGCACCGCTGAGCCAGCCGCTGGAAAGCGGCGATACCATCAAGGTGATCACGGCCCCCGGTGCCCGGCCCAACCCGGCCTGGGTGAATTTTGTGATTACCGCCAAGGCGCGCTCGAACATCCGCCATTTCCTGAAGAATCTGAAGCAAGCTGATTCGATTGCGCTGGGTCGCAAGCTGCTGAACAACGCTTTGAAGAATTTCGATACCGAGCTGGAGGCCCTGTCGGAGGAAACGCAGGCGACGCTGTTGCATGAATACGGTCTGGAAAAAATGGACAGCCTGCTTGAAGACATAGGCCTCGGCAACCGCGTAGCCTATGTGGTGGCGCGTCGCATGTTAAGCCGTGAAGCCCCGCTCGAAGGCAGCGAAAGTCACGACAAGGCGATGACCGTGAAGGGGACCGAGGGCTTGTTGATCAGCTACGGCAAGTGCTGTCGGCCGATCCCCGGTGACCCCATTGTTGGCGTCATCAGCAAGGGCAAGGGCATGGTGATTCACGTCGACAGTTGCCGCAACATTGTCGACATGCGCAAAGACCCGGATCGCTGTGTGCACCTGCGCTGGGAAAAGTCGATGGAAGGCGAGTTTGTGGTCGACCTGCGGGTCGAGATGCGCAACGCCCGGGGCGTGCTGGCCAGTGTCGCCAATGCGGTCTCCCAGGCCGATGCCAACATCGAGAGCATCGAAATGCAGGAGCGTGATGCGACGATCAGCCGCCTGAACCTGACGGTGTCGGTCGCCAGCAGACAGCACCTAGCCCGGGTCATTCGCCGCCTGCATAGCCTCAAGCCGGTTGGTCGAATCGAGCGAGTACAAAGCTAATAATGCAAGTTTGGAGTTCAGTTGGCTGCAACGCCATGAACCCGCGCCGGCTACCAGGGATGCTCCTGCGGGGTCGCCGTGAATACGTCCATGTAGGCTTAGCTTCGGCATCCATGCCTCAGATACCCCCGCATGAGCATCCCTGGCAGCCGGCGCTAGCCTGTATCGCGAACTTCGAAACTTGAATAATTAGCCCCGGCACAGCCTGGAAATATCATCTATTCTCACCAACCTCAGGGTTGCCCAAAGTTATCAGGAACACTCATGTCAGTAATGCCCGAAAACGAAAACTGGTTCACCGAAGTCTGGTCACCGGAAGGCTCGGCCTTCTCACTGGAAGTGACTGCCAAATTGCACGAAGAGCAGAGCGCTTTTCAGCACATTGAGATCTATCAGACCCGGCACTGGGGCAAGCTGATGGTGCTTGATGGCTGTTATATGGTGACCGACAAGGATAACTTCCTGTACCACGAGATGATGACGCACCCGGCGTTGTTTACGCACCCGGATCCGAAAAAGGTGCTGGTAATTGGTGGTGGCGATTGCGGTACCTTGCGCGAAGTCTTGCGTCACCCCGGGCTTGAGCAAGTCTGGCAGGTGGAAATTGATGAGCGGGTGACCCGGTTGTCGGAAATTCATTTCCCCGAGTTGTGTGAAGCCAACGGCGACCCACGGGCCAGCCTGTTGTTTGAAGATGGCATTGCCTGGATCAAGAATTGCCAGCCGGGCGAGCTGGATCTGATTATTGTAGATTCAACCGACCCGGTTGGACCGGCGGCTGGTTTGTTCAACCGGGAATTCTTTGGTCATTGCCTGCGCGCTCTGGGTGACGATGGTCTGCTGGTGCAGCAAAGTGAAAGCCCGCTGTTCCATACCGATAATCTGATCGCGGAAATGATCGGTGAAATGCGCGCGGCCGGGTTTGAATCGCACCATACCCTGCCCTTTCCCCAACCGATTTATCCGTCGGGCTGGTGGAGCTGTACCCTGGCCAGCAAGGGCCTGACGGTGACCGACTTTCGCGAGCAGGCCGCCCGAGACAAGGCCTTTGGCACCCGGTATTACAACGCGGATATTCACCGGGGCGCACTGGCCGTGCCTGAATTCATGAAAACTCTGTACCGATAGGGTGTGTGTGATCCCAAGGTGTCAGGCTGGTCAATACGGGCGGGCTGCGAAGCCCGCTCTGGCGCTATGTCTGTTGCTGAGCTGGGCGCTGGCGGCACCGGCCGAAACCGTTCGGGTTGCTTCCTTTAACATCCACTACACCACGCCGAACCAGGACGATATTGTCTGGGATGAGCGGCGCGATGCCGTGCGTCAGGTCATTGGCGAGATGCAGGCCGACATCATTGCCTTTCAGGAAATGGAGACCTTCGTCGGCGGGCATTTTAATACCGAAAATCGTCAGCTCGATTGGGTATTGGAGCACTATCCGGACTACAGCGTTGGTGCCTACGGCGATGCCGCCGAGTTCCCCATTACTCAACCGATCCTGTTTCGCACCGATTCGTTTGTACTGCGCGACCAGGGCTGGTTTTTCTATTCCGAGACGCCCGACGAGATCTACAGCCGCACCTTTAACGATTCCTACCCGGCGTTCACCACCTGGGTAGATCTTGAGCATCGCGACAGTGGCGAGCGGCTGGTGGTGGTCAACAATCATTTCGATTATGGCAGCGGCCGTAACCGGCGGCTGTCGGCGAGGCTGGTCGCCGAACGCATTGAGCCCTGGCTCGATGTCGGGGTGCCCACGGTTGTGCTGGGCGATTTCAATGCGCCGTCGTTCTGGTCGCCCATGGGGTTTCTGAAAAAGCAGGGGCTTGACTTGTTGCGGCCGGCGGGAAGCACCTTTCACCATAACCGGGGCTGGCATCTGATTCCGGCGATCGACCACATTCTGGTCAACCCGGCCTTAAGCCCGGTCGGCCGGTTGCAACGGTTTGATGACGCCTATCAAGGTATTTACCCCAGCGATCATTACCCTGTGCTGGTGGAACTGTCATGGGCCGGTAAACCGTGACCGTTGAGACTCCCGATTTCGCCTGAATTGCCGTTAGAATGGCCGGAGTATCTAACGGGCCGTTCCGTATTTAATGACTAAGGATTTGAGATGTTGAACCGACTGCACCGCCTGCTGCTTACCCCCTGGTATTGGCTGGCCATTGTGCTTGTAGGCCTGGGTCTGGAAGGCGTTGCGCTGTTTTACCAGCATGTGCTCGATGAACCGCCTTGCGTACTGTGCATTCACGCCCGGGTGTGGACGCTTGGCGGCATCATTGCCGGCAGTGTCGGTCTGGTGTTGTTCCGGTTGTATTGGGGCCGTCTGATCGCCCAGCTGGGTGTTATCGTCAGTGTCGCTGGCCTGATGGAGCGCAGCTATCGTGCTATGCAGGTTGAGCGCGGTACCTACCAGGGCGTGTGCAACTTCGATGCGGGTTTCCCTAGCTGGCTGCCGCTGGATGTCTGGTTTCCGAACGTATTCGAAGTCTGGGCTATGTGTGGCTATTCGCCGAATTTCATTCTCGGCCTCACCATGGTCGAAGGCCTGACGTATGGCAGTGCCGTGTTGTTGGCCATTGCCCTGGCGGCATTTTTCCTGATGCTGCGCCGAAGCCACTAACTTTCCGTAACAGGAAAGTTACGGCAAAACCGATGACCGCCTGGTCATCGGTTTTGGAGAGAAGCAAAAATCACATTTTTTGATTCTCGTGGTCTTGAAAAAGGCAGGACGCTTTTTTCAAAAACCTTTAAGGAGGGGGCGCGAATGCGCCTTCGGCGATACACGGGTATAGAGGTTGGCGCCAATAGTGTCTATTCTGTGGCAAGGCACATGGACTCTGAGCCCTCATGGCAGACAAACCCGAAACCAAGACCGCGACCTTCGAATCATTGCAGCTGTTACCCGGCCAACCACTGCAGCTGGAGATCGACGGCTATACCACTGAGCGTGACCGAAGCATTCTGGTCGGCTACCGGCCCGGTAAATCCGTCATTGTGACCACACCGCTGGCACACGGTCATCCGATTTCCGTCAAACTCGACACCAATCTGAACGTCCGTTTATTCGCCAACAAGATTAACGGCGCCTGCGCGTTTCGCACCCACGTCATTCATGTGTCGGTGTCGCCCTTCCCGCATTTGCACCTGGCGATGCCCAACCAGTTGTTCCTTGGCGAAGTGCGCAAGGCTGTGCGCGCCAAGGTTAGCGTGCATGCGACCCTGGTGTACCAGGGCGAGCGCAATAACGCTGAGATCATCGATCTCAGTACCGATGGCGGGCGACTGCGAGCCCGGGTTCAGGCGATTGATCCCGGTGAAGTGATCACTCTGATCACCAAGCTCGATCTGGGCTCGGTGGAGAAAGTAATGCGCTTGCAGGGCATCGTTCGCTCCTTCGTGCTCGACAGTGAAAAAGGCACCAGCACCATTGGTTTGCAATGGCAAAAGCTCGATGAAAACGACGCCATCGCGTTGCAAGCCTATGTATTGACGAGGCTTCATGACAACCCCCACTGAACCGACTCTATTACGCCCGCGCGAGCAGGACCTGATGGGCCTGCCCATTCGCCGGGTATTGCCCCAGTCGGCCGCGCGTCACTGTGGCCCCTTTGTGTTTCTGGATCACATGGGCCCGCACACTCTGCCCAAAGGCCAGGGCGTCGATGTCCCCCCTCATCCGCACATCGGTCTGGCGACGGTTACCTGGCTGTTTGCCGGCAAGATGGTGCATAAGGATTCTCTCGGCAGTGATCAGGTCATCGCCCCGGGGGATCTGAACTGGATGACCGCAGGCCATGGCATCGCGCACTCCGAACGCAGCCCGGAGTCTGAACGGCAAATCGACAGCCCGATAGAGGGTCTGCAGTTCTGGGTCGCCCAGCCTGAAGCCACTGAAACCGGCACGCCTCGCTTCGAACATGTCGCAGGCAATGACTTGCCCCACTGGCAGGAAGCCGGCGCCGACTGGGTGCTGGTAGCCGGAGAATGGCAAACACGGCGAGCACCGGCAGAGGTTGATTCACCCCTGGTGTTGCTCGACAGTCGCAGCCAGCAGGCAGGCCAGATCACGATGCAGAAACCCTCGGAAACCTGGCAATGGGGGCTTTATTTACTGAAAGGTGAACTCAGTGCCCAGCAGCAACCGATGGATAGACACCAGTTACTGGTAACCGGTGAATCGCTGACGATCAGTTGGGAAGCAGGCGCTCATTTTGTGGTATTCGGTGGCGAACCCCTGGGCCCGCGACGGATGGACTGGAATTTCGTGGCAACAGACCCGGCGTTGATCGACGACGCCCGGCAGCGCTGGCAAAACCATCAGTTTGATACGGTTCCCGGCGATGATGGGTACGTGCCCTATCCTTCCAAGACATAAGGGCTCAAGACACTAACCCGCCCTGACGCAATTACGCCCCGCCTGTTTGGCTTTATAGAGCGCCTTGTCCGCTCGTTGCAGTGCGGCGTCGGGAGTGGCATCCCCCCGGGAGGCGTCGGTCACACCGAATGACAACGTCACACTGACCTGTTTGGCCGGGCTGGGCTGGCCGCGCTGGCGTTTGCCCTTGCGCCCGGAAGCCGGTCGGCCGGGTTTGCGAACCGTTAACGGATAGGCGGCAACGCGCTCGCGCAGGGTGTCCAGCACTGGCGTCGCCTGATCAGCCGTCATCCCCCTGAACACCAGGGTGAACTCCTCCCCACCGTACCGGAACACCTTCACCGGCAAGCGATGCTGCGACAGTACCCGCGCCACGAGCTTCAGTACCTGATCGCCTGTCTCGTGGCCCCAAGTGTCGTTAAATGACTTGAAATGGTCGACATCTCCCATGGCAATGGCGTAGTGCCGGCCAAGGGTGCGCTGCATCTGGGTCAGGGCCCGGCGGTTGGGAATGCCGGTCAGGGCGTCGCGGTAGGCGACCGAGTAGGCATCGGTCATCAGCAAGGCCGCAATGACCGCAGCCCAGCCAGCCCATACCAGAGGCGTACCCACAGGCTGCAGGCTCAACCACAGCGTTAGCGCCCAGCCCAACAATTGCCATGGCCAACTGGCCCCGGGCGCCAGAAAATATCGGAACAGAATGGACAGCAGGGCCAGAAACGCCAGGCACAGCGTAATGCCAGGCAGACCAACGCCGGGCAGTGGGTTGAGCCCGGGGAGGTCGGGTGCCAGCAGTGCCGCTGGCAGTGACAAGCCCTGTGCTCCGGCGGCGGCGATGAGCACCAGCCCCGGCAGCCAGATCGTCGGGCGGCGCAAGGCATGGTCAGCCCGCCACTGGGCGCTCAGCCAGCCCAGCCACAGAATCGCCATACTCCAGACCGAAACCGGGGTGCCTGGCGCGTCGGGATGCACAGTGAACAGAACCCAGCCTACGATCACCAGTAAAAACCAGTGTGCCCGGTGAAACAAAAAGGCCAGCGCCGTGACCGCCAGGAACAGGGCGTGAACACCGAGCTCAAGGCCCTCGGGCAGATGGTCGATCAGCAACTGGGAATAGTGGAAAAGCGGACTGTCGGTCACGGTGTGCCAGGCGCTCGTTTGAATACACGCGCTAAGCAAAACACAACAGCGCCGCGCTGTCAGGTATTGGTTGATGCACCACCCAGTGCGGTTGGGCCGGGCGTATGATCACTGTAAGGGAGAAGACAATCCCGAAGGCGCGCTTTACACTGAACCGGATGAGGTGTCCGTGGTCAACCCGGCCCCGTGAACCATTTCCGCTACGCCGGATTGCAGGGAGATACAACATGAATCCGTTAAGCATTTCTCGAACAGGGCTGCTCGGTGCCGCCTTGATCTGTGCCACCCCGTTTGCGGCAGCCCAGGAGCCCGTTGCCGCCGATTGGCTTTATTTGACCGGTAATGGCAGCTGGGTAGCCCGTTCGGCCGCCCTGCGTCAGGCCGAAACACCGCTGCCGCTGCCGGTAGAGCAGTTATCATCCGGAACGTTCTGGTGGTCGGCGACCGACCCAGACCTGCAGGTGACCTGGCAATCGACCGATGCCGTTTCCTGGGTCAGCGAAGGCTCGCTGGTTCAGGTTGGCGACTGGCCGGGCTCCTGGACCGTCATCAGCGTAACGGAGGATGTGCTGATCCTGTCGCAGGCCGGTGTGCGCCGCTCCTTGCCGAAGACCGCCTGGGACCGGCTGAGCTGGGTTGTTGGCCAGAACCAGGAAGAAAGCCTGTCGTTGCGGGTGCATCAGCCAGACGATCGCACCAATGACCTGGCCTATGCCTGGTTTGATAACCGGGTGTCGGCTGAGGTTCGTTACAGCCTCGATTATCGCGCTGACAACCCGGTGCTGTTGCAACAACTGGTGCTCCACAATGACGCCGATTACGACCTGAATGCACCGGGCTACAGCTATGCCCAGAGCAGCCAGCAACCGGTGATGATGATGGCAAGAAATGCCATGGCAGACTCAGAGTCGGCCGACGTAAGCCGCCCACAGGCCGGTGACAGCAGTGGCCAGGCCACCCTGAGCTCCGATCAGCCCATCCGGATGCCGGCCAACAGCCATGCCTGGATACCGGTTGAAGAAGTGGCTTTGACCCGTGTTGATCACCAGTATCGGTTTAACTGGTCAACACGCCAGCAAGGCAGTATGCCCGGCCAGTGGCACATGACCGTCAGCGCTGACGACGCCCTGCCCGCTATTGCCGGACCGCTGCAGATCGCTGTCTGGGACCAACAGGTCGCCCTGCTTGAAACGCATTACCAGCCAGAACAGGAAACCCGGACGACCTTGTCGCTAGGGTCATCCGACATGGTGACGCTGGGAACCGAATCGTTAAGCGGGCAGCAATGGGAACTGGTGCTGACCAACCGCAACAGCCATGAGGTTGAAGCCGTGCTGGACCTGTCCCACTGGGACCAGAATCGCAACGACCAGGCAGGCATCAGTTTGCCGGTGCCCGCTAACGACAGTGTGCGGTTGCAGGTGCGTCTGAGCAGTACGCAGTTAACCGTGCGCCCGCAGTAAACAGGAGTGCATTGGCTTGCGCCTGGTTATGGCAATTGAGGTCGTGCTGGGTGTCGTACTGAAAAGTGGGGCGGTGGGTACCACCGGCGTTAAGCCCGGCAGTAGCCAGCCCAACCGCCCTCATACAGGGGTAAGCCCCCCATCACAGGTGAAGCCCGGTTCAGTTCCGAAGCCTCACCGTTGAAAGTAGTTCAGAGCTGCGCAATTGGTAGCCCACCTTACAAAAATGCACAGGATGGAACGCA
Source organism: Saccharospirillum alexandrii (assembly GCF_043641555.1). Lineage (GTDB taxonomy): Bacteria > Pseudomonadota > Gammaproteobacteria > Pseudomonadales > Natronospirillaceae > Saccharospirillum > Saccharospirillum alexandrii_A. The sequence goes on along the minus strand of NZ_JBHZRJ010000004.1, from coordinate 262,243 downwards.
GCGTCACGGCAGTGGCACGATGCCGTCTTGTGCAGCACGGGAGCCCCTGGTCATGAAACTGGACACCGAACGCTTTCGGTTAAACCGCTACAACCCAGAAACCGACTTGCTGGAACATCAGGCGATGTATCAGTCAGAGGCCGTGCGCCTGCCCCTGGGCTGGATCGACCCGCCAGACCTGGGCCTGATGACCCGACTCTACGTTGATCGTGCCGAACGCTGGGAGGCTCATACCCCGGGCTCCGGCACCTTTACCATCCGCTGGAAAGACAGCGGCCGACTGGCGGGCATCATCCTGCTCAAGGCGCTGCCGTTTGGTGACGACTCTTTTTCGGAACATATCGAAATTGGCTGGCACCTGGCGGAGCCGGACTGGGGCAAGGGTGTGGCAACTGAAGCGGCCAGCAAGGTTATGGCGTACGGATTCGAGCAATTGGAACTGCCCGCGGTGTGGGCAATCGCAACGACGGATAATTATCGCTCTCACCGGGTGATGGAGCGTATCGGGCTGCGTTTTACCGAAGAAACGGACCGATATTACGGTGAAACCGGGGTACTTTATGGAATGCTTCGGGAGGAGTACTACAGCGCCGACAGCGAACCCGCCTAACGGGATATCAGGGACTTAACGTCCCTGGGTGCCCGTCAGGTGGTGCGTCACATCGCCCACATACAGCACAGGCGACGCGTCAATATCGGACGCCTGCATCAACTCAGCCAGCTTTTGAACGCTCGACAGCAACATGGTCTGTTCCCACTCCGGCAACTGATCGAACTTCTCGACGAAGCTCTCCTGTAACGGGCTGGGAGCGTCTTCCACGACCTTATTGCCTTCCTCGGTCAGTTGCGCGTGCACCCGGCGCCGATCGACCTCACTGCGTACCCGCCGCACCAGATCCCGCTTTTCAAGTCGATCCAGAATGGTCGTTACGGTGGCCTGGCTGAGGTTCACGTCCTTGGCGACGGTACCTATGGTGACATCGCCAAGCTTGCTGATAGCCATCAGTATCAGTAACTGGGGAGAGGTCAGCCCGCTGTGCTTGCTTAACTGCTTCGAATGAATGTCTGTAGCGCGAATAATTCGGCGCAATGACACCAGTACTTCATCCACTCGTTTCATTGTCTGGTCCTTTACCCACGGTGTTTGGTCGCCCATCAGGGCCAGATTATATCGCATGATAAAAGGTTCGTCCTCTAATGAAACAATTTCGAGACGCTATATAGATTAGCCTTTTTACCCATTCCATCACAAGTTAAATTTTAGAAAGCGAAAGGTTTCACAAAACGATGTCGCCATCATGCTTGATCTTTAGGGCAGTAACTGTGTTAAAATGATTCGCATACTAAAGATTAGATACATAATTAACGTTCAGCCCGGCCCGCTGAGGGTCGCCAAACGAGGTGAACAACTGACGATGAGCATCACATTGAGAACACCCCGGTCCGACGAAGGTCTGGCCGTTCATCGGCTGGTAGAGCAAAGCCCGCCGCTGGACACCAATTCGCTGTACTGCAACCTGTTGCAGACCACGCATTTCGGCGAAACCGCCGTGGCAGCGGAGCTGGACGGGGAACTGGTAGGGTTTGTTTCTGGCTATATAAAGCCGGGCAATCCGGATACCTACTTTTTGTGGCAGGTTGTGGTCGGTGAAGCAGCACGCGGCAAGGGTCTGGCCAAGAAAATGATTCAGCACCTGATGGCGCGCGACTCGATGCACACCGTCAACTGGCTCGAAACCACCATAACCCCGGACAACGAACCCTCGCAGCGGTTGTTCAAGTCATTGGCCCGGGAATGGGAAGCCGAGCTGGACGTCAGCGTCCTGTTCGACAAAGAGCAGCATTTTGGTGGCAAGCACGAATCCGAAGAGCTGTATCGCATTGGGCCCATCCGTCGCTGAGACACGCGGCCTGGTGCAGCTTCGAAACCTTTATTGAAACGTTTAGTTAACTAACCCTTTTTGAATTCACAGCATTGGAGACACAACATGGATATTTTTAACCAGGTTGAATCACAAGTTCGTTCGTACTGCCGGTCATTCCCCACCGTATTCACCACGGCCAAGAATGCTCGCCTGACCAACCGCGACGGCCAGTCCTACATCGATTTTCTGGCGGGCGCCGGCACCTTGAACTATGGCCACAACAACGATCTGCTGAAAAAACCGCTGATCGACTACATAGCCAGCGATGGCGTAACCCACGGTCTCGATATGTACACCGATGCCAAAGAGCGCTTCCTGCAAGCGTTTAAGGACATCATCATGGAGCCGCGTGGCATGAACTATAAGGTACAGTTCACCGGCCCAACCGGCACCAACGCGGTTGAAGTGGCGTTGAAAATTGCCCGTAAGGCCAAAGGGCGTGCCGGCATTGTTTCGTTCACCAACGGCTATCATGGATGCACCCTGGGTGCCCAGGCGGTAACGGGTAACAAAGGCCAGCGTGGCGGTGCCGGTGTATCGCTGGGCGATGTGACGCGCATCCCTTATGACAACTACGGCCATGAGGGCGATGACTTCATGGGCCTGAAATTACTCGACCAGATGCTGACTGACCCGGGCAGCGGCGTTGAAGTACCCGCTGCCGTTATCGTAGAAACCGTTCAGGGCGAAGGTGGTCTGAACGCCGCTCGCATGGACTGGCTGCAGGAGCTGGAAAGCCTGTGCCGCAAGCACGACATGCTGTTTATTATTGATGATATTCAGGCGGGTTGTGGCCGCACCGGTACCTTCTTCAGCTTTGAACCGGCGGGTGTGAAGCCAGACATCGTTACCCTGTCCAAATCACTGTCGGGTTATGGCCTGCCATTTGCGGTGACCCTGATGCGTCCGGAACTGGACCAGTGGGAACCCGGTGAACACAACGGTACCTTCCGTGGCAACAACCTGGCCTTTGTCACCGCCCGGGTCGCGCTGGAAGAGTACTGGAAAGACAACGCCTTCGAAGGCGAAATTGCCAAGCGTGCCGACATCCTTGAGAAACGCTTCACCGACATCATTAAGCGTTTCGGTGGATCTGAGATGCACCTGAAAGGCCGTGGCATGATGCGCGGTATCGCGGTCGCCGATGGTGATATTGCCGGTGCGATCTGCAAAGAGGCCTTCGCCAATGGCCTGATCGTTGAAACCAGCGGTCCCTGGGATGAAGTCGTTAAATGCCTGTGTCCGCTGACCATTCCGCTGGACGATCTGAACAAGGGCATCGACATTCTCGAGTCGGCTTTTGCCAAGGTATTGCCGGAAGCTAGCGCGAAAGCCAGCTGAGTCAGCGCTACCCCCTCATTTGTTGCGGAAACACTGGCCTGCCCCATGGGCAGGCCCAAAGGAGAATTGTCAATGATTGTACGTACCCTTGAAGAATGCCGAAAATCCGACCGCCGTGTCGCCAGTGATACCTGGGAAAGCGTGCGCATGTCGCTGAAAGATGATGGCATGGGGTTCTCATTCCACATCACCACCATTTATGCCAACACCGAAACTCCGATTCATTACAAGAATCACCTGGAGTCGGTGTACTGCATTTCCGGTGAAGGGTCGATTCTCGATAAGGCCACCGGCATCGAACATGACATCAAGCCGGGAACGATCTACATTCTCGACAAGCATGATGATCACATTCTGAAGGCCACAAAAGAACTGCAGCTGGCCTGTGCCTTCAACCCGCCGTTGAATGGCAAGGAAACTCACGGCCCGGACGGTGCCTACCCGCTGGAAGCGGACGCCGTTACTGACTGAGGCGCAATAATCGAGAAGCCTGCCGACGAGCAGGCTTCCAAGACCGTTTTCGAGCACTGGGTGTAAGCAATCAGTGCCCGAAGTCGGTTTTTTGGTCGATCTAGGTCAGTTTTATTAGAGCGCTGCTGTCAGCGCGCAATCAATACAGTGTAATCAGAGTCAGCCAGACCAGCCGCGGCAGGACATGCCGCATGCAGACCGGTCCGGTGAGAGCTCAGGAGGTTTTAGGTTAATGGCACAGCATACTGTCGAGAAAATCGGTGGGACATCGATGAACGACTACGTCGCAGTGCGCGATAATATTGTACAAATCCACCGCGACCCGGAAACGCTCTACCAGCGCATCTTTGTGGTATCGGCCTACGGCGGTATTACCAACTTGCTGCTCGAGCACAAAAAGAGCAAGGAACCCGGTGTCTACGCCCTGTTCGCCAACGATGACTCCGACTGGGAGTGGAGCGAACGCCTGACCGATGCGGCCAAGGCGATGCGTGAAGTGAATGCCCGCATGTTTGAAATGCCGCACTCGCGCAAACAGGCCGACCAGTTTATTACCGAACGCATGGAAGGCATTCGCAGTTGCCTGCTCGACCTGCAGCGAGTCTGTTCATTCGGTCATTTCCAGATTGAAGAGCACCTGGCCACCGTGCGCGAAATGCTGGCCGGTGTTGGCGAGGCGCACAGTGCCTTTAACACCGCCCTGCTGCTGCAGGCCGAAGGCATCAACGCCCGCTTTGTCGACCTGACTGGCTGGCGTGAGCCGGACAACCTGATGATGGATGAGAAAATCCACAAGACCTTCAGCCGCTTTGACCTGAGCCAGGAAATGCCGATCGTGACTGGCTACACCCAGTGCAAAGAAGGCCTGATGAAGACTTTTGACCGGGGTTACAGCGAGATTACCTTCAGCAAGGTCGCCGAACTGACCGACGCCCGTGAAGCGGTGATCCACAAGGAATACCACCTGTCGACGGCAGACCCGAAAGTCGTCGGTGCCGACAAGGTCATGCCCATCGGTCGTACCAACTACGACGTGGCTGACCAGCTGTCGCTGATCGGGATGGAAGCGATTCACCCGAAAGCGGCCAAAGGCTTGCGCCAGAAAGGCATTGCCTTGCGAGTCAAGAACACCTTTGAGCCGGATCACGACGGTACGCTGATCACCAACGATTACCGCAGTGAAAAGCCGTGCGTCGAAATCGTAGCTGGCAAACCGCATATTTTTGCACTGGATGTGTTCGATCAGGATATGGTCGGCGAACCGAATCAGTTCTTGGAGATCCAGAAGCTGGTGCAGGATTTCGAAGTGCCGATGCTGGCCAAAGAACACAACGCCAACACCGTTACCATGTATCTCGATACTGGCCTGAAGGTGATCAAGCGCATCAAATCGCGCCTGGAACGCTACTACCCAGGGGCGGACATTTCCAGCCGCAAGATCTCCATGGTCTCGGTCATAGGCAGTGACATGAACGTGCCGGGCATTCTGGCGCGCATCAGTCAGTCGCTGGCGGAATCCAATATCAGCGTGCTGGCGATTCATCAGGGCATGCGACAGGTAGACATTCGTCTTGTTGTCGAGGACGATCAGTATGAGGCGGCACTGAAGCTGCTGCACGAGACACTGATCGAACCGAACAAACAGGACAAAAGCCAATGCGTAGCCTGACTGGGCTAATTCCCTTGCTCATCATCTCAGTGCTGGCCCTGCCAGCCTGGGGTGAACCCGCTGACCGGCTGCCCTCGGCAGCCGATACCTACTCTGAAGACGACGTCGTTGAAGCCATCGAAGACCTCGACGAAGCCATGTACAACCCCTTTATCGAACGCTACCTGCTGGATGAAGTCCGCCAGCTGCGACTCGATATGGCCAATTTCCGGGTCGAGTACTCCGACAAGCTGAACGCCAAGCAGTTGGAGCTGGCCACCCAGTCGGTCACCTACTCCATCGATACCGTCACCTACTTCTTTTACCTGATTGCCGGGGTTACCTCACTGCTGGTCGTGGTCGGCTACGCCAACATTCGCGACATCAAGGAAAAGGCCCACACCTATGCGGACCGCGAAGTCTCCAAGCTGGTAGCCTCCTACGAGAAACGGCTGAAAGCGCTGGAGCGTAACCTGAAGCAGAAGTCGCAGGTAATCGAGGAAAACCGGGAAGAAATTGAAAAGACCAACGAGATTCATTCGTTGTGGCTGCGCGCCAGCCAGGAAACCAACCCGCACAGCAAGATCCAGATCTACGATCAGATTCTGACCTTGCGCCCGTTCGACACCGAGGCCCTGACCTACAAGGCTGACGCGGCGCTGGAAATCGATGAAACCAAATGGGCGATCAACCTCAGCCAGCAAGCCCTCGACATCGACCCGGACCACGCCCACGCCTATTATCAAATGGCCTGTGCTTATGCTCAGAGCGATGAGCCGACGGTAGCGATGGAGTTTCTGGAGAAGGCGATTAACCTGACACCGTCGTATCGCGACGAGGCTAAGACCGACGATTCGTTCAAGGGTCTGCGTCGTAATGCAGAGTTCAAGGCACTGACGACTGACTCGGCGGTCTAAAGATCTCCGCACACCTGGTTACGGCCGGCGTATTTGGCCATGGCCAGGCGCTGGTCGGTCTTGAACACAAGCTGCTCGAGCGACAAGCCCGGTTGCCATTCAATCACCCCGGCACTCAGCGTCAGAGAACGTTTGATGCCCGGCACCCGGGTTTCGCTGAAACGCTGACGCAGGCGGTCGAGCGTGCTGATGCCCGCGTCGATGCCGGTTTCCGGCATCAGCACCATAAACTCTTCCTCGCCGTAACGGGCGCTGATGTCGGCGTCACGCAGTTCTTCCTGAATCAGTTCGCCCAGGGTATGGAGCACGGTGTCGGCTACGGCATGACCATAGGTGTCGTTCACGCCTTTGAAGTGATCGAGGTCGATCAGCGCGATGCAGAACCGGGAGCGGTAGCGTTTGGCGAGGGCATTCAACTGGCCGAGCTCATCGAGAATGTAGCGCCGGTTGAACAGGCCGGTTAGCGAATCCCTCGTGCGGGCCTGCTCCAGCGCCTGCTGCTGTTGCACCACATCTTGCTGCAATCGCTGTTCAGCGCTGACGTCCTGAATAACGACCAGCACCTGCGCATCGGCCATCAGGGTGACGGGAATGGCGTTCAGACGCAGCCAGTGGCGTTCTCCGTCGCGGCGCACCGTTTGAATGGTCGACAGCGGGCGGTCTTCCTGCAGTGCCCGCGTCAGTATGCAGTCGTGCCCGTCCGGGTCGGCATCGCTGTCGACTTCAAACAAATCGCCCGGCTGGGGCATTGGGTCTCCGGGCCGGGGCACAAAGCCGAAGAGGGTTTCAGCCAGCTGATTATGCGACAGAACCCTTAACTGGCCATCCAGCAGCAGGAAGCCGCTCTGGGTAGCGTCGAACACTTCGGTGTAGTGATGCACCAGGGTACTGAGGAACTGCGTGCGCTGGTCGGCATGAGGAAGTTGTTGATAGTGACTGATCCAGTTATCCATAGCAGCAGTTCAAGGTCGGAAGCGTAACGACAGTATAGCTAAATCAACAGATTTCGCTGCTTTGACCTGCCTCTCAGAATCGGTCACTCTCAATGGGTATGCTGAACAGGCTATCTCGACTTGACCCTCAGGCTACTCGATATTCGGTGGCGGGTATTCGCGCCGACTACCGGGTAGCCCTGTTCAGGGTCGGCGTGAACCCATCCGTGGGGCCTGGACCGCAGCGTCCTTGCTGCGGACCACCCTGCACAGGGCTACCCGGCAGACGGCACTTGTTAACGTTATCACTTTCAACTGGGTATTCCAGAGCGTAGCAATCAACAGATAAGGAGTCTTTATGAAAGCTTTGTGGACAGTCCCGGTTCTGGCGTTGGGTGTGGCCTCCACTACCCAGGCCGCAACCACAATTTATGGGTCGGCGAATGCCAATACCTATGTGAATAACAACGATGACGGCACCAGTCTGGGCATTGATGGTGGCTTGTCCCACTTTGGGTTTCGTGGTGACACCGAAATAGATTCGTCGATCACGGCGGTCTTCGATGCCCGGCTGTATGCCGATATCGTTGAAGCTGGTGCACCCCAGGCCTTGCGCGGCCATGTGGGGCTGGAAGGTGATTTCGGCACGGTGCGTCTCTTTGGCGGCCCGACACCGCTGACCAAGACCCAGTCTTATCTGAACCTGATGGATGAAGACCCCATCAATTTTTCAAATATCCTGGGCGATGGCGTGCAGGCACCGGGTGCTGACTTGCCCACGGGCGCCAAGTTCAAAGGCTACAACACCGGCATTAACTTCACCAGCGCCGACCTGGGCAATGGCCTGAGTTTCGATGGCGCGGTGCTGCCCGCCCAGAACCCCAATGGTGAGACGGGCATCTCACTGGCGGCAACCATGGCCCAGCAGGCGTTCAGTGTGTCCGGTGCGTTTGAAGTCAACGGTGCCAATACCAACACTCAGCTGTTTCGCCTGGTGGGTGAGTACTATTTGAACGAAATCACAGTGGGTGGCTTGCTGCAATTTGCCGGTAACGGGGATCAGGATCTCAACGGCACCAGTTTTGTCGGTTTCGCTGAACTGCCGCTGGACATCACCCGCTGGCAGAATCGGCTGCGTTTAACGGGTGGGTATTCCGCTCAGGAAAACGATGCTGAAACCATTGAGGAAACGCAGTTGATGTTTGCCGGCATGCATGAAATCCGGTTCTCGAACCAAGTGAGTGCCTACAACTTTGCCGAGGTGTTTCTGCCGGAAGAAAGCGAGGGAAATACGACGCGGTTTGGAACCGGGTTACGGATTCGGTTTTAGAGCGAGCAGTTAATAGTGTGACGTGAGCGCAATATAAGCGTCAGGTGCCAGTGGCACCTGACGCGATCTGGCCTATTTGAAAATTGCCTGGGTCAGCACTCGCCACTGGGCATCCCAGTCCTGGGTGGGATTACGCTTGAACTCGCTGCGTACGAACTGGTTGATGCGCCCTTCGGCAACGCTTAGTAACAGGTTGGCGGTCTGAGTGGCGGTCATTTCGGTGCGCAGCCCTTCGCGCAATTCGGCTTCGCGCAGTATCTGCTTGATCTGGGTTTCCAGCCGGTCGAATACCTGGGCGACGCGTGACCGCAGTCGCTCCACTTCGCCTGCCAGGGCATCGCCGATCAGAATGCGGCACATGCCCGGGTTGCGTTCGGCGAAATGCAGCAGCAGGGTTAGCACGGCTTCGCATTGGGCCACGGCCCGGCTTTCTTCCTGCAAAATTCGGCTAACGCGGGAAAACAGCGTCTCTTCAATGAACTCAATCAGCCCTTCGAACATCTTTGCCTTGCTTGGAAAGTGGCGATACAGTGCCGCTTCCGAAACACCGACGGCCTTGGCCAGGCGGGCAGTGGTGATGGTTTTGCCCGGGCTGCTTTCCAGCATGTGGGCCAGCGCCTGCAGAATCTGATCGCGACGCGACAAGCCTTCCTGGGTGTTACTTTCGGTCATGAGGGTTCCATCTGCGTCTGGTCGAGAATGTCGGCGTTGTTGGTGATCAGCGTGCCGACGCCCTCGTTCGAAAAGATTTCCAGCAACGTTGCGTGCGCTACCCGGCCGTCGATGATGTGTGCGCTGGTCACGCCGTTGTGAATCGCCTCCAGGGCGCACTGAATTTTCGGCAGCATGCCGCCGTAAATGGTGCCGTCCGCGATCAGTGCATCCACCTGCTCGGTGCTCAGGCCAGTCAGAACCTGGCCTTCCTTGTTCTGCAGGCCACTGATGTTGGTCAGCAGTATCAGTTTTTCGGCACCCAGCACTTCGGCCAGCTTGCCGGCAACGAGGTCGGCATTGATGTTGTAGGACGCCCCGTCTTTACCGACGCCAATGGGGGCGACGACGGGAATGTAGCCGCCTTCGGTCATCAGTTCGATCAGGCGGGTATCGACTTTATCCACCTCCCCGACGTGGCCGATGTCGATGATCTCCGACGTATCGAGATCCGGCGTCTTGCGCGTGACCTTAAGCTTGCGGGCCTGAATGGTGTGTCCGTCTTTGCCGGTAATACCAAAGGCCTTGCCGCCCGCCTGGTTGATCAGGTTAACAATGTCTTTGTTGACCAGGCCACCGAGCACCATTTCCACCACATCCATGGTCTCGCTGGTGGTGACGCGCATGCCATTGACGAACTTGCTCTCGATATTCAGCTTGGTCAGCAACTCGCCAATTTGCGGGCCGCCGCCGTGCACCACCACCGGGTTAATGCCCACGGTTTTGAGCAAAACGATGTCACGGGCAAAGCTGGCTTTGAGTACGTCATCGACCATGGCGTTGCCGCCGTACTTGATGACGACGGTGGCGCCCTGAAACTTCTGCAGGTACGGCAGGGCTTCGTGCAGGACGTTCACAAAGTTCAGGGCGGTTTTACGATCGAGCGGCATGATATGACCTACTAATGACTGTCTGCGCGGTGATGACCGGAAAATGAAACCTGTCCGGTATGGGGTGTGCCCGGCGTGGCAATAGCAGCCAGCCCGGCCCGGAAGGTTAGCGCCGGGCTACCTGAGGTGCCCGGCGCTTTCCAGAAAACGCCGCATTAAAAGGGAATCTGTAACTGGCTGTCAACGGCTTGCAGCTGGGAGCGGAAGGCATCCTGAATGCGAGACATCGCCTGGTCAGTGTCGGCTTCGAACCGGCATACCAGTTTGGGCGAGGTGTTGGAGGCGCGCACCAGGCCCCAGCCATCGGGGAAATCGACGCGCAAACCATCGATGTCGGTGATGCGTCCGCCTGGAAAGGCGGCATTGCGCTGCAGTTGCTCGACGATGCGGAACTTGCGGTCGTCGGGCGCGGAGATGTTCATTTCCGGGGTGTTGATGTCTTCCGGGAAACTGCCGAACAATGCGTCCAGGCTGTCGCTGCGGGTGGAGATGATCTCCAGCAGGCGGCAAGCCGTGTAGAGTGCATCGTCAAAACCGTACCAGCGTTCCTTGTAGAAGATGTGACCGCTCATCTCACCAGCGAGCAGCGCATCGACTTCTTTCATCTTGCGTTTGATGTGCGAGTGTCCGGTTTTCCACATCAGCGGCTTGCCGCCGTAGCCGACAATCAGCCCCTGCAAGCGCCGGCTGCATTTGACGTCATAAATTACGGTCGCGCCCGGGTTGCGGGTAATCATGTCCTTGGCCAGCAACATCAGCAGGCGGTCGGCCGGAATGATCTTGCCCGAATTGGTGACCAGCCCAATGCGATCACCGTCGCCATCGAAGGCCAGGCCGATGTCGGCCCGTGTTTCGATGACCGTGCGTGCCAGGTCTTGCAGGTTTTTCGGATCGCTCGGGTCCGGATGGTGGTTCGGGAAGTTGCCATCGACGTCGCAATACAGGGGCAGGACATGGCAACCGAGTGATTTGATCAGTTTGGGCGCGATGTTACCAGCCACTCCGTTGCCGCAGTCGATGACCACTTTCAGCGGCCGTGAAACCTTCACGTCTTCGGTGACCCGATTGATGTAGCTGGGAGTGATCTCGCTGCTGGTGCTGCTGCCGTTGCCGCTGTGGAAGCGTTCTTCCTCTATGCGCCGGTGCAGATTCAGAATTTCGTCGGTCGACAGGGTGTTGCCCGCCAGTACGATCTTGAAACCGTTGTAATTGCTGGGGTTATGGCTGCCGGTCACCATCACGCAGGAAGGCGTGCCCAGGGTATGGGTGGCGTAATAGGCCAGAGGTGTGGGCACCACCCCGATATCGATGACATCGCGACCGCTGGCGGTTAGCCCGGCGATCAGGGCTTTGCTCAGTTCCGGGCTCGACAGGCGACCGTCGCGCGCCACCACCACAGTTTGTTCGCCGCGGTCCAGCGCTTCGCTGCCAATGGCCAGGCCGATCTTGCGGGCGATGTCGCTGTCGAGGGTTTCGCCCATAATGCCGCGAATGTCATAAGCCCGGAAAATCTCGGCAGATACCGGCGAGCTGTGGCCCATTTGCATCGGTGCCGGAGAATCCATACCCAGCAGGTCGTCGTCGCTTTCCAGCATGCTGACGTCGAAGTCGTCATCAGCTTCTTCCGCCACGGGTACCGGCGGCGGGGTCTGACTATACGGCTGACCGCCCTGTGACACCATGGCCGCTGTGCTGGGACGGGTACCTTTGCCCATGCGCATGCGGTTAACGCTTTTGGCCAGCGAGTTGAACAGGCCCAGCCGGTAGGGTTGAGTGTCGACCGACTGATTGCTCAGCACCCGCTGAATAAAACGGGCAAACAGATTCGCATCGTGCCGCATGGCGGCCTGCAACCGGCTGGCGGCGATCAGCATTGAGGCAAGCGCGATGATGAAAATCAACCCAAAGGTGGCCCAGAGGTTGGTGGCGGCAAAGACCGTCGATTGCGCCAGCTCGTCCGAGGGCTGGAAGGTCAGTGTCCAGTTCGGGTTGTCCGAACGCAGGGTGCGCACCGGGTTGGAGGTTTTTACGCCGTACGTCAGAAGAGTTTGCTGACTACTGCCCTGAAATTGCTGCACCACCACGACGTTGCCCTGAGTGCTGTCGATACCGTTCAGTGATTCCTCCAGAAAGGCCATGTCCTGGCTGACACTGAGGGTGCCGATCAGGGTGCCCGTTGCATTGCGCACCGCGATGACTGAATGCAAGTAAGGTTCACCGTTGAGCTGGTGGGCTTCCCAGGGCAGGTTCTGGCCCTGCTCGGTGCGTCTGATCATGTCCATGCCGGCGAACGCCAGCGGCGGCATGGCATTGGGTTGCTGGGCTGCCTGGCCGAGCGGGAACAGATGCACCGCAAGACCGTAGGGTAAGTTGTTGACCAGACGAGCTTCGGCGTTATCGAGTTCGGCCCGGCTGGCGTTTTGTATCAGGTCGACCAGTTGGTCGCCACTGGCCAGGCGCTGCATCAGTGTGCGGTGCTGGTTCAGAACATTATTAAAGTAGGCTTCGTATTGTTCACCTACCTGACTGATCAGTTGTTGCTGGTGGGTTTCGTTAACCGGGCCAATGGCCTGGTTGATGACCCACCAGGCCGAAGCCCCGATCGACAGGGCAATGGCCAGCATCGGCACCATCAGATAGGTGAACACACTGCGGTTGGCCGCATTGCCTGTGGTGCTCTGAGTCGACTTCTCACTGGCCTTGGGTTTGTTCTTCTTGTTGCCGAGTAACGCCACAGACAATTCCTTAAAAGAGGATGGTTGAATACATCGTGCTGCTGAGCAACTGGCCTATCCGCGCACTGGCGGGTGCAGTGATTGCTCACTTCATTCAGCTACTTTAGCCCAAGCTCAGTGACAGGTTAAGCCTTGTTGAACAATTCCGACTAATGTCGACCGGTGTGACCAAAACCACCGGCGCCCCGGTCGGTTTCCTCGAAGCTTTCAACCCACTGAAAATCGGCCTGTACGACCGGTACCAGCACCAGTTGGGCGATGCGTTCGCCAGGCTCGATGGTGAACTCGGTGTTGCCCCGGTTCCAGCATGACACCATCAGCTCACCCTGGTAATCGCTGTCGATCAGGCCGACCAGATTGCCCAGCACGATGCCGTGCTTGTGGCCCAGACCCGAGCGCGGCAGGATCATGGCGGCGTAGGCCGGGTCTTCCACATAGATGGCGAGACCGGTACCGATCAATTCGGTTTGGCCGGGCTTGAGCGTCAGTGCCTCATCCAGACAGGCGCGCAGGTCGAGCCCGGCCGAGCCTTCGGTGCCGTAGTGTGGCAATGGCAGGGTGTCGCCCAGGCGGGCATCGAGTTTCTTGATCTTCAGCGGTTTCTTCATGGAGTGTCGAGGTTCCGGTGTTTGGGTTTAGTGGTCAGGTGTTGTCAGCTAATGGTCGCGATGATAAAGCGTGCCACCGCGCTTTTCGAGGCAGGCCCGAAGGCTTCGTGATGGTCGGCCCCGACCAGGAGTATCTCGTTCTGGTCGCTGCCGAAAGCGATGTCGGTGCGGGACACGTCGTTGGCCACAACCCAGTCGACCTGTTTGCGGGCGAGCTTGGCCCGGGCGTAGGCTTCCACGTCCTGAGTCTCTGCGGCGAAGGCGACCACACAGCCGGGCCGCTTGGCGTGGCTGGCCACCGTGGCGATGATGTCCGGGTTCTGGACCAGGTGCAGCGTCAACTGTTCTGAGCCCGGGGTCTTTTTCATTTTCTGGGTAGCCGTTTCCGCAGGTCGATAGTCGGCGACGGCAGCCGTACCGATAAACAGATCAACATCGCCCAATTCACCGAGTGCGGCCTGGTACATCTGCTGGGCGCTGATGACATCGATGCGATTGACCCGGTCGGGTGTCGGCAGGTGCACCGGCCCGGCAATCAGGGTGACCCGGGCACCGGCCTCGGCCGCCGCTTGCGCCAGTGCAAAGCCCATCTTGCCGCTGCTGTGATTGCTCAGGTAGCGTACCGGGTCCAGTGCTTCGCGGGTGGGGCCGGCGGTAATCACCACCCGCTTGCCAGTCAGGCTGCCGCGATGAAACAACCCGCCGGCGAGCTCAGCCAGATTATGAGGTTCGAGCATGCGGCCCGGGCCGACATCGCCACAGGCCTGCTGACCGGCATCGGGCCCGAACCAGGCGAGTGTCGGGTACAGCTGTTGCAACCGGGTGACATTGGCCTGGGTGGCGGCATTGAGCCACATTTTTTCGTTCATGGCCGGCGCCAGCGCACGCTGCGCCGTGGTTGCCAGCCAGAGGGTACTGAGCAGGTCGTGCCCCGAGCCCGCCACCAGGTGCGCAATGAAGTCGGCGGTGGCTGGCGCGATCAGCAACAAATCAGCCCAGCGTGCCAGTTCAATATGACCCATGCCCATTTCGGCGGCTTCATCGAGCAGGGAATGATGCACCGGGTGGCCGCTGAGCGCCTGGAGCGTAAGCGGCGTAATGAATTCCCGGGCCGCATTGGTCATCACCACCCGCACCTCGGCCTCAGCCCGTACCAGCTCGCGCACCAGTTCAGCGGCCTTGTAGGCTGCAATGCCACCGGTAATGCCGACAATGATGCGCTTGCCAGCCAGAGTCTCCAGGTTTGGGGTTTGCATGCTCGTGCTCTGCCACTCAAAATAGATGGCAAGAATACCATAAGGGATTGGTGTTCATCACAGCGGGGCGGGTGACAACACGGTTGGCATTTCAGCTTCGTGACCGGCAGACAAGGGTGTCTGCCCGAAAAAGGACGCAACCATGTCGATCAAGGACTGGCCGGCTTCAGACCGGCCACGGGAAAAACTGCTGCAACGTGGGGCCAGCGCCCTGACCGATGCAGAATTACTGGCTATCTTTCTGCGTACCG
Source organism: Saccharospirillum alexandrii (assembly GCF_043641555.1). Classification (GTDB taxonomy): domain Bacteria; phylum Pseudomonadota; class Gammaproteobacteria; order Pseudomonadales; family Natronospirillaceae; genus Saccharospirillum; species Saccharospirillum alexandrii_A. Next base: position 247,228 of record NZ_JBHZRJ010000004.1, on the reverse strand, counting down.
GCCTGCCCGGCGTCAGCGCGGTGGATCTGGCCCGCCAGCTACTGACCGACTACGGCAGCCTGGGCACCCTGCTGGCCGCAGACCAGGCCCGCTTTTGCCAGGGCAAGGGGCTGGGCTCGGCCAAGTTTGTGCAACTGCAGGCGGTGCTCGAAATGAGCCGGCGTTATTTGATGGATGACCTGAAAGCCTCGCCCTCACTCACCTCGCCGGCAGACACCCGCCACTATTTGCTGGCCCAGATGCGCGGCCTGCCGCACGAGGTATTCGCCTGCATCTGGCTCGATAACCAGCACCGGGTGCTGCAATACGAACCCCTGTTCACGGGCACCATCGACGGCGCGGCGGTGTATCCGCGTGAGGTGGTGCGCACGGCCCTGAAACACAATGCAGCGGCGGTGATTCTGGCGCATAACCACCCCAGTGGCGTCGCCGAACCCAGTCAGGCTGACCGGCAGATCACCGATCGGCTGGTGGAATCATTGCGCGCCATCGATGTTCGGGTACTGGATCATATGGTGGTGGGAGCCGGGGTGGTGGTCAGTTTTGCCGAACGGGGCTGGATATAGCATCTAAGTACTCAGGTGTCGGAGCTCGCACATAACGAGCGGCGGCTGCCGGTGGTCCCTCTGCGGGGGAGTCCGCAGCAGGGACTAAAACGCCGGGAGCGTTTTAGCATGAGCGGAGCGAGCCCGAAGGGTGACTCCCATGGATGGGAGTCATATCCTGCGGTCTAGGCTCTAGGGAAGGATTTACGCCGACCCCGCAGAGGGACCACCGGTAGCTGGCGCGGGCCATTGCCACTCAACTAACCCGACCTCCGAAACTTGTGTGTTTATAGTCGTTTCGATCATTTATTCGCCGCTTTCTCTTGAGCTTGCTGGCCTGTTCTGGTATAAATCGCGCCTCATTTTATCCGGGCCCCGGATTAAAAGTGCGGATCGGGGGCTAGAAGCGGCCGAACCAATACATGTCGGGGGGTCGATCGGTTTATGTTGAACCTCGGTGGCACCGAAGAATCGGAGGCGATTAATAATGTCCAGAGTTTGCCAAGTTACGGGAAAGCGTCCTGTAACCGGGAATAATGTTTCCCACTCACATGTCAAAACCAAGCGTCGGTTCCTGCCGAACCTGCACACTCACCGTTTTTGGGTTGAGGGTGAAAAGCGTTTTGTCAAACTGCGTGTCTCATCAAAGGGCATGCGCATCATCGACAAGAAGGGTATCGAGGCCGTACTGGCTGACGTTCGTGCCCGTGGCGACAAGATTTAAGGAGCCGAACCATGCGTGACAAGATCAAGTTGGTATCCAGCGCTGGCACTGGCTACTTCTACACCACAGACAAGAACAAGCGTAATACACCCGACAAACTGGAATTCAAAAAGTTTGATCCGGTGGTTCGCAAGCACGTCATGTTCAAAGAAGCCAAGATCAAGTAAGACTGGACTGGCGAGATTGAACGAAAAAAGCCCGGCACTGGCCGGGCTTTTTTGTGGCTATAAGAATGTGTCAGCTGTCAGCTTATTTCTTTCGACGAGCGAACGACCTGGCTGACAATACCGTACTCGATGGCTTCAGACGTGGTCAGCCAGCGATCGCGTTCGATGTCGGAGCGCACGCGTTCAATGGGTTGGCCGGTGGCATTGGCGATGATTTGTGCCAGACGCTCGCGCATGCGGATGATCTGTTCCGCCTGTATCGCGATGTCGCTGGCCTGGCCACCCACGCCGCCTGACGGCTGATGAATCAGAAAACGGGTGTTGGGCAGGCAATAGCGGTCTTCTTTATCGGCCGCCAGAAAAATGTGCGTGCCAGCGCTGGCGACGTAGCCGGTACCGATCACTTTGACCCGGGCATCGACGTACTGAATCATGTCGTGAATGGTGTCGCCGGCTTCAACATGGCCACCCTGGCTGTTGATGAACAAGTGGATGTCCTCGTCTGACTCATCGGCCATGGCCAGAAGCTGACCAATAACGCGCTTGGCCATGGACTGGTTGATCTCCTCGCAAATAACCAGCTTGCGGGATTTGATCAGTCGGTCAGCGACCGGGTCGAAACTGCGTTCTTCATCTTTTTTCATGGTGTTCTCCTAAAAGGTGTGTCCGTATTGCACGGCCTGTCCGGGTCATCAAAAAGCATCGGGTAGCGCTGAATTCGAATTCTAACCCCGGTCGATACTCAGTTTTATTCACATTCGGCCACTCAGCGGAGCTGCCCGGGCATCGCCGGCATTCTGGCCGGTTGTCAAACCCTAATGCCTTGATTTTAATAGCGTTTAAGGCGTTGATTCATTTTTCACCCTGAGCCGGAAGTGGCCACTGGCCGGGGCCTGGCGGCGTCTGCCCAAGGCTTGTCCAGAGACTTATCCACAGATTATGTGGACAGTTCAGCCGCTTCAATCTGCTCCGACAGGGTTAACCATTGCTGTTCCAGGTCATCGACCTTCTGGCGGCCATCAGCCTGTGCCTGAAGGGTTTTCTGCAAGGTGACTTTCTGTTCTTCCTGATACAAGGTGGTGTCGGCGAGCTGGGCTTCAAGCTCTGCCAGGTTAGCCTGGGCGGTTTCGAGATCGCTCTCGACCTTCTTCAGCTGTCGCAGCAGCGGTTTGAGGCGTTCTCTCTCGGCCGCTTTTTGCTGACGCAAGACCTTTTTATCGGCCGCTGATGATTCCTTGTCGCTGGCCGTTGAATGCCCCTGAAGTTTATCGGGTTGTTTCAGCAGGGTCTGGAAGTAGTCCTCAAGATCACCACTGTACTCCGTAACCCGGCCACCATTGACCCACCAGAACGTATCGGCCGTGTTGTTCAACAAATAGCGGTCGTGCGATACCAGCACCACGGCACCATCGTATTGCTGGAGTGCAAAGTTGAGCGAATCCCGCACTTCCAGATCGAGGTGGTTGGTCGGTTCGTCGAGCAACAGTACGTTCGGTTTTTGCCAGGCGATCAGTGCCAGGGCAACCCGGGCTTTTTCACCACCGGAAAACTGGCCGACCGGTTCATCGGCGCGCTCGCCGGCGAAACCAAAGCGGCCGATAAAATTGCGGAAGGTCTGCTCGCGCACCGTCGGGTCGAGCCTGCGCAAATGCTCCATGGGGCTGGCCTGGCTGTCGAGCGACTCCAACTGATGCTGTGCAAAATACCCAATGCGCAAATGCTGGCCGCGCACCATCTCGCCGCTCAGTGGCTGCAAGGTGCCCGCCAGCGCCTTGACCAGCGTAGACTTGCCGGCGCCGTTTAACCCAAGCAGACCGACGCGCATGCCCGGGTGCAGGGTCAGTTCAACCTGGCTGATGACGGTGCGGTCACCATAGCCGAGGCTGACTTCGCTGAGGCTGAGCAGCGGGTCGGAGACTTTGTCGTAGCAGGGAATGGACAGGTCGTAGCCATTGTCGACATGTGCAGGCGCCGTGAGTGTCATCTTTTCCAGCATTTTTACCCGGCTCTGCGCCTGCTTGGCCTTGGTAGCCTTGGCTTTGAACCGGTCGACAAAGGATTGAATTTCCGCAACCCGTGCCTGCTGTTTCTCATACTGCGCCTGTTGCAACCGCAGCCGTTCACTGCGTTGGCGTTCGAACTGACTGTAGTTGCCGCGATAGAGTGTCAGCTGCTGTTGTTCAAGGCTGAGCACCTGGGTAGCCACACCGTCCATGAAGTCCCGGTCGTGGGAAATCAGCAGCAGCGTTCCCGGGTAGCGTTGTAGCCAGCGTTCGAGCCAGTAACAGGTGTGCAGGTCGAGGTGGTTGGTGGGTTCGTCGAGCAGTAATAGATCGGCCGGTGACATCAGTGCCCGGGCAAGGTTCAGCCGAACTCGCCAACCGCCCGAGAAATCGGAGACAGGCCGGGAGAAGTCGGTGACGACAAAGCCCAGCCCCATCAGCAATTGTTCGGCTTGCGATTGTTTTTCGAAGGCCTTGTAGGTATCGAGCGCGCCAAGAGCATGGGCAACGCGGTCGTCATCTCCGGCGGCCTGGGCAGCCGCCAGTTCTGCTTCCAGCTCACGCAGGTGGCCATCGCCGTCCAATACAAAATCGAGTGCCTGGCGGTCGACGGCATCGACTTCCTGAGCCATGTGGGCGACGCGCCAGTTGGCGGGTACCCGGGCGGTGCCGCCATCGAGGCTCTGGTCGCCCTGAAGCACCTGGAACAAGGTGGACTTGCCGCTGCCATTGGCACCGATCACGGCAATGCGTTCGCCGGGGTACAGGGTGGCGGAGGCGTTTTCCAGCAACGGCTTGCCACCGCGCTGCAGTTGAACATTGGATAAGGTAATCATGGCGCGAAGTTTACCAATGCGCTGTGATACTGTCTCTGATTACCGCTGCCGTTCCAGATATTCAGCATCATGAATCAAACACCCGACAACACCAAGCCCGACAACGATCGATCGGCCGACCTCTGGTCCTTCGCAGTACGCTGTTATGCCATTGAACAAGACCATTTGCTGTCGCTGCAACAGAATGCCCGCTTGCACATCAACGATGCTCTGGCGGCCGCTTACGCCGTTACTAACCAGTTGGAGTTAAACACCCGCTGCTGGCAAGCCGTACAGGCGGGTCGTCCGCGACAGCTATTGCATCGGGTTCGTCGATATCGACTGGCTATGGAGCGGTCTGACCCGAAACGGGCCCGATTGCTGGAATGGGAGCTGACACTGGAGCGATGGGATCTGTCGCTGCTGGCAAGGTGCCTGGGTGGTGGGCAGTCAGATCAAAGGGATCATCGTCGAATCGTCACTCGGTTGAGTGAGCGCTGTGATTTGTCCGTCGATGCTGTGGAAGCGTTGCTGGGCAGATTACAGTTTAGTGGGCAGAGGGTTTAACCAGGCCTGGCATGCTGGTGGATGACCGGACACAGAGTGGACAACAAAAGTGCCCTCTCTGTGTCCGACTTTGCATCAGGCGTCTTTTTTCGGATCGAACAGGCTACGACCTTCATCAGACGGCACAGTGTTCACCAGCGGCTGCTTGGGTGCGGCCGGTTTTTCCGGTACGTTGTTGGCCGGGCTGCTTACGGCCGGTGCACTGGGCGCAGACGGCGCGGCTGAGGGAGCCGCTTGTGGTGCTGCCGGTGCGTTGGGTGCAGGCGCTTTAACCGGGGCTGCTTTTTTCGCCGGGGCTTTCTTGGCGGCCGTTGGCTTCTTGGTAGCGGCCTTCTTGGCTGTGGCTTTTTTCGGTGCCGCTTTCTTTGCGGTCGCTTTTGGGGTGGCGGCCTTTTTGGCGGCGGCTTTCTTGGGTGCTGCTTTCTTCGCCGGAGCTTTTTTGGCTACGGTTTTCTTGGCAGCGGCTTTCTTCGGTGCGGCCTTTTTAGGAGCGGCTTTGCGAGTGGTTGCCTTTTTGGCGGCGGCTTTCTTCACTGCTGTCTTTTTGGGTGCTGCACTGGCCGCTGGTTTCTTGGCAGTCGTTTTCTTGGCCGCCGCTTTCCTGGGCTTGGCTTTGGCTTTTTTGGCCTTGGCTTTGGCGGATTTGGCAGCCTTGACGGCGGCTTTCTTGGCAGCGATGGCCGCTTTCTTTTCTTCTGCCTTGCGGACTTTATCCAGCGCTTTGTTCAGAGCATCAGCCGCTTTTTTCTCATTGGCGGCTGCCACGTAGGCATCCTTGGCGGCGTCGAATTCCTGTTTCAGGTCGTCAGCGGCTGATTTGGCAGCCTGGTAGGTTGCCTTGGCCTTGGCCAACTGGCTTTTCGCTGCCTGGGTAGCGCTGCTTTTGGCGCGCAGAGCCGCTGCCTGCTGTTTGGCCTGGGCGGTGGCAACTTTCTTGCGCGCGGCATCGAATTTTTTCTTGAGCTGGTCGCGGGTTTTAGCGCTGTCTGCGACCGTTTTGTCGCGCATTTTTTCGAGTTCAACCTGGAGTTTGCCGATCTCTGTCTTCAGGACATCAACCGGTGAGGTCATTGCGGCAGACGAGGCCGTGCGTTTTGCAGCGGTCTTGCGCGTCGCCGGTGTTTTACGCGCGGGTGTTTTGCGTGCGGCAGTTTTTTTGGCGGTGCGTGTCTTTGGTGTCGCTTTCTTCTTGGCGGCGGCCATGAGTCTATCCCCTCAGTTGTTCTCAGTGTTCCCGATTTCTGGCAGAAGCGAGGTCGGTATTAATAACCGACAATTCGCTTCAATGTTGACTGGAAACGAACACCTGAAGCAGGCGCGTATCCGTCATTAATTTCTGCACTGTACTATTGTCAGCCACGATTGAAAATTCAAGCGTTGAAGTCGTTAAATATCGGGTTTTCGCGAAAAAAACACGATAAAAAGGAAGATAACGAAAGATTCGGGGTTTAACCGGCTGGTTGCAGGCAACGATTGGGTGGCAAGCCGGGTTAGCTGTCGATCCAGTCGATCAGTGCCTGCCAGTCGAGCAAGTCATTATTCTGGGCGTTATCCAGGTCGAAAAGGCCCAGACCGTACTCGGATGCGCGCACATAAAATTGGGTGTCGCGGAAGGTGGTGATGAAGGGTATTTTCAGGCTGCGCAGAAACAGTTCCAGCTTCGAATACACCAGGGTGTTCTTGCGCGCCCGGTTGGCGACTACGGCAACCCGCTTGGGCGAGGTTCGAAAGACCGGACACAGCAACAGGTCTTTGATGAACAGAGTCGTCGCCCGAATGTCGATGGGTGAAGGTGTGACCGGAATAATAATGATGTCGCACTCACGCACCAGTTCATTGAGCAGCGAGCCGGTCAGGCCTGAGGGGGTATCGATGATGACCTTGGAAGTATCTGGCGGGATGTTGCGCAAGTGAAATGAGCGTGTGACCTGGGCGTTGGCGTTGCGGTAGGCCGCAACACCGTGAATGCGGGCTCGGTCGGGCTGGCGCGACTGCAGCCATTGCGTAGCGGAGCCTTGTGGGTCGTAATCGATCAGCACGGCGGTTTCGTTGCGGTTGGCAAAAAGGCTCGACAGATTGGTCGCAATAGTGGTTTTGCCACTGCCGCCTTTGGCATTGGCGATTAACAGGCGAGTTGGCTGAGGGGCTGAAATAACCCGCGCTGTATTTTTGTTTTCATCCGAGGGATAAAACGACATCCTGTTACGCTACCCTACTGCTGATTAAACCATGCTCTGGTGTTTGAGTGGCCGCGGCCATATCAATGAGGTTCAAGTCATTGATTTCGGGAGAAAAGCTAACAACTCACCCGGTGTTGTTCGGGGTTTGAATTCAGTAGCAGGCCACCGCCATGCAACCGGCTGGGTTCAGAATGCGTAGAGGTAGCCGTCTGATCCCAGTGCCCATAGTCGTTCATTACGCCATCTCATATCAAGTACCGTGGCACTTTGGTAGGTGCTACTCCAGAAGCTGCCGATTTGCCACAGGCCCGTTCGCTCACCGGTTTCAACATTAAACTGCAGTATGCGACGCTGGGTGGTGCCGATCAATAACCGACCGGCCGACTCAAAGCGGGCGCTGTATACGCGAACGTCGCCGGTGGCCAGTTCAGTGATCTGTTCACCGGTTACCAGGTTCCAGAGCTGGGCGGTTTCATCGGCCGGGGCCAGCAACGCCAGGCGGGCATCGCCGGTCAGTTTGACCAGTTTGACCTGATTCGGCAGGGTGAAGGTTTGCAAGCGGCGGTTATCGGTCACGCTCCACAACCGGGCGGTCAGGTCTTCCGAACCGGTCAGCGCGATGCGGGCATCATCCGATAACGAGACGCTGATGACCGGCCCTTCGTGATCGAAGTTGCGCAACACCCCACCATTGATGGCATCAAACAACACCGCCTGATTGTTACTCAGCCCCAGCAGTGCGAGGCTGCCGTCGGCCGACAGGTCGACCGCCTGGATGCGGGCCGGAGCGGTCCAATACCACACCGGTTCACCCGTGCGAGTATTCCACAGCGCCAGGTTGTTGTAGTCGGCGGTCAGGGCACGCTGGCCATCGGCGGAGACATCGGTGTACAGCACTTCGGTGTAACGGTTCGGATCGTGGTTCCAGTTGAACTGACGAGCGGGCGGGTGCAACGACCAGAAACTGCCACCGTGATGAATGGAACCGACGACTGCGCCATTGGCATTGGGTGTCAGGGTGCCGTGGTAGGCACCCCGGGTCGCCAGTTCAAATTGATCGTCAGGGTTTTGCGGGAAGCAGCCGCCGAGCGCCAGAGCCAACAGTGCCGTTATTGTCAGCCTTCTTAGTGAGGCGGATGACAACGGCCGTAAGGGTCGGTGCCAGCCTTGGGTTCGAAGGGCAGACTCAGCCATGGCGGTCGCCCGGCTCAGTGGCGGTTGGGTCGTGCGGCAATCACTCAGGCGACCTGCTCTTTGTGAATGTTGTGCAGCCGCTCGATCATCTGATCTTCCATTTCAAAGCGCTCGGTCATGGCTTCACCCAGCCTGGACAGGTCGGCCGGCAGATCGCTGACATGCTGATTGGTGTGATCGCGGGTGTCGTATTTGTCGTTGAAATCGACAATGACCTGGGTCGTCGCCTCTACTCGGGGGTAGAGCTTGCGGGCCAGTTCGATGCCGCCGTCGTCGAATTCCCTGGCTTCGCGTACCAGTTGCTCGTAGATCTCGAAGTGACCGGCCGAGACGTAATCCATCAGCGATTCACAGAATGACTGCAACAGGGTGCTTTGCTGATCGGCTGCGGTATCCGAGGAAATATCGAAATAGCGAACCAGAGTTTCCTGGCGCTGGCCGAGCCAGCGGTCGATCATTTGGTGGGTTCCCCCCCACCGCTCCCGGGCTGTTTTGCAATTCTCGAGCATGGGTAACTCCATTCAACCGTAAGATGTTTAGCGGCAACAGCTCATCAATTGGCTCTGATAAACGAATGCCGGGTGCCGGGGCTCCCGACATCTGGCCACTTATGTCAGACCACAAACTATAGGCCAGCGGTGGATTCGGGACAACAACAGCCTGAGTAAAGCTCCCAGACACACCCACCCGGGTGGGCTGGGCATTTCCGTTAACACGGCGGACTCTTGAGTGTCTGGCTGACAGGGCTCAGTATTTTATACTGGCCTTAATGTTCCGGCTGTGCGGTCGATAGTGACAGTATTGGATTGATAAAACACAGGCCACCTACGGCTAGATAGCATTATGTCGACTGGGGTGGCTATACTGAGTTGCTACTGTGCCAGGCTGACCGGTCATCTGAATTCAGAAGGGGTGCTGTTTGTTGCCATTGAGCTACATTGTTAAACCTTTCCACCTGCTGTCGTTGGCGGTCACGCTGTGGTTTTGCCTGTCTCTGCCGGCCAGCGCGGAAGACGCCATCGCCACGGGGCCTACCTACGTTGAGCTGGAGCCGAGCTTTACCATTAATTACGGTGAAGGGTCGCGGTTGCGTTATTTGCAGGCCAGTATCAGTTTACTGGTACCCGACGGCACGGCCGCGCTCGAGGTGAGTACTCACTCCGATGCTATCCGGCATGAAATCATTATGCTGATCAGCGCACAGGACCGGGAAACACTGACCTCAACCACGGGCCGTTCGGAGCTGCAAGCGGAGTTGCTGGAGCAGATTCAGGGTTACATGGAACAGGAAACCGGCGCCCCTCAGGTTGACCAGGTGTTGTTTACGGCGTTTGTGATTCAGGGCTAGCGGGAGTCGCGTTGGAAAAAGCGGGTATAGCGTGGTGCCTTGCAGGCACAGGCAGGCGCGTCTGAGGCCGGTCAGGCGCGTTTGTTGGAAGACAGAAAGCTGGCATCGGCACTGGGCTTTACGCCTTTATGGCGCTGAAACCCATCATCCCAACCGGCTTCCCAGGCTGCGATCAGAACATCATTTTCATAGGGGGGTGAATCTGCCCCCTGGCCCGTCAGGCCCGTCATGTAGCCTTGTTGATAGGCTTTGTTCAGTGTTTCCAGCGTCCAGTGCATGGTTTCCAAAGACCCTGTCTCCCTGTGATCGATCCGAACATCATACGATGATCTGCTATCTTAACCGGAAGTTGGTTCACACTTTCAGCAATAAAGATTAAAAACGTGAACCAAGTCACACTACCTGGGTCGATTGGTTAACACTAAGAGCTTGAACTACTGCCGTAAATACGACGCCAGGAAGTCGTCGAAACTGCCCTGATCTGCTGCTTCTATCTGGCTTTGTTCGTCCAGGCTATGTCGCGCTGCGCTGGCAAGGGCTTGCTGATCGTCTGCCGCCAGGGTCTCGGGGGCGAGGCGCTGGCGATGTTGTTCTGCCAGTGCCAGTGCGGTCTGGCGGAATGACCCCTGTTGTTTGATCTGCTCCAGAAACCGGGCCGAGGGCGTCAGTGATACATCGTCTACCTTAGCCAGTTGCTTCGCCACGGCCTGCTGATAACGATCACCGCCCAGCAAGGCATCCATTTCTACCGCAAGCTCAGACAGAGAGCGCAATACCTTGTGCCCCTGCTCCTTCAGCCGTACTGACTCGCCCTGAATGTTCAGCTTCAACTCGGGGTCGCGACCAAAAGCCGCGACATTGAGGTTGTTCTCGCGCAGCTTGAAGCACTCTTCCTTGGGAACCAGGCCGTTATCCTGGACCAGGCACCAGAACAGGAAGAGGTCGACAAACACCATGCGGTCGGTATCGACACCCAGGGGGGTGAAGGGGTCGATATCGAGGCACCGCACTTCAATGTATTCCACGCCGCGCTCGTTCAGCGCGCGAATGGGTTTTTCACCGCTGCGCGCCACTCGCTTCGGGCGCAGGTCGCTGTAATATTCGTTTTCGATTTGCAGCACATTGGCGCTGATTTGCCGGTAATCGTCCCCGACCTTGGTACCCAGCGTCTGATACGCCGGATAGGGAGTGTGAATGGCATCGGTGAGGGTTTCGGAATAGGTTTGCAGGCTGTTGAAGCACACATATAAGCTGCTCTGGGCGTTATTGGAGTAGCCCATGTCGCTCATGCGCAGCGTCGTGGCGTACGGTGAGTACAGGGTGTCGTCGCCCAGTGGCAGCAATTCGGTATGCCCCTTGTGACCAAAGCTGCGGTCGATGGCCGGTGAAGCCCCGAACAGATAGAGCAGCAACCAGGAGTGGCGCCGAAAGCCGCGAATCAGGCCAAAATATTCTTCGTTGATAAAGCGTTGCAGGTCGCCTTCCCAGCCTGACCGTTGCGCCCAGTCCTGCCAGAACTCGGTGGGCATCGACCAGTTGTAATGCACCCCGGCGATGGTCTGCATGACCCGGCCATAACGGTGCCACAGGCCATGGCGATAGACGGTTTTCAACCGGCCAACGTGGCTGCTGCCATACTGGGCTATGGGGATCTCGGTTTCAGCCGGTAACGCTGAGGGCATGCTCGAAGGCCACAGCTGCTCGTTGGGTAACTGGGTGTAGGTGAACCGGTGCAGACGGGCCAGTTCATCCAGGGCGGCTTCGGGCCGGTTATGAACTGAGGTAATAAACTCGAGCAGGGACTCCGAGTAATCGGTGGTGATCGACGGATGCGTCAATGCAGACCCCAGGCCTTTCGGGTGCGGCGTCTGCGCCAGGTGCCCTTCACCGTCGACGCGCAGGGTTTCCCGTTCGATCCCGCGATTAAAGCGCAACCAGTCGGGGTTCAGATCGGCCAAATGGCCCAGGCGAGTCAGCGTTGGCAAAGAAACATCCTCAAAAAACAGTCACGGTGGCGCAAGCACCCAAGGCACCCTGAGTTGGGGCAGGCTGATAAAGTTCAAGCAACACTTTAGCAGGCCCTGTCACGACGTCGATTACAATCGACCGCCTTTTTTCTTCATGGCTTCCTGCAGCAGCGACGCCATGGCCGTTTGACCGGCTGGCGCCGCTGAGCCCGGGTTTCTATCCCGGCGCGGGGCTGAGTGGCGGCGGTTGCTGCTGCCGGTGTTCTGGTCGCGGTCTGCCGGTTGGGCTTCATCGTCCAGCCGCATGGACAGGGCGATCCGGTTGCGGGCCACATCGACGTCCATGACTTTGACTTTAACGATGTCACCGGCCTTAACCAGCTTCGACGGATCGTCGATGAACTGATGGCTCATTGCCGAGATGTGGACCAGGCCATCCTGATGCACACCGACGTCAACAAAGGCACCGAAGTGGGTGACGTTGGTCACTACACCTTCCAGCACCATGTTCTGGCGCAGGTCCTTGATGGTTTCAACGCCATCCTGGAATTCGGCCGTTTTGAACTCAGGGCGAGGATCGCGTCCGGGTTTTTCCAGTTCCTGCAGAATGTCGGTGATGGTCGGCAAGCCAAAGGTATCGTCGACGTACTGCTCGGCCTTGAGTGCCCGGATGAAGCGGCTATCGCCAATCAGGGCGCTTACATCGCGGCCAGTATCGGCGACGATGCGCTCCACCACCGAGTAGGATTCCGGGTGCACCGCTGAGCCGTCGAGCGGGTTGTCGCCGTTCATGACTTTCAAAAACCCCGCCGCCTGTTCGAACGCTTTCGGGCCCAATCGACTGACGTCTTTCAACTGCTTGCGATTCTTAAACGCGCCTGCGGCATCACGATGCGCGACGATGTTATTGGCAATGGTGCTGTTCAAACCCGATACCCGGCTCAGCAAGGGGGCGGATGCGGTATTCAGGTCGACACCCACGCCGTTTACACAGTCTTCCACCACGGCATCCAACTGACGCGCGAGCGCCAGTTGGGAAACGTCGTGCTGATACTGGCCGACACCGATCGATTTGGGTTCAATTTTCACCAGTTCTGCCAGCGGGTCCTGCAGGCGCCGGGCAATGGAGATCGCGCCGCGAATGGTCACGTCCAGGTCCGGGAATTCGCGTGCGGCAAATTCAGAAGCCGAGTAAATGGATGCGCCGGATTCATTCACCAACAACGCCTGGGCGTTGATGTCCGGGTGCGATTTCAGCACGGCTTTCACGAAGCGCTCGGTCTCTCGGCTGGCGGTGCCGTTACCGATGGCGATCAGTTCAACGTTGTGTTTTTTGCACAGCGACACCAGCATTTGTTCGGCTTCGCGGATTTTGTTCTGCGGCGGTGTCGGGAACATAGCTCCGTGATCGAGCACCTTACCGGTGGCATCAACCACCGCGACTTTCACACCGGTACGCAGGCCCGGGTCCAGACCAATGGTCGCTTTGGGGCCAGCCGGTGCGGCAAGCAGCAGGTCTTTCAGATTCTTGGCGAACACATCAATCGCCGCTTTCTCGGCAGATTCACGCACCCGGTTAAACAGGTCGGTTTCAATGTGGGTTAGCAACTTGACCCGCCAGGTCCAGCGAACCACTTCGCCCAGCCAGGCATCGGCCGCGCGGCCGCCGTCTTTGATGTTGAAATGCTCGGCGACAATGATTTCACCCTGGCTGGTACTGCGCGGCTCTTCGCCCGCCAACACCAGTGAGAGCTGCAAAAAGCCTTCGTTGCGACCCCGGAACATGGCCAGCGCCCGGTGGCTGGGCACTTTCTTGATGGCTTCGTTGTGCTCGAAGTAATCCTGAAACTTGGCGGCTTCGTTTTGCTTGCCGTCGATGACCCGAGCCTGCATCTCGCCATGCTGCCAGAGGTATTCACGCAATTTGCCGATCAGCCCCGCATCTTCGGCGAAGCGCTCCATCAGAATATAGCGCGCGCCATCGAGCACGGCTTTGGTGTCGGCAAAGCCCGCATCAGCATTCAAGTAAGATTCTGCTTCGCTCACCGGGTCCAGCGTCGGATCACTGAACAGGGCATCAGCCAGAGGCTCCAGCCCGGCTTCAATGGCAATCTGACCTTTCGTACGTCGCTTCTGTTTGTACGGCAGGTACAGATCTTCAAGCTCAGTCTTGGTCGCAGCGGCTTTAATATCGCGACTCAGGCTATCGGTCAGCTTGCCCTGCTCTTCGATGCTGGTAAGGATGGCTGCGCGCCGGTCTTCCAGCTCGCGCAGGTAGCGCAACCGGTCTTCCAGGTTACGCAACTGGGTGTCGTCCAGTCCGCCGGTCACCTCTTTCCGGTAACGACTGATAAAAGGCACGGTAGCGCCTTCATCCAATAGGGCCACGGCCGCCTTAACCTGGGCGTCGGCGACCTGAAGTTCCTGGGCAATACGATGTTCGATGCTGATCATAAGACGATGACTCGGTGAAGCGAAACGGGAAGCACGCATCATTAGCCAAAGCCGCAAGCATTTCAAGGCCACTTACAACTCGCTAACACCTTGATTTATAAATAAAACCAACGTTGGTTCGCTCTCACCCCGAGGTTAAACGTTGCTCTTGCTACGGTGCCATGAGTTAGTGCAGGCAGCCGGGTAGTCCTGTTTGGGGTCGGCGTGAACCCTTCCATGGGGCCTAGACCGTAGGATATGAATCCCCTCCATGGGATTCACCCTTCGGGCTCGCTGCGCTCATGCTAAAACGCTCCCGGCGTTTTAGTCCATGCTACGGACTTCCCCAAACAGGACTACCCGGCCACCTGCACTTGCTTGGTTGCCTGTTTTCAGCGTGATAGAACATATGAAATATTAGATTTAAGAGTCCTGGGCGTCGGCTGAAATGGACCCTAGCTGAATCGTCTGTCAATCCGGTATCAATGTTGGCTACCAATCAAGTGTGGGCTACCGGGTAGGTCTGTCCGGGGTAGTCCGCAGCATGGATGCTGCGGCCTAGGCTCCATGGACGGATTTACGCCGACCCCGGACAGACCTACCCGGTGGTCGACACGAACCACTGGCACAAGAGACAACCGAGCCGACTTCAGCCACAGCAGACAACCAAACCACAGGTTGCCTGAGAGCATACCGAACCGCATAATCGCGTCCTGCCATTCTTGCCTAGAGGTCCGCCGTGCGCGACCCCCACCGCGACGACATTGACGCCAGCCTGGATCTGCTGCTCGACCAGACGCCGTTTATGGATGTGCGTGCCCCGATTGAATTTGAGCACGGAGCCATTCCCGGCGCGGTTAACGTGCCCATTCTGGATGATGATCAGCGGGCTGCCATTGGTACCCGTTATAAAGAGGCGGGGCAGGACGCTGCCATTGAACTGGGTCTGGAATTGGCGACGCCCGACATTCGTGCCGAGCGTCTTGATGCCTGGGCGACGTTTGCCCGGCGGCATCCGAATGGCTATCTCTATTGTTTTCGGGGTGGTCTGCGTTCCAACACCACCCAGGCCTGGCTGCGTGAAGCGGGCATTCACTTCCCGCTGGTGCGCGGTGGGTACAAGGCGCTGCGCCGCGTTCTCATTGATGCGTTTGAAGAGCGCCTGGCAACTCGCAACTTGCAAGTACTGGCGGGGCCAACGGGCAGTGGCAAAACCGAGGTGATTCATGCCTGGCCGGTCAGTCTGGATCTGGAAGGCCGGGCTGGGCACCGGGGCAGTGCCTTTGGTGCGACCTTTGCGCCGCAACCGGCGCAGATAGACTGGGAAAACCAGATTTCGCTGGATTGGGCGCGTTTGGATGTCCATGGTGATGCGACTGTGTTGGTGGAAGACGAAGCGCACCTGATCGGCCGTATCCATTTGATACCCGAGTTGCATCATAAAATGCAGGAAGCTCCGGTGATCGCTCTGGAAGCGCCGATGCAGGAACGAGTTGACCGCTTGCTGGATGACTATGTGAACCACGCGCTGCAACACTTCAGCCAGCAAGAGCCGGAAAACCCCTGGCCCTTGCTCGGTGACTACGTGAGCCAGAACTTGCGTCGCATTCGTAAACGCCTGGGCGGGGTGCGCCATGAGCAACTGCAACAAGCCGTACCGGACGCGGTGGATGCGATGGCCCGGCAACGGGACCCGGGTGGTTTTAACCACATTATCGAAACCCTGCTGACCGATTATTACGACCCTATGTATCAGTACCAACTCAGTGGCCGGGCTGACCAGGTCGTGTTCCGGGGTGACGCCCGGGCCGTGCTCGACTGGCTGGAACACCAGCGCCATGTTTGAACGCGATCTGGTACTGGTCGGTGGCGGCCATACGCATGCGTTGCTGATTCGTACGTTGGCCATGAGGCCAATACCGGGGGTGCGGGTGACACTGGTATCGGAGTCGACGTTGACGCCCTACTCCGGCATGTTGCCCGGCCTGGTTGCCGGGCATTACCGGGCTGACGAGGTGCACATCGACCTGAACCGGTTGTGCCGCTGGGCCGGTATCCGCTTTATTCAGGGTCGGGTGACCGGTGTGAATGCGCAGGCCAAGTCCCTATCGATTCGGGATCAGCCAGCACTAACCTACGACAAAGTCTCCTTCGATACCGGCTCCACGCCCGACTTGAGTTTACCGGGCGCGCGCAGCTTTGCCGTCGGGGTAAAGCCCGTCAGTCGGTTCTATGCCAAATGGCAGCAATTGCTCGACCGTCATGACCGGGAACCCAATACCGACACCCAGCACTGGGGCGTCGTCGGCGCCGGTGCCGGAGGGGTCGAGCTGGTACTGGCCATGGCACACCGGTTGGGTGCGGATCGACGCATTCAGCTGCACCTGGTTTACCCGGGCGATCACATACTGAGCGGCTACCCGCGCCGTTCAATCCGCGCGGCTGAGCGGGCATTGCAACGGCACGGCGTCGTCTGCCACCCCAACTTCAACGTCAGCGCGGTGAAGAAAAACGGCCTGGTAGCCGCCAATGGCAACGCCTTGTCGCTCGACCAGACCGTCTGGTGTACTCGGGCGTCCGGCCCGGAGTTTCTCAGCCAGAGCGGCCTGGACGTGACGTCTGCCGGCTTTATTGCCGTTAATCGCTACCTGCAAAGCACGTCCCACCCGGATGTATTTGCCGCCGGTGATGTCGCCGACATGGTGTTCGACCCACGGCCCAAGGCCGGTGTCTATGCGGTGCGTCAGGCGCCGTTTCTGTCTGAAAATCTCAGACTCGCCTTTTCCGGAAAACCGATGAAGCCTACGCGCCTGCAACGACAGTTTTTGTCGCTGTTGTCGCTCGGTGGCCAGCAAGCGGTTGGGCACCGGGGTCTTTTGGTCGCCAGCGGTGCCTGGGTCTGGCGCTGGAAAGACCGGATAGACCGGGCCTTTATGGAGAAATTTCAGGCGTTGGGCGCACCGAAAATGATGGCCGCCATGCCCACCGGAACAGAGACCGAGATGCACTGCGCAGGCTGCGGCAGCAAACTGGGCCCGGCGATTTTGCACGATACCCTGAGCACCCTGCCGCGCATGAACAAACCCGGTCTGACCCCGGCCCTGGAAGCCGCCGAAGACGCCAGTCTCTGGCAACCGACACCGGGCCTGACCCAGGTGCAAAGCCTCGATGGTTTTCGCAGCTTCAGTGATGACCTGTATCGCTTCGGCCAGGTCTGCGTGAACCACGCCCTGAGCGACCTGTATGCCATGGGCGCAGAGCCGGTCTCGGCTCAGGTCTGGATAAACCTGGCCCACGCCCACCCCCGTTTGCACAAGGCAGATTTCCAGCGACTGATGCGTGGTATTCACCAGGCGCTGAGTGATCAAAACGTAGCGCTGGCGGGTGGTCACAGCACCGAAGGCGCGGAAACCCATGTTGCGGTCGTCGCCAACGGCGAAGTCGACCCGGCCCGCCTGTGGCGTAAAACCGGTGCACAACCCGGCGATGTTCTGATTCTGACCAAGGCGCTCGGTACCGGCGTGATCTGGGCGTCAGATGCCGCCGGCCAGGCCCCGGCCGGAGCCGTTACCGCGGCCTGGGAGAGCATGCTCGTCAGCCAGAAAGCCGCCTGGGAAGCATTGCAAACACTGGAACCGCACGCCGTTACTGACGTCACCGGTTTTGGCCTGCTGGGGCATTTGCTGGAGATGGTTACGGGCGACGACATTGAAGCCCACCTAAATTTGAACGCCATTCCCGCCCTGCCCGGTGCCCGCGACCTGTTAGAGCAGGGGTTTCGCTCCAGTTTGCACCCTCAGTTACTGCCCTACACCCTGGAATGCAGCGGGCTTGAGTCTGTAAGTGAGGTTGATATCGCTTTGCTGATTGATCCGCAGACGTCGGGCGGGCTGCTGGTTGCTCTCGACCCGGATCAGGCAGAAATCTTTCTCGGCCAACTACCGGATGCCCGAGCTATTGGGCAGATTGCGAATCGGTCTGAGAATAGGAAGGTAGTGGTTGAAAAACACACGTTTTAAGCTTCGAGCTAACAGCTAACAGCTAACAGCTCCCTACCGCACCCGAGTCTGAATCTGAATCCGGTCGCTCTGGCCGCTTTGGTCAACCAGCACGATCTGATAGCGGTGTAGCGGTGCCAGGGCCAGATCCAATTCGGGCCCTTCAGTGGTTAGTTGTTCGCCGTTCAGATACCAGTGAAACGGGGCTTGGCCGCCCTCAGCCCAAAGTGACAGATCGATGTCCTGGCCCGGCTCGACCATCAGGCGGGTGCCATCGGAGGCGCCTTTCAGCGCCAGTGGTTGCTGGGCCACCGGTACCAATTGCGGCGGGCAGCGCGGGTCGAAACCGGGCAGGCGTTCGCGGCTGCGCCAGTCGGGCTGCAGCCAGCCTTGCACGGGCGCTGGCCAAAGTGCGACTTGCGTTTGGGTGGCTGGCAGATCGCAGCCAAGTGGCACCTGCAAGCCGGATTCGGGGTTGAGGTTCAGGGGCGTAACTGGCCGGTTGAAGCTTAGGCTGGCATTGCGGCTGTGCATCCAGGTGCGGGGAAACGTACCGTCCAGCACCCAGGCTTCCTGGGGCTGGTCACACAAAGCGCTGGTTTCTGGTCGACCACTGGGCCAGCAGATGGTTTCGCGGGTTACGCTGGCGGGTTGGGCGGGCAGCGCCGGGCTATCGCCGACCATGGCTGCGACCTGGGCCAATAACGGCACGGCGGTCTGGCGACCAAAGTGGCTGGGCAGCGCCGAGCCATCCGGCTGCCCCACCCAGACGCCCAGGGTGTGATGTTGGCTGACAGCCAGCGCCCAGCTGTCCCTATTGCCGTAGCTGGTGCCGGTTTTGACGGCGAGCCCGGGCAAGGCATTGTCGGCATCGAGCAGGGTACGACGAATGATCCAGGCCGCACCGGCTGACATCAGGGGGCTCTGAACGCGGGGGTCATCCGATGACAGACGCGGTTTGATCGTCTGGCCGTCCCGGCCCAGCGCCGAATACAACCGAACCAAGCTTTCCAGCGAGGTGCCGACCCCGCCCAGCGCAACCGCCAGACTGGGGCGCGCGTTGGCAGGCAGCTGGAGCTCGCCACCGGCTTGCTGCAAGGCCAGATAAAACCGCGCCGGGCCAATCTGCTCCAGCACCTGCACCGCCGGCAGATTCAGGCTCTGTTGCAGGGCGCTGGCCAGTGACACCGGGCCACTGAAACCGCCGGTAAAGTTCACCGGCCGGTAATCGCCAAAGCGCAGCGGGACATCAAGCAACAAACTGGCGCTGTGCACCAAGCCCAGGTCCAGTGCCTGCCCATAAATAAAGGGTTTCAGTGTCGAGCCGGGTGAGCGGATCGCCGACACCATATCGACGTGGGCGGCCCGGGCCGGGTCGGTAAAATCCGCCGAGCCGACGTAGGTTCGAACCAGGCCGGTGCGGTTGTCCATAATCATCACCGCAGCCGAGACGTGGCGATCAATCGCCTGCACATAGGCCGGCACCAGCGCTTCGACCTGGCGTTGCCAGTCGAGGTTCAGGGCCGTTCGATGGGTCAGTTTTGGTGTGGCGCTTGTTGCGGCAGCATCGACCAGACGCCGCGCCAGCAAGGGCGCAGTCTGGTAGCGCTGAATCGGCACGGCAATCACGCGCTCTTCCCGGGCATCGGCCACGACCTCCGTCGGCCAGATGCCCTGGTCCGCCAGGCGCTGCATCAGTTTGTTTCGGGCCGCCTCCGCACGTTCCGGGTGTCGGTCGGGCCGGTATCGGCTGGGCGCTTGTGGCAGCACCGCGAGCAACGCAGCCTGAGCTCGGGTTAGATCCTGCGCCGGATACCCCAGATACGACAGGGATGCCGCCTGAACGCCCTCAAGCGTGCCACCGAAGGGCGCGTGGTTCAGGTAATAGGTGAGAATCTCCGCCTTGCTGTAATGCCAGTCGAGCTGCAGCGCGCGCACCATCTCTTTGAGCTTGCCGGTGAGCGTTCGCGGTTCCGGGTAACGCAACCGGGCGACCTGCATGGTCAGCGTTGAGCCGCCGGAAACCACCTCGCCATACCAGAGCGCCTGACCCGCAGCACGGATCAGCGCGAACGGGTTGACGCCGGGATGACGGTAGAAGAAGCGGTCCTCGTAGCCGATCAGGGCTTCCAGATAGTAAGGCGACACCTCCGCCAGTGTGACCGGGTAACGCCAGACGCCTTCAGCATCGGCAAATGCCCGCAGCAACTGGTCGTGGTTGGTGGTCACGACCTGGCTGCCTGGCCGGGGTGTCAGGTCCACCGGGGCCAGGCGGTCGATCACCACCAAGATGAGCAGGGTCAGCCCGACAAGCACGCCGGGTATCGCCAGTGCGATAACCCAACGGCGCTGCCGTAACCGGGCCAGCCCGAGCATCAGCGGGGCAGAACAACCAGGCGGCCGGGCGAGCGACCCAGGCTCTGGATATCCGGCCGGTACATGTCTTCAACGTAGGCCCCGGGTATGGCGTACTCGCCCGGTGTCACCGCCCTCGCCAGGTAATACAGCACCTGGCCCTGCCATTCGTTCACATCGAGCGCCGCGACATAGCGGTCATCACGAACCTCTTCATAGGCGATACGGTTGCGGAAATACTCACCGACCGAATCCCCTTCGATGCGAATATCATCGAGACTGATGCTGGCATTGGCCAGATTCTGGTTTTCAATTTCCAGCCCCGCCGGCAGCAGATCGACCAGCAAGGCTTCCGGCACCCGGGCCTCGCTGGTCACCGATAGCCGCACGATCACCAGATCCCCGGTGGTCAGTGGCTCGGTGATGTCGAGCGGTTCACCCTGAATATCATAGGTGTCGCGCTCGACTCTCAATGTTTGAGCATAGGGTTCGGGCGCTTCGAGTGGTGCACCGTTGTAGACCAGATTGGCGAAGATCGCCTCGTCGCCGGCTTCAATGCCGCGCAGACTGGCCAGTTGGTCGGCGTTGATCAGGGTGTTGAAGGCCCCTTTCCGGTCGAGCCGCTGATCCAGAGCATCGAGCTTCAGGGTGGCTTGCCAGGGTTCCGGGCTGGCAGAGAACTGCAACGCCAGCTTGGCCAGGGCAATGCGCTCCTGGGTGCTGAACCACTGCTTTTCTCGCAGCAGGTCAGGTACCTGTTGCCACAAATCACCGGCGTCGAAGCCGTGTTCAAGCGCCAACGCGAGCGACAGGGCAGCGTCGCGCAGCGGGCTGCCGTAGTCGCTGTAATAGCGATGACGGCCACGTTCAACGGTGATGCCTTTTTCAGCCGCAACCTCAGCCCGCTGGGTATCCCCTTCCGTTTGCAGGGCGACGGCCAGCTGCATCCAGCCCAGGCCGGACTGATCGTAGTCGCGCTCCAGCGCCTGGTCATAGAGCCGGCGCACATCACTCAGCGAGCCTTGCCCGGCCTTCGCCAGTACCTCGGCGGCATAGGCGCGGACGGCGAACTGCTGGTAGGCCGGGTCATCGCTCCAGCCGGTCACCCCCAGCGAACCACGCAACAGACCTTGCAGTGTGGTCAGTGTGCGTTCCAGTCGGCTGTCATCCACCGGCACGCCCAAACGACGGGCATCGACCAACAGGTCTGCGGCATAAACGGTGCCCCAGTGGGATTCCACAGACCCCGAGTCCCAGTAACCAAAGAGGCCGGATTCCTTCTGCTTGGCCAGGGTGCGGGCCAGGCCGGTTTCAATCTGAGCGCGACGGAAGGCCTCGGTATAGGGTTCATCGAACCGGCTCTCCAGTGCCTGTACCAGCCCCAGATCCTGTGCCAGTTGCGGGTCAATCAGCAGCCAGGGGTAGGTCGAGCTGATGGTTTGCTCCAGACAGCCGTAGGGGTAATGCAACAGCGAGCGCAAGTGTTCGGCGAAATCGATGGCGGGCCGGTTCGACAGCGTCAACTGGGCTTGAACGGTCGAAGCGATCAGGTCGTCGGTACGCGGCGCTGGCTGCCACAGAGTGTTAGACTCGATGCGAGTGCGCTCGTAGCGGGTCTGCCAGGGGTGGGCACTGCGTACACCGAGTGACCAGCGGCGGTTGATGTCGAGGTCATCGCCATTGCTCAGGCGCACGGCAATGTCACCGTTGCCGGTGTCGTACCCGGCTTCCAGCGGAATGCGCAGCGTGGTTTTCTCGCCGTCTTTTAACGTCAGGCTGTCACCGGGCTCGGTGGCGCTGATCGCGCCGCCGATGGCAACATCCAGCACCAGGGTCTGGTCGGCACCGGAAAGATTGTGCACATCCAGGGCCAGCGTGCTCTTGTCGCCAAAGGCCATAAAACGTGGCAATGCGGCTTCAACCACCAGCCGGTCAGCGACCTCGGTTTCGGCCTCGGTGCTGCCAAAACTGCGTTCGCCCCAGGCGACCACCATCCACTTCACCCGACCATTGAAGTCTGGCAAGTCGAAACTGACCTCGGCTTCGCCGTCGACGAATTCAACGGGTTCCGACAAGTAAGACAGAATACGCACATCGCTTTTCGGTTCTTCACCGCCGCGCGACAGCGCATCGTCACTCTCGGCAAAACCGCCACCGAAGCGCTGGCGCACCATGTCGAGCCCTAAATTGTTGATGATGCGGTGGTACACATCCTGATACTGGGCTTCGAACCGGCGCGGTGAGAAGAAAAACTGCTCCGGCTGGGGGCGTTTGTACCGGGTAATGTTCAGCACGCCCATATCGACCAGGGCGACGGTTGCGTAGAGGCGCTGGTCGGAAAAAGCCTCGGCATCGTCAACGCTCAACCGGGCGGTGATCGGCCGGTTCGGTTCAACCCGGTCCGGTGCGTTAACCGCTACCTCGAACTCACGATCCAGTCGTTGCATCGGCAGGTGCACCAGCCCCAGTGTGCGTTTCGGGGCGACATCGGTCACCTGATCAGCCGGGGTCAGAATCATGACCGAGACATAGAGATCGTGCCGGTTCCAGTGAGTATCAGTCGGCAGTGTGATTTCAGATTCACCGGCCTCGACGTCCTGATGCGTTGAGTACAGCACGCCCGCCTGGCTCTCGACGTTAATCAGCGCACGACCAGAAGCCGGGGCGACTAAACGCAGTGTGGCGGTTTCGCCCGGTTCATAGGCATCCTGATCGAGCGTCAGCGGAATCTGGTCGGGCCGCACGACGGAGGAGTCGGCATCGCTGTAGCCGCTGTATTGGGTGCGGAAATAATGCACCGACCGGGCGCCGTCGGCATGGGTGACGTGCAGTTCGTAGTCGCCCCACTGCACCGGCAACTGCACCTCGGCCCCTTCGTCGGTGACGGTAATGGTGCGCGACTCGGTGACGTATCGGTTGGCATCGTAACGCCAGCTCCAGCCGCTATCGTCGTCGAACCACCAATAATATTCGCGATGATCCCGAAACAGTTGAACTTTAACGTCGCCATCGATGGCCTCGCCGTCTTTTGACAGGGCGAAGACTTTAAAGCCGACATCGGCATTTGCGGCGGGCCGGTCCCGGAACAGCGGTTCAATGCCTACCAGCGTTTCCAGCGGCGGCATCAGAATGAGTTGTTGGTTGCGCGTGACGGGTCGGCCACCGCTCTCATACAGGCTACCGGCGATATTGAACGCCAGGGGTACGTCTACGTTGCTCCAGGCATCGGGCAGGGTAAGCAACCCGGCGCCGGTTTCGTCGAGCGTAATGGCCGTCAGGCTCAGGGTATCGTTGTCCAGTCTCTGGCGGGCATCGCCGACGGTGAGGTCGGGCCAGGCTTCAAACACCCGGGTGGTCGGGCGTACCGTAGCCAGGGCGTCTACCTCGTTGCCCGCGGCCGGAGCGCCGTAAAGGTAGTCACCCTGAACGGGAATGCCCGCCGGCAATTCGGTCAGGCGCGGCATACGTTCGGTGTTACCCGGGAAGAACGACAGCGTCATTCGTTCCGGCAGAAAGGTCTCGACCTGAAAGCTGTATATCTCGCGCTGGACAGCGCGGTCGGGCTCGACGATCCACTGCCAGGTCCCGGTGGCGGCATCGTCCGGGAGCGTTACGCTGTGTTGATACAGACCAGAGGGGCCAGCGCGCCAGACCGTCTCTTCGATCTTGCGGCCACGGGCGTCGTAGAGATGCGCCTCCAGTGACGGGTTGGCGATGGGCTGACCGTCGTAGTCGCGGCGCAGCATGTTGATATTCACCGTTTCACCTGGCCGGTATAGATCCCGCGGGCCGTAGAGAAAGCTTTGCTGTTCGCGATGGCGCTCGGTGACGTTGCTGTAGGCTGATAAATCCAGCGCCGCCCGATCGAGGCGAACGTAGCTGGTCTGGTTGCCCTGGCGGGCGACAATCAGTTGGGGCCGGTCATTGGTTTCCAGACGGTGCTGGCCCAGTTCATCGGTGCGGGCCACCTGGGTGTAGCCGGAGCGGTTCTGCTCGTGCCAGTAATAGGTAAGCTCAACGTCTGCCAGCGGCTCACCGCTGCCTATGGCGTTCAGTTGCACCTGAATTTCACGGCCATAGACACGGGCATGCAGGCCGATGTCCGACAGCGTAAAAAAGCGGGTATCAAACTGGTAATCGTAGTCGCCGGGCTGGCGCAACACCGCTACAAAAAAGCCACTGTCATGTTCGTCGAGCACCGGGTCGAGGTTCAGGTTAACGCTGGTGCGGGTGTTGCTGCGCGGGTCTACCGGGTAGCGAGCGGTGTGCTCCAGGTCGGCGTAACCGTCGAGTTCATTGAGCGTCGAGTAATAGGTACGGCCAGAGTAAAACGTGTAGGCCAGAAAGGCTTCGAGCCGGTCGTCGCGAACGCGGAACACATCCAGCTCGACTTCGCTCTGGTTCACCACCGTAACCGGCAAACCGTTCTGAATATCCCCAACCAGAAACTCACCCTGGCTGGCAAAGCTGGCAGAGGCGACCATGGGCCGGGTGGTGATCTGCCACTGATCTGATTGGCCATTGACCGCTGCGCCGGCGACTACCGACTGGGTGGTCAGGCGTTCGTCGCTAACCGAACGCGGTTTACCGGAGATGCGGATCTGGTAGGGGGTGCTGGGCTCGATAAAGGGTAACGTCCAACTGACACCGCCGTCATTGCTGATCCAGTAACTGCCATCGGCTGGGGCCGGCTGTACAGTGACGAATGTTTCCAGATCCGTCTGCGGATCCAGTGCATCGGTGAACCTCAGCGTGAGCGCCGGCGCACCTTCGTATTGGGATTCAAACACCGTCGAGACATAGAATTCAGCCAGTGCAGGCTGGGAAAACGCCAGCGCCAGTAACCACAACAACGCCGCGCCTGGCCAGCGCGACACAACAGATCCTTTCATCTCAACAATCCTTGAGTGTAAGTTGGACTGCGGAGTATACCCAAAGTGTTGAAGAAAAAATGCCATATGACGAAGCCATGCCCACTGGTAATCGGGCACTAAGACATCGATCACAAACGCAGTTGATCAGCGACTGCTAGACTGACGCCTGGCCATGCAACCGATGACAATTATGACGCTGCAACAACAACTCGACACGCTATACCAGAACGAGTCCCGTAAGGTTCAGGCCACTTTGATTCGCTTGCTCGGTGATTTCGAACTGGCCGAAGAAGCTATGCAGGAAGCTTTCTTCGCCGCCTTGCACCAATGGCCGGAAGAAGGTCTGCCGGACAACCCCACCGCCTGGCTGATTCGAACCGGCCAACGTCGCGGCATCGACCAGATTCGCAAGCGCCAGACCGCCCGCAAATACCAGCACCTGGCAGACACCGAGGAAGCTTTCGACCCGGAGCAGGATAACGACGCCATCAGCGACGATATGTTGCGGCTGATTTTCACCTGCTGTCACCCGAGCCTGACCCAGGAGGCGCAGCTCGCACTGACGCTGAGAGAAATGTGTGGCCTGACCACAGAGCAGGTCGCCAGCGCCCTGCTGCAAAAACCCACGACCGTGGCGCAGCGCATCGTTCGTGCCAAGAGCAAGATTCGCGCATCGGGCATTCCCTACGAAGTGCCGGAGCGCAAAGAGCTGCCCGAGCGACTCGGCAGTGTTCTGAAAGTGGTCTATCTGATGTTCAACGAGGGGTATTCCGGCAGCGATGGCGAACAGGTGGTCAAGGTTGACCTGGCCGAAGAAGCCATTCGCCTCGCCGGCCAACTGGCAGGCCTGCTGCCCGAAGCCGAAGTCTGTGGTTTGCTGGCACTGATGCTATTCCACGATGCCCGCAAAGCCGCCCGCCAGGACGACCAGGGCGACCTGATCACCCTGGAAGATCAGGACCGCTCACTCTGGGATGCCGACCAAATTGCCATCGGTCGCCAGTGGTTAAACCGTGCAGCAGCCAGCCCCGCAGGCCCTTATACCCTGCAAGCCGCCATCGCCGCAGCCCATGCCGAGTCGGGCGATGCCGACCACACCGACTGGCGCCAGATTGTCGCGTTATATGAGGCGCTCTACCAACAAATACCCTCACCTGTTATTGCCTTAAACCGGGCTGTCGCGGTAGCCATGCGCGATGGTCCGGAAACAGGCCTGGCATTGCTCGATCAACTGGAAAGCCAAAAAGCCATTCAGGCCTACTACCTCTACCACGCTGCCCGTGCCGACCTGCACCGGCGCCTGGGTAATCACAAAGAGGCAATAAGTGCTTATCAACGCGCACTGGCGTTAACCCAACAAGGGCCAGAGCAACGCTTTTTGAATCGTAGGCTTAGTCAGCTCATCCGCCCCGAGTAGTGCGGTTACTCTGGTTTGTTGCCAGGCGCTCGTACCAGCAACCGGCTAGGCGTATACGGGGTCGGGCGGAATGCCGCCCACTCAATCCTTCCATGGAGCCTAGACCGCAGGATATGAATCCCCTCCATGGGATTCACCCTTCGGGCTCGCTGCGCTCATGCTAAAACGCTCCCGGCGTTTTAGTCCCTGCTGCGGACTACCCCGTATACGCCTACCCGGCCGCCGGTACTGGGGTTGTTGCCACTTCCATATTCTGTGTGAAAAAAGTGGCATAGCCCGTCGATTTGACTGTTCCCCGTGCGACTTAAGGCTGAACACAACAACAAAGGAACTGCCGCTATGAAATACATGCTGATTCGCAAGGCCGATGCCGACACTGAAAACGGCGTTATGCCGTCGCAGTCTTTGTTACAGGCCATGGGTGAATACAACGAACGGTTGCAACAGGCTGGCGTGCTTGAAACCGGGCAAGGGCTTACGCCCAGTCGGGAAGGCTGTCGTATCGAATTTAAAGACGGTGAAGCGATGGTTACTGATGGCCCCTTTGCGGAAACTAAAGAACTAATCGCGGGCTATACGATGCTGAACGTTCGCTCCAAAGAAGAAGCCATTGAATGGGCCCGGCAGTGGCCGCCTGAAGACGCCGAAAATGGGCTGTGCCTGGAATTGCGTCGTGTCTATGAAATGGCCGATTTCGAACCCGGAGCAGGGCTGGATACCCACCTGAAGTTGACGGAGAAAATGGCCCGGCTGCCCAATGGGCTGAACATTCACCTGGAGTTTCAGGGTAATTGTCGTGAAGCCCTGACTTTCTATGCCGAGGTAATGGGTGGGGATTTGGAACCGTTTTTTACTCACGGTGAAAGCCCGGATAAAAGTCCGTTTCCGGAAAGCTGGAACGATAAAATCCTGCACGGATCGGTGAATCTCGGCGGTCGTCGCCTGATGGGATGCGACCTGCCCGAAGGGGCATACAGCCGACCAAAAGGCGCCATGGTGCAGCTGGATTATCTGGATCCGGCCCTGGCGGGTGAGGTTGTTGAAGCCCTGGCCGGGGGCGGTCATGTGAACATGCCATTCGACCAAACCTTCTGGGCCTATCGTTTTGGCATGGTGACCGACCGTTTCGGCATTGGCTGGATGATTAATTGCACTGAAAAACCGGAATAAAGCTAACTGCAAAGGAGTCTTAGATGAAATACGTCGCTTTGGTGTATTACCCGGAAAGCACGATCAACGCCATGACCGAACAAGAGTGGCATGACCTGAATCAGGAGTGCATCGGGTGTGTGGAACGGCTCAGCAGTCAGGGCAAGTTCCTTGCCGGTCAGGCGTTGCATCCGGTTGAAACTGCTACGACGGTTCGGGTCAGGGATGGCGAGGTATTGATGTCGGATGGCCCCTTTGCGGAAACCAAGGAGCAGCTCGCAGGTTTTTACCTGCTGGATGCGGTCGATCTGAATGAGGCTTTACAGCTGGCCAGCCGAATACCGCCAGCGAAGCTTGGCAGCATTGAGGTCAGGCCGGTACGCGAGTTGCCGCCCAAAGACTAAGAGAGGCGCCGCGTGAATTATTCGGAGCCTTCCTAAGAGGAGACATATCATGAGCTACATTGATGGATTCGTAGCGGCCGTGCCGACGGCCAATAAAGAGCGTTACATCAAACACGCCAATGAGGCGGCGGACGTGTTCAAGGAACATGGCGCCCTGAATGTCATTGAGTGCTGGGGTGATGACGTGCCAAATGGCGATGTCACGTCTTTTCCCCTGGCGGTGCAGTGCAAGCCGGATGAAACCGTGGTGTTTTCCTGGATTGTCTGGCCTTCCAAAGCGGTACGAAATGAGCGAATGGCTAAGGTGATGGCCGACCCCCGCCTTGGCCCCGATGTGAACCCCATGCCGTTTGATGGCAAGCGACTCATTTACGGCGGGTTTGAACGTGTGGTTGACCGTTAAGCGGGAGCCCCCTGTTCTGGCGCAGGCGTCTGGGCAGAGTGGTGGAAGATCACCTTGTTACGCCCTTTCGATTTGGCGCTGTACAGGGCGTGATCGGCCTGTAACAGCATGTCCTGAACATTGGCGTGGTCTTTGTGCCGTTGTACACCGCCTACACTGGCAGTGATTGCAATGGCCTGGCCACTGATCATCAGCGGCTTGTGAGCCAGGCACCGGCACAGGCGCTGGGCGATGTCTTCGGCTTCCTGTGCATCGATACCGGGCAGTGTGACGGCGAATTCCTCACCGCCCAGGCGGGCGAGAATGTCCTGCTCGCGCAATTGCGTTTGCAGGGTTCGGGCCGTCAGTTGCAGGCACTGGTCGCCAACCGCATGTCCCCACTGATCGTTAACCTGTTTGAAGTAATCGAGATCGACCATCAACACACAGAAATCCGTGCCAACACGTACCGACTCATCGAACAGGCCATCGGAAATAGTAAAGAACGCACGCCGATTATACAGCCCGGTCAGTTCATCCTGGTTGGCCAGTCGCTTCAGTCGTTGCTCGGTTGCAACATAAACCAGCAATGGGAACAGCATGGCGGTGCCGGTGGTCAGCAGAATGTGGCTGGCAAGCACCAGTTCATACACCCAGCTCCGATTGCCGGTACTTGCTTCCGGAGCATCGCTGAGCGACAAGCCGGCCAGTATCAGCATCACGACGGTATGAGCGACATAGAGGGCAAGCAACAAGCGGCGCGGCGTGGTGTTGCGCACGGGCAGTTGGCGAATCCACAAGGCGCCGATAGCAAAACACCCTGCCATCAGCATCGATGTCATTGCGTTGAATACCGCTTTGTCCGGGTAGCTTGCACTCAGCAGCACGCTGGCAAGTACAAAGAGGACCAGGGATCTGGATCGGGTCATTCGCAGCGGTACATCCGCTCCAATGAAATACCGAATGCCCATAATGGCGAGAATCGGGGCTGCCAGTAACATCAGATTGGCCAGCCCGTAGGTCACTAATGGCAAGTCGATGCTCACCCGGGCACTGGCCAGCGCGATACCGAGCGAGAACACCAGGCACGACAGCGCCCAGTGCAGGAAGCACGGCTTGCGCTTGCTCAGATCGTAAATGACCACCATCAGCAAACCGAGCAGGGCATTCAGTATCAGGGTGATAACGATCAGGGTCGGCAGATGCACCAGCTTCCTCGTAGCGGTAATCTTGGCCTGCTAGGCTAGCGCATCCAGGGTTATAATTCACGACCCTTACACAGTCGTTTACTCTTAACGCCCGGCCCCCGGCGACAAAAAAACCGGTACACTCTGGCCCGAGCACCGGATGACCCGGTCAACGCCCCCTGCAAGCAACACGAGAGCGCCATGTCTGCAACCCACACCCCATCTCCTCGCCGGAAAACGCCGCTAACGGTCTATCTTTCGGCGGCTTTCATTGTGTTTCTGGCCGGTGCTTACCTGAATGGTTTGATACCGCGCACGCTGGTGTCGCTGTACCTGGTCATGAGCCTGCTATGTTATGCCGCCTATGCACTGGATAAAGAGGCGGCCCAAAACGGTCGCTGGCGCATCGCCGAAAACAGCCTGCACCTGCTGGCTCTGTTCGGAGGCTGGCCAGGTGCCCGCATCGCCCAGCACCGGTTTCGGCACAAGACGCAAAAAGCGGCCTTTCGCCGCCTGTTCTGGGTAACGGTTGTGTTGAATCTGGCGGCACTCGCCTGGCTAATGACACCCGATGGGTCCGCTGCCTTGAATGGTTTTCTTACTGAACTCTATCAGGCGCTGCCCTGAAGCTTACTAGCTCAAGTTTCTGGGTGGCAATGGGCTCCACCGGCATCCGACGCTGGTCACCTGAGCGACAACCGCTTAAGCGGGAGCTCCAATCCGGGCACGTATTTCCCACAGATCCGGGAAGACGGGTTTGAAGAGGGTATTCATCAAATACTCTGCACCGCTTGAACCGCCGCTGCCCATCTTGGCACCAATGGTGCGCTGCACCATTTTAACGTGCCGGTAGCGCCACTCCTGCAGGCCTTCATCCAGGTCCACCAGCAGTTCGCACAGCGATGCCAGCTCGTGATCGGTCTGGTAAATCGTCAGCAAGGCTTCCTGTACTTCGGCATTGGCCTCGGTTGCGGCGGTCGGTTCCGGTTGGGTAACAGCGTCCGGAATCGAATAGTTTCGGCGTGCCAGCAATTGCATAAATACCTGCCACAACGAACGGTCACCATAGGCGGCTTCAAGCATCTGGCGGCCGACACTGCCTTCCGGCTGAAACGTCAGTGGCTGTGGCCGTTTGTGGCCCAGGGCAAACTCGATGGCCCGGAACTGATAGCTCTGGAAGCCGCTGGCGGTATCGAGCCGGCTGCGAAAGCTTTCGAACTCAAGCGGCGTCATGGTTTCCAGGATATCGATTTGTGATACCAGCGTTTTGAAGATTTTCAGAATGCGCTTCAGCGTATGACTGGCCCGGGGCAAAGCACCCTCATCCAACCTTTCCGTTAAGAACCCAAGTTCATGACGCACCTGTTTGAACCAGAGCTCGTAGGTTTGGTGAATGATGATGAACAGCATTTCATCGTGTTCTTCAGGGTCGGATTTGGGGTGTTGCAGGTCGATCAGGTCATCGACTTCAAGGTAGTCGGCATAGGTCAGCATACGGATTCTTCAAATTGGATAGTTGTTTCCGGGATGCTAACTGGAATAGTGCCCAGGCGCACGGCGGGACACGGTTAATCAGAGTGTTACCCTGTGGAAGGCAGGTTGTACGAAAGTGTTACCGACCCCAGGGTCAACGCTCAAAGCCTTAGGGCTGCAAACGCTGCAAGGTCCAGACATGACCCTCGCGCTGATACATAAAGCGATCATGCAGCCGTCCGCTGCGGCCCTGCCAGAACTCGATGCGCTGAGGCACGACCCGGTAGCCACCCCAAAAGGAGGGAAGTGGAATCTCATCCTGACCAAAGCGGTCTGTCATTTCCTGATAGGCACTATCGAGTGCTTCGCGGGATGAAATGCTCTGGCTCTGGTGGCTGGTCCAGGCGCCGATCTGGCTGGCCCGCGGGCGAGAGTGGAAATAGGCGGCAGATTCCGACTCGCTGAGTTTTTCGGCTTCCCCATACACAATCACCTGGCGTTCGAGCGGTAACCATGGGAAATGCAGGCTGGCCTTGGGGTTCTCAGCCAGATCGCGGCCCTTGTGGCTGTCGTAATTGGTGTAAAAGACGAAGCCCTCTTCGGTTAACCCTTTTAACAGAACGACACGCTGGCTCGGCTGACCGCTGGCATCGACGGTGGCCAGCACCATGGCGGTCGGGTCTGAGTTCAGATCGGCCTCTACGGCCTGACTCATCCAGTGCTCGAACTGCGCCAGGGGGTTGGCGTCGAGATCTTCCCGGTTCAAACCGCCGCGCAGATAATCGCGTCGAATGTCTTCAAGTTTCATCCTGTTCTCCTGAAAAAAGGCTGGGTAACACTTGCTCAGCGGGTCTGGCACTGCGGGCAGAAAAAGGTACCGCGGTTGCTGGTGCGCAATTCGCGAACAAGCGTCTCGCAACGGTGGCAAGGCAGTCCGGTGCGGCCATAGACGTTGAGCGACTGGGCGAAATAACCCGGTTTGCCATCGCCACCCACAAAGTCGCGCAGCGTAGTACCGCCCTGGCTGATTGCCAGCGCCAGCACCTGTTTGATGTTACTGACCAACTGCTCGCACTCTTTACGGGTGATACGCCCAGTTGGTTTGTGCGGGTAAATGCCGCTTAGAAACAGCGCCTCATTGGCATAAATGTTCCCCACGCCCACCACAATACGCGCATCCATAATAAAGGTTTTGATCCGTGTCGTGCGTTTGCGACTTTTTTTGAACAGATAGTCGGCCGTGAAGGTATCGGTCAGTGGCTCGGGGCCAAGGTGTGCAATCAGCTCATGCTCGTCGATCGGCGCCTCGGTATAAAGCCAGGCACCAAAGCGACGCGGGTCGTTGTAACGCAGGCGCACGCCATTATCGAGCTCAACGTCAATGTGATCGTGCTTGCCCGGCGTCGGGTCATCAAGCAACACCCGAACACTGCCTGACATGCCCAGATGCACAATCAACATGCCCCGCTCCAGCTCGATCAGCAGGTATTTGGAGCGGCGATGCGTCGCCAGAATACGCTGGTCCTGAACCTGCAGCGGCAGTTCCGGGGGCACTGGCCAGCGCAGCCGGGCGTCGCGCACCGTAACCCGACTGATGCGGCGGTTCAGAATGTGCGGTTCGATGCCGCGCCGGGTGGTTTCAACTTCGGGTAGTTCAGGCATGTTCTACTTATCAAATAATGGAGAAAGGATTATACACTCAAGGTTTGGAGCTCGCTGCGAACAGAGTGTTGGCTACCGGGTCTGCCTATCCGGGGAAGTCCGCAACATGGATGTTGCGGCCTAGGCTCCATGGATGGATCTACGCCGACCCCGGATAGGCAGACCCGGTGGCTGACACGGGAATATGGCTATACGTCTAAATTGAGCTCCAAATCTTGAGTCCACTAATGTTCAGTTCAATAATCCGCAGACACAAAAAAGCCGGAGACGATATTCGGCTCCGGCTTTTTTGGTCCAGACGATTAGCCCTTCATGGATTTGAAGAACTCGTCGTTGGTCTTGGTCTGCTTCAGTTTGCTGGTCAGGAAGTCGATCGCGGCGACGTCTTCCATCTCGGCTAGCA
Source organism: Saccharospirillum alexandrii (assembly GCF_043641555.1). Taxonomy (GTDB): domain Bacteria; phylum Pseudomonadota; class Gammaproteobacteria; order Pseudomonadales; family Natronospirillaceae; genus Saccharospirillum; species Saccharospirillum alexandrii_A. Next base: position 213,981 of record NZ_JBHZRJ010000004.1, on the reverse strand, counting down.
GCTTGCGCAGAATCCACATGCGTTGCAGTTCTTCCGGGCTAGTCAGCAGCTCTTCGCGACGGGTACCGGAACGGCGCACGTTGATTGCCGGGAAGATGCGTTTTTCAGCGATCTTGCGGTCCAGGTGCACTTCCATGTTGCCGGTGCCCTTGAACTCTTCGTAGATCACTTCGTCCATCTTCGATCCGGTATCGACCAGGGCCGTGGCCATGATGGTCAGTGAACCGCCTTCCTCGACGTTACGCGCGGCACCGAAGAAACGCTTCGGGCGTTCCAGGGCGTGAGCGTCGACACCACCGGTCAGTACCTTGCCGGAGCTTGGTACGATGGTGTTGTAGGCGCGGGCCAGCCGGGTAATGGAGTCGAGCAGGATGACAACATCCTGCTTGTGCTCGACCAGGCGCTTGGCCTTCTCGATCACCATTTCCGCGACCTGAACGTGACGGGCCGGTGGCTCGTCGAAGGTCGACGCGATGACTTCGCCACGTACCGAGCGCTGCATGTCGGTCACTTCTTCCGGGCGTTCATCAATCAGCAGAACGATCAGGTGCGTTTCCGGATTGTTGCGGGTAATCGCCTGGGCCACGTGCTGCAGCATAAGGGTTTTACCGGCCTTCGGTGGCGATACAATCAGGCCACGCTGACCTTTCCCGATGGGCGACACCAGATCGAGAATGCGGTTCGCCAGATCTTCGGTCGAGCCATTGCCGGATTCGAGAATCAGGCGCTCTTCCGGGAACAGCGGAGTCAGGTTCTCGAACAGAATCTTGTTTCGGGTGCTTTCCAGCGGCTCATAGTTGATCTTGTCGACTTTGAGCAGGGCAAAATAACGTTCGCCCTCTTTTGGTGGCCGGATTTTGCCCGAGACGGTGTCGCCGGTGCGCAGATTGAAACGTCGAATCTGGCTGGGGGAGACATAAATGTCATCAGGGCCGGCCAGGTAAGATGCCGTGGCCGAACGCAGGAAGCCGAATCCGTCCTGTAATATCTCCAACACACCATCGCCCCAGATGTCTTCGCCGCTTTTAGCGTGACGTTTGAGAACGGTGAAAATCAGATCTTGTTTACGAGACCGGTTCAGGTTATCGAGTCCCATTCCCTTGGCAATTTCCAAGAGCTCGGGCACTGGTTTGGTTTTTAAGTCACTCAGGTTCATAGGGTTTGCGGTTTTATTAGTCTTGGGAAGATGATCGGGCAGGCCGCCCGGAGACGTGGTTGGAAGCGTAGATAAACAGGTTTAAGGCACTATAGGCCGAGTCGGCAGGGGTGTCCAGAAAAGTTTCAGCACACCCCGGTGGTATTCAGGGCCGGGGTAACCGGCCCGAACACTCTATCACAGGTTGCCCTGGATAAACTCGATCAATTGGGTCTTGGACAGGGCGCCGACCTTGGTCGCCACCACTTCACCGCCGCGAAACATCATCAGCGTCGGGATGCCACGAATGCCGTACTTGGGTGGCGTATTCGGGTTCTCATCAATGTTCAGCTTGGCCACGACCATGTTATCGGCGTACTCGGTGGCCACTTCTTCCAGAACCGGAGCGATCATCTTGCAGGGGCCACACCATTCGGCCCAGTAGTCGACCAGTACGGGCTTGTCGTTGCCCAGTACGTCGGTTTCGAAGCTGTCATCAGAGACGTTTTTAATGTGTTCGCTCATTAGGTTCTGTACCGTTCTCTTGGCTGATTAGGAATTGGGTATATGCGAAATCGCAAATCGACAGGCAGCCTAACTCAGGAATCCGGCTGCTGTCTATTGGACTGTAGCCAAAGGTGCCCGGTACAGTCCGTTTCCCACAAAATGACTGCGGCCTGCTCACATTTCAAGGCCCAATCACTGATTTTAAGGCCTAATCGACGTTATCCGCCGTTTTTGGCCAGTTTTAGGGCCGCAGCAACGGCAAAGTAGGTCAAAATGCCATCAGCTCCGGCCCGTTTAAAGGCCATGAGGCTTTCCATCATCACCGCATCCAGGTCCAGCCAGCCATTTTGTGCAGCGGCATGATGCATGGCGTACTCACCACTGACCTGATAGGCAAAGGTTGGCACCTGCAGCTCGGTTTTCACCCGATGCACGATGTCGAGGTAGGGCATGCCGGGTTTGACCATCACCATATCAGCCCCCTCCTGCAGATCCAGCGCAACTTCGTGTAAAGCTTCATCGCTGTTGCCCGGGTCCATCTGGTAACTGGCTTTGTTGCTCTTGCCCAGATTGCCCGCCGAGCCGACCGCATCGCGGAAAGGGCCGTAATAGCTGGAAGCGTACTTGGCGGAATAGGCCATGATCTGGGTATTAACCCGCCCGGCCGCTTCCAACGCCTGACGAATGGCACCGATGCGCCCGTCCATCATATCGCTGGGGGCTACGACATCGGCCCCGGCTGCCGCCTGTGATACCGCCTGCTTTACCAAGGTTTCCACCGTGACATCATTCAATACATAACCGCTGTCATCAATGATGCCGTCCTGGCCGTGAGTGGTGAACGGATCCAGCGCCACATCGCACATGATGCCGAGTTCCGGATAGGCCACTTTCAGCGCCCGGGTAGCCCGTTGCGCCAGGCCGTCGGCATTGAACGCATCTTCCGCCAGCAACGATTTCTTGTCGGCCGGCACAACCGGAAACAGCGCCAGCATCGGAATTCCCAGCGCCTCCCAGTCCGCCGCTGCTTCCACCAGCAGATCGACCGACAACCGCTCAACACCGGGCATCGAAGGCACGGCCTCGCGCTGCTGCTCACCTTCAAGCACAAACACCGGATAGATCAGGTCGTCGACACTGAGGCGGTGTTCACGCACCAGGCGGCGCGAGAAGTCGTGCGCACGCAGGCGGCGCAGGCGGGTCTGGGGGAATTGACGCACAGTTGGGCTCCGGGAACATCGATAAGGGAGGCCGAGTCTAGCAAAGGTCGCCCGCTAACAGGAACCACAGCAACACCACCTGTCGCCCCGGCCGGTCTAACTCGCTACAATAGCGGCACTGTCTTATTACCACGGCCTTGATAATTTTTCGGAGTTTGCACCCAACCGAGTGTTAGCTGCCCGGTGTGCCTATCCGGGGTAGTCCGCAACAGGGATGTTGCGGCCTAGGCCCCATGGATGGGTTCACGCCGACCCCGGATAGGCATACCGGGTGGCTGACACGGACCAAAGACAACACTCTGAGACTTGAGTTTTCAGGGACGACCCATTTTACGGTGGTCTGGCCGACATTTAATTGTCAGACCGGCCCGCGGAGATTTCATGTCAGAGAAAGACACAGCCTCACCCGGCAACGGCACGCCCGAAGAAACCACGCATTTTGGTTATCAGACGGTCGCCACCGGCGAAAAGCAAAAGCGCGTCGCCGACGTGTTTCATTCCGTTGCGGCCAAATACGATCTGATGAACGATCTGATGTCGTTTGGTGTGCACCGCTTGTGGAAGAAATACACCATCGAGCTTTCCGGGGTGCGCCGGGGGAACCGGGTGCTGGATATTGCCGGTGGAACCGGGGACCTGAGTTACGATTTTGCCCGCAAAGTGGGTCCGGATGGTCTGGTGGTGCTGGCGGATATCAACGACTCCATGCTGAAAGTGGGTCGTGACCGCCTGGCGGACCGGGGCATTGCCGGGAATCTGGAGACGGTGCAGGCCAATGCCGAGTATCTGCCTTTTCCGGACAACCATTTTGACGTCATTACCATGGCATTCGGTTTGCGCAATGTGACTCATAAAGAGAAGGCGCTGGCCGAGTTCAACCGGGTGCTGAAGCCGGGCGGCCGCTTGCTGGTGCTGGAGTTTTCCAAGCCCCGCAATGACTTGCTCAGCAAGGCCTACGACGTCTACTCATTCAAAGCGCTGCCACTGATTGGCCGTGCCGTGACGGGCGATCCGGACAGTTATCAGTACCTCGCTGAGTCGATTCGCATGCACCCGGATCAGGATACGCTGAAATCGATGATGGAAGACGCCGGCCTGGTGCAGGTGCGCTACCACAATCTGACCGGCGGTATTGTCGCGTTGCACCGGGGTGTTAAGGCATGAGCTTGTGGCTCTGGCCGCTGCAGCGGCTGATTAACGATGCCCTGTATTACGATGCCCAGGCCCAGCGCAAGCTGGCACGGTTGGCCGGGCACAGTATAGTGCTGGCCATGCGCGAACCGGATATTACGCTGGTGTTGTACATTGATGCTGGCAGCGAACCGGAGACGGCACAGATCACGCTGGCAAAGGATGCGCCCGCTAACGCCGACGCCCGCGTCAGTGGCAAAGCCCGCGACCTGTTCAGCGTGTTACGCGCCGAAGACCGGGCGCAGGCGATGATGGTGCACCAGATCGACATTCAGGGTGACACCCGGACCTTCTTTACCCTGCAGGAAGTGATGTCAACGCTCGATATCGACTGGGAAATGGCTCTGGGTGACCGGCTTGGCGATTTGCCGGCCCACGCACTGGCCGATGGCTTGCGATTTATTGGCGGCATGGCCAAAGCCCAGAGTCAGTCATTTGATCGTACGGTTCGAAACTTCTTGCGCGAGGAAAGTCAGTGGCTAGTGCCATCGTCCTTATGGCGCGAGCATGCCCAGGCCGTGCACCAGACCCGGCTGGGCACTGACCGCCTGGGGGCTCGTATTGCTCGTCTGCGCCAGCAAACGGATGCTCAGGACAACAACCGGGGCACATCGTGACGCTGATTCGACTGATACGCATCGCCTGGATACTCAGCCGCTACCGCCTCGATACCCTGCTTCAGCATCAGCAAGTGCCCTGGCTGCTGCGCTTTGGCCAGTATTTCTTCCCGCCCCGCTGGATCATTCCCGCCAAAGGCAGTGAAGGCCGTCGGTTGCGTCTGGCGCTGGAAAACCTGGGGCCGGTGTTTGTGAAATTCGGGCAGATACTCTCAACCCGACGCGATCTGCTGCCCGCCGACATGGCCACCGAACTTGCCTATTTGCAAGACAGAGTGCCCTCTTTTCCCGGCAGCCACGCCAAGCGCCTGATCGAAGACGCCCTGGGCGAGAACGTAGACACCCTATTCGCGGAGTTCTCGGAAGCTCCGATGGCCTCCGCCTCCATCGCTCAGGTGCACGCGGCCACACTGCCGAATGGCAAATCGGTCGTGATCAAGGTGATTCGTCCCGGTATCCGCAACGTCATCAGCAAGGACTTGCGCCTGCTGGACCTTATGGCCCGTCTGGTGATGACCATTCCCGATGGCCGCCGCCTGCGCCCGGTGGAAGTGGTTGAAGACTTCCGCCGCACCATCCTAGATGAGCTGGATCTGCTGCGCGAAGCCGCTAACATGGCCGCCCTGCGCCGCAATTTTGAAGGCTCGGACTCATTGTACATTCCCTGGGTGCATTGGGATTACACCCGGAAGAACGTGCTGGTCATGGAGCGGATCAGCGGGATTCCGGTCTCGGATACCGAGACGCTCAACGCCGCTGGCATCAACATGAAGGTGCTGGCCGAGCGCGGCGTCGAAATCTTCTTCACCCAGGTGTTCCGGGATTCGTTCTTCCACGCCGACATGCACCCCGGAAACATCTTTGTCAGCCGCGAGCACCCGGAATCACCGCAATACATCGGCATCGACTGCGGCATCGTCGGCTCGCTGTCACGGGAAGATCAAAGTTACCTCGCCCAGAACCTGCTGGCCTTTTTCAACCGCGATTATTACCGCGTGGCCGAATTGCACGTCGAATCCGGCTGGGTACCGGCCCATACCCGGGTCAACGAGTTCGAATCGGCGATTCGAAGCGTCTGCGAGCCCATCTTCGAAAAGCCGCTGGCCGAGATCTCCTTCGGACTGCTGCTGGTGCGCTTGTTCCAGACGGCCCAGCGCTTCGACATGACCGTGCAGCCGCAACTGGTGCTGCTGCAAAAAACCCTGCTGAACATCGAAGGCCTGGGCCGGCAGCTTTATCCCCAGCTGGACCTTTGGGCCACCGCCAAGCCGTTCCTGGAAAATTGGGTGCGTGAACAGGTCGGTCCCAAACGCTTTATTAAAACACTGCAGCAGCACGGCCCGAGCTGGCTGGCAAAAGCGCCGCAAATGCCGGACCTGGTGCATGACACCCTGATGAATCTGCGCAAGATAGGGGGTGTGGAGCAACGCATCAATGCTCAGTTGGAAGCCGGGCGCAAAGAGCGCAAACAGGGTCAGCGCCGTTTTGTGAGGCGCCTGGGCGCTGCTTTATTATTGGCCGGAGTTATCCTGATTCCCCAGCCTGCGCTTTGGCTGCAGAGCCTGTCGACCGGCCAGTGGGTTGGGTTGGCGGTTGGGGCTGTTTTATTACTGTGGCCGTAGTTAATTTTCAGGTTCGGAATTTGCACATTGCGAGCGGCGGGTGCCGGTGGTGCCTCTGAGGGGGAGTCCGCAACATGGATGTTGCGGTCTAGGCCCCATGGACGGGTTCACGCCGACCCCTCAGAGGCACCACCGGTAGCCGCCGCGGACAATAGCCACTGATTAAATAATCGCTGCAACAAAACGTTAAAGGTTGTGTCATATGATGGACGTTCTACAGCAATTGGCCGACACTCTGGAGGCCCGCAAGGGTGCCAGTGCCGATGATTCCTATGTTGCCTCCCTGTATGCCAAGGGGCTCGACAAGATACTGGAAAAGGTCGGGGAAGAATCGGTCGAGACCATACTGGCGGCGAAAAACGCAGCGGCCGATCCCTCCCAGACCGACAAAGTCATCTCTGAGACGGCGGATCTCTGGTTTCATACTCTGGTGATGCTGGCGGCGCTGGATTTGTCGCCTCAGCAGGTCACCGACGAGCTGGCGCGTCGCTTTGGTTTGTCGGGTCTGGAGGAAAAGGCATCGCGCTCAACCGATTGAGCACTTGACCTGACCCCCTGATCTGAGCGCAAATAGAGTATCTTTTAGATGTATTGCAGGCTTGAAGGTCCGAGATGCATCTGTACAAACACCGGTTGGTTTTCGACAGGCGAAGACTGACAACACCATCCTAAGAGGGTAGCAACATGGGTTTTGGCGGCATTTCTATCTGGCAACTGTTGATTGTTCTGGCCATTGTACTGCTGATTTTCGGTACCAAACGGCTCAAGGGCCTGGGTGGCGACATGGGCAGTGCCATCAAGAGCTTCAAGAAAGCGGTGAACGAAAACGACGAGGAAACCGCTGCCTCCGAAAAGAAATCTGAGGAAGAGAAAAAGGCAGCACTGGAAAAGAAAGACGCCCAGTTTGCTGAAACCGAGCAGGAAACCACCAAGAAAACCGATACCAGCGCCCACTGAACCGGGTCGCACATCTGTTTATGGCCAGGCTGCCGGCTGGGCGGCCGCCACTGATCTGTTGAGAGCTCATTATGTTCGACATCGGTTTTACCGAATTGATGCTGCTGGCCGTCATTGGCATGGTGGTCATCGGGCCCGAGCGCTTGCCGGGCGTGGCCCGCACCCTGGGCCGGACCGTCGGCAAGGCGCGGCGCTTTATGACCGGGCTGCAGAACCAGCTTGAACAGGAAGTGCGGCTGGATGAACTGAACAAGAAAATCATGGCCGAAACCAAGGGCCAGACGTTCAAGAATAACGATGAAACCGGGTCCACCGAAGCGCGGCATGAAAGTGAAGATGCCGAAGTGCCGTCCATTGCCCCCAAGTCTGCACTCGATGAAACCGCCCAGGCTGAACTGGAAGGTGATATTCAGGCCGAAGCGGCACTGAGACGCAAGGTGAGCAACGACGCAGCCGCCAGAGCTCGTGTCCAGGATGCCGGGACCCCGGAAGCCTCCAGCACCTCAGACGCCCCCAACCACTCAGACACCAGGCCCGACGATGAAGTCCGAAAACCCTGAAGATTCCACCATGCCGCTGGTCGCGCACCTGAAAGAACTGCGCGACCGCATGATGCGCTCCATCGCTGTTGTGTTTGTCGTCTTTATTGGTCTGTATTTCCTGGCTGGCGACCTCTACATGATTCTGGTCAAACCGCTGGAAGTGTTGTTGCCCGTAGGTGGTCAGCTGATCGCCACCGGTGTGACCTCGCCGTTTTTCGTGCCACTGAAACTGACCATCGTGCTGGCCGTGTTTATCTCGGTCCCCTATTTGCTGCACCAGATTTGGGGCTTCATAGCGCCCGCTCTGTACAAGCATGAACGCCGGGTGGCGATTCCGCTGTTTATCTCCAGTGTGCTGCTGTTTTATGCCGGGGTCAGCTTTGTGTATTTCGTGGTACTGCCGCTGGTGTTTGGGTTTTTCACCTCGGTTGGGCCGGAAAACATCAACCTGATGCCGGATATTGGCAACGTACTCGACTTCTGCCTGAAGTTGTTCTTCGCGTTTGGCATCGCTTTTGAAATACCGATCGCCACCTTTTTGTTGGTGCGGGCGGGCATCGTCTCGGTTGATTCGTTGTCGTCCAAGCGCCCCTACATCTTCGCGGGCTGTTTTGTGATTGGCATGCTGCTCACACCGCCGGATGTCATTTCACAGACGATCCTGGCGGTGCCGATGTGGCTCTTGTTTGAGCTGGGGCTGGCGTTCGCCCGGCTGATTCCGAAGGCCAAAATCGAAGAAGCGGCCGAGCTTGACTGATCAGTTCGGCCGGTCAGATTTGTTGGGGTCGTCTTCATCGACGACTTCACCCTCGATAACCCGGTGCCCCTTGTTACCCGGGCGGCGCCCGGTGGCCTGCTCCTGGCGGCGCTGGGCTTCTTCATAGGCCTTCTTAAAACGTGATGCGAACAGGGGCCGGCCGGTTATCTTCATCTTAACGGCGTTGATGATCGCAAGGCCAATGCCCACGGCTGCCAGCGCCAGCACCAGAAAGAGCCCGATCCAGAAAAAGAACACCAGCAGGGCGAGCCCAATGATGGCGGCGAGAATGCGCACAAACGGTGACATAGAATCTATCCTGAATGATGTATGTATTGATCGAGCCATGACGGACCTCCGTGTGGCCTCAAGCTGTACTGTCTTGTAAATGCGGTTAGCCTTTCACAAAACAACGCCGGTTTCAGGGCCAAAGGTCATAATTTGCCCGCAGTTTACGCCCTGAAGACACTGAATTCACGCCCAAACGGACACAATTGCGAGAGCAACAGGGAGAAAACAGATGGCACCTTCACGTATTCGCTGGGGCATCCTTGGCGCCGGCAACATCGCCTACAAACTCGCCGATGCGGTCGCGCAGGACCCGGACAGCGAGCTGGTCTCGGTGGCCTCCAACACCCCAGGCAAGGCCGAGACCTTCGCCAGCGCGGTTGGCATCATGGCCGACGACAGCTACCAGAGCCTGGTCGAACGACCAGACATCGATGTGGTCTACATCGCCACCACCCATAACTTTCATTACAACAACGCTGTGCTGGCGTTAAACCAAGGCAAGTCGGTACTGATCGAAAAGCCCTTTACCGTTAATGCCGACCAGGCCCGAAAACTGGCCGAGCTGGCGGATGAGAAAGGGTTGTTCCTGATGGAAGCCATCTGGACACGGTTTTTGCCCACCATGATTGAACTCAAGCAGCGGTTGCAGAGCAAGGCGATTGGCGAAGTCCGGCACATGAACCTCACCTTCGGCGGCTTTGCCCCTGATAAATACCGCCCGCGACTGATCGACCCGGCGCTGGCCGGCGGCGTAACGCTCGATATGGGTATCTACCCGATAAGCTTTGTCTGTTATCTGGCCGGCGACTTGCCCATTGAGGTTCAGTCACTGTGCCAGTTCAGCGACACCGGCGTCGACGAACGCGCTACCTATCAGTTCCGCTTCGCCAGCGGCATGACTGCCTCCATCGCCACCAGCTTCAATCTGAAAATGAAGCAGGAAGCCATGCTCTACGGCAGCACCGGTTATATCGAATACCCGGATTTTCAGGCTGGCAGTGCTTTTGCCATTCACCACCACGGCGGCACCAACGAAGTCGACGACATTGCCGCGGTGCAGCTCGATCAGTTTGAAAATGGCTTCGTTTACCAGGTAGCGGAAGTGGTGCGCTGTCTACGCGCCGGCGAGCTGGAAAGCCCGGTGATTCCCCTGCAGGAGACCGTAGCGATCATGGCCTTAATGGACCGCATGCGGGAGCAGTGGGGCCTGCGCTATCCGTTTGAGTGAGGCGGGTCCTGACTGTCCAACTCAGGACAGCCGCTGTATGCCTAGCACGGCCAGCAGCGATATCGGCAAACTCACCAGAATCACCGCGGCAATATCGTCTTTCGGGCCGTTATAGTGGCTGGCGAGCAGGTAGCTGATCACCGCCACCGGCATGCTGGCCTGCAGTAGCAGGGTTTGTTGAACCAGTGGTGATAACGGCAGGGCAACACAGACCAGCAGGGCGGCGGTTAGGCCAATGGCGACCCGGGCGAACGACAGTCCGATGATACGGCCTAATCGGTCGAGTTGGCGCACATCGATGCCCGCCAGTGATTTGCCCAGAAGCAGCAGCATGATCGGCAGCGTCATTCCAGACAGTAACGACAAGGTCGACAGCACGGCCTCGGGCCGGGGTGCGTCGGTCAGGCGCCAGCTCACCCCTACGATCAGTGCCAGAATCGAGCCGTTGCGCAGTATCGACTTCAGACTGAAGCTGCCCGATAGCAGCCCCACGCCCAGTGTGAAATGGCTGATCTGCACCACCGTCGAAATGACAACGGCATGAATCAGGGCATCCGGGCCCAGCAGGGCAAACACCAGCGGTATACCGAGGTTTCCGGTGTTGGGGTTGACCAGCATGGGCAAATAGCCGCGTATTGCCAGGCCACTGAAGTGCAATAGAGCGGCACCCAGCAGCGCACTGATCATCAGAACGCCAATAATGGCCCAAAGCGTGCCAGAGAGGCTCAGCAATTCGGCGTCCATGCTCAGCAGGGCGCTAAGGATCAGCGTTGGCAGACCGATGTGAGTGACCAGGGTGGCCAGCGATGGCGAGTTGAGCAGGCTGGTTTTGCGCGCCAGTCCGTAGCCCAGGGCAGCACAGAACAACACGGGAATCAGGGCGTTTACGTAAGCGAGTAGCAAGGGCACACCGGGTCAGTCTGGGCCGCTAGTATATCGGGCGCGATGCCGGTTCGAAAAGATTCGAGCTTGGCATTTTCAATTGATACGTTGTAACATCTCTAAATCAGCGCTGATTCCTGCGAACCCGAACCCTGTTAAGGAAGAACACAACATGAGCTTTAAATCGACACCTGCCTTTTTTGCTCTGAGCCTGGTCGCACTGGCCACCAGTGCCCAGGCCGAAACCGAACGCCAGCTCGGTGCCCACGCGCATGGGGCAGCACAGTTAACGTTGGCAGCTGAGAATCAGACCCTGGCCGTCAGTCTCGATACGCCTGCATATAACCTGGTTGGTTTTGAGCAGGCCCCTGCAACTGACGCCCAGCGTGACCAGGTTGCCTCAGCGCTGGCGGTTTTGGCGCGGGCCGATGCCGTGCTCGATTTGCCCACAGCGGCTGAGTGTACTCTGACCGAACAGGCTGTAGATGCCGACGCCTGGTCAGCTATCGAGGCTCATGATGACCATCATGATGAGCATGCCGACGAGCATCATGATGATCACGAGCATGAAGACGAACATCACGATGAGCATGAACACGAGCATGAAGAAGTGCATCATGATGACCATGCCCATGAAGACGACCATCATGATGACCATGACCACGAGGATAGCGCTCACTCCGACGTGCTTGTCGAGTGGACCTATCGCTGCGAAAATCTCGGTGCATTAAGCTCGGTCACCGTATCGGCATTCGAGCATTTTCCCAATCTGACCGACTTGCAGGTACAGTACATCGGCGACGACTGGCAAGGTGGCACTCAACTGACCCCGGCCAGCCCCCGTCTTACCCTGAACTGATCTGCGTGGTGTGATCCCGGGGCGCCCGCGGGCGCCCCGGCAATCCGCTCTCCGTTCAACTGATAGAGGCCCCCATGGCGGACGCTCTGAGCATTGAGTCCCTGGCTTTTCGCTGGCCTGGCCAGCAATACGACACCCTGAGTATCGACCGGCTGCAGTTGCCCGCCGGGTCGAGTCTGTTCGTGCGGGGCCCGAGCGGCAGCGGCAAAAGCACGCTGCTGAATCTGCTGGCCGGCGTACTGGTACCAACGCAAGGGCTGATCCAGGTGCTGGACCAACCGTTGTCGCAACAGGCCGGCAAAGCGCGTGACCGCTTCCGGGCAGACCACATTGGTTACATTTTCCAGCAGTTTAATTTATTGCCCTATCTGTCGGTGATCGACAATGTCATGCTGCCCTGCCGACTGTCGCGCCGTCGGCGCGACAAGGCGTTGTCGGAAGCGAGCAGTCTGACCGATGCCGCGGCCGATCGCCTGACCCGGTTGAACATTCCAGAGGCTCTCTGGCACCAGCGCGTCTCGGCGCTCAGTGTCGGCCAGCAGCAGCGTGTCGCGGCGGCCCGGGCGCTAATGGGCCTGCCCGAACTGGTCATTGCCGATGAACCGACCTCAGCGCTCGATCAGGACAATGTGGATAACTTTATGGACGTACTGACCGGCCAGTGCCAGGCGCTCGGCAGTGCTCTGGTGTTTGTCAGCCACGACCGCCACCTGGCACGTTGGTTCGATCAGGAGTTGGAGCTGGCACCGGAAGCTCATGCTCAGAGCGAGGCGACGACATGAACTGGATGCGTCTGGCCCTGGCCAGCTTGTGGAACCGTCGTACCACCGCCCTGCTGACGCTGGGCATGGTGGCGCTCAGCCTGTCTTTGCTGCTGACTGTCGACCGGGTGCGTGAAGACACCCGCGCCAGCTTCTCCAACACCCTGTCGGGAACCGACCTAATTGTCGGCGGTCGTACCGGGTCACTGAACCTGCTGCTCTATTCGGTGTTCCGCATCGGTAACGCCACCAACAACATCAGCTGGGAGAGCTACTCTGATCTGCGCCGTAATTCGGCCGTTGACTGGACAGTGCCGCTGTCGCTGGGTGACTCGCATCGGGGTTATCGCGTTATCGGCACCACCACCGACTATTTCGAACACTATCAGTATGGCCGTAACCAGGCGCTGAGCTTTCAAAGTGGCCAGCCATTCAACGATGTTTATGACGTTGTGCTAGGCGCCGAAGTGGCCGAGGTTCTGGAGTACCAGCTCGGTGACGAACTGGTGGTCGCGCATGGCCTGGGCACCACCAGTTTCGAAAACCACGACGACAAACCCTTCACCGTCGTCGGCATCCTGAACGCGACGGGCACACCGGTAGATCGCAGTGTGCATGTGCCGCTGGAAGGCATAACCGCCATGCACGTCGACTGGCAACAAGGTATTAAATTGCCGGGCTTTGAGATTTCAGCCGACGAAGCCCGTGAGATGGATCTGACTCCCGAAAGCGTCACCGCTGTGCTGGTGGGCATGAAATCGCGGGTGCAGACATTCTCCTTTCAACGGCTGATCAACCAGTACCGCGCAGAGCCGCTGTCGGCGATCATTCCCGGCGCGACCTTGCAGGAGCTGTGGCAGCTGATCGGCATTGCCGAGAACGCACTGATTGCGGTGTCGTTCATGGTGGTAGTGACCGGCTTGCTGGGTATGGTGACGGTGATTCTGGCCGGGCTGAACGAGCGCCGCCGGGAAATGGCCATATTGCGTGCACTGGGCGCCCGGCCCGGCCATATACTGGGCCTGCTGATGCTCGAATCCGGCCTCTATGGTGTTGCCGGGTTGATGGCCGGCCTGTTGCTGCACTGGGGCGTGATAGCACTCGCCAGTATTTGGGTTCAGGGCACCTACGGCATACAATTAACCTTGGCACTGCCCTCGCCCACCTTGTTGCTGGTATTGGCAGGCTTTGTGGGTCTGGCGTTCCTGGTCGGTCTGTTGCCGGGCTGGAAGGCCTACCGGCAATCGCTGTCGGATGGTCTGACCGCCACCACCTAACTCACGCGTTTCGGATGTAACGATGACCAGAACGGTATGGAAAAACACGCTTTGGCTGGCTGTCAGCTCGCTGCTGCTGGCCAGTGTTGCGGTGACGGTTCAGGCGCGTGAGGCCACTGAAATCCAGTGGGACGACCTGATGCCCGCTAATTTCAGCTACAAAATCCTGCGCGAGCAGATCGATTTCAGCCAATACGACCTGAGCAGTCTCAGCGATGATGACCCCGAGGCGCAGCGGCTCTATTCCGATATGACCCAGGTGCTGGCGAACGCACCGGTGGTCGACGCGCTGGGTGGTGCCCACATCAAGCTCGCCGGGTTTGTGGTACCGCTGGAAATGGACGGTGACTCCGTCTACAGTTTTTTGCTGGTGCCTTATTACGGCGCCTGTATCCATACCCCGCCGCCGCCTTCCAACCAGATCGTCTTCGTGCAAACCCAGGGCGGTTACGAGATGGGGCCTATGGATGAACCGGTCTACGTCAGCGGTACTCTGATGATCGAAGCCCAGCAGTCAGAGCTGGGCAGTTCCGGTTATACCCTCTATGCCGGTCGTATCGATCCGTATCTCTAGCCACGAATCTACCCTTTGAATAGTGAGCGCGAGCGCTTTATGCTGCCAGTAGCAGGGCGAGCTTGTGCCTGGACTATTCGGCGCAAGAACCCGTAAAAGGACATTGATCTTTCAACCCAATAAGGAATTTCATGAAAAGGATTCTACTTCTGCTGTTGATCATCGTGGTTGGCGGCTATGGCGCTGCGCACTGGCACGTTACCCGCACGGTTCAAAGCCAGCTTGATGAGGCGGCTTTAATGGCCGAGGGTGTTGGCCGCCTTACCTATGGCCAGATCTGGGTGATACCGACGGGTGAAATTCGGGTTCACAATCTGGCGTTTTCGGCACACGGCCAGGGCGGCGATGTTCGCATCGAACGCGCCTCACTGGAAACGGCGAATTTGCTCGAACTGGTGCAACTGGGCCAGACGCTGAGCAACGACGAAATACCGCAACGGTTGGCGCTCAGACTCAGCGGCATTGAACTGGATCTGGATTCAATGCGGCCGCTGGTCGATAACAATGCCCAGCAACATATGCTGGCCGCCGGCTGCGGCGATGAACGCACCTATTTCAATTTCACCGACCTCGACACCATGGGCTATCGCCAGACCCGCTCCGACATGACTCTGGAATACCGGCTCACTCCCGAACGCGATAACCTGCAGGTCGAAGGCGAATTCACCACAGAATCCATGTACCGGATGAGCACCCGTCTCGAGGTCGCGCTGGCTGACGCTCAGGGGCCCGCCGCGCTGATGGGGGCGACCCTGAACCAGGTGCAAATACGGGTAGACGATTTGGGCTACGTGCCCGAAGTCATGTCGTTTTGTGCTCGTGAGACGGGCCTTGACGTTGACACCTACAAGACCCGGCACGTGAATGCCTGGGAACAGTTGTGGCAGGAACAGGGTGTGGTATTGGCTGATAACGTGGTTGAGGCGTACGCGGCCTACATAGAGCAACCCGAGAGCCTGCGAGTAGAAAGTTTTGCCCGGCTGAACGCCATGCAAATGATGATGGTCTCCGACCCGCAGGCGATTCTGGACCTGATTGCACCGCAAATTGTCGTCAACGACGGTCAACCCAGCCCGCTGCAGTTAACGTTGGCGTTGCCGCAACGCGTGCCCGAGCCAGACACTGCCCAATCACAACCGGAGGCGCCTCAGGCTGAACCGGAACGGCCCGCCCCCGAACCAGCACAAACCGAGCAGGCTCCGCGGGTCATTGAAGTGCCGGTCTCCGACCTCGCCGACTGGTTGAACTCCGATATGATCATAAACCTGGCCGATGGGCGGGAGTTTCGCGGTGAAATCGAAAGCCTGAACAACGACGAACTGCAGTTCAAGCAATCTGTCTTTGGCGGCACCATGGTGATGCCAGTAGCGCGGGACGCTATTCGCCGGGTTCGGGTAGTCAACCCCTGACGGGTTTTCCGCGGTAAGCCGCTCAGACTCAGTCGCGCTGACACAGCGCGACTGACAACCGCATAACGCGCTTTCCGGCAATCAGAATAATGCAAAAGGCGATGGGCCAGGCGACCACATAAGCCTCTGCCCAGCGGCCCAGAAAGCCATTGCCGACGCCGGTGTTCAATGCCGTAATCACCGCCGTCATAATGGTGACCATAAGCACCGACATTAAAAAGGCCTGCATGATGGGCTGATAACGTTTTGAGAACATGGCCTGCCACCTTTAAATTAGATATATCTAATATTATAGCCGGGTTAGAGGTGAAGGTTAACCCGCTTTAATTACCCGTACCCGAAACGACCGGCCTTTGATTCGCCCCCGGCCCAGCTTGTCCAGCGCGCGTTTTTTGGCGCCCCGCGCCACGGCGACGTAGGTGCTTTGGTCGTAAACGGAAATCTTCCCAACCTCGGTGCCATCAATTCCCTGCTCGCCGGTCAGCGCACCCAGTACGTCACCGGGGCGGACCTTCTGCTTTTTGCCGCCGTCGATCTGCAGCGTAATCATCGGTGCCGGCTGTGGCCGAAAATGCGCGTGCACGGCAGGCGGCAGTGCTTCCGGTTCGAGCGTGGTATTCAGGTACCCTTCGAGTGCAGCCAGCCGATGGCCTTCCCGGTCGCTGAACAGGGTGCAGGCAATGCCCTGGCTGCCCGCACGACCGGTACGGCCAATCCGGTGCACGTGCACCTCCGGGTCCAGCGCCATGCGAAAATTGATCACCGCATCGAGCGCATCGATATCGAGCCCGCGCGCGGCCACATCGGTCGCTACCAATACCGAGACACTCTTGTTGGCGAACGTTACCAGTGATTCATCGCGCTGGCGCTGATCCAAATCCCCATTCAGGGCGATGGCGCTGTGGCCAGCGGCACTTAGGGCATCGGCAACGTCCAGGGTTTCGGCCCGGGTATTACAGAACACCACCGCACTGGTCGGCTGGTGATGCGCCAGCAGACGCAGCAGAGCGTCGAGCCGGTCGTCATCATTGCCGACCCGGAACAGGCTCTGGGTAATGCTGGTGCTGTCGTGCCGGGCCTCGACTTTCACCATGACCGGCTCGACCATAATGTGATCAGCCAGCTGCTTGATCTGATCCGGAAAGGTCGCGCTGAACAACAGGGTTTGCCGCTGTGTCGGAACCGACTCCAGAATCGATTCCAGTACGGGCTGAAACCCCATATCGAGCATCCGATCGGCTTCGTCGAGCACCAGGGTATTCACGTTTTCAAGCACCAGCGTTCCCTTGCGGACATGCTCTTCAATGCGGCCGGGTGTTCCCACAACGATGTGAGCCCCGTGTTCAAGCGACCCGATTTGCGGGCCAAAGGGCATGCCGCCGCAGAGCGTGAGTATCTTGATGTTATGGATACCGCGCGCCAGGGTGCGCAATTCCTTCGCCACCTGATCGGCCAGTTCCCGGGTCGGGCACAACACCAGAGTCTGAATGCGAAAACGTTTAACATCGAGCTTGTTCAACACGCCCAAGCCAAAAGCGGCCGTCTTGCCAGAGCCGGTTTTCCCCTGCCCGATCACATCCTTCCCGGCCAGAATGTCGGGCAGGCTGCTGGCTTGGATCGGCGTCATCTGATGGTATTCGAGCGATGCCAGAGTGCTCAGCAGATCGGGGTTTAACGGCAGGGACGAAAAGTCAGTTTGGCTCACAATCGGGTCTCTTGGTCGGCTACCTCGGGTAGCCTGGGGCAAATGGGCGCGCATTGTACGCTTTGTGATCAGCGACCCCAAGAGTTATTGGAAAGGTTATTAGGTTAATGAGTTGCGGAATCAGTGTCGGGTACCGGGTATGCCTGTCCGGGGTAGTCTGCAGCATGGATGCTGCAGTCTAGGCCCCATGGATGGGTTCACGCCGATCGAGTGTCGCACCACCCGAGAGGCATACCCGGTGGCCGGCACGAACTCTTGCCACAGGGCAAACCCAGCCACAGAAGGTCCAGCGATCGTAAGATCGCTAGACCTGAAAGGTTTAGCTTCGATCTTTTATTCGAATCGGTGTAATCGTCAGGGACTCATCGTCATTGTTCAGGTAGAGCACGCCCTCGGTGATGCTGCACTGGAACGTCATCGAGCGCTCGAACCAGCCGGTCAGGGCATCCAGGTCTTCTTCTGAGAATTCCCAGATTTCGAGTTCGGGCAAGCGCGCCAGGGCCGCTTTGTTCTGGGCGAGCCAGAGAGGTACGGTGCGGCCGCCGTAGGTGTAGAGCCTCACGGCTTTGGCCTGGGCGCTGGCTTTGCGCAGCCACTTCTCATCCGGCTGACCAAAAGCCACCCAGAGGGTGATGTCGCCGGTTAAATCGCGCTCCGCCAGTTCCGGTTCGCCTTCGTCGCTCAGGCCTTTGGAGAACGTCAGGGTCTCGGAGGCGTTGAGCATGAACGCCAGCAGCCGCACCATAATGCGGTTCGGGGTTTCAGACGGGTGTTGCGCCAGGCTGAAGGCATGTTCCTGGTAATAGCCCCGGTCCATATCGGAAATATTCAGCCGCGCTTTCAGCACGGTGGCTTTGAGTGCCATGGTGGTGGTGCTCGTATTGGGTGAGGCGTGGGAGTGTACTGCAGCGGCGTTGGTGAACAAAGTGGTGCATCCCAGGGATGCAAAACCCGGCAGCCGCAATGGCAGCCGGGATACTGCCGGAGAGCGCTGTGTCAGGCCGCCTGCCTGACTTGATCAGCGCTCCCCACCTTAGGCGCTAGGAGGCCCGGCTTTCTGCCCCCCTGGACTTCGCGCCTGTTGCTCCGGCTTCTGCTGTTGCTTTTCCTGACGGATAGCCTGCTTGGGTTCCCTCCAGGTCAGCGGTGCTTCGGACGACTGCTGGCCCAGCCCGATGTCTTTCTGCAAGTGGCTGTTCAGGTGTTCGGCAATATAGCGCTCGGCGCGTTTTTCCTGCAACCAGCGGTTCAGTTCACGGCGCTGGTTAATACGGTTCATCAGTTTGGTGATCATGGTCACTCTCCAGTTTTTCTTGATCGCATGGTTGAGATGCAAGCACTGGGAGCTGTGGCAGAAAGTGCGGGGTGTTGGTGTTAGGAGGGGTTAGTAAAAACACAATCCTTGTTATACAACGAGCCGCAGGTTTCATCCACGGCTCGCAAGGCTTGTGTCCTTAGTCGAATCGCGGGTGCAACAGCACATTACCGGTGACCGCAGGGGTCACAGTACGGGAGGTGCACAGTTGGCGCATAGTTAGAATGGTCTTCATGGCGTGCCTCCGTAGGTTGTTGCCGCGTGGGCAGATTCGAATTAAGGGTTTGCTAATGAAACGTTGCGTTTCATTAGGTGCAAGATTACTCGAACGGTGACCTTCGCTCAACCCTAAACTTTCAAGGTCTAAAGAATTCATAAGTCTTATGACTTAACGTCCGGCAATCAGGCGCTGTCGTCACCCAGACCATCAGCCAGGTAGTCGTCTTTCAGTTTGGTGTAATTGGCCGCGCTGTATTTAAAGAAGCGTTGCTCTTTGTCGGTTAATGGCCGTACCTGGCGTGCCGGTGATCCCATATACACATAGCCCGAGGCCAGCGTTTTGCCGGGCGGTACCAGCGTACCGGCACCGATCACCACCTGGTCTTCAACCACGGCACCATCCAGTACCGTTGCGCCGATGCCGATTAATACCTCATTGCCGATGGTGCAGCCATGCAAGCACGCTTGGTGGCCAATGGTGACATCGTTGCCGATGGTCAGTGGCCAGCCATCCGGGTTGAAATCGCTGGCGTGGGTAATGTGCAGTACCGCACCATCCTGAACCGAGGTGCGCGCACCAATACGGATTCGATGCATGTCGCCGCGCACCACGGCGCCGGGCCAGACCGAGACATCATCGCCGAGTTCAACATCACCCAGAACCATGGCCCGAACGTCGATAAACACGCGTTGTCCAAAGTGCGGGGTGTGCCCGCGAAAACTGTGAATGGCCATAATGCTTGCTCCCGAGGGTTTCTTTGGTCAGCATTGTGGCAAGAATTCACTCAGGTTGCATCGATATGCTCAAGCTCTCAGATTTCTGGCGGAACCGGGTGGAAGAAATGGCGGCCATCGATTTGGGCTCCAATTCCTTCCACATGATTGTTGCGCGCCTTGAAAAGGGAGAACTGAAGGTACTCGATCGCATCAAGGAACCGGTGCGGCTGGGCTTTGGCTTGAGTGCCGACGGCAAACTGGATGACCTGTCGCAACGCCGCGCGCTGGAATGCCTGGCCCGTTTTGGTCAGCGCATCAGTCACCTGCCCCCTCATGCCGTTCGCGCAGTAGGCACTCGAACGCTGCGAAAAGCGGCCAACGCCGGGCCCTTTCTGGCCAGGGCCGAAACCGCGCTCGGGCACTCTATTGATGTAGTGTCCGGGGCGGAAGAAGCCCGTTTGATTTACCAGGGCGTCGCCCAGGGGCTCGACGATGAGCTGGACCGTCGTTTAGTGGTCGACATTGGCGGTGGCAGTACTGAAGTGATTGTTGGCGAGCAGTTTCAACCGCTGCTTCTGGACAGCCTGGGCATGGGTTGCGTGGCCATCATGCGGGACTTTTTTGACGACGGGCAACTCAGCAAGAAGTCGGTTAAAAAGGCGATCACCTTCTGTTTGCAGAAAATTGAACCGGTACACGATGGTTTTGAACGCATCGGCTGGCAACGGGCCATTGGCTGTTCGGGCAGTATCAAGTCGATCTCTAAAGTGGCCGAAGCCATGACCGGAAACCCAGTCATTACCCGATCGCTCTTGAACGACCTGTGTGATCAGGCTGGCCAGAGCAAAAACGTTGACGACTTTAACCCCAATGGTCTCACGTCCGATCGCAAACCGGTGTTTCTGGGCGGGTTGATTGTGTTACGCGCCGTGTTCGAAGGGCTGGGGCTGGAAACAATGGAAGCCTCGCCCTGGGCGTTACGCGAAGGCCTGCTTTATGACCTGATTGGCCGCTATGACCATGAAGATGTGCGCAGCCGGGGCGTGCAACACCTGGCACAACGGTTTCACACCGATGACCAGCAAGCCAAGCGGGTAGCTGACACGGCGCTGCGCTTTTTCAATGACAACCTGGCGGCTCTGGGGCTAACCCAGGCCGAGCCCTGGTCGAATTACTTGCGCTGGGCGGCACAGGTTGCGGAAGTCGGGCTCGACATCTCGCACAACCAGTTTCACAAGCACAGTGGTTACATCGTCGCCAACTGCGATTTGGCCGGGTTCAGCCACGAGGAGCAACAACGACTCACCTTTCTGGTGCGTCACCACCGGAAAAAACCCGACCTCAACAAACTCACCGAACTGGGTGAAGAGGACCAGACACTGATACCCATGTTGCTGGTGATATTCCGGCTGGCAACCGTACTGCATCGCGCTCGAACCGGCAGTACTTCCGAGGGGGTAGCGCTGCGCATCGACGGTGAACAGATTCTGCTATCCGCGCGCAGCGACTGGTGGGACAACCACGGTCTTACCCAGGCGGACCTTGAGCAGGAAGCTCAGTATTTGAGTAAGTTGGGGTTTGGATTGTTGTTGCAGCAGTCGTTGACGGAATAGGGAATTAGCTGCGAGCTGCGAGCTACGAGCTACGAGCTACGAGCTACGAGCTACGAGTGTCCGGTGGCCGTAATGATCACCGGGCACAGTATGACCTTAAGTTCAGGACTTCTTAACAAACTGCGTCAGAATGACGATTTGCTGGCCGTTGACCCGGCCTTCGATGTGCTCGGCGTTATCGGCCACCAGTGAGATACCTCGAACGGCCGTGCCGCGCTTGGCGGTGAAGTTTGCGCCTTTTACGGTTAAGTCTTTGATTAGGGTGACGGTATCACCCGCACTCAGCACCACGCCATTGCTGTCGCGGTGAATGATTTTGTCGTCATCACTGAGGTGGTCTCCGGTGGCTTGCGCCCAGGCCAGAGTCTCATCGTCCAGATACAGCATATCGAGTAAATCTTTTGGCCAGCCCTCGGCGATCAGCCGGTGCAGCAGTCGCCACGCCATTACCTGCACCGGAGGCTCCTGGCTCCACATGCTGTCGTTCAGGCAGCGCCAGTGGTTGGCATCCATCTGGTCCGGGTGCTCGATCTGGTTCTGGCAGGTGGCGCATACCAACAGGGTGGTATCCAGGTTTTCCAGGGTGTTGGGTGGTACGGTATAAACAGAGAGCGAATCGCTGGCTTTACACAGTTCGCACTGCCCGCCACTGCGAGTTTCCAATTGAGGTAAGATCGACATCGACGTAGAGGCCCGAAAAAATGAGGCCGCAGTTTAGCGCATTGGAGAGCAATTCCAGAACTATTGGATTCAATGCAGCGGTATTGATCACCCGGGAAGATTGAGTTACCCGCCGTAGAGCGGTGCCAGCATCAAGCCCAGGCTTGCCAGATAACCGGCCGCCCACACCAGGCTGCGTAAGGTGGCAATATTGGCTACATAGAGGCCGATGTAGGCAATGCGCGAAACAATAAACAGCCCCGCAAGCACTCCGGCAACCGTCGATCCGGCAGCAAACACCTCTGCCACAATCACCCCGGCCGCAAACATCGGAAACGCCTCAATGGTGTTCTGATGCGCCGCCAGACCCCGGGCCCCAACACCGGTAAGAGACGCCTGTTGGGCTCGCGGGTGCTGGTTGTCGTAACCGCCCTGCATTCGGGCCATCGCCCGCATGGCCGGTGCTTTTGACAGAATGACCAGCAAGGCTGCAATGAACAGGCACCAAAGTGGCAACGACATAACGGACTCCCTTAAAAGTGATGTCAGAGGTACGGTTAGCCGGGCGTTTAAGATGAGTCGCGGCATCAAACAGGCTCGAGAACCCGGCAAGATCAGGGCGCGGTAAATACTACCGTACCGGGGTGAAAGGTATACCAGGCAAACCAGAATGCCACCAGGCTGGGTAAGGGTTCGCCTTCCCACTCAATACTGGCGCTGCGGTGCGCTTCGTCCCAGATGACGGTAAAGGGCTGGCCCCCTACTTCATCGTCAAAGCGAGTCTTCCCGGCTTTTGATAACTCCTCGTAAGGGTAAGCCTTGTGCTCGCCATTAAAACTGACGCCCATCACCCATTCCTTTGCATGCCAGGGCCCGGGCGCCTGGTTGGAGACCGGGAACAGCGTTGTGGGCGATTGCTCATACCCGGCATAGGGGTCACGCAGGTAGTCCCGGCGAAAGCCGGTATCGCGGCTAAGTACTAGAGTGCCGGGGTGTTCTTCCCGCCAGGCTTGCCAGGTGGTGTGTTTCACCGGCAATGCCGTCAGTTGTTGCCCCAACGCTTGCCCGGACACAGCCGTCGACAGTATTTGCGACCAGAGGCTTTCGGTTTCGCGGTCGTACAACAGAACATCACTCTCATACAGCAAGCCGGAAACACCGAAGGAGCGCGCCTGGCCATCTACCTCGGCATCGAACACCATGCCGGTATTGCACAGCGGGCAAAACGTCACCGCCACCGGCTGCCCGGCCACCACATCGTTGACGATCTCGTGCCAGTTTAAAATAGCCACCGGGTAAGCCCGCGCTTCGCCATTAATGCTTAACCCCAGTACCCGGCTAGTGGGTTCCAGCCAGGTGGCTGCTTCGGCTTCGTCGAACCTGGGGTTATCGATCGCTGGTATACCGTCGCGTGGCGGACCACCCTGACGAATTTTTCCGACAGGAATCGACGCTTCGGAGACATCAAATCCATTCATGGTTTCAGCCCGGGCTGGCACCAGGATGAGAAGCAGCAATAAGACAAGCAGACTGCTTAAGGCTTTAACGGTCATGGTCGGCTCTCTGGGTTGGGTGTTTGAAGGAATAGTCGGATTAGGTGGCAAAACCTTACCAAGCCCGGTAGCCCTTAATGCCGAGCCTATGTCTTCTTTTGACCGCTAGTGACGCTGCAGCCCGCAAGCTGGTGCTCGCTAGAAGGCGCGAAGATGTTGCTGAGGAATTAACTATGCTTAGAGCGTGGCATAGTCAAATAAATGGCATAATCACTGATTACAAAAAAAATAATGCTTAATTGCTGGAAAGCGTCAGACGCACTGGATTATGAGTGATCGGCCCAGGTTGAGTCTAAAATAGCAAAAAATAGTCCTATAATGCGCTAGAAGCTTAGAACATCGATCTTTCTTCAAGTCTCACTCCGCCAAAATAACGTCTCTAAATGTGACAACAGAATTAATACCCCTGTGAAATTGGAACGCTGCGTTTGCCCTGTCGGGAAAATTTACATACCCTGACCTGACGTATGTCAATAAACCGTAAGGAGTTCCGGTTGATGAATAACAATAAATGGATCGCTCAGGGCCTCATCCTGGTGACGCTGATAATCCTGCAAGGTTGTGGCCCAAGTGGTGGTGGCGGTTCGAATGAAGCTCCCAAAATCCTCGATGTTCAAACCTACGTGCATGCGCACTACGATCATGAATCAGACAGTAATCTGACCATGATGGCTTACATCCATGTGGAAGACGAGAACGGTATTGACGACATCGACCATGCCCGCGTGACTTTTCCAGACGGCTCCTACTACATGCTGCGAGCCTATGACGACCTGTATGAACGTAACGGGGGGTATTACATTCGTGGTTACTTCTACATGCCTTCAACAGGTGCTGCAGGTGAGAATTCTTTTGCAATGCACGGTTATAAAGTTGAGCTAGTCGACAAGGCGGAAGCATCTACTTCCAGGATATTCTCAGTAACCCGAGAAGGTGGTGCTACTGTTTCAACCGGTAACCGTATCGTACATCCTGATAGCTACGATGAGAGTCTTCAAAAAGCAATACCGGCTTTCACCTTACCCGTGGTACATGCGGTCACGATATACAATGACGGGGTTTTGATTGATGCTGAAATAACGGATAGTCGTGCTGGCGAGATACAATTTGATTTCCTCGATCAGGACGAGAATTGGTTCGCTTCCAGGCTGGAACTAGATACAACGTTGATGACAATTCCCGGTCGTCAACAATATTCCGTACCTGCGAGCCTTATCGAATTTGAAGAAGGCTATGACCTAGCAGACATCAGCTTTGTTGGTGCATCGACCTTTGATCCGGGAAGGACAGATGAAAGCCCTATGAAAAATTGGAGCTGGCTTGGCAGCTCATCTCAGCTTTATACAGTTACCGGAGCAAATTTCAGAAATGAACCGTTGTCCAGCACTGAAGGCGACAATACAGGCGTAATAATGGATAGCCTGATAGAGGGAATCTCATTTTCAACGACCTCTAATGTTGCTGGCGTTACCAATGAGCAGGGCGAGTTTAGCTATAACGACGGTGACTACATTACCTTTTCTCTAGGGTCGTTAGTATTGCCCGAAATACAGGCGAAACCTGTCATTACATTATTGGATATTTTTGAAACCAACAATATTCATACAACCGAAGTAACTAATCTGGCGAGGCTGGTTCAGACGCTGGATGATGATGGGATCTATGATTCACTCATAACCATTCCCAACGATCATATTTCAGTACTAACAGCTCAGGATGTAACCCTGGAAGATTTGTCCACAGATAGATCAGGATTTGATTCTGTTGCCTCCATTTCAGACATGCTCTTTAACCTGTCAGGTATATCTGAACTGGTCTCACAGGAAGCAGCGCTTCAGCATTTTTCGAATACACTATCGAATTCAGACATTATTGATACTGACGGTGATGGAAACTCAAATCTGATTGACGAAGACGATGACAATGACGGTGTGCTTGATGTTGACGATGCTTTCGCCTGGGATTCAACTGAGTCGGAAGACTATGACGGTGATGGCATAGGTGATAATTCTGATCCTGACGTAGATAATGATGGTGTTTTGAACACAGAAGATGACTGGTTGTCAGAACTCCGTGAATTTCCATCGATGCCTGTAGTTACTGATGCTATTGTCTCACCTGAATTAGGTCTTTTCTTTGCTACTCATAAAGAGAATAAATCAGTTTCAGTAGTCAACATTAGCAATATGACACTCGAGGAAGAATTCAACTTCTCTCGTATGCCAAATAAACTATTTCTCTCTGAAGACAACAAAAAATTATACATAACGTTAATGGATAGAGAGTTCAGTTACTTTGTGGGTGATGGGGAGGAGTCGGGAGCAATTGCCATCATCAACCTCTCTAATTTGACTGTGGAGACTACTTTGCCTGTATCGATAGATCCTTACGATGTGGTTGCAAACAATGAGGGTGATGTTTTCGTTTCTTCCGGGTCAGATCAACATACTCAGATACAAAGATATGACTCAGTAACAAATATACTCATGGATTCGGCGTCTATCTATTATCAAACAAATCTCCAAATATCCTCAGATCAACTAACGATATATGCAGCAGACACTAAAACTAGTCCAAGTGACATAGAAGCATTTGATATAGCCGGTGACGAGATAACATTGTTGGGCGACTCCCCCTATCATGGCGATCATCGGATGAATGGTGACGTCTGGATCACACCAAATGACACCTATTTAATGACTCGTGGTGGTGACCTTTTCAATGCCCCTGAAATGACGTTTGTTCAGGGAATTACGCCAACCGGTGTCACGGTAGACGCCGTAGGTATGGATGCCTCCAGCAACCGGGTCATTGTTGTACAGTCTAACGGTAGAGTGAAAGAAGTCTCACTTAACCCACTGTCCTTCGTAAAAGAATGGACAGTATATGGAGAGCCTACCGAAGTAGAGCTGGACAATGAGTATATCTACTACTTATCAGTAGGTGAGCATGGGCTTCGTCTAGCGGTGGACCCTGCTCCCTAGTGCCTATCTGATTGGCTGTATATCAGGCTCGAATGCGATGTGTAGCATTTGGGTTTGATATTATTTCTGATTGGGGTTCTTGGAAAGTTAAGAGGAATACGAGTGAAAGCCTTCTCAAAAATATACCTATCAAGAGCAGCCATGATGGTCGCTAGTCTCCATTTAGCCAGCTGTGCCACGACATCAAGCGCGGAAAATGTCCTAACCTCGTTTGAAGCGGACGCTAGTCCGAATGCTTTTATTGAGCGCGATTGGAGATTACTTGTCCCTCAGTTAACTGACGCTATCCGAAGTAACAACGTGGATCTCGTATCGAATTTCATGGCTCCCTGCCTGAATATTGAAGGCCCTAACATCGACTTTGAACGAAGGTGTTCGAATTATTACAGCCAAGTCATAGTACTGGATGAGGCTTTCTCAGAAAGCCTCAAGGCATGGGTAAAGACAGAACCCAATAATGTTCACGCCAATCTTTTTGAAAGCTATAGACTGAACACTGAGGGTTGGGTCATTCGTGGTCATGGCACTTCAAATAGGGTGCATCCCAGGCACATGGGCCAATATCAGGAAAAGTTACGTCAAGCGGCCGAGCATGCCTCGAGAGCCATTGAGCTCAACCCGGGTATTCCATTTGGATACGAAGCCGCCATTGATGCATACGGTTCTATGGGCCGTGCGTTCGTACAGAACAGAGATGAGGTAGTTCAACGCTCTCTGGTAGAGGTTCCCTGGAGTTATATGGTCGCTACAACTCGAATATCACGCAGCCAACCGCGATGGGGAGGTTCTTACGACGCCATGGAAGCGATAGCCAGTGAATACGAGGCATACTACCCACGACCTGAAGGAAAAGACCTGAGTGTTTTGGAAGCACAAATTCTAGCGATAAAAGCCAGCGATTGGAAAGACGGTTACGAAGTAGAACAGGACTATGTTCTCGCCGATGCAGCTTTAAATATTGTAAGAATTTCCGACTATGACAGGAGTCATGTGTTAAGGAATCTCGCAGGTGTGTACGCGGCAACTGATCGGGGTGACCAAGCGAAAGAGCTCATGCAGCATGCACTAGAGAAAGATCCGTATAGCGAATCCTCTTTAAGCGGGTTCATGTGTTTGTGTAACAATATGGATTCTGAAACTGCAATCAGAACCACAGAGCGATATGTGGATCGTTTTCCAGTTGCATATGAGGGCTGGCTTGAATTGGGTATTTTAAGAACCCTTTATACCGGCGATTTCCAAAGTGGACTGGATGCATACGAGACAGCCCGTACCATGCGGCCTTATGAGCCGGAGCTTGTCAGGCGAATCAATGTCTCTCGCGGTCAGCTCGGTCTGGAAAAAATTGATACTGAAACCGTTGATCATCAAAAAGGATTGCTGATCTATGCATATAACAACTTTGCCCATGTGGAAGCCATTAAAGCGCAGGTAAAACAGCAGCTCGGACCTCAATATGGTGTCATCGAGCGTCAGGTATTTGAGCAGAGAGTCGACGACTACTTTCAGCTTGATACCTTTGACCAGCATCTACGGCAGCAACTGGATGTCGTGGATTTGACGCTTGATGATTGGCAATACATAGCCCAGCTAGTGGCAATCGAGTCAAATATTTCTGACCTATCCAGAACGAGAATAGAAGAATTCCTTGGAGATATTGAAACACCTGAAAGGCAAGCTTTGTTGCAAGTCATAAACCAGGCGCTCGGGAGGACAAGTCAGGCCATGGTTGATCAATTTCTGAAAGATTACAACTCCAAAACGGGTGTCTAGTCCAGGACGGGCTATTGATGGAACCCATTCCTAGCCTTAGTAATTGTGATGAGTGTCCAGTTAGCTGGGGGCAAACACCACAGAAGGTGGCTTTGTGTTTTACCTCGACACTAGCGCACCTTATGCTCACTTTGAGGAAAAATAAAAGTGAAAATACTAATTACTCTTTTCCTTTTCGCAATCCTTTTAGGAACGTTTGCGTGTGTTGTAAGGGTTGGTTTGCTTTTTGTTGAGGGCTATATTAAATATGGCTTTAACTTTCGTCAGCATTTTCATTTCTATAAGAGTAAAAATCTAGGTATGTGGTTATACAGTATGTTAGTCGGTTTTGGAATAATTGTTGCCATTGCCTATTTGCTCTTGAGATTTTTCCCGGAAACATATTCGATAAATAGCGATTTAGCGTCTATCTATAACCTAACGGAAAAGTTTGCACTTTAATGAGAGAAGGCTATTAAACTTTGATTGATTTTATACTGTACATGTGGGTCTTGCTTTTTATTTTTTTGATTGGATGGTTCTTTATATTACAGCCTAAGTTAGGGTTGTACTATGTGGCAATAAAGGAGTCGTATGGTAGTTTAATAGAGAGTTGCCGTCCAAGATTTATACTAGCAAGTAATAATGATCAGCTGATTTTCCTGATTTTCCTGTTTAAAAGAAAGTATGAATTAATTCCGGACAAGAGGTTGACCGAAGTCGGGAAAAAATATAGGAAACTAGTGTTATTGAACTTCTTTACTACAATCTTTTTTTTGCTCTTAACTGCCTTGGTTATAATTATAGGGTCAACAGGGAAATTATAAGACTCCCAACTGAGCAACTGAGTAGGCACCCATCGCTGCAGTGTGTAATTGTGATGGGTGTCCCAGCTAGCTGTGAAATTTCTGCAGTAAGTGATACTGTTGCTCATATATCAGACGTCCCTATCAGGCTGAAAGTATGAATTCAAACAGGTATAGGTTTAATTACCTTAGAGAATCTATATTCATATTGATGACAATCATCTTGGCGCTATCGTTTGGACTGTTTTGGGCTAGTTTTCATACAG
Source organism: Saccharospirillum alexandrii (assembly GCF_043641555.1). Lineage (GTDB taxonomy): Bacteria > Pseudomonadota > Gammaproteobacteria > Pseudomonadales > Natronospirillaceae > Saccharospirillum > Saccharospirillum alexandrii_A. Next base: position 184,562 of record NZ_JBHZRJ010000004.1, on the reverse strand, counting down.
TTAACCCTAGTACTTTAGCTGGAACAAAAGTTATTCAAGGTAGCTTTGAAAAGATTTTGTGTAGTGACCGAAAAAGGAGATCGCAAAACAGGATTCGAATCACTATACCCCAAGACAGCGGAAGCACACCTTACTATGGATACAAATTTCCTGTCGCATGTAAAGCGATTCCTGAAAATAATGTCGAACTTGAAATTAGGGTTGTTAGGTTAACCATTCTTTCGCTTCGGGTTAATGGCATCGCGTACCTTCCTTTAGAAGCTGGAGTGGCGCGCTATAACCTTGGTGAGCGAATGTTTTTCTCTGTAATTGTCGGGTTTCCACTGTGGTTTGTTTTAAGGCGATTCTTAAAAAAAATCGGATTCATTCGTGTTGGATTGTGGTGAGTTAGGCATCTGAGTAAATTGGACATTCAAACTAAGCGACTATCAACAATGCGGAGACACCCACTTTAGGCGGCTGTGAGTCAATGGGGTCGTAGTCATGGTTCGATTCGAAGTAGAAAATAGGGCTGGTCTATACGTTGGGAGTAACCAATGGAGACACCCATCGTTACATTGTGTAATTGTCAGGGGAGTTTACATACCCCTATCCGGCATGCCCGAGGGTGGCTCCGTTCAGTGGCAGCCATACACCTAACTTACACCTCAACCTTTTGACATGAAGCTCAAGGCTTCTACACTCGTGACCATTCAGTAGCCAGTGTTGCAGACTACCTATCGATCGGTCATGCGTTGGTTAACGCTGTTCTATCACCGTTCTTCGACTGGCTATGAAACGTTCTTTTTTCGATCGGGCGTGGATCGTTCATGGCCCCATCGAAATCACTTCCCACATCAAAAGGAGCAATGCATGGTTGAAAAACACGATTTATTGCATGAGTTTCCGGAATACCGTGATCAGATTCATGATTTGAAAATGAATGATCGACACTTTGCCAAGTTGTTTGAAGAATATACTGACGTGGAACATGAGGTCCACGGCATTGAAAGCGGTAGCGAGTTTGTTAACGATGAGTATCTTGAAGAGCGCAAGAAGCAACGGCTGCACTTGAAGGATCAGTTGTATCAAATGCTGAAAGCCAACGCAGGTTAGGCACTGGTGTTGAGGGTGTACCCGTAGGCTGTCCTGCTCAGGTTTTCCGTGGCAAACTGGCTGCCTGATCTGCGTAACAGAGAGCCCCAATGCCAGAACCAACGCCGATGCAAAGGTTGCTAAATACCCTGCCGCAAACTGGCCGGGTGGAGTGGATCGGTGTCCGCCCCGCCCGTGATCAGGCCATGTTGATACTCGATCGTGTCATGGTCAGCCCGGGCAAAGGCCTGGCAGGTGATCGATTCAGTGGCCGTGAAACCAGCAAACGGCAAGTGACGTTGATCCAACACGAACATCTGAGTGTGATTGCCTCTTGCTTGCATCGGGAGTCTATTGGCCCCGAGGTATTCCGCCGCAACCTGGTGGTGTCTGGCCTGAACTTGTTGGCCCTGAAAGATAAAACCTTTCGAATCGGTGACGTTGTGTTGGAATACACCGGCTTGTGTCACCCGTGCAGTAAAATGGAGAAAGCCCTCGGTCCCGGTGCCTACAATGCAATGCGCGGACACGGAGGCATCACCACCCGAGTCGTACAAGGCGGTGAACTCGCACTCGGAAGTCTCGTGCAGGCGTGTCTGTGAGCTCTGAGGGCCAACTGGCCTTGCAGGACGAGTTGCCCGACGTCCGGGATGGTCTCACCCGCACCGATCGTATCGTTTTGGCTGTGCTCGAACAGACCCAGAAAGAATGCCGGAACCGCAATGTCCCCACCGCCATGCTGTATGGCCGTGTTCTGGAGTATGTGCAGATCAGTGAAGCAGACCTGATCCACACGCTGCATCGTCTGGGCGTTCAATCCCGGACCCGCCAGTGAGCAATGGCACCCCAACACAACGTACCCCCGCTAACCCCCTCTTTTGCTGCCCTACGTCTTTACGAAAGTTAACAACTGCTGGCCACCGGTAACACGGAATGGCCGGAGAAATGGTTTATTCCCGCGATGCCTGCCGTCATGTAGACACTGAAGTGACCGGTCAATGGTAGGCACAGGTCTTAGACCCCCCGGGTTTTGCCATAGAGGTGTGGGCCATCCGCCGCAATGGCCAACAGGTCATGCATAGATATCGGCAACAGGAGACAGACCATGAAAACCGATGAACTGACCATCGCGCCGCTCGATCCTGCCCGTGTTGCACGGGTGGAGAGCTGCGGTGGTACGATCACGCCGCTAGGGCCTCTGGGTGCTGAGGTTCGAGGCATAGATCTTACATCAGAGACGTTACCGGACCCCGAGGTTGTGCGTGCGCTTGAGCTCGAAATGGCAAACCGGGGCTTCATCGTTTTTAAAAACGACCAGCCGCTGAGTGTCGATGACTTTCTACGGGCAAGTTGCTTGTGGGGTGGCAGAGCGCTTCATAGCACACACGGCATCCATCCGGCGACGCCCGGGAATAACCCGCACATCTTCCGCTTGTCGAACGATCGCCGCGCCGGGATTCCCGGCGTGGGCCCGCAATGGCACAACGATGGCAGTTTTATCGCCGCCACCTTTTCGCATTCGGGTTACCACATCATAAGGCCGGCCGAAAAAGGAGGCGGTACCTATTTTGCGCATCAGGGGGCCGCTTATGACGCGCTGCCTCAGAATCGCCAAGCGTATTGGCGTCGGCTCTCGTCCGTGAATTCCGCATCGGGGGTGGTGCATCCGGTCGTTCACAAGCATCCGATCTCCGGTCGCCTGTGCATCTGGTTGCACCTGGGCATGACCGGCGCGGTGATTGAAAAACGAACCGATGGCGATGGCTTTCGCCTGTTGAACGCAGATGAACTGACCAGACTGTGTCATGAATACAACGATATCCTGAATGCCGGGCTCGAGAACGGTTATGCGGCTGTCTATGACTATCGGGAAAATGACTGTGTGTTCATCGATAACCTGGCCGTCGCTCACCGCGCTTCGCCGGAAGCCCATTTGCCGCCCGAACAGCAAGGGTTGCGAATCATGCATCGCAGTACCGTTAAAGGCGTACACAACCTGGCACCGACTGCTGAGCTGCCTCAATTTCTGAACATTGATGGCCCCAGCCCCTTTGGGGAGGGCGTCTGGAAAAGCGGTGGCGTTGGCTTTCGATGGGAAGATGACATTCCCATGCAGAATTAAGAGAACGGGCGTTTGCACCGGTAGTGAATTTCAGCGTTTTATGCCCAACCCTGGCGCCAGTTGTTTTCATCCTTCAGTTCCGTCCAGTCTATTGGCTCTGACCGGTTTGTTAAAACGGCTTCAAGCAAACAATGAATGACCTCACCTTCTTCGCTGAATTCCACCTCCGTAACGAGGAAGTGCTTCTCTTTATTGGAGGGGTTGACCGCTGTCCATTTACTATGGAGTAGTTTTCTCGGGTTGATGTTAATCACGGTTACTTCCTGATTCGGGTTGAGACCCTTTGCCTTTTACCTAGAATACAATAGAGATCGGCTGTTTCCGGAGCGCTCAAGGGTGCACTGGTAGATGGTAGGGTTTACTTGTTGCCCCATATCTTTGCCACGGCTTTGTCACTTCCCAGAGTGCCCACAACGATACACACGAACCCGATTAGGAAGAAAGCGAGTACGGGGACGAGGCCACCCAACTGGGCGGAATTAATGGCCAGTACGGCCGATATTGCCGACAAAAACAGGAACAGTACGCCGACCGCAAGCAGTATTTTTCGATGTGACTTGTCGTATCGGAATTGATCGTCGCCCGATTCAAAAATACGGAGAATGGGCTGGAACAGATGTCTGAGTGTGTTTTTCATTAAAGATTGCTCGTTTTGAGGGGCATGGCCGTGGTTTCAGCGTTGACACAAGGGTACTGTGAACGGCCCAATGTCACCAGTTCGCTGGCATTTTAACGCCGTGTATCTGGCCACTTTGCCAATACTGGCTCCTCATTGAGGGACGTTTGTGCATTCCAAACACAGTCGCCTGGACCGGTTCATCGCGAAGTCCTGTCAGATTCCACTGAAATCGGTGAAGCCGTTGCTCGCCCGTGGGGTCATCACCGTCAATGGTGTGCCGGTTAACGATGGCCAATGGCGAGTCTGCGAGTTTGACCGAATTGAATGCCAGGGAACGATGCTACAGCACCGTTCACCGCTATACCTCCTGCTGCACAAGCCTGTTGGTGTTGTCTGTGCAACCAGAGACAAGCAGCACACTACCGTGTTGGACTTGATTGATCACCCGGCCAAAGACGAGTTGCATATCGTGGGTCGATTGGATCTGAATACCTCCGGCCTCGTCTTGCTGACCAACGATGGCCGCTGGTCGCGCCGGTTGACGGCGCCGGAAAGTAAGGTGCCCAAGCGGTATCAGGTACGGGTAAAAGACCCATTGGATGACCGGTATGTGCAGGCGTTTGCCGAGGGGATGTATTTTGAAACTGAAAACATCGTGACCGCGCCAGTCGCGCTGACGATTACCTCTGCCACAACCGCCGATCTGGTCCTGACCGAGGGTAAATACCACCAGATCAAACGTATGTTTGGCCGGTTTCGTAACCCGGTACTGGCGTTGCACCGCAGTGCAGTAGGCTCTTATGAGCTGGACGATTCGCTGGCCCCGGGTGAATTCAGGCTTTTGGAGGTACCCCGTGATGGCCGTCATAGCCGTTGACTGACGCCGGCTGCCACCCTGCCAGTGCTGCACCTTCCGGTTTATAGATCTCGACGGTCAAAGGAAAACAGGCCGCCGCATCGCTGGAGTGGCTTGCGCTGCAATCGCCACCCGGGCAGGCAGAGAGCGCACCGAGCAGGTCGATTTCTGCAAAGAATTCCAGATAGTCACCCGGGCGGACCGGGCTGGCCTTCATAAAGTACTGGTGGGTATCCCGGGTGAAGCCGGTGCACATGAAGACGTTGAGCACATCGTGAACATGCTGTTCCGCCCCGGCTAAAGGCAGGTTCTGTTGCTGTGCCAGCGCGCGGGTGAGGTTGGAGTGGCAGCAATGGTGGTAGTGCTCGGTATTGAGCAGGTAGCCGGTGTAGGGGTCACAGCGGGTGCCGATTACATCGTGGACGCTGGCGCCATCGTCATCCCACCCATACCAGTCGAGCGTGTCGGCGGTGATGGTTGCCATCGGCCTCAGGTAAGGGAAACTGCTCCACAGGCGGTCACCGGTACTGAGGTGGGTGCCGTGCAGGGCGCGCGTTTTGCCGCTGTAAAAACGTTCCGCCAGCGTGTGCTGGTTCCACAGATTCAAGTCGCCGACCTGGCCGCCCTCGGTGCTGATGATGCGAAAAAAGTGTCCGGCGGGCACCTGGAAGGTGGCAGCATCGCGTGGGTTCACCGTTACCCGGTCGGTCCGCGACAGGGTAGCGCGGGCCTGGTTTAACCGGTTGGAATCGTAAGGCGGTATTTGATCTGGCGGGTAAGCGATAACGGGCTGGGCAGCTCGCCGCATTCGGGCATCGCTTGGTTCGGGGTGTTCAGCAGGGGGTTTCATTGGATGGCGGTCTCCTGTTGGCCGGGTTTTTGGATCCGGTCAGGCGCACGGGTTCGTAGTAAACCGGTAAAGCTGACTTCTGTCCGTTAAACTTAAACGACTTGCGCGATAAACTACAGCCTCGGTGCGTGATGGCATCGATTCAAAGGACGCGTCACCAAAGGACATTGTTACCCATTGTGAACAAAGAATCCGATGTTATTGTTAACCGCAACTGGCTGGTGGCCTGGGGGGCCATCGTAGCGCTGTCGCTGTCGGTGTATTTTCTCAACCCGGAGTGGTTTGCGCCGCGGGCACTGCGTCAGTTTTTTAACGATAACCTGATCGTTAGTCTGTTTCTGTATTTCGTGGTTTCCACACTCAGGGGCTTTACGCTCATTCCCTCAACGCCGTTTGTATTGGCCGGGGTATTGGTGCTTCCGCCCCTGCCTCTGTTCCTGGTCAATCAGTTGGCGGTATATACCTCCTCGGCCATTGTGTACTTAATGGCACGGCAGGTCCGCTTCGATCAGTATTTCCACGAACGATACCCCCGTCAGGTTGAGCGGCTGACCCGATTACTCCACAAACGCGAGCTCGTTGTCATCAGCATTTGGGGGTTTGCCCCCTTTGTGCCCACCGACATGATCGTCTATGTGTGCAGTATTCTTCGCATAAAATTATGGAAAACCCTGCTGGGCGCCTCCATCGGTGAAGGGGTGATCTGCGCGATCTATATTTTTGGCGGATCGCATGGGTTGGGCCTGTTGCTGGGCCCGGTTTAATCGGGCGCTTTCGAGGCCCAAATGGCCAGGCGATGGCGCATTGCCTGTTGCGATATCTGGTCATTCTGCAGTGGCTGAATCACCTTGTCGTGCACCAGTAAGCGATAAATGTACTCAATTTTCGCTTCGGCGGAATCCGTGGGTTCAAACTCGACGACGCCTCTGGCCTCGCCGTATGCCTTGCCCATGGCAATGGCTTTTTTGACCAGTTCTTTTTCATTCTTGAGTTTCTTCATGCCGGTGTTCCCCGTTAGTGTTCAGAGCATAACGTTGAAACGATGGTGGGGCGAGCCCATAACAGAGCAGTCAGGTGGTTGCTTCAACGGCGATTGAGCGGGCCTGGTTTCAGTGTAAACGCGGCTCGGCTGTCGTCCAGTCGGAGCGTTTCATTTGCAGGGTGACCTGCCATACTGGGTTTGTCGCCCGCATCAGTGTAAAGGCAAGACGTTTATGTCATCGGAACCCCGGGGTAAAAACTGGAAACGCATCGTCAATGCGGTGCTGTCGCCAGAACCGGACATTGAAGCCGCCGTGTCGCCGCAGGTGCAGGGCGAGGCTCCGGTGCTCTGGCTGCTGGGCAAGGTGCAATCGGGCAAGACATCGATTGTGCATGCCATTACCCGCCACCCCGAAGCCGAGATTGGCGCAGGCTTCAAACCCTGTACCCGCCACGCCCGGTTATTTGATTTCCCGCCGGAATTGCCGCTGGTTCGCTTTATCGATACCCGTGGCCTTGGCGAAGTTGATTATGCGCCGGAAGACGACCTGACCGAACAGGAACACCAGGCCGATGCGCTGATTGTGGTGGCCCGCGCCATGGACCCGCAGCAGGATGACGTCTTTTCCCAGGTGCATCGCATTCGCAAACGTCATCCGGGTTGGCCGGTCGTGCTGGTGCAGACCCGGCTGCACGATGGCTACCCGGACGACCGGGATCACCCGGACTACGCTGAACTGCAACGCGACACCGGTCTGACCGATCTGCAACGCGCACTGATGACTCAGGCGGCCAGGTTGGAGTCGCTTCCGGGCCCGGGGCCCGTGCATGCCGTGGCGGTGGATCTGACCCGCCCTGAAGACGGCTTTACCAACCCGGATTATGGCCTGAACGCCTTGCTGGCCGTGCTGGATCAGGTTCTGGATGCCACTCAGAGTGAACAGCTGCGCAGCCTGCAGCTGACCGGTGCCGATGCCCGACTGCAACAATTGCACCCACATCTGGTGGGCTATGCCACCGCCGCCGGCCTGACCGACCTGATCCCGCTGGCGGGCTTTGTAACGGTGCCGACCCTGCAGGGCAAAATGCTGCATTCCATTGGTCGCATCTACGGGCTCGACTGGGACCGTCGCAGTCTGGCTGAGTTTGGTACCTCACTGGGATCGGGCACTCTGGTCGGCATTGGGGCCAGTTTTGCGGCGCGCCAGCTGGGCAAACTGGTACCGGTGTATGGCCAGTCGGTCGGTGCCGTGGCCGCAGGCACTGCCAGTGCGGCGGTCACTTACGCGCTGGGCCGGGCGGCCTGTTATTACCTGAATCTGTCGGCACAGGGCAAGGCGGACCCCACCGGCGTCGCCAATGCCTATCGCGGCTCGTTGCAAGAGGCTTACCGGATGTTTCACGACCGCATGCGTAGGGAGCACCATGACCGAGACGATTAAACGCCGCTGGCGCGGGCCCATCATCATCGTGATCGGCCTGATGCTGGTGCTGATGGTCTTGCCGCTGTTGCTGCTGATACCTCTGGGCGGGCTCTGGCTGTGGCAGCAAGGCTGGCTGTTACTGTGGTTGTTGGGCACGGCAGTGCTCACCGGCGGTGGCTACTTGCTGGTGCATCTGTTGCAACGCCGTCTGATCGGCAGCATCGAAACGCCGGCCGAGACCGCCGCGCCGGTTTCGCCACCAGAACCAGACTGGTCGGCTCAGGATCTGGCGGCCTGGACCGAGGTGCAGCAACTGGCCCGGGATACCGACAAAATCATTCTGGGTAGCCAGACGTTGCTGCTGGAACGCGCACGTCTGGTCATTGAGCACGTCGCCCGCCACTATTATCCGGATCACAAAGACCCGGTCTGGAATTTCACGCTGCCTGAGGCATTGTTGCTCAGCGAACGGGTCAGCCTGAGGCTCCGGCTGGTGCTGGGTGAGCATGTTCCGGGGTCCAGTCACTTCCAGGTAGGGCAGGTGATGCGGCTCTGGCACCTGGGCAGCTCCAGCCAACCCTATTACAAAGGCGCCAAAACCCTGTTCCGGCTGGTGCGGGCGGTGAATCCAATGTCGGCAGTGCTGGCAGAAGTCCGGGAGCGCCTGTTGAACGTCGCATTCGACCGAACCAGCGACTATTTGCAGCAAAAAGGCGCTCGCATCTGGGTCGAGGAAGTAGGCCGGGCCGCCATAGACCTGTATTCAGGGCGCTTGCAGGCCGATGCTGGCCAGATGGCAAAACTGGCGGAGCATGAGCAAGCAACGCGCCCGCCGCCGGGGCCGGTTCAGGTGCTGGTCGCAGGCCAGCTTAAGGTGGGCAAATCGAGCCTGGTCAATGCCCTGCTGAACGACACTCAGAGCGCGGTCGATGTACTGCCGATGACGGCCCGTGCCGAGCGCTATCAGTTAAGTGATGAGGCGGGCGAGCCGCTGGCGGTTCTGATTGATACGCCAGGCGTGAGCCACGAACTGAGCACGGAAGAATGGGGCGCGCAGCTGGAGTCGGTAGACTGTATTTTATGGGTGGTGTCGGCACACCGTGCTGACCGTGCACTGGACCGGCAAGCGCTGGATGCCCTTCGTGCATGGTTCCGTGCTAACCCGACCCGGCGGCAGCCGCCGATACTCGGGGTTGTCAGCCACATAGATCGCTTGTCTCCCGCCCGGGAATGGTCGCCTCCCTATGACCTGTCCAGTCCGGCATCGCCCAAGGCCGTTGCCATCAGCGAGTCGCTGCAGCACATCGCAGCAGACCTTGCCCTGCCAGTGGTCGATCTGGTGCCGGTGCGGCTCGACCAGGGCGCCGACGGCTACAACATCGATCTGCTTTGGAGTGCCGTTTATGAACGCCTGGAGCAAGCTAAACACGGCCGAGCCCAGCGGCTGAACCGGCTGGGTCGCAAGCGGGACTGGAAAAGCGTGATGCGCCAGGCGCGCGGCGCAGGTCGTCTGATTCGTCAGGGGCTAAAGCGTTAAGCGTTCGCACCTGAACCAACGCACAGTTTGAACCTTTTTCACTTGCGCAAAAAGCCGACCTGGCTAATTCTTGGGCTCTGGTGGCACCCGGCCACCATCGCTGCTTACAGGGCTCGGTTCAATCATGTCTGCACAACGGTTTCACCTGGTCTGCCTGGGCTTTCAGGATTCAGTGTCCAACAAGACTCAGCTCAGCCTCACGCTCAAAGAACAACTTAAGCTCAGCGACGCCCAACTGGCCGATCTGATGGCCAACCGGCGGACCGTGCTGGCGCGCAACCTGCCGGAAGAGAAAGCCCGTCAGTGGGCCAAAAAACTGACCCGGGCTGGCCTGATCATCGAAGCCGAGACGGCAACGGCGAACCAGAAAATCTCGGCCGATGAACTGCGCCAGCATTTGCTGGACGGCGGGCTCAGTCACTATTTTGCCGGGCGGTACCGCCACCCGGATGAAGAGCTGGAAACCCGCTTTAGTCTGCTTATTCTGGTTGCGATTCCCTTTGCGGTTTATCTGCTGTTACCGCTGATCGCACTGCTGCTGGTGTTGCCGCTGATCTCGGTATCTGTCTGGGCAAGCCAGGCGGGTGCCGCTCTGACGCAACTGATCATCGCCGGTGTTCTGCTGGTGCCCGCAGCGCTGTTCAGGCCGCGTCGCCCGCCAGCAGAGGGGTTGGAGCTGGATCCGGATACCGAACTGCTGTTGTTCGCGCTGACGCACGAAATTACCACCTATCTGAACACCGCCTCGGTCACCGCCATTCGCATCAGTAATGCGCCCTTCGTCACTGTGCGCCAGAGTTCACTGCAATGGCTGCGGCGCCGGTGCGAAGTGGAGATCGGTCTGCCCTATCTTCAAGCGGTAACCTTGCAGCAACTGACCGGCGAAATGACCCGGCAACTGGGCGCCCTGGCACCGCCTTTTACCTACTGGACCTGGGGGGCCTTCAAGCAGTGGCAACACACCCTGGCACGGCTTAAACCCGACTGGTCCGGCGCCCTAATGGTGCGCGTCACGCCCATGGTCGAGCACCTCCAGTCGCGCCAGGAAGCCATGATGCAAACCCTGATCGGGCACCGGGAAGCGCGCCAGGTGACGCGGTTGACCCGCAAGCTGAACAGTCTCATGCCCGTCTGGCCGGAGTTTCAGTCGTTTTGCACTACCCTGGGCGTAACCGCAGATCAGTGGGCGGAGTGGATCGGCCCGGCAGAATCGACTACCGATGCCGATGAGGAAACCAGCCAGGGCCAGTTTCGCATGGCCTCGCCGGCTACCTGGGTGCTGTCCAGTGCGGCGGGTTATCAGAAAGCCCTGAACCGCGAGGCCGGGGTTCGAATGCCTGCCAGTACCCTGCTGAAGCACTACCAAACCTACCAGAAGCACCAGCAACGGGTTGGCCAGACCGGCATTGACGTGGATGCGCTGGTGCCTCCCGCCAGTGCGATCAGCGGCAAAGCCGTGCGGCCTGCCCAGGTGATGCGTCACTACAACGCCACCCGGGCCACGCAAAAAGCTGCCATGGCCCACGCTCTGGGCCTGCAAAAGAATCCGCCCAAGCAGGATCTGGCATCGCTGACCCAGCGCTGGCGCAGCAGTGCTCAGGGGGTTTGGCCCAGGGCGGCCTTGTCACACCCGAATCTGGCGCTGGGCAAGACGCTGTTTTCCGCCTTGCAGTCGGCGCAGCAACTGCATCTCTGGGCCGGGTTCGAACCCGCTACCCAGGAAGCGACCTCACTGCGTGATCGGCAGCTGGCCCGGCTGTACCTGAACTGGTACCAAACCATGCTCAAATTGCCGGCGCTTCCCCTGGGTGCCCCTGCTGGGCGGCAAAGCCTGGCCCAACAGCTGGCGTTGCCAGAACAATGGGACGCCCCGGCGAGCCTGTCGCAGACCGGTCGTTGGGTCAACACTCTGCAAATCTACTGGACGATGGTGGCGGGCAGTCTGCTAAACTCAGGCGCTGAGACAGAGAATGAGCAGGCTGCGGCCTGAAACGCCGATGAAACCCTGGCAATCCGTGCTCGATTTCTGGTTTGGTGACCAGGAGCCGCCCGAGCCGCACTATCAAAAACGCTGGTTCAGCGGTGGCAAGGAAACCGACCGGCTGATCGCCGAACGGTTCGCTACCGACCATCAGCGCGCCATCGATGGCGAATTGAGTGCCTGGCTCGAGCACCCGGAAGGGCGACTGGCGCTGATCATTTTGGTCGACCAGTTCAGTCGCAATCTGTATCGCGGTCGTGCCGAGGCCTTTGCCTGGGACCCGATTGCCCTGCAGTGGAGCCAGCAAGCGCTCGATAACGGGCATCTGACGTTGCTCGGCATGAGTGGCCGTATGTTCTGCCTGATGCCACTGATGCACGCCGAGTCACTGGAGTGCCATCAGGTACTGGGCCAGCAGATCGACCAGTTGTTTAACGACTACCCCAGCGCCCGGGAAGCACTGAAAAGCTTTCATGATGCCGCCGGAGAGCACCGGGTCATCATCGAGCAATTCGGCCGTTACCCGCACCGCAATACCGTTCTGAATCGGCCGTCGACCCCGGCTGAGCAAGATTACCTCTCACAGAATAACGCTCGCTTTGGTCAATAAATGATCAGCTCTCGTCTATACTGTGGTCAAAACCCTCACGTTGTTGGAGACTCCATGTTTAACGCACCCACCCCATTCGCACGGTTACGTTTACTGTTATTGGTGCCCTTGCTGGCATTGACGGCGGTCTTTGCTCAGGCAGAAGACCTGACAGAAGACGACGTTAACCAGATGGTGCGCAACTACATTCTGGAAAACCCGGAAATCATCATGGAAGCCATTGGCATTCTGCAAGAGCGGGAACAGGCGGCCCAGCAGGCCAGCCAGAATGAACTGTTGGCCTCTGTGGGTGATCAGCTGACGAATGCCGACAAGGATCCGGTGGGCGGCAACCCGGACGGTAACATCACCCTGGTTGAATTTTTCGATTACAACTGCGGCTACTGCAAACGTGCTTCGGAAACCGTGAAGGCATTGACGGAAGCCAACCCGAATCTGCGTGTCGTGTATAAGGAATGGCCAATTCTGTCGGAAACCTCGGTGACTGCGGCTCGGGTCAGCCTGGCGATCAGCGAACTGTACCCGGATCAGTATCAGGCCTATCACGATGCCCTGCTAGCTCGCCCGGGCAGCCTGGGTCAGAACAGCGAGATCTGGCAAGTGGTCGACTCTCTGGGGCTCGACCGGGCTGAGCTGGAAGAGGAGACCAAGGCAGACTGGATACAGCAAACCCTGGCCAGCAACCGGGCATTGGCCCAGCAGCTGAACATTACCGGCACACCCACCTTTGTGGTGGGTACCGAGATTCTGCGCGGCGCTTTTCCACAGGCCGATATTCAAGCCGCTATTGATGCCAGCTTGGAGTAAGTAATCTCCGGGCCCGCAACGGGCCTGGCGTTTCGGCGGGTGAGTCTTGAAACAGGCTCAACCGCCCTGTTTCGTTTCTACCCTTGATCAGTTGGCAGGTTGTGCCCAGCGATGCCGTAATTGCTCCGCAGTTTCCGGGCGTCCGAATAAATAGCCCTGATACGCCAGACACCCTTCCTGCTTCAGCCATTCACGTTGTTCCTCTGTTTCAACCCCTTCGGCGATGACGTTCAAGTCGAGGCTGTGTCCGAGCCCGATGATGGTGCGGGCTATGGCAGCGGCGACAGGGTCGATAAGAACGTCGGCAACAAAAGTTTGGTCAATTTTCAGTTGGGACAGTGGCAATCGCTTCAGGTACGCCAGCGACGAGTAACCGGTGCCAAAATCATCGAGTGCTACATCCACCCCCATGGCCTTGAGTTCGCTGATGTTGCGAATGGCATCGTCCAGGTCGTCGATCAGCATGGTTTCTGTCAACTCCAGTTTTAATCGCTCTGCCCGGGCACCGGTCTGGGCCAGCACTTCAGCTACGATGGCGGTAAAATCAGCTGACCTGAACTGCACCGCACTGACATTGACCGACATTGACAGTCCGGAGGTCTCGGTTTGCCCGGCCCAATGCACCAGTTGCTGGCAAGCCGTCAGTAATACCCAGCGGCCGAGTGGCAGGATCAGCCCATTGCGTTCGGCCAGTGGAATAAACTCCATGGGCGACACCAGACCGCGCTGCGGGTGTCGCCAGCGCAGTAGCGCCTCGGCACCAATGGCCTGTTGCCGGTCATCAAATTGAAGCTGGTACACCAGAAAGAAATCCTGGTCGGCGAGGCTGTTGCGCATATCGGCATCGAGCGCCAGGCGCGTTTGCAGTGCGATATGCATCTGCTCGGTAAAGAGACACCATCCGTCGCGTCCATTGAGTTTCGCCTGGTGCATGGCAACTTCAGCGTGTTTAAGCGTTTGCCCAAGGTCACCGGCCTCAGCGGGTTCAAGCAGGGCCAAGCCGATGCTGGCGGTGCAGTGATTGCTGAAATCGCGCCACTCATAGCCGTTGCGCATGTATTGCGTCACCTGTTCACAAAAAGCGCTGGCCGGGTCGTTCGGAGTGCCTTCTGTGAACATCACTATCACAAATTCATCGGCACCGAGGTGGATCAAATGGCCCTTGTCCGGCAAAGCGTTGGTAAGTCGGCGGACGACTTCGATGAGTAACTGATCGCCATAGTCGTGCCCGTGTGTGTCGTTGATGTCTTTGAAGTCATCGAGGTCGAGCACCATCAGGGCTAGACCCTGGTGCGGGGGCCGGTTGAGAATGGCTGGGGCCAGGTAGTCGAACAGATAGGCGCGATTGGGCAGGCCGGTCAGCGGTTCGTAATACGCCAGATACTGGATTCTGGCCTCCCTGTCCTTTTCTTCGGTAATGTCCGTCGAAATACCGCACAGGGCATAGATTGACCCCAGGTGATCGTGTAACGGAATCTTGATGGATAAGAAGGTGCGCTCCTCGTCGTTACCTTTGAGGGTCTCTTCAGCACGCACCGGGTGTCCCTGCGCAAAAACCTGTCGGTCATTGCTCAGGTAAGGGGTGGCTACGGTTTCACCAAACAGATCCGAGTCGGTCCGATCAAGTATTTCTTCTTTTCGTTTACCCAGAAAATCGAGCAGTTGCTGGTTGGCATACTGATATTTGAAATCGCGATTTTTGATATAAATGAAGGCGCCGACACTGTCGAGAATGGTCGTCAGTTTACGTTCACTGTCTGACAAAGCCCGGGTGCGTGCAGCTACAAGGTGGCGTAGCCAGGTAATCAGCAGAACGGTGATGGCCAGCAAGGCCAGGGCTGTTGTCAGCGATAGAATCAGCCAGCGTGGAATCAGGGGTTTGGGGGGCAGGTTTTGCCATTCATTGAGAATATCGAAGTAGACCGAATCACTGTTTGCCCGCCAGTTCGTGAGTTGCTGGTCGATTGCCGCCAACAGATCGGATTTCTGGCCTTTGCCAGTGGCGAAATACAACTGCGAGGGTTGAAACGCGATGGGCGTGGCCACCAGGTTGTATTGGGAAGCGTGCAAGGCACCGTACAGGTAGTTCGAAACCGCGGCGTCGGCTTCACCATCGCGGACTCTGCGAAATGCCTCGGGGTAGTCCGGTGCTTCAATCAACTCAGTCTGAAGCCCAAAATTGATTAGCATCGACTGGAAATACGGAAGTTGAACAGAATCTTGCAGCAGGGCGACTCGTGCGTCGTTCAACTGAAAGATGGAGACGATGGGTTGGTCTGGCCGACTGTAGAGTTGAGACCAGCTGTTCAGTGCCGGCTGCTGATGAAAGTCAAAGCGACGCTGGCGGTCGTCGGTGAGGGCAACATCGGGCATCAGGTCAAGCTGGCCGGTTTCCAGCCAGTTCAGACACTGGCTCCAGTCGCAGGGCCGATAGTCGAGAGTCCAGTTTTGCGTAACCGCAATTTCATTGAGCAAGTCGATAAAAATGCCTGCGGGCACACCAGCGGTATTGGTGAACACCTTGGGTTCGTTCTCGTAAAGCCCAACCCGCACCACCTGGCCCTGCGCGGACGCGTCTATCTCGGCCATGCTGTGCAGGGAGAAAAAAATGAAGGGGAAGGCCCTGAGCGATCGCCAGATATCCCCCGGTCGCCGGCCCGGCCCAATCTGCCTCAACCGGGCTGACAGGCATGTGAAAACGTTCAATATCAACCGCGCAACTCCCCATTGTGGTTTAACCGGATCAGGGTAGCTGCCGGTTCATTAATGGGTCAGTTTAGACGTTTTTTTTAACACCGTATGTGTCAACAGACAGGCCTGGTCTGACGGTATCTGGCGTTACCGGGCGAAGGCCGTTAGGAGGCCAGGGTATGGCTTAATGCCGGTGTTTGCTATTCACCCGTTCGTGTTGCGCCTGAATGCGGGTTAACCCATCACTGATGACCGTGTGAGCGAGTTTTGTACCTTCGCTGGCTTTCAGGCTGCCGAGGTCAATAGGCGGGTGAATGATGACGTCGATGGTGCCAGGCAGTTTCACGAAGCGCTTGTTCAGCCAATAATCGCCGGAATTGTGAGTCACCGGAATCAGCGGCACGCCCGCTTCCTTGGCCAGACGAGCGCCCCCTTGCTGAAAATTGCGAACTTTGTGGGGTTCTGCCCGGGTGCCTTCCGGGAAAATCAGCACGAAAATACCGTCGTTCAGGCGCGGTATGCCCTGCTCGAGAATCTGATTCATGGCGCCTACCCGGTCGGCCCGGTCGATCGCGATGGGGCGCAACATCGAAAACGCCCACCCGAAGAAGGGGATTTTCAACAGGCTGCGTTTGATCACCTGAGTCTGGGGCCGAAACAGCCGCTGCAGGAAAAAGGTTTCCCAGGCTGACTGATGGTTGGACACCACCACACCCGCGGTACCGTCGAGGTTTTCGAGCCCGGTAATGCGGTACTTGATGCCCAGTATCCAGCGGCTGGCGAACACCGTCAGCTTGGCCCAGGTACCCACCACGAAGTGATAGCGCAACCGGTAGGGCAGCAAATAGGCAAAGAGGGCGCAAAACGACGCCCACAGAATGGTAAACGGCCCGTAGAAAAAGGCATAAAAAACAAAGGTTCGCAGGTAGGCCAACCACATAGCGTCAGCTCTCGCCAGATTAAAAGTGGTGCCCAGTGTACCGACAAACAGTGTCCGGGCGATGTCGTTTAAGTGAATTTAGCCTTTCCCGGGGGGAAGAGACGCGGGCCGGAGCTGGCCCGCATTCACTCGCCTTACTGGGCCTGGAGTACCGAAATGTCGGCCACTTTCAGAAACAGCTGGCGCAGTTTCGACAACACCGCCAGGCGGTTGTTGCGCACCGCGGCATCGTCGGCCATCACCATGACACCATCAAAGTAGGCATCAACGCTGTTGCGCAGGCTGGCCAGGTGCTGCAGGGCGCCCTGGTAATCCACCACCGCGAGCATGGGGGTGATGTGCGCCTCAGCGTCCTGTATTGCCTGCCAGAGCGCGCTTTCGGCGTCAGCTTCGAACAGCGCGGTGTCAACGTCAGCACGAATGTCACCGTCGGCCTTGGCCAGCAGGTTTGAGACCCGTTTGTTAGCGGCCGCCAGAGCTTCGGCTTCAACCAGATGGCTGAAGCTGGCCACGGCTTTCACCCGGCGGTCAATATCCAGCGGCCGACTCGGGTTCAGCGCCCGCACGGCCTGGAATACATCGTGGCGGAAACCGGCGTCGGCGTACCAGGCACTGAAGCGGTCGAGCGCATAGTCGACAACCTGGGGTACCAGGGTATCCCGCTGCGGCAGATTGGCATGCTGATCGGCGGCGAAGGTGACCAGCTCGACCAGATCCAGATCCAGATCCCGTTCGACCAGAATGCGCAACACACCCAAGGCTGCACGGCGCAGGGCGAAGGGATCTTTAGTGCCCGTTGGTGGCTGGCCGATGCCAAATAGACCGGAGAGGTTATCGAGCCGGTCGGCCAGTGCCACCGCCATGCCAGCGCGGCTCAGCGGCAGTTCGTCACCGGCACCTGCGGGGCGGTATTGTTCGATAATGGCCTGGGCTACTGCCTTGGGTTCGCCATCGTGCAGGGCGTAGTAGTAGCCGGCAATGCCCTGCATGTCGTCGAATTCAAACACCATGTCGGTGACCAGGTCGGCCTTGGCCAGCCAGGCGGCGCGTTCCGCCTGCTCGACGTCATCGCCCAGTCGCTGGGCGATTTCACCGGCGATGGCGCGCAAGCGGGTGGCCTTGTCGTACATCGAACCCAATTGCTGTTGAAAGGTCACCGACTTGAGTTTCTCGACCCGGTCGACCAGGGGCGTCTTGCGATCGGTATCCCAAAAGAAAGCGGCGTCGGCCAGGCGCGGGCGAATGACTTTCTCGTTACCGGCGATTACCTGGGCCGGGTCTTTGCTTTCCAGGTTGGCGATAAACACAAAGCGTGGCGCCAATTCACCCTTGCTGTCGTGCGTTGGGAAGTATTTCTGGTGTTCCTGCATCGACGATACCAGCGCTTCGGCCGGTACCGAGAGGAAGCGGGATTCGAAACTACCGATCAAGGCGACCGGCCATTCGTTCAGCGCCGTCACTTCGTCGAGCAAATCGGGG
Organism: Saccharospirillum alexandrii; assembly: GCF_043641555.1. GTDB lineage: Bacteria > Pseudomonadota > Gammaproteobacteria > Pseudomonadales > Natronospirillaceae > Saccharospirillum > Saccharospirillum alexandrii_A. The sequence goes on along the minus strand of NZ_JBHZRJ010000004.1, from coordinate 166,591 downwards.
TCGATGACCACCTCAACGCCTTCGGCTTTGGCCACGGCTTTTGCCTGAGTTTCAATGTAGTCGCGGCGCTCATTGAACGACGCCAGCACCTTGCCTTGTGTGCGCAGTGTCTCGGCATAGGCGGCCGGTTCGGAAATCTCGATATCGACCGGAGCGTGGAAACGATGGCCCCGGCTCAACCGGCCGGATTCAATGCCATACACGGTAGCTGGCACCACGTCGTTACCCAACAGCATGACCAGCCATTGTACCGGACGCACGAACTCGTCTCGGCTCGTACCCCAGCGCATACGCTTGGGAATCGGCAGGGCATCGAGGGTTTGCTGTACCAGCTCCGGCAGCAAATCTGCCGTGGCTTTACCGGGCTCGACGCCCCGGTAGACCAGCCATTCGCCTTTGTCGGTTTCCATGCGTTCCAGTGCATCGACGCTGACACCGTTACCGCGGGCAAAGCCCTCGGCGGCTCTGGTCGGTTTACCATCGGCGTCGAAGGCGGCTTTGACGGCGGGGCCACGGCGTTCGAACGCCTCGTCCGGTTGCGCCAGCCCCAGGTCGCGAATCAAAATGGCCAGGCGCCTCGGTGCGCCAAAGCGTTCGGTGTCGCCGAAGCTCACACCGGCGTCTTTCAGACGCTGAGTCAGGCCATCGGCGAAGGCGTCTTGCAAGGGTTTCAGTGCCTTGGGCGGCAGTTCTTCGGTGCCCAGTTCAATCAGAAAATCAGCCTGTGTCATGTGGTCTTAGTCCTTGTTCCCGGCACTGAGAATTTCATCGCGCAGCGCTTGTGGCGCCATCGGAAAGCCCATCGCCTTGCGGGCTTCATAATAGGCTTTGGCGACATCCCGGGAGAGGGTGCGAATGCGCAGAATATAACGCTGGCGCTCGGTGACCGAGATGGCGTGGCGGGCGTCCAGCAAGTTGAAGGTGTGGCCGGCCTTGAGAATTTGCTCGTAGGCAGGCAGCGGCAAGTTCAGGTCGATCAGCTTGCGGGCTTCCCCTTCGTGGTATTCGAACTGGTGAAACAGGTTGTCGACATCGGCATGCTCGAAATTGTATGTCGACTGCTCGATTTCGTTCTGCAGGTACACATCGCCGTAGGTGACCTTGCTGCCATCGGGGCCGATGGTCCAGACCAGGTCGTAGACGTTGTCGACATCCTGAATGTACATGGCCAGGCGTTCCAGGCCGTAGGTGATTTCGCCGGATACCGGGTAACACTCAATGCCGCCCACTTGCTGGAAGTAGGTGAACTGGGTCACCTCCATGCCGTTCAGCCAGACTTCCCAGCCCAGGCCCCAGGCACCCAGTGTCGGGTTTTCCCAGTTGTCTTCAACAAAGCGGATGTCATGTACCAGCGGGTCGACGCCAATGGCTTCCAGTGAGCCCAGATACAGTTCCTGAATGTTGCTCGGGTTCGGCTTCAGAATGACCTGGTACTGGTAATAGTGTTGCAGGCGGTTTGGGTTCTCGCCGTAGCGACCGTCGGTCGGGCGACGCGATGGCTGCACATAGGCCACGTTCCAGGTTTCCGGCCCGATGGCGCGCAAAAACGTCGCCGGATGGCTGGTCCCGGCGCCCACTTCCATATCCAGCGGCTGCAGAATCACACAACCCTGGTCGGCCCAGTATTGTTGCAGCGTCAGAATCAGGCCCTGAAAGGTCTTCAGATTGCGGGCCGTGGTTGAATCGTTGGGTGGTGCTGTCGATGGCGTGGTTTGTTCAGTCACAGCGAAACATCCTGATGTCGGAAGGTCAAAAATCAAACGCCGCATTATACATAGGCGGTGCGGCGGGGTCACTGTGGCCTTCAGGTACCTCGTTGCCATGAGTCCGTGCCAGGCACAGGGTGTCCCTATCCGGGGCCGGCGTAAACCCGTCCATGGGGCCTAGGCTTCGGCATCCATGCCTCAGACTTCCCCGGATAGGGACACCCTGCACCTGGCACTTGGCTGGGTGCAATTCCAACAATTCGACATTAACTGCGCCAGAAGTGCGGCGAGAAAAGTACCAGCAAGGTGAAGATTTCGAGTCGGCCGAGCAGCATGGCGATGCACAGCACCCATTTGGCTACGTCTGGAATGTTGGCGTAGTGGCTGGCGACGTCGCCGAGGCCGGGGCCGAGGTTGTTTAACGCCGCTGCTACGGCTGACCAGCTGGTGACGAAGTCCATGCCGGTGGCGAGCAGGGCGAACAGAATCAGCCCGTAGATCATGATGTACATGCTGAAGAAGCCCCAGACGGCTTCGATGACACGGTCGCCCACGGGCCTCTTGCCGACCTTGATCGGGAACACCCCAGCCGGGTGAATCAGCCGTTTTATTTCGCGCAGCCCTTGCTTCAGCAACAGCATGGTGCGAATGGCCTTGATGCCGCCGGCTGTGGACCCGGCACAGCCGCCGATAAACGAGGCCAGTATCAGGAAAAACGGCAGGTAAAGCGGCCAGGAAGCGAAATCGGCCGTGCCGTAGCCGGTGGTGGTGAGCAACGAAACGGATTCAAAGATTCCGTAGCGCAAGGCTTCGCCTGGGGCATAGACGCGGGTGACCATCAGTGTCGCGGTGGTCATGACCACAAACACCAGCAGAATGACAATAAAGAACCGGTACTCGGGGTCGAGCAGGTATTGCTTGATGCTGCGGTTGCGCCAGGCGACAAAGTGCAGGCCAAAGTTGGCCACTGACAGGATCATGAAGACCACAGCGACCATTTCGATGGCGACACTGTCGAAATAACCCATGCTGGCATCATGGGTTGAGAAGCCGCCAATGGCGACTGTGGAAAAGCTGTGTGCGATGGCATCGAAGGGGCTCATCCCCGCGATCCAGTAGGCCAGTGCACAGGCAATGGTCAGAGCCGCATAGATGTACCAGAGGGCTTTGGCTGTTTCGGTAATGCGCGGTGTCAGTTTGGTGTCCTTGACCGGTCCGGGGGTTTCCGTCCGGTACAGCTGCATGCCGCCGATGCCCAACATGGGCAATACCGCTACGGCCAGCACGATGATCCCCATGCCGCCCATCCATTGCAATTGCTGACGGTAGAACAGCAGGCTTTTGGGCAACGAGTCGAGGCCGACGACGACGGTAGCACCGGTGGTAGTCAGCGCGGAAAAGCTTTCAAAGAAGGAGTCGGTGTAGGTCACCGTGGCGGCCGGGGCCAGATGAATCGGGATAGAGCCAGCCAGGCCAAGAACGACCCAGAACAGCACGGTAATGACAAAGCCATCACGGGTGCGCAGTTCACCCTGGTAATGGCGTACCGGCATCCAACTGATAAAGCCGGCCACCAGCGTTAGCAGAAAACCAAGAATAAAGGCGTTGTGAATGCCGTCCTGATAATAGAAAGACACCAGCACGGACGGCAGCATCGACAGACTGAAGACCATCAGCAGCAAGCCAAGAACCTTGATGGTCATTCGATAATGCATTGGGCAGTATCACTCCTGCGGAATGTTGAAAAACGCCAGCAATGTAACAGGGTTGCAGGGGCGTTTCATGTAACAGCGGGCAGGAAGCCCGCGTCCCTCGCGGCGGCACAGGGATGTGCCTCCGTGAGGGGTGCAATGAAGCGGGCCTGTGACCCGGGCTCGTGCCACTGCGGTGTCCGGTTTTAATTCAACCCCGGGATCAGAAGAACGTCAGTCCCACCTGGAACAACCGCTCGACGTCGCTGATTCTTCGTTTGTCGATCAGGAACAATATCACGTGGTCGTCGGATTCTATGACCAGATCATCGCGTGCGATCAGCACTTCTTCGTTGCGCACAATAGCACCGATGGTACACCCTTCGGGCAGGTCGATGTCTTCGATGGCGCGCCCTACTACCTTTGAGGAACGTTTGTCGCCGTGGGCAATGGCCTCAATGGCTTCGGCCGCACCGCGACGCAGGGAGTGCACGTTAACGATGTCGCCGCGACGCACGTGGGTCAACAGGCTGCCAATGGTGGTTTGCGAAGGTGAAATGGCAACGTCGATTTCACCGCCTTGCACCAGATCGACATAGGCCGAGTTGTTGATCAGCGTCATCACCTTGCGCGAGCCGAGGCGTTTGGCCAGCATGGAGGCCATGATATTGGCTTCGTCGTCGTTGGTTAGGGCTAGGAATATATCGGTATCTTCGACGTTTTCGTCGAGCAGTAAATCCTGATCAGAGGCGTCGCCGCGCAGCACCACAGCGTGGTTGAGATGTTCGCTGAGCCATTGGCAGCGGGCTTCGTTGCGTTCCAGCAATTTAACCGAATAGCGGCTTTCAAGGCCCAGCGCGAGCCGATAGCCAATGTTGCCGCCTCCGGCGATGATGATGCGTTTGTAGGAGCGCTCTTTGCTGCGCAGCTCACTCATCACCGCTCGAATGTCGGTGCGCCCGGCAATGAAGAAAACTTCATCATCGGCTTCGATCACGGTGGAGCCTTCCGGGATGATGGGCCGGTCTTTGCGGAAAATGGCGGCAACCCGAGTGTGCACCGACGGCATATGCTGCTTCAGGAACCGCAGTTCCTGGCCTACCAAAGGACCGCCATGGTAGGCCCGTACCGCCACCAGTTGCAGTTTGCCACCGGCAAAGTCGAGCACCTGCAAGGCGCCAGGTGTTTCTATTAACCGTTGAATGTAATTGGTGACCAGTTGCTCTGGGCTGATCAGTACATCCACCGGAAAGGCTTCCGGTGCGAAGAGTTTTTCGCTGTACTGGGTGTATTGCGGGCTGCGAATACGGGCAATTTTGGTCGGCGTGCGAAACAGGGTATAAGCCACCTGGCAGGCGGCCATGTTGACTTCGTCGCTGCTGGTCACGGCAATCAGTAAGTCGGCGTCTTCGGCACCGGCCTGGGCCAGAATATTGGGCAATGACGCCATGCCGGTGACGGTACGAATGTCGAGCCGGTCCTGCAGGTTGCGCAAGCGCTCGGCATCGGTGTCGACGACGGTGATGTCGTTGTCTTCACTGGCCAGGTTTTCCGCCAGCGTGGCGCCGACCTGGCCGGCACCCAACATGATAATTTTCACGCCTGTGTCCTTTTACGACCTATTCAGCCACTTTTTCAAGCAACGCAAAATAAAAACCATCATGGCTACCCGGTTGAGGCAGCCACTGTACCCCGACCTCGACCTCGGCGTCACCCGCCAGTTGCAGCTTAACGGCTCTGGCATCGGCCTGGCGCGTCAGAAAGGCACTGATGCGCTCCGAGTTTTCCCGCTGCAACAGTGAGCAGGTCGCGTAGAGGAGTGTTCCGCCCGGCTTGAGCGTTTGCCAGAGGCGATGCAGCAAGGTGTCCTGCACCTGGGTGAGGAACTCAACGTCTTTGGGTTTGCGCAGCAGCTTGATGTCCGGGTGGCGGCGAATGACGCCGGTGCCCGAGCAGGGGGCATCGAGCAATATTCGGTCAAAGGGAGTGCCGTCCCACCAGCTTTTCAGTTCGGCGGCATCGGCCGCTTTCAATTCGGCTTTCAGACCAATGCGGTCGAGGTTTTCCTGCACCCGCTCCAGGCGCCCGGCATCGATATCGAGTGCCGTGACCTGAACATCCGCCCGTTCCAGCAGGTGGCCGGTTTTGCCACCCGGGGCGGCGCAGGCGTCAAGAATGCGCTCGCCGTCTTGCGGGTCGAGCAGGAAGGCACATTGCTGGGCGGCTTCGTCCTGAACGCTGACCCGGCCTTGCTCGAAACCGGGCAGCTGTAAAACGCCGACCGGTTGCGCCAGCGTGACGGCTGAGGCCGTGATCGCCGAGGGCTCCACAGACAGGCCTGCGGTGTCGGCTTCGGCCAGCCAGGCGTCGCGGCTACCCTGGCGCTGATTCACGCGCAGCGTCATTGGCCCCTGGTCGTTGCTGTTGGCCATGATGTCGAGCCATTGCTCCGGGTAATCCTTGCGCAGCTGGCGGGTCAGCCAGCCGGGCATGGCGTGCTGGTTTTGCAGGTTGGCGAGCAGTTCCTCGCGCTCGCGCTGAAAGCGCCGCAGCGCCGCATTCAACAGGGCTTTGGCCCAGGGCTTTTTCAGTGGCTTGGTGGCGTCGACGGTTTCGTTGATGGCGGCGTGTTCGGGAATGTCGAGATACAGCAGCTGATACAGCCCCACCAGCAACAGCATCTGTATCACCCGTTCTTTATGCTGGATCGGTTTATCGAGCAGGGTACGCGACAGTTCATCGAGGCTGAGGTAGTGCCGAATCGTTCCATACACCAGTTTCTGGTAGAGGCCGCGATCGGTCTCTTCCAGGGTGTCGCGGTAGCGCGGCAGCAAATCGCTCAACGAGCGACCCTGATCGGCGACCTGCAAAACGGTCTGAGCCGCCAGTACACGGACATTCTGGCTCATTGGGCGGCCTCGGTTGGTTGGGTGCTGGTAAAGACCGGGTCGGCTTCGAAGGCCGCACGGCGCGCGTTCAGTACATCGGCAGTGGCCATGGCTTTCTTGCCGGGCATTTGCAGTCGTTCGATGACCAGGGTGCCTGTGCCGCAGGCAACCACCAGGTCGGCCGGATTGAATTGCTGGATGGTGCCGGGTGGGCGGGTAGCGGTCTGGTCACCGGGGCGGGCCTGATGAACGCGCAGCGTCTGGCCTTGCCAGTAGGTATAGGCACCCGGCCAGGGCGTCAGTCCGCGAATCTGGCGGTCGATGTGCCCGGCACTTTCAGCCCAGTTGATCTCGCCTTCGGCCTTGCTGAGTTTTTCGGCGTAGGTGGCGTCGGCATCGTTTTGCGGTTCGGCTTTGGCGGTGCCGGCTTCCAGGCTGGCCAGGGCATCAATCAGCGCGGGTTTGCCACACTCGATCAGCGCGTCGTGCAGTCGCTCGCTGGTCATGTCGGGCGTGATGGGGCACCGGGCTTTGAGCAGCATGTCGCCGGTATCGAGCCCGGCGTTCATCTGCATGATGGTCACGCCGGTCTCTGTATCGCCGGCCAGCAGCGCACGGTGAATGGGGGCGGCACCGCGCCAGCGCGGCAGCAACGAGGCATGAACATTGATGCAACCCAGGCGCGGTGCATCGAGCACAGCCTGCGGCAGAATCAGCCCGTAGGCGACGACGATCATCAGGTCGGCGTTTAACGCCGCCAGTTCTGCCTGGGCGTCGCTGTTGCGCAGCGTGGCGGGCTGATATACCGGAATGCCGGCCGCCTCGGCCACGGTTTTAACGGGCGATGCCGTGAGCTTGCGCCCACGCCCTGCTGGTTGGTCAGGGCGGGTGTAAACGGCAATAACGTCATGGTCAGAGCCGAGTACTGCGCGCAGGTGCTCGGCCGCGAACTCGGGGGTTCCGGCGAAGATAACCTTCAGCGACATGAATCAGGACGCCATCTGTTTGTGCTGTTTTTCCAGCTTCTTGCGAATCCGCGTGCGCTTCAGATTGGACAGGTAGTCGACAAAGAGTTTGCCATCGAGATGGTCGATCTCATGCTGAATGCAAATGGCCAGCAGATCTTCAGCAACCAGTTCAAAGGGCTCGCCGTCGACATTCAGTGCCTTCACATGAATCTTGTCGGAGCGGGTCACTTTCTCGTAATAGCCCGGCACCGACAGGCAGCCTTCCTGGTAGTCGATATCGTTGCCGAGTTTTTCGTATTCGGGGTTGATGAAAACGTGTGGTTCATCCTGTTCTTCGGAGATATCCACCACAATCACGCGTTCATGCACGTTCACCTGACTGGCAGCCAGGCCGATACCCGGTGCATCGTACATGGTTTCCAGCATGTCGCTGGCCAGGGTGCGAATGCGTTCATCGACCGTCTTTACCGGTTTGGCGACGGTTCGCAAGCGCGGATCGGGGTATTCGAGTATGTCCAGTAATGCCATGGTTCCAGTGCCTTGTCTTAATTCGGAGAGTTATGAGCGCATTTTACACAATATGGGCGCAAACCGGTGCTTGCAACGCACGGCAAGGCGCTAAAAACGGTAAAAAATCCGGGACATACAGCGTTAGGCCAGGGCTTCGACCCGGGGTTTGGTCCGGGTTTAGTGTGACATTGCTCTCAAAACCAGCGATAAAGCGTCTAAAACAGCTCACAGTGGGCTTTAATATGTCTCGCTAAGCGATTGACTGCTAAACTAAAAGTGGTCACTCTTAGAGCAGGTGTAAGCGCTTTATACGGACCCGGCCCCAGGTACCTTGACCGGTGAAGGGTTAACGTTGCTCCCGGCGGGTTACCAACCGCGCTGAATTGAACGGCAAAATCTGCCTGTTTTGCAGGTCGGCTTTCCGGGCGACTGCTTATATACTGATCACTCCAGTGATCGTTTGGTTACCAACTAGTATTGATCGCACCATTGACCTTATTGTGGCGCACCATAGACCGTACCGTAGATTGTTATAGGGAAACTGGCCATGAGGAACACCATCGCAGCTTTTGTCATTCTGTGCTTCGGCGCGCTTCCTGCGTGGTCGGAAAACGTTGCGCTCAATGCCGATGTGCCCGAACGCTATACCGTTCAGAAAGGCGATACACTCTGGGATATCGCTGAAATGTACCTGGCCGATCCGTGGAAATGGCAGGACATCTGGCAACTCAACACGCAAATTGAAAACCCGCACCTGATTTACCCGGGCGATGTTATCGGGCTGATTCTGGTCGATGGCGAACAGCGGCTGACGACGCTCTCTCGCGGTGAAGATGCCAGCACGCTGCGCGTTTCGCCGGAAGACGTTGAAGGTGGCCTGGTCAAATTACGGCCCACTGCCCGGGTAACCCCCATTCTGGGTGCCATTCCCTCCATTCCCCGTGAATACGTGGCGGGTTTCCTGACCGGCAACCGCATTCTTTCGGAAAATCAGCTGACAGAAGCGCCCTACATCGTCAGCGGACAGGAAGGCCGTCTGATCGTGGGCGCTGGCGATACCGTTTACGCACGGGGTGATTTCGACGAATCCCTGCGCACCTATCAGATATACCGTGAAGGCGAACCACTGACCGACCCTGAGACGGGCGAAGACCTGGGGTTCGAGGCGATCGAACTGGGCCAGGCACGCCTGTCGGATTACAGCCGCGATATCGGCACCCTGGGCCTGCAGCGCACCAACCAGCAAATCGGTCTGCGTGACCGGCTGTTGCCTTCCGATGAGACGTTGTTGAATTCCATGTTCTACCCGAGTGAGCCACCCGATGGCGTTGAAGGTGAGATCCTTCGGGTTGCGCGCGGTGTGCGCAGCATTGGTCAGTTCGATGTTGTCACCATCAACAAGGGTGCACGCGAAGGATTGGAAGCGGGCAATATCTTCCGGGTCCATTTGCGGGGCGACCGGGTGCGCGACCCGATTACCAACGATCGCCTGCAACTGCCGGAAACAGACGCCGGGTTGATGATGGTCTTTCGAGTGTTCGAGAAAGCTTCTTACGGCCTGATTCTGGAAGCCGATCTGCCCATGAGCGTGGGTGATCAGGTGCGTTCACCGGGTTTCTGACCAGTCGAAACCGTCCGGGGCTGCTCATGGTAGAGCGGTTCCGGCCTCAAGCAGTAAACTGTCATGTCCGGCAGGGAAACAGCCGGAGCCACATCAGGGAAAAGGACCCGTTTGCATGGATGAACGCCTGCACTGGCTGTGCTGGGTATTGACGCCCGGTTTCGGCCTGAAACGTTGCCACCAGCTATTGGACGTGGTGGACGACCCCCGCGATCTGTTCCGGCACGCCCGGCGCTGGCCGCTACCCCCCGCTATCAAGCAAACACTGAGCGACATTCATAACCTGGGTGAACAGCACCCGGTATACCGGCGTGCGCTGGAGCAGATGCGCTGGCAGGAGCAGGAAAACTGCCATCTGGTCAGTTTGCAGTGCGACGCCTATCCGCAGTTGTTGACCCACATTCCGGACCCGCCGCTGATGCTGTGGGTGCGCGGTAATCCGGATCTGCTGGCGCAGAGCCAGGTTGGGGTGGTCGGCAGCCGCAATGCCAGCCTTTCGGCGCGTAAACACGCTCTGGCCCTGGGGCGGGGCATCAGTGAAGCCGGTTTCGTGGTCACCAGTGGCGGGGCGGCGGGTATCGACGCCTGTGCGCATGAGGGCGTGCTGGAAGCCAGCGGCAAGACGCTGGCGGTGCTCGGCTGCGGGGTAGACATTGTTTACCCCAAGCAGAATGCGGGGCTGTTCTCCCAGGTCATACGTCACGGTGCCCTGGTGTCGGAATACCCGCTGGGCACTCAGCCCAAACCCGGCCATTTTCCGCGACGAAACCGCATCATTAGCGGGTTGAGCGACGCCATTGTGGTGGTGGAAGCGGCCGAGCGCAGCGGCTCACTGATCACCGCAGATCATGCGCTGGAACAGGGCCGCGAGGTGTTTGCACTGCCCGGCGACATCAGCAATCCAAATACGGCAGGCTGCCACCGGCTGATTCAGGATGGCGCTCAGCTGCTGACCAGCATTGATGATTTGCTGGGCGATGGCATGTTGGAATCCCTGCGTATTCGCGCACCCGAAGCACCCTGCCCACCGCTGGACCCGAACCTGCCCGAACTGCAAACCACCCTGTTGGGGTTACTGTCATCGGAGCCCCAGCCGCTGGATGTACTCAGTGACCATCTTGAATGCCCGTCCCAGACACTGCTGGAACCCTTGCTGGAACTGGAGTTGGCCGGGTGGATTCAACAGCAACCCGGGGGTTATTGCCGGCTTTAACGAACGCGGGACATTAAGTGACGTCTTTCAATGTCCTACGTCTTCCTATGTTTCACGTCTTTAAGTACCCTTCCCCGCTCCCTGGTCTGAATCCGGATCCCGTTATCGTGACTGCAGAAACTCTGTTGCCAAAAGCCCTCGATTTTGCCGCCCGCCAACTGGGCAAGCGCCTGCTGGCCGGTGGCGTGGTGGCTTACCCGACCGAGGGCGTCTGGGGGTTGGGCTGTGATCCCTGGAACCCCGATGCCGTCGGGCGGATTTTGTCCATCAAAGAGCGCCCGGTCGACAAGGGGCTGATCATTATTGCGGCCGACTACGAGCAGCTTGCCCCCTTTCTCGCCCCGTTGAGTTCCGATCTGGTTTACCGCATGACCGAGCGCTGGCCCGGTCCTTTCACCTGGGTAGTCGAACACAATGGTAGCCTGCCCGCCTGGGTAACCGGCAATCGCCCGACCATTGCCGTGCGGGTGCCGGGTCACCCGATGGCACGGGCCTTGTGTCGCCATGCGGGCATCCCACTGGTGTCGACCAGTGCCAATCGCAGTGGCAAACCCGCGCTGACCGACCGCTTGCAGGTAGCCCTGAAACTGGGTGCCGAACTCGATGGCATCGCACCGGGCAAAACGTTTCCCGGTGCCCAGCCGAGTCAGATTCGTGATTTGCTGACCGGTGAGCTGTTTCGCGCCTGAGCCTACCCGCCGCCCCTGTCACTCTGGAGACCGCATGACACATACCGAATTCGATATCGAACCCATAAAAGCCTACCTGCTCGACTTGCAGGATCGTATCTGCGCGGCACTCGAGCGCGAAGACGGCTCGGCTCGTTTTGCGGAAGAAAGCTGGGAGCGCAACGAAGGCGGTGGTGGCCGGTCTCGGGTATTGCAGGGCGGGCCCGTGATTGAAAAAGGCGGTGTCGGTTTCAGCCACGTGATGGGCGATACCATGCCAGCCAGTGCCACCGCGCACCGGCCCGAACTGGCCGGGTGCCGCTGGCAGGCGTTGGGCGTGTCGCTGGTGATTCACCCGCGCAACCCCTTTGCGCCAACCTCGCACGCCAATGTGCGTTTTTTTGTGGCCGAAAAAGACGGCATGAAGCCGGTCTGGTGGTTCGGTGGCGGTTATGATCTGACGCCTTTCTATGGATTCGATGAAGACTGCAAGCACTGGCATCAAACGGCCAAGGCGGCGTGCGAACCCTTTGGTGAGTCGGTGTATCCGCGTTTCAAAACCTGGTGCGATGATTACTTTTATCTGAAACACCGCAATGAACCACGTGGCATCGGCGGTTTGTTTTATGACGATCTGAACGAGTGGGATTTCGAGACCTGCTTTGGGTTTATGCAGGCCATTGGCAACAGTTATCTCGATGCGTATCTGCCTATCCTGCAACGGCGCAAGGCAACGCCCTACACCCAGGCGCATCGTGACTGGCAGGAAGTGCGCCGTGGTCGCTACGTGGAATTCAATCTAGTGTTCGACCGGGGCACTCTGTTCGGTCTGCAGTCTGGCGGTCGTACCGAGTCGATCCTGATGTCGCTGCCGCCTCACGTGCAATGGGTGTACGGTCATACGCCCGAGCCCGACAGTGATGAAGAACGGTTACTTACGCATTATTTAAAGCCGCAACACTGGGCTGACTGATCCCGGCCATGAAATGGCTCGTAGAGTTGGGTATGGATACTCTCTATTTCGACGGGTCATGCCCATTGTGCGCCAAAGAAGTTCGCCTGTTGCGTCGCCTGGCCGATCGCGGGCTGGCGTTGCGCGACATTCACCACTTGCCCGATGCTCATCAGCCCGACCGGGCCTCTTTGCTGCAGACGCTGCATTTGCAAACAGACAGTGGTGAGTGGGTTACCGGCCTGAACGCGACGGTGGCAGCCTGGCAACACACCCGGGTAGGCTGGTTGTTCCGACCGCTGTTGTGGCCTGGTGTGGTGTCCGTTGCCAGCAATCTGTATCGGCGCTGGGCAGACCGCCGGTTTGATCGGCGCTATTGCAGTACCGGAACCTGCCAGTTGCCTCCTTCCCAGGCGGAGTGAACCGCAAGCTGGCGCCGGGTTATTTAACAGACAGCAGTTGGTCCAGCCCCTGGCTGGTGACCATGGGGTCATCACCGTTAACCAAAATGTCTGATTTCGCGATCACGTAGCTTTTACCGGTAATGGTGTTTTCAATCACCGGGAAGCGACCCTGCTGTTGTGTCCCCTTGTATTCACCCACAAAACGGGTATCCCGCAACGAAACCGTTTCCAGTCTGTCGCCGGGCCTGATCAGGCCTTCGTAATGCATCAGCGCCAGTCTGGCTGAGGTGCCGGTGCCGGTGGTGCTCCGGCAAATGACACCGGGGTGTACGTAAGTCGCCGAGCGCGACCGGTAATAGCCCTCTCTGACCGTCTCTACCGGTCCCATAAAATGCAGAAAGGGAAGCGGCCCGACATCGCCCAGGCTGTAGTGTGAATAGGGTGGCTCGGCCTGAATGGCTGTAACAATAGCGTGGGCGCAGTCGCTGAGGGCGCGCTCTTCATCCGGCGTCAGATCAAAGCCGAGCTCGGTTGCATCGACCAGGGCATAGAAGCCACCGCTGTAGGCAACGCTGTAGGTAACGTCACCAATGCCCGGGACTGTCAGTGTCGCCTGGTAGGTGTCGATGTAACTGGGCAGGCCTTCACAGGTAACCGACTCCACGACGTTGTTGTGTACCCGGGCAGTAATGTTGACCAGCCCGGCCGGAGATTCCAGAGAGAAATGCTGCTCGCCTTCCTGCTTTTCCACCAGCCCCAGCTCCAGTACCGCCGTGGCGGTGCACAGGGTGTTGGACCCGGAATAAATCGGATAACCCATGACTTCCATGATGATGTAACCCGCGACGGCCCTCGGGTCGGTAGCTGGCACCAGCAGGTCAATCGACATTTCCGGAATGCCGTAAGGCTCTTCGAGCAGCAGGGTGCGCAGACCATCGGCATGGTCGCGTAGATACTCCATTTGCGCACGCACGGTGGCGCCAGGCAGAGGGGAGATACCGCCAGTAACTATGCGGCTCACATCGCCACCCGCATGGGTATCGAGCAATTGCAGCGTCAGGGTTGAAGGCGCCTGTGGGTTGCTCATCCGGCATTCTCCAGTGCATGGGGTGCGCCATGTTCGGCCCATTGTGAATCCGGTACGATCACGATTTTGCCCAGGTAATTGCTGGCCCGGTTCATAAAATAGGTTTCCGCCCGATGCAGATCGGAGAGTTTGAAGGCGGCATGCAATACCGGTTTAAGTTCACCGCTGCGAATCCATTCAATCAGTTGGTCCGCTTCTTCGCGGGTGCCATGAGACACGCCAAATAGTTGCACCTGGTACAGATACATTTTCGTCCACAGCAGTTCACTGACATTACCCCCGCTGGCGCCGGCAATGCTGAGCCGGGGGTTGTCGTTGCGTTTGTGCATATCGACGATCATGGTGTCGATGAACAGATTGGTTGACTCGCCTCCAACCAGATCCATAACCGCATCCATCGGGTAGCCGCCGGTCGCCTCCAGTACGCGCTCGGTAAAGCCTTGCATGTTACTGCGATCGAATACGGCTTCAGCACCCAGCGTTAGCAGTGTATCGGTTTTGTCGGCTTGACTTAACGCATAGGGAATGGCGCCCATGATACGGCACAACTGAATCAGCGCCGTGCCCACACCGCCGCTGGCGCCGGTTACCAGAATTCGCTCACCGGCTTTCACCCGGGCCGAGGTCAGCATGTGCAGCGCTGTCTGGTAGGAGCACATCCCCAGTGTTGCCAGCTGGGCGTCGTCGAGGTCGGCATTGCTGATGTGATGAAACTGATCGGCGGGCACAACAACGTAGTCGGCATAGCCGCCGTCAGCACCATGGCCGTAGTAATCCGGGATCAGGTTCAGGGTGCGCCGTGCATCGGGGTAAATATTGAAATCGAGCAGGCCGCGCTCACCCAGCCGTTCCTGGCTAACGCCATCGCCCACAGCGGCCACGCGACCAACCACATCAGCGCCCTGAATGCGGGGGAACGTCAGGGTGGCTTTGCCGCCCATCTGGAAGGAGGTTACTTCGTCGTTATCCTGAGTAGGGTAAAGGCCCTCGCGTGCTTTGCGGTCGGTATTATTTTTGGCCGTAGCAGTAACCCGCACCAGTACCTCGCCAGGGCCAGGCCTGGGCGTTGGCACGTCAGTCCGATAGTCCAGTTGCTCAACGCCACCATGGCCGGTCAGTACCATGGCCGTCATGCTGGCAGGAATGTCGTCGTTGAATCCCGAATGCACGATCAGCCTCCTGGTTGAAGCCCCAAAAACCTATTAAGTGGATATGTACCATGGAGCAAAAGCACCGGCACCCTAAGGTGCCGAATACACGCACTGCACTCAGACGATCAGGGTCGGGCAATGCGCCAGACTGGCAACCCGGTGCGAGACACTGCCCAGCAACAGTCCGTCTTTATCGGAGTGGGTGCCGTGGGCACCCATGACGATCAGATCAATGCCTTTGTTTTTGGCAAACTCGACAATCATCTTAGACGGCCGCCCCCCTTTGACAAACCCCCGCAGATTTTTTGCGCCCTTCTCAGTAGCGACCCCTTTGGCGTGCTCAACAATTTCTTTGGCGTAGCCAGCCAGTGTGTCATCGGGTATTTGCAGGTCTTCGGGTCGGCCGACCGACAGCGAGGCCGCGAACAGGCTGTGGTGTTTGTAGACGCAAATTAGGAAAATCTCTGCGTCGGGGGTCATTTGCTGAAACTCAATGGCCTGCTCCATGGCACGCAACGCCGCCTTGGACCCGTCAACAGCCACCAGCATTTTCTTAAACATCGATTGGTCTCCCTGTCAGTAAAGCACTCACCGGAATGCGAGATCCCGTAGGAACAAGGCAATTTGCGGAAACATGATCAGCAGTGCCGCTGAGAAAATCAGAATAAAAATAAACGGTGGCGTACCGCGAATGACTTCCCAGTAAGGCCGTTTGAAAATAGCGATGGCGGTGAAAATGTCGCAACCAAAAGGCGGTGTCGCAGACCCGATAGCAACCTGCAGGGTAATCAGAATACCCACCAGAACCGGGTCCAGTCCGGTAGCGGCGATGGCCGGTGCAAAGATGGGCGTCAGTACCAGAATAACCACAATCGGATCGACGAACATGCAGGCAATAAAGAAGGCGACGCAGATGGAAATAAGGACGCCCGCGGGGCCCATTTCGTTAACACCGACCGCTTCGAGGATGGTTTGTGGAATCTGGGCGAACGAAATAATCCAGGAGAAGCCGTTGCCCACGGCAACGAGAATGAACACAACGGCGGTGATTAAGCCGGTTGATTTGGCAATGCGGTACATGTCTGGCAGTTTCAATTCACGGAACACAATGAATTCCAGGAACACCGCGTAAAGTACACAGACTGCGGCCGCCTCTGTCGGGCTGAAAATACCGCCGTAGATACCACCGACAATAATCACCGGGAACATGAGTGGCCACAGAGCGCCCAGCACCGCTTTACCACGTTCGTTCCAGCTGGCTTTGGGTTCAGTGGGTACGTTGTTCCGGTAGGCGTATATCAGTGCGTAAAGCGAGAAAAAAGCCAGAATCATAAGGCCCGGGCCGACGCCGGCGATGAACAGTTCGGCAATGGAGGTCTCGGAAATGACGCCGTAGATAATCATGCCGATACTGGGCGGAATCAGGAACGCGATGTCGCTGGCGTTGATGATCAGCGCCAGGGTAAACGGATCGGAGTATCCGGCTTTGAGCATCTTCGGTCGCAGCGGAGAACCCACAGCAACCACCGTTGCCTGAGTCGAACCGGAAACCGCACCAAACAGCGTGCAGGAAGCGGCGGTACTGATGGCGAGACCACCTTTTACGTGTCCGATGAAGGACATCACCATGTCGATCAGTCGATTGGCGGACTGACCGCGAGTCATGATGTCGGCCGCCAGAATAAACATGGGAACGGCGATCAGTGAAGCCGGGCGAATGCCGCCCATCATTTGTTGAATAAAGGTCGTGTTTTGTCCGAAACCATCGAACATCATGTAGAAGCCAACCAGTGCAGCGGTGGTCAGCGGAATCATCATAGGAAAGCCAAGCAGCAGCAAACCTATCATTATGAACATCAGGGTCGTAGCCATGATTGCCTCATTTTTAGTGTTCTTTTAGTCAACGAAAAAGCGTTGTCAGATCACACTTCTTTTTCGTTGTCGGCATAACCATCCACCACGCCGGTAGACAGATAGACATCGGTCGAAGTCACGTTCTTGATTGCCGTTAACAGATACTGGGTTCCGGTAACAGCGAAACCGACAGGCACCCACACATAGATCATCCAGATTTCAAAACCCAGTGCCGGCAAAATGCGGCCGCGATCGTACAGGTTCATGATGTAATCGACCGAGTAGTAACACAGGAAAAACATGATCGCTGAAGTGAACAGGGCAATCAGAATCATCAGTATGCGCCGCGGCGTTGTTGGCAACACGTCATAAATAGCGGACATGCGAATATGCCGTCCGTGACGCGCGGCATAGCCGATACCAGCGAAGGTAATCATGATAATAAGAATCCGGTTGATCTCACCGGAAAAAAACAGGCCCTCTCCCAAGACGAAGCGGAGTATGACGTTGGTGCAGGTATTGACGGCCATCAGGATGACGCCGAGGGCCAGAATAACCGCCTCGACTTTGCTGATGGCGACATCGATGACACCCAGAAAACCGGGCAGGCCGGATTCAAAGGCTCCGGTGTCATCCATTTCATTAGACGGGTCAGACATTGAAATGGCTCCTGTGCGTAACAAACGCTGAGCAAAGGCTCATCTGAACAGATCCGTGTTGTCAGGGCCAAAGACAGCCGTCGGCGTTAACGCAGCGGCTGAGTCTGGTATCCAAGCGCAGTAGCACCAGAAATGCCACCCGGGTATGGATCTGGATATGTCGGCCAGCCCGGGGCAGCACTGTTGACGGGTTGCCGGGAGCTGGCCTTGAACAAAACGGGTACCAGAGCACCCGGTGTTCTGCTGACAAGGCGAGGGCGATGCCAGCGCTTGCGGTTTTTAGTTAGACACTTCTTCGAGGTCTTCCTTGAACTGGTTAAGCAGTGCTTCACCGCTTTCACCGGTCATTTCGATGAAGGTCTCTTCCACTTGAGGTGCCCGTGCCTTGAACATCTCGATCTGTTCATCGGTCAGGCGAGTCACTGTGACGTCATCGCTGGCCGCTTCAATCGCTGCAAGGGCTTCATCAGCCAGGCCGTCGATGTGTACGAGGATTTCCTCGAAGGCATGGTCCGCTGCATCCTGAATCAACTGCTGGTCTTCAGAAGACAGGCCGTCGTAGAAATCCTTGTTGGCCATGGCCGCCGTGGTAAACCAGCCGTGGCCGGTAAAGGTCAGGTTGGGCGATACTTCGTACAAACCGCCGGATTCAATCCAGAAAATCGGGTTCTCCTGGCCCTGAATCATGTTGGTCTGCAGTGCACCATACACTTCACCCCAGGGCAGCGGGGTTGCGGTGGCGCCAAAGGCTTCATAGGTAGAGGCCAGCAGCGGGTTAGTCATGATGCGGATTTTCTTGCCATCAAAGTCAGCCGGTTCGGTGATCGGTTCGTCGGCGGTGACGACCATTTCCCCTTCCGGATACATTTGCAGCAGCTCGAGGTTCTGCTCTGCGTATAGCTTGGGGAAGTCTTCGTTAATGGCTTCACTTTCGCGGAAGAACTGAACCACGGTGTCCATGTCGGTGGGCATCAGATAGGGGATAAAGAAGATCTGTGCCTCCGGAATCAGGGAACCGGTAAAGCCGGGCGACTGGTTCACGAATTGCAGAATGCCGTTCTGGGTTTGCTCCATGATGTCATCGGACTCACCGAGCTCACCGAAGCGATAGACCTGAAGGGTGTGGTCGGAATTGTCTTCAATGTATTCCTTGAAGGCATAGGCGTACACATCCTGAACGTCGCCTTCGTATTCTTCGTGTGCATAGCGCCAGTTAGCGGCCTGGGCCAGGGTGGCGGCGCCCATCGTCGCGGCAGCCAGGGCAGAGATGCCCAAAATCTTGGTAACAGATGCAGATGTTTTCATGTGGTTAACCTCCATTCACCCCGGCGCTGGTCGAACACCCCGGGTGGGTTTCTGTTGGTTAGGGTTGAGGGTCTGAAACAGGCCGATGTCCATCGACTTAGCACCCCCAAAATCCTTTAGAGCTATATCAGAATGGCAAAACAATTCGGCGCTGGCAAGGAAATGGTCATTAAAATATTTCAGCTAACCGTGATGATGGAGGCTTGCAACAATCAAGCGAGCCCGTTCTCCCGGCATCGCGAGCGCAAAACCGGCCCGACCCGCTACGGCTCTGAAAATGCCTGAATGGCTAAGCGAAAAGGCTTGTAAAAGCTGATTCCCCTAAAATTATCGCCCCCAAAGAAGACCCTCGCGTATCGGTAGAACCGAGGTATCGGTGTGCACTAAAAGGATGCTCGTTTCAATAAGTTAGCTGACATTGCAAACCGCACGTAGGTTTTGAACAGTGAGCGAATGGAAAAATAGATGGGAGCATTAAAGTTTCGTGTTCGAAAGTATTTTGAGGGTTATTGGAATGGTGTAAGGCTGGGTTGAGGGTCTGCCGCCGGAGTGAGGTTAGCGTTCGAACAGCTCACACCAGCCGTTACTATGAGGCAGGTGAGAGAGTGAAATGAGCAGCTCATCCAACAGGTCGGGTGAGCTGGCATAACCGGCGATCAGGTCATTGATCAGGCACAAACGCTGTTCCAGTTTCAGCCGGATTTTCAAATAGGGGCTGTCATCCAGGATGTGCAGCGGGTAAACACCGGTCGACAGATAAAACCGCGCGTAGTAGCTGAAATTAATGGACACCTCACCCGAGAGAATGCGCCGCACAGTGCGCGGGGTGACATTCAGGTGCCGGGCCAGGTCGCGCCGGGTCAGCTGGTTGTCGCGAAGAAAGATCAGCAGGCCCTCGGCCACCATCCGGTAATAGTCTTTGTCGTAGAAAAACGGCCGCACACCGGCAAGCTCGCTGGGCTGGATGCACACCGAGTCATCGGCGTCGCGGCCGATATGCCGCGGGCAATGATCGATCATGCTTTGCAATGTCGCCAGGCAATCGGCCGGAGAAACCCGTTGCAGCAGCGATGCCAGGCGAACCTGGCGAATATTGCGATAGTCGCCAATGGGCAAGTGGCTGAAATAATTCGACTGGGCCAGCAAGTGCAGCGGCGACATGCCCATCACAAAACACCACCAGTTGATGATGTGCATGCGGTACTGGCGTTTGCCTTTCTCCATCTCCATATAGGTTTTCTTGGAAACCGACAGCAGCCGAGTCATCGCTGGCGTGCTCAGCTCGTTCATGTGACGCACCTGTGCAATGAAGGCACCGGCACTCTCATTGAACAGAAACTCAATGTCGTCGAAATCGACCCCCGGGCTGCGCCCGGTCGCAAGGTGATCTGCAGTCAAAGTGTTTAGTCTGGTGTTGGCCCGGTTTGCCGTTAATCGAACGCCATCGGGGTGTACTGGAAACACTGGCTACGCCTTTGGGTATAAAACCCTGGCCAGGTAGTCAGCTAAGAACACTGACGCTACCGCTATGTGACCTCTTTCACAATAAACAATCCTGCTGAATAGCGGCTCAATAGAGCATGGCGCGAAGAACGCCGCCATGGTGCGGCTCCCTGGGCGGACACAAACGACACCCCTGTGGATAACCCAGGTTGGCTTTCTTCACTCAATGGCACAAATAGCGAGTTATGCGAGGCGATACAGGCTTCAGTTCGGGTGACGCAGGCGCTAGTCTGATGCCCATCATGTTGAACAGGGTAAGTCCCGTGTCAGAAATATCAGTTGGCCAGTTGGCACGACGTGCCGGGGTGTCGGTCGCCACCCTGCATTTTTACGAACAGAAGGGGCTGATTCACAGCCACCGCAACGCTGGAAATCAGCGCCGCTATAACCGGCGCATGTTGCGCCGGGTCGCCGTGATAAAGACGGCACAACGTCTTGGGTTCAGCCTTAAAGAGATTGCCGAGATGTTCAGTGAACTGGGGGAGCAACAGGACATCACCAAAGACAATTGGCAGCAATTGTCGGTAAGCTGGCACCAGGCGCTGACCGAGCGCATTGAAGCGATGCAACGCCTGCGCGATGAACTGAACACTTGCATCGGCTGCGGCTGTTTATCGATGGACAACTGCCGCCTGCGAAACCCGGACGATGCTCTGGGCGAGCAGGGCACAGGGCCGGTGCTCTGGGAGGGAAAAGAAAGCTGAGAGTTTGGAGCTGCGAGCTGTTAGCTTAAAACTCTCAGCTCTCAGCTCTCAGCTCTCAGCTCTCAGCTCAAAACTCGCAGCTAATAGCTCATCGCTATTCCAAATTCCTCTCTTCGGGCAGGTCGCTCAGGTATTGCACAAATTCCACTTCAAACCCGTCCGGGTCGACGAAGTAGGCATTGCGGCGGTGTGGTTCCTCGCTGCCGGGGTTGGTCACTTCAAAGCCCGCCTGACGCAGACGTTTGATCACCGCATCGAGGTTGTGGGTGACGTAGGCAAAGTGGGCCAGGCCCACCTGGTGACCGGTCAGGTCCCGGTTGTTGCCTTCCCCCATTTCGTTCAGTGCGATGTAGTGGTTGTCGTCTCCAAAATGCACCCAAATACGGGGCTTGCCGTACCAGGTGCCCTCGCCCCGGGTGCGAATGCGCCAGTGCGGAAAGGCAGCCCGGTAAAAGGCCAGTGACCGGTCGAGTGATGTGATGACGAGATTGATGTGTTCCAGATGCATGGTTGTGGCTCCTCTGTTGTTAGCCACACCGATGCTAATACCTCAGCTTAACTTGAGGTAAAGTGCTTTTTTGAGGTTGTTTACAATAATGTTGGCGTTGCCGGGGGCAACGGGCTGGGCTGCCGCTAATCACGGCATCAGTGTGTCCAGCAGTACGCCACTCAGCGCAAACCCCAGCACCAGCAAAACCAGCGGCACACGCTGGCTGCGTAACAGAAGCACCCCGATCACCACCGGTGCCAGTTGCCAGGGCGCCTGAACGCCCTGCAGAAACACTGGCTGGTACAAGGCCGCCATCAGCAAGCCAACGACGGCCGCGTTGATGCCGGAAACGGCACCGCTGATGCGGGGCCGCGCCAGCAGTGCCTGCCAGTAGTCGCGCACCGCCAACAACAGCAGAAAGCCCGGCAGAAAGATGGCCAGGGTGGCCAGCGCCGCGCCAAGCAGTGGTGTTTCAGGCTGAAGTAGCGCACCCAGGTACGCCGCCAAAGAAAACAGGGGGCCGGGCAACGCCTGGGCAACGGCGTAGCCTAGCAGAAAGGCATCCTGACTGATGGCATCGCCTACCGTGGCCTGCAGCAACGGCAACACCACATGACCACCACCAAATACCAGTGCGCCGGTCTGGTAGAAATCGGCCCAGAGGCTACCCGGCAAGCCCAGCAAACCGAGCACCGCCAGCAGCAGAAACACTGTGAGCGATAGCCAGCGTACCCGGCCCCGGGTTCCGTCGGGAACGGTGCCCGTTTCGCGGGCAGTGCGGCCGGCACCCCAGGCGGCGGCCACCAGCAACACCAGCATTTGCCCGCCCACTCCGGGCCACACCACCAGAGTGGCGAGGGACAGCAGCGCGACCGCCTGGGTTGCTTTGGCATCACAAAAACGGGCAAACATGCCGGTCACGGCATCGAGTACCACGACCACAGCCAGCCATTTCAGACCCATGATAACCCCTGGAACCCAGGCGGCCGTGGCGGTCAGGCTGGTCACCGCCACGGCCGTCATGATCAGGAACGACGGTAGGGTAAAGCCGATAAACGCCGCAATTGCGCCAGGCAACCCCGCCCGGTGCTGACCAATCGCGAAGCCGACCTGGCTCGAGCCGGGCCCGGGCAGAAACTGGCTCAGCGCCAGCAGGTGGGCGTAATGCTCTTCACTGAGCCAGTTCAGCCGAACCACAAAGGTCGTACGGAAATAGCCCAAATGCGCCGCCGGACCACCGAAACTGGTGCACCCCAGCAATAAAAAGCGCCAGAATACGTCCCAGGTGCGTTGCCAGGTGGTGGTGTTCCGGGTATCAGTACTGGGAGTCAAGGTATTGGCCCTGTTCAGTTGGGTGCTAGTGCACCGACACGATGCTGATGAACAGTTTATGGCGCTAAGATGACAGATCCAAGACAGCCCGCACCAATGCCAATGCATAGTGGCTGCACATTGCGCTGCTAGAATCGGTAGCATCACCTCATGGCGGACGACCATGCGCATCAGTCTTCGATACAAGTTGTTTCTTATTATCCTGCTTGCCAACGCGCTGGTGGCGAGTGCCATTGTGTTCATCAACAATCGCGCCTTCGACGCCGGTTTCGAGGCCTATCTTGAGCAGGTGCAGAGCCGCCGGCTGGCGCCCTTGCTGTCGGCACTGTCGGATATTTACGCAGAGCAGGGCAGTTGGGCCTGGGTGCAGCGTGAGCCCATGCGTTTCTATCGGCTGGTGAGCAACGCCACACCCGGGCGTTCACCGCGCGACCAGCGCCGGGAGCCGGTTCTGCTGAGCGATGCCGACAATACCCTGCTGATTGGCGACCCCAGGTTGCAGCGACGGGCCTATTGGTTGCCCATTGAACTCAATGGCAAGACCGTAGGCTCGCTGGGCGTACCGCAAGCGGTGCGTCTGGGCGCCGAATTCGACCGGTTGTTCGCCAGC
The DNA here is from genome assembly GCF_043641555.1 of Saccharospirillum alexandrii. Classification (GTDB taxonomy): domain Bacteria; phylum Pseudomonadota; class Gammaproteobacteria; order Pseudomonadales; family Natronospirillaceae; genus Saccharospirillum; species Saccharospirillum alexandrii_A. Next base: position 143,275 of record NZ_JBHZRJ010000004.1, on the reverse strand, counting down.
CAACAGCGGCGCCAGTTACGCTGGATAGCACTGATCACCCTGCTGGTGTCGGCAGCATTGGCCATCCCCTTCGCGGCGCGACTGCTGCGCCCCATTGCCGATTTGAAGACCGCCTTTCATCGACTGGCCAGCGGCGACCTGGGCAGCGAAGACATGCAGCAGCGCCTTGTCGTGCGCGGCAACGATGAGCTGTCTGACCTGGCGCGGGATTTCAACGTACTGGCCGAAACCCTGCAGCGCAACCAGCAGGCGCGCCAGCGCTGGATCGTCGACATCGCCCATGAACTGCGCACACCCATCGCCGTGCTAAAGGCAGAAATTGAAGCCCTGCTCGATGGCATCCGCCAACCAGACCCCGACACCCTGGCCTCACTGTTTCAGGAGATTCAGCGTCTGGGCGGGCTGGTGAACGACTTGCATGATTTGTCGCTGGGGGATGCAGGCACCCTGGCCTACCAGCCAACCGAGATTGATCTGCTCGACGTGCTGAACACCGTTCACGGCCACTTCGATCTGGAACTGGCCCGCAAGCACCTCGACTGGGCGCTCAAGGCACCCGCCGCACCGGTAACGATGACCGGCGACCCGAACCGGCTGATGCAGCTGTTCAGCAACCTGATGCAAAACAGCCTGCGCTACACCGATGGCAGTGCCAACAAACCAGGCCGGGTAGAGGCCGAGGTTCAGCGCAGCGATGCCGGTATTACTGTGCGCTGGTCCGATTCATCCCCCGGCGTTCCGGACGATGCGCTGGCGTTGCTGTTCGATCGGTTGTATCGCGTTGAAGCGTCACGCAGCCGCGCCAGCGGTGGTTCGGGCCTTGGCTTGTCGATTGTGCGCAGCATTGCCGAGGCCCACCATGGCCAGGTGACCGCCACCCATTCCCCGCTGGGAGGCCTGGTGGTATCGGTCTTCTTTGCGCATCCTTCCGATCAACCAGACTCAGGGAGCCCCGCCTGATGAGCGGCCACATTCTTATTGTTGAAGACGAAACCAAACTGGCGACGGTATTGCGCGACTACCTGATGCGCGATGGCTACAGCGTCAGCCTGCTTGATCGGGGCGATGGCGTTCTGGATTGGCTAAGCCGGGAAACGCCCGACCTGATACTGCTCGACCTCATGCTCCCCGGCACCGATGGGCTCAGCCTGTGCCGGTCCATTCGCAGCACTCAGCAGACTCCCATTATCATCACGACAGCACGCGTCGAGGAGATCGACCGGTTGCTGGGCCTGGAGCTCGGCGCTGACGACTACATCTGCAAACCGTTCAGCCCGCGTGAAGTGGTCGCCCGCGTAAAGGCCGTGCTGCGCCGCACGCACCAAGTTCCCGACAGCGCGCCGGAGCCACAGTTGCAGTTGGCCGAAAACAGCAACCGCGCCCGCTTTGGTGACCGGGATACCGAACTCACAGCCATTGAAATGCGCCTGCTGCAATTATTGATGAAGCAACCCGGTCGCATTTTTACCCGTGACCAACTGATGGACGACATCTACCCCGACCGTCGGCTAGTCAGCGACCGAACCATCGACAGCCACATCAAAAACCTGCGCCGTAAACTCTCGACCCTGGCGCCCGATCAGGAATTTGTGCGCTCGGTGTATGGCGCCGGGTACAAATTTGAGTAAGCCATTGCAAAGAATCCGTCATCCACGGTGGCTCCACACTTTCTGCGAAGTGGCAGCCGATACTGGTTTTCACCGGGTCAGAGGGCCCACTTAACGGAGAACCAGACCATGAAATCCATTTTATCGACCACCCCGCGCCAAGCACTGATTGCCATCGGTGTCGTCGTTGCCCTGGCGGGCAGTGCCAGTGCCGTTTACGCCCATGATGCCATGAACCAGAACCGCATGACCGACCGGTTCGACTACATCTTTACCCAGTTGAATCTGACCGACGCCCAGCGTGCAGAGGTGGTAGACATCATGACCACCCAGATGGCAGAGCGGCGTGAGCAGCACCGGGAGCAACGCGATAGCGGTGCCGAACGCCCAACGGCAGAAGAGCGCCAGGCGTTGCGCGACGCTGCCCGTACCGCCCTGACCGATGAACTGGGCACGGTATTGCAGGCCGACCAGGTTGAAGGGCTGATCACCTACCTCGAAGCCCACCAGCCCCGGGGCGGAAAAGGCATGCACGGCAGCCACCGGGGCGGCCGCTACGCGCCCGCTGAGCAATCCACCGATGCTCAGTAGGTAAACCGCCCATTCAAGGTTCCCTTGCCCGCCCAGTGCGGGCTTTTTTTATTAATACTGGACAAAATACGCTGACGAATTATGGTTACGCCAAGGCCTCACAAGGGCCGACATGGCTAACGCCACTCAACAGTACCGGTGACCCCGGCACTCTCCCAACAAAAAAGGATCATCGTCATGAGCCTGTTTGATCATGTCGAGTTCGACCAGCACGAACACGTCAGCTACGTTTGCGACCCTGACTCCGGCCTGCGTGCCATCGTCGCCATTCACAATACGCACCTTGGTCCGGCCATGGGCGGCACACGTTATTATCCCTACCAGAACGATGCCGATGCCCTGACCGATGTGCTGCGCCTGTCGCGCGGCATGACGTACAAGAGCGCCCTCGCACGGCTGCCGCTGGGCGGTGGCAAGTCCGTCATTATCGGCGACCCGAAGACCCAGAAAACGCCGGCGCAAATGCGTGCCTTTGGCCGCTTTCTGGAGCGTCTGGGCGGCCAGTATATCGCTGCGGAAGACTCGGGCACGTCGGTGGCCGATATGAAAATCGTGCGTGAGGTAACCGCCCACGTCTCGGGCTGTGACGACAAACAAACCCTCGAAGGCCACACCAAATCCGGCGACCCTTCACCGGCAACCGCCTACGGCTGTTTTCTGGGTATCCAGGCGGCGGTTAAACATCGTCTGCAGCGGGACGACCTGAACGGCCTGACCGTGGGTATTCAGGGCCTGGGCAATGTCGGTTATCGCCTGGCAGAAATGCTGGCCGAAGCCGGTGCCCACCTGGTGGTGACGGATATCAACACCGAAGCGGTACAGCGCGCTGTAAAGGAACTGGATGCCAAGGCGGTTGGGCTGGACGATATTTATCGTCAGCCGATGGACATTTTCGCACCCTGCGCACTCGGTGCCACTGTGAACCCACACTCGCTGGAACAACTGCAGGCGAGCATCATTGCCGGCTCTGCCAATAACCAGCTCGATACCGCCGGTACCGGCCGGTTGGTGCACGCCAGGGGCGTCTGCTACGCACCGGACTATGTGATCAACGCCGGGGGCATTATCGATGTGTGTTATGAGAAGCAGGGCAACTACAACACCGACACCGTGAACGAACACATCGAAGGTATTTACGACACCCTGATGGCGCTGTTCGAACGCTCTGCTCGCGAGAACATCGCCACCAGCGACCTGGCCGACACCATGGCCCGAGAGCGGTTGCAATCGGTCGCGTAACCGAAACGCCTGTTCTCATCAATACCGTCACAGACCGTGCTGTGCAGTGCTAGACTGCACAGCAATAATCCGAGACGACGACGGTATTGATGCAAGCACCGCCCATTCCCGATAACGAACGCCAGCGTCTGCTCGCCCTGAACAGCCTGGACATTCTGGACACCCCCGCCGAAGCAGCGTTCGACCGGATCACCCGACTCGCCCGCAATACCCTGGGTGTTCGCACTGTGCTGATCAGCCTGGTTGACGCGAACCGTCAATGGTTCAAATCCCGCCAGGGGCTGGAGACGACCGAAACCTCGCGCGCTGTGTCTTTCTGTGGTCATGCCATTCTAGGCGACGGCCTGTTCGAAATTCCCGATACCCACCAGGACCCCCGCTTTGCCGATAACCCCCTGGTAACCGGGGCCGCCCAAATTCGCTTCTACGCCGGCATGCCGCTGCGTTCCCGCGATGGCTACGCGCTGGGAACGCTGTGCCTGATCGATACGGCAGCGCGCACCCTGACCGCCGGCGAGCGCGAGTTGTTCCGGGACCTGGCCGAGCTGGCTGAAGCCGAATTGCAACGACGCGAACAATTGGAGCGAGTCCACCTGCGGGCCGTTGTCGAAGGTACCGGCGCTGGCCTCTGGGAGTGGAATGTGCAAACCGGGGCCACGGTGTTTAACGAACGCTGGGCTGAAATTGCCGGTTACCGGTTAACGGAACTGGAACCCGTGTCGATCGCGACCTGGCAAACGCTGGTACACCCGGATGATCTGGCGTCGTCGGAAGCCCTGCTCAACGCCCACTTCAATGGAGAAACCCCGGCCTATGAACTGGCCTGCCGGATGCGCCACAAGCAGGGCCACTGGGTCTGGGTGCTGGACCGGGGCAAGGTGGTCAGCTGGACGGCCGACGGCCGCCCGGAGTGGGTGATGGGCACTCACATCGACATTACCGACCTGAAAGACAGTGAAGCCCGGCGGCTGCAAACCGACCAGGCCTTGCAAAGCCGCGAGCGGCTGCTGCGCACCATCATCGACAACATTCCGATGAACATTTACGTCAAAGACCGCAGCGGCCGCAAGCTGCTGGCCAACCGTTCCGAACTGAACCAGCTGGGTATCGAGCAAGAGGCGGATATCCTTGGCAAACACGACCGTGATCTCTACCCCGAACAACTGGTGGTCAAATCCGATCAGGAAGACCGGGCCGTGCTTGACCAAGGCGAGACGCTCTCGCTGATGGAAAACGAGAGCGCCGATCAGCACGGGCGGCCCCTCTGGTATCGGGTGTCGAAACTGCCACTGCGTAACCAGGACGGCGACATTATCGGCCTGGTGGGGCTCAGCATCGATGTCACCGAAGAGCGAAACATCAAGCACAACCTGCACCGCCAGTTGCAGTTTCTGAGTGTCTTGAACGACATCGCGGCAGACACCAAAAACACCCTGAACGACCGGTTAAACCGGGCGCTGGCCCTGGGCTGCGAACACCTCGGGCTCGAAACCGGCATCATCAGTCACATCGAGCAGGACCGGTACACCGTGCAGTGGTGTCAGGCGCCGGCTTCGATGTCACTGAACCCCGGTGATGGGTTTTCGCTGGGCGACACCTTCTGCAGCCTGGTGTTGAAGAACGCTGGCGAACTGGTCATTCATTCAGCCACGGGTACGGAATATCAGCGTCACCCCTGCTATCAGATTTTTGGCGTCGAAACCTACGTTGGCATCCGCCTGATGGTGAACTCTCAGGTCTATGGCACCTTGAATTTTTCGGCCTCCCAGCGCGCACTCAGCTCACTCGATGAAAACGACCTGGCCTTTGTTCGATTGCTCGGGCATTGGGTGGAGTCGGCGCTTGAGCGCGAGCACGATCAGCAGCAATTGCTGCAGCGTGAAGCGCGGTTGCGGGTGCTGTTTGAATTGTCACCGCTGGGCATTGCGCTGACTGACCTGTCCAACGGCCGGTTTATAGCGGTTAACGATTCGCTGGTGCAGCAAAGTGGGTACGACCGCGACACCTTGCTGACCATGACCAAGCGCGAACTCTCGCCCGGTCTGAGCCATCAAATAGACCAGCAGGGCTTTCGGGAAGCCACTGAACAAGACCAGATCGGCCCGGTTGAAATAAAGGTTAAACACCGCGACGGCCACCAGTACCCGGCTAATGTCATCGGCCTGAAAGTCTCGGACGTGGATGGCAGCCGCCTGCTGTGGACGGTGTACGAAGACATCAGCGACCGGCGCCGCATCGAGCGGTTAAAAAGCGAGCTGGTGTCGACCGTCAGCCACGAATTGCGCACACCGCTGACGTCCATTTCCGGGTCATTGAAATTACTGGCAGCCGGGCATTTGGGTGAAGTGCCGGCCGCCGCCAGCAAAATGGTGAGCGTTGCCCTGAAAAACACCGACCGCCTGATCTTGCTGGTTAACGACCTGCTGGATATGGATAAACTCATTGCCGGGCGCATGCCTTTCAAAATGCAGCCTCATGCCCTGCAGCCGTTGCTAGCCACCACGGCCGACAACATAGCGGGCTATGCTCACGTACATCGAGTAGCGGTGACCATCGGTGAGGTACCGCCGGTTAATGTGAAGGTCGATGCGCACCGCTTCGAGCAGGTAATGGCCAATCTGCTCTCCAACGCCATTAAGTTCTCGCCCGAAGGCGGGTCCGTGACGATTGATGCGCGAACGACCACCAGCACCGTCACCATCACGGTGCGTGACCACGGCCCGGGCATTCCGGAGGCGTTCAAGTCACAGATATTCCAGCGCTTTAGCCAGGCCGACAACCGAGACAGCCGACAAAAAGGCGGCACCGGGCTCGGGCTGGCGATCAGCCACAGCATTGTGCAAAATATGGGCGGCGATATCGGCTTCGAATCGCGTCCGGGGCTGACCGAGTTTCGAGTGGTTTTAGTGAGAGTATAAAAAGCTACGAGTTTTGAGCTGCGAGTTTTGAGTTAAAAGCTGTTAGATTGGAGTCAGATTCCTGATCCAGAGGTACCGGCCCATGCCGTTGAACCATGTCATGCATGTGGAAGATGATCCGGATATCCGCGCCATTGCCGAGCTGGCACTGGTAACGGTGGGCGGGCTGGAAATTACCCAGTGTGCCTCGGGCGCCGAGTGCCTGAATGCACTAAGCAACCGTATTCCGGACCTGGTGTTGCTCGATGTGATGATGCCTGACCTCGATGGCCCCGAAACCCTGCGCCAGCTGCGTACGCTGCCTGGCATGCGCGAAGTGCCCGCAGTGTTCATGACCGCCAAGGCCCAGCCCGGCGAGATCAGCGATTATCAGGCGTTAGGTGCCATTGGTGTTATTCCAAAACCGTTCGACCCGCTTACGCTAGCCGATCAGGTGCGCCAGCTGTGGGATCAGTCTCAGTCGGCGGCGGACTGATAACAACCCGGTTCCGACCTGCCTGTTTGGCCTGGTAAAGCGCTTCATCGGCGGCCTTAAATTGCGCCAGGTGGCTGCTGTGACCCAGGGCGTCGCTGATGCCCGCACTGAAGGTCACCCGAAAGTTACCTGCCGCTGTGGTGAATGTCATTGCCGACATGTCAGCGAGCAGTTCTTCGGTGAGCTGCTTGGCGGTGTCGGGTGCTGTGCCTGGCAACAGAATCACGAATTCTTCACCGCCATAGCGCCCGACCGTGTCGGTGCCGCGAAATCGGGCGGACAACAGTTGTGACAGAGTCCGAATAACCTGATCGCCCGTATCGTGCCCGTAGGTATCGTTCACCGACTTAAAGTTGTCCAGATCAAGCACCACCAGACTGCTGGGCTGATGCTTGCGCTGTGCTCTGGCATAGGCTTGTTCTGAGGCCAGTTGCACGGCTCCGTGGTTATTCAGCCCGGACAAAGAATCCCGGTTGACCAGGTCACTCAACTGACGCGCCCGTTCGGCACGGGCGGTGACCAGCTGCACCAGCTCGGTTTCATCCATTCCCTTGTACAGTAAATCGTCTGAGCCGATGTTGAGCAGATCGCTGCGCTGAGTTGCCTGTTCCTGGTCGCCGGTCAGAAACAATATGGGTAAGGTTTCAAAGCGTTCGTGCAAACGCAAAACCCGGGCAACCTCGGGGCCGGTTGCCTTGGGCATGTTGATGTCGAGCAGCAGTAAATCCGGGTCGAATTGTTCAATCTGCCGGAAAATGCGCGCCGGGTCGCTTTCGGCTTTTACCTTTAACCCCGCGGCTTCCAGCAGAGTCTGGTAATACTGCATCACCTGCTTCTGATCGTCCATGAGCAACACACGCCCCTGGAATTCCGGGGCTTGGCCCATGCCGGGTTTGACCAGCCGCAGCAGTTGGTCCACCGATACCGGCCGCATCAGACAATGCGTTACACCGGCACGCACCAGGGCCAGTTGTGCTTGAAAATCCAGCTCATCGATCAGCACGATGACCTCCAGCCCCTGCCTGAGCCACCGGTGTATCGACGCCAGAAAGCGACGCACCGAGCCCTGGCTTTCAGCCAGATCCAGCAGCACCCATTCAGGCAGTTGCTCCGCCTTGCTGGACAGCGAGGCCTGAATCACTTCATAACCCTGCACATTCAGGTTGTTCAGTAATGCCTGGTCTGGGGTTGCCTCTGTCTCGGTGATGTAAGCCAATTGTGGCCGACGAACAGGAACGGAAAGCGCGGAGTAGGACGTGGCGGGGGTGGGCGCCGCTACCGGAGGGGTCGCAGCGGGTGTAGCGCACTCGCGGGCGGCGTCGGGCGTCATTGAGGCCCGTAATTCGGCGAGTAAATTGCCATAACAGTCCGCAGCCGATAGTTCAGAGTGCTGGCGAGCATCCAGCGCCGCCTCCAACTGTGCTGCCCGATGACTCAGTGTGGCGAAACCAAAGGTACCACTGTTGCCTTTGAGCGTATGAATCTGGCGCAGCAGTAGCTGCCGTTCCGACTCCTGTTCAAGCGTTATCCAGCGGTCCCAGAGTTCGGTCAGGCTATCGTATTCCACGGGTAACCGTTGTAGAAACCGGAGCCGTAAAGCAGCGAGTTTTGCGGTTACCTCTTTGGACGCCATGGATTCCTCGCTAACGCACATGTCGTGACAGGAGTGGGCTCATCGAACAGCCCCAATGACGGGAGTCGCATGGCTTTGAACCCCTAATAACGATAGTCTAGCCTACCCAGTGAGTAATAGGCAGCGCGCTTCATTCATGAACATTCTGATCGTAGAAGACGACCCGCTGATGCGTGACCTGTTGCTGACCATTGTTGGCAGCATTCGCAACGGGCTGCTGTTGCACGAGGCCGAGCATGCCGACACGGCCTGGTCACTCTGGTGCACCCAACCGATCGACCTTGTGCTCTGCGACTGGAACTTGCAGGGCATCGATTCCGGACTGGACCTGGCGCGCCGCATTCGTCAGCAAAACAAGAGCGTTCCCATTGTCATGGTGACCGGCCGGGGTGATCGTCAATCCGTTATAGCCAGCCATCGTGCCGGGCTGAACGGCTACATTGTTAAACCCTTCACACCTGAAGATGTGATGGAGCGGTTAACGCCGTTTTTCAAACTGGCTGCCGGTAAAGATGCACCTGGCGCTTCGAACGAACCAACCGACTGGGTTGCCTGGCTGGAGAGTCAGTCGAAACATCTGGACCATTTAACCCTCCTGCCCGATGCGCAAAAAGTGCTCACCCTGCAATGGCAGCAGGAGCTGCCCACCGCCAAATCGCTCGCCAAACTTTGGCAGGACGACGTTATCATTACCTCGCGCTTGCTCAGCGTAGCTAACAGCAGCGAGATGCGGCGCTACGGCCGTTCAGTGCCGACCCTGTTGGATGCCATTGCGACCATGGGCGTCTCCATGGCGATCGCCCAGGTGAGTGCCCTGTTGCTGAACCAAGGCTCAACAGACCGGCCGCCCACCATTAGAAACCGCATGCAGCGTTACTCGGAAGAAAGCCAGCGAGTCGCCGAAACAGCCGCCCAACTCGCAGCCCGCCTCAAGCTCGACCCGGCCCCCTATTACACTGCAGGCCTGCTGTACCGCCTGGGTGAATTTGCACTGCTGGATGTGATTGAACAACACCCCAACCCGGGAATCCCACCCGACGAGGCCATGCTCGACCGGCTGATGAATCTGTTCAGTGCGCGCTACGGCAATGCAGTAAAAATAAGCTGGCAATTGCCTTTGCAGATGCGCGAATACATTGGGGCAATACATCACCTGCCTTCCGATACCGTACGCCGGGATTTGCTGCTGATGCATCTGGCCGGTTTACAGACTCAGCCGCAGGCAGATACTGCCAAATTGGTGCGACTGCAACGTGCACTGGGCTTTCAGTAGCTCCGCCCAAACCGCCATAAGTCACTGAGTTTGAACGCCGCCCAACCGGTGCAACAAAGCGTGGTAAACTGCGCGTTTGCGTCGCCGGTACTTCTGCCGCCGACCCGTTCCGGACTGAACCGTCATGACCACCGCTCCACCGGCCAAACCCGCCCGCCCTGAGATGCGCCTGCCCGAATTCGTCACCCTAATGGCACTGATGACCTCCCTGGTCGCCCTGAGCATGGATGCCATGTTGCCGGCCATGCCGGCCATCGCTACCGACCTGGCCATTACCGACGTTGCCCAAACCCACATGATCATCACTTTTCTGGTGCTGGGTATGGCCTTCGGCCAGCTGTTCTACGGCCCGCTATCCGACGTGATTGGCCGGCGACCGTCGATTTTCAGTGGGTTGGTCTGTTTTACCATAGGCTCAGTAATTTCGATGCAGGCGCAGACACTGGAGTGGATGCTGTTCGGTCGGCTGGTGCAGGGTTTTGGCGTTTCCGGCCCGCGCATCGTCTCGGTCGCGATCATCCGCGACCGCTACATTGGACGCGCCATGGCGCAGGTGATGTCGTTCATTATGATGGTGTTCATCATCGTGCCGATGATCGCCCCGGCGGTTGGCCAGTTAGTGGTCAAACTCTCTAACTGGCGGATGATTTTTGCGGTGTTCATTGGCCTGGCACTCGTCATCACCGTCTGGTTCGGCTGGCGCCACCCCGAAACGCTGCCCAAAGCCAAGCGCAAACCCTTCGCCTGGAAACAGCTGATGCGGGATGGCTGGACGGTTCTGACCACGCGCAGTGCCATGTGGTTTACCGCCGCGGCCGGCTTTATTTTCGGCGGCTTTCTCACCTACCTGAGTTCGGCCCAGGCGATTTATCAGGAACTCTACGATGTGGGCGACCGCTTCCCGCTCTACTTCGCCGCTATGGCGGGTTCCATTGGCGTGGCGTCTTACGTCAACAGCCGGCTGGTGATGCGCTTTGGCACCCGGCTGATCAGTTATCTGGCATTGTTCGGCTTTATTGGCTGTTTCGCGTTGCTCTGGGTACTGGCATTGCTGCAGGGCGGGCTCCCGCCGATTGGGCAGTTTATGGTGATCGGCGCCAGCGGCTTTTTCTCGGTTGGCCTGTTGTTCGGCAACCTCAATGCGATGGCGATGCAGCCATTGGGCAAGGTGGCGGGCCTGGGCGCGGCGCTGATTGGTTCCCTGACCAGCTTTATCTCGGTGCCGCTCTCCTATCTGGTGGGGTTGTTTTTCAACGACACCCTGATCCCGCTGGTCGCGGGGTTCACGATCTTCGGCAGCGCTTCCCTGTTCTGCACCTGGATGGGGTTGAACGGCTTTGTTGAAGAGTAGCGCGGTTTAATCCGCTTCGGGCCGCTCGTAAACGACAAAGGAATAGTCGTACGGGTTGGGGCCTTCGGCGTTGAAATCTTCCCGCGCCAGTTCCTGGTAAGCACCCAGATCAATCGGCGGGAAGACAGCATCGCCTTCGACTTCAGCGTGTACCAGGGTGACATAAAGCCGGTCAGCATGCGGCAGGGCCTGGGCATAGATCTCGGCGCCGCCCATCACAATCACTTCATCGACATCACTGATCACCGATTCAGCCCGCGCGATATCCAGCGCGTCATCCAGGCTGGTGACGACCTTAACGCCCTCCAGGGTAAGGCTGGCATCCCGGGTGACCACAATGTTGGTGCGGTTGGGCAAGGGCCGGCCTATGCTGTCGTAGGTTTTACGGCCCATAATGACGGGTTTGCCGGTGGTGACCCGTTTGAAGTACTTGAGGTCTTCCGGCAGGTACCAGGGCAGCTTGTTATCCCGGCCTATGACGCCATTGCGGGCCATGGCCCAGATGAGGGCGATGTGCATCGAACTCTCCGTCAGTATTCGTGGTAAAAAACAGCGACTATACTACCGAACAGTGAACAGTCTGTCGCTCCGCTTGCACCGCACTCAAGGAGCCGCTAAAGTTCGCCCCCCGTTTAAAACCTGACCACAGAGGCAGCAATGACCGCCATCCCGTCTGATATCCAGCAAGTCTGGAATGAAGCTGATTGCCTGTTTACAGAAGCACAGGTCGAGCAAGCCATCGATAACATGGCGGTCGGCATCTCGCAGGACCTGGCCCGGAAAAACCCCATCGTTTTCAGCGTAATGAACGGCGGCCTGGTACTCACCGGCAAACTGGTCACCAAGCTCGGTTTCCCGCTGGAAATCAGCTACCTCCACGCCACCCGCTACCGCGACAAAACCCGCGGCGCCGACCTGGAATGGCGTACTTATCCACAGCAATCCCTGAAAGACCGCGCCATCCTCATTGTTGACGACATTTACGACGAAGGCTCCACCCTGGGCGCTATTGTCGACCACGCCCACAAAGAAGGCGCCGCCGAAATCCACATCGCCGTACTGGTGGATAAGCAACACAACCGCAAAGCCCGCCCCGACATCATTCCCGACTACATCGGCCTGCAATGCGAAGACCGCTATGTGTTCGGCTATGGTATGGACTACAAAGGCTACTGGCGTAACGCACCCGGCATTTATGCGGTGAAGGGGCTGTAGTAGCCTGTAGTAGCCCCCAAGCTGCACATCCCTACTGTCCAAATGCTCCTATGGGGGAAGTCCACTGCTCGTTACGAAGCATAACGAACCCCAGAACCTTACTTCCGCTTACCTAGCGCAAATAGTAGGGTTCCAGGGTTGCATGACCAACTGCTGCACCCACCCCCAGCAAAGCCCGGTCCTAACCGCCACCGACGTTCGCCCGGTCTTGCAGGGGCATCCCAGGCCCACCACGCCCTGCCGCAAGCATCCCTGCTCGCTGCGAAGGCCGTTACCAGGCCTGACCTCAACGCCAAATGAAAATACCCTACCAATAAATACTTGCCATCATCACTCCGCAGTGACATGGTAATTGGACAACTCAAATCCCTTGGTGTGCCCTGTAACCGGCCGGGCGGTAGCGAGTCTGCACGATTAATATCCACCGTATCTGACAGTAGCCCCCGATATCCCTGATCTTGCCCCTAAACATGTTGAACCTGTCCTGATTTGATAGATATCTTGTTGGATAGCGTGCCGCTTCGCACCAGAGTGCGACGCAGATATCGGGGAATATCTGGAATATGTGTCGCTGGAGACACTGATATCGGGAATCATTGTCTAAACAGACGGTTTTTCCGGTTCTGATATGTGCGGATTGAGGAGTTTGATATCGACTAAAGCCGCTCTATCACTGGGTTCTAGCGAAATTGCGTGATTGCGTTTAAGTTACTATTTCCGGAATCATCGTCGGGAACGACGATGAACAAACTGTTAAGGTATCTATGATTATTGATGGTATATATGCATGGGTCCTATTGTTTCTTGTGTTTTCAATGCTCAGTGGTGGTCCTATCTACATTGTAACCTACAGACGTCTAAAGCAACGCTATGCCTCAGTGACCTTTGCTGTAGTTCTGTCTATTATATCCAGCTATCTGCCTATTAGCGTTCTACTGGTTGGGCTTCTTGCGGCAAAGTCGTACACATCCTTTGAAGGCGTTTATTTCTGGGGAACTCTAGGTGCACTGGTGATGGTTGGAATCACCATGAGAGGATGCTTTGACTTGTGGAGCGGGGCGTCTAATGACATTCCGTTATACAGCCAGGGCAAACCTTAACAAGGCCAGGCACAGCGACGACTTTTCCGTTGCGGCTTCGCCTCCACTACAAAGCCGCGCGTGCTGGCGGCGTTATGTGGCTTAAGAATTATGCCAGTACCTAAAGATATAGAAGCGGAAATATATTTTCTCACTGCAGCAGAAGGCGGTAGGTCTACACCAGCCTATACTGGCTACAGGCCGCAATTTTATTATAACGAGCACGATTGGGATGCTTCTCATATTTATCCTGATGTAGACGTTGCAAACCCCGGTGAAACCGTTCGAGCTTACTTAGGTTTTCTAAGCCCACAAGAACATATAGGTAAAGTTCATGTGGGCATGAAATTCCTAATTAAAGAAGGTGCTCGTACTGTGGGTAAAGGCGTAATAACTAAAATTATTGAACTGGAGCAATCGGCAAATCGTGCAAAGTAGTCAGTCACATAACAATCAGCTCAAGCCGACCTCCACTACGTTGCTCGCTTTGTGCTTTTCCGCTACGCTGGCACAAAACAATCAACTCCGTTCCGGCGGCTTAGCTGGGCGTTAGGTTTGAATGAATACAATAATACGTGAAGCTAGAATTGAAGACCTTGATGCACTTTATGAACTCAATAGCGTTGTTCATGATCTCCATGTGTCCTTCAACGTCGGTGTTTTCAAAGAAACAGATCAACTAGAAGTTATTTCTTGGTTTAAGGAGATAATGACCGAAAAAGATTTCTCTGTGTTCGTTGTTGAGCTGAATGGCGAAATAGCAGGCTATATTCTGTGTAAACTAAACCAACGGCCAAGTAATATATTTTTGAATGCAAGATCATCAATTTATGTTGAGCAGATAGCAGTTAGCAATAGATTTCAAAGACTAGGTATTTCCAAGCTGTTGTTCGAACGTGTATTTCAATATGCAAAGAAAAACGGTATTTCAAAGGTTCAGTTAGATGTCTGGTCGAAAAATGAAGCGGCTCATCAGGCTTTTGAAAAACTTGGTTTCAAAACATACAATCAGAAAATGGAGTTAGAGCTTGAGTAAACCTAACAATCACAGGCAGTCGACGCGGAAAAGCCCGCGCAACTGCTGCAAGCGTTAGTATCAAATATGAATCCGAAACAAACCGTTGAAAAGTTAACAGGCCACAACAAACACTTACTGACATATTTTCTAAGTATATTGAGAAAATACGAATTGATTAGGCCAATGCTAAATTCGAATGAATTGAGTAAGAGGTATGGCGCAGGCGCTGCGGGTCAGGGATTCTATATCCTGAAAATGAATATGTTTCTTAGTATTGTTCAAGATGTAGCTAAAATTGTATTTGATGTTTCCAAAAAGGCACCAAGTCTTAAAAAAATCATTGAAGCACTTGAAAATGATGCAGTTGTTGAGCTTTTAGAGAGAAAATATATTAGTGCTTATGAAGGTGAAAAACTACCAGATGAAATTAAGGAACAGTTTAAGATCGAACGGTCTGAAAAGTTTAAGGAATATTTAGAACAAGCTAAAATTCTATATAAACATGTAGCATACAGCGGTGAAGCTATTAGTTGTAAAACCGCAAGGGACAAGTACACCGCACATTTAGAACTGAAGTTTGTTGAAGGTGAATACCGCTACCCGGATATTTCCGAATTCGAACTTTCTTGGAATATTGCGGACCAGCTGTTAATAGACATTAAAGAACTTGTATCGTTGCTAACGATGATTATCAGAGATGCTGACTTTGCATGGGAATCATTTGAAAATCATAACAAAAAAATATCGGATAATTTTTGGGCAATATGATACTAACAAACCAAGGCTACTCAGGCCAAAACACCGCTACGCGGCAGGCCTTGGACTCAATTACGCTTCGCGCAATTTCGCCGTAGCTTAGGAACGTTAACTGGGAATAAACTTGAACATCGAAAAGTTGTCTGAATATGTTTATGAAGATCTAAATGGGTTCATAACCCGTGTCGATCTTACGAATGATCTTGTCATTCATTTTCAGTGCGATGATATTAAGGAAATTGACGTAATTAGAAAATTCACTATCACTTGCCATGATGTAATCGAGAGTGATGTTCAACCTGGCTTTACGGGTGTTATAGATTTTCTTAATGAGCATCAATTGCTTTGGAAGCATAACGCGCCCCAAGGGTATTTGTACTATTCAAGCGAAGCTGAGAATCACTATGATTTGCTTGGCAGGTTGTGGGAAACCCATGAAAAACTTGTCGATGGTTGGAGACAATTTTCAGAAACGATAAATACACGGAATGCCGGTATTTTCATAGAGTTTTGCAAAGACTCAAATGGGCTGTTGGCTCAGGGACCTAAACCGCTGCTTGATAAGTTTCAAGAAACTGCATTAAAGCACTTAAAAACAAACTATGTTCCCTCCATTACTCCAGAGGGTGGATACAAAGCGCTAGTCTTTGATTGTAGCTTTGTAATTTGTAAGGCTGTTACTGTAAATGAACTCACCAGTTAACAAACCATTGCAACGGACTCGGAAAAAGCCCCTCGCCGTTGAATAGGGGCGTTAGGCACTACCTCAAGATTATGGAACGACTCAAATATCTGATCTCAGAACTTAAGAAAACCGCCGATGATGATTGGTGGTTGAGTGAGGTCAGCTCCATCATTGAGGAAGATGACGACTTTTTTCTCGATGACTTAAAGGTTTACGGGAAGGCCCTTGAGGTTCTTGATGAAGGTTCCTGGCGAGAGTTTGCAAAGAAAGCAGCTGGATACATTAAGCATGATTCTAGAAGGCGTGGAAAACAGCAGTTCATAAACATTTTGAATGAAGTGTTGGCTTACGAATACCTGGTGAGCACCGGGCGTTCTTCTGTGCAATTCGTGCCTGAGAGTGCCGAAGGTGGAAGCAAAAATAAGCCAAAATCTCCGGATATCCAGTTTCTGGAGAACGGAGAGAAATCTTTCTGTGAAGTCAAAACGATCGGGGTTTCTGAAGAGGAACTGGACCGTGTAGAAGCAGACGAGATTTACAGCGCTACTGTGTACTATTCTTTGTCAGATGGTTTTTTGAACAAATTATCGTCCGATATAACTTATGCGGCTAGCCAAATACCTACAAACTCAAGTAACAACTTGATCTATGTAATCGTGAATTTTGATGACTTTGTTGGGCTTTACTACAAAGAGTATGAGAAGCAGATTCGGCATCATTTGTCGCAGGCTCACGAATCAGTTCAGGTGTACTTGAGAATTGGGCTCCGAGGAAGGTTTTCAATTCAACACATGCCGCGAAATGCCTAACCAATGGGTGAAGCTGACCGGTACTACGCTGCGCTTCGTACCGGCAGCTTACCCAAGGCGTTATAAGTCAGAAGGATCGACAGCGTGCTGAGTCGCACAGGTATCGGAAAACTGAATGCCATCAGCGCCTACTTCGCTTGGGCGATGCTATTGATCTGCGGTTTTTACTTTGTCTACGCACTGGCAACTGAGGGAGGAAGTGAAAGCACGTTGCTCAGGCTGTTCTATGGGTTCCTGATTTTCGGGGTAGTGCATTTCGTTTTGGCGTTTTTTGTGCGGTGTCCGCACTGTAATCGATGTCTCACAATCCAAACTTTCAAGCAGCCTCACCCAGCATCAAGCGGTAATTGGGCGTCGGTAGTCACAAAATGGTTTAGTGGTTCAATTGTGTGCATCCACTGTGGGGTCCGAGTTGATACCAAAAACTTATAACAAGGCCATTAAGGTTGTTCCGGGCCTTTGGCCCTCCACCGGACGGCTTTCAGCCGCCGCTTATGGCTGGCGTTACAAGTAAATGGCTATGGACGAAATTGAATCATTGCCACTTCACGATGCCCTCATGAAATGTATCAGGTTGGAGTGGAGTGAGGCCGTGTTGGAAATTGACCTTCTTGTGTTTACCGAGCGGGAAAAGTCGGCGCAGCCCCACGCGCTTCGGTTCACGGGAGTATCCAACTTTCGGGCGCCACACGAATGTCCTTGGGGTGAATCAATTTCCATAAATGCGGTTAAGCGAACTGTAAAAGGATGTGAAATCGAAATGCAAAGCGGTGATGTACTTATCATTGAGGCGCAGAGCTACAAGCTTGAGCCTCGAAACTTGTAACAAGTTTAGGCAGGCGACGCTGAAAAGCGCGCGCCTGCTAAAAGCGTTACGCATAGAGGAATATGAGAGCACTCGTTGAGATCGTTATTAAAGTTTTTGCTGCCTACCTGGTCTTTAGCACTGTGGGAAACTATGTGCCTCTGGCTTTTGTTCCTGAGGCGTGGAGTGTGCCAAATTCACCACGCATTGGATATTTGGCAGCAGGCCTCTTGGTGCCCATCAGTATTGGTATTGTTTTATGGCTTAGTGCCCCGAAAATTTCCAAGAATGCTTTTTCTACCGAAACACCAGGACCGGTAATTCCTGAAAGTGGAATTGTCGCCGCAGGGGTGTTTTTGATTGGTGTTTATTGGCTCGTCCGCTCTATCAGTGTTTTGGTGACTCAGTTGAGTGCTCAGGCGCAAATAAATTATGGCTGGTGTGTGGTTTTGGCTTTCTCTGTCGGTCTGATTCTCGGTAACGACATATTAGCCAAGGTGTTCCGAAAACTTCGTACTGCGGGAACCAATGTATAACCAGTCGCTTAAGTACGTTCCCGGCCCGAGGGCCGTCCACCGGATGCCCTTGTCAGGGCACCGCTTAGCTAAGCGTTAACATTCTTATGAGTTTCAGAAGAGAGTTAGAGAAAAAGTGGAAGATTACTGTCGCCTTTTTGAGCGAGGCACGCGCAATTCTTTGTGAATATCAGGGTGTTGGAAAGTATATCGCTGAGTATGATGAATACCTTGATCACAATGAACTAGAACTTGCACTAGATATGCTCGAAGAGGCAGCACTTGAGGCAACAAGCAAGCCTCCAGCAGAAATTTGGATAAAGCTCGGAGAGGCTGCAAACTCTATGGGCTTAGTGGATCGCTGTGAATTCTACAGCAAGAAAATACAAAATAGTTAACAATGCCATTAATTTGACAGTTTTTCCGTTACGCCTTTTGTGCTTGAAAATAGCACAAAAGTCTCCACTCCAAAACTGCAAATTATGGCAGCGTTAAGCATTCGGAGTGGTCATGGACGCTGAGCTCAATACAATTATAATTTACGCACGAAATATGAATAAAACCGCCGATTTTTATCGGAAGTATTTTGGCTTTAAAACTACAGGTGAAGCACTAGAAGGTTTGATCGAGCTTACTTCAGAAGGTCGCGGCTTCACTATACTGGTTCACCAGGCAGCCAAGAGTATCAAGCTTGGCCAGGCAGGGGTTAAACTCGTATTTAGCGTTCAGGATATTGAAGGATTTAAACGCGAATGTGCTGAGTTGGGCTTGGTTTTTGGAGCCACACATCAGGCAAATGGTTATTCATTTTCTAATGCTAAAGACCCTGATAAAAATACCGTGTCAATTTCAAGTAGAGCGTATAGAAAAAATTGCTTAACAAGCCGCTCAAATTCGTTCTGGCCACAAAAAGCGTGGCCTCCACCGGGCTCGCTAACGCTCGCCGTTTAGCGGAGCGTTAAGTGACTATGAAGTACGTATTTAGAATCGAGTTACTTATTGTTACTCTCGTCCTCCTACTTATTTGGTTAGAAGGTCTTGCCATATACTTGCTTGCGGCGGTTACCAGCTTGTCTTCGGGTGAGTTTATTGAGTCAGTGCTCCCGGTTATTGTCACACTACTAATTGTCTTCAGCTTTTACAGCTTCAGGGTTATCTTTCAAGTTACATGGCATGGTTTAAAACTCGTAAAACTAACCAAGCTGCAAATTATTAGTACCGTTTCACTATTCTTGGGCCTAGTCTCATTAGCCTTTGTAAGTCCTTATCAGTATTGGCTGTTTGCTGTTGTTATCTTAGGTTTTGGGCATTTATGGTATCTTGCAATAATGCACAGGTAACACTTAACAAGTTGCTCAGGTACGTTCCTGCCGTGCGCGGCCTCCACGGGACAACCTGCTGCGCAGTTTGACCCATAGTAAAACGTTAAATTAAGGTAAACTAGATGCCGTCGGTAGAGATATCGAAATATTTTGAGGCTACTGAATTTAGAGATACTCGCGAAGATCTTAAGTTAGGTATATCGCTTGTTGAAGGTCCCCGAACTGCTATCGATTGTGGTTGCGGAGCGGGAAGTGATATCGCATTTTTGAGGTTCAAGGGGTTCTCTGTACACGCCTTCGATATAGAATCTGAAGCTATAGCGAGATGTCAGAATAGGTTTAGTGGAGATGATAGTGTATCGCTTTCAAAGGATAGCTTTAGTACATTTCATTACCCTAGAGCCTCTTTGGTCGTGGCTGACGCTAGTCTGTTCTTCTGTCCCCAAGACGAGTTCGCAGACGCTTGGGAGAAGATCTGCGCGGCATTACTTCCAGGCGGTATTTTTGTTGGCTCTTTCCTGGGGCCAGAAGATACCATGGCAGGTCCCGAGTATGATCGCAGTGCTTTTTGGCCGAACGTGTTGGTCGCGACGGAGCATAGGGTAAGGCAATGGCTAAAGCCTTTTGAAATCATTTCATTCAATGAGCACCGTCATTCCGGCACGGCTCCCGGAGGGACCGAACAGCGCTGGCACATCTACTCAGTGGTTGCACGCAAAAAAAATTGACAAAACACTACATGCGACGAGCGCGTGATTGCAGCGTTAGGCGCTACTGCTCACCTGTTTACTTGGACTTCGCATGAGACACTCTGAACGACATAGAACAGAACAGAACAGAACAGAACAGAACAGAACAGAACAGATCGGATCGGCTGGCTTCGTGCTGCAGTTCTTGGTGCAAACGACGGGATTGTGTCTACTGCAAGTCTGGTATTGGGTGTGGCGGCGGCAGGGGCGGACTCTAAGGCTGTGTTGGTTACAGGTGTTGCTGGTCTCGTTGCCGGCGCTATGTCAATGGCAGCGGGTGAGTACGTGTCAGTCAGCTCTCAAGCAGACACTTAGGGAGCCGACCTTGCCAGGGAGAGAACCGAACTGGCAGATGCGCCTGCACAAGAGCATGCGGAACTTGCCGAGATTTACGTAAGGCGCGGCTTAGACCGGGCGCTCGCAGACAGCTTAGCAAGCCAACTGATGAAGCAGGATGCACTTGGGGCACATGCCCGCGATGAACTCGGCATTTCAGAAGTTTCTACGGCCCGTCCAATTCAGGCTGCATTGGCGTCGGCAGGCACATTCTCGTTAGGTGCGGCCCTTCCCCTATGTGTCGTCCTGCTATTTCCGGAGTGGTTGCTTATGTGGGTCGTCACTGGCAGTTCATTGGTCTTCCTTGCCTTATTAGGCTCATTAGCAGCGAAAGTCGGCGGTGCTCCTGTTTTTAAGGCTGCCTCTCGGGTCTCGTTTTGGGGTGCTTTGGCAATGGTGTTGACGGCTGGGGTCGGTGCGCTCTTCGGGGTGGCCGTATGATTATCTGGAGGTGCACTCTCTCGCCTAATAAAGCGCTGCCGTCGGAAAAGTGAACTTGACCCGGTTGTACGGAGACCAAAATCAAACTGACGAGGTGTCCAATACCAAGATACACAAAGCCCAGAAAGACCTGGCAGCATTCAAACGAATTCAACGCTAAGGCAGTTCAACTAAGCCTGATTGAAGGTGTGCAAGTACAAGAAGTCGCCAGCAGACTGGTTGGTCTTGCTCTGCTATATTCCGCTACGAGCGCCTAAGCAACGGATTCAATAGTCACATTTCCCAGGGAAAAAAGTATGAAAGACGTAAGGTTTGTGGTGTTTCACACCCCAGGTCCGCAGTGGCTTGAGGGCCAAACGCTGTTTGACCAGCCTGGTGTTATGGAACATGTCAGCCACTACAGCAAGCTTTTGGAAGCTGGGAAGCTTGCTCTGGGCGGTCCACATCTCGACGCTGATGGTGGCGGAATGATGATACCGGCTGCCGGTGTTACCGAAGCAGAGATTGCGGCGTTCGCCGCAGAAGATCCGGCCGTCAAATCGGGCGTCCTAAGCTTCGACGTTCGGCCATGGCTTATCGGCATGAGTGCGTAGCGAAAGCGGACGTTACCCAAATTATCGGCAAAGGCGACGACTAGCCCTCCAATCAAGTGGAGTAGGCAATCAAGACACGCAACTTAGGTAGTTATCGAGGGTTAGGTTACTCTAGCTTTGATACTTTGACTGAGCGATGGGGGTCATTCTCGCCGTTTCATTGAGAACTCACCTTGCTTGCTCATTGGTTCATAAGATACTTCCGGTATTGGTGATGTATTACCCAGAAAGAAATGTCTCGGCGTCGTTGATATTCGGATTTCCTGGTGACGTTAGAGAATGTAAAATTTAGAAGAGAGCATTGTAAAATGGATGACAGCTGGGATAAATACGCAGATGGGTGGGACAGTAACCCAGCTGTGATAGCTTACGCCGATAATGCTTACCATGCATTGAGAAATACCTTGGATCCAGATGGCTGGCGTATTCTCGATTTTGGGTGCGGCAGTGGCTTACTAACCGAACGATTATCTGATTCGGCAAGCTCAATTGTGGCTCTCGATCCTTCTCAAAAAATGATCGAAACGCTTGATGCTAAACACCTTAAGGATGTGGTGACCATTGCATCTGAGTTAGATCAAAATGTGATCTTAAATAACAGCCACTTAGCATCAACATTTGATCTGATCGTGGCTTCATCTGCCCTGGCCTTTGTTTCCGACTATACAGAAACCTTGAAGCTTCTAAAGCAAGTCCTTCGTCGGGGTGGTTATCTGGTGCAGTGGGATTGGTACAAGAAAGAAGGCGACGAGGGATATGGCTTCACTGAGCAGCAGGTTCAATTGGCAATGACGGAAGCTGGGTTTTCAACGGTCTCCACATCGATCCCTTTTTCGATGAAAGGCGAAGGGAGTACGTTGGATGTGATTATGGGGGTGGCCATAAATGATTCATGAATGCACCATCGGCCTTGCTACCAACCTGTAAAATATGTGAATTGACCCGATTTTACGGTGACATGACACTGTACAAATATGACTGTTCTTCTGGAACGAATTCAAGTTGATGACCAACGCATAACAACATTATTAGTTGCACCCTTACTCAATCCAACAGACTGTTGTATAAAGGACGTGGCCACAGCTTAAAGTCGTGCTGTATCAATCACAGACAGTTGCTGCGACAAGTACCCGAAATTACTGCAATCCCTGGAAAGTCGAATGATCATAAGGTGGGCCTGAAAACTTTTCTCAGACCAGTATAGGTGTCCTATCATTTGGGGAAATCAGAGTCTTACTGAACATGCTATTTTAATAGGTATGATAAGGCGCTATCGCTGCTGCACATTGCTACACGACTCATTTCTCTCGCCGGTTGAGACTAACAGAAGGGGTGTTCATGGTTCAAACAGCCGCGTTTTTGTATGTTGTCATCGTTGTTGGAGTGATTATTTTTCAGTTCTGTCTGATTGCAGGTGCACCCTGGGGGCGTTTGACACAGGGCGGACGTCATGAAGGTGCACTACCGGTTTCGGGGCGTTATGCAGCAGCGTTGTCGGTTTTGTTGCTGGCCAGTATGGGCGCGGGTATAGCCTCGGCCGCTGGAATGAGGCCACACTGGCCGATGTGGACTGCCTATGTCGCACTCGCCGTGCAGACGCTGAGTACCGCCATGAACTGGATTACCCCATCTCGAGAAGAGAGGGCTTTGTGGGGCCCTATAACCACCGTCATGTTATTGTTAGCGGCTTACGCCATACTAGCCTAGTGGCAGCAAAAGACGAACTCGGGGCGAAAAAGAGGCGAGGTTGTATGATGACGACAATTGCGCGCTATTGGATTATTGGATGGAATCAGATAAGCACCTTATCTGACTGAAAATGCCTCCTAGATTGTTACAGCTGATATCTGGGAGCTCGAAACACACCAAGCCGCATGACACTTAAGGTGACCGCATGAGTGACCCTATGAAAAATGATGTAGAAAACACTGAGAGACAGGCTACCATTATCTCTTCATTGCGCTCACCGATGAGTGTTTTTGGGCTGTCCATGTTGATCTGCAATGCGGTTTTCTCAACCTCAGCGGCTATCATGAATAATTTGGAAGCCTTCATCTATTCGATACACACCTTTCTGGCCATTGTCTTTTTGTTCGTGATTATCGCGATCTGGAGCCCCAGAACGCTTTACCATCCCGCCGACTTAAAAGGGCTTGATAAAGACCTGCCGGACATTAATCATTCGAGACTGATCATCACCCTTGTCCTGTTGCTGGCGGGTTTTTCATACACCGCTTATCAGTTGTATAAATTGAACTTGGAATTGTGATCTACTAAACGCAACTGGGGAGTCACTCTACTGTGTTCACCACTGAATTCTTATTAACGTCACTGGTTGTTGTGCTTATTCCTGGCACGGGTGTGATTTTTACTGTGTCTATTGGCCTGATGCAGGGGCGTCGGGCAAGTCTCTGTGCTTCTCTTGGCTGTACGCTCGGCATTGTGCCGCATTTGCTGGCCACATTACTGGGGCTGGCTTTCATTATGCACACAAGTGCAGTGGCCTTTCAGGCGCTTAAGTACGCGGGGGTTGCGTACCTGCTTTACTTGGCGGTTGCCACTTGGCGTAACCGAGAGGCGTTCTCTGTTCAGGAAGTGAATCAGCCAGGCAGTGTTGCTTCGCTGGTCGTAAAAGCTTTTCTGATAAACATCCTTAACCCCAAGCTGACCATCTTTTTCCTGGCCTTCCTGCCGCAGTTCATTACAGCAGGCGCGGAGTCCTCAATGGCTCAGTTCCTGGGGCTTGGGATTGTCTTTATGGCGATGACGTTCGGTGTCTTCGCTTTGTATGGCCAATTGGCGTACGCGTTTCGGGTCGTCGTTATAGAATCCCCCAGGGTTCAGGCTTGGCTGCGCCGTGGTTTCGCGACCGCTTTTGCAGGCCTGAGTCTGCAGCTTGCTCTTACGGAGCGTTAACGCGTCTACGGTAGGCAGCCCCTATAGTATCTTCCGTATTACTCAGCGCAACGTGGGTCGATATTCAGAACAGTGGTGCAAAATCACCTCCGCTAAGAGACATGGGCCGATGACGTTACGATGTGTAGACTTGGCACAAACCAATCGCTGGCTGACGGATCGGGAGCGCAACGCCGTTGCGGGGGTGATCACGTCCTGTTTTGCGAACGTATCGTCAACAGACTATATGGCCAACTACTTTGATAGCCCGGGAGCTTTCCAGCGCAAGTTGCGACTGTACTTCCAGGGAGACAGTTTGGTCGGTTACTGTTTGCTTGTGTTTACTGAAGAATCCGACGCTGTGTTGATTCGTGCGTCAGCCGGTTTTCTGCCGGCGTACAGGAAAGGCGGCAATACCTTTCAGTTTTCGTTAACCGAGAGCACGAAGTGTTGGCTGCGCCGACCCTGGCGCAAGCTTTACTACGCTGACACGATGCTGAGCCCGGCCATGTACCGGGCGATTGCCAAGAATATTGCGATCATTTGGCCACACCACCGTCAAAAGACACCCAATGTACTGTTTGAGCGTTTTAATTCACAAGGCAATGTCAGCCAAACCACCGCAACCCGGTGTTTGGTGTCGGTCGGGCGCGTGAGTAACTATACTGAGAGCGATCTGGCGGCGTTTCAGGCCAGTGATAAACCAGAGATCCGGTTCTATCAGGCGGTAAACCCCGACTTCACTAAAGGTGTGGCTTTATTTGTCATCGCCCCTGTCCATCTGAAACAGCTTATTTTGACGGGCTTGAAACACATTCGCCAGGGCTGAGGAATTTGTTATGGTGAACCCAACAGACATGAAGCACCTGCGACGGTGTGTAGAACTGGCAACAGAAGCGTTGGAGATAGGGGATGAGCCCTTTGGGTCTGTTTTGGTCTCAGCAGATGGGACGGTCTTGTTTGAAGACCACAATCACGTCGCCTCTGGTGACCACACCCGCCACCCTGAGTTCGAGATAGCTCGCTGGGCTGCAGCAAACATGAACCCGGAGGCCAGAGCAAAGGCAACCGTTTATACCTCTGGCGAGCATTGCCCTATGTGTGCCGCTGCCCACGGTTGGGTTGGTTTGGGTCGTATTGTGTACGTGTGTTCCTCCGAGCAATTGACAGCATGGCTAGCCGAGCTAGGCGTTTCTGAGCCTGCCGTACGACCTCTGCCAATCCGTGACGTAGTTCCGAACGCGGTGGCTGAGGGCCCTGTGCCAGGTCTTGACGAGCAGGTGCACAAGTTACACCGTAGTTTTCACAGTCGGAAGGGTATATAAAATGGTCTCGGTGGTAGTAGCGGTGAAGAATCCACTTAAGAACAGCTTAATCCGCTCGCGTCCGTTTTGTCTGGAATAGGTCACCAACATCATGAATTCCAGATCAGCGCTATGATGTTCCGCCGAAAGCTTAAGCGCCATATCCTCTCC
This sequence comes from Saccharospirillum alexandrii, assembly GCF_043641555.1. Classification (GTDB taxonomy): domain Bacteria; phylum Pseudomonadota; class Gammaproteobacteria; order Pseudomonadales; family Natronospirillaceae; genus Saccharospirillum; species Saccharospirillum alexandrii_A. The sequence continues at coordinate 117,495 of NZ_JBHZRJ010000004.1, read as the reverse complement.
GGTAGAAAGACGAGCACTGTTCGTAATAAAGCAGACAGTGATTACCATAACGGCCAGGAGCTCGATGCACTCTTAGACGAAGATGGCAGTAAGATTTGCCGTATTCAAATTACCAGTATCGAGCCGGTACAGTATAATGATCTGAATCGCCAGCATGCGAAGGCAGAGTATCTTCCGTTTGTGTTTATACTTAAATGGATTATTCGCAGAATCTACCCGGGCGAGAATGAGCTGTTCTTCATACGCTTTAAGGTGTTAAATGACTAATGGTTAAAAGTCATGATTGCCTGACAGTGAAGCCTGTGAAGGTAAAAAGGCGATTGTTAGACGCCCATTCCAGGCAACTGCCAAAGTTAGGTTTTTGTTGTTAAGTAAACTTGGATGCAGTGGTTGTAACCTTTGCCGACTATTCACCAAGTAGGATATTAGAGAATCATGGAAAAGATGCGGGTTTATCTAGCTGGGGTAGTCATGTTGCTTAGTTCTCCCGTTGCTTTGGCGTCTGGCTCCAGCGGTATGCTGACGCTAGTAGTGGGTATTCCATTGTTGATCTTGGGGTCAGCGATTCTGTCGCTTATGTTGTTAATACGTCAAAGCAGGTTTATAAAAGTAGTCTCCATCGTCCTGTTCGTCCCCGTGTTTCTCTACAGCTTGTATGTCGCGACTGACGCGATCGGGCTTTTAGGTACCTTTGGTTCAGAGAACTCAATGATTGGGTTCGCTTTCTTTGGTCTTTTGAGTGTTTGCTGTTTTCTGTTTTATATACACATGAACAGGTCAATAAAATCACTACCGGAAAAACGGATATAAAGATAGAGTCAATTATTGAAAGCGACCTTTCCAGTGTAAGTTAGGTGAGAAGAACGATAAAGAAACCTTCTAGATAGTAAAGTTTTTAGGTCAGGTTAACTATGAAGCTAGCAGAGGGGGCGGCGACGGCTTGAATGGTTATGGGGAATTTCCGAGCTTGGTTTAGTATGAACCAGCCTCATAGCAAGGGCATAGCATGCAGGCTCTTTGGTTACTGCATATCTATTGTATTATTTAGGACTTTAACCCATGAAACCTCATCAGATTGGAAAGGCCTACGATCAAATCGCTGATTTGTGGGATAGCGACAAGTTTCCTAACGACAATGGAATATCTCAGCACAACCGCGCCATCGCCTTCACGGATAGACGCGGAGCTGCGCTGGATGTTGGTTGTGGCTGGAACGGGCGAATTATTGACCTACTATTAGAACAAGATTTTTCACCTGAAGGCATCGATGTTTCAGATGAAATGATTACTAGAGCCAGGAAAAAGTACCCGGATGTGACGTTCTACCATGCCGATGTGTGTTTCTGGCAGCCAACAAAGCGTTACGATTTCATTACTGCCTGGGATAGCCTTTGGCACGTTCCGCTAGAGGATCACGAAAGTGTACTCAAGAAGTTGTTGTCCTCTTTGAACCCGGACGGCGTCTTCATTTTTTCAACTGGCGGGCTCGATGAGGCCAATGAGCATACCGATGATTATATGGGGCCGAAGGTTTACTATTCGGCTTTAGGTATACCAAAGCTGCTGGACGTAATCTCAGAGTCAGGCTGTATATGCAGACATCTGGAATATGATCAGTATCCGGAGTTGCATCTGTATCTTATTGTGCAGAAGTCGTGAATAGAGCGAAAACCGCTCTGCGCGTGTCAAGATCGTTAACAGTACTCATTCTTTAGGCCCCACATTGAAATCACATGAAGCGTTCATGAAGCTAGCTCTGTCAGAATCCAGAAAGGCTCTGCCAGACTGTTTACCAAACCCACCTGTTGGGTGTCTTCTGGTGAAAGGCGGAACAGTGGTTGCCAGTGGGTATACCAAGGCTCCGGGCAGGCATCATGCGGAAGCAGACGCCCTGGCCAGGTACGCGGGCTCACTAGCGGGAATAACCGCTTATGTGACGTTGGAGCCTTGTTCCTTCCAGGGAAGAACACCTTCCTGTGCCGAAGCATTGATCAGCCGAGGCGTAAGCTGCGTGGTCGTGGCGTTGACAGACCCCCATCCACGGAACAATGGCCAGGGTTTGGAGAAATTGCGTCGAGCTGGGGTCGAGGTAGTTGAAGGGGTCTGTGAACAAGAAGTGGAGGGGTTCCTGAAGCAGGACCTGAATAACGGCTGATTAATGGTCATGCGACATTTCTGAGGGAAGATCTGTGAGGGAAATTGAAGGATGGATGGTTCCGATACCTAAAGGCACCATTACGCTACGGGATGATAGGAAGAAGGCATCATGGACCGTTCAAGTTGAGCCGTTTTTACTGAGCAAGTACCTTGTCACCCAGCAATTATATGGTTCCGTAATGCAGATGTTTCCCTCTGTTTTCGTGGGGGATCGTCGGCCAGTAGAGACGGTATCCTGGTATGACGCCGTTCAGTTTTGTAACGCACTGTCACAATCTTCGGGCCTGGATAGCTGCTATCGTGTTGACCTGAGTTCTCAAACTATTGAGTTCATTGAAGGTGCTAAGGGCTATCGGCTACCCACCGATGCAGAATGGGAATACGCCTGCCGTGCCGGTAATAGCGCAGCCCAGTATGGTCCAATTGACGACATTGCCTGGTATGAGGAAAACTCAAATGCCACAACGCAAGTTGTGGGTTTAAAAGCTGCCAATGAGTTCGGCCTATTCGACATGCTTGGCAATGTATGGGAGTGGTGTTGGGATGTTTATGACCCGGAAGTTTACGGCACTTACCGGGTTTTCCGTGGCGGAGGCTGGTGTGACGCCAGTAGAGGGTGTCTGGCATCGAATCGTCGGCGCAGCCACCCTACCTATAAAATCGATGACTTAGGCTTTCGGGTTGCAAGGTCGCTATAAGTAAATTCATACAGCCTTAATAGGCCGTGAATGAAATGATAAAGGGTATTGTCAAAGGTAAAGCCGAAGTTCGAGTGGGTAAGGTTAAGATGCTTCCTATTCTATCCTGGGTTGCACCGAGGTTCTCGTTCAGATTGCTCAACTCGCTAGCCAACTAGCCGTAGAATTACGTTGCACATTTGGTACAGTGTGCGCTCTCATGCAATAAGGTACTACCACCAATGAAGCTAACTGGCAGCTGCCTATGTGGTGGCATTCAGTACGAAATAAACGGTCCACTGACCGATGTTTTAAACTGTCACTGTTCAATGTGCCGTAAGCTGCATGCTTCGGCATTTAGAACTCGGGCCAAGGTGCAAGCCTCAGACTGGCAAACGCTCAAAGGCCGGGAACTGATCAGGTTCTATGAATCCTCCCCGGGTGAACATAAAGGCTTTTGTTCAAACTGCGGCTCAAGTCTCTACACCAAGTTCGATGCTAACCCCGGCATCTATGGCTTTCCACTGGGAACACTTGATACTGACCCCAGAGTCAAAGCTGAGCGTCATGTGTATGTCGCCAACAAAGCGCCCTGGTTCGATATTACAGATGACCTCCCTCAACATGAAGAGTATGACTGATACGGTTGGGCTCAATAAGCCCAGTAAAGGTTGGAAATGGGTGCATCGTGAACCAAAGAAAGATTGAAGTTGTGAGATATGACCCTGCCTGGGTGGCAACATTCAAATTGGAACAGTCGTTACTGAAACAAGTTCTTGGCAATGTGGCAATGGAGATTGAGCATATTGGCAGTACTGCGGTTCCCGGTCTGGCGGCTAAGCCTGTTATTGATATCCTGATTGAAGTGTCTGACTTTAGTGAGCTGGAATCTAAAGCCCACGCTATGGAATCAATAGGGTATCTGGTGATGGGTGAGAATGGGATTGCAGGGCGGCGATACTTCCAGAAAGGCGGGCACCAACGCAGCCATCATGTTCACGCCTTTGAAGCGGGAGACACACATTTGCTACGCCACAGAGCCTACAGAGACTATTTGATTGCCTATCCGGATGTTGCAACAGAGTACTCGGAAACCAAGCGACTAGCGGCGGCTGCTTGTGGGAACGACATTAACCAGTATATGAGCTTAAAGGATAGCTTTATCAAGAAGCATGAAGCACTGGCTATAGAGTGGTATATGAACCAGTGAACATCGAGGCTTATCTGTTTTCGGCCTTAACAGCTCAGAACTGCTTCAGATAGAGGGATGTATGGTTCTGGCGAATGGCTTGCAGAATGCCTCGCATTTCCAGTCTTAGGCCCGAAACTGGTTGCGTTTTTTTGTGGGTGATACCGCCGATTACTGGTTCACTGTCGTGATTCGTCTGATTACCCACACTTACTTTAAGGCCTTTGCATGGATACCGAATCAGTAGCGGACGACATTACACAGAGTCTGCAAGCGCTTGGCCGTGGAACCCGTCAGGAGCACCGGCCCAGTTCCCAGCATGATTTTGGCGTTTACACGCCCGATTTACGTGGCGTAGTGCGAGACTATAAAAACCGTTTGGCAACGCAATCGGCAGAGGATGTCTATCACGTCGCGCTTTGTCTCTTGGATAAGAGGGTCACCGAGTGCAGGCAAGCCGGGTATGAGCTAATAGCTGGCCATAAGGGTGCGAGGGAATCGCTAACACCGACGCGAATAGAAGCGCTTGGTCAGGGAATTGATAATTGGGCGTGCGTTGACAGTTTTTGTTGCACGCTGGTAGGAAGGGCTTGGCGGGAAGGCCGGGTTTCAGACGCGACTATCATGCGGTGGGGTAAGTCGCAGGATCTGTGGTGGCGGCGTGCTGCTGTGGTTGCAACGGTGCCGCTTAATATTAGATCCCACGGGGGCGTGGGGGATACAGCTAGAACGTTGTTGGTATGTCAGCCGCTGTTGGACGATAAAGAGATAATGGTTCAGAAAGCGATTAGCTGGGCGCTTCGCTCTCTGGTGCCCTGGGATCGGGAATCGGTTCAGGCGTTTCTGGCAGAGCATTCAGACTCTGTATCAGCACTGGTTCGACGTGAAGTGACGCATAAGCTCCGTACAGGTAAGAAGAACTGATGGGTGCTAGTTGTGTTTTGCAGAGCCGTTCACCCCTATACAACCATTAAGCCCCCAGGAAAGCCCGTTAAGGGTGAGTACCGGTCGACCTGAACACCAATAATCGATTGTTTGCGGGCATGGCTACGTCGTCTTTCAGCAACAGGCCTTCAGCCCTGGCCAGAATGTTCAGATCGTCCAGGTCGCGAATGCCCATCTGCGGTGCCCGGGTTCGCAGGTGTTGGTCGAACTGTCGGTTACTGTCACTGGTAAAGGACCCCTGATAATTGAACGGACCGTAGAGACAAAAAGCGCCGTTGAGGGTCAGTCGATTGCCGATTCCCTGGAACATCTTTTCGACCTCTGGCCATGCCATGATATGGGCGGTATTTGCCGAGAAGACGCCGTCGAACTCGGTGATTGGCCAGGGGCTGGCACTGACATCCAGATATAGTATGGGCAATAGGTTAGGCAGGCCCGCCTGTTCCAGCCGCAGTCGGCTCAGGTGAGCAGCGTCAGGATGGTCGGAGGGTTGCCACTGAAGGTGAGGCAGTGCTCGCGCGAAATGCACGGCATGTTGGCCGGTACCCGTACCGATTTCAAGCACTCTGGCAGGCTGATCAAACACCTCAAGAAGTACGTCCAGAATGGGGGCCTGGTTGTTTTCGCAGGCTTGGGAAAAGGGCAGTTCGGTAGCCATTGTGGTGTTTCCTCCTCATTTTTCTCACACTACCACACGGGGGTTGTCTGGCGACAACTTGATGTCAGTTAATCAACAGGAATCGACAAAATATGACCCCAAGAATAGATTCAGCATCACGATTAATCTCCGCCTCTCCAGAGACCATATACCGAGCGTTCTCTGAGCCGGGTTCAATGGAGCGCTGGCTTCCCCCAGGTAATATGACAGGTAAAATGTTGCATTTCGATTTTCGCGAAGGGGGCTCGTATCGAATGAGGCTTACCTATACTGAGCCGTATCAGGGAGGAGGCAAAACATCGGAGGATTCAGACGAGGTCGAAGTGCAACTAACGAAACTCGAAGAGGGTCGGGTGATAGAGCAAGCAGTTGTTTTCGAGAGCGAAGACCCTTTGTTCTCTGGCACAATGCAAATGAGTTGGATGTTCCAGTCCGGGAATGGGCGAACGCTGGTGACAATTCAGGCCAGAAACGTACCGGAAGGTATCCGGCCCGAGGACCACGATGCAGGGTTGAACTCGACCTTGGAGAAGCTCGCAGAATTTGTAGAATCGGAATGACTGAGGCAGCATGAGTTGAGTGCCTTGCTTGCACCCCACCGAGTACCCTTTGCATTCAGGATCCAAAACCATGGGCGACCAAAACGCCAACCTTATAACTGAAAAGGCATTGAAACAGTTTGATGCAGCACTGGCGGACTTCGGCCGCGCACGCAGCGCCAATCCCAACGCCTCTAGCATTTCGCTGCTGGAGCGTACCCGGGTACTGATGACGCTGCCGGGTGGCTTTGATGCGTTGTACCGGCGGGTACGCTCGCTGGAATCTGCTGGCATTTTCGGCACCAGCGACTGGGCTCAGCCGGGCATTTTGCAGCCGGCGCTGGCCAAGCATTCGCTTCGAGAGGCGGGGGCTGTTACCACGGTGGTGGAGGCCATTAGCGAGCTGCGCATGCTCGCTGTTAGCCGGGGAGATTACTTTCATCCCGGTATTTCCGCGGAACAGGCGCGAAATTTCCTGACCCAGGTGATGGCGTTGAATCTGGATCTGCTGTCTGGTCAGTTCACGGAGGCCGACCGGGAACGCCCAAAACAGCTCGGGTTCATTGTTCAGGACCTCTACCAGTACCTGATTTCCCATCTTGGCTATGAAAGCCTGCTGGATAGCCTGGTGGCGGAAGTCTGGCGGTTGCTGGAGCAGGGGCCGGTGCAGGTTGGCAGCATCTGCGAAATGATCAGCCAGATTGCCAAATGCCTCTATGACCCGGCCATTAATACCACCGGTAACGCTGACGCGACCCGCCTGGTCAACGCGCTGTTTGCGCCAACACCGGCCAGTTCCGAAGACCCGGGTCTGCCAGTCTATGAGCAGCGGCTCACGGAAATGGACGAGGCAGCGCTGGTTACCGAAGCCCGGGGCTTTGCCCGCACCATGCACGAAACCGGCCTGGCCTCCGCGTACCACGCGGTTATGCTGCGCTTCTTGCGCAACCAGGAACGGGATGATCTGATCCCAGAAATGCTGGGGTTGACCATGACCGGTCAGGACGACTTCTATTGTTACACCAGCCTGGTCAGCGCTCTGATCGACGAAGCGATTTACCCGGAAACCTGCCAGTCAGTGTTCGGCCTGACCATGATGCTAGAGCGTGGTTCGTTGTTTACACCTTCCGTCGCGCAAGCTCTGTGGCGCCAGATCAAGCTCAAGTTGTCGACGGAGACTGAGGCGACCCTTAGGGAGGCCTTCGGCGAGGCGCGGGCGCCACGGGTATTTTTGTTGGCCGGGGTTATAAACCTGCTTGGGCAGCCGCTGGGTGTCGGCCAGGGCAATAACCCAACCTGTCAGTCGGCCATTGGTTTGTCGGTGTGGGCGTCCAGCGAGGCCGATTACCTGCTTCAGGTGCTCGCCTGGGCCGCCCGGGACAACGAAGTGTTGTGTCGTTTTGAGGGTCATAGCATCTCTTCCCGGAATCTGGAGCCCGGGCTGGTAACGGGGGTTCCGGTTGATGTGGACCCGGTGTCACTGATCCTTATCCCACATCTCGATCGCATCTATGGCGATATGTGGCGTCGTTGTGAAGACCGGGATGACGATGCCCACCGCTGGATAAACCCCGAATTCTACGGCTGGTGGGTCAGTCACGGCTTTCGGGTGGTGGCGGATATCCACACCGGGGAAATACGCGACTATGAGGGGTTCATCCGGTGTTTCTATGCCAGTTATCACCCTTATTACAACGGCAATATGACGGTGATTCACGCTCAGCCAGCCGGCATCGCAGTTACGGACAGCGCAGGCCGCTTCGTCGGTCGCCATGCCATTAACATTCTGCGCGTTGGGCTCAGCCCGGAAAACGAGATGCGGGTCTATTTCTTTAACCCCAACAACGACAGCGGGCAGGACTGGGGCCAGGGCATTATCTGCTCAATACGGGGAAATGGAGAGCATCGCGGTGAAGCCTCTCTGCCCATTGCCGAGTTTGCATCCCGTCTCTACGCCTTCCATTACGACACCCTGGAGTTGGGTGATGTCTCGGCTGTGCCTGATGCTGACGTTGACCGTATTATGGAACTTGGTAACACCAGCTGGGCGGCTCCGCGCGAGAACTCACCAGGCTGAGTCTGTCGCCAAACTGGACACGGCGAGCGTTAAAAAGCAATCAGATACCAATGTGAGACAGACACACTTAAACCGTAAGTCTGTAGTATTCATCGGAGGATCAGCCTTTGTATAAAACAACCTGTCATTGCGGAAACGTTGAAATCAACGCCCCGGAACTGCCCAGCCGGCTTATTCAATGCAATTGTTCCATCTGCAGACGGTACGGAACACTGTGGGGCCATTATACCAGGGCGACCGTCAGCGTTAATTACCGACCAGAATCCGTGGTAGCTTACATCTGGGGTGATAAGGTTATCGAGTTTTTTCACTGCGCAAAATGCGGATGTGTCACCCATTATGAGGGGGTTGAAAAAACACCTGAAGAACGGCTTTCAATCAACTTCAGACTATTTTCACCCGAGGTCTATTCCGATGTGCCGGTTCGACTGTTCGATGGTGCAGAGACCTGGCAATTTATCGATGATTAGCCGGCTGTCGATGCTACGTAACTGTGCCCTGGTCAAGTGATTTTCGGATACACAACGCGGAACTGCTCGCACACCACTGGCATTTGTAAGCTCGGTTCCTGGCCTATTCGCTCGCACTCTCTTCCAAAATACGACCAATGCGCCTTTCGCCAGTATTCCAGGGTTTTGTCTCCTTCACCTTCCGTCGCTGCAAATTCCTCGCTAACGGACTCACAGGATACGACGGCAACCTCCGTTGTTTCGATAATACACAGCGGCTCGTTGTTCCAGTTCGTCACGATACTGAGCACCCCGGGCCTGGGCAGAGGCTTTTGCTCAGCCTCATTTGACCACAGCAAGCCAGCGGTGGCGCGTTTGGTGCCGGCCAGAACCAGCTGTGCCAGCGCATTGGCGTCTTCTTCGTTGTCGTCGAAGTGGAACGCCTCGTAGAAAAGCGCCGATACGTCCTGTCCAATTGCTTTCTGGTAGGTTTCTCAGTATTCACGCTGGTCCTTTGGCAGGTCCATAATTCCTCCTTGCTTGCTATGTGGGTAGGTCTGAGTGAAGCGCTTCTCTTGCCCAAGCAGTGTAGACCAGGTGGCTGCCCCAGAGCTGAGCCATTCCATGGGCGCTTGCATCAAAGTCGTTGTCGATGCTGTTCTGGTTGCGTTGTTGGCAGTAGTCGGGATCGGTGTTGAACAAGGCGGTAGCGAGCTGTCTGCCTGCATTGCCTATTGCATGGGTTTTTGCTGTTCTCAGCGCGGTGAAGCTGGAAAATACAGAGGCAAGGTTACCGCCTTGTTTGAGTAACCTGGCCAGATGCCAGGCATCTTCAAGCGCCTGGCAAGCACCCTGACCAGAGGTGGGCAGTGCTGCGTGAGCCGCATCGCCGATGAGTAACACATTGTCCCGGTGCCACCGGTCGATCGGGTTGTGGTCGTGTACGTATACTTTGTTGATGTGCTCCACTGGTGTCTGCTCAATGAGCATAGCTATTTTGTCGTTCCAGCCTGAAAACAACGCTGCCAAGTCTTGCTTGTAGGCTGCCGGGTCATTCTTTCCGACCTGTGGTTCAGCGACACCGCCAGCCCAGTATGCGACTTTGTCGGTCACCGGTACTATTCCGAAACGGGTGCCGACCCCCCAGTAATCGAACACGTCGGTATCAGGGAACATGGAAACGGGCGATTCAAACACCCCTATCCAATTGATAAAACCCTGGTAGACCGGTGTATTGTCACCGTGAACAAAGCGTCGGGCAACCGAGTTCATTCGACCGTCGGCCCCGATGACGACATCGGGTTCAATGGCCGGCAGTTTGTCGAATTGTATGGTGGTAGCGCCCGAATCGCCGCCGCTTATATCAACCACTCTGTGACCGTAGTGAACCCGAACACCGAGTGTAGCCAGGCGGCGTTCGAGAATGCGCATCAGGTCTTTGCGTAGCATGGACAAACTCGGATAACCCATTAAGGTGTTGATCTGACCGACATTCAATGCGCCCAGAGCTTGCCCATCTGAAGACGTTCGTACCATTCGGGTGATGGCGCCTGAGACAGCAGCGGTCTCATCCAACACCCCCAGTTCTTTAAGGACGAAGGTGGCGTTGGGCCAGCACACAATCCCCGCACCAATCGTTGACAGGCTCGCTTGCCGCTCATAAATCCGGACGTCAAAGCCTTGTTGGGTCAATGCTATGGCGGTGGCGAGCCCACCAACACCGGCGCCCAGAATAGCAATGTTCAAAACAAACTCCTTATCGTTCAGCGGTGTATCAAGATGGCTGACATATGAATTAATTCAGTTGGGGATGCGATTGAGAATGTCGGTAAAAACATCGGCTTCCTCGGGTGTCATAAAGTCAAGCCGGCTGAGGAAGGTATCCATAATCTGCTTGCCCTGAATCAGGTTCTTTTTGCCTTCTCTGGTCAGCTGAATGAGAACGCTTCGTTGATCCGTCGATGAAGGCGACCTGACGATTAACGCCTTTTTTTCGAGCTTGATCAGCATTCTGGATACGTTCGACATCGGGTCGAACATGCTCGATTTAATGGTGTTTACAGTGCACCCGGCCGGAGCACTTTTAGCCACTACTTCCATAATGCGTAGCTGCGGTGCGGTGAGGTCGAGTGATTCTGCTAGCGCTTTATTGATATGGCCATTTAAGCGTGCCGCTTTTCGCAAAAACAACAAAGCCAGTTGTTCGGTATTCATAGCCCACTCCTTCATTTGCATGGCAATATATGTGTCATGACACCTATATTCAAGTGAGTAAGGAAATTAGCGGGATAGCCCGCGAGGCGTTTTCAGCCTGAAATTTGGTACGCTACCACCGTTTCTTAATATAACTTATGTTTAACATAAAATATTTCTTGTTATGCGATATTTCAACGAGTAAGCTGCAACCACGTTAAACAGGAAACAACCGGAGGCTTAAGGGATGTCGGCTCGTATTCTGCACGTTTTGATGAATCTGGCGCTTGGGTTGGCGTTGGGCTTTCTCACGATCGCCGCCGCGATATTGATTGGCGCACCCTTGCTTGGGGAACCATTACTGAGCCAGTGGCCGGTGCTCGCGCCCCAACCCGGCTCAGCCTGGCTGGCGTCGGCCCAGGGTATCGGTTCAACGCTGACGCTGGGTCAGGGAGTGCTGAGCGTCGAACATTCAGGTTTTGGCTGGCAATGGCTGGTACGTGCAGTGGATCTGGTTATTTCAGGGGCTTTATTAGTCGCCGGCCTGTGGTTGTTGCGGCGTTTCATCGGCGACGTTGGTAATGGCATGCCATTTAGCTCTGGCAGTGCCAGGCGTTTGCGCTCTGTCGGATTCATTTTGCTGGCATTCCCTCTTTGGCAGTGTGTGCGTGACACCATCTGGCACAACTTGCTTATTCACCAGATGCCCCAGCACGGACTGGAATTGATCTTTCCTTTTCAATCTCCTGCTGAGAACACTTTCCAGCTGCAGTTTTCAGTCGATTGGGGGTTCGCTGTGACCGGTTTGTTGCTGCTGGTCGTAGCCGAGGCGTTTCGGGTGGGCGTTTCGTTGCGGGAAGAAAACGAGGAAATCATCTGATGGCGATTGTGGTTCGGCTCGATGTGATGATGGCGCGCCGGAAGATGTCATTGAACGAACTGTCGGCCCGTGTCGGTGTGTCGGTTACTAATTTGTCGCTGCTGAAAACCGGCAAGGCGAAAGGGGTTCGGTTTTCTACGCTGGAGGCCATTTGCCGGGCGTTGGATTGTCAGCCCGGCGACCTGCTGGAACACGAAGCGGGTTCGCAATGAACCCGTCCGTGTTTTATTGGGTTACCCAGCCGATTTGGCGAGTGCCTGGTCGATGTCGGCAATCAAATCGTCAACGTGTTCGATGCCGATCGACAACCGAACCATATCAGCACTGACACCCGCCGCTTTCAACTCATCATCATTTAACTGACGGTGAGTGGTTGAGGCAGGAATGGCCGCGCAGCTTTTTGCATCACCAATATTTACCAGGCGCAGTATCAGTTGCAATGCATCGTAGAAGCGAGCACCGGCTTCGCGGCCGCCTTCTATGCCGAAGCTGAGAATGCCCGAGGCGGTGCCGTTCATGTATTCCTGAGCCAGGGCATGGTCTTTGTGGTCGGGCAGCCCTGCATAGTTCACCCAGCTGACCCGGGGGTGCTGTTTCAGGTATTCGGCAATTTTCTGAGTGTTTTCGCACACACGTTCAATCCGCAGCGCCAGCGTCTCCAGGCCCTGAAGAATGTTCCAGGCGGCCTGAGCCGACAGAGCGGCACCCATGTTGCGCAGCGGCACAACTCGGGCCCGGGTAATGAAAGCGGCTTCACCCACATCGCGGGTGTAGCTGACGCCGTGGTAAGACACATCGGGCTCGTTCAACAGTGCGAAACGCTTGGGCTGGTCGGCCCAGGGAAACTTGCCGGAATCGACAATCACGCCGCCTACGGTAGTGCCGTGGCCGCCCATGTATTTGGTCGCCGAGTGCACGACGATGTCGGCGCCCTGCTCGATCGGCCGCCACAGAAACGGCGTGGCAACGGTGTTATCGACGATCAGCGGAACACCCGCTGCGTGGGCGATGTCAGCCAGGCGTTTGATGTCAACAACGCTGCCCGAAGGGTTGCCGACCGATTCGCAATAAACCGCCTTGGTGCGTTCATCGATCAGTTTGGCGATGCCGTCAAAGTCGTCTTTATCGGCGAAGCGGGTTTCAATGCCCTGACGCGGCAGAGTGTGGGCGAGCAGGTTGTAGGTACCGCCATAGAGTTCGCTGATCGAGACGATGTTGTCGCCTGCTTCGGCGATCGTCTGAATCGAGTAGGTAATTGCTGCCATGCCGGAAGCGACCGCCAGCGCGCCGATGCCACCTTCGAGCGCGGCCACCCGTTGCTCGAGTACCGCACAGGTTGGGTTCATGATGCGTGAATAGATGTTACCGGTGACTTTCAGGTCAAACAAATCCGCCCCGTGCTGGGCGTTGTCGAAGGAGAACGAGGTGGTCTGGTGAATGGGTACAGCCACGGCGTGCTGGTCGTCAGCCTCGTAGCCATGGTGCAGGGCAATGGTCTCGCGTTTCATGAGCAGATCCTTGTTGTAGGTGTTAATGCATGTTACCTCGGAGCCACAGGATAACAAGCCGATATGGAGCCACGCCTGTTGGGGGGTTGTACTCGTCGACTCAACGGCAAGGCTGGCAGTTTCCCTCTACGACGACTTGCGTTAATGTGAGCGCTCCACCCATGACGAGCCTGAGCAATGAACCTACCCCTAGTAGCTGGTCTGGCGTTTGCACTCTTTGGCCTCTATTTGCTGTTTCATTCAATTGCCAATTACAAGCATGCGATAGCAAGCCAGAGTTGGCCGAGTGTTGCCGGGCGGCTGGTCGAGGTTCAGCTTTGGAAGAAGCGCTTAATTGAAGGGGAAATGAAAGACGCCGAGCATTTGAAGGTGGCATTCAGCTATCAGGTTAACGGGCGCGACTACACTGGAAGGTTACCCACTTTTTATACGCTGGTTTACCCGGAGACCGTCGAGTTTGCCGAGCATTACCCGGCCGGTAGCGAGGTTCAGGTGTATTACAATCCGGTTGACCCTACTGATGCAGTGCTGGTTCCCGGGCTGAAAAAAGACAAGCCCTACAGCGAGCTGATTCTGGCTGTCATTTGCTTGGGTGTGGGCATCGCAGTAGCAGTACTCGGCTGGCTGGGTGTCATTGGCTGATGTTACTCGTTAACTTACTCAGTCTTCACACTGTATATGGAAATCAATAAGCATGGCGGCGCTGCAGTTTAGAAAAACCCAAAATAACGATGTAGAAGCGCTGTTCGATGTGCGCGGCAAAACACGAGAAAACCCGATACCCAAAGCCAGGCTGGCTGAGATGGGCGTTACCCCGGCCAGTATGGTCGAGGGTCTGGAATCGGGTGAGCTTCTTGGCTGGGTGTGCTTGAGTGATTCGTTGGTGGTTGGCTTTTGTACCGGTCATATCGCCACGGGCGAAGTGCTGGTGTTGGCCGTATTGCCAGCCTTCGAAGGCCAGGGCATTGGCAAACAATTGCTGGGCAAGGTTGTAGCAGATTTGCAGCAGACGGGTGCCAACCTGATCTGGCTATCGGCAGACAGCAATTCAGCTATACGGGCGCATGGCTTTTACCGGCAGTTGGGGTGGCGGCGCAGTGGCGAGGTGCTGGAAAACGGTGACGAAATTCTGGTGTTGAGCGCCACCGTTTAGCGGTTCAGGTGTGCGTTCCGTTACTGGCAAATGGCAGAGCAAACGCGGAGCAATGGCTTTCTAAATGGGAGCGTCTGGTTGGTCCACTGCGTGATTTGGGCGTGCCAGCTAGCCTGTTTTGAGGTTGGGGTGAACCCGGTAAACGGAGAAAGCAGGTGACCTACGATGAGTTCAATGATTTTTGCCAGGCGCTGCCGGCTACCACGCACGTTGTTCAATGGGGTGGCGCCCAGGTCTGGAAAGTAGGCGGAAAGGTATTTGCCATTGGCGGCTGGGGTGACAATGACAGCCCGGCCTATACCTTTAAAACCTCTGATCTGGATTACGACGTGTTGCGAGAACAGCCCGGTTTTCGACCCGCGCCTTACTTAGCTTCCCGGGGCATGAAGTGGATTCAGCAGGTCGATGCATCTGCCGCTGCAGATGAAGAACTCAAATATTACCTCACTGAATCACACCGGATTGTTTCGCTTGGCCTAAGCAAGAAGAAGCAGAAAGAGCTGGGTCTGAATCAGCAAGTGCACCCCTTTTGAGGGTTCACATTTGTTGAATGACATCAGCCGATGATTGTTTGAACGACCACTGCCGGGGTGCGTGACTTTTCAGGCGGTAGCCGCGCCGGCCCTCATGCGTTTCAACCAATAGCGCTCCAGGCAGGCAAACCCCATCACCAGCAAGGCTACATCGGCCAGCAGCAGGTGCCCCCAGAGACTGAGTTGCTGCGCATAAACCAGCATGACGACGGGCGTTGCCATGATCCAGGTCATGTCCAGCGCGAACACCCAGGCGACTCTGGTGGTTGATCCGGAACCGGGCAGCGTGCGTCGCACCAAAAACACGCCGAGTGCAAACAGCACCAGCCCCGCGCCCACCAATTGCAGCAACCAGGGCGCGACGCCACCCATAAATGCGCCGATAGGGCTTGGTATGGCCATTAACAACAGGCCGGCAATGGCAGACGTAACGGTATTGGTCAGTAAGGTGGCAGATAAGCTGGGTACTTTCATGGGGTCTTCCTCATCGAACGGGTTGAGCGGCCACTGTCCCGGTTTCGATGTCGCCGCTCAATTACCCCGGAGGTAATGGTCTTGCGCGCTTTTATGGTCGAGGATAGTGTCTGACGTAAGGCATAACGGAGCACACCGATGGGATCGGCCGGTCACTTACTTGCAACTTTGCGCCGCGCCAGGCGTTTTTCACAGCTCGAACTCGGTTTGCAGGCCGAGGTGTCAGCCCGTCACATCAGCTTTATTGAAACCGGGCGCACCCAGCCCAGCCGCGATATGCTGCTGCGACTTGCCGACGTCATGGGCCTGGCACACCGCGACTGCAACCGCCTGATGAACGCCTGTGGCTATGCCCCGGTATACACCGACCTGCCACTTGAAGAGGCCGCGATGGCCCCGGTTCGGCATGCCTTGAAGGTGATGCTCGACAAGCAAGATCCCTACCCGGCCGCCGTGCTTCACAACACCTGGGACCTGCACCTGGCGAATCAGTCGCTACACCGATTGCTGAGTGCCCTGCTGCCGGCGCCCAGCCTTCAAGGGCGCATCAACATGCTGGAGATTATCTTCGACCCGCATGGCCTGAGGCCCTACATGACCAACTGGGAGGCCATTGCCGCTTTGCTGTTGCGCCGACTGGCACTGCAACTGCAAACCCAACCGAAACCAGAGCTGACCAGTCTGATGGACCGGCTGCTCGCCATGGACCCACCCGTCAACTGGCAAACCCCTGAGCCGAACACCTGGGAAGGCCCCATGCTGACCTCGGAACTGCTCATCAACGGCCAGGCGCTGAGTGTGTTCTCAACGCTGAGCAGCTTTGGCACCGCCCTGGATGCCGGTGTGCAGGAACTGATGATAGAAAGTTACTTCCCGGCCGATGACGCAACACGTCTGTTTTTTGAAACCCTGGCCGCGCAGGCCGATTAACTGCCCGATCAGCTCAAATCATTCAGCCAGGCTTTGCAGCTTTGTTCGAAGAACGCTCGCGGGGTCGCCTTCTTTTTGGGGGAATTGGCCGCCCACAAAACGCCTAGCCCTTCCGTTAACGCCATGGCCTGTATCGCCAGCGTGCGAGCGGTGTTGGTTGATATCAGTCGCCGTTGAGCCAGGTCATGTTCGGCCAGCTGGGTGAGCCGGTCTTCGATCGTCCGCTGTCGTTCGATAAATGCCTCGCTGTGTTCTGGCAGCAGTGACCAGACAAAGCGCTGATACGCCGCCAGCGGAATGTCCAGCGACGTCAATTCATCGATTAGCTGAGCATATTGCCTGGCACCGTCCAGCACCAGGTCTTCAAAATGTTGGTGGGCGCTTGGGTCCATATCTGGTAGGAATCGACCAAAGAAATGCTCAATGCAGGCGTGCAGCAGGTCGGCTTTGCGCGGGAAGTAATGGTGAAATGCCCCTTTCGACAAGCCGCTGGCAGCGACCAGATCTTGCATGCGGGTCTGGTCATAGCCGTTTTTCAAGAACAGCCGAAAGGCAATCAGCAACAGCGCATCCCGGTTGGTTTTCATGGTGTTCGGGTTACTCCGGTGGCAGGTGCAGTCGGTAAATGCTCAGTGTATCCAGCTTTCGTTCGTCGTGCAGGTGAAAACCGAGGTGCTGGTACAAGGGCACGTTCGCCGGGTTCTCGGTATCCAGCGCCAGCGTTTCACCCAGCTGAAAGCAATAGTCAGCCAGGGCCTGGATCAGCTGTTTACCAAACCCCTGGCCTTGCTGGCCGGGTGCGACCCCGATTTTGACCAGAAAGTAGCGAAAGGTCGCTGGCAGGCCTTGGCGACTGTGCAGGGCGTAACGGTTCATTCGCGCCACACAAGACCAGGGAACCCGGCCAATCAGCGAGGGCAGCGTTGTGAGCACGGCAATGGCTCGTCGCCAGCCCGGGGCTGGTACTTCCAGCAGGGCACAGGCAACCAGCACGCCCTGGCGGGTCACTCCCCAGACCGGCATCCCCGACCGGCAGTGATAACTGACGATAAACCGCACCAGGTGATCGCGGTAGCGGTCCCGGTCAGCCGGCGCGCAGCCTTCAAGAAAGTAGTGGTAAGCCGGGTCAGCGGCAAAGGCGTTACTCAGCAAGGCACTGACAGCGGCCTGGTCCGGGCTGGCCAGGGGCCCGATGGTAATCGACATCACAGGGTAGGAGCCTCCCGTTCTGGGTAATGATTCACCGCAAAGGCGTACAGCACCTTAATCATGAACAACAGAGCCAGCGACAGTTGCCAGGGTGGCAGTGACAGCCGGGTAATCACCAGAATGCCAACACAGACCAGGCTACCCGCCAGAACGGGTTGCCAGGCACGGCCGTAACAGGCGTTAACCAGACACGCAGTGATCATGGTGTAAGCCCAAACCCACAGCAGTGGCGTCAGGGGTAAACCGAGCAACCAGCCTATTGCCAGCAAGTGAAGGTGAATGGCAATAAACCCCCAGCGCCAGGCGGGGCGTTGTGCGTAGAAAGCGTTAGTGCCGGGGGTAAAATTGGCCACGGCCCCAGCGGCGATATCGAGCATCAGCAACCAGGCAAGAATCCATCGCGCCAGCCCAAAGGGCACCCCTTCCGGCCTGGGAACCTGGCTCCAGAAAACCGCTGCCAGTGCAGTAGTGAGTGCAATGCACAGCAAGGCGCCCGCACTTTGCCTGGCACCGAGCACTTCCTTGAAGGCGCCAGGAATGGGGTATTCCCGTTCAAATAGCATCATAAAAAGGTCCTTTTCGATCAAAACATACCGGCTGTCCGGTTTTAATATGAAGCCTTTGAGGATGCGCTGTCAACTGGTTTCCGAATGCGACATGTCGCATAACAGGGCTTGGACAGCGGTCCCGTTCAGTCGTAATCTAGGCGTTAGGCTTGTTGGTTTTCAAAACGCTACGAGGTGCTAGGGATGACCACAAATCCGAATGGTAACAACGCCGCGCTGGTCGTTGTCGACATGCAAGTGGGTGTGCTGGCCAACGCCTGGGATACCGCACGCATTGCCAACAATGTCGCCCTGGCGGTAAGCCGCGCCCGTGCCGAAGGCGTGCCCGTTATCTGGGTTCAGCATTCCGATGAAGAGCTGCAGCAGAACAGCACACTCTGGCAATTGGTGCCTGAACTGGAACCTGTAGAAAGCGAGATTCGCATTAACAAACACTTCAATTCATCGTTTGAGCAGACCGAACTGGAAACGGTGCTGCAAGGGTTGGGTGTTGCGCACCTGGTACTGGCCGGGGCTGCCTCCAACTGGTGCATCCGCGCAACCGCCCACGCTGCGCTGGAGCGGGGTTACGACCTGACCCTCATCAGCGATGGCCATACCACCGAATCCATCGAATTCGAAGACGGTACGGTGATTGAAGCGGCCACCATCATCAAAGAGCTCAACGTTGCCATGAACTGGCTTGAGTACTCAAAGCGCAAAAACACCACGGTCACGGCCCAGGCACTCGCGTTTAATGCCTGATGGCGTAGCCCCTGCAGGCTGGCAGGGTCGCCAGTACGGTGGCGCGCCGGTGCTGAGCAGAATAATCGGTAGGCTTTTTTGCAGTAGGCTATGCTTAGATTGTCTTGGCCCATTCGGCAGAACGATGTAATGGTCTCAGTTCGTAAAATACTCCTTGGCCTGGTGTCGCTGGCATGCTGTAGCCCCCTGGTAGCCCAGGAAACAGTGCGCATTGCCGTTGGTGAATGGCCCCCTTATTTGTCTAGAACCGCCCAGCATTATGGTGTGGCGGCACACATCGTTGAAGAAGCGTTTCAGGCCAGTGGCATGGACGTGGAAATCGATTTTCTGCCCTGGGCCAGAGTGCTTGTCTATGTCGAGAGTGGCCAATACGACGCGTCGATTCTGTGGGTGAAGACAGAAGAGCGGCAAGCCAGCTTCCTGTTTTCAGACGTTGTTCTGGAAGGGGAGGCGGTATTTTTTTACCACAAGGATAACCCGCTGATCTGGCAAGAATTCAGGGATCTGGACAACAAACGCTTTGGCGGCCTGCGCAGCGCCAGCTACCCCTGGTTCGACGCCGCCCGGGCCGCAGGGGCGGCCGTGGAGATGGAGCTCGTCTCCACAGAACAGCAGAACTTCTCAAAACTCCTGTCGCAGCGAATAGATGCCTACGCCATGGACAAACTGGTCGGCTTGCACATTCTGCAGCAGGATTTCGCCGACCGGCAGAACGACATCAGCTACGACCCAACTCCCATCGAAACCTGGCCATACCGCCTGATCTTTACCCGAAGCCCCCGAGGCGAAGCGCTGACCGAGGCGTTTAATCAGGGGCTGCAAGCCATTCAGGAACGACAGAAAGTGCAGGTTCATCTGAATAATGTGGCTAATGGTGTGTACCTGCCGATCGCGGAACAATAAACCCTATTGTTCTACGGATTCGGTTCTGGTTTTGTTGAAAGTAGGCAACCCATCAAGTCCCAGCTGTCAGGTTGGTCTTGCCGGGGTAGTTCGCAGCAGGGAAGCTGCGATCTAGGCCCCATGGATGGGTTCACGCCGACCCCGGCCAGACCAACCTGACGGCCGGGACGAATGCCAGCCACCCTTGCCAAGAAGAACGAAAAGCGTAAATCCTGTCGTCTGTCATACCTCTGCAACAGTTTTGTCATACACTGATCGCATCTGAATCAGAGGTGGGTCATGGCTGAACCGATTACGCACGAGCATTTCATCAACCGCGAACTGTCGTTGCTGGAATTTCACGACCGGGTGCTGTCTCAGGCACTGGACGACACCATCCCACCGCTCGAACGGCTGAGATTTTTGTGCATTTCCAGCACCAATCTGGATGAGTTCTTTGAAATTCGCGTTGGCGGCTTGAAGGAACGCTTTGAAGCTGGTTCCATGGTCACCGGGCCGGAGGGCATTTCACCGCGTACCCAGCTCGACCAGATCGCTGGCCGAGCCCATGATCTGGTCCAGCGCCAGTACGACACTCTGAACACCACCCTGTTGCCGTTACTGGCAGAGCACGACATTCGAGTCATTAAACGCGAAGACTGGAGCGAGCAGCAAACGCAATGGCTGCAGTATTATTTTGAACATGAAGTCTTGCCGCTGCTGAGCCCGATCGGGCTAGATCCGGCGCATCCGTTTCCGCGCATTCTGAACAAAAGCCTTAACTTCATCGTCAAGCTCGATGGCAAAGATGCCTTCGGCCGCAACAGCGGCCAGGCCATCGTACAGTGCCCGCGCGCCCTGCCGGATATGATCAAATTGCCAGCGGAGCAAACTCAATCTGGCTCGAACGATTACGTCTTCATGTCGTCAATCATTCACTATTTCATGGACGAAATCTTTTTCGGCATGACAGTAATCGGCTGTTACCAGTTTCGGGTAACGCGCAATTCCGATTTGTTTGTCGATGAAGAGGAAACCGGTGACCTGCGCCGCGCCATTGAAGGCGAACTGGTGTACCGCCAGTACGGCGATGAAGTGCGCCTCGAAGTCGCCGCCAACTGTCCGGATGAACTGGTGCAGTTTTTGTTCAAGCAGTTTGAAATCAGTGAGGTCGATCTGTACCGCGCTGACGGTCCGGTCAACCTGAACCGACTGGTCACGCTGATCGACCAGGTTAACCGGCCTGATCTGCTCTATACCCCCTTCGATGCAAGGGTGCCGCGGGTTCTGAAACGCAAGGACACCATTTTCGATGCCATTCGCAAGGGCGACATTCTGTTGCATCATCCGTTTGATTCGTTCATGCCGGTCGTGGATCTGATACGCCAGGCCGCGAAAGACCCGCAGGTGCTGACCATCAAGCAGACCCTGTATCGTACCGGTGTGAATTCGATCATCGTTGAAGCGCTGGTGTCGGCCGCCAGGGCGGGCAAGGAAGTAACCGTTATTATTGAGCTGTTGGCCCGGTTTGATGAAGAGGCGAACGTGGCGCTGGCCGAGCGGTTGCAGGAATACGGCATTCACGTGGTCTACGGCATAGTCGGCTACAAGACCCATGCAAAAATGCTGCTTATCGCCCGGCGCGAAGGCGAAAAACTGCGGCATTATGTGCACCTGGGCACCGGCAACTATCACCCGAAAACCGCGCAGATCTATACCGATTACGGTCTGATGACCTGCAACAAGCAGATTGGTGACGATGTCTACCGGGTCTTCCTGCAACTGACCAGCCTGGGCAAGGTGAGCAAGCTGGAGTGCTTGTATCAGTCGCCGTTTACGCTGCACAAAAATCTGATGCGCAAGATCGATCGTGAGATCGAATTCGCCAAGGCGGGCAAGCCCGCCCGGGTGCTCGCGAAAATGAATTCACTGTATGAAGAGCAACTGGTGCGCAAGCTGTATGAAGCCAGCCAGGCCGGTGTGCAAATTGATCTGATCATTCGCGGTATTTGCCAGATTCGCCCGGGCATCAAGGGCATCTCGGAAAACATTCGGGTGCGTTCCATTGTGGGCCGGTTCCTGGAGCATACCCGGGCGTTCTGTTTCCACAACGATAACGACCCGGAGGTCATTCTTGCCAGCGCCGACTGGATGAGTCGCAACATGTTTCACCGCGTCGAATCCGGCTTCCCGTTGCTGACCAAAAAACTGCGCGACAAGGTCATCAAGGATCTCGAGCTGTACATGACCGACAACCAGCAAGCCTGGGAACTCGATCCCGACGGTCGCTATCATCAGCAAAAACCCAACGGCCACGACCCCCTGTCAGCACAAATGATGCTACTTGAAGAAGCCATCGGCTCGGGCAGCTTGACGCCCTGAGCCGGTCTGGTTCTGTGGCTTAGTTTACTTGGTAGCTCTGAGATCGTGCCAGCCACAGAGGCATACCCGGTATCCGGTGCGGGCCAATGCCATAGAAGTGAACCACACTCCGAAACTTGGGTTTATAAATAGTCGAGTAGTATCCGCCACTGGTCTTTCTTTTGTTCAAAACTGAGGCTGGCGTGTGCCGGGCTGGTTGAGGGTAATTTGTGTAGAGGCAGGGTCTGGTCTGTGGTGCTCAGTGTTGGCAGGACTTTCTTGCGATAGTTATCGTACGCTGCTGTGCCATTGCACAGTACCGCCTGTGTGTTCGGGTGGCGGGCAAACCAGGCGGCAAAATCATTCGGGACGATACTGGTTTTTACGATGTCCGCATCGAGGCTTGATGGCCGTTCGCACTGGTAGAGGGCATCCCATAAACCGATGTGATGGTGGGTCAGGTGAGTCAGCCGTTGCTCGTAGGGTAGTGTTGCATCAAAGCCCAGCCAGTGGCCGAGTATTGGCCAGAAGGCGTTGCGTGAGTGGGCATAATACTGGTGGGCGTTTAGCGATGCCTTGCCCGGCATTGAACCAATGATAAGCACTCTGGCCTGTGTCGGTTCAACCGGGGCAAAGCTGTTGATGGTGACACCGGTCATCTCAGATCGCTTCGAGTTTGGCGTACTGCATCATCAGCCAACGTTCGCTGCCGTCGTCGAAAGAGACTTGTACCCGGGCATGGGCTCCGCCGCCTTCGGCGTTGACTAACGTGCCCTCGCCGAACATGGGGTGCAGCACGCGCTGGCCGAGGCTGAAGCCGGCATCGTCCATGGCCATGTCTTGTTGCAGGCCGAAATTAACCGGCCGGCTGACCGTTGATCGCAAGCGCACTTCGGTCAGCAATTCCTGCGGAATTTCCCGTACAAATCGTGACAGAGAATTGAAGGTTTCCGAGCCATAGAGGCGACGGCTTTCGGCGTAGGTGAGGGTGAGAATCTGCCGCGCGCGGGTGATGCCTACATAGGCCAGTCGTCGCTCTTCCTGCAGGCCGGAGGCGTCGTCCATCGACATCTTGTGCGGGAACAGCCCTTCTTCCAGGCCGACCAGAAATACATGGTCGAATTCCAGGCCTTTGGCGCTGTGCAGTGTCATCAGATTTACACTGTCTTCGAACTCATCGGCCTGGCTGTCGCCAGCGTCGAGTGAGGCTTCGCCGAGAAATTGTGCGAGCAGGGCAACCGGGGTGTCGGCTTCGTCATTGCCAGCGAAGCTTTGAGCGGCGGAGACCAGTTCCTGCAAGTTTTCGACGCGAGCCCGGCCTTTCTCGCCCTTTTCCTTTTCATGATGTTCAATCAACCCGGAAGCGGCGGTGACGTCTTTGACCATGTCCCCGAGTTCTTCTTTTTCGCTAACAATGCTCTCAAGGTCGGCAATCAGCAGCATGAAGTCTTCGAGGGCGTTGGCAGCGCGCTTGGGCAATACTGAATTTTCCAGTGCCGACAAGCAGGCTTCCCACAATGAAAAGCCCTGGTCACGCGCCAGCACGCGCAGGGTTTCGATGGTTTTGTTGCCAATGCCGCGCGTTGGTACGTTGATGATGCGTTCTATTGCTGCGTCGTCCTGGCGGTTGAGTACCAGGCGTAAATAGGCGACGGCGTTTTTGACTTCCAGCCGTTCATAGAAACGCTGGCCGCCATAAATGCGGTAAGGAATCTGGCTGTGAATCAGCGCCTCTTCCAGTACCCGGCTCTGGGCGTTGGAGCGGTAGAGCATGGCGATGGTGTTGGCGTTGGTGCCGTTTTCCATCAGCCGGTTGATTTCGTCGGCAACGTAACGGGCTTCGTCCTGTTCGTTGAAGGCCGCATACAGGCGAATCGGGTCGCCGCGATCGCCTTCGGTCCAGAGGCTTTTACCAAGCCGGGCTGGGTTGTTGGCGATGACGGCGTTGGCGGCATCGAGAATGGTGGCGGTGGAGCGGTAGTTTTGCTCCAGCCTTACCATGTGAGTGCCGGGGAAAT
The DNA here is from genome assembly GCF_043641555.1 of Saccharospirillum alexandrii. Taxonomy (GTDB): domain Bacteria; phylum Pseudomonadota; class Gammaproteobacteria; order Pseudomonadales; family Natronospirillaceae; genus Saccharospirillum; species Saccharospirillum alexandrii_A. The sequence goes on along the minus strand of NZ_JBHZRJ010000004.1, from coordinate 93,353 downwards.
CCTGATTGAAGGTCTGAATGGTTTCGACCTTGGCACCGCGCCAGCCGTAAATGGACTGATCATCATCGCCGACGATGGTGAGACTGAGTTTGTCGCCGGCCAGTACCCGCAGCCAGGCGTACTGAATGGTGTTGATGTCCTGAAACTCGTCGACCAGCAGGTGGGTAAACCGCTGCTGGTAGTTGGCCAGCAAGTCCGGGTTGTTGAGCCAGAGTTCGTGCGCGCGCAACAGCAATTCGCCGAAGTCGACCAGGCCGCTGCGCTGGCAGATTTCTTCGTAACGCAGGTAGATGTTTTTCAGGGTTTCCTGAAACCAGTCGCCATGGGTCTGGACGTACTCGGCGCGAATGCCTTCGTCTTTCTGGCCGTTGATGAACCACTGCACCTGCTTGGGCTGTACCCGCTCATCCGTGATGCCCAGATCGACCATCAGGCGTTTGACCAGCCGCAACTGATCATCGCTGTCCATGACCTGAAAGTTATCGGGCAGGTGGGCCAGCTTGTTGTGGTGTTTCAGCAAGCGGTGCGCCAGGCCGTGAAAGGTGCCGATCCACAGGGTGTTCGAGGGAGTTTCCAGCAACTCTTCAACCCGGCCGCGCATTTCCCGGGCGGCCTTGTTGGTAAAGGTGACGGCCAGCACGCTGTAGGGCGAGGCCAAACCGGCTGCTATCAGCCAGCCAATGCGGTGCGTCAGCACCCGGGTCTTGCCGCTGCCGGCACCCGCCAGCACCAGCAGATGCTGGGCATCGCTCTCCACAGCCTGGCGTTGTTCGGGGTTGAGTTGGTCTAGCAGGGCATTCAGGCTCATCGGCAAGGTCACTGTACAAAAAAACAGGGGTAGTGTACCAGAAGGGATTGGCCTTTGTGGATGGGCGCGCGGCGTATAAACCTTTAGTCGAAATTCCTGACTGTTTGGCTAACTTCGCGCAGCGGACCGCTATGGCTGGTCTATACTCCAGCGGAAACCCGTCAGGATTGAACATGCAGTCGGCCAGCCACTCATTTCGTCAGGAACGCCAGCGCCAGGTGTTGCGCCACAGCAATTTGCTGTGGGTGTCTTCACTGGCCATGGGGCTAGTGTGTGTTGCGGTGCACCCGGCGCGGCCCGATATGTGGCTGGTGGGCGGGTTAATTGCACTGCTGGCGTCGGCGGGCCTGGTGTTGTCCCGATTTGGACTGGCCTGGCAGGCGCAGTACCCGGCGTTCAGGGCGATGCCGGCCGTTGTTGTTCTGACGGTACTGCAATCGTCGGTCTGGGGCTACGAGGCACATTACGGTGGGCTCTGCCTGACACTGTCCATTGCCTATGTCGGTATGGCGGCCATCGCGTTGTATGCCCAGTGGCGAGCCTTTCTGGCCGCCTGGGCACCGGTGATGGTGTTGCCCGTCTTCGTCGGCCCGCCGCTGCCGGCCGAAACCCTGATCGACGTGCATCTGCCACTGATGAGCATGGTGCTGCTGGGCGCCTGGCAGGGGCATTTGATGGCGCGTCGTGCCATGCGTCGGGCGCTGGTGAACAAACGCCTGAATGCGTTACTGGCGCGCAATCGCGATAGCCTGGAAGCCACGGTTGAAGAACGTACCCGGGCGTTACACCAGAGTAATGAACGCCTGCAGGAAGAAGTTGCGTTGCGCAAGCAGGTGAACCAGTCGCTGATCAAGCACGAAGAGCAAATGAACCTGGCCATGACAGCCAGTGGTATTGGCTTCTGGGACTGGGACATCACCGGCCGCCGCGTTTACCATTCCGACCAGCATCGGTTCTTTGGCCAGAACACAGAAACGGAGGATAGCATCGACCTGATTGCCCGGGTTCACCCGGATGACCGAGGCCAGGTCAAGCGCGCCCTGTCGGCCCATCTGACCCGGCGCAGCGATTTTTACCACGCCCGCTATCGCCTGGTGACCGATGAGGGTGCCGAGCCGGTGTGGCTGGAAGACAGCGGCAAGGTGATTGAACGCACCGAGTCTGGTCAGGCAGTGCGCATGGTCGGCACCCGGCGCGACATCAGCTCCGACATGCGCCAGCGCGAAGAACTCAGCTTGTCAGCCTCGCTGTTCAACAACAGTTCTGATGGTGTTTTTGTACTGGGTCGCGACCAGCGTTTCAAAACGGCCAACCGGATGTTCAGTCAGATCGTGGGCATGCAGAAAAGTCAGCTACTGGGGCGTGATCTGTTTTCAATTCTGCCCACCCATCAGTCGCAATGCATCGCCAAGGCGTTGCTCAACAACGGGCGCTGGCACGGAGACCTGGTGATCAGAGTGGGCGGCTCGCGCCGTATTCAGGTGTTGCTGACACTCACGGCGGTGCGCAGCAAAGACCGAACCATCAGCCACTATCTGGGCATCTGTCAGGATTTGTCGCAGCGTTACAATGGCCTGATTCCCACCGATAAAGACGCCTACGATGCGCTGACCGGGGTCTACAACCGGCGCTTTTTTCAGGAGTTGCTGGCCGGCTTTCACCGGCACGATCCGCTGCTGCCAGACCACTATGCCATTGCCATTCTGAACCTCGATGACTTTGCGGCGCTGAACCGTCACGTTGGCACCGACACCGGTGATCAGTTGTTGCGCGATGTCGCCGCCAGGCTGACCAATCAGAATGATCCGCTGCGCTGGGTGGCGCGGCTCGGAGGCGACCGGTTTGGCTTGTTCCTGGAATACGAAGGCGACCGGGCAATGTTGGAAGACTGTCTGAAAACCCTGTTGCAGGAAGTAGCGCGGCCGATGCTGGTCGATGATCAGGTGGTGTCGGTGACGGCCAGTATCGGGGTGTGCCGGGTTCAGTCCGACAACATCGACACCCTACTGACACTGTCGCAACAGGCGATGATTCAGGCCAGCGCTAACGGCGGCAACACCATCAATTACCACGCGGCTTACCCACCCGGGTTGCCGCAGCTGGGGGATGCCTGGGCCCGTGAATTCAGGCAGGCGCTCGACGGACAGGTGCTGCATCTCGATTTTTGGCCGCGTACCCGCCTGGCGAACGGCCAGCTGGAGGGGGTGGATGCACGCGTTAGCTGGCATCACTCAGTCTACGGCCGACTGGAGTCGGACGTGTTGTTGTCGATGGCTCACACCGTCGGCCTGGGTCCGGACTTGCAGCACTGGTTTTTGCAACGCAGCTGCACTGAGGCAGTGCGCTGGCAGCGCGAAGGTTGTGAAACAGTGCGTCTGTCGCTGCGACTGGCGAGCAACCAGCTCGACGATGAGGGTTTTGTCGACCAGATCAGCGCCGTGCTCTCCAGTACCGGGCTGGCCAGCGATGCACTGGAACTGGTGATCACGGAAAGCCAGTTGATGGCCGACGTCGCCCATGTGCGCGGCGTGCTCGACCGCCTGTCAACGCTGGGGGTGAGGCTGGTGCTGGGTGACTTCGGCGCCGGCCAGTCGTCGCTGAGCCATTTGAAGTACCTGCCCGTTAATGCGCTGAGCCTCGCACCGGGCCTGGTGCGGGAGGCCGTCTCCAAAGGCCAGCAGCCGGTGCTCAAGGCGGTGATCGAGATGGCGCACAGTCTGAACCTGGCGGTTATCGCCAGCCCGGTCGAGCAACCGGCCCAACTGCGCTTGTTGAAGAAACTGGAGTGTGACATCGCCCAGGGCGGGCTGGTTAGCCAGTCGATGAACGCCGACACCCTGCTGGCGCTGGTGAAGCAACGCCACCAGATGCACCTGGCGGCCTCGCCCATTCAGGTGCATTGAGCCTTTCAGCCCAATGCGATCTTTTGGGCTTAAAATACCATACCAATATGGGCATACAAACTGCATAGGCAAGGCTCGGTAGCGGGTCGTTCCCTGTTCGATGAAGACATTGACTGGCGTCACTGAATTGCCATACGAAGCGGATAATATGGCGCCCGGTTTGGTGTCATCAGGCCTTTCCCGAAACGGACACTATCCGAAACCACACCCTTGTTTCCATTACGATCAACAATAAGAAAACGGCAGTCGCCCTAAGGAGCTCAATTTATGTCGGTCAATCTGTTCGATCTTGAACTGGCTAATATTGAAGACGATCAGTTGCATAAGCCCACTGAATCCAGCGAGAACAAGCGTTCCAATAATCATCGCCGCTTGGCCGCACGCCGCGCCATCGAAGATCATATGGAACAGCAACGGCTGCGCAAAGACCTGGACGATCTGGATCTGGAGTTGTTCTGAGCGATCTGGGTTCACACCGGCAACACCGGTCTGAAACAGCCGCTGGCAAAAGGCAGACCCGTTACCAGCCTGCTTTTTGCCAGCGGTTATCCTCCTTGGCAGGCTGTTGAAATTCAGTGAATTTCAGCGTTCCACTGACAGGCGAACGCCTGCACCCCGGGGCTGGTGCCCTAACGCTTCCTGAAGCCGGGCACGCCAAAACAGCCCGGTCTGATGTTACCCAATCCTACACCGCGTGTTACGAACCGTTACCCGGGCGCTCGAATTGCCCTAATTCCGCTCGAATTGAGCTCAGGGTGGGGGGCGCGATTGACACCTCGGTCAGTTGCTGGCGCAACGCCTGGTCCGCCGCAAGGTTACTGTCCCGCATTTGCTCATCCAACTGGCTGGCCCAAAGCGTCAGCACCCGATGCGCGGCAGCTTGCTGGTCGGCCGTTAGCCGGGCCAGGCTGCGTTCGGGCAGCACCAGCATCCCCCAGGTGTACACAACGGGCTGGTCGGTCAAGTAGCCAACCCGGCTGTGCCAGTTCAGCGTCAGGGCGGCACTGGGCGGCGCGACCAGGGTATCGAGTGCCCCGGTTTCCAGGGCCGGCAGCACATCGGCAATGCCCAGTACCTGATAATCCACACGGATTTGCTGGCTGAGCTCGCGAATGGCATCGGTATTGGGGAGCCAGAGCTTGCTGGCCCTCAACCCGGCCAAGTCCGCCACCGGTTGCTGCGACATGACGTAGGAAAAGCCTCCGTCGAGCGGGCCGAAGCCATACCAGCCGCGCTCGGCCAGTCGCTCGCGCATGGTTGCGTCGAACGTCTCCCGGGCCTGGTGTACATCACCGAGGTTGTCGAACTGAAACGGCTGGCTGAGATCGCTAATCTCCACCTCCAGTGCTTCCAGCGTGCTGCTACTGACCAGAGCACCCTGCAATTGCCCGATGCGCAGTTTGCGCATTACCGTCGCATCATCCCCCATCACCCCGCCCGGGTAGACCTTTAGCGTCAGGGCGCCGCTGGTCGCGCTTTCAAGCTCGGCGGACAGCTCGGTCAGGCTGCGCACCGGGGCTGAACCCGGCGGATAGAGCGTCGAGATCTTCAAGGTACCGGCGAGTACTGGCCCGGCCATAAAACCGAGCGCCAGCAACCCCAGCGCCCGGCACACATAACGTGGCGCGCCTGCAGTGATCGATGTAGTGAATGACATACCCTTCCCCTGCCTTGATGGATAAAATACGCAGCTTAAGGGCCCATTGTTACGAGCGGATGGCATCACTGCCGGGTCGCCGCCGAAGACCGGGAAAAACCGTCGCAGCCATGGTAGATTGCAGGAGCACACGAGCCGCCCAGGCAGAGGATGAACGATGAACAGCGATGATTTGCACGACGTAGTGGAATTCCTGGCCCGGACTCTGCCGTTTTCGGCACTCTCGGCCGAAGAGCGTTCAGAAGTCGCCCGACGGCTGAGCATCGACTACGTACCCCGGGCACAGCAATCAGCGCTCACCCTGACCGGATTTCTGTACCTGATTCGTACCGGCGCCTTCGAACTGCGCACCCAGCACGATGAACTGATCGACCGGTTGGGCGAACACGAGATTTTCGGCGTCAACACTCTGCTCGAAGGCAACACCGGCGGCATTCGGGTGTTCGCCATTGAAGATGCCCTGGTGTTCAAACTGTCGAGTGACGATTTCACCGCCCTGTGCGAACGCTACCAGCCAATGCGCCAGTTCTTTCAGCAGATCAGCGAGCAGCGCCACCGCCAGAACCGGATGCTGCTCGACCGCGATGTGCAGCCCCGCTTCGAGCAGCCCCTGAACCAGTCGGTACGGCAATTTGCGCACCTGGGGCCGGTGATCGGCCAGAGCGACATCAGCATCAAAGCCGCCGCCGGCATTATGCGCGAGCACCGGGTTTCGTCTCTGTTGCTGATGAACGGCGACACCCTGGCCGGCATCGTCACCGACCGGGATTTGCGCAACCGCGCCGTGGCCGAAGGCATGGACCTGACCCTGCCGGTGTCGGGCATCGCCACTGACGAACCCTCGACCATCGATGTCGACGCTCCCCTGTTCGATGCCCAGAAACTGATGACCCAGCAGCAAATCCATCACCTGCCGGTCATGGAAAAAGGCAAGCCGGTCGGCATGATCTCCGCCACCGACCTGGTTCGTGCCCAGCAGGTGTCGCCGCTGTACCTGATCAACGACATTCAGCGTCAGTCATCGCTCGACGCCCTGGCCGAATTGCGCCACCGCATTCCGCGGCTGATACACAACTGGGTGCAGGTAGACACCAGCCCCTACGAGATGGGCCACATACTGGCGGCCATCGGCGATGCCTTCGTACAGCAATGCCTGCGCCTGGCCAAGCTGGAAGTGGGCGAGGCACCGATGCGGTTTGCCTGGCTGGCGTTCGGTTCCCAGGCCCGCATGGACCAGACTTTCGCCTCCGATCAGGACAACGCTCTGATTCTGGCGCGTGAACCGACACCGGAAGAGGCCGATTATTTTGCGGCCCTGTCTGACTGGGTCTGTGTCGCGCTCGACCGCTGCGGCTACGTGCTGTGCCCGGGCGACATCATGGCGCGCAACCCCAAATGGCGGCGCAGCGTCGCCGGCTGGCAAGCCGCCTTCGATGACTGGATCGACCAGCCCACCCCCGAGGCCCTGCTCAACAGCAGCATCTTCTTCGACGTACGTGTTATCGATGGCGATGCCAGCCTGCTCGATCCGATACAGGCGCATCTGGCGAAGCGTACCCCTAAGGCCGACATCTTCCTTGCCATGCTTACCCAAACCGCCGTGCGCAGCCGCCCGCCGCTGGGTTTTTTCCGCCAGTTCGTATTGAAAAGCAGCGGTGAACAGGAAGACGCATTGGACCTGAAACACCGCGGCGTCGCGCTGGTGAACGACCTGGCCCGGGTCTACGCCCTGGCTTCGGGTGTGACTGTGGCCAACACCCAAGAGCGGCTGCTGGCGGTAAAAGCCGCCGGAACGATCGACAGCGAGCTGGCCGAAAGCCTGATCGAAGCCTGGTCCCTGATCGCGCACCTGCGCATTGAAGGGCAGAGCAATGCCCTGGCCAATGGCGAAGAACCCACCAGCTTTGTTGACCCGGATACCCTCAGTTCACTGACCCGGGCACACCTTAAAGACGCCTTCGCCACCATCAAACGCGCCCAGTCGCTGGCCCTGCAACGCTTTGCGCGAGGTCAGCTTGGTTAACTGGATCAAACACTTTTTCCGCTCGGGCGACGCCTGGGAATCTCGACGTTATTGGGTACTGGATCTGGAATTATCCGGGCTAGACCCCGTCGACAGTCACATCCTGAGCGCGGGCTGGGTGTGCATTGAGGATGGTGTCGTTCAGCTGGACCAGGCAGGCTATTGCCTGTTCAGGAAAAGCGCCCTGATGGGTGACGACGTCAGCGATAGCGCCCACGTGCATCACATCACCGACCAGCAACGCGAACAGGGCGTAGACCTGCGGCTCTGGCTGAAACAGCAACTGGCGCAGCACCAACACGACATATGGGTGATGCACCACTCGCCACTCGACCTGCGTTTTCTGAAAATGCACAGTCAGCGTCTTGGCGTGCATTGGCCAAAAGCGGAAACGCTCGACACCATGCTCTACGAAAAACGCCGCGTCCCACCAGACCGGCTGGGCACCCATGCTACCCTGAACCTGAATGCCTGCCGCCACCGTTACAGCTTGCCGCACTACCGCTCACACCATGCGTTCAGCGATGCACTGGCAACGGCGGAATTGTTTCTTGCACAGGTGAAATCACGCCGTGATACTCACCTGACGGACCGGAAATTGAAACGGTTGTTTTAGGGTTTCGATTGCCCTTCCAGTAATTGCTCCATTCGCTTCATCTGTGCCTGCATCTGGTTCATTTGCTCGGCCAGATCGTGACGTTCCTGGTGGGCCTGTTCCTGTGAGCTGGCATTTTGCTCGGCCGTCATGACATCGAGAATGGCACCGACCATCATGTTTAAAAACACAAAAGCTGTCAGGAAAATAAAGGTCAGGTAGTAAATCCAGCTGAGCGGATGAACAGCCATGGTTTCGTACATGACGTCGGTCCAGTCTTCGAAGGTCGCGATGCGAAACAGCGTCAGCATGGCAATGGAGACATCGCCCCAGAGGTATTCATTGATGTTGGCAAAAAACAGCGAACCGATGGCGCCGTAGATGTAGAAAATAATAAACATCAGCAGCGCGATGTAACCCATGCGTGGAATCGCCTTCAGCAGCGCATTGATCAGCGACCGCAATTCCGGCACCACCGAGACCAGACGCAACACCCGGAACACCCGCAACAACCGGCCAATCAGGACCGCATCAGCATTGTCGAGCGGGATCAGACTGCCGACCACCACCAGCGTATCAAACAAGTTCCAGCCATCGCGCAAGAAGCGTTTCTTGTTTTCACAGACCGCAAATCGAAACAGAATCTCAGCCAGAAAAAAATAGGTGATGGCGTAATCCATCACCGACAGCGCGCGGCTAAGCAGTGGTGGCACATCGTAGGTTTTGGCGCCGATGGTAATGGCCGACAAAATGATGATGCTGATGACCACAATTTGAAACAGACGGCTCGACTCGACGCGTTTCAACTGTACCGCCAGTGATTGGGAAGACACACCAGACATAATGCAGGGACTCCATGATTCTCAAGAGGTCGATTATACGGGGGCATGGCGGTGCATCCTATCGTCTTGCTCAATCTCTATGAAAAGATCGCGTCTGCATTGCACCGCTCCCCCGCCTTCCCTAAGCTGAGGGTTACTGACAGGAGGCTCCATGAAGCTGGTGTTTACCCACCCCAACCACTTTGCCGTCATCCATATACGCCATTTACTGGAATCCCATGGGATCGACTGCCAGGTGCGCAATGAATTCGCCGTTGGCGCCATGGGCGAGCTGGCACCGATCGATGTCTGGCCTGAGCTCTGGGTGGCGGAAGACGATGACGAAGCACGCGCCCGCGAGTTGATCGACCAGTCAACGGCTCAGGCTGATGAGGCCGACTGGTTCTGCGGCCAGTGCGGCGAACGCAATGCCGGCAGCTTCGAGCTGTGCTGGGCCTGTGGGGCCGAGCCGCCGCAACGATGATAACCGGCCGGTTTGGCCACATGAGGAATCACGACCATGACCATAGATGAACTCCTGGAACGGGCCTGCCAGTGCGGCACTGACCAGACAATGACGGTGCCCGACAGCTGGGGCCAGGGCCGCACCGTCTTCGGAGGCTTGTCGGCCGGGTTGGCGTATCAGGTAATGCGGGCATCGGTACCTGCAGACCGGGTCTTGCGCTCTATGAGCATCAGCTTTGTCGGCCCGGTAGCGACAGACTCACCCTTCGGGTTTCAGGTCGAGGTGCTGCGCGAGGGCAAAAACGTTACTCAGGTAGAAGCCCGGGTGGTGCAGGACGGGCAAGTGGGCGTGGCCATTCTGGCCAGCTTTGGCCAGGCGCGCACCTCCGTCACCGGCGTCGAGAATACCGAGACACCGCCTTTTACTTTGCCGGAGAAACCGGTCTTTCTGCCCTTTATACCCAAGGTAACGCCCCAGTTTTTCCAGCACATCGACGTTAACCTGATCGATGGCAACATCGCCTTTAGTGGTTCCGATACGTCACACCACGGTGGGTTTATGCGGTTCAGGGAAGCCCCGGCCGTGCTCACCGATGCGCATCTGATCACCCTGATCGACGCCTGGCCGCCCACACTGTTGCAGCAACTGAAGGCACCTGCGCCCGCCAGTACCCTGGCCTGGAATCTGGAATTCCTGCACCCCCATGCCGAGGTACCGGCCGATGCCTGGTTCGGGTATCGCGCCATCACCCGCCAGGCCGGTGAAGGTTACGGCCACACTGAGGCCAATATCTGGAATGCGCATGGCGACCTGATCGCGATTAGCCGACAAACCATTACGGTGTTTGCGTGAACGAAAACCGGTTTAGTGTCGTATGCTAAAGGGGCATCTTCCGAATCTTCGCTAACCAACCGCCAATGGAGACAGCTACATAATGAGGGCCGCCGAGTCAGGGTTTCGCAGCATCGCCATGCCACCATCCAGCCGTGACCCCCGGGTTTTGGCTGTCGGGGAGGCGGCAGAGCGGCTTGCGGACTTCATTGACCGGCACCCCCGGCTGTTCATTCTTACTGGCGCGGGCATCAGCACGGCCTCGGGCATTCCGGATTATCGCGACGATAAAGGCGGTTGGAAGCGCCGGCCCCCGGTTCAACACCAGGAGTTCATGACCCGCCACCCGGTGCGCCAGCGCTACTGGGGTCGCAGCCTGATCGGCTGGCCGGTGATGCAAACCGCGGCTCCGAACGCCGCCCATCAGGCGCTGGTGTCACTGGAGCAAGCCGGGCAGGTGTCGGCGCTGGTCACCCAGAACGTCGACCGGCTGCACCAGAAAGCCGGCAGCCAACAGGTGGTCGACCTGCATGGCCGGGCCGACGAAGTGGTATGCATGAGCTGTCACTCCCGTTGCCCGCGCGATGAAGTCCACGATCGCTCACGCCTCGCCAACCCCGCCTTCAACGGCTACAGCGCCGAAACCGCCCCCGATGGCGATGCCGACCTCGAACTGGATTTCAGTCAGTTCGAGGTCATCGATTGCCCAAAGTGCGGTGGCATTTTAAAGCCAGATGTCGTCTTCTTCGGCGACAATGTCCCCAAGACCCGGGTAGAACACGCCATGGCGGCGATGGAAGCCAGCGATGCCGTGCTGGTCATCGGCTCCTCCCTAATGGTCTTCTCAGGCTATCGCTTCTGCCGCCACGCCCACCAGTCCAACATTCCCATGGCAACCCTCAACCTCGGAGCCACCCGGGCAGACGCCCTGATGGACCTGACCCTGAACGCCCCCATCGGCGATACGCTGGCCAGTTGGGCGCTGTCCAGGTGATTCGCCCGCCGCCGGCCTGGGTGGTTGACTCAGGAAAGTTGAATTCTATTCGGTGGCAGAATTCGTGACCGGCACCGGGTAGGGGCTCACGGGGTCGGCGTAAATCCATCCCTGGAGCCTAGACCGCAGCATCCCTGCTGCGGACTACCCCGTGAGACCCTACCCGGCACCGATCACTGACTGAGTTGGTCAAACATTAATTTTCCGGAAGCCAATTAAACTTATCGACACCTTTACGTTGGATCACCGTGCGTTTTATATGCGGCAAACTCTCTCCGGTATTCTGACCGGAATCTGCTTTTCGTTAACAGAAAACATGAGAAAAACGCCTTGTAGCGCGGGTTCCAGCTAACTGGAATAGCCCTTGCAATGGATCGCTCAAGATTCCAGACAGGATGCAAACGATGGCCATCTCACCTCTAACCCCAGTGTCGCCAACCGGGGTGAACCAGAACGCCAGCGGGCAGGACACAGCGGTTAGCGCCACCACGCTGCCTGCCCAAACTGCTCAGGCAGAATCAGCCACGGCAACGAGTGATGACAGCGCCACTTTCAGCTCCCGGGCAGAGCGCCTTGCGGCGTTAAATGAAGAGTTCACCATTACTGGCCCTAGCTTCGAAGTCAGCGCTGCTTTTATCAGTCGTTTGCAAGAACTCGAATTTATCGACAGCAGTGAAGCAGAGCGTTTACTGGGTCAGTCACAGGCTGCGAACAACACTGATCAACCGGCCATTAAAGATGCCGGACCACAGGCGATCATCGACCTGCAACAGGACCTCGAAGCCCTGGCCAGTACAGTGCCCGAAGACGGTAATCTGGCACTGTTACTCAACGAAACCTCTGCAGCCCTGACCGAACTTAAGGCGTCTTCCCCGCTGTCCAATGCTCCTCAATACAAGGCCCTGCAGCAACGCCTTGAGCAGGCGCTGGCCAACGATTCAGACGCAGCCGCTCTCAGCGACGCTGACCGCTATCGCATGACCCAGGCCATGGATGTCATGCTCATCGCCAGCCGCCTGGCTCCCGGGTCTGAAACCAACGCGGGTATTCGCAGTTACCTGGCCAACACTTAAGAGCAATATCCTCGGGGATTCTTAGCGGTAACAGACAAAGTATAAAATCGACTTACCCGATGCACGTGCGGCCGACTGCCTCCCAGCCCAGTGCAACGATGGTTAGGAGCTACCAGTCAACAATCCACAGGCAGCCCATCCAATTAGCAACCATTAAGACGTGCTGGCATGACAACCGTTTATTCTGTGCCCGGCTCGGCCTACACTCGGTGCAAATCCGCTTTGTACAGGTTTTCGAATGTCGATGTTTTCCGGTTCCGATCGTTATATTGCCACGGGTGAGTTACAGCGCGCGGTGAATGCCGCCATCACCTTGCAGCGGCCTTTGCTGGTAAAAGGGGAGCCAGGCACCGGTAAGACTCTGCTGGCCGAAGAGATTGCCGCCGCGCTGGGGATGCCGTTGGTTCAGTGGCACATCAAATCGACTACAAGGGCGCAACAGGGGTTGTATGAATATGACGCGGTGTCGCGCTTGCGCGACAGCCAGCTCGGCGATGACCGGGTGCATGATATCCGGCACTACATTCGCCCTGGCAAACTCTGGGAGGCTTTTACCGCCGAACAACGGGTGGTGTTGCTGATTGATGAAATCGACAAGGCCGATATAGAGTTTCCCAATGACCTGCTGGTCGAGCTCGATCGCATGGCGTTTCACGTCTATGAAACGGGCGAAACCATCGAAGCGGTGCAGCGGCCGGTGGTGATCATTACCTCCAACAATGAAAAAGAACTGCCCGATGCGTTCCTGCGCCGATGCTTTTTTCATTACATTCAGTTCCCGGATGCCGAGACCTTGCAGGCCATTGTTGATGTGCACTTCCCGGATCTTGAATCCCGACTGGTGCGCGACGCCTTGCAGGTTTTCTTTCAGGTTCGGGAAGTGCCCGGTCTCAAGAAGCGGCCGTCAACGTCTGAGCTGATCGACTGGTTAAAGCTTCTGGTCAGCGACCGGCTGGCCGCCGATGCGCTGCAAGACGGCGACATTCGTCAGGCATTGCCGCCGCTCTACGGTGCCTTGCTGAAAAACGAACAGGACGTGCACTTGCTCGAACGGCTGGCCTTCATGAGCCGGCGCGAGCGCTGAATTGTCATGCTGATTCGCTTCTTTACCACAGTCCGCCAGCATGGGGTCAGTGCCACGCCCAAAGAACTGCTGACGCTACTGGAGGCTCTCGATGCCGGTCTGGGGTCGGCCGACGCGGATGCATTCTACGAGCTGGCACGGTTGTGCCTGGTCAAGGATGAAACCCAGTTCGATCGATTCGACCGGGCGTTCGCCGACTTCTACGACGGCCTTGAAGCACTGCCGAACCCGCTGGAAGTGGACGTCCCCGAAGACTGGCTGCGCCAGCAATTGATGCGCGATCTGAGTGACGAGGAAAAAGCCGCACTGGAGGCCATGGGCAGCCTCGATGAATTGCTGGCCACGCTGGAAGAGCGGCTCAAAGAGCAGGAAGGACGGCACGAAGGTGGCAACCGGTGGATCGGTACTGGCGGTACCAGTCCGTTCGGGCATGGTGGGTACAACCCTCAGGGCGTTCGCATTGGCGGCCCTGGCAAACACCGCCGTGCGGCCAAGGTGTGGCAACAACGCCAGTATCGCAACCTGGACGATCAGGTCGACATTGGCACCCGAAACATCCAAATGGCGCTGCGCAAGTTGCGTCAGTTTGCCCGCACCGGTGCGCGTGAGGAACTGGCTCTCGACGACACCATTCGCTACACCGCCCGTAACGCGGGCATGCTCGACATTCGCACCCGGCCTGAGCGGCATAATGCGGTTAAGGTGCTGTTGTTTCTGGATGTGGGCGGGTCGATGGACGATCACGTCCGGGTCTGTGAAACCCTGTTCTCGGCCTGTCGCAGCGAGTTCAAGCACCTGGAGCACTTCTATTTCCACAATTTCATCTACGATCACGTCTGGCACGACAACCGCCTCGGGCGGCAATCGGTGACGCCGCTGAGCGAGGTGCTGCACAAATACGAGCCGGACTACAAAGTTATTTTTGTGGGCGATGCTGCTATGGCGCCTTATGAAATTGCGGCGGCATACGGCAGTATCGACTTCATGAACGAAGAGCCTGGAGCCGTGTCGTTTGAACGCTTAAGGCGCCATTTCAAACGCAGTATCTGGCTGAACCCGATCGGCCGCGAGTACTGGCGGTACACCCAAAGCATCGAGATGGTGCGCCAACTGATAGAAGGTCGTATGTACCCGCTGACGGTAGAGGGGTTAAGCCAGGGAATCGGAGCACTCAGCGGTAAAGCCTGAAGGTGTCATCTCTGGCTGGCAGGGGTATACTCAATGTAAAGATTTACGGCAACACACCGAGGTTACGGATGATGAAAAAGGTGTGGGTGTATGCCCTGTTCTGGGCGGCGATGGCTCTATGCCAGATGCCCCTGGCCAGTGGCGACACCATTCGGCTGGTCGCCGACCCCTGGTGCCCCTACAACTGCGAGCCGGGAACTGAGCGCGTGGGTTTTATGGTCGAGATTGCCAGACGGGTTTTCCAGGCTGCCGGCCATCAGGTTGAATACCACCAGAGACCCTGGGTGCGGGCTTTGCAGGAAACGCGTGATGGCGAATTTCATGGCGTTATCGGCGCAACCCGGCTGGAAGCGCCAGATTTTATCTTTCCCGACCTGGCCCAGGGACAGATGGCGAATGCCTTCTGGACCCTGGCCGAATCCCCCTGGCAATACCACGAAGCCAGTTCGCTTGAAGGGCAACACCTGGCGGTGATCGCCGGTTACAGTTATGGCGATACCATCGAAAACATGCTGCAGGATGAGCAGCATCGTTCCTACATCACTGAACTGCACGGCGTATCTCCGCTAAGGAATGGGCTTATGATGCTGGAGCGGGGTCGTATTCAGGTGTTGCTTGAAGACGAACACGTCATGCGTTATCAACTGCGCCGGTCCGGACAGTCCGATAAGTTCAAGCGGGCGGGCTATGTGCCGGCAGAGGCTAACGCCGCGCGTGTTTACATTGCCTTTAGCCCCGCCTTTGCAGCTTCACCAGGCTACGCCCGCCTGTTGACCGATGGCATCGCCCGGCTGCGGGCCAGTGGCGAGCTGGCGCAGATTCTGGCCGACTACGGTGTCAGCGACTGGCGTTAACAGGAGTAGTGTTCCTGTTTTTTCTGGTAGGCTGAAGGCTGGTTGTCTGTGTGGGTGGTCACGTATGGTTCCGGTTTTTTCTCATCTGGCCTCAGGTGCCAGGGGGGGAGTGTTACTGCTATTAATGCTCGCGCTCAGCATTCCCAGTGCGTTTGGCGAGATGGTGGGTGTCGATGATTCGGGCATTGGGAATGCGCCAGAATCAGACAGCGAATCAGAAACGCAAGCAGAGCCGCAGTCGATTGTTCTGACACCCTACGAGCGGTGCATGCTGCAGTTGATAGAGAGTGCGTCCAATGTCATCAGCATCGCGTCTTTGCGTAATTACTGCAGTCTTGAAAGCCGGACGGGCAGCGGGGTCAGTGACGATGAGACACCATTGCGACGGCGCATTGCACTTGAACAGTTTTCGTTGAATAACCCCTTTAGCCTGTTGCCGCACCGGCCCAACTATATATTGCCCATTGCCTTTTCCACCGACCCGAATCCCAATACTCAGGGTGAAGACGACCTGCAACCGATTGAAATTGAGTTTCAACTGAGCTTAAAGGTAGTGATTCTGGAGAGCCTGTACCGGGATTACGGGTCGCTGTCGTTCGCCTACACCACCCATTCATTCTGGCAGGCCTATAACTTTGACTTGTCGTCCCCGTTTCGCGAAACCAACCACGAACCTGAGCTTATTTTTGCAATGGGCAGTCGGCTTGAACTGGGTGGCCTGCGTAACATCGGTAACGCCATTTCACTGAATCATCAGTCCAATGGTCTGTCCGGAGAAGACTCCCGCAGCTGGAACCGGGTGATTTTTCAAACCATCTGGGAGCAGGATCGCTGGGCCTTTGCTCTCAGGCCGTGGCTGCGCATTCCGGCCCCCGAGGAGCGTTACCCGGGTGACCCCCTCGCGGATGACAACCCCGATATTCTCGATTACATGGGGCATTTTGACCTGAACATCGTCTATGGCGGCGATACGCACCAGTTTGCCCTGATGGTACGGAACAATTTACAGGCCGATCCCAATCGCGGTGCGGCGGAATTTAGCTGGTCGTTTCCGGTAAACGACCGGGTGAGGGGGCGGCTGCAGTATTTTCATGGCTATGGTGAAAACCTCATCGATTACGACCGTTACAATCAGACCCTGGGCCTCGGCTTTGAACTGAACGGCTGGCTCTAACGGCGCTTGAGCACAGTAAGCCAAAACCGGGCCTCACGCACAGAGCGCCAAAGGGTAAAGCAGGTAAAACACGTGGCATCACTTGCCACATACTGATATTCATTTACACTTGCTAGTGAGAATCTGAATAGATCAGCACTGGGGGTGCGGTGAATTCGTTGTTGAGAATCGACAGTCTGGCATGCCAGTACGGCCCGGTCCCGGTGTTGCAGGATATCGGGCTGCAGGTGAACGAAGGCGATATTTGCTGTTTGCTGGGCCCCAGTGGCTGCGGTAAAACCACCCTGCTGCAAGCCATTGCCGGCTTCACCCCCCTGGTCGCCGGCCAAATCGAGCTCGATGACAACTGCATAGCCCAGCCTGGCGCTGGCATCGCCCCGGAAGCCCGGGGCATCGGCATGGTGTTTCAGGATTATGCCCTGTTCCCGCATTTGACCGTACGCGAAAACATCGGCTTCGGGCTCAAGTCATTTGGCCGGTCTGAACGCGAAACCCGCATCCGAGAAGCGCTGGATCTGGTCAAAATGGATGCCCTGGCCGACCGATACCCCCATGAATTGTCGGGCGGCCAGCAACAACGCGTCGCGCTCGCCCGCGCCCTGGCACCAAAACCGCGCCTGCTGTTAATGGACGAACCCTTCTCGAACCTCGATACCGAGCTGCGTCGTACCCTGTCGCGCGAAGTACGCCACATCCTAAAAACCGCCGGTATCACGGCCATCATGGTCACTCACGACCGCGATGAAGCCTTCGTGGTCAGCGACCGTCTTGGCGTTATGGACCAGGGCCGCCTGCTGCAATGGGGCACGCCAGCCGAGGTCTATCATCAGCCAGCCACACCGCTGGTGGCCAGTTTCGTCGGCGATGGCAACTGGATTGAAGGCCGGGTACTGGACAGCCAAACGCTGGAAACCGAACTGGGCCAGGTTCATCAACCAGGCCACCCCTGGGCCACGGGCTCCAGCCTGGATATTTTTGTACGGCCGCATGAGGTCAACGTCACCGACGCCTTCGACGCCGTTCAGGTAGAAACACTCAGTGGCGAGTTTCTGGGCACCCAGACGCTTTACCGCTTCAAATTGCACAGCGGTCGTGAACTCGAAGCCCAGTTCGGCTCCCAGGCCGTGTTTCAGCCCGGCTCAACCCTGGGGCTGGCACTCACTTCCGCCAACCTGGTGGCCTTTCCCACCAGCAACCACTACGACCCCACTGACTGGCATAGCGCGGTCGCGCCCATGGCTGACCAGCCACGGCCCGCCGCCTTGTTCAGCGGAGTGGCCCGTTAGTTTTCGTAAATGTGGCTTGGATTTAGTGGCAGGATGTCGTGGAGTTTTTCTAGTTTTTTCGCAGAGTGCCAGTAAGTCAATGTCACGAGTGATGGCTGCCGGGTCTGCCTATCCGGGGTAGTCCGCAGCAGGGACTAAAACGCCTGGAGCGTTTTAGCATGAGCGCAGCGAGCCCGGAGGGTGAATCCCATGGATGGGATTCATATCATGCGGTCTAGGCCCCATGGATGGGTTCACGCCGACCCCGGACAGACCTACCCGGTGGCGGGCACGAACTCTTGGCACCGAAGTAAATTCAACAAGGGAAAGCGGTGCTACCCTACCCCTGTTCAGCCACCGGCAAAACAGCCGCCGCCTTACGCCCGCCTTTGATCGACCGACTCAGCATGATGACCGGCAACAAACCCACCAGTACAATCATTAGCGCCCCCATGGCGGCGACTTCGATTTGTTCATCTGAGGCATACTGGTACACATAGGTTGCCAGGGTGTCGAAATTGAAAGGCCGCAGCATCAGGGTGGCCGGTAACTCCTTCATGGTATCGACGAAGACGACCAGGGCACCGGTGAGCAGGCCCGGGCGGATCAGCGGCAGATGAACCCGGCGCAACGTCTCCAGACTGTTCATGCCGAGTGAACGGGCGGCCTTGTCCATCGACGGGGTGACCTTGTCGAGACTCGACTCAACAGCCCCGGCAGCGACGGCCAGAAAGCGCACGCTGTAGGCGAAGATCAGTGCGAACACCGTTCCGCTGAGCAATAAACCGCTGGATACATTGAACCGGGCACGCAAGAACGCATCGATGCTGTTGTCGAACGCTGCCAGCGGGATCAGAACGCCTATCGCCAGGACCGTTCCCGGCATCGCGTAACCCAGCTTCGACAGACTGACAAACAGCCGGACACTCCGGTTGGGGTGCAAGCGCTGGCCATACGCCAGTAGGGTGCCAATAACGACGGTCACCAGCGCAGCAGCACTTGCCAAAAACAGGCTGTTCCAGGAAATCGCAACGAAATCTTCAGTCCAGTAAGCGGAAAAATTGCCCAGAGCGTAGCTGGCCAGCTGAAACGCCGGTACCGCAAACCCGAGCACCAGCGGCAGGGCGCAGGCCAGAGAAGCCAGCCAGGCTTTCAGACCGGTAAGGGTGTAGAGTGCTGAATCCTGATTGGGCTTGCCCTGCCCGAAGTGGCGTTGCCGGGCTCGGCCAATGCGTTCCAGCGTCACCAGAACCACCACAAACACCAGCATCATGCTGGCGATCTGGGCGGCGCCACCGAGGTTGCCCATGTTCAGCCAGGTATCGTAAACGCCAAGGCTCAGGGTTCGAATCGCAAAATAGTCGACCGTGCCGAAATCGTTGAGGGTTTCCATCAGCGTCAGCGCCAGGCCGACAGCTATGGCGGGCCGGGCCAGGGGCAACGACACCCGGTAAAAGCTCTGCCAGGGCGTGCAGCCCAGGGTTCGGCTGGCGGCCAGCACGTTGCTGCCCTGCTCCATAAAGGCTGCACGGGCCATCAGATAAATATAGGGGTAGAGCACCAGTGACATCAGCACAATGGCCCCGCCCAGGCTGCGAATCTCCGGGAACCAGTAGTCCCGGCGGGTCTGCCAGCCAAAGAGATCGCGCAGCGCGCCTTGCAGCGGGCCTGCGAATTCAAGCATATCGGTGTAGATAAAGGCGATAACGTAGGCCGGTACGGCAAAGGGCAGGAGCAGTGCCCATTCAAACACCCGTCGCCCCGGAAAGCGGCACAGGGTAACCAGCCAGGCTGTGGTGACCCCAATGGCAAAACTCAGTAGGCCGACGCCCGCCAGCAACAGCAGCGTGGCTTCAATGTAGCGAAACAGAACCGTGTTGTAGAGGTGACGCCAGATGTTTTCGGTTGGAAACAGGGCCAGGTAAAACACCGACAGGACCGGCAACACCACCAGCCCGGCGATGATGAACACCGTGGCCGGCCAGGCACGCAGATGCCTGAAAAACGGAATGCCCGGTCGGGTGCCCAGTGCTGGCTGGTTGGCCATTAATGCCTCTGTTGCAGATAAAAGGAGTGGTCGGGTAGCGGACAAACAAAAACGGCAGCCGTAGCTGCCGTGTGCAAGTTTACTGCAAGGCCGTGGCGCTTAGAAGTCGTAACCGACTTCATCGACCAGACGAGAGGCTTCATCGACGTGGTCAACGATGGCCGTCAGGCTGACGTCATCGGCCACAAAGTCGCCCATGTACTGGTTCAGCAGGGCTGAGTAAGGCGTTCCGGGCTTGACCGGGAATTCGAAGTTTTCCTGGGCGTACATGTACTGCGCCAGATCCTGGCTCATGAATTCCAGCAGTTGTACCGCTTCGTCACGGTTTGGCGCGTGTTTGGCAACGGCAGCACCAGAGATGAACATGTGCGTGCCCCGGTCTTCCTGGTTCGGGAAGACGATGTTGACCGAGTTGGCCCATTCAACCTGTTCCGGCTCTGCGGTATTGGTGATCATCTTGCCGAAGTAGTAGGTGTTGCCCAGAGACAGGTCGCATTCACCTTCCATAATGGCCTTTACCTGGCCACGGTCGTTACCCTGAGGGGTGCGCGCCAGGTTGTTCTTGACGCCTTCCAGCCAGGTTTTGGTGTATTCCTCACCGTGGTGTTCGATCATCGAGGCAAACAGCGACAGGTTGTAGCTGTGCTTGCCACTGCGCGTGCAGATACGGCCTTCCCACTGAGGGTCTGCCAGTTCTTCATAGGTGGTAATCTCGCCTGGCTCGACGCGGTCTTTCGAGGCGTAGATCACGCGGCCACGAGTGGTCAGGCCAAACCAGTGGTTGTCGTCGGCGCGGTATTGGGCCGGGATGTTGCTGGTCAGAATGTCGCTTTCGACTGCCTGAGTCAGGCCTTTGTCGTAGGCATCGACCAGAATGGTGGTGTTCGGCGTCAGGATAATATCGGCCGGGCTATTGCGACCTTCCTGTTCGATGCGCTCGTTCAGGCCAGAGCTGGCGTAGATAACATTGGTTTCAATGCCGGTTTGCTGGGTAAAGGCGTTCAGCAGGGGTTCAATCAGAAATGCCTGGCGGTAGGAGTAAATGTTCACTTCCTCGGCCTGGGCGGCGGTAACGGTCAGGCTGGCGGCCAGTGGCAGGGCCACCAGCGTCAGGTGCTTCACTGTGCGTTTGATAGTTGTTGTCATTCTTGATCTCCATTGCGAAAGGCTTTCAATATGATAAGTATTCTCAGTTGTGGGCTTGTCGCTGTCAATAGACACAACCCCCTAAAGACACTAATAAAGGAACTTTAGGGGTGTTCGGGTAAGTGTGTGATGGCATGATGAAACTCAGGCAGGCTGCTAGACTGGCTGTTGTGCTGTCTCAGCCCGATCAGCAAGCCCATTGCGGGCAGGAGTGACCGATGATCCGACACGCCACCAATACCGATTTCCACGAGCTGGCCGAGCTGTACCAGGATGCCAGTCTGATCGCCCACCCTTTTATCGACCCCGACTACATTGCCCGGGATATGAGGCACCTGCGCGAGCACCGGCTACCGCTGGAGCAGGCGTTCCTGTGGGAGCGGCAGGGAGACATCGCTGGCTACATTGCGCTGGAGGGCAAACGGATTAATGGTTTGTTCATCAAGGTGGAGCATCAGCGTAAGGGCATCGGCCGGGAGCTGGTCGAGCACGTGAAGCAGCTGCACGACGAGCTGCGGGTCAAGGTGTTTCGGGAGAACTATCAGGCGCAGCGCTTCTATTTCGCGATGGGGTTCGAGATTGTTCCCGAAGCGGACGCTCCGGAAGACGGGCCACACGCCCAATACTGCATGCGCTGGCCCGTTTAACGTTCATGGTTGCTCTTAATTTGAGTGGCTGTGGTTCGCGGCAGCTACCGGTGGTGCCTCTGCAGGGTCGGCGTAAACCCTTCCATGGGGCCTAGACCGCATGATATGAATCCCATCCATGGGATTCCCCCTACGGGCTCGCTGCGCTCATGCTAAAACGCTCCCGGCGTTTTAGTCCCTGTTGCGGACTACCCTGCAGAGGCACCACCGGCATCTACCGCTTAAAGAGTAGTTACTCCCAGCACCATTCAATTACTGCTGCTGCACCTGATACACGCTCAAGGTGCCGCTAACTTCGTTGGCAACCAGCAACAGGGCAACGCCCGACGGGCTCTGGCTGGCGGGTATGAATTGCATGCCTTCCGGGGCCAGGTCGCCGGCTTGGGCGGTCAGGTCACCGTCTTCGGTTGCCGCCGCCGCAGCGTCGTAGTTGCGGTGGTTGGTGTAAGCCACAAACTCAACCGCTTCCGGGTCGGTAATGTCGAAGGTCATGAAACCGCCCATGCGCTCCAGGCCGACAAAGGCCAGGGTGCGGTTGCCGAGTTGGCCCAGGGTGAGGGCTTCGGGTTCGGGGCCTTTGTTGTCGCTGCGGTCATCGATGGCCAGTTCGTTGTCGGTGGTGTTGAAATGCTCGGGGAAACGATCAGCCGTGATGCGCTCGATCAGATCGCCGGAGTCGTACACCAGGGCGCCGATGTCGTCGAAAATCGCGAAGGAACGGGCGCCGTAGGCGTAAGCGGCTTCGTACACGCCGTCACCATTGCTGTCGCCCAGAGCTTTATTGATTTTCAGGTCCGCGATGGCGTCGAAGCCGGTCAGCGAAGCGTCGAGTTGAACGTCGCCGATTTCAGTTTCGTCGGTGTACACCAGGCAGCCGTCGTCTTCATCCCAGTCGTACTGACCCAGGGGCAAGGGGCCCTTGCATTGCGCTTCGCTCGCGGCGTCGGAGAAGTATTCGCGCGCATCCCCTTCGTTGGCCGTGACCAGGTAATTGCTGCCATTGACGCTGTAACTGGCGATGGTGTCTGGGTGGTAGGTGCCAAACAGGCCGGCGTAAGTGGACAGTGCGGCCAGTTCATCGTCCTTGTTGGCATCGAGGCTGTTTTCAGTGACGCCGTGATCCTTGAAGCCCAGTGGGAACAGTCCGGTGATGCTGGGGGTATCGGTCAGGCTGATTCGTGCCAGGGCGTTGTTTTCCTGCAGCGAAACAAAGGCGGTGCGACTATCGGGCGTGACGGTGATGTATTCCGGCTCCAGGTCTTGCGACAGGCGCGTGTAGTCCGGGTCTGGGTTGTTGCCGGTGATGATATCGGGGTGGTAGTTGTCATCAAAGCCATTGAAGTTCAGTTGAATCGCCAGGTCATCCGGGATGCCCCGGGTAACCGGGATGACGGAGACACTGCCTTCCGGGTCGATCAGGTAGTCGCCGCTGGGTTCGCCTTCATTGGCGACCAGTACGTAGCGGCCATCGGGTGAAAAGGTCACCATGTCGGGCAGGGCACCGGCCATTACGCCTTTTACGAAGTCGGTGTCGCCCTGGTCGTTGAGGCGGTAAAACAGAATTGCGCCCTTATCGACCTTGTTTTCGTTCTCGACCGCTATCGCCAGCAAGTCGCCGTGCACGGCCAGGCTGTTGGCACCGCCGATCATGATCTTGCGCTGGCCCATATAGGGGTCGGCCACCCACACCTGTTCCGGTACTGCATCGCTGCGATCGGCCAGGTTGCTCAGGGTGTAGGGGTTAACCGCCGGCTCCGACAGCAGATTGCTGATGCGTACGGCATTCACGCGACCCGTTGCGCCGTTGGTCAGATAGGCATAGCCAGACGCCCGGTGGTAGGCGACAATTTCGGCGGCGCTTTCATCGAAAATGCCACTGGTGTAGCGGCCTACCATATCGATTTGTACGCTGGGGTCGCCGGCGGGCAAGGCGCGGTCGGCAGACTGGGTCGGGTTGGTGCTGCAGGCGCTGAGCGTCAGGCCGGCAGCCAGGCTTAGCGCAAGAGGTTTTAGGGTCATTTCGGCATCCTGTCGGTGGTCGGTGAGTGTTGTTATTCCCACCCACGCTACGGAGCCTGTGTGACAGCCTGACGACAAAATGATGACAGCAAAACGACAGCTGGCTTTCATGCGGATGACAATGGTTCGGGCTTTGGTTAGTCTTGCCCGGTCCAGGTCGATGGCTATCTGACTTGGACCCCAATACACACAACGATCAAGACACGATTTTTCAGAGGTGAACTGTGACCTGGGCAACCTGGCTGGCGGTGGTAAGTATTTGCATGTTGGGCGCCATGTCGCCTGGCCCTTCACTGGCGGTGGTGCTCAAGCAAACCCTGGCGGGCGGACGCTCCAACGGCATTGTTGTGGCGCTGACGCACGGCCTGGGCATCGGCCTCTATGCGTTGCTGAGTATTTTTGGCCTGGCAGCCTTAATCACGGCCTCACCCGTCGCCTTCACCGCCTTGCAATGGAGCGGTGCGCTCTACCTGGCCTGGCTCGGCGTTAAGGGGCTGCGCGCGCGGGCCAACCCCGATGCCGAGTTACCGGATGTACCCACCACCGCCAGCGCCGCCCGGGATGGTTTTCTGGTGGTGTTCCTGAACCCCAAGGTCGCGGTGTTCTTTATTGCCCTGTTCAGTCAGGTCGTCGGTGCCGATACCTCGGTGCTGGCCAAGCTGGGTTACGCCGCAACCGCCATGGTGATTGATGGCGGGTGGTATCTGGTAGTGGCCTGGTTGTTCTCGACGCCCGCCTGGCTGGAGCGTCTTAAGCGCCATTCAGTCTGGTTCGAGCGGGTATTCGGTGTCATTCTGGTGGCGCTGGCCGGCCGGCTGGTCGTGTCGATTCTTAAGTAGCCGGAGCGCTGCTTCGGAACCCACCTTCCCGGGTCAGATCAGTCTGCCCCGGCAGTGTCCCTCCACTTTCAAACGGCCACCGTCTCGTCGGCTACGGAAAACTTTCCTTTCTCATCCTTAACCACCCGGCCCGCGGCAATGTTGGGGTCGTGGGTGAAGAACAGCCGTCCGTTACGTCTGGCCAGGTCGGACAGCAGGCGGCGTTTCTCGTCAATCAGCGCCTCCGGAAAACGGTCGTAGCCCATGGTGATCGGCAGGTGAACCCAGGCTTTGCCGGGAATCAGGTCGGCGGCAAACACCAGGGGGCCGTCATCGGTCTGAATTTCGGTCAGCAACATGCCCGGTGTATGGCCATCGCTGTAATGAAAGCGATAAGCATCGCCCAGGCGTTTCGACCGGGTGCCATTAATGCGCTCAAGCCGGCCCGAGGCTTCCAGCAGTGCGGGTAACTCGGGAATAAACGACGCCTTGTCTCGCGGGTGTGGCTGAATTGCCCGCTGCCACGCCTGTTCACCCACAATAAACCAGGCGTTTTTGAACACCAGCTGCGGCGTCTTTCCTTCCTGCCAGGCACTGAGCAGCCCCCCGGCGTGATCGAAATGCAGATGAGACAACACGACGATGTCGATGTCATCGGCCCCCAGGCCAAGGTCGGCCAGGGCGTCCAGCAGGCAATGCTGCGCTTCCTGCACCCCAAAGCGCTCGCGCAGATCTGGCGGAAAGAACGCGCCGACACCGGTTTCAAACAGGATGTTTCGGTCAGGCTCTTGCACCAGCAGGCAGCGACAGTTGAGGTCGATCCGGTTCTGGTCATCGCTGGGGAGCCAGCGCTCCCACAAGGCCTTGGGGGCGTTGCCAAACATGGCACCGCCATCCAGTTTCTGGGAGTTTCCGAGCAGGGCATGCAGTTTCATTCTGGTCTCCTGTGGCAGGCATGAGCTTACCTTAGGCGCTCGACGGCCAGCTTCACAGGCCAGCGACCACAGCGACTCGCGTTTCTAATGTCACGACGGCGTTACGAGTCGAGCGACCGTACTGACCCAGGCGTTTCGATGGAGGAAGGTGCAGGTAGAAGGATTGCAAAACAGACAGGCACAGCAAAATCGCCCGGAGGGGGCGACTCGATCAATAGAGTGAATCGATGCAGGTAATACACGTGATGATCACGTAGGTTAGCTAATTAGCTAAGCTGGCCCTGTTGTTGTTTTTAGGAGGCCTTAAATAAAAACTGTGCCCTTGTTATTGTTTTTGGGCAGGCACGTATCGCTCTTATATCACCCTGTTTTTGTTTTTGTTTGTGGGTGTCTTTATCGTTGTGCGTAGATGATTGCAGTCTGCGTGCCAGTTTTAAAAAATGCTTTAAAAACAATAACTTAAAAAATACTGTTCAATATGTGACCAGCGGGTCGTCTGGCTAACATCGCTTTACACCATGCTGACGTGTGTATAGGTAACACTTAGGGAGTGTCAGTAACACTTTTAGAATCCCGTTCGATCACTTTACCCGTTCGGGTTACCTAACATTACAGTATGCACTGTGAATTTGACGCCATGACCGCAGGAAGGCGGTACAATCTTGGCTTGCGGTGGCTGGGTTTGCTGTTTTGCCATGGGTCCGTACTGGCCACCGGGTAGGCCTATCCGGGGCCGGCGTAGATCCATCCATGGAGCCTAGATCGCAGCATCCCTGCTGCGAACTACCCCGGATAGGCCTACCCGGCAGCCAGTACTCGGATCGAGGCTGCCACTGCACAAAGTATGTCTAGCTCTATTGCCACAATTAAAAATGCGCTACTGCCCTGGTAGTAAGGAAAAATGATGTTTGGATGGTTAAAGAAAGCAATGGCCGGTGGGCCGGCAAGTCCGCGGGAAGTAAAGGGTGAAACGATTGAGTACAAAGGGTACCAGGTGACACCAACGCCGATTCCCGAAGGCGGTCAGTTCCGGGTTAGCGGCATCATTGTTAAGCCGGGCGAGCCGGAACAACGGCATAACTTTATTCGATCTGACCTGGTCGCCGGTGAAGACGAAGCCTGCAACTTTACGCTGGTGAAGGCACGGTTGATGATTGATCAGTTGGGTGATCGGATCTTTGAATAACGATCGTCAGCCCCGGCGTAGTGACCGGGGCTGAAAACTCAATTCAATTGTTGCTTGTATGACTCGAACAGTTCGGCAACGTCTTCGGGCCCGAACTGGTAGTGCTGGTGGCAGAACTGGCAGTCGCTGCGAATCTCCCCCTGCTCGGCTACAACGGCCTGGGCTTCCTCTTCACCCAGCATCAGAATCGCATTGGCGCAGCGTTCGCGGGTGCAGGTGCATTCAAACTCCAGCGGGCGGGCCTCGTAGACACGAACTTCTTCTTCGTGGAACAGACGCTGCAGCACCGTGGTGTTGTCGAGCGACAGCATTTCGTCGGCCGTTAGCGTTTCGGCCAGATGAACCACCCGGTTCCAGGCGTCGTCGTCCACTTCCAGGCTGCCTTCACTGGCCGAATGCGGCATGGCTTGCAGCAGCAGGCCGGTCGCGATCTGCTGGTCGGCGAACAGCCAGACCCGGGTGCGAATCTGCTCGGACTGGCGGAAGTAATCTTCCAGCGCGTGGCTCAGGCTGTGGTCTCCATCGTTGATCGACACGATGCCCTGGTAGCGCTTGCCGTTTTTCGGCTCAATGGTAATTGCCAACTGTCCGTTGCCAAGCAGTTCCTGGTCGGCGCTGAAATCATCGTTGTACTGGGCGATGGCCCGCAGAGCCTGGTTATCCCGGCATTCAGCCATCAGCATCCGTACCTGACCGGCGCCCCGAACCTGCAGGCTCAGAGTGCCATCGAATTTCAGGGTGTCGCTCAGTAACGCCACCGCCGCCATGAACTCACCCAGCAACAGGCGCACCGGCTCGGGGTAGTTGTGCTTGGCCAGCACCTCCTGATAACTGCGCTGCAAGCCGGTAATTTCACCGCGAATGTGAGTATGGTCGAACAAAAAGCGTTGGGTCTGATCGGGGTTGCTCATGCAGGCCTCGTGATAGGCCAGGGCGCTTTAGACACTGCCCTAGGCGTTAAAGGAATCTTTCATTTTACGGATATCGCGCCGGTCTTTCTTGCTCGGCTTGTGATCGGGCGCCGCCTGGCCCGCATTCTGTGCTTTACGCTGCGCCGCCATGGCCAGCCGCTTTTCAACCGACTCTTCCGTTTCCCGATACAGCAGCCGCGCTTCCGGAGCGCCACGCCGCTTGTCACTGAGCGCCAGCACTTCAACGGTTTTCTCATCGAAACCCAGCCGCATGCGCAGCATGGCACCCACTTCAACATTGCGGCTCGGCTTGGCACGGGCGCCGTCGTAATGCACCTTGCCGCCTTCAATGGCGTCTTTCGCCAGGCCGCGCGTTTTGAAGAAGCGCGCCGCCCAGAGCCATTTGTCGAGACGTACGGGAGTATCGGTCATAACCTCTCTCAATACGGTTTTTGGTTAGTGGTTGGTTTAACCAAATTCAGAGTGCTAGCCACCGGATGTACCTCGCCGGGGGAGTCCGCAGCATGGATGCTGCGGTCTAGGCTCCATGGATGGATCTACGCCGACCCCGGAGAGGTATATCCGGTGGCTGGCACGGGCCAATGCCACGAAAGACAACCAAGCCACCAAGGCAGCCGTTAATAAGGGTTGGGCCTCCGAGTTACAAGGGGGCCTTCAGGTTCATGGTAGACTGGGCGGTGTTGAATTCAAAACCGTTATCGCGATGAGGGCATTCCATGAGAGGTGATTCATGATCCCCCGGCCTGAGCTGTCGAACCCACAGATCAGCAGCCTGTTTCAGCTGATGAAGCAAGCCGGTGAGGATATTCTGGCTGTGTATCACGACCGGTCGCGCTGGCAGACGGACCACAAGGCCGATGACTCACCGGTGACGGCGGCAGATCTTGCCGCATCGCGCCGGTTAGTGACCGGGTTGCCCGCCATTCTTGACTGCCCGGTGCTGTCCGAAGAAGCCCTGGTGCCTTATACGGACCGTCAGGGCTGGCAGACTTACTGGCTGGTTGACCCCTTGGACGGTACGCGTGAGTTTCTGCACAAAAGTGATGAGTTCGTGATTAATGTCGCCCTGATGCACGAAGATCAGCCGATTTTCGGCATGCTTTTTCAACCGGTGACAGGTATTGGCTGGTGGGGTGGGCAGGATGTAGCGGCGCAACAGGGTAAGCCTGGCAGCGCCACTGTGATCCGGGCCGAGGCGGTGGCCGGGTCGGTTCAGGTGCTAGGCAGCCGGCGTTCCGCCTGGCAGGGTGCCTGGCGCGATCGGCTTGAAACCGCCGGTTATGATGTAGAAACCCGCTCGATCGGCAGCGCGCTCAAATTCATGATGCTGGCCAACGGCAGTGCGCATTGTTACCCCCGGTTGGGGCCGACCAGCGAATGGGATACCGCCGCGCCCCAGGCCATTCTTACCGCAGCCGGAGGCCGACTGGTGCAATGGAACGGCGAGCCATTGCGTTACGGCAAAGCCTCTACGCTCAATCCGGAATTTGTCGCCGTATCCGATCCGGACTTATTGGCTGTCCTCTGTCACGACGGGCTCACCTAGCTGTCTGATCTGATCGGCGAGTCCGGTTACCGCAGCTACAGCTTGTTGCCAGGCTTCGGCTTCCGGGTCACCGGCCGGTGCGTTTTCCGGCAGGGCAGTCACGGCATCAACCGCTGCCGTAAGCTGGTTGCCCAGTGTTTCAGCAGTGACGGGTCCGCCGCGGCGCTCCAGCCAGGATTCCAGCGCGCTGACGCCCTCGTCCGGGCTATCCAGCAGCGCTTCCAGCCCCGCTAACCGAGCAAGCAGGTGGCGTTTACCCTGGCCCGCCACTACGCTTGGGTGATGCCAATCCGGCTCTTGCGGTGCGTCGTCGGCAAAGGCCAGCTGAAGTAAGTCTTGGCGGATCTGCTGGTCGAGACTGGTCAGCACAATGCGTTGCTGCGCCGGTTCTGGCAGGCCGGTAAAGCCGATTTGCCCGGACCAGCGCTGGCGCGCCTGTTCGAGTTGCTGCAGCAGATGCTCCGTCGCCAGTGTCATATACTGGTGTCGGCGTGTGATGGTCAGGTCGCCATCTTCACCGGAAATCAGCCAATAGGTATCCAGGTCGGTTTGCCAGAGCAGGGTTTCGACCACCGGGAACCCTAAGGCGGGTGACTCCAGATCCATCAGCTGATGCTGCTCCAGCAGGTTATTCAGCGTCAAATCCATGCCGGTTTCATGCACCAGTCCGCTGTAAGGGTAGTCTGGCAGGGCGTCGACGTAACCGGGCAGAAAAGGGCGCACATTAATCAGCCGGCGGGAGCGATTCAGCGCTTCCTTAGCAGCCGGATTAAACGCCACCCGGTGAAACAGCGAGAACGCCTGCCAGCCTTCGTAACACGCGTGCCAGGCAGACTGAGCGTCACTCTGCAGGCCGGTTTCCGGGTTATCCAGAAACGCCTGAACGGCTGAGCCCAGTGGCTGGCAGGCCGACTGCATGGCCTCTCCGGCGGTTTCGGCCTGGGCCTGAAACGCCCGGGCCAGGCCGGCGAATTGAACATCGGGTTCAGGCCCGGCTTGTTCGGGCAGGGTGGACGGGTCCTGGGCTTCGGCCTCGGTTGCCGGTTCGTTCGACGAAGAACACCCCAGTAACACCAGAGTGAGCAGGGCAAGCAGTGCATGGGCAGGTGTCACAAGGCGCATGGGTCAGTCCCTCAGGCTGATGATGGGCCAGCTCAGGCGCTGGGCCTCGGCCGCCAGGGTGGCATCCGGGTCGACGGCGACCGGGTTGTCGACCAGACGCAGCAACGGCAGGTCGTTCAGCGAATCGCTGTAAAACCAGGCGCCGTCGAGTGACTCGCCGTTTTCATCGAGC
The DNA here is from genome assembly GCF_043641555.1 of Saccharospirillum alexandrii. Taxonomy (GTDB): domain Bacteria; phylum Pseudomonadota; class Gammaproteobacteria; order Pseudomonadales; family Natronospirillaceae; genus Saccharospirillum; species Saccharospirillum alexandrii_A. The sequence continues at coordinate 63,047 of NZ_JBHZRJ010000004.1, read as the reverse complement.
CAGGTTTGCAGGCGCACCACCTTGCCTTCCTGATAGCTGGGAATGCCCGTTGGCAGGCCGGTATAGGCGCCGTTTTGCTGTTCAGCCTCGCAGGCGATCAGGTTCGGGATGCCCAGGTGTTCGGCGATGGGCCCGGTCACAAAGCGGTTGGTCGCGGTGATGATCATTAGCGTGTCGCCCCGGTCGCGGTGGTGCTGCAACAAAGCCTGGGTGCCCGGAGCGATCATCGGTTCGATGACCGTCTCCATAAAAAGACGGTGCAGGCTGGCCAGTTCGTCCAGCGGCTTGTTGGCCAGAAATGACAGCGAAAAGCGCAAATAGCGGTCTATATCGAGTTCACCGGCCTGGTATTGCTGGTAAAAAGCTTCATTGGCGGCTTTTACGACGGTGGCGTCGACCAGGCCCTGATCGATCAGGAACTGGCCCCAGGCGTGGTCTGAGTCGCCGGCCAGCAGGGTGTTGTCCAGGTCAAAGATAGCGAGGGTCAAGGCGGGGCTCCTTAGTGGCCAAACGACTCGCATGGCAGGGTAGACTCGAAGGTCGCCAGGCGGAGGCTTTATTGGCCGCCAAGAATACGGGCATGGCCGGTCAGGTACAAGCGACAGGCTGCACGACAGGCCTGGCAGCCCGGGTTGCTGCCTTGAATGTGACCTGTTTGGTGTTTTCGGGCCGATGTGGAACAATGCAGTCAGAACAGACGGACTCTGTGCCTTACTCTTAACCGGTTTTTCGGGGGAGTGAGACGAGGGTCGTGCACGCCGGCAGGCCAAGCTGCGGCGGTCACCAACATTCATTGATTCGCACGCTGTGCGAATCCGGTCACAGGGGGATGCTGGCGATCATGATCGATTCCGATGGCTATCGCCCCAACGTGGGCATTATTCTCACCAACCCGCGCGGCCAGGTGCTCTGGGCCCGGCGCATTGGCCAGGATGCCTGGCAATTCCCGCAGGGCGGCATTCGTGCCCACGAGACCCCGACCGACGCCCTTTACCGCGAATTGCAGGAAGAAGTCGGCCTGCAGCCCGAGAGCGTCGAGATACTCGCTTGCACCCGTGGCTGGCTGCGTTACCGGCTACCCAAGCGGATGATCCGCTACAACGCCTTGCCGATCTGCATTGGTCAGAAGCAGAAATGGTTTCTGCTGCGCATGACCGGGCAGGACCACAACATCATCCTCAACGACTGCGACGACCCCGAATTCGATGGCTGGGAATGGGTATCTTACTGGTATCCGCTGGCCCGGGTGGTCTCGTTCAAACGGGACGTTTATCGCCAGGCCCTTGCGGAGCTGGCGCCCAGGGTGCACAAGGAGCTGAGACGACGTGGTTGATATGTTGCATTTACTCCGCCAGGTGGTGGAGGAAGTAAACAGTACCCGGGACCTGCAAGCTTCTCTGAGCACCGTGGTTGGCCGCATTCGTGAGGGCATGAACGTTCAGGTCTGCTCCGTCTTCCTGTGGGATGCCCACGTAAACCGCTATGTGCTGATGGCCACCGATGGTCTGAGTGCCGATGCCATCGGCAAGGTGACACTGACCCAAAACGAGGGCCTCATCGCTCTGGTCGGCAAGCGCGAAGAGCCACTCAACCTCAGTGACGCTACTCGACACCCCAACTATCACCACGTGCCCGGCCTGGGCGAAGAACCGTTCAAGAGCTTGCTGGCTGTGCCCATTATCCACCACCGCAAGGTGCTGGGTGTGATGACCATTCAACGCACCGAAGCAGGCCGGTTCGGGGATTCCGAAGAAGCCTTTATGGTGACGCTGTCGGCCCAGTTGGCCGGGGTGATTGCCCATGCAGAAGCTACCGGGGCGCTGTCGGGTCTGAATCTTATGGGCGGCGAACAGCTGGATGTTCGCTTTGCCGGTGTGGCCGGGTCGCAGGGCGTTGCCATTGGCAAGGCCCATGTGCTGGTGCCTCCCTCCGATCTTAACTCGGTGCGTTACCGGCCTGCGCGCGACATAGCCGCTGAACTGGCGCTGTTTGAAAACGCTCTGACCAAAGTCCGGTCCGAACTCACCGCCACCCGGGAGCGGTTACGCAGCGAGTTGCGTCCCGAAGAGCTGGCGCTGTTCAACGTCTACGTCGGCATTCTGGAAGACCGGGCCCTGGGCGATGCAGTGGTTGAGCTGATCAACAAGGGCGAGTGGGCACAGAGTGCCCTGGCCACGGTGATGCGCCGCTACATCGACCACTTTGAAAGCATCGAAGACGATTATTTACGCGAGCGTGCCGCCGACATGCGCGATTTGGGTCGCCGGGTATTGTCGCATTTGCAGGCCTCGGTGCCCGACGTTGCCATTCCCGACCACGCCATTCTGGTTGGCGAGGAAATCTCACCCACCGTCTTTGGTGACCTGGCCGCCGGGCGCATCGCGGCCATTGTCTGCACCACCGGTTCGGCCAACTCGCACGTCGCCATTCTGGCCCGGGCCCTGGCCATACCTACCATCATGGGCGTGCAGGAGTTGCCCTGGCAGGGCTTGCAGGGTGAAGAGCTGGTGGTCGATGGTTACCGCGGCCATGTGTATTACCGGCTGTCGGCCGAAAAACGCCATTATTTCGAATCCATCTGCAAGGAAGAGGCCGAGCGCGAGGCCGATCTTGAAAGCCTGACTGACGTCGCCAGTGAAACCAGCGATGGCGTTGCCATCAGCCTGATGGTCAATACCGGTTTGCAAACCGATGTGGTGCGCTCGCAGAACAAGGGCGCCGACGGAGTTGGCCTGTTTCGTACCGAAGTGCCGTTCATGATGCGCGATCGCTTTCCGTCGGAAGACGAGCAAGCCAAGATTTATCGCGCCCAGCTGGAAGCCTTTGCCCCCTTGCCGGTCACCATGCGAATGCTCGATGTGGGCGGTGACAAAAGCCTCGATTACTTTCCGATTGTCGAAGATAACCCGTTCCTGGGCTGGCGCGGCATTCGAGTCATGCTCGACCACCCGGAACTCTTTATGGTGCAGATTCGCGCCATGCTGCGCGCCAGCTTGAATCTGAGCAACCTGAAAGTCATGTTGCCCATGGTTACCAGCGTCAGCGAGGTGGAAGAAGCCCTGGCGATCATTCACCGGGCGGTTCTGGAGCTGAATGAGGAAGGCGTGGCGGTCACCTTGCCGGAAGTGGGGGTGATGGTTGAAGTGCCCTCGGCGGTCTACCTGGTGAAGGAATTTGCCACCCAGATCGATTTTATTTCAGTGGGGTCCAACGACCTGACGCAGTATTTGCTGGCGGTCGATCGCAACAATCCGCGCGTTGCCAACATCTACGACTCACTGCATCCCGCGGTACTCAAAGCCCTGAAAATGGTGATTGATGCTGCCAATGAAGGTGGCATCCCGGTCAGCCTGTGTGGTGAGCTGGCCGGTGATCCGCTGGGCGCCGTGACGCTGGTGGGGCTGGGTTACCGCAATTTGTCGATGAGCAGCTCTAACCTGTTGCGCGTTAAGTCGGTGTTGCGCCAAATCGATAGCGGCTGGGCACACACCATTGCCTCGGGCCTGCTGCATCTGGACGACCCCAAAGTGGTGCGCTCCACCCTGCGACTGGCGTTGCGCAAAGCCGGTATCCCACTCACTGACATTGGTATTTTGCCTTCCTGAGCAAGGCATTCCGCCATCCTGACCGGCTGGTTCGCGCTCAGTTGTTGCCGAGCAGCCATTTGCTCAGAGTCAGCTCCAGGGAACGGCGGCGCAGGGGTTTGGTCAGGTAGTCATCCATGCCGGCCGTCAGTGCTTTTTCCTGCTGTTCCATCATTGCGTGGGCGCTGAGCCCAATGATCGGAATGCGCCGAACCCGCTCGTTCGCCGAATGGCGAATGGCATAGGTTGCAGCGTAGCCATCCAATACCGGCATTTCGCAATCCATAAGCACCAGGTCGACGCTGGCAGGGACGTGGCCATCTTCGTCGATGGTTTCTGCCCGCTCATCGCCCAGCTCGTTCTCCGGTACGTTGTTTTCCAGATAATCCAGCGCCTGTTGGCCGTTGCTGGTGACTGTTACCGTCAACCCGAGCCGTTTGAGCATGCCTTCGGCAACGCGCTGATTGATGTGATTGTCTTCGACCAACAACACATGGGCGGGTGGAAATTCTGGCGACTGCAGCCCGGCGTCTTCACTCGACATGCCTGCAACGTTGGGCCGCCGGTCTTCACTCAGGTTAAGCAGGCTGCGCGGCAGCGACAGTGGCTTTTCCATCAGGCGCTTGAACTGGTGACCGGTCAGGGTTTGCCAGTCGGGCGAGGCCATACGACTGGCAATTAAGGCGAGCAGGGCCTCGGGTTGGGCGTCAGCCAGTCTGGGTCCGAGCGTTAGTCCGGTATCGTGATCTACGGTGGCGTCCACCAGAATGACATTGAACTGTTGCTGGGCGCACAGCGCCAGCGCCTCAACGCCGCTGGAGGCGCAGTTAAGCGTCAGCGCTGTGCCATCGGCGTGGTGACAGAACAGGCGCTGCAGGGTCAGGTTGCTGGTCACCAGCAGGGCATTGCCGCTCAGGCCGCTGCGCTCGGTCGCGGAAAAGGGCAGGGCCGGGCCCAGGTCGGTGGTGGCGGCGTCGAGGGGGATCTCGATCCAAAAGGTTGAGCCTTTGCCGGGTTCGCTGTTGACGCCAATCTCCCCTTTCATGAGTTCAACCAGACGTTTGCAGATGGCCAGCCCCAGCCCGGTACCGCCGCGCTCGCGGTGCGTGCTTTTGTGCGCCTGGAAGAACGCATCGAACAACACGGCCAGTTTGTCCGGTTCGATACCCAGCCCGGTATCGCTGACCGCGAGCCCCAGACGCTGACGGTCCGGATGCCATTGGAGATGAACGACGATTTCACCGTCATCGGTAAACTTGAACGCATTACCGAGCAGGTTCAGCAGCAGCTGTTGCATGCGAATGGGGTCGCCGACCATCGTCTCTGGTGTGCCCGGGTCGATATCGGCAACCAGCAATAACCCTTTCTCCTCCGAGGGTTTTATAAACAGGGCCAGGGTTTCCTCGACCAGCTCTGGCAAATTGAAACGAATGGATTCCAGCTCCAGTCGCCCGGCCTCTATTTTTGAGAGATCCAGAATGTCGTTGATGATGGTGGTCAGGGTGTGGCCGGAATTGAGAATGGTGGTCAGGTAGTCACGTTGGCGCTGATCCAGCCGGGTATCCTGCAGCAGCTCTGCCATGCCGATGATGCCGTTCATTGGCGTGCGTATTTCGTGGCTCATGTTGGCCAGAAACTGGTTCTTGTGGTCGGTGCTGATTTGCAGCGCCTCCAGGGTTTCTTCCAGTTCGTGCGTGCGCGCCTGTATCTTTTGTTCCAGGTTGCTCTGGTGCTGGCGAATGCGCTGTGATTTTTCCGCCAGTTGCACCTGCAATTGGTTCAGGGTGTCGCACAGCGTCGCGATCTCGTCGCGCTCACGGCCGATCCAGTCCGGAATCAGGCGCGCCCGAAAGACATCGTCTTCCGGTTCGATGGTCGCCAGTACCTGTTCAACGACGTTGAGACGACGAGCAACAAGCCGGTGCACCGACCAAGCGGTGACGGCCACGACCAGTACGCACAGCAGCACCGAGCTGGTCAGGGTAAACACGAAGTTTAACAGGCTCTGATTCAGGATCAGGCGCACATTGGAATAGACGGTTACCTTGCCTACCGCGTAAAGGCCATCGCCGGTATCGAATTCGATGGGCTCGGTAAATTGGAGGGCCTTCTGCAACAGACGGCCCTGGCTGGCAATATCGATATCGGGATAGCCGGGGTCCAGATCGGTTGCGGGCAGATAGCCCGAAGAGTCGGGCAGTTCACCGCGAACCTGGTTCAGCGACGGATCTTCCGATTCGATTAATACGGCTTCGATCAGCGGGTGAGCAATCAGCAAGTCGGCGGTGGCGCTTAACTGAACCGGGTCGAAACTCCAGAGGGCATTGGCCAGCACATCGCGCGAGCCGAACAGGGCGAAGCCAATTTGTTGGGCGCCGGAGTCTTCTTCAAGCGAGTATTCGAGGCTGAGTTGCAGGGCGGTCGTGAGGCTTACGAGGGCAATAAAGATACCGGCTATCCAAACCAGCAGGCGGCGCGATAATGACAGCGGGTGCCGGTTAGGCAAGACAGGTGTGCTCAAGGACGCTCTTCCGCTAAGCTTTTGGGCAGTGTAGCTCAGTTTCCGGAGAAACGTCACCCTTCCAGAATGCGCCAATGGCGCGATCTGGAAGGGTGGTTAGGCAGGCCTGGAGACAGGCCTTTACTTGGGGCCGCGACCGGCGCGCTTGCGCTCGTTTTCGGTCAGCAGTTTTTTGCGGATGCGGATCGACAGCGGTGTCACTTCGACCAGCTCATCGTCTTCGATGAACTCCAGCGCCTGCTCCAGCGTGTGCTGAATGGGCGGCGACAGCGTCAGTGCTTCATCGGTACCGGCGGCACGGATGTTGGTCAGCTGCTTGGCCTTGGTCGGGTTAACCACCAGGTCGTTGTCACGCGAGTGAATGCCGATGACCTGGCCTTCGTAGATATCCACACCATGACCGAGGAAGAGACGACCGCGACTCTGCAGGGTGAACAGGCTGTACGCCAGGGTTTTACCCTTGGCCATGCTAACCAGCACGCCGTTCTGGCGGCCAGACATGTCACCGCCCTTCACCGGACCATAGTGATCAAAAATGCTGGTCATGATGCCGGAGCCTGAAGTCAGCGTCAGGAACTGACCGCGGAAACCGATCAGGCCGCGAGAAGGCACCATGAATTCGAGTTTCATGCGGCCCTGGCCGTCGTTTTCCATGTTGGTCATTTCGGCTTTGCGCAGACCCAGCTCTTCCATCACGCCGCCCTGGTGTTGCTCTTCCAGGTCGATCACGACTTGTTCGTAGGGCTCCTGAATTTCGCCGTCGATCAAGCGCTGAATAACCTCGGGACGGGAAACCGCCAGCTCGAAGCCTTCACGGCGCATGTTTTCGATCAGGACCGACAAGTGCAATTCACCCCGGCCGGATACTTTGAATTTATCCGGAGTGTCGCCCTGCTCAACACGCAGCGCCACGTTGTGAATCAACTCCTGGTCGAGGCGGTCTTTCAGGTTGCGCGAGGTGATGTACTTGCCTTCGCGACCGGCGAACGGGGAATCGTTCACCAGAAAGTTCATGCTTACGGTCGGTTCATCAACCGTCAGTGGCTTCAGTGCTTCCGGGTGGTTCGGGTCGCACAGGGTATCGGAGATGTTCAGGCCTTCGATACCGGTGACGCAGACGATATCGCCCGCTTCGGCTTCAGGCACTTCAATTCGCTCGAGGCCGTGGTAACCCATGACTTGCAGAATACGGCCTTTTTTCTTGCTGCCGTCTTTACCGACCACAACCACCTGCTCGTTGGTCTTCAGGCGACCGCGCGTGATGCGGCCCACACCGATAACGCCAACATAGCTGTTATAGTCGAGGGCGGAAATCTGCATTTGCAAGGGACCGTCACGCTCTACTTCCGGCGGTTGTACCTGGTTGACGATCATCTCGAACAGCGGCGTCATGTCTTCAGCCATGTTCTGTGGGTCGTCACCGGCCACGCCATTGAGGGCTGAGGCGTAAATGACGGGGAAGTCGAGTTGCTTGTCGGTGGCGCCGAGGCGGTCGAACAGGTCAAAGACCTGGTCCATCACCCAGTCTGGCCGGGCGCCGGGGCGGTCGACCTTGTTGATGACAACAATGGGGTGCAGACCCTGTTCGAAGGCCTTGGAGGTCACAAAACGCGTTTGCGGCATGGGGCCGTCTACAGCGTCGACCAGCAGCAACACGGAATCGACCATCGACAGTACCCGTTCAACTTCGCCACCGAAGTCGGCGTGTCCTGGGGTATCTACGATGTTGATGTGGTAATCCTGCCAGTTAATGGCCGTGTTTTTGGCCAAAATCGTAATACCGCGCTCACGCTCCTGGTCGTTGGAGTCCATGATGCGTTCAGTGCCCTGGTCTTTACGGCCCAGAGTGCCGGATTGTCGAAGCAGTTTGTCGACCAGCGTGGTTTTACCATGGTCAACGTGGGCAATAATGGCGATATTACGAAGTTTCTCGATCACAAGCAGGGTGTCCGGCTTTAAATTAGGGCGCGCATTATACCTGTTAAAGCTGAATAAAAAAGAGACAACTGGGTTACAGAGGGTGACCGGGTAAAAAAGCCTCTGTATTACTCATTTTAAGCGCCAAAACAGTGCAGACTGGACCATTTACGGCAATTGGAGTCCGATCATGATCAAACTGTATTACTGGACAACCCCTAACGGTCATAAAATCACCGTGTGTCTGGAAGAAATGGGTCTTCCTTACGAGGTAATTCCGGTCAATATCGGAAAAGGTGACCAGTTTCAGCCAGAATTCCTGCGATTTTCGCCGAATAACAAAATACCGGCGATTATTGATACCGACCCTGACGATGGCGGCGAACCGGTCCCGGTGTTTGAATCCGGTGCCATTCTCACCTACCTGGCGGAGAAAACCGGCCGGTTTTATGGTGAATCACCCCGGCAGCGGCTGGAGGTCACGCAATGGTTGTTCTGGCAAATGGGTGGCCTGGGGCCCATGGCGGGCCAGAATCACCATTTTAACGTTTATGCCCCCGAGCCCGTGCCTTATGCCATAGACCGCTATGTGAAAGAAACGGCCCGCCTTTATGCCGTGATGGACCGGCAACTGGCTGACAAGCCGTTTCTGGCAGGCAACTATTCCATCGCCGATATGGCCAGTTACCCCTGGGTGGTTTCCCACGAACGCCAGAAACAGGATTTGAACGATTTCCCCAATGTTAAACGCTGGCATGCCAGCATCAGCGAACGGCCGGCCACCCAACGCGCCTATGCACTGGTCGACCAGATTGCGTCGGCCAAACCAGGCTTTACCGACGACGAGAAGAAAGTACTCTTTGGTCAGGATGCATCGAGCGTCACCCGCAGCGATGGCTGACCAGACACCCTGGCAGCCCCGGAGCCCGTGGAGATAACCATGAACAAGCGTTTCAGCAGTAACATAGCGCCCTTCGTAGAACAGGAGCTGGCGGCGGCGCGGCGCGCCAGTGCAGTCAACGACACTCAGCAGGCATTTGCCCATCTGGAGCGGGCTCATGTACTGGGTCAGGAATCCACTTACTGGCACGTTAAAGTTCATTGCCTGATGTTGCTGTGGGCCTTTCGACACCGGTCGGTCCGCGAAGCACGGGGCCAGGTTTTCCGCATCATCGGTGCTGCTACAAAAACCGCCTTCGGTTGGGTGCCTCAGGGAAACACCGGAGGTGCGAACGTCAGCCCCTTTCGCAAGATGCCCATTGCGCCTGAACTGGCCGAGGTCATTCAAAAGGCAAGAGCCGGGCTCTAACCACGGGCTAAACAGGACTTCTTGCCCATAGCACTTTCTGTGAACAGGCATAAGCTGAAGCATAACCTGCTGAGCGGAGACAAGGATGAACACTACAGCCAAATTCTGGGATAAACTGGCGCCACGCTATGCCGCCATGCCCATTGCGGATGAAGCGGCCTATCAGAAAAAGCTTGAGATCACGCGTCAGTATTTGCAGCCAAGCAGCGACGTGCTTGAACTCGGTTGCGGTACTGGCTCGACTGCCGTGCTGCATGCCCCCACGGTGAAGCACTACCTGGCGGTAGACTGCTCGTCCGCCATGCTGGGCCTGGCGCGCACGAAAGCACAGAATTCCGGGGTCAGTAACCTTGCCTTCGAACACGCAACGGTCGACGAATTCCGCTCACCAGAGGCGCGCTTCGACGTGGTGCTGGCACTCAGCTTGTTGCACCTGCTGGAAGATAAAGACGTTGTTATTTCCCGAATACATGACTTTCTGAAACCCGGCGGCGTGTTTATATCGAGCACCGCCTGTTTGGGTGACCGCATGGCGTACGTAAAATACATCGCACCCATTGCCCGGTTTTTTGGCAAGATGCCATTGGTCAAAGTATTCACTGTGGCCGAGCTGGAATACAGCCTGGTCGAAGCAGGGTTTGTCATTGAAAACCGATGGCAGCCTGACCCTAAAAAAGCGGTTTTCATGGTCGCCAGAAAACATGGGAGCCTCTGAATAACTCCCCCGGGGCTCTGGCTTATCCGAGGGACGTTGCCACAAGGCGGACTCATGCAGGAATGTCTGGACCTTTCAAATGAGTCCAACGCGGTGACAGCGTTCCTCGGAAAGTCGGAATGCCGCACCACCCGCAGGGCGCGGCCAAAACGTCCTGCCCCGGCGTTGCACTTCTTGACAAGGGCTACGGCCATTGCGCTGCGAAGTGCGCCTTGTGGCAGAACGTTTTGGCTCGCGCAGAGCCCTGGGGGAGTTGTTCAGAGGCTCCCTAGCCAGCAACCTGAACGTCAGCGTTCATAAAACACTGCCGACAAACACCGAATAAAACACAGGGATTTATGCTCACCTTCGGATTGTTCTACTCAACCGCACTTATCCTCTTCGGCCTGAGCAACCGCGCCCAGCTGCGCTATGGCGGTGCTGCCCTCATCCTGCTGGCCGCAGCCACTATTGGTTACACAACCTGGGTTTTCGCGGTAGTGGCATTCGCCTACATTGGCCTGACCGCCTGGATGGTTGAGCAAGCAGTGCCCACCGCCGTGCGCTGGGCGCGATATGGCTTGTGGTTTCTGGCCAGCGCTGCCCTGGTAATACACGCCATGCCAGGTTACGAAGGCTTGGTAGTGGCCGACTACGTGCTGCTCAAAGCCGGCAGCACCTATACCGACCTCTATTTCAATCACGACAAGGTACTGGTTGCCTGGTCCCTGCTGAACTTCATTCCCCTGTTCCGGCTAAGCCTTACACCCAAACCGTTAACCCCCTTCTGGCCGATACCCCTGGCCTTAACCCTGGGTATTGCCGCGACCCTAACTCTGGCCGTTACCCTTGGCCTAATTAACTGGCAACCCGGCTGGACCCCCTGGTTCTGGGTATTCGCCGCCGGCAATCTACTGAACACCTGCATCGCGGAAGAACTGCTCTTCCGTGGCCTATTGCAACGCCAACTGCAAAAACGCCTGGCGCCATTGTTGGCATTGGCTGTAGCCGCCGTACTTTTCGGGCTTGCCCACCTGGCCGGTGGCTGGGCTTATGTGGGCGTTGCTACCCTGGCTGGCGTGGTATATGGCCTGGCGTATTACTTCACCGGCAGGGTCGCCTGGGCCGTACTCGCCCACTGGTTACTTAACCTCAGTCACCTCGTGTTGTTCACCTACCCTGTTGCAGAGGGGTACATTTAACTGGCAAAAAAACCGACCAGTGGGAGGCCAGCCCTCTAGGCGACAGGAAGTAAAAACAAGCCACAGACCCATACGACGCCCGCTCCCCCGCACCTGCCAAATAGCCTTGAGGGAAATGGGGAAAAAGAGGCGCAAACGACACCTCTGACACATAAATACTTGCCAACTTTGCCACATAGTGCCAAGGTAACCACACAACTTATCTCCCTTTGGTGTGCCCTGTAACCGGCCGGGCGGTAGCGAATTTAAACGATCTACCCAGGCTCAATATTCCAATCTCACTTAACCCCACAATGACTGTAAACAACACTTTCATTCAGCAGAACTATGCCCCGCTACTTCCTGATTTTTGGTCTTGATAAACCAAGGCTTCTGCTCCTTAGTTTTCAGATACTGTCTTTATGTTATAAACAGTCTTAGGCTTAGAAGCGGATAACCACAGTTAGGGGTTATGAGACACATATCCAGGCGATTTTTCTGGATATGTTACAAATGTGTCGAAATACCCTGGGTAGTCTGTGTATTTATCGGTTTGTAGGGGTTGTGATACAGGTGTGCTGAAGTTGGAATATGGTGTTGAACGGCCCTGGAATGGGGGTTGACATTGCGTTGTTTCACCCCGAGCGTTTGAAGTACCCTTGGAAAATGTGCAGGTTTAATGAGAACAAACTGTTAGAGAAGGGAATATGTCACAAGCAAAGAGCTCGTTTGAGCACGGAATCAAAGACGCAGAAGAGCTCCTAGCTCACTTTGACGCAATCAACTGTAATCCACCCCCAGCAAACGCTGAAGTACTCAAACGGGCTGGTCTGGTCATGGCGCTGACCGCGTGGGAAACATATGTTGAAGATCGTATTACCGAGGCCATGGACAAACGGCTCAGTGTGGTCTCGGGAAGTTACGTTGGCGAGTTTATACAGAAAAAGCTTCAGCAAGAGCTGAAGCAGTTTCACAACCCGACTTCAGACAAGACCAAAAAAATATTTCAAGACTATCTCGGGTTGGACGTTACTTCAGCTTGGTCCTGGGCGAATGTGACCCCGGAAAAGGCTCGAAAATCACTAAATCAGTGGATTTCAAAGCGCGGTGATGCCGTTCATCGTTCAAAACCAATCAACAACGGATCGCCGGCTGCTCACCTGATCAAGAAAGACGAACTAGAAAAGGTAATCCGCTTTCTAAAGGATTTGGTTCGCGTAACGGATGAGTACCTTGATCAGCATCTCTAACAATTCGCACCAGTACGCGGCCTGCGGCCGCCTGACGTCCATGACGGGCCGCCGCTGTGCTCCGCGTTATAAATAGGATGGAATATGCCTGATTTCACGAGAGACGAGATTCTTCTGAGGGCCTGTAAAGCACTCGTCTACAATTTCTCCAACCAAGTTGAAGAAGGGCGGGACGTGGTCCATACCCGAGTATTCAATTATTTCCTCCATCCTGAAGATCGCTATGTCTATTACGGTGCTTCAGCATCTGTGACCGACGACACCAAAAACCATCCCGAGCATGCAGTGCCATGTGCAGTATTAATTAACGAGTGTTTCCGATTGCTCAAAGAAGACAAGCTTTCTCACGATTAGATAGCTCACCTGCTTAAAAAACATTGGAATATCGTTAGAATAACAAAAGAAGAATCTAAGAAACTCGATTTTGAGTTGGGCTACAAATCGAAGATGCCAGATGGCTGGTCTTTTGAAGAGGGCGATACTTTTGAGAGGTTTAAGTTGGGAAAAATCGAGCTGATACCAGAGGCACCCAATTTATAACCAGGCGGTCAATCGGACGCCAAAAGCGTGGCGCTTTTGGTTCCCTCCGCTGGCGTTCCGGCGCCGGTTACATCAGCGTTACATGCCACAAGGAACCTAATGAATCTACTCTTTGTTTGTAGTGAAAATAGACTGAGAAGTCCTACCGGAGAGGAAGTATTCTCTGAATACCCGGGTGTAACCGCTATCGGTGCAGGCACGAATTCAGACGCTGAGACGCCCGTTAGTGGCGATCTAATCGAGTGGGCTGATATCATTCTTGTTATGGAAAAGAGCCATAGGAACAAAGTTTCCAGAAAATTCAAAGATCTCCTAAAGGGGAAAAAGCTGGTTTGTTTAGACATACCGGACAACTATGGCAGAATGCAGCCAGAGTTAATTAGGCTTTTAGAATCAAGGGTGGCAAAGCATGTTCGGTTTAACTAAACAGGTAGCAAGTGGCAGGGTTATCAGTCCTTCGGGCCTGGACTCGCTTGCTTCGTCGCTGTGCCAAGCGATAGGTGGTTTCTCTTACCCGAGGAAGTAGATGCTGATTATTGAGACCAAACGAATATTACTGCGCGACTTTGAAAGAGACGACGTAGCTGCCTAAGACCGAATGGACCCGTTGTAATTCTAATTGACAAGCGCATGAAAGAATGAACACTCCGTGCGGAAGTCCCGTAACAAGTATCTCACCATCTTCGTAAGATTTATAACTTTAAGGTTCTCTGTGTATAAGCAATCTGTTGATGATGAAATCGTTCTATGTTTACCGAGCAGAAAGTATTCACCTGCTTTGTGGAAGATTGTAGAAGTAGACTTTGAGTATCTAAGTGAGTGGCTTGAGTGGCCGAGAGTTGTAAAGAGTGAGTCCGATCTCGATAAATTTGTTGAATCATCGCTAGCCAAAATTGCGACTGGCTCGGCTATGACGAACATTTTTGAGTATAAAGGAGTGGTAGCTGGGGTTTCTGGTTTCAATTCGATTGATAACGATTTGAGTCGAGTAGAAATTGGGTACTGGATAGCATCAAGATTTCAAAGGCAAGGCATAATGACTCGTGTTTGCAAGTACTTAATCGACTATGCTTTTACTGAACTCCTTATAGACAAGGTTCATATATCGGTTGCTGAAGATAATGTTTCTAGCCGACAGCTTTGCAAACGTTTGGGTATGTATGAAGAGGGTAGGATAACAAATGAAGAAAGAGTGGGTGATCGGATCTTGAATCACGTAATTTATGGGCTGCACAAGGATGCTATATCATAACGCCGTGAACGTCAGGCCAAACCACCACGCGTCGCAAGCAGGCCTCGGGCATATTTTCGCGGCGTTAGAACTCTCCGGTCACAGAATTTTCAGGCAACTAAATGAACAACAGCGAACAGATCAAAGAATGGATATCAGAAGACGCTATGCGAATGCAGGCACTTTCCATTGCAAGTTCACTGGGCTTGAGCGATTGGTGCCTTGCCGCGGGTTTTGTTCGCAACCTTGTTTGGGATAGAGTTCATGGGTATAGCTGCGCGACAGCTCTGAATGACATCGACTTGATCTATTTTAATCCAGACGATATAAGCGAGAAAGCGGATAGAGCATTAGAAAATCGCCTCAAAGAGATCTCCGACCTTCCATGGTCGGTAAAGAACCAGGCTAGGATGCATACTCGGAATTCAGATCGTCCTTATGTGTCAACTGAAGACGCTATGAGTTATTGGGTGGAAGTTGAAACAGCGGTTGGTGCCACCTTAAGTGAAAGTCAGGATATAGACATCATCGCTCCTTTCGGCGTTGACGTGCTCTTCGAGTATACAATTACGCCGAATTCAAAGAGGCTGAAGCCAGAAGCATTCGCTCAGCGCATGCAAGAAAAAAGGTGGCTCGACATTTGGCCCAAATTGATAGTAAATGCCTGGCCGGTGTAGGCACAGAGACGTCTTATGAGGGAGACAGAGGTTCTAACCCGTTACAAGGCTTGGGCAGACGATTTGTTCTTATCCGCATTGTCTTCGCTTCCTGATACAGAGCTTACCGCACCTCGACCAATCGTGTTTGGAAGTCTGCTACGCACGCTTAACCACTCTTATCAAATGGACCGTGTCTGGAAATGTCACTTGCTGGGCAAACCTCACGGCCTAACCACCCGCAACCCTGATGTTTGTCCGGAGTTGGAGGAACTAATTGTAAGGCAGCGAAGCATAGATGATTGGTATGTTAACTACGCGGAAACAATAGCAGAGAAAGAATTGAAGGAGATTGTAGAGTTTGAGTTTATAGGGGGAGAAACCGGAAAAATGAACCGCCGGGATATCCTACTGCACGTTGTAAACCATACTACCTACCACCGCGGTCACGCGGCGGTCATTCTGTATCAGATCGATGTTTCACCGCCAGCCACTGACTTCCCGGTGTTCTTGCGGGAAACTACGGCTGGCACTTAGTAAGCGCTATCACGGCGACCAATTTTCCGCCGCTTCGCGACTCCAGGCCAGTGCGTATGCTGGGTGTTATAGGGTAGCCGTTAAGCTCAGCGTTTTTTTTACAACCTGAAGTCTGAGGAAGAGAATCTTATGGCCAAGCATGTTGGATCTTGCCTGTGTGGAGCCGTTAAATTTGAGGTTAACGGGGAGTTCGACCGTTTTTACCTGTGTCATTGTGAGTATTGCCACAAAGACACAGGCTCGTCTCATGCGGCGAATCTATTCTCGGCTTCCGCAACGTTGAATTGGCAGTCAGGTGCAGATACTGTGACGTCCTTTATGTTGCCTGGTACTCGTCATAACAAAAGCTTTTGTCGCTTGTGTGGTTCAGCATTGCCAAGCACTCAGGTCGCTGGGATGCTTGTCGTGCCTGCAGGGTGTTTGGACACTGAAAATTCGATGGTACCCACTGCGCATATTTTCACATCCAGCAAAGCAGCCTGGGATGAGAAATTAGGGGAGGTGCCAACGTTTGTGGGGCTGCCTGGTTAAGGTACCATAACCTATTCCGCGGACGTTTTGGCCTCAGCGATAGGGTGAGCCGTCACGTCGCATCACATGCCACGGCGAGACGTTGAAGCCAGGTACAGGGCTCATTATTTGGTCGAACTTTTATTCCCCGCCCGGGGGTAAAAAAAAGAGCGACCCGGAGGTCGCCAAAGAGTGCTACGAGGTTGCACTGAAACAGATTAACCTTGGGTGGGTGCGTCGGTCAGCTTGCGAATGAGGTCAACCTCTGCGTCGAGATAAGGCGCCCCGTCTTTACGAAAGATATCGTGGAACCACAGTGGCGGTTCATCTTGTCCGGGTTGTGCTTCCCAGGGGAATTGGGTTTGAATTTTACCGGCCACCAAGCCCCAGTTCAGTGCACCAATTTTCTGCTCCTTAAAATAGGGCAAGTGCGATTCGAAGCGGCAGTCGGCCGGGCGGGCCATATACTCGGTGCACAGTAGCGGGCGTCCATATTGGGTCAGCTTGCTGACGATACTCTGGGTGACCTCAAGCGCTTCATAATTGTGAAAACTGATAATGTCGGCATTGGCCAGGTGGCAATCGTTAATGGCCTTGAACCCCTCTGTCCATCGAAACGGTCCTGTGGTTAAAGGTTGGAGCGGGTTAACGTCACGGGCCCATCGATATACAGCTTCCAGTAACCCCAGTGAGTTACCGAGCAGGCCTTCATTGCCCGGTTCGTTGTATAAGTCCCAGCCATAGATTCGGCGATCGTCCCTGAAGTGTTGCATCACACCCTGGACGTAGTTTTGTAGTTGGGGCCAAACGTCAGGGTTAATCACATGGCGAGCGCCGGGAGACTGCAACCATTGAGAGTTATGAATGCCCGGGCGCGGCTGTGGTTGCGCACCCGGGAAGGCGTAGTTGCTCCAGCAGTCATCGAAGAACACGAACAGTATTGTAATGTTGCGTTCGTCGGCCAGTGCCAGAAACTGATCAATGCGATCGAGCAAGCCTGTTGCATCGCTCCTCCAGAGCAAGTCGTGCAAGTAGACACGCAGCAGGTTGAATCCGAGGCTTTCAGCCAGATCGAGTTCTCGCGCTATCGTCGGCGTATCGAACGTCTCCGCTTGCCAGAATTCGAGCTGGTTACACGCGCTGCTCGGCGTAAAGTTGCAGCCAACGGGCCAGCCATGCTGTTCGGTCCAGTGCCAGGCGGCTTCCGGGCTCCATCTGTGTGACATGATAGTGTTCCTGTGATTGTACTGAATGCGAAGGCGGAGCCGGTTTGGCTCCGCCCGGGTGTTTACAGCAGGCGGTTAATTTCACGCTCTGCGTCAGCCAGGGCCTCTTCAATGCCTTTGCCCTGCAGCCAGATCGATTGCAGTTCGCGGTTAAGCACGTCCTGGATGGCGCTGTATCGAGCGGCGGGCGGGTTATCTCGGGCGATGTTGACGGTGTTGCTGTATTCGTCGCGGTGGGCCAGGTTCTGGTACTCAGCCGAGTCCAGTACCGATTGGCGCACAGCCAGGTGGCCGGTGCGCGCCCAGTCGACATTGTGGTCATTCAACCAGGCCAGAAAGCCGAGTGCGGCTTCGTATTTTTCGGGTTCGCTTTGCAGGGTAACCGGCAATGCCCAGGTGTGACTGTCGGCCCAGGTGGCGGCTTCATCAAACAACTGCGGGTAATCGGCGACGTAGTAGGACGCCAGGGCTGAGTCGTTGTTGCGGGTTTCGCTGTCGTAGATGTCGACCATCCAGGTGCCGTTGATCTGAATGGCGGCATCGCCTTCCAGAAACGCCTGCTGGGAATCGTTGTAGTTCAGGTTCGGGTCGGCATAGCCGGCATCGAACAGGCCGACAATGGTTTCAACGGCGCGCTGTGCTTCAGGTGTATTGACCGTTGCTTCGTCACCGCTGAAGACGTTGCTGTCCTGTTGCCATAGCATGGCCAGTACCATCCGTACCCCGATCGGGAACTGGGCAAAATCGGCCGTGAGATAGTCCTTGCCGGTCGCGTCTTTTACCTGTTTGGCATGGGCCATCAGTTCTTCTGGCGAGCTGGGTAAAATGGGTTCTCCCGCGTCATTCACCAGGCCTGCTTCGGCCATAATATCCAGATTGATGTGCCAGAGGTTGGCGTGAATATCCATCGGAATGGCGTACATTTGGCCATCGTAGGTAACGGCATCTCGCGCACGGTCGACCCAGTCGTCCGGGTTAATGCCGGCGGCACGCAGGTCGTCTTCCTGCAATGGCATCAGCGCGCCCAGCGAGGCAAATTCAGCAATGGACGACTTGTGGATAACGTGAACATCCGGTGCGCTGTTACCGGCATACATGGCCTTCAACTGGTCGTAGTAATTGCCCCAGTCTGTTGGCAGCGTCTCAATGGTGACGCCGTTATCTTCTGCCGAATAGGCGTTGATGATGGTCTGAATAATACAGGCTTCACCGACCGCCGCGCTGACATCGGTACCCGCATCGTCGCACGAACCGAAGAAGCGGGCCAGTTCCAGTTCTGTCTCGGCTTGAACACCGGTGGCGGTAACGCACAGAGCCAGTGCGCTGGCGGTGAGTGTTTTGGTCAGTCTCATGTTGTTCTCCTGCTGTTGTTGTTTTTACGACCCGGTCAGAGTCGATTTTGAACACTGTGTTTGTTGTGAGTGTCGTTCAGTTCCGGGGTCTCTTTCGTAGGCCCCGGTTCGTTTCGTTTTTCATGCGTTGCTATTTATCCGTCGACAACGCAATGCCGCGCAGAATGTATTTCTGAAACATCAGGAACAGAATGATCACTGGCAGTGATGCCAGGACACCGGAGGCCATTAACTGGCCGAGCCCCTGCGACTGGGCAAAGTTGCCCTGAATTTTGGCCAGGCCGACGGTGATGGTGAAAAAGTCGGTACGCTGTGCCGAGACCAGGGGCCACAGATAGTCGTTCCAGGAATACAGAAAGGTAATGATCGCCAGCGTCATCATCATCGGCGTGGCCAGGGGCAGCATGATCGACCAGAATATTCGGGCATGACCACAGCCTTCCAGGCGCGCCGCTTCTTCCAGTGAATCCGGAATGTCTTTGAAAAACTGCGTCATCAGAAACACACCGATCGGCAGGGCAACCCGGGGCAGGGCCAGCGTTGGCAGGCTGTTGTGTGCATTCCAGTCTGCGAACATGACATAGAGTGGGATGAACACCACCTGTTCCGGCACCATCAAGCCGGCGAGTACCAGTGGGTAGACAATGCTACGGCCGGTAAAGCGAATGCGGGCAAAGGCGTAGCCGGCGAGTGTCGAGGTAGTAAGAACCAGCAATGTTGAGGTTCCGGCAACCAGCATGGAGTTCATGAACCAGCGCGGTGTATCACCGATGGAGAGAATGGCGCGAAAATTATCGAGCGTGAACGGAACCGGTACCAACCCCAGAAAGGTGTTGGCGGTGGTGCGGCTCAGCAGTTCGTTTGGCTGCAACGAGAGCGACAGCATCCAGACTACCGGGATCATCCAGAGCACGGCCGCGGCGGTGACAACAATAAACACCCAGCGGGGCAAGGCACGTTGATTCATGTTAAGACTCCTGCCGCTTGGTGACCCAGAACTGGATCAGTGAAAAGATCATCATGAAGGCGAACAGTACGGTCGCCATGGCTGACGCGTAGCCGACCTCCGAATCGCGAAAAGCCGTTTGATAGATGTATCGGACCCAGACATTGGTGGCATCTCCGGGGCCGCCCTGAGTCATCAGTTGCGACTGGCCGAATACCTGAAAGTGCAGAACGATTTGCATGATCATCACAAACTGAACGGTGCGAATGATCGAGGGCACAATAATCTGCACGATCTTGCGCCAGCCTTCGGCACCATCAAGCGTGGCCGCTTCGAGGCGTTCACCGGGTATTTGTTGCAGGCCAGCCAGAAACAGAATCAGCGCGAACCCAACCGACCACCAGACCGTGGCGGCAACAATGGCGCCCATGGCGAGTTGGTCGTCGGTCAGCCAGTTGGGCGAATCAATCCCGAACGGGGCCAGCACATTGGCAATAAAGCCGTTGCGCACGCCATACACCAGTTGCCAGATCAGCGTCACAACGGTGACCGACAGAATCTGTGAAAAGAAAAATACACTGCGTAAGGTGGCGGCCCAGCGACCTTCGCGGTTCAGGGCAATGGCCAGTAGCAGGGCAATGATGGTGGTAACGGGCACCACCCAGGCGACGAACACCAGCGTATTGCGCACCACGATCCAGAACCGCGTGTCGTACCAGTCGCCGGTGAGACCGAGCAGAATAACAGTCGTGAACAGCGTGAGCCCGGCCATCAGGTGGTGGCTGTAACCGACCGCGCGGCGGCGAACCGATCGCACATACAACGCGACCACCAATGCCGACACCACCAACCTGAACGGCCACATCGGTTGCAGCGACCAGCCAATGTCATCGCCTCCCATCAGGCGAATGTAGTTGCCCAGCCCAATGAATTCCTTGGCTCCCGGGTTGAACGTTACCGCCAGCAGGTTCCACTCGTGCAGGCTCATCCAGAACCCCTGAATGAACGGCCACAGCAGCAGCGGCACAAAGGCGATCAGATAGGGCAGGATGAATGCCCAGCCGGAAAAGTTGTCACTGTGTAGAAACGAAGTCAGACGCATCGCGCTTGCCTTTGTTGTTGTTGTTTTTAAAATAATGCGCTTCAATGCGAGTTCGGGCAAGACGCACCAGGAAACCGAGTAGGTAACTTAAGTTATTGAATTATAAGTATTAAATTGCATTAAAACTTACCGGAAACTGGTTAGCGCGATTATTAAAGGTATTGAAATAGTGGAACTAAAGACGAAACGCCTGACCGACCCGACCCATGTCTCGCCGACGCTGGTGTTAAAATCGGACGACCGGCGTGACCTGAACACCATTAAAGCGCTGGCCAGCGAACCCCGGGTACGCATTCTTAGCGAGCTGGCAGAAGGTCTGCACAGTGTGGGTGATTTGTCCCGCTCACTGGGGTTACCGTTGTCGACGGTGTCTCAACACGTTAAAAAGCTCGAGGCCTGCGGCCTGGTGCACATTGAGGAAAAGCCGGGCGAGCGCGGCTTGCAGCGTATTTGTCAGCGCGTCTACGATCGCATCGTTATAGATATGCCCACCCATTCCGAGCCCAGCCACGAGCATCCGATCTGGGAGTTCAGCTGGCCGGTGGGTGCCTATTCGGATGCCAGTGTCACCCCAACCTGCGGCCTGACCAGCGAAGTCGGCCTGATTGGCCTGACCGATGATCCGAGCTCCTTTTACGAACCGGATCATCCGAGTGCTCAGCTGATCTGGTTTAAATCCGGGTATCTGGAATACCGCATCCCCAATCGGCTACCGCACTCGGTACGACCGCGTAATCTCTGGCTGACAATGGAAATCTGTTCCGAAGCCCCGATGTATCACCCGGACTGGCCGTCGGACATTACCCTGTGGATCAACGACGTTGAGCTTGGCAGTTGGACGTCACCGGCCGATTTCGGTGACCAGCGCGGTTTGCTTAACCCCAGTTGGTGGGAAGACCGCAACACCCAGCACGGCCTGCTTAAAGGCTGGCGCGTTACTGAGCGAGGCAGCTTCATCGACGGTATTCGGCTCTCCGATGTGACTTGTGATGATCTGAAATTAATGAAGAACCGTTTCATCAGTGTGCGCATTGGGGTTAAGGACGATGCGCGTCACGTCGGTGGTATCAATCTCTTTGGTCAGAAGTTTGGCAACTATGAGCAGGACATTGTGCTGCGGGTAGAATACATCTAAACGATTTGGTTGCAGGTTCCAGGCTACTGTACTGGTCCCTCATCTGCGCCCAGAAGACGCCACCGCTGCACCTGCCAATACCAGTGGCAATGCCAGAAAGAAGGCGAGGCCCAAACCGGTACCGAACCAGAGCACATCGATCATGCCCGCCCAAATCAGAGTCAGGTATTCAAACGGGGCCAGCAGTGACGCTTCGGCGTACTTGAACGCCAGCGTCATGGCAATGTGGGCACAGCCGCCGAACAGCCCGGCGAGAATCAGCGGCAGCAGGTCTGATGGGGCTGGTGCCACCCAGCCCGCAGGCAGAGTCAGTAGGGCGGCAAGCATGGAAACCAGCACAAAGTAAAAGGCAATGGCACCGGGGGATTCCGTTGCCGTCAGGCGTCGTACCTGAATCAGTGCCGCCGCGGTGAAAATACCCATAAGAATTCCAAAACCGTAACCCGCCAGCCGGGTTGCGTTAAGTTCCGGAGCGCTTATTTCAGGCAGTGTCAGAACCAGAACCCCCAGCATGCCCAAACCGATGCCGATGAGACGGCGAGCGTTCAACTGTTCCTTGAGCACCAGCACGGCCAGTACGGCCATCATGATCGGCGCCAGGTAGCCAATCAGCGTCGCCTCGGCCAGTGGCAGCCGCGCGATAGAAGCAAAGGAGGCGAACATGGCCGCCGCTCCCAGGCTTGACCGGGCCAGGTGCCCTAGCGGTCTTTTGGTGTACAGGCCGCGCGGGAAATGGCCCAGTAGAAATAGAAATATGACCAGGGGAATCAGCGCAAAGGCTGAGCGAAAGAAGACGATTTGCCCAAGTGGTATGGTGTCACTGGTCAGTTTGATGCACAGCCCCATGGCGGTGAACAAAAACCCGGAAAGTATGCGCAACTGAATGCCCCGTCGGTTTTGGTTGAGTTGGGTCAGAACGTCAGGAGTGGTCACGCAGTCGGTCTCCGGGTAGGTTAAAGGGTACTGCTGCTTGAATATTAGGGCATGATATAACATATCACTGAAAGCAGGCAGGGTTGCAGATCGGTATTGGTTAGCGAGGCTTGTGATCGCAGCAATGACACCCGGTGTTCGGGTGGAATATGATGACTGAAACGAACGAAGCATGGGCAGCGAGGTAGGTCTTTTATTGTGCTAATTCCGTCTGAGGTGGTGGTTACACTGGTAACGGCGCTGGTCGTAGGGCTAGTGGTTGTCTTCCACTATGAATTTATTCAGTTATTGAACCGCTGGGTGGTGCGCCGGCAACACCGGTTGCATGAGTCTGTCCGGGATCGACCCATTGTCCTGACGGTGATGTTTGCACTGCTGTTTGCCCACGTGGTCGAGATCTGGTTGTTTGGTGGCGCCACTTATCTGTTGCTGAGCCAGGATGGCTATGGGGCCATTACCGGGTATTCAGACGTTACCTTTCTCGATTGTGTGTACTTTTCGGCGGCCAACTACACGACTGTAGGCTGGGGCGACCTGGCAGCGACCGGGGATATCCGGTTTCTGGCCGGCACCGAAGCGCTGGTCGGGTTTATGATGATCACCTGGTCGGCCTCGTTCGGGTATCTGGTTATGGCCAGAACCTTCCGGTATGACCCGGGTGAGTGATTATGGATGATCAGACCTTGCACAGCACAGCGTCGATACGGCCGTTCGACCCCGGCGACTTTAACGCGATTGAAGCCATTTATGCCCATTCCAAGTTGGACGAACTTCGATTTGAGCAAGGTCCGTTCGAGCTGCTACCGCTAAAGCAGGATGAACAGAGGTTTCGGAATTTGATGGCCGCGCACATCGTTGTGAGCGGCCATCCTGATGTTCAAGGCTTTGGGGCTGTTTTCGAGAGTGAGATCAGGGCGATTTTTGTGCACCCGAGTTACCGTGGGAAGGGCGTTGGAAAGGCATTGTTGCAACACCTTATTTCAGTCGCGGGGAAGCCTGCCAGGTTGTCGGTTGCCAAAAGCAACGCGCCCGCTGTTGAGTTGTATCGGCGTCATGGCTTTGTCACTCTTCGTGAATTTGAAGCCTACTACAATGGGGTACCCGTACAGGCGATTGAAATGGAACGATCATAACCGGCATTCATAGGTCCTATTGTTGTAGGCCAATGAACGGCAATAATGAATCATAGGGAGCAACAGAGTGCGCCAGACGTTAAGGGAAAAAGTGATAAATGTGTGTGATAAAAAGCTGCAAACCAAAGGCGATACGGTGGGAGTTTCGTTCTATGCGTTCTTCGCCAACAAGAATGATGACCCGGAGCTGCTGATGGAGGCGGCTACCTGGTGGATTCAAACTCACAAACTGGACCACTTTGAAAAGGCCAGTAAGATCAGGGCCATGGTGGTAGCGGGGCTTTAATGCCAGCGACCTAACGGCTGACCATTATCGGGAGTGACGACCAATGAGCGCTAAGAATCCGGCGGTTGACGACTACATGGCAGAGGGCTGTGGCCGGTGCGACAAAGTCGGCACACCCGAGTGCAAGGTGAACACCTGGCGCGATGGCCTGGTTGCATTGCGCAAAGTAGTGCTCGATACACCGCTAAAAGAGGAGCGCAAATGGGGCTCCCCCTGCTACACCTTAAATGGCCAGAATGTGGTGATGATTGGCGCATTCAAGACGAATTATGTATTGAGCTTTATGAAAGGGGCCTTGTTGAAGGACGAGCATCATTTATTGGTCGCGCCGGGTGAGAACACCCAGTCTGGCCGGGTCATTCGCTTTACCGATGAATCGCGGGTGGTCGAGTTGGCCCCTGTGCTTAAATCCTACATTCTGGAAGCGATTGAAATAGAGAAGGCGGGTCTGCGCGTCGATTTTAAGAAAATGGAAGACTACGCTCTTCCATTAGAACTTCAGCAGGCAATGGATGCGGACGCTGCACTGAAAGATGCCTTCGAGGCGCTCACGCCCGGTCGCCAGCGTAGCTACATATTGCACATCGGCAGTGCAAAGCAGGCAAAGACCCGTGAAGCACGAGTGGAGAAATGCCACAGCAAGATTTTCGATGGCAAAGGGTTTAACGAATACTGATTTGGCTGCCATCGTTCTTTGTTGTTCAACACAGGGTACGAGCCAGGCAGAAAAGTCCGGCTCACCAGGGAGGAGACGGATCCATGACAACTCAGTCAACTGCATTGTCCTGTCGGTGCGGCGAAGTGACGCTTGAGGTTCAGGGTAAGCCGATTATGAGCGCAGAATGTCTGTGTTCAGATTGCCAGGCAGCCGGTGCAGTTTTGCAGGCATTACCTGATGCCCCTGCCACTTTGGATGCAAAGGGTGCCACCCGCTTTGTGATGTACCGGAAAGATCGGGTGCAGTGTACCCAGGGTCAGCACCAGTTGCGTGAGCATCGTTTGTCGGAAGGCGCGCCAACGCGGCGTGTCGTGGCCATCTGTTGCAATACCCCGATGTTTCTGGAGTTTAGCCATGGGCATTGGCTCAGTGTCTACGGGGGGCTCTGGCCAGCGGCCAGTTTACCGCCGCTTGAGATCAGAACCATGACCCGCAGCCGTCCCGAAGGCATCGAACTGCCAGACGATGTACCCAACCCCAAAACCCATACGCTCACCTTTTTCGGCAAGTTATTGGGTGCCTGGGTTGCTATGGGTTTCAGAACACCGAAGATCGATTATGTGGCAGGGCCTCTGGAAACCGGTAGCGTTGAAACAAGCTGAGATTACTCCCTTCGGTCGACGTCTTATTTTCAGGCCGTCGGTTCCTGTCAGGCATCGCGCATCCCCTGATCTGAGCTAAACTTGGGGACTGTTTAGCGAGGAAAGTTGTGATGACGATTACCGGTGGTTGCCTGTGTCAGGCTGTTCGTTACCGTATTTCGGCCGATGCTATCGATGCTGGCTATTGCCATTGTCGTTTATGCCAGCGCTCAGCCGGTGCACCTGTTGTGGCCTGGGCCACGTTCCCGCGGGCAGCCTTTGAATATACCCGTGGCGCACCGGGGATTTATGCCTCCAGCGAGCAAGGGCAGCGGGAGCATTGTACCGAGTGCGGCACCCAATTAGTGTTTCGGCACGGTCTGGAGCCGGAGACGCTGGATGTCACCCTGGCCTCCCTGGATGACCGCACGACGATTCAGCCTCAGTATCATATTTGGGTGGCAAGTAAAGTCGACTGGTTGCAGATAACCGACAACCTCCCGCAATATCAGGACGCCGGGCCGGATCATCCGAATGCCCGTTAATTCGCCTCTGTTTCTTACCGACCAGAATTAGCCGGCTAGAGGTCGCGTTAGGAAATGCCCCGGAGTTCTCTGAGGCGTAGTGGGCCCCCATTAACGAATGCAACTCAGGAAGTACCTTGATGCCCTGTTTCAAGTTCTCACAGGTTAACGTCTTTTCAGCCGACCCGTTTCTTGGCAACCCACTTGCGGTCGTGCATGACGCCGATTCGCTCAGTACCGAGCACATGTCAGCCATCGCGCGGTGGACAAATCTGTCTGAGACTGTGTTTTTGGTAAAACCAACCAACCCGGAGGCAGACTACGCAGTACGGATATTCTCGCCGCAAGTGGAACTGCCGTTTGCCGGGCACCCGACCCTGGGCGCCTGTCATGCCTGGCTGGCAGCGGGAGGCAGGCCCAAAAATGTTGGGCGGGTTATGCAGCAGTGTGAGGTGGGCCTGGTCACCATCGGTAACAACGAAGGCGGGCTCGAGTTCGCTGCACCGCCTCTGATCCGGACAGGTCCGGTGGAACCGGATGTACTGAACCAGATTATGAAGGCGCTTTCGTTGTCGCCATCGGACATTGCCCATCATCAATGGGTGGATAACGGCCCCGGCTGGTGTGCCATCATGTTGCATTCAGCCCGCGATGTGCTGGCGCTCGAAACCGAGTGGGCAACACTGGCCCCGCTTAACCTTGGGGTTATCGGGCTGTACGATGCAAATGCTGGTGCGACGGTTGAGGTTCGCTCCCTTATTGGCGATGGCGGCTATGAAGACCCGGTGACTGGCAGCCTGAACGCAAGCCTGGCGCAATGGCTGATACCGGCCGGTCTGGTACCGTCGCCTTACGTCGCCTCTCAGGGCACCCGCCTGAAGCGTGCAGGAAAAGTACAACTGCGCGAAGCGGATGGCGATATCTGGGTGGGTGGCGAAGTGGTGGATGTGATCAGTGGTGAGATTTCGGTTTAACACCCCGTTGTCATGAAATTGGCCAGTCGTCTAAGGTTGGGGCTCTCACACCTGACTTACCTATGAACGGGAGTACCGCGCCAACCATGATTTTCTGGCAACAAGAGATTCAACTGACCGCCAAGCCTCGCGGGTTTCATCTGATTACAGACGAGATTGATGAGGCGTTGCGCACCGCGCCTCCGGCCTCGGTAGGCTTGCTCCACATTCTGGTCAAGCACACGTCGGCCAGTCTAACGCTGAATGAAAATGCAGACCCAGCCGTGCGCCGGGATTTTGAACGGTACTTTCAAACCCTTGCACCCGATACCGATCGAAACGCGCCCTATGAACACACCTACGAAGGCCCGGATGACTTGCCGGCGCATTTCAAAGCCAGCCTGCTGGGCAGCAACCTGACGCTGCCCGTAACAGACGGACGCCTGAACCTGGGCACCTGGCAGGGCGTCTACCTTGGCGAGCATCGAACGCAGGCCTCTGGCCGTCAGCTCGTTTTGACCCTGCAAGGTCAGCCATTGACCAGAAAGTAGACTACGCTTAAAAGTTGACTGGCAGTTTATACGTCCAGGAAAAGGGTTAAGTGCGTAGAAGAAATTCAGTCAGTCTACTCTGGAGATCCCCATGAAAGCGATCTGGAACGGAACGGTTGTCGCGCAAAGAGACGACACCGTTGTCGTTGAGTCAAACCTCTACTTCCCTCGTGAGTCGATCGTAAGCGAGTATTTCAGCGACAGCAGCAAGAGTACACAGTGCCCCTGGAAGGGGGAGGCGCGTTACTTCTCCATCACCGTTAGCGGAAAAACCAACGAAGATGCTGCCTGGTACTATCCCAACCCAAAAGAGGCAGCAAAGAATATTGAAGGGCGTATCGCTTTCTGGCGGGGTGTTGCTGTTACGGAATAAGGTCTACAGGTGTCGCAACCTTTTGAGCTGGGTCAAAACAAGCGTTCAGTGGTCGAGTAGAGTGACAGACTGACCACCCCGGCGGGGCTAGCCTGGCCGCAACAAGAAACGCGACACGGGGTAACTTGGTTCACGAGGAGAAGCCCTTCCCATGCTATTAAAAACAACCTTGCTGCTGACACTTCTGCTAGTCACCATCGCACTGGTGGTGCATTTTGTTGGTCAGACAAGCTGGCGCTCCTCAATACAGTTGCTTCAAACTGAGCTAACCGGGGGGGCAGCGACCCCAAGCGTTAGCGTTTATTCAGTTCAGGAACTTGAAGGGCTACCGGAACCGGTACAGCGATATTTTCAGGCTGTATTGGCAGATGGTCAGCGCCTGGTTCGAAATGCACGGGTAAGGCACTGCGGGTTTTTTAACATGGGGCAAGTTGAGGATAACTGGCAGCCGTTCAGGTCAGACCAAATGGTCGTCACCAACCCCCGGGGTTTTATCTGGGATGCGAGCATTCGCATGGTGCCCGGGATTCAAGTCTCTGTTGTCGATGCGTATGTGGCCGGACGTGGCGTATTAGCAGCCAAACTCTTTGGGTTGTTTACCGTCATGAAGCAACCAGAGTCCCCACAGCTTAACCAGGGTGAGCTGCTGCGGTTTTTTGCAGAGGCTGCCTGGTATCCGACAGCGCTGCTACCGAGCCAGGGAGTCGAATGGCAGGCGGTTGATCCCAGCCGGGCCATTGCCACGCTCGCGGATGGCGGCACGACCGTTTCACTGACTTTTACGTTTAATGAACAGGGGCTAATTGAATCAGTGCGTTCCGAGGAACGTTTTCGTGAGATCAATGGCGAACAGTTTGCTTCGCCCTGGGAAGGTCGTTTCTGGGATTACCAGGAACGGGAGGGAATGCTGGTTCCAAGCGCCGGAGAAGTAGCCTGGCTACTGCCGGAGGGACCCAAACCATACTGGCGCGGTGAAATAACTGACATTCACTATGACTATGTCCAATAACAGGCCCGCAGGCCCGATGATCCATCGAGCCACGGGCGAGTTCGGGTCTACAGGTAGGTGCTGGCAACGTTAAGGCAAGCACGCTGTCTGAAATGGTCTCACTTCAGCGCCGTCAGCATCAGATGCGCCACTTCGGCAGAAGACTGCGGGTTTTGCCCGGTGATGAGCTTGCCATCCTGAACGGCGTGGGGTTGCCAGTCTGGCCCTGCTTCATGTTCTGCCCCTAGCGCTTTGAGGCGCGATTCAAGCAAGAACGGTACCTTTTCGGTGCCACCGGCGGCGGCTTCTTCGGAGTCGGTGAAGGCGGCAATTTTGCGACCTTTGATAAAAGGCGTGCCATGTTCATCGTACATGCCGGCGAAGACGGCGGGTGCGTGACAGACACTGGCTATTAGCCGGCCGGTGCGGTGAAAGTCAAACAGGGTGTCGTGCAGAGCCAGGTTGTAGGGCATGTCGAAGACGGTGCCGTGCCCACCAGGCAGATAGATGGCGTCATACTCTCTGGCATTGATGCTGCTGAACGCTGGCGTAGCGTTCAACTTGGCCATGGCCGGTTTCCATTCGTTAGCCTGTTCTTCCGTTGGGGTGCTGTTCGGGTCAATGGGTACGTCACCGCCGGTGACCGAAGTGACCTCAACCTCATGGCCTGCGTCGGTCAGCGCCAGGTAGGGTACGGCGAATTCTTCCAGCCACAACCCTGTGGGCTCGCCGTTCAGCAGGTATTTGTAGTTGGTGAGTACGAATAAAATTTTGCTCATCTGAATCGTCCTTTGTCTTGCGGGTTCACTCACAGGGTGGGGACGATTTTGCCAAAGCGGCGATTTATTTACTTAATCGCCGCGTTCAGGTCGATCAAAACAGGGTGAACGTTAATCTTTCAGTACGTCTCGCCATGAATGCCGGGGTGAAAACCCGACGAGGCGTTTGGCTTTATTGTTTGCATAGAAGGTTTCAGTCGGTGCCATTTCGCGTTTTTTGGGCACGCCCTGATAGAAGCGTTCAATGACTTCCTGGCTGCTAATGCCGACCGAGAGATCATCGTTGGCGACGTTGAATACTTCATAGCCCAGGCCATCGGTTTTCAGGCAGCAGTCGACCATGTGGCCGAGGTCGCGTGCGTCGATGTAGGCGAAGATATTGCGACGGCGCAGGGCCGGGTTGTCCATAAATGCCGGGAAATTTGTAGCGTATTCGTGCGGCTCAATCACGTTATTGATGCGCAAGCCGTAAATATCGAAGCCGGTGCGGGCCTGAAAAGACCGGGCCGTCGCCTCGTTGACCACCTTGGACATGGCGTAGCTGTCCTGTGGGATGGTCGGGTGATCTTCGTCGATGGGAATGTACTCCGGCTTCATTTCGCCATCGGCAAAGCAAATGCCGTATGTCGTTTCCGACGAGGCAAAAATAACCTTGCGAATCCCCAGTTTGGTGGCGGCATCCAGCACGTTATAGGTGCTCATGGTATTGATGCGATAGGTTTCGTTATCGGGGCGCAGCAGAATGCAGGGAATGGCCGCAAAATGAACCACGGCGTCGTAGGCGGGGACTCCGGTGCCGGGCTCAAGTTCATCAAAACCGGCGTAGGCGTGCAAGGCATTGAATACCTGGCCAGCGTCGGTTAAGTCCACCTGCAGTGAATCAACGCCGGGCATATCCAAGGGTACCAGGTCAGCATTGGTCACGCGGTGACCCTGTTCGATCAAATGAGCGATCGCATGGCGGCCAGCCTTGCCACTGCCGCCGGTGAATAAAATACGCATGAGTCCGATCCTGAAAAGCAGAATGAACCGCAGAGAATAGCCGGGCAACTGGGCATTGGCTACCGTCGCCGCAGGCTGGGTGCTTTAAACTCAAGCTTTGGAGGTCGTGTCCTTTCAGTGGTAATCGCCCGCGTCGGCAACCGGTGATGCCTCCGCGGGGTCGGCGTGGACCCTTCCCTGGAGCCTGGACCGCAGCATCCCTGCTGCGGACTCCCCCGCAGAGGCATCACCGGTTGCCGACGCTCGTATTGTGCAACACCTTATCCTGAATTTTTATTGAGTACCGATTGTTACTCGCGAGCGATTGCGATGTTGAACATCGGTGTTTGGAGTTTGCCATACAAACGAACCCACAGTGCCAGATACATCTCGGTACCCCGGGCCTGTTCGATGCCACCCAGATCAAGCCACTGACTTTCCTGCCAGCCGAAAGACAGCGCGATGTCTTTCACGATGGCTTTGGCGTCACTGTCATTGCCGCAAACCAGCAGTTGATGGCTGCCTGAAAGTTTGCCCGGTTCAGCCATGATGGCGTTCGACATCGTATTGAATGCTTTCACCACTCGCAGGTCGGGGTGGGCGCGCTGGATCTGTTCGCCCAGAGAATCGTCGTTGCAGATGGAAAGACGAGGCGGAAAGCCGTTCGAGAAATCGAGCGGGTTGGCGACGTCGATCAGGACTTTGCCAGCCAGATCTTTGGGTTTGACGCTGGCGAGAATGCTCAGTGAATGCTGTCCCGCCGAACAGTTGAGGATCACCTCGGCGTTTGCAGCCGCGTTGGCGAATGTGCCCTGGCTGGCCCGTTCGTCGTGCTCGCTGGCCCAGCTGTGGGCGCTCTGGTTGTCTGCCGTGCGGGAGCCCATCGTAACCGTGTGGCCCAGTTGAATGAGCGCGGTGCCCAGTGTTTTGCCGACGTCGCCGGTGCCCAGAATGGCTATTTTCATCGTCTTTTCCTCTTGGTTGTTGATCAGTTAGGCGCAGTCTAGGCTTGTTACTGGTTATCCGGTAGGCAACTATAGTTAATCTATAATTAACCAATGGTTAAGTGATGAGTTCACTGACGGATCTGGATTATTTTCTGGCGGTCGCCGAAACTGCCAGCCTCACCCGTGCCGCTGAGCAATGCGGCATCTCGGTACCGGCCATGAGCAAGGCGATGCGGCGCCTGGAGTCGAGCCTGGATGCCCGTTTGCTGGCGCGATCAAGTCAGGCTATTCGACTGACCGAATCCGGCCACTTGCTGGCCGCACGGGCACGGACGATCAGCCGGGAGTGGCGGCAGGGGCAGTTGGATCTGGCGCGGTTTCAGCAACAACCCAGCGGAACGGTGCGCATCAGCGCCTCTACCGCGTTCGCGCGCACTCTGTTATTGCCGTTGCTGCCTGGCTTTCACGCCCAATACCCCGACGTGGTACTGGATTTACGGCTGGACGACCAGATTGTGGATCTTGGCACAGTCGATCTCTCTATTCGGGTCGGGCTGGTGGAGGAACAAGGGGTGATTGCCCGGCCGCTGTTGCCGCTGGGCATGAAATACGGCGTCAGCCCGAAGCTGCTGGCTCAAAACCCGGCCCCGGAAGTGCCGGAAGATCTTCGCCAATTACCGGTAATCGGGTTTCGGCTACCGGCATCTGGCCGGTTGATGCCCTGGCAGTTTCAGCGAAACGACGAAATCTACACCCTTGATCTGAAACCGGTGGTAACGGTTAACGAGCCGCAGGCTATTCTGGATTTAATTCGGGCGGGGATGGGCGTTGGCCTGATCAATACCTATATGTCACAACCCCTGATCGAACGAGGGGAACTGCAGGTGGTGCTGTCGGACTTTATGCCGCCGAGCGAACGCGGGATTTATCTGTGCTATCAGAGCCGGGAGCATATGCCGCTAAAACAACGGGTAGTGATCGATTTTCTGGTCGCGGCGTTGTCTTCGCCTGTTTAGCCGATGGCAAAGCTTCGATTTGCATCTATTGTTCGAAAGAGGAGAGCCTGAATGTTGTACATTTTCGAAGTACACATCAAGCCCGGCTACACCGCCGAGGATTACGCCGACGCCTGGGTACGCGCCAGTGAACTGATTCAACAAGCGCCGGGCGCGCGTGGCACCCGGTTGCACCGTAAGCTGGATGATCCGTCGGTGTTGATTGCCATTGCCGAGTGGGACAGCAAGGTGGAGCGCGATGCAATGGAGCAACAACACAACCCTGAGGTGGCCGCCATTATTCGCAGTGCGGCGCCGTTCTGTGAGATTCGCCCGATTGGTGAGTTTGATGACGCCGAATGGGTGGTGTTGCCACCGGATCGCGGCGCCTGAGCTGTCGGCAGCGCTACGATCAGTTACTAATTCATTTAAAAGTTATTATTGACATGCATGACAACGACAGTATGCTTTGGATGATCAAGGTTGAAACGGCAGCTGTTGTCGGTAAATGATAGCCTTGACCCCATCAGTAGGTCTGGAGGTAGAAACCGACAGTTCTGCTTCAATAATTACTTACTGATGAATTAATAAATAGGGTTACAACAACAACTATCCCGGAGGATAACCATGTCGACTTCCCTCAAGGCCGCAGCAGCGGTATTGCTGGTCACAGGTGCCATTGCAGGCCAGGCCCAGGCGGGTGCGCACACGCCATCGGCCAGCGCCTGTCTGATCACGAAAACGGATACCAACCCCTTCTTTGTCAAGATGAGAGAGGGGGCAGAAGCAAAGGCAGAAGAATTGGGTATGGAGCTCAAGTCGTTTGCCGGAAGAATTGACGGGGATCATGAAACCCAGGTTCAGGCCATCGAAACCTGCATCGCAGATGGTGCGGATGGCATTCTGCTGACAGCGTCTGACACCTCGTCCATCGTCTCTGCCGTTGAACAGGCGCGCGATGCGGGCGTACTCGTCATTGCGCTGGACACCCCGCTTGACCCGGCCTCGGCGGCTGATGCGACCTTCGCTACAGACAATTTCGTGGCCGGCGAGCTGATCGGTGCCTGGGCGGCCGCCCAGTTGGGCGATGAGGCCGAAAATGCCCGCATTGCGCTGCTGAACATCAACGTGAGCCAGCCGTCGGTCGGCGTTCTGCGTAACCAGGGATTCCTGACTGGCTTTGGTATCGATACGGGCGACATCAACCGCTGGGGCGATGAGACCGACCCTCGCATTGTTGGCCACGATGTGTCAGATGGTAATGAGGAAGGTGGTCGCCGCGCCATGGAGAACCTGCTGGTTGAAGACCCCAGCATCAATGTCGTTTATACCATCAACGAACCTGCAGCAGCAGGGGCTTATCAGGCGCTGGCGTCAATGAACCGCCAGGACGATGTGCTCATTGTTTCAGTCGATGGCAGTTGCTCGGGCGTGGCGGATATTCAGGACGGTGTGATTGGTGCCACGGCGCAACAATATCCGTTGCAAATGGCCGCGTTGGGTATGGAGGCTATTCTGGAGTGGGCTGAGAATGGCACCCGGCCAGAGCCAACCGAAGGTAAGGATTTCTTTGATACCGGTGTTTCACTGGTTACGGGTGATCCCGTCGATGGCGTCGAATCCATCTCCATTGAAGAAGGGTTGAACCGCTGCTGGGGATAATCACGGTACCGTGAGTTTCTCTGGGTGGGAAAGCATGGAAGCACCCGCCCACCCCTGAAGCGAGAAGGCTGTTTTGTGACGCAGGGTGCTGCCCTGCCTACCCTGTTACGTAGAATTTCTGGAGAGGTCCAATGGCCAAATCCGATTCCAACAGCCCGGTGTATGAATCGTCAGTAAGTAGTGCACCGGATGCGGTCGCTACTTTTGACGATGACCGGGCTGGTTTTATCAAGAAACTGCAGCATACGCTGCACCTGAACCCGTCCATGGTTCCATTGATTGTTTTGCTGTTATCAATCGCCGTCTTTGGATTGTTGCTGGGAACCCGCTTTTTTTCGCCCTTTGCACTGACCCTGATTCTTCAACAGGTTCAAATAGTTGGCATCATCGCCGCCGCACAGAGCCTGATCATTCTGACCGCGGGCATTGACCTCTCGGTGGGCGCAACCATGGTGTTGTCTTCTGTCGTGATGGGGCAGTTTACCTTTCGCTATGGCATTCCCGTTCCTATCAGTATTTTCTGTGGCCTGCTGTGCGGCATGTTGTGCGGAATGATCAGCGGCTTGCTGGTCTCCCGTGTTCGCTTGCCGCCGTTTATTGTCACGCTGGGCATGTGGCAAATTGTACTGGCCACAAATTTTCTCTATTCAAAAAATGAAACTATACGTGCGCAGGATATTGAAACCCAGGCATCGTTGCTTCAGTTCTTTGGTACAAAAATCACAATCGGTGGGGCTGTTTTCACCTACGGTGTTGTTTTCATGGTGCTACTGGCCTTGGTGCTTGCCTATGCCCTCAAACACACGGCCTGGGGGCGCCATGTGTATGCAGTCGGCGATGACAAAGAAGCCGCAGAGCTTTCCGGTGTGAAAACCGGGCGAATCATTTTGTCGGTATACATGCTCTCCGGGCTGATCTGTGCCTTTGCGGGCTGGGCACTGATTGGTCGGCTGGGGTCGGTTTCACCCACGGCGGGGCAGTTATCCAATATTGAATCGATCACTGCCGTGGTTATTGGAGGGATCTCACTGTTCGGTGGGCGTGGCTCTATTCTCGGTACGCTCTATGGTGCACTGATTGTTGGTGTATTCACCCTTGGCTTGCGCTTGATGGGCGCTGATGCGCAGTGGACGTATCTGTTGATTGGTGTGCTGATTATCGGTGCGGTGGCTGTGGACCAATGGATCAGGAGGGCGACCGTATGATGCAACCACAAACCCAATCGTCGGAGAATGCGGTAGCCCCGATCCTCCATGCCAGTAACCTCGTCAAGCGCTTTGGCCGGGTTACCGCACTCGACCATTGCGACTTCGAATTGTACCCCGGAGAGATTCTGGCGGTCATTGGCGACAACGGTGCAGGCAAGTCAACACTGATCAAAGCCATCTCTGGTGCTCTGGTTCCCGACCAAGGCAAGGTTTATCTGGACGGACAGGAGGTGCGGTTCACCTCGCCACTGGATGCACGAAAACAGGGTATAGAGACGGTATATCAACAGTTGGCCATGTCGCCGGCGTTGTCGATTGCCGACAACATGTTTATGGGCCGTGAACTCAGAAAACCGGGCTTCATGGGGCAGGTGTTGCGCCAACTGGATCGCCCGGCGATGGAAGCCTTCGCTCGGGAAAAACTCAATGAACTGGGACTGATGACCATTCAGAACATTCGCCAGCCGGTTGAAACATTGTCAGGTGGCCAGCGCCAGGGTGTGGCCGTTGCGCGTGCAGCTGCCTTTGGTTCCAGAGTGATCATACTCGATGAGCCAACCGCCGCACTGGGCGTCAAGGAAAGCCGTCGGGTGCTGGAGTTGATCAGTGAAGTGAAGGCACGGGGCATTCCCATAGTGCTGATCAGTCACAACATGCCGCATGTGTTTGAAGTCGCCGACCGGATTCATGTGCACCGCCTGGGCAAGCGCTTGTGTGTGTTGAACCCGGCTGATTACACCATGAGCGATGCGGTTGCCTTTATGACCGGGGCCAAAGAGCCCGACGTTGAAGCAGTCGGGGTTTAGCTATGGCGAGCATCGCAACGCAAGCGAACGCAGTAGTCGATTTCATTGATCGCGCCGCCCGAAGCGACCGGCGAACATTGATCGGTATTGCCGGTCCGCCGGGGTCGGGAAAATCGACCCTGGCCGAGGCGGTGGTTCAACAATTGAACCGCCGTGCAGGGAACAGTGATTATGCCGCCTTGTTGCCAATGGATGGCTTTCATCTCGACAACGAGCTTTTACTGCAAAGGGATTTGCTGAAACGCAAAGGCGCACCAGAAACCTTCGATGTCGGGGGGTTATATGAGCTCGTTGTCAGTGTCCGAACCGATGTGGGTGATATTCACTACCCGCTGTTTGACCGTGCGCTGGATCGTGCGCTGGTTGATGCCGGTTTGCTCAGGTCAACAACGTCTATCGTGGTGTTCGAAGGCAATTACCTGTTGCTTGACGCGCCGATATGGGATGGGTTGACGGAGTTGTTTGATGCAACCGTTTTTTTGAAACCGAGTCTGGAAACCCTTGAAAAGCGTTTGATGAAGCGCTGGCTGGGATTTGGCTTTACGCCTGAACAAGCTGCGCTGAAGGTCCATGATAACGATTTGAAAAACGCCAGGCTGGTGCTGGAGCACAGCGGGGTTGCTGACCTGACATTGGACGAAAAGGTCTGAATGCCTGATCAGACCGGGCCTCTTGTTCGTTCCAAAAAATCCAAATAACGGCACGAAAGCGTCGGACCGGTTAGACCAGGTGTTGACTGCCTCATTCTGGGAATCTTATGAATTCATTACTGGATCAACTCAAACAATACAGCACGGTTGTCGCCGATACCGGAGACCTGGAGGCCATAGGCCGATTCCAACCGCAGGACGCTACCACCAATCCCTCGCTGATACTAAAGGCGGTCCAATCGGGTCATTACGATGACATGATGGATCGGCTCATCGACACGGTCGATCAACATAACCTGAGCTCCGACCAGGCTGTAACAGAGGTTGCCGACCGGCTCATTGTTGCCATGGGTCAGTTGATCTTGCGTCAGGTGCCAGGGCGAGTGTCGACGGAAGTGGACGCCCGGTTGTCTTTTGATGTTGAAGGCAGCCTCGACAAGGCTCGACGATTGATTGCCTTGTATCATGAGGCTGGCGTTACAAAGGATCGGGTGCTGATCAAACTGGCTGCGACCTGGGAGGGCATTTGTGCTGCCCGGGTGCTCGAACAGGAAGGCGTGCAGTGCAACCTGACACTGATCTTCAATTTTGCCCAGGCCCGGGCGTGTGCAGAGGCGGATGTCTACCTGATCTCACCCTTTGTAGGGCGCATACTGGACTGGTATCGACAGGCCGAACCTGAGGTGGCCTTTGAACCTGAAGCAGAGCCTGGGGTTCAGTCGGTACGCGCAATCTACCAGTATTTCTGTGAGCTGGATTACCCAACCATTGTTATGGGCGCGAGCTTTCGCAATGTCGGTGAGATTCTGGCACTGAGCGGTTGTGACCGTTTGACGATCAGCCCGGCGTTACTGGACACACTGGACCAAACCGGGGGAAAGCTGGAGCGCGTGTTGGTCCGTTCTTCACAGCGAACACCCCGGCCGAGCCCGTTAACCGAATCCGAATTTCGCTGGCTCATGAATGAAGATGCCATGGCGACAGAGAAACTGGCCGAGGGTATTCGCGGTTTCAACGCGGACCAGCAAACCCTGGAGCGCATGATTCGTGAACGAATAGGTTGACCGGGCGCAGTGATCGGCCAGCGCCAGCCGGTTCAGGTTTTGAAAATGGTCGTGGGTGTTTCCCGCAGCAGTGTGTTTTGGTCGATCATGTACTCTGTTGAAATCTGATAGGAGGCGGCACCAATGGCCCGGGCGAGATAGGAAAAGTGACCCGGCCGCAGTGCGGGTCGCACCACTCCTTGCAAGTCCAACTCGTCCAGGCTGTTTTCCACCTTTCTGACCAGACGGTTGCGCACCGCAACGGGCAAGGCACCGTCGATCACCACGGTTTCGAAATCGATAACGGACAGGGCGGAAACAATGGCATGCGCCAGGCTGCGGCCAGCCCGGGCAAGCCAATGGCTCAGTTCCGGTTCGAACCGCGACCAGTCTGCATTCTGATTGTAGAGCTGGCGTGCCAGCTGTGCGTCGCGTGCAGCCAGCATATGTTCGAGCACCACCAGCGAGGCATGGTCTACCAGCCGTTCACCGCCGGGTTCATCCGGTACTCGCATTGGGCCAAAGCCCCCGGAACTGCCCCGGCGTCCCGGGAAGACGCCGCCATTCAGAACAATGCCACCGCCAATAAAAGTGCCGACGAACAAATAGACAAAATCCTGTTCCTCCAGTGGCGGACCAAAAATCAACTCGGCCCGGCATGCAGCGGTGCCGTCATTTTGCAGCGTTACCGGCCAGGGGACGCGACGTTTCATTTCGGCTTCAAGGTCGAAGGTACGCCATTCATTCATTTCCCGGACCGGTGCATCGAAATCGGAGGTCCAGCTCCACAGTTCGAACGGCATGGCGATGTTCAGCGCCGATATAGAATCAAGTGTGACCTCGGCTGAGGTCAGTAAAGGGGTGAGGTTATCGTCAAGAAACTGCAGGGTATTGGCGGGTGTGGGGTAATCATGCACGGCGCTTGCCTGAGCCAGAACGTCACCGACAAAGTTGACCAAAACCAGATCGAAGGTGCGCCGACCGATTTTATAACCCAGATAATAACGGGCATCCGGGTTCAGTCTCATCGGCACGGATGGCTGGCCGATTCGGCCACGAACAGGATTGCCCCTTAGCAAGAGTCCTTCTTTTTCCAGCGCCCGAAAAATGACCGAGACGGCGTTGGCCGATAAACCCGTCATACGAGTGGCCTCGGCTTTGCTCAGCGCGCCGTGCATCCGCAGCAGATGCAGTACCAGGCGTTCGTTGATACCCCGTACGGTCGTTAAATTGGAACCCTTGAGCGGTTGTGAGCGCATCCGTTACTCTTTGACGTTTGGTTCGGTTGCCCTGTCGATACACTGCGCCAGAGCCATGCCAGTCACGCACTGACGGTTGGCAGGCCAGGTGTTGTTTAGGTGTAGGGACCTGAGCTTCTGACCAGGTAAAAAAACCAGCCAGCCTTGTGTTTGGAGCTCATGATACCACAGCCATCCTGGCTGTCCGCTACCTGCATGGTTGGGTGGTGAGGATGCTTTGGACTCTGAGTTCAGGGTGAATTCGAAGGGAGGCAGGTGCGGGCCTGACGACAGGCCCGACATCGCCGGCTTATTTTGCGTTCAGCGGTAACCGAGGTAATGACAACCCCGCCTGCTGTTTTTCTTGAACAGGCTCACCCCAGCGTTTTTCCAGGGGCATAACACCGGCCCAGATTGGCCAGTCTTCGTCGACCGCCTCGTCGTTTACGCCTTCCGCTCGTATTTTGCACGAGGCCTCGCTGATCTGAATGCGCGACAGGCC
This sequence comes from Saccharospirillum alexandrii, assembly GCF_043641555.1. Lineage (GTDB taxonomy): Bacteria > Pseudomonadota > Gammaproteobacteria > Pseudomonadales > Natronospirillaceae > Saccharospirillum > Saccharospirillum alexandrii_A. Next base: position 23,505 of record NZ_JBHZRJ010000004.1, on the reverse strand, counting down.
GGTGGCTTTCAGTTCGTTGTCGGTCATCGGACGCAGGGTGTCCCAGCGATCCGGTGAGATCTTGTCGAGGAAGATGTGCAATTGCCGGGCTTTCTCGTCCGGGTCGGTAACGGCTTCGGCGGTGCCGAAGAGGGTGGCCGAACGGTAGTTCACCGAGTGGTGAAACGCCGAACGGGCCAGCACCAGGCCGTCCATCTGCATGATGTTGATGCATACCGGCTGCCCGTGGGCCAGGTTGCGTGCCTTGGCGTGGCCGTGCCAGTAAAGGTAATCACCGTCACGCCAGTGGCAGGTCGGCGTCACGAAGGGCTGGCCATCCACGCTCTGGGCCACGGTGCACAGCAGCGACTCATCGATGATCCGGTTCAATTGATCACGGTCGTAGCTGGCCCGGCCCGGGCCACGTTTTACATGGCTGGTTTGGGTGTGCAGGGGGTTGTCTGAATCGGGCAGTCGGGTACTCACGTCAGTGTCCTTATGGGGGCATGGGTTGGGGGGTGACCGGGGGCAACTGCAATGGTGACTTTAGCCTCGGTCTTTGCCAGCATAGGGTGAACTGGTTTGCTCAAAAATAGCCAGATTGAAAATAATTTTGCAGGCCAGATGACTGTCCATATGATCATGAAGCACGCCTTAGCCAGCCTGACCTTCCACCTGACGGACTCGGCAGATCCCTATTACCAGCAGTTGATTGATCAGGTGAAGGACGGGATTCGCCAGCAGCGGCTGAAGTCGGGAGATAAACTGCCCTCTTCCCGCCAGTTGGCGGCCACGCTGGGGGTGTCGCGCAGTACCGTGGCGCGGGCTTACGACGCCTTGCTGGCCGAGGGGTTTCTGGTCAGCGAAGCCAAGCGCGGGCTCTTTGTCGCCACCAGTGCCCGGGTGCTGCTGTCCCCGACGGCGCCGGTTCACAGTGTGGCACCGGTCAAACCACCCCCGATGCTGGCGTGTGACTCCGGAGCCGACGTGGCTGCCTTTCCGGCGAAGGACTGGGCCGCCAGCATGAGGCGCAGCTGGCTCAAGCCCGACTTGAACGTGCTGGAAGGCGCCTATTCGGGGGGTTACCCACCGCTCAAGTCGGCCATTGCCGATTACCTGTACCGGGTTCGGGGGGTGGCCTGTTCGGCGGAGCAGATATTTGTGACCTCGGGCAACCGCGACGCCCTGAGCATTCTGCAACATACCCTGGATGCACAAACTGCCGACGCTCACTGGCTGCTCGAGAATCCCTGCTATAGGCCGATGCGGGCGTTGCTGAGCAACCGGGCTTCGGGTCTCGGTGCTCTGGACGTCGACGCCGAAGGTGCCACGCTGCCACTGCATAAAGAGACACCGCAGGTGGCCATCATCACGCCAAATCGGCAGTACCCGCTGGGCATCGGCATGAGCCCGGCTCGCAGACAAGCCTGGTTGCAGGCCGTGCAGCAGAATCCGTCGCTGTGGTTGATCGAAGATGACTACGACAATGAGTACCACTACCAGGGACGCATGGGCGTGCCGCTGATGCAGGCCGATACCCAGGGGCGGTCGTTTCTGGTCGGCAGTTTTTCCAAGGTGCTGTTTCGCGGGTTGCGGCTGGGGTTTGTGGTGGTGCCACCGGGCCAGATCGAGCGGTTTAGGGCCAGCCAGCAGGCGCTGGGCTCCTCGGCCTCGCTGCCCATTCAGCCGGTGCTGACGGATTTTATGCGCCACGGCCGATTCGACCGGCACCTGAACCGGATGCGGCGGCTTTACCGGTTAAAACGAGACCGGTTACTGGCGCTGCTGGCAGAGCATTTGACGCCCTGGTTAACGTGGCAGGCACCTCAGGGCGGCATGCACATTCGGGTGATGTTGATGCAAGAGTGGCTGGCTGCACACCGGGCCACGCGCTGGGACCGCCGGATTGCCGGCGACTTGCTGGAACAGAACATCCGACTGGAGGTGTTGTCGGACCACTATGTCGACCCGGACATGGGCGAGCAGGGGTTTCTGCTGGGGTTAAGTAACCCCGATGAGGCAACCATGGAACAGGTAGTTCGGGCTCTAGCTGTCTGGTTCGAGCGTCAGTCGGGGTAAAGCCGCAAAATATCGCTGTCGTTCGACAGGTTGGTCACCATCCAGATCTGTTCGAACGGGTGATCTGTGGGCACGGAGAAATGGTGGCGCAAGGCCAACATGTCTTGGTTGTGCCACAGTGGGTTGGCATTGCGGATCACCAGCCAGACGCGCCGGGTCTGGTACCGTTTTTGCGCTTTGACCATCAGAATGCGATTGAGCGCATGCAGCAGGCGCTGATGCACATCGTCCTGCATCAGTTCCAGTAACGCCTGGTGGGTGGTGGGGCTGAGGTCACGCCCTAGAATGGCCATTGCCTCGACTTCAGAGCCATAGAGATGGGCGATCTCAAGATCGAGGCGCTGGCCGTTCAGGTAACAGGAAACATCGGGCTTGCTGGGTTTGTTGTGCCAGATGTGGCGCAACGGTTGCCCATGCTGCCGCTCCCAGGCGCGCATGAAAACGCGTGCGGCCTGGTGTTCAAGATCAACCTTTTCCTGCTCGGTCGGGTTCATACTGGCGGCTCATATCGACGAAAACCGGTTCAGCCCAGAAACGCCGCATACACCGGGTTGCTGGTTTCTTCCCAGTAAGGATACCCCAGTTCTTCCAGTTTCTGGCGGAAGGCTTTCATGTCTTCGCGCGGCACCTGAATGCCGGTCAGTACCCGGCCGTAGGCAGCACCGTGGTTGCGGTAGTGAAACAGCGAAATGTTCCAGTGGCCGCCCAGGGTGTTGAGAAACTTGCCCAGCGCCCCCGGCCGTTCCGGAAATTCAAACCGGAACAAATGCTCGTTACTGATAGTCGGTGCATGACCACCCACCATGTGGCGAACATGAGACTTGGCGACTTCATTGTCGGTTAAGTCGAGCACCGGGTGATCAGCCTCGCGCAGTTCGCTGATCAGTTGCTCGCGCTCTTCCAGACTGGTTATCTTAACACCGACGAAAATGTGAGCCTTGTTCGGGTCATCGTACCGGTAGTTGAACTCGGTGATCGACCGCTTGCCGATGATGGACACGAACTTCTTGAACGCCCCGGGTTTCTCGGGAATCGTCACTGACAGTATGGCTTCGCGATGCTCGCCCACTTCGGCCCGCTCGGCCACGTACCGTAACCGGTCGAAATTCGTATTAGCGCCGCTGGAAACAGTGATCAGAGTTTTGCCGGTACAGCCCTCGCGCTCCACGAATTTCTTCATGCCTGCCACACTGACGGCACCGGCCGGTTCGGTGATTGAGCGGGTATCGTCGAAGATGTCTTTTACGGCTGCGCAGATTTCATCCGAGGTCACGGTGATGACTTCGTCGACGTAATCCTTGCAAATTTTCCAGGGTTCTTTACCAATCTGAGCCACGGCAATGCCGTCGGCAAAAATACCAACCTGGCTCAGCGTCACCCGGCGTTTGGCTTTCAGTGCCGCTGCCAGGCAGGCACTTTCTTCAAACTCGACCCCGATAACCTTGATGTTGGGCTGCAGGTATTTGAAATACGCCGCCATACCGGAGATCAACCCGCCACCACCAACCGGGATAAACACCGCGTGGATATCATCGCCACGATGTTGGTGCAGGATCTCGCGGGCAACGGTGCCCTGGCCGGCAATGATGTCCGGGTCGTCGTAGGGGTGAATGAAGGTCAGACCACGTTCGGCTTCGAGCTTGCGCGCGTGCTCCAGCGCCTCGTCGAAGGCATCGCCATACAGCACGGCCTTGCCACCGCGGGCGCGCACGTTCGCCACTTTGATGTCCGGCGTTGTCTTGGGCATGACGATGGTGGCTTTCACGCCCATCAGCCGGGCGGCTTCAGCCAGGCCCTGGGCATGGTTACCGGCCGAGGCGCAGATGACGCCCTTGTCCAGTTGCGCCTGAGTCAGGGTGGTCATCTTGTTGTAGGCGCCGCGCAGCTTGAACGAGAACACCGGTTGCAGGTCTTCGCGCTTAATCAAAATAATGTTGTTCATCCGACGACTGAGAAAGGCGGCTTTTTCCAGAGGCGTCTCGATCGCCGCCTCATAGACCCGGGCATTGAGTATCTTCTTAACAGTCTGTTCCAGCATGGAAGTTTCCTGGTTAACGGATGAATGTCAGTCGTCTTCTGCGCATGTCAGGCATTTCGCGGCGCAGCTCCGTAGTGTAAGGGTTTTGGGCGGATGCGGAAACGCAGGCGTACGGCAAATCGCGGCATACTGTTTTGCAACGGCGCCGAAGCGGCTCTGGCCTGTGTTACTGAGCGCCACAGCAGCTATAATGTGGCTAAACAATCGATATCCCAGAACAGTCACCGACGCCCACTGATTACAGGAAAGTCCCATGACCCAAGACGAACTGAAGCAAGCCGTCGCCCAGGCGGCGCTCGATTTCATCAAGCCCGACCTGAAACCGGAAGCCATCATCGGCATCGGCACCGGCTCTACCGCCAATCTGTTCATCGATGCACTGGCAACCGTTAAAGACCGTTTTCGCGGCACCGTTGCCTCCAGTGACGCCAGCGCCAAGCGCTTGCGCGACCACGGCATTGAAGTGTTCGACATGAACCAAGTGGAAAAACTGGCGGTCTACGTTGACGGTTGTGACGAGGCCAACCGCAAGCTGCACCTGATCAAAGGCGGCGGCGCGGCCCTGACCCAGGAGAAGATCGTCGCCTCCATTGCCAAGACGTTTGTTTGTATTGCCGACGAGTCCAAGGCCGTACAAAAGCTAGGCGCTTTCCCGCTGCCGATTGAAGTCATACCGATGGCGCGCAGTGCCGTGGCCCGCAAACTGCTGAAAATGGGCGGCAACCCGGTCTATCGCGAAGGCGTGGTTACCGATAACGGCAACCAGATTCTGGATGTCTACGAGCTGGACATCAAAGACCCGGAAGCGATGGAAACCGCCATCAACAACATTCCCGGCGTGGTCACCAACGGGTTGTTCGCGCATCGGCCGGCCGATGTGTTGTTGCTGGGCACCAAAGACGGCGTGAAGAAACTGTCTGTGATTAACACCATGGCAGAGGATGGTGAGTTTTACTGAGTTGGACAGTTTGGGGGTTGGTAACTCAAGTTCCGGAGTTCGGGGTGGTACTGGGTGGCAGTGGTCCGCGGTGGCCACCTGGGGTGCTCCTGTAGGGTCGGCGTGAATCCGTCCTTGGAGCCTAGGCCGCATGATATGAATCCCATCCCTGGGATTCACCCTCCGGGCTCGCTTCGCTCATGCTAAAACGCTCCTGGCGTTTTAGTCCCTGCTGCGGACTTCCCCACAGGAATGCCCCAAGTAATCGCCGCTGGCCATGTCAGCGAACTCCGAAACTCGAGTTAATTTAGCCCTTGCCTCCCAGTCAAGTGTCAGCTGCCGGGTAGGCCTGATCGGGGAAGTCTGAGGCATGGATGCCGAAGCCTAGGCTCCATGGACGGATTTACGCCGACCCTGATCAGGCCTACCCGGTGGCTGACACGGACTCGTGCCACAGAAAGAACCCTGCCACTTAGAGCACAGCCACCATTGCCCAGAGTGAGAGGGCCAATAGCAGCAGCCCGAGGCTTCGGTTTAGTCGGGTTTGGCCGGTTTGCGAGGCGATCAGGCGGGTGCCCCAGGGTTGGCTGGCTAGGATGGCGAGCCAGATGGCATCGATGGCAACCCAGATCAGCGACAGTAGAATGATGGTTTCGAGTGCGGGTGCATCGACCCAGGCCTGCAACAGAGCCTGAAAGGTGAAGGCTTCGAACCAGAGCGTGGCGGAGAGTGCGCCGGTTAGGATGACGCCGACAATGGTGACCGGCCGGGTTGGGTGACCGGGCTCGGCGATGTAGGTTTTGATCCAGTACCACATCCATAGCCAGGCAGCCATCATGGCGCCGGCGAATACCAGTAACGTTGGCCCCAGCGGCCCTGAATTGGCCCAGACCGACACCGCCGTTGCCATTAAACCGGCCTGGGTGAGGGTGATCAGCATTCGTGCTGCGATTAACCGCCACACTGGGCTGGCGCGTTCGTGTCGGGCACGCACAAATTCATAGGTGTAACCATCGGCCGGGAGTACCAGCAGCAGGCCGAGGGTGATGGCAATTAAAAGCGTAACAGGGTCGATACCGGTCATTAGGGCGGTCAACGGTTAACAGGGAAAGGCAGCATAACGGGGTAAGGCAGGTAGGGAAAGCACGGGCTCAGCGGAGAGCCCGTGCAATGTGTCGTTATTCGACGCGCTCCCAGACTTGAGTCCGGCCGATCAGCGCAAAGCCGAGAAAACCGCGGACTTCCAGCTTGGTACCGTTCTCGATGACCTTGGCTTTGGCACTGTATTCCTTGCCATTGGAGGGATCCAGAATGCGGCCACTGTCCCATTCATCGCCGTCCCGTTCCAGGCCCCAGAGAAACGTCATCCCTTCAATGGGCTGATCTTTGCGGCTGCCCTTGCATTCTGAACAGACCGGGTTGGGCTCTGAAGGGTTCAGCAGTTCAACGATCTGACCCTGCAGTTCGCCGTCTTCAACCCAGACGCGCACCAGGCTTTTGGCTTCGCCGGTTTCATCATCGATGGTGCGCCACTGGCCTTCGGCCGACATGGATTCAGCCTGGGCCGGGGTGATGGCCAGCGCCAGTAATAGGGTAGTGACGACAGTCAGTAAAGATTTCATTGTTATTTTTCGCTCCTGATTAATAGCCTGCGGTTGAGGTGAAGGCCTGGGTCAAACATAGCAAAACGCCAGCCAGTAACAAGCGAGCAGTGGCGGTTAATGATTCAGATTCACCAAAGCCCTCGCAGATAGGGCTGGAGTATGGGGCTTCGGCAATAGTTGCCACTTAAACCGCTGGGCTCAGCTCAGGTTCAGGCTTCGTCGGTAACACACAGTGGCGCAAATCGGGCGCGGGTCAGTTGCAGCAGATCGGCCGGGGCCAGAGCGATGTCGAGCCCGCGTTTGCCGCCGCTGACGAAAAAGGTGTCCATCGACTCGGCGCTTTGGTCCACCACCGTAGGCAGGGCTTTTTTTTGTCCCAGCGGGCTAATGCCTCCGACCACATAGCCGGTGGTTTTCTCGGCAATGGCCGGCTCGGCCATCTGTGCCGATTTCTGGCCATGTGCTTTGGCGGCGCGTTTCAGGCTCAGGTTGTGCGTGACCGGTAGAATACAAACGCCCAGCGCTCTGGGGTCGCCATTGAAGCTAACCAGCAAAGTTTTGAACACTTGCTCAGGCGGCACACCCAGCGCTTTGGCAGCGGCAATGCCATAGCCTTCGTCACTGTCGCCCACGCTGAAGGTGTGCAGTTCGAACGGTACCTTTTGACGTTTGAGCAACTGAACGGCCGGTGTCATCAGGCGCGCTCCAGCATCCTGGCCATGGCGTGCAGTGACTCGCCGGTGACGCGCTTGGTCAGCCAGCCGTCCAGCGCGCTGGCGCCCAGCGAGCGGTAAAATTGCCGGGCCGGTTCGTTCCAGTCGAGCACCATCCACTCCAGGCGGCCACAGCCCCGCTCCACGGCCAGGTGCGCCAGGCTGGTAATCAGCGCCTTGCCAACACCGGAGCCGCGCTGGTCCGGTTGCACATAAAGGTCTTCCAGGTGGATGCCGGGCTGGGCGAGAAAGGTGCTGTAGTTCGGGAAAAATAAGGCCATGCCAACGGGTTGGCCATCGCGCTCGGCGATCAGAACTTCAGCCGCCGGCTGGTCGGAAAACAGTGTCTCGGTGAGTTTGGCTTCAGTGGCGACGACTTCATGCGAGAGTTTTTCGTAGTCGGCCAGTTCCTGAATAAACCGCAGAATGTGAGGAACATCGCCGGGCTCAGCCAGACGGATGACAGCGCCGGAAGTGGTGGTGATGGGTGACATGACAGGCCTCGTGAATGAGTGATTGGCCTGAGTTTATAAGATCAACGGGTAAGTTGTCGCGTTTTAGGATGGTCGGGTCGTGTAAGAGGAAATCGGCTCCCCGAGGCCCTTCAACAGGCAAAAGGCAACCTGAGTGGTGTGAATTACCACCGTCTGCCATTTGGTTTGGGGTGCATTTGTCGAACCCCGTGGAGATGTCACATCAGCTCTGACGCAAGCGCCCGTGCTGGTTCAGTGGCAATCGAATGCGCACGCACAAGCCACCTTCAGGGCGGTTGTAGGCCCGAATATCACCCTTGTGCGCGGTGACGGCGTGCCGGGCAATGTTGAGGCCCAGTCCAGCACCGGAATTGGATTGGTCGAGCCGGTAGAAGGGGTCGAACAGCCGCTCCAGTTTATCTTCAGGTACTCCGGGGCCCTGGTCGCAGATTTCGATTTGGGCTTCACCCTTGTGGGTGGTCAGGTGAACGCTGAGTTCACCGTCTTCCGGTGAAAAACGCAGGGCGTTGCGAATCACGTTGTCGATGGCGGAATGCAGCAGTTGCGGGTCGCCCCAGAGGCTGACAGCGCTTTCAATCTGGTCGGTGATCAGAATGTTGTGTGATTTCGATTCAAAGCGGGCGTCTTCAACCACCTGGCGTACCAGGTCGTCGAGCTGCAATTGCGCCGGCTCCAGATGTTGCATTTCATTTTCAAAGCGCGACAGCTTCAGCACCTGAGCGATCAGGCTTTCAAGCCGGTCGCTTTCGCGTTCAATGCGGCTCAGTGCGGTTTCGAGTCCGGTGGGTGCTTTTTGGCGAACGATGCCCAGCGCTACCTGCAGGCGCGTCAGGGGTGAGCGTAACTCGTGGCTGACGTTGCTGAGCAACCGTTGCTGTGCGGAAACCAGCTGCTGCAGGCGCTCGGCCATTTCGTCGAAGTCGCGACCCAGGTCACCCAGTTCGTCGGCGCGTTTGTTGACCGCGCCGCCAACCCGGGCATCCAGACTACCGCCCGCCAATTGCCGTGAAACGCGCCGCAGACGGGCGATAGGGCGGGTGATTGACCAGGCCAGTACCAGCGCCATGCCGCCAGAGACGAACAAGGCGAAAATGGCGCGCAACCACTGACTATCGAGCCAGAGTGGCAGGTTGGGCGGCGGCAGGGCGGGCACTCCGCGCAGAAACAGGCGATACATATCGCCACCGACCGACATGGTGATCGGCCCCATCCAGGTTTCCTGGCGCCACTGGCCGACTTTCACGCCTTCCAGTTCCATCATTTCCGACAGCATGACCAGAATGCGCCGAGGGGGTTTGGGGGTGCCGAGCAGGTGATAGGTGTCGTCGACCAGATACCACTGAAAGCGCGACTCGCTGTTAAAGCGGTCGAGTTCGTCGATGATTTCCTGGCGGTCACTGGCGAGACGATCGATATTGGGCAGCTTGACCCGGTTGAGCAAGCCAATGTGCGACGCGTTGGGCGCACCGATCTGATATACCTGAGCCACCTGGTGCGAGACAAAGGCCACGGCTAGCACAATCAGCAACAGGGTGACCCAGAAGCTCAGCCAGATCTTGCCGAACACCGAGCCGAGCGGATTGATTTTTCGCCAGTTAACTGAAAATTTCATGGCTACAGACGGTGTCCGGAAGGGCGGGAAGCGGTTCGGTTATTTCGGATCGACAAACAGATAGCCAATACCGCGAATGGTCTGAATTTTGGGTGTCTCGGTAACCGCCTGAAGCTTGCGGCGCACATTGGAGACGTGCATGTCGATCGAGCGGTCGTACGCCATGATTTCACGGCCGAGCACTTCGCGGTACAGGTCTTCTTTGGGAACGGCCTTGCCCACGCGGGACATCAGCACGCGCAATACCTTGAATTCACTGGTGGTCATGGGTACATGCTCGCCCTCGCACTCGACTTCGTAAGTGTCGAAGTTCAGGGTCACGCCGTTGCATTCCAGAGTGCCGCTGTCGCTTTCCTGTTGCACCTTATCGAGTTCGATCCGGCGCAGCAGCGCTTTGATGCGGGCCAGCAATTCACGGTGGCTGTAGGGCTTGGCCAGGTAATCATCGGCGCCCAGCTCCAGGCCCAGTACCCGGTCCATTTCCTCACCTTTGGCGGTGAGCATTAGCACGGGAACGGAGGAGTGGTTGCGAATTTGGCGCAGGGTTTCAAAGCCATCGATGCCGGGCATCATGACATCGAGCAGGACTAGGTCGTAGTTGTGCTCGCGCAATTGAACGATGCCATCCTCACCGCTGTGAGCGGCACTGAGTTTGTAGCCTTCGGCATCGAGGTATTCGCCGAGCAGCTCGGCCAGATCGCGATCATCGTCAATTAGTAAAATATGAGATTCATTCATAGCATTCAGTGTCCTCTATCGTTGCAGCGCTGACGATCCATTTTACCGCTCTTTTACAACGAGCCCGTTATAGTGCTCTCTCCCGCCGTGCCGAGCACCGGTACATGCTGTTAGAATACGGTTAAATTGCACAGGTGTCTTATGGAAGACGACGACGAATTCAAAATTTTCCGTCAAGAAATGAAAGGCGTACGCCGTATTCGCACCACACAGAGGGTCGAGACGGCCAAACCCGAGGTACCCGAACCCAGTTTGCTGCATCGGCGGCAGATGGCGGTGAAGGTTGAACAGGGTGACCCGAACCACCTGACGGAAGAAATCATCGACCTGGTGCACCCGCTCGATATCCTGGAGTACCGCACCGATGGCGTTGCTCATGGTGTCTACCGGAAGCTCAAGCGTGGCCAGTACCCGATCGATGCCCGTCTGGATTTGCACCGTAAATCCATGGCCGAAGCACGTGCCGAGGTGTATGGCTTCATTGCCGACTGCCTGCGCTACGATGTGCGCTCAGCGATGATTCTGCACGGCAAGGGAGAGCGCGGAGAGCCGAAGGCCTTCCTGAAAAGCTGTGTGAACACCTGGCTGAAACAAATGCCGGAGGTACTGGCGTTTCACTCGGCGCAAAAGCATCATGGCGGTGTGGGTGCGCTGTATATCCTGCTGCGCAAGAGTGATCGCAAGAAAGAAGAAAACCGGGAACGTTTTATGAAAGGTCGCACGGAATGATGGGCGGACAGAACGCAACGTGGCGAACGTTATTAACCTGGGTTGCTGGTGTGTCGCTGGGGTTCAGCACAGCCGGGTACGCCGATGATCGCTGGACGCAGGCGGGTGAGGTATTGCTCTACGCCCTGCCACTGACGGCAGCCACCGCTACCTATACGCTGGATGACCCGGGCGGGCGGTCGCAGCTGGTGATGGCTTATGGCGTTACGATGAGCACCAGTTATGTGCTGAAAGGCCTGGTTGAGCGGGAGCGGCCAGACGGAACCGATGATCTCAGTTTCCCCAGTTTCAGCGCCGCTTCGGCCTTTACCAGCGCCGCTTTTATTCAGCGCCGTTATGGGTGGGATGCCGGCTTGCCCGCCTATTTGGCAGCCAGCTACGTTGGCTGGAGCAAGGTGTATTCAGACCGGCATCACACGACGGATGTGCTCGCGGGCGCAGCGCTGGCCTGGGGGGTGAATCAGTGGCTGGTTGAACCGGGCTCTGCGTCGCAGTTTGCCGTGGTACCGACCGAAGGCGGCATGGCATTGGCGTTTGAAGTGAACTTTTGAGTGCCGGGTGGGCCCTGCATTTAACGCGGGCTCATGGCAATAGAGCTGGCCTGTTGGCTACCGTTCGTTGTATTCAATTCTGGGAGTCTTGTCTTGCGGGAGAAGCCATTTCGGAGCGAGTGCGTTGTCATCGTCGAAATGGTGCCTGGGAGAGGATTTGAACCTCCACGGGGTTGCCCCCACTAGCACCTGAAGCTAGCGTGTCTACCAATTTCACCACCCAGGCTGAGCGGTTACGGTGTTATAGCATCATCCGGTGAAATTTTGGTGCCTGGGAGAGGATTTGAACCTCCACGGGGTTGCCCCCACTAGCACCTGAAGCTAGCGTGTCTACCAATTTCA
>NZ_JBHZRJ010000004.1:0-11589 GCF_043641555.1 Saccharospirillum alexandrii | reverse complement strand
CCACCCAGGCAATACCGGATGTGCCTACCGTCGGCAAGCAGGCGCGCATACTAATGAGCGGGCCCGGCTCTGTCAACAGTTTTTGTGGTCTTGCGTCGTCTCCCTGTTCAGAAAAAAGGGAGGTAAAACAAGCGGTTGAGTCACGACCCAACCGCATCGCAGGCCTGGTTAAACGGTCAGGTTCGCCATCACCCGCTCGGCGGCGGCGAGGGTATCGTCGATGTCCTGCTCGCTGTGCGCCAGTGACATAAAGCCTGCTTCAAAGGCCGAGGGTGCCAGATAGACCCCTTCGTTCAGCATGCCGTGGAAGAACTGGTTGAAACGCGGCACGTTGCTGGTCATCACATCGCTGAAGCGGCGTACGCGCTCAAGGTCGGTGAAAAAGAATCCGAACATGCTGCCGGCGGAATTTGTGGTCAGCGGAATGCCCGCGGCCTGGGCTTTGGCTTTCAAACCCTCAGTCAGGGCGGTGGTCCGTTCGCTCAGTTGCTCGTAGACACCGGGCTTGCTGATTTGCTCCAGTACGGCTAGACCCGCGGCCATTGCCACCGGGTTGCCCGAGAGCGTTCCCGCCTGGTACACCGGGCCATTGGGTGCCAGAAAGTCCATGATGTCGGCCCGGCCGCCAAAGGCACCGACCGGCAGGCCGCCACCGATAACCTTGCCCAGGGTGGTCAGGTCCGGTTTTACGTTGTACAGCGCCTGAGCGCCGCCCAGTGCGACCCGGAAGCCGCTCATCACTTCATCGAAAATCAGCACCGCACCGTTGTCGGTACATTCGCTGCGCAGCGTCTCCAGAAACTCGGGCTCGGGCAGTACGCAGTTCATGTTACCGGCCACGGGCTCGACGATCACACAGGCGATGCGATCGCCGTATTCCTTGAAGCAGTCGCGCACGGCCTGGGGGTCGTTGTAATCGAGTGTCAGGGTGTTGGCCGCCACCGCCGCCGGAACGCCTGGCGAGGTGGGCACACCCAGGGTCAGCATGCCGGAGCCCGCTTTCACCAGCAGGCTATCAGCGTGGCCGTGATAGTTGCCCTCGAATTTCACCAGCAGGTCCCGGCCGGTATAGCCACGGGCCAGTCGAATCGCCGACATGGTGGCTTCGGTGCCGGAGTTGACCATGCGGACTTTATCCATCGACGGCACGATGGCACAGACCGCCTCGGCCATGGTGACTTCCTGCTCGGTCGGAGCGCCGAAGGTCAGCGCCAGGTCGACCTGGCGGTGTATGGCCTCGCGCACTTCTTCGAAGCCATGGCCCAGAATCTGCGGGCCAAAAGACAACACATAGTCGATGTAGGACTTGTCGTTAATGTCGAACAGCCGCGATCCCTGGGCGCGCTTGAAAAAAATCGGCGTGCCACCGACCCCTTTAAAAGCGCGAACCGGAGAGTTGACGCCTCCGGGAATGGTTTTCTGGGCGCGTTCAAACAGAGCAGCGAGTTGGTCGGTCATGGTGTGGGCCTGTGTAATGAATGTCTGGCAACTATTGTCGTGGTAACCGGCTGCTTAGGCAAACCCGGCCGGTCCCCGGCCGTGCTTATTTGATCGTAACCGGACGAGCTGGGTATGATTGGGTCACTTAAGCCTGACACAACGGACAACGCCGATGACCGATTCGGTTCCACAGCACTTTCTGGTTCCGTCGAAGTTATCGGTGCCACACCTGCCCCCCAATGCCATTCGCCGCCCGCGCGTTGACCAGAGCTTTGTTGATGCCTGTCGGTTGCCGGTCGTGGTGCTCTGTGCACCGGCCGGTTTTGGTAAAACTGTGGCCACCTTGCACGGGGTTGATGCCTTGCGCGAAAAGGTGCCTTCAGCCCGGCTCGCCTGGTTGTCGCTGGACCCGGAAGATTCGGACCCGGTGGTATTTGCGGCCTATTTCATCTCGGCCATTGCCAAGCAGGTACCGCTCAGCGAAGCGCTGTGCCACGCTGGTGTGCACGATCGCAAGACCCGATTGAAATCCCTGTTCGGGCAATTGCTGTTCGAGCTCGACCGGATCGATCAGCGGCTGGTGCTGGTACTGGACGATTACCATTGCGTTGAAAACGACCAGGTTCACGCCGCACTTGCCTATCTGGCGCGGCATCTGCCACCGCACATCACCCTGGTGCTGACGACCCGCTCCGATCCCCCAGCGAGCATCATGTCGTTGCGTTTGCAAGGGCTGGTGGCCGATATCCAGAATGATGTATTGGGGTTCAATGTCTGCGAAACCCAGCATTTCTTCCAGAGCCTGGGCGGCTATCAGCTTGAAGATCACGATGTTGAGCAACTGCTCGATCATGTCGAGGGCTGGGCGGTCGGGCTGCAGTTGATTGTTCTGGGGCTGAAATCAAAACCCTCTTTTGATGAATTGAAAACCCGGCTGCAACAGAAAAACCTGAATGCGATCGACTATTTCGATTCCGAAGTCTTCGATGCGCTGCCGGCCGATGTACAGCATTTTATGATCCACACCAGCCTGGTGCGACGGTTCAACACCGAAGTCGCCGAGGCGCTGACCAAAGACATCAATGTTCACGAAGTGCTGGAATACCTGCAGCGACAACACCTGTTCATCATTCAGTTCAACGAGCCCCGGCAATGGTTTCGCTACCATCACCTGTTGCGGGAGTTCCTGCAGCACAAGCTGACCCTGATGCACAGTGGTAATCTCAGTGATCTGCATTTTCGGGCCAGTCAGGCGTTTTTGAAGCTGGGCTACATTGTCGGCGCGGTCGATCATGCCATCAAATCCGGCGATCAGGAGCAGATTGTCAGAATTCTCAAGCTCTACGGCGATGACCTGATTCACAAAGCCCACTACGAGCTGGTACAGCGGTGTCTGACCGAACTGCCGATGGAGCGGATTGTCCGTGAACCCAAGCTGGTGCTGGTGAACTGCTGGGTGGAAGCCATCTTTGCGGACGCGCGTCAGGTGGAGGGCTGTCTCAACCGAGCCCGCGGCCTGATCGATGACAGCGACGCCGGGCGCCTGCTTTCCGCAGAGTTTGAGACGGTGCGCTCCCAGGCCAGCTATTCACTGGGTCAGTTGGACATCGCCGAGCAGGCAGCGCTGCGTGCCCTGAACCTCTTCGCCGAAGACAATACCCGTCGGCAGAGTGCACTGCTGACCTACGCCAACATCCGATTCGACCTGGGCGACATGGCGCGCGCACTCGATATCTATGAGCAAAGCGAGCTGCTTAGCCGCCAGGAGGGGAATCACGATGCAGTGCTGTGGAGCCTGAATCAACAGGCGCAGATCTGGAAGCAGCGCTGCGAGTTTGACCGCTCGCTGGAGCTGTGCCGTGAAGTACAGCGCTACAGCGACGCCCAGGGCGTGGCCAATGGCTTTAACGTCTGTTTCTCCCTGTTGTATCAGGCCGAATTGGCCTTGGAATCCTACCGGTTGCGCGAAGCCCGGATGCTGATCAACGAAGCCGGGGTGGTGTGCCAGAACTGGGATGAATTCTGGTCGCGGCATCTCTTTGGCTGGTTGCTGAAAATGGAGCTGCTGAAGGGCAAGCCAACGACCGCGCGGGAACTGTCGGGCTTGCATGAAGGCATCCTGTCGATGGACAGCGTCGCCGAGCAGTTGATTGGCTATTCGCTCGAAGTACAGCTGCTGTACTGGTGGCAAACAGACGATACCCAGAAAATTCTCACCTGGCTCAAAGTGCACCCACCGGTGACCGGCTGCCGGAACCTGCACGACTTTGGAGAGCTGAGAGCTCAGCTGTACGGACAACTGGCGCTGGGTGAGGTCGAATCGGCGCGTCAGCGGGTTGAGGCAGAGCTGGCTCGTTTCGACGACCGGCCGGCATCGGAGTTCCGGCTAGAGCGTTTCCGGCTGCTGTTGCTCAACATCGCCATTCTGATGATTCAGGGCGATGAAGAGGGTGCCAGAATGGCGCTGCTCGATATTCTGGCCGATCTGCAGACCTATCAGATCGTCGCCAGTCTGTTGTACCTGCGCCAGTGGATCATGCCGCTGTTTGAACAATTGCCGCTGGGGTCATTGCCGGAAGAACAGGTCCGGTATGTCGAGCAAGTGCTGATTCTGTACAAGCAACGCAATACCTCCAGCCGGCGTGGGGAGCAGGAAGTACCGGATGGGCTGCTGGCGCTGGGCATTTCCAGAAAGGAATGGCGGGTGCTGCAATTCATTATGGATGGCAAGAACAATGACGACATCGCACAGAGCATGTTCATCGCCGTCAGCACGGTTAAAACACACATCAACAACCTCTACAAGAAGTTGGCCGTGACGCATCGTAAGGCGGCCATCGCCCGGGGCCGGGCCCTGAGTGGCGGTGCAGACGGCGAGTAAAGGCCCGTCGATAAGCGCCGTTGCGGGCTGGAGTCCGGGCGCGGAAATGACTAGACTGGGGGCTTCCTTGGATTGAATGTCCGGGGATTGTCTAGTTGATAGGTAGTTATTGGCCAACGGCCTTTTTGGCCGTTGGTCTTTTTTTTGCCCGATCAGAAGGGCTTGATAACGACCAGCAGAACAATACCCACCAATACCAGAGTCGGGGCTTCGTTGAACCAGCGATACCACTTGTGGCTATGGCGGTTGTCGTCCGCGGCAAAGCGTTTCAGCAGGCGACCACAGGCGTGGTGATAGCCGAGCAGTAACACCACCAGAAACAGCTTGGCGTGCATCCAGCCCATCGACAGCCAGGCCGGGTTGACCACCAGCATGGCAATGCCGAGTGTTACGGTCACCACCGCACTGGGTGTCATGATGCCCCGGTAGAGTTTGCGCTCCATAATTTTAAAACGCTCCTGGCTAATCGTGTCCTCCGCCATGGCGTGGTAGACGAACAGGCGCGGCAGATAGAACAGGGCTGCGAACCAGGTAATAACGGCAATAATGTGAAAGGCTTTGAGCCAGAGGTACAGCATCAGCGAAGGTCTCCTTCGGTGGTAAGAACGGTGGCCAGTTGGGCGCGGGTGATCAGAACGGTTGAGGTGATATCCGGTGAATACAGGAAGCCGGCAGTGTCTTCGCGTTGCAACAGACGCACCGCCTCTAGCAGGTTGATGTCCTGGTTTACCTCAACCAGGCGGCTGAATGGCGGGATCACGGCTTTTAGTGCATCGGCCATTGCCGGACGGGTCTCAGCTGGCAGTTGTACCCAGTCTTGCACAGCCTGGCTGAGCGGGGTCTTGTCGATCAGATAGCTGGCGTCTGTCAATTGCAGCACCACCCAACGCTGGGCGTCTTTGACGGTGCGCAGGGCCTGATCGTCACTCTGGGTCAGGTCCAGGCGGGTGAACTGGCCGGTAGCCAGTTCCGACAGGCTGCGCTGAGCCAGCGCCGTTCGTACCGGGTTGGTCTCAATCGTCAGCCCCTTGAACGCCAGCAGGCTGTGGTAAATGGACGGAATGCGCAGGCCGTGCTGACACACCAGATTGGCGCCGAGCACCACAATCATCGCCGGAAAGACGGCATGGGCATTGAGCGATAGCTCCAGCACAGCAATCAGTGCGGCCAGCGGCGCATGCAGCACGGCGCTCATCATCGCCGCCATACCCAGCAAGGCATAAAAGGCCGGACTGCCATCGCCGGGCAGCAGGCTGCCCATCAGTCCGCCGGCGCTGGCGCCAATCAGCAGGGTCGGGCCGATCAGTCCCGCAGGAACGCCCAAGCCGACCGCTGCCGAAGTGGCAATGAACTTGGCGATGAGCACAACCAGCAAGACCGACCAGACCAGTTCGCCGTTAATGGCCTGATTAATGGTGTCGTGACCCAGTCCCAGTACTTCGGGTACGCCCAGCGCCAGCATACCGGTGATCAGGCCAGCCAGCAGTAGCCGGGCTGCACGCTGATGCAACCGCAATTGCATGAACAGCCGTACGCTGCGGTTAAACCCGGCCGCCAGCAGTCCAATCAGCAAGCCCGCGACCAGCAGGAAGGGCAGATCGGTAAGGCTACCCTGATAGGCCAGGTCGGTCACAAAGGCCGGGTGTTCGCCAAACAGGAAGCGGGTCATGGCGGCTGAGGTCACGGAGGCGGCGATGATGGGCGTAAAGCCGAGCAGGCTGTACTCCATCAGGATAACTTCCATGGCAAAGAGCACCCCTGCCAGCGGCGTGTCGAACGCCGATGAAATGGCAGCGGCGGTACCGCAGCCAATCAGCAGTCTTAGCTGGCTTGGTACCCGGTTGGCCTTTTGCCCCAGTTGGTTGGCAATACCCGCACCCACATGCACGGCCGGGCCTTCCTGGCCGACGCTGTGGCCGGAGCCAAGCGATATCAGTGCCGCGAAGAACTGGAAGACGGCATTGCTGGCCGGTAAACGGCTGCGACCGCGCTGGAGCCGGTCGAGCACATGGGTAATGCCGATGGCGTGACTGTGCGTCGGCGTGAACCGGAACAGCAGAATCAGGGCCAGACTGCCGAGAATAGGCAGTGCAAAGCGGGTTGGGGCCGACAGCGATTCGAAATCGTCCCGGTAGGCACCGTTCAGTTGCTGCAGGATCAGGTCCAGGCCTAGCATGAACAGCGCCATCACCAGGCTCGTGGCAATGCCGGTGATGCAGCCAAGTATGATCAGCGACAACAACCCGTCCGGTTTACCGAGTAAACGGCGCCACTGACGGATGGAAGGTAAGGGCATAGGCGGATTGGCTTGTAACCGAATTGGCTGCGACCTTATCATAGGCGGTCATGGCGTTGCAGTGATTCATCGCCCGGCTGGCTTTCAGACACTGTCTGGCGGCGCAAGACCGGGAGTCAGGGCTGGTTCATACCGGTTGCTGGCAGACGCCCCTATCCCGTCGGAGTTGGCATGGCGAAAGTAAAAGTAGCACCCGTACGGCAGATGGTTGTCGTTCCGTACCGGCCCTGGCGACGCTGGTTGGTTCGGATTGTTGGAATTGTGATCATTGCCCTGGCAGTCTACGCTGCCTATCTGTATGGTTTTCAGTCAGGTGGCAGTCAATACGAGACCTTGCTTAACCAGCGCGCTGAGTTGCGCCAGAACCTGCGCGAAGCCGAACAACGCCAGGAAGCCCTGCGCTTGCGTGTGGCGCAATTGGAGCGTGGCTCCGAGGTCGACCGCCAGGCCAACGAAAATGCCCGGCAAACACAGCTGGAACTGAGCGGTCGTATTGCCGAGCTCGAAGAGGAAGTTGCCCTCTATCAGGGGATCATGTCGCCCTCCCTCGATAATGAAGGGCTGCGCATTCAGGAAGTCACTCTGGAACCGACCAGTTCCAGCGACCGCTACCGGTACAGCCTGATGCTGACCCAGGCGGGCAACAATTCTCAGTATCTGCAAGGGTTTGTGGGTGTCAACATTGTAGGGACACAAAACGGGGAGCGCATTGCGCTGCCATTAAAAGATGTGTCCGAAGCAGTGGATGATGTGGATATTCGATTCCGTTATCGCTACTTTCAGGATATCAAGGGTGACCTGGTGTTGCCTGAAGGGTTCATACCCGACCAAATACAGGTGATAGCCCAGGCCGTCGGCGACCGTGCCGCTCGGGTAGAGGCAGCCTACAGCTGGTTGGATTTGGAGAACGGAAACAATGTGGGGCAGTAAACAAACCGTGGCTAACGACGTAACGCTTATATCAGTAAAGGCCGAGATCAGCGGCGATATCCGGGTGTCGGGCGGCTTGCACGTCGACGGCCGCATCAAGGGCAACATTCTGGCCGACCCCGACAGCGGAGCCGCCGTGCGCATCAGCGACAAAGGCTATGTGGAGGGCGAGATTCGAGCGCCGAACATCGTCATCAATGGCGAGGTGAAAGGCGATGTGTACTCGTCCGAGCACATTGAACTGGCCAAGAAAGCCGTCGTCACCGGTGACGTGCATTACGTCATGATGGAGATGGTGATGGGCGCCAAGGTGAATGGCAAACTGCTGCACGTAGCGGCCGAGAAAGGCAAGAAGGTCAGCAAGCCAGAGCCTGTCGAGCCCAAACCGGTTGCCGATACCCCGATGCTGGATGCCGGCAAGCCTGCCAATAAATCCTCCTGATATCGACCGGGATCTGCGCCGGGTCCTTGAATCTGGCCATGCCCGCCCCTATCACTGTGGTGCCCTGCCACTGTGTGCAGGGGCGGATTGAACCGCCTGGTAACCCTGAGAGTAGCTCTATGAATTTGGAACCACTATGACTGTGAATGCAGACGTCCAGGAAGCCCTGCTGATTACCGAGGCAGCGGCGCACAAAGTCCGGCAACTGGTCGAGGAAGAAGGCAACGACCGCCTGATGTTGCGCGTTTTTGTGACCGGGGGCGGTTGTGCCGGGTTTCAGTACGGTTTCACCTTCGACGACGACGTAGCTGAGGACGACACCGTTATCGAGCAAGCTGGTAGCACCTTCCTGATCGATTCGCTGAGCGTCCAGTACCTGGCAGGCTCTACCGTTAACTATACTGAAGGGCTCGAAGGTAGCCGGTTTTCCATTGAGAACCCGGCGGCTGAAACAACCTGCGGGTGTGGCTCGTCATTCTCGATGTAACCGCTCCGTGACTGGCGTACAGGCATAAAAAAACCGGGTAACCCCGGTTTTTTTATGCCTGTACGCCAGCGGCGTGCTGTGTTCAGTCGGCCGCGACGTAGGTTTCCTCGAATACCTGCAGCTGCCCCATCATGTTTGACGCAAACTCTTCAAATTGCGGCAGGAACTGACGGTCCAGTGGCTGGGCTGTGGGCAAATCAACAGTTTGCGGGTTCTTGTGCACACCATGGACCAGAAATTCGTAATGCAAGTGTGGTCCGGTCACCTGACCGGTAGCGCCGACATAGCCGATAATCTGACCCTGGCGAACCCGGTTGCCGGCACGAGCGTTCTTGGAGAATTGACTCATGTGAGCGTACAGGGTGCGAATGCCGCCGCCATGTTGAACCACCACGACATTGCCATAACCGCCATTGCGACCAGCTGAGACGACTTTGCCATCACCCGTTACCTTGATGGGGGTGCCGGTGGGTGCCGCATAGTCCGTACCCTTGTGCGCCCGAATGGTGTTCAGAACCGGGTGGCGGCGGTTCGGGTTAAAGCTGGAGGAAATGCGGAATACGTCCATCGGTGTACGCAGGAAGGCCTTGCGCATGCTATCGCCGTTCGGCGAGTAGTAGTCTGTCCGGCCGCCTTCATCGGTGTAGCGCAAGGCATTGACTTCACGGCCCTGGTTGACGAAGCGCGCCACCAGAATGGGGCCATCGCCCAGCTTTTCACCGTCTAGGTACTCTTCCTGGTAGATCAGTGAGAACGTATCGCCAGCGCGGATATCCAGAGCAAAGTCGATGTCCCAGCCATAGAGGGTGGCCATCTGCATGATCATGTTATCGCTGAGGCCCGCTTCCTTGGCAGAGAGGTACAGCGACGAATCGATGGTCGCTTCGGCAAAGCGGGTGTGAATTTCAGGCTCCCGGACGACCTTCTCGATGTCAAACCCGTCGTCTGTCAGGCTGATGCGGTGTTTGACCAGGATAGACTCGCTAAAGGTAACACTGCGCAGCAGGTTGTCGGCATCAAATTCAAATTCAAAGGACTGGCCGGGGTAAATGCGCTCCAGAGGAGTGCTGATTTCCTCAATGGCCAGCATGCGGTACAGGACACGCACACCGGCATTGGCCCGTTCGAACACCGTCGATAGTGTATCGCCCGGCTGAACTTCCTCGGCAACGCGAGTAAATTGGGGTTCTTCTGGTATTTCAGGGCTGGGCGCCGGTATGACTACCTGGGGTGGTAGCTCGACAATGACAGATTGGCTGGGTGCCGGCCACATCGCCACGGAGAGCATGACAAAGGTCAGGGCGGCGACGCCAATGGCATGCCAGCGCGGGAATCGTTTCATGATCGTAAACAGATGAATCACCATGTTAAAACAGTCAGTTGGCTGAAGATGTTAATGCATTATATTAACAGGCTGCGTGATATGTGCTAACTGATATCACATCCTGATATAATTAGTCCCTTATTTATATGTAAATTTATTTTGAGGAGACTCCATGTCCCTGGAGCAGACACTGGCAGAAATCCGTCGCGGCACGGAAGAGATACTGCTCGAAGAAGAACTGGTTAAAAAGCTCGAAAGTGGCCGTCCCCTGCGTATCAAGGCAGGTTTCGACCCCACCGCACCCGATTTGCACCTGGGCCATACCGTCCTGATGAACAAGATGCGGCAGTTCCAGGACCGGGGCCATACCGTCATTTTTCTGATTGGTGACTTTACCGGCCTGATCGGTGACCCGTCTGGCAAGAACTCGACTCGCCCGCCGCTGACCCCGGAGCAGATCGCCCAGAACGCCGAAACCTATAAAGAGCAGGTGTTCAAGATACTGGATCCGGAGAAGACCGAGATCCGGTTCAACTCTGAGTGGTTCAACCAGCTAGGCGCCGCCGGCATGATTAAACTGGCCGCACGCCACAGTGTCGCCCGCATGCTGGAACGGGACGACTTTAAAAAGCGCTATAAAGCCAACGAGTCCATTGCCATCCACGAATTCCTCTACCCACTGGTACAAGGTTACGACTCGGTGGCGCTGCAAGCAGACGTCGAACTGGGCGGCACCGACCAGAAGTTCAACCTGCTGGTTGGCCGGGAACTGCAGAAGAGCGAAGGGCAGGAGCCTCAGGTCGTCATCATGACACCCCTGTTGGAAGGGCTGGACGGCGAGAAGAAGATGTCCAAGTCACTGGGCAACTACGTCGGTATCACTGAAGCCCCGGGTGCCATGTTCCAGAAGGTCGTCTCGATTCCCGATTCCCTGATGTGGCGCTGGTATGAATTGCTGTCATTCAAAACACTGGAACAGATCGAGGCGCTGAAAACCCAGGTCGAGCAGGGCGCCAACCCCAGAGACATCAAGATCGAACTGGCCCGCGAACTGGTAGCCCGCTTCCACGGCGAAGAAGCGGCCGCCAATGCCCATAAAGGGGCCGGTAATCTGGTACAGGAAGGCGAAGTGCCTGAAGACACACCGCACGTCATCCTTGAACTGGATGACCAGACCGACTTGCCCATCGCGGCCATTGTGAACCGGGCCGGGCTGGCAGCCAACGCCGCCCAAACCCGGGACATGCTCAAGAACGGGCGGGTCAAGGTTGACTGGGAAGTCGCCGGCGCTGATCTGCGCCTGCCTGCCGGTGAATACCTGGTGCAGGCCGGTAAGAAGAGGCTGGCGCGGGTTACTCTGGGCTGAGCCGGTCTCTGTCTTCCTGCTTATATAAGTAGGAAGACGCGAGGGCGGGGTGCCGCCCTCGGTTTCATCTTTTCACCGCCCTGTCATCGAATAGACAACTTTCTGTGAATCACCTCTTGACCCTCCCTCAGAAAAGACTATTATACGCCTCCCTCGCCGCACAGCGGTGACGGGAAGCCTCTTTCCAGCAGTACGATTGAGCCTTTTTAGACCAAGCCTAAGTGGTTGATTTAAAAAGGAAAAATGCAGAAAAGAGGTTGACAGCGCGGCGCAGATCATTAAGATACGCACCACGTTGAACGAAGCAGCCAATAGCGCCAAGCTTCGAGTTCCTTAACATTGTCAGAAGTAATTCGTGTGGGCGCTTGTAGGTCGACGCTGAATCACTCTGCTTATTGAGCTTCACTTCGGTGAAGGGATTGA
>NZ_JBHZRJ010000003.1:578915-943780 GCF_043641555.1 Saccharospirillum alexandrii | reverse complement strand
TGTGAGCTGTGAGCTGTGAGCTGTGAGCTGTGAGCTGTGAGCTGTGAGCTGTGAGCTGTGAGCTGTGAGCTGTGAGCAAAAATCGTAAATTCGGTATGTATTGGTGCAAGCCTTTTTGGCCGATTTGCCAAGAATTTCTCTGAATCGGATTTCTTAAAGGCTCTGGAATGGGGTTTTGCGAGGTGCTGAAAATCGATTAGATTCGCTACCGCCCGGCCGGTTACAGGGCACACCAAGGGGTTGTTCAGTTGTTGAACGCGAATTGTAGGGGGTTGGGGTTGGGGGGTCAAGGGAACTGGTTTGCGTTTTGTTGTTGGTTTGTATTGGGGTTGTAGGGAAGTTGTGAGCTGAGAGCTGGGAGCTGAGAGCTGGGAGCTGAGAGCTGGGAGCTGAGAGCTGCGAGTTAATGATAAGGCCAGGCTATCCTGTCTTTTACTCATAGCTCGCAGCTCTCAGCTTATCGCTTTGTCCAACCCCTTAATCATGGCTGATATTTCGTTGGTTTCGTTTAGCCAGTGTTCACTGGTTTTTGCGTCTATGTACTGGATTTTGGCGCCTATGTGGATTTGGGTGCGTAGCTCGTAGCTCACAACAAACAGTATTCAAACCAGTGCAGACAAGTCTACTTCCAGTGCATCGGCCAATGCGCTTAGTACGGTGACGGAGGCAGTTTTGTTGCCTGCTTCAATCTGGCTGATGTATGACTTTCCAACACCGGCTGCCTTACCCAGGCTTTCCTGGGTTAAGCCGCGGTATTCACGCCAGACCTTAAGTGGGTGATCGTTCATGGCCAGCAGCCGCTTTACAACGTCGGATGGAATTGCTTCGTCGTCACCTGCTTTTATTTCCTGATCTGCACGCTGGGCATCCGCCAGGTCTTCAATGTCTTCAACAATTGACAGCAGGCGTTGGTATTCTTCAAAAGGGATCACCGCGTATTCAGGGACGCCTTCTTTTTCGATAATCTGAGCACTCATTTGTAAACATCTCCTCTGGAGCCAACTTTCAACACCAGCAGCACCAGCTCACCGTCGTTAACACTGCATATTGCCCGATAACTACCCTGACGCAGCCGCCAGTATGGCTCCCCCTTGAGTGGTTTCCAATCACCCTGATAATTAAAGGGGTCTTCAGCAA
Organism: Saccharospirillum alexandrii; assembly: GCF_043641555.1. Classification (GTDB taxonomy): domain Bacteria; phylum Pseudomonadota; class Gammaproteobacteria; order Pseudomonadales; family Natronospirillaceae; genus Saccharospirillum; species Saccharospirillum alexandrii_A. The sequence goes on along the minus strand of NZ_JBHZRJ010000003.1, from coordinate 942,643 downwards.
TAGCTTCCAGTGCTGCCTGCATCTTTTGCGCTTGCCCCCTGGGCATTTTAATCAGCATTTTTAGGGCTGATTTTTTAAAGGTGAGTGTGTACATAAGGCGAGTTTACCTCCAGAGTTTACCATCAGTCAACTATGGAGGGATGTGAACTTTGAGTAAAAGATTAGCCTGTGGCTTTTCTGGGTTTTTACTCGTCGCTCACAGCTCGAAGCTCGTTGCTGCCCTACCCCGGCACCCACACCTCCGTATCCAGCAGTCTTTTGGCCAGGTGAGCCTGGAATTGCTGCTTCACCCTCGCGTCGCCGTGGACGAGGCGGATTTCTGTTGGGGCCTTGGGAATGTCGGTGCAGAAGTTGGTTAGGCCGGTGCGGTCTGCGTGGGCTGAGAAGCCGCTTAGGCGGTGTACCTGGGCGTTCATTGGGGTTGGTCGGTTGTTTACTCGTACGGTGTCGCCGTTTTGGGCGCTTTGGATGGCGGCGCCAAGGGTGCCTTTGGCCTGGTAGCCTACGAAGAAGACGTCGGTTTCCGGTAGGGGCAGCATGGCTTCCAGGTAGTTCATGATGCGACCGCCCTGGCACATGCCGCTGGCGGCGAGCACCACAGCGGGTTGGCGGGTGTGGGCTAGGCGTTTCACCAAGGCCAGGTGCTCTTTGTGATGCTCCAGGGTTATTAGCTGGTCGAACGCCAGGGGGAAGCGCCCGGCTTCGCGCTGGGTTTGCAGGGGTTCGCGCCAGTGGTTTACCAGGTGGCGGTAGGCTTGGGTCATGCGTAGGGCCAGGGGGGAGTCCAGTATTATGGGTAAGGCACTGGTGCCATCTGGGTGGATCAGGTTCTGTTCTTGCAGCAGGCCTTCAATAAAGGCGAGTATTTCCTGGGTGCGGCCCAGGCTAAAGGCGGGTATCAGCACGGTGCCGCCATCGGCCAGGGCGCGTTTCAGGCTGTTGCCCAGTTGGGTTTTGCGTTCGGCGCGGGCTTCGTGGTCGCGGTTGCCGTAGGTGCTTTCCAGCACCAGGATGTCGGCGCGTTCGGGAGCCTGGGGCGGGTCTACGAACACGGCGCCGGGTGCGCCGAGGTCACCGCTGAATACGGTGCGGTGGCCGTGGGTTTCCAGTTCAACGTAGGCAGAGCCCATAATGTGGCCGGCGGGCTGGAAGCGCAGCTCGGTTTCAGCGCCGGGCAGTGGCTGCCATTGGTTGTAGGGCACGGGCTGCAGTTGGCTCAGAATGCGCGCCAGGGCTTTCTCTACCAGGTCGGCATCGTCGGGTATGTGTATGCCGAGGGCATCTTCGAGCACCAGGGGTAACAATGCAGCCGTAGGTTCGGTGCAGTATATGGGCCCCCGGAAACCGGCGGCGATGAGCCAGGGAATGCGCCCCACGTGGTCTATGTGGCAGTGGGTGACGATAAGTGCGCTTACCTCGGGCACGGCGAAGTCGAAAGCATCCAGTGGCCGGTTGGATTCAGAACCCTGGAAGAGGCCGCAGTCTATTAAGGCGTTGGTGTGTTTAGTTTGGTATTGGTGGCAGGAGCCGGTCACGCCGGTTACTGCGCCGTGGTGGGTGATTTGGGGTGTTGCATCCTTGGGCATGGGGGTCCTTTTTTTAGCTGAGAGCTTTTAGCTGCGAGCTGTTAGTTTAAGAGATAGCTGTTAGTTTAAGAGAAAGCTTAGAGCTTCGAGCTATTAGCTGAGAGAAAATGATAACTTCGAACTATCAGCTTTTAACTAAAAGCTCGCAGCTCGCAGCTCTCAGCTTTCATTTCAGCTTATAGCTTTCTCTAACCCTTTAATCATGGCTGATATTTCGTTGGTTTCGTTTAACCAGTGTTCGCTGGTTTTTGGGTCTATGTACTGGATTTTGGTGCCTATGTGGATTTGGGTGCGTAGTTCGGCGCAGGAGCTGTAGGCGTAGCCCAGGAATTTGTGTTTGTCTGGGTTTGTTGTCCGGGTCATGCCCTCGGCTATGTTGCTTGGGATTGAGAGGCCGGATCTTGTGATTTGGTCTTTGAAACCGAAGTCGCTTAACTTTTTGAAATAGAGGTATAAATTGGCAGACAGTGTGGCGGACCGTTTCCATACGGTTAGGTTTTCGAAGTTCATGGGGTTCCTTAAATGATAGCTGCGAGCCTTGAGCTGTGAGCTTTTAGTTTAAAATGGAGTTGCGAGGTTTGAGCTTGTAGTTTATTGCTCACAGATCTCTACTTGCAGCTACCATCTCACTTTTCTAATAATTCTCTTTTCTCCAGGTCGGTCAGAATGGCGTTGGCGCAGTTTATTAAGGTTGGCTGGTATGAATGGGCAGCTTCAAGTGCATTAGCCAGTATTTCTGGAACCTCGATATACTCATGCATCATTTGATTTCGAAGTTGGCGGATCATCAGCCATTGATCGGCAGACTCCAACACGCCGAGCCGCTCGGCTTTGTCGAGGTTATCTATAGCAGCACGCGGTTGTTCGCCCAAGGCTGTTAGCCAGCTGGGCAGTAATCTGTCGCCGACGGTATCCTGTAAACGGCAAAAACGGCTGGTATAGGCTTCCACCCGCTCGGCAAAGGCTTCATCAGTCGCCATACTTCGAACTTTGTCGATAGTAATGGGTTTGGCAAAGGCTCGTTGCTCCGAGTAGTTTAAATGCTGTATCTCTTTTCTGACTACCCGGCCCAGGAAGCTCAAGCGCTGCTGAAGGGCCTCAAAGGATGAGTTGCTCACAGCAAGGCCCCCTGCTCTCTGGCTATCCGATGGATAGGCTGGTCAGGCAGGTTGGGGGCACTCAGAACAACATCGATTTTGCGGCCATTTAAGGCCCGCATTACGGCAACACTGACGGATGCCGCTGTTTCAGCAGGGTTAGTGAGTGGGTAATTCAGCTCAACCAGTAAGTCGACATCCCCTCCCCGTGCGTTGTCATCCAACCGGGAACCGAATAACAGTACTCTCGCATCTGAACCTAGTTGCTCTGCTACGATGCGGTGGATTGCCTGTTTTTGGAATGGTGTTAGGCGCATTGGGCTGTGTCTTTTGAAGTTTAATCTGAGTTTAGCAGGAAGGAGGGGTTTAGTTTAGGGATGCGAGACGATAATGGGTTCTGTTAGCTGTTAGCTGTTAGCTGTTAGCTGTTAGCTGTTAGCTGTTAGCTGTTAGCTGTTAGCTGTTAGCTGTTAGCTCGTAGCTCGTAACTCGTAGCTATCCTTCTTTGCGAAGCCAATCACAAGGTTTCCGTTTGGCGCTGGAACTCTGTGCCCGTGCCTTTAAAGTCCCTCGTTATTCGTAAAAACCGTTAGCCCCAGGGATATGGGGAAAGGGATGAGTAATGACCAGCCACTTTGAATCAGGGCAAGATTCGGCGTTTGATGAGGGGTTTGACCCCCTCTTCAGGGAAGATGCCTTCTTTGCCAGCACCAAGCCAACAGATGGCCTTCAACCAGAAGCCCCCCTTCAATCTAAACCCGGTGGCTGCCACCCCATTCGCTGGTATGAACTGCCCCACCCCGTTCGGCATTATCTTCAGCGGCCAGAGCATCGCCGGTTTTGCTGGCAGGCTTCGGCGCAAACGGCGCGGGCCTGGCAACAGGCTTCGCCAAACGAGCATCGGCTGTTCATTGCCTGGGATGGCGTTCGGGCCGAGCCTGTAGCCCAGTACCGCCAGGGGTTGCACAGCCATCGGTCGGTGTATGCATTTCGAACAGATCTACCGGCCCAAAGCACCGCGACCGCGGTTGGTTCGGGCAGTGGCACGGCTGATAAATCCGTTTCCCTGCCTTCCCGTTTCGGCGGCGGCGCTGCCGTTGAAGGGGGTGTTGAGCACAATGCCACGGTGCGCATCATTCAGCCTGAACCCGGCACTGAACTGCGCCTGGAACAGCGCCCCGTTCGCCAAACCCGTGAACGTTACCGTCTGGCGGCCGATGAAAGCTGGTGGGACCTGGCGTTCGAACTCTATGGCGTGCCCCACGCCACGCCGTTGGCCAACCTGAACCACCCGGATTACACCATGAGCCAGCCACCCGAGCCCGGGCAAGAGCTCTGGGTACCGGGAACGCCGGTACTGGCCGTTACCGGGACTGGAAGCTACGGCCGTGCCGTGAGGGTGCAGTGGCAAGGGCCCACCCAGGGCGAACAATCGGTTCCGTTGAACCGGGACCAGGCCGATGTCGACTGGTCTTTAGATATACCGGTGGCGGCCGGGGAGTATCAGTTGCACGCCAGCAACCGGGATGCAGAACACCCGCTCACTGTTACGGTATTACCGCCCGATCCGGTGCCACTGGCCCTAGAGGTGGTGTACTTGCCCGACATCGATGCCTTGTTGGTGGTGCCAGATCTGCTGGCAGACCTGATCGATCAGGACCATCAGGCGCTGACCTCGGCCATCACCGCCCTGAATACGGCCCAACAAAACCAGGAAGCTCAGTCTTCTGGCAGTAGCAGCCATTCAACCGACCCGGTTACCACGGCCAAAGCCAATGTGATGGCCGCGCTTGGCCCGGCGCTGGCCCGGCACACCGGCAACGGCCCCGCTCACAGCAACCAGATTGCCGGGCTGACCGAACTGCTGGGGTACCGGGGCCGCAAGTTCACCTATGTGCGCAGCGACCTTATTCGCAACCATATTCGTCGTTATTCGCTCACCACCGATGTTCGAAATGCCCGGCGCTTTACCAACGCCGCCGGCCAATTCGATGCCAATAAAGCCGCCCGATCACTGGCGGAAGATTTTAACCGGGGCTCCGTGAAAACCCAGGCCCGCATCGATCTGGCGGCGTTTGAACACAGCCTGACCGACTGGGCGGCGGACTGGAACGCAACCACCGGCGAACAGCGCGACTGGCTCAGCGCCAGTGAGCATTATTCAGCCACCACCGAAGCGGCCATGCTGCGTTTCTTTGCCGGTGCTTCCGCCGATGCCACTTTCAGCAAAACCGCAATTGGCCTGTCAGCCAAAGCCCAAATGAGTGTGGCGTTGTTTGAAGGCAAGGCAACGGCGAGCTGTCATTTCCCCAGCAAAGAAGGCTGGCCGATGCGGCTGGACCTGCCCACCAAAGACGGCGGCACCCATCCGCTCGATTTCGGCGCCATTAGGGCCACCATGACCATTTACCTGGTGGGCTTCGCCGGTGCCAAGGTGTTGCTATCGGGCAATGTTGATATCAGCATGAACGGTGGCCAGCCAGAAATTCGCGGGCTAAGCAGCAACGAAGCCACTCAGAAACAACAAAACGACCCGCACTTCGTGCCCACCGATGTGCAGTTAAACGCGTTTACCGGGGTTTCTGGCGGCTGTGGCGCTAACGGATCCATTGAATGGGATAACCCGGAAGCCCGGACGGACGATGAACCCGCGTTTCGGGCGTTGGCTGAATTGGGGGGTGAGTTTCAGGCCCGGGCGGGCACTGGTTTTACATTGGGTTTCTACGTTGGCTATGAAGATGGCAAGTACAAAGTCAGAGCCAAGGCAGGTGCCGCGCTGGGTGTTGGTGCCAGCGGGGAGGTGGTGGCCACCGTCGGCATTAATGCCCTGATCGACTTCGTGCAATTTGTTTATCACCAGTTGATGAAGTTTGATTTTCGGAAGTTGGAAATTATTGAAAGTGATGCGTTTAAGGTACTGCACAAAGTAATTTCAGGTATTTTTTCTGTAGGGATAGCCTTCTCAGATGGTTTAGTGGGTACCTTCAACTCAATAAGCGACTGGTGGGACACCTTGAAGTTGCCCTATGAAGAAAATGAACATGCGCACAACCTTGCGGAAAATATACTCTCTGACAACGAAGGGCTACTACAGTTTGCACCACCAGAGTCAAAAGCAACAATGCTAAGGACACTATGTGTCACTAGTGAAGCTTGGTACCATCACAAAAATTGGCGCTGGGACGGTTTTACTGAGACGCGAGAAGAAGCCATCTTGAAGATTCTTAAAACCATCACATGCAAACGCGAGTACACAGAAATTATCGAACGGATGGGACCAGCTGGGCCACTACATCCAAGCCAAACAGGTTGGTCTGCTTGGGATGGATTTGATTTAATTAGCGGTTCTCTTGATGGAGTTGAAGCCCGGTTCTTCTACGATTGGCGAGATAACCTTCCAGAATTACCTGTTAAAAATACCAATGCCTCGACTGCCGCATTAATTGCTCAGTCCGGGTATCCGATGTATCGTCAAGCATAGCAGAGAGAGTTAATACAACTCACAGTGTCGTTAAGAATTTAAAGCGCAACGAAACCCAGTAGAACTGTATTCTGTTGAATACTCGAGGAATTCAGTTCTCTTAATAACTGTATTAGCATAAGAAGACTCACCATACACCCCACCACGTAGAATCTTCTCGGTGCCTTCCTTTGGACCAGCCGGGTTATTTTCAGGCATTTTCTGATAATAATTTTTGTCATACCAGTCATTTACCCATTCGCTCATATTGCCCGACATATCGTATAGTCCAAGCGGGTTGGGCGGGAATGTTCCTGATTGTAATTGACGATTCGCACCATCTTCATAGTTCTTACCCAAGCGAATCGTTCCATCATCTGTACCAAATATCACATCCAAACCCCGACTGCGCGCCGCATACTCCCATTGGGCTTCTGTCGGCAAATCGAACGGTTCACCTGTGATTTCAGCCAACCATAAACAATAGGCTTTGGCCCGGGTCCAACTCGTTCCTGCTGGATACTCAGGCCCGCGCCACTCCTGACCGACAACCCAATCACGATCCATAGCACGGGGCAGGTCATTGGCCGCCGTGTAAACATCAAAATCCTTATAGCTAACCTCATAGGCGCCAATTGAGTAGCTATCGAGCGATACTTTAACGGCTGGCTTGTTGTCATCACCCCAGGTCGAATAGAGCCCGTCGTGCATGATGTCGCCCATCAGGAACTCGCCCCCTTCGACGAACACCATTTGTTCATAGGTACGGTCGATCAGCGCATCAATATCGGCCTGGGTGACCTTGAGGCGTGGCAGGTGCTTGGAAGGGTTGAGGTTCAGGCCGTACAGGGTGGCACCGCCCGCGCTGATTGCGACAATAGCGATGGCGAGCCATGAACGCGCTTGCATTGAGTGATCCTTACTCGGGTGACTGGTTGGTGCAGTGTATCAAGCTTGGGTGTGCGAGTTTTTTGGTTGGAGTCACAGATTTGGAATGAGCTGTTAGCTGTTAGCTCGTAGCTCGTAGCTCGTACCTCGTACCTCACACCTCGCTACTCTCCTTTTCTCAAACCAACCCCCTCCCGGTTATTATGTTTTTGTCGGCCTCCGTAAGGCCGGTGCTGGTTAAATAGTCTGGTAGTTTTTGGGCCAGGGTTTTTATGTCTTGTACGGTTGCGTGTGCTTCGCTTTCTTTCAGTCCGAACAGGGTGCAGTAAGACAGGGCGTTTTCCAGAGTGCTGTCGGCACCATGTTTACCGACGCCCATGGCTTGCTTGCCGGCTGGTGCTCCTACTGTTGGCAGTACATCGTACAATGGGGCCAGGTTCCAGATGCCGGTTTTGATGTCGAGCGTCATGCCGTGGTTGCGGGCGTGATCGTCGGTATTGCCAATAAGGATGTTGAACACCATGCGCCGAAACAGTTCTTGCCCTGCTTGTTTGGGATGTTCGGCGTGGCGCCGCAGTATGCCGGCCAGGTTAACGTAGCTGTAAGGGTTTTTCAGGGAATCCCGAATCGGCCGAAGCCGGGCCAGGTTAAACAGGCTGTTGGCAGAGATAAAGTGTACGGGATGGGCCGGCTCTCTGTCGAAACGGCGGACCAATAAAGCGGAACGCCCTGCCCCCAGGTCTTTCAGCTGAACCTCGGGAACGGGCCAGCCCGCTTCTTTTAACAGCAATAGGGTGGCGTATTCCAGGCGAGGGATGTCTACCAGATCGCTGTCCCTCGATAACTTGACCAGCCATTGGGCCATTCCGTCAGTGACCACGGTTTTTGGGCGTGCGCCGCCAATGGACGAGCCCGGTTCTATGAGTGCCCACTGTTCTGGCGTGAGAGCCTCTCTTCGCTGTACCCGTTCAGCCACATCGACCAGTTGATCCAGCCATTCCATTGAAGGCGGTTCAACGAGGGGTTTCGAACGGCTACGGGACAGGCTGAGTTCCAGTACACCGACGCCGCCACCACTGGTTCGTAACAGCCGTTCAATTTCGTTTCTGGGCGCGCTTGTCTGGTGCGTCAGCATCAGGCGGGTACCCCAATCATCAGGGCCGGCATCAGTGAACACGCCGAATACGCCTTTTGGGTTTTGAACTCGAAAGGTTCGGGGTTCCAGCGGTAGATTAACTGGGTCTAACGGGTAGGCACCCGGGTCGTCCAACCAGTCTTGCGCATAATGAAAAGTGCCCAGGCCATCGCCAACGGCGAGTGTACCTGCCCATTGCTGTTCGTTCTCGGCATTGATGGCGAAGACATAGGCTTGAGTGTAGGGCACAGTCATTCGGTAACCTTGCGTTGCGCTTTTACAATTCGGTTTCGTCGGCCGGTTTCGTCTCGATTTGGAGCAGCCAGGTCGGCAAAGCCCTCAGACAGCCCCATAGCACCCAGTATTGCCAGGTAAACGCCAATCGCCGTACCCAGGTTGCCTGCTTCGGCAGCACGGTATGAGGTGACTGATAGAAAGGCGCGGTCTGCGGCTTCCTGTATTGTCCAGCCACGCGCCTTGCGGGCTTCTTTGATATTGGCGGCGAATAGGGTGAACAGAGCTCGGCTGTGCTCATCGATGCCGGCCTGATAGTCTGTTCTTGGCATGGGACCTCCCGCATCGGGGTTAGATCGGTTTTTCAACTTAGCACTATTTATTTTATATAGCTATATTTTAGCCGATATTGTATTTATATAAATACTTTACATTAATAACCAGTTACTAACTGCTAGGTGAAAGAAAGTGGCATGAGCTGGTAGCTCGTAGCTCTATACCAATGTGTTAACATTGGCGGCAATTAATCAATTATTAAGGACAACAGGGATGACCATTCTTGTAACCGGTGTAGCCGGGTTTATCGGGTGTGATGTGGCGCTTCAGTTGTTGGCTCAGGGCCACGATGTAGTGGGCATCGATAACCTGAACGATTATTACGAGGTTCAGCTCAAGCGGGACCGGCTGGCGCGTATTGAGAGCGATCGGTTTACCTTCGTTGAAATGGGCGTTGAAGACCGGGTGGCCATGGCCAAACTGGCTGACCAACACCGGTTTGAGCGCGTTGTGCATTTAGCGGCGCAGGCCGGGGTGCGGTATTCCATCGAGAACCCCAGTGCCTATATCGATGCCAATCTGGTCGGGTTTGGCAATATTCTGGAGCTGGCGCGGCAGCAGCAGGTGACGCATCTGGTGTATGCATCGTCGAGCTCGGTGTATGGCGAAAACGAAAAACAGCCATTCAGTGAAGACGACCCGGTAGACCACCCGGTCAGCCTGTATGCGGCCACCAAGAAAGCCAACGAAGTCATGGCGCACAGTTACAGTCATTTATACGATGTGCCCACCACCGGTCTGCGGTTTTTCACCGTGTATGGCCCCTGGGGCCGGCCAGATATGGCCCCAATGAAGTTCTTAAAGCTTGTGTCGGAAGGCCAACCGATTGATGTGTATAACCAGGGCGATATGCAGCGAGACTTTACCTTCATCGACGATATCGTCGCCGGCGTGCTGCAATCGCTCGATGCACCCCCTACTCGCTCTGCCAAGGGAAACTCCCACACGCCCGCCAGCAGCGATGCGCCCTACCGGGTACTGAACATCGGCAATGCCAAGCCGGTGCACCTGATGGAGTTCATCGAAACGCTGGAGCGGCACTGGGGCGCAGTGGCCGAGAAAAACTACCTGCCCATGCAACCCGGCGATGTGCCCATTACCTATGCGGATGCCAGCAAGCTGACGGCGTTGACCGGGTATCAGCCGAGTACGAGCATTGATGATGGGGTTCGGGCGTTGGTGGAGTGGTATCGAAGTTACTTAAATCACTGAAAGACGTGAAACAATAAAAGACGCGACACATGGAAAGACGCAGGATACGAACTGACGTCTTTTCGTGTTTTGCGTCAGTTACTGTTTTGCGTCTTTCATTGTTCTACGTCCCTAAATGTTCTACGTCCCTTCGTGTGTTGCGTCCCTCAATGTTCCGCGTCACTCAACCACTCGCACCTGGCTGGTGGCCATTTCCAGTTCGCGTTCCTGGCTTAGCAAGTTCAGTAGCAGGATGACGCGCTCTTCGCCCTTGGTGGCTTTTACGACGGCTTCGATTGCCTGAAAGGCACCTTCGGTAATGGTAACGGTATCGCCGGGTTTGAATTCGGGTTCGGGTTCCTGGCCGTTCAGGATTCTGCTGTGTCGCATGAGCGCGGTTACCAGAGAAACCGGTACCGGGCTGGGGTAACCGTGAAAGTTCACGATTTTGCAGACACCCCGGGTGGCGTTTACAGCGGCAAAGCTTTGTTGCGGGCGAATCAGCACGAACAGGTAGTGCGGGAACAGGCTTTCTACGCGCACTGAACGGCGGTTGGCGTGAGTTCGGCGCACGGTGTGCGTTGGGTGAAAACAGGTAAAGCCCTGGTTTTTCAGGTGTTCTTCGGCTCGGAAGCCATCGCGCGGTTTGCACTGAACCAGATACCAGGCGGGCTGGCCAGGCAGAACCTCATATTCGCCGGTGTACGGATGGTGCGAGGTGATCGGTTGCAGTGTCATCGCGTGATCTCCTGTCGTTGCCGGTGGCTTCCCTGCCGCGGCGGTGTCCCTGGGGTGAACACGCCAAATCGGCGTTCATACCCTTTGTAGTACACTGGCTCAGTGCGTTTTGCGGTCTCTGAACAGATCGGCAATCAGGCTCACAAACACCGCCCCGAACAGCGTTAATACCAGCAAGGCAATCAGTGTTTTTACGTCGCTGCTGGTAACGGCCCGCGGGGTTGTCTCAGCAAAGGAACCGCCCATTGGCCGTACCAGTTCACTCACTGTGCCCACCGCCTGGCGGCCCAGCTGCTGGTGAATGCGCCCTACCACACGGGTATAGTCGCGCAGGGTTTCCAGTACCATGGGCAGGCGTTCCTGCACCTGGTCGACATAACGTTGAATGTCTTCGTCGTTCTCTTCAGCCCGGTCGAGCGAGGCCAGCGTCAGTTCAATTTCCGCCATTTCGTTCTGTACGTCGAGCGCTTCGTTTTCATATTCCAGCACTTGTTTAGTGAGTTCTTGCCGGTAAGCCAGGTCGTCGCCCTGGCGGGATACTTCGAGCAAGCGGTCGAGGAAGGCATCGCCCAGTTGCGGGGCCAGGCTGGCCTGCGGGGTGTTGCCAGCGTTGCCAGAAGCGGCACCCTGGCCTTCACTGCGGTATGAACTCAGTACAGTGCGGGTAACTTCGGCACGCTGTTGCCACAGGCGTTGCTGCAGTTCCAACTCCTGCATGCGGCTGTTGTAGAACAGGCGCACAAAATCTGGGTCTCGTGCCAGGCCGAGCTCTTTTACCGGGTCGATCAGTTGGCGCAAGTCGTATTCGGCTACGTCGGCAATGGCTTTTTCGAGGTCTTCGAGTTTGTAGCCAGTTTCAGGGTCGGTCACGTTGGTGGAATTCGGTTCCCGCTTAAGGGCGGCGATGTTTTCCTGAATCAGGCTGATGTTATCGAGCAGCAGCTCAATACCGACCAGATAATCGAGGCTTTCGAAGCGTGCTTCGTCGAAAATGCGCTCGGAATAGATGGGCAGGTTCAGTTCCAGCACGCCTTTTTCGCTGATGGCGCGTTCGGCCCAGGCGTTGGGAATATCGCGCAGGATCTCGCGGGCCTGTTCGGTGGTGAGTGTGCCGTCGGGCAATTGCAGGGTTAGCAGTATGCCGCTGGCGCTGGCGGTACGCAGATCAGATTGCATTTGTTGCTGCAACTCGGCCGCTTCGGCGGCTGAGAGGTTGTTGTTCATGCGGCTGCGGTAACGTTGCACAATCAGAAAGTGGTCGGGTGCGTAGGGCTCTATGTTCAGGCCACGGCGCAATTCGTCGAGCGTCAACTCGGTGGCATCAAGCTGGTTCTCCTGGTACACGCGGCTGAGCACGGTGGAGCTGATGACATCGCTGATCAGAAAGGGGGAGCCGTCTGGAAATTCGCCATTGGCAATGCCGTCGAACGTCAGGTCGAAGGCCTGGCTGTAGGTGACATCTTTATCACTGGCCAAATAGCGCAACGCCAGAAACGCACTGAAGGCCAACGCGACCACCAGCAAGGCTATCATGGCCCGGCCTTTGGTAGCCCAGACCCGTGCCATTAACGCACCAATATCGATTTCGTCGTCACTGGGGTCGCGACGTACTTGCTGATCAGTCATTTAACACTCCTGGTTGACCTTCGATCCTTTTAAACGAACCAAGCCACGTGGGCTTCGCCATTCTAGTCGAAAAGCCTTTAGAAACAACGGCATTGGCCATGTTTACCCTGATTTGGGACGCATTGCTCATACAAGATAACCAGAGGCGCTCTATAAGAACGCCTTGCCAGGGCTTGGGCTTCCGCGCCCTCACCCACGCCAACATTAGCTGATGCGTGTACCGGGCGCAGCATCCTCGTGGGCTTCCAGGACCCACAGTTCATTGCCACCGCCTGCGGCCAGCACCATGCCTTCACTCATACCAAAACGCATTTTGCGTGGTTTCAGATTATAGACGAGTACCACATTCTTACCGACTAATTGCTCCGGCTGGTAGTGGCTCTTGATGCCAGAGAACACCTGGCGGGTCGTGCCTTCGCCGACATCCAGCTGCAGCCTGAGCAATTTATCGGCGCCTTCTACGTGGTCGGCTTCAACCACGCGGGCAACGCGAAGGTCGAGCTTAGCGAAGTCACTGAATTCGATCTCACCGCCCTGCTCTGCTGCATCACCTGCCTTGGCAGCCTTCTCAGTTTTGGCCGGTTTGGCCTGCGCCTGGCTTTGCCCGGCAGCTGCTGCAGTCGGAGTGCCGGTTTTGGCATCGGCGGCTACGTCTTCCTTGCTGGCTTCAATGAGTGCGTCGATCTGGGGCAGTTCAATGCGCGTCAGCAGGGGCTTGAACTTGTTGATGACGTGGCCGGTAAGCACGGTTTCGCGATCTGTGAAGTTCAGGCTCTCGACGTTCAGAAAGGCTTTGACCTTCTGGTTCATATCGGGCAACACCGGGCCCAGATAGAGGGTGATCAGCCGGAACAGGTGAATGCCCATCGAGCACACATCGTGCACTTCCTGCTCGCGGCCCGCTTCTTTGGCCATGCTCCAGGGCGCTTTGGCCTGAATGTACTCGTTGGCGCGGTCGGCCAGGTTCATGATCTCGCGCACGGCCTTGCTGAATTCGCGGCGCTCGTAGGCCTGGGCGATGGTGATGCCAGCCTGTTGGAAATCGGCCAGCATTTTCGGTTCGGCAACGGTATCAGACAAGCTGCCACCGGCTTTCTTGATGAAGCCCGCACACCGGCTGGCGATGTTGACGACCTTGCCGACCAGGTCGGAATTCACCCGTTGGGCGAAATCGGTCAGGCTCAAATCGATGTCTTCAACACCGGAGCCGAGTTTCGCTGCATAGTAGTAACGCAGGTATTCCGGGTTCAGGTGCTCCAGGTAGGTTTTGGCCATGATGAAGGTGCCACGGGATTTGGACATCTTCTCGCCGTTCACGGTGATGTAGCCGTGGGCGAACACGCCACTTGGCTTGCGGTAGCCGGCGTTCTCCAGCATGGCGGGCCAGAACAGGGCGTGGAAGTTAATGATGTCTTTACCGATGAAGTGGTACAGCTCGGCCGTGGAATCCGGCTTCCAGTAATCATCGAATTCCAGGTCATCGCGGCGGTCGCACAGGTTCTTGAAGCTGGCCATGTAGCCAATGGGGGCATCGAGCCAGACATAGAAGAACTTGCCGGGGGCACCGGGAATCTCGAAGCCAAAATACGGCGCATCGCGACTGACGTCCCACTCCTGCAGTTCGGCGTCGAGCCACTCAGCGAGCTTGTTGGCCACACTGTCTTGCAGGGTGCCGGAGCGCGTCCACTCTTTCAGCATGGCCTGGCATTCGGGCAGCTTAAAGAAGAAGTGTTCGGATTCGCGCACTTCCGGCGTGGCACCGGTGTAAGCAGACTTCGGGTTAATCAGCTCGTTCGGTTCATAGGTGGCGCTGCACACTTCGCAGGCATCGCCGTACTGGTCTTCACTGCCACATTTCGGGCAGGTGCCTTTTACGAAGCGGTCGGCCAGGAAAATTTCCTTCACCGGGTCGTACAGCTGGCTGATGGTGCGCACGTTGATCATGTCGTTTTCTTTCAGGCGCGTGTAGATCAGCTCGGCGTAGTAACGGTTTTCATCCGAATGAGTGCTGTAGTAGTTGTGGTGGTCGATCAGAAAGCCGCCAAAATCCCGCACATGATCAGCCTGAACGGCTTTGATCAGGTCTTCCGGAGTTTTGCCTTCTTTCTCGGCCCGCAACATGACCGCTGTACCATGAGTATCGTCCGCGCAGACGTAGGTGCACATATTGCCCATGCTGTTCTGAAACCGAACCCAGATGTCAGTTTGAATGTGTTCCAGCATGTGGCCCAGGTGAATGGGGCCGTTGGCGTATGGCAGGGCACTGGTGACCAGTATCTTGCGGCGGTCAGGCATGGGGATTCCTTATGAGCTGTTAGCTGCGAGCTGTTAGCTTTGAGTTAAAACAAACGCGATGAGTTTTCGCTGAGCCGGGCATTCTACCTGATGGTGTGGTGTTGAGAAACGGGGGTTTTGAATTCAGCTGCGAGTTTTGAGCTGTTAGGTGAGAGTTTTGAGCTGTTAGCTGTTAGCACTTAGCTCGTAGCTCGTAGCTCGTAGCTCGTACCTCGCACCTAATGCTATCATTGCGGGCATCGTCAAATTCAACGGTACTAACCAAGGAGCTCCAAGGATGATTATTCCCGTTTTGCTCGCAGGAGGCGTGGGTTCCCGGCTGTGGCCGGTTTCCCGGGAGTTGTTCCCCAAACAATGCATTGCTCTGGCCGACCCGGAGCTGAGCCTGGCCCAGCAAACCCTGAAACGGGTGCAGGCAGCGGGCATTGGTGCCGAACCTATTGTGGTGTGTAACGATGAACACCGCTTTCTCATCGCCCAGCAAATGGCCGACCTGGGCACCAAAGCCGAGCTGATTCTGGAACCCGAAGGCCGCAATACCGCACCGGCCATTGCTCTGGCAGCGTTTCAGGCACTGGAACGGGACCCGGAAGCCACCCTGGTGGTGTTGCCGGCCGACCATGTGATGAAAGACACCGAGGCCTTCCGCGCCTCGGTTCAGGAAGCCATTATTCAGTCGAAGAGTGATTTACTGGTCACCTTCGGCATTAAGCCCACCTACCCGGAAACCGGCTATGGCTACATTGAAGCCGCCGCTACCGATGTGACCAGCGCCGTGGTTGCCTTTCGCGAAAAACCGGATGCCGACACCGCCGCCCGTTACCTGGCGGCTGGCAATTACTTCTGGAACAGCGGCATGTTCGTGTTCAAGGCGCGGGTGTTTCTGGAAGAGCTGAAGCAATTCCAGCCCGCTATTTATGAAGCCACCCAGGCCGCCATGGTCAACAAGTACGCAGACCTCGACTTCATTCGGGTGGATGCAGAAGCCTTCGCCAAGAGCCCTTCAGACTCCATCGACTACGCCATTATGGAACGCACCGAGCGCGCTGTGGTCGTGCCCTACACCGGAGACTGGAGCGACATCGGCGCCTGGTCGGCCCTGTATGATCTGAGCGAGAAAGACGAGCAAGACAATGTGTTGCAGGGCGATGTGCTCACCGAAGACGCCAGCGGCAACCTGATTCGCGCTGAAAGCCGCCTGGTAGCTGCCATAGGTGTGCAGAACATGGCGATCATCGAAACCGACGATGCCGTGGTGGTGGTGCCGCGTGAGCGGGCTCAGGATGTGAAGTTCATTGTAAACCAGCTGAAAGCCGCCGGGCGCACCGAGCACCATGTGCATGCCCGGGTGCATCGGCCCTGGGGGTCGTACAAGACCATTAACCTGGGCACCCGCCACCAGGTGAAGCGCATTACCGTTAAACCCGGTGAGAAACTCTCGGTACAGATGCACCATCACCGAGCTGAACACTGGGTAGTAGTGAGCGGCACGGCCAATGTCACCATTGGCGAGAAGACTCAGATGCTCAGCGAGAACGAATCGGTCTACATTCCCATTGGCACCGTGCACGCTCTGGAAAACCCGGGCAAGATCCCACTGGAGCTGATTGAGGTGCAGACGGGCAGTTATTTGGGCGAAGATGACATAGTGCGGTTCACGGACCGGTATGGGCGGCAGTAACACCGCCTTTGGCCGGGGCACTGCCCCGGCAAACCTCTGTTGCGACTTTTATTTCCGTTACCCCGCCCCCACCCTGCTGTCAAAGCCACGTTAAGGACCCAGCATGTCGACTGAACGCATACTCCAGGCGCTGAACACCCTGAAAGACCCTCACACCGACCGGCCTTTTGCCGACACGGCCGACATCGACATTACCGAGGGCTCGCCGGTTAAGATCTCGGTAACGCTCCACTACGCTGCCGGACAATACCGTGAAGGGCTGGCTATGTTGCTGGCCAGCCATATTGAAGCCCAGGTAGATGACGTTGAAGTAGAGGTCTCCGTTCGCTGTGACATTGGCTCAGTGAACGTGCGGGAAAACCTGCCGGGCATGGAGAACATCAAGAACATCATCGCCGTGGCCTCTGGCAAAGGCGGGGTTGGCAAAAGCACCACGGCCGTTAACCTGGCGCTGGCGCTGCAGGCGGAAGGCGCCCGGGTCGGTTTGCTGGATGCCGACATCTATGGCCCCAGCATTGGCACAATGCTGGGTGTGCCCGAAGGCACCAAGCCCGAGACGGTCGACAACAAATTCTTCAAGCCCGTAGAAGCCCACGGCCTGCAAAGCATGTCGATGGCCTATCTGGTCACTGAGAAAACGCCCATGGTGTGGCGTGGGCCCATGGTGTCGGGGGCGTTACAGCAGTTATTGACCCAAACCCAGTGGGATAATCTGGATTATCTGGTCGTGGATATGCCCCCGGGCACCGGCGACATTCAACTGACGCTGGCGCAAAAGGTACCGGTATCGGGCTCTGTCATCGTCACCACCCCTCAAGACATCGCCCTGCTGGATGCGCGCAAGGGCATCGAAATGTTCCGCAAAGTGAACATTCCTGTACTGGGCATTGTTGAGAACATGGCGATGCATGTGTGCTCAAATTGCGGACATGTTGAACACATATTCGGGGAAGGCGGCGGCGCCAGGCTCTCGGAAGACTACGACGTGAACCTGCTGGAAAGCCTGCCGCTGGACATCAGCATTCGTACCCAGACCGACAGTGGCAAACCCACCGTCATCGCAGAGCCAGATGGTGAAGTGGCGGCGCATTACTTTGTGCTGGCGCGGAAAACGTCGGCAGCGCTGGCATTGCAAGGGGCTGATGCCGGGCCTGAAATCGCCTTTGTTTGACGAGGGATTGAGAGGACGCCAAACAACTACTGACGTAGAACAATAAAAGACGCAAGGCACGAAATGAGGTCTGTTCGTTTTGCGTCTTTCGATGTTTCGCGTCAATTATTGTCCTACGTCATTCCATGTCCCGCGTCTTTTGTCTATACCGGGTTGCGACCCACCGAGTAATAGGTAATCCCCTTCTTCTGCATCCGCTTGGGCTCAAACAGGTTGCGGCCGTCGAAGATAACCGGGTCGGTCAGTTGTTGTTTGATGGCATCGAAATCCGGCACCCGAAACGGTTGCCATTCAGTCACAATGGCCAGGGCATCGGCGCCTTTGAGGGCAGCCTCTTTGGTGCCACACAGGGTTAACCCCTCTTCAGCACCGTAAATGCGCTGGGTTTCTTCCATGGCTTCAGGGTCGTAGGCCTGCACTTTGGCGCCGGCGGCCCACAACGCTTCCATCAGTACACGGCTTGGCGCTTCGCGCATATCATCGGTGTTGGGTTTGAAACTAAGACCCCACACCGCGAAGGTTTTCCCTTTCAAATCGCCGTTGTAGTGCGCGTGAATCTTGCTGAACAGAGTGGTTTTCTGTTCGTAGTTACGCGCTTCTACGGCTTTGAGCACTTTGGCGTCGAAGTCGATGCCATCTGCGGTGCGGATGAGCGCCTGAACGTCTTTCGGGAAGCAGGAGCCGCCGTAGCCAACACCCGGATAAATGAACTGGTAACCAATGCGCGGATCGCTGCCGATGCCGTGGCGCACGGCCTCGATGTCAGCGCCCAAACGTTCGGCCAGGTTGGCGATCTCGTTCATGAAACTGATTTTGGTGGCCAGCATGCAGTTGGCGGCGTACTTGGTCAGCTCGGCGCTGCGCACGTCCATCTGGATGATTTTTTCGTGATTGCGGTTGAACGGCTCGTACAGTTCGCGCATGGCTTCTATGGAGTCGGCGCTTTCCGTGCCGATGACGATGCGGTCGGGTCGCATGCAGTCGTTCACGGCCGCACCTTCTTTCAGGAATTCTGGGTTGGAGACAACATCGAAGGTCAGCTTGGCATCGGAGCGTTTTGCCAGAACATCGCTGATGGCAGCGGTTACTTTGTCGGCGGTGCCAACGGGAACCGTCGATTTGTTCACCACAATGGTGTGGCGGTTCATGTTCTCGGCGATGGTTCGGGCCACGGCCAGCACGTATTTCAGATCGGCGCTGCCGTCTTCATCGGGCGGGGTACCTACGGCAATGAACTGGATGTCGCCATGGGCGACGGCTGCAGGGGCATCGGTGGTGAAGCTGAGTCGGCCGGATTCGTAGTTGGCCTTAACCATGGGCTCAAGCCCTGGCTCGTAAATGGGGATGATGCCTTTTTTCAGGTTCTCGACCCGGTTGGCATCGACATCGACACACACGACCTCGTGCCCGGCTTCAGCCAGGCAGGTTCCCTGCACCAGGCCGACGTAGCCAATACCAAATACAGTAATCTTCATGGTTTATCCCTTCACGTTGCGGGTGTAAGTCATAAGTGGAATGCGCGCAGTTTACCGCAGGAGGTTGAGGGCTGCGACACCCGATTGCTTGACCTTTACCCAACGACCGATGTTAGATACACGCCCTTTTTTCAGTGCAGTCTTTTGGATGAGCGTTATCGATGGGTGAACTCTTTGCAATATTAGCCGCGCTGTCGTGGACGCTGGCCGCCTATGGGTTTCGTCATCTGGGCACTGCCCTGTCGCCGTTGCAGTTGAATTTCTGGAAAGGTTTGCTGGCCTGCGTGGGTTTGCTGGCGTTTATCCGGGTGTCTGGCCAGTGGGTCGAGATTCCACCTGAGGTCTTAACGCCCCTGCTGCTCAGTGGCTTCATTGGCATTACGCTGGGCGATACCTTTATTTTCTCGGCGCTGAACCGAATTGGTGAACGCACGACGCTGTCGATTGCCGAATCGAGCGCGCCCTTGTTTGCCATTGGCCTGGGCATGTTGTGGCTGAGCGAGTTTCTGACCTTGTGGCAATGGCTGGGTGCGGCGATGATCATCCCGGCTCTGTTCTGGGTGCTGGAGCCGGAAAACCCGGCGCATCGCAGCCATCCATTTCTGGGCATGGCCTTCGCGCTGGGGGCGGCGTTGTGCCAGGCGCTGGGCATGGTGTTTATGCGCGAGGTGTTTCTGGCGGTCGATATGCCAGCTTCACAGGCATCGTTTTTGCGGCTGGCCGCCGGCATTACCGCCATTCCGCTGATCATTGGCTTGCAACGCAAGGCGTTCTGGCCCCGACTAACAGGCCGCCAATGGGCGATTCTGGCGCTGAGTACCTTTGTTGGTACCCTGCTGGCCATCTGGTTTCAGCAATTGGCGGTTAAGCGCACCGAGGCGGGGGTGGTACAAACCCTGATCGCCACCTGCGCCATTATGGCGTTTTCGATCGACAGGATTCGCGGGCATCGCGCCAGTCGCAAGGCTTGGGGTGGCATGTTATTGGCGGTGGCAGGTGTGGCGGTTATAGCGCTCAACGGGGCGACACACTGACCCCCACCCATCGTTTGCGGCACAGACGTTTTATAACCATAACCAAACACACTAAAACGATTCCGCCAATTACCTTGTTAGCTATATAACAATTCACGATAATACCGCCGCACATCAACGATTTATCCGTTCACTGCGTTAAAGGCCGTCTTTTAGATGAGCGACTACCTGCTTTTGCTGGTTGGCACCATTCTGGTTAACAACTTCGTTCTGGTTCAGTTTCTCGGGCTGTGCCCCTTTATGGGCGTGTCGAGTAAGCTGGAGACGGCCGTGGGCATGTCGGCCGCGACGACCTTTGTGCTGACGCTCTCCTCGGTGGCGAGCTATGTAGTGTACACCTGGCTGCTCGAACCACTGGGGTTGACCTACCTCAGAACCATCAGCTTTATTCTGGTGATCGCCTTTATGGTGCAGTTCACCGAGATGCTGGTACGCAAGACCAGCCCGCTGTTGTACCGGGTGCTGGGCATTTTTCTACCGCTGATCACCACCAACTGCGCGGTGCTTGGGGTTGCGTTGCTGAACATCAGCCGCCAAAACAGCCTGATTGAGAGCTTCTTATACGGCTTTGGCGCGGCCGTCGGCTTTTCGCTGGTGCTGGTGCTGTTTGCCGCCATGCGTGAACGGCTGGCCGTAGCCGATGTACCGGTTCCGTTTCAGGGCGCGGCCATTGGTCTGGTGGCGGCGGGCATTATGTCGCTCGCCTTTATGGGTTTCTCTGGTTTGGTGACGTTGGGGTAATTTATGTGGATCGCGGTTGTCACCCTGCTCATTCTCGCCGCTGTGCTCGGCGGCCTGCTTGGTTTTGCCTCGGTACGGTTCCGGCCCGAGGGTAACCCCATTGTCGATAACATCGACGACATTCTGCCGCAAACCCAGTGCGGCCAATGCGGCTACCCGGGTTGCCGCCCCTATGCCGAGGCCATTGCCAACGGCGACAAGATCAACAAGTGCCCGCCCGGCGGCGAAGCCACCATTCAGGCCCTGGCCGACCTGCTCGATGTAGAACCCGAACCGCTCGATGCCGAACATGGCGAAGAGAAAGGCCGCACCGTCGCGGTGATTCGCGAAGACGAATGCATTGGCTGCACCAAGTGCATTCAGGCCTGCCCGGTCGATGCCATTCTGGGCGCTGCCAAACAGATGCACACCGTCATCGAAAGCGAATGCACCGGCTGTGACCTGTGCGTCGAGCCTTGCCCGGTCGACTGCATTGATATGGTGCCCATTGAAGTCACCCTGCGCAGCTGGCACTGGGACAAACCCGAACCCGGGGTTAGCCTGATCGCGACCGATCAGCCTTCAGACCGGGAGCGTGCCGCATGACTGCCCAGGCTGTAATCGTGACCGACAAGGTGTTTTCGCTGAAAGGTGGCATTCACCCGGATGAACGCAAAACACTCTCTAACACCACCTCCATTACCGAAGTGCCACTGCCCTCAGTACTGGTATTGCCGCTGACCATGCACCTGGGCGCCCCGGCCGACCCGGTGGTATCCGTTGGCTCTACCGTACGCAAAGGTGACGTGCTGGCGACCGCCGTTGGCGGCATCAGCGCGGCAGTGCATGCACCAACGTCTGGCCGAATTTGTGCCATTGAAGAGCGCGTAATTGCCCATGAATCCGGCTTGCCTGCCCCCTGCATTCTGCTCGAAGCCGATGGTGAGGACGACTGGCGCGACCGCAACGGACTACCGAACTGGCGCGAGCAACCCGTCGATGAGCTGATTCAGCGCCTGCGCGATTGTGGCGTGGTTGGCCAGGGCGGCGCAGGCTTCCCGACCGATGTGAAATACCGCAACAAGCACAAGCCGATCACCACCCTGCTGATCAACGCCGCCGAGTGCGAACCCTATATAACGGCCGACGACCGCCTAATGCGCGAGCGCGCTGATGAGGTACTGCAGGGTGCCGTCATCGCCAAACACCTGCTCGGTGCCAACACAATTCGCCTTGGCATTGAAGACAACAAGCCGCAGGCACTGGCCGCCATGCGCGAAGCCGCTGGCCGCCTGGGCATCGACCTGCGCATCAGTGTGGTGCCGACCAAATACCCGAGCGGCGGCGAGCGCCAGCTGATTCAACTGGTCACCGGCCAGGAAGTACCGCGCGGTGGCTTGCCGAGCGATCTGGGCATTGTGTGCCAGAATGTGGGCACCCTGGCCAGCATCTACCGGGCCATAGTGTTTGATGAACCTCTGATCAGCCGGGTGACTACCGTGACCGGTGAGGCCGTAGACGCACCGGGCAACTACGAGGTGCGCATTGGCACCCCCATTGAGACCGTGCTGAATCAGGCTGGTGTTCATCTTAAAAAAGCGGACCGGGTCATCATGGGTGGCCCGATGATGGGTTTTGCCATTCCTGACATTACCGCGCCGCTGATGAAAACCACCAACTGCCTGCTGGTGCCCACGCGCAAGGAACTGCCCCGGCCCATGCCGGATAACCCCTGCATTCGCTGCGGCTTGTGCGAACAAGCCTGCCCGGTCAATCTGCTGCCACAGCAACTGTTCTGGGCTTCAAAACACCGGGACCTCGACGCCGCCGAATTGCATTCGATCAACGATTGCATTGAATGCGGTGCCTGCGCCTATGTGTGCCCGAGCCGCATTCCGCTGGTGCAATATTACCGCTACGCCAAGGGTGAATTGCGCAACGAACAGGAAGAGCAGATCAAATCGGAACGGGCCCGGGCGCGCTTTGAAGCCCGCCAGGCCCGGCTTGAAAAAGAACGTCTGGAGAAAGAAGCCCGCCGCAAAGCCCGCGCCAAAGCAGCGGCCGAAGCCCGTGCTGCCAAGGCTGAGAGCGGCACCGGCGAGCCCGATGCCCAGGACGATGCCATCAAAGCCGCCATGGCACGCGCCAAGGCAAAAAAGGCCGGGGCCACACAGAACACGGCTGAACCAAGCCGGGAAGACCTTGAAAAAGCGTTGGAACTGGCGGCAACGAAAGTCAAAAAAGCCAATGAGCGGCTTGTGGTCGCCGAACAGGAATCGCCGGATATGGTGCCCGCCCTGCGCAAGGCACTGACCAAACTCGAAGAGAAACATCGTACGGCTCAGGCCGCGTTGGAAAACGCCGCTCACGGCGAACCGACACGCACAGACGCCAAAAAGGAAACCGATTCATGACGGGGCTCAACCTGACCTCACCGCACGTGACCGGTCGTACCTCCGTCAGTTGGGTTATGGGCTGGGTACTGCTGGCGCTGGTACCGGGCTGGGTCGTTCTGATCGTCAGCTTCAGTGTCGGCTATGCCATCAACATGGTGTTGGCGTTGCTGACAGCGCTGATCGCCGAGGCACTGTTGCTGGCCTGGCGTGGCCGGCCGGTGATGTTCTTTTTGAAAGACCTGAGCGCTCTGGTGACCGCTGCCCTGCTCGCGCTGGCGCTGCCGCCGCTGGCACCCTGGTGGCTAACCGTTTTGGGCACGATGATCGCCATTGTGTTCGCCAAACAGCTGTTCGGTGGGCTGGGCAACAACCCGTTCAACCCGGCCATGGTCGCCTATGCCCTGCTGCTGGTGTCGTTGCCGCTGTACATGACCACGCGCTGGGCCAGCCCCGACTTTTCGCTCCCTATCGCTGATACGCTAGACATTATTTTTGCAGGCCAGACCCCGGTCGATGGCGCTACCGGTGCCACACCGCTGGATGTCTACAAGCTGGATATCTCGCGGCTAACCTCGGCTGAAGTGCTGCAATCGCCCATTTTCGGCAGCTGGGTCGCCGAAGGCTGGGATATAGCCAACCTGGCGTTTCTGGCAGGCGGTGCCCTGTTGTTGTGGAAACGCATCATCACCTGGCACATCCCGGTCAGCCTGCTGGCAGGCCTTGGCATTATGGCACTGTTGTTCAGCGGCGATGCCGACGTGCGCACGCCTATCGACCTGCATCTGTTCGCCGGGGCAACCATGCTGGGAGCGTTCTTCATCGCCACCGACCCGGTCAGCGCCGCCACCAGCAACAGAGGCAAACTGGTGTATGGTGCCGGCATTGGCGTGCTGATTTACCTGATTCGAACCTGGGGCAACTACCCCGATGCCGTGGCCTTTGCCGTGTTGCTGATGAACTTTGCCGCTCCACTGATCGACCATTACACCCGCCCTCGTGTTTACGGCCACGACAAATCGGTGAAAGGCTTCAAGAATGACTGACGAAACCGATAACAACGCACAACGGGACACCGGCGCCGAAGCACCCATCACGCTGACGCAGGCGATTCGCCGCAGTGCCATCGGCCTGGGGATTTTTGCCGTGTTCACGGCTGGCATTATTGCCGTTACCCAGACCTTGACGGCCGATCGAATCGACACCAATCAGCGCGAATTCGAAGCGCGGTCACTCTACGACCTGACACCGGAAAGCCTGCGCGACAACGACTTACTGGAAACCGCCTACCCGATCGACCTGCCCACCCTGACCGACACCGCGCTGCTGCGACTGAACCGCGACGCCACCTGGTACCAGGCGCGCAAGGACGGGGCCGTGACGGCGGTAATACTCCCCTTCATCGCCCCCGAAGGTTATACCGAACCGATCCGGTTGATTGCCGCCATTGATGCCAGCGGCACGTTGCTGGGCGTGCGGGTGATCACTCATAAAGAGACCCCGGGCCTGGGCGACCAGATAGAAACCAGCAAATCGGACTGGATATTCAGTTTCGACGGCCAGTCGTTCGAGACGATTGAGCCCGATCAGTGGCAGGTGAAAAAAGACGGCGGCGCCTTCGACCAGATGACCGGTGCCACCATCACCCCCCGCGCCATCGTGCGCGCCGTGGCCAGAACACTGACTTTCTTCGAGACCAACCGGGCAGTGCTGTTAAGCACCGACCCTAACACCACCGGAGTCGATTCATGAGCGACGCGACCCCCGCCAAAAACACCGCCTCGGCCCGCGAGCTGACGCGCAACGGTCTGTGGAACAACAACCCTGCCCTGGTGCAGTTGCTGGGCTTATGCCCCCTGCTTGCCGTAACCGGTTCGGTGGTGAATGCGCTTGGGCTGGGCATAGCCACCATGGTGGTGCTGGTCGGCTCCAACACGGCGGTCTCACTGATTCGCCACTACGTGCCGGATTCGGTGCGGTTGCCCGCCTTTGTGATGATCATCGCCTCCTTTACGACCTGCGCCGAATTGTTAATGCAAGCGTTTACCTATGAGCTGTACCAGGTGCTGGGTATTTTTATTCCGCTGATCGTCACCAACTGCACCATTCTCGGCCGAGCTGATGCCTTTGCCCGCAAGAACCCGGTACTGCCGGCGATGCTCGATGGCTTTATGATGTCGCTGGGGTTTCTGGCGGTGCTGATTGTGCTCGGTGGTCTGCGTGAACTGATTGGCCAGGGCACTCTCTTTACCAATATGGATCTGATTTTCGGGCCCGTTGCAGAAAGCTGGGAAATCACCCTGTTTCCAAATTATCCGGATTTTCTGTTTGCCGTTTTGCCACCCGGTGCTTTCGTGGGGTTGGGTTTGTTAATTGCGGTGAAGAACCGGGTGGACTCGGGTATCGAAAAGCGCAAGGCCGCAAAAGCCGAGAAGCCGGTTGCTGGCTCCAAACGCGTGCGGGTAACCGGGAGCATCAGTTAGCGCAATTATGAACAAAACCATACGAACCGACATATTCAGCCGCTTGCGAGCCGCCAACCCCAACCCGGAGACCGAGCTGAATTACAGCACGCCCTTTGAATTGCTGGTGGCGGTCGTGTTATCGGCCCAGGCGACCGACAAAGGGGTTAACAAGGCCACCGACAAACTCTACCCGGTCGCCAACACGCCGCAGGCCATTGTCGACCTGGGTGTTGACGGGTTGAAGGATTACATCAAAACCATCGGTCTGTTTAACAGCAAAGCAGAAAACGTGCACAAGTTGTGTCGGCTGCTGCTCGACCAGCACAGTGACCTGAACCTCGAAGCCGGCGAAATCCCGAACGAGCGAGCCGCCCTGGAAGCCCTGCCCGGTGTCGGCCGTAAAACCGCCAATGTGGTGCTGAACACCGCTTTTGGCCAACCTACCATGGCTGTAGACACCCATATTTTCCGCGTCGCCAACCGCACCCGTATTGCACCGGGCAAGAACGTGGTTGAGGTTGAGCAACGACTGCTAAGACTGATTCCTGCGGAATTCTTGATGGACGCCCACCACTGGCTGATTCTGCACGGGCGCTACACCTGCACAGCCCGCAAGCCCCGTTGCGGTGCCTGCATCATTGAAGATTTGTGCGAGTTCAAAGACAAAACAGAATGATCTGTATTAAGCTAATTACGACAATGGAACCCGGAACAGGACGTTCACCCCATGCAGTATCTGACTCTGGCACTGGATGCCAGTTGCGACTTGCCAACGGCCATTTACCAACGCTTCGACTTGGCCACCCTGCCTTTAACCTGGCTCGCAAAACCAGCCACTTTGCCACCGGATGAGCGCAGCAAGGCAGTAACGGAAGCCTGGTATCAGACAACAGACCACCCAACCCGCCTTTCCTTGCCAGAGCTGCATCAGGATACCCATCTCAGCCAACGTTTAAACGACAACTGGTTGTTGCAGAGTGATGGCACCCTGATTATTACGCCGGCAAAGCATCGTCACCCCGGTCACCACCACTGGAACCATCAGGCCGCCACCCTGCAACCACAGCTCGACCGCCTCCGGCATGCCGCGAACTTGCACAGCCATTTCAGATTGCGCGTTATGGACAGCGGTCATACGCTGGCCGCTTACGGGTTACTGGTTCAGGAGGTCGCCCATTTGCATCGCGATCAGGGGCTCACTATCGACAAACTGCGCCTGCCTCTGCTGGCCTTTGCACCCAGAATTCGACACTTCTTCAGTGTACCGGCGTTTGCCAACCCTGTGCTTTTCCCTCACACCCCTGCTTACCCACCACTGAACTGGCTGAAACGATCCATCATGGCTCACCGGAAGACCTTCCCCGTCTTTCAGGCTCTGGATGGAGAAGAAAAAATGATTCAACGCGCAACCGCTGAAGACCCTATTACCCCAATCGTCGATCTGGTCCAGGCGGCACTGGAAGAAAGCCGGTTGAGTCATTCAGCGGTTAATGCCAGCTTCGCGGGTGACATAGAACCCTTGCAACAACACCCGGCTGTTCGACGACTTCACCAGTTGGTCACGGCACAGGGTGGCCATCTTTGGTTGAGCCCAATGGCCGGGTCATCTGCCTGTCTGTTCGGGCGCAATGCATTTTCAGTGGCGCTGGTGAACTAAGCGCTTTTGAAGAATAACGCGGGTTATTTTTCGCCGCTGGGACTGTTCATTTCATCTTGCTGCAGCAGTTTCAAAAACGACTGGCCCAGCAATTCATCCACCGTACCGTCACGCAGGCGATGATTTCTCAGGTATTGATACAACGCGATGATGTGTTTCAGGGTTTCGGTATCGGGGGTGTGAAAAGGGGTAGCACCGGGCTGGTTCGCGATGATACGCAGGGCCGACTGCAATGCATCGATGGCGACTTCGGGTGCTGCATCAAATGGCAACCCTTCGCCACTGGCCAGCCAGACCAGAGAGCATTGGCTGCCTCGGGCAATTTGGTGTGCCCGCGACAGCGAGGGTTCGGAGCCGTTCAGGTACTTTCGAATCAGGCTTTCGCTGAGGCCGACCGAGCGTGCGTACTCGCTGACGGTACGGCCGGAGATCAGTATTTTCAGGCGATCGGAAAACGACATCAGGCTTCGCGGCGGCTGGCCATGGCCGGAACGGTTTTAAGCGCTACCGACTCACCGGTGTCGGTGAGGCTCCAGCGGCCGAGGTTGTCGAACTGAATCAGCGACATGGAATGCAATTGCAGTTTAACTTCATCGAGTGCCGCACGTTCGAGTTTCACATCGGCCACCGCATGGCTGCCTTGCCAGCGGCGCTTGACGTCGACCAGTGCCAGAGGCTGCAAATACTCGGCCAGTAGAGCGTTGACCCGGGCTTCTGTAACCGGGGTTAACAGGGGGGCGGCCAGCCAGGTAAAGACCGTTTTCCAGGAAACGGAGACGCTTCCGGTCAGCACTTTAAGCTGCCCCTCACGAAACGCCTTGCAACTGAACTGGCTGTGCCAGACCGACCGGGGGTTGGTCAGCGCCGACAAATCAGCGGCGGCACGCGATGAACGGCCGGCAGACAATTCCTGTTTCAGCCGCTCTACTTCGGCCCGTAACGCAGCGAGCTCGGCAGACGATTCAGTCACCGTGCCTGCCTTTTGCCAACCGGGTGCCGGATGCTCTTCCATCACTTGCTCGATGGCGCGCTCAGTGACATCACGCAGCGTTTCTTCGCCGTCCCACTCGTAATAGATACCAGTCTTCAGCAAACCAACCAGCTGATTCAGGCGGGTTTTATCGATGTCGCTCGGGCTGGGAATTTCATGGCCGGTGTAGATAAAGGCGACGGGGGTTTTGTGCTGGGCACGAACGGTGGCGTAAGTCTGATGCAGGTAGCCGACGCCCTGCTCCGTCAGTGGGCCGTATTCATTACCGACCAGCAGGAACACGTAGTCGGCATCGCTTAAGGCAAGTTGGTTCAGTTTCCAGAGGTAATTCGCAGAGACGGCCGGAAACGGCAGGCCGGTGGGAACACACTGCTGCGCCATGATGGCTTCAAACAGCACATTGCGTTCCTTTACGAGGTGACGTTCGAGTGACGCCACCATGATCAATTTTCGTGTTTCAGACATGCTTGCTAACCACCTGCCCCATCCATGTTCGCAGAACCCTGTGATGAACTCGGACCCTTGCGGGCGCTTCTGGCAAAAGTCCGCTTAAAAGTATAACACAGCGTCTGGTAAACATGCCTCTATTCACACCCAGGCCATAGATCTCTGGCATCACAACCGACCTGGCCGGGTGACACCGGTAAAGGCGGGCAAGGGCCAGTCTGTCCCCTCGGTCAGATTAACCAGTTCAAGCAGGATCATCGCCGTCAGACCCCAGATGTGGTGCCCGTCAAAATCGTAATGCGGGATCTGAAACGAAATACCATGACGTTCGATGGGCTGCAGCCGGGGTGCTGTATCGGTAAAAAATGCCCAGGGCACCGTAAACCACTCGGCAATTTCATCCGGGCTGGCCACACACTGGTCGAGGTTCAATACCTTGCCGACAAACGGAAATACCTGAACCCCATTTTTCGACAAACCGGTCGATAACGGGCCCAGCACCTGAATCAGATCGGGCGACAAATTCAATTCTTCGTGCGTTTCGCGCAATGCTGTGGCCTGCAACGAGGTGTCTTCGGGCTCCCACATCCCCCCCGGAAACGCGATATCTCCGGGGTGCGAATTCAAATGACTGGCCCGAACCGTCAGCAACAGAGAGGGTTCACCAGCGTTGTCGACAAGCGGCACCAACACCCCCGCTCGCGGCTGGTCGAGCGAAAGCAGTCGTGGTTCATGGGTCGTCAACCGGCGTTCCAGTTGGTTAAAAAACGGGGAATAAGCAGTCATGGCCTTATTTTCGCACGTTTACAGCGCTGTGAGTGGCGTAGCGCACCGACCGTTTTCATGACCTTTACGGAGCAACCGTAAATAGACTGTTTTTTGAACAGTGTCACTGCCATTTACCACTCAGTAGTGCTAGATTAAATCGGACAAGGACGAGTCTGGTTCACACCCAGCCCAGTATAAGGTAACGAGAAGTAGGTTGTAGACCTGAATAGGCAACCCATCCATACGGAGACTGTGATGGCCAACCCTGTAATCGAACTGCCCGCCTTTGATACCCTTAAAGCGCTGGCTGATAAAGACCCCGAAGCGCTGGAAACCCTGCGCAATCAGCTGGTCGCTGAGGTGATTGAACGGGCGCCGAGTCACCAGCGGGCGCAATTGCAGGGCCTTCAGTTTGTACTCGATATGGAGCGCCGCCGGGCTAAAAATCCGATGCAATGTTGTATTCGTATGTCTCAACTCATGCATGAACGGGTCGACCGGTTACGCGAATGCCTCAAAGATACGCTGTATTACGACGGCCTGGCCAGCGTTGGAGCACAGGCCGAGCAGGATCACAATGCAGTGATACTGCATTTTCCCCGGCCGGTTCAAGACGCGCCGCCGAAGTCCTGATAGGCTTGTCGCAAAGAACCCACAACGAACCATTTTATTCATGAATTTTTGCAGCCATTGCGGACACCGGGTGCGATTCGACACCCCTGAACTCGATAACCGCCCCCGCTTTATGTGCGACCAGTGCGGTACAGTCCACTACCAAAACCCTCGTGTTATTACCGGTACCTTGCCGGTGGCTCCCGATGGACGGATTTTGCTCTGCCGGCGCGCCATTGAACCCCGTCATGGTTACTGGACCCTGCCCGCCGGCTTTATGGAAAACGGTGAAACGACGGTTGAAGGTGCGCTGCGGGAGACGGTCGAGGAATCCCGCGTGATGGGGAAAAACCCGCAACTGCTGTCAATGGTCAGCTTGCCGGATTTTGATCAGGTGCATGTGTTTTACCGGATCGATATGCCCGACTTTTCGTTCGAAACCACGCCCGAAAGCAGTGAAGTGATACTGTTTCACCACCAGGACATCCCCTGGGATGAGATCGCCTTTCTGACGGTCAAGGTAACGCTTGAGCATTACCTGGAGCATTTGAATACCGAGCATGTTCCGGTGCTTAATTCGGTGGTGCATCGGCCGAAGCAGATGAGGTAAAGATGCTCGTGTCATGAGCCAATTTTAACTCAAGTTTCGGAGTTCGGGTTTCCTGAGAGGCATTGTCCCGCACCGGGAACCGGGTAGACCCCTGTGGGGTCGGCGTGAACCCATCCATGGGGCCTAGACCGCAGCATCCCTGCTGCGGACTTCCCCACAGTGGTCTACCCGGCACCCAGTGCTAGGGAGCCTCTGAATAACTCCCCCGGGACTCTGGCTTATCCGAGGGACGTTGCCGCAAGGCGGACTCATGCAGGAATGTCTAGACCTTTCAAATGAGTCCAACGCAGTGGCAGCGTTCCTCGGAAAGCCCCGGAGGGCGCGGCTAAAACGTCCTGCCACGGCGTTGCACTTCTTGACAAGGGCTACGGCCATTGCACTGCGAAGTGCGCCTTGTGGCAGAACGTTTTAGCTCGCGCAGAGCCCTGGGGGAGTTATTCAGAGGCTCCCTAGTCTCCTGAGCGAACTCCGAAACTTGAGTTAAAAATACCGGGTTTGTCGCCGTGTAATCGCCTGCAACCCACTGACACCCAGCTCTACCCCCCAGCCAGATTCGCCCATGCCACCGAACGGTACATCGATGCGACTTCGCATCGGCTTGTTAATGGCCACGTTGCGAGTGGTTAGCCTGCGCGCGATTCCGGTTGCTTCCTCAAGTGAACCACTCCAGACCGCGCCGCCCAACCCATACCGGCTTCGATTGGCCCACTGAACCGCCTGGTCAACCGTTGAGTAGGCCGCCAGTTGCAGTACCGGGCCGAAAATTTCATCCGGCCATACCGGGCTGGTCATCGGGTCATCGGTTACGGCCCAGGCCGGGCTGACGTATAGCCCCTCTACGTTAGGGTCTTCACTGTGCCGGGTCGCGGTTACCTTCAGGTTGTGCCACTGCTGGAGCAGGCGGTCGCGAATGTCGGGTCGGGCCAGAGGGCCTAGTGTACAGCCTTCAGATTCCGGCTCAGCCGGCGTAAAATCCGCCAGACGCTCCTGCACCCGGGCCAGGACGGCATCCAGCCGGGTTTCCGGTATCAGCCAGCGTTTGGCACAAAGACAGCTTTGACCCGAATTATTGAGCCGGGATGCCAGAGCATTGTCGACAAAGGCGTTCAGATCGCCACTGTCGGTCAGTAGCCAGACATCGCTGCCCCCCAGCTCAAGCGTGCTGGGAATCAGCCGTTCAGCACAGGCCACCGCGATGGCCCGGCCCGCATTACTGCTGCCGGTAAAATGCACCTGGCGCAAATGGGGGTGATCGTACACAGCGGGCAGCACATCAATGTCGATCTGCAACAGGGCTACCGCGTCGGCAGGAAAACCGGCCTGGTGCATCAGGTCGAGGAGCATTCGGGAGCTGAGCCAGACGTTTGGGGCGGGTTTAATGGCCACCGTATTGCCCGCCAGCAACGCCGGCAGCGCAAAGCGGCACACCTGCCAGACCGGGTAATTCCAGGGCATGATGCCGAGAATGCCACCCCAGGGCTCGAAGCTCAGCACGGCATCCGGTTGCACATCGGTTTGCTCTAGCGCGGCGGGGCCCTGTGCAACCAGGTATCCGATCAGATCGATCGTCTTGCTCAGTTCAGCCAGTGACTGGGCAAGAGGTTTGCCCATCTCCCGGCTGATCTGCCGGGCCAGAGAGTCTTGGTTCGTCGCCAACAACCCGGAGAGCGCTTCAAGCCAGCGCGTGCGCTGCTCCAGTGGCAATGCCGCCAGTGCAGGCCATACTGTCTGCTGGCGCTCCAGAACCTCTATCGTTTCAGTCTGTGACCAGCCTTTCGCCTCGAACAGGCATTCCTGACTGGCTGGATTCACAGATCTGAATACACTCATGGTACATCCTATTTTGAGGCGAAATGTTGTAAAGTTACAATCCGGCCAGGTGTTGTCGTCCCTTCGCCGGCTCCGTCCGTATTGAAAGAGGGGCGCAGTGACAGGGTTATTAGTACAATTAAGCCACTCTGTCGCTTACACGATGCACACAAAAAATGAAAGAAAAGTACGACTACAGGGTTGACCACTGTAGGAAGCACTTGTTCGGTGCACCGGTGCAGGGAGCGCATTCTAAAGCATCGGTTGCCAAAGTTAACCTTTTCCCGGGAGAGATCGACACATGACTGTAATTCCTGACACCCTGCGTGAAAACGTACGTCTGCTGGGCGAACTGCTGGGCGATACCCTGCTGGAAACCCGAGGCCCGGAGCTGTTCCGCAAGGTTGAAGAAATTCGCCGTCTTGGCAAGGCCGTTAATACCGCCGAGAGCAGCGATCCGCAGCCGCTGATCGATGTGCTGTCGAGCCTGGAAGACGACGACGTACTGCCCATTGTCCGAGCTTTCAGTCAGTTCCTGAATCTGGCCAACATTGCCGACCAGCAATTTTTTTCCAGTGCTGAAGCCAATCAACGCGAAGCGGTGGAAGACACCCTGGAACAACTGGTCGATACGCTCGGCAAAGACAGCGTGGCCGATGCCCTGCGCAACCTGAACATTGAACTGGTGCTGACCGCCCACCCCACCGAAGTGACGCGCCGTACCCTGATTCGCAAACACGAACGCATTGCCGAAGACCTCGCCGACCTGAAACGCAACGACCTGCTGCGTTATGAACGGACCGAGCTGAAGTCGAACCTGCGCCGCACCGTCAACGAGATCTGGCACACCAATGAGATTCGGGACGAACGGCCAACCGCTGTCGATGAAGCCAAATGGGGCTTCGCCGTTATCGAAAACTCGCTCTGGCACGCCGTACCGCAATTTCTGCGCGAACTCGATCGTACGGCCCGCTCCCGTCTGGGTCAGGGCTTGAGCGTCGATGCCTCACCGTTCCACTTTTACTCCTGGATGGGCGGTGACCGCGACGGCAACCCGAACGTTACCCACAAGGTTACGCAGGAAGTGATATTGCTCGGGCGCTGGATGGCGGCCGACCTGTACCTGAAAGACATTCACGATCTGGCCGGTGACCTCAGCATGAGCGAAGCCAGCGCCGATTTGATGGCCGAGGTGGGTGAAACACCAACGCCCTACCGCGCCAAACTGCACGGCTTGCGCGCCCGGCTGGAACATACCCTGGCCTGGGCCGAACGCCGGGTTCAGGGCGAAACGCTAGCCGCGCCGGATGACGTCATTGTCACCCGCGACGACATTCTGGCTCCGCTGATGACCTGTTACGACTCTCTGCTGGAATGCGGTATGAATCGCATTGCCAACGGGGCGCTGCTCGATTGCATTCGGCGTGTGCACTGCTTTGGCGTCAACCTGGTGCCGCTCGATATTCGCCAGGACAGCGAACGCCACATACTGGCCATCGATGAAGTGACCCGCTACCTGGGCCTGGGCGACTACAAAGACTGGGATGAAGACCAGCGAGAAGCCTTTTTGCTGGAGCAACTGGGCAGTCGTCGCCCGTTGATTCCGCGCCACTGGGAACCGGGAGCGGATACCCGGGAAGTACTGGATACCGCCCGCATTCTGGCAGAAGAGCCAGCCGAGGTGTTATCGAGCTACATCATTTCGATGGCCAAACAACCGTCGGACGTGCTGGCCGTCGCGTTGCTGTTAAAAGAAAGTGGCCTCGACTGGAACGTGCCCATCGTCCCCCTGTTTGAAACCCTCGATGACCTCGACCGTTCGGTGTCGGTCATGGAAAAACTCTGGTCACTGCCCTGGTACCGCGAGTATTGCGGCGGCAAACAGACCGTAATGATTGGCTATTCAGACTCAGCCAAAGATGCCGGCAAACTGACCGCTACCTGGGCTCAGTACAAGGCTCAGGAGCGCCTGGTCAAGCTGGCCAGCGATAACGACATTCACCTGATGCTGTTCCACGGCCGGGGCGGCACCGTTGGCCGGGGCGGTGGCCCGGTTGAAAAGGCCATGGCATCCCAGCCGCCCGGGTCGGTACGTGGCGCCATTCGGGTCACAGAGCAAGGCGAGATGATTCGCTACAAGTTCGGCATGCCCCGGGTGGCCGTGCGCAGCCTCAGCATTTATGTGGCAGCCACTCTGCGCGCCACCCTGGAACCGAGTGCCGCGCCCAAAGCTGAATGGCGTGACCTGATGGAAGCGATGTCAAAGGCCAGCCTGGAGCGTTACCGCTCGGTGGTGCGGCACGATGAGCGCTTTGTACCCTATTTCAGAAGCCTGACCCCCGAACAGGAACTGGGCATGCTGGCGCTGGGCAGCCGGCCGGCCAAACGCAAGGCAACCGGCGGAGTCGAAAGCCTGCGCGCCATTCCCTGGGTATTTGCCTGGATGCAGGTACGGCTGAACATGCCTTCCTGGCTGGGTGCGCGCCAGGCGCTGGAACATGGCCTGGCGACAAACCCGGAGCTGCTGCAGGACATGGTTGAGAACTGGACGTTCTTCAGCAGCTTTCTCGACCTGCTGGAAATGGTGCTGGGCAAAGCCGACGGCTCGATCACGGCTTACTACGAGCAACAACTGGTACCACCGGAATTGCATGAACTGGGCGAAGACCTGCGTGAAGACCTGAAAGCCAGTGAGGTGTTGCTTAACCAGATCAAGAAACAACAGGTGCTGCTGGAAAGCGACCCGCTACTGGCGCAATCGATTCTGGTGCGCAACCCCTACACCGACCCGCTGAACTACTTGCAGGCGGAACTGTTGAAACGGGCTCGTAAAACGGGGAATCTCGACCCACAACTTGAGCGTGCCCTGAAAGTGACCATGGCCGGCATTTCAGCTGGCATGCGCAACACAGGGTAACCGGACTGGGCTGGTCTTTCGCGCTAGGCCAGCCCTCTGGGTGACAGAAAGAACTGTCATCGAGGGGGCTGGCCCTGTTAGGCGATGGGGTCTTCGCCGGTACGGATACTCCCAGTCGCCCCTTGCTTTAATCGGAGCCTTTCGCCCTGCTATCGACTGAAGTCTAACCGCCAATGGTTGAGCTTGACGGCCTTGGCGGGTATCTTAGCGTCTGGCTGATGCAGGCCTATAAGTTCGACACTGCATCAAGATCACCAAAAATAACAGGAATTAAACGATTTTACCGCTAGTTGCCGCCACATAGAGCAGCATACTGACGCTCAGACCGGAGCCGCACTCCTGGCGTTTACAGGGGGTATCTGGCTCACGACCCCTGAATAGGACACTGAATTTGCAATAACGAGTGGATCGCTCAGTCGGTTCAGACTTTTTTAAACCATGTTTTTCAAGATTAAACATTAACGAGGAGCTCGCCATCTATGCGCATTATTCTGCTGGGTGCACCTGGTGCCGGTAAAGGGACGCAAGCCCAATACATCACCGAAAAATTTCAGATTCCGCAAATCTCCACGGGCGACATGCTGCGTGCCGCCGTTAAAGCGGGCAGCCCTTTGGGCGTGAAGGTTAAGGAAGTCATGGCTTCTGGCGGCCTGGTCTCGGATGAAACCATCATTGAACTGATCAAAGAGCGCCTGACGCAACCGGATTGCGCCAATGGCTGCCTGTTCGACGGCTTCCCGCGCACCATCCCACAGGCTGAAGCCCTGAAAAACGAAGGCATTCGCATCGACTACGTCATCGACATCGATGTTCCCGATGAAGAAATCATCAAGCGCCTGAGCGGTCGCCGTGTACACGAAGCCTCTGGCCGTGTGTATCACGTCGACAATAACCCGCCCAAGCAGGACGGTAAGGACGACGAAACCGGCGACACCCTGGTGCAGCGCGAAGACGACAAGAAAGAAACCGTCGCCAAGCGCCTGGAAGTCTACCACGCCCAGACTGAGCCGCTGATTGGCTTCTATAAGGACCTGGCCGCGAAAGAACCCGAGGTAGCACCGAAATACATTCATGTACCGGGTATCGGCAGCTTTGAGGATATTCGGGATAAGATTCTTGCTGAGCTGTGAGCTAAGAGCTGTTAGCTACTAGTTTTGAGTTTTTGAGCCCGCTTTTTAGCGGGCTTTTTTGTAGGTGGGGTTTGGAGGGAATTTCGGCTATTTCCATTCAACCTCAAGCTGAGTGTTGGCTGCTGGGTCTGGTTATCCGGGGTAGTCTGAGGCATGGATGCCGAAGCCTAGGCCCCATGGACGGGTTCACACCGACCCCGGATAGCCTTACCCAGTGGCCGGCACGGGCTCATGGCACGGAATTAATGCCAACGAAGTAACCACCGAAACCCAGTGACGGGCGATGGTTCAGTGGAGTGAGTCCGTAGGGGATTGGTGGCTGTAACCCAGCCGGGGCCACGAACGGAGGCCTGCGCTTTGCGCAGGTTAAACAAAAAAGGGGTCCCCTTGGGGTATGAGACAGTACTTGGCTAGCTGGAGTCCTGAGGGATGGGCTCGATCACGTTCCTGTGATCGATCCGGCTTCGCCGGACGCTGGCGCAGCCCTGAACGCTCCTGGCGTTCAGTCGAACCGCGGGGGCCACGAACGAAGGCCTGCGCTTTGCGCAGGTTAAACAAAAAAGGGGTCCCCTTGGGGACCCCTTTTTTGTTTAATTTGGCGGAGAGTGAGGGATTCGAACCCCCGGTAGGCTTTCGCCTACGTCTGATTTCAAGTCAGGTGCATTCAACCGAACTCTGCCAACTCTCCTTAACAACGGGGCGTATGTTAACGAACCTGTGTTGGGTGTCAACCAAAAAGTTGCTAAGCTGCTGAAATTAAACAAGAAAGATCGTCCACCGCGGAGACCCACTTATGTACTTACTGGTTGTTTATGTGCCTGAAACACACACCGAGGCGCTGATTGGAGCACTGTCTGACGCTGGCGCCGGTAACATCGGCGATTATGATCGTTGTGCCTGGTCGGTGCTGGGTCAGGGGCAGTTTCGACCGTTGGCCGGAGCCAACCCTACCCTGGGACAAACCGGGCAGTTGGAGCGCGTTGCCGAGCATCGCGTGGAAATGGTGGTTAAGAAAGACCGCATCAAAACGGTACTGCAGGCTCTCGTGGTCGCACACCCTTACGAAGAGCCTGCGCATCATGTGATGGCGGTCATGGATCGGCGAGACTTCCTATAGGCTACATGACAGTAGGCTAAACCGCTGTTTTCTGGCAAACACCCATAAAAAAACCCGGGGCACTGGGTGCGCCGGGCTAAAATATTTTGCAAGAGAGTCAAAACGCTGCGTATCTTACGATTCAGCAGCGTAATGTAAACACTACCACCCGATTACGTCGCTTTTATTAAAATCGACCGGTTGTACATAAAATACTACACATCCCTACCCTGGCGTTAATTGTCGTCCTGCGGGCGCAAACCACCGTCCAGGCGACCTTCAAACAAATCGTCTACCGTCGGCGGCAAATAACGATCGTCTACATGATCCATGGTCTGAATGCGTACATCCCATATGCCATCCATACGGCGTGCTCTCAGATCTTCATCGCCATCCACTATGATCGTTGGGCGAATAATGACCATCAAATTGGTTTTTTGACGCTCGGTCGAGGTACTTTTGAACAGGTGGCCCAAGATCGGAATCCGCCCCAACAACGGGACCCGGCTTTCACGTTCGATCAGGGTGTCGTCAATCAACCCACCTAGAACTATGGTACGACCATCGCCAATCAGTACTTCTGTTTTGACTTGCCGCTTGTCAGTAATGATGTCTACGGCACCGAAGGTGTTGTTGCCTGAAATGGATTCGACCACCTGGTCGACCTCCAAACGCACAGAGCCATCCTGCTGAACATGGGGTATAACCGTAAGCGTGGTACCGACATCCTGGCGCTCAATGACAAACGGGTTTTCATCGCTTCCATTGCCACCCGTTTTGAAGGGTACAGAGCTGCCCACGGTGATAAAGGCCTCGCTGTTATCCAACGTCATGACGCTCGGTGTCGACAACAAATTCGTGTTCGACTGGGATTCGATCGCCTGAATAATGGCTGCAAAATTAGGGGTATCACTGATGGGGTCAACCAACCCCAGGAAAGCACCGTTCGGCAAAGCACCCACGTTTTGACTCGCCGCACCGGCTACCACACTGGGTAAGGAGGAAATCGCACCGTCAATGCCCAGGTTGGTGCTACCAAAGGGTACACCATCGCTCACGCGCTCAGGGTTCGTCGCCCATTGAATGCCCAGGGCATCACTGACATTACCATTCACTTCAACGATAGCCGCTTCAATCAACACCTGTTTACGACGCACGTCCAGTTGGCGAATGATGCTTTCAATTTCGGTCATGACCGAAGGCTCAGCACGCACAACCAACGCGTTCAAATCTTCGTCCGCGAGTATGTTGACCGGACCGGCAGGTGGTGCTGTTTGGCCATTGGAGCTTGCCTGAGCGGCACCTCCGGTAAACCCTTTGAGCAACTCAGCCATCCGCGCGGCGTCAGCATTGTTCAAGAAGATAACCTTCGAAGCACTGTTCTCCTGGGCGGGAATATCGAGCTCGCGGATCAGGGCGATAATTTGCGCCCGGGCATCGGCTTCGCCCTTAATGATGATGCGATTACTGCGCTCATCGCCAACGAGGTGGACGCTGCGCAAGCCACGTACGTCACCGCCCTGCTGAGACCCGGAAGTAACCGGTGTGGGGGCGACACGTTCGAGCAGCGTAATCACATTGCCCACCCAGGCATGCTCGAGTTCTATGACTTCTATTTCTTCGCTGCCAGCGCGGTCAAGCAATTCAACGATTTCTGAAATTCGTTCAATGTTGGTGGCCCGGTCAGCGATGATCAGCGCGTTGGCAGTGCTGACCCCCGCCAGGTGACCATACTTGGCAACCAATGGCCGAAGAATTGGCACCAGCTCCATGGCAGATGTATTCTGGATCGGGAAAACCCGAATGATGATCTCTTCACCTGACATCGACCCATCGGTATCAACCTCGAGACCTGCAGATTTGATGTCGGCCTGGCCGATAATTTTAATGGCGTTATCGGTCTCTACGGCAGAAAAACCATAGACTTCAATGGTAGCCAGAAATATTTCGTAGATGGCGTCGGCGGTCAGGTTGCGATCGGAGATAACCGTTACCTGGCCACGCACCCGGGGGTCGACGATAAAGCTCTTGCCGGTAACGCGCGCCACCAGGTCAATCACTTCATTAATGTCGGCACCCTGCATGTTCAACTGATAGGTTGGCTCTTCGGCGCGAACCGGAAGGCTGACCAGCACCAGCGCCAGAGTCAGTAGCAGTGACCGTAACAGGGGTTCCGCAATCCTGCGAACCGGGCTGAAAGCATGCATCTTGTTGTCCTTTCTTAATCGATCGTTCTGCATTTGTCAGAATCGAGGTATGGATTGGTAGATGGTAAAGGAGCGCGAACCCCGTTGAATCTGTATTTTCAATTCACCGCCGGTTTGCAGAATCTGGTTCAGCAATGCCTGATCCTGCCCGATGTTACCAACCGGCTGATCATTAACCGCCGTCACCACATCGCCCGGGCGCAGCCCGGCCATGGCGAGCTGGCGTGCATTCTGGGTTACCTGATAGCCGGAGCCGGTGGCTTCGAGGCCGACTTCATCGAGCAGGCCCTGGGGGTCTGAGTTGGCACGTTGCTGAACATAAGACACCATTTGTTCAACCTGTGCCTGTACATCTTCGCCCCGGTCGACCCGCTGCTGAGCCTGGTCAATGGTCTCTCTGAAACTGCTGTCGTCTTCGATGGGCTCATCGTTGACTTGCAACAACTGCGATGTCGCTTCCCGCTCGTAGCGCAGCGTCTCCAGCTGGCCATTGCGGTCGAGTATGACCCGGTCACGGTATACCGCCGACAGGGTCGCCTGGTTAAAAATATCGTCACCGACCGAGAACGCGCTGGCCTGACTGCCGCCCCGGGAAATAATGGCAAAACCAGTGCCGTCGTCGCCACGGGCAAGCACGGCCTGCAGCTTCATGTTCAATCGGGTTTCTGGGGCTTCGACCGGCTGCTCGGGTTCAGCAGTTGCCACCGCCTCAAATTGCCCGAAGAAGTGGCGTTCGCCCAGAGCGGCGCCGAGTTGTTCGGGGTTGGTGCTGCTCGCAGCGTTATTCAGGTTGGCTGGTTGAATGCGCGGTGCACTTACCTCGGGTACCGGTTGCAGCCAGAGCCAGGTAAGCTGGGCGCTGTAAACGGCGCTCAGGACTATGAGGATCACCACGACCCAGCGCTGCAGCGGCAGCCATAGTTGCCGGCTTTGATTGACCCAATCCATCAAAACACCTTCTGTGAGATTTCTACCAGGGTCTCACGCCCGCCGGGAACCGGAATGCCCAGGCGCTCGGCCATGGCCCGTTGCACGGTAACTTGCCCCTGCCCTTCCCGGCTCAGTTGCGCCCGGATCAGTGAGGTGTCGTCCAACGCATCGATCGCTACGCGCCATGCGGTGTCGTCGCTGGTGATTTCCCCTTGCATCTGGGGTACGTCGAACTGCTGCCGGGAACGCCCCATCGGCACTTCAACGGGCCCGCCGGACCAGGAGAGTTCACCGCTAGCGTCACCGAGGGCCCCGCCCCAGCCGGCATTGGCGCTCAGGTCTGAGATAACCAGCCGCCCCTGGAGAGTTGAATTATAAGACCGGGTAATCTGGGCAAACGCCGCTTCGTCGACATACCCGGATACCTGCTCAACCCCCACGCCCGTCGGGCGCACCTGAATCTGGCCAGACACATCGAGCGCCGGGCTGGATACACGGACATCGTAAGGTAACCGGGCTGTCAGCAGACCCAGGGGCTTCACCTGCCATTCAAGATTGAATTCTGGGCTGTTTGGCACCAGTACCCGGCTTTGTCCCTGCCAGATGTTACCCTGTGGCTGTTCGAGGCGTACGCCTGCAGACCGCAGCGACGGCTCCGCAAAACTGATCACCCAGCTCAATGGCACGGTCGCCACCAGGGTGAGCAAATACACCCCTACAAACAGCACCACTAATTTTAGATTAATTCTCATAGACTTCCGTTCTGCACTATCCCTGCGCCTTTTTCAGGCTTGCGCCCACAGATCAAAATATCGGGACGCCAGTGTATAGAAGGCCCCTATTCACGACAATCGGTTTACACCCATCTGACAGTGCTTTGCGGCCTTGCTGCTGCCTCGTACGGGCGTTTTCCGCCCATAAAAAAGCCCGCACGTAGCGGGCTTGTCGGGTATTGGGCCGGGCTGGCTTACATCATGCCGCCCATGCCACCCATACCACCCATGCCGCCCATATCAGGCATACCGCCGCCGGAAGACTTGTCTTCTGGCTTGTCGGTGATCATGGCTTCAGTGGTGATCATCAGGCCAGCAACCGAGGCAGCCGCTTGCAGGGCTGAACGGGTCACTTTGGCCGGGTCGATAATACCCAGTTCCATCATGTCGCCGTATTCGCCGGTTGCAGCGTTGTAGCCGTAGTTACCAGAGCCTTTCTTGACTTCGTTCAGTACAACAGACGGCTCGCCACCGGCGTTGTAAACGATCTGACGCAGCGGGGATTCCATGGCACGCAATGCCAGGGCAATACCGGTGCGCTGCTCTTCGTTGTCGCCCTGAATCTCGCCTACGTTCATCAGTGCGCGTACCAGGGCTACACCGCCACCGGCAACCACACCTTCCTGAACGGCTGCACGGGTTGCGTGCAGGGCGTCGTCGACGCGGGCTTTCTTCTCTTTCATTTCCATCTCGGTGGCAGCGCCAACCTTGATGACAGCAACACCGCCGGCCAACTTGGCGACGCGTTCCTGGAGTTTTTCCTTGTCGTAATCGGAGGTAGATTGCTCGATTTCGGCACGGATCTGCTCTACGCGGCCTTTGATGTCGGCGTCTTCACCGGCACCGTCAACCACGATGGTGTTTTCTTTGGACAGGGTGACCTTCTTGGCGCTACCCAGGTGTTCCAGGGTGGCG
This sequence comes from Saccharospirillum alexandrii, assembly GCF_043641555.1. Classification (GTDB taxonomy): domain Bacteria; phylum Pseudomonadota; class Gammaproteobacteria; order Pseudomonadales; family Natronospirillaceae; genus Saccharospirillum; species Saccharospirillum alexandrii_A. The sequence goes on along the minus strand of NZ_JBHZRJ010000003.1, from coordinate 900,256 downwards.
GTTTCGAGGCTCATGCCCACTTCTTCGGAAATCACAGTACCACCGGTCAGAATCGCCAGATCCTGCAGCATGGCCTTGCGACGGTCGCCGAAGCCCGGTGCCTTGGCAGCGGAGACTTTAACGGTACCGCGCATGTTGTTGACAACCAGGGTCGCCAGGGCTTCGCCTTCGATGTCTTCAGCAATGATCATCAGCGGACGGCTGGCCTTGGAGACGGACTCCAGTACCGGGATCAGGTCACGGATGTTGCTGATTTTCTTGTCGACCAACAGGATGTACGGGTTTTCGAGCTCGGCCGTCATGGTCTCCTGGTTGGTGATGAAGTACGGAGACAGGTAACCACGGTCGAACTGCATGCCTTCGACGACTTCCAGCTCATCGTCGAAACCACTGCCTTCTTCAACGGTGATCACGCCTTCGTTACCAACTTTTTCCATGGCATCGGCGATCAGGCCGCCGATGGTGGCGTCGGCGTTGGCAGAAATGGTACCGACCTGAGCGATGGCTTTCTTGTCTGAGCAAGGCACAGACAGCTTGGCGATTTCATCAACAACAGCACGTGTCGCTTTGTCGATGCCGCGCTTCAGGTCCATCGGGTTCATGCCCGCTGCAACTGATTTCAAGCCTTCGTTAACCAGGGCCTGGGCCAGCACGGTTGCGGTCGTGGTACCGTCACCGGCTTCGTCATTGGCCTTGGAAGCAACTTCCTTGACCATCTGAGCGCCCATGTTTTCGAATTTGTCTTCGAGTTCGATTTCCTTGGCAACCGATACACCGTCTTTGGTGATGGCGGGTGAGCCGAAGGATTTGTCGAGAATTACGTTACGGCCTTTGGGGCCCAAAGTTACTTTGACGGCGTCGGCCAGCAGGTTCACGCCTTTCTGCATCTTACCGCGAGCGGAATCGCCAAATTTTACGTCTTTAGCTGCCATGATGTGCTTACCTTCCTTACAATTCGTTGAACGAGCTCGGTTTACTCAATAACGCCGAAGATGTCGCTTTCGGTCATAATCAGCAGTTCTTCGCCGTCGATCTTGACGGTGCTGCCTGCGTACTGACCAAACACAACGGTATCGCCTACCTTCACATCCAACGACTTGACGTCGCCATTCTCAAGGATCCGGCCGTTGCCGACTGCCAGGATTTCGCCCTGAGAGGGCTTTTCTTTGGCAGAACCTGGCAGAACGATACCGCCGGCGGTGGTTTCCTCTTGATCCTTGCGGCGTACTACGACGCGATCATGCAAAGGACGAATTTTCATGGATCCAATCTCCTAAAAGACATGTGGGAGTTTTGTTGTGATTTCAGGGCTGTTCGATACTGAACGGCCCCGGAATGCCAATGCTCCCCGTTAATGGGGCCGACAAATTTTCATTTCAACACCTTCGGGGTTAAATTTTTTCTGAGCCTGGGGATCGCGCAGGGTACCGGGCATGCCTTTCCGGGGTAGGCGTAAATCCGTCCATGGAGCCTAGGCCGCAGCATCCCTGCTGCGGACTACCCCGGAAAGGCATACCCAGCACCCTGCATTTGCTGCACAGCCACCGCTTTATTTTTCCAATTGCCTACTCAATAACTAACAGCTGGTAAAGTACCAACGCAGCATTCGGCTAGTACCACAGTTCTGAAATCGGGGTCTCAGGCTCAAAATGATAGGCGCACTGAGCCTGAAACAGTTCTGCGGTGGCCAGGGCGTCGGTGAGGGCATTGTGGGGTGGGTAATGCGGCAGGCCGTAGCGTATACGGCTGTCCGATAGGCGGATGGAGACGGGCCGGCGGTTGGTCAGGCGGGCCCAGAGGCTTCGGGGTTTGTCGCGGTGCAGCATTGCCTCTATGGCCATGGTATCGACCATTGGAAATTGCAGGCCTTCGTTCCAGCGGGCTTTGACGACGACATCCATAAAGGATCGCTCTATGGCTCTATGGTGCACCACAGCAACTCGCCCGGCCAGGCAGTCGAGCAGGCCAGGCAGAATCTCGGCCATGTCGGGGGCGTTTTTTATGTCGGTGTGGGTAATGCCGTGGAACTGAATTGACTGTTGAATCAATGGCAGTTGGGGCTTTACAACCCAGTGCCGGCTGTCCGCGACCGAGATGCGTTTTACGGTAAAAGGGACCAGGCCGACGCTGAGAATGGCATGGCGATCTGCGTTCAGGCCGGTGGTTTCCACATCGAGGGCCACAAAGGGCACCTCGTTTATCGGGCAATCGGCCGCGACGGTCCCTGCCTGGTAAAAGCGCTGCAATTCCGGGTGCCTGACCTGGTCTGCCCAGGCGCTGAAGCAGGCAGGCCAGTCGGGCCTGGTATCCAGGGAGTCACTGTCTCGGGGGACAAAAAAGCTCACACCCGGTTCACCTGATACCGCATTCGCAGGTATTTCTGGGCGTTGCTAATGACCTGAAAGGCGTCTTTGAGGTTGCGCCGTTCGAAGACCGTCATGTTCTCGGGTTCAACGTTGTTGTCGGGTTCCTGTTCGGATTCGAGGTCAAGCGCCTGGTGCCGGGCACGTACGATGGATATGTATTCCATGGCGTCGCGCAGATCGTCGCCGTTGCTGTGACCCAGAATGCGGGATTCAGCAATGGCATCGAGCCGGTTGAAGGAGTTCTGGGCGGTAGAGCCCGCCGCCAGAGCGTGAACCCGTATAACGTCGCTCAGCGGTGCAGTGCCGCGTCGTTTCAGGTTGATGGACTTGTTGTGCTTGCCGTCGCTTTCCATGACAAACGTTCGGAAAAAACCCAGCGGTGGTGTTCGGTTGAGGGCGTTGCGCGCCAGGCAAGCGAGAAATCTCGGGCTGCGCTGAGCCCGGCTAGCGACATCAACTTTGAGGGTCTCGGCCAGGGCCGTTTCGCCGTGAATACCGTCCAGATCGAAAAATATGGAGCTGTTGAGCAAGGCCTGGGGGTCGGGGTTGTCGATCCAGTCTTTGAAATAGGCGCGCCAGACTGACAGTGGCTGCCGCCATTGGGGGTTGGTGGCCATGATGCCGCCTTTGCAGTATTCGTAACCGCATTCTGCCAGACCATCGCTGACGTAGGCGGCGAGTTTGGCGAAATAGTCGTCGTGCTCATCCGGGTTGAAGTCGTCACTGAGGATCATGGCGTTATCCTGATCGGTGACGACGTATTGCTCATCCCGCGCCATTGAGCCCAGTGCCAGAAAACAGTATGGCACCGGTGGCGGGCCAAATTCTTCCTCGCCCAGCTCCAGCAGGCGCTGCGTGAAACTGCGACCAATTCCGGCGATGGCGCTGCCGATCATGTGGCTGGTGGCGCCTTCGTTCACCATGCGTATGAAGGTGGCCCGAACGTCGGGCATCAGGCTGCTCAGGTCTTTTCTGCGTGGCTGGCGATGAATCTGGCTAACCAGATAGAGGCTGCTCTGGGATTCGTAACGAATGATATCGGACAATGCCAGCACACCCACGGGCTTGCGGTGGCGTAACACCGGCAGATGGTGCACGTTGTGGCGCAGCATGCTGAGCATGGCATCGAATACAAAGGCTTTGGCATCGATGGTGATCAGTTCGGTGGTCATGAACTGCCTGACCGGTGTGTCGTACCCCAGTCGTTCCGCCAGGGCGCGGGTACGAAGGTCGCGATCGGTAATGATGCCGACCATGAAACCCGCCTGTTCGGGATGATCCGGGTCGGTAATCACCAGGGAAGATACACCCTCTTCGGTCATCGCCAGTGCAGCTTCGTGCAGCGTCGCAGTCTGCGGCAACATAACCGCCGAGCGTGACAGCAGTTTGTACACCCGGGAAGTCATCAGGTCAGTATTTTGTTGCTGGTTGACGGCAGCACGCAGGCGAGACTGATCTTCAACCTCGACGAATTCGGCAAAGGTTTCACTCGACTCCCAGAGCCGGTCGAACAGATCTTTGGCGACAAAGTAGATGAGGGTGTCCTCTATCGCACGCGCCGGAAACCGCACGGGGCGATTCATCAGCAGGCCCCACTGACCGAAAATGTCGCCCTCGGCGAGGCGGTTATAGAGTTCGCCATTACTGCGGTACAACTCGACCGCCCCACTGCGGATAATGTGCAGGTAGGTGACCTCTTCCCCTCTGACCATGATGTCGGAGCCGGCTTTGAAGTAGCCGATTTCGATCTGGCTGGCCAAGGTGTCGAGCCATTCATCCGGAAGCTGGTCAAACGGGGCGAACCGCCTGAGCTGATCACGTATCTCCAGATGCTCGACTTCCATCCTCACCTCCTGATATGGCGTTTTTCAAGACCCCTGGCATCTTAGCCGGGTTGGGTCTGTTCTGAGAACGAATGGTGCCGACTCAAACAATGGTTGTCCAACCTCAACGCCGACCTTTATACTGCCGCTACAGAGGTTGTAACCTTTTTGTAAAGGCTTGTTATAAAGGACGTGGCCGCCCACTTATATGACGGACGGTTGCAGCAGTCAGGTCGTGCGCAGTATGCGCGATGACAACAAGGATATATGGACATGTCAGACACACCCAATGGCCCGAAACACCCGGGGCTGACTCCGAGTGAGACGCATGATACCGCTATCATGATCGTCGACGACACCAAGTTCAGCAGCGCGATCATTCAGCGCATGCTGGTCAATGCCGGGTTCCGTGATATTCGCATTGCCGACAACGCCATAGACGCGCTGGATGCGCTGAAACAGCGCCCGGCCGAGCTGATGCTGGCCGACTGGCTGATGCCAGGCATGGATGGCCTGGAATTGACTCAGCTGGTTCGCGAACTGGACCGGCGACGAGGCTGTTTCACCTACGTGATGTTGCTGACCGCCAAGGAGAACGACGAAGCCCTGCAGGAAGCTTTTGCCAAGGGCGTCGATGATTTCATTGGCAAAACCCACCTGAAAACCCAGTTACTGGCCCGGGTTCATGCCGGTCAGCGGTTGTCGCGGCTGCATAACTCGCTGATCTCCCGTGAGCGTCAGCTAAAAGACCAGTTCCGGGCGGTGACCCGCATGAACCGGCTCGATGCAACAACCGGGCTTGGCAATTCGCAGCACTTGCGCCACCAATTGGACCGGACGCTGGTTCACATTAAAGGGCGTACCGGACAAATGGGGCTGATTCTGTGCCGGATCGATAATCTCGGTGAAGTGGCCACTCAGGGCGGCCGGGCCTTACGCAATGAGCTGATTCGCGAAGCCTGCAGCCGCCTTACTGAACACACCCGCCCACTCGATGACACAGCCCGGCTAGGCGAGAACATCATTGGTGTGCTGTTGCATTCCACGGGCGGCAATGTGGCGACGCAGAAACTGATTCGACGCCTGTACGATGCCCTGTTCACCCGCGCCTACTCGACAACGTCCGGCTTTGTGTCACTGACGGGCTGCATTCAGCTCGATCTGGCCGATGCCTCCCAGCCCCTCCCCGCTTCGGCAGAATGGATGTTGGAGCAGGCACTGGTGCGATTGCAGAAGATTCCCGTAGAACAGCGCCATGCCATGCATGTGTGGCAAAACGGACAAAGCGCCTGACCCTGGCTAGGCCTCTTTTGGTGGCTATCTTCCGCAGCGGGTACCGGGGTCACCTCAGTCAATTTTTAAACTGGCGTTAGGTCCACCGATGTCGCCTCCGAAGGGGCGCTAGAGTTACCATATGCGCTCATCCGGTAAGGATACGACGATATGGCAAAGATCCTTCTGCTTGGCCCCGGCGCCATCGGCAGCCTGATGGCCTGGTCACTGCAAAACCACGCAACCATTAAGGTGTATGCCCACCGTGCGGGCTTGTCGTTGCCTGGCTACGTTGAATCCGACGGAGAAACTCATCCGCTGCGGTGGTCACTGACCGACTCGCTCGATGGTATCGATGCCGTGCTGGTGTGTTGCAAGGCCACTCAGGTTGAACGCGCTACTTTGCCCCTCATTCCAAAACTTACTGATATTCCCTGGTTGATTCTGTGCAATGGCCTGGGCCCACAGGCCTGGCTCAGCCAACAGTTGCCGGGCCGGGTGTTGTGGGCATCGACGACCGAAGGCGCGGGCCGGTTTGGTCAGCGGGTTCGGCACACCGGGGTCGGGGAAACCCGGATTGGAAGCCCGGCGCAGTATCCCGTTACTGATGAAACCGAACAGTGGGGGCGCAAGCTGGTGAATCAGGCGGGCCCGCTGGAATTACACTGGGAGACTGATATTACGGCGGTGCTTTGGCGTAAACTGGCGATCAATGCCGTGATTAACCCGATTACGGCGGTGCAGCAGTGCCTGAACGGCGCCCTGGCCGAGCGCGAATGGGTCGGTGAAGTAGAGCTGTTGTGCGCTGAAATTCAACAGATTGCGCGGGCCAGTGACGTTCAATTGCCATCGGATCTTGCCGAACGGGTGGTGATGGTGGCCAAAGCGACGGGGCGCAACCGGTCGTCGATGCTGACGGACATCGAGGCCGGGCGGGAAACCGAGGTCGATTCGATTCTGGGCCCTTTGCTGTGTGCCGCCGATCGGCATGGCCTGGCGGCGCCACGTTTGCAATACTGGTACCAGGCGGTGATTCGCCTGCACCCGCTGATTCGCTGACGAGCGCTTAACCGACAGCGCCTTAACCGCACACCAAGGAGCCTGCATGGCCTATGCATCACCGACCCTGCTGGGGCGTATTCTCTGGTGGTTACTGGGGATCACCGTTGTCAGCAGTCTGAGCATTGGCTTTGTCTTTTTCTCGGGTCAGCACCTGCATCCGCTGGTGGTGATGTGCCTGATTGTGGTGATTTCCATTCTGGGTTCGGCCGTGTTGCTGCAAATTTTCCGCCGGCATTTTCTCAACCCATTGAACCAGTTGATGCTGGTGTCGAACCAGGTAACGGCGACCTCCAATGTGACGCTGCGGGCAAAAAAACACCACCAGGATGAGCTGGGCAAGGTGGTTGACGCGTTCAATGCGATGCTTGACCAGATGGCACGACGCGAAGCCGATCTGAAGGCCGAACGCGACCGGGCCACCCTGGCCGGACAAGAGTCGGAAGCCATGGCCGAGGCAGCGCAGAAGGCCATGCACAAGCTGGAGTTCGAGGTGCAGGTACGCCACCGGGTTGAACGCCGGCTGACCGAGTTTCAGAATTACCTGAACGCCATCATCAATTCCATGCCGTCAGCGCTGATCGCCGTGGACGAGAAGCTGATCGTCACCCAGTGGAATACCGAGGCGGCGCTGATCAGTGGCACCCGTCCGGAGCAGGCCATTGGGCTTTCGCTGCAGGAGGCCTTCCCGTTTCTGGGCCAACATCAGGATCTGATTCTGCTGGCGCTGACCCGGCACAAGGTGCAAAGCCGGCACAACCTTGAACTGCAAACAGCCGAGCAACCCATCCGTGTCGACCTGGTGGTTTACCCGCTGCAACAGACCGATTCTCAGGGGGCGGTGATTCGGCTGGATGACGTAACCGAGCAGTTCAAGCTTGAAGAAGTGATGGTACAAACGGAAAAAATGATGTCGGTTGGGGGCTTGGCCGCAGGCATGGCCCATGAAATCAATAACCCACTGGGAGCCATTGTTCAGAATGCCCAGAACATTGAACGACGGCTCGACCCGGCCCTCAAACGCAACCGTGAACTGGCGTCCAGCCTGGGGCTGAATCTGGAGCTGATGCAGCAATACCTCGCCAGACGGGATGTACCCAAGTTCCTGACCAACATTTCCGAATCTGGCTTGCGGGCGTCACGCATTGTCACCAACATGCTTCAGTTCAGCCGCGACAGCGACCGTTTGCTGCAACCCTACCCAATCGGCCAATTACTCGACCAGGCCATCAACATTGCCCTGAACGACTTCAATTTGAAATCGGGCTATCGCAAACAGCATCTGTTCGTCGATCAGGATTTTCGATCGCCCGAGGTTGAAGTGCCCTGCGTGATGACCGAACTCGAACAGGTGTTACTGAACCTGATGAAGAACGCCGCCCAGGCGATCCGCGAGCGGTTCGACACCTTGAATGACATTGATGAAGGCATCATCCAGATACGGCAATACGTGCAGGACGATCATTGCGTGATCGAAGTGGCCGACAACGGCATCGGCATGGATGAACCCACCCGAAAACGCATTTTTGAACCGTTTTTCACCACCAAGGATGTGGGTGTGGGCACGGGCCTTGGTTTGTCGGTGAGTTTCTTTATCATCACCACCCACCACCACGGCCGGTTGCAGGTCGAATCGACCGTGGGCCGGGGTGCCCGGTTCATTCTGTCGCTTCCGCTGACCGACCCGCTGGTAAAGCAGACGCTTGAACAGGTAACAACAGCCGATGACGTTCGCGGCCCGGCTGCCGATACCGATGCGGACCAGCCTCCCCTTTAAACAGGCTCGCTAACATCAGCGGGCTTAAACCAATACCAAACGCAAGGACCGACACCACCATGGGTAACCGACTTTCCAAGATTTACACCCGCACCGGCGACGCCGGCGACACTGGCCTCGGCATGGATGGGCGAGTGCCCAAAGACAGTGGTCGCATTGCCTCTATGGGTGACATCGATGAACTGAACAGCCTGGTCGGCTTTCTGATGGTCTGCCTGGGAGACCAGCACAGTGAATACCCAATGCTCAGCCAGATTCAACACGACCTGTTTGACCTGGGCGGTGAACTGGCCATGCCCGGCTATGAACTGCTCGACGCAGCGCTGATCAGTGACCTGGAAGACCACATCGACCGCATCAACGAGCACCTGCCGCCGCTGAAAAATTTCATTCTGCCAGGCGGCAACGAAGCGGCCAGCCGCTGCCACCTGGCCCGCGCCACCTGCCGCCGGGCGGAACGGACGCTGGTGGCCTTCAACCGCCAGGAAGCAGAAGGCCATGTGCTGGCCCAGCAGTACCTGAACCGTCTGTCAGACCTGTTTTTCGTGTTGGCACGACAGCTTGCCCGGGCCGATGGCTCCCAGGAAGTGCTGTGGCAATCGCGTCATCGTAAAAAGGATTCCTGATAGAGTTCACAGATTGACGGAAGACCACTAAACAATGGCGATTATCCGCCGATAGCTCTTTCAAGCACTGACCAACCGAGCGTATAGCATGGCCGCCATCATCCTTGGCAAGAATCTGATCAGCGAAGATGAACTGATAGAGTTCGCTTTCAGTGAAGAAAACCTCAACGACCGCACCCTGCGCGAGTTGAAGGCCGAGGCCAGTGAGGCGGCTCTGGAATCCTCCTGGTTGTTGATCCGGATCATGAAGGCGGAACGCATCTATATCAGCCACAAGCCTGCCCTGCGCACCCCACCCCAGGCACCCACTCCCCCAACCCTCAAGTAGTTCCTGCCAGGGAGGCTTTGGCACGCGGCGGCCACTGGGATGCCATTTCAACTTCTTTCGGAATACTTTGCTTACTGTGAAGACAAGCGACGGGTGCCAGTGGGGCTCCTGTGGGGTAGTCCGCAGCATGGATGCTGCGGCCTAGGCCCGAGACGTCGGACCGCCATGGACAGATCTACGCCGACCCCACAGGAGCTCCACTTGTATCCGGCGCGGCCCCGCGCCTCCCAAGTATATTCAACGATGTAACCAAAGAAGTAAGCTCCCTACCTGCAAAACCAGCGGTGGCTGTTTCGCATTCAGGCTGCTAAATTACGCAACAATTCCGGTAAAGCGGTGGTGGGGGAGCCCCCTGCCCAGCTTTACCCATGCCTGTAAACCATGATCCGTGACGATCCGAGACCAAAGGGTTATTCCATGAGTACAATTCCAGCCGATTTGAAATATGCCGCCTCCCACGAATGGGTCCGTGAAGAAGGTGACGATGTCATTACCATTGGCGTATCCGATTTTGCCCAGCAACAGCTGGGCGATGTGGTTTTTGTGGAAGTGCCGGAAGTGGGCGCCGAAATCGTTGCCGGTGACCCGGTTGCGGTGGTTGAGTCGGTAAAAGCGGCCTCCGACATCTATACTCCGGTGACCGGCACTGTCATCGCGGTGAACGAATCGCTGGAAGATGCACCGGAACAGGTCAACGAAGACCCTTACGAGAACGGCTGGTTCTTCAAAGTAAAAATGCAGGACCCGGGTGAGCTGAAAGATCTGATGGACGCCGAGTCCTACCAGGACCAGTGCGCCGAAGACTGATCTTGCTGCGGCTCTGCGGGCCGCGTTAACGACCCCGTATCAGGGCGTGCCTGCCGAAACCGGCACGCCCCATCCCGCCCTACTGGACCGAGAGCGAGCACCATGACCGCACCCTTTTCCCTCGATGATCTGGAAAGTACCGACGAATTCATTCGCCGCCATATCGGCCCAGGCCCTGGTGAGCAAGCGGCCATGCTTGACGCTGTCGGCGCCGACAGCCTGGATCACCTGACTGAACAGATTGTGCCCGGTGCCATTCGCCTCAACTCGGATCTGAACATCGAACGAGCCACCAGCGAACAGGACGCACTCGATTACCTGCACGCCATGGCCCGCCAGAACAAGGTGTTCAAAAGCTACATCGGGCTTGGCTATCACGACACCCTGACGCCGAATGTCATTGCCCGTAACGTGCTGGAGAACCCGGGCTGGTATACCGCTTATACGCCCTACCAGCCGGAAATTGCCCAGGGCCGCCTGGAAGCGCTGATCAACTACCAGCAAACCATCAGTGATTTGACCGGCATGCCTCTGGCCAATGCCTCCCTGCTCGATGAAGCCACAGCAGCGGCGGAAGCCATGGCGATGGCGCACCGCTGTTTGCGCAAGGCGCCGGGCAACGTTTTCTTTGTCGATGAAAACGTATTGCCGCAGACGCTGGCAGTGATCAAAACACGCGCCCGTTACATGGGCTTCGAAGTGATGACCGGGCCTTTGGAGCAGGCTGCCGAGCAACCGGTGTTCGCTGCCCTGCTGCAATACCCTGGTGCCAATGGCGAGATTCGCGATCCGGAGCCGGTGATTGAAGCCCTGCACGCCAAGGGCGCGCTGGCGGTGGTGGCGACTGATCTGATGGCCCTGCTGATGCTCAAATCACCCGGCGAGATGCAGGCCGACATTGTGCTGGGTAACTCCCAGCGCTTTGGTGTACCGCTCGGTTATGGCGGCCCTCATGCCGCGTTTTTTGCCACGCGCGATGAGTTCAAACGCAACATTCCAGGCCGGCTGATCGGCGTCTCCAAAGATACCCATGGCAAGCCAGCGTTGCGTATGGCGCTGCAAACGCGTGAACAGCATATTCGCCGTGAAAAGGCTAATTCAAACATCTGCACCGCCCAGGTGTTGCTGGCCAACATGGCCGGATTCTATGCGGTCTACCATGGCCCTAAAGGTCTGAAACGCATCGCCCAGCGCATTCACCGGCTGACCGGAATTCTGGCCGAAGGGCTGGAAGCAAAAGGCATTCACATCGTTAACAGCCACTTTTTCGACACCCTGACCATCGACCCCCAGGGCAACCGCGAATTGATTCTGGAGCGGGCTGCTGCCAAGCAGATCAACCTGCGCGAAGATGCGGCAGGCACCCTGGGCGTCAGTTTGCATGAGTGTGCCAGTCGGGAAGATGTGGAAGACCTGTTCGATGTATTGATGGGTGACCACGATTTCAATGTGGCCGACATCGACGCCCAGATCACCGAACATGGCACCACCTTTTTGCCAGAGACACTTGAGCGTGAATCGGATTACCTGACCCACCCGGTGTTCAACAGTCATCACAGTGAAACGGCGATGCTGCGCTACCTGAAGCGGCTTGAGAACCGGGACCTGACGCTGACCCACAGCATGATTTCTCTGGGCTCCTGCACCATGAAGCTGAACGCGACGGCGGAGATGATTCCGGTCTCCTGGCCGGAATTTGCGCGCATTCACCCCTTTGCGCCCCGTGCCCAGACCAAGGGTTACCGGGTATTGCTGGAAGAACTGGATACCATGCTGCGCGCCATTACCGGGTTCGATGCGATCAGCATGCAGCCCAACTCGGGCGCTCAGGGCGAATACGCGGGTTTGCTGGCGATCCGTCGCTATCAGGAAGCCCAGGGGCAGGAAGGTCGCCACATCTGCCTGATTCCGCAGTCAGCGCACGGCACCAACCCGGCCTCGGCCCAGATGATGGGCATGACGGTGGTGGTCGTTAAGACCGACGAGGCGGGCAATGTGGACGCCGAGGATCTTCAGAAGAAGATCGCCGCTGCTGGCGATGAACTCAGTTGCCTGATGATCACCTACCCTTCGACCCACGGCGTTTATGAGGAGGGCGTTAAGGCCCTGTGCGATGCTGTGCATGCGGCCGGTGGCCAGGTGTATATGGACGGTGCCAACCTGAACGCTCAGGTCGGCGTTACCCGCCCGGCTGACATCGGTGCCGATGTCGCTCACCTGAATTTGCACAAGACTTTTGCGATTCCCCATGGTGGCGGTGGCCCGGGCATGGGGCCAATCGGCGTGCGATCACACTTGGCGGACTATCTGCCCGGTCACAGTGTGATGGCCAATGCGACTGGCCTCGCCGCTGAGGGCGCGGTCTCGGCGGCGCCCTTTGGCAGCAGTTCCATTCTGCCCATTTCCTGGATGTACATTCGCATGCTGGGCGCGCAAGGTTTGCGCACGGCGACTCAGGTGGCGTTGTTGAATGCCAATTACCTGGCGCAGCAGTTGAAGCCGCACTACCCGATTCTCTACACCGGCCGCAATGACCGTGTCGCCCACGAATGCATTCTCGATTTGCGCCCGCTCAAGGCGGCCACGGGCATCACCGAGGTCGACATTGCCAAGCGACTGATGGACTTCGGCTTCCACGCCCCAACCATGAGTTTTCCGGTGCCGGGCACCTTCATGGTTGAACCGACAGAAAGCGAAAGCAAAGCCGAACTCGACCGGTTCGTCGATGCCATGGTCTCCATTAGAGCGGAAATCGATGCGGTTGCCTCGGGCGAGTGGCCGGCCGACAACAACCCGCTGGTCAACGCCCCCCATACCCAAGCCGATCTGATCGGCACCTGGGAGCGCCCCTACAGCCGGGAAACCGCCATCTTCCCGAGGCCCTGGGTCAGCCAGGCCAAATACTGGCCGAGCGTCAACCGGGTCGACGACGTCTGGGGCGATCGCAATCTGTTCTGCTCCTGCCCAAGTATGGAGAGCTATATTTAGGGCCGGTGGTTGCTACTTCTCGTGCCAGGAGCTCGTGTCGGCCACCGGGTAGACCTGTCCGGGGTCGGCGTAAACCCCTCCATGGGGCCTAGGCCACAGCATCCATTCTGTGGCCTACCCCGGACAGGCCTACCCGGCACCCAACACTATGTCGGTGGTTAAATTTGAAAATCTTTCCGGGTGTCGTTTATGAACCAGTCAATTTTTGACACCTATCCAAAGAATAAAAATGGAGCTTCTATGGAAATTATTCTCAGCATCATGGCATCAGACCGCCCCGGCATTGTCGAGCAAGTCGCCTCTGCAGTAGCCGATGCCGGCGGTAGCTGGCAGGAGAGCCGGCTATCGACCATGGCCGGTCGCTTCGCTGGCATTGTTCGGGTCAATCTTGATGCCGGCCAGTTGGAGACGTTACGGGCCAGCACTCAGGCCCTCGGCAGCAAAGGCTTGTCGATTCAAATTGAAGTGGGCGATAGCGAAGACACCACGCTGCACCAACACCGCATCGCTGTGGTCGGCAACGACCGCACCGGTATTGTCGCGGAAGTCACTCGCAAGCTTGCGGCGATGAACATCAATCTTGTGGATGTTCATACCGATGTCGAACCGGCGTCGATGAGCGGTGGTGTGTTGTTTCGAGCTGAGCTTGAACTGGGATTAACCGACGAGCAGAGCCTCGATAGTGTGATTCAGGGCCTGGAAGATCTATCTGCTGACCTTATGGTGGATGTGTTGGGTAGCGACTAAAACCTGACTCCAGGCCAAAAAAAAGCGACCCGAAGGTCGCTTTTTTTATTTCTGCCTATCCACTTAGCCGCGTGGTTCGCTGGCCAACCCTTTAAACAGGGAGACACAGCACAGCAGCAACACAATGGTAAAAGGCGCGCCCGTCGAGACGGACATGGCCTGCAGAGCCGTCAGTCCCCCCCCTAGAATCAGGGCAATGGCGACCAGGCCTTCAAAGGTAGCCCAGAACACCCGCTGAGGTGTTGGTGCGTTCACCTTGCCACCGGCGGTGATGGTATCGATCACCAGGGAGCCGGAGTCAGATGAGGTCACGAAGAAGACGATGACCAGCACAATGGCGATGAAGGAGGTGATCTGCGCCAGGGGCAGTACGTCGAGCATGGCGAACAGTTGCAGTTCCAGACCAGAGTTGGCGACGGCTTGGTAACCATCGTTGACGTACTGGCTGATGGCGGTGCCACCGAAAGCGGTCATCCAGAGGACACAGGCCGCTGACGGGATCAGCAGAACCGAGACCATAAACTCACGAACGGTACGACCACGCGATACCCGCGCGATGAACATGCCGACAAACGGTGACCAGGAAATCCACCAGGCCCAGTAGAAGGCTGTCCAGCCTTGTCTGAAGTTGTCGTCTTCACGACCAAAAGGCATCGACAGAGCCGGGATATTTTGTACATACCCCCAGAGGTTGCCGACGAAGCCTGTCAGAATAGCCAGAGTTGGACCGACCAGAATGACGAACAGCAACAACAGAACCGCCAGGCTCATGTTGATTTCAGACAAGCGCTTCACCCCGGCGTCGAGACCGGCCACGACAGACACCAGTGCAATGGCGGTAATGCCAATCACCAGCAAGACCTCCGTCGTCGCCCCCATCGGCACGCCAAACAGGTAGTTTAGGCCAGCACTGGCCTGTGAAGCGCCAATACCCAGTGAGGTTGCCAGACCGAACAGTGTCGAGAACACGGCCAGAATGTCGATGACATGCCCCGGCCAGCCCCAGACACGCTCGCCAAGCAGCGGGTAGAAGATGGACCGTACGGTCAGTGGCAGCCCTTTGTTGAACGAAAACAGAGCCAGCGCCAGTGCCAGTACGGCGTAAATCGCCCAGGGGTGAAGACCCCAGTGGTAGATCGTTGCGGCCATGCCCAGACGTTGTGCAGCCGCTGCATCACCTTCAGCGCCACCAAGAGGTGCCCAGTCGGTACGAACGCCGCCTTCAGTCGCGATGCCACCCAGAGACGAACTAAAGTGCGACATGGGTTCGGAGACGCCGTAAAACATCAGGCCAATGCCCATGCCGGCGGCAAACAGCATTGAGAACCAGCCGAGGTAGCTGTAATCCGGTGTGGCGTCGGTACCGCCAATGCGTACCTTGCCCATGGGCGATACGATCAGAAACAGACACACCAGAACGAAGATGTTACCGGATATCAGGAAGAACCAGTCCAGATTACCCGTCAGCCAATTCCGTAAATTGCTGAACATGGGGCCCGCACTGGTCTGGAATGCCAGCGTCAAAATGACGAAGGCAACGACTGAAAGGCCGGAAATCAGGAAAACACGGTTATGAATATCGAGCCCGAAAGGCCCGATATTCATCTTGATGTTGTCCTGACCGATCTGGTAGTCGGTGTCGATGGCATCTACTCGCCCATCGGGCGGTATCATGTCGGTATTTTCTGTCATAAAGGTTCCCTACTGTCAGATTGGGATCAAGAGTTAAGGCAAACGGAGGCCATTAGCGCAGCTGCGAACACTGCCAATACCGTTTACATACAACACACGTGGCGACTATCGACTGCACGGCTCTAGTTCGACAAACACTCAGGGCCGGGCGCTACAACGGTTGTTTGTCGCTGACAGGTCGCACGTTGGGGGTGTAAACCACCCTACTAACGTTTCGTGCACTAAAGACTAACGCACTGACACGCTCCATACAACCCATTGACAGTCACACCACTCGCAAAATAGTTGTTGTGATTGGTTATGCGAGCACGACTCGATGGTAAAACCAGCGTTCAAAAAAAAAGCGCCCGTAGGCGCTGTTTTCTGATCAATTCCCGACATTTCCAGTCAGTTGTTGGTGATGGCTTCATCTTTTTTCGCCGACATAGTCTGTCCGAACTGCAATTCGGCTAACCGCCGATATAGGGGAGACTGTGTCAGCAACTGGGTGTGCGTGCCTTCAGCAACGATGCGCCCCTGATCCATCACCACGATTCGATCGGCCCCCTGAACCGTCGCCAGCCGGTGCGCGATGATCAGGGTGGTCCGTTGCTTCATCAGTTTCTCCAGTGCTTGCTGAACCTGATATTCGCTTTCTGCATCCAGGGCGCTGGTGGCTTCGTCGAGCAGCAGCAGATCGGGGTCTTTCAAAATGGCCCGGGCGATGACCAGGCGTTGCTTTTGGCCGCCACTGAGTCGCACACCGGCCTCGCCCAGATCGCTGGCAAACCCCTGTGGCAGGGCTTCAATAAACGCCATGGCGTTGGCCGCTTCGGCCGCCGCCAGCACCTCGGCATCGGACGCATCGGGCCGGCCATAGCGGATGTTGTGCCAGACATCGTTGCTGAACAGCACGGGCTGCTGGGGCACCAGGCCGATATGCTGGCGCAATTCGGGTAACGGCAGCGCCCGAACATCCTGCCCCAACAAGGTGACCGAGCCCTGTTGCGGGTCGTAAAAGCGCAGCAGCAGCTCGAACAGAGTGGATTTGCCCGCACCACTCGGGCCGACCAGCGCCACCGTCTCGCCGCGTTTTACGGCCAGGCTGACCTCACTCAGTGCGTTGGTTTCAGGCCGGCTCGGGTAACTGAAGCTGACGTTGTTCAGGGTCAGGTGATTCTCGGCTTCCTGGTCGAGAGGCCCGGCTTCAGCGGGCGATACGATGATCGAGGGCTCAGCCAGCAACTCCATCAGGCGCTCGGTGGCACCCGCCGCCCGTTGCACTTCGCCGTAAACCTCCGACACCCCGGCGACACCAAAGGCCACCATGACCGCATAGAACACAAAGGCGGCCAGCTCGCCGCCGCTCATGGTGCCTGTCATGACATCGTACCCACCGACCCAGACCATGGCCGCGATAGCGGTGAAGGCCAGCAGAATAACGACCGCCATCAGGATGCTGCGCTGACGAATACGCTGGCGGGCAACGTCCAATGCGGCATCGACTTCCACCTGAAAGGCTGCCTTTTCGAAGGGCTCACGGGCATAGCTTTGCACGGTTTTGATCTGGCGGATGATCTCGCCAGCGTAACTGCCTACGTCGGCGACGGTGTCCTGGCTACGCCGGCTGAGCTGGCGCACTTGCTTGCCCATGTACAACACGGGGATAAGCACCGCAGGCACCCCCAGCAGCACGACCAGAGACAGCTTGAGATTGGTGATGAGCAACATAACCAGGCCACCGGTCACCGTCAGTGCGTTACGCAAGGCAAACGACAGGCTGGACCCGATAATGGACTGCAGCAGGGTGGTATCAGTTGTCAGCCTCGACATGATGTCGCCACTGGCGTTTTCTTCAAAGTAGCTCGGATGCATGTGCACCAGGTGAGCAAAGACATCGGCTCGCAAATCCGCCGAGACGCGTTCACCGAGCCAGGTGACCAGATAAAACCGAACAAAAGTACCCACGGCCATGGCCACAACCAGCACCATCACAAACCCCAGGGTGCGATTCAAGGCACCGAGTGATTCAGCCAGTATGCCCTGATCGATCACCAGGCGTACGCCCTGGCCCAGTGCAAGCGTCAGGCCCGAGGTGAGCACCAGGGCCGCAGCGGCGCCCAGCATTAAATGACGATAACGTTTCAGATAGGGCCACAGCTGGGCCAGAAACCCGAAGGGGATGGCGGCAGATACCGGGCCAGACCCGGGCGCGGTACCGGGGTGTCTGGCGGCAGACGGCTCAGTAGCGTCGGCGATGACCTGAGGGTCTTGGGGTGAACTCACGGGCAATTCTCCTGATCGATTCCCGTCAAGTCAGGTCTAAGGGCCAGGAATACAAGGTCAACCGGGCAGAATGTGACTTTCAGCCAGCCGGTCGACCCGCACAGACTAAGTCAGGGCCGCTGCAAGTCACCAAGGCCGCGTTCAACAATGCGGTCGGTAATGGACGCCAATGCGTCCGAGGTCGATTTAGTGCCGCGCAACACCTCATGAATTTCACCGGACACATAGCGGGAAACGTACTTGTAGGTACGACCGGTGGCTGATGAGGGCCTCACCGCCACGTTTTCCAGCGCCCGGCCAACGGGTTCGAACACGGCGTTGCCCTGCGTCAGTTCCGGCTCGTTATACAGCGCCGACCGGGTCGGCAGATACCCGAAATCAGCCCGTCGGCGCTGCTCGGACTCGCTGGTCAGAAACCGCACCAGGTCGGCCGACAGTGCTGGGTAGCGCGTGGCCTCGGTTACAGCCAGCTGCCAGCCTCCCAGGGCCCCACTGGGCATGCCCGAGTCGCCTTGCGGCAACACCGTAACACCCACGTTCCCGGACACCGCCGACTCGGGCTCGTTGGCCAGGCGCCAGGCGTAGGGCCAGTTGCGCATAAACAAGGCGTTGCCCGCCTCGAACTGCGCCCGGGCGTCTTCTTCCTGGTACTCCAGTACGGCGGGCGGCGAAATGGTGTCGATCCAGCCAGCGGCCTGATCGATAATACGGGCGGCACGGTCATTATCGAGCGTCACCACGCCCTGAGTGCTGACTACGGTTCCAGCATCGCTGCTGACCAGCCATTCCATGACATTGCAGGTCAGCCCTTCATAGTCGCTACCCTGCCAGACATACCCCCAGAAGTTCCCGTTCTGCGAACGCTCTCCAAGCTGCACATCGGTGGCAATGGTCTCCAGCTCATCCCAGGTCTGGGGTACCGGGTGACCGTAGCGATCGAGCAGATCTTTGCGGTAATACAACAAGCCGGTATCTACGTACCAGGGCATCGCTATCAACCGGCCATCGACGGTGTTATTGGCCATTAAATTGGGGAAGAAGGCGTCGGTGTCTGGCACATAAGGCGATAAATCCAGCAAATACTCACCCAGCAACCCCGGCCAGATCACATCGATCTGAAACACATCGACGGTGTTGTGGCGTTCGCGCAGCAACAGCTGATACATCGCCAGTCGCTCGGTCGAGGACTGGGGTGTGGCGACGACATCAACACTGTGCCCGGTCTGTTCGGCCCAGCGGTTGGCGCCGTCAATACACACCTGGCGTTCTATGCCGACGGCACCGCAGGCGATGGTCAGTTCCACGGCCAATGCGGGGGCAGACAACAAGGCAGCCGCGACTGTGGCGGCCCCCAAACAGGGAATCACTGTGTTTTTCATGGTTGCGCTCTCTTGTTTTTATGGTTTTAGCGGGCACTGCGGGCCAGCATAACGATGGGAGACCACGACTCGGGCTGTTAAGAACACCCATATAGCCGGCTCTTAATCGTTTAAGATGGAGTATATCGCAAAATAAAAGTCATTTGATCCCTAAACACCGTTCTGCGAAGGTGGAATCTTATTAAGGCGTAGTGGAGCAGCACGACATGACACAGGCACTGATGACCCGGGAAGCACGGGAATCGCTTAATTTATCGACAAAACGCTGGTTTGAAACGGAGCTTGAGATTGAACTCGGGCAGTTTGAATGCGAATCGGTGATCGACTATTTCATCGAAGCGCTTAAACCGGCCTTGCATAACCGGGCCATCGCCCAGGCACTGGCCATGATGCAGGAGCACCATGCCCGCATGGAAGACGACCTCTATGCGCTGGAAGAACCGGAGGTCTGAGCCAGGTCCGACAAATCGGGTGCTGCCTCGCACTGGTTGGCCTGAAAATGTGAGCTCAGCACAGGGTAAGCGCCAATCAGCTGCTGTAACCGGGGCAGTGACCCGGTGGTCAGCAAGCGAGTGCTGCCCTGCCCCCACTCGGCGCTGCCAGCCCGGCGGGCCACTTCACCGGCGATGGCCTCACCGGTGTCAATCAACTGCACTTGGCTACCCAGCAGCCGCTGCAACCGGTCTTTCACCAGCGGATAATGGGTACAGCCCAACACCACGCGATCGACACCGGCATCGGTCATTGCGGTGGTACACCGGGCCAGTATGGCATCGATCCGCTCGGTATCCGGCCCCAGTTCAATGGCATCAGCCAGGCCCGGGCACGGCTGATTAACGACACAGGTGTTGGGGTTGAAGCGGGAAGCAAGCTGCTGATAGCGGCTGGACGCCAGGGTGTTTTCGGTGGCGAGAATGCCAATGGCGCCACTGCGGGTACCGAGGGCAGCCGGTTTGATACCTGGCTCGACACCAATGATGTCGAACGGCAAGCGCTGGCGCAGGGCATCAACACAATGCGCCGTGGCTGTGTTGCAGGCGACCACCAATACGGTGCAGCCCTGGGCGATCAGCCAGTCGGCAATGCGGTCGCAGCGTTGCTGCAGCAACTCGGTAGACTTGGCCCCATAGGGAGCAAACGCCTGATCGGCAAGGTACAGCAAATCGGCCTGTGGCAGCCGCTGACGAATCCATTGCAATACCGTCAGGCCACCAATGCCCGAATCAAAAACCCCTATCACGCTAGCGTTCGCCCCTGTTTAAGCTCAGGGCAAGCCTAAGGCTTGCCCTTTCGCTTGTAAACGGCGTTATAGCAGCGCCAGTGCGTCTTTGGGTGCCAGGTACTCAAGCCCCTGGTCATCCGCCACGCTCTTGTAGGTCACTTTGCCACGGCAGACGTTCAGTCCGTTGAGCAAATGCACATCATCCTGCATGGCTTGTTTGGCCCCTTTGTTGGCCAGAGCCAGGGTAAACGGCAGGGTTGCGTGGTTCAGTGCCATAGTCGAGGTACGGGCGACGGCACCCGGCATGTTGGCAACACAGTAGTGCACCACTTCGTCGACGACATAAGTCGGTTCAGCGTGGGTGGTCGCTTTGGAGGTTTCAAAACAACCGCCCTGGTCGATGGCCACATCCACGACCACTGCACCTGGCTTCATCCGTTTGATCATATCGGCCGTGACCAGCTTCGGCGCAGCTGCACCGGGAATCAGCACCGCGCCGACCACCAGATCGGCCTCCAGAACATGTTGCTCAACGCTTTCGCGCGTGGAGTAGACCGTGCGGATCTTGTTGCCGTATTGCTTATCGAGCTCACGCAGGGTGTCGATGCTTTTATCCAGCACGGTAACGTCCGCACCCAGACCGACCGCCATGGCAATGGCGTTCTGACCAACGACACCGCCGCCGATGACCGTGACCAGTGCCGGTGCCACACCGGGCACCCCCCCGAGCAACAGACCACGACCACCCTGGGCTTTTTCCAGACAATGGGCACCCGCCTGAATGGACATGCGACCCGCCACTTCCGACATGGGCGCCAGCAAGGGCAAGCGGCCGGAACGATCGGTAACCGTCTCATAAGCAATGCAGGTGGCGCCCGATTCAATCAGGTCGTTGGTTTGCGGTACATCCGGTGCCAGATGCAGGTAGGTAAAGAGGGTGTGATGCGATTTGAGCATCTTGCGTTCGACCGCCTGAGGCTCCTTAACCTTGACGATCATCTCAGCCCAGTCGAATACACCGGCGGCCGTGTCCAGTATTTGGGCACCGGCGGCCTGATATTCCTCGTTACTGAAGCCGATTGCTGCACCCGCCTGGGTTTCGACAGCGACTTCATGGCCATTGTGAACCAGCTCGCGCACAGCGGTCGGGGTCAGGCCGACGCGATATTCGTGGTTTTTTATCTCTTTGGGGACGCCTACTCGCATGGTCTTCTCCTGTACGTCAATGGCTAGAGTCGTTTTAATTTAAGAACGCTGGGGACCAAATCAGTATAGAAAAAAAAGGGCGGGTGAGTGGCACTGAATTTACCACCAAAAACAGGGCTTATTACCAGAAAAACAAACAGATACGATGAAGCAACCGCCAAAACCCGCTAATTACAGCGATATATACTGCCAGGACTCATGGGGAGCGGCGTTAGCCCTTACCGATCCAGCCGCGCAGCCGGCCCAGCAGGGAGTGCTGGCGCAGCATTCGATCGGCACGGTGCTGGTAGAAACAGGCGCTGTAGAGCGCTTCTGTCAGTTCAATGGGGGCAATGGGCCGATTGAATCGCACCCGAAAGCGGCGATCGGCCTCGACCAGCAGGCGTTCGCAGGCACGATTGTCGGGCGCGTCGAAGTCGTGCATGCGGTGAGGTTCGTCGAAACGGATGCCGCGCTGATCAAACTGCTCGGCAAACCATTCAATCATCTGCTGGCGTTGTTCCATAATCGAAGCCCTGGTACTAGACCGCGACCGGCGCTGCATCCCGAACCGACTGTCGTTCAATCAGGCGCGGGGTAAATCGCAACGGCTGGTCGGCACTGGCGAATTTACTGTCGAGCTGATGCATGACAATACGGGCCGCTAGAGCCCCCATTTCATAGACCGGGTAACGAATGGTGGTCAGTCTGGGGTTCAGCAGGCGGGCGAGAATCACGTCGTCGAACCCAACCACTGATATTTCTTCCGGTACCCGGTGCCCTGAATCCTGCAGCATGGTAATGGCACCGGCAGCCATGGCGTCATTGTAAGTAAAAACCGCGGTAACACCCAGGTTGCGACTGACAACCTCAGCCATGGCATTGTGACCACCCTCTTCATCCGGGAAGGTTCGCACCACCTTGCGCTCATTAAAGGGAACGGAGAATTCCTCAAGGGCGCGCCGGTAGCCGTGCACCCGGTCGGCACCGTCTTCAATCGCGATGTTGGTGCCAATGTAGGCGATGTCCCGGTGGCCTTTCGACAATAAATGCCGCGTTGCCAGATAGGCGCCATATTCGTTGTCGAGATAGACGCAGCGATGTTCCCAGCCGCGAATCAGCCGGTTCACAATGATGATGGGAATATCGAGTTCGAGCAGGCGCACCAGCTCATCATCGGGCAAGGCCTTGGAGTGAATAACCAGAGCGTCGCAGCGACGGTCGAGCAGGAAACGGATTGAATCCCGCTCTTTATCGATGTGGTGATAGCCCGCCGTTACGATCACATGCTTGCCACTGTCGTGCACGACGTGATGCACACCCGCCATCAGCGCACCAAAGAAAGGGGAGTCAATTTCACCCACCAGCAAACCGACGCAGTCGGACCGGCTGTTGACCAGGGCACGCGCCAGAGAGTTGGGTCGGTACTGCAATGCTTCCATCGCGGCCAGTACGGCCTGGCGTTTATCGGGCACGACCGATGCCGAGTCGTTAATGACCCGTGAAACCGTCGACACCGATACCCCTGCTGCTTTCGCAACATCCTTAATGTTTGCCAATGCCCTACTCTCCTGAACCGCTTTGAGTATGAATCAAGTTTGACCGCTTTTCTGAATTGATACAACGCGCGCTGGAGCTGTGGCAACCAATTCAATCTTGAAAACGTTTTCAAATACGATAAACTGCAATGCAAAGAATAACAGGAGGCTGCAATGAGCGCCCATTCCTTCAACCCGAGCGATCATCCGCACAGGCGGTTCAACCCCCTGACTGAAGACTGGGTACTGGTCTCTCCGCACCGTTCCAAGCGGCCCTGGCAAGGGCAGACCGAAGCGGTCAATGAACCGGAACTGCCCCACCACGACCCGAATTGCTACCTGTGCGCGGGTAACACGCGAATTTCCGGCGACCGTAACCCGGACTACACCGATACCTTCGTTTTTGGAAACGATTTCGGCGCTCTTACCGCCGACACACCCGCCTATGAAACAGAGCAAGACCCGCTGATGCAGGTTCAGGCCGAACAGGGTGAGGCCCGGGTGCTGTGTTTCAGCCCGGATCATGCACTGACGCTGCCGCAAATGTCGGTGCCGGCCATTGGCAAGGTGGTCGATACCTGGGTCGAGCAACTGGAGGAACTGGGCAGTCGCTATCGCTGGGTGCAGCTGTTTGAAAACAAGGGCACGGTGATGGGTTGCTCGCAACCACACCCGCACGGCCAGATTTGGGCCAGCAATGGCCTGCCCACCCTGCCTGCCCGGGAGCACAGCGCCCAGCGCGATTACTTTGAACAACACGGTCGCCCCCTGCTGCTCGACTATGCAGACCGGGAAACCGCTGACGGCAGCCGCACTGTGGTCAGCAACGACCACTGGATAGCCGTGGTACCGTTCTGGGCCAGCTGGCCGTTCGAGACATTGCTGATGCCACGCCAGCACCGGCGCCACCTGACGGACCTGAACGCCGATGAAAAGCACGCGCTTGCCGACATACTCAAGCGCCTGACGACCCGTTACGACAACCTGTTTGAGACCTCCTTCCCCTATTCTATGGGATGGCACGGTGCCCCCTGCGATGGCAATGCCAACGACCACTGGCAGGTGCATGCGCACTTCTACCCGCCCCTGCTGCGCAGTGCCACCGTGCGCAAGTTCATGGTCGGCTATGAAATGCTGGCTGAACCGCAACGTGATCTAACGCCCGAGCAAGCGGCCGAACGGCTGCAAACACTCAGCGACATCCACTACCGGGAACAACGCTAATGGATTTGTACACCACTGCCCGCCAGGCCTTCGAACGGCTCTATGGCACCGCCGCACACCATCACTTTCGGGCACCGGGTCGGGTCAACCTGATCGGCGAGCACACCGACTACAACGATGGCTTTGTGTTGCCGGCAGCCATTGATTACCACACCTGTATTGTTGGCAACCCGCGCGAAGACCGGGTTGTCAATCTGGTGGCACTTGATCTGAATGAAGCCCGCTCCAGCTTCCATCTGGATGAGCCCATCGAGCACGACGCTGCTGCCCCCTGGTCCGATTACCTGCGCGGTGTCTGCGATGTACTGCGCAAGGCGGGTTACCAGCTCTGTGGCGCTGATTTACTGGTCACCGGTAATGTGCCCCAGGGCGCTGGCCTGAGTTCATCGGCTTCACTCGAAGTGGTGACTGCCCGCGCCATGACCCAACTGGCCGGGGAAACCCTCAGCGGCACCCAAGCAGCCCTGTTCAGCCAGCAGGCTGAAAACCAGTTTGTCGGTTGCCAGTGCGGCATTATGGATCAGTTAATATCGGCCCGCGGACAACAGGGCCACGCCGCCCTGATCGACTGCCGTAGCCTGACCACCCAGCCGGTACCCATGCCTGCGGATGCGGCCATCGTCATCATCAACTCCAATGTGAAACGCGGCCTGGTCGACAGTGAATACAACCAGCGCCGGTTACAGTGCGAAGCCGCCGCCCTGCACTTGCAGGTACCGGCCCTGCGCGATGCCACACTGGCACAGCTGGAGCAAGAAAGAGACGGGATGGACCCGGTCACCTACCGCCGGGCCCGTCACATCATCACCGAAAACGAGCGCACCCTTGCAGCAGCCGACGCCCTGGCCCAATCGGACTGGCCGCGAATCAGCGAATTGATGGCCGCCAGCCATGCCTCGATGCGAGATGATTTCGAAATTACCGTGCCGCCCATCGATGGATTGGTGGCCATGATTGCCGACCTGATCGGTGACCAGGGCGGTGTTCGCATGACCGGAGGCGGTTTTGGTGGCTGTGTCGTGTCGCTGGTGCATGAGCACCAGGTCGAGTCCGTCATCGAGCGGGTAAACCAGCGCTACGAGGCCGAATTTGGCATCAAGCCTACGGTCTACGTCTGCCACCCGGTCGATGGTGCCTACCCGGACTGACCACAAAAGCCAGCGCCGGGATGGACTTGCCCGGCCGCTGCTTTCACAATACGGCGCATATTCACATTAACCAAAGACGTCAAGGTTACTATGGTGCCAATAGTCCGCGTCGACTACCAATGCTGGCTCTGTGGGGTCGGGCGGAGTGCCGCCCACTCAATCCATCCATGGAGCCTAGGCCGCAGCATCCTTGCTGCGGACTCCCCCACAGAGCCAACATTGGCACCCGCCGCTCTTAATCTGGCAAATTTAAGACTCGAGTGACAATAAATAAATCAACAACAAATCTGGAGCCCCCTGTGACCGTCACCCCAATCAACTCTGAAGAAACCATTGGCGCCCTCAGTGACGGCCGCGCCGTTAAAGCGTTCACGCTGCGCAACAAAAACGGAAGCGAAGCCCGATTCTACAACCTGGGGGCGGCATTTGTGGGCTTTCGATTACCAGGTATGGCGGATAACGAAAACCTGGTTCTGGGTTGCGACACGCTAGAGGCTTTTATTGCCCAGAACGCCAACTTTGGCGCGACCATTGGCCGCTACGCCAACCGCATTGGCCATGGCAAAACCAGCGTCAACGGTCAGGCATTGGATCTGGAGTGCAACAGTGGCGGGCATCATCTGCACGGTGGCTCACACGGCTTTGGTCATCTCATTTGGGACAGCCAGATCAACCTGGAAAACGACGAACCCAGTCTGATTTTCACCCTGACGTCACCTGACGGCGATGCCGGCTACCCGGGCGAGCTGACCATAACTCAGCGAATCCGACTAACGAATAAGGATGAGGTTGTCATCGACTACGAGGCAACCACGACGAAAACCACGCTGGTGAATCTGACCAACCATGCTTATTTCAATCTAGCGGGTGCGGCAGCAGGCTCGCTTAAAGATCATGAATTCCGGGTACACAGCGACACAGTAACCGACATCGATGACACGCTGCTGCCAACAGGCGAGCTGGTTAAGGTTGAAAACACGGCGCTGGATTTGCGCAACTGGCGCCCGATCGACCAGGCACTTGAAAGCCTGGGTGACCCCAGCCTCGCTCGGGCCGGCGGCTACGATCACAACTATGTATTTGGCAAAAAAATGGAAGGGCCACTGACGCTGATGGCCGAAGCCCGGCATGTACCCAGCGGTCGCTGGATGCGGTGTTCAAGTACCCTGCCCGGTGTGCAGTTTTACAGTGGCGGTTTTCTGGGCGGAACGCCGAAAAACGATACAGAGACTTATCAGCGCCATGGCGCTTTCTGCATGGAGCCGGGCGCTTGGCCCGATTCTCCCAATCACGATCACTTCCCCAATTGTACTCTGACCCCAGATCAGACCTACCGGGCCACTCTGGTGTTTGGATTCGGGCAGGATTGAAACCTCCGCAGCTAATGTAAGTTTCCGAGTTCGCTCCGTGTTAAGTATCAGGTGCCGGGCATCTCTGTCTGGGGAAGTCCGCAGCAAGGATGCTGCGGTCTAGGCTCCAGGGAGGGATTCACGCCGACCCCAGACAGGGATGCCCGGTGGCTGATACGAACTCATGGCACTAAAAAAACTCGAACTCGGAAACTTGAGCCTCCAAACGCTATGCAGTCAAGTTAGCAGACCGCTGGGCCTCACGCTCAGCCGCTTTGCGAGCCCGACGCTGTTCGATGCTTTCTTTGGCGTCGGCGCCAATGTGCGCTTCACCGCGCGCTTTGGCCAGTTGCACCTGGCGTTCGCGTTCGATAAAGCGCTGACGACGGTCTTCGGTTACCTTGTCGTAGCAATGCGGGCAGCTGACACCCGGTTCGTAATGGGCGTGGGCTTTTTCGATATCGGAAATGGGCATCCGGCAGGCGTGGCACTGGTCGTAACGGCCGGGTTCGAGGCCGTGTTTTACCGTGACCCGGTTGTCGAATACGAAGCACTCGCCCTGCCATAGGGAATCGGCTTCCGGAACGTTCTCCAGGTATTTGAGGATGCCGCCTTCAAGGTGGTATACCTCGTTGAAGCCCTGCTCTTTCAGGTAAGCCGTAGATTTTTCGCAGCGAATGCCGCCGGTGCAAAACATGGCCACTTTCTTATGCTTGGCCGGGTCGAGGTTCTGTTTTACATAGTCCGGAAATTCGCGAAAGGTTTGGGTGTGCGGGTTCAGCGCATTCTTGAAGGTGCCGATGGCCACTTCGTATTCATTGCGGGTATCGACCAGCACGACCTCGGGGTCTGAAATCAACGTGTTCCAGTCTTCGGGTTTTACGTAGGTACCAACCACATTCAGCGGATCGATGCCTTCAACACCCATGGTGACGATTTCTTTCTTAAGCTTTACCTTGGTGCGATAAAACGGCATCTCATCGCAAAAAGATTCTTTGTGGCTGAGACCGGCGAACGGGCCCTGGCTTTTGATCCAGCCAAGAAGGCGTTCTATGGCGTCCGGTCGGCCGGCGACCGTGCCATTGATGCCCTCGGACGCGAGCAGCAAGGTGCCACGAATGCCTTCCGCCTCCATCATATCCAGCAGGGGTTGACGGTAGTCGGCGTAATCTTTGAGACGAACGAAGTGATACATTGCAGAAACCGCAATGGTTTCTGCTACAGTGGTGTCAGTCATGAAATTTCCTATAGCGGGCTGGATCGCAAATCCAGAGCCACGGGTTAGTTGGGCGGAGAAGTTTAAGTGACCCGGGCCACGATTTCCACAGTCGTTCTTGCCGTTACAGCGTTCAAATTGTCGTTCTGACCCGCTAGACTGCGTTGTCAGGAGTCTTAAACAGGGCTGTTTAGCTTCGAAACTCCACACTGTTCGCTCGAGGATACTCACATGAAAAAAGTACTGATCGCTGCAACGCTCGCAGCCGCAACACTTGCCAGTACGGCCTATGCCGGTGGCCGCGGTGGCGCTGAGCTGGGCCTCGCCTCCTATGGCGGTGGCGTTGGTTTTATCGGCGCCATTGGTTTCCCCATCAATGTGCCCGCCCTGGAAAATAATGGCCTGAACACTTACGGCGAAATTGAGCTGGGTGTTGGCTTTAACGATGACGTGGCCATCGGCGGGGATCTGTCACTGGGTTTGCTGTTTCCGCTCGATACTGGCCTCGACATGTATGCGAGCCTGGGGCCGGGCCTTGGCGCTGAAGGAAATGGTGATGCAGACTTTGGTCTGGCCGCTGAAGTTGGTCTTAATATCCTGATCAGCAACCGGGTATTGTTTATCGAAGGCGGTGCTCACCCGGGTAATGGGTACTTCACGGTAGGCCTGCACTTCTAAGTAAGCCCTGTTCACACCGGGTCAGGCTTCTGGCTAACCCGGTGTGGCTGCTATTTCCTGTTGTTTCAGAAAGGTCAGTACCTGATCTATGCTGTCTTCGGTCCGGTGTGGCGCAACGATGTCTCCGGTAAACACATGGTTGGACTCCCCATCCACCCCGTCTATTCGAATACGTTCCTTAACGTCAGAACCCCACTTCTCGTACACCCGATCGGTGTATTTGGCATTCACCACATGATCATCCTCACTGTACAGAAACAGCGAGGGGGCCTTGATGGCATCGAGCCGGCTTTTTCTCACCGCAACCACCAGAGCCTGCAATTGATGCAACACCCGGGTCGGGTAACTGGAGGTCCAGTATTTGCCGGAAAGTTCACCTTCCGGTTCCCGGCCATATTCGTGACCGGCAAGCCACGGCATCCAATAGCGGGACCAGGGCCAGCCAAACAGCTTCGACGCCCAGTGACGGGGCTGAAAATTGGGAGCGAACAGCACCATGGCGGCCAGGGCATCCTGTGCCGATGGTTGCTGTGCCAGCCAGGTAGACAGAGTGCCACCCGTTGAGCAACTGATGACGATGACACGGTCGCCCAGCGACCGGGCAATCTGCCAGGCTTCGGCGGTGTCTTTCAGCCAGTCACCGGCCTGGGCCTTGCCCAGACTTTCGCTGTCGAGGCCATGGCCAGTCAAACGGGCACCGTAATAGTTGGCGCCGATGGCCTCGGCTACCCGTTCGGGAATGGGAGCCAGCTCCTGGCGGGTTGCGGAAAAACCGTGCAGGTAGAGAACCACCAGTGGTGTTTTGGCCGGCGCGTTTGGGTTGGCGAACCGAACGTGCTTTTCGGCCCCTTCGGTGACTTCGCCCCGGGATTGCTCCGTCTCTGCCAGCCAGTCGGACAAACCGCCTAGCTCGACCGGCAGTTCATCGACGACCCACCGCAACGCCACCCGGGGCCGCGGGCCCAATACGATCAACAATACGACTACCAGGCCCAGCACAATCCAGATCACGTTACGGCGTCCTTACACGTTTGATTTTTAAGGTTATTGGCTGAAAATAGTATCACAGTGATGGCTTTTTACTAAGACAGCTGTGACCCGGGTTTATCCATTTGCTCCCCTAGAGCAACAATCAAACCCATTAACTGACTTTGTTCACTCTCGTTCAAGGGTCTTTTCATCATTTTACGGACCCAGTACACCCACTGGACCTGCTGTTTGCGACCCAGGCCGTCCAGCCAGTGGCTTAAATCAGACTGGTTGAGCAAGACCGCATCACGCCGGGCATGGTTACGGCAACGCAACTGATACCAGATGCGCAGGCTTCGCCCCGCCAGGGCCAATGCAAACTCAAGATTGGAGACCGGCCCGAGTTGCCATTGCTCGTAGCCGGGCACCCGGGACAGCACCTCAAAACTCAGCGGGTCGCGTCCGGCAAAGCCTCCGGCCAGACTGCCCAGTGCGCCGCCCACAACCGCTCCGAGAAACAGGGAGGTGCCCCCGACGGCTGCATCGACAACCAGACCAGAAGCAGCACCGGCCGCCCCGCTCAGTGACGCCAGCCGGGTTCGCGACAAGCCCCAGGCCCGCCATTCGTGCGCATCCAGCAAGTCATCGGTCGCCAGTGACTGCCATTCGCCGGTCCAGTCGAGATTGCGATGCCCGTAATAGCCCGCGAGGGTGACTTGCAGTTGCTGCTCCTGTCGCTGGATATCGCGGTTAAACTGAGCCAGCCCCTGCTGCTTGAGTTGGTCTTTGGGCCCTGCCAGAGGCAGACGCAGACGGTGTTGCAGCACTTGTTGCAAATACAAAACCAGGGCTTCGGCGCTGTGCTGATGGCGCTGCTGGCGTTGTTCCGACAAGGCCTCAACGCTGCGCATCAGACCCTCACGCCAGGGCAGATGGATCTCCGCCATGCTGCGCAACAAACCCAGATGATGCTCAAACGGAGCCTGCAAAGGGTTGAAGGTACGCACCAGCGAAAAATACTGCTGCAGCGCCAGCTGCCACTCGGCTTCGTGTCCGGTTTCCCGTATTGGGTTCAACAGCGCCAGTCGCGGCTGGGCGGTCCAGGAGAGCAGCGTCAGTTCGGCTTCAAAGGTGGCGTCAAAACGCTGGCTGGTATCGACCACGTAGACAATGCCGGCTCCTTCCAGCACGGGGGTCAGCAGAGTGCAGTCGTCTGCGAATTTGGGGTCGTCGCGATGCGACTCGACAAACCGCCGCAACGCCTCAGGCCGGCCAGCGGCACCCTCACTGTGCTGTTCACACCAGGCGATGATCTGGCGTGCACGCTGAAATCCGGGTGTATCGATCAGTTCATACAGAACGCTTTGTTCAAGCATCAACTGATAACGGTGGGCATCCCGGGTGGTGCCGCTGACGGGTGATACCGCAATGTGGTCATCCTGAGTCAGCGTCGACACCAGGCTGGATTTGCCCTGATTGGGGTGTCCAACCACAGCGAATACCGGGGTAGCCATGGCAGTTGCCGGATTCCGGGTCATGATGCTCCCTTCCGGGCTGCCAGCTCGGTTGCCTGAGCATCGAGCCAGTATAATTGCACTGGTAATTCCTGGGTGCTGACAAAGCCCTGCCAGCTCTGGCGGTCGGTTTCCCGTTGTCCGGAACCCGGTTCAGCCGAACTGCTTAACAACACTTTCACTTCCTTGTGACTGCCCGCGCTGAGCGTAATCAGGTCGGCCAGATCACCGGTGGGTACTGCCTGTGCGGAAATCACCCAGACAGGCTCCTCCTGCTCAGTGTGCCGCTCAATGGTCGCTTCGTCTTGTGCCAGACTGCCGCGACCGAGGTTGACTGAGCCAGCGGGCAATCTGCCGGGCAGCGGATCCTGCCAGGCGAGTACCGGGACTGAAGGCGACATCCCGGTTGTCGGCAGGTCCGCCTCATGGGCCGTATAGGTGGCCGGTTGCTCCGGTGTCAGCGATTCAAAGTGCAACACCTCGGGTCTTTGCTGTTCAAAGCGCTGATGCAGCTGCCGGTTCCAGCGCGGCCAGTGCGCCAACCGGCGCCTCAGGACCCGGTGATTCACCAGCAACGCGAGGACCACCGGTAGCAACACCCAAAGCAGAGTGACCTGGGTCAGCCATACAGCCCAGTACTCCGAGAAATTCAGCAAGTCGGTTTCCCACCCGGTAATGCTGCCTGCCTGCGACGCGCTGATCGCCAGCGGTTCGGGCACGTTCAGAATGCCCAGCGTCAGCAGCGTGAACAAATCGTCAACTCGCGCCGAGGCACCCGGCAGTGAGGTGCTCCAGTAGAAAATCAGTTGCCGGGTCAGCAACATTAGCCACATCCAGGCCATGCCAGCCACCACAAACAGCGCCTGGGCTTTGAGGCTTTGGGCAGCGCACCAGGCGGCGATTACCGCATCGTCTTCGGTGCTCAGCCAGTGGCGCCACCAGGGGCTGCGCTTGCGCCACCAGGCGTTGATCAGAGTCCAGACGAGTACCAGCGACGGAGCCAGCCAGAACACCAGCAAAAAAATCAGCATGTGGATGCCGCTGCCATCGGGCCAGACTATCAGCCCGCTGAACGCAAGGATGCCATTAATGGCCCCCAGCCAGAACCACCATGAAAACCACGGCATCCTGCGCTCAGCCGGCAAAGTGCTGGCGTATCCGAGAAACTCGAACCAGTTGTCCGTAGCCGGGCCTGAACGAAGCCCGGGTTCGGCACGCAACCAGCGCAACCCCAGGTCGATGGCTTGAGAGGGTGATATCCTCTGGGACGGTCGTGAAGTTGTCATGGAGTCCTATTAAGATCGCCGGCTTGAGACCGGCACGTTGCAAAAATAAACACAGCAGTGGCCCGAGTTTAGCAAGGAGCATCGCAGGCGTCGCCTACCCATTGGCGAGACCTGGCCGCTGTTACTATGCTCATTGTACTTGTCAGAATTTGGCTGATTGATAAAGGATGATCCCATGACCGTAAAGAAACGCTACCTTACCTCCAAACCCGAATGTCGGTGCACCTTTGTGCTGCCCGCCGAGGCCGCTCCCAACGCCAGTACGGTGACTCTTGCCGGAGACTTCAACGACTGGTCGCCCGACAGTCATCCGATGAAACGGCTGAAATCCGGCGATTTTAAACTTGAATTGAGCTTGCCGGTCGGCCAGCAATACCAGTACCGCTTTTGCATCGACGGTAACCGGTGGGAGAACGACTGGGAAGCTGAAGCTTACGTGCCAGCCGCTGGCCTGCCGGTCGATAACAGCCTGGTAAGTCTCTAGTCACGTGCTGCATTTGAGGGCACTTAGCCTGCTTCCGTTGTAGCGATGCCCTGAGCACGTGCAACAAAGAAATTGGTGAATGCCTCGACTTTGGGCTGGCGCTGACGCACCTGGTGAATGTAGTAGTAGTTATCCAGAGCGTCGTACCAGTAGGCTTCAAGCACGGGAATCAGCCGGCCCGATGCCACACTGCGGCGTATCACCGGCAAATCGGGGGCGGCATTGATCAGCCCCAGGCCTTGCAGGCACAGCTCCAGGTGCCCGGTACTGGTTCTGACCGGTGCTTGCATGCGGGTATGCGGAAAGCCCCCATCGTCGACCGCACCACCGCTGACAATCAGAAAGTCGTTGGGTTCATCGTGCAATTGTGGCAGGACCCGATGCGCGCTCAGATCATCCGGATGATGCGGGGTACCAAACCGTGCCAGATAATCCGGGCTGGCAAAAATCCCGTTAACGACTCGCATCAAACGGCGTCGAACCAGACCCGGAAACCGATCTCCAAGGTATCGCCCTACGCCCCAGGCCACGTCGAATAGATGCCGGTGTGGGTCGAGCAATTCGTTGACGGCATCCACTTCAACCTCAATACCCGGGTAGGCCCGCCTGAATTCGGCCAGGAATGGGATGATAGTCGCCTGCAAAGGCTGCTCCATACCCACTACGCGTATGCAGCCCGATGGTTCCGCACGGCGGCTGGCAACCCAGTCTGCCAGATTCTCCTGCTCGCGCAGCACCTGCCCGGCCCGCGCCAGAAAATCGCCTCCGAATTCGGTTAACCGGACCCGCCTGGTTGTTCGTTCAAACAGCGCCTCACCCAGCGCCGATTCGAGAGCAGCAATGTGTTTGCTTAGGGCCATGGTGCTCAGCTGTCGTTCACGCGCGGCTGCGGTAAAACTGCCTGCCAGGGCGACCGCGTTAAACGACTCAAGCCAGTCGGTTTTCAGCATATTTATAAACTTATTGTTTAGCTAACTTATATATTATAAGCATTATTTTGCCAATGATCTCAACGTAGAGTGTCCGGGTGACCTATATTATGAGGGCTTCGCCATGACACTGATTCAACGCCTGGGCATCCACCACAGCCTTAAAGGCCTGTCGTTAGGTCTGTTTCTAACCGTTCAGACGCTGTTTCTGCAGGAGAAGGGGCTCTCCCTCTGGCACCTGGGCATCCTGTTCGGAACCTTCAGTGTAACGGCAGCCTTGCTTGAATTACCCCTCGGTTTTGCAGCCGACCGGCTGGGAAGAATTCGCCTCTACGCCCTGGCCCGGGCGGTTGGATTGCTGGGCATTGTGCTGGCCATTTATGTGGATCAGTTCTTACTGTTATTGGGTGTAATGGCGCTGCTGGGCACCAGCCGCGCACTCGACTCGGGCTGCATTGAAGCCTGGCAAAGCGAGCGACTGCAAGAAACGGAACCCACAACGGCCTATACCCGGCTTCTCGCTGGTTTTCATACACTCAGCGCACTGTCGATGGCGGCCGGCGCGCTCGCCGGATGCTACCTGACCGATGCACTCGCCCCCTGGACGCCTGCCTCAATGCAACCAACCGAATGGAACCTCATCGCTCAGGCGACAGTTACCCTGTTGCATCTCGCACTTATTCCAGTGCTGTTTCGCGAAACCGGGCGGGCTCGTCGCGAGATGACCAAGGCCGATCGACCACGATTGCAGACGGCATTGCTACTGGCCTGGCGGCTGCGTCCGGTGCGCCGCCTGTTGGGCGTTGCAACAGCCCTCGGCATGCTGCTGTTTGCGCTGGAAACTTACTGGCAACCACGTCTGATGGCACTGGCACCGAACACCGCCTACGCCGTGTTCGGCTGGCTGGTCACCGGCTATTTTCTGGCTGCCGCCGCCGGGCCTGCCCTGTTGGCAATGCTGTTGAAGCGATGGCCAGTTACCACCGACCGTCAGCTGGTTATCATTCTGCTGCTGACCTCACCGGCACTGGCTGTGCTGGCGCTGCAGACTACCCTGCCCGGCTTTGCCAGCGGCTACCTCGGCGTCATGCTGATAACCTCAATGCTGGGCATTCCGATGGAAGCCCTGATCGCGGACCAGGTGCCGGGGCCTATGCGTTCCACGCTGTACAGTTTGCTCAGCCTGACGCTGCAGGCCGGCGGTGTCATCCTGATGTTTGGGTTTTCCTGGCTGGTACCCGCACTGAGCATCGGTGGTTTCTGGCTATTATTAGCTGCCGTGTTGCTCGTGGCAGGCATAGGCGAATTTCTGGACCTGCGTTCACAGCGAAGGGCTGCATTCGCCGGGGTGAGGCCGTAAACTGATTCAATTTGGTCTAACAGGGAGATAGGGTGAACAGGCTTCGACTGGCAACCTATAACGTCGCACTTAACCGCCCCCACGCTGGCGATCTGATTACCGAGCTGACTTCAAAGTCGGGGCCCCAGGTATCAGCCTTGTTGCAGGTAATGGCGCACGTCGATGCCGATGTCTGGGTCATCAATGAGCTGGACTACGACCCAGGGCAACAGGCGTTAACCGCTTTTCAGGCGCGGCTTCGCGAAGCGAGCATGGATTTCCCCTATCGATTTACCGCACCGGTGAACACTGGCG
Source organism: Saccharospirillum alexandrii (assembly GCF_043641555.1). Classification (GTDB taxonomy): domain Bacteria; phylum Pseudomonadota; class Gammaproteobacteria; order Pseudomonadales; family Natronospirillaceae; genus Saccharospirillum; species Saccharospirillum alexandrii_A. The sequence continues at coordinate 864,731 of NZ_JBHZRJ010000003.1, read as the reverse complement.
TGCCATCCGGACGGGATCTGGTAAAACAGGACTTGAATAATGCCCGCGAAACCCCGTTCGGGTTCGGTGACTTCCCGGGCCAATACGGCATGGCGGTTTTGTCCAACGTTCCGCTTGATACCGAGTCGTGCCGGACTTTTCAGCGCTTTTTATGGCGCGATATGCCCGACGCTCTGTTGCCCGAAAACCCGGACGGTTCGGCCTTCTATTCGGACGATGATCTGGCGGTGATGCGGCTATCGAGCAAATCCCACTGGGACTTGCCGCTAGCGCTGCCATCCGGGTCCTACCATTTGCTGATCAGCCACCCCACACCCCCGGCCTTTGATGGCCCGGAGCGGCGCAACGTTTGCCGCAATCATGATGAGATTCGATTCTGGGTGGACTACATCAGCGGAGCGTCGTATATGACGGATGATCAGGGGTTGAGTGGCGGTTTGGCACCCGATCAGCCCTTTATTGTGGCTGGCGACCTGAATGCGTCATCGGAGGGCGGCGACAGTCAACCGGGGGCGATTAACCGCCTGGTGACGCACCCGTCTGTTCAGCCACTTCGACCGGTTTCTGACAGAGGCCATGACCTGACTGCACGCTGGAAAATGCGAGCCGACTACGTTTTGCCGTCGACTCAACTGGCGGTTCTCGGGACCGGTGTTTTCTGGCCAGCACCGGAGCACCCGCTCAACGTTGCGTTGGAGCGGGCGTCCGATCATCGGCCGGTCTGGCTGGATATCGCGCTGCCAGACCGGGCCTGACCAATCAGGCCTTACCGTGATGCTCGGCCAGGTAAATCCAGGTGCTGAGCACTGAATCCGGGTTCAGTGACACCGATTCGATGCCCTGATCCATCAGCCATTCTGCAAAGTCCGGGTGGTCGGACGGGCCCTGGCCACAGATACCAATGTATTTGTTGGCCTTGCGACAGGCTTGAATGGCCATGCTGAGCAGGATTTTGATGGCATCATTACGCTCATCAAACAGGTGCGCAATCACACCCGAATCCCGGTCGAGGCCCAGGGTCAGCTGAGTCAGGTCGTTGGAGCCGATGGAGAATCCATCGAAGTATTCCAGGAACTGGTCGGCCAGCAAGGCGTTGGACGGCAATTCGCACATCATGATCAGTTTCAGATCGTCCTTGCCGGATTCCAGCCCATTGTCGGCCAGCAATTCGACCACCTGACGCGCTTCATCAACGGTGCGTACGAAGGGCACCATCAATTGAACGTTGGTCAGCCCCATTTCATTGCGCACTTTCTTCATGGCCCGGCATTCAAGCTCAAAGCATTCGCGGAACGAATCGTCGATATAACGCGAGGCGCCGCGAAACCCGATCATCGGGTTCTCTTCCTGGGGTTCATACTGGGAGCCGCCGACCAGGTGCGCGTATTCATTCGATTTGAAATCTGACAAACGCACGATCACCGGTTTCGGGTAAAACGCCGCAGCAATCGACGACACGCCCTCGACGATTTTCTCAACGTAGAAGTCGACCGGGCTCGGGTAGCCGGCCATACGATGATTGATGCTCTCGCGCACTTCGACTGGCGCTTCGTCGTAATGCAGCAACGCCTTGGGGTGCACACCAATCATCCGGTTAATGATGAACTCAAGCCGGGCCAGGCCGACACCGGCGTTGGGCAGCGACTGGAAATCAAAGGCCCGGTCAGGGTTGCCGACGTTCATCATGATCTTGAACGGCAGATCCGGCATGGTGCTCAGGTCGTTTTCTTCGACGTTGAAGTCCAGCAGCCCCCGGTAAACGCGGCCGGTATCGCCTTCGGCACAGGAAACGGTGACGTCGTCGCCAGTGATCAGTTTATCGGTCGCGTCACCGCAGCCGACCACGGCCGGAATGCCCAGTTCGCGGGCAATGATGGCGGCGTGGCAGGTACGGCCACCGCGGTTGGTTACGATGGCCGAGGCCCGCTTCATGATCGGTTCCCAGTCCGGGTCGGTCATGTCGGTGACCAGCACATCGCCGGCATGCACCTGGTGCATCTGGCTGAGATCACTGATCACCTTGACCGGGCCCTGACCGATGCGCTGGCCGATGGCGCGGCCATCGATCAGCAACTTGCCCTTCTCTTTCAGCGCATAGCGTTCAATAACAGTAGCCGAGCCACGGCTTTTCACGGTTTCCGGTCGGGCTTGTACGATGTACAACTTACCGTCTTCGCCATCGCGCGCCCATTCGATGTCCATGGGTCGTTTGTAGTGCTTTTCGATGGTCATGGCCTGATGGGCCAGTTGTTCCACTTCGTCATCGGTAAGAGAGAACCGCGACCGGTCGGCTTCATCAACCTGAACGGTTTCAACGGATTTGCCGGTCTCGGCCGACGCCCCATAGACCATCTTGATCAGCTTGCTACCCAGGGTCCGCCGCAGAATGCCGTGGTAACCATCGGCCAGGGCACGTTTGCTAACGTAAAATTCGTCGGGGTTCACCGCCCCCTGGACCACGGTTTCGCCCAGGCCATAGGCCGCGGTAATGAACACCACCTGGTCAAAACCGGATTCGGTGTCCATGGTGAACATCACTCCGGAGGCACCAATGTCGCTGCGTACCATGCGCTGTATACCTGCCGACAGCGCGACATGGGCATGGTCGAACCCCTGATGCACCCGGTAGGCAATGGCTCGGTCGTTGAACAGGGAAGCAAAGACTTCCTTGATCGCCTGCAGCACCTCATCGATGCCGTGGATGTTCAGAAAGGTTTCCTGCTGGCCCGCGAAGGAGGCATCTGGCAAGTCTTCGGCGGTCGCCGAGGAGCGCACGGCCAGTGACCGGCCCGGATCTCCGTCGGTCAGTGTCTGGTAAGCCGCCCGTACTTCTTTTTCAAGACGTTCGGGGAACGGCGCCAGCATGACTTCCTTGCGGATTTCACGGCCCACTTTTGCCAGTGCTTCGACGTCATCGACGTCCAGCGATGACAGGCGTGAATCAATCCGCTCTTTCAGCCCTTCAAAAGCGAGGAATTCGCGATAAGCCTCTGCGGTCGTTGCAAAACCACCCGGCACTGTCACGCCCAGGGCCGACAGATGACTGATCATTTCACCCAGGGAGGCGTTCTTGCCGCCCACGGTGGGTACGTCGTGTATACCCAGTTCGGTAAAGTCCTTAACGAATTCCATGCTGATCTCCACGTGCTACTTGATAGGGTTGCCTGCCCTGTTGCCGGGCAGTACATTCATTAAACCTCAGATCGAGGGCGTAGTGCATTTATTATATGAATAATGACCATTGCCTTGCGGAATGGTCGGAACGGCTGTTATACCTAGCAGGCTGTTGAAATTCGAAGAATTTCAGTCGCCTGCTACCGGAACAAGGACGTTCCGGCAAAATTGATGACTGTTAAGTCATTGATTTTGTGAGAGAAGCAAAAATCGCAATTTTTGGTTCTCGTGTTTTGAAAAAGGCATTAAGCCTTTTTCAACAACCTGCTAGACAGTACCGCTATAGTGTAGGACATCGACAAGGGGATGTGACCCCCGCTGACCCGCTCCGGATTCAAGGAATAGTTCATGAGTGCCAACCGCCCCGTCTTTTTTATTTCCGACAGCACCGGCATCACCGCTGAAACGCTGGGCCACAGTCTGCTGTCCCATTTCGACCGTACCCAGTTTACCGAAACGATTCTGTCGTTTATTGATACGGAGCAAAAAGCACGCAATGCCGTTGACCGGGTGGCCAGGGCGGCCCGTGAATCGGGTCTGCAACCGATCATTATCGAGACCATCATCGACCCGAAGATTCGCGCCATTGTGCACGACAGCGATGCCCATACGGTCGACATCATCTCGACCTTTCTCGGCCCCCTGGAGCAGTTGCTGGGGCAGGCGTCGAACATTCGCATCGGCCGGCCCGAGGTGTCAGCCGACTTTGGCCACTACCAGCGCCGCATGGACGCCATGCAATTCGCGCTGGAGAACGACGACGGCCGGCGACTGCATCATTACGACAAGGCCGATATTATTCTGGTCGGCGTTTCCCGCAGCGGTAAAACCCCGACCAGTATCTTTCTGGCGCTGCAAGCCAACATTTACGCAGCCAACTACCCGCTGACCGACGATGACTTTGAAGAGGCACGCATGCCCAAGGCGCTGGAGCCCTTTCGCAACAAGCTCTATGGCCTGAGTATCGACCCGAAACGGCTGAACCAGATACGCGACGGGCGCAAAGCCAATAGCGATTACGCATCGCTGCGTCAGTGTGAAGATGAAGTACGCATGGCCGAGGCTCTGTTTCGGCGGTTCGGCATTCCCTTTATCGATACGACACGTCTGTCGATAGAGGAAATCTCCACGCGCATCATTGTCGACAAGGGCTTGCGCGACCGCATTCGAACCGTCAATTAAAGCTAGCTATTTGGTAAACCAGGCCATCAAACGCAAAAAAGGGGCCGAAGCCCCTTTCAAATCACAACGTTGTGCTGGCTTAGTTATAAGACCAGTTCAGCGTCACGCCCGAGAAGGCGTAGTAAGCTCTAATACCAATCGTCCAGGTATCCGCAGCCGGGTTAGTAAAGCTGCACTGCTCTGTATTGCCACTGCGATAGGGCCGGCAATCGTAACGGTTGCTGGTCGGCTGATCGCCCTGCCTGACATAAAGATCAGCATCACCGCTGCCACCCTCGATGCCAACGTTCAACGAAGCCATACCAGCAGGCACCTCAACCGTGTAGTACAACCACTGGCCCTGAGCTGCCGACAGATTCGACTCGGTGCCCGCATCCGGGCCGCCGCCATCAGTGCCTTCGTCAAATTCAGCCAGCAGCGTTACACCCTGGTAACTGTTGTAGCCGCGCACCATGACGTGATAAACCCCAGCCTCGGGCGAAGCAACTGTGCAGGACTCTGCATTACCATCTTCCCAGGGGCGGCAATCGTAGTTTGACGTCGACGGCTCGCTGCCAAATTGCGTATACAGATCGGCATCGCCACTGCCACCGCTGATGCTGATGGTCAGATCGCTGGCACCGGCAGGCACCGACAAGGTGAACCGCTGTTCAGACCCCTGCCCACCTTGCAGACCCGTTACCGGTACGCCGTTTTCAAGCTCTGATTCGACAGGACCGGTAGGCGCACACGCCGCCGTAGAAACTCCGACGGTATCAAAAGCATCGACTACAACCTCAAGGTCATACCCCAGCGCATCCGTCGCATCGATTGCACCACAGGCCCCTGCTTCGTAATTGGTCGACTGGTTCCAGTACATCTGGTTTGCCAGTACAAAAATATCGAACGCCTGACGCGTATCCCAGCCTTCGCTGGTCGCGATCAGATAAAACGCCCGGTTAAACACGCCGGAGCTGTGGTGAACGTCCATGCCACTGACATAATCCGATGCGTGGCCGATGGACCTGCCGTCCCGGGTGGGGTCGTCCATGTAGCGCAGCGAGCCCTGGCCCTTGTAGATATCGGCACCTACCATCCAGTCGTTGCTACCCTTCATGAAATATTCGGCAGCTTCCCCGGCCATATCCGAGAACGCCTCGTTGATACCGCCGGACTGATTGGCATATTGCAGGCCTGAGTTCTGCTCGGTAAACCCATGGCTGACTTCATGCGCCGACACATCCAGGCTGACCAGCGGGTAGAAGCGATTGGCACCATCACCAAAGGTCATCTGCGAGCCATCCCAGAAGGCATTCTCATAACTGTTGCCGTAATGCACCCGCATTCTCAATTTCTGGGTCAGTGGCGATGTGTCGTACCACTGCTGATACATATTGAACACCACATTGCCAAAATAATGGGCGTCATTCAGCGGGGAATAGGCACCGTTGGTGTAACGGTTTTCATTGTTCGGGCAAGTGAAGGAAAACACGTTGCCACCACTGGTGGCGCCACCCATATCGATCGTCTCGACATTGTCGGTCGACATTCGGCAATTGTCGTCGACGTCCATGGCCGGATAATCGGTACCGTAGACATACTGGCCGGTTTTTTCGTTTCCGCCCGGCCCGGTTGCTTCCTGGTGCGCAATGCCATCCCAGTGTTCAAGCACGGCGCCAGTATGGGCATCGATAAAGTAGAAAGGCCGCGATGGCTCTTCCCCGTACTCAACCCAGTTGATCAGATAGGCCAGCCGCGTCTGATCCTGCTCATCGACATGAATATACAGCGCGTGATCCTGATTCTTTGCGGCCAGCTTTAATGCCTCAAACGACAGAGCGCCGGCGCTGATGCCCTGCTGATTTCGCTGTACAACCGATTGCGTCATCGCCCGGTCTATCGCGTCGGTTACTTTAATGGAGGGGATGACGGAAGGTACTTCTGCAGCCAGCCCGGTCAGTGCATCACCACTGACGTCGGCCGCGATGCCCTGCCCGGTCTGCGTCACCGTCTGCCCCCAGACGGGAACGCCCTGGTGCATTTGCTGAAACCGCGTCACTGTCATGCCATTGGCCAGTGTCCGGCTGTTAACCGATGCCATCTCAACACCGCTCTGACTTGCCGCTACGCCTTGCGACGCTAGCATGTCGGCACTGGCAGGCACCCGGTCTGCTGCCTGCACACCGGCAACCAGAGTCGCCGCCAGAGACAGAGTAATCCTCGAAAATTGCTTCATGATTGGATTCCTTCTTCTATTATTTTTTTTATCCGTTGCCACGGAGCGCAGTGCGCCTCCATGAGGGATCACCTCGCGACAGCAGCACATCCATCAAGTTCCCTGATGGATTGCGACACTGCACATTGGCGTAACGGAATTCGGAAGGTAAGACGTCTGAAGACAGGCCAACGGACACTGTGCGGGAATCGCACACCGTTGCTTTCACAAACCCCGAGTTGAGACAAGCTCAAACTCTGTTCGGGGTTACCGAACTCCGCTAGCGTGCCGGAAAAACTCAGCGGGCAGTACGGATCAGCCCAGGTTTTTGGGGACAGAAGTCACTTTTTTGCGCAACCTGAGAACTCCTTCACAGCCTGAGCACTGAATGAACGAACACCGGTAGAAATGGTGCTGTTATTGCTTGAAAGACAAGGTCGTGATTACCCTACTCGCGGGAAACAGTGTAGGAAGCCTGTCCGTTAACTAATTGAACGGCCTGGTAGCGCTATCGAACACTTCGATACGCCAGATCTGACGTTCGTGGAGAATACACCTGCTGCCATAACTGACCCTGCCGGGAGCGGAAGAAGGCAGCGCAGCTGTAGAGGTAGAACATCCACAATCGCTGAAAGCGTTCATCGTACCGGCCCGACAGGACAGGCCAGGCCGCATCGATTCGCTCAGCCCAGGCCATCAGCGTGCGATCATAATCGGGTCCGAAGTTGTGCCAGTCTTCCAGCCGGAACAGACCCAGACTGGCGTTGTTGATCTCGCGCCGTGACGGCACTTTGCCATTGGGGAAGATGTATTTGTTGATAAACGGCTCGGGCGCGGCACTGTCGGCTTCATCGCCTATGGTATGTAACAAGAACAAGCCATCGTCGGCCAGCAACCGATGGACCGTTTCAAAGAAGATTCGATGATTCTTGGCCCCTACGTGCTCGAACATGCCCACCGAGACGACCCGGTCGAATCGTCCGGTCAGGCTGCGATAGTCGGCCAGGCGAATGTCCACCGGCAAGTCGGCCAGTTTCTGCCGGGCGAAGGCCTGCTGCTCCTTGCTGACCGTAACGCCAACCACATTAACCTGATAATGCCGTGCCAGGTGCCCGGCCAGACCACCCCAGCCACAGCCGATATCCAGTACGGTCTGGCCGGACCTGAGGTCTAACTTGCGACAGATCAGGTCAATTTTGGCCTGCTGAGCGTCGGCCAGCGTCTGTGCCTGCGCCCAATAGGCACAGCTGTACATCATGCTCTCGTCGAGCATGCGTCGAAACAGGTCGTTACCGATATCGTAATGCACCTTGCCAACGGTGAAAGCGCGCCGGTCACTCTGAAAGTTAATTAGCCGGTAAGCCAAACCCCGGCAGGCATCCTTCAACCGAACCAGCGCCGGCATATGGCCCTGAACACCGGTTCTCAACAGGCGCGTCATCATTTCGTCAATTCGATAACAGCTCCACCAGCCGTCAATATAGGCCTCGGCCAATCCCACAGACCCGTGCCGCAACAGGCGCCCGTATAGCCGCGGGTCGTGTACTTGAAGATCCCAGGGGCGGTCGCCCTGAACCCGAATATCGGCCTGATCCAGTACACTCCTAATCCAGGGTGGTGGCTGACCATCAACCGACGGGGTTATATGGGCAAAACGGGAGGTATCGACCGGGCGTCTGGCCGGACGGGATTCATTCGCAGCGGAATGATCATGGGTCATCTTTGTCGTCATCGCTATCCCCTCTGAATCTGTATTCAGCGAGACAGACTATCTTTTCAGGGTAACCGAACTAACTTGTGACCAGGGTAATCCACTAACCTTTCACACGGCGGTGACACCAACTGTCTCCGGGCAATGAATACTTCCCGTTAGTATTAGCTAAGCACTGGATTAACAGAGTATCAAGCGATCATAAATAATTGAATCTCTTGGAATCGAAAAGTGGCAATCAATCAAGTGCAGGTTGCCGGGTATGCCTATCCGGGGAAGTCCGCAGCAAGGATGCTGCGGTCTAGGCCCCATGGACGGGTTTACGCCGACCCCGGATAGGCATACCCGGTGGCCTGCACGAGTTACTGGCAATAATAGGTCATAGCCATGAGGAAGAGTCAAACACCGCCCAGTACCCAGGCAAGCACCAGGGGTATCGACACAATGCTCAGCGCATTGGAAAACATCACCATGGCGGCCACCTGTTCCGGCTGCTGGTTGTAGCGTTCCGCGACCAGATAGTTCAATACCGCCGGTGGCAAGGCACCAAACAGTATCAGCATGGCTTGTTGCTCGGGCGGCAGATCCAGCAGCAGCGCCAGCGGCCAGGCGACCATCAAGCCGAGAATCGGCGAGGCTACCGCGCTGACCACCCCGATGCGCCAGCCACTCAAGTCCAGATTCACCAGCCGGACACCCAACGCGAACAGCATCAGCGGAACCGCGATGTCGCCCAGCAAAGCGAGCGAGCGAATCAGCCAGTCGGGCAAATGCACGCTGAAACCGGCAATGGCCAGACCCAAAGCGGCGGCGATGATCATGGGGTTTTTCAGTACATGCAGCAGATGGGTTCGCGGGTTAAGCAGCCAGGCGCCCACGGTAAAGTGCAGGGTGTTTTCCACAATAAACAGAATCACCGCCGCTGGCATGAATGCTTCACCGAAGGTGAAGAGCATCAGCGGGAGCCCGGTGTTACCGCTGTTGCGGAACATCATCGGCGGTACAAAGGTTTTCCAGCTGACCCCGATGGCCCGGGCCAGGTAATAGGCACCAATGCCGGGCAGCAAGGTCACCAGAATGGCGCCCAGCGCCAGTGGCGCGTAGTCGCCCAAATCAACCGGACGCGAGGCAAACACACTGAGAATCAGGAAGGGCGTGAATACATCGATGTTGATGCGATTGGCCGCTTCCATGTTCGGGGCGTGCTTGCGCCCATAGAGAAACCCGACCAGAACAACCAGAAAAATGGGCACAACAATGCCCGCAATACGCTCAACCATGACGCTTAACCAACCTGTTTACCAGAAAGAGCCCAGCCGGGAAGCCACTCAGAGACGCACCTGGCGACCGGGCAATCGCCAGACCCACAGCACCCACAACACGGCAAAATTCAATTCAAACAGCCGCTGCCACAAGCCCGGATACCAGTCGCGCTGCCAGGCCGCCACCTGCAGAACCAGAAAGGTTAACACCAGCGTCACTTTCAGCGCGCTCATGCCTTTGACGGAGGTCGCTGGCACCAGCCGGACACCCGAGACAACGGCACCTGCGCTGAGCACCCAGATCAGTGTGCTGTGAATCAACTGGTTAGCGCTGCCCGAAGCCGGGCAACCCAGATCACAGGGAAACACCACACTGCCGATGTAGCTGGCAGCAAACGCTATGGCCCCGAACCGCACCCAGGGGTCCATTTTGTTGGGCTCCAGCGCTTTTCGGGCTGCCTCGACAGCCCCCATCCAGAAAGCACCTATGAGCAAAAAAGCGCCATTAGCGGCAGATCGGTTGGGCATATCAATGGCACCCAACTCGCTGATGAACTGAACACTGCTGTAACCTGGCACCCGGGCACCCAAGACCCAGGGCAACGCCACCAGCAACAGAGTGGCGAGAATCGACAACATCATGGCTTTGGTATTCACAGGCATCCTTTTAGTAAGCCGGTCGCAGCGCAGAGCTTACCGGGCCGGGGCCGGGTGGTACAGAGCCCATCACAAACAGATTTTGCTTTCTGGCTCCAGAACTGAATAATAGCGGCCTGTTTCGCCCACCTATCACCGGGTTTCGCCACTGCCATGTCAGCGTTGCTCTCATTCAGACACTCCGGAAGCACGCTTCCAGCGGCCTTGCTATGGCTATTGCTCGGCCTCTCGGCATCCGCCTTCGCCCAACCGCCGTCTGAACCGGTTTGCGCGAGTGATATCGACACCGAGTCTGAGCATTCCGCTGACACTCACCTTTTACTGACGGAAACCGGTTTAACGCCCGACTTTTCACTGGACGACCGATCCGAGCCAGCCTCCCTGCCCTCTCTGCTGCTACTGGCTCGCCTGCCATTAACCACCTCTGACTCCATTCCGACCGGAAGCAAACAACGCCGCACTGGCTGTCATTTCAAGGCCTGGCCACAGGCACCTCCAGCGACTTGAGCTAATCTGTCTGTTTGATGGTTTGCTTGTAAATTGAAGTTTCTGAGGTGTTAGCAAGTTGAGTGATGGCTGCCGGATGAGTCTACCCGGTCGCGATCACGGATTCCTGGCACCAAGGCCCACATTGTGATTGCCAAGTCACACCTTCTGTAAATGGAGCGATTCTGTGCCCTTAGCGTTAATCCTGATTATCGGTATTTTTACTCTTGGCTACCTCGCCATCATTGCCGAACACAGTCTTAAGATCGACAAGACAGCCCCTGCGATTATGAGCGCCGTCCTGTGCTGGACGGTATATATACTGTTCGCTGGCGATCTGATCGCCGTGGATACTCTTCCCGCCTGGTTTCTGGAAGAGCATGCCAACCTCGACCAGAGCGCGCTGATTCATACCTGGGTTGGCGAGCATCAATTGCTGACCTTCCTGGGTGAAATTGGCTCAATTCTGTTCTTTCTGCTCGGCGCCATGACCATCGTAGAATTTGTGGATGCGTATGGCGGCTTTGCCATTATTACCGACCGGATCAAGGCAACCTCCACCGTTACCCTGCTGTGGTTAATTGCGGTGCTCGCCTTCTTCATGTCAGCCGCTCTGGACAACCTGACCACCACCATTGTGATGATATCGCTGATTCGAAAGCTCATCGCCAGCCGCCAGGAACGTCTGTTTTTTGCCGGCATGATCGTCGTTGCCGCAAATGCGGGTGGTGCCTGGTCACCAATAGGTGACGTGACCACAACCATGCTGTGGATTGGTGGACAGATCACAACCATGGCGATCATCAAATCCCTGTTTTTACCATCGCTGATTTGCCTGCTGGTGCCCATGCTGTATCTGACCTGGTCATTACGCGGCCAGTCCATTCACCCGCCCCAGGCCATGCCTTACAAACAGGATGCCGATCAGGTAACCCGCCACCACCGCAATATCATTTTTGCAGTCGGCATTCTGGGTTTACTGTTCGTGCCCGTGTTCAAAACCGTTACCCACTTGCCGCCGTTCATGGGCATGATGCTGAGCCTTTCGGTATTATGGATCGTCAGTGAAATCATTCATCACAGAGCCGACTACGACGACGACACCGAATTGCACATTACCCGGGTGCTTAAACGTATTGATACGCCCAGCGTGCTGTTCTTTCTGGGTATTCTGCTCGCCGTTTCCGCGCTGGAAGCCACTGGGCTGTTATCGTCCCTGGCCAGTACCCTGGATCAATCGATCGGCAACATTAACCTGATCGTCTTTCTGATCGGGCTGATGTCTGCCGTTATCGACAACGTACCCCTGGTTGCCGCAACCATGGGCATGTATGACCTGTCGGTTTACCCAACCGATGCAGCGATGTGGGAATTTCTGGCCTATTCTGCCGGAACGGGTGGCAGTTGCCTGATCATCGGTTCAGCCGCCGGGGTGGCGGCCATGGGCATGGAGCGCATCAGCTTCTTCTGGTACCTGAAGCACATCGCTCCGCTGGCTTTAATGGGCTATATCGGTGGCGCACTGTTTTATCAGTGGGTTGTGTAAGCCCTGCAAGCAACCCAGGCGCGGGCCTTAAGGTCCGCGCCACCCGTATATTGGGAATGGAATCCCAAACGTGCATTAAACCGTTAATTCCTCAAATACTGACATGGCTTCGCCTGCTTTCATCAGTCCCGGACCTCCGCCCATTTGTATAACAACACCCAGCATTTCGGTGAAAGCTTCCCGGGTAACCCCCAGTTTTACCAGCGAGCGCACGTGGTAACCAATGCAGGGCTCACAGTTCACACTGATGGCGATGGCCGTTGCTATCAGTTCCTTGGTCAAATGAGGCAGTTCACCATCCACATAGGTTGCTTTACCGACTGACTGAAAAGCGTCGTAGGTGGCAGGCTGTTCTTTGCGCAATGCAATCAGATGAGGGGTCAGGTCGTTGGTCTTCTTTAGAATACTCATTGGGTACTGCTCCTGATGTTAAAGACAACCAGTATAGGCAAGTACCCGCACGACACGTTGAGTTTGGTCAGTAAAACAAAAAAAACCGGGCAAACGCCCGGTTTTTTTAGGGTAACTGACGTTACCCCATGCTTTCTTCAGAATCGTGCCTGGCAACAATTAGCCATTCACTTCCTGGAAAGTAGCGTGCATTTCCTTTGAAGGCTCTGTCGATGCAATGCTGCCAACGTAGACGGCAATGGTCGAGAACAGGAAGCCCGGAACAATTTCGTACATATCGAAAATGCCACCGGTCATTTGCTTCCAGACAACAACGGTAATACCACCGACCAGAATACCGGCAATGCAACCGACCCGGTTCATGCGGTTCCAGTACAGTGACAGAATAACCGCCGGACCAAAGGCTGCGCCGAAACCGGCCCAGGCATATGACACCAGTGCCAGTACCGAGCTGTCATCATCGAGCGCAAAAAACCAGGCGACTACTGCAATAAGTACCACAGCACCACGACCAATCTTTACCAGAGACGCCGGGTCAGCATCTTTTCTGAAGATCGACTTGTAGAAATCTTCAGTCAGTGCAGATGAGGACACCAGCAACTGTGAATCTGCAGTCGACATGATCGCCGCCAGAATCGCCGCCAGTAAAATGCCTGCCACCAGAGGGTGGAACAATGCCTGAACCAGGCTAATGAACACCGTCTCGCCATCTGGCAAACCCGTTTCAAAATAGCCAATGCCTGCAATACCAACCAGCAGTGCGCCAGCCATACCCAGGAACGTCCAGGTTACGGCAATGCGACGTGCACGCTTCACTTCGTTGCGGTCTTTAATGCCTTTGAAACGCGCCAGAATGTGCGGCTGACCAAAATAGCCCAGGCCCCAGGCCAACGATGAAATAATGGCAATCAGCCCCAGCGAAGAGCCATCGGCACTGGTGAACATGCTGACCAGGTTCGGGTTTTTCGCTTCCAGAACGGCCGCCGGGCCTTCACCGATAACCATAAGCGCAAAGATCGGCACAATGATCAGCGCTGCCGCCATTAACAAGCCCTGCACCAGGTCTGTCCAGGAAACGGCCAGATAACCGCCAAAGAGCGTGTAGGAAACCACCATGATGGTGCCAATGGTAACGGCAATGGTGTAATCCCAACCGAAGACGGTTTCAAACAATTTGCCGCCCGCTACCAAACCGGAACTGGTGTAGAACAGGAAGAACAGCAAAATGAAGAAGGCTGAAATGGCACGAATCGCCACCTTGTCTTCGAACCGGTTGCTGAAGTACTGCGGCAAAGTCAGGCTGTCCGAGGCAGCTTGTGAATAGGCACGCAGACGGGGCGCAACGATCAACCAGTTCAGATAAGTGCCTGCAAGCAGACCAACGGCGATCCAGGCTTCGCCCATGCCCGAGGCATAAATGGCGCCCGGCAGACCCAGCAATAACCAGCCAGACATATCGGAAGCACCGGCCGACAGCGCTGAAGGCCAGGCACCCAGAGAACGACCGCCCAGAATGTAATCAGACAGGTCTGTCGTGCGGCGATAGGCCCAAAGGCCGATCCACATCATACCCGCCAGGTAAATAATAAAGGTCAAACTGACCGCTAAGGTGTTGCTCATAATGTACTCCGAGTTCTAGTTGTTGTGATCGATTAGGCTATCGAGCGTTTCTCGTGCTGCTCCCGAATACCAGCGCTGTCCAGTGCAATAGGGTCGATTCGGGATGCAGACTCTTAACAATTCCACATCCTGGATCCAGTCGGGGCAGTTATTCGTGGCTGTTCAGGCAGCCACTGTTCACCGGGTTCGGAGGCTGGGTTTCAACGCTCCGGCTCCGGTGTCATTCTCCGGCTGGTAGGCCGGTGGAACGATTCAATCGCCAGGCCGGCAGTTACCGGCACAGCAAAGTCTTCAATCATCACTTTCCAGTGACAGCAAGCTGGCATTCCCGCCCACCGCCGTGGTGTTGATGGTACGCACCCGTTCAGTCGCAAAGCGTTTGATGTAATTCGGGCCACCGGCTTTCGGGCCGGTGCCCGACAAACCACGACCACCGAACGGCTGTACACCAACCACCGCACCAATCTGGTTGCGATTGACGTAGCAGTTTCCGACCCGAACCCGGGCTTCGATGTAGGCAGCCGTTGCTTCATTGCGACTGTGAATGCCGAGTGTCAGGCCATAACCGGTTTTATTGATGTCGGCAATTACCTGATCGAGTTCGCGCGCCTTGTAGCGATAGATGTGCAGTACCGGACCAAACTGTTCGCGCCCCAGTTCATCCAGGCTTTCAATACGAATGGCGACGGGTGGGATGAAATAGCCATGCCGGGTGTGTTCACTCAACTTAGCTTCAGCCAGTACCCGGTCTTTCTTGCGCCAGCCGTCGACATAATCGGTCAATCCGGTCAGGGCTTTCTGGTCGATCACCGGGCCACAGTCGGTCTGGTACAACTGCGGATTCCCCATTTCAATGCGGCTCAGTGCACCACCGATCAGCTCAATGATGCGGTCGGCCACATCGTCCTGAACGCAGAGCACACGCAGCGCTGAACAGCGCTGACCGGCACTGGCAAAGGCCGAGCCCATCACATCGGCAACCACCTGCTCCGGCAAGGCCGTTGAATCAACAATCATGGCATTCTGACCGCCGGTTTCGGCGATGAAGGTAGGCATGGCGCCAGTCCGTGCTGCCAGAGTGCGGTTAATCAACTGTGCCGTTTCGGTAGATCCTGTAAACGCAATGCCGACCAGGCGCTCATCACTGAGTACGGCATTGCCAATAACCGGGCCCGCACCCGGCAAATACTGCAGCACTTCACCTGGCACACCAGCCTGGTGAAACAGTTCGACCGTGCGACCGGCAATCAACGACGTGCTTTCTGCCGGTTTGGCGAGCACGGTATTGCCCGCCACCAGCGCAGCGCAGATCTGGCCGGTAAAAATGGCCAGCGGAAAGTTCCAGGGGCTGATGCACAGAAAAACGCCCCGGCCTTCGTAATAATGTTCGTTGCTCTCGCCGGTCGGCCCGGGCAGCAACGTTGGCTCGTTCATGTTGGCGCGCGCCTGCACCGCGTAGTAACGGCAGAAATCGACGGCTTCACGTACTTCATCGATGCTGTCCTGCAACGACTTACCGGCTTCACGGGCACAGAGAGCCATCAGTTCAGCCGTGTTGGCTTCCAGCAAATCGGCCAGTTTGTCGAGGCAGTCGGCACGCTTGATCGCCGGTGTCCGGTTCCAGCCGAACCAGGCTGAATCGGCGGTTGCCAGCGCTTGTTGCGCCATGTCGGCATCGGCGAAGTGCACCTGACCCACCGACTCTCGGGTGTCGTAAGGGCTTTTAACCTCAATCACTTCAGAGGTTGACTGTGCTTTACCCGCCAACAGCGGTTTCTGTACCCATTGGGTGTCGTTCCAGGCATCAATGGTGTGCATCAAAGGGTCTCGTTCAAAGGCTACGGCAAGGTTATACCCCTGAGAATTACGGCGGCTGTCACCGTAGATTTCAGAGGGACGTACAATTTTGGGGTTGCGATACACCGCCCGGCTTTTCGCCAGCTCAACCGGAGATGACACCAGATCACCCACCGGCGTTTCAGCATCGACCAGGCGATGAACAAAGGATGAGTTGGCGCCGTTTTCCAGCAGGCGCCGCACCAGATAGGGCAGCAAATCCTTATGGGCACCGACCGGGGCATAGATGCGCACACGGTGTTTGTCTTCACTGAGCAGGGTGTCGTAGAGGGCGTCGCCCATGCCATGCAAGCGCTGGTATTCGAAATCCCGCTCCGGGCGCTGCCGTGAGAACTCGGCAATCACCGCGACAGTGTGTGCGTTATGGGTGGCAAACTGAGGGTAAATGGCGCCATCGGCTTCAGCGCTCATTAGATAGCGCGCGCAGGTGATGTAGGAAACGTCGGTGTTTTCCTTGCGGGTAAACACCGGGTAATCGGCCAGGCCAAGCACCTGGGCGTGTTTGATTTCTGTATCCCAGTAAGCCCCTTTAACCAGGCGCACCGGAATCACATCACCCTGCGCTTTGGCCAGGGAGGTCAGGTACCCCAGCACCGCCAGCGCGCGCTTTGAATAGGCCTGAATAACCAGGCCGAAATTGCCCCAGCCTTTGGCGGCATCGCTCTGATAAACCTGTTCAAACAGGCGCAGCGACAGCTCCAGGCGGTCGGCTTCTTCGGCATCGATGGTAATGCCAACGCCCAGTGCCCGTGCTTCGCTGACCAGATCGGTCACCCGCTGCGCAAGCTCGGTCATCACCCATTCCTGATGGGATTCTTCATAGCGCGGGTGCAACGCCGACAACTTGATGGAAATCGTCGGTTTCGGAGCATCACTGGCCCACTCGTCCATGCGTGCACCCAGTGTTTGCACCGCATCACGATAGGATTTGAAATAACGCTCGGCATCCGGGTCGGTAAAGGCAGCTTCGCCGAGCATATCGAACGAATAGGTGTACCCTTTCTTGCGGTAGGACTTGCCGTTCTTGATCGCTTCTTTAATGGTGCGCCCGAGCACGAATTGCTTGCCCATAATGCGCATGGCCTGGTTCATCGCAGCACGAATGACCGGCTCTCCGGCACGATTGATCAGCTTCGACAACAGGTTGGCAGGTGACGTCTCACGACTGTCGAGCGAGGTTACCCGGCCGGTCAGCATCAACCCCCAGGTCGAGGCGTTGACCAGCAGTGAATCCGACTTGCCCATGTGCTCTTTCCAGTCGGCAACGGACAGTTTGTCGCGAATCAGATCGTCGGCGGTATCCGGGTCTGGCACACGCATCAGCGCTTCGGCCAGGCACATCAGGATTACGCCTTCCTCGTTATCCAGGCTGTACTGCTGCAACAACTTGTCGACTGCATGCGCCACATCACCCTGGCTACGAACCCGGTCGACAATGCGACGGGCGGTGGCCTCAATGGCTTTGGCACTGTCGTCACCTGGCTCTGCAACCTCAACCAGTTGCGCCATGTATTCGTCTTCATCAACGGCGTACTGGTCCACAATAAACTGAAACCACTGTTGTGGTGTCAGATCCCGGTAGTCTCCCGATACCGCCCGAGAGGCGTCAAACTGCGTCATAACCATCCTGCCTGCAATCTAGTTGGAGTTATGCAGACACAGTAGCCGAGCCCCTCTGTTCAGCGATTGTCAAAAACGGGGCTTTTTTTGTTAAATAATCCGAAAGTTTCGAAAGCGATAAGGTTCGAGCGAGGAATTACAACGGGAGGGTGGTATGAGAAGCGGGCCTGAAGACAGTGCCCCAACACCCTGTGTTAATGGGCGCTGGCTTGCTTGCGAATCTGACCCGGCGAGTGCCCGGTGCGATTTTTAACCGCGTGGGTCAGTGCACTCTGGTTACTGAAGCCGGTTTCAAGCGCAATGTCGGCAATGGAGTGCGAAGAGCAGCGCAGCAGCCAGATGGCCTGGTCGAGCCGCAGTTTCATGACATACTGGTAAGGCGTCATGCCGGTCACCTGGCGAAACCGGAGATGAAACTGGCTGATGCTCATGTGACAGAGGTCAGCCATTTCGGTCACCGAGACTTTTTCTTGCAGGCGGTGTCGAATCATCTGGTCGATTCTCGACAAATCGAACCGCCCGAGAGACTCCTGGCCGGGTACCGCTCGCCCGGTCAGGCGCTGGTACAGGCTGTGCAGCAAGAGTGCACTGACATGCTGCTGCATGTGTGGGTCGTGACCGAACTGATCAATCTCGCGCGCCATGGCGGTCAGCAGGCTGCCGAATTGCGCGTCGAGCTGGAAATAATGGGGGCGATCGAACAACCGGCACAGCATTTCATGGTCAATGCTGCTGTCGATGGAGGCATCCACCGAGAAATCGAGTACCACCATGCGGTTATCGCCCAGGCCCTGAAAGGCGTGATCACTCTGGGTGGGGACCAGACACCCATTACCCAGACACAACTGGTCACCGCCCTCACCTTCAAGCTCAAAGGCGGCATTGCCCTCGAACCCGAGAACAACCTGGTGATGACTGTGATGATGGCGATCACCCGTTTGAGGCATGGGCTCCAAACGACTCAATCCTCCCAACCACATAGCACGCTCCCAGAGGTGATGAATCAATACCGGTGACAGACCTGCATCGACTTTAGCCTCATACCATACGCCCCGCTACCGCTGTCGCCAAGTCATCGGGGGGATTAATGTCTGCAAGGGCTCGTCACTGCGCTCCCCATCGGTGCGGTAAGCCGCCCCAAAGACGCGCGGATGCACCATAATGCAGCGCTTTGAACCCCTGATCCGCCCGACCGCGGCGATTTTAAAGGCACAGCCCTTGCAATGACAAGCCAAGCCCCGTCTTAGACCCATTAATGCAGGACCTCGCCGTGCGCGTATGAACATTCTTGTCATTGACCAACAACTCGAACGCGCCCAAATTCTGGAAACCGCGCTCACCGCGCTCGGCTACGCCGTGGTGATTCGATCGCCGGACGAACACCGCATCTACCAACTGGTCGAGTCCTTTCAGCCCGATGTTGTCATCGTCGATGCCCAGTCACCCGACCGGGACATGCTCGAGGATGTAGCGCTCACGTCCGACCGTACGCCGCGCCCGATCATCTTCTTCGCCGAAGATGACGACGACACCGTCATTCGTGATGCCATTAACGCCGGCGTCAGTGCCTACATTGTCGATGGCCTTCAGGCCAGCCGCGTCAACACCATTATCAAAGTTGCCATTTCACGCTTCGAGGCTTTTCAGGCTCTTCGGGGCGAATTACGCAAAACCCGCGATGAACTGGCTGATCGCAAGGTCATCGACCAGGCCAAAGGCCTGCTGATGAAACATCGCCAGTGCGACGAAGCCGCGGCGTTTGGCGCCATGCGTAAAATGGCCATGAACAAGAAGGTGCGCCTGGTCGAAATCGCCCAGGACATACTGGTGCTGTTCGATGAATAAGCCGTCCACCGCCACCCCTAACGCCTTCACGCCCGGGCCGGCTGGTATAAGCCAGCTTGCGACTGATGACGAGAGAACACTGTAATGAGTAACCCGATCACCCCCCAAGGTACCGACTGCACCGAACTGAACCTCGGCTTTCTACCCCTGCTCGATGCGGCGCCGCTGATCGTTGCCCAGGAAGCCGGGTTTTTTGCCGACGCCGGCTTGCAGGTGCGCCTGCACCGGGAAGGTAACTGGGCCAGCCTGAGAGACAAGCTGTCGCTGAAACTGATCGACGCCGCCCATTTGCTCGCGCCACTGGTGGTCGCCAGCCAGACCTCGCTGGCCAGCACGGCCATTAGAAATCGTCTCACCACGGCGCTGTCACTGGGGCTCAATGGCAATGCCATTACCTTTTCCAATGCGCTCTCGGCGGCACTCGGCTGTGCCCTGCCCGCAACGCAGGCCGAACTGGGGCCAGCGCTGAAAGCGGTGATCGACGACCGGCACAAACGCGGCCTGCCCAAGCTGGTGTTTGGTACGGTCTTTCCGATGTCGATGCACACCTATTTGTTACGCACCTTTTTTGACCAGGCCAACATCGACCCCAACCAGGACATCGGGATCCGTGTGGTACCGCCGCAGCAAATGGTCGAGGCCCTGACTCAGGGCGATGTTGACGGGTTTTGCGTCGGCGAACCCTGGAACACCGATGCGGTTCGCGCCTGCCAGGGCAACCTGGCCTTGCTGGGCTATGATATCTGGCCCGATGCACCGGAAAAGGTGCTGGCCGTTCACGCCGACTTTGCCGACCAGCAGCCCGACACCCATCAGGCCCTGATCGGCGCCCTGTTACGCGCCTGCCAATGGCTGGATGGTCCTAACAGCCTGGCCTCAGTCGCGCACTGGCTTGCGAAACCCGACTACCTCAATTGCGATTCCGACCTGCTGCTGGAAGCCATGCAAGCCCCCTGGCACGATGGCCAGCCACGCTGGCACAAGGTGTTCTTCCGCAACCGGGCTACCTACCCCAACCCGGATCACGCCCGCTGGATGCTGACCCAGATGCAAGCCGCCCGGCAATTGCCCGAAAAACGGGTTTCTGACGCCGAGGTGATAGACCGGGCGTACCAGCCAGAGATCTGGAAAAAAGTTTTCAAAAAGATGACGACGGTACCGAAAGCTGAAACTCCAACCGATTCAGAGACTTAGAAAGCCGTTGAAAAAAACGGCGTCAATCCTCCCGATTTTTCTTTAAAAACCCTCTTTTCAGCCCCCCTTCTCCTCTGTATTATGCGCGACCCGCTGACCACTGAGCCCCTGGTAAAAGAGTGCCAGGGCGCTGACGGGAGACCTGTATGAGCAAAGCAGCGTCGGCACCGGAGCCTTCACGGCACAACCCGGTTGCCCGGTTCAATCCGCACCGAGGCCAGACCTTTACCGACCGGAAAAAGTCGGCCAAACGCGGTTACCAAAAGCATCGCCCAGACTGGGCATAACATTAACCCAACGTGTCCAAAGCGATACCGGGAGCCATATCATGATCCGTTTCACAGTCGATACCATTCGTGTTCTCATTCACGTCAGCCCGCGGGGCGTGTTTGAGGACCTGTCTGACTGGGATCAGGAGGTTGTCGGTTCATACTCGGTCGATGTATCGGCAAAACTGGACAAGGAACACTGGGCCGATGCCGCCCTGGATGCCTTTCACGGGTCCATTTCGGTCGATGATGAAGATGCACTCGAATTTCTGGTTGAAGACAGCCAGGGCAGTCTGCTGATTGGTTCCCAGGGGCATTTGCACGCCTCACTGATGGACGAAGCAGAACTGGTTTAACCGCCATTTTAGAACCGGCGCAGGGTGGTCACCAGCGCCGGATCCTCAGCATCATACTCGTTCCTTCCTCGATAGTTACCGCCTCAATCTCACCCGCTTCCCTGCCGCAAAATTGTGCCCCAATGGTGCGACTGCCCCCATTCAGCCCATAAATAGCGCATTAACGCAGCGCGCAAACCGCGGGCACAGTTGCCCCAGCTAACCCTCCAAGCCGCTCCACTGCGATGTTTCAGACATGATAAACAGTTCTGGCACGGTTATCGCTTTGTTCTGATTAGATCCATTGCTCCGCAGCAGACGCTTAATCGCTGCGCACAGAGCAATAACAACACAGTCTACTTGGCAACGGTGCCCTGTTCGCAAAACGCGAACTCGGTGCCGTTTTTTTTTGGGCGCTCGTCAGCAGCCAGACCACATTCCGGCACGCTGAGTGCAACGGTAAACCTTGGGGAGACAGACACCATGACCTTAAACCACGCTTCGACTTTCGTGCCTAAACGGCTCACCCGAACCCTGGTGGGCACCGCACTGTGCGCCACCGTCAGCGTTGCCCAGGCCGACCTCGGCTGGCCGGAAAAAGAAGCCCTGACCTTTGGGTTTATCAAACTAACCGACATGGCCCCGCTGGCCATCGCCTACGAAAAAGGTTACTTCGAAGACGAAGGGCTCTACGTCACGCTCGAAGCCCAGGCCAACTGGAAAGTTCTGCTCGATGGCGTTATTACCGGTGAACTCGATGGTGCCCATATGCTCGCCGGTCAGCCACTGGCTGCGACGCTCGGCTACGGCACCCAGGCCAACATTATTACGCCTTTTTCGATGGACCTGAACGGCAACGGCATTACCGTCTCCAACGATGTCTGGGCAAGCATGAAAGAACACATTCCCCACGAAGACGGCAAGCCGGTGCATCCGATCAGTGCCGAGGCGTTACAACCGGTCGTCACCGAATACCGCGACCGGGGCGAGGCGTTTCGGATGGGCATGGTGTTCCCGGTCTCGACCCACAACTACGAAATTCGCTACTGGCTCGCTGCGGGCGGCTTGCACCCGGGGTACTACGACCCGGCCAACGGTGATACCTCCGGGCTGATCGACGCCGATGTCGAACTGAGTGTTACCCCGCCCCCACAGATGCCCTCGACACTCGAAGCCGGCACCATCAAAGGCTACAGCGTGGGTGAACCCTGGAACCAGCAGGCGGTGTTCAAAGGCATCGGTGTGCCGGTGATTACCGACTACGAGATCTGGAAAAACAACCCGGAAAAAGTCTTTGGCATTACCGAGGAATTTGCCGAGGCTTATCCGAACACCACCGTACGGATGGTGCGCGCGCTGATCCGGGCCGCTCACTGGTTGGATGCCGACAACAATGCCAACCGGGAAGAAGCCGTACGCATTTTGTCGCAGCCCAAGTACGTTGGCGCTGATGAAGAAGTCATTGCCAACTCCATGACCGGCACCTTCGAGTACGAACGCGGCGATGTGCGATCCGTCCCCGACTTCAATGTCTTTTTCCGCTACAACGCAACCTACCCCTACTACTCCGATGCCATCTGGTACCTGACCCAGATGCGTCGCTGGGGCCAGATCGACGAGCAAAAAACCGACGACTGGTATGTCGAGATGGCAGCACAAGTGTACCGGCCAGACCTTTACCAGGCTGCGGCTGAAAGCCTGATCGAGGAAGGCACCTTCAGCGCCGACCAGTTCCCGGCCTTTGCCAGCGAAACCGGCTTCAAACCCGAGCAGACTGAATTTATCGACGGCATTCCCTACAACGGCCGTGAACCCAACGCCTACCTGAGCCGGTTTCCCATCGGCCTGCAAGGCAGCAACGAGTAATCGTAGACCGTGCACTGCTCGTGGGTAATTAGCGCGCAGTGCGGTACAGGAGAAAACCATGACAGCGCAGACATCCACCCACCCCTGGCGGAAACTCAAGCTCAACCTGAGCCATCGTCTGGCCGACTTCAACCCGGTGCAATGGCTGACATCACTGCTGTTACCCGTGACCGGCATTGTTGTCTTTCTGATGCTGTGGCACGTCGGTGCCGGCCAGATCAATACCTCGCTGGGCACCTTTCCGGGCCCGGTCGATGTGGTGGAACAAAGCCAGTCACTTTGGCAGGGCCATGTGGCCGAGCGGGAAAAAGAAACCGCCTTCTACCAACGCCAGGAAGAACGCAATGCTGCGCGCATGGCCGATGACCCGAGCTACAGCCCAACCATCCACAGTTACCCGGGCAAGGCGACGTTCATCGATCAGATTTTTACCAGTCTGGTCACGGTACTCGCCGGCTTTCTGGTGTCGAGTGTGATCGCGATTCCCTGTGGCATCATCATCGGTTTGTCGCGGTCGACTTATCAGGCCGTCAACCCGATCATCCAGATTTTCAAGCCCGTATCGCCTCTTGCCTGGCTGCCGCTGGTGACCATGGTGGTCAGTGCGGTGTATGTATCAGACGACCCGATGTTCGACAAATCGTTCATCACCTCATTGTTCACCGTTACCCTCTGTTCGCTTTGGCCAACGCTGATCAACACCGCCGTGGGCGTGGCCAATATCGATCGTGATTTACTGAACGTCAGTAAAGTTCTGCGACTACCGACGTTCACCCACATTCGTAAAATCGTCATCCCCTCGGCCATACCGATGATGTTTACCGGTTTGCGGGTGTCGCTGGGTATTGCCTGGATGGTGCTGATTGCCGCTGAAATGCTGGCGCAGAATCCGGGGCTGGGCAAATTCGTCTGGGATGAATTCCAGAACGGCAGTTCCGATTCACTCGGTCGCATCATGGTCGCAGTGCTGGCCATTGGCCTGATCGGCTACGCCCTCGACCGCATCATGCTGATGCTGCAACAGGCCGTCAGCTGGGACAAAACCAGCGAGCAACGCTGAACCCAAGCAACCCGAATTTTTTACGCGTCAGGAGATTAACATGACCCAGACACATCTCGAACTGAGTGGCGTCGGAATCGACTTCCCGACCCCCAAGGGGCCTTTCACGGCCCTCAGCAACGTCAATCTGAAAGTGCGCGACGGTGAGTTTGTATCACTGATCGGGCATTCGGGTTGCGGTAAGAGTACCGTACTCAACATTGTCGCTGGTTTGCACCAGGCAACTCGTGGTGGCGTGTTGCTCAACGGCAAGGAAGTCGACGAGCCCGGCCCGGAACGCGCCGTGGTATTTCAGAACCACAGCCTGCTGCCCTGGCTCACTGCCTGGGAAAACGTGGAACTGGCGGTTAAGCGCGTGTTCGGAAAAACCAAAAGCCGAGCCGAACTGAAAGACTGGATCGCCCACAACCTGGAGCTGGTGCACATGGGCCACGCCATGCACAAGCGCCCCGGTGAAATCTCCGGCGGGATGAAGCAGCGGGTCGGCATTGCGAGGGCACTGGCGATGCAGCCCAGTGTGCTGTTGCTTGACGAACCCTTTGGCGCACTCGACGCCCTGACCCGCGCCCACCTGCAAGATTCGCTGATGGACATTCAATCACAGCTAGGCACAACGGTGATTATGATCACTCACGATGTCGACGAAGCCGTGCTGCTCTCAGACCGCATCGTAATGATGACCAATGGCCCCTCGGCAACGGTCGGTCAGATTCTGGACGTGGATCTTGAGCGCCCACGCAACCGCCTGGCACTGGCCGACGATGGTCACTACAACCATTTACGCTCTGAAGTGCTGACATTTCTGTACGAAAAACAACGCAAGATCGAACCGATTTCATCGCGGGCAACGGCGACCACACCGGCAAAAAAGAAAACCGAAGTGGCCTGACGTTTTTTACAAAGAGGGTGCGCAACGCACCCTCTTTATTGATCTATTTTTTAACAACACCTCCGAATTGCCAGAACAAATACCCCACCATTTCACCGGGTTCTGTTATTTCCTTACGGTTTAACAGGCCGTACTCGCGAACACAGGGCGCATCGGTCAGCAGGCTGTTACTGAGCAACAAAGCTGACCTGCCGGGCAGGCCCAGGTATTAGCGTCGCCATTGGAGAAGCATCCCGAGGGGTGATAGCGTAAAGGTCCTCACTCACTCCCAAAGGACTTGAACGCCCCATGGCGTACCACAGTTATTTGCATCTGGTATCAAGCTACCAGCAAGATCGCGTTGCCATCAATGGCCTGATCGAATCGATCGTCTCCAGCCTCGACCGCATCAGTTTGCTCACCGATCCCAACGCACAGCAAGAGGAAGTGGCCCACCTCAGCAAGGCCTATCCGTTCATCGAGATGCTCTACAGTCTGGACGAGCGAGGCAAACAATTACTGCCTTCCGCCTACGGCCAGGGGGTCACCGAACCGGCGCGTCGCACCCTGGGGCAACACAGCGATCGCAGCCACCGGCCCTACTTTCAGGCAGCGCACCACAACCCGGGGGCCATCACTGTCTCCGAACCTTACCTGTCGAGCGCAACCCACCGTCTGGCCATTTCGGCAGTGCTGCGATTCAACCGCAACGACAGCGATGAGTCGGATGCTGAAACGCCCGGCTATCTGGTCCTTAATTTAAACCTGCAGGCACTGATTGCTTACCTGAACAACGATCAATTGCGCTATCGGTTTCACCCAGTTTTTCGAACCGTCTACGCCCTGATCGGATCGGTGTTGATAGCAGTCTCCGGCCTGTTGCTCTGGGCCTCGCTGCAATCACTGCTGGGTACCCTGCTGACACCCAGCCACATCGCTACCGACTCATTCGGCGTCGTGATTCTGATCACACTGAGCCTGGCCATTTTTGACCTCGGCAAAACCATCATCGAGGAAGAAGTCTTCGTTCACAAAGACATTCACCACCACGGATCAACAGAAAGAACCATTACCCGCTTCATGTCTGCTATCCTGATAGCGATTTCGATCGAGGCATTACTGCTGATGTTCAAGTCACTGCTGGGTGAGAGCGACCAACTGATCCAGGCGGTCTATATGATGTTATCCGCCGTGGCACTCTTGATCGGGCTAGGCATATACCTGAAACTCAGTCGACCCGAAGGTAGTACTGGTGGTTAACTAACCCCGTTATCCTCCAGTGGCTGAGTTGACTGGGAGTTATTGGCCCGCGCCGAATGCCGGCGAAATCCCTGCGGGGTCGGCGTAAATCCTTCCCTGGAGCCTAGGCCGCAGCTTCCCTGCTGCGGACTACCCCGCAGAGATTCCCCCGGCACCCGTCGCTAGCTTTTGCAGCGCACTCAGAAAAAAGAACCTCCAACAGGAACAACCGATCAAGGTGCCATGAAACAACTCGAATTTTTCGACATACCCAGCCCCTGCATCGGCGTTTGTGAATCCGGTGCCAGGGGTTACTGTCGGGGTTGTTTTCGTTCCCGGGCCGAGCGCCAGTACTGGTTTCAGGCAGACGATGAAGCCAAGCGCCTGATCATTCGTGCCTGCCAGGTTCGTAAGCTTCGCTTCGAGCGAGCCCAAACCAGCCAGTCATCCGAACCCTCTCCCCCGCAGGAAACACTCTTTCCTGATCTCGACGAAGAAGTTGGCAGTAATTCTTAACTTTGGATTCAGAGTTCACAACTCAAGTTTCGGAGTTCGAAATCAGCTGAGTGTCAGGTGCCGGGCAACCCTATCTGGGGAAGTCCGCAGCATGGATGCTGCGGTCTAGGCCCCATGGATGGGTCCACGCCGACCCCAGATAGGGTTGCCCGGTGCCTGACACGGACTCCTGGCACCAGAGCAAAACTGAACTCCGAAACTTGAGTTCCAGATAAAGCCGTGCAGATAGAAGAGCCTTGAACTACCTTCTGTCGTATCGTCATACCGACTTTGCGGAGGCCACCATGTCACTCGATCATTTGTCCACTGAACTGGTGGATTTGCGTTGCCCCTATTGTGACGCCAGTATTCATCTGATTGTCGACCCCACTGAAGACAGCCAGGAATATACGGAAGATTGTGAAGTCTGCTGCCAGCCCATGGTCGTGGTGACCGAGGGTGATCAGATTGTGCGCCTGGCGCGGGAAGACGAATAACAAAGGCACCGATGCCCCAACACCGAACACGCCAACGGACTCCCTGGCCAGTCTTGGTGCAAAAAACCACACTCCCTTCTGCGATAACCTGCTAACCGCCTGATTTTAAGCGCTTTTAAAAGTTGGCACGCCCTTCGCTATATAGAAATCAGTCATCACAAATCAGAGTCTGGCTTGCCAGTTCTCTGAGATGAGATGGCCTTACACTGTGATTTGCGTATCGAGCATTGGCGCTCTTGGGGAAACCCAAGAGCGTCTTTTTTTTGTCTGGCCGAAAGGCTCGGGCACTGGCGAGGGCCTATGAACCAGCAACGCTTACTGATCATCGGACACGGCATGGCGGCGACCCGGTTGCTGCAACAGCTGGTCGAGCGCGGGTATCCGGGGTCGATCACCGTGGTCAGCGAGGAAGGCGGTATTGGTTACAACCGCATTCAGCTGACGCCCTGGCTCGCCGGTGAAGTCAGCGAAGCGAGCCTCGACCTGGTCGACGACGCCTGGTATCGCCAGCACCGGATCTACCGGGTAAACGGCGATGCCGTCGTTGCTCTGGACCCGGCAGGCCAGGTAAGGCTCAACTCTGGCCGCGCCCTGGTGTTTGATCAGGCGGTGCTGGCAACCGGCGCCCTGCCCCGGTTTCCCGACCTGCCCTTTCCAGCACAGCCCGCGATTCGGGCCTTTCGCAGCAAGGCCGATGGCCACTGGTTAAAAGCACTGCCAGCGAACCGCTCGGCGGTAGTGGTCGGTGGTGGCCTGCTGGGTCTGGAGGCTGCCTGGGGGCTGCGAGCCTGCGGGCACCGCGTTAGCCTGGTTCACCGCAACACCCACCTGATGAACCGGCAATTGTCGGCACCGACGGCGGCGTACCTGGCGCGCGCGGCATCTCAGGCCGGCATTGCCTTGCATCTTGGCTGTGAACTGAGCCACATCGATGCTGAGCCTGAACTCACCTCGGTCGAATTAAGCCGTGGCGATACTCTGGCCGCCGATGTGCTGATCGCCGCCGCTGGCATTCAGCCCAACGAGCACCTCGCTCGCCAGGCCGGGCTGCGCGTCAATCGCGGCGTGTTGATTGATGATCAGATGCGCACCAGCCACCCCCAACTGTTTGCGCTGGGTGAATGCGCCGAATACAAGGGCCAGACCTTCGGCCTGGTCGCACCGGCCTATCAGCAGGCTGAGGTGCTGGCCTCGGTGCTCTGTGCCGAACCGGCGCACTGGTCACCCCAGCAAAGTACCACCCGATTAAAAATTTCCGGGCTCGATGTGGTCTCTCATGGCTGCATCGACCACCCCGATGCCCGGCACCTGACACTGGACGCGCCCGTCCTGAATCAGTGCCGGCGACTGCATTTTCTGAACGACCGGCTGATCGGTGCCGAGATGGTCGGCATTCGCACCCACCTCGAGCTCTACCAACATCTGATTGAACAACAGACCCCCATAAACGATGCCCGCGCCGTGATGCTGGGCAGCATAAAAGCGGCCTAGGAGAAGCACATGACAACGCAACCGACACACACAGACACCCGGAATCAACGCCAACTGGTCATTATCGGTAACGGCATGGTCGGTCACCATGCTGCCATGAGCTTTCTGGAAACCTGCGGTGAGGCAGCGGACTGGGCCATTCACATTGTTGGTGAAGAGACTTACAGCGCCTATGACCGGGTGCATCTATCCGAGTACTTTCAGGGCAAGACTCACGCTGATCTGGCACTGGGCACACTCGAACAGTACAGCGAATGCGGCATTCACACCCACCTCGGTGTGGCTGCTCGCCAGATCGATCGCGACGCCAAAAAAGTCGTGCTTGCAGACGACACCGCACTGCCTTACGACGCTCTGATTCTGGCAACAGGCTCCTACCCTTTTGTGCCCCCGATCCCCGGGCACGACCTGCCTTCCTGCCTGGTCTACCGAACGCTCGATGATCTCGATGCGATTCGCAATGCCGCCAGTGATGGCAGCGTCGGCGTGGTGATCGGCGGCGGATTACTGGGCCTCGAAGCGGCCAATGCCCTCAAATCGCTAGGGCTCGATACCCATGTCATTGAGTTCGCCCCCCAACTGATGCCCGTGCAACTGGACGCCGATGCAGGCACTGTGCTGCGCGATAAAATTCAGGCACTCGGTGTTCAGGTTCATGTGAATACCGCCACTCAGTCGATCACCCGCGACGAGCAGGGGCGCACCGTGCTTACCTTCGCCGATGCGGAACCGCTGGTCACCGATGTCGTCGTCTTTTCTGCCGGTATTCGCCCACAAGATGCCCTGGCGCGCGACGCCGGGCTGACGCTGGGTGAACGCGGCGGTGTCGCCATTAACAACCAATGCCAGACCTCCGATCCGGCGATCTACGCCGTGGGTGAAGTGGCACTCTGGAACAACGCCATTTTCGGTCTGGTCGCTCCAGGTTATCGCATGGCCGAAGCAGCCGCTGCGCACCTCGCCGGGGGCGATGCCTCCTTCACCGGGGCCGACATGAGCACCAAGCTGAAACTCCTGGGGGTCGATGTGGGTGCCATTGGCGATGCCCATGCGCGCAGCGCCGGCGCGGTGACCTACCGATACAGCAATGAACGCACGGGGGTTTATCGCAAGCTGGTGACCAGTGCCGATGGCAGCCGGCTGCTGGGTGCCATTCTGGTTGGCGACAACAGTCTGTACGACACCCTGCTGCAGTATTACCTGAACGATATTACCTTGCCCAAAGAACCGGACAGCCTGATCCTGCCGAGCAGCGAAGGCGTACCTCAGCTGGGCGTCGACGCTCTGCCCGACACCGCTACGCTGTGTTCCTGTCTCAACGTCACCAAGGGCGATGTCGTTGGCGCCATCGATTCAGGCTGTTGCTCCCTTGGAGAAGTGAAAGCCGAAACCCGTGCCAGCAGCGGCTGCGGCGGGTGCGCCGCCATGCTCAAGCAAGTGGTCGATGCCACCCTGGAAGCGCGCGGCGTTGAAGTTGACCATTCTTTGTGTGAGCACTTCAGTTACACCCGCCAGGAATTGTTTCATCTGGTGCAGGTCGGCCAGATCAAAACTTTCGATGCCCTGATTCGCGAACACGGCAAAGGCCTCGGCTGCGATATTTGCAAGCCTACCGTTGCTTCCATTCTGGCCAGTTGCTGGAACGAAGGTGTGCTGGAACCGGCGCACGTCAAACTGCAGGACACCAACGACACCTTTCTGGCCAACATGCAAAAAGACGGCACCTATTCTGTAGTGCCACGCATTGCCGGGGGCGAAATCACGGCCGACAAACTGATTGTGATTGGCGAAGTGGCCAAAGAATACGATCTCTACACCAAGATTACCGGTGGCCAGCGTGTCGACTTGTTCGGTGCCCAGCTGCATCAGTTGCCTGAAATCTGGAAACGGCTGATCGACGCCGGATTCGAAACCGGCCAGGCCTATGGCAAGTCCGTGCGTACGGTGAAATCCTGTGTCGGCAGCACCTGGTGCCGCTATGGTCAGCAAGACAGCGTAGGCATGGCGATCTTGCTGGAGAACCGATACAAGGGCTTGCGCGCGCCACACAAACTGAAATTCGCCGTCTCCGGCTGTACCCGTGAATGCGCTGAAGCGCAGAGCAAAGACATTGGCGTCATCGCCACCGAACACGGCTGGAACCTCTACGTGTGCGGCAACGGCGGCATGAAACCGCGCCATGCCGACTTGTTTGCGACCGACCTGGATGATGTCACCCTGATCAAAACCATCGACCGGCTGCTGATGTTCTACATCAAGACGGCCGACCGGCTGCAACGCACCGCCCGATGGATGGAAAACCTGGAAGGCGGTCTCGATTACCTGAAAGACGTCATCCTCAACGACTCCCTGCAAATGAATGCCGAACTGGAACAACAGATGGCGCGCATCGTCGAATCGTACCAGTGCGAATGGAAAGCCGTTCTGGACGACCCGGAAAAGCTGAAACGTTTCCGCACCTTCGTCAACAGCGACAGCGCCGACAGCAATGTGGTGTTCGTTAAAGAGCGCGAGCAGATTCGCCCCGCGCGCGATGAAGAAAAAGCCCGACTGATCGCCACCGTCTAGGAGACCGACATGACTGCCAATGCCCAATCGCAATCCCAAACACACCAGTCCGGAACCAGCCCCTGGGTTCAGGTCTGTTCCGTCGATGATCTGGTACCCGGCTCCGGCGTCGCTGCGCTAGTGCTCGGGCAGCAGATTGCCCTGTTCCTGTTACCGGATGGCAGACAACCGACTCAATCGCAACGAGTCTACGCCCTGGCCAACCAAGACCCGGCCAGCGGTGCCAACGTTATGGCGCGTGGCTTGCTCGGTGACATTAGCAGCGAACCTGTCGTCGCGGCCCCGCTGTACAAACATCACTTTTCACTGGAAACCGGTCGTTGCCTGGAAGACGACACCTGGCAAGTGCCGGTCTGGCCAGCGCGTATTGTCGATGGCCGGGTCGAGATCGAGTGGGTATGACCGATCGCAGTCTGCACACCACCTGCGCCTATTGCGGCGTTGGCTGCGGCGTGGAAATACCACACAGCGGTGATCGCGACATTCAGGTCAGTGGCCTGGCCGATCACCCGGCCAACCAGGGGCGACTCTGTGTAAAAGGTACGCATTTGGGTGAGGTACTGCCGCTGCAGCAACGCCTGTTGCGACCCAAACTGGCGGGCAAGACCGTCAGTTGGGACACTGCACTCGACTTTATCAGCCAAACGATCGACAGGGTCCGCACTGAAACCGGCCCCGACAGCCTTGGTTTTTACCTGTCCGGCCAATTGCTGACCGAAGACTATTACGTCGCCAACAAACTCGCCAAGGGCTTTCTCGGCACCGCAAACCTGGATACCAATTCCCGGCTGTGCATGTCGTCGGCGGTGGCGGCTTATCAGCAATCGCTGGGGGAAGATGCGGTACCCGGTTGCTATAACGACCTGGAACAGGCCGATTTGGTGATACTGGTGGGCTCTAACCTGGCCTGGGCCCACCCGGTGCTGTTTCAGCGGTTGCAGGCAGCGCGCAAGGCGCGACCACAAATGCGACTGGTGGTCATAGACCCGCGCGCTACCGATACCAGCCGGGCGGCCGACTTGCACCTGCCGCTCAAACCCGGAACCGATGGCCGGCTATTCAACGGCGCACTGGCCTGGCTGGCCGACAACAACGCACTGGATACCGACTTCATTGACCAACATACCGAGCAATTTGAAGACACCCTGGCCGCCGCACGGCACCATGCCGGCGCCAACTGGGCGGCCCTGGCGGATGATTGCGGCCTGGCGCTGGTAGACTTACTGCAATTCTTTGACTGGTTAGCCACCACGCCCAAGACCGTCACCGCCTGGTCGATGGGCATTAACCAGAGTCGCTCCGGTGTGGCCAAAAGCCAGGCGATTATCAACCTGCATCTGGCCACCGGTCGCATTGGCAAAGTGGGCGCTACGCCCTTTTCCATCACCGGCCAACCCAACGCCATGGGCGGCCGGGAAGTCGGTGGCCTGGCCAATCAACTGGCCAGCCACCGCGGATTTACAGAGACGGACTGCAATGCCGTTACCCGGTTCTGGAATGCACCCAACCTGGCCTGCAAGCCCGGTTTGAAAGCGGTTGATCTGTTTGAAGCGGCGGCGCGAGGGGAAATAAAGGTTCTGTGGATCATGGCCACGAACCCGCTGGCCAGCCTGCCCGACGCCAACCGGGTGCGTGAAGCCCTGGCCCGGGTCGAGACCGTGATCGTCTCGGATGTGGTCACCGACAACGACACCCTGGCCTACGCGGATGTCATCTTGCCAGCACTCGCCTGGGGCGAGAAAGACGGCACCGTGACCAACTCCGAACGCTGTCTGTCGCGGCAGCGTGGCTTTCTGCTACCACCGGGTGACGCAAAACCCGACTGGTGGGCCCTGGCTGAAGTCGGCAAACGGCTGGGTTATGAGGCCGCCTTCAACTACAGCGGCCCGGCGGCTATCTTTGCCGAGCACGCTGCCATGAGCGTCTTTGAACCGGCACCCAACCGGCAATTTGGCTTGCAGCCGCTAACCAACCTGACGCCGCGTGAATACGACAACCTGGCACCCAGCCAGTGGCCCTATGACGCCGAGGGCCTATCCCGTGCCCGCCTGTTTGGTGATGGCCTTTTTGCCACGGCTAACGGTCGTGCCCGGTTTGTTCCGGTCGCACCCGCCGAGCCTGACGCAGCGGGCAAGCAGTTGCGACTGAATACTGGCCGGCTGCGCGATCAGTGGCATAGCATGACCCGCACGGGTCTGGTCAGTCGGCTTGGCCAACACCGGCCGGACTTTTGCCTCACCTTGCACCCGGCCGATGCAGCCGAACGTGGTCTGCTTGAGGGCCAGCCGGTCAGAGTAACCAATGCGTTCGGCCATTTTGTCGCCGTGCTGGCTCTGGACAGCAGCCAGCGGCGCGGAGATGCCTTTGCACCCATGCACTGGAACGAAACCTTTGCCGCAGCTGGCGGTGTCGCCCGGGTGATTCCGCCCGTTGTCGATCCGCAATCGGGTCAGCCGGAAAGCAAACATGCACTGGTGTCTGTAGAACCGATGTCGCTCAGTTGTGCGGGTACTTATGTTGCCGAGCACCTGCCCGAGACCCTCGCTCGGGGTGCCATCTGGTTTAAACGCTCGCTGGGCGGAAAATGGCTATGGTCCCTGTTTTATACCGATCGGACCCTGAGTGACATCACTGAACACTGGCAAAACGCTGCGCCCGATACCGGCATTACCCTAACGGATTCAGAGCAGCACTGGTTTCAACAAGCCAGCCCTCCGGGCCAGACACCCGCCTACTGGCTCGGCGTGAATGACCGGCAACGACCGGTGCCGGATACCGACTGGCTGCAGCAACACTGGCAAAATGCTGAGGTGTCACTGGAAGACTGGCTGGCGGGCAAACCGGGCGAAGCCAACCCCCGTGGCGATCTGATCTGCACCTGTTATTCCGTGTACGAACGGGACATAGAGAATTACCTGACCCGGCATTCGAAAGCCGGGTTGGCCGAGGTTCAACGCGCCCTGAAATGCAGCACTCAGTGTGGCAGTTGCCTGGAGGAAGTCAGTGCCCTGGTTCAGGCGTGCACGGTAACGGCAGTGAACGTCGAAACCGCCTGAGGCTATTGCAATCCTTTCAGGGCATTCTCAACGTTCACGCCAGCCACCAGCATGCCAATAAGGTCACCGCTGGTATCGCGAATCGGCAAGGCGATCTGGGACAAAAACTGGCGGGTGGATTCATCGTAGGCAATGGCGTCTATCTGAACCGGCTCACGACGGGTAACAATGGCATCAAATGGCCCTTCATCGCCCTGAAACCAGTCCGACGTGATGTTACTGGTGCCCAGGGTGACACCGTGTATATCGGTGATGAACAGTTCACTGAACACGCCTTGAGACTGGCGACGAATCAGCGCCAAACGGGTCGACAGGTCTCGGCTGAGCACCTCGGCGACCAGGTCGAAATTGCCGGTTCTTACTTCATCGACCCATTGCCGGTCTATCCGGTTGATTTCATCAGGGGGTAATTGCCGGTTGCGCGCATTGGCCAGCAACACCGGCTCAAGTACCCAGTCGGACGCTAACCAGCGCGACAGAGGCGCGACCAGATTGGCCAACGACTGCTCATTCTCAGCGGTTAACCCAACCTGTTCAATACGGCACCCGGTAGCAGCTGCGTTGAAGTCACTGATAAACCCGGGGTGTTCACTGGAGAACGCATCGGTAATGTACAAACCAAGCGGAATGAAACCCACAAAGCGCTGATTAATGGCCGATAGCTCCCCATTCAAACGAGCCACGGCCTCGTTAAAAACGGTTTCACTCACCAGTAAATGCCGCGCGCGGCCCGCCAGAAAGGCACGAATCAGGCTATCGGTCGACCCAACGCTGAAGAATTCGCTAAACCCCTGGCTTTGCAGCCAGATGGCCTGATAGGTACCGTTCATGACCAGAACGGTTTCATCCCTGAGGTCTTCCAGGGTGGCATCCGACACATCATCCAGGCTGTACCAGTACCAGGATTCCAGCAGCAACGGATCGGACAGCACCGCAAAATCATCGCTGCCTGCGTTTTGCACATAGAGAAACCAGCCATCAATATCACCCCGGTGAGCCAGACGAACCACTCTGGGCCAGGGCGCAATGGCCGTGTGAAACTGATAATCGGGCAACTGCTCAAAAACACAGTCCAGGGTATGCTTCGCATCGCCCTGCAACGATTGATCGGGAGATTCAAACAAATAAGGTGGCATAACGTCTGTGCCCAGACGGAGAATCGTTTCAGCCCTGGTGGCAAACGAGACGCTGACCAGACACGAGATGATCAGTAATGTTAAACGCACCTTCAGACTGACCGAACGCATCAGACCCACTTATCCCCGTGACGCAATAAGCAGAGTGTAGACCGGTTTTCTGAAAACACCGTGCCTCCGGACGGAGGCACGTTTACAACGCGTTAACTGCCCTGTTTGGGGCCTATCCAGACTTGCTGGGCGTTAACGAATTCGCGAATGCCGTGTGGCCCCAACTCCCGGCCCATGCCCGAGCGTTTGATACCGCCACTGGGCAAACGCGGGTCGGTTTTGACAATACCGTTTACCGCTACCTGGCCGACTTCAAGCCGGCGCGCAATGGCTTCGCCGCGATCAGCACGGGTCCACACCGCTGCAGCCAGACCGTAGTCACTGTTATTGGCAATGGCGATGGCCTGCTCTTCATTCTCGGCCTTCATGATCACCGCAACCGGACCAAAGGTTTCTTCACAGCTGGCTACCATCGACTCGGTCACATCAACCAGTAAGGTAACCGGGTAAAAGTAACCGGGACCGTCGGGCATTTCACCACCGAGCAAACAGCGGGCCCCGGCGTCGACCGACGCAGCCACCTGCCGATGCAGATTATCGCGTAAATCAGACCGGGCAATCGGGCCGATGTCGGTGCTTTCCTCGCGCGGGTCGCCCATTTTTAACCGGGCCAGCCGCTCATGCACTTTTTCGACCAGGCTGTCATAGACCGATGCTTCAACAATGATGCGCTTGGCGGCAATGCAACTCTGGCCGGCATTGATGATGCGCGATAACGTGATGATATCGGCTGCTTCATCGAGATTGGCGTCGGCCAATACGATGCACGGGTCAGATCCACCCAGCTCCAGTACCGAGTGCTTGATTTCAGAGGCAGCAATGGACGCCACTGCACCGCCGCCTTTTTCGGAACCGGTGAACGACACCGCCTGAATGCGCTTGTCGCGTATCACCGCTTCAACGGCTGGCGTTTCCAGCGGCAGATTCTGAAAAATATCGGCCGGTGCACCCACCTGAACAAACAGATCGGCAATCGCCTGGGCACAGGCAGGCACATGCGGGTCGTGCTTCATGACGCAGGTATTGCCCGCCATCAGCGTCGGCGCGGCATATCGGAACGCCAGCCAGAACGGCGCGTTCCAGGGCAAGATGCCAAGAATGACACCCAGCGGCAAATGCTGTACGTAACTCAGCGTAGCATCTGAACCCAGGGTCTGCGGCTGCAAATAGGCCTCGGCGTTTTCCGCATAGTGCTCGGCACACCAGGCCGATTTGATGACTTCAGCACGTGCTTCCTTAATCGGTTTGCCCATTTCTTCGGTCATCAGAATGGCCAGACGGTCGACATCGTCGCGCATCAATTTGGCGACCTTCAGCAATACCTCGGCGCGCTCGTTGTAAGAGCGGGTCCGCCAGCTCTTGAAAGCCGTTTCGGCACGCGACAGGATATCCTCAACCTGTGCAGAGGTGGCCGCAGGCACTTCATGCAGAAGCTTGCCTGTGGACGGATCGGTGGCGGTCAACATGTCTCGTTCTCCTCGGTTTATCGCTATGGCTTAGGAGCCAGCCACTTCACTGCTGACTTTTTCGCTGTTCTTGCTGCTGACTTTTTTGGACGGATCGCGAGACGTTCCCTTTCGCTTGGCCGTGTTCTCATCAGCCTCGGGTTGAGATTCTGCGCTGAGTGGCTTGCCCGACACATCGGTTAACCGGGCTGGCGTATTCGCACTGAGTTCACGCGCTGCAAATTCCGGTTTGACGACAAAGTCCTCATCCAGATCGAAAAAGGACTGACAACCGCGATCCGTCACATAAACGGTGTCTGATATGCCCACGGTCTTGTTGCCATCGACGCCCCACATCCAGGGAATGATGTGAAACGTCATGCCCTCGCGCAGCACCTGGGAGTCACCCTGCTTGAGACTGATGATGTAACCCTCGTCCCAGCTGGGCGGAAAGGCAATGCCAATCGAATAGCCGGAACGAGTGACCAGCCGCGCCCCGACGTCGTTGTCGGTGATGATGTTGCGCACCAGGTTATCCACGTCCGAAACCGTCAGCCCGGGTCGAATCAGTTTCTTCACTTCACGCAGCGCATGCTTCATGCGCTCCTGGGCGTGGTGCATCGACGCCGACAAATCCCCCAGCACAATGGTGCGCATCATGGCGGTGTGATAGCGCCGGTAACAGCCGCCCACTTCCAGAAATACATGTTCACCCGGTTGCACTGTGCGCCCTTCCCAGGTCGCATGGCCGATCATCGACCGGGGACCGGAAGTAACGTAGGGCATCACGGCCGGCGGCTCGCCACCGGCCCGAAACATGGCGGCCGAAATGGCCGCACCGATGTCGTTTTCGGTGGCACCGGCCACCGTGGCCTCGAAACCGGCTTTCATACCGGCCTCGGTGGCCCGGGCGGCCTTGCGCATCACATCCAGCTCGGCCGGTGACTTGCAGATGCGCCCTTCCTCGACAATGCCAAAACAGTCGTTCAGAGAACCGTCCAGAAAGGTGGTGTGAATGCTGTCCTGATGATAGGCCGGGAAAAAATAGCTGTTGCGTTCGTAGCCAATGCTCTTACCGTTCAGGCCAAACTCGCGCAACGCCTCGACCAGCATCTGAATGGCATCACCGGTATCCGGATAAGGCCGGGTACGCTCCACCCAGGTTCGGGCGTGAACATTCGACTCCTCCAGCGCCCGGGTGATCATGAACGGCTCGTCCTCCAGCGGCACAACAAGTGCCTGAAAGAAAGAGTACCCGGTGGTCTGATAATCGGTTAGATACATCAGGTTTTCCGGGTCGGTGATTACCACCGCATCCAGCAACCGGCTGGCCATACGCTCGCGCAGTCCGTCCAGTCGACGCACGTACTCATCGAATGGAAACGTCATGTCCTCGCGTTGTTTCATGCCGCCTCCAGTGCGTCTCCGATGGCTTTCGACAAGGTTGCCAGGCCTTCGTGCAAGTCGGCGTTGGGAATCGTCAGTGGCGGAATCAGTTTGAGCACCCGGCCGCCGATACCGCAGGCACCGATCAGCAAGCCTGCTTCAAAACACCGCCGTGCCACGTCTTTCGCCAGGGCACCGTCGCCCAGATCAATGGCCTGCATCATGCCTTTGCCACGCACCTGAAAGGCCTTGCTGCCGTGCTCGGCGCAAATGCCATCAAGGTGTTCTTTCATTTCCTTGCCTTTGGTGACCACTTCGGTCATCAGGCCATCGTCTTTGAAGTAGCTCAGCGCCTGAACGCCGGCTACAAACGAAAAGCCCTGGCCGCGGAAGGTACCGGTGTGTTCACCCGGGCCCCAGTGCTTGTCGTGCTCCGGACGCACCAGGTTCATCGCCAGCGGCGTACCAAAGCCGCCGATGCCTTTGGCCAGCGTTACGATGTCCGGATCCAGACCCATATCGTCGAAACTGAAGTACTTGCCGGTTCGGCCACACCCGGCCTGAATGTCATCGATGATGAACAAAGCCCCCAGGTCATGCGCCAGCTTTTGCACCGCTTGCAACCACTCTTTAGAGGCGACATGAACCCCGCCTTCGGCTTGAATGGCTTCCACCAGAAAGGCCGCGGGTGGCTCCAGGCCACTGCTCGGATCAGCGTATAGCGCGCGCAGCCGATCGACCGAATCAACACCACACCCCAGCGTACAGCCTTTGCACTGTGTTTCGCAGCCAAAGGGCTGACGCAGCACGTGGTTCAGTGGCACGCCAGCGGCGTTACGGAAATAGCTGTTCGCGGTGGCAGCCAGTGCCCCCAGCGTCATGCCATGAAAGCCATGGCTGTAGGCCACAATGGTTTGCCGGCCGGTAACTTTACGCGCCAGTTTCATCGCCGCTTCAACCGCATTGGTGCCAGTCGGGCCCATGAACTGCATTTTGTAGTTCATCTTACGCGGTTCAAGAATGGTCTGGGCGAACGACTGAATGAAATCGCGCTTGACCGTGGTGTACATATCGAGGCTGTGGGCCACGCCATCGTTCTGAATGAATTCGATCAGCGCCTTTTTCATGCGTTCGTTGTTGTGACCGAAGTTAAGAACCCCGGCACCGGCAAAAAAATCCACATAGGATTTGCCCGCTTCATCGACCTGGCGTGCATTCGACGCCGACTTGAACACCGTCGGATACAACCGGCAGTAGCCACGGATATCAGATTCCCACTTTTCAAATACGTCCATTTCAACCCCTCCAGTTGTGTGTTGAGACAATCATGTTTTAGTAGCCCGGTCTGTTCGCTTTTACTTCACGGTACCGCGACTTCGGGTGTGTTGAGTGGCACCGTCGCCTGGAACGGTGCCAGGCCAGAATGTTCTGTTTCTGGCCAGATAATCCGGTCATTCCGGAATCGGGACGCCGGCAAGGCGGGCATAAATGCGTGCCACCGGGTCAATAAGCGCATCGTTAAAATCGTAGTTCGGACTGTGACAGGGCACTTCATGCGCCGTTTCACCGTCTCCGGAGCCGACCAGCGCAAAGGCACCCGGGCAAACCTGCAAGTAATAGCTGAAGTCTTCGGATGCCATAATCGGCAACCGGGTGGTTTCACTCAACGCGCCCTCACCCAACTGTGCTATCAGTGCTGTCCGGTAGTCCGCCGCTTCAGCCGCATGGTTAAACGTAGCCGAATATCGCGGAAATACCTCTACCTGACAGGTAACGCCATAGGCCTGCGCCGTGGCGGTGGCAATCTCCTCAATCATCTGCGTCAGCGGTTCGCGCATGTCAGGGTCGGCCAGGCGAAAACTGCCTTCGAGCACGGCCTGATCGGGAATCACCGTAACGCCACTGCGTGCATCAAAGGAGGTAACGCTCAACACAGTCGCATTCTGCGCCGGTAACCGACGGCTCACAGCTTGCTGCAAGGCCACAACAATGGCGGACCCGGCCAGAACCGGATCCCGGCACAATTCAGGCTGGCTGGCGTGGCCACCCTGGCCTTTGACCACCAGTTTGAAGGTGCCATTACCCGCCATGACAGCGCCATCCGGACACACCGCCTGACCAAAGGGAATTGCCGGCCAGTTGTGCCATCCAAACACGGCATCAACGCCGTTCAGGGCACCGTCTTCGATCATTCGTTTAGCGCCGTGCCCGCCCTCTTCGGCCGGCTGAAACAGCAAGGTTACCGGGCCGGGTAAAACGTCTTCCTGAGACTTCAGCCATTGGGTAGCGGCAAACAGCGTGGCTGCATGGCCATCATGCCCGCAGGCGTGCATGCAACCCTGGTTGTGGGATGTCCAGGCAACGCCGCTGTTCTCTTCGATGGGCAAGGCATCGATATCGGCGCGCAGCGCTATGTGCCGGCCCGGGGCCCTGGGGGCCAGTGTCGCCACCGTGCCGGTATCGGCACAGACCCGCCAGTCGATACCCAGCGCCGTGAGCTTCTGACGCAGCGTTGCCGCCGTGCGTTGCTCAGACCAACTCAACTCTGGCTGGCGATGCAAATCGCGACGCAGCGCGATGGCATCTTCAATAGCCAGTGCCCAGTTTGAATCACTTGACGATGGAGTACGTGCTGACACGTTCGAGTTACCTCTGTCTGTTGGTTTGTCTCTTTCAATCTAGTCGTTACTGCTGAACATCGTGGATCTGCGGGTAAAATGTTTTGATCCCCACAGACCTGCCATCGAGCCTCTAACCCACCCTAGTTTCATAAGCGGAAGCCTTGCAAGGTTTTTTTCCGGCCGGTGGGAAACCCGGCTGACCCCAATAGATTTACCGGTGTTAGGCCAGCCACACTAAAGCAGACCATGTAGCACCGTTTTTTCTTTCTATATCAATCAATTACGACGCATTTTCCAGGTTCGAAACGGACTCGAAAATTGGGTAAAACAGGCGCGAAACAGGCGCTTGAAATCTCATTTGTTGACGCACAATTTTCACGGTATTTCCGGTTTCATTATTCTTGAGGGGAATAACCATTAGGCCCCTAATAGTAAGGGGCATAAAACGTTTAACACCGAGCAAGCGTACCTGTTAGCGCCCAATTAATTCGGCCATTCAAGGCGGAGTTGGCTATACTGTTTCAACAAGATGAACACTGGAATGAATAATGCGGTCCCAATTCAGAATCATCCTGCTGGCAGCGTCGCTGCTCATCGGCCCGGTACAGGCCCAGGTTGTGATCAGCACAGGGGGTTGGCCACCGTTCCTGACACCGGATCAAAAGCATTTCGGCTTTATAGCTCATCTGATCAGCGATGTATTTGCCGAATCCGGCATTGTGGTTGAGTATCGGCTAGTACCCTGGCGCCGGGCGTATGTAGGCACCGTATCCGGCGAGTATGACGCAACTGCGGTGTGGATGGATGCGCCCGACCGCCACGACGACATGCTTTACAGCGACCCGATTCTGGACGAACGCTTTGTATTCTTTCACCGGGCCGACCAGGCGTTCGAATGGCAGGAGTTTTCTGATTTGTCGGGCCTCAAACTCGCAGGCGTCTTGGGTTACAGCTACGGCCCAGCCTTCGATGCCGCGGTGGAAGCTGGCGTTCTGGACATAGAATGGGTTGCCAGCGAGGCATCAACAGTGAATATGCTGCTGGCTGGGCGCATTGACGCCTACCCGCAGGAGATCAACGTCGGCTACT
This sequence comes from Saccharospirillum alexandrii, assembly GCF_043641555.1. Classification (GTDB taxonomy): domain Bacteria; phylum Pseudomonadota; class Gammaproteobacteria; order Pseudomonadales; family Natronospirillaceae; genus Saccharospirillum; species Saccharospirillum alexandrii_A. The sequence goes on along the minus strand of NZ_JBHZRJ010000003.1, from coordinate 822,440 downwards.
TCAATATTTCAAGAACCGTGCGCCCCGAAGCAGCAGCGCAGATTACCCACCACCCCAAGGCCTTGCTGGTCAATAAAAGTTACTTGCTGCTGCCGCGCTCCGCACCAGACAGTGAAGCCCTGCTTGGTGAGTTCAACGCCCAGTTGCAGGCGTTCAGAGACACGGGGCGCTATCAATCCTACTTCGATGCATTTGAAACCGGTGATTATGAACTCGATACCGCAGAGCCCACGACAGAGCCCGTTAGCCAGCCAGACTGATCCAGCCCATCGATTGCGCCACCTGACTGAACGACATTAGCACACACATGGTGATCACGATCGGACGAATCAGGCGCGCACCACCGCTGAGCATGGTATGACTGCCAACAAAGGCCCCCAGCACCTGCCCCAGCATCATCGCAAACCCAATGACCCAAACCACCTGACCGCCCGCTGAAAACACCGCCAGCGACACAACATTCGACATGAAATTCAGTGGCTTGGCCGAGATCGTCGCGGCCAGTAATGTCTGCCCCCGAAAAGCCACCCCGGTTGCCGCGTAAAACGAGCCGGCACCCGGCCCGAAAAAGCCATCGTAAAAGCCGACCGCCGGCGCCCAGGTCACTGTCCATTGCCGTTCAGACTGATGCGCCTTGGTCTCGATGCTGCCCAGATTCGGGGTAAACCAGAAATACGCGGCGACGCTGATCAACAACACCGGCACCAGCCATTCCAGCCAGCCGGTATCCACGCCCTGCACCAGCCAACTGCCCAGAGCAGCGCCCAAACCCGCAGCAACCAGACGCCAGAGCAAGGCTTGCCCGCGCAAATGGCCTTTCAACAGTAATGTCACCGACGCAGTCAGTGTTCCCACTACGCCCTGAGCCTTGTTCGTCGCCAGCGCACTGACCGGCGGCACGCCCAGCAACAACATGGCAGGCAACGAAATCAAACCACCTCCCCCGGCCAGGGTATCGACCCAGCCAGCCAGCATAGCGACTGCAAACAAGATAAAGAGAATGGTGAAAGACCACTCCATGGATTAAATCTCCTTGGGGAAAGACATTAAAAAAAGGCAGTGGATCGGCATTGTACAGTGGCTATGGTCCGCTACGTCCACCGGTAATGCCTCTCGGTTGGTGCGACACTCGCTCGGCGTGAGTCCGTCCCTGGCGGTACGTCTGGTCCGGCACACCGGTCTCGGGCCCAGACCGCAGAGGCACCACCGGCACCCGACGCTCGCATTGTGCAAACGCCGAAACAGTTATAAAACCTCGAATGGACAGCCCTATTCCTGAAGCACTGGCATCAGGCCAACGCTGCTCAGGTTTTGCCAGGCGCGTCGGGCGTCATTATCGCGGGCAAAGCCGGTCGCGATCAAATGATAACGCTGATCTGAGGCCTGCCATTGCACCACCAGGGTTGGCGGCTCATCGTTGATGGACTGGTAGGCCTGGAACCAGAGCACCTCCGCAGACACCAGCCGCTGCAACATATCTCCGGCATCGGCCTGCTGGTAAAGCTCTAGGCTGTAACCTTGTAACGCCTGACCCAGGTGATACACATAGATATCACCTATGGGCAGCCGCGGCCTCTGTTGCAAGCTTGCCTGCTGGTCATTGCGCTCCAGCCAGGCTTGCCATTCATCGATTTGTCGGTTGGATGCAAACTGGTCCAGATAGACCCAGGCCTGGTTGCGGGCTGCATCCCAAATCAGCCGGTGACGACCGGGCAAGCGGCGGTTGGTGTCGGTCAGCAGTGCGTCCCGCATGGGTGGCTCCGACATCCAGTCGGTCAGCGTAGCTGCGCTGACTGGCCCCAGCACCAGAGTTCCTGCCACGTAGTCCGATTCGTCTGTTAAGGATGTCGCAGCACTGGCCGTTGCCACGCTGTTTGCCGGGGCCTGATTCATGGCCTGACGATCCCGTTCTGCACTGTCACCGGCTTCTGATTGCACCGAGTTCATCCGACGTATTTCTTCAGCTGTGTACTGCGGCGCTCTTGCCTGGGCGCTCGCATCGACCGTGCGGTTTTCAATGCGTCCGTCACTGCCCACTACCTGGCGAATGCGCCCCTCAATACCACTGAGCCGCAACCGGCGTCGCCAGATTTCACTGTCGGCCAACTGCTCATATTCACCCAGAAACAGGCCAACCGGGCCATCGGGGTCGGCCTGAGCCAGAAAGACCGGTTGCGGATCCCGATCGTAGGCGACCGTGGTAAAAAACTGACGCAAACCCCGATATTCCATGGCACGAACCGCTCGCTCCATATTGGGAAACTGACCCAGTTGCAAGGTGTACGGCCCTGCCGGGAAGCACTTGCACAGTTCAGAGCGTTCTATGATGGGGGGTAAAGACTGCGACAAATAGGTTGGAATTGGTTGCACCCGACGCTCGGGTTGAGCGGTCGCCGCACCGTCGCCAGCATTTTGTGGCTGAGCCTGAGCGGCCTCGGCCCGGGCGCGGGCGTCCCGTTCTGCTGCCGACATGCGCTCGCCGAACACATAGCGTAGACCGTAACGCCAGCGCCACTGAGCGGGCATATCGCCACTGTAATAACCCTGATAACCCGCATTGGCAAACACCCGCAACCCCTCTGCCACAGGCGCGCTGATGTCTGCATCGAGGTGATAGCCAAGTGCTCCGGCATTCAACACCGCTTCTCCGGCGTTGCCGACCACATCGCCACCGGCCAGGATAACCCCTGCGACGCCCTGAAAGCGGGCGCCAATGTGGCCCTGCTGCCAGATAAGACCCATTTCATACTGGCTGAAATCGTGATTCAGCGTACCGTTGTCGGTCGGGTATTCCAGTTCGCTGTGATAGCGATAGCCCAGATCCAGCCCCCAGCGGGTGCTTTGCATGAACTGGGCATGACTGGCTACACCCCAGCCGACCGCGTTTTCGCCACTGGCAAGACCAAGATCCAGACTGAACTCCATTGCCGGTGCCGACATTGGCAGCAAGACTGCCCAGCCCAGCAGCAGAGGTCGCAGTGCGCTGGCAAGGCTCATGGGCGGGGTCTCAAGTTGATTGTGGCAGTGACTTGTTTCATGTCTGGACGATCCGGCAAATTACACTGTCAGTGTTATCGCCCGCTGCCCCCAAAAGTTGAGTCAGGATTACCAATTGCATGACAGTTCAGGGGGTGTCATTCCGCGTTCAGTGGAATATCCAGCACATAGCTGGTGGCTTTCACCGGCTTAGTGATGTCGTGTTCCCAAAGCTCGGCGTTATGCTTCTTAACCGCCCAGTCAGCCAGATCGTAAAAAGGCTGGCGCCCGGGGTCTGCGATCAGAATCTGGCGCACACCTGCTTTTTTGGCCCGTTTGATCAGCGTTTTCCATTCGTCACCCAGGCTATCCCAGAAGCAGATATCGCCCCCGACCACCGTGTCGGCCATCGACAGATCGGCTGTTTTCAGCTGCTTGATTTTACGCTGCCAGAAGACGGGTTTTAACTCATTCAGTTCACCATGCAGCTGCAGGTAGGGCTCGACAGAATCGTCCGCGTCGATGGACATGACTCTGGACTTGAACTGGTTCATCAAAAACAAACTGGTTGGTCCCCAGCCACAGCCAATATCAAACACCACCCGCTCTTTGGGAATCGGGTCGATCAGCAGATAATCCATTAATACAAAGCTGGAATCCCAGACCTTATTACCATGCAGGTTGGCATCGCCAACACTGTATTTCAGGGTTTTGATTACCGGATGACTGGCTTTTAAAAAGGTCAGACCGTGGGCAGACATCTGATGCCTGGACAGGGAATTTTTAGACAAAGAATTTCTCCAGCTACTTAAAACTCGTTAATCGCAAATGGGTCGGGGGAACACACCCCGTTACTTCAATGGAATCCCCAGGCGCTGGTAAACAAAACTGAGCAACCAGGCCGGGCCAATTAACAGGAACTGAATATCCTTGAAGAAACTGGGCTTTTTGCCTTCGATGCGGTGCCCCCAGAATTGCCCCACCCAGGCCAATACAAACAGAATCAACGCAAAGATCCACAGTGGCAGGGGTAGCCTGAGCGATTCGTAACCGAGAATCAGTGCCACCGACACCGCGACCAGAATGCCCATGCCGATGGTCAGTGTCCATGACAGACGCGAATAAAACAGAATGCTGATGGCGATCAGCACAACCGCTGCATTCATGATCGGGTTTGGCCCAAGCGGAATTTGCCACAACAACGCCAGTACGCACCAGAATATGACCGGCACACACACCCAGTGGACTTTTTTGTTGGTGGGGTTTTGATGGCTCTCGCCGTATTCGCTTAACCAGGTCTCGAGAGAGTTGGCCATGATCGTACCTCCCGCTAGGTAAGTGTCCCGTCTATGAATCAGACACAACAGCATAGCGGGTCAGCGACCGGTAGAACAGCAGGGACGATTTATAGCAGGCTGTTGAAATTCGCCGAATTTAGCGGACAGCTACCGGAACACGGATGCTCCGGCAAAGTCGATGACTGTTAAGTCATTGATTTTGTGAGAGAAGCAACAATCGCAATGTTTGACTCTCGTGTTTTGAAAAAGTCAGGAAGCCTTTTTCAACAACCTGATGAGGGTAAAACCGCCCTAACGATACCCCTTGGAGTATCGCTGTGGTTGGCATCCTGCCTTTGCCCGATCTTCAATTCATCGGGCGACGACGATCAGTTGTCGCTAAGAACCGCTACACCCTTTAGGGACAGCTCGTCGCGCACTTCAGGACGTGATAGCCGATCCAGCGTTGTGTGGTTACCACGACGACGCGATTTGGACTTGCTGACCACACCCAAAAAGGCGAGGAACGACTGCTTGGCGGTTGCTTTCTTCTCCATTGTGTTCACCTTGAACTCAGTATTCTGAGGTTTAGTACCCCGTTTTACCGTCAGATTTTGCGTGTCAGATTGGGTACTCGACTACTCTACTCTCACCACTGGTTAATTTCTGCACATGAATTAGACAAACATTTATAACTTAGCGTCGTCAATGACCCTTTGCATACAGTCGTGGCGGCATAACCAACGGCTTCCGGGGCCATAAAAAAACCCGCTTCAGGAAGCGGGTTTTTCAGCACCAGCCAGTGACGAATCACTGTCGGGTTTTACCCGACTCGCCAAGCTCTGATACCAGGGTGTCGATAACGCGATCAAACAGCGGGGCGTCGTCCACCACTTTAAAGGCGTCGTTGCGTAATGCCATGGCCAGACCAATCGCCGAGCGCTCCGCCACCTTGTTGCCCTGATGGTCGGTAAAAATATACTTGCTGCCCAGGCCGACGATAGCCGTCAGACAACCCCGTTCGATCTTGCCCGACTGGTTCTCGATCTCGAACCAGCTTCCGGTTTCAAAGGTTGCCACCATATCCATGTAATAGGTCAGGTCAGCAGGCTTGTGTTGAACAACGGGTTCATCGACCGGCAGCGGTTGCGGCCGTTCGACCAGTTCATCGGCACGGGCTGACCGCTCGGCAAAGGCGTCCAGTCGTTCCTGGTCGGCCCAGACACTCTCCGTCAGCGGCTGATGCCGGGGCTGGTGCCATTCATCGATGGCAGACACCAGGCGGTCGCGTTCGCCTTCGTTCAGACCCAGGGCTTTCAGGCCATCCAGCAAACCAGACCTCAAATTGGGCAACAATTTGCTGAACCGCACCGACTCGGTCACCTGAATGTTTGGTTGTAGACTCCAGACCAGTTCGCGGGCAATACGAGCACTGGTTTTCCAGGCCTTGCCTTCACCGTGTGCGTTGTAAATACCCCGCATCAGCCGGTACCAGTGACGCTTGAGCAAATGCTCGGCATCTTCTGGCAGCGTCTCGCCTTCGAGCAAGGTATCCATAAACAGCCGTGCCCGGTCCTGATTCTGGTGCGCCTCGAACTGAGTTTCCTCAGCTTCGACCATGGGCGTCAGGCGAGCCTCCTGAAGCGCATCGTACTCGGCCTTGAGATCATCAAACTCACTCAGGGCCGCGTCGAACATGGCCAGATCGGTTTCGAACTCGTGATTGAGGCGGGTAACGATTCGCTCCATGCCATCGAGCAGGACATCGTCTTCAAGTTGCTCGTCTGGCTGCCAGCCGGTCGCGGCACGCGCCATCCGGTTTAACAACAGCCGGGCCGGATGTTCCGACTCGGTAAAAAACTCCTTATCGAGCAAGGCCACCTTAATGATTGGAATCTGCATGCGCGCCATCAATTGCTTCATGTGCGCCGACAGTTTCTGGTCATCGAGAATGTATTCAAAAAGCATGGCCACCAGTGAAACCGTACCGGCTTCCTGGGTTCCCTGAACCTGGGCGGTGACTTGCTGCGCCTGAGCCTGGGCCCAGAGTTTCATTTCACCCAGATCCAACGATACCGGTGCGGCACTGGCCTGGGTCTGTACCCGGGTCAGATTGCCCATCAGCGCCTGTAATGCATCGGCACCGACCATAACACCCGGCCCGCCCTGCCCTGCCATACCAGCACCAAAGTTGCCCGGACCCGATCCCGCATAGCCACCACCGACGGCGCCATAGCCACCGCCCGGCTGGGCCTGCCCGCCCGGGTTGTCGCCATACAAGCGCTGGTTCAGCATTTGGCCCAGTTGCTCGAAGGTATCGGCACTGGTGATATCCGGACGGCTTGGTGACGACGCATTCAACAGCTTGAGATTGGGCAGAATGCCTTCTTCGATTAACCAGCTGTTATTCGACTGGTAAAAGACCAGCAGCTTGGAAACGGCCTTCTGATCAAACAACCGGAACAGCATGAGGGTTGTTTTCAGCGACCAGTTACCCCCTTCCAGCGCACCCATGGCAATACGTCCAAGCACTTCGGGGTTGTAGGGGGTTTGTTCATTTTTAAGGTCTTTGCGGCCGGTCAGCACACCCAGGCGCTCCCGGAACGCCAGCCACTGGTCACCGGACCGCTCGAGAATTCGGTTGGTAAAGCTGTCGATGGCCAGGCCACGTTCCAGCGTGTCGTCTTCCATCAGCGACAATTCTGTCGCCTTGGGGGCTGCATCGGTCGACTCAGCCTCCAACTGGCCTTCCGCCACTTCATCGGTGTAATTTTTTACCCCTTTGATAATGGCTTCACGAATGCTGTTCTTTTCGAGCCGAAGGGCGCGCAGGCTGTCGAAGTAGGCGCCTGATTCGAAACCATCTGTGGTTTTTTCGGCGAGTCGGAACAGGAAATCATCGGACGCGACAAAGAACTCATCCAGCAAGGCCGGCAGCAGCGCGACAAACCGTCGCGATAGCGCGTCCAGCCTGGCTGTATCGGCTTTGTGCGGTACCTTGCTGAGATGTTGGCGCAGGTCTGTAACCTTGGCTGTGTTCATGGTCGATCCACTTGGAGTAACGTTAGGCTGCCTAATGTACGGTTTCATTCGTCAAATTCTGGGACCCAGTTCACTCTGTTCCGGAACCGAACCGGGCAAAACCCTGAAGTGTCGACTGCGTCACTCTTTCGACTCTTTTCACCCGGATCAATCAGTCAATCTATTGGCTAATGGCATCGTACTCTTCCAGACATTCAGCAAGCGGCAACTTTCTGGCGCACTACTTTATGACGGCACTCACCCGTTCCAACCTGTTACAGTTTGATACTTGTGACGGACCAGACCGACTGGGTTAAATGCGGGTTAAACGATAAAAAAGGTACTGCACCCATGGCACACCCCGCTATTCGAACCGGCATTATTGGCTATGGTCTCTCGGGTCGGGTTTTTCATGCGCCTTTTATTCAAGGCCTCCCCGAATTTGAGCTGAGCGCCGTATGCAGCCGGCAACCGGACGCCGTGCTGGAACGCTACCCGGAAACTCACGTCGTGGCGGATGCCGGGCAACTGATCGCATCGCCAGAGCTCGACCTAATCATCATCACCGCGCCCAACGCCCTGCATTTTCCGCTTGCCAAAGCGGCACTGGAAGCTGGCAAGGATGTGCTGCTGGAGAAACCATCGGTCACCTCCCTGGAGGAGATAGAATCGCTGACACGGCTGGCTGAAAAGCGCGGACGTCTAATGACCGTCTATCAAAACCGGCGATTCGACGGTGACTTTCTGCATTTGAAGGCGATGATGGCATCCGGAGAACTGGGTAAGCTCAGGCATCTGACCAGCCGGTTCGACCGGTTCAGACCCGAGCCTCAGAATCGCTGGCGCGAGCAACCCGGCCCGGCGAGCGGTATTTTTTGGGATCTAGGACCGCATTTGCTGGACCAGGCACTGCATCTACTGGGCTCGCCAGAGTCCCTGCAAGCTACGTTGAGGACGCTGCGACCGGGTGGTACCACCCACGACTGGTTTGAAGTCATGCTCTATTACCCCGGCCTGCTGGTCACCCTGGGCTCTACCCCGTTTGAGGCCGGCCCCATGCAGCGCTTTAACGCCCGTTTCGAACGGGGCAGCTGGCAGTGCTGGGGGCTGGATCCGCAGGAAGAAGCCTTGCGCGCCGGTCAGATGCCCTGGCTCCCGGAGTACCCCGATGCCGCACAGCCACAGTCAGCACACCGTTATCGCGCCACTGAAGACGGAGCCCTGACCGGACAACCCGATGACTGCTCTGCGGGGCACTACCAGGGCTATTTCAGCACTCTGGCCAGTGCCATTCAAAATGGTACGGCCCCGCCAGTGAGCCCTGAAGATGCCTGCGCGCTGATCTATACCCTGGAACTGGCAGAGCAATCCTCTGCCTTGGGGAAACGCCTCGACTGGCACTACCCCGGCGCCTGACCTGCCTTACTGGCTGGTCAGGGACCAGGTTTCCAACCCTTCGTTCAGCGCGCGTTGTGCGGTGCCGTCTTCAACCAGCTCAGCCATTATGCGCGCAAGCTCGGCCCGAAAAGCCTCGGTGTTGCAGGGTGAACGTCGGGAGATTGTCAGGAACAACCCTTCCGAACTGACCGGCGGTTCTATTTGCTCGATGACAAAATCGAGATCAAGTTCCGCCGCATAAGCCAGACCGGGATATTCCTCATACAATACGTAATCAACCCGCCCCTGTGCCAGCATGCGAAACGCTTGTGGCAGGCTGGTGACGTTATCAATACTGAGATTGACGCTGGCAAATTCATCAAAGCTCTGTCCGAAACTGTTGTTGATGACCGTGGCGCCTTCATAGGGTATGAGATCTGCCCATTCACTGTACTCGAAGGCGACCAGCGACCGCTTCCAGACGACCGAGCGGGTGGTCAGAAACGCCGGTTCAATGTAATCCATGTAGGCCGTTCGCGGCAGGGTAAAGAAAGCACCGGCGATCAGATCAATACGCCCTACCCGCACTTCTTCCTGTGCACGGGACCAGGGGCCGGTGTAAATCACCTCAATCGGAATACCCAGGCGCTCGCTTAGGGCTTGCATGATGGTTTTATTGGCGCCAATCAGTCCGCGCCGGGAGCCGGGTTCCTGCCACAGATAGGGAGGGTATTCGGGGTTGCCCGTCGCAGTCAGCCGCGTGCAGCTGTGCTCTGAGGCTCCCACCGTTGTAGTGTCTGACTGGACTTGCTCGGCCTGAACCGAGGCCAGGGTGCCGAGCAAACACATCATCACCAGACGTTGAAACCAGCCGGCTACTCTAAAGATCATTATGTATGCGTGCCCCGATTCGGACAAAAGAGCCGTCAAGATCATGTACTCATTCAGATGGTGCGGATTCAACGCCTGCGCCCCTGCTCCTCCCTGATCCGGAACCCCAGGGTCAATAATAGATGGGCAAACGAAAAATGACAAAAACCCGGACAGGTGTCCGGGCGGGTATCGTCTTCAGCGGGCGGCAAGAAACGCCTTGAACGCCAGCGCACTGGCCTTGGGCGTTCTCACCTGAGTGTCATAATTTACATGCACAATGCCAAAGCGCTGGCTGTAGCCCTCGGCCCATTCGAAGTTGTCCATCAGGCTCCAGGCAAAATAGCCCTGCACATCCACGCCGGCCTGAATCGCGCGGTCAACCGCATTCAAATGCGCATCGTAGTAACCTACGCGAAGCTGGTCGTTCACTTCGCCGTTGGTTACCGGGGTATTGTCGGCCGCGCCGTTCTCGGTGATATAGACCGGCGGCAAGTTGTCATACCGCGCCTTGAACCCGGTTAACAGGTCGGTCAGGGCTTGTGGATAGATTTCCCAGCCAATGTCGGTTTTTGCGGCTTGCTGTGGTACCCCATCGTAATCATTTTCACCACTGGCGGTGATCACGGCGCGGGTGTAGAAATTGATGCCCAGAAAATCAAGGTCTGCGGCAATTGCGTCCATATCGCCCGGATAAACCGTTGGCATCCATTCCGGGTGGCGTTCGGCAACCGCGACTGGGTAGTGACCGGTCAGCAGCGGTTCCAGGTAGAAGTGGCTATTTTCTTCATCACTGTAAGCGGCAGCTGCCCGATCGGCTTGCGAATCGGTTTCCGGGTAGGCCGGGGTGAAATTCAATACAATGCCATGCTCCGACGTCGGCGCATTGTCTCTCATCCGTGGTAGCGCCAGGCCGTGCGCCAGTAACAGGTGGTGCGCCGCCTGAAACCCCATTCGATCGTCTTTCAGACCCGGGGCATGAATGCCCAGACGGTAGCTCAAAAACGCCGAACACCAGGGTTCGTTCAGGGTGGCATAGCTGCTCACCCGGTTGCCCAGCACCCGGGTAACCCGATCGGCGTAATCGGCAAACCGGTAGGCGGTATCGCGATTGACCCAGCCGCCGCGTTCGCCCAGATACTGGGGCAAGTCCCAGTGGTAAAGCGTTGCATAGGGTTTGATGCCCCGCTCAAGCATGCCATCGACCAGTCGGTCGTAGAAATCAAACCCCTTGTCGTTCCAGACACCGGATTCCGGTTCGATGCGCGGCCAGGCGATGGAAAAGCGATAGGCATCGAACCCCAGTGATTTGATCATGTCCAGGTCATCGGCCCAGCGGTGGTAGTGATCGCAGGCAGGCATGCCATTGTCGCCGCCCAAAACACGCCCCGGGGTATCACAAAACCGGTCCCAGATGCTCTCGCCCCGGCCATCTTCAGTCGTCGCCCCTTCTACCTGAAAAGACGCGGTAGCAACACCAAACAGGAAATCGGAACGCTGCAAGGGTGACGCTTCGGGTAATTTAAAACTCATACCGTTCTCCTAAATACCGGGGGCAGACTCCGCCCCCGCAAACTTCATCAATTTTTTACGGCACCGCTGGTGAGGCCGCTGATCATTTGCTTGCTGGCCGCCATGTAGATCAACACCAGAGGCAGAATTGAAATAAAGGTGCCCAGCATCAGCGCGCCCCAGGGCGTATTCGGAACCCCCTGGACGCTACGCAACATCTGGGTGATCACCATCTTGTCACTGCTGGTCAGCACCACCAGCGGTTGCAGGAAGTTGTTCCACAGAAACACGAATTGCACGATCGCCAGTGTTGCCAGGCCAGGCCGCAACAGGGGCAAAACCACACTCCAGTAAGTGCGAAAGGCACTGGCACCATCGAGCTTAGCGGCTTCAAGCAGATCTTTGGGAACAGAGGCAACCACGTACTGGCGAATCAGAAAAATACCAAAGGGGTTAATACTGAACGGCAACCAGACAGCCAGATGGGTGTTGCTCAGACCGATGGCGTTGATCACCATGTAGTAAGGAATCAGCGTCAGAATGGGCGGCAGCATCATAGAGCAAATCATCATGCCGAACAGTACTTTACGACCTCGAAATTCAAATACGGCCAGTGCATAGCCACACATGCTGCAGAACAGCAAAGAGGTGATGGTACCCAGCAGCGCTACGGAAAAGCTGTTAAACATCCCCACCCAGAAATCCATGATATCCAGCAGGCGGTGATAGTTGGCAACCAGTTGATCCCCCAGCGTCAGGTTTAAGCCTGAACTGAACATGGTGGTGCGGTCGTGCGTGGCCATCAGCAATGACCACAGGAAAGGAAAGACCGTGAACACTACTGCGGTAAGCAGAGCGGTCCACAACAGCGCCTTTCCCAGCATGCGGACCATGCCGTCGAGGTTTTCTTTTTGTACCGGCGTCAGCGCTTTCATTATTCTCCCCCCAGACCACGACGGCCAAAGAACCAGAAATACAGCCCGGTAAACAGGCCAATGACCATAAACAGAATCCAGGAGATGGCAGCGGCACTGCCCATATCGAGCCATTCCCAGGCAACCCGGTAGAGGTAGTTGGAGATGGTCATGCCGTTGGTAGACGCCTGTTGCAAGCCTCGCGTCAGTACATAGGGTTCGTCGAACAGGTTCATGTTCCCGATGATGGTGAGCGTCACCGCAAAAAAGATGAACGGACGCAGCAATGGCAGTGCAATGCGGGTAAAGCGTTGCCAGCTGTTGGCACCGTCGATAATGGCAGCTTCATAGAGCTCATCGGAAATGGTAGCCAGTCCGGCGGTGTAGATAACAATGTTGAAACCCACGTACTTCCAGAAAACCACGAAGGAGACGGAGTAGCGGATCAGGCTGTTTTCCTGTACCCAGCCCAGAGGCATCACATCATTCAGCCAGCCAAAAGCCCAGCCCGTCAGGCTGCCATTGGCCAGACCCGTCAATGCCTGGTTAATAATGCCGCTCTCTTTGGAAAACATCACAAAGAAAATCATCGAAATGGCAATGGTCGAGGTCACGTAGGGTAGAAAATAGGCCGTGGTCAGCCAGTGACGTGCGCGCTTGCCCAGTTGCACCAGCAAGTATGCCAATGGCAAGGCAACCAGGTGCTGGGGAATGCCCGAATACAATGCCATCAGGAAAGTATTCCACAAGGTCTGCCACAGGGTCGGGTCGGTCAGGCTGAGTACATAGTTTTCCAGGCCGACGTATTCCATGGTTCCCAGCCCGGCGACAGGATTCCAGGTGTGGAACGACAAATAGATCATAAACAGCACCGGGAAGATGCCGAAGGTGCCGAAAATAATGATGTAGGGAGACATAAACCAATAAGGGGTGGTTTTATGCCAGAAATTACGTTGACGATCCGATTTATCGCGCTGGGCATTTTCCTGCGCGGTCGTCGGATCAGTCATCTCGGTGGTCGTCATGGCCGCAATCCGGGAAGTTGAATGAATTGGAAATAAAAAGGCGGCATCAGTGGTGATGCCGCCCTGGAGTTAACCCGTCAAATTAGCGTACGCGACGCTTGATCTGACGTTCGGCATTGGCCAGTGCCGTATCGATGTCCATGCCATCGTTCAGCACTTGTTCGAGTGCGGTGCCGATCAGTGACTCGGCAATCTGATCACCTTCGTGCGGTTCGACCGGTGTAACGTTTTCAGCGATATCGGCAAACAGAACGCGTGCTCTCTGGCCGCGCAAGAAGTCGATAGGCTCATTGAACATGGGGTTATCGTAGGTGGCGGTGTGCGCCGGGAAGGCTGCAATGTTCTGGAAACCGGCCAGCTGTATTTCTTCGCTGATCATGTATTCGATCAGATCCCAGGCTGCTTTAGGCTGCTCTGACTGACGCGGAATGGCCAGGAAGGAACCGCCCCAGGTTCCGTAAGTGTTGTCAGGCAAATTGCTGACGCCCCAGTTGCCCGAGGTTTCCGGTGCCATCCAGTTTTGCAGGTGACCCAGCAACCAGGCTCCCGACATTTGTGTCGCAAAACGGCCTTCGCGGAAACCGGCGTACCACTCTTCGGTCCACTCTGAAATGTTGCCATCCATGCCTTCATCGCGCACAGTTTTGGCCAGTTCGAAGGCGCGCTTGAAGCGATCGGAAGTGACCAGCGGTTCACCCTCTGAATCGAAATAGAGGCCATTGCCGGGTTCAACGTTAAAGTTCCAGTAGGCGGTCGCGACGGCATTGGCGTTGCCGATCAGCAGAATGCCATCTTCTTTCAATGCACGACCGTAATCGAGGTAGGAATCCCAGTCGGTCATTACCTCGTCGAGGTCATAGCCCATGTCTTCCATGTAGTCGCGGCGGTAATAGACGACGCCAGGACCCAGATCGACCGGTACGGCATATTGATTACCATCATTACCCTGCCCCTGAGTAACGGCGTAGGGGGCAAAGTTGTCTCGGTAGGGGGCGAATTCGTCAGTCAGGTCGACGAAGCCGCCCTGGTTCACGAAGGAGCCAACAAAGTTCCGGTCGATCAGTACCACATCACCGGCGCCACTGCCGGTGGCCAGGTTGGTCTTGAGTTTATCGTGGTGGCCGCCGTGCTCGTTCATCAGCATGTCGACATTGTGTGCCGGGAACCCGCCCAGAATCGCTTCCAGCTGACTGTCGTAATCGGGGAAACCATCCAGTCTCAGATCGGCCGCCATGGCGCCGCCAGCCAGCGTCAGTGAGGCCAGTGCCAGGCCCAGTCCTTGTGTATGTTTCATAATTTTCTCTCCAGACAACTTCTTGTTTTTGTGGTTTGGTATTGCGACTGCGCCCTGTGACAGCACAGCGGCCGATGCGACTGCTTCGGAAAGCAATGTCATGTAACCGGTTACATAACGATAAAGAGAGAAAACTTTGGTGTCAACTGCCTGCAGCGCTATTAGTGCTGTTTCGAGCTAAGGTGAGGGGCTAATGCGCCTTGGGACAAGGTGGTTTAATAGCCAAAGGTGTAACCGGTTACAAGAGATAACAAAAAAAACAGCCCGTTACCCGGGCTTTTGCTTCTCAGGTCTGTAAACCCGGGTTGAAGCCCGCTCAACCAGCGTCGGCTGAAACAGGTGCTGCACGGTAAAGCTGTGCCCTTCGCCAAGATTCAGCGCCAAACGGCCGGCCTCTGCACCAAACTGTTCAATGGGAACGCGAACCGTGGTCAGCCCAGGTTCAATATAGCCCGCCATGACGACATCGTCGTACCCCACGACGCTGCAGTCATCGGGCACGCTGAGACCATTACGGCGCAGTGCCTTGATCACCCCGATGGCCATCAGATCGTTGCTCGCGACCAGTCCGCTGAATCGGGCATCTCGCCGGAACAAACGCTCCAGAGCGGCCTCCCCGCCCTGCTCCAGATAATCGCCTTCCACCACCAGTTGATCGTCGTAAGGGATGTCGGCCATTTTAAGGGCATTGCGATAGCCGGTCAGGCGATCGCGGGCATCGGATTTGTAGAGCGGCCCGGTAATGCAGGCGATGCGGTGGTGACCGCGCTCAATAAGATGCTGTGTTGCGAGATAACCACCGGCTTCATTATCGAGGTAGATGCACTGATCAATCAGTTCCGGAACCAGCCGGTTCACCAGAATGATGGGCGTTTGTTCAGCATCAACCCGTTTGAGTATCTCGGCATCGGACATCAGATCGAGGTGTAAAATCAGTGCATCGCAACGGCGTTTGAGCAAAAATTCAATGGCGTCGCGCTCTTCGGCCAGAGATGCATGACCGCTGGTGATGATCAGGTGTTTGCCTTCGTCGCGAATGACCCGCTCGGCAAACTGCATCATTTCACCGAAGAACGGGCCGGCCAGCTCACCCACCACCATGCCGATGGTTTCCGACTTGTTGGTCGCCAGACTGCGGGCAAACGAATTGGGTTCATAACCCAGTTCCGACATGGCCTCGAGCACTTTCTGGCGAGTCGCTTCCACCACTTTCTGATTGCCATTAACCACCCGGCTGACGGTTGCAACTGAAACACCGGCTCGCTTGGAAACCTCACGAATTGTGGCCATAGATCAGATCCTGTTCATTGTAAGTTACCCGCAAGACAACCCACACGATAAATGAAAACGGGTGTCAGGTAATCTGATAACGACCCGGTTTGTGATTCAATGCAATTACCATATTCAACGCCAGGGCTCCAACCACAGACAGCGCCAGCATCGGCAGTGACACCAGAAAAAACCCGATGCCCACAATGCACACATCAACGGTCATCTGCACTCTGCCGGCATTGATGCCAAACCGTTGCTGTAAGTAGTACGCCAGAATACCTACGCCCCCGAGGCTGGCAACATGACGAAACAGAATCAGCATACCGGTACCGATCAAAAAGCCACCCATCAGAGCAGCAAACACCGGGTTCAGGTTTTGCAAACCGATGACATGAGGCAAGCCTTCCACCATCACCGAAACGCAGGCCACTGAAATAAAGGTGTTAACGGCAAACCGCCAGCCCAGCCCCCGAATGGCCAACCAGTAAAAAGGCAAGTTGATGACAAAAAACAACAGACCAAACTCAACCCCGGTCACTCGGGCAAGCACCAGCGCCAGCCCCGCCGTTCCACCGGTGAGCAAGCCATGATACTGAAACATCAACAGACCAAAAGAAACGAAGGCCGCACCGACGGTCAACGCGAACAAATCTTCCAACAAAGAGTGAGTGCTTTTTTGTTTCAACAATGATCTCCGGATCAATCACCAACGCCAGGCAAACTGTTATTAATCAGCCGGTGTAATACGCTGGGTATAAATGGAAAAATCAGGCTTCGCCGGTGTGTAGTCGCTGTGCAACAGCGGTGATTGAATCATGAAATCAGCGCTCGCCCGGTTACAGGCAACCGGAATATTGTAGAGAGCGGCGATGCGCAGCAGCGCTTTGATATCCGGATCATGCGGTTGTGGTTCGAGCGGATCCCAGAAAAAAATCAGCAGATCGATATCCCCTTCGGCAATTTTAGCGCCAATTTGCTGGTCGCCACCCAGAGGGCCACTGAGCAGTTTCTGCACTGGCCGGTTCAACCCCTGCTCAATCAGTTTGCCCGTCGTGCCAGTTGCAAAAATGCCCAGTGATTCGAACAGCGCCTGGTTCTCCTGCGCCCAGGCAACCAGTTCTTTCTTCTTGTTATCGTGCGCCACCAGGGCTACGTTTCGATTCGGCTTGGCCATTGTGATTCCTCAGTGAGTCGGGTAAATACGGAGCTTCAGTCGGTCCCACAGGGAGACAAGCGCCAGGCCTATCAACAGCCCCGCGCCATTGGCGACGGCATCGGCCAGACTGAACATGCGGTAGCCGGTTAGCCCCTGGGCTCCCTCAAGCGCAAAGCTGGCGCACCAGAGCGCTAACATCAGCCACCAACGGGCTGACCAGCCAAGGCATGCCAAACTGCCCAGCGCGCCCCAACCAAGCAGGTGGTTCACCTTGTCGTTGGGGGAGAACTCGGGGTGCCCCAGGGGCGCAAGCGACAAGACTATGATGGTCAGGAACAGCATCCAGAACAAGGTCCGGATCACGGTGGGCGACACTAACCGGCGCCAGTTGATCGTCAAAAAAAGTACCCTCCCGGGCAAGTATCGTTAACCGACCGTACTGGTCAGTATGCGGGACACAGGCGATACTTTACCATATCCTGATGACTAAGGAGCCTCCGAACAACTCCCCTGGGGGAGTTATTCGGAGGCTCCTTAACAACGACAAGCCACTCAAGGTAGTACCGCGTTATGGCATGGCCGACGTCACCGACTATTACACCCCGGGGGTTGCGCTGGGGCGCGCTGCTGCTGGGCATTCTGATAACGCTGTCACTGGCCGGCTATCAGCTACTGCAAGGTCGGTACGACCAGACCTCGCTGATCAAACGGCTCGATTACCTCTTGTACGACTGGCGCTTCAACCTGCTCAACAGCCATGAGCACTTTGCCCGCAGCGACGCCAATATTGTCATCGTCGACATCGATGAAGCCAGCCTCTTCGCCGAAGGCCGCTGGCCCTGGTCCAGAGATAAACTGGCCACTCTGACCCGCAACCTGACGGACGCCGGCGCAGTCGTAATCGCCTACGACATCCTGATGTCCGAGCCTCAGGAAAACCCGACCCGGCGGTTGCAGCTGCAAGCCCGGCAAGAAGGCGATGAGGCCATGGCAGAGGCATTGGCACCCTTTGTCAAACTGACGGAATACGATCAGCAACTGGCAGACACCTTTGCCAGTGTCGATGTCGTCATGCCGTTTCTGTTTCATGAACAGGCGGCAACCCGAACCGGGCAATTACCCGCGCCGGTCTACTCACTCAGCCCGGAACAGGCCGAGCGGTTGCTGGCGGTGCAAGCCCAGGGTTATACGGGCGCACTGCCCGTGTTACAGGATGCTGCGGTAGGGGCTGGCTTTATCGTTCCTGCTATCGACGGCGATGGCGTGCTGCGCAGCGCGCCGCTGATCACCCAGTATGAAAGCGCGCTTTACCCGTCACTCTCGCTGGCTATGGGTCTGGCATACTACTTTATCGAGGGTATCGACCTGTCGGTCGCACGTTATAACGACCAGCTCGATGTCATCAACTGGCTGCAATTTGCCGACCAGCGCATTCGCACCGATGTGGCCGGCCGGGTGCTGATTCCCTATCTCGGCGCGCAGGGTCAGTTCCCTTATCTGTCGGCAACCGATGTACTCAACCAGCGCATTGAACCGGGTGTTCTGGACAATGCCCTGGTTCTGGTCGGGACATCCTCGGTTGGGCTTGCCGACTTGCGCACAACACCGGTGGGCACGCAGTTCCCCGGTGTCGAAATTCACGCAACCCTGCTCAACGCCCTGCTCGCCGGAGACTTCCCCTACACACCGGATATTGCCCACACCCTGACAGCGCTGATCCTACTGATTCTGGGCGTCATCTATTCGGTCATTTCCAGCCGTATCGGGCCGCTTGGCCTGGTATCGGCTACGCTGATCCTGCTGGCATTACTGGTCGGGCTGAACTTCTATTTCTGGCAACAGCAAAAAGTGGCGCTGCCACTGGCCAGCAGCCTGCTGCTGACCATCGGCCTCAGCGCCCTGCATTTACTGCAGGGTTTTCTGGGCGAGCGGCGGACCAAACAGCACATCAGTTCGGTGTTTGGCCAGTATGTACCGCAGGCCCATATCGACCACATGCTCGCCCACCCGAACGAGTTCGGCTTTGCCGGTGAAACCAGGGACATGACGGTGCTGTTTTCCGACATTCGGTCTTTCACCACCATCTCGGAATCGTTGGATGCAACCGAGCTGAAGGATCTGCTGAACCGGTACTTCACCCCCATTACCGAATCGATCTTCAATCACCAGGGCACCATCGACAAATACGTCGGGGACATGGTGATGGCGTTCTGGGGCGCCCCACTCAAAGACCCTGATCACGCCCGCCATGCACTCGAAGCCGCGATCGATATGATCAACACCCTGAAAACTCTGAATCCGGAATTGAACCGGTTAGGCTACCCCACCATCGAAGTCGGCATCGGTCTGAACACCGGCCCGATGAATGTCGGAGACATGGGCTCACATTTCCGCCGCGCCTATACCGTGCTCGGCGATGCGGTCAACCTGGGTGCGCGCCTTGAAGGGCTGACCAAGTTCTACGGCGTAAAAATTCTGGTCGGCCCGGAAACGTATGCCGCCATTGACGACTGGAGCTTCCGCCCCATCGACCGCATTCGGGTCAAGGGCAAACTGGAACCGGTATCCGTCTATGAGCCAATCGCGCCACGAAAAGTGCTCTCGGATGCGTGGCAACAGGAACTGACCCTCTGGGCAGACACCTACCAAACCTACCTGAACCGGAACTGGGCGCTCACCCGCGAGAAACTAAATGAACTGATCAACCAGAGCCAGAGCCCAGCGTTGTATCAGGTCTACCTGAATCGGCTAACCGACCTGGAAGCCGAAGGCATGCCACTAGACTGGGACGGAACCTACACCCACACCAGCAAGTAACTCTGGCTTCAGGGGTTGGTGAGACTGCGTAGCCATAAACCCGCGTCGGATGGCAGGGATGCTGCGGCCTAGGCTCCATGGATGGATTGAGTGGGCGGCACCCCGTCCGACCCCACAAGGGCATACCCGGCATCCGATGCGGACCATCACCACTCAAGCAACCCGAACTCCAGAACTTGAGGTTTAAGCTTAGTCAGTGCCGCCGTCATCCTTGAACCGGGCCTTGTCGAGGCCGTGCTTTTTCATTTTGTCGTAGAGTGTTTTGCGCGCCAGCCCCAGGTGGACCATGGTGTCTTTTATGCTGCCCTGGCATGCCTGCAGTGCATTTTCGAGCACTGAACGTTCGAAGGCATCGACCAGTTCGGCCAGGGTTTGTCGGCCGGCTACGTCAGTTGAATAGGAGCTATCCGAATCTTCCAGTGCGCTTGGGCCCATCAGCACATAGCGTTCCGCCCGGTTGCGCAATTCACGGACATTGCCGGGCCAGCTGTGACGTAACAGCTGGCCAACTTGCTGGGTATTGAGCGGAATACTTTCCCGGTCATAGCGGGCGGCTGCGATCAGCGCGAAGTGATGGAACAGCATGGGAATGTCTTCCTTGCGTTCGCGCAGTGGGGGAATATCGACTTGTATCACGTTGAGCCGGTAATAGAGATCTTCCCGAAAATCACCCTGTTCGCTCAGCTTTTTCAAATCGGTTTTGGTCGCCGCGATGATGCGCACATCGACATCGATGCTGGTGTTGCTGCCCAGTCGCTCCACCTTGCGCTCTTCCAGAACCCGCAGCAGTTTTACCTGCAGCGGCAACGGCATACTTTCCAGCTCATCCAGAAAAATGGTGCCCTTGTGGGCATGTTCGAATTTGCCGATGCGTTTTTTGTCAGCGCCGGTGAAGGCGCCTGCTTCATGGCCAAAGAGTTCACTTTCAATCAGGTTTTCGGGCACAGCACCGCAATTGATGGCAACAAAGTTGTGCTGGCTGCGTGGGCTGGTCTCATGAATGTAGCGGGCGATGGCATCCTTGCCGGAGCCTGTCTCGCCATGCAACAACATATCGGCCGAGGTTTCGGCCAGACTGTCGAGCATCGACATCACCCGTTTCATGCTCGCCGACTCACCCCCCAGCAAGCGCGGGCCCGGGCGTACAAATTGCCGCAGCTGCGCCTTCAGCATGCGGTTTTCGAGCGCCAGTTGCCGCTTTTCGATCGCACGTTTGAGCAACTCAATCAATTCATCGTGATTGAACGGTTTTTCGATGAAATCATAGGCACCCTGCTGCATCGCCGTGACCGCCGTGCTGATGTCGCCCTGACCGGTTAACATGATGACCGGAATGGATTCATCGATGGCCCGCACCCGGTTCAGCACGCCCAGTCCATCGAGCCCGGGCATGTGATAGTCGCACAGCACCACGCCCTGAAAATCCGGTTTGAGCTCGGCCAGGGCCGAGGCACCGTCTGCATAGCCCCGTGCCGTTAAGTCTTCCAGCGCCAGCGTCTGTAACATGACCTGCCGTAGCGTCGATTCATCGTCAATAAACATTACATCAATGGCAGTCATTCCGACGTCTCTCTTCGATTCAGCTCTACAATAAACTCAGCCCCCCGGGCATCGGTCCGGTTGCGTCCGGTCAATTGCCCACCGAGCGCATCAACAATCTGCCGCGATATGGACAACCCCAAACCCAACCCCTGCTTCAGGGATTTGGTGGTAAAAAAAGGTTCGAATAACTGTTCGGTATTGGCTGGCAAACCCGGACCGTTATCCAGCACCCGGCACACCCAGTGCATCGGCTTTGTAACCAGTTGCACCGTTACCGTCGGTGACTCGCTCGACTCGACAGCGTGTAACGCATTGGCCACAAGATTCACCAGCACCTGTTCGATGCGAATCAGGTCGCCATGCACAAAAGCCGGAAAGTCTGGCCGTTGCCAGTCGATCTGAACACTGTCACTGTGGTCCTGAGCCTGAATGATTTTCAGCGCAGCGTCGATGGGCAAGCGCAAATCGACCGTTGAAGGCGGGCCTTCCGATTTGCGCGCGAAGACCTTGAACTGGCGGGTCAGTTCCGCCATTTTGTCACACAACCCAACAATTTCACCCAGGTTGGATTGCACCGTTTCCGCATCCCCCCGCTCCAGAAAACGCTGGCTGTTGCGCGCATAGGCCTGAATAGCGGTTAGCGGCTGGTTCATTTCGTGATTAAGGCCGGCAGACATCTGGCCCAGCACCGCCAGCTTGGCGGCCTGAATCAGCTCCTGTTGGGTTTCTTTAAGTTCTTTCTCGGCCCTTTCCCGTTCGTGGATTTCAGCCTTGAGCTGCTGGTTCGAGGCTTCGAGATCTGCTGTGCGCTCAGCCACCCGGTGCTCAAGTTGCACGCCCCGCTCGGCCAGTTCGGCTTCGCGCCGGTACCGTTCACGCAGGTAAAGCCAGGTCAGAAAGCAGCCCAGGTAAACCAGGGTACCGGCGATCAAAAACTGCACCTGAGTCCAGAGTACCTGATCGGTACCAATCAGTACCCTGAGTGTCCAGTCCAGTTGCGGTAAGGGAGTATCGACACTGAGGTATTCCTGCTGATTGTCACCGGTATTGATGGCCACCCGAACCGACTGTTCACCCACCCCCCAGGGACGCCCACGCTCTGCCTTGGGAATGGGCGTCAGAGGTTCATCGAAATACCGGCGTTGCGCCCGAATTTCAGCCAGGCGCTGATCAGAAATGGGTTCGAACGCCCGATAGAGCCAGTTCGGGCGGCTGGCCAGAAAGCTGACGCCATCGAGGTCCAGCACCACCATCTCGGCCACCGAAAAGGATTCTGGCCGACGCCACTGCGATTCCAGTTCGTTGACCTGAATTTTTACCGCGATCACACCCAGTGGCCGATCGGGTTCCTGATCTGAGGTTACTGTGTGCGAAAAGTACAGTCCGCGTTCATTGGTGGTAATACCGAGGGCGTAATACAGCGCATCGCCATTGCGCTCCATGGCTTCAAAAAAGTAGGGGCGAAACGCAAAGTTGCGTCCGATAAAACTGGTCGGCAACTCATAATTATTGGCGGCGATCGTCAGCCCGCTGGTGTTCATCAGATAGACGTCGGAGCTGGCGACAATGGTCGCCATGCGCTTCATTTCTTCATTGGCAGCCAGCACCAGTTCCGGATTGCCCGGATCGCGCAGCACGTCCAGCATCACCGGATGCTGCGCCATCAGCTCCGGGATGGGCCGGTAGCGGTTCAGTTCGTTGGCGACCAGTTGGGAGTACCGGAAGGATTCATCCAGACTTTCCCGCTCCACCTGCCGATACCCCACCCAAGAGCCCAGAACCCAGGACACCAGACAGGTCAGAACAAACAACAACAGACCCCAGGTACGGTATTTCATGCTCGGTTCCCATTACAGTTCTTGGAGGTGTCAGCAAACGCGTTCAACAACCAGCCAATTCTACCCGAATTACTGCCCGACAGTGACCAGGTTGAACCCGCCGCCCAATCACCGAACCAACCGCCGACGCCCTAAACAAAACAACCCGCAAGCCGGAGTCGACTTGCGGGTTGATATCAGCTTCGGCGCGGCTGAATCAGCCCGCCTTCATTGGCATTGCGTCATCAGGGCTGGGTTTGAACCAGGCGCCCGTTGATCACCTTCTGCACAAAGAAAGCGATGGCACCGGCCGCGACGCCTGCCAGGTCAGTATAGATACCGCCTTCGATCATCAAAAACGCCGCAATGATCAACAAAATGCGCAGGTACCAGGGCGCGGCGTACCGCAAGAACCAGGCCTGTACACCCGACGACAGCAAGTAAACACCTACAATCGCGGTCACCAGCGCACGGATAATGGCCAAAGGTTCTGCGTCCATCAACAGGGCACTGTTGTAGAAGAACATAAAGGGCACAATGAACGCAGCCAGACCCATTTTAAACGACGCAACGGACGTCTCCATGGCCTTGGCCCCGGATATCGCCGCCGCCGCATAGGAAGCCAGCGCCACCGGTGGCGTAATGGCAGACACTACCGCGAAGTAGAACACGAAGAAGTGCGCCGTCAGTGCCGGGATACCCATCTGCACCAGGCCTGGTGCAACCACCGATGCCGCAACGGCATAGGCCGCTGTCGTTGGCATACCCATGCCCAGCAAAATGGAAATGCACATGGCGAAGAACAGGGCCAACAACTGACTGGCTTCAGCCACGCCCAGCAACAGAGAACTGAAGCGAGCACCCACACCCGTCAGCGAAATAACCGCGACAATAATACCGGCACAAGCACAGACGACAATGATCTGTATCGACATGTAAGCGGCTATCTCAAGCGCCTTCAGAATCGACTTTATTCCCATCTTGTTCGGCGAAATCCAACTGACAACCGCCGCAGACACCGTCGCCAGGGTACCGGCGCGAATGACCGAGTACCCCATAAACAGAGCACCGATCAGGATGATAATGGGGATAAACAGATACACCTGGCGCACCATGCGCCGCAGCGAAGGCAGTTCATCGTCGCGCATGCCGCGCATGCCCGTTCTGGCCGCTTCCAGATCGACCATGAAATAGACCGAGGCAAAATACAGTATGGCCGGAATAATGGCGGCGATCGCGATTTCCGTATAAGGGATACCGGTAATCTCAGCCATGATGAAGGCACCGGCACCCATGATCGGTGGCATAATCTGGCCACCGGTAGACGCCGCCGCTTCAACCGCACCGGCTGATGTCTTGTTGTAGCCCACTTTCTTCATCAGCGGAATGGTCAGCGAGCCGGTGGACACCACGTTACCGGCACTGGTGCCGTTGATCATCCCCATCAAACCGGATGCAAAAATGGCCACTTTGGCAGGGCCGCCACGCGCGCGACCGGCCATCGCAAACGCGAAGTTCACAAAGTAGTCACCCACTTTGGACGCTTGCAGAAAGGCTGCAAATATAATGAACAGAATAAT
The DNA here is from genome assembly GCF_043641555.1 of Saccharospirillum alexandrii. Taxonomy (GTDB): domain Bacteria; phylum Pseudomonadota; class Gammaproteobacteria; order Pseudomonadales; family Natronospirillaceae; genus Saccharospirillum; species Saccharospirillum alexandrii_A. The sequence continues at coordinate 797,990 of NZ_JBHZRJ010000003.1, read as the reverse complement.
GTAGGTCGATGACACGGCCGTGGTCGGCCCCAGGACACCAGCATCGGTATATACCTGGCTGAAGAAGCGCTGCACGCTCAGACCGGGGTAGCCAAGAAAGCCCGGCAGGTAAGGACCAAAGAAAACATAGCCCAGGAACACCAGGGAAATAATCACCAGCGCATAGCCCGCGACGCGACGCGTCAGCTCAAAAATCAGCGCCGTACCGGCAACGGCGGCGAACGAAATACCAACCGGAGCGAAAGACGTACCTGTGCTCATACGAATGGAGGTATTAAAGACGATCACCAGATAACTGGCCACCGACATGGCGCATACCACCAATACCAGGTCTGGCACAGAGAACACGCTTCGGTCACGACGATGCAACCAGCTCAGCACAATGCCCAAGCCCGTCACGGCAAGCAGTGGCCAGCCGAATCGCCAGGTTTCCATCTCAACCGGCAAGCGCAAGGTGCCGCCAGACAGAATATTTTGCATGATGGCCGTTTGCACCAGCACATAAAAGGCTGGCACCAGCAAGGCAACGCCCGCCCAGGTAGTCCATGATGCGCCCTGTTCACCTTTCTCACTCTCTACAAAGCGAGCTCCGGAAAACAGGATAAAACCGAGAATGGAGGCACCACAGACGTGAAGAATACGAAACGCCCAGGTTTCCAGCGGTGCAATGTTCAGCGTATATAGATGAAAGGCTGAATAGAGTATCGACAATGCCATGATCAGCCAAAGCATCGGGCCGACAAACTGTCGGCGATTAGGCTCAATCGGTTCGTCATCAACCCCTGCTGCCACAACTACATCGTCAATGGACTCGACTTCCGTCGACTCCGGGGTGTTTTTTTCTGTTGTCATAAGTCTGACCCATACCCAAACAGGCAAACGGGTGGCCCAAAGGCCACCCTGTTTCTGGAACAAAGGCTTTTATAAAACCCGAATGATTACTTGATCAGGCTAGCGTCAATGGTATAGCCATTTTCGTTAAACCAGCGTGCTGCACCCGGGTGCCAGGGGATAAAGGTGTTTTTATCGTAGTTCTCTGGAATCGAGGTTCTGGCCGAGTTGTGGATAGACACCATCTGATCATTGTTTTCCATGGTCAGCTTGGTCGCTTCATACACAAAGCTTTCTGACAGTGTGCAATCTGCAATGGCGAAGTTCCACATGGATACGGCACGGGCCCCTTCAGTCAACGTTGTGTAGGTGCTGGCCGGAATGGTGAACTCGGAAACCGGGTATTCAGAGATGATGGTGTTCATTTCATCTTCGGTAAACTCGATGATGTTTACATCGGTCTGAACTTCCAGCTGGCTTACAGCAGGAATCGGGATACCGGCGGCAAAGGCGATAACGTCAAGCAGGCCATCCTGCAACTGGGTACCCAGATCGCTCCAGCCACCATTGCGACGTTCGAAATCCACGCCCAGTGTCTCCAGCATGGCCGGGAAGTAGGTATCCGAGGTTGAACCAGCCGGTCCAAAACCAATGCGGGCACCCGCAGGAATGTCGCTGATGCTTTCAATGCCGGAATCAGACAGCGCCGTTACCGAGAACGGTGTCTCATACATTGGGAAGACAGCGCAAACGTTGTCCATCATCAGGCCAGGTGCCAGTGGGCTATTGCCTTCCATCGAAGCACGGGCCGGGCCCATGGTGGTCAGACCGAAAGCCACTTCACTGGTATGAACCAGCGCCATATTCTGCATTGGACCGCCGGTAATCTCAGAACCACCACTTACACCCAGGTTTTCTGCAACGAAGTTGGCCCAACCGGTGCCGTAGGCAAAGAAGGTTCCGCCCTGGCTGGCAGTACCAATGGTAAAGTTGGAAGGCCAGTCTGACCGGTCTTCGGCGATCGCAACGCCGGCGGTCATGACAGAGGCAGACAGTGCCGCAAGGGCAAACATACGTTTGGACATCATTGAAACTCCAGTTTGTTGTTGTCGTTGTGGTTAACACATAAACGTTAGGGTTAACATCTGGTGGCTACCAGTGTAGTGCGTTTTCGTTCTTATTCGAGCGTTCAGTCGACCGGCATTACACCGGCCTCCGGCTCTGCGCACCAAGACAGTAGCAAGGCGCGGGCCAATGCACCGAAAGCAGGCAAACCGGGGCTTTCAGAACGAAGAGACGCCAATACTGGGTCAGCTATTACCCACCGCCAGCCAAGCGTTGGGTGTAAACCCACCCATTCTCTGAAGACCCAGCAGGATTCACCGGTGTCGACACTGCACCAGTCCCCAAGTCGGGGCAGTCAGTGCTGCCACAATGCGGTAAACTGGCGTCCGCAACCCCACTCTTACAAGATGTTCAGGAGTTTAAACTGGTGCTGACCCTGCCTGCGCCCGCCAAACTGAATCTAATGCTGCATATAGTCGGACGCCGACCAGACGGCTATCACCGCCTGCAAACGCTGTTTCAACTGCTCGATTTTGGTGACACTCTGACACTGGAGCCTCTGGCGCGGTCCGACATTGAGCTGTCTTGCTCAGACCCTGAACTGGCGTCAGCCGACAACCTGGTCATGCGCGCCGCCAGGGCCCTGCAGCCGCTTACCGGAAACCGCACTGGGGCCAGGCTGCATCTGAACAAACAGCTGCCCGCCGGAGGCGGCCTCGGTGGCGGAAGTTCCGACTGCGCGACTGCGTTACTGGGGCTGAACCAGCTCTGGTCACTGAAACTTTCCGTTGACGAGCTGGCAGACATTGGCTTGTCGCTCGGCGCCGACGTTCCGGTTTTTGTGCGCGGCCACTCTGCCTGGGCTGAGGGTGTCGGCGAGCAATTAACGCCTGTCGACTTACCGCTGAACTGGTTTGTTGTGGTTCATCCCGGGGTGCACGTCAGCACTGCTGAATTGTTCAGCCATCCTCAATTGACACGTCATACCCCAGTCAGCACAATACGCACCGCGCTGACTGGGGCCGGACACAACGATTTTGAGCCCCTGGTCAGAGCACTCTATCCTGATATTGATCTTGCCTTTACAGCGCTCAGCGCCCTAGCCGGCGACGGGGCCGATACGGTCAGACTCAGCGGGAGCGGGTCCAGTATGTTCATTAAGACGCGAAGCGAAATGGCAGCCCAACAGATTCTGAGCAGCATTCAAGATCACCACCCCGGCTATCGCGCTTTTGCCGCACGGGGGGTTAATCAGTCGCCTCTGCACCAGGCCCTGGCCAGACAGGGCTAATCGCAACACCAGTTTCCAGGCAGGTGGTTGCGAGAACCACCTGACGTATGTTCAAGCAAACGCCAACAAGGGTGGTTCGAAGTGTCGAAAATGATGGTATTCACGGGGAACGCCAACCCCGAACTCGCCAACCAGGTGGTTGAGCGTCTCTGTATTCCCATGGGGGACGCCACCATTACCCAGTTCAGCGATGGTGAAACCGCCATTGACATCAATGAGAATGTCCGTGGCGCAGACGTCTTCATTATTCAGCCCACCTGCGCCCCGACGAACGATAACCTGATGGAAGTCATACTGCTGGCCGATGCACTGCGCCGCGCTTCTGCAGGCCGTATTACGGCGGTCATGCCCTATTTCGGTTATGCCCGTCAGGACCGTCGCCCTCGCAGTTCGCGTGTACCCATTTCAGCCAAGGTGGTTGCCGACATGCTGACGGTGGTGGGGATCGACCGAATTCTGACCGTAGACTTGCACGCCGACCAAATACAGGGCTTTTTCAGCATTCCGGTCGACAACATCTATGGTTCGCCCATTCTGCTCGACGACATACAACGGCAAGACTTTGAAGACCTGATCGTGGTCTCACCCGATGTCGGTGGCGTGGTTCGGGCAAGGGCCGTCGCCAAGCAACTGGGGGCCGACCTGGCCATCATCGACAAGCGCCGGCCCAAGGCCAACCAGGCAGAAATCATGCACATCATTGGTGATGTCAAAGACCGCACCTGCGTTATTGTCGATGATATGGTCGACACCGCTGGCACTCTGTGCCAGGCAGCAGAGGCGCTGGTCAAACACGGTGCCCACAAAGTGGTCGCCTATGCGGTTCATCCGGTACTCAGTGGACCGGCCGTTGAGCGCATTGCCAACTCAAACCTCGAATTGGTGGTCACCGATACGATTCCCCTCTCGGATGCTGCAAAAAACTGTGCTAATATCCGCCAGCTTTCTATGGCAGGGATTCTTGCTGAGTCCATGCGCCGTGTTAGCAATGAGGAATCAATCAGTGCAATGTTCCGTTAATTCGGAACATTTACCGACTTTTCCCAGCTAAATTCGCTTATCGGGAGTCACCCGATACTTTTAAAAACGGTACCGCCCAGACTGGTCGCGGTCTGTGGTACCTATATTTGGAGAAACACCATGTCCGATTCTTTTGCATTAAACGCCGAAGTGCGTGAGCTTGCAGGAAAGGGTGCGAGCCGCCGCCTGCGTAAAGAAGGCAAAGTACCTGCCATCATTTACGGTGGCGCCAAGAACCGCAAGCCAACCAGCCTGACTCTGGAAGCTCGCGAACTGGTCAAGGCACTGAACAACGAAGCTTTCTTTTCTCACGTCCTGACCATCAACATCGATGGCAAGGAAGAACAGGCCATTCTGATGGACCTTCAGCGCCACCCTGCCAAGGGTCACCCGCTACACGCTGACTTTGAACGTGTCACCAAGTCCAGCGTAGTCCACAAGAAAGTGCCGTTGCACTTCGTTAATGAAGACCAGTGCAAAGCGGTGAAACTGCAAGGCGGCAAGATCCAGCACAGCGCCACCGACGTTGACATCACCTGTAAAGTGAGCGACCTGCCCGAGTTCATCGAAGTCGACATGGCCAAGATTGAACTGGGTACCGTGCTGCACCTGAGCGACCTGGTGTTGCCAAAAGGTGTAGAGCTGGTTGAACTGAACAAGGGTGCAGACCACGACGCACCGGTTGTCTCCGTTGTTAAGCCAGCTGGCATTATTGACGACGCAGACGACGCCGAAGAAGACGCTGCTGAAGAATAAGCAGCGTCATCTGAACGTAAAAAGGGCCTCAGGGCCCTTTTTTTGCTCAGGCAGCTTGGAAAATGCCCCCCATTCTCCAAACTGCTTTCATTACCAAGGTTGCACAGTGGCACCCTCATGAATGACCCTATTGAGATGATTGTCGGTCTGGGTAACCCCGGAACCCAATACGACCACACCCGGCACAATGCGGGCTTCGAGTACGTCGATGCACTGGCTGAAGCCGTCGGTGGCCAATGGAAGCTCGACGGCAAATACCAGGCAATGACCGCAAAAGTGCGCATTGGCAACGCCGACGTCTGGTTGCTCAAACCCATGACCTTTATGAACCGCAGCGGCCAGAGCGTCGCTGCGCTGGCACAGTTCTATAAGATACCGGCCGAACGAATTCTGGTAGCACATGACGAACTGGACTTGCCCGCCGGCGCAGCCCGCCTTAAGAAAGGCGGTGGCCATGGCGGTCACAATGGTTTGCGCGACATCATTGCCTGCCTGGCGAACAATCGGGATTTTTACCGGTTGCGTCTGGGCATTGGCCACCCGGGATCGGCGAGCCAGGTGGTCAGCTATGTGCTGTCAAAAGCACACCCCGATGACCGGATCAGCCTGGCCAGAGCCCTGGACGCCGCAGTCGAGCAAACACCCCTGTGCGTTGCCGGACACTGGCAAAAAGCCATGAACCAATTACACCAATTCAAAGCAGACTGACCTCTGCCTTCAGGAGACCCCCAGCATGGGCATTAAATGTGGCATCGTCGGACTACCCAATGTCGGTAAATCCACCCTCTTCAACGCCCTGACCCAGGCCGGTATCGATGCGGAAAACTTCCCGTTCTGCACCATCGAGCCCAACACCGGTGTCGTGCCGGTACCGGATCCGCGTCAGGACAAGCTGGTCGAGATCGTCAAACCCGAGCGCACCATTCCTACTACCATGGAGTTCGTGGATATTGCCGGCCTGGTCGCCGGTGCGTCCAAAGGTGAAGGGCTCGGCAACCAGTTTCTGGCCAACATTCGCGAAACCGATGCCATTGCCCACGTTGTGCGTTGCTTCGAGAACGACAACGTCATCCATGTTGCCAACAAGATCGACCCGGCATCGGATATCGAAATCATCAACACCGAGCTGGCCCTGGCTGACCTCGACATGCTCGAAAAACAACTGCTGAAACTGCAGAAGAAAGCCAAGGGACAAGACAAAGACGCCATTCGTCAGGTCGCCGTTCTGGAGAAGATTCGCCCGGCCCTGAACGAAGCGCGCCCGATTCGCAGCGTAACGCTGACCGACGACGAAAAAGCGGATCTGAAGCCTTTTTTCTTTCTGACCACCAAGCCTACGCTCTACATCGCCAACGTTGATGAAGATGGCTTCGACAACAACCCCATGCTCGACCGGGTACGGGAAATAGCCGCTGCCGAAAACGCCGAGGTCGTGGCCATCTGCAACAAGCTCGAATCCGAGATTGCAGAGCTGGAAGACGATGAAAAAACCGAGTTCCTGGCCGACCTGGGCATGGAAGAGCCCGGCCTGAACCGGGTTATCCGGGCGGCTTATTCTCTGCTTGGCCTGCAAACTTACTTTACGGCCGGTGTCAAAGAAGTTCGCGCCTGGACCGTCAAGGTGGGGGCAACGGCACCTCAGGCTGCCGGCGTGATTCATACTGACTTCGAGAAAGGGTTCATCCGTTCGGAAACCATCTCCTACGATGACTTTGTCGCCTACAACGGTGAAGCTGGAGCAAAGGAAGCGGGTAAATGGCGACTTGAAGGTAAGGAATACATCGTAAAAGACGGCGATGTGATGCATTTTCGCTTCAACGTCTAACAGGCTGTTGAAATACGACATAATGTCGACGGACTGCTCCGGAACACGGATGTTCCGGCACAATTGAAGACTGCTAAGCCATTGATTTTGTGCGAGAAGCAAAAATCGCAATGTTTGCTTCTCATGTTTTGAAAAAGGCAGGAGGCCTTTTTCAACAACCTGTTAATAGTCCCGCAAAAGGTGGTCTGCTCCGGGCCGCCGCCCCCCACCTTAGTGGAATAGACATTTTCTGTTGGAATGCTAATTTAGGAGTAACGTCTCAACAGAAGACCACTATCGATGCTGCTCTCACTACTTTCCGGAATTATTCTGGGCCTGGCGGCCTGGTTACTGCTTCTCATTCCAATGCCAGCCTGGCAAGTTACGGTAGCGCTGGCATTGCTGGTGGTAGCCAGTCACGAGGTTCACCGCCGACTTCGCGCCCGGCGAGATCAGACCAACCACTCTGAGCAACCGGTATCAGCCGATTCGGAATCTCTGACACACATTGCCGGTGCCGCTCAGCGTATAGCAATCGGTGGCGCAACACTCTCCAATTTTCTCGATAAACTGGCCCGCGCACTGGCAATGCAAGTTAAGCACGCCCAGCAGGTCGCCGACCGCATTGAAGTGCTCGAAACCTCGGGTGCGCAACTGTCATCCAATGTCAGCCAGTCACATGAGCATGTATCCATCGCCACCCAAGACATGAGCCGTATTGACAGTGCTCTGGTGGATATCGCCAACCAACGCGACACCTTGCTGACCCAGATGGAGAGCACCAACGCCGTACTGACCGCGCTGAAAGACAAGGCCGACTCCATCAGCCACATCACGCACACCATCAATCAGCTGGCCGACCAGACCAACCTGCTTGCCCTCAACGCCGCCATTGAAGCGGCGCGTGCCGGTGAATACGGACGCGGATTCTCGGTTGTAGCCGATGAAGTCCGCAACCTGGCCAACAAGACAAGCGAAGCCACCAAAGGGATTGAAACTCTGCTATCCAGAGTGTCTGCAGACAGCGTCAGCTCCGTTGCTGCCATGTCGACCCTGAGCGACATCGCCAATGCCATGTCAGCCCAGATCAGCCAGGCCAGCGAAGATGTCAACAACACTGCCGAGAGCACTCGCAAAGCCAGCCAGGCCATGGAGTCGGTCAGCGAATCACTCGCGCTCTTTGATGAAGCTAAGGGAGGCATCTCGAGCGATGTCACGGCTTTGCACGAATCCATCACCAGAATCGACAAGGACCTGGAAGAAACCTCTGCCAAGGCGATTCAACTGAGTCACGAGACCGAAGACATTTTTCGCCAGCTGCACGACTTTGAGCTGGACGATCGCAACCACAAGATTCAGGCGTTGTGCCTGGCAACCGCGGAGCGCATTGGCAAGCGGTTTGAGCAGGCCATTGAACAAGGGGAAATCACCCGCGAGGCGTTGTTCGATTTCAACTATCAGCGCATACCAAACACAGAGCCACCCAAGTACAAGACCGGTTTCGACACCTTTACTGACAAGATTTTACCAGACATTCAGGAGCCCATTCTTCAGGCCAATTCCGATATCGTCTACGCAGGCGCGGTTGATGTGAACGGCTACTTCCCGACTCATAATCTCAAGTTCTCGAAACCATTAACCGGCAACCCCGAGACCGACCTGGTGGCCAACCGTACCAAGCGAATATTCAACGATTACACTGGCGCCCGCTGCGGCTCAAATATCGAGCGCTTTCTACTGCAAACCTACAAGCGGGATACCGGTGAAGTCATGCACGACCTTTCATCCCCTATCTACGTGAATGGCAAGCATTGGGGTGGGTTTAGAATCGGTTATGCACCGGAAGCCTGAAGGTAGAAGGCAAGCCAGTTGTCGTCAGGTCAATCCTGACGACAACCGGTGAGTTTGGACTGGACAGATACAATAGTAAGTTACCGATTCACCCCGGTGACATACCCCGCAACCGCTCAGAGCGGCGTCTTAGCACTTCCACCGTCGTCAGCAGCAGTATCGAGAAGGCAACCAGAATAGAGGCCACGGCGAGAATGGTCGGGCTGATCTGCTCACGGATGCCCGACCACATTTCACGCGGTATGGTTCTCTGCTCAACCCCGGCCAGAAACAGCACAATGACAATTTCATCGAACGAGGTAATAAAGGCAAACAAGCCACCCGAAATCACGCCCGGAAGAATCAGTGGCATCTGTATCTTAAAAAACGTACGCCCTGCCCCGGCACCCAGGCTCGCAGAGGCGCGAGTGAGGGAGTGATCAAACCCTACCAGGGTTGCAGTGACGGTGATTACCACAAAGGGCGTGCCCAGTGCTGCGTGCGCAAGAATGACACCGGGAAGCGTATTGGCAAGGCCGACGCTCGAATAGAAAAAGAACATACCCGCGGCGGAAATAATCAGCGGCACGATCATTGGCGAGATCAGCAACCCCATGACCAGGCCTTTAAAAGGCATCTCGGAACGGGACAGACCCAGGGCCGCCAGGGTACCCAGAAACGTCGCAATCAGGGTAGAGGCGACGCCGATAATCAGAGAGTTTTGGATCGAGGTCATCCAGGATTCCGACGAGAACAAATCCTGATACCAGCGCAGTGAAAAACCGTCCGGATTGAACGTCAGCATTTCCCGGGTATAGGTAAAATAAGGCTCAACGTTAAAACTCAGGGGCACCATTATCAGAATGGGTGCGATCAGGAAAAAGAAGATAAGCCCGCACAACACACGAAACGCGTAATACCAGATTCTTTCCAGTGGGCCTGCATACGTTGGTACTGCCATGATAAACGCTCCTTCAACCCAGCTTCAGGGAATCTGCACCGACCAGGCGGTTATAGACCCAATAGAGAATTAACACACTGATCAGCAATACCGACCCCAGTGCTGCCGCAAGACCCCAGTTGAGAGACGTCTGCATATGATGCGCAATCAGATTGGAGATCATCTGACCAGACTGACCACCCACCAGCGCGGGCGTAATGTAGTAACCAATGGAAATAATAAAGACCAATACGGCCCCGGCTCCGATACCCGGCAGCGTCTGCGGTACGTAGACGCGCCAGAACGCCGTCCAGGGTGTGGCACCCAGACTCTTCGCAGCACGAACGTATGAAGGCGGAATGGTTTTCATCACGCTGTAAAGTGGCAGCACCATAAAGGGCAGCAAAATGTGGGTCATCGCGATAATGGTCCCGGTCATGTTGTAGATCATGCCCAAACGGCCATCGTCGCCAATGAAGCCCAGAGCAATCAGCAATTCATTGATAACCCCTTGCTGTTGCAACAGCACGATCCAGGACGTGGTGCGTACCAGCAAGGATGTCCAGAATGGCAACAGGACAAAAATCATCAGCAGGTTGGCATGCCGCATTGGCAAACTGGCCATCAGAAATGAGATTGGGAAACCCAGCAGCAGAGTGATCAGCGTAATGCCCAGACTCATGGCAAAAGTTCGAATGAATAAATCGATGTAGATACGGCGGTTTTCATCTTGCAGCACCACCTCACCCTCTTCGTTGTAGGTGCCATCAAACGCTGCAATGTAATAGGAGGCCGTTAGCGGATTGCCTTCCCGCTTGATGATTCGATAAAACGCCGGATCGTTCCAGAGCCGGTGTGCATCGAGAAAGTCCTCTTTGTAGGGCGGTTCAAAATCCTCCACTGACCGGGACGTTCTCATCAGTGCACCACGAGCCGCACTGATTTCATAATTCAGTCGAACGGCCAGTTGCCCGACTGTCCGGTTCGCACTGGCAACGGCCAGCTCTTCTGCCAGTGCCTCGAATACAGGCTCATCAGGCAAGCCTTCTCCGTCCCAGTCTTCCAGTGCCTCCAGAGTCTTGGGCAAGGTAGTAACAACCTGAGGGTTATCCACACTGCGCCACATCATTTGCCCGATGGGGAAAATGAAGGAGATCAGCAAATAGGTCAGAAGCGGCGCGACCAGCAAAAAAGCGATGAGGGTGCGTTTGCGCTCAGCCCGTTTAAGGCTGGCTTTCAACGGCGTACCGTCAACGGTCACCATCTGTCCATTGACCATATGGCCGGCGTCGGATCCGCTATGGGTACCGTCTGACTGGGTCATACTCACTCCTGTTCACCCTGGTTCTGATTCTAACTGCACCGCTATCGTTGTTGTTAAAACGGCTGTACAGATATCACTTACTCGAGTTGCTCTGAAGCAGGTTTCTTAACGCCGGGCGTCAAACAAGACACCTCTACTACGAAAAAGCCTGGTTCAGAATGACTCTTGCCTGTTGTTAGCAGGCTGTTGAAATTCGTAGAATTTCGGCCGCCAGCTACCGGAACACGGATGTTCCGGCAAAATCGATGACTGTTAAGTCATCGATTTTGAGAGAGAAGCGGAAATCGCAATTTTCGCTTCTCGTGTTTTGAAAAAGACAGGCCGCCTTTTTCAACAACCTGTTAAAAGGTAGAAATGGCGAGCCGAACAACACACTGCGCTATCCGGCTCGCGGGTCAGTCACTGTGGTTTAACCACGCAACATCCAGTTGGAGAACCGCTCACGCAATTCGTCGCCGTAATCGGTCCAGAAATCGTTATCCAGCACGATGGGCGTCTCGTAGTTTTGCGGGTTGGTCGGCATATGCGGACGCATATCGATACCCAGATCAGCATGTTCACTTACCAGTGGCGCTGAAGAGGCACGGGCCGGGCCGTAGGAGATGTATTTGGCCTGGTCTGCCAGACGCTGTGTATCAGTCGCCCAGTAAACGTACTCAAGCACTTCTTCCTGGTTCGGGCCATAAGGAATTACCCAGCCGTCCCACTCGACGATCTGACCATCCCAGATGATTTCAAACGGCTGGCCTTCAACTTGCGCTGCGTTGAAGATACGACCGTTATAACCGGTGGAGAAAGCGACTTCCTGGTCTGCCAGCAACTGCGGAGACTGTGCACCTTCGGTCCAGAACACCAGGTTGTCTTTAATGGTGTCCAGCTTGGCAAAGGCACGATTTACACCTTCGGGTGTTGCCAGTACATCATAGATGTCGTCCGGTGCTACACCATCGGCAAACAGAGCCCATTCGAGGTTACCGGCAGGTCTGTCCTGAATGGCACGACGGCCCGGGAAGTCCTCAGTATTGAAGAAATCATCAATGCTTCCCGGTTGGTTATTTGCTGGGAACATTTCTGTGTTGTAGGTAACAACGGTGGAATAAACAATCTGTGGAATGAAACACTCACCCAGGCTTCCCGGGAGGAAGTCTTCACTGGCCGGCGTACCATCGGGTGCAGGTGCGAGCATCTCATCGGCATCGATCGGCATGATGATGCCTTCGTCACAGGCAAGCTGTGCGTCTGACGGCAGCATGTCAACCAGATCCCAGGTTACGTTTCCGGCCATGCTCTGTGAGCGCAAACCTGCCAGGGCATTGGCTGAGCCATCATCGTTAATAATCGTGATGTGGTCTTTAATGGCGGTGTAGGGGTCGTGGTAGGCGCGAACCTGACTTTCCGTGTATGCACCACCCCAGGAGACAATGGTCAGGTCAACGGGGTCTTCTGCGTGTACCGCTGTCACAGCCAACAGGCTGATCGCGCTGCTGACTCCAAGCATTCTAAGCATCGGCTGTTTCATGGGTAACTCCTCTTTGGATATAAACCAGGCAACACTGCCTGGCCGCTTTTTGCCACCAAACCTACTGGACAGATGCCGGAAACTGAAGCATCCGACCCAGAGTTCAGCGAATCATTCACCTCACACTCAGGTTGCATCGAGTGCGCGGCAATCATGCTCCGACCAGCCAATGCGAACAGACTGCCCTACTCGCATGGAATGATGATCGGAAGAATTGGGTACTTTCATAATAAAATCGTCGCGGCCACAGACACTGACTCTGGAGCGAATATGATCGCCCAGATAAATCAGCTCTTTGACGGTGGCGTCAAACATATTCGCATACTGGGCATCACCCTTGACCACTAACGCGCGCTCGGGACGCAACGACAGGGTAGTTTTATCACCAACCTCGTCAACACAGACCTTAAGTGCTTTCACCATTGAGCCATCGTCGAGACGCACCTGAGCGAAGTCACCCTCTATGCTTTCGACCTCGCCCTGCATCCGATTATTCTCACCAATAAATTGCGCGACAAAGGCATTCTCTGGTCGTTCGTAGAGGTCGGCCGGGGACGCCAGTTGCTGAATGCGGCCATCGTCAAAGACGGCAATGCGGTCAGACATAGTCAGCGCTTCGGTCTGGTCGTGAGTTACATAAACGACGGTAATACCCAGCTTCTCATGCAGGTGTTTGATCTCATATTGCATGTGCTCTCGCAGATTTTTATCCAGCGCGCCAAGCGGTTCATCCATCAGCACCAGTTCGGGTTCGAACACCAGCGCTCGCGCCAATGCCACCCGCTGTTGCTGGCCACCAGACAGCTGTGCTGGGCGGCGACCCGCAAAGGCTTCCATCTGCACCATCGACAAAGCGTTCATCACTTTCGCTTCGCGCTCACTCTTGTCCATGCCGCGAACTTCAAGCGGGAAAGACAGGTTTTCGCCAATGGTCATGTGGGGGAAAAGGGCATAATTCTGAAAAACCATGCCAATGCCGCGCTTGTGAGGGGGAATGTTATTAATTGCCTGGCCGTCGAGAAGAATGTCACCGTAGGTCGCTGTTTCAAAACCCGCCAACATCATCAGGCAGGTCGTCTTGCCGGAACCGGAGGGGCCCAGCATGGTCAGAAACTCGCCTTTGCTGATGGCAAGGTTCAGGTCCTTGACAACCAGCTCCTCCCCGTCATAACTCTTTTGAACACGATCAAAGGCTACGAATACTTCACCGGGATTTTCGTTCTCCAACGTGGCATCTCCTGTATTGTTTTGACTGCTTTAACATGCGCCTGCCCAGCAGGTTCTGTCGATGAAATCCCTGATGACACTCTGAGCGAAAAACACCCCGCAGGGTGTCAGTCAGCACAGGTTCACGAAACCGGACAACCCGACCAATCAATCGTGCTCTAAGCGTATGCAAATACTTTGCCGACTGTCTAGATTTGTCGATTTTTTTCAACCGCAGGCTTTTTGACCAGTTTTTTGTTATAACAACGCTGAATGGGACAGGTTGCAGTCAGATGCGGTCAAATAAAGTGCAGGCTTATGGTGCATGATGTTCAACTTTGGGGCAATGCCCAAATACCCTCTCATCAACCCAACCCCGGCCAGCACAACGACCGACCAGCATTCCCTTATTACAGTAAACATTGTTTTCTGTATTTTGCAAGAACGACCCGGCTTTCAGCATGACGGAAAACGACAGAAAACAGATGCCTAACGACTGACTCGAAAAACCTACCTGGCGCCTTGAACACCGTCGCTGCAGGGCACCCGAAAAGTGCAACCCTGTTTACTCAATCTACGAATCACCCGGAAAAAGACACAAAAAAAGGCACTGCCCGAAGACAGCACCTTTTTCGCAGTGTCGCTCTACAGCGACTCGCCCTATGCCATCTGGCTCAACAGAGCAGACAGCGCTGGGCGTTAGCATTCACCGAAATCAAAGAACGACGATGTTCTCTGCCTGAGGACCTTTCTGGCCCTGGGTAATGGTGAATTCTACTTTCTGGCCTTCAACCAGAGTCTTGAATCCAGAACCAGAGATGGCGCTGAAATGAGCAAAAACGTCTGGGCCATTTTCCTGCTCGATGAAGCCAAAACCCTTGGTTTCGTTGAACCACTTAACAGTGCCGGTAGTCGTAGACATAAGTATAACCTATCAATTTACAAGTAATGTGTCGTTCCCGAACGGTGGTCCGTGTTAACGGCCAGCCATCCCAGGGGAACCTTTTTGCTTTTCAGTGTTGCTAATACTTATGGATAACCGACGAGTTCAACTGACAACCGAACATACAGCGTTCACATCGAGCTAACATTCATAAATAGTAAGACGTACTTTCAAGCTGCAATCATGGTAACCGACTGCTAAATGTTGTCAATAAATAATGGGACAAGCCCGCTATGGCGGGCTTAGAAAGGGATTTCAAGGTTTAACTAACACCTTGAATCCTATGTGATTATTGCTTCAAAACAGCCTCGGAAACATTTTTTCATTCTGGTCTGTTTTGCGCGATGTTGAACCGGACCAAGCGCGATTCTTGTCGGAAAATCACGAGCCAGCCGCGCTATTTGCCAAGCACAAACCAACCGGCTAGCGTGACAGCTCCACCCAACGGAGCCTCACCCCGATGACCCGGCAAAACCTTCTCCAGGCCGAACACTGCGTCGACTACCTGATCATTGGTGGTGGATCAGCCGGTTGCGTTTTGGCGGCACGTCTGTCGGAAGACCCGGACTGCCG
This sequence comes from Saccharospirillum alexandrii, assembly GCF_043641555.1. Taxonomy (GTDB): domain Bacteria; phylum Pseudomonadota; class Gammaproteobacteria; order Pseudomonadales; family Natronospirillaceae; genus Saccharospirillum; species Saccharospirillum alexandrii_A. The sequence continues at coordinate 782,888 of NZ_JBHZRJ010000003.1, read as the reverse complement.
TGTATTGCTGATAGAAGCTGGAAGCGGTGGCCGCAGCCCCCTGATTCAGGTACCGCTGGGCACAGCTGCAACCGTGCCAGGCTATGCCCACAACTGGAACTTCTCTACCACACCACAACCGAACCTGAAGCATCGTAAGACCTTTCAGCCCAGAGGGCGGGGTCTCGGCGGCAGCAGCGCCATCAATGCAATGATCTATACCCGCGGACACCCACAGGACTACGATAACTGGGCCCGCCTGGGGCTAACCGACTTCAGTTGGGACCAGATGCTGCCCTGGTTCATTCACAACGAGGGAAACCAGCGCGGTGCCAGTGAAGCGCATGGCCGGGACGGTCCGCTGGGCGTTGATGATATTCGTTATCACAACCCCGTTGTCGACGCCTTTCACCAGGCAGCGGCCGGTGCGGGGTACCGGCTGAATTCCGATTTCAATCAGGGCGATCAGGAAGGGATTGGCCGTTATCAGGTCACCCAGAGAGAGGGTCTGCGCTGCAGTGCGGCCCGCGCTTACCTGTTTCCCGCCCTGTCGCGCCCCAACCTGAGCGTGCTCACCAACAGCCACGCATTCCGACTGGCATTGAGCGGTGGCCGGGCCAGCGGTGCCTGGGTGCAGACCGGCAATGGACCACAGCGGCTGTTCAGCGCCCGCCGCGAGGTTATTCTCTGTGCTGGCGCCTTCCAATCGCCTCAACTGCTGATGCTCTCCGGCATCGGCCCGGGTGATCACTTGCAGTCGCAGGGCATTGAAACCCAGGTCCATTCCCCCGGGGTCGGCCAGAACCTTCAGGACCACCTCGACTACATCAGCGCCTGGCGCAGCCCGTCGCCGCATCTGATCGGATACGGGCTAACCGGTATCGCCCGGGTAGCCGCTGCTCTGCCTAACTTTCTGTTTCGCCGCCGAGGGATCATAACCAGTAACGTTGCGGAATCGGGTGGCTTTGTAAAATCCAGCCCTGATCTGACCCAACCCGACATTCAATTGCATTTTCTCGTCGCTCTGGCCGATGACCATAATCGCACGCTGCATTATGGCCAGGGATTTAGCCTGCATGCCTGCGCCCTGCAACCGCACTCCCGGGGAGAGATCCGGCTGGCTGACCCGCACCCGCTGACACCACCACTGATCAACCCGCGTTACCTGAGTGATGAACGGGATCTGGCGACACTGCTTGCCGGGGTGAAGCTCAGCCGGGAGATCGTACTGCGCCCGGAACTGTCAGCCCTGCGTGGCAAACCCCTCTACATTGAAGACGACGCCTCTGATGCGACACTGATCGAATCCATCAAAGCGAGGGCCGATACCATCTACCACCCCGTGGGCACTTGCCGCATGGGCGTGGATGACAGTGCGGTAGTTGATGCCCGGTTTCGGGTGAATGGGGTTGCGGGGTTAAGGGTAGTAGACGCCAGCGTCATGCCAACGCTGATCAGCGGCAATACCAATGCGCCTACTCAGGTGTTGGCTGAACGGGCTGCCAACTGGATTCGCCACGGGGAGTAACGCAAACCGATGGGTGCTCCAGCCGTGTGAAAACGCTTAGCCTTCTTTCCAGACCCAGCGCACCGGCTCGCCAAAATCGTCGTAGATCCAGACTTTTTTGGGCCCACGGTTCTTCACCTTCCGGCTTTCCTTTTGCTTGCGCGAGTCGATGGCGGCCAACACTTCCGGGACTGGCGTGCGTTCTTTGGGCGGCTCGTGGCTCTGACCCGACTGGAACGGATTGGACCAGGGTTTGTTGCGGTCGAGCCCGGTTTCACCGCGCTCAATCGGTTCTATCTTGCCGCCTTCGCGCAAGAACGCATCAACCTGAGACTCCAGATCTTTGCGAATGTCTTTCTTATCAACTGGACGCTTCACGACTGGCCTCGGCTGACTGGACCCGCTCACCCGAAGTTTAGCAAATTTTACACCTGCTTCCGAACCGGCGCTAACCTCGGTCTGATGCCGGCGTTTGAACCTTGCGGAAGACCTCATTCGCCTTTCAACTGTTTCAGCAGGCTGGCGGGTATTTCATGGATGATCAGGCGTTCATTATCCGCATCAAATTGCACATCTTTCCCCAAATTAATATTGCTGAAACTGATGGAGACATCCTTGCTGCGACCCGAGTAACGTATGTATTTCTTCAGGCTTTTCCGGTCCGGGATAAAGCTTTCCTTGAGGCTCGGCTGCTCCTGTTCAATAAACTGCGAAAAGGAAGCATCTGCATCGGTTTGCAGTTCTTCCGACAGCACCCGATAGGAAACCGGCTCGCCCATTTTGTCCTGTTCAATGCAGAACTCGGCCGCCTTCTTGCGATAGTTTTGCCCCTTATCAGCCGGTAACTGCACCGAAAACGCGTCAACCACCGCCATAAAGGCCTCGGTGTCGGCGCTGGTATCGATCGTAGCCACGAAGTCCACAAAATTCAGCAACGCATCCTGCAACGCCTTGTCGCCAAACCCAAAACTGACCGTCAGATACTGGCCGGGCGCCTCCTGCTCCCACTCCGTCACATTCAGACAGGCGCCAAAACCCAGGCGACCATAATCGATCAGGCGGCTGTCGCTCAGGTTCAGGTCGTGAGTGACCGACAGGCCATGCTTGTGCCGCAGTTGAAAAAACCAGACCTGACGGCCGGATTCGAGTTGTTCATCGGCAAACAGCCAGTACCCATCTGATTCCACGCCCTCATTCTCCAGCGCCAGCGCCAGTCGCTCCATCAATTGCTGGCTCCAAGTCTTAAAGGTGATGCCATCGCGCAACCACTGACCGGTCAGTGCCTTGAAGTGCCCGGCTTGCTCGGAGAAACCGCCATAGCGCTTGCTGGCTCGCCCGGCAAAACTGCTTTTGACTTCCGCGACCAGCGTCATGGCGGCATCATCAACCGTCAGCGCTTCATCCTGAAGATGGAGGTCGGTTTTGGCGTCAAGGCGGGTCAGTTGGTGGACAATCAGATGGTTCAGTGACAATGGTTTAACCCCGAATGCTGAAAATGACACAGCGGCACAGTATACGGGTTTATCACCCGATTGTCGGGGTTAGTGTTTGTACTGCACCAAAACCGGTGCCTTTTCGTATACCCTGATACACACTGTCATCGGGCCACTGTCATGAGCCAAACCAAAAATCGTCGCTTGCACCGAAGCCGACTGGGTCGTTTCAGCCAATTAGGACGGTTAGCTGGCGGTGTTGCCGGTGGCATGCTCAGCGAGGGGGTTAAACGCTGGTCGAACGGCGAAGGGTTCAGCGCCCGGGAGCTGGCATTGACGCCAGCTAATCTGGAACGCGTCTCGGACCGGCTGTCACAAATGCGAGGCGCTGCGATGAAGGTCGGCCAGTTGGTCTCCATGGATGCCGGGCATTTAATGCCAGCAGAATTGTCTGCCCTGCTGAACCGGCTGCGATCGGACGCCGATGCCCTGCCACTGTCGCAACTCGAACCGGTGCTGGCCGACGCCTGGGGTAACAACTGGATCAACCAGTTCAGTCAGTTCAGCTACCAGCCTATCGCCGCGGCATCCATCGGCCAGGTACATAAAGCCGTGTTACGCACGGGTGAAACACTGGCCATTAAGGTGCAGTACCCCGGCGTCCGGCGCAGCATCGACAGCGACATCGATAACGTCGCCACCCTGCTGCGCTGGTCCCGCCTGCTGCCTGATGCACTGGATCTGGCTCCCTTGCTGGCCGATGCCAAAGCCCAGCTTCATGCAGAAACGGACTATCAGCAGGAAGCCCGCTCGATGCAACGGTTCAGCGACCGACTGACAGGCCGCTCTGAATGGGCCGTGCCGGACGTATTTACCGAACTGAGTGGCCCGACGGTGCTCGCCATGAGCTACGCACAAGGCGAGCCACTGGAGCGGTTGGAAGAGGCTGACCACGCCACCCGAGAACGCTGGGTGAGCCGCCTGTTTGAGCTCTTCTTCGAAGAACTGTTCCGTTTTGGCAGCGTTCAAACCGACCCCAACTACGCCAACTACTTATACGATGACGCACGCCAGGTTATTACCCTGCTCGACTTTGGCGCCGTACGTGACTACGAGCCAGAGATGATCGACGGCTACCAGGCGCTTTTTATGGCGGCCATGCATTTAGACCGCACGGCGCTGTTCGAGGCTGCTCGTCAAATCGGCTACTTCAGTGAGAGCATTGATGACGCCCAGGCCGAAGCGGTACTGGATCTGTTCATGATTGCCACCGAGCCGCTTCGCGTCACCCGGTACGATTTTGGCAGCAGTGATATAGCAACCCGACTCCGCGAACAGGGTCTTGAGTTGAGTATGAAGCAGGGTTACTGGCACAGCCCACCGGTCGCTTCGCTGTTCTTACATAGAAAACTGGCTGGGCTTTACCTGCTGGCACAGAGGCTTGGCGTCGCTCTGCCGGTTCGCGCCTTGCTTGAACAACGGCTGGGTGGGAACGAGCAGTCGCTAGACAAACACCCGGCAGGCTGCCATTCTTTAGTGGATTAACCGTAGGACAGGGCGCTTGTTCACTGGCCTCCTGCACGCAGCAGTACCGGTTGTACCGCTGTTGGTTCAAACCCCGTGACCGGGGCGTATCCGGATGATACCCCCTGCACAACGGACCCGGGCAGTACAGTTTCCGTAATGAATCAAAATGAAGAGTTCATTGAATACCACCGAGCTCTGATGTCACTCAGCCATGACTCGGCGTTCATCCAGAGTTCCCGTATTGAAAAGATGTCGGCTCTGCTGGATCTGTGCGGCCGCCTGCTGCGCGTTGAACGCGTCAGCGTGTGGAAACTGACCGACAGCGGCGACGCGATTAATCTGGAGTGTCTGAATACGCTCAGCGACGGCATCTTTACCGACGACACCATCCTGAGCCGCGAACAAAACCCCTTGTATTTCGATGCAATGCTGACCGCGGAAGTCATCGATGCCCGCGATGCACCGACCGACCCCCGCACCCGGCAATTCAACGATCTCTATCTGCAACCACTGGGCATTGAATCAATACTGGATGCGCCGGTGTTCGATGGCAGCAATCTCAGCGGCGTTATTTGTCTGGAAGCGACCAGCCATCGTGCCTGGACACTGCCCGAGATTTCAATCGTTACGGTGGTGGCCGACACCATCAGTCTCATCAATTCCTACGAGGCCTGGCATGCCTCCCAGCAAGCTCTCGATTTTATCAGTCATTACGATGAACTGACGGGACTGCCGAATCTGCGCGCCTTTCGCAAGCAACTGGATTATCTGTGCAAGACGGAAAAGACCACACCTTCGATGGCTGTATTCTGGATCGACATCGACCGAATCAAAAGCATCAACGACGGCATGGGCGAGACCATTGGCAACCATCTGATTCAGGAAACCGCCAGCCGGCTCCAATCGCTGCGCATCAGTGGCAAGGAAAAGGTTGCCCGCAGTGGTGGCGATGAATTTCTACTGCTGCTACGCCACACAACGGAACCGGAGGCGTTGCGTCAGGTGGCCGACCAGATTCAGGCGTTGTTGTCGCAACCCTTGTCGATGACGGAAGTCGATGTCGCGACCACCGTATCCATAGGCATCAGCCTGTACCCGGCCGATAGTAAAGACCCTCAGAGTCTGCTCAAACAAGCCGAAGCTGCCATGTATCAGGCCAAGGAATGCGGGCGTGGCCAGGCCCGGTTTTTCAATGCCGACCTGTCCATACAAGCCCGCCAGAAATTCCAGGCCGAAGCTGAAATGCGCCACGCCATCGCCTCGCGCGAACTGGTGGCCTATTACCAGCCGATCGTCGATGCCTTTAGCCAGAAGATCGTCAGTGTTGAAGCCCTGGTACGCTGGCAACACCCGGAACGGGGACTGATCAGCCCCGATGGTTTTCTGAACCTCGTTCGCTCTGCCAACCTGATGAAAGATCTGGGCCAGGCTATACTGGAAACCGTGCTGGAAGACGTGTTGACACTGCGTGACCAGGGTGTATCGATTCCTGGCATCAGTTTGAATTTATCGGCCGAGCAATTGCTGGACCCGGAGTTCGCCGGTTCCGTGCGCAACCAGTTGCAACGCGCCCAGCTTCCCGCCTCGACACTGGATTTTGAAGTCACCGAAGACGCCATTGAGAGTGATACCAAATCCCTTCTCGACAATCTGACCACCCTGGTCGAAATGGGCGCCAGCCTGTCGATTGACGATTTCGGAACCGGCTATTCATCGCTGTCTCGACTCAAGCACCTGCCCTTTACCCACTTGAAAATTGATCGTTCCTTTGTTTCGGGCCTGCCCGACAAACAGGACGATAAGGCCATCACTCTGTCGATACTTGGTTTGGCACGGGGCTTGGGTATGTCGGTGGTCGCTGAAGGAGTTGAGACAGTCACCCAGGCAGACTGGCTGCAGGCACAGGGCTGCGCCTATTTACAAGGCTACCTGCTGCACCGTCCTATGCCGTTTGAACAGTTGGCTGTGTTATTGAAGGGCAACTAGCGCCCTGTCAAGGCAGTCTTTTCGACGGCAAAAACTCATCCAGAACGATGGTTTCCTGAGCCTGCATCAGGCTTTCAGCTCGGATCATATGGGCGCGCATGACGCGACGAACCTCTTCTTCATCTTTGCGCTTAAGGGCGCCTAACAACTGCATCTGAAAATGCCGGCCGGTTTCCCAGAGTTCCGGGTTGGGCAGGTCGTAGATGTCGTGGCAAAGGCGCAGATTTTTGAGCAGGCCGAGTAAAAAATGACAGGTAAAACTCAGAATGGGGTTGGGGCACAAATCGACCAGCACTTCATGAAAACTCAGTTCAGCCAGGCGCTGGGAGTGCTCTTCCTTCTGGTTTTTGGGCGGTGCATCGTAGATAGTCATGGTGTTCTGCAGGCGCTGAAAATCATCGTTCGACAAACGACCACAGACTGAAGCGGCAAGCTCCGGTTCCAGATGAACACGCAGTTGGTAGATATCGTGAATGGTGATGTCTTTAAAATAAAAGTAGTTGGCAAGTAGCGACATCGCGCGGTCGGGCGGTACGTCGGCGACGAAGGCGCCGCCGCCAGGGCCGGTTCGCGTGACAATCAGGCCCTGGGTATCGAGTGCCTTCAACGCTTCACGCACAGTACCCTTGCTGGCGGCAAACTGCACCATCAGGTCTTTTTCCTGAGGCAGACGGTCGCCCGGCTTCAGCCGATGCTCTGCGATCAGCCCTTTCAACGCATCGGCAACCTGGTCGGAACGTTTAGTCATGGTTAATCGCATCCGGTGGAGACAACGGATGATAACACGCCACCCGGTGGCCGGTCGCCAGTGCGTCCAGCTCGGGATCAGACTGCCGGCATTCGTCCGTCGCCACCGGGCAACGCGCGGCGAAGGCGCATCCCGCCGGCGGATGCATCGGGTCGGGTAATTCGACCGCATCGTCTTCTGCTGGCAACTTGCGCACCGACTGACCGGGAACGCTGTCGAGCAACCGCTGAGTATAGGGGTGGCGTGGCTGACTGAATATAGCCTCGACCGGTCCCTCCTCGACCACTCTCCCCAGGTACATGACCGCGACCCGGTCGCAGAAATTTCGCACCACGCCCAGATCGTGACTGATAAACACATAGGTCAATTGCAGCGATTCGCGCAGATCCTTGAACAGGTTCAGCACTTGCGCCTGAACCGAGACGTCCAGCGCAGAGACAGGCTCATCCAGTATCAGCACGTCCGCCTCTGCGGCCAACGCCCGGGCCACACCAATGCGCTGAGCCTGACCACCGGAGAACTCATGGGGGTAGCGTTCCAGAAACTCAGGACGCAGATTCACTTGCGTCATCAGCTCCTCCAGCCGGCTTTGGCGTTGCTCTGCCGACAGACCTTGCAAGTAAATCAGTGGTGCAGACAAGATGTCACGAATGGTTTTACGCGGGTTCAACGAAGAAATCGGATCCTGAAAAATATACTGAACCCGGCGTGCGTGTTGCTTGAGGTTCACCTTACCGTTGGCGCCCACCAGATCTTTGCCATCGAGTTGAATAGTACCTTCGCTCGGCTGGTCGAGCCCCACCAGCATTTTAGCCAGTGTGGATTTGCCACACCCGGACTCGCCTACCACGCCTAAAATTTCACCGGCAATCACCTTCAGTGTAATACCCCGAACGGCTTGTACCGACGGTCGGCGTTTGCGCATGAGCGACAGCCCGCCACCAAAGTGTTTAACCAGGTCACTGACTTCCAGCTTGGTCTGCGTTGTCATAATACCTCCCGCGCAAAGATGCAGCGTGCTTGCCGGCTGTCGGTCAATGTTTCCAGTTCAACCGGGGCGGCCCGGCAGGCATCGGTTACCTGGTCGCAGCGATCGGCAAACTTGCAGCCGACCGGCAAGTCGTTCACCTTGGGCGGCAGGCCGGGAATCTCCGTCAGCCGGTCTGAAACCCGGTTCACATCAGGAACACAGGCGATCAGTCGCCGGGTATAAGGGTGTACCGGCCGGGCCAGTACTTCGGCGACCGGGCCCACCTCGACCAGTTCGCCGGCATACATCACTGCAACCCGGTCGCACAGTTCCGCCACGACACCAAAGTCGTGAGTGATAAACATCAGGCTCGAGTGTTGTTCATGACGAAGCTGATTCAATAGCTTCAGTACCTGCGCCTGAACGGTCACATCCAGTGCGGTTGTCGGTTCGTCGGCAATGATCAGTTGCGGTTCGTTAGCCAGTGCCATGGCAATGCTAACCCGCTGGCGCATACCGCCCGACAGCTGATGCGGGTAGACCTTCGCTCTTGCCTTCGCATTGGGTATGCGCACCTGTTCAAGCAGGACCACGGCTTTTTGCCAGGCCGCCTGATAGCTCAATGGCTGATGCGCTCTCAGTGCTTCCACTAACTGGTCACCAATGGTAAAAAGCGGGTGCAGCGTCGACAGCGGGTCCTGAAAAATATAGGCCAGTTCACCGCCGCGCAGCGTGCGCAGCCGGTTATCGTCAACCGCCAGCAAGTTTTCTCCCCGATAATTCACCTGGCCATCCATAATGGTGCCCGGCGGCGAGGCCACCAGCCCCAGCAACGACATCGCCGTGACCGACTTGCCAGAGCCCGACTCACCGATGATGCCCAGGCACTCACCGGGCGCGATGGAAAAACTGGGCCCGTTGACCGCCCGGTGCACTTCTGAACCAATGTGAAACTCGGTGCGCAATTCAACCACATCCAACAGCCCCTGTTGCGCCTGTGCCGGTGCTTTTTTGGCCGCACTGGCAACCCGGGTTCTGGCTGCCGGCCGCATCAGGGCACCGGCTTTCAGGCGCGGGTCGAGCGCATCGCGCACGCCGTCACCGAGCAGGTTAATGCTCATCACCAGAATAAAGATCACCAGACCAGGCAAGGTTGCTACATGGGGGGCATTAATAATCAGCCTCCGACCTTCACCAAGAATGGAGCCCAGATCGGCTGTGGGTGGTTGAGCACCCAACCCCAAAAACGAAAGGCCAGCAGTTTCCAGAATCATCCAGCCAACGGTGGTCGACATGGTGATCACAATCACCGGCAGCACATTAGGCAAGACTTCGGTCAGCACAATCAACACATCGCCCTTGCCCGATAAGCGGGCCGCATCTACGAATTCCCGGTTGCGCAATGTCACCACCACGCCCCGCACGTTTCTGGCGAAAAAGGGAATATTAACAATGGCAATAGCGTACAGCGCATTCAACAAGCCGGGCCCGAGCACCGCAACGATAGCCAGCGCCAGCAGGATGTAGGGAAAGGCCATCAGCATGTCGATGCCGCGCATCAGAGTGCCATCAACCCGTCCGCCAAAATACCCGGCCAGTAACCCAATGGCAGAACCAAGCGTAGCTGCCACCAGCGTCGCGACAATGCCCACCGCCAGCGAGACCCGGGTACCCCAGAGCAGGCGCGACAACATATCGCGACCAAGCTGGTCGGTTCCCAGCCAGTTACCCGGTGTCAACGGCGGCAACAACCGCTGTGCCGGGTCGGTAATATTCGGATCGGCCAGTGGCAACCAGGGTGTTAGCGCAACCAGTAACAAGACAATGGCAAGCACCACCAACCCAAAACCCGCCAACTGGTTGCGCATCAGCAGTTTAAATGGCCCTGCCCGGCCCGATTTTCGGGTCATACCCGATCCGCTATCATTGGCAACCGTCATGACGTCACCCTCGGATCCAGCAACACCTGCACCACGTCGGCAAGTAGATTAAAGAACACATAGGCAGCCGCAACAACGAGCACCCCACCCTGCACCAGCAACAGATCTCGCGTGGAAATTGCGGTCACCAGCATGCTGCCGATGCCCGGCCATTGAAAAACCGTTTCGATGTAGACGGCTCCGCCCAGCACAAAACCGGCCTGTATACCGATAACAGGGACGATACTGACCAGGGCAGCCTTGAAGGCGTGTCGATAAATTACCCGTCGCTCGGCCAACCCCTTGGCCCGGGCGGTACGAATATAATCCTGTCGCAATACTTCCAGCATGCTGGCGCGGGTCAGTCGCGCAATCACACCAGTGGCAATAAAGGCCAGCGTACCGGCGGGCAGAATCAGGTGCCGGATCAGATCGGGCAAGTCACCTCCGCCATAGACGGCGTACATGCCGCTGGCGGGCAACAGCCGCCATTCAACCGCGAACAACATGATCATCAGCAGGCCCAGCCAGAAGGCGGGCGTGGAAATGCCGATCAGTACGATCAGCGTCAGCACTTTATCGGCGAACCCGTACTGTTTGACGGCTGAAATAATGCCGACCAATAACCCCATGATCGAACACAATACCAGCGCCGTACCGGCCAGAATTAAGGTGGCCCCAAACCGCTCGTTCACAATGTCCAGTACCTCACGGTTCTGGTTAAAGGAACGCCCGAGATCGCCCTGCAACAGATTGCCCAGCCAGGTGAAATACTGACTGACCAGGGGCTTATCCAAACCCAATTGGGCATTGAGCCGGGCCACGTTTTCGGGCGTGGCGTAAGACCCCAGAATGGCGGTCGCAGGATCACCCGGAATCAGCGCCATAATAAAAAAGACAATAAGAGTCAGGCCCAACAGTACCGGTAAGGTCATTACCAGTCGTTTGCCTATATAAGGCCAGATAGGACTGCGCATGATTCACCCTGCCTGCTGTAACTCAAGTTTCGGAGGACGCACGAAGCGAGCGTCGGATGCCGGTTATGCCTCTGCAGGGTAGTCCGCAGCATGGACTAAAACGCCAGGAGCGTTTTAGCACGAGCGCAGCGAGCCCGAAGGGTGAATCCCATGGAGGGGATTCATATCCTGCGGTCTAGGCCCGAGACGTCGGACCGCCAGGACGGATTCACGCCGACCCTGCAGAGGCATAACCGGTAGCCGACGCGGACCAAAGCCACCCAGTCAACTCCGAAGCTGAATTGGTAATAGAAACCCCCGGCCAGTGTTTCGTTTCAAGGCACCGGCCGACAGGGTTAGGTCGGCACCCGGGCCGACCACAGCTCAATTACGGCTTGCTCACATCGTGCAATTGCAACAGGAAGGAGGGCTGTAACTTGAAGTTCTCGACCGCATCTGTCGCCACGGCGTTTTGCTGCCAGTTGGCGATAAAGGCCCAGGGTGCATCGTCATAAACAATGGCCTGCATTTCCCGGTACAGCCGCGCACGCTCATCCTGATCGGTACTGGTACGGGCCTGGTTCAGCAGTTCATCCACCTCAGGGTTGCTGTAATAGCCGGAGTTGAAGCCACCGTTTTCCGGGAAGGCTTCAGTACGCAATGCCAGGAATGGCAGGGTGTCCGGGTCGTTGGTCATCCAGGCCATCTCGGCCATGTCCGCCTTGCCTTCCAGCCCCGGATTTACTTCACCGAGGAAGGTATTCCATTCATAGGTTTCGATGCTGACATCCAGGCCTACAGCAGCCAGATCAGCCTGAATGGCCGTACCCATGGAAATGGGGTCGAGCATGCCCGAGCCGCCCTCGGTGACATAAAAGGTTATTTCGGCGCCTTCACCACCGGCTTCGGCAATCAGTTCGCGAGCACGCTCCGGATCATAAGGATAAGGTTCGAGGTCATCATTGTACGCCCAGCCAAAGGCTGGCGGTGTTGGCCCGGTCGCGACCGTGGCAGTGCCCTGCAAAATATCGTTCACCAGCGATTCCTTATCGATGGCGTAGTTCACAGCCTGGCGCATCGCCTTATTATTAAAAGGCGCTTCTTTCATATTGAGAATCAGAAACCACAGGTGCGGACCGGCCTGTTCGTACAGCTCAAACGAGCCCTCTTGGACAAAGGTCGATACGTTGTCAGGCGGTACTTCCACCATCAGATCGATACCGCCGGAGAGCATTTCCGCCACCCGGGTATTGGCATCGGTAATGGGGCGGAAGACCACAGCTTCCAGTGAGGGCGCACCGTCCCAGTAATCCGGATTACGGGTGACCACCACGCGCTGGTTGGCCTGCCACTCTTCAAACTGAAAGGCGCCGGTGCCGGACGGGTTCCGCCCAACCTCTTCGCCATGTTCACGTACCGCCTCCGGTGAAATGATCAGGCCTGTGGGATACGCCAGGTTCGATAAGAAGGGAGCGAAGGGTTCAGTCAGTGTGAATTTGACCTGATATTCACTCACAGCTTCAACGGTATCCACCTGTCCGAAATAGAACGCCAGCGGGAAAGGGCCGGTGTCGTAATAAGGGTGGTCTTCGTTCAGCATGCGTTCGAAATTGAACACCACAGCTTCGGCATTGAAGGGCGAGCCATCGTGAAATGACACGTCTTCGCGCAGATTGAAGGTGTATTCCAGACCATCGTCGCTAATGGTCCAGTTTTGGGCCAACGAAGGCTCTACGTTGAGCGTGCCGTCGGCATAGCGTACCAGGCCGTCGTAGACGTTCACCAGAATCCGAAAATCGTTCACTGCGGTTACTGCATGAGGGTCCAGAGACTGTGGCTCGGCAATCTGACCGACAATCAGGACATTGGGGGGCGTTTCGGCCCATAGTGGACTGCTGGCCAGTGCAACCAGTCCGAAAAGCAGGGATTGGACGACGCGTTTCACCTTAAGTGCCTCTCTGTGTTGACCGTTTATTGTTGTGATTGCGTGCAGTGTAAGCTCCATTTTTCTCATCCTCTGGCTCTCGCTTTCTCAACCTCTGGAGAGTAGGAAGGTCGGGTTCAGTCACACTGCCCTATTACATTTATCACTATAAATTAGTGGACGCAATAAATTTTATGATGATAAATTAAGCCAACAGTCTGAACGGATACCTGCATGACCTACTCCATCATCGCCACAGACCCAGCGAGCGGCGCCGTCGGCGTTGCCACGGCCACCGGCAGTGTCGCGGTTGGCGGCTTTGTGCCGCATGTGCGGTGTGGTCAGGGCGCCATTGCCACCCAGGGGGCCTTCACCAACTGGCTCTATGGCGATAAGGGGCTGGCGTTACTGAATGAGGGATTGAGGGCCGACCAGGTGCGGGACCGGCTGGTCGAGGCCGACGAAGGCCAGGCACAGCGGCAACTCATTGTCTGCGACCGTTGGGGCAACACGGCCGGGCACACCGGTTCAGACAATCTCGATGCCAAGTTGCACCTGTGTGAGCCGAATTTCGCGGTCGCCGGCAATATGCTCAACAGCACCGACATTGTGCTGGCGATGAAACGCGCCTTTCAGCAATTATCAGCCGCGCCACTGCACGACCGCTTGCTGGCGGCGATGATGGAAGGTGAGCGCATCGGCGGTGATTTTCGCGGCACCCACAGCGCCGCCCTGAAAGTTCACTACCCCGACAAACCCCCGGTCGACCTGCGCGTCGACTGGGCCGAACGCGATTGCATCGAGCAGTTGAAAATTCTGTACCACAAAACACAAAGCGAACCCTTCCAGGAATTTCTGGCAGGGGTACCCACCCTGGCTCACCCCACAAAAACCGGGCACGTCAATCGCAAGGAGGTTCGTTAATGTCTCTGGGCAAACGCATCATGGCCTGGTCTGAACAGGCAGCACGCCATTCCGAACCAGGGCCGGGCGTTACCCGGCTGCTAGGCTCACCGGAACACAAAGCCTTACTGACCGATCTGGAAGGCTGGATGAAGCAAGCTGGCCTTGCAACCGAACTCGACGGTGCCGGCAACCTGGTCGGGCGCACCGACCACAAGCCAAACCGTAAAACCCTGATTATTGGCTCGCATCAGGACACCGTGCGCCAGGGCGGCGCCTACGACGGCATGCTCGGCATACTGCTGCCGCTGGCCGTGCTGCAACACCTTCATGAGCAGAATGAAACCCTGCCAGTTAACATTGAACTGATCGCGTTCAGCGACGAGGAAGGCGCCCGGTTTTCATCCACGCTGGTCGGCAGCTCAGCTCTGGCCGGCAGCTTCAACCCCGACATCCTGAATGCGACTGACCGTGACGGCACCACACTGGAAAGTGCGCTTCGCAGCTTGGGTGCCAATACGGATCAGATACCGACCCTGAAACGGGATCCAACTCAACTGGCCGGTTTTCTTGAAGTTCACATTGAACAGGGGCCTATTCTGGAATCGCTCGACCTGCCCGTGGGTGTGGTCTCGGCCATCACCGGCATTGAACGCCACAAGGTGCGCATCACCGGGAAGGCCGGCCACGCTGGCACCACCCCGATGCATTTGCGACAGGATGCGCTGCTTGCAGCGACCGAAGTGGTGCGCGCGGTCAACGACCTCTGCCAGAACACCGAAGACCTGGTCGGCGTCGTCGGCGAATTGAACGTGACGCCCAATGCCGTCAATGTCATCCCCAGCGGCGTTGATCTGACCATCGAACTGCGCTCACCGGTTACCCGGGTCCGCGAAACCGCCCGCCAGCAATTGCTTGCCCTATTGAATGACCGCATTGCCGCGCATGCCTGCCAGTGGAAACATGACCTGGTTTATGAACAGCAGGAAGTAGACTGCTCACCGGCCATTCAACACCAACTGCACAACGCCATAACCAGCTGCGGCTGGAAACCCCACACTCTGTTCAGCGGTGCCGGTCATGACGGTCTAGCCATGGCCCGTAGCATGCCCATTGGCATGCTCTTCGTACGCTGCACCGACGGCCTCAGCCACCACCCGGACGAAGCGATCACCGAAGCCGATGCCAACGCCGCTGCCCAGGTCATCAAACACGCCCTGCTGAACTGGGAGGTACCGGCATGAGCAGTCTACCCAAGGTCAATATCCAGCGACTGTTAACCACCCTCGACCAACTCCTGCGCATCGACAGCCCCACCGGCGATACAGCAGCCATAGAACATGCCATGTGCGAGCGATTGGCTCCCTTTGGCTGGCAGGTCAGCCAAACGCACCGGGGCAATGTACTGGCGCAATCGGGCGACAACCCCAAACGCGTAATCGCCGCCCACCTCGACACCCTGGGCGCCATGGTGCAATTCATTCGCGACGATGGCCGGCTTGAAGTCACACCGCTGGGCACCTGGTCCGCCCGTTTCGCAGAAGGCGCCCGGGTCACAGTAAAAACACGCCAGGGCCCGATCCGGGCCAGCTTGTTGCCATTACTGTCATCCGGCCATGCCTGGAACGACGCTGTCGATACCCAACCCATAGCCTGGTCACAACTGAGCGCCCGACTCGACCGGCCCACCTCAAGCCGGGAAGAAACCCTCGCGCTCGGCGTTCAACCTGGCGACATCGTCAGCATCGACCCGGCCCCTGAATTCGACGACTCCGGTTATCTCATCAGCCGGTTTCTGGACAACAAAGCCGGCATCGCCTGCGTACTGGAAATGCTGTATTTGCTGCAGGAAAACAAGCTGACACCCGCACAACCGGTGATATTGGCCTTCACCAACGCCGAAGAAATTGGCCTGGGCGCCGGCACTGCCCTGCCCCGAGCAATTGAAGAGTTAATCAGCGTCGACATCGCCCCGGTGGCCAACAATCAGGCCAGCCGGGAAGACTGCGCCACTCTCGGATACAAAGACGCCCTCGGACCCCACAGCCGCGCACTACTCGACCGACTCGACCGGATAGCAACAGAACACCAGGTGAGTTTTATACGAGACGTATTCCGCCACTATCACAGCGACTGTTCGTCCACGCTCACTGCTGGCTACGATGCGTCCACAGCACTGGTTGGCTTTGGAACAGACAGCACCCACGGTTACGAACGAACCCATCAAAAAAGTTTGATTGCTGTTACTCAACTACTAACCGGATATGTGCTGAGCAGTTAACGTCATGAGTTAGGCGTTCGCCGGAAACAAAAAAACCCGGCTATCGCTAGCCGGGTTTTCTCAACATCCAGGGTCGATCAGTATGCCGCATCGGGCTCGTAAAAATCATCGGCATTGTCGGCCGTGATTGGATCGGCCGCCAGCACCATGCGCGACGGAACACCGTGGTACATGTCACCCATTTTCTCACCGCGCACTCCATGTACAGCCAGTGCAATGCCGGACGCAATCATGTTGGGCGGATAGGTTACCGTTGCTTTTACAATCGGGTGGTTGTCACGGATCATGCCGATCACGTCTTTGGAACCACCACCGCCGACCAGAATCTTAATGTCATCACGACCGGATTCTTCAATTGCCGTCAGCACCCCCTTGAGGGCATCGTCATCACCGGCCCAAACCGCATCGATGTGCGGGTGGCGCGCCAGCATGTCTTCCATCACGTTCAGCGACGTTTGCGGGTTCCACTCACCGGACTGGGAATCCAGAATGGTGATGCCCGGGTGACGCTCCATTTCTGCATTGAACGCATTGACGCGCTGGCTGTTGATCGGAATCGAGGGCCCTTCGATCACAACCACATTGCCTTCGCCGTCCATCGCATCAGCCATGTACTTTGCTGCCTGCTCACCCATGCCCGGGTTGTCACCAGCCAGGAACACATCCTGCGTTGGTGTTTCCAGTTCACGGTCAACCACCACGGTGTAAATGCCATCCTGATAGGTCTCGGCAATCACCTGCTGCAGCGTGGCTGGGTTGTGCGGCAGTATGACCAGCGCATCGATCTGGCGTACGCGCAAATCTTCCACATCGCCCACCTGAGCCGTGCCCGAGTTCGCCGCCAGAATAGTGAACTCAATGTCGGGGTATTTCGCCGACAGATCTTCCGAAGCCTGGCGAGCCCACCATAACAGGCCAGCTGTCCAGCCGTGGTCGGCCGATGGCACACTGACCCCAATGTGGTAGCTGTCTTCGCCGAAGGCAACAAAAGGCGTTACCGACAATGCAGTCGCTACCGCCGCCGTTTTTAACAGTTTTTTCAGTTTCATGATTTCCGTCCCATCTCTGATTGTTGTTATCCCATCCCCTCTGTTGCAGGGAGATGCCTACCTGGCTTGCGCCGAACAAGGCCGATGACGAACCGGCCATGGTTTTCATTAAACCCCGATCTACTGCTGACGCTTGTACTGCACCAGCACAGCAATCAGGATCACCGAACCCTTCACCAGCCCCTGCAAATAGGGTGATACCCCCAGCAAGTTCAGCATGTTGTTGATGATGCCCAGAATCAGCGCACCAATGACCGTGCCCCAAATAGAGCCCTTGCCACCCGACAACGCCGTACCACCAATCACCACTGCGGCAATCGCATCCAGTTCATAAAGCACCCCGGCGTCGCTGGGGCTGATTGAATTCAGGCGAGAGGCCAGCATGATCGCCGACAACCCCACACAGCCACCGGCAATGGTAAAGCTGCCGAGAATGACCGTTCTGACCCGAATACCGGAATACCGCGCGACCTGAGCATTGGCACCGACGGCACACAAATGCCGGCCAAAGCGGGTGTAAAACAACAGGATATGAGCCACCACCGCCAGGATCAGAAACGCCCAGACCGGAATCGGTACGCCCAGCCAATAGCCGCCACCCAAATTCGGGAACAGCGGATTGCGGGACACCACTTCACCGGCATCGGTCAGATACAAGGCCACAGAGCGGAAAATGGACATGGTAGCCAGCGTTGCAATAAAGGCGGTGATTTTGCCCCGCGTGACCAGCAAACCGTTGAATACGCCGAACAGCGCACCGCTGCCGAGTGCCACCAAAATGCCGACCACAATCGCCATCACCGGATCGGTGACCGAGTTCAACGCATAGAGCAACAACACACCCACCAATGCCACCATCGACCCGACGGACAAATCGATGCCACCGCCGATAATCACAAAGGTGACCCCGATGGCGATGATGCCGGTGTAGGAAACCTGACGCATCACATTGGTCAGGTTGCGGGTGTTGAGGAAATATTCACTGGCCAGCGACGACGCGATCAGCAACACAACCAGAGCGATCAACGGGGCGAGAATCGTCAGATCCAGTCCGAGGCGATTGACGCTGCTGGAGAAACGATCGGTAAGGGTTCTTGCCTGGTTCATCACAACGCCACTCCTGCTTCGGTAACGTTCGACGCGCCCCGGGCGCCCGCTGCATACAACATGATATCTTCCTCATTTATCCGTTCATCGTGCAGGTCGGCGACAATACGCCCTTCGCGTACCACCAACACCTGATCACACAAGCCAATGATTTCTTCCAGTTCCGACGAGATCACCAGTATCGCCTTGCCTTCGCTGGCCAACCCCCGGATCAACCGGTAAAACTCGTGTTTGGTTCCCACATCAATGCCGCGCGTGGGTTCATCGAGAATCAGGATCTCGGGTTCAATATCCAGTAATTTGGCCAGATAGACCTTTTGCTGATTCCCGCCACTGAGCAGCCCGACTTCGGTTGTCAGGCTAGCGGTGCGAATGCTCAGTGCCTTTTGGTAATGCTCTGCCTGGCGACGTTCGGCCCGGGGACGAATCAGCCCCTTGATGTACCGTTTTAGGCTCAGCAGCGTGATGTTTTCAATCAGATTAAAACTCATCACCAGGCCCTTGCCCTGCCGGTCTTCCGACAAATAGGCCAGGTTGCGGCGATGCGCATCTTCCGGTGACTGAATCGTGCAGGGTTCTCCATTGATGAGAATCTGGCCCGAGGTTTTCTGGCGCAGGCCCATTATGGTTTCGGCGATCTCCGTTCGCCCAGACCCGACCAGTCCGGACAAGCCGAGAATCTGACCGCGGTGCAACGTGAAACTCACATCGCTTAACACAGAGTCAAGCGACAGCTGGCGCACCTCCAGTGCAACCTTGCCGTGCTGCCCCTGCTTTTCAGGAAACACCTGTGACAATTCCCGGCCGACCATTTTGCGGGCCATGCTTTCCTCATCCAGATCGTCGGTGGCGCATTGTTCAACTACCTGCCCATCACGAAGGATCAGCACCGTATGACACAGGTCCTTCACTTCTTTCAGCTTGTGCGAAATAAACAGCACCGCAACACCGGTGGCCTGCAAACGACGCACAACGTCGAACAACACCTTCACTTCCGGGTCGGTCAGTACCGTGGTCGGCTCATCCAGAATCACCACGCGGGCGTCATCGACCAATACCCGCGCCACTTCAACCAATTGTTTTTCAGCCACGCTGAGGCTGCTGATAGGTGCTTCCGGGTCGAGGGTTGATTGCAAGCTGGCCATAACCTCGCGGGTCTTTTGGCGCATGGTGGTGCGATCGAGAAAGCCGTGTTTGCGCACTTCCTGGCCGAGAAACACGTTTTCGTAAACGCGCAGGGTAGGCACCAGATTAAATTCCTGCGGAATCATTGCGATACCGAGACGGCGCGAAGTCACGGGGTCGAGTTCTTGATACTGTTTACCACCCATTTCCAGCGTGCCGGTACTGGGTTGATAAACACCGCTGATCAATTTCAGCAGGGTCGATTTACCCGCCCCGTTTTCACCCAGAATGCCGATAATCTCACCCGGATGAATGTCCAGATTTATGTCCTGCAACACCACATTGGGGCCAAAGGATTTGCCCAAACGATGCAATCGAATAAACGGCTCGGTCATGAGGCGACTCCACCGTTAAGCGGTGTCCAGACACCGTTGTTCTGATCAGAACGCAAAGTGGCCGCGATGAATTTCAGGCCATCAACACCGGTGGATACATCTGGCAACCAGCCGCCTTGCGAGGCCGTGCTCACGTCTGCTGACAGCGCCTGATACACATTGGCAAAGCCCTCGAGATACCCTTCCGGATGCCCGGGCGGCAAGCGCACGCTTTCGCCAGTGGCATCGCTGAACCAGTCGTCCCGGCGGGTAATGCGCTGCCGTGGCTGATTCAAGGGCGAGAACCAGAGTTCGTTTGGATTCTCCTGCGCCCATTCCAGTGATGCCTTTTCGCCAACAACACGAATGCGCAAGGCATTTTCAAACCCCGGTGCTGTTTGACTCGCCCACAACATACCGGTAGCCCCGCCTTCAAAGCGCAGCAATGCCTGAACATTGTCATCCAGCACCCGCCCCGGCACCTGGCAGGTCAGTTCCGCACTGACGGCCTCGGGCGTTAATCCGGATATAAAACAGGCCAGCTGAAATGCATGGGTTCCGATGTCACCCAAAGCACCGGCCGACCCGGCACGCTTGGGGTCGAGCCGCCAGTCGGCCTGTTTGTTATCGGCCGAAGGCACTTCGCTCAGCCATTCCTGCAGATACTCAACCTGCAAACTGAGAATGCGACCAAGATCGCCGCGCTGAACCCGCTCACGCGCATGCTGCACCAGCGGGTAACCGCAATAATTGTGCATCAGTACAAAACGCACACCCTGTGCCGCAACGCGCTCGGCCAAATGCTCAGCCTCGGCTAACGTCACCGTCATCGGTTTTTCACAAATCACATCCAGCCCCGCCTCAATGCAGGCCAGCGCTATCGGGTAATGCAAATAATTCGGCGTGGTAATCGCCACAACACGGGCGCCATCGCCGCGTTTGGCTTCAGTAGCAATTAACGCCTCGTAGCTGTCGTAGCAGCGGCTCGTGTCGAGTCGCAGTTGTGCGGCGGTTTCCCGGTTACTCTCGGGCCGGGTGCTGAAAACACCGGCGACCAGTTCAAACCGGTTGTCCATCCGGGCCGCGAACCGATGCACCGCACCGATCATGGAACCCGGGCCACCGCCGATCATCGCCAGGCGCAGGGGAGTTGATTGGGTCATCACAAACATCCTTTATCGGCTAAGCGGCTCAGAGACCGAGCAGCGACCGGTTAGTGGCTTCGTCGGTACCGGCGGCGGCGAAATCATCAAAGGCCTTGTCGGTCACCCGAATGATGTGGTCCTCCACAAAGCGAGCGCCTTCTTCAGCACCTTGCTCCGGATGTTTGAGCGCACATTCCCACTCGATCACGGCCCAGCCAGCGAAATCGTACTGCGCCAGACGCGAGAAAATGCCTTTGAAGTCAACCTGGCCATCGCCCAGTGAGCGGAAGCGACCGGCGCGTTCAACCCAGCCTTCGTAACCGCCATAGGTGCCCTGCAAGGCTGTCGGGTTAAATTCTGCGTCTTTCACATGAAACATTTTGACGCGATCACGGAAGTGATCGAGAAAGCTCAGATAATCGAGCTGCTGCAACACAAAATGCGACGGGTCGAACAAAATGCAGCAGCGAGGGTGATGACCGACGGCCGTTAAGAAGCGCTTAAAGGTGGCACCATCGTGCAGATCTTCACCGGGGTGAATTTCATAGCACAGGTCGACCCCGGCGTTGTCGAAAGCATCGAGTATCGGTTTCCAGCGCCGGGCCAGTTCTTCAAAGCCGGTCTCCACCAGGCCAGGCGGACGCTGCGGCCAGGGGTACAGAAAAGGCCACAGCAAGGCACCCGAAAAGGTGGCGTGCGCGGTCAGACCCAGGTTTTTACTGGCCTTGGCGGCGAGCAGCAGTTGATCGACGGCCCAGGCTTGCCTGGCTTGCGGGTTCTTGCGCAGAGACTCCGGCGCAAAGCCATCGAACAGGTCATCGTACACCGGGTGCACGGCGACCAGTTGGCCTTGCAGGTGAGTCGAGAGCTCAGTGATTTCCAGGCCATAACCGGCCAGTAAGGCAATTACTTCACGGCAGTAATCAAGATCTTCAGCGGCGCGTTCCAGATCGAACAGGCGCTTATCCCCACTGGGAATCTGCACCCCTTTGAACCCCAGGCTGGAGGCCCAGCGGGCAATGCTGTCGAGGCTGTTGAACGGGGCTTCGTCACTGGCGTATTGCGCCAGAAAGAGTGCAGGCCCTTTGATTGTTTTCATAAACAAACACCTTTAATTTTTGTTTTTGTATAATGTAATGCATTACATTCAAGCAGAGAGATTTGGCGAGGTCAACACCTTAAGCATCAGATTATTTTGAGAAACCATGCGAAAAGGCTTATATTCAACTGAAAATACGCCATGGCGGACTATCACTTTATGCAAGAAAATCTGTTACTGGATGTAATCCATTACATATCAACTCGATATCCTGAACGACAAACACTCAGGTCCGTGCCGGTTTATCCTGCATGGTATCGCTGTGGTAACATCGCCCCTGTTCACGTTGCAGATACGTACCATGCCCACCATTAAAGACGTTGCCCTGGCCGCCGGCTGCTCTACCGCCACTGTGTCGCGGGCGCTTGCCAACCCGGAAAAAGTGACCGAGGCCACGCGCAAGCGAGTGGCCAGCGCCATCGCTAAAGTGGGTTACTCACCGAACCTCGCCGCCCGCAATCTGCGCCGCAGTGAATCGCGCACCATCGTGGTGTTGCTACCCGACATTGCCAACCCGTTTTTCTCGGAAATCATCGCGGGCTTGGAAGACATTGCCCACCGCGAAGGCTACCGGGTCTTGCTTGGCGACTGCGAACACGACACCGGCCGCGCCAAGGCTTACTTCGACTTACTGCCGACCAACCAGGCCGATGGCATTATATTGCTGACCGCTGAAATCCCGTTGTCGCTGGTTACCCAGCAAGCCCGTGGTAGTCAAATTCCACTGGTGATGGCTTGCGAATACTTTGATCAGCTTGCCCTGCCCACAGTGCGCATCGACAACCCGCTGGCCGCTGCCCGGGCCATCGAGTACCTCTCATCGCTCGGACACCAGCGCATTGCCACCATAACCGGCCCGATGCAGAACCCCATCTGTATCGATCGGGTGAAAGGCTACCAGTCGGAAATGGCGCGCCAGCAGTTAGTGGTTAACCCGGGCTGGATTGTCGAAGGCGATTTCGGGTTTCTTTCAGGCTATCAGCAGGGTCAGGTTTTGCTGGCCATGCCTCGCGAACAACGACCCAGCGCTATCTTCTGCCACAGCGACGAAATGGCCATCGGCCTGATGAAAGCCGCTCGCGACGCCTCGGTCCGGGTGCCAGAAGACCTGTCAGTTATCGGCTTCGACAACATCGGACTCAGCGAATACTGCCAGCCGGAACTGACAACCGTTAGCCAGCCCAGAGACGAAATTGGCCGCTGTGCAATGCGGCTATTGCTCGATGTACTGCGCAAGAAACAGGTGCCTCACCAGCAAGTGCTGAGCACTCAACTGATTGTGCGGGCCAGCACCGCACAGGCGCCCAAACCCTGACAACACAGCGACTTAACCGATTAAGTTAACATTAAGCGCCAAGCTGGTTAGACTGAGTGGATCGCCACCCGTTCACTTTGCATTTTTGCTGGAAGGCCGCCTATGGATCACTCGCTCGATTACGACGTCCGCATCACCCTTGAACGCCTGCTCCCCCGGTTGAAACCCAAGGCCAGCAGCGATAAGGAATGGGCGGCCTTTGAAGCGAACCTGAACACTCAGTTTCCCCGCTTATTCGCCCTACTGCGCTCCTTGTACGGAGATCAGTACGACTTTTACTATCACCTGGAAAACACCCTGGAAACGCTGCTGGTTGCTTACCAGGAACGACCCTCTGTATTGCGCAATCAGGACAAAAAACGTCAGGCCGACCCGCTCTGGTTCAAACGCGAGGCTATGCTGGGCGCAGCCTGCTACGTCGACCTGTTCGCCGGCGACCTCAAAGCCCTGCGCGAACAGATTCCCTATCTGAAAGAACTCGGCCTCACCTACCTGCACCTGATGCCGCTGTTCAAAGCACCTGAAGCCAATAGCGATGGCGGCTATGCGGTATCAGACTACCGCCAGGTGAACCCAGCGCTGGGCACCATGAATGACCTGAAACGCCTGGCCGCGGCACTGCGCAAGGAAGGCATCGTCATGGTGCTCGATTTCGTGTTCAACCATACCTCTGATGAGCACGACTGGGCTGTCAGAGCCCAGCACGGCGAGCAGGAATACCTCGATTACTATTTCTGCTTCGACCACCGCAGCCAGATGGCGCCCTATGAGCCCTATTTGCGCGAGATTTTCCCGGAAATCCGCCAAGGCTGCTTTACCTGGCGCGACGACATGCAGCGCTGGATCTGGACCACCTTCAACAGCTTTCAGTGGGACCTGAACTACCGCAACCCAGCCGTATTTAATGCCATGCTTGGCGAGTTGCTGTTTCTGGCCAATGCGGGCGCCGATGTGCTGCGTTTCGATGCCCTGGCCTTTGTCTGGAAGGAAGCCGGCACGCCCTGTGAAAACCTGCCTCAGGCCCATTTGCTGATTCAGGCGTTCAATGCCGCGGCCCGCATTGCCGCTCCGGGGTTGCTGTTCAAATCCGAAGCCATCGTGCATCCGGATGACGTGGTGCGCTACATCAGCACCGATGAATGCCAGCTTTCCTACAACCCCCTGACCATGGCCATGCTCTGGAACACCCTGGCCACACGCGACGTCACCCTGATGACCCGCAGCCTGCAGGCGCGCTTCCCGATCCCGCCCGACACCGCCTGGGTCAACTACATTCGCGGCCACGATGACATCGGCTGGACCTTCGACGACACCATCGCCTGGAGTCTCGGCACCGACCCGGACCACCACCGACGTTTCCTGAACCAGTTCTACACCGGCCAGTTCCCCGGCAGTTTCGCCCGGGGGGTGCCTTTCCAGGAAAACAAAACCACCGGCGATTGCCGCGTGGCCGGGCAACTGGCGTCACTCGCCGGCCTTGAACAGGCACTGAACGATCAGGATGCCGAGGAAGTAAGGCGTTCGATCAACCGCATCCTGCTGATGCACGCCTTGATTCTCAGCATTGGCGGTGTGCCGTTGTTGTATCTGGGGGATGAGCTCGGGCTGCTCAACGACTATAGCTATCAACAAGACGTCAACAAACTGAACGACAGCCGCTGGGTTAATCGGGTGGCTGTAAAGGACGCCGATCTGGAGCTGCGAAACCAACCCGACACGCCCAATGGCCAGGTATACGCTGGCCTGCAACGGCTGGTTGCCATTCGAAAGGCGACCCCCTTACTCGGTGAGGCCCACACCCATATCATCGAAACGGGCAACCCCCATGTATTCGGCTTTACCAGAACACGGGATGCCGACACCCTGCTGGTGCTAGCGAATTTCGCCGATTTCGAACAAAGCCTGGATCAGTCATTGATCGACTCACTACTGACCGGCGGAAACCCCATCGACCTGCTGGAAACAAAACCGAGCTCTGACCTGAAAACGCTTCAACCCCATCAGGTACGCTGGCTGACTGTGGAGTAACAACCAAACCGACTCGCTGAACTCAGCGAGTCGGGTACCGGTCAAAAGTCGGAGATTCCTCAACAGCATCAACCCAATGCGGACGCTCCGACCAGAAAATGCGATCGTCAGGCGTCACCGCCGGGTCCCCATCCAGGCTACCGGCGGGTACTACCAGAAACTTACCGCTGCGGTTCACGTAGGGCAGTCCAGACCCACAGGTCGCACAGAACTGCCGCGTCCAATGTTTGGCTGTCGGCAATTCAAACCGCTTGATTTGATCCTCACCCTGTTCCCAGGTGATGGCATCCGGCACGGTAAACAGATTGGCGGCAAAAGCCGACCCGGTTGAATGCCGGCATCGGTCGCAATGACACAGGTGAAAAGCCGACACCGGCCCGTTGACCACAAACCGAACTGCACCGCAAAGACAACCACCAGAGGCGGCATTTAATGTGTTAGTCATAACTTTTGTCTCCGGTCGATTTACCCAAAACCCTGCCTACACACCGTTGCCAGGCGTTCGTGTTGGGCACCGAGTTAGCCTATTCGGGGTCGGCGTGAATCCGTCCATGGAGCCTAGACCGCAGCATCCTTGCTGCGGACTCCCCCGAATAGGCCAACCCGGCACCCTACACTTGACTGAGAGGCAATTTCCTATTCCTAGATCCTATATTCGACGAGTCATAAACACACTGTTTGGGTCTTCAACATAGTCGCCAAACGGCGGGCACGCTTCGAAGCCGAAGCGGCTATAGAGTGCCCGGGCCGCTGCGAAATAGTCCATGGAGCCGGTTTCCAGGCTTAGGCGAGTCAGTTGCTGAACTTTTGCCTGGTCCAGCAAATGCTGCAGTAAACGCTGGGCCACGCCCTGGCGCCGAAAGGCCATTGCCGTGCGCATCGATTTGATTTCGCCATGATTTTCCGTCAATCGCTTCAGCGCACAGCATCCGGCGAGCTGTTCGCCCTGCCCTTCGGTGTTGGTTGCCCAAATCGTCCAGAAGGTGACGTCCGGTTGCTTAAGGCCATCCAGATCCAGAGCATGTTTGCTTTCCGGCGGCGAAGTGGCGTTCATGTCCGCCAGATGCTCTTCCAGTAACCGGGCTATGTCGGGCCCGGTCAGATCATCGATCCGAATCAGGAAATTGGGTTTGGTCTGCGCTGTTCGCACGGTCATTGTGTGGTTCGCTGTCAGGGTCTCGTTGAGATGATTATTGCGCGCTGACCGCGGCTGCGCAATCGGGTTTAAACCACCGACATAGAAGACAACTTCACCAAAACCACGATAGACTGATTCGTATCTCATTTGGCTCGGACCGGGAAATGCTCAAGCAATTAGGTTACAGCACAGGGCTTTGGCTGCTCACCCTGAGTTTACTGCTCAGCCCGTCGGTATTGGCTGAGTACACGACCAATGCCAGCATCCAGGAAACGCTGGACTCGCTAGGCACGCAGACCAACCAGTTGAACCAGCGGCTGAGTTCCGTTCAACGACAGCATGCCCGATTGCTGACCAATGAAGCCGCGTTGAATGAGCATATCGTTGCCCTGAGAGGCAGCGGACAGGTGTTTCGCGTGCTCCAGGAACAAAACACCAACCTGCCCAATTTCGATTTCGACCCCGGGCTTTCTGATCTGATCGCCGATGCGCGACTGAGACAGTTTACGGTGAGCCAGCAACAAAGGGAGATACAGGACAACCCAAGTGACTACCCGGCCGACTTGCGACTGTCTGAATTGCAGGACCACTTGCAGGAGTTGGTAGTGACTGCGGTAAGCCTGCAACAGGCCCAGCAAGAGCTTACAGCGACGGCTGACCGGGTTCGCTCCAGCATTATTGAACAGCTGTTCTGGATACCGAGCAACCCGGCCATCGGCCTCGGTTGGTTCACCACCGCCCCCGGTGCTTTGGCGGATCAACTTACCCGCCTGCCTGCCCAGTTCTCCGTCAGCCTGACGCCGGGTGACCTGTCGCTCTGGCAATGGCTGGGCACGCTGCTGTTTCTGCCGGCTATCGCCTTGTACTGGCTGCAACCTCGTTTGAAAACGGCACTGGCAACAACGTTAAAAACGGGTACTGCCGCCTTCTACCCAACTGCACCCCGGGCAGAGCCAACATCGGAAGCAGAAACGACGAACTCCAGCCCCTGGTCCACACTGGTGGCGCTGGCATTGACTGCGGCGATTACAGCACCCGCCAGCCTGGCTTTGCTGGCCATCGGGAACCTGCTCTCAGGCACTCAGGAAACCGACACTCTGGTGTTGGGCCCGGCCCTGACCGCCATTGCGCTGAGCTTGTTCGTCGTGCAATTTTTGCGCAGCATCCTGGCGCCCGGACAGATCGCAGAGGTCGACTTTCAGTGGCCGGACCACGCCCGAAAAACGCTGCGCACCTTTGTTCGACGCTTTGCCTGGGTGCTGCTACCGACCAGTGCGGTATTAACGCTGGCCGTTCAACAGGGTGCGACGTTGAGCAATGACGTGCTGGGGCCTGTCATCCTGATTGTGGCGGGTGCTTTGGTCGCCTATTACTTCCGCGTACTGCTAAAACAGCTACCACCCGGTTTCGCCCCGGCCGGAGTGCGCTGGGTACTCAATCTGGTTCTGGTGCTGCTACCACTGAGCCTGGTGGTGCTGACGTTGTCGGGGTATTACTACACCAGCCTTCAACTGACCGGGCGCTTTCTGGCCACCTTTTATGTTCTCAGCGGCTGGGTCATTGCGGAGGCCAGCGCACGCCGGGCCATTGAAGTCTCAAGTAACCGCCTGCGCCAGCAACGGGAAGCTGAAAACCAGGTGCTAAGGGAGCAACGCGACGCCCAACGCGCCAAAGATCCGGACAAAATTCAGGAGCCGCTGCCAGATACCACGGCGGAATTGCGGCAAGTGAGGCAACAGACGCAGCGTCTGGTTCGCTTTCTGCTGCTGACCGGTTTTGGTGGCCTGCTGTATTGGGTCTGGGCTGATCTGGTGGGGGTATTCGGCTATCTCGACTCGCTGGTCATCTGGCAGTACGGCAGCGCTGAAAGCCCGGGCAGCATGAGCCTGCTGGATCTGGCCTCTTTTTTCTTCATTATCTCGCTGTCACTGTTTCTTGCAGCCAACCTGCCCGGCCTGCTGGAGATGCTGGTGCTGTCCCGGCTCAGTTTGCGGCAAGGCAGCGCCTATGCCATGACCACCCTGCTTAATTACATTATTACCGGCATTGGCCTGGTGCTAGCACTGTCGAGCCTGGGCGTCAGTTGGGACAAACTGCAGTGGCTGGTGGCCGCCCTCAGTGTTGGGCTTGGTTTTGGGTTGCAGGAAATTTTCGCCAACTTCGTCTCCGGTTTGATTCTGCTGTTCGAACGGCCGATACGCATCGGCGATATCGTAACCCTGGGTGATTTATCAGGCGTAGTCCGCCAGATCCGCATTCGAGCCACCACCATTACCGATTTTGATCGCAAAGACATCATTGTCCCCAACAAAACCTTTGTGACTGATCAGCTCATTAACTGGTCGCTTACCGACACCGTCACCCGGGTCATCGTCCGGGTCGGCGTCGCCTATGGATCAGACCTCGATAAAACACGAGCGTTGTTGCTCAGTGCCGCCAAGGCTAACCCCCGTGTGCTGGATGAGCCGGAACCCCAAGTTTTGTTTCTCAATTTTGGTGCCAGCACACTGGACCACGAATTACGCATTCATGTGAAGGAACTTCAGGACAGAAACCCCGCGATCGATGAGATTAACCGCTACATCGACCGGGAGTTCAAACTGGCGGGCATCGAAATTGCCTTTCAACAGATCGACATTCACCTTCGCAACAGCGAAGGCCTAGACAAACTGGTCAGCCGGCAGCCACCCCAGACCGACCAGTGAGGTCACTACTCATCGGCCAGAATCCAGGCCACCGCCTTTTCGGCGATGCCTTCAAACAGGTTTTGACCACCGAACGATAGTAAGACGTTCAACTTCCTCTCAGGCAAATACCTGAGCCAGCCTGGCCTTGTGCGCCGCCCGGGTGGTGTCGTCAATCCAGGCACCGTCGAATCCATTTTCCAGGAGTGTCAGCAATTGGTCCCGATCGATCAGCTCCTGGTCAATCAATGCTCCATAATTGTCGTTCACATAACCACCAAAATAGGCAGGGTCGTCGGAATTGATGGTCGCTTTCAGACCTGCAGCCAACATGGCCTTAATCGGGTGCTGCTTCAGATCGTCAATGACCTGCAGCTTGTGATTCGATAAGGGGCAAACCGTCAGCGTATAACCGCGTTCCACCAGTGCCTGCACCAGCGCCGGGTCTTCCATGGCGCGGTTGCCATGGTCGATACGGTCTACTTTCAATTGATCGATGGCCTGCCAGACATACGCCGGCGGCCCCTCTTCACCGGCATGCACGGTAATCCGTTGCCCCAGTTCCCGGCAATGCGCAAACACTCGCTCAAACTTTTCCGGCGGGTGGCCTTTTTCGCCGGAATCCAGCCCCACGGCATGAATACGATCCAGATACGGCTCCGCAATCGCCAGGGTTTCAAACGCACTTTCTTCGGATAGATGCCGCAGAAACGACATAATCAACCGATAGCTGATACCCAGTTCCCGCTCACCCTGCTGCAGCGCTCTTTCGATGCCACTAAGCACAGTGTCAAACGCAATGCCACGCTCCAGATGTGCCTGGGGGTCAAACATGACTTCGGTATGAACGACGTTGTCGGCGTGAATTCGTTTCAGATAGGCCCAGGTAAGGTCGTAAAAATCGGCTTCAGTTTGCAACACCGACATACCCTGGTAATACAGATCCAGAAATTCCTGCAGATTGCCAAACTGATATGCTTCCCGCACTGCCTCAATGTCGGCATAGGGCAAGGTAATGCCATTGCGCTCGGCTAATGCGAACATTAGCTCAGGTTCAAGACTGCCTTCAATGTGCAGATGCAGTTCGACTTTAGGTGCCTTGCTGGCGAGGTCGATCAATGCTGAAGTCATAACGCGATCCAATAGCTCTGATAGTCAGTAATTCCAATTTCAAAATTGCCAGGAAACCAAGTGCCAAGTGCCGGGTATGCTTATCCGGGGTAGTCCGCAACATGGATGTTGCGGCCTAGGCCCGAGACGTCGGACCGCCATGGACGGATTCACGCCGACCCCGGAGAAGCATACCCGGCACCTGGCACGACCCACTGGCAATCAACTCAGGCAACGTCGGACTGGCTCTGGGACTGCCCCCGATACTCGCCACTGAAATAATGATCGGCGATAGCCTGGTGTAATTCGTTGAACGAGATCTGCAGTGTATCGACAAAATCGTGCAGCAAATCCGGCGTATGTGCCATTTTTTCCATGTTGGCATTGACCAGGCGCGGTAGCAAATCATCCACCAGTGCCTGCACTTCCTCATGTCGTGGTAGATCCTCGAGTTCAAAGGATAGCTGACCCAGGCAACTGGCCACGGCCCGAGGGAAAAACTCGTCCTGCAGCAAAAAGCGCAACACGTCCGGGCCGCGAACACGCAACCGAACCTGCTGGCGGTACATCTGATAGCCGGTCAGGGATTTCAGCACGCTCATCCATTGCAGGTTTTCAAAGGGTGTCAGATCATCCGGACTGCGTGGCAGCAGGTTGGCCGAGCGCACATCAATGATGCGTGTCGTCATATCGGCTCGCTCCAGGTTTCGGCCGAGCATTAGAAAGGTGTGTACCTGGGTATGACTCAATGAGCCCTCGATCAACCCGTTGATGGCCTGGCAGCTGCGAATTACGCGTTTCAGAAAAGCATCCCGCTTGCGCGAGGTAATGCCCGCCTCTACCTGTTTCAGAGTATCCAGATACAGCGTATTCAACTCCTCCCAGACTTCGCGCGGCATAATATCACGCGTCGTGCGCAGGTTTTCTCGCGCCGACTCCAGCGAAGAAATGATTGATCCCGAATAATGCAAATCGACACAGAGAAAATTCAGAACATTATCAGCACTGCGCGTTTCATAATGCTCGTCGAATAGATCTTCCGCCCCGGTAATGGTCACCAGCGAGTCCCAGTCCAGCCGGGTGGTTTTTGGAAAATCTAGCAACAAATTACTGGTCACGTTGATCAGTCGGGCAGTGTCTTCCGCACGCTCAAGGTAGCGTGCCAGCCAGTATATATTTTCAGCAACACGAGAAAGCATAGTTCACCTCGTTTTGGTCCAGTGTGGGCCGCATCAGTTCAAATCCACAATCCAGGTGTCTTTACTGCCGCCACCCTGAGACGAATTCACCACCAGCGACCCCTTGGTCAGCGCCACCCGGGTCAAACCGCCGGTGGTGACGTAGGTGCTGCCTTTGCCAGACAGGATAAAGGGGCGCAAATCAACGTGGCGGGGTTCCAGCTGATCATCAATCAGCGTCGGGGTTGTCGACAGTTTTAGCGTAGGCTGCGCCATGTAATTGCGCGGGTCAGCCTTGATCAGCTCAGCGAATTTTTCCCGCTCTTTTTTCGTTGAATGCGGGCCAACCAACATGCCGTAACCACCTGACTCGTTAGCGGGCTTGACCACCAGTTCATGGAGATGATCGAGCACATAACGGCGGTCATCCTCACGCATGCACAGGTAGCTGGGCACGTTGGCCAGCAGCGGTTCCTGATCGAGATAATAACGAATAATCTCGGGCACAAAGGCATAAACAACCTTGTCATCGGCGACCCCGGCACCCGGCGCATTGACCAGCGCCACCTTGCCACTGCGCCAGGCGCGCATCAGGCCAGGCACCCCCAAAGCAGAGTCGGGGTGGAATACCTCCGGGTCCAGAAACAGATCGTCAACACGGCGATAGATCACATCCACCCTTTTGAGCCCGTTGACGGTCAGCATGTGAACGACATCGTCGTCATCGACCACCAGGTCGGAGCCCTCGACCAGCTCGACCCCCATTTGCTGGGCGAGATAGGAGTGCTCGAAATACGCTGAATTATAGATACCCGGTGTCATCACCACGATTTGCGGATCGTCGCCCGGCCGCGGCGACATGGAGGCCAGCATGTCGTAAAGCTGACCGGTGTAATCGTCCACAGGCTGTATTTTTCCGGTGGCGAAGAGCTCGGGCAGAATACGCTTGGTGACGTTACGGTTTTCCAGCATATAAGACACGCCGGAGGGTACCCTCAGGTTATCTTCCAGCACATAGAGCGTGCCGTCTTTATCCCGTACCAGGTCCGACCCGCAAATATGGGCCCAGATATTATTGGGCGGGTTGATACCCACGCATTGTTTGCGGAAGTTCGCCGACTGCGCCAGCACTTCAGCCGGGAACACCTTGTCGCGAATGATTTTCTGATCGTGGTACAGATCGTTGATGAATAGGTTTAGAGCTTGAACCCGTTGCTTCAGGCCGGCTTCGGTACGCTGCCATTCATCGAGCGGGATGACCCGAGGCACTATATCGAACGGCCAGGCGCGGTCGATCATGTTGCCTTCGGAATAGACAGTGAAGGTAATTCCCATCACCTGTATCGCCACTTCCGACGCGTTTTTCAGTTCGGCCAGTTCACGGCCACCGAGTTCAGCCAGATAATCACACAGCATTTTTGCAGCCGGATGCGGCACGCCGGGTTGAGCCATCAGCTCATCGTAAAACCCCTTACAGGCGTATTCCGACCAATTTATTTTACTCATCGATGGTTCTCCTTTACGCGCCCGTTCATTGGCCTGTCCGGCCCGATTTGAGTGCCGCTTCGCGTACGTGATCGAAGCGCATATCCAGGGTGTGTGGGTACTCCCCGCGTGGTACCGACGCGGTCACCGGTAATGGACCCTGGGTATGACCGTGCGACCAGAACCGGGCCAGTCTGCGCGCCTCGGCTTCGTTGGCGTTAACCGGAAAATGTTCGTAATTCCGGCCTGCCGGGTGGGAAACGTGGTAGGTACAACCGCCCAGTGAGCGGTCATTCCAGGTATCGACAATGTCGAACACCAGCGGCGCATGCACCGGAATCATCGGGTGCAGAGCAGACGGGGGTTGCCAGGCCCGAAAACGTACTCCGGCAACGGCTTCACCCTTGGTGCCGGTGGCATGCAGTGGAACCGGGCGACCGTTGCAGGTCAGCACATGGCGCTCCGGAGTCAGGCCACTGACCTTCAGCTGCAACCGTTCAACAGACGAGTCGACATAACGAGCGGTACCACCGCCACTGACTTCCTCGCCCAGCACGTGCCAGGGCTCGATCGCCTGTCGCAGTTCCAGTGAAATCTGGTCGTATTGCACCTGGCCATAAAGCGGGAACCGAAACTCCAGGAAAGGCGCCAGCCAGTCGGGGTCGAAATCGAACCCGTGGTCACGCAAGTCGGTGAGAATATCGAGCATGTCGGCCCACAAATAATGCGGCAGCAGCCACCGGTCGTGCAGCGCTGTCCCCCAGCGCACCAGTGGTTTGCGGTAAGGGTCGGCGGCGAACCGGGCGACCAGCGCCCGAATCAGTAACTGCTGCATCACACTCATGCGTGCATGTGGCGGCATTTCAAAGCCGCGTAATTCGACCAGACCCAGGCGTCCGGTGGCACTGTCCGGCGAGTAGAGTTTATCGATGCAGAACTCAGCGCGGTGGGTATTGCCGGTAATATCGGTCAGCAAGTTGCGCAACAGCCGATCCACCAGCCAGGGCTGCGGCACTTCGCCCGGCGGCATTTGCTGGAATGCGATTTCCAGTTCATACAGCGCTTCGTGGCGCGCTTCGTCAATGCGGGGTGCCTGACTGGTCGGGCCCATGAACATGCCGGTAAACAGATACGACAGCGCCGGGTGGTGCTGCCAGTAGGTGACCATGCTGGCGAGCAGGTCGGGCCGGCGCAGGAACGGCGAATCCGTCGGTGTGGCGCCCCCGAGGGTGACGTGATTACCACCGCCGGTTCCGGTATGGCGACCGTCGAGCATGAACTTGTCGGCACCCAGGCGGGTCTGACGGGCGGCTTCATAAATGGTTTCGGTCACCCGAACCACATCGGGCCAGTTGCTGGCCGGCATAATATTGACTTCAATCACGCCCGGGTCGGGTGTGATCATGAATTTTTCCAGGCGAGGATCCGAAGGCGGTGGATAGCCCTCTATGCCGACCGGTAGCTTGAGTTCTGCGGCGGTCTGTTCAACGCTGGCGAGCAGGTCAATGTAATCTTCGAGTTTGTCAACGGGTGGCATAAAGACAAAAAGCTTACCACCCCTGGGTTCCACGCAGAGTGCGGTATGAATGATGCCCTCGGCTTCATCCGTTAACGCATGCTGATCAAGGTGCTGTTCACTCACCGGATGTTGGGTGCCACTGTCTTTCTGCCAGGCGGTATAACGGGCTGCCACTTCACCATGAATGTCGGCCAGGGGCTGGCGCAATTCAAAGGCACTCGGTGGCTGGTGCTCTTCAGCCCGGTTGGCTTCTGGCAGGCTATCCAGTGGCAAACGCAACCCCATGGGCGAGTCGCCCGGAATCAGATAGAGGGCCTCGCGGCGCAGAGGCCACTCGCTGGATTGCCAGCGATCGCGACGCACATCACGCCCAAGGGGTAACACAAAACCGGTAATTTCATCCAAACCGCGTTGCAGCAAGGCCGCCAGACGACGCCGATTGTCGCTGTCTTTCAGGTCTTCCCTGCTTAAATCCACGTCGGTCGGTTGCTGCGCTTCCTGCAGCAAATAGTGGTAGGCGTCTTCATAACCGGGAATCAGAAACCGGTCACGTACGCCAAGCCGATTGGCGACCAGGGCAGCGAAGTTTCTGGCCGTATCAATGCTGACCGGTGCGGCCTTGGTTTTACCCTCTGTTGCGGTCGATTCATTAAAGGTCGCCAGCCATTGTTCGTTTTGCCACAGAGCTTTGCCATCCTTGCGCCAGTAACAGGCCAGCGCCCAGCGTGGCAGCGGTTCACCGGGGTACCATTTACCCTGCTGGTAATGCACCAGACTGCCCGGCGCAAATTCAGCCCGAAGTTTGTGCAGCAGGGTTTCTGACAGGCGGCGTTTATCGTCGCCAAGGGCGGCGATGGTCCACTCCGGGGCGTCCATGTCATCGATGGATACAAAGGTCGGTTCACCGCCCATGGTGAGGCGCAGATCCTGCTGGTTCAGCTGATCATCCACTTTGTCGCCCAGTGCGAGAATGCCCTGCCATTGGTCTTCGCTGTAAGGCCGCGTTACCCGGGGGTCTTCGTGAATGCGGGTCACACTCATCGAAAAGTTGAACTCGACCTCGCTCTTGTCACTCGCACCGGTAATAGGTGCAGCGCTGGTCGGTTCCGGTGTTGCTGCCAGGGGAATGTGCCCTTCACCGGCAAACAGACCCGACGTGGGGTCCAGCCCGATCCAGCCGGCGCCTGGAACGAACACCTCGGTCCAGGCGTGCAGGTCGGTGAAGTCGACCTCGGTTCCCGACGGGCCATCGAGCGCTTGCTGATCGGCTTTCAACTGAATCAGATAACCGGAGACAAAACGCGCCGCCAGGCCCAGGTGCCGGAAGATCTGCACCAGCAGCCAGGCGGAATCCCGGCAGGAGCCGCGTTTGATGTCGAGTGTTACATCGGAGTCTTGCACGCCGGGTTCCATGCGCACCAGATACTCGATGTCTTGTTGCAGGCGCTGGTTGATGCTGACCAGAAAATCGGCGGTCGGTCGTTTATCGAGACTGACGCCATTCAACCATTGCTTCAATAAAGGGCCGTCTTCGGTGACTTCAAGGTAAGGCGTCAGCTCTTTCTTCAAAGCGGCCGGGTAAGTAAACGGAAACGCTTCGGCGTAATCTTCCAGAAAAAAGTCGAAGGGGTTGATCACCGTCATCGGTACGATCAGTTCCACATCCACTTGCAGAAAGCGGACTTTATCGGGAAACACAACGCGGGCCAGATGATTGCCGAACGGGTCCTGTTGCCAGTTAATGAAGTGAGGTCCACCACTGACGTTTAACGAATAGGCATCAATCGGTGTCCGGCAGTGCGGCGCTGGCTTCAGCCGGATCAGGTGCGGGCTGAGCGCGACGGACCGGTCGAAGGCGTAGCGGGTGGAGTGCTTGAGCGCAACGCGAAGGGTCATGATTCCAATCCTTGAGAGTATGAGTTTGACGTAGCAATTGCTACGCCAGTTAATGCGGGCTAAACCACTGAGTCGGCAGTGAGGGGTGGCGTCGCACGGTGAATGATATCGTGCACCAGACTGAGCTTGCGCACTGCACCGGGTGAAAGCACGAAAGGATACAAATCGCCATGTCCCATGCTTCGGTTCAAGCTGTTTAGAGCATAGGTCAACGGTAGCCAGTGCTCCAGCAGACGATCTATGTGCGTATCAAAATAGGGGTTAAAGTCCTG
This sequence comes from Saccharospirillum alexandrii, assembly GCF_043641555.1. Classification (GTDB taxonomy): domain Bacteria; phylum Pseudomonadota; class Gammaproteobacteria; order Pseudomonadales; family Natronospirillaceae; genus Saccharospirillum; species Saccharospirillum alexandrii_A. The sequence goes on along the minus strand of NZ_JBHZRJ010000003.1, from coordinate 746,231 downwards.
TTCGGCGCTCGTTTCGGCGACTTCGGTCACCCTGGGTTGCAGGCTCAACCCGAACTGGTAGGCGGTTTCCAGAGTGTCGACCATATGCAGGTAGTGGGCCCAGGTTTCCGCCCAGTCTTCCCAGGGGTGGGCGCTGGCGTAGGCGCTAACGTGATGCTCCTGCCAGTTTGCAACCGCGCCCTGGCTGTACAAGGTATCGAGTGCCTGGCCGTAATCCTGTCGTTCATCGCCAAAACACTGCCGGAACGACTCGAGCCAGGGAGTATTCCAGACCAGCCGGTCCCAGTAATAATGCCCGGATTCGTGCCTAAAATGCCCCAAAATGGTGCGGTAAGGTTCTGCCATCTGGCTGCGCATGGCTTCTCGTGCAACCGGATCGGCCTCGGCAATGTTCAGGGTGATAACGCCGTCTTCATGGCCGGTCATCACCCGGCCACTTTCGTTAAACCGGGGCGCTGTATCGGCCAGAAACTGAAACGCCAGCCCTTGTTGTTCATCGGTTTTGGGCGTCAGCGGCAAGTTCAGTTTCAGCAGGCTGTAAACCAGACGACGTTTCTCAGTTTCCAGCCGCGCCCAGAGCACCTTATTTGCATCAATACTGAGGTCAGGGATGGTCTGGTTAAGACGACAGGCCACGCAAAAATCCTCGGGTGACCCGTCCGGCAACAGCCAGTTGCACACTCCCTGCACCGCATAATTACTGCACTGACGATAAACGCCACTGCCTCGCCGGCCGGTCGCCACAGACTGCCAGCGACCATCGCCCAGCGGTCTGATCGCCGACATCTCGAAGCGGTCGGGGTCGAACCCCAGCGCCGTGCCGCACTGGGTACACTGGGTGTTTTCGAAGTAAACCCGATGACCACAGGATTCGCACCGGAACAATTGCATATAATGTACTCAGTCGGGTGCTGTTGGTTTATCATCCATAGATATAACCTTTACCAGCCAGACTCAAGCGGTTTCGGAGAAACAGCCCGTAAACCCGGCACAACCACTTACCGATCGTCCAGCGGACACAGACCGATCATGCGCAATTCAGCCCCGCACAGCCCCCTGCTGCAACACCTACTAGCGGATTACCAGTCCGAACGACCGCAGGGCACGCACCAGTACGATGACCTGGTCACCCGCGAAGGCCAATTCCGGGCACGCTGGCAGCCGCTGGTCGAAGAACTGGATGAACTGGGGCTGGATGGCCTGCAACAACGCACCCTGGAAGCCCAGAACCTCCTCTATGAAAACGGGGTCACCTTCAACGTTTACGAAGACGAGGTGCGCAAGCTGCGCTCCTGGCAACTGGACCCTATCCCGTATGTGATCAGCCCGCAAAGCTGGACCATGCTGGAACAGGGCCTGAAGCAACGGGCCCGTCTACTGGAATGCCTGGTGGCCGATCTATACGGCGAGCGGCGCGTGCTCAAAGACGGCATTCTGCCCCCCGAACTGATCTATACCCACCCGGGCTGGCTGTTCCCGGCCGCAGACAGTGGCAACCTGTATGAGCGCCCCCGGGTGATTTTTCAGGGCATGGATGTAATACGCAACGAGCACGGCGAATGGCGCGTGCTGGGCGACTGGACTCAGGCTGCCTCGGGCGTCGGCTATTCTCTGGAAAACCGCATTATTCTCTCGCGCGCCCTGTCGCGACTGTACCGGGATGCGCCCCTGAGCCGCCTGGCCGGCTTTCTGCAGGCTTATCATCGCTGCCTGTCGGAACTGGCGCCGCACCGCCGCGAGAACCCCAATATTGTTCTGTTCACCCCTGGCCCGGGCAGTTCGGGTTACTTTGAACACGCCTGGCTCGCCAACTACATGAATTTCTCACTGGTCGAAGGCGGTGACCTGGTGGTGCGTGATGGCCAGGTGTCGATGCGCACCCTGGGTGGCTTGAAGGCCGTCGATGTTATCGTCCGGCAAATCACCGACCCCTGGTGTGACCCACTGGAACTGCGCGGCGATTCGTTGCTGGGGGTTCCCGGTCTGATGCAGGCTGCCCGGCGTGGAGAAGTCGCCATAGCCAATAGCCTGGGCGTTGGGGTTCTGGAGCACCCGGCGCTGGCCGCCTTTTTGCCGGGTTTGTGTCAGTATCTGCTTGGTGAGCCACTGCAACTGGCCGGCCGCGACGTGCTCTGGTGCGGTGAACCGAATTACCTGAGTACCGTGCTGAACGACCTGAGCGTCTGGCAGATACGGGCCGTGAACGACGTCACCCAGACCATCAAACCCGCTGAACTGACGCCCGACGCCCTGGCAAGCCTGCACCAGTCGATCCTGCAGGCGCCACATCTCTATGTGGCAGAGCAACCGCTAAAACCCGCCTCTTCGCCAAGCTATAACCTGAAAGACAATAAGGTAACGCCACAACCCGTCTCTCTGCGGTTTTTCGCACTGGCAGACCCGGGCGACGGCACATCCGATCCGGAAAACCGTCAGCATCGCATCATGCCCGGCGGCCTGGCCTGGGTGGCTGAGCCGGGTATGCCGGTGATGGAAAGCACCATCGTCAAGGATATTTGGGTACTGTCACCGGTCGCCCAACCCCATGTCAGCCTGTTGCAGCGCGCCAAGGGGCCCATTCTGGTGACCCGTGACGGGATGGATCTACCCAGTCGGGTGGCCGAAAGCCTGTTCTGGATCGGTCGCTACGGCGAACGCCTGGACAATCGCTCGCGCCTGATGCGGGAATCCCTCACCAGCCTGGTCGAGGAAGGCCAGTTGCGCCTGGCCGATACCCTGTTGCCCGATCTCTATACCGCTCTGAAACTGGATCTGCCGGAAGCTCTGGATCCGGAACACGACCCGGCTATAAAGCCCTCCGGCGAGCATCCACCAGCGGTCGAACAATTCATGATATTGCGCAAGAGCCTGCTGGGGCTGTTTCAGAATGCCGACGACGAAGGCTTGCCCAGAATGTTCAACGCCATGTTGCGCAACAGCCGTGCCGTTCGCGACCACCTCGGTGACGATGCCTGGCGCACCATCAACACCCTGCATCAGACCTTTAGTGATCTGCCCAATACCCAGGGCGCCAACGCCGGACAGCGCAAACTGGAAGACATTATCACTCTGCTGGCTGCCTTCTTCGGGCTCTGCAACGAGACCATGCCGCACCACTTCGGCTGGCGTTTTATGGACATTGGCCGGATTACCGAACGCTGCATCGCCAGCCTGGAATTGCTGAAACTGGCGATGATCAGCGCCAGCAAACCGGGCACCGATCTATGGGAAACGGTATTGGCCACGACCGATAACTTAACGGTTTATCGGCGCCGCTACCGGTCGCAACTGTACCCGGCTGCCATTCTCGATCTGTTGTTGTTTGATGAAACCAACCCCCGCTCAGTGGGCTACATGCTGAAACGCCTGGAAACCCAGATCGAACATCTGCCCCACCCGGAAACCACCCCCTTTCGCAGCCAGGAAACCCGTCTGATCATTCAGGCCACCAGCTACCTGCACCTGGTCGACCTGGATACACTGACTGATCTGGAGAACTCAACCAAAGCCCAGGCTGCACTGGAATCCCTGCTCGACCAGCTACTGACACCGCTGTGTGCCCTGTCGGATGCCATTTCGCACAGCCACTTTAGCCATGCCGAAACGCCGAAACAACTGGTCACCCTGCAAGGATCCGACACATGAAATACCAGTTGCGCCACACCACCCATTACGACTACAGCAGTCCGGTGACGCTCAGCCACAACGAGGCGCGCCTGCTACCCAGAGACCTCGACTATCAGCATTGCAAAAACACTCGGCTGTCGATAACGCCCACGCCCCTGCGCCAGCATGAGCGGCTCGATTTCTTTGGCAATCGCATCGTCTACTTCGCCATTCAGGACATCCACGACAGCCTGGAGGTTACGATACGCAGCCAAATCACCACACAACCCCGGCCAGCCCCTGCTGGAGATGAGGTTCATACCGCCTGGGAAGCCGTGGTAGAACAACTGGCACCGGGTCGCGGTGGCATTGCCACGGCAATAGACCCGGATAGTCTGGAGGCGCGCCTGTTCACCCTGAACTCGCCGTTCATTCACCGCAGCGAATCGCTGAGACAGTTCGCGCTGGACTGCTTCACGCCGCAACGTTCCCTGTGTGACTCGGTGCTGGCGCTCAACCAAAAAATTTACCAGGAATTCAGTTACGACGCCGAGTACAGCACCCTAGCCACACCGCTTGAAGACGTTTTGAAAGACCGCAAAGGTGTCTGTCAGGATTTCGCCCACCTGGCTATTGGCGCCCTGCGTTCAGTCGGCCTGGCAGCGCGATATGTCAGTGGTTATCTGGAGACTTTTCCTCCGCCGGGGCAGGAAAAACTGGTCGGTGCCGATGCCAGCCATGCCTGGCTAAGCGTCTTCATTCCAAACTGGGGTTGGCTCGATATCGACCCGACCAACGGCAGCCTGCCCGGCGAACGCTATTTGACCCTGGCCTGGGGGCGGGACTACGGCGATGTCACGCCCTTGCGCGGCGTGATGAATGGCGGTGGCGCCCATGAGCTGACGGTTGAGGTGGATGTGCTACCACTGGAGAGTTGAACAGTAGCGATCAAACGAAAAAATTTACCCGATAATGTTCTCAGAGCGAACCAGCGCCTCAAACTCGGCCGCCGGCAACGATTTGGCAAACAGATAGCCCTGAAAGATTCGACAGCCCATAGCCACCAGTTCATCACGTTGATCCGGTGTTTCAACCCCTTCGGCTACAACATCGAGGCCGAGGTTGGTACCGAGTGTCAGAATGGTTTGAGCAATGGCTCTGGATTGCGCCTGTTCGGCGACTTCACGCACAAAACTCCGGTCAATCTTCAACTGTGAAAGCGGCAAGCTGCGCAGGTAGGAGAGCGATGAATAGCCGGTGCCAAAATCATCGAGCGAGAACGTCAGCCCCAGCGCCACCAGCTTATCCATGGTTGTGATGACATCGTCGAGGTTTACGGCCAGCAGAGACTCGGTTATTTCGAGTTTCAACTGCCTGCAAAGCTGGGGTTGAAAGTCGACCAGGCTGGCAACAAAGCTGGCAAAGCCCGGGTCTCTGAATTGCTTCATGCTGATGTTGACCGACATTGGCAACTGGCCGAGCAAGGGGTCATCCTGCCAAATCTGAAGCTGCTCGCACGCCAGGCTGAGAATCTTTCGTCCGAGGCGGACGATCAGGCCACTCTCCTCAGCGAACGGAATAAAAACGCCGGGCAATAACAGCCCCCGCTCAGGGTGATTCCAACGCACCAGCGCCTCGCAGGCAACCGGCTTCTGGTTGGCATCAACCAATACCTGGTAATGCAGTTCGAACTGATCATTAAGCAGAGCCTGTCTCATGTCTTGCAGCAGGCTGGTCCGCTGGACGGACAGAACTTCGAGGTGGTTGTCGTAAAAACGAATGGTGTTCCCACCGGATGCCTTGGCACGGCGAATCGCTATGTCAGATTGTCGCAACGGCACTTCTACGTCGGTAATATCTCCGTCGAAAATGCTGATGCCGAAACTGATGCTGACATGAACCCGCTGACCGTCAAGCTCATAAGGCTCCGTACAGACCTCATTTAATGTTTCACACAGTTTTTTAACCCGGGTAAGGGTATCAGTCAGTTCTGAAGAGACGCTGTCAACCAGCACCGCAAACTCGTCATCACCTAGCCGGGCGAGTGAATCGCTTTCCGGAATAAAGCGTCGTAATCGCTCCGCCATCTGGCTGAGCAGCTCGTCACCGCAAAGATGCCCGTATTCCTCGTTCAACGACTTGAAGCGATCGAGATCAATAATGATCAGCGCATTGTAAAGCGATGAACGCTGGCTGGATCGCAGACTCTGGCGAATGCGCTCGCGAATCAGTGACCGGTTGGCAAGCCCGGTTAGCGTATCGAAAAATGCCAGACGATCAATTTTTTGCTCGGCACGCTGGCGTTGCAGTAGGCTGCAAATATTGCCCGCCAACAGCCGTATGGCCGCTATTTCGTCATCGCTCCAGGATTTGTGGGTGCGCACCAGATCGAGCCCTAACATGCCAAACAGGCCATCTTTGGTGTTCATGGGTACCATCAAGGCTGACTGTACGCTCTGGTGTGCCAGAATGCCGTACTCAACGCTGTCGGAGGGGATGTCGTTTACCTGAGGAATATGAACCGGTTTTGCGTCGTTGAACGAACGCAGCCAGTTCGGAAAGATGTCCACTTCGAGATTCTGCAAACCTTCGATCTGTTCAGTCACCCCTTCGGCGCACCATTCATGGGTATTGCTGCACAGCCGGGTATCGTCTGAAAACAGAAAGATGTAACTTCTGTCAGCATTGAAATAACGCCCAACCCGGTCCAACGCCTGCTGAATAACCTTGTCGACTTTGTGGTGAGGCGTCGCAACAAACTGCGCAGACAGACTGGAAATCATCTCCAGAAAGGTTTTCCAGGATAGGTCAGACTCGCGTCGCATCGAACTGGTGACCTCTTGCAAAAACGGTTAAAGGGGTGTCACAACCACACACAGGCCTTCACAGTGATCTTACATTAGCTCAATGGGTCGGCTTTGGCGACTCACGGCCGACATTCATCCGGCCGAAGATTGAAAAACAAATGATTGAAACAGTGTACGAGACTTCTTGGTAAAATCAAAGTCCGGCGGGAATGGGCTATATAGAACTTTTGTCGAAGTTTTTCACTGAAAACAGAGGTACTGTAAAGTCTTGGCTTGTAAGGAAAACGGCCTGAACTGTTGCTTTACTGCTTTACAAATGAGACACATACAAAAAAGGCCCTGCCTAAGCAGAGCCTTTCGTAGAATCAATCAGCCCTTACAGAGGGGTGATGTTCTCAGCCTGAGGACCTTTCTGGCCTTGAGTTACGGTGAACTCAACTTTTTGGCCTTCGGTCAGGGTTTTGAAGCCAGAGCCAGTGATAGCACTGAAATGTGCGAAGACGTCTTTGCCGCCTTCCTGCTCGATGAAACCAAAACCTTTTGCTTCGTTAAACCACTTAACGGTGCCAGTTACTGTAGACATAGTCGTATTCCTATCAATTAACAATTGTGCCCGAAATTGAGCTCTTTTAGCATAAAAATTGGAGCTGACGTACTTAAGAACTTCAAGGCAGGAATAAAACTAAACCGGCATGGAGCAATTAAACTATCTTGCGTCTTTCTTTTTAAGCTGTGACCAAGGATATAGATTCCACCGATGATGTCAAAGGTTTCTCAGCACCCAAACGCAAATATTTCGAACGCTGGTTCTAACTGCTTGATTTGATTACCTTTGGGCTTTCAAAAAAAATTCTGATGGCGTTATTCCGTGATGAAATTCACCCGTCTTTCAGCCTAACCTGGTGCTCAGCCTGCCCACGAATACCCACAGGGTACTGAAACACCCGCCCGCCCAAACCATCATCCGCCTCCAGCCCTTGGGCAGCCGTCGTCACATAAAGTGTATCCAGCGCTTCCCCGCCCAAAGCAGGACAGGTTGTTTGCGGGGTTGGCAGCGTGATCACCTGCTGCTCTTCACCCTCTGGGCTGTAGCGAACTACACGGCCGGCACCCCATTGGGCACTCCAAATATCACCCCGGGCATCCACAATGGCACCGTCCGGGTTAAGCCCCTGGGCAGCAAAATCGATCACCCGCTGCTTACTACCTGTGGGCCAGCCATGAACCGGGTCGAGTGGCTGACGCCATAACTGCCCTTCGGTGGTATCGACCCAGTAGGCACAGGAGGCATCTGGCGCGAAACAGATGGCATTGGGAATGCTCAGATCAGAGACCAGTTTTTTAAGCACGCCCTGATAATACCGATAGAGGCTACCTGCCCCCGCCTCCCCCTGCCAGCCCATGGTGCTGATCCAAAACCCGCCCCAGGGGTCGGCGCGCCCGTCATTACTGCGGGTTGCAGGGTTATTGGCTTCAAGCGAGTGCACGGGAACCCGTTCAGCGGTGACCAGATCAAACCTGAATAGCATGGACTCGCTGGCGATCAGCAACTCGGTTTTACTGATCCAGCCTGCCGCCGAGACCGCCTCGTCAAACGACCAGCTTATTGCCTCACCCCGCTGACGGCTATGCAGCCGGTTTTCCAGAATGTCGAACCAGAACAGCTGTTGTCGACGAGGGTGCCACAAGGGCCCCTCCCCCAGCTGACAACAACGGTCATCAAAAACACTCGGTGCAGACATGACGCTTGGATTCCTCTGGCTTGTGTAACCGGTTTCATTTCAGTAAACTTTACTGAGTTACCGGTAACATTACAAGCCAGACCGCTTACCTTGCTCGCACTGAACAGGCACCAGGAGCCATAACAATGATAAAAGCCACCGAGGCTGGCCAGCGTTTTGAGTTAAACAGCCCCACCGCCATGCCACGCGCTGCCGGGTTCCTCTGGAACCCGAAAATGATGATACAGATGAACTGCCGGGGTTTTGCCACTGCACAGTTCATGCAGCCTGAACCGGCCAAGTACATCTATGCGCCGAACCTTGAAGCCAAAACCTTCATGCAGCCCGAGCAACCTTACTACGCTCATCACCCGGGCCGGTTCTTCTACATTAAGGATGAACACAGCGGCGAACTCTTTTCCGCACCCTATGAGCCGGTTCGGGCCACACCGGACCGCTTTGTGTTTTCGGTGGGTCAGAGTGACATTCGCTGGCGCATATTCCATTCCGGTTTAAACATTGAACTGACCCTGAGCCTGACCGAGGACGACGTGGTCGAATTGTGGCAGGTAAAACTGATCAACGAATCCGACCGGACGCGAGCGCTCAGCTTTTACCCTTACACCCCCTTTGGCTATATGAGCTGGATGAATCAGTCAGCCAGCTACCGCGAAGATCTGGGCGGCATCGTTGCGCGGTACGTCACGCCTTATCAGAAAGTAGATGATTATTTCAAACAAAAAGACTTTCAGGAGCTCACCTATTTTCTGCACGACCAGCCGCCATTAAGCTTTGAGACCCAGCGTGAACAGTTTGAAGGCGAAGGTGGGCTACACCGGCCGGATGGCGTGCAGCAGGCAATGCTGTCAAAGGGAGAAGCGCTGTACGAATCACCGGTTGCAGCCCTGCAATACCGGCTTGAACTCGAACCGGGAGGCCAGCAGGAGTACCGCTTTCTGATCGGCCCGGCACGGGATGAGGCGCACATTCGACAGATCCGGGAGCGCTATTTCAGCGCTCCGGATTTCAGCGAGGTTCAATCCCGTTATGCCCGCTATATTGGCCAGGGAGAAGGCGTGCTCCATATCGAAACACCCGATGCCCTGCTGAACGACGTTGTGAACCACTGGCTGCCACGCCAGGTGTTTTATCATGGCGATGTAAACCGGCTGAGCATGGATCCGCAAACCCGGAATTACCTGCAAGATGCATTGGGCATGGTTTACATCAACCCCCGGGTTACCCGTGACGCCCTGGTCTACGCCCTCAGTCAGCAAGAGGCATCCGGTGCGATGCCTGATGGCATTCGCCTCAGCGCCGAGACGGAATTGAAATACATCAACCAGATACCCCATACCGACCATTGTGTCTGGCTACCGATTACGCTGCAGGCCTACTTTGCTGAAACCGGTGATTACGACTTACTGTCACAGCGGGTCAGCGATTGGCAGGGTGACGGCCAAAGCACGGTGTACGACCGAATGACGCAAGCCATGCGCTGGCTGATGCAAACAAGGGATGACCGCGGGCTCAGCTACATCGCCCAGGGCGACTGGTGCGACCCGATGAACATGGTCGGCTACAAGGGCAAGGGCGTGTCTGGCTGGCTGAGTGTGGCGACCTCCTATGCCCTTAAACTCTGGGCGCAGGTGTGCCAGCACCAGGGGGACAGCGAGGTTGCTGAGGAATGCCTTGCTTGCGCCGGTGAAATCGACACAGCCGTAAACCGGCATCTGTGGGACGGCCAGTGGTATGGCCGGGGCATTACCGACGATGGTGTTACTTTCGGCATCAGCGACGATGCCGAGGGGCGCATTTTTCTTAACCCGCAAAGCTGGGCGATCCTGGCCGGTACCTGCTCAGAAGCACAGCAATCGTCAATGATTGCAGCCATTGAAGCCCAGCTGGAAACCCCCTACGGCGTGATGATGTTCGCACCAGCCTACACCGCCATGCGCGATGACGTGGGCCGGGTCACCCAGAAACACCCGGGTTCGGCTGAGAACGGATCGGTTTACAATCACGCAGCGGCTTTCTACGCCTACAGCCTTTATCAGACCGGTGAAACGGATCGTGCCTACCGGCTGATTCGACAGATGATTCCCGGCGATTCCGATATCGACTACCGCCAGCGCGGTCAAATGCCGGTATATATTCCCAACTATTATCGGGGTGCCTATTACCAGTTTCCGCGCACGGCTGGCCGGTCCAGTCAGTTGTTCAACACCGGTACCGTTGCCTGGGTCTATCGAACGTTGATCGAGTCGCTCTTCGGATTAAGAGGCACTCAGGATGGCTTACTGATTCGCCCCGCTCTGCCGACAGAATGGGACGAGGTTAAGGTGGTTCGGCAATTCCGGTGGGCCCGTTTCGGCGTGCGCTATCTAAGGACAGCCAAGTCAGACCAGAAAGGCATTTGGGTAGACGGGCATCGCCTCGAAGGCGATTGTATAACCGACATTCGTCCGGGCAAACTATACCAGGTGAAAGTCGTCTGCTGAGCCTTTCCAATAAATGCGGCGATTCAGCCGCTATAAAACATTGTCACCGAAAGGATCCTGCTATAGACTCGCCAAAGTTACCGGTAACAAAACAGATCGCATAAAATTGTTACCGGTAACATCAGACACCAATAACAACAAACCTCGCAGGAGATACCAATGAACACAGCCGTTAAATTGATCGCAGGGATTGTCTCATCAACCCTCGCTACGGGCGCTTTCGCCGCTGAGTACAATTTCAAATTCCAGTCGTCGGATCCGTCCGGCGTAAAGAACTTCCAGATCAAACAGGAATGGGCCGATCGCGTTGAAGCCATGACCGACGGTCGGGTTTCCATTGAAATCATGCCGGTGGGCAGCGTGGTCAGCCACACTGAAACGCTGGATGCGATTGAAGCTGGCATTCTGAACGGTCACATTTCCGTTACCGAATACTTCTCTGGTAAAGACCCGGCCTTTGGCTTGATTGGCAACACCGTAGGCGCCTGGTCAAACCCGAACCAGTTGATCAGCTATATCTATTACGGTGGTGGCTATGAACTGATGAATGAACTCTACGAGCCGTATGGCGTGAAGTTTGTTGGCGGTGGTGCCACGGGCCTCGAAGCCTTTGTATCGAGCGTACCGCTGGACAGCGTAGCGGATCTGGAGGGTCTGAAACTGCGGGCACCTGAAGGCCTCGTACAGTCAGTATTTGCCGCAGCTGGCGCATCTCCGGTCAATTTGCCTGGCTCCGAAGTGTTCACCGGGCTGAGCAAGGGCGTAATCGACGCTGCTGATTACACCGTTTTTTCAACCAACCACGCGGCAGGTATGCACGAAGTTGCAGCCCACCCGGTCTACCCCGGTTTCCACTCCCTGCCATTGCTGGAAGTGGTCATGAATCTCGATGAGTGGAACGAATTGCCCGCCGACATTCAAACCATTTTCACCACCTCAACGCGTGACTTTGCCTATGACATCAGCACCCAACTGGCGATGGCTGATGTTGATGCCGTCAAAGAAGCCCGCGCGAATCCGGACATCACGATCCACAACTGGTCGGATGAAGAACGCATGAAGTTCCGTGGCATCGCTCGCACCCAGTGGGAAAGATACGCCGAGCAATCACCCAATGCACAGAAGGTGTATGAATCGGTAACGGCTTACCTGGAATCCCAGGGCCTGCTGTAATCTGACCAGTCAATCGGAGCCCGGGGACATGCCCCGGGCCTGGAGTCTCGAAATGCCCGATACCCCTGAAGCCCTTCCTCTTCCCGCAGCAGAACGCGACGAAGACCTCGCGAGTAATGCGCTGGACCGCGGCATCGTCTGGCTCGGTTCGAAGCTCAGCATCCTGTTTGCTGTAGTAGCCATTGTCTCGACTTACGAGATCGTCATGCGCTACGTTTTTGATGACCCCACAACCTGGGTACACGAAACCGCAACATTCATCGGCGCCTCTCTGTTTATTTTTGGCGGTCTCTACGCCTTTGCCTCAGACAAACATGTTCGCGTTGTATTGATTTACGATTCCGTTTCCGAACGCGCCCAATGCTGGTTGCGCATCCTGCATCATCTGCTCGGTCTCGGCTTTTCCGGAATGATGCTTTACGCCGGCTGGACCATGGCTCGCAAGGCCGTCTTTACTCCCTGGGGGGCCCTTCGGCTGGAAACCAGCGGCTCTGCATGGAACCCGCCATTCCCGGCCTATTTGAAAGTATTCATCCTTGTCGCTTTTGCGGTGCTGACGCTGCAATTGGTATTACACCTGATCCGTGATCTGCGCCAGTTGAGGAATGTCTGATGTTTGAATTGTCCTCCATCGGCATTGGCTACGGCAGCCTGCTGATGCTCTCTTTAATGATCCTGCTGCTGTTAACCGGTATGCAGTTGGCTTTTGCCACCGGATTCGTTGCGCTGATTTTCGCACTTGGCTGGTTTGGCCCGCCGGCACTCGGCATTGTGACCAGCCGCATGTACAGCTTTATTGGCAGCTACGTATTCCTGGCGGTCCCCATGTTCGTGTTAATGGCGGCGTTGCTGGATCATTCCGGCATCGCCCGCGACTTGTTCGACGCTATGAACCGTCTTGGACGCAAACTGCGCGGCGGTGTTGCCGTACAAACTCTGGTCGTCGCGATGATTCTGGCCTCCATGTCAGGCGTGATCGGTGGCGAAACCGTTTTGCTCGGCATACTGGCACTGCCACAAATGCTGCGTTTGGGTTACGACCGAAATCTGGCCATTGGCACCACCTGTGCCGGCGGTGCGCTGGGTACCATGTTGCCACCGAGCATCGTATTGATTATTTATGGCCTGACCGCCAACGTATCAATTGGCGATCTGTTCAAGGGTGCTTTTCTGCCCGCCTTTATTCTGGCCATGTTGTACATCGCTTACGTACTGATTCGCGTCCGCCTGAATCCGTCACTGGCACCCCTGCCAGCTGAGCAGGAAGCAGAGGAAGCCCCAGCCCCGAACTTTGTTAAAGCCCTACTGTTTCCGATTCTCTCGGTCGTGACTGTGCTGGGCAGCATTTACAGTGGCATCGCTTCCGTTACCGAAGCGTCGGCACTCGGTGCAGTCGGCATAGCTATCAGCACTTTGATCCGCGGCGAACTGACCTTCGACATGGTGCGCAAGGCCACCATGACCACACTGCGTACCTGCGGCATGATCATCTGGATTGGCATCGGCGCGACGGCACTGGTCGGGGTATACAACCTGATGGGCGGCATCGAATTCGTTCGAGACTCCATCTTCGCCGTCAGCGGCGGCCATGGGCTGACCACCATTTTGTTCATGATGGTCATTTTACTGGTGCTGGGCATGTTCCTCGACTGGGTAGGTGTGGCACTGCTAACCATGCCAATCTTTGTGCCCATCATCATCGAACTGGGCTATAGCCCGATCTGGTTTGGCGTGGTCTTCTGCATGAACATGCAGGTGTCGTTTCTCTCTCCACCCTTTGGCCCGGCTGCCTTTTACCTCAAGTCAGTTGCGCCCAAAGGCATTACCCTGGGCCATATTTTTACCTCACTGATGCCCTTCATCGGCTTACAACTGATTGCACTGGCATTGCTCATCGCCTTTCCTCAACTGGCATTGTGGTGGGAATAATATGATCGGAGACAACGGATTGAACACCCCCTGCATTATCGTGATGGGCGTATCGGGCAGCGGCAAAAGCCTGGTGGGTTCGCGACTCGCAGAGGCGCTTGCCCTGCCTTTTTTCGACGCCGATGATTTCCACAGCCAGGCTAACATCGAAAAAATGAGCAGCGGTATCCCGCTATCCGATGCCGACCGAGCCGACTGGCTCAATGACCTGGCCGCGTTAATTCAGCGTCAGTCCGGTCTGGTGCTCGCTTGTTCGGCGCTGAAGATCGATTATCGCGACCGTTTGAGACGCGCTACCTCTGACATGACGTTCGTTTACCTCAAAGGCGACATCGATACTATCTGGTCTCGTCATTCACAGCGCGAAGATCACTACTTCTCCGGAAGAAGGATGCTGGAAAGTCAGTTCGTGCAGCTGGAGGCTCCCTCGGCAGCCGAAGCCCTGATAATTGACATCGCCCAATCAGCAGAGGCGGTAATAGACGATTGTTTGAGCAAGTTACAGGCTCGCCATGAACGGCTCTAGTCGCCACACCAGGCCAATCAATAAACAAGATTCCGACCAGTTACTTTGTGTGTTTTGACCGATTCGACTGGAATGAAACAGCAGGTGACGCCAACCGCTGAGCTACATGGATGTAACTCGCACACAGGCAGGGCGCTTTTTCGAATCCTATTAGATGGTTCCGCCAGCTTCTATTCGATACCCGAGATCAATGATCGGTTCTTCAAACAGCCGCCCCTGAATACGGTTCATCAATTCGTACGCAGCCCTTTCGCCCACGGACTCCCGGGGGGTTATGACACTGGCGAGACGGGGTGACATTACCTGACCGACGTCGTGTCCGTGAAAGCCGGCTATCGCCATCTGCTCCGGTACTTTTACGCCACGCTTCATGCACTCGAAATAGGCGCCCACGGCAACATCGTCGTTGGTGCAAAAGATGCCGTCCGTTTCCGGATACTCCTCCAGTACACTGGCCATGAGACTGGCACCGACACTGTATGAGGACCGGGACGTAATGCGCAGTGTCTGAGGTGTCAGGCCATGTTCGGCCATTGCACGCTGGTAACCTTCCTGGCGTTGCAGCGTGCGGGCATCAAGCCGAACCGCCAGATACAAAACCTGTCGACGGCCACGTCGAATCATCTCACAGACCATGTCGTAGGACGCTGCAACATTATCGAAGCCAACCGCCTGCTGAAAGGGACGAGTTCGCGAATCCATAATCTCTACTGCAGGAATACCTGCCGTGTCGAGCATACGGATGGTACGCTGGGTATGCTGACTTTCCGACAATATCACCCCGTCAACGTTGTAGGACAACAAGGAGGCAAGACTGCGCTCTTCGGTTTCAATGCTGTACCCATAATGGGACATCATCAGGTGATAGCCGGCCGGTTCCGTGACTTTTTCAATACCCATGATCACGTCAGCAAACACCTGATTGGTTAATGACGGCAACAATACACCAATGGCTCGACTGGTTGATCTGGAGAGCATGTCGGGGCCGCGATTGGGGATATATCCCAGCTCTTCTGCAGCCGCAAAAATGCGTTGTCGCAAGTTCTCCGACACCGCATCCGGAGTACGCAAACAGCGACTCACCGTCATTTTAGTGGCGCCTACCCGGTCAGCAATATCCTGTAATGTTGGTCGTCTGTGTTTCACAAAATCAGTTAATCCATACCCGTAAAGACCAATATGATACACCTAATCGAGACATATGCAGGCGCGGAATCTACATCACCGGCGTCCCAGTCAGGTAAATAAAGGCAATCCCCCAGACCCGTCCTACGAACCCCCATGTCAAGCCTATAGCGAGCGCGCTGCACAGTACCTGCTGGTGCGCATTCAGGGCCGTCCCGGCAGCTGAAGCCGCCCTTAATCTGAGTTATCGAATTGAGACTGACGGAACAGTGTCACCAAGCTGGCAATCACCATTCGGCCACAACCTCCACAAGCGGGGTACCAGGTAACGAACGATACTAATACAGAATGAAACCAAGCTGCCGGGCTTTCAGGACGGCCTGCGTTCGGTTATCGCATTTGAACAGCCCCAGAATGTCAGAGACATATTCCCGTACTGTGGTAGGAGCAATGTTAAGTCTGGCTGCGATCTCCTTGTTGGGGAGCCCCTGGGCCAGTAATTCGAGGGTATCTATCTGGCGAGGTGACAATGCTACGACGTCGTCGTTGTCGCGACCACTGAGAATAACAACTTCGCCTTCCATGACATCTCTGAGCGCCCGAACCATCATCGCGCGCGAACTGGTTTTTGCGATAAATCCATCTGCTCCGAGCTGCAGCATCTGCTGAATGCTGGCCTGGTAATCAACCGTAGACACCACCACCAGCGGAAGTGCCGGATAACGGGCTTTGATCTCTTTCAGCCCATTTAGGCCACTGGTGCCTGGAATATGAATATCAAACAACACCAGCGCTACATCTGAATGTGCGTCGAGCAAGGATAACGTCGTGGGAAAATCACCCGATTCAATCACCTGAACGCCCGGAAATGCCTCCAACACCAGAGTACCCAGCGCATCCCGATACAGCTCGTGATCTTCAGTAATCACTATTTTCACGGTCATAATCTCGACTCTTGTGGTCGCATTACTGCGAATAAAACTGTAGCCATGAGGTCAAGCTTCACTGGGCAGCGACTGCTTGCGGTGCCTGAGACTGACGCTTTCGTGCAGCGAAGTTCAATAGGGCGCGCAACTGAGCGGGCATCACCGGCGCCGACAAGGCAACCCAGTGCTCGGGCAACGTGAACCCGGGTTTGCAAATACAGGCGGCCACGCAGCCTTGTGTCAGAACGTCGGCGCGATCAGATAACAGAGCGATGTCTCGCTGATTGGCGTCGTCGCACATCACGATATCCACCGGCACTCGAGACTGCAGCACCTCGTCCGCCGAGTTGAAAATCAATACCGAACAATTCCATTGTTTCAGCCGATCCCACACGGGATCTCTCAGACCGGTATTCCCCAGCACCAGTGCCACGACAAACTTACTGGTTCTCGTTGATGATGTTTCGGGATCTCTGCGCAGAGCCGTTTCTTCCACCAGCGGAGCATGGATCGCGAAACAGCTGCCTTCACCGGGCACTGACGTTAACGACACCGGGTGATCCAGCAACTGGGAGATATGCCTGACGATCGACAAACCAATACCAGAGCCGCTGGTTGTATCCGGAGCTTCCAGTGAACGGTGATAAATATCGAAAATGGCTTCCTGGTCCTCACTGGCAATACCGCAGCCGGTGTCGATAACTTCGATGACCACCTGATTGTCCACACTACGGCAAACCACCCTCACCTTGCCCGCGTCGGTGTACTTGATGGCATTGGAAATGAGGTTACGCAGCATGCGCTCCAGTAAGACCGGATCACTGCGCACCTGCAACGATTCGGCTTCGACGCTCAGCTCAAGACGCCTGGACATGGCCAACCCCAGATACTCACCCCGCAACTTTGAAAACAGACGTTCCAGTGACACGATTTCAAGGCCTGGCCTGATCACACCGGACTCCAGCTTGGTCAGATCCATGATGGCGCTGAAGGATTCATTCATCTGGCGATGGGTTTCTTTGAGCCGTACAAACAGGTCGTTGCCAGCCTGGCCATGAACATGGGGTTTCAAACATTCCATGTAGACATTCATCGAATGCAAAGGCTGACTGAGATCGTGACTGCTATGCGCAATAAAGCGCGATTTGGCCTGACTGATCTGTTCCATGCGGTGCTTTTCTTCATTCAGCGCTTTGACGCGCAAAACGATGGCGGCAATGTGCAGGACCATGTGCAAAATCTGAATATACAGAACATGGATCATCTTGTAGGAAACGCCGATTTCCTCAACGGCTCCCCGGGGGGCATTGACGACCCAGATCACCTGTACCATCGACAAAACCATGGGTAACCAGCCCAGAATGTACATCCAGTAGTAACGCCCCTGAGATCGAACCCTGGAGATTCCCGACCCCAGAATAACCAGCGAGACCAACAAATAATTCAGGGAATAGACAAGTACATTGGCATTGAACGATAGCTGCGTACCGGCGAGCCCAACAAGCATGGTGGCCAAAATGGCGTAATAGAACAGCGAATACCATCGCCCTGACCGTCGGTTGATCTGCAGGAAACTGGCGGCAAAGGCGGTCATCGTCAGTAACGAAAACGTAACCAGCAACCAGAAAAATGCCGTTTTCTCGTAACTGGCCTGCCCCAAAATGGCTGGTAGGCTGCTATGTTCCAGGTAATAGCACAGCATCACCAGAGAAGAGGCGGCACCCCAGAAAAACGTTTTATCAGACGTCAAAGCCCAGGCAACAAAACCCAGTAGTATAATGCCCAGCATGATCCCGATGGCCAGCTTGAACGCAAAATCCATCTGCATTTGCCAGGATTGATAAAAGTCTGTGCTCATCAGGCCGATGTAGGGTTTCCAGGTAACATGATTTGCGGACAACTCAACCACGATTTGATATGACATACCCGGTTCAAGCGTGACTTTGGCCGCACGCCCGATGGCATTGATTTCCGTGGCTCCGGAAGCCACCGTGTTATCGATGGTATGAATGGTCTGACCATCCCAGTCCCTGATCAGGATGCGTGGTTGCTGAAAGCCGAAATTACTGATGTGCACGTACCAGTCCCGGGTCTCAGTCTGATTAATAACGCGCGCAGACAGCCAGTATCGATTGTGCTGTCTGAAATTCGCGGTCAGACCGGCCCCCTGCTCACCTTTGAACTCGTGGGGTGCGTCTTCCAGCTTCTGCCCAATTGGAGCAGGCATAAAACCGGTCGAGTGAGAGTTACTGGCAAGTGCGTAGCGAACATCCGTGCGGTCGAGGTCCAGCATCGACAGGTCGACATTCAAGTGTGAAGAAGCCGAGGGACGCTCAGCCTGAACCGGGTAAGCCAGAAAGAGAACGAGGCAGACAAGCCCGCCGAATTTAACCAGCCCGCTGTGGGGTAAGAATGTCCTCAGGCCAAACGCAAGCAGATTCATAGCGGTGAAAGATCCCTCTGACCAGAGCCAAATCGATAAATTACCGACTCAGGTAAGGTGAGCAACGGGCAAAATGACCCGATTTTACGATGCTGTCAATATGAAGCGACTGATTTTAGCCCGGGAAGTATAACCCCCGTCGGGCTACTTCTGCGCCCTGGTGTCAAAAAACGCGCACAGTGTAATCCTGTATGACCCAGGCGCTCACCCGACATCTGTAGGGTATTCAGCTTTCAAGCCCAGTAGACCCAGCCCATTTCCTGTTCGCACAAAAAAGCCCAAACCGCATTGTTCGGGCTGTGTGATGTTTTGTAGCGGGAATAACTATCTGCCACTGTTACCGGGCATTAAAAAAGCCCGAACATTACTGTCCGGGCTTTTAAATAGGGTTGCGGGGCCGGGCTTTAACCGGCCGGTGCTCCGGCTACCATCTTCGGAACATGAGCCCGACGAGCCAACCTGGCACCACGTTTCAATCACCCATTAAAAAAGCCCGAACATTGCTGTCCGGGCTTTTTTGTTTTTGGTAGCGGGGGCAGGATTTGAACCTACGACCTTCGGGTTATGAGCCCGACGAGCTACCAGACTGCTCCACCCCGCAATAACCTGTTTAGAGAGTGCTTCTGATCGAAGTATTTACAGAAGCCATTATCCGTTTCTGGTTCGGATGCTGTGCTTTGCTGACCGTTTGGTCATCGCCTCTCAACGGGGACGCATATTAATGACGACCCCGGTAGCTGTCAACTAACTTTATGATTTTTTTCAGTTTTTTCTGTCAGTCCGACGTCATCCAGGCTTGTCGGGCCTGCTTCAACCGACTCATCAGTGCATCGAATTGGGCTTCATCGCTGGCGGGGGTGGCAAGCCATGCGACAACGGCCTGATCAATGTCATTCTGATCCACTTGCTGGCCCAAACCATCCGTCAGACGCTGTACTTGCAGTTCCATGCGCAAGGCTTTGTCGGCCTCTGGTGTCTCAGCCCCGGTCAGGATTTCCAGTTCAACGGTTTTACGGCGCAAAGCGTTATCATCGGCATCGGGTAACTGCCAATTCGGCAGCGAGGACAGCAATCCGGTAGCCGGAGCCGGTATCTTGTTCAAGGCCTGCCACTCAGTCGCCGCCGCTTCCGCTGAATCACAATCGAACCGGGCCTGACGATTCCAGTCAAACAGGGCTTGCCAGTGCTGATCCTGCTGTTGAACTTTGATGGCTTTGCACCGGGCCTGGAAATCCCGGTTCAGGCGGTCAAGCCGGTCCTGCAGCTTTTTATAATCGGCTTTAGGCAACGTACCGAGAGCGCTGTACTGGTCTTTAAGGTCATCAAACCGGCCTTTGGATGCCAGCGGGTCCGCGTCGGCCAGAATGGCTTCCATATCCGCCAGTATAACGTCAGCCTGTGCCTTATGGGCGTTCAGGTCTGCCTTAAAGGCATCCGCCGCTGCTTCGCGACGGGCAAAGAGCTCATCGCATATCGCCCGGAACGACTTCCACAACGCCTGTTCGTCGCGCCGTGCCAGATGCCCGGCCTGTTGCCAGTCGCGCTGCAGTTGCTTGGCTTTTTCGGTAGCCTGGCGCGAATCGGGTTCATCCAGCAAGGCTTGTGCCTGCTCGATGATGGCCAGCTTGGCCTCACGAAAGACCTGCTGTTCGCCCTGCAACCGATCACGTAAGCGTTGAAACACGGCGTCGAACTGGGCTTGCACCGCCTTGTTGGCCGCCCGGTCTACCGGTGAGAACCGGCGCCAGTCGTTCCGGGCCAGTGTCAGCACCCGGTCCAGCTCTTTCAGATCCAGGCCCTTACTGTCGATCAACTGCTCATACTGACCCAATTGTTCGGCCAGCGCCTGGCGCTGACGCAAGTTCAGTGCACGTAGCTTGCCCTGCTCTTCAAAAAACGCCTTGCAGGGTTCATAGGCCTCCTGAGCCAGATCGTGAAAGGTCTCCCACAGAGCCTGGTGCTGGTTCTGCAGGCCCCGGCTCAACATGCGCCATTCATCCTGCATGTCGCGAATTTGCCGGGCGCGGTCTTCTGGCGGTAACGACTGGTCGAGCAAGTGACGCATGCGTTCTATCAGGGCTTCTTTTTTGGGCAGTACCGCAAAACTCTGCCAGTCGCGCAATTTCTCGACAGCTTGTTCAGTCTCTTCAAACTGGCGGAAGAGCCCATGATGTTCTTCGGGTTTTAGATCAACCACCGCATCGCGGACGCCTTGCAACAGACCCGAAGCCCGCTTCAGGTGGCCATCGTTGATCGCCCCCTGGCAACGGCGGATCAGCCCGCGTGCCTGACGAACGGCCTGGATGCTCTGTTTTCTATGCTCGGCCAGCTGGTCGTGATGGACTCGAACCACCTGTTCAACCCTGCCTTTCAGGGCAGGTTCCGGTTCACCTTCCGGCCAATCCAGACTGTGCAGCCATTCATCCAACGCGTGGGCCGCAGCATCATGACCAGCCGGATCGGCCTCAATGGCAGGCAACAGGTCAGCCAGCGGACCGTAACGCTCAATCAGTAGAACCAGTGCGTTCAACGACGTTTCATAGGTGGTGCAGAGCTGATGAAAGGCTCGTTCCTCTTCGCGACTGGCGCGTTGCGACTGCTCGGTCTGGCGCCACTGATGTTGTTGCTCTGTCAGATACAGCAAGGCATCGCGCACCTGAGCCTGGTCTGGGTCTGCCTGGTCGAGCCGGTCTTTCAGGTCATGCCACAGATCTTGAATCAATTGGGTGCGACGCGGGTCTTTTTCGGTGCTTTCGACATCCGGGGCTGCGTCGTCTTCAGTCTCCTCAGGGCTAATACCCTCTGAACCTGCATCATCCGGCTCAGTTGCCGGTATGGCAGTGTCCGCCTCCGGTTCGGAGCTGGCGCCATCAGACTCCACCGGAAGCCGGGCCTGAGCGTCGCTGATGGCCTGGTGCCAGCGCTCATTCAGCGCCTCGTCGGCATAGGGGCTATTGGCAGACCATTGTTCCTGAAGCGCGCGCAACTTGCCGCTATATAGAGGATCGACCGGGGCTTTGGCATGACGCTCGAGCTGCTCAACCAGTCGACGGGTGTGATCGAATTTGGAATGCAACGCCTGTTGCTCGTTCTTGTGCACATCCAGCCGGGTTTTTACCAGTCGATACACGGTTTTATCGCGGCCTTTGGCATGCTTCAGCAGTTGTTCCAGTGCATCGATGTCACTGACCAGCCCGGCGGCGGCGGTTCGAACCCGTGCCGAAAAACCGTGACGAGCCACCTCGACGCAGAGATCATCACTGACATCCGACACCGGTGTATCCGCATGCAGGCTCAGCGCCAGTTGTTCGGCTGCAGGCACTTGCTGACGTTGCTCTGCAGTCAATTTACCCTCATCCAGCGACCTGGCCAGCTCAACCATGGCCTCCCTGCGCTGTTTCGGGTCGTCTGCCCGGGCCTGTAACAGCCACTGATCAATGCCAGGCTTGACGGTTTCGGCTCGGGTATTCCCGGGTGATTTCGCAGTGGGTTTTGCGGCCTTGGATTTTTTGCCAAAGAATTTGCTGAGCACCATGTAACGATCTCCCTGATTGCCATTGAGCCAGGCCGGGAACGCGTGTTCACCGTGCCGGAAACGCCCATCGATGATAGGCTGTGCGAAATTGGCGCCGTGTTTAGGCGCCCGTGCAGATCACCGCAGCCAGCCTGTTTGTAAGGGCTGACGCTACAGTGTAAACCCATGCAGGAGCGAGCACTACTGCACCGACAGGACACCGGAATCCATGCCCAAACCCACTTCAACAGCGCCCCGGCAATTTCTGTGGTACGACTATGAAACCTGGGGCATTCACCCGGCCCGGGATGGTATTGCCCAGTTTGCCGCAGTCATCACCGATGCCGACCTGAACATCATCGGCGAGCCGATGGACTGGAAATGCAAGCCATTACCCGATGCCGTCATCGACCCGTCAGCGGTTATGATTACGGGTCTTACACCGGGCCTGTGCCAACAGGAAGGGCTGAGCGAATGGGAACTGGCCAGTCGCATTAACGCCGTTATGTCAGAGCCCGGTACCTGCACCGTGGGCTACAACAGCCTTCGCTTTGACGACGAGTTCACCCGGTTCCTGTTTTACCGCAACCTGCTCGACCCCTACAGCCGTGAATGGCGTAACCAGAACAGCCGCTGGGACCTGCTCGACGTAGTACGCCTGACGTATGCACTGCGCCCGGAGGGCATCGAATGGCCCAGGCATGACAATGGCGACCCCTCGTTCAAGCTAGAACAGCTAACGGCCGCCAATGGCATCGAACACGCAAAAGCGCACGACGCCGTCAGCGACGTCCTGGCTACCATCGCCCTGGCCCGAGTGATTCGAGACCGACAGCCGAAGTTGTTCGACTATGCCTTGTCGTTGCGGTTCAAACATGAAGTGCGCCGGCAGTTACCGCTGGAATCACGCCAGCCCATGTTGCATGTCAGTGGCAAGATTCCGGCCCGGCAAGGCTGTCTGACGGTCGAGGTGCCTCTAATGGAGCACCCGGATCGTCGCAACGAAATCATCGTGCTCGATCTAATGCAGGACCCAAGCTGGCTGTTGGATCATAACGCCGATGAAGTTCGCGACTGGCTCTATACGCCCACTGACTCATTACCTGAGGGCATTGTCAGACCACCCTTAAGAACACTGCACTTAAACCGATGCCCAATGATCGCCCCTTATCGCATGCTGGACGAAGCCACCTGCGAACGGTTCGATATTGACCCGGCCCGCATTGCGCAACACCTGGCCATCCTGGATCGCTGGCACGACCTGGTATCGCTGGCGCGCGAGGTGTTCAAAACCACAGACCGCCCTGCCCCGGCCGACCCTCAGCAGGCGCTTTACCAGGGGTTCATCGGTGATCACGATCGCGGCATTCTGAACCAGATTCGGCGTAAAGACCGCCACCCGGAAACCTGGCCAGGCTTGGCCGATGGCCTGCAAGACGACCGCCAGCAAGCCCTGGTGTTTCTGGCCCGCGCCCGGCATTTTCCCGACAGCCTCAGCGCCGCTGAACAATCACACTGGCACGACCAGGTACGCACCCATCTGACTGACCCGGACTGGGGCAGCACCCTGACACTTAATGATGCCATAGCGGCAACAGAGCAATTGATGACAGAACACCCTGACCGGGACGACTTGCCGGAAGTGCGAACCTGGCTGCAACAACTGGACGAGCACTGGCTACAAGGCCCGACCGCACCAGTGCCTGAAGCAACCAAAGACACAGATAAAAAGGCGCCTGCCCAGGCACCCGCTGAAGACACTGATAATAAAGACAATGACTCTCCTTCTGATGACGGGCCGCAGCTAGGGTTGTTCTGAAACCGACCTCAGGGATAAACAATTACATTCAAAAACCGGGCAGGTTTGTCCGCAGAGTCATTGCGGTAGGCATGTGACTGATCGGCCCGAAAGCGATGAGCTTCGCCCGTTCGAAGTCGGTGCCACTGATCGTCACTGAAGACCGACAGCGCACCAGACTGGACAAGGATGCACTCGATAACGCCGGCCCGGTGAGCGTCTGACTCGCGCAGCCCGCCGGGTTCTATCTCGACGTCCAGCAACTCGGTATGCAGATCTGCCGCAAAAGGCAGGATCGTTTTTACCGCCAATGCGCTGTCTTCCGGCGTTACCCGGGGTACCGAATCAACAGCGGCCTCGTCTTTGCTCAGCCCCGTCTCAACAGGCTCTATCAAGGTTGAAAAGCCAACTTCATAACCCTTGGCCAAACGCCAGAGTGTGGTCAGCGTTGGGCTGGACTCCCCCCGCTCGATCTGCCCCAGCATGGCCTTGCTGACCCCGGTTTCCGTCGCGGCCCTATCCAGACTCCAGCGCCGCTGGGCGCGCAGTGTTTTCAGCCTGGCGGCAAACTGTTGCTGAATGTCCGACATGGTGACTTCTCCTGATCAACAAAGGCTTGTGCGCTATAGCGCA
Source organism: Saccharospirillum alexandrii (assembly GCF_043641555.1). Lineage (GTDB taxonomy): Bacteria > Pseudomonadota > Gammaproteobacteria > Pseudomonadales > Natronospirillaceae > Saccharospirillum > Saccharospirillum alexandrii_A. The sequence goes on along the minus strand of NZ_JBHZRJ010000003.1, from coordinate 721,529 downwards.
CACTGCTAGTCTGCGCGCATTGTACGTTATAACGCACAGCCGTAAAACCACAGGAGAACTGGCCATGCGCACCCCGCTTTGGCGTCAATTCTGGCAGGATCTGTCACTCAGCAGCGTCAGTGCGGGGGTTGTTGCTGTACTCGTTGGTTTCAGCAGCTCAGCCGTGCTGATCTTTCAGGCCGCTGAAGCAGCGGGTACCACCCCCACCCAGGCCAGCTCCTGGCTATGGGCGCTGGGGCTTGGCATGGGTATCACCTCGATGGGCTTGTCACTGCAACACCGGCTGCCGCTGGTAACCGCCTGGTCAACGCCGGGCGCCGCTGTATTAATTGTCAGTCTCTCGGGTTTTTCACTGGCTGAGGCGATCGGTGCTTTTATTCTGACCGGGGCCTTGATAACGCTGGCCGGTTTTACAGGACAGGCCGAAAAACTGACTCAAAAGCTGAGCCCGGCCCTGGCCAGTGCCATGCTGGCTGGCGTGCTGTTTCCTTTTGGCCTGAATGCCGCGTCCTCTCTGACCGAGGCACCGGTTTTGGCCGGAACCATGGCAATCGTGTATTTTCTGGCACGGCTGTGGATCCCGCGCTACGCGGTATTGCTGGTAGCGCTGGTCGGTTTGATGCTGGCACTGGCGTTGAATCAGGTCGCCGACAATGCCTGGGCCTGGTCGTGGACCAAACCCGTGCTGCAGTGGCCAGAATTCACCTGGCAAGCCGCCTTCAGCCTGACCCTGCCGCTGTTTATCGTCACCATGGCTTCGCAAAACCTGCCCGGCATCGCGACGCTGACCGCTGCCGGCTACCGATCCCCCACCTCGTCGGTATTAAAATGGACCGGGCTGACAACCCTGGGCCTGGCGCCTTTCGGCGCATTTGCCTTGAACCTTGCCGCCATCACCGCCGCCATCTGCATGACGTCAGATGCCCACCCGGACCCCAAAAAGCGCTACACCGCTGCGGTATCTGCTGGCGTTACCTACGCCATACTGGGTTTGCTGGCTGCTTCGGTTATCGGGTTATTCAGGGCCTTGCCGGGAGCTTACATCATGACGCTGGCGGGCCTGGCGCTGCTGCCAACCATTGCCAACAGCCTGGTCATTGCCTTGCAGGATGAGCAAGAACGCGAAGCCAGCCTGGTGACCTTCCTGGTCACCGTGGCCAATGTCACTCTATTCGGAATCGGAGGGGCCTTCTGGGGGCTGGTGTTTGGTTACCTGGTGCGGGATCGTCGCTACCTGGTCTTGCTTATTCAGCGCCTGACTTGGCGGCGAAAAAAGCACTGACTGCCTGGCGAAACTCGTCACTCTTCAATTGCGCCTGAAAGTGGCGGGCCTCATCGTCAATGGTATTCAGCGTAATGCTCATAAAATGCTGCTTCATCAGCTTTTTGGTCAGTTCAATTGCCTTGGGCGGTTGCGCGGCCAGCAGTTGCGCCTGCTGGTGAGCGGCTTGCAGGTAATTTTCATCGCCAAAAACAGCATTGACCAGACCGGCTTCAAGCGCCTCCTGCGGACCAAAGCTCTTGCCCAGCATCAGCCACTCGGCCGCTTTGACATGCCCTACTTTTAACGGCAACAGAAAAGAAGAGGCAAACTCCGGCACCAGGCCCAAACTGACAAACGGCAACTGGAACACTGCACTGTCGCCGCTGTACACCAGATCACAATGCAGCAACAAGGTGGTGCCAATACCGACGGCAGGCCCGTTGACCGCCGCAACAATGGGTTTGGGAAAATCAGCCATGGTGCGCAGAAAACGCAGCACCGGGGCATCATCATCTTCCATCGGGTGTTCCATGAAGTCTTTCAGATCGTTGCCCGCCGTAAAGCAGAACTTCTGACCCGACAACAATACTACCCGAGCCTCCGGGTTGTGCTTGGCTTCATCGAGTATGGACTTCAACTCGATGTACATAGCCTCGGTCAGCGCATTGCGTTTCTCGGGGCGGTTCAATGTCAGTTCCAGAACGCCGTTATGCACCCGCTGTATAATTTCGCTCATGGGAGCTCCTGTTGGTATCAGATACCCTACAATTTAAACAAGCGTTTGAATTTTGCAAGTGCCGTTGGTCAGTCACCTTAATTAACAGGGTGCCTATGGTCCGCAGTGGCAACCGGGGGTGCCTCTGCGGGGTCGGCGTGAATCCGTCCATGGAGCCTAGACTGCAGCATCCCTGCTGCAGACTCCCCGCAGAGGCACCCCCGGCAGCCACCGCTTACTATGTGCTAACCCTTCAGCTCAAAAATTAAGCTAATGCTTTTGTACTGACCCGATCTCTGAAAAAGTGTTGTACACTTCGCGCCACCGAGCAGACCGGCAGAGGAGCCCTTCATGACCGTCATTAAGCAGGACGATCTTATTCAGAGCGTCGCAGACGCCTTGCAGTTTATTTCCTACTATCACCCGAAAGACTTCATTCAGGCCGTGCATCAGGCCTACGAGCGCGAAGAATCCCAGGCCGCCAAAGATGCCATGGCCCAGATTCTGATCAACAGCCGGATGTGTGCCGAGGGGCATCGCCCCATCTGCCAGGACACCGGCATCGTGACCGTATTTCTGAAGATCGGGATGGATGTTCGCTGGGATGCCGCCACCATGGGCGTCGAAGACATGGTCAACGAAGGCGTTCGTCGTGCGTATCTGCACCCCGACAACGTATTGCGGGCCTCCGTGCTGGCCGACCCGGACGGCAAGCGCACCAACACCAAAGACAACACCCCGGCCGTGATACACACCCAAGTGGTGCCCGGCAATACCGTCGATGTTCAGGTAGCGGCCAAAGGCGGCGGCAGCGAAGCCAAGTCCAAATTTGCCATGTTGAACCCCTCGGATTCGATCGTCGACTGGGTACTGAAAGTGGTGCCCGAGATGGGCGCTGGCTGGTGCCCGCCGGGCATGCTTGGCATCGGCATTGGCGGAACCGCCGAAAAAGCCATGTTGATGGCCAAGGAATCCCTGATGGAACCGATCAACATTCAGGAACTGCAGCAACGGGGAGCCAGCAACCGGGGCGAGGAACTGCGGCTTGAGTTGTTCGAAAAAGTGAACAAACTGGGCATCGGCGCCCAGGGCCTCGGTGGCCTGACGACGGTACTGGATATCAAAGTCATGGACGCACCGACCCATGCCGCGAACAAACCCGTCGCCATCATCCCCAACTGCGCGGCTACTCGTCATACCCACTTCGTTCTGGATGGTTCCGGCATTGCCAAGCTCGAAGAGCCCAAACTGGAAGACTGGCCCGATATCGTCTGGGATGCCGGCCCCAAGGCGCGCCGTGTCGACCTGAACACCCTAACCAAAGCTGACATGCTCGACTGGAAACCTGGCGAAACCCTGCTGCTCAACGGCAAGATGTACACCGGTCGCGATGCCGCTCACAAGCGCATGGTCGATATGATCAGCAAGGGCGAGCCCCTGCCCGTCGATTTCACCAACAAGATGATCTATTACGTTGGCCCGGTTGACCCCATGGGTGATGAAGCGGTGGGCCCAGCCGGCCCGACCACAGCCACCCGGATGGATAAGTTCACCGACACCGTCCTGGAGCACACGGGTCTGATCGGCATGGTGGGTAAGGCAGAGCGTGGCCCGGTAGCGATTGAATCCATTGCCCGCCACAAGGCAACCTACTTGATGGCCGTGGGCGGAGCAGCCTACCTGGTATCCAAGGCCATTCGCGAGGCCAAAGTCGTCGCCTTTGAAGACTTGGGTATGGAAGCCATTTACGAGTTTGATGTGGTGGATATGCCGGTAACCGTTGCCGTTGATACCCAAGGCAGCTCGGTACACCAGACAGGACCCAAAGAATGGGCGGCCAAGATTCTGGCAAAAGAAGTCAGCTAACGGGCAGTAAGAGTCAATCAAACCCGCTTCGGCGGGTTTTTTTTGGCCTGAAAACGACGTTTCAAAAATAGCAGACAAAAAAAAGGCCCGAATCAAACGATTCGGGCCATCAAAGCCAGGTAGCCTAAACTACCTGATGGTTTCGAGAGGGATTACTCGAAATCAACGTCTGAGTTGGCAGGAGCCGAAGTCTCGGACGCGTCCCACTGGCTTTCCCAGGCAGCGTCAACGATCAGGTTATCGCCAGCTTCAACGTTGTCACCGCCCAACACAAAGGTGAAGGTCAGAGTACGTCCGCCATTGCTGACTACCAGAGAGTGAGTATCGTCAGTTACGTTGATGTCTGCCGTGCCACCACTGGTATCAGTAAATGTGAACCGACCTTCGAACTCATTCTGAGCAATGGTGCCGTCGTTGTTACCGTCCCAGGAAGACAGGTCGATTGGGTGGGTACCTGTGAACTGAACCGAGATGGTGTCAGAGTTCAGCGTTGTACCGTTGTCGACACCGGTTACACGGAACAAACCAGTTTCATCAATCGCTGCGAAATCTGGCTGATGGAAGAAGAACTCGTTGTCATCGGCAGCGTTACCGATCGAGAAATCGTTCCAGCTGTTGCCCAGCACATCTTCAACATCGCTGAAGTTCAGACGAGCGTGGCGGTACAGATCCGACGGGAAAGACCCTTCAGTTGCATCGGTTTCATCATACTGTGCCAGTGTGAAAGTCGCGGTGCGGTTCAGGTCTTCGCCCCAGGCGCTTGGCAAAACACGCAGGGTAGACTGATCAGCCTGTGCATTGAAAGCGTTAACCGTGTCCAGATCCATGGTGATGGTCTGACCACCCAGAACGATCTGTGTGGTGGTATCGATGGCAACAGCTTCGTTGAAGTTGATGACCAGTTCGTTACCTACATAGCTGGCGCTCTCTACCATCGGCGGCAGTGCATCACCAACGACAACCTTGGCATTGCTTGAACCAGCATTTCCGGCCGCATCCTGGATGGAAGCCTCGAAGTCAATGATGGAGCCGTGATCGGTGTTACCGAACGTCACCACATCGTCGATGTCGAACTGGACCAGATCGGCCGTTGTTGATTCGCCATCGTCTTCAATGTTGACGTTGCTGTTGGCAACAAAGTTGCTCAGGCCAGCGTTCAGCGTATCAACAACCGGGTCCGTTCCAGTCAGTTCAACATTTTCAGACATTGCTACACCAATAGTGCGAGTGCGTGCGCCCGGCTCTCCGGTATTTGGATCTTGGACATCTAACATCCATGCTGAGTAGGCTACTGCATCGTAGATACCAGGAGTAGAGCCAGGGATGTTGGCAGCGTCGAAGTCCAGCTCGTCGATGAAGTATTCACCACGGTCGTTGCTGTCGGCGATGTTGTTAACCAGGTTCAGGTCAAACAGGGGCTTCAGTGTCAGCAGACCTTCAACGCCCAGTTCTTCGGTACCGTCGCTGGTGCCATCAACCACGCTCAACATGCGCGGAGTGATGTTCAGGAACGGGATGCCCGGATCAACAAGAGGCGTAGATGACTGCTCGCCACCATTACCGTATTGCAGGCTGGTCACCGAGCCGTTGTTGTTGTCTGCATTAACGCCATACGCATTTTGCAGCACGGTGGTTGGCGCGACATTGTCTTTCAACGTTACCGATGCTGTCTGGCCACTGTAGCCGAACTGATCGTATGGCGTGATAGTGATCATATCTTCAGGTTCTACGCCCTGAACAACCAGGTAAATTGGTTCGCCTTCTACGACATCGGATACGAAACGGTTGGCAACGCCACCGTCGAATGTCGCGCCGACCAGACGCTTGTTAACCAGACCGTTGAATTTGGACAGGCCATTACTGCCGATAACGTCCATTTCATAGTAGTCGGCAACCGTTGCTTCAAACTCAATGCCAGCGGCATTGGCTTCAACACTGGTGTCATCAATGTAACCCACGGTCGCTGCAATGGCACTGGCCAGATCTTCCATACGCTCTGACGCGTCGGCGACATTACTGGAATCGTTGTCGTCAGCAGTGTTCAGTTGTTGAATACCGACACGTTCGTCGTCAACATCCAGGAAGGCACTGTTTTTCTCTTGAAGTTGCAGCAAAGAACCAAAACCGTAATCGTCCTTATTTTGCTGGCTATCAGTGTCATTCAGGTCAACAGCTTCGGCATTTTGGTTTGCTTCAATGTAGGCTTTCAGCTTGATGCGGACATAGTTGCTGCCAACACTGGTTGTCAGGCCTTCATCAAAACCAACAGGGGAGGGAATCAGCGACTCGGTCTCGACATCATACTTGGAAGTGCCAACGGAGTTTGATGGCATGGCGGTATCGCGGAAATCATCGCGCAGCAACAACACGTCAATTTCATTGCCAGCGACCAAAGCTGAATCCAGAGTTACCGTCAGCACTTTGCCGTTCAGGCTGGCGCTGTGCGGCAGGTAGGCACCACCGTCAACGTCACGTACCAGCAGAGAGTTACCTGCCACATCGATGTTAGCCATGGTTTCGCTGAATTCGATGGTGAACTGAGTAGTAACGTCATCGTTCAACATACCGCGACCCGCAGTCTGATCGACAACTTCGGCAACGGCTTTCACCCAGGGTGCAATTTCATCGTCACTTTGTACTTCAGTGGCTTCTACGTTACCCAGCTCGTAGGGCGTGTACTCATCTGAAGTATCCGCTTGAGCAGTGACGGTATAGCCTTCAGCTGCAAGCTTCAGAATGGCGTCAGCAGGGACGTTAGTGAATTCAAAAGCACCGCTGGCCGTAGTAGTGGTGGTAACAGACTCAATGCCGTAGCTGGTTACAACGCCATCCTGTTGTTGCTCCTGGTCGACGCCAGAGGCGGTAGAAACCATATCCAGTGCCAGGTTAACCTGAGCCAGCGCTTCGCCGCTGTCGGCGCTGCGCAGAACGCCTTTAACGGTTGCCATTTTCTCAGGCAATACCGCGGTTCCAGCTGAGGCATTGAAGCCATCGATGAAGGTGGTTACCGGGTTGGTGACTTCGCTGGTGTCTGCATTGGCTTCAGAGCCATTGAAGAGTTGCGCTTGCGGCTTAACAGTAACGCTCGCTTTCAGGTACTGGGCTGGCGGAACAATGGTCAGTGCCAGTGCCTGGGCGTAGGAATCGTTGTCGTTGCGAACTGTCTGGCTGACGGCCACATCGCTGAAATAGTATTGGCCACCGGCGTTGGTTACAACGGACTGGTTGCCAAGGTAGACGGTTGCGCCTTCGATTGGCATACCGTTAGTGTCAGTCACCAGGCCAGTAATGGAACCACGCGGGTTGTTGACGCTGACGTACTGTGAAGATTCGTTGCTGGTGGAGCTGTTGCTGCTGTTGGAATCATCTTCACCACAGCCAACCAGAACCAGAGTACCTGCTGCGACCGCAGCAACCAGTGACTTTTTAATCCAAATGCCTTCAGACATTTCCTTCTCCTATGACTTTTCAGGTGTCGTACTGCATTCCTTCACGCAGTACGAATTCAGCGCGATACGCTATCGAGAGTCTCAGACAGAAAGGGAAATAGAGGATCGCTGCGCCCGCAGGCGTAGGATTTAAAATAGATCAAAGACGCATCGTCCTTGTCTTTCCCTGTCTGTAGCTGTTCCCTTCGCAACCCATGCGGAGCTGATCAGGACTCCGGAGGTTGGATCGTGCTACTGAACTTCATGTTCAGTGTGCCGCGACGACATGCTCGCATTCGGCGCGTGTATGAAACGGTTTCGGGCCACCCAAGTCAATCGGTGATATTTGCCAATATTTTTTTTTGTGATTGACTCGTCATACCAAAAAATTGTCGGCAATGTCTTACATACGAACAGGCAACCAATGTGCACCAAGTGGCTTTTCCTGGCGCCTAAAAAAAGTCTTAAAAACGCCAGATAACCTGAAAATCAGCGGGTAATTCACCAATTAATTGAGCTAGAAAGTCATTCCATGCTGAACAATAAATAGACAGCCCTGTGGCTAATTAATAATCAACGTGACTTTCTACTTTAGCGATACCTGCTCCTTTTCCTGTAAGGAGCGGCTACGCGAATAGCGCCTGAACTGGGTCGGCGACATTCCGGTTCGGCCACGAAACCAGTGACTGAAATTGAAGGCATCGGCATAGCCAACCCGCTGAGCAATTTGACTGACTTGCCAGTTACTGCTCGCCAGAAGTTCACCGGCGCGCTGCAACCGGAGATCCGCCAGGCGCGACATGGGCCCCTGACCATACAGTTTCTTGCACACCCGGTTGAGGTGCGGTACCGAGCAATGTACCCGCTCGGCCAATCTCGCCTGAGACCAGGGATGATGCAACTGGTCTTCGAGCTGGGCATACAATTGACGTATCGTCATTTCAAGCCGGCTATAGCCCGATTCTCTGAGCAACACGTCGGTCAGTATTTCACTGATCAGTCCGACCATGCGGCGCCGGCGCGGTGTCTTAATCTGGTGATAAAGTGCGTCCATCATCGGGGAAATAGCCCAAACCTGATCATGTTGAAACACATCAGCCGGCTGACCGCGCAAGGCAGACCAGACCTCGGAGTCGTCCAGCAGTAGCCAGGCCATTCGCCATTCCTGTTCTGCGGCACCCAGTTCAAACAGGAAAGGTTGATGGGCAGGCAGCAGGGTAACGCTGCCAGGGGTAATGACCTCTGATCGACCCGGCAAAAGAACCTGCCCGCCACCTCCGAGTGTAAACAGCAGGGTATGTATGTCGGGATCTTTTCGTCCGACGTGATAACGCCCACGCAGCCAACTGACCCCACCCATGTGCATGTCATGATCTCTAAGCTCAGGAATCTCCTCAGTAATCAGAAAGCGCTCCCGGCATTCTGGGCCAAGAATCAGAATGTCCTGAAAGTCTTCATGATCCATATTCACAGGTAGTTGATTCATCTGCACATAGCTCTTGAGGTTACCTGACCCTAGAATATAGCCCATTACAAGCCTATTCCATCGATTCCTGAACAACCACCTACGCTATTAAGCAGCCGCCACTCGATCGGAACATTCTTTTTCACAGTATTAACCTGACTGCACTTGTTCGAGTGCACATGGAGAATCGATGAGCTACCGGGCATTCTGGCAACAGGTTTTTGCACTGGCTTTACCAGTCGCGTTTCAGTCAGCCCTGGTATCCGCGCTGGCCATGGCTGACGTGTTGATGGTCGGGCATCTGGGCAGCGAGGCGGTAGCGGCCGTCGGCCTGGCGGCCAAGCTGAATTTCGTACTGATTCTGATCATGGCCGCGCTGGGGACTGGGTGCAGCATTCTCTGTGCCCAGTATTTTGGCGCCGGTCGCCATGAAAAAGTCCGGCAAACGCTGGCGCTGTCGCAGTGTGTCGGCGCCCTGATCATGCTGCCCTTTACCCTTTTGGTGATTCTAAACGCTGAGTTTCTGGTGCGCCTGGGAACACAGGACCCTGCGGTTATCCAACTGGGCACTCCCTACATGGCTTTGCTCGGCCTGACCTTATTCACAACCCAGGGCATCATCGTTTATGAATCAGCAATGCGCGCCATTGGCCGCACCGGCTGGCCGCTGAAGTACGCGATCGTAGCCATCGTGCTGAACATCGTTATGAATTACTGGTTTATTAACGGTGGGCTGGGCGTGCCTGCCCTGGGTGTCACAGGCGCGGCGGTTGCGACAGTACTGGCGCGCGTATTTCAGATCGGCTGGATGACCGTTGACGTTCAACGCACCCGAACCCTGCATCTGTCGGTCAGTGCCTTTACTGGTCTGCGCCACTCTACCCTGCCCAGACGGTTTTTCACGCTGACCTGGCCGCTGGTATTGAATTTTACCCTCTGGTCAGTAGGTTCGCTGGGGTACACCCTGATCGCCGGTCGTATGGGCACTGTACCGCTGGCGGTGATGAGCCTGCTGGCACCCATTGAAGGCATGTATCACTCGCTGTTCTTTGGCCTGGTTAACGCCTGCGGCATCATGATTGGTCAGCGTCTCGGGCGCGGCCAGTTCGACGAAGCACACTGGCTGGCCAATCGCTTTATGTGGATGGCACCGCTGGGCTCACTGATGGTGGGTATATTGCTGCTGATCGGCTCTCCGGTTCTACTGGCAACACTGGCCACCCAGGACGGCGAAACCCTTCGCCAGACACAATGGGCCATGGTCATCATGTGCCTGGGCTTCTGGATCAAGGTGTTCAACATGACCGCCATTCAGGGCATTCTGCGCGCCGGCGGCGACAGCAAGTTTTGCCTGGGTATGGATATGGTGGCGCTTTGGCTGATTGGCCTGCCATTAACCTGGATAGCGGCCTTTATCTGGGAGCTGCCCTTTATCTGGGTATACGCTCTGGTGTTGAGCGAAGAGGTCGTCAAAGCGGCGGGCGTCTACTGGCGTGTGCGCCGCCGCCACTGGCTGGCCAATCTGGCCGATGAGCCGGACACCCAGACAGCTCCGGCCTGACCGTTCAGCAGGGCTACAACGCCGCCCGGATCTTTTCAGCCAGCGACTTAAGATGCTCCATATCCGCTTCTTTGGTGGCGTGAGGCTGGCGCAGGTCGGCGATGGAGCCCGGGATAACATGGCAGTGAACATGAGGAACGGTTTGACCCGCTCCCTTGCCATTCAACTGAAACAACACCACGCCCTGAGCCTCGAGCCCTGCCTTAACCGCAGCAGCGACTTTTTTGGTCGTTTGAATCCAGTGTGCTGCCGCCTCATCGGACAAGTCCATCAAGGTCTCGGCGGGCTCTTTTGGAATCACCAGGGTATGGCCATCGGTCTGTGGCATGATATCCATAAACGCCAGGGTGTAGTCGTCTTCATAGACCTTGATGCAGGGAATTTCGTCGCGCAGCATTTTGGCGAAGATGTTGTTCGGATCGTAGGCCATAACACACTCCTGTAGTCAGTCTGGTGGTTTAAAAACCTGACCGATTGGTTTACTGTTCATGATCTAATCTTAGCGAACTTCACAGTCAAGCTAAACCACTGCCATACTATTGGATCACGGCGGTGCCCAACCCTCCCTTTTTCAGACGGCCGGAATGCCTTTATGACCCTCTACAACCTCGGTTCCATTAATATTGATCATCTGTACCAGGTCGACCACTTTGTCCGCCCCGGAGAAACCCTGGGTTCAACCGATTACCAGACCGTACTGGGTGGCAAGGGTGCCAATCAGTCCATTGCGCTAGCTCGCGCCGGCGCCGACGTACGGCACATTGGCGCGTTGGGTCAGCAGGATGACTGGGCCCTGACACAGCTGCAGGAGGCCGGGGTCAATACCGACCAGGTCGTACTGCTGCCCCAGGCCAGTGGCCATGCCATCATTCAGCTGACCAAAGCCGCAGAGAACGCCATCATCCTGTACCCCGGTGCCAACCACCGGCTGACAGAAGCGCAACTGGCGCAGGCGCTGGCTAACGGCCAACGCGGCGACTGGTTGCTGATGCAGAATGAAACCAATGGCCTCGAAGCAGCAATAACCCAAGCGCGCCAACAGGGGCTGACCATTGCCTTCAATCCGGCCCCTATGGATGTAGATCGGGTCAGGCCACTGCTTGGCCAGATCGACTGGCTGATCGTCAATGAAGTTGAAGCGATGGACCTGACCGAAACCCAGACCGTTGCCGATGCAGAACAGGCACTGGTGAACACCTACCCGCAATTGCATACCCTGCTGACGCTCGGCAAAGCGGGTGTGGTGTATTTGCACCAGACTCACAGAGACAGCGTTGCCGCACACTCTGTCGAGGCTCTCGATACTACGGCCGCCGGTGACACCTTTATTGGTTATGCCTTGTCGGCGCTTGCTGCAGGCAATAGCCCGGCACAGGCCATGGCGCTGGGGTCGACCGCTGCCGCGATCTGCGTCACCCGCCTTGGGGCATCCTCTTCCATCCCCACGCTGGAAGAAACCCAGGCCTTTATGAGCAAGACAGCACACCAACCCACAGACGGAGACCCGGCATGACGCACAAAATCATCATCGACACAGACCCGGGCATCGACGATGCCATGGCCATCCTGTTCGCCTTTGGTGCTGCAGACATCGAGGTACTGGGTCTGACCACGGTATTCGGCAATGTCAGTGCCGAACGTGCCACCCTGAATGCACTGACATTGAGCCAGTGGGCGGGCAGACCCGTTCCGGTCGCCAAGGGGGCCAACACACCGCTGATGATGGAACCGCGCAAACATGCCGACTATGTGCACGGCCAGGACGGCTTCGGCAACATAGGCTGGCCAGAAGCAGCCTGCGAACGTGATGTGCGCAGTGCCCCACATTTTATTGTCGACACCGTCAATGCAAACCCGGGCGAAGTGACCCTGGTTGCACTGGGACCGCTGACTAATCTGGCGCTGGCGCTGGAACTGGACCCGGACATTGCCAGTAAAGTAAAAGAAGTGGTGTTAATGGGGGGCGCGGTGCACGAAACCGGTAACGTCAGTCCGGTGGCTGAAGCCAACCTGATCAACGACCCACACGCTGGCGACGCCGTTTTTGGAGCCGACTGGCCAGTCACCATGATAGGCCTGGATGTGACGCATCAGGTTCTGCTCAAATCGGGGGTGCTGGAACGCATCGAAGCGGCGAATCCGGAACAGGGCGGGTTTTTGAACAAGGCGGCACAACATTATTTCGGCTTTTACCGTGAAGCCATGGGCATCGATGGCTGTTATTTCCACGACGCCGCTACCATCGCCTACGTGCTGGACCCCTCTCTGTTTGGCTGTCGCCATGGTGCCATTCGTGTGGCGACCGATGGTCTGGCTATCGGCCAGACGATGATGGCCCCCGAAGGACGTAGCTTTCCAACGGAAGGCTGGGAAAACAGACCGTTGGTGAAGGTGGCCGTTGAAGTCGACGACGTTCGGGTACTTTCATTATTTGAACGCACACTGTCGGCGCAATAAGAATACCGGGGGCGTTATTGCCCCCAACCTAACGCCTGTTAAGCCTGGCTCACACCAAACAACTCTACCCGCTCGTTTAGATCGCGACTCAATTGATCAACGGCATCACACAGCGCTTCGCTACGAGCTGCCTCGTCGAGTGTTAGCTCGCTGCTTTGTGCCACCGATGCCGCCCGATCCGAGACCTGAACCCCCAACTGATGCTGAGTGTCTGCCGCTGAACCAATCGACCGACTCATCTGTTCGACCTGCTCGATGGCGCTGACCATCAATGACAATTGCTCGCGAGCATGGCGTGCACTGTCCACGGCCTGCTGACCCTTGCCCTGACTAGCCTTCATAAATTCAACGGCCCGCTCCGACCCGGACTGAACGCGTTCAACAACCCCCTGAATGCTGGCCGTGCTCTGCTGAGTACGTGATGCCAGTGACCGTACCTCGTCGGCGACTACCGCAAAACCGCGACCATGCTCTCCCGCTCTGGCCGCTTCAATGGCCGCATTCAATGCCAGCAGATTGGTTTGCTCGGCAATGTTGTTGATGACGTCGAGAATGGCATCAATCTGTTCAATGTCGGTCGCCAGAGCCGTGACCAGTTCAGTGCCATGCACCATGTCACCTGCCAGTTGCTCAAACCGGGCGATCGACTCGGCAACGGTTGCCGAAGTGTGCTGCCCGGTGAGTTTCGCTGCCTCAGCCTGACTAACTGACCGGGCTGCCTGAGAGGATACGTCTTCAACCGACAGCAACAAGGTCTGGATAGTGTCAGTCAGCTGATGCATCTGCTCCAGTTGTTGTTTGCAGCTGGCGCGTGTGGTGTGTGCCGACTGATTCAGGGCCTGGCTGCGCTCACCCAGTGATACACCGGTGTTCCGAATTTCAATGACAAGATGCTCTATCTTGCCGATGAAATCATTGAAGTACCCCGCCAGTGTGCCGAGTTCATCGCTGCGTTGTACATCCAGCCTTCGCGTCAGGTCGCCATCCCCCTGTGCGATATCGATTACGCGCCCAGTGATCTGTTGCACGGGCCGAATCACCAGTACCCGGGTCATCCACAGCAACCCGCCGCAGCTGACAACCACCACCAACAGGGCCGCCAACATGGCGCTTCGAACCTGGTCGCTGATGCGCTGTGCTCTGGCCTGGCTCGCTACAATGATCTCCTCCACCCGGCGTTGAATGGTTTCAACGCTCTCTCCAAAACCGGAAACACTCGCTTCCACTTCCCTGACGGTCGCCAGAGCGCTCGACTGCAATTGCAAAAAATCATCATGGCGGTCCAGCAATTCAGGTTGCACTATGTGATTGATCACCAGGTCATCAAAGCCTTCATTGAGGGATTCAAAATCCTCCCGGGTAAAGGGGTCACCTTCCATTCGAATAACAATATCAAAGGTGGCTTCCACATTTTGAATGGTGTCTTCTATCAACATGCGTTGCCGTTCCAGCAAGCCGATATCCGACGTCGCCAGATAACTGATGATCTCAAGCTCCAGCGACAACAACATCTGTTCCACCCGTTGCGCTTCGATGACGGCCGGGTAATCATTGGGCGTCATGTTGATCAGTTGAATGAGGTCGGACAACGCCTCGCTCAGCCCGGCTACTTCATCGCGAAATGCCGCCAGCCCATACTCCCTTTGCAGTCGGGTTTGCAAAACCTGACGCTGCAGCTGAACGATCAATGCCACCGATTCATCCAGTTGACGCCGGGAGGCGCGCAACGGCTCGATCACAGTACCGGCTTCAGGGAACAATGACTGCAACTGATCCGTCACGTCAGCAAAACGCCCTGACAAACCGGTTAACTCCTGCTCATAGCGGTCAATCTCCTCCAGGGTCCTGGCAGACAGCAAGGTTGTCGACAATGCCGAGGTTCTCAGGTAATTGGTTCTGAGCGTTTCCAGTTGTTCATTACCGAGCCTGATGTCGACGACCAAGCGCTGATAATCAGTTTGCGACTGGCTCATGCCCAATTGCACATAGCCAAATACACCGGAAATAACGAGCGCCACCAGAAGAATCAACGCACTGAGGCGTACGCCAATTCCACTTAGCAGCCTGGGCCATGACTTAGTGTTCATATCCCTACCTCCCCACGCTCAACGAGCGCGCCCGGCATTCCAGGCTTCCAGTAAATCGTCGTATCGGATCGTCTGCCCTGGGGGTTTTTCGTTGGCCAGTACCGCCTTCGGTGCACCCGGTTGAGATAGCCAGTAGTCAGCGCCTTCCGCATCGGCAAGTCGCTCTATGTGCGGTCGACAAACATCGGTCTGCACCGTGCGCTGCATCGTCGACATCACCCGGTCTTGCTCGGTGGCTAGCTGATCCAGTGCTTCTTGTGGGGTTTTGATGCCAGATACGGCGTCAGCAATGTTGGGCCACCAGCGCTCGGATAACCTTGGATAATCCGGGACGTTGTTGCCGGTCGGAGTCCAGAACGCCCGGGCCGGGCTGCGATAAAATTCCACCAGACCACCAAGCCTGGGGGCCATTTCAGTCATCGCCCCGGAAGCCAGGTCTGAATCACGAATCGGGGTCAATCCGGTCAGGGTCTTTTTCAGGGAGACGGTTTTCGAGACAGTAAACTGAGCGTACAGCCAGGCCGCTTGCTGCCGTTCAAGGCTCATGAAGCGAGGAATCGTCCAGGCACCCACATCCTGATAACCCAGCTTCATCCCCTCTTCCCAATAGGCGCCATGGGGCGACGGGGCCATGCGCCACTTGGGCGTACCGTCGGCGTGAGTAACCGGCAGACCGGGCTGCATCAAATCGTGGGTAAAGGTGGTGTACCAGAATATCTGCTGGGCAATGTTGCCATTGGCTGGCAATGAACCGGCCTGTTCAAAGGTCAGGTTCTGTGCTTCCGGAGGTGCGAATCGCTTTAGCCAGTCAACGTAAGTAGTCAGCGCGTAGACCGAGGCCGGGGCATTGGTGGCACCGCCGCGCGCTACGTGTGAGCCTACCGGACGGCAATCCTCCACCCGTATGCCCCACTCATCGACCGGCAATCCATTAGGCAGACCCGGGTCGCCGGCACCCGCCATGGAAAACCAGGCATCGGTAAAACGCCAACCAAGCGAGGGATCCCGTTTTCCGTAGTCTGAATGGCCATACACACGATGCCCGTCGAGTTGTCCGACGTCGTCGGTGAAAAACTCGGCTATGTCTTCATAGGCCGACCAGTTAACGGGCACACCAAGGTCATAGCCATACCGCTCGGCGAATCGGGCTTGCAAGTCGGGGCGTTCGAACCAGTCATAGCGGAACCAGTAAAGGTTGGCGAATTGCTGGGTCGGCAACTGATAGATTTCCCCATCGGCGCCGCGCACGAAATCGAGGCCAATAAAGTCTTCGATATCCAGTGTCGGCAGGGTCACTGCCTCCCCTTCATTGGCCATAAAATCACTGAGTGACAGAATTTTTCCGGATCTGAAATGCGTGCCAATCGAATCGGAATCGTTGGCGAACAAATCAAACTCATTGGTACCGGATAACATTTGCAACCAAAGCTGGTGTATAACCTGATCTTCACGGGCGATGACATGATTAACCGTTATACCGGTGATCTCTGAAAACGCGCGGGCCAAAACCTCCGATTCATACTCATGCATCGCAATGCCTTCACTCAATACGTTGATGGTCATGCCCTGCAGTGGTTCGGCTGCAGATCTGAACCAGTCAAGTTCGGTTCTCTGCTGCTCCCGGGTCAGGGTGGAGGGGGTGAATTCCTGGTCTATCCAGTTATCCAGAACATCGGCCAGGGTTATCTGGCAGGCACAGCACGTCATCAGGACGGCCGCCCGAAAAAAGGAATGGGAATTGAACATGGGAATAACCTTCACTGTGTACCCGCCGGCCTTGTATTGCTGGCACGGCGATGCAGTTTTTTATTGTTCGGTATGTGCTTAGGTTAAGGCTCCCTGAGACTTGCGCTTCCATCGTACCTTCGACCGACACCGGGCTTCTGGTGTTATCGAAAAAGGGGCTGGAAACCAGCCCAAGGACTCAGCACTCGTGGGTACAAACGAGGCGGGGTTTCAGGCAGAAACCCCAGGCCGGGTGAATAGTCCGGCCGCCTCATTTGCATTAACTCTCGTGTCTAGTTGATCTGTCTGACAATGTTAAAATAAGGGTTTGCTCATACAGCGAGCAAACCCCGAGCCATTACATCGTACCGGCAGCCATCCACTCAGCCATCATTTCATCATATGGCTGGGTACGGCCTTGCGGCTTTTCGTTGTCCAGGCGGGGCTTGGGTGCACCCGGCTGATCGAGCCAGTACTGGGCATCACGCTCTTCATTGAGGATTGGAGCATACTGCTCAAACACATTGGCACGGGCCAGACGACTCATGGTGTTATCGATTGCACCGGCCAGGTTATCCAGTGCTTCCTGAGCAGAAATTTCACCACTAACGGCCGGTGCCAGGTTCTGCCACCACAGCGGAGCAAGCCGCGGATAGTCAGGTACGTTGGTACCAGACGGTGTCCACATGCTCTCATTCGGGCTGCGATAGAATTCAACCAGACCGCCCAGCTTGGGAGCCAGCTCGGTCATTTCATCGGAATTAATATCAGAGCGACGAATGGGTGTCAGGCCGCGGATGGTTTTTTCCAGTGACACCGTTTTGGACACGGTGAACTGGGCAAACAACCAGGCAGCGGTGCGACGGTCTTCCGGCGTGGAATCAAAGAAGGTCCAGGCACCTACGTCCTGATAGCCGACTTTCATGCCTTCTTCCCAGTACGGACCGACTGGCGATGGAGCCATGCGCCACTTCGGCGTGCCGTCGTCTTCCGTTACCGGCAAAGACGGATCCGTCATGTCTGCCGTAAAGGCAGTGTACCAAAAAGCTTGCTGGGCGATATTGCCCTGCGCCGGTACCGGCCCTGCTTCACCAAAGGTCATGCCTTGTGCTTCTGGCGGCGCATAGTCACGCAACCAGTCAACCATTTTACGCAGCGCGTATTCAGACGCGGGCGAGTTGGTCGCACCACCGCGGGTAACACTGGCACCAACCGGGTTGCCTTCTGCATTCACACGAATGCCCCAGTCATCGACGGGGTTACCGAACGGCAGACCCGGGTCGCCCATGCCGGCCATGGAGAACCAGGAATCGTGGAAGCGCCAGCCCAATGACGGGTCACGACGACCATAATCCATGTGACCATAGACAGTTTGACCGTCGATTTCCCGACCGGTGAAGAACTCTGCAATGTCTTCATAGGCCGACCAGTTCAAGGGGACTCCCAGGTCGTAACCGTATTCATCGCGGAATGCCGCCTTCAGATCGTCGCGCTCGAACCAGTCGGCACGGAACCAGTAGAGGTTGGCAAACTGCTGGGTTGGCAACTGGTAAATTTTACCGTCCGGGCCAGTTGTATACTGAATGCCGATAAAGTCATCCAGGTCCAGACCAGGGTTGGTAAAATCGCTCCATTCATTCTCGATCGCATCTGAAATAGCGATGGTCTTGCCGTAGCGCAGGTGCGTACCGATTGCATCCGAGTCGTTGACGAAGCCATCGTAAATGCTTCGGTTGGACTGCATCTGCGTTTGCATGGTGTTGACAACGTCACCTTCGCCGATGATGTTGTGCGTGACTTCAATACCGGTAATTTCTGTAAAGGCTTCAGCCAACACGCTCGATTCATATTCGTGCGTTGTCAGCCCTTCTGCAACGGTACTGATTTCCATGCCCCGGAACGGTTCGGCGGCCTGAATAAACCACTCAAGTTCAGCAATCTGCTCTTCACGGCTGAGCGTAGAGCGCTGAAAGTTGTTATCAACCCAACGCTCGGCCGCCTGACGATACTGGTCTTCGGCCTGAGTGTGGGCAGCGATCAGGAAAGAACCTGACATAACTAGCGATAGGTACTTCATTTTTTTATTGTTCATGATGACCTCATTCTTGGTTCTCGAATTACATCCCTTTACTAACATCGTCCTTTCCTTTTGTTTCACATTGCTTCGGGTCAACCCCAGCGCATCAGTACGACTACCCAGACGACTGACAGAGCGGTTGCTACCAACACGTGAAATTCCGTAAACCCAATCATCCCCAGATGAAAGAAAGCGCTGGTCAGCAGACCAATAAACAATCGATCACCCCGGGTGGTACTGATGGGCAAAAAGCCTTTGCGTTCGATCGACGGCGAAAAATACTGCCACACCGTCATACCCGCCAGAATCACTGCTATTGCAGAAAAAAAGCCAGCTGTAGGTAAAGTCCAGACCATCCAGTTCATTGGAAGTCTCCTCAGGTACGGCCAAGAGCGAAGCCCTTGGCGACGTGGTTACGAACAAAGTAGATAACAAAAATGCCAGGCAAGATGGTCAGAACGCCGGCAGCCGACAACAGACCCCAGTCAATGCCAGACGCCCCGGCTGTACGTGTCATGATCGCCTGAATGGGCTGTGACTCCGTTGCCGTTAAGGTGCGTGCGAGCAACAGTTCTATCCAGGAGAACATGAACAGAAAGAAGGCGGTAACCCCAATGCCCGAGCGAATCAGTGGAATGTAGATCTTCAGGAAAAAGTTCCAGAACTTGTAGCCGTCGATGTAAGCCGTCTCATCAATTTCGATGGGTACGCCCGACATAAACCCTTCCAGAATCCAGACAGCCAAAGCCACGTTAAACAGACAGTGAGCCAGTGCTACGGCGATGTGCGTATCGAACAAGCCGATCGAGGAATACAGCTGGAAGAACGGCAAAGCGAACACCGCCGGTGGCGCCATCTTGTTGGTCAGCAGCCAGAAAAACAGATGTTTGTCACCGACAAACTTATAGCGACTGAACGCATAGGCCGCCGGCAGTGCTACCAACAAACTGATGGTCATGTTCATGGCCACGTAGGTCATGGAGTTGATGTAGCCGCTGTACCAGCTGGGGTCGGTCAGAATGCGCTGGTAGTTATCCAGCGTGAAATTATTGGGAAAGAATGACAGCGCACCCAGTATTTCCTGGTTGGTTTTAAACGACATGTTGACCAGCCAGTAGATCGGCAGGATCAGCAGTACCAAATAGATAGTCAGACCAATGCGTGACTTCATGGCAGAGTCTCCTTTGTACCGGGCACGAACATCGAATGAGGGGGCAGATTTCGACTTTGGCATCGAAGCGCCGTTTGTCGTGGTCATCGTCATGTCAGTTATCCCCGGTCTTTTGCGTCGTCTTGTCTTTTTGCATGTGCATGATGGTGGTGTAGAACACAAAGCTCACGGCTAGAATGATCAGAAAATAAATGATCGAGAAAGCGGCCGCAGGACCCAGATCAAACTGCCCGATGGCCATCGCCGTCAATGCCTGGCTGAGAAAGGTGGTTGAACTGCCAGGGCCGCCCCCCGTCAACACAAAAGGCTCGGCATAGATCATGAACGAGTCCATAAAGCGAATCAGCACGCCAATAACCAGCACATTGGTCAACTTGGGCAGTTGGATGTAACGGAACACGGCCCAGCGTGAGGCACGATCAATACGGGCAGCCTGATAGTAAGCCTCAGGGATGGCGCGCAGGCCGCTGTAGCACAACAAGGCAATCAGCGGTGTCCAGTGCCAGACATCCATCAGAATAATGGTCGCCCAGGCATCGCCTGAATTTCGTGAAATGTTGTAGGCATAACCCAGTTCACGCACCCCCCAGCCCATCAGGCCAATGTCTGTGCGGGTAAATATTTGCCAGATAGTGCCCACCACGTTCAGCGGAATCAGCAGTGGCAACGACACCAGCACCAGCGACAGCGATGCCTGCCAACCCTTCTTGGGCATCATCAGCGCCACCAGAATGCCCAGTGGCACTTCAATGGCCAGAATGGTAAAGGAGAAAATGAATTGCCGGACAAGCGCACCCTGCAATTGCGGATCGTTCAACATCGTCCGGTACCATTCTGTACCGGTGAAAAAACGGGTATTAGCGTCGAACACATCCTGAACCGAATAGTTCACCACCGTCATCAGCGGGATAACCGCTGAAAACGCAACGACAATAAAGACGGGCAGAACAAACAACCACCCCTTGTTGCTTTCAATCTTATTCATGGGGAAGCTCCAGCAAATATTCGTCGGCATAGACTTTGAGCCATTGCTCGGGAAAGCTGACGCGTGCTTTCTTATCCGGCACTTTCTGATCTTCGTGCAAACGTGCCTTCATCGGAATCGAGCCGAAGCGGAACGACATGATCCGGTAGGTACCCAGATCTTCGATATCCTGAATGGTGACCTCAAAAGCATCGTCATTGGCTTCTGTCCAGACATGGACAAACTCGGGACGAATGCCCAGTTTGATGTTGGTAATACCGGACTGGCGCAAATGCGCGACCATCTCATCCGCTACCGGCATCAGCTGGCCTTCAAATTCAAGGCCGCGATCAGTCAGCTCCGGCGTGATGAAATTCATGCCCGGGCTGCCAATGAAATAACCGACAAAGGTATGCTTCGGGCTTTCAAACAATTCCCGGGGTGTACCAAACTGAACAATCTGACCTTCGAACATCAGCGCGATCTTGTCGGCGAAGGTCGATGCCTCCAACTGATCGTGTGTTACATACACCATGGTGGTGTTGAACTGCTTGTGGATCTGTTTGAGCTTGCGCCGCAGCTTCCATTTCAGTTGCGGGTCAATGACCGTCAGCGGTTCGTCGAACAAAATGGCGGATACATCGTCCCGTACCAGGCCACGGCCCATCGATACTTTTTGCTTCTGATCGGCACTTAGCCCTTTGGCTTTGCGATTCAGCTGTTCAGTCAGCTCCAGCACTTCCGCCACTTCATACACCTTGGACTTGACCTTGTGCTCAGGCACACCGATGTTCCGCAGTGGAAAGGCGAGGTTCTCGAACACCGTCATGGTGTCGTACACCACCGGGAACTGAAACACCTGAGCAATGTTGCGCTGCTCGGGTTTCAGTTTATTAACCCGGATATCGTCGAACAGAATGTCGCCATCAGATGGTTCCAGCAGGCCGGAAATGATGTTCAGCAACGTCGACTTGCCGCACCCGGATGGGCCCAGCAAGGCATAAGCTCCACCTTGCTCCCAGACATGCTGCATTTCACGAATGGCATAGTCTTCCGGACCTTTGGGGTTGGCACTGTAAGTATGTGCCAGTGACTTCAAGGTAATTTGCGCCATGATCAGGCCTCCACAAGTCGGGCGGGCGAGTGAACAAGCGAGCCCTGGGTATCGAAGGCATACAACTTGTGGGTCGGAAAATAGATTTTGATCTCCTGATCAACCTCGTATTCGTGGACTCCGGACAAATGCAGCACCAGCTCGAAGTGAGGGTTGCGCACGTGCAGGAAGGTCTCCGAACCGGACAGCTCAGCCAGATCCACTTTTACCGGCAGTTCAAGGTCGTCGTCGGAATGAGGCACCAGGCCGATGTGCGAGGCCCGGACCCCGAACTGGTAATGCCCCGGCTGCAGCATTTTCAGATCATTGTTCAGTTGAAAGTGCACGTCCTGATCAAAGGTAACTTCATTTTCTGTCACCTCCCCCGGCACCACATTAATGGGCGGTTCCGAGAACATTTCTGCCGTGATGATGTCGCGCGGCTTGTGGTACACCTGTGCCGTCGGGCCCATTTGCAGCAAGCGCCCCTCATGCAATACCGCCGTATTACCGCCCAGTGCCAGCGCTTCATTGGGTTCGGTGGTAGCGTAAACGGCAATGCAATTGCGCGCTTTGAACAGATTGCGCAACTCATCGCGCAACCCTTCGCGCAATTTGTAGTCGAGGTTGACCAGGGGTTCATCGAACAGGACCACCTGGGCGTCCTTCACCAGAGCACGGGCCATCGCCGTTCTCTGCTGTTGCCCCCCGGAGAGTTCCAGTGGCAGTCGATCGAGCATGGATTCGATGCCCAGCATTTCAGCGGTTTCACGCACCCGCCGATCGAGCGTGCCTTTGTCCAGTTTGGCCAGGCGCAGTGGCGAAGCGATGTTTTCGTAAACGGTGAGGTTCGGGTAATTGATAAACTGTTGATACACCATGGAGATGTTCCGCTCGCGCACCGACACGCCGGTGACATCCACGCCATTCATCAGAACCTTGCCCTTGGTTGGCCGGTCAAGTCCGGCCATCAGACGCATCAGAGTGGTTTTGCCGGAGAGCGTTCGCCCCAGCAATACGTTGAAGGAACCCGGCTCCAGCGTCAGATCGACATCCGAAATCCAGGTCTCTCCATCGACGACCCGTGACACGTTTTGCAGCGTCAATGACATGCTACTTACCCTTTGTCGTTATTGTTTGGTCTTGCAACCCCACTCAAAGGTTGAGCGGGGTGGATAGCCTGATCGGCCTTTTATTTTTATATCAATCTGTAACTGCGATTACCTGCCGGAACCCGGTCACTGCGTTATTGGCTTGCCGCGGACAGATCGGGTTCTGGCGTTCCGTGACATGAGTATTACAAGACTCGTGCCAATAGAAACGAAAATTATCGAATATTTTCCAACACCCTTAACCTGTGGGGCTTCGCGCCATTTCTCCCTGAAGAGACGTTGGAGTTCGAGTAAATAATCCGCGCGTCATGAGTGTTCAAAACTGTTCAAAGTGTTCAGCCTGACCGCAAGAATGAACACTTTCGTGAACAACTGGCCTGACATCAACGTCACCCTGGCAGAAAGAGAACGATCGAACCGGGCCCACAAGGCGGGGGGATTCCTGCTTGAATCCGCCTCGCCGCCACCTGTGAACACTGCTTCACAGTTGACTTGCCCGCAAACCAATGCAGAATGTTGCGCATGGCTTGTCGCTCCACCCTGGTAATCAGTGGTACCGGAGCCGGAAATGGACAAAAACGAACATTCAAGTCTGTCTAAACAACAACAAAACGCACAGCCAAGTCCTGATTTCACAGGACATGAGAGTCTCGATACGAACACTAAAGATCACAAAGATGTGATTCAGGAATCGTGGTTCCGGTGTGAGCAGTATGGTCTGGAGCATGGTAGCCAGCCCAACTTTGCCACCTTACCGAAAGGGGAGCTCAAGGACCGGGTCGAACAGCATCACAGTCTGCTGGAGACAACGGAAAAAGAAGTCCTTCCGTACTACGAAAACATCCTGAGCAACTCATCTTGCATGATTGTTCTGGCCGACCGGCAAGGGCATGTCCTCAATACCTGGGGGCAATCGCGTTTCGGACCCGCTTCCGAACACGGGCTGGTGGGTGGCAATCAATGGACAGAGGTGGGGGTTGGCACCAACGCTATCGGTACCGCCCTGATCACCGGCCACGCCATTCAGGTAGGCCGGGACGAGCATTTCCTGCGTGCCAACCGCTTCATGGTGGGCTCGGCCTCCCCCATTTACGACACCAAGAATGACCTGGTGGGGGTTCTGGACATCTCATCCGATGCTTACCTGCCGCAGGACCACACCCTGGGCATGGTTAAATTGATGTCGCTGAGTGTAGAAAACCGGCTGATTTATTCTGCGTTTCAGAAAGACCACTTTATCCTCACCTTCAATACCAATGTCGTCAGTCTCGACAGCCACTGGTCCGGCATTCTGGTGCTCGATGAGAATGGCATCATCGTCTCGGCCAACCGCCGGGCCGAGGTCGTCCTGGCGCAGGATCTCGCCTTGTTGAACATCAACCAGGTTTTTGACTGCTCCATGCGGGAAATCAAGCACCACCCGCCCAACGCGCCGATGAAACTGCGTGCCATGGGCCGGTTTCAGATCTATGTAAAAGTCATTCCACCCCTGGCACCGGTCATGCGGGTGCCCGATTTCCGCAACCGGGCCGACTATATACCACCAGTGACCCCACTTGATGCTGAGGCACAGACCGCCCCTTTCGATTTGACGGCCTACACCGAATCAGACACCGGGCCAGAGGCGACGGAGACCCATGAAGAACAATCGTCAGCCCGGGAAATAACGGCCGCCCAGCCGCAATACCCGCTGCCGCCGAATGTCATTCCACTGGAGCAACTGGAACATGGGGACGTGCGGGTAAGGCGGACGGTGCGCCAAGCGCACAAGATCATGGAAAAGGACATTCCGATACTGATTCACGGTGAAACCGGCGCTGGCAAGGAAATTCTGGTGCGTAGCCTGCATTATCACAGCAGCCGGGCCAGTGAAATGCTGGTGGCGGTTAACTGCGCCGCCATCCCGTCAGAGCTGGTCGAGTCTGAACTCTTTGGCTACGAGCGCGGCGCCTTCACAGGCGCTCAGAACAAGGGCTCTATTGGCCTCATTCGTCGCGCCCATCGGGGCACCCTCTTTCTCGATGAAATTGGGGAAATGCCACTGACGGTTCAGTCGCGACTGCTGCGTGTATTGCAGGAACGCATGGTTACCCCGCTGGGCTCAACCGAGGTGTTTCCAGTCGACATCAAGCTGATTTCAGCCACCAACCGGATTCTGAAAGACGAAGTCGCCGAAGGCCGGTTCAGGGAAGACCTGTATTACCGCATTTCCGGACTCAACATCGAACTGCCCTCACTGCGCGACCGGGCCGACAAGGCCGAACTGATCCGCTACGTTTTCGAGCGTTTGCGCCTTGAAGAACCCGCCCAGCCGCTGAGTGAGCACTTGCTTAAGATGCTGGTCAAACACCCCTGGCCCGGCAACATGCGCCAGCTGGTTCATGTTTTGAAAGTGGGCATGGCCATGGCCGACGGGGATGAACTGGAAGACTGGCACCTGCCCGATGACTTTTTCGATGAGCTCGACAGCCCGCACCAGCCGGGGAACACGCCAGAGGTAGAACCTCTGGAACGGCTAATACCCCGGTTGCTGAAAGAGCACCACGGCAATGTATCCAAAACCGCAAAAGCGGCCGGGGTCAGCCGCAATACCGTTTACAAATACCGGGCATGAACTCAATGCCCCGATCAATCCATCAACGCTGATCGAACCGCGCGCTGCCATCCAGACACCAGCCGCTTGCGCTGATCCGACTTCATGTCGGTATCAAAGGTGCGGTCTGCCTGCCACAGTTCAGACAATTCCCGGGTCGATTTGTAGACCCCGGTTTGCAAACCGGCCAACATCGCTGCACCGAGGGCAGTGGTTTCTGTAATAACCGGACGGGTCACTTTGGAATCCGTCACATTGGACAGAAACTGCATCGCCCAGTTATTCGCAGCCATACCGCCGTCGATGCGCAGTTCAACTTCATCTATGGCGCCATCGTCGAGCATGGCACCCAGCAGATCGGCGGTCTGATACCCGACCGACTGTAAACCCGCCGTCACGATGTGCTCAATGCCCGTATCCCGCGTCATCCCGACCAGGGCGGCGCGTGCATCCGGATCCCAGTGCGGGGCGCCCAGTCCGGTAAACGCCGGGACCAGATACACATGCTGATCCGGCCCTACTTTCTTGGCCATGGCTTCACTGTCGGCGGCGTGTTTGATGAACCCCATCTTGTCCCGCAGCCACTGCATGGTGGCCCCGGCCATGAAGATCGAGCCTTCCAGTGCGTAGGTCACCCGGCCATCGATCCGGTAGCCAACGGTGGTCAGCAGGCGGTGCTTTGAATTAACCGGTTGCGAACCCGTGTTCATCACCATAAAACAGCCGGTACCGTAGGTGCTCTTGGTCATGCCCTTGTCGAAGCAGCATTGACCGAACAGCGCGGCTTGCTGGTCGCCGGCCACCCCGGCAATGGGCAGTTCAATACCCACGACTTCCGGATCGGTAGTGCCAAAATCGGCAGCTGAGTCCAGCACCGTCGGCATCATTAACCGGGGCACACGAAACAGGTCCAGCAGCGCAGAATCCCATTGCTGGGTATGAATGTTGAACAGCAGCGTCCGCGAAGCATTGGTCGCATCGGTGACGTGGCGTTTGCCTCCGGTCATTTTCCAGATCAGGTAGGTATCAACAGTGCCGAACAACAGGTCACCGGCCTCTGCCTGGGCCCGGGCTCCTTTGACGTTGTCGAGAATCCAGGCGACTTTCGAAGCGGAGAAATACGGATCCAGCAGCAACCCGGTTTTTTCATGCACCCAGCCTTCTGTCTTCCGGTCCTGAAGCTCCTCACAGTACCGGGCTGTGCGCCGGTCCTGCCAGACGATGGCGTTATACAGCGGCTCACCCGTCTTGCGATTCCACACCAGGGTGGTTTCCCGCTGATTGGTAATGCCCAGCGCCCGAATCGTGCCATCGTGCTCCCCAGCCCTGGCAATGACCTCTTTCAAGGTATCGAGCGTCGACTGCCAGATGTCTTCCGGATTGTGCTCAACCCAGCCATCATCTGGAAAGTGCTGTTCAAATTCCTGTTGCGCACTGGCCAGGCTGTCGCCCTGCCGACTGAAGAGAATGGTGCGGGTACTGGTCGTGCCCTGATCAATGGCTAGCAGTAAATCTGTCATAGGAACCCCGGATTCTGTAACGCCGTTATTTTCTTTTTTGTTCGATATTGAAGTTTATCCGCGCATAAACGAACTTTAAAGTATTTTTCTGTGCTTTCTGCCTAGATATAGGTGTTGCGAAAATCAAGTGCAGGCTGCCGGGTAGGCTTATCCGGGGAAGTCCGCAGCAAGGATGCTGCGGTCTAGGCCCCATGGATGGGTTCACGCCGACCCCGGATAAGCCTACCCGGTGGCCTGCACGCACTCATTCCTACCAAGCAGAACCAACCTCCTTATTAGGTAGCCGAACCCGTCACCCATCAAAGCGGATTCCCGGAACAGTGTGGTAACAGGCCATCAAAAACTCAAACCGAATAACAGGCAGAAAGTCGGTAGGACAACGTTAAGAACAGTGTGCTAAGGTACTTTCCGTCCGTCTGATGTCGCATCTAGGAGTGTTCATGAGCAACCCCAAACATACCCTTTTCTGGATGACGGTCTACCTGCTGATCGTTGCCACCGTCTGTGCTCTGATTTATGAACCTCTCAAATCAGCCTTTATGGCCAACTGGGTCTTTAATGCCCTCATTCTGGCCGTCTTGCTGATTGGTATTGGCCTGACCTACCGTCAGGTCCTGATTCTGCGCCCCGAATTGCAGTGGATTGCCCTGTTTCGAACCGGCCGCAGCGGCTTGTCTGTCAAGCAGGAGCCGCGACTGCTGAAGCCGCTGGCGCGCCAGTTGGGTGAAGATTTCAAGCGCGACCGCTTTACCTTGTCGGCGATGTCGCTGCGCACCGTGCTCGATGGCATTCGCTCTCGGCTCGATGAATCCCGCGAGATTTCCCGCTATATGATCAGCTTGCTGGTGTTTCTCGGGCTGCTGGGTACCTTCTGGGGTCTGCTGGGTACCATTGAAGCGGTGGGCCGGGTGATCATCAACCTGGACATCGGCAATCAGGATTTTGAACAGGTTTTCGGCGAACTCCAGGCTGGCCTGTTACGACCACTCGATGGCATGGGTACTGCTTTCAGTTCATCCCTGCTCGGTTTGGGGGGGTCACTGGTACTGGGCTTTCTGGATATTCAGGCTGGCCATGCGCAGAACCGGTTTTACGACAGTCTCGAAGAATGGCTCACGGGCCTGACCAACCTGATTGACGCGCGCGACCTGACCGACGAACCCGGCCTGCCACGGACCCAGAAAGCCCGTGAGGAACTGGCCGAAGAACTCCTGATCCTCGAAGAAGAAAATCGCCAGCTGAAAGAAAAGCTGGGTTTTTCTGACGACGACTGAACGGAGCCCCGCTGATGTTAGGCAGTCGCAGACGCGCTCAAACTACAGTCAATGTCTGGCCCGGCTACGTAGACGCCTTGTCGGCGCTGCTGTTGCTGGTCATCTTTATGTTGTTGATCTTCACGCTGGCGCAGGTATTTCTGGCTGAAACCGTCTCGGACCGGGATGCCGAGCTGAACCGGCTCAATGCCCGCCTTGCCGAAATCAGCAATGCCCTGCGCCTTCAGGAAGAAAGCAATGAAGCACTGAACGAACGGCTGGTATCACTGCGTGCCCAGTATAACCAGAGCCTGCAACGCCAGGCCGGGTTAGAGGAACAGGTAGCCGCGCTCGAAGAGACCATTGAGACCGACCGGGAAACCATTGAAGTCCAGCTACGGGAAAAAGCTGCACTGCAGCAGGATATCGTGACCCTGCGCGAATTGCGGGCCGAACTGGAACAGGAAATTGCCGGCCTGGTAACCCGCCTGAACCAAAGCGAGGAAACCGTCGATCAGTTGGAAGTCGAACTGGCCGCCCGGGATGAGCTGGTCGGTTCCCTGCGCGATCGCAGCCAGGCCCTGGAAGCCAGGTTGGCGACCGAAGAGGAGCGCACCCTGCTCGCCCAGCGTGAGATCGAGGAACAGGAACTGCGCATTGAAGATCTGGTCGCCATCGCCAGCGAAGGCGAGGAAGCCCTGGAAGAGGAAAAACGCCTGTCGGCCCGGGCCCAGGCTGAGATTGACCGTTTGAGTCAGCAAATTGATGCCCTGCAAGCCCAGCTCAACCAAATCAGCACCGCTCTGGCACTGGAACAGGAATTGACTGCTGAGCAGGAGATTTTGCTGGCAGACCTGGGCGAGCGTTTAAATTCGGCACTGGCACAGCGCGTCAACGAACTCGAACAATACCGGTCCGATTTCTTTGGCCGGCTGCGTCAGGCGTTGGCCAACAACCCCAACATCCGGATCGAGGGCGATCGCTTTCTGCTGCCTTCCGAGCTGTTTTTCGAGTCGGCGTCGGCGACGCTGGGCGTTGCGGGCCAGCGCGAACTGGACAAACTGGCCGATATTTTCGAAGAAATCGCCGCTGACATACCCGACGACATCAACTGGATACTGCGCATCGACGGCCATACTGACCAGCGCCCGATCAACACCGAGCGTTTCCCCTCCAACTGGGAGCTTTCCACAGCCCGGGCGGTGTCGGTTGTTCGCTATCTGGCACAACAGGGCATCGACCAGAACCGTATGGCGGCTGCAGGCTTTGGCGAACACCACCCGGTAGACCCGGCTTTTACCGAAGAGGCGTTTCAGAATAACCGGCGCATTGAGGTCAAGTTGACCAATCGCTAAGGCAGTGTAAGGTCAGCAAGCGGTTGCTGCCTGCTACCGGAATGCGGACGGTTCTGCCACCCAAAAAAAGGCCAGACAATAGTCTGGCCAAGGGTCTTACACGGGTTCGGTTACAAAGTCGGGTTCAACTGTTGTCGTCTTCGTCCCAGTCATCCCAGTCGTCGTCGCCATCATCATCGTCGTCATCTTCGTCTGAATCCAGGTCGCCGTCGTCATCGTCGTCTTCGCCATAATCGGCCGACTCCTCGATGTTTTCCTCGATAACGTCATACACCTTCGCAGCGTCATTTGAGCTGTCATCATCGTCGAGGAAAATCTCACTGCTTCCCTGTGCGATGCCATCTTCAAAACGAACGCCATCGCTATTGGTGTCATCGTCATCAAACCGGAACCAGCGTGCCATGCGGAACGCGACGATCAAATCCACTGAGCCATCAACGTCAAAGCCCAGGCTGGAATCCAGCCCCGACAACTCGAAATCGTCGTCTTCGTCGTAGGTCAGTTTAAAGTCATACTCGTTCACTGCCCCGTTTACTGGCGTATATTGCCCCTCAAGATAGAGGCTGTAATTTGCGCCCAGGTCTTCGAACTGATCCATCAGTAGCTGCCCGTCTGCACCCTGATCATTACTGCGCAACGGACCGTACTCGATCTCGATGTCGTCGTATCGGCCCCGGGGCAAACTCAGCTCTGGCAAGTTGGGCGTCACCTCATTGGTGAGCAGATTGACCACAAAGGGTCCGACAAATTCGATCTCATCGTCGTCGCTGTCGTCATCGTCATCGTCATCCTGATCGTCGTCGTCCTGCTCTAGCTCAATGGAGCGCACAACGATCCAGGCTTTGGTTAGGGTCAGGTCCCCCGCTTTAGTGCTGTCCGGGTTGATGACGGGCAATACAACCGGTTCGCCCGCATCCCGCACCGTCAGAGAACGCGCTGTGTTCGCACTGTAGCTGGGTGCCGTGGCTTGAATATCCAGAGTGGCGCGTCCCAAACTGGTGTCACCTCCCGGGTTGCAGGCTGCCAGCAAGGTAGCTGTACCGGCAATAACGGCCATCGTCAGCGGACGGGGACGGTAAGACCAGATACCGCGATGCGATGGCGTGCTGTGTTGTGTCTGTTTCAAGTGTGATGGTTTAGTCATAGTTATCACCTTCTGCTGTCTGCCACTCACGATCAATGTGATGCCCGATGGGCTGATTTGACTCGCAACCAAGCCTACGCCCCAGCTTTGTAAGACATGTTTCAATACTGTACCCGGATTGTTGGCAAGCGTTCTCAGCCGACGCCCGGACCGTTATAGTGGCGTCTCACTGAGGGCATTTGATGTTTTCGATATTCGCCAGAATTTACAGCACCTGGGTTGGCATCTTACTGATTGCCGGCCTGGCGTTGTTTGTGGCCGTCACACTGGTCAACGATGCCCGCTTCAAACATTTCTCAGACCCCTTGCTGAGTTCTGCCGCCCGGTTTGTGCAACAGGGGTACCTGCGCCAGGATACGGACGAACGCCGCCAGTCCTGGTTGGACCTGGTATCAACGCTGACGGGTGCCAACTGGGTCGCATCCGACAATCAGCTGCAGCAAGCCCAGTACAGTGACGTTGACTGGGGCAGCGAAACGGCCCGCTTCATCCATCCGCTTGATGACCGGCAAGCCGTTAGCGTCACCATCAGTGACTGGGAGCACCTGGCCACGGGTCTCGGCCTGCTAGTGACCAACGAGCTGTCGCTGGTCCCTGCTGCGCAACGGGAACAACGCCTGGCCGAGTTGAACGCCGACCTGGGCATCGGCATTCAGCGCCTGGGCTGGCGCAATGAAGGCCTGGGGTTCGTGCTGGAACGCGATCTGGACAACGGACAGGTCGTGGTCGACCGGAATAACACCCTGAAACAGTTTTTTGTCTATGTACCGGCCGGTTCCGAGCAAGCGCTCCGGCTGGGGCCATTTCAGGAGTTCGTCTGGCTAACGCCCGATATGACGCTGATCTTGCTGATGGGTTTTCTAAGCATTACGGCCCTCGCGCTCTGGCGAGTGCTGAGGCCACTGCAATATCGCCTGACTCGCATGAACCAGGCCATCGACACCATCGCCGAAACGGGGACGTCGCCCGACCTGCCGGAAAAACAGAACGACGCACTGACCGAGATGTGGCGTCACATTCAGTCGATGGCTGACCGCCTGATTCAGCTAGCCGAACAAAGTCAGCAACTGAACCAGGCGGTCTCCCACGATCTGAAAACCCCACTGGCCAGAATGCAGTTTGCGCTGGCGATGCTCGACCCGGATGCCCCTCTGACGGCGCAACTGCAAGCCGACGTCCGCGAATTGAATCAACTGATTGATGAATTGTTGCTGTACCATCAACTGAGCCAGCAAAAACCAGCCAGCGGTAGCGATGCAGACGCGGCCTATTGTTTTGTCAGCAATGAACTGAGCGACCTGGTTGATCGCATGCAACCGGGCAGTGGCACCCTTGAACGGGTACTCGACCCCATCAATCGCGGCAGTATCGCTGCCCACCACTGGCGTCGCCTATGCCGCAACCTGATCAGTAACGCCCTTCAGTACGGTCAGGGACAGACGCGTGTCACGCTGAGCGCCCAACCGCCGCAGCTGGTGCTCACCGTTGAAGACAACGGCCCGGGGTTCCGGGGCATGAGCCTCGAAGACGCTATTCAACCCTTCGTGCGTGGCGACAAGGCGCGCAACCTGAGCCATAACGGTCATGGCATGGGGCTCACCCTGGTCGCCACCCTGGTACGTCATTATCAGGGTGAACTGACGCTCGGGCGCAGCGAGTTGGGGGGTGCCTCGGTAACGGTGTCACTCCCTGCTCTGACGCATCAAGCTGAGGTGTCATCATGATGGGCTGTAACGTGTGCACCCGTCTGCTTGA
Organism: Saccharospirillum alexandrii; assembly: GCF_043641555.1. GTDB lineage: Bacteria > Pseudomonadota > Gammaproteobacteria > Pseudomonadales > Natronospirillaceae > Saccharospirillum > Saccharospirillum alexandrii_A. Next base: position 688,924 of record NZ_JBHZRJ010000003.1, on the reverse strand, counting down.
GGCCCTGGTGTTCATGCTCCTGCTGAGCCTCGGCCCGGTTTTGGCCGAAGACGACTGGGGAGAATGGGACGACCTGCCCGACAACCTGCTTGAATCGCAAAACGATGTCCGTTCACTGGAAGATCTGTCGCAACAACTGGACCAGTTGATTGCCGACCGGGCAGGCGCTTCAGGGTCCACTCAGGAGCGTCTGCTGGAGCGCTGGCTAAGCCAGCTTGCCCCCGGTGAACGTGAATCGCTGTCGCTCGATACGCTGCTGTCGCTGCCGGAAGACTGGACCGATGATCAGTTTGAAACCTGGTATGAATCACTGGGTGAAGACCCCGGGGTCAATAGCATCGACGACGATCTTGATGACGATGATGACGACGACGACGATCTGGACGATGATACCGAGATGGAAGAAAGCGAAATAGACGATGACAGGGATGAAGAGGACGAAGATGACAATGACACTGTTTAAGCATCTGCGACCTGCACTGTGGCTGCTGTTATCGCTGCCAGCCATTGCTATCGCTGAAACCGACTGGTCGGAGGAACTGACCGCCATTCAACAACTGCAGGCCGACGGCAACGTCGTGCAAGCCGTCATCGACCTGGAAGCCCTGCACAGCCAGAACCCGACCGCTGCCCGCCTGAAGCTGGAACTGGCGGTGCTATACCTGCAACTGAACCAGCCAGACACCGCCGAACGCTATCTGGCTGACGTTCTGGCCGACCCCGACTTGCCGGTGCGGGTGCGCATCAATACCCAGGTGCTGCTGATTCAGGCACAAGAGGCCCAGACAGTAAGCGACTATCAGTTCAGCAGTTATCTGGAACTCAGTGCCGGGCAGACTGAGCAGGCGAATAGTGGCTATGCTCAGGTCGGAGGCCAGGGCCAGCTACTGCTGCCTAAAACCGTGTTCTATTCCACCCGGCAATCCTACACCGTGCGACCGCTGATTCAGGTGACGGCCTTGTCCCGCTATTACCCGGACAGAACCGATTCGCCCTGGCTTGGGCGACTGGAAGGCGGGTTTTCGGTGCGCAACCCCAGCGCCATAGTACAACTGACCCTGGGTTTGCAACACGACGACACCCTGGACGGCTGGCTCGGCCGGGCCGCCTTTGCACAAAGCATGGGAGAGTTTCGGGTACGCCTCGCTCACGATCAGTTCTGGCACGATCAGGGCCTCGAAAGCGACAGTCGCGCGGTACTATCGGCGGCGGTGGGTACGCGCAGCCGGGCGAGCCTGTTCTGGGAAGGCGAACATCGCCGACTGGACGCCAACACCACCACCGACCATGATCTGGGGGTCGGCGTCAGTAGCGACTTTGCCACCTGGGAGACGGAATACAACCTGGTGCAATCGCTGACCCGCGACCAGCTTGGTCTGGAGAACCGCATCATCTGGCGGGTTGCACCCGACTGGCGCCTGCGACTGCGAGTTGATCTTACCGACCTGACTGAGACCGATCCATTGAGCTATGCTGCATCGATCAGCCTGCGATGGACCCCATAGGAACCCGACCATGACGTTTTCCCACTCCAGTGACAAAACAACGACCAGCGAACCCGAGGCGAATCAGGCCAGCTATGGCCGACTGGTTCTGGTCGAAGACGATGTCGCCCTGAGCGATCTGACCCGACAATACCTCACCCGGGAAGGGTTCGAGGTGCAGACCGTCGCCGACGGCCTTCAGGCACCGGACCGTATTCAGGCCTGGGCACCGGACCTGGTGATTCTGGACATCATGTTACCGGGGCAGGATGGCCTGGAAGTCTGCCGCCAGATCCAGCGTTTTTATCAGGGGCCGATACTGTTTCTGACCGCTCGTGGCGAATCTCTGGACGAAATTCTCGGGCTTGAACTGGGGGCCGACGACTACCTGACCAAACCCGTCGAACCCCGGGTTCTGCTGGCGCGAATTAAGGCGCATCTGCGTCGCAGCCGCCGTATCAAGGCACCATCGGGCATCAGCGACGGCACCGTGCTCGACTGGCTCAACGTCGATAAACGCAATCTCAAAGTCACCTGCCAGGGCCGGGATGTTGAACTGACCCAACCCGAGTTCAACCTGCTGTGCCTGCTGTATGATCAGCCTGGCGTGATTCACAGCCGTGATGACATCATGAAAGCACTGCGCGGCATTGAGTACGATGGGGTATCACGCACGGTAGACATTCTGGTATCCGGCATTCGTCAGAAGCTCGGGCTGGAGAACGCAATACGAACCGTGCGGGGCAAGGGTTATCTGCTGGTGGAATCCCCTTTCTGACCCGGCTACCGTGATGCTGATTTGTCAGCGCCGTGGCATTTTCATAAACTGAGCGGCCATCCGATCAACCGAGTCGCTCCATGGTTCACGCCATTGCATCACACCTGATGGGCGCTGTTGCTGCCCTGGCCCTGCTGGGCCATACCCTGTTTCTCGGGGTCTTTCTTTATATATTTATTCTGCTGCGTTTGTTACTTCAGTTTCCGGCCGGGCAACGCTGGGTAAACCCTTGCATCACTGAAATCGCCGCTCTGTGGATGGGTGGTATTTTATGGTGGATGCGGCGCATGCAGAAAACCCGTTGGGACATTCAGGGATTGGGCCAGCTCAACCCCAGAGGCTGGTATCTGCTCACCGTCAATCACCAGTCCTGGGCCGACATTTTTGTGTTATTCCAGGCCTATCACCGCAAGATTCCGCTGTTGAAGTTTTTCATCAAGAAACAAATGGCCCGAATTCCAGTGGTTGGCCAAGCCTGGTGGGCTCTCGACTTCCCTTTTATGGAGCGTCACTCCAAAGCCTACCTGAAGAAACACCCGGAGAAAGTCGGCCAGGATTTGCTGGCCACCCAACGCGCCTGCGAGAAGTTTTCCGAAATGCCGACCAGCGTGGTGAATTTTCTGGAGGGCACCCGCTTTTCACCACTCAAACACGAGCAGCAGGCGTCCCCATTCCGGCATTTGCTCAGGCCCAAGGCCGGCGGCATCGCCTTTACTATCAGGGCGCTGGGTAGCAAATTCAGCGCCCTGACCAACGTCACCATCGTCTACCCCCAGGGCGTCCCCTCGTTTTGGGATCTACTGTGCGGGCGCATGAAGCATGTGATTATGAGAGTTGAAGAAATCGCCATTCCCGATCACTTCAGCCGGGGCGATTACCAGAATGACGATGCCTTTCGCCAGGAAGTGCAGGAGTGGGTACAGACCATCTGGGTTAGAAAAGACCGGCTCATGGATGCCTGCCTGAGAGAGCAACGACCAAACTAACAGGTGGGTTAACGCCAGCGTTCGGCCAGGGTGGTGTCACTCTGTCGCGCATCGAGCCAGCGCGAAGTACCGTCTGGTCCGGTTTCCTTTTTCCAGAACGGCGCCTCGGTCTTCAGAACGTCCATCACAAAGGCCGCACCGTCAAATGCTGCCTGCCGGTGGGGGCTGCTGACACCAACAAAGACTATCTGGTCAGCCGGGTGCAAATTGCCCACCCGATGCACGATACGAACCCGGTTCAGCGGCCAGCGCCCGGCCGCCTGCTCTGCCAGCTGCTGCAGTACCGATTCGGTCATGCCCGGGTAGTGCTCCAGATGCAGGCTGTGAACCGCTTCCCCCTCATTGAGGTCTCGCACCCGGCCGACAAAGAACACCACAGCGCCGTCATCGGTATTGTGAGAACAGAGGGCATCGTATTCCACCTGAACGTTAAAATCGTCTGAGCCAACGCGTACGTCTATGGCCGTTGTTCGCATGACTCAGCCTCCGGTTACGGGTGGAAACAGAGCGACTTCGTCGCCGGGTTGAAGCGCTACATTGGACGAGGTCATGTTCTGGTTCACGGCCGTCATCAGCTTACCCTGCAGTGCCGGTTGCCATTGGGGGTGCGCCTTGACCAGCCAGTCGAGCAGTGCATCGAGGTCGGGCACTTCCTCAGCCGGAATGTTGAGGCTGGAGACCCCGAGTTCTTCTCGCAAACGGGCAAAAAACTTTACCTGAATCGGTTCAGACATTATTCACGCTCACCCGCTGTCCAATGGCCAGTTTTTCCACCCTGTTTCTCCAGCACCCGGAGGCCTTCAATGCACATGCCCGGGTCGACCGCCTTGACCATGTCAAACAGCGTGAGGGCGGTGACTGACGCGGCGGTCAGTGCTTCCATCTCGACCCCGGTCTTGCCATCGAGCTTGCACCGGGTTTCGATGCGCACGCGCCCTTGCGCACGCTGCAGTTCAAGCTCAACGCCGATCTTACTCAGCATCAGCGGGTGACACAGGGGAATCAGTTGCGACGTCAGTTTGGCGCCCTGAATACCGGCCACCCGGGCCACCCCGAAAATGTCGCCCTTGTGGTGACCGCCCTGTTCGATCAGGGTCAACGCGGCCTCGTTCATGGTCACAAAGGCTTCGGCTCTGGCTTCACGTTGCGACACCGCCTTGCCGGAGACATCGACCATGTTGGCCTCACCCCGGTCGTTCAGGTGACTGAATTCGCTCATGAGACCACCGCCTTCAACTGACCGACGAAATTACAGGGCTTGTGCGTGGAGTCGAGCTGTTCGCGAATAATGCCTTCCCAGCCGGTTCGGCAGGCACCGGTCGAACCTGGCAAACAGAACACCAGCGTACCGTTGGCGAGCCCGGCCAGAGCCCGGCTCTGTACCGTCGAGGTGCCAATTTCCTGATAGGAAAGCTGCCTGAACAGCTCGCCAAAGCCTTCTATGTGCTTATCGAACAGGGGCGCCACGGCTTCCGGCGTCGAATCACGACCGGTAAAGCCGGTGCCTCCGGTCATCAGTACCACCTGGGCATCGGCCGAGGCGATCCAGCGTGACAGGTGGGCCCGCAGTTGATAGACCTCGTCTTTTTCGATCATCGTTTCAATGACCTTATGCCCGGCCGCAGCAGCAGCGTCTGCCAGATACTGACCGGAAGTATCGTTGTGGGGGCCACGCGTATCGGACACCGTTAACACCACCACGTTCAGGGCTTGCGGCGATGGGGTTGTATCCGGGGTTATCGGCTTAGTCACCGGTCTCTCCTCTGGGCATGCCTGGCTGGCTGCGCTGTACTTCAGGCAGGGCCTGAAACGAAGCCCAGTCTTCAGGCGTATTAAGGTTGAGGCGGTGGTGCTCGGTCAAAGGCTCAGCGAGCCACCGCCCATTAAAATGTGACATCAGGGCACGCAGTGACCTGGGTCCGTCTGGCTGATTCAGCCAGGTGGCCAGCGTTTCCCGAAGCGCTGCTGTGGCCGGCACGGCCAGCGGTAGCGGTGCATTGCTGTAAGCCACGGGGAGCGACCCGGCCTTCATGCATTGCGCCAGCCGGCGCAAGCGGTCCAGCGGTAGCGCGGGCATATCCACCGGTATGACTAGCCAGAATGCGGCTTCAGGGTGGTGCCTCAGTGCGCTGTACAATCCAGCCAGGGGGCCCCGAAAATCGGGCCAGGCATCGGCGATGCCGCCTGGCCCGCTGTGCCAGACCGGCAAGTCGAGTGCGGCCAGTCGCTGGTACTGCCAGTTCAGCAGGGTGGTATCCGCCATCGGCAGCTGCGCCTTGTCGGTACCCATGCGCCGGCTGCGGCCACCGGCCAGAATCAGCACCGCCCCCTGTTCAGTCATGACTGTCCACCGCCGTCAGCCTCCGATGATGCTCAGATTCTGGGTGCCACCGGTTTGGCCGTCGTGCAGCAGGTGACTCGGCGCCTTGTGCCTGAGCAGCGCTGTCAGCTTGTCTTGCAGTTCAGTCGTGGCTACCTGAGGTTGCATCCAGGGGCGAACATCCAGCCCACCGTCTGAAAACAGACAGAGATGCAGCTTTCCCGTTGAAGAAATGCGCAGCCGGTTGCAGCTGGAACAGAAATCCTGGCTGTAAGGCATGATCAGGCCAATACGGCCCTGATAGTCCGGGTGCCAGAATTCTTCGGCCGGCCCGGCATCCCGGCGTCGCTGCACGGCTTGCCAGCCCGCAGCGAGCAACTGCTGTTTCACGGTCTGGCCGCTGATGTGATGCTCGCGAAAGAAGGCCGGGTGGTCGCCAGTCTCCATGACCTCGATAAAACGCAAAGTGACCGGAGTGGTCTTCAGCCAATCCAGAAAGGAAGCCAGTTGATCGGGCAGGCCACGCATCAGCACAGCATTGACCTTGACCGACAAGCCCTCTGCCAGCGCCGCATCCAGCCCACGCAGAATTTCCGGCAGGCGGTTATGTCCGGTTATGGAATGAAATTCGGCTGGGTTCAGGCTATCGATGGAGACGTTCAGCTGGTTTAACCCGGCCTGGCGCCAGCGGGCAATACGTTCGGCCAACCGGTAGCCGTTGGTCGTGAGCGCCACGGTCCGTATACCCGGCGTTTGGGCGGCTGCGCTGATGATCTCCGGCAGATCACGGCGCAAGCCCGGTTCGCCGCCCGTAATACGGACCTTTTCAGTGCCAAGGGCCGCAAAGGCCGTCAGCGTCTGGCGGATTTCGGGCAACGTCAGGAAGGACTGATCAGGTTTGCCCTGATAGCCATCTGGCAGGCAGTAGGTGCAACGAAAGTTGCACACATCGGTTACCGACAGCCGCAGGTAATAAAACCGGCGGCCCATCGCGTCTTCTAACATGCATCACCTTTCCAAGTCGGGAGGCTGACGCGTTTCCGCGGCAACCCTGTTGTTCTTCACCGTAGGTGTCGAACAAGGCCCTGGCGTCATATCACACTTGACGTAGACCACCAGGGCTCGGTGGTTTGAATTTCAGAGTATTGCGCTGTCTGTTCGTCGCCTCCACTCACTGGGTGAGCGTGTTAATCAGGTTGCTGGAATCATACTCAGGCCGCTGCCGGTGTACAATGGCCTTGGTTCTACACATACTTCAGGCCTTCCTCCAGAGCCTGCTCTGGCGTCATTTCCCGGGGTGGCATGTGAAAACGCTGGCGCACTTCATCGCCCTGGCACGATTCCAGGTGCACGTCGAAGCCCCACAGCCGGTGTACGTGCTTGAGCACCTTATCGGCGTCTTTGTCGAGCGGTACGTTATTGTGCCGGGTATGGCGCAGTGTCAGAGAACGGTCACCGCGCAAATTGACATCCACGACCTGGATGTTGGGCTCGCGCATGCTCAGGTTATATTGCTCTGCCAGCATCGCCCGCAGTTTGCGATACCCCTGCTCGTCGTGGATCGCGCTGATCTCGTACTCGCTCTCGTCTTCATCGTCATAGACCGCAAACAGATGCATATCGCGCATGACCTTGGGTGACAGGAATTGCTGAATGAAGCTCTCGTCCTTGAAGTTCTCCATCGCGAAATGCAGTGTATCGAGCCAGTCTTTGCCTGCCAGGTCCGGAAACCATTCCCGGTCTTCATCGGTCGGGTGTTCACAAATGCGTTTGAGATCCCGGTAAATGTTGAAGCCCAGGGTATAGGGGTTCAGCCCGGAATAGTATTTTGAATCATAGGGCGGCTGGTACACCACGGCGGAATGACTGGCCAGAAACTCCATCATGAAGCCTTCGGTGATGTACCCCCGGTTGTACATCTCGTTCATCAGGGTGTAATGCCAAAAGCTGGCCCAGCCCTCGTTCATCACCTGTGTCTGGCGCTGGGGGTAAAAATACTGGGCCAGTTTGCGCACAATACGCACCAGCTCACGTTGCCAGGGTTCCAGCAAGGGGGCGTTCTTTTCAATGAAATACAGGATGTTTTCCTGAGGCTCCGACGGGAAGGTGCGCCGCTCCTGCTGGGTTTCCTTGCCCTCCGATACCGGTATGGTGCGCCACAGCAGGTTCACCTGCTGTTGCTGGTAGGCCTCGCGCTCTTCCTGACGGGAGAGTTCTTCGGCCGCTGAAATCGGGGATGGGCGCTTGTAGCGGTCAACGCCATAGTTCTGCAATGCATGGCAGGAATCCAGTATCCGCTCAACCTCACGCACGCCGTAGCGCTCTTCGCACTGGGTCACGTACTGTTTTGCGAAGACCAGGTAATCGATGATGGCGGTCGCATCTGTCCAGGTTTTGAACAGGTAGTTATTTTTGAAAAACGAATTGTGACCATAGCAGGCATGGGCAATCACCAGTGCCTGCATGGGCATGGTGTTCTCTTCCATCAGATAGGCAATGCACGGGCTGGAATTGATCACAATCTCATAGGCCAGGCCCATAAAGCCGCGCTGATAATTCTGCTGGGTCTGCAGGAACTGCTTGCCATAAGACCAGTGGTGATAGCCCAGTGGCATGCCAATGGATGAATAGGCATCCATCATCTGTTCCGAGCTGATGATCTCGATCTGGTTGGGGTAGGTATCGAGCCGGTATTCCTGGGCTATCTGGCTGATCACCTGATCGTATTCCTGTATCAGCGGGAAGGTCCATTCACTGCCGGTCGATATAGGCTTCTGTGTCATGTGGTTTTCCTCTGAAACAACTGGCGGAAGACCGGATAGATATCGGACGGATCAATAATCTGCTCCATCGCAAATTGTTCCGGAAACGCGGCCTGAACATCTTCATAGGCATGCCAGAGCGCCTGGTGGTCTCGCGGTGTGATTTCGATATAGGAGTAGTATTGCACCAGAGGCATGATCGCCTTGGCCAACAGCTCACGGCACTGGGGCGAATCGTCATTCCAGTTGTCGCCATCGGATGCCTGGGCCGCGTAGATGTTCCAGGCATTGGACGGGTAGCGGTCGTTTATCACCTCGCCCATCATTTTCAACGCACTGGAGACAATGGTGCCGCCGGTTTCACGGGAGTAGAAAAACTCTTCCTCGTCCACTTCCTTGGCACTGGTGTGATGCCTGATAAAGACGACTTCAATTTTCTCGTAATTGCGCCGCAGAAACAGGTACAGCAGCAAAAAGAAGCGTTTGGCCATGTCTTTGGTGTTCTGAGTCATGGAGCCGGAGACGTCCATCAGGCAGAACATGACGGCGGCATTACTGGGCACCGGCACCCGTTCGTTGCGGTTAAAGCGCAGGTCAAAATCATCGATAAAGGGCATTCGGCGGATCTTCTGATCCAGTCGTTCAATTTCCTCCTGCCAGGCCAACAAAGAGTGGCCATCGCGCAAGACCTCCTCTTTCTCCATCTCTTGCTCAACCAGTGCTTTGAGCTCTTTCAGCCGACGCCGGGATTTACCGCTGAGGGCAATACGCCGGGCATGGGCGTTGCGTAATGAGCGAACAATATTTATGCGGTTGGGCACACCCTGGCTGGTAAAACCGGCATGGCGATAGACATGATCGCTCATTTCCTTGAGTTCTTTGCGCACCAGATTGGGCAATTCCAGATCTTCAAACAGGAACTCGAGAAATTCATCCTGGGTAATGTTGAAGGTGAAGTCATCCAACCCTTCCCCGCTGTTGCCTGCCTCTCCACTACCCTGCCCCTGGCCACCGCCGCCGCCCTGTGGCTTGCGAATGCGGTCACCGGAACGGAATTCCTTGTTGCCCGGGTTGATGATGTTGCGCTTGCCGCCCCGGCCATGGCCGAAGACCGGCTCGGAAATGTCTTCCGAGGGAATGGAAATGGATTCGCCGTGTTCCATGTCGGTGATTGAGCGCTTGTTTACCGCTTCGTTCACCGCCTTTTTGATGTGCTTGCGATACCGTTCCAGGAACCGCCGACGATTAACCGCACTCTTGTTCTTTCCATTTAACCGACGGTCAATCACGTAGGAATTCATCATACTGTGACCTCTGTGTGTCGGGCTGACCGGGTTGGCCGGCTGGCGGACCAGGGTGTTGCCTGCTGGCCAGCCGGTTCAATAACGATCAGGACGACTTGCGCACTCTCAAATACCATTCGCTTAGCAGACGTACCTGCTTCTCGGTGTAACCACGGTTGACCATGCGCCGCACAAAATCCTGATGTTTCTTCTCGTCATCGGTCGATGACTTGGCCGAATAGGAAATCACCGGCAGCAGATCTTCGGTGTTCGAGAACATCTTCTTCTCGATGACTGCGCGCAGCTTCTCATAGCTCTGCCAGCTCGGATTGCGACCTTCGTTGTTGGCACGGGCGCGCAACACAAAATTGACGATCTCGTTGCGGAAGTCTTTGGGGTTGGAGATGCCCGCAGGTTTCTCGATCTTTTCCAGTTCTTCGTTCAGCGCCGCCCGGTCCAGAATCTCACCGGTTTCCGGATCGCGGAACTCCTGATCCTGTATCCAGAAATCAGCATAGGTGACGTAGCGGTCAAAAATATTCTGGCCGTACTCGGAATAGCTTTCGAGGTAGGCAGTCTGAATTTCCTTGCCGATAAAATCCACATAGCGTGGCGCCAGGTATTCTTTCAGGTGCGCCAGATAGCGATCGTGCACTTCCTGGGGGAACTGCTGCTGCTCAATCTGATCTTCCAGCACGTAGAGCAGATGCACCGGGTTGGCAGCCACCTCGGTGGCGTCGAAGTTGAATACCTTCGACAGTATCTTGAACGCGAATCGGGTCGAGAGACCGTCCATGCCTTCGTCGACACCGGCGGAATCCTTGTACTCCTGAATGGTTTTGGCCTTGGGGTCGGTGTCTTTCAGGTTTTCGCCGTCGTAGACGCGCATTTTCGAATAAACGTTGGAGTTCTCGGGTTCCTTGAGTCGTGATAGCACTGAGAATTGGGCCAGCATTTTCAGGGTGTCCGGCGCACAGGGTGATTCCGACAGAGAACTGTTTTCGATCAGCTTGCGATAGATATTGATTTCTTCGGTGACCCGGGTGCAATACGGCACCTTAACAATGAACACCCGGTCCAGAAACGCTTCGTTGTTCTTGTTGTTACGAAACGCCTTCCACTCCGATTCGTTACTGTGCGCCAGCACCGTACCCGAGAAGGGAATGGCACTCATGCCTTCTGTGGCGTTGTAGTTGCCTTCCTGGGTGGCGGTGAGCAGCGGGTGCAGCACCTTGATCGGCGCCTTGAACATCTCGACAAATTCCATCAGGCCCTGGTTGGCTTTACACAGGGCGCCAGAGAAGCTGTAGGCGTCCGGGTCGTTCTGGGGGAAATCCTCAAGCATGCGGATATCGACTTTACCAACCAGTGCTGAAATGTCCTGGTTGTTCTCATCACCCGGCTCAGTCTTGGCAACCGCCACCTGATCGGTGATGGATGGAAACAATTTCACCACCCGGAACTGACTGATGTCGCCCCCATACTCATGCAGGCGTTTAACCGCCCAGGGCGACATGATGGACCGCAAATACCGGTTGGGGATGCCGTACCGCTCTTCGAGAATAGCGCCATCTTCATCTGGGTCGAACAGGCTGAGCGGGCTCTCGTACACCGGAGAGCCTTTGATAGCATAGAACGGAACTGTCTCAATCAATTGCTTCAAGCGCTCAGCCAGCGACGATTTGCCCCCGCCCACCGGGCCCAGCAAGTAAAGAATCTGTTTCTTCTCTTCCAGCCCCTGAGCGGCGTGACGGAAATAGGAAACGATCTGCTCGATCGGCTCTTCCATACCGTAGAATTCTTCAAAGGCCGGGTACCGCCGGATGATTTTATTGGAGAAAATGCGGCTCAGCCTCGAGTCTTTGGCGGTATCGATGACCTGAGGCTCGCCAATGGCGGCGAGCATACGCTCGGGTGCCGATGAGTACGCCATCGGGTCCTCTTTGCATAGACTGAGGTACTCCTCGAGGGAATACTCCTCCAGCAACCTGGCTTCGTAACGTGACTGAAAGTGCTTGAAAATATCCATGAACGACCCCCTAAAACGCTATCAATTAGGCTCTTTCCATGAGCGATGTCTATCATGCTTCAGTGTTTATCAATCCACCGGTTTCCTGGCTGCAAAGTACGCGCCAGTGTAAGAAACCAGACAGGTTAAGATGAGGTGCCGGCCACCCGGCGTACTCCGTTTTTTGCAATGAACAGGCGAAGAAAGATGAACCCGGGCTGAATGCATTTCGAGCCGGACGTTTCTGTCTTCTTACGTTCTTAAGGTTAGTCCAGACGCCGTGCAATGGCAGGCAAATAGCGGATTTTTTTGAGAATTTACAGTTGGATAGCAAAGCTGCAGGTGGGCTTTTAACCCGTGCAAGTCAGACTTAAACCGTCGTCTGAAGCTGCCAGTCGACGGGTGTTTGACGGGTGCCACGTAAATAGGCATTTGCCTTCGAAAAGTGCCCGGATCCGAACCAGCCCCGATGTGCAGACAAAGGCGATGGATGTGGAGCCGTCAAAACACAGTGACGCTGACGGTCAATCATTTGACCTTTCTTCTGGGCGTAGCTGCCCCACAACATAAACACCACGTCGTTCCGATTCCGGTTAATGTGATCGATCACCGCATCGGTAACGGCTTCCCAGCCTTTGCCCTGGTGAGCATTGGCCTGGCCCTGCTCAACCGTCAGTACCGCATTCAGCAGCAATACGCCCTGTTGCGTCCAGGGCGTCAGATCACCGCTGTCAGGCGGGCTGAACGGCACATCACTGCCCAGCTCCTTGAAGATATTGCGCAAGCTGGGTGGAAACCGAACCCCGGTTGGGACTGAAAAGCTCAGCCCCTGGGCCTGCCCTGGGCCGTGGTAAGGGTCTTGCCCCAGAATAACGACCTTGACCTGCTCGACCGGGGTGGCATTGAGCGCTCTGAACACAGACTCGGCGGGCGGATACAGCTGTACGCCCTGTGCCGCACGCTGGTTCAGCCATTGCACCAGAGTGCGCTGTTGCGGCTCGGCGAGAATGGGGGCAAGCGCTGCCCGCCAGCCCGGGTCAGTCAGGGCGAGGTCGGGGTCCAGTGTCCAGCCCGATGCTGTTGAATCCGTTTGCAACACCGGGTCAGTCCTGGGCAATGCGGATCAGCGCGCGACGCTGAATCTTGCCGGACAGCATGGCGTCGATACGGGGCCCCAGTTCATCGAGCGTCAGGGTGTCACACATCGAGCTTAGCAGCGGCAGCTTCCACAGACCGGCATACTTGGCCAGCACCCGGGTGCGAGCATCGAGTGGCGCATCGGCACTGGCGACACCCAGCAAGTTCACGCCTCGCAGAATAAACGGGAATATATCGGCGGGAAGCGCCGTGCCACCCACAATGCCACAAGCCGCTACTGACCCGCCAAAACGCAAGCTCTTGAGAATATTGACCAGGGTATGTTCCCCGATAGTATCGATGGCACCGGCGAACTGAGCCGGTCGCAAGGCCTTCGGGTCCGGTTCACTGAGGGCTTCCCGGGGCAGTATGTCGGTTGCACCCAGCTGTCGCAGCCAATCGTGGGCGTCAGTCTTGCCCGTAACGGCGGTCACCTTATAGCCCAGCGTCGAGAGCAAATGCACCGCCAGGCTGCCGACACCGCCCGTTGCGCCAGTAACCAGTATGGGCCCGTCGTCGGCACGGACTCCGGTTTCAATCAGTTTTTCCAGGCAATAGGCCGCCGTTACCCCGGCGGTACCAAGCCGCATGCTGTCAGCCATGCTCAGACCGGTTGGCAGGGTCACCACCCAGTCGGCCGGCACACAGACGTAGTCGGCAAAGCCACCCTGGGTGTTCATGCCCAGATCAAAACCGATGACGGCGACCTGGGTTCCCGGCTGAAACTGACCGGACCGGTCGCGTTCAACGACGCCAGCCGCATCGATGCCGGGCGTATGGGGGTAGTAGCGGCTCACGCCCTTGTGGCCGTTTGCGGACAGCGCATCCTTGTAGTTGAGCGACGACCAGTGCACCCGTATCAGTACATCGTGATCGGGCAGTTCGCTCATTGCCCGGTCTTCAATGGCGCGAGTCACCCCTTCATCGGTGAGATGTATTCGTAATGCTCGATAAGTGGTCATGGTTGCCCCCTGCCTTTCTGCTGTGGATACCGGAACCGAGACGCTCCGGCAAGAATCAGTCTACCCACATACTGGTTGAACGGGTTATACCGCTTTAGTCGCCCTCAAACTCGCATAGAGCACGAACCGTATAACCGGCACGCCTCAGCGTCTGGCTGCCACCGAGGTCGGGCAGATCGACAATGGCGGTGCATTCAACCACCTCGGCCCCCAGCCGCTGTACCAGTGAACAGGCCGCAACCAGAGTGCCACCGGTGGCAATGAGGTCATCGATCACCAGCACACGCTGGCCCGGCTTAAGTGCATCAGCATGGATCTGCAGTACCGCCTGGCCATATTCCAGTTCATAGGCTTCTTCCAGAGTGTCAAACGGCAGTTTGCCCTGCTTGCGTACCGGTACAAAGGCGGTATTAAGCTGGTAGGCCAGTGGCGCACCCAGAATGAAACCACGGGCATCAATACCAACCACGGCATCGATTTTATAGTCGAAATACCGGTGTACGAAGGCATCGATCAGCTGACGAAACACCCGAGCGTCAGACAACAGCGTGGTGATGTCACGAAACTGCACCCCGGGCTTGGGCCAGTCCGGCACGGTGCGAATGTAAGCTTTGGGGTCAAACAACCCGGCCTGGTTTTCGGTGTTCTGTACTGAATTATTTAGCACTGACTATTCCACTTCACATAAAAAACGGGGCCATTGTAGCGGCCCCGTTTTATTTTCGCGATGCTTCTGGCGAGCTCAGCCCGTCAGGCCGCTACAGGAAGACGTACTTCAGCAAGGCAGCACCGGCAATGATGTAAACGCTGATGTTCACGTCTTTTGCCTTGCCGGCGAATACTTTGACCACCGCATAGGTGATGAAACCGGCCGCGATGCCTTCTGCAATGGAATAAGTCAGCGGCATCATGACGGCTGTTACCACGACCGGAGCGGCTTCGGTCAGGTCTTTCCAGTCAACGCTGGAAATCGATGAAATCATCAGCACCGCTACGAACAGCAGGGCCGACGCCGTCGCGTAGGATGGGATCATCTGGGCCAGGGGCGAGAAAAACAGCGCCAGCAGGAACAGTACAGACACGGTCAGTGCAGTCAGGCCAGAACGACCACCGGCAGCGATGCCGGCACCACTCTCAATGTAACTGGTGGTGGTCGAGGTACCCAGCAATGAACCCGCAACAGACGCTGTACTGTCAGCCATCAGTGCCTTGCCCAGGCGCGGCAGCTTGCCGTCTTTGTCGAGCAGATTGCCTTCTTTGGCAACGGCCACCAGCGTGCCCGAGGTATCGAACACATCCACAAACAGGAACGCCAGAATGACGGCGATCAGGCTCAGTTCCAGGGCGCCGAGAATATCCAGCTGGAAGAAGGTGGCGCTGAGGCCCGTCGGCATCGATACCAGGCCGTTGTATTCAACCAGACCGAAAAAGAAGCCGGCAACCGTGGTGGCCAGAATGCCTATGATGACGCTGCCGGTAACGCCCCGGTGGTGCAAAGCTGTGATCAGTGCGAAACCCAGAAACGCGAGAATCACCTGCGGTGAGCTCAGATCGCCCGGGCCAACCAGGGTGGCATCGTTATTGACCACCACGCCCGCACCCTGCAAGCCAATAATGGCCAGGAACAAACCAATACCAACCGCAATGCCGGTTTTCATCGATCCGGGAATGGCGTTGATGATCCACTCCCGTACTTTAAAGGCACTGAGCAGCACGAACAGGATACCGGACCAGAACACACAGCCCAGTGCCACTTCCCAGCTAACGCCCATGCCCATCACAACACCAAAGGTGAAGAAGGCGTTGAGACCCATACCCGGCGCCAGTGCCACGGGGTAATTGGCCAGTAAACCCATAATGCCGGTGCCCAGGGCAGCGGCGATACAGGTGGCTACAAACACAGCGTCGAAAGGCATGCCCGTTGCCGACAGGATACCCGGGTTCACGGCGATGATGTACGCCATGGTCAGGAAAGTAGAAATACCCGCAAGCACTTCGGTGCGAACATCGGTTCCGAGTTCTTTCAGCTTGAAGAATTGTTCCAGCATGATGATTCCTATTATAGGCAACCCAAAGGGGCGTCTCTGCGAACGCAGCCAGATGGTCAGTCGCCTTGTTTTTATGGTTTTCCGTAACAGCTGTGTTTTTGTGTTACAGCTGTGGTGTTTTGTAACAGCGGCGATTTTCGCAGACTTTACATGCGCAAGCACCTCTGGACCGTTCGGTCAGAATTTAAGTTAGCAGAAGCCGTGCCAGAAAGGAGGATTATTTGATAACTCAAGTTTCGGAGTTCGCGGTTGGCTAAGTGGCACTGGTCCGCGCCGGCTACCGGGGGTGCCCCTGTGGGGTCGGCGTAGATCCATCCATGGAGCCTAGACCGCAGCATCCCTGCTGCGGACTACCCCACAGGGGCACCCCCGGCAGCCGCCGCTTGTCGCCTCAGCGAACACCGAAACTTGAGTAATAAAAAAGGAATACACCCAGCCTGCGACTGGCAGGCTGAGGGTATTAGACGTCTCAGGGATGCAGTTTCAGGGTTGCCAGGGTGCGCTGACGCACCTCGGCCAGCAAATCGGCATCATCGGTCAGTGACTTGCCGTAAGAAGGCACCATGCTTTTCATCTTTTGCTGCCAGTCGGCGTTATTCATGCGTTCAGCAAAGCAGGTTTCAATGATGTTGATCATGGTCTGCGCCGCTGTGGATGCCCCCGGAGAAGCCCCCAGCAGAGCCGCCAGGCTACCATCGGCGGTTGAGATCACTTCCGTGCCGAACTCCAGCTTACCGCCCAGCTCAGGGTCTTTCTTGATGATCTGGACGCGCTGGCCGGCGATGGCCAGTTCCCAGTCTTCGTCGCGCGCATTGGGGTAGAACTTGCGCAAGGCATCGACCCGGGATTTGTGCGATTGCATCACTTCACTGATCAGGTAGCGGGTTAGGTCCATATTGCCCAGGCCCGCAATCAGCATAGGTTTCAGGTTGTTAGGCCGGACTGATTTGATCAGATCAAAAAAGGAGCCCTGTTTCAGAAACTTGGTGGTGAACCCGGCGAATGGGCCGAACAACAGCGCTTCTTTGCCATCGATAATACGGGTATCCAGGTGTGGAACGGACATTGGCGGCGCACCCAGAGGCGCTTTGCCGTATACCTTGGCGTGGTGTTGCTTAACGATCTCGGGCTTGCGGCATACCAGCCACTGCCCACTGACCGGAAAACCGCCATAGCCGTGGCCTTCCGGCACACCCGATTTCTGCAGCAGGGGCAAGGCACCGCCACCGGCACCCAAAAACACAAAGCGGGCATCCACGGCCTGAATCGAGCCGGTTTTGGTGTCTTTCAGGGTAATGGCCCAGCGACCATTGTCTTTCTGGTTCAGGTCGACCACTTCGTGCGACAGCTTCAATTCGAAGCCTTCCTGTTGCTCCAGATCGCTCACCAAATGCCGGGTCAGTGCCCCAAAATCGACATCAGAACCATAGCGAACGCGGGTTCCTGCCACTTTTTGGTGCGGATCGCGATCTTGCATAATCAGCGGCATCCACTGGCGCAACACCTCAGGGTCGTCGGTAAATTCCATGTCTTTGAACAGGTGGTGGTCTTTCAGCGTTTCATAGCGCTTTTTCAGGAAGGCAACGTTGTCGTCACCCCAGACAAAGCTTTTGTGCGGCGCGGTGTTAATAAACCGGGCCGGTTCCGGCAAGGCGCCCTGCTCCACCAGGTAAGACCAGAACTGAAGACTCACTTCAAAGGCAGAATTGATGTTGAACGCCTTGGAGGTGTCGATGCTGCCATCGGCCTTCACCGGCGTGTAATTAAGCTCGCAATAGGCGGCATGACCCGTGCCCGCATTATTCCAGCCATCACTGCTTTCCTGAGCGACGCTGTTTTGCTTTTCCAGCATCAGGATATCGAAGCCGGGATCCAGCTGTTTCAACATCATTCCCAGGGTAGCGCTCATAGCGCCGGCACCAACTAACACAACGTCTGTAGTGATTGCAGTCATTAGGATATTCGCCCGCTGAAAAGTAAGCATTGGAAAGCCGTTTGCGACACTTTTACGATGTGCGGCACCCCCGCGAACATCGGTTTGTACAAGCGTCAGTCAGAAACAAACCACTTCCTGAAACCGTGGAAGCCCACCATGGCGACGGATTAAAGCGAGTGTATGCTAACCCGCAGCGCCAACAGTTAAGCCAACCGCAGCGAATTATACGGATTTTGTAACAAATGTCTTGAACAAAGCGCCAAACAAAGATCATCCATTTGGCGTATAGACGTTACGGGGGTTGGCGTTCCGTGGTTTACCGGGGTAAACGGCTGACGTTTACCCCCCATAAAAAAAGCCGGGTTGCCCCGGCTTTCAGATCAGCGCTGGTCGACTCAGTCGTGGGCAATGTCCAGCGTCAGATTCTGATAGGACACCTGCTCGCCCTTCTGCACTGCCACCGTGTCGGCACCGGCAGAGATTGTCAGGGTGTATTGCGGATCATCCTCATAGGAGGTCCCCGTCGCACCGGTTTCACCCGCGATCAGGGTATTGCGTACCCAGGTACGATAATGATCTTCGTATAGAACATCGTCATCGGTTGCATCGATGGCCGGGGCCTGATCAAGCGTCAGTGCCGTCGCGCCATCCGCAAACTGGATGTCGTAGGTTTCCGTTTCCGGATACCAGGTGAAAGTATCACCTTCGGTCAGGTAGTGCGTGACCACGCCGCTGGCTTCGAAAGGCGCATCGACCGTGGTGACCAGCTCGGCTGCGTCCACTATGTATACGCCACCAGCACCGGATACGCCCATAACGACTTCCCGCGAACCGTCTTCTTCGTGCTCGACAACCGACAGCGCGGTGGTTTCATCCACCCCAAAACCAAAGCGCACTCCAGCTTGCTCGACCAGACGAATCAGACGCGTCTCGCGTGCACGCTCAGAGAAGTGGGTATCAGTCACACCCCAGGGAAAGGTGCCTATGCCACCGGTGATTTCGTGGTTGCCGGCATCGTACCCGTTCACCAGCGCATCGTGTGCCGACCCGGCGGTAATCATCGGGTTGGTTTGTGCGGCAGCACTCAGCTTCCCGCCACTTTGCACCGCAGCACCGGCCGAGGTTCCGCCGATGACCAGTTCACCATCTTGCTGACGCTCAAGTATTTGCTCCAGTTCGGTACTGTTCTGACGAACCTCACCATCAAAAGTAACCAGCGCATCGAAGGTACGCACCTGATCACCGCCGTTGATAAAGAGGCCGTCCGCTGAGGCTATGACGTCCTGAATACCTTGTTCGCAGGCCGTGATATGAGCGTCAAAGTAGTCGGGATAGAGCAGATCCAGATGGGCGGCTGACGCATAATCGCTGTGGTAAGCCCCTAACCAGTCACACTGGCCTTCATCGTGAGCCCGGCGATAAGCGCGATCCAGTGGCAGCCACTGGGCGTCAGCACCGGCCTGCTCGAACAGACCCACATAGTAATCGGCCGCTGCATAACTGTTGGCCGATGACGACGTCATCACCAATACGGTTGGCATATCTTTGCCACTGGCAGCTCGCGCCTGTTCAACAAAAGCCTCGTAGATACCCACGGCGTCGGCATCGGTCGAATCCGGCAGGCCAACGAACTCCACCGCACGCTCGTAGTCAGTCAAGTCGTCGATCAGCAACTCGAGAATCTTGTAACGCACAACACCGGGCATGTCGTTCCACAGATCCAGTCCGTTTTCATAGCCATCGCGCAGTACAACATCTGTAAATGCCTCACCAAAAACAGCGCGGCTATTTCCTTCACCGGTATTGTTGCTGTAGTCCACCGAGGCTTCACCAGAGTCGTCCAGCATCGCTTGTAGAATCAAAACAACCTGGTCCCGATGCTCGCTGTTGTCCCAGTCAGTCTGAGCATCGATGGCATCGATGAGTGCCTGTTCAAGCAGGAAATTGCTGGCATCCAGCGTATCGATTAACCGGAAGAAATCACCGTCGTTATCATCGTCAACCAGATAACTCAGGTCTGAATTATACAGAGCATCGCCATCGGCGATGAGTGTGCCGCCGGCATCGATGTCTTTCAGCGCCAGCAGCAATTCATCCTGCTTGCGAGTCTCGACACTGATCAGATCAGCGACCACGGCTTTAATAACGCCCTGCTCGTCAGATAGAACGTCAGCGGCCAGAGCATCCACCATGGCATTGACCGCCGCCGACTTGGCTGCAGTCACGGTGTAATTCAAACGCTGGTCCGCCTTTTTTAAGCCCTCAAAGGTTGCGTATTGGGCCGACGAACTGTCGAACCAGATGCTGTCGCCATCGACACCCTCGGGCAACCCTGGCACTTCTGTAGCGGTGATGCTAATAAAGTCGGCTCTGAAATCCTGCCAGTCAGCGTACTCGGGCATGGCGCCAAGTTCTTGCTGTAAATAATTAAGAATTAGCTCAACACCGGTTTTAAAATCCGGATCGGTTTCCCAAGACGGATCAGCCACCAGAGCATCAATTTTAACCTGGCTCAGCTCAACCGGCTCAGTCAGAGCAACGGCAACATTCGCTTCGGGATCGCCATTTTCTGCCCAGTAGGCATCCCAGTCTTCACAATATCCGGGCTGTACGCTCGAGCAAACACTGGCAGCACCGCCAACCAGTTGCGAACGCATGGAAAGCGACGATTCAGACCCGGTATCGGTTGAGGGCTTGTCGTTCGAACTGGAGTTACAGCCTGCCAGTACAGCAGCGGCGGCCAGCGTCAGTGCCAGCGAAATAGGCGTGTTATTCGACTTCATAGATTCACCTGTCCACGACGAACCGCGCGAGTTCATCACGTAAAAATTTGAGAATTGATCAGATTGGGCCATGACGTTTCAAACAGTCAGAACGTTGTATCAGGCAGGCACACACGGCGGTAACAGCAACCGGATTGTGGCTCACTAACGATCAGACTTTATATTGAAACAGAGACCAGGAACGACTCAAAGGACAGGCAGTGGCTACTCGTCGAACCACTCGCTGAGGTAATACGCTTTGCAGGGGAAGGCCCGATAATGGCCTCTTACATTGGTCATCATAATGGTTCACGGCAGCCGGGTCGGTTGCCTTTACCCTCGTGTTGATGGCATTTATTGTTATCTTCAAACGTGAACACTGTACAGGCTGGCTGCTTTGCGTTCCGTTTTGCTGGTTGCCTTCGCATGATTTTAATCTGCGTAATCAGCACTTCCAATGTAGGTGTATTCGGGGGGCGTTGACAAGTATCTTTGCTCGGAAATCGCTAAAAATTAAACCCAGGTCGCATTCCTGTAATTCTAACCGGGTTTGATTTAGTCAGTGGGCCATTGTTTATCGACACGGGGTGAAACCCGCGTCAACAATTCATAGCCGACGGTACCGATGTGTGAGGCAACTTCATCAACACTCAGGTGCTCACCCCAGAGTTCAGCCGAGTCTCCGAGTTGGACCTGGGGAGCATCGGTCACATCAACAGTTAACATATCCATCGATACCTTACCCACCAGAGGTACGCGTTGCCCGCTCAGCCAAACCGGCGTGTTATCGGGAGCGTGACGCGGGTAGCCATCGCCATAGCCGATGGCCAGGGTGGCGATTCGACTCTCCCGTTTGGCTTGCCAGCGGGCACCATACCCCACCCACTCACCGGCAGGAACCGTGCGCAGTGCAATGACCGGCGCCGTTAACCTCATGGCGGGTTTCAGCCCCAGCGCCAACCCGGTTTTTCCGAACCCGGGCGAGGCGCCATACAACATGATGCCGGGTCGAACCCAATCGGCATGGCTTTCTGGCCAGGCCATGACGCCAGCCGAATTGGCCAGACACAGATGCGTGCCCGGCAGTGCTCTGGCCAATTCATTAAAGCGGGCAATTTGCATTGCGGTATAGGGGGCTTCGGGCTCATCGGCACTGGAAAAATGCGTCATCAGATTGACCGGCTGCATGGGACGAATGGCCTGAATCCGTTTCACGAACTCAGGCACTTGCGCGGGAGCCACGCCCAACCGGTGCATGCCGGTATCAACCTTCAACCAAATGCGCTGTTTCCCGAGCCGGTCTGCCATGGCTTCAAGGTAGGATAGTTGCTCGGTCTGGTGAACGACGGTATCGCAGCCAAGACGCACTGCATCCAGCGCCTGCAGTGGCCCGAGCGTGCCCTCCAGCAAGAGGATGGGCGAATCGATGCCCGCATCCCGCAAAGCTTGCGCCTCTGCCAATGTTGCGACGGCAAAGCCATCGGCCTGATGCAGCGCCTGAGCCACCTGAACCGCACCGTGGCCATAGCCATCGGCTTTGACCACCGCCCAGATCCGTACTCCGGGCGCCAGAGTTCGAACCCGCTGCAGGTTGTACTGCAACGCCGAAGGGTCCATGTACGCGCAAGTGCCCCGGCTCATTCGTCTTGCCAGCTGCCGTATTGTTCCGGCGCCAGGTTTTCAAATCGGCTGTATTGCCCCAAAAACGCCACCCGACAGGTACCGATAGGGCCATTACGCTGCTTGCCGATGATCAGCTCGGCAATGCCTTTGTCACTGGAATCTTCGTTATAAACTTCATCCCGGTAAATGAACATGATGATGTCGGCGTCCTGCTCGATCGCACCGGATTCCCGCAGATCCGAATTAACCGGCCGCTTGTTGGGTCGCTGCTCGAGACTCCGGTTCAACTGCGACAGGGCGACCATGGGACAATTGAATTCCTTCGCCAGCGCCTTCAGCGACCGCGAAATCTCGGAGATTTCACCGGTACGGCCCTCGGTAAAGCCCTTGATCTTCATCAGCTGCAAATAGTCGATCATGATCAAACCAATGTCGCCATGCTCCCGAACCAGGCGCCGCAAACGGCTGCGCATTTCATTCGGGCTGATGCCGGGTGTATCATCAATAAACAACTTGCGGTCTTTAAGCAGGTTGACCGCCTTGGTGAGCTTGGGAAAATCGTCTTCATGCAGCTTACCGGTTTTTACCCGCCCCATATCGATGCGCCCCAGTGAGGCGATGGACCGGGTGATAATCTGGTCTGCGGGCATTTCCAGGCTGAACACGACAACGGGTTTTTCCTGATTCAGCGTCGCCTCTTCCACCAGGTTCATGGCCAGGGTCGTTTTACCCATGGAAGGCCGCGCGGCAAGAATCATCAGGTCACCGGCTTGCATGCCGGTGGTCATCTTGTCGAGATCGGTAAAACCTGTAGACACCCCGGTAATCTCACTGTCGGAGTGAAACAGTTCATCAATGCGCTGAATGGCCCGGTCGACCAGTGGGTTGACGTGCACCAGCCCGCCATCCTGATCGGCCCGTTCCTCAGCAATTTGAAACACCTGACGTTCGGCGTCATCCAGAATGGATTCGGCATCCATCCCACGCGGGTCATAGGCTTTGCTGGCTATGTCATTGGCAACGGCAATCAGCCGCCGCAACACCGACCGTTCCTGCACGATCTTGGCGTAGGCAACCAGGTTACCGATCGACGGCGTGTTTTCAGCCAGATCGTTCAGGTATTCCATACCGCCAACGGCATCGAGCTGTTTCTCGTTGTCGAGTGCTTCACCCAGGGTAATCACATCGAGCGGCTGAGTCTGCTCGGCCAGCCGAATCATCATCCGGTACACCTGGCGGTGCTCGTTACGGTAGAAATCGTCGGGCAGTAGGATCTCGGCGACGTTATCCCACTGGCTGTTGTCTACCATCAGCGCACCCAGCACCGACTGCTCCGCCTCCAGCGAGTGCGGCGGCACCTTGAGCCCGGCCAACTCGTCGTTGTGGGAAAACAGATCGTCTTCGAGGGTGTCGGTCATAGGGCGTTACTCATCGGGATCTTCAGCACAGAGAACAGAGCCAGCTATGGTATCGGTTTGAGCTGCTAATTGGGAGGGGCGTGAGAGTCGGTGGCTGACACGAACTCCGGGCACAAAAAAACGGGAGGCAGGGGGCGCACTGGTGCGCTCCTGTCTCCCGTTCTGTGTCAGAACCGTATCAGCAATGAATTACTGCTGTATCAGGCTTCCGGTACCACGATGATGTGAACCGAGGCTTCCACATCCGGATGCACCTGGATGGTGATGTTGAATTCACCGGTGTTACGGATCGGGCCAGCAGGCATTTTGACTTCAGACTTGCTGATTTCAACGCCAGCGGCAGCAACCAGATCAGCCACATCGCGCGGGCCGATAGAACCGAACAGCTTGCCTTCGTCACCGGCGTTCGCTTGAACGGTCAGTTCGATTTCGGCCAGCTTCTCGGCGCGCTCGTGAGCAGCAGCCAGTTTTTCGGCTTCGGCTTTCTCGAGCTCGGCGCGACGCTCTTCAAATACTTTAACGTTGTCCTTGCTGGCAGGCACAGCCTTGCCTTGCGGGACCAGGTAGTTACGTGCGTAACCGTTTTTTACGTTAACGGTGTCGCCCAGAACACCCATCTTGCCAACTTTCTCAAGCAGGATAACTTCCATCTCGCTTACCTCATTCGTCATTCTGGTCGGGCGCTTTGGTCAGGCGGGCTCGAATATCAAGCACCCCATCAATCACAGCACCCAGTACCAGCAATGGTAAAATGAACTGATTGAGCAGCAGGCCCCCGACATAAAATGCGAGTAACCACTGCCCACCCATATTCGTTTTCGCAATCACCCCATGCACCAACGCCACACCGGCGAATAACAGGGGCAATAGCAACAACAGCATGGCTGCAGGCTTCACTGCGTAAGCCAGGCCAGCCAGTAACACCAGCGCTATCAGCAAGCGGCCGCTGATTCGCAGCGCATGGAATTCCTGTCGGAACCCACCCGGGTTGTACAACCCGGCTTGCCAGTAACGCGCCAGCACCAAACACAACAGCGCTTCCAGGAGTTCAACGGTCATTACCAGAAAAGCCGCATTGGGCTTCACCGATTCCAACATCTGCCACATGGGCTGAGAGGAATCGGTGCCAGCGACACCCTGTTGTACCTGGGTAATCACCGCTTCAAACCGATCGTTCAGCAAAACCTGGGCGGCTATAGCCAGCGCAATGCCCAACAGGGCCGCCACTGTCAACAACACCGACCAGCTCTGCACCGATCGCATCACCATCGCCAACAGCGCGGTGACGGGTAAAACCAGCAGGGGCAAGATCAGCCCGGTCAATTGCCAGGAAACCAGTCCCCCTGCCAAACTCCACAACAGCACCCTGGTGCCTTCGGTGGCGCCACGCCTGAGCGTGACCAGTGCCACCAGCGCTGCGCTGAGTGCATAAAGCATCGGCAGCGCAGCAAAACCTGCAGCAAGAACCCCAGCGTTCAGTTGGCTTTTCATCGCAAAGCGAGCCAAGCCCATCATGCCAGGGTCCTCCCTTTAATCCGACTTACTGGTGACTGTCGGTGTAAGGCAGCAAGGCAAGGTAGCGAGCACGCTTGATGGCCGAAGACAACTGGCGCTGGTAACGTGCACGGGTACCGGTGATCCGGCTGGGTACGATCTTGCCGGTTTCAGTAACGTAGCCCTTCAACAGGTCTACATCTTTGTAATCGATTTCCTTGATGCCTTCTGCAGTGAAACGGCAGAATTTGCGGCGGCGGAAAAAACGTGCCATGTGAATGCTCCTCGTTGTTAGGCTTCTTCAGACTCTTCGTCGTTCTCGGGCTCGGACTCAGTCTCTTCAGCGCGGTTGCGGGCAACAGCAGCCTGAGCTTCGTCTTTGGCCTTCTTGGCTTCAACGCTCTTCATCATCGGGGATGCTTCAGTGTCAGCATCTTTGCGACGCATGATCATGTTGCGGATGATGGCATCGTTAAACCGGAAGGTGCTCTTCAGATCTTCAACGGTGTCGTTGTCAGCTTCGATGTTCAGCAGAACATAATGAGCCTTGTGAGCATTGAGAATCGGGTAAGCCAGTTGACGGCGGCCCCAATCTTCATGGCGATGTACCTTGCCACCTTTCTCGGTTACAACAGAGGTGTAACGCTCGATCATGGCCGGTACTTGCTCTGACTGGTCAGGATGGACCAGCAGAACGATTTCGTAATGACGCATAAAATCTCCTTGCGGTTTTGGCAACCTCCTGCGGTGCGGCCGCAGTAAGGTAAGGAGTGACTCTTCAGCCCTTGTTATGGCCCGGCCCGAAACGGCGTAACCGCTCGGCCCTGCCCATGCAAAAGGCACAAACCTCCCTGCCTGAGACAGGCCGGAAGGGCGCGCATAATATAGAATGCCGTAGGTATAATCAAGAAAAACAGGGCCAGTGCACCTTGCATCTGACTGCCTGGCGACTCGCTGGTGAAGACATTTAGTCTGTTACAGTGCGCTAGCCGCCCGGGCGCCACTCATGCTCGACCATCGGCGGTATCGGGCACCCCAGGCAATCCGCCAGAGTCCGAAGCAGCTCGTATTCATCCTGATGAATGGCACCGTCTGCACGAATGACATCAACGCAGGCTTGCAACACCGCCCGGCGCCAGAAATAGGCGATTTCCCCCAAATGCTCCAGCGCGCCGGTTACGGCCGCAAAACTGGCCTGTTCCGGCGCAAGCAGGGACTTATCGGCAAGCTCGAAAGGTTGTATTGCCTGCTCATAGGCGGCTCTGGCCAGTGTTGGCTGACGGTTCACATGCACCAGTGCCGAGAGCACTGTCTGCAGATCCTGCCCACACTCTTTAATGGGCCGGGTAACCTGCGAACCGGTTGCACCGGCACCGGACAAATGTCGGCGCACTTGCGCCAGCAATACCCATTCGCGCAGCGCCAGCTCCTCATCCATAGCTGCCAGCCGGCTCAGCCGGTCCAGAAACACCAGTCGCTCGCGCTCATCCAGCCGTTTGAGCACCGGCACGGCCATGTCGAGCAATGGCAGCCGCAATTGCGGGTCGAGCTTCTGATAAAAGGGCCATAACCGCCGGAGCACTTCAACGGCCGACACATCCTCCTGTTTGATCAGGTTCAGCAGAGCCTGCTCGTGGCCCGGACTGGCCAGCATGATCTGACTGTAACAAAAGGCTCTGGCCCCGGCTGACTGATGCACCGAGTGGCGAACTTGCTCCGGGATGTTCTTATAGAGCCGCCGGGCATAATCGAGGTGATCTGGCCGCACGGTCCCAGCCAGGGCACCCAGCGTTGCCACCCCCATCACCTGCTCGAAGGCATCCGGTGCGGTGCGCGCCACTGCGCTGTCTGCCTGCTCGCTGGCGCGGCTGCGATGGCGTGCCCGGGCCATAAAGGTAGGATTCACCCGGCGGATGCGATCATCCAGCGGCGGGTGCGTTGCCATCATGCTCGACAGTGCCACGCTTTCCCCAAAGCAAAAGTGCGACATGTCTTCAGCGTGTCGGTGTTGCAGCTGGCTACCCTGAACGTGTTCGCGGATCTTGTAGAGCGCCCCGGCGATGCCATCGGGGTTGCGGGTAAACTGAACCGCGCTGGCATCAGCCAGATACTCACGCTGGCGCGAGACACCCGCTTTAATCACCCGGGCTGTCAGAACACCAACGTAGCCAATCAGAATCAACCCCAGCCCTAGCATCGCCAGAGCAGCATCGGAGCGACCGCGGCGGCTGGATCGGAACCCGATGTACATCGAATTCCACATCCAGCGGCCTGCCTGACCGATCTGAATCAGACCCGCCAGTACCGCCATCAGGCGAACATTCAGACGCATATCGCCATTGAGGATGTGACTGAACTCGTGGCCCACCACACCTTGCAATTCATCCCGGCTCAGGGCGTCAAGCGCACCGCGGGATACCACCAGTACAGCCTGGTCGGCCTGGTAACCGGCAACAAAGGCATTGATCGCCGTCTCCTGCTCCATCACATAAAGGCTGGGCACCGGAGCACCGGCGGCGATGGCCATTTCCTCGCTGACGTTAATGAACTGCTGAACAGCCGGTTCATTCTGCTGGTAGTCGACCTGGCGAGCACCCGACCAGCGCGCCACGACCTCGCCCCCACCCTGGCGCAGTTGCCAGTAGGCCGCCAGTGAACCAGCGGCAATAATCAGTAGAGTGCCGAGCGCCAGTTGCCAGGCATAGTGACTGGTAAGCCACCCTTGCAACGACTGCCATACCGTCGCCGGCAGGCCAGTCCCGGCATACCCCTGAATCAGCAGCCAGATGCCAAAGCCCAACAGGTTAACCAGAAAAGCGGTGACCAGCACACCGAGCACAAACAGAAGTACCAGTTGTCCGGACTTGCGTCGGGCCTGGTCCTGATGATCAAAAAAGTCCATCCATCAGCGCCTGTTTAAAATTGAACCTTGGGCGCCTCGCGAGCTTCGGGGTTCTCCAGTTCAAACAAGGCCGCATCTTTGAAGCCGGTGACACCCGCCAGCAGATTATTGGGGAAGGATTCCTTGTAAGTCTGGTAGTTCATGACCGCATCGTTGTAGGCCTGGCGGGAGAAGGCAACCTTGTTTTCAGTCGTCTCCAGGCTCTCCATTAAGTCCCGCATGGTGCCGTCGGCCTTGAGATCCGGGTAGGCTTCAGAGACTGCAAACAGTCGTCCCAGCGCACCGGTCAGCATGCCCTCGGCCTTGCTCAGCATATCGACCATGGGGCCATTGGTAGGGTCAGCTGCCGCTGTTTTCTGGGCCGCAACGGCCTGGTTACGGGCTGAAGTCACGTTTTCCAATGTTTCCCGCTCATGCGCCATGTACTTCTTGGCGGTTTCGACCAGATTGGGAATGAGGTCATGTCGGCGTTGCAACTGCACGTCTATCTGGGAGAACGCATTCTTGAAGCGGTTGCGCAGTGCGACCAGCCGGTTGTATATGACCACGCCTACGATCAGGATGACGGCAGGTATACCCCAGGTAATAACAGTACTGATCCACGACTCCATTTTACTCTCCTTCAATGCGGTAAAATCACAGAATTCCCGAACAGGGCTCAGCCGGCCGGATAACCGGCCGCAGCCTCTGCCCGGCAGTTTAACGAGCTGCGGCTGGAAACAATAGCGCCGCTTGCCGTATTCGGCACCCGGTCACAAAACGCGTCACTACAGGCCATTTGAACAGATTGCACGGATGGCTTGTTTTTTTGGTCAATCCTGCGAAAATCGCCGACCGGCTTTGCCATTGTGTGAGCAAGCCGATACCGGCACCGCATTCCGTGCGCTTCAGACAGGGTTTCATCTCCGGATTCAGGGTTCTAAGCCCTTGAATTTTTTGAAAAAAACGAGATGTTCGTGTTGACACACTGGAAAATATTCGCATAATACGCAGCCGTTACGGAGGCTATGTAGCTCAGCTGGTTAGAGCACAGCATTCATAATGCTGGGGTCGCTGGTTCAAGTCCAGCCATAGCCACCAACTTCTTAATGGGCCGTCGCCAAGTGGTAAGGCAACGGGTTTTGATCCCGTCATTCGCAGGTTCGAGTCCTGCCGGCCCAGCCATCTCCCCGCCTTCAGTGGTATCATCTCCCCTCTGTAGACGGTATTGTTTACGTATTCTATTGGGCCGTCGCCAAGTGGTAAGGCAACGGGTTTTGATCCCGTCATTCGCAGGTTCGAGTCCTGCCGGCCCAGCCATACCTTCCTCCGCACATAACGCTTACCCTCTCATGACAGCCCCTGTACTTCTCATAGACGCTATTAGTCGCTATCGTACCTGGTCAATTGAAAGGAAGCCGACGCATGTCTATCGCAACTCATCCGCTTATCGAGGCTGATCAGCTGGCCGACTGGCTGGCCAACCCCGACATCGTGTCACCCCTGATTCTGGACTGTCGGTTCAATCTGGCCGATCCGGCTGCAGGCGAACAGCATTACCTGCGCGAACACCTGCCCGGGGCGGTCTATGCGCACCTGGACCGGGATCTGTCCGGCACCCGCATTCCCGGCCAGACCGGTCGCCACCCTCTGCCCCACCCGGAAGACTGGCAAGCCCGCTTGCGCGACTGGGGCGTTAACAACGACACCACCGCGGTGGTGTATGACCAGAATAATGCCATGTTCGCCGCACGAGCCTGGTGGCTGTTGCGCTGGGCAGGTGTTGCGCGGGTTCAGGTGCTCAACGGCGGGCTGGATGCCTGGCAAGGGCCACTGCAATCGGGCGCCGACAGCCACCCGCGCCGGGCCGGGAGCATCAAAGCTACCTGCCCGCAAGACTGGATAATCTCCGGTAAAGACCTACAAGCCGGGCTGTCTGACCTGACATTACTGGATGCCAGGGCCCTGCCCCGCTTTCTCGGCGAGCAGGAGCCTCTGGATACCAAAGCCGGCCATATTCCCGGAGCGCGCTGCGCCGATTTTACCGGCAACCTGGACGCCAGCGGTCGCTTCCTGAATCCGGAAACCCTGGCCAGTCGCTTCGCCAGTGTTGGCAATCGCCCGCACACCGTCAGCTATTGCGGGTCTGGCGTTACCGCCTGCCATACTATTCTTGCCATGACACTGGCAGGCTACCCGCAACCCCGCTTATATGCCGGATCCTGGAGTGAATGGATCACCGATCCGCAGCATCCCATTGAAACCGCCCCATCCGAGGAGCCCGCTTTATGATTCCGCGTCTGCTAGTGACACTAGGTGCGATGCTGTTCAGCATTACCGTGCACGCAACCGATTCGGTTAATATTCTGGTCTACCACCACGTCGCCAATGACACGCCGGCCAGTACGACGATCAGCCCCTCCGGATTTCGGGAGCACCTGCAGTTGTTACGCGACAATGACGTGACCGTGGTACCGCTGGAAGATGCGCTGGCTGCACTGCGCGGCGAGGCCGACATCGACCTGCCCGACAAAGCCGTCGCCATTACCTTTGACGACGCTTATGAGAACATTCACACCAATGCCTTTCCGTTACTGAAGGAATTTGACGTACCGTTCACGGTGTTTGTCGCCACCGACCCAATCGACCAGAATTTCCAGGAAATGATGAGCTGGGATCAGCTTCGGGACCTGCAGGAATGGGGTGCCACCATTACCAACCACAGCCGGGATCACGATTACATGGTTCGCCACTCGCCGCTCGATGACGCCTGGCTGCAAGCGATGATCGACAACATCAGCCATGCCCAGCAACGCCTGACCGACGAACTTGGCGATGGCGTTCCGCGCTGGTTTGCCTACCCCTATGGTGAATACAACGAGTCGCTGAAACAGGCGCTGCTGGATGAAGACTTCATTGCCTTTGCACAACATTCGGGCGGCATGAACGCCGACAGTGACTGGGGTGCCATACCCCGTTTCGCCGCCGCAGGCGTTTATGCCAACCCGGAAACCCTGATCACCAAAATCAACAGCAAGCCGATGCCGGTGAACCGGACGGCCCTGCCCGATATGCTGACGTCCGAGACCCGCCCCAGTGTCACCGTGGAACTGACGGACACTTCCGACATGAGCCGCAGCCTGAACTGCTTTGTCGACAGCGCCTGGGTTGACGCCGAATGGCTGGACGATACCCGGTTTCGGGTAAGCACACCGGAGGCTCTCAGTGATGGACGCCACCGCTTTAACTGCACCTCACAGGCACGCAGCGGCTCGTTTTTCTACTGGTTCTCGCAACCCTGGCTGGTGCAAACCGACCGGTAAAAACAGGCGTGTGGGGAGCCGCCACGGCCCCCACTCTGCTCAGCAATATCAGCCTTTGCCGCCAAACTCATCGAGACAGCTTTCCAGGTCTTCAATCATGCGTCGGGAGCCGGCAAAGAAAGGCACCCGCTCATGCAGTGATTCGGGCTGGATGTCCATAATACGCTGCCCGGACCCACTGATGGCTCGGCCACCGGCCTGCTCCACCAGAAAGGCGATGGGGTTGCACTCATACAACAGGCGAAGTTTGCCCTCAGGATAAGGCGCTGACGACGGGTAGAGGAAAATGCCGCCATAGATGAGATTACGGTGAATATCAGACACCAGCGAGCCAATGTAGCGACTGGTATAGGGGCGTGAGGTAGCCGCGTCTTCCACCTGGCAGTACTTGATATAGCGTTTCACCCCGTCCGGGAAATGCACGTAGTTGCCTTCGTTAACCGAATAGATCTGTCCGAGTTCCGGGGTTTTCATATCCGGGTGCGACAAACAGAACACGCCCAGCGTTGGGTCGAAGGTGAAGCCATTCACTCCATGGCCGGTGGTGTACACCATCATGGTGGACGAGCCGTAAATCACATAACCGGCCGCAACCTGTTCGTTGCCGCGCTGGTAGAAATCGGCATCGGTAACCTTGGTCCCCAGGGGCGAGCGACGCTTGTAAACCGAGAAGATCGTACCTACGGAGACGTTCACATCGATGTTTGAAGAACCATCGAGCGGATCCATCAGCACGATGTATTTGCTGTCGGTATTCAGGCCGTCATCGAGCAGGATGTAATGGTCTTCTTCCTCTGAGGCAATGCCACAGACAACGCCCCGCGCGGCCAGAGCAGCCTTGAAGGTATCGTTGGCCAGCACGTCTAGCTTACGTTGTGCTTCGCCCTGAATGTTGTCACCCCCGGCCAATCCGGCCAGGTCAGCCAGACCCGCCTTGTTGATCTCGCGGTGAATGACCTTGGCGGCCAGTCGAATGGCCGAAAACAGGGCGGAGAACTCGCCGGAGGCGTTCGGGTAGTCTTTCTGATTGGCGATGATGAACTCGCCCAGCGTTTGCATAAAGTGCGGTTTCATGGTGCTTCCCTGGTGTTTTTTGACGTTAATGGTCAGGTTGATTATCGGGTTGATAGTAGTACTGCTTATCGGGTCGCTTCAGGAGCAACCTCTTTATTGAATGAGCGTACGGTTCGCTGGCATTGGGTAAAACCCCGGCGAACCGGCTCGAGTAGAGCGACATGGTGTCGCTCAGGTGGGTATTATTGATCGTACGGCGCCCGGTGGCGAGCCTTGTGTTAGCCCATTTCCTGATTATCCAGTTCCACCGCATCAAATATTTGCTCAAGAATGTCGGGAATGGCCGACTGAACCCGGCTCCAGCTGGGCATAAAAGGCGTCGCCATGGGGTTTTCCAGAAATTCCTGTCCTGCAGACATCACATTGCGCGCAAATAACTCCACTGCCTCCTCTTCGGCATGCCGGTCGAGCGACAGCCCGTTGAAGATGGCATCGTTGTAGTAGGTTTCGATGTAATCGAGCGCAACCCGGTAATAAGTCGCCTTGATGGTGCGAAAATGCTCTTCGGTAAAAACCTGGCCCTGGGTGGCGAGCTTGCGAAAGAACGCCTTACTGATATCCCGCGACATCTTCGACAGCCCCTGACGCGCGTCTTCCGGGCTCAGCGGCTGATGTTTGTGGTCATAGATATCCGCGACATTCACCTGGCAGATGCTGCGCGGGCTGTAATTGCGGTGCAGTTCAGCCAGCACGCCCACCTCCAGGCCCCAGTCACTCGGGATGCGAATGTTGCGCAAGACGTCGGTACGCAGGCTGAACTCACCGGACAACGCATAGCGAAACGAGCTCATGTATTCGAGAAACTCATTCTCACCCTTCACCATCTTCAACGCCCGTATCAGCGGAGACACCAGCAAGCGGCACACCCGCCCATTCATTTTATTGTCGGCTATGCGGGCGTAATAGCCCTTGCAGAACTGATACCGGTAGGCCGGGTTTGCCACCGGGTATATCAGTCGCGCCAGCATGCTGCGATCGTAGGTTTTTATGTCGCAATCGTGCATGGCCACTGCTTTGGCCCGGTTGGCGGCCAGAATATAGCCGTAGCAATACCAGACGTTGCGGCCCTTGCCCATCTCGGCCGGTGCCAGGCCTTTGCTGGCCAGTAACCGGTCTATGGCCTGCAAGCGCGGGCCATCGTTCCACAGAATCCGTACCTGTTGCGGCAACCGCGAAAAATACTGCTGGGCATGCTTGAACTCCTCGCGATTGGCCCGGTCCAGCCCGACCACAATGTCGTTCAGATACGGCACCGGAATCAACTCCTGGACGATGTTCTCCAGAGCCGGCTGTTCAAGCTCGGAATACAGGGACGGCAACACCAGTGCCATGGGGTTTTGATGGGAAAAACCGACCAACTCCTTTTCCATGGACGCCAGCGGTCGGTCCACCAGATTGTGCAGATTGGCAATCACGCCGTTCTGGAAAAAATCACTCATCTCGTTCTCCTCGGAGTTCGTTGAACAGCCCCTGGTTCAGCAACGACAACATCGCTTCGTTCCAGCCGGCAGGGCCCGGCTGGCTGGCACGTCTAATGGTCGTCAGGGATTCAGGCCGGCGCGTGCCGGCGGTGGGAATGCGGATACCGATGGTGGCTCGGGCCAGCATGGCGTCGTCATTGCCGCCATCGCCCAGCGCTACCGTGTGTTCGATGTTCAGACGGCGTGCCATCCAGTCAAGCGCAGTGCCTTTGTCAGCGCTGCCAGCCAAATGCAAAAACCGCCCTCCTTCCAGCACCCGTCCGCTGCGAGCTTCTACGGCACGGATAAAGGCGGCTCGCCCGGGCCAGTCGGTTGGGTAATAGACCGGCAACGAGGCCTCCCGGGCACGGGCCTGGGCCGCGTCGGCCAGGCTCAGACCGGTCCAGTCGGCCACCTGCTGATCACTGGCCTGGTGAAATCCGATGCCCTGTGCGCCACTCTCCAGGCTTGCCTGGTCGAACCGGTCAATCAAAGCGTCAGTTGCTTCGCCGAGTACCTCCCGGGTTTGGGAACCGGGCCTATCATCAATCACTACGGCCCCGTTCTCGCAAGCCATCAGGGGTGCCAGGTAAGGAATGTCAGTACGCAACGAGACCAGTTCGGCGGCGGTTTTACTGGTGACCGCGATGACCGGAATGTTCAGTGCCTGCAACGCTTGCAGCGCGGGCTCGGCCGGTCGCCAGTCGTAACTGTCATGATCGAGCAAGGTGCCGTCCAGGTCGGTCAGTACCATCCACTGCGTCATTGGTCGGGCCCCTTTTTGAGCCATTGTATCGGGCCGGGCTGCTGATCGGCCCCCAGCGGAATCAGTATATCGGCCCGTTCGGGCAGGGTTGCCAGCGCGTGCCCGGTCAGTCGTTCGTAATGGGAGATGAAACGCCGCAGCGCCACCTCATCCATAACGCCCTGACCCTGTTTGCGGGCACGCAATGCCTCTTCCTGCTTTTTGCGCCAGGCAAACACCTGCTCAAACCCGGGCGCTTGCAACACAATCAGGGCATCCAACTGGTTGTACCAGGGTTCATAGAACTGCCGCAGCTGGTCGTTCACATAGTGACGCCAGTCGCCGGCGGAATCTTCCCGCGCTTCCAGGCTGTTAACGGGCTCGGTCAACTCGGTTTCTGGCTGAGCCGTCAGGCCGACACACCAGCCTTCAAACAGAAGGACATCGGGCGGTGTCTCACAATGGTGCCAGTCGGCCCGCGAAGCCCGGTCATCCTGAGCCTTGTCGAACCGGGGCAGTGCGCGGGAACCGGTGCCGGACCGAACCCAGGAGAATAGTTCCCGTCCGAGCACAACGTCGTGGGTACCTGGCACGCCTCGCGTAGCCAGCAAGGGGTGCGTGCTTTGCGCCAGCGCATGTCGATCAGCCCGGCTGAGGTAGAGGTCATCGATCGACAGCACCTCAACTCTGAGCCCCGCTTTTTCGAGGTGCCACTTCAACACCTGAGCCAGCGTCGATTTGCCCGACCCCTGAGTACCCTGAATGCCCACCAGCGTTAACCGGCTGGCAATCACCCAATCGGCCAGCGGCTGATACAGGCTCGCCTGATGGGCCAACAAGGCCTCGGGCAAACCGGCGGATTGAATAAAATCTGCGAATGTCGGATCCATGATGAAAATCCTGTCCTGCGGTCAGGGCCTGCTGCCCCAACTTGATTGGCGTCAGTCGCTCTACAGAATAGGACACAGCAAGATACCGGCCAGGACTGACCGCGGAAGTAACGCGCTGTTCGCACCGAATGAGTGCAAATGATTAACATCGCCCCATTTTTGCCACCAGCAAGCACCCTAATGGCGCACGAGTACCCGGACCGGATACAAGGGCTCAGGGGTCGGGATGAGACAGGGGCAAAACAGGAAATGACAGCCCGGACGACGGTGCGCGCGGGCCAACCAAACGGGAGTGGAGCCAGATTCAGCGGGCGTAATGGGCCCTGAGGTGGTCAAATTCAGCAATAACGCCATCCATCAGCTCGGCATCGAAGGGCTGCAACCCGCTGACGATCAGCTTCTTGATGCCCGTACCCACACGCTGCCCGCCAGCGACGATGTTGAACTCGAACAGGGCGTCGCCCCGCTTGCCATTGACGATCAATGAGGTATTGGCCAGTTCGAGCGATGGCTGGCTGATGTTGAGGTCAGTCAACTCGAATGCCATGCTCTCGTATATCACCAGGGGCCGGCGCGGGTTGAACATCACCTGGTGCTTTTCCAGCAGGGGTACCATGATGAACGGGAAATTCTGGCCCGAGAACGCCACGTAACTGCGTGTCAGGTCTTCGATCAGGGCCGCATCGTGACTGGTTTCACCGCTGTGTTCCAGGTGCAGGTAAGCCTTGCCCTCGGCATCGACAATATCAATGGTGCCCTTGTCCACTTCCGGAAGAACCAGTGTCCGGTCGGCGCCGACCATGCCCGAGAAGCGCACCGACATCGATTTGCTCAGCCCGTAGCGGTTCAGAACCAGTGCGAACAACAGATCGCCCGGCACCACAAACCGCTTGGCGCCAACATTGTGAATCGGGTTGAAATCGCCAGCGATTTCCTTGGCAAAGGCACTGCCCTGCTCAGCACTGATGCTGATGGTGTTGTCGGTGTGCTGGGTGTGAAAGGCGTCTAGAAACACAGGGCTCCCCTATTTAATGCAACGATAAATCGTACAATCTGGCCGGGCTGAACATCAATACAGCCTGGCACGGGCACTGTACCGGAACACAGCATTGTTAACCAAAGCAGCCGGCTATTCAGCGGCCATCAACAAAAAGAGCTGTGAATAAGGGTCACTGAACGTCGTCGGCCGTCGGTAAAGAGGGAAAAGCCCCCGCCCGTCCAACCGCCCAGGCACCGCACTTAACGGCCAAACTCAGTGCCGCCTCCCAGTCGGGTGTCTCTGGCTGGCAAAGACTGACCAGAACAGCGCCGGAAAACGCATCACCGGCGCCAGTAGTATCAACCACAGTAACGTCGGGCACCGGCATTTGGTGGCGGGCATCGGGCGTTATCAGTGTCGCCGGGTTGGCTCCATCGGTAATAAAAATGGCCTTGGCTTCATGGGCAAAGGCCCAACTCACCAGCTCGGATTCGGCATCACCATCCCATAGCTCATCCAGCTCTTCACGACTGACCTTGATCACATCGGCACGTTTGAGCATCGACTGAATCGGTTCGCGGAAATTGGTCTGATCGGGCCAAAGATTCTTGCGCAGGTTCACATCGAAACTGATCAGATTACCCGCTGCCCGGCACCGGTCGACAAAACCAATATGGACGCGGCGGATGCCGGGCTCGGTGAGGGTATTAGAACAGCAGTGCAGGATGCCCGGAGCAAATTCAGCCGGGTTGGGCAGTTTATGGGCGGCGAGCATCACATCGGCCGTGCCCTGGCGGTAGAACTGAAAACTACGCTCGCCGCGGTCATCGAGCGTCACCATGGCCATCGGGGTGGGCGCGTCGGTCGAACGCAGATACCGTGTATCGACGCCGTAGTGATTAAGGGCCGTTTTCAGATAATGGCCAAAGCCATCCCGGCCGACCTGACCAATGAACAGTGCCCGTGCGCCCAGGCGCGCGGCAGCAACAGCGGCATTGGCCGGCGCACCACCCGGGTAAAACACAGCCTGAGGCATCGCCAGGCCCTGTTCAGTCACGGTTCCGTTTTGCAGGGCATCGACCAGAACTTCACCAAAGGCATAAACCGGCTTCATGAACGTTTCACTCACTTGGGCTGTTGCATAAAGGCTGAAGTGTGTCACTTCCGTCGCAAGCTGTCACGGCTGTGGCGCCATTCGGGCGTTGTCGAAACACTGAGAGGCCCGTCAGGATGGCAAATTCGGGCAATAGGCCTGGCAAGCAGTCAGATATATCAGGTGAGGCTATACTGTGTGCAGACCGCACAAGGCGGAACGGGTGTGCAGAAGGTTTCTCTGGAAGGTGCTGGAGTGGTATCCCGTAGGGGACTCGAACCCCTGTTACCGCCGTGAAAGGGCGGTGTCCTAGGCCACTAGACGAACGGGACACGTCAAAAGCGGTGGGAACTTTAAGGTCGAGTCTGAATACTGTCAAGCAAATCTTTGTTTTTATACGTTTTTTTAGATTACACTGCTGACTATAAACCCAAGTTCAGCCGCCGCCCCTCCGGGCTGGGTCGTCTGCTGGAAGAATATGAGAGGCCACATGGGCGCGTCCACTACGACATTGCTTGGTGTTATCGCAGTCGCCATCATCAGCCTGATGGTTATCGGCATGCTCATTGCCCAGGGCCGTCACAAAGCCCGCGCCGCCAATAAAGAGCTGCTGCAAAACTTGCTCAACCAGCAACGCAAGCTGAACAACGTATTGCGTGGCCTGCCTTCGTCATTCCTATCACCCGAGTTACGCGATTTTATCTACCAGGCGTTGCTGCAAAACATCAAAGCACAGATCCCTCTGTCGGCCGATAAAGCCAAGTTGCTGGAGGAGGATTTTCAGGAGCTGGCCAAAGAACGCGCCCGGCTGCGCAAGAACCCGCCTTCGGCGGTAGCCCCGCGCCTGAATTCGGAAGAGACCAATCTGCACCGGCAAACGCTCAAATCCCTGTTTCTATTCATTAAGCGCAATTACGACAGCGGCCGCCTGAACAAAACCGACGCCGACAAACTCCTCAACCAGGTGGAATACAAACTGGTAGAAACAGCCCTCGATTATTTCAAAACCCGCGCCGACCAGGCCATGGTGACCAAGCACTTCAGGGAGGCGCGCGTCGCTTACCAGAAAGCCATTGATACCATCGCCACCTCGCGCCAGGCGCCGCTGTTCAAGCAGGAAGAGATTGAGCTGCGTACCCGCCTGCAACAAATCATTGAAGCCTGGCGTAATGATCGCAAAGCCCAATCCAGTGGTCAGGCGGAGCGACTGGCGGCCGATATGGAAGGCCTGATTGATGACCAGGAAAGCTGGAAGAAAAAGAATGTCTACGACTGAGTCACCCTCTGTTCGCCTGGCCGAGCGCATTCTGGCCGGATTCGACCAGCACTATCAGATTTTCCGCTCTTACTGCCAGCGCGCTCATCAGGGCTTTTTGAACGCCCAATGGCTTGAGCTGCAAGCCATCCACAGAGACAGAGTCGACCTCTATGACGCCCAGGTCGACTTGTGCGTCCAGTCACTGCGTGAATGCAATGAAGGTCTGGATCCAAAGCACTGGCAAGGCGTCAAACAATTGCTCAGTGAGCAGCTGCGCCATCACCCCCAGCCCGACCTGGCGGAAACCTTTTTCAACTCGGTCTTTTGCCGGCTGTTCGACCGACGCTATTTCAACAACGAATACATCTTCGTCGAATCCGATGCGCTTTGGCGCCATTATGAGACCGACGAAGACCTGGTGCGCCGCTATACGGTCGATGGCAATCTGGAAGCGACCATACTGCAACTGCTGAAAGACATGGACATCGGCCTGCCGTTCGAGAACGCCCACCGGGATGTCCGACACCTGATTCACCGGTTCCGGACGCAGGAGCCGGAACTGGCAAAAACCGCCTCCAAGTACAGCATCGACCTGATCACTACACCGTTTTTTCGCAACAAGGCCTGTTATCTGATCGGGCGGTTGAACCTGTCCAACCGGACACTGCCCTTTATTGTGCCGGTACTGAACAACGAAGACGGCTTCCTCTATGCCGACACCCTGTTGCTCGACAGCAATGCCATGGCCATCGTATTCGGCTTTGCCCGGGCCTACTTCTTTGTAGACACCGGCAGCCCCATGGCCATCGTCAATTTCTTGCGCAAGCTGATGCCCACCAAAACCCGGGCCGAACTCTATTCATCGATCGGGTTGCACAAGCAGGGGAAAACCCAGTTCTATCGCGAGCTGCTGCAGCACATGGCGGTCAGCGACGATCAGTTCGAAATCGCACCGGGCATCAAGGGCATGGTGATGACGGTGTTTACCCTGCCCTCCTACCCCTATGTGTTCAAAATCATCAAAGACAAGTTCGCTCCCCAGAAAGACATGACGCGTCAGCATGTCAAAAACCAATATCACCGGGTCAAGCAGCACGATCGGGTTGGCCGCATGGCCGATACCTGGGAGTTTTCCAAGGTTGCACTGCCTCTGGATCGCGTTTCAAAAGAGCTGCAGCAAGAGCTGGCACGGGTGGCGGAATCGAGTATTCGCTTTGAAAACGACCAGTTGATCATCAACCACTGCTACATCGAGCGCCGGATGATCCCGCTCAATCTCTATCTCGAAGACCCGGCCCGAGAAGCGCAACAGGAAGCCGCTCTCAGGGAATACGGCCAGGCCATACGGGAGCTGGCAGCGGCCAACATCTTTCCTGGTGACATGCTATTGAAGAATTTCGGGGTGACGCGTCACGGACGGGTGATTTTCTACGATTATGATGAAATCGACTGGGTGACCAACTGCAATTTCCGTCGGATTCCCCCTCCACGCTACCCGGAAGACGAAATGGCCAGTGAACCCTGGTACAGCGTGGCACCGAACGATATTTTTCCGGAAGAGTTTGCCACCTTCCTGTTCAACGAAGCCCGGCTGGAGCGCTACTTTGTGACTTACCACGCCGCCTTGCTGGATGCAGACTACTGGCGCGAGGTACAGGATGAACTCAACGCGGGTGTGGTCGCCGATATTTTTCCCTACCCGGACCACATCCGCCTTAGCCGCCCCTGACAGGCGACGACAAGCCAGCACTTCGTGCGTCAGTTCTGCTCGTTACGGGGTTGAGGCACCAGCCGGCCTGCCGTTTGCAACGACAGGGTTCCGTGCTGCTGCGCACTGATCACAAACCGGCCACAGTCAGCCCCGCCGGATGCCTGGCACTCACCCAGCCCTTCAATCGTCGCTTCAGGCGTCAATTCCAAAATACGCCGGTCTTCGGTAACACAGACCATTTTGCCGGCTTCCAGTTGTGCCGCGTCACCCCCGAGCGATACCCGCACCGACATCAGACAGTGGCGCGGCAACGCCTCACTCAGTGCGCCATCCGGGCTGCCATCGTCTTCTGGCTGAACCGTAACCGTTCCGGATTCCGTCAGGGTCTGGTCCACCAACGGCACCAGACGAATTTTTGCCGTCTCAGAAAGGGCGATGGCTGCCTCCCCCGAGCCTTCCGTTTCCGCCACCGCCGAACCGGCCAGTACCAGCATCACCATGCCAACCGACCAACTCAGCGATTTCTCAAAAGGCGCTCTCATGTTCATCCTCACGTCAATAAACCGATAAAAACGGGGCCAGTTTACCAGAATCAGAGGCGTCAGGCAGACCTCATGCCTTGCCAACACGAAAAGATTCGGTACACAATGAAACGCACCTTTCCAGGATAACGCTGCCCAATGTATAAAAAGCTGCTGATCTTTCTGCTGGTTGTCACTGCGGTGGTTGCTGCACTGGTTTATTACGACCGGAACCGGAGCAACCCTTGGGGGTCTGACGTTTTCTTCGGATCCCTTGGCACGGTCTTCGGGGCCTGACACCGGCGTATTAAGAAAAAATTAAGCAAGAAACTAACGGCAAATCAATGCGCTTTTGCCTACACTGAATTTGAACAGGCTATCGCCAAACACTCACCTGCCCTCCGTCTCAGGACTCAGGGGCAGGCCAGTGCGCATCACGACAACAACAAGACAGACTGAAAAAGGGATACATTATGTCCGGCATACTCTCGATGATTCTGGCCGGTGGCGAGGGCACCCGCCTGGCACCACTTACTTCGGTCCGAGCAAAACCGGCGGTACCGTTCGGCGGCAACTACCGCATCATAGACTTCGTGTTGAATAACTTCGTCAACTCGGACCTGTTGCAAATCTTCGTTCTGACCCAGTTCAAGTCCCATTCGCTGATGAAGCACATGAGCCGGCGCTGGCGCGTGACCGGGCTGACCAACCGGTTCATCGACCCGATACCGGCCCAGATGCAAATGGGCAAGCACTGGTATCAGGGGACGGCCGATGCCATTTACCAGAACATCGAGCTCATTGAAGGCATGGATCCGGAGGTCGTCTGCGTGTTCGGGGGCGACCACATCTACAAGATGGATGTCCGCCAGATGGTGGAATTTCACCGCAGTTTCGACGACGCCAAGCTCACCGTTGCAGCCATTCCGGTTCACATCAGCCAGGCCGACCAGTTTGGCATCATCGAAATCGATGAAAACAACAAGATGATTGGCTTTCAGGAAAAGCCGAAAAAAGACCCGAAAACCATTCCCGGCCGACCCGACTACGTGCTGGCCAGCATGGGCAACTATGTATTCGACGCGCCCACCATGGTGCAGTGTCTGAAAGAAGACGCCGAAAGCTCGGATTCCGTGCACGACTTCGGCCACAACATCATTCCCGACCTGTACAAGGCCGGTGTGGTGTACGTCTATGACTTCTCCACCAACGTGATCCGCGGCGAGCTGGAACACACCAGCGGTTACTGGCGAGATGTGGGCACACTCGATTCCCTTTACGAAGCGAACATGGATTTGCTGGCGGTCGAGCCCCCCTTCGACCTCTACAACAAGCACTGGCCACTGCGCAGCTACCATCCGGCCGTGCCACCAGCCAAGTTCGTACACGACGAAGCCAACCGCACCGGCCAGGCGATCAGTTCCATTGTATCCGGCGGCTGTATTATCTCCGGAAGCATCGTGCACCGCAGTATTCTGGGCTACAACTGCCATGTTCACAGCCACGCCTACGTCGACAACTGCGTGATGATGGGCAACAACGACATCGGACGCGGTTGCCGCATTCGCCGCGCCATCATCGACAAGAACGTGAACATTGCCCCGGGAACGGTCATCGGTGAAGACCCCGAGCACGATCGCCAGCGCTTCCACGTTTCGCCGAACGGTATCATCACCATTCCAAAAGGAGCCCAGGTTGGCTTCGAATAAATCTCCCCTGAAGGTTCTGGTCATTGCCTCTGAAGTTGAGGGGTTGGTAAAAACAGGCGGGCTGGCCGATGTCGCCCGCGCCCTGCCAGCCGAGCTGGTTCGTCTCGGGCACGACGTGCGGCTGGTTACGCCAGCCTATGCCAAAACCCGGGCCGTCTGGTCGCAGTGGCCGCACCAGAGTCTCTGCGTTCACCTGAATGCGTTCGAGGAAACCTGGCTGGCCACCCGCACCGGCGAGCACCAGGGCATACCAACCGTGCAGATCGAGCACAGTGACAGCTTCGACCGCCCGGGTATCTACGACAACGGTGCCACGCCCTATGAAGACAATGCCCGGCGCTATGCCCTGCTCAGCAAAGGGGCCTTGCAATGGTGCCGCGACAACGACTGGCAACCCGACATTGTGCACGCCAATGACTGGCAGGCTGCACTGGCCTGCTTCTATCTGGCCGAGCACTTTCGCTATGAACCCTTCTTTGCCCACAGCCGTTCCGTTCTGACGCTGCACAATGCGGCCTATCAGGGGCAGTGCAGCTCCGGCTGGTTACGAACTCTGGGTATTCACGAACAGTTTTTCCACCCGGGTGCCTTCGAAGACCACGGCCAGATCAACCTGCTCAAAGGGGGAATTCGGTTTGCCGATGCCATCAACGCAGTGA
Source organism: Saccharospirillum alexandrii (assembly GCF_043641555.1). Taxonomy (GTDB): domain Bacteria; phylum Pseudomonadota; class Gammaproteobacteria; order Pseudomonadales; family Natronospirillaceae; genus Saccharospirillum; species Saccharospirillum alexandrii_A. The sequence continues at coordinate 645,620 of NZ_JBHZRJ010000003.1, read as the reverse complement.
GCCCGGGCTACGCGGCTGAATTGCTCAGTGATCTCGGCAGTCACGGTCTGGGACCCATCTTCCGCGAACGGGCCGACGCCCTGAGCGGTATTCTCAATGGCTGTGACTACGGCCAATGGTCGCCGGAAACCGACCCGGACCTGCCGGCACACTACAGCAGCCCGAACGATGGCGGTAAGGCTCGCTGCAAAGCGTTGCTGAAACAGGAACTGGGGCTTGCAGAAGGCGACGCTCCCCTGCTGGTGTCGATCAGCCGGCTGGCCGATCAGAAAGGCTTTAATCTGTTGATTCCTGCACTATGGGAAACCCTGCGAAACACTGATGCCCAGGTTGCCCTGCTCGGCTCGGGCGATGTGAACCTGGCGGCCCAACTGCACCGGCTGGCACGGGAATACCCCAGCCGGGTCGCCTTCGTGGAGGGCTACGACAATGCCCTCGCCCACCGGCTCGAAGCCGGAGGCGACGCCTTTTTGATGCCGTCGATTTTCGAGCCGTGCGGGTTGAACCAAATCTACAGCCTGCGCTACGCCACCTTACCCCTGGTGCGGGCGGTAGGGGGTCTTAAAGACACCGTCGTCCCGCTGGCCGACGATGGCACCAATGCCGGCCAGGCGACCGGGTTCATGTTTGCGGATCCAACACCGGACGCCCTGATCGCCGAACTGCACCGCCTGATTCGGGTCTACCAGGAACAGCCGGAGGTCTGGCTTGGCATGCAACGCACCGCCATGAAACAGCGCTTTGAATGGTCAACAGCGGCCAAAGCCTATGTCAGCCTGTACCGAAAACTGCTGAAAGTCCCCCGACATTGAAGTCTGTTCGTTCGCAGCTCGGGAGCTACCCCTGGCTGCGGATGGGCTTAAACCCATAATAGGCCAGCAAGGTAGCCACCAACGCCATGGCGGCGGCGAACCAGTACACAATGCCGGTGCCCTGCCACAGCCAGCCAGCAATCAGGTTGCCGCAGATCAGCCCGACGCCCATCCCCATCGAGACATACAGCCCCTGCCCAAACCCTTGTCGGCTGGGTGGAAACAGCCGTCCTACCCGGTGAATCGCAACCGAGTGCACCACGCCAAACGTCAGGGCATGCATGCCCTGGATCAGCAATGCCAAGGCGAAGCTTTGCTCCAAATTGGCCAGCAGAACCCAGCGCACCACGGTAATGCCCAGAGCAAAAACAATCAGCAGCCGCTCACTGAAGCGTTGAAACCAGCTAGCGATAAACAAAAACACCACAATTTCACAGATAGAGCCGAAGCTGATCAGAAACCCGATGGTCGTTGCACTGAAGCCCCGGTCTTTCAAAAACAGATCAAAAAAGGTGTTGTAGGGCGCCAGGCCCAGTTGCCACAAAAACACAACCGCCATCAATATGACCACCTGCGGCCAGTCGATAAAAGCATTCTCCAGCCCCTTTGAGGCTGTTCTGTCTTCAGCGCGCAACCGGGTCTCTTTCGGAATAAGCCAGGTGGAGGCCCACATCAGACCACAGAGCACGGCGCCTATGACGGGTAAAATGGTGACCGGATACCGGTCCAGCGCTGCACCCAGCGTCCAGACGATGACCACATAACCGGCCGAGCCCCAGAGACGGATCTGACCATAGCGGGACCGGTCTTTGCCCAGAACGATTAACGCCACCCCCTCCATCTGCGGTAACACCGCCGACATAAAGACGCCAAAGAGCCCGAATACAGTCAGGTACCAGAAAAAATCGCCGCTCTTTAGCGCCAACAGGTAAAACACCCCCATCAGCACATAGCCAATGCGAATCAGCGGCAGGCGCTGACCGGTGCGATCACTGATCAGGGTAAACAGAAAGGGAGCAAAAACATTAACACCAAAGACCGTAGCGACAATGACGCCAATTTGCTGGGGCGTCAGCCCCTGGGCAGTAAGGTAGCGCGCCAGATAGGGTGTAAAAACGCCGAACAGAGTGAAATAGGCGGCGTACATCGGTGATAGCCGTCGCGATTTCTGAGCAAAACTCAGTGTGGTGATGTCGGTCATAAAATCCTTGTCGGGAAACAAAAACCGGTTAGGGGGTGGCTCGAATATATCGGGTTAAGCGTAGATCAGGATTCGGGCTTTGCAGCACCGGCCGCCTGCTTCAGAGCCTTCTGACGGGCACGCCGCTCGGCAAAGAAGTCAGACATCAGGGTCGAACATTCGTCGGCAAGAACGCCACCGGTCACGTCAATACGGTGATTGTAGGGGCCGTTATGCAACAGATTCAGATTGGAAGCAACCGCTCCACTCTTGGGCTCGACCGCGCCATATACCAATCTTGCTATGCGGCTATGCACCAGCAAACCGGCGCACATGGTACAGGGTTCAACGGTGACATACAGCGTCGCGCCCGGCAAACGGTAGTTCCCAACCGCGAGACACGCCTGTCGGATGGCCTGCATTTCGGCATGCTGGCTCGGGTCCAGCGCACCGATCGGGCGATTGTAGCCCGAAGCGATCACTTCGCCATCGAGCACCACGACCGCTCCAACCGGCACTTCGCCTTCGGCGGCTGCCAGCCTGGCCTGGTTCAGTGCCAACTGCATTGCAGCGCTATCATCCAACTTACCCGCGTCGTTACCGGCCACACCCACTTCTCCCGTAAACCCGATTACCGTCAACCCTTACCAGAGTCGATCGGGCGCAAGAATATCAAACTTCCAGACCAAGTGCGGTATTGCTGTGAGGTTAACTGGCTTGCCCCCGCATCCGCTTAAATGACCCATGGCGAATCCCCGAGGGGGTCTGGCAACTAACAATGGCTTCGAACAGCATTGGCCCTCGGTGGCGAAGCGTACAGTTTGGTAATGAGAATGGGAGCAGACATGGCTAACAGTTACCTCAAAAGCCACCAAATTGGTGGCCTCTGAAGTAACAGCAGGGAATGAAAGACTTGTAGGGGTGTTGCCTAAGTAACGATCGGCGCCTATTCGCCTTACCGATTTTCTGCTTTGCTGATCGCGATGGTACCTGAGTCGTACTGGCGGAACCGGCATTCAGGCAAAGCGTATTATTTTATCGTCATGTCGTTTCGGACAGAGGTCACGCCTTCGATACTACTGGCAACTGCGACGGCCCTATCCATTGCTTCCTGTGACTCAATAAAGCCACTGAGTTGCACAACGCCTTTGAACGTCTCAACATTGACTTCGCGCGCCTTGACGATCGGGTCATCAACCAAAGAGGCCTTCACCTTGGTGGTTATCCAGGTGTCATCAAAGTATTCGCCCGTACTTTCCTGAGTTGCACTGCCCGCACAACCGATAACAGTCGTTAACAGCAGTACCGCGAGCAGTGACGCAAAAATTGATCTTGTCGGATTCATGACTAAAGTCTCCAGTTACCAGTACTTGGGTTAATACTGTCGGTCGACAGTAAAGCCCACCTAAAGAATTGATTAAGCCGAACGTAGGCCAGCCGGGTTAAAACACACCAGGCTGGCGACACCGCTCAGCGAGCAGAACCACGCTGAAAGAAACTCAGAATAGCCAGCAAGATAACCGCGCCGATCAACGACACGATAACACTCAAAATACTGAGGCCATCGTTAATGGAGCCTGCGCCGAGCAAAGGCCCAATCAGCCAGCCACCGATTAGAGCGCCAACAATGCCGACCACCACATTCAAAATAATACCTTGCTGGCCATTAGTACCCATGATCATGCTGGCAATCCAACCGATCAGGCCACCCATGATGAGCCAAATGATAATACCCATGACGTTTTCCTCCTTTTCTCCGGACGCACAAGGCATCAGAAAGAAAAGCATACGTCTGCTGTGGTGATGTTACCGTGCGCTACCGTACTGTTTGCCCCTTTTTAATGTCATTGACTCGACTACAGTCATTAAAAGCGGAACACCGGGGCCATCACCATGTGATTACATTCCAGATGGTGCATAGGCTGAAGATCAGTTCCCGTCTGTGGCATCTTCTATAGCGTCACCAGCATCATCAATGCTGTCATCCATCTTCTCGCCGGCTTCCTCCAAGGGTCCGTCTCTGTCGCAGCCAGCTAACGTAATAACAAAAACACTTGCGATAAGGGTGGCTGACAATGCTTTGTTGATTTTCATGGTATTGACTCCTGGCAGGTGATTGAAATGCACTGCACTGAACTCTGACTAAGCGGGTGTTCAGACAGTATTGACTCTGCTCCTAAACGGAGTTTCCCGTTGAACTGAACGAAACGTCGTTAAGGCAGAAACGAATGATGGCAGGCGACGTTAAAAAGGTCTGTTCGCCCGCGAACAAACGATCCTACCCCGTTGCGTGCCTGCTAACCGATCTTCCTTACAAAACCTGACAGAAAACCCCAAGGTAAATTTACGTACAACACCTGGTCTCTGTACGATGGCGCGCAGACAACCAGTCACTGATACTGGAAACTTGATTGTTCACAGGGGTGGAAGCCGAAAGGCAGTCACTTTTCGTCCGCGCACTGCACAGCCCGCAAAGCTGCACACAATGCCTATACGGCAATGGAGAACACCATGGGTAAAGCAACCAACAGTGAACACGCCACTACAGACCGGCTATCGGAGAGTGCTCACGGCTCAGTAGACCAGATAGCCAAAACAGCCGGAAAGGCCGAAGAGCGAATCCGTCATGAAGCCGCAGACGTGAAAGCCCACGCCAAGGAAGCCGGGCAGAAGACGCGGGAACGCACTGACGACGCGCTGCAGTCTATTAGTGGCTTTGTGCAGGAAAACCCGATGATCTCGCTCGGACTCGCATTTGCCGCAGGAACCTTGCTGTCTGCACTGAAGCGTCCGTCATAATGTCCAAACGAACCAGGTTGAAGCACAGAGCTGCGTTGCTGCGCGGCGATATTGACCGTCGTGCAGACATTGCTCACCAACGCATCCGCAATCTGGTCGGTCGAGCGACACGGTTCGCATATAGCCCGGCTGCCCTACCCATTGCCTTTGTTTCTGGTGTACTGGCCGGGCGTCTGGGTATGCCCGGCATCAAGAACGCGCGGGACCTTCTAACCACCCTCGCCGGTAATGTGAAAGCCGAAGATATCATCTCTGGCCAGGTTGGCTCTTCCACACGCTGACTGTTATCTTGTTTGCTCTTCGGCGTCGCCACCTACTAGCGATCTGGCATGGGCAAGCAAGGTAAACACACTTGAACGACTCTCACGAAAAGTAAGATCGCGGGCAATATGACGTAACCGCCAAATAAGCAGAGCCGCCAAAAAAAGATTACACAAGGCAACCGTTACAACAGCACCTAACAAACTGACATTGTTTAAGCCATCCAGGATGATTACCGCAGCGGTACTGGTAAAAAGCCACCCCGCCACTAGCAGCAGCCCGATCACTACACAGAGTTTCAGCATCGTCAGTGCTGTACTCCCAAACAACTGCGTCTCTACCATGGCAAGGCTTATCATATCCGATGGCATTGATCTAAGAATGGTCATAACATCCCGAATATTACTTGCCATATTTTCGGTTGTATCGGTTTCTTTCACGACCCCACATCCCTATTGTTCAAAGCGCGTTTTCGGGCTCGCCGGCGAATTAACGTCGCGGGCACCTGCGTCAACAACGCCGGTTGGAGGCAGTCATGTGCCTTCAAGTCAAAAATCCCGCCGCGTCCTGCCCGTTAATAGCATCACAACGCCAGCGACAGCAGAGGCAGCACCTAGAATCATGAACCAGGTCGTGGAGTCAGTAAAACGACCGGTCACTGCTTCAGTTACCTGGTCACCCAGACTCTGCGATGATTGATAGGCAAAGAAAAGCAGGATCAGGCCTACGACCAGCAGTACCAGGGCTATAACTCTCTTACTCATCATATCCAACTCCTTTTTTTTTCGATCTGACCGGTCAACCTGCCGACATCCGCAGGCGTATGTACTCTGAAATCGAGTCGTTAAAGCGCTTATTTCTGCTTTTTCTTAGGGTCGTCGTTGATCTCTCCCAATACGGCCCCGGAGTTTCCTCCCTGCTTACCGCCTTTACCCTTTTTGTTGCTGCTTTTGTCAGCAGCCGATTTATCGCCGACTACCCCCATATTTTCCTTCTTCGATTTATCCTGAGTCTGGTTCTTGTTCATGAGCTGTTCTCCTATGAATGTCGTGTTTGGGTATTGCCTGGCGCCGCGAACGAACACAGATACACGGCAAGACTCCCAATCATCAAGCTAGTGAAATCGCGTGCAGAGGTCTGTGCGATGACCCACCAAGCGAACAAAGTATTTGCAGGGTGCGCTTTCGAACAGACGCCTACGCCGCCAGCGATGATCATAAGGGCTAGCGTTTGCGTTGGCAGACAAACCCGCCATTCGCTTCGTCACGGCCTGCCCATAACACATGTTGGCGCAGTTCGGACGTTTAACCCGAACACTTAAAGCAAGGAATGTCTCATGATCAGAATCCATACAGCGGCAATAACGTTCTGCGTGCTGGGTGCCCTACCTATGGCATTATCGGCAGAAAAATTGCAATTCGGCCCCGATCAGGGCGAACAGGAATTTTCAATTTCCGGAACCGGTAGCAGTGATCAGGAATTTAACAGTGGTAGCTTTGGTGTAACCGGTGATCTTGGCTGGTATCTCGGAGACAGCCTGGTTGCCGGTATCCGGCAAAGTGTGAACTACGCCAGTATCAGTGGTGAAAGCATCACCAATGATTTCTGGAACGGCTCTACTCGCGGCTACGTTAACTATCAGTTCCTGAATGACCGCGCACGGCCTTTCGTGGGCGGTAGTCTGGGTGGTATCTACGGCGATGGCGTTAATAACAGTGCCTTCGCTGGCCTGGAAGGTGGTTTGAAGTATTACGTGCAGTCAAAAACCTACTTCCTGTCGCGTGTTGAATATCAGTTCCTGTTCGACAGCACCAGCGATGCCTCCGATTCATTCCAGGACGATGGCGTCTGGGCCTATACGGTTGGCCTGGGTTACAACTTCTAAACTGAACGAACCGCCAGCACCAGCAAACTAAGCACCAAAAGATCGGCAGAGGCTTTCGCCTCTGCCGATCTTTCGTTCTTCCCTGAACGAAAAAGAACTACCTGGCTATCATTCGCGACGTTCAAACATCGGCGCCGCACTCAGGTCATCACGGGTTAACACAACGCGCAATTCCTGATCATCGCCAGTACCGGTACGTGTAACGTCATCCCAGCCAATGGCGACGTCTTTTTCACCCATACCCAGGAAACCGCCAACACCGACGACGATGGCGACGACCTGACCGCTTTCATCAATAATCAGTTCGCTGATTTCGCCAACCACATCACCATCGTTACCCATCACCTGGGCACCGATCAGATTGGTTGCATGCATGCCATTGGCCGGAACCGTGTCCATATAGCCAGTGTTGTTCATGCCAGTCTGGTCAAGATTGCCCCGGTCATCCTGCATTTCATTGTTATTGGACAGATCATCGTTCTGGTCCATTTCAGTACTGCCCGGAACGTACTCAGCATCGGATTCAGTCGCATGCTGGTCGGCCAGCAGTGCACTTGCACTGAATGCAATAAAGGGGGTAACCAAAGCGTAACAAGCAAAAGATTGTAATTTTTTCATGTGAATCTCCTTCCAGTCGAGTAAGTCGGCTGCTCTACAAACGCGAGTCTGGCCAACGGCTTCATCAAGGCTCTTTTCCCTGGCATCAGCGCCAGAAACGGAACTGAATCACCACTCTTTGTGATGTTCAGGATGAAGTACAAGATTACGCGCGCTAAACTGACCGGTCGGTTCGTTGACGCACCCAGGGGGAGCAGTGAACCAAGCAGATAAGGGCGGCCAAGAATCAAACTGGCAATCGGGCTCAACCCAACCCTCGCAGCCTCAGGCTGCAGGCGTGCTGCGCTCGAACGGACACTTCTAGCCAGCACTCAATAACCATTCGAATTGCCCGGTTCTAGCTATCTTTTTACAGTTCGATGACCACCTGCTGCTGATTCAAGGCAAGACAGCCTTTCATCAGCCTTCACCAAACGCCACCTCAACACTATGGTCCAGATGATCGTCGGTGAGCTGAACTCGCAGACCAATGCAGTCGGCACCATCCGCCGTTACACGGGTCACCTGATTCGACTGTGAACCGGTTCTTCTGAGGGTAATGTGGTAATGAGTGTCACCAAATCGGTAATGTATGCTGTAGCTAGTCCAGTCTGCTGGTACACAGGGTTTGAAGCGCAGGTAGTCGGCCTCGCGCTGCACGCCGAGCAACGTTTCCACGGTCAGCCGGTACATCCAGCCAGCGGCACCGGTATACCAGGTCCAGCCACCGCGGCCGATGTGGGGTGCTTCACCATACACATCGGCACACATAACGTAGGGCTCGACTTTATAACGTTCGATGGCTTCGGGTGTGCTGCCATGGTTAACCGGGTTGAGCATGGCAAAATATTCCCAGGCACGTTCGCTGTCACCCAGCATGGCAAAAGCCATGGTGCTCCAGATGGCGGCGTGGGTGTATTGGCCACCGTTCTCGCGCACGCCGGGAATGTACCCCTTGATGTAACCCGGCTCCAGATCCGACGTATCAAAGGGCGGGTCGAGCAACTGAATGATCTGCTTGTCGCGTCGCACCAGGCGCTGGTCGACCGCCATCATTGCCTGGTGCGCGCGTTTGGTGTCGCCCCCTTTCGAGATGACCGCCCAACTCTGGCTGATCGAATCGATCTGGCATTCATCGTTACCGGCTGACCCCAGTGGCGTGCCATCGTCGAAATAGGCACGCCGGTACCAGGCGCCATCCCAGGCCCGCACTTCTATGTTATCGCGCAGTTTTGTCGCCTCGTCATTGCATAAGCCGGCAAATTCGAGGTCATGACGGTCTTTTGCGAGGCCGGCAAACAATTCGAGATTTTCAACCAGAAACCAGGCCAGCCAGACGCTTTCTCCCCGACCTTCCTTGCCAATCAGGTTCATGCCATCGTTCCAGTCACCACAGCCGATCAGCGGCAAGTGATGGGCACCAAAACGTAACCCGTGTTTCAGTGCTCGCACGCAATGGTCATAAAGGCTGGTCGCTTCCGATGATTGTTGCGGTTGATCGTAATAGGCCTCTTCTTCGGCGCACAGCTCGCGTCCCTCCAGAAAATGCACGGACTCGTCAAGCACGCCGGCATCCCCGGTCGCCCTGACGTAGCGACAGGTTGCATAGGGCAGCCACAGGTAGTCATCGGAAAAATGCGTGCGTACGCCCTGTCCGCCCGGCGGGTGCCACCAGTGTTGCACATCGCCCTTCAAAAACTGGCGACTGGCATGCCGGAGCAATTGTTCACGCGCAAGCCAGGGCGTGGCGTGAATCAGCGCCATCGTATCCTGCAACTGATCGCGAAACCCGTATGCACCGCCAGACTGGTAATAACCACTGCGCCCCCACAGACGACAAGACAATGTCTGGTAGACCAGCCAGCCGTTCGCCATGACGTTCAGTGCCGGGTCTGGTGTCTCGACACGGACGGCTGCCAGGGTGTGGTTCCAGTATTCCCACACCGATTCCAGTGCCTGGCGGGCGCCTGCCCGACCACCGAATTGCTGCACCAGATGTCGCGCCTCGTTGGCGTCGGCTGCCGCGCCAAACACGAAGACAATATCGCGCTCTTCGCCTGGTTCAAGTTCGATGGGCGACTGGAGTGCCGCGCACGGATCGAGACTGGCACCGGTGGTCCCCGACAGCTTTTTCCGGCGCATTGCCGCTGGGTTGACGAGCGAGCCGTTTCGGCCAATAAACTCGGTTCGGTTACCACTGACTGATCTGTCGCGCGCACTGGTCTGCGCAAAGACGACCCGGCCACCACTTTCACGACCGTAGGTGTTGTGGGCGAACAACGCGCCCGTATGCAGATCAATATCGGTGACGATGTGCATCAGGTTGCCATCGCGTAATTCACCTAGCACCAGCTCCCAGTATGCCGTGAGTGATAAACGGCGCGTGCGTCTCGACCTGTTTTGCAATGTTACTACTACACACTTGACTGGTGCGTCCATGGCCACATAGGTGGTCATCTGGGAAACGATGTCGGATTGCCGATGTTCAAATACGCTGTAACCGAAACCGTGTCGGCAGACATAACCGGATTGACCACGGGCAGGCAATGGCGTCGGTGACCAGAATTCGCCGGTGTCTTCGTCACGAATGTACATTGCCTCGCCACTGTTGTCCGTCACCGGATCGTTATGCCAGGGCGTCAGACGGAATTCGTGCGCATTACCCACCCAGGTATAGCCGCTGCCACTCTCACTGATGACCGTACCAATGTGCGGACTGGCGATGACATTAGCCCAGGGCATGGGCGTGGTCTCCCCGGGTTCCAGGGTGATAACGTACTCGCGGCCATCCAGCGTGAACCCTCCCAACCCATTGCAGAACAGGCGTTCGCGCGACGCCAGTGGAAAGGCCGGTTCGGTACCTCCCTGTCGCACCGGTACCAGCAAGTCCGAGGGCCGATCGCTCGACATACGACGATCGACTTGTTCAATCAGCGTCTCGGTCGTGTCACTGAATACCAGGCGGGAAACAGTTTGCAGCAGCACCCGCTCATCTTCTGAAAGCTCTTCGGCACGTCGCACAAAAACGCCGCCTGGTTTGTCGATAACCTGGGTTTCAGGGCCTGCATTGATCAGCCCGACGATCAGATCCTGTAACTCCGCCCTGTAGCCGGAGAACCCTTCGTTGACGATCACCAGGTCAACGGTCAGGCCGTTCATGCGCCAATAAGCGTGCGCCTGCAACACCTGCTTGACCAGGTCGATACGACCGACATCACCGATAAGCAACAACACGATGGGCAGATCTCCGGAGATCGCAAAGCGCCACAGCCCCGACTGCCGCAACTGATTCCGGGCGATAACCCCCGGGGCCGCCCGACGCATGGCATTGCTGTAAATTACCGAACTGGCCAGACGACCAAACGCCTGGGCATCGGCTTCGGTTGCATTGAGATGCCTCAGCACCTCCTGGCACTGGAACCAGGCCATCTCGAACGCGCGCTCAACAAAGTGACGGTCGCCGTATTTTTCAATCAACGCCAGCGCCGCTTCGCGCGTGGCAGCTACGCCGGAAATGATTTGCACGCTCGAAGATTCATCCGGCGATAACGTCAACAGGGCGCGAATGGCTACGCAAGGGTCGAGCACCGCACCCTGGGTGTTCGACAACGCCGACGATTCGTTCTGGCCATTGAGAACCGTCGGATTGGCTACACTGCCTCCGCGACCAATAAAGCGAACCCGGTCGGTCTCGCAGGAGGGCTCGCTCAGCGCCAGTCCCGGAGCAGCAAGCAGGTGAAACATCCAGGGGGGATGCTCGCCGGGTGTGCGCGGGCGCCGGGTACAGAGAATGGCCAGTTCACCGGGCAGAATTTCAGTGTGCACAAACAGATTGCTAAAGCTGCGGTGGGCCATGTCGGCGTTCAGCGGTGCCAGTACCACTTCGGCAAAACTGGTCATTTCAATGCGGCGGCGACGCGATGACTGATTGGTCAGGGTGACGCGGCGAATTTCAACGTCGTCTTCCGGCGACACACAGAGTTCGGTGTGCGTGTCGATGGCGTGGTCACGCCGGCGGTATTCCGCACGTGCCTGCACAAAAATCGCTTCGTAGTGATCGGCCGGACGCAACGTTGGCTGATGCGCCGCAGACCAGTAGTCGCCACTGTCCCGGTCACGCAGATAAATAAAGGTGCCCCAGTTATCGCAGGTGGCATCTTCACGCCAGCGAGTCACGGCCAGGTCACCCCAGCGACTCGTGCTGCCACCGGCATGGCTGACCATAACGTGATAGCGCCCGTTCGACAGTAAATGAACTTCCGGGAATCGAGTATCCGGGTCAGCAAACACACGCATTATCGACCCGATATCGGCATCCGGCGGGTTGGCTGCAGCAGTTACTTCTGCCGCATGGGGGTAAAGAGTATTCCCCTGCTTTGGCACCCGCTCCTGCAGCAACAAGTCGGTTGCCCGGACCAGTGGGTCAGATAAAAAGCGGCGCTGCATGGGCTGGTCTAACAGCACATGCGCAAAGGCCAGCAAGCTCATGCCCTGATGATGCGCCATGAAGGACTGCACGATGGCGAAGGGTTTGCCCCGTGGCACGCGCGAGGGCGTATAGTCGATCGCTTCAAAAAAACCGTAGTCGTCGAGAAAGCCTTCTGCCGCCAGAACGTGCAAGTTGCGGCAGGCAGCTTGTGGCGCCACCGTGAGCGCCAACGCACTGGCATAAGGCGCAATCACCAGATCGTCCCCCAGCCCGCGTTTGAAACCGAGACCGGGCACACCAAAGGCCCGGTACTGATACACATGATTCAGGTCGGTGGCGTTGTAGCAGGATTCGGAAATCCCCCAGGGCACGTCGCGTTGCCGGCCATATTCTATTTGACGCGACACCGCCGCCTTGCAGGTTTGCTCCAGCAAGGTATTGGGGTAGCTTGGCATAAGCAGTTGCGGCATCAGGTACTCGAACATCGAGCCGCTCCAGGAGATCAGGCTGACATCGCCACCATGACTGGTCAGCAAACGGCCCAGCGCGAACCAGTGTTTCTGCGGTAACTGCCCCTGCGCAATGAGCAGAAAACTGGCCAGACGCGCTTCCGACGCCAACAAGTCATAACAGGCCAAATCGCGACGCCGTTCACTGAGATCAAAACCAATGGTCAGCAGTCCGCTGCTGGTATCGTATAAAAAGTCAAATTCCATCGCGGCGAGCAGCGTGCAACGGTGCCTCAGGTCATCGATGCGGTCGATGTGCGATTGTGCACCTGCCTCTCCGGCACCGGCCAGATCGAACCGACTCGGCAGCCCGCTGCCCTGCCATCCATCGGGCAGTAACCCCTCAAGCTCGACCCGAACGGCTCGCAATTGCCGCTCAAAGTCGCTGGCCCAGTAGCCCTGTTTATCCTCAGAGCCCAGCGGGTTTGCCGGTTGACCAGACAGCGAACCAACACGGTCGAACTGCGCCAGTGCACGGGTGACCTCCGTCACCGTTTTCAGTGGCCCGGCTTCAACCAGACCACTCAGCAAGTCTTGCAGGGCCAGCAGGTTTACCGCCCCGCTCGCCGGTGGTTGCTCTGCCAGCACCGCCAAAGTGTCGTACAAACCTTGCCAGGCCGTGTGAGCAAACACAGGCTGGTGTTTCATCTCGGCCAGCCCAGCCTGCAAGGTGAGCAGGCTGCCGGCCAGGTTGCCGCTGTCTACCGAAGAGACATAATGCGGGTGAAGCGGTTGCAGCGTGTGAGTGTCGTACCAGTTGAAGAAATGGCCGTGATAGCGTTCCAGCTTTTCCATGGCGGTCAGCGTATGGTCGAGGCGCGTCAGGCACTCACCGACGGTCTGATAACCAAAATCAACCGCTGCCAGATCGGCCAGCAGCGACATACCCATATTGGTGGGCGACGTGCGCGAGGCAATAGCCGGTGCGGGGTAGGCCTGAAAGTTATCGGGTGGCAGCCAGTTATCGTCCGGGCCGACAAAGTCTGCGAAATAGCGCCAGGTGCGTCGGGCCGCTTTGCGCAGAAATAATTGCTGCTCGCCGCTCAACCCGGGGCGGGCAATCTCAAGTGGCCGGCTAAGCCACCAGCCAGCGACGGGTGACAGCAGCCACAGCAACAGGATCGGCGTTGCAACCAGCCACACAGCCGGTTCGCTGCCGGTCACCGCCAGAGCCAGAACCAGCCCTACTGCCAGCACCGGAGCCACCCACATTTCCCGATAGAACTCACCCGGCGTAGAACAGGCATTGCGCCGGACATAACCCGGCAGATGCCATAACAACAGGCCACGTCGACCCAGCGTCATGCGCAGGCCCGAGTGCCAGATTGCCCCGAGCAGAATTCGCGAGTCGTAAGGCAAAAAGGCCAGCGTTAACAGAGCCAGCACGCAGGGTTTAAACGCAGATCTGCCAACCCGTTTCACATGCAAAAGCCAATTGAATTCTCCGGGTTTGCGAATCAGTTCGATCAGCGATGACAGCCAGGCCGGCACAAACAACACCGTCAGCACCAACAGCGTCCACACCCAGGCCGAGCCTGCCCCAACCAGCCAGCCACCCAGCAGCAAGCCAAGTAGCGCTGGCGTTACCAGACTGCGCCTCAGGTTATCGAATATTTTCCATATCGACAGTGCCGACAACGGGTTCGGCTGCCGGGTCGATCCACCGCGCGCGACACCCGCCGGCCCGGGAACACTTGGCAACAGCCACCCTGCCAGTTGCCAGTCACCCCGAACCCAGCGATGGCGCCGGCTGGCTTCATTGCTCATGCTGGCCGGTTGGTCTTCAATCAGGTTAACGTCGGTCACCAGCGCCGAACGGGCATAGCCGCTTTCGAGCAGATCGTGACTGAGGACAAGGTTTTCCGGAAAGCGCCCGTCCAGAGCACGGCGAAAAGCGTCAACGTCGTAGATGCCCTTGCCCACAAAGGAGCCTTCACCGAAGACATCCTGATACACGTCGGAGACTTCGCGCGTGTAGGGGTCGAGCCCCGCTTCACCGGCGAACAAACGGCTAAACCCGGACTGGCCGGCACTGACCAGGCTGATCGAAGCTCGGGGTTGCAGAATCGCATAGCCTTCCACAACCCTTCCGGCGGCCGCCTCATACACCGGCCGATTCAGTGGATGCGCCAGATTGCCAATGAGGGTGCGCGCTGCATCTCGCGGCAATTGTGTGTCGGTATCCAGCGTAATGACGTACCGGACCGATGCCAGCAGGGACTGATCGCCAATGATGTCCGAAAAGGCATCCATCGCCTCACCCCGAAGCCGGGCATTGAATTGCTCCAGTTTGCCTCGTTTGCGTTCATAACCCATCCACACCTGTTCATACGCATTCCATTGCCGTGGCCGGTGAAACAGATAAAACAGACAGGGTTGATCATCATGGTAAGTTGTATTCAGTGCGTCGATTGCAGCACGTACCTGCGCCAGCAATGCGGCGTCTTCCGGCTGCGTTTGTTCGCCAGCATCGTGAAAATCCGTCAGTAGCGCAAACGTCAGATTCGGGTCCCGGTTACCGAGGTAACGAATCTCGAGCGCTTCGACCAGATGATCGATCTCCTGCTGACTGCCCAACATCGTAGGCACCACCACCATGGTTCGGTGTTCATCGGGGATACCTTTTGAAAAATCGAGTCTGGGCAATACACGCGGTGGCAGTACCAGCGTAATGGCCCGATTCACCAGCGCCACCGCCAACGCTGACGCAGCCAGCATGGCCGTCAGCAGAAAGAACACTCCCTGCCACAGGCTGAACAAGGCACCCTCTGCCAGGGAAAACACAACAAGGGTTGTGAGCAACGTCAGCAACGTTATGGCTCCGAGATACAGCGGCAGGCGCACGCCCCGCCCCATTCGTTTCAGACGGGTTCGCCAACTCAACTGACAGCCGACGGCACACTCAAGTTCCGGCAGTCCCCGGTCGATCAGGTAGTAACCAACATGGGCACTGCGTGCATCCCGGCCAAGCTGCACCGCCGCCACCTGGGCGAGCCCAATGGCTTTTCGAGCCACCTTACTTTCGGCGCGACCGCTGCCTCGCGCCACGTCTTCGATGACATGGCGGTAACGGTCACGGGTCGAGAAATCCTGCAAGGCGTGCATGCCGGACGGGTCTTCGCACAGGATTTTTTCCACGTCACTGAGCGATTCGACACAGAGCTTCCAGTCCATGGCACTGATGAACCGCAAACTGCCGATGCTGTTGGCAATGGATATCTGATTGTCCGCATCGGTTCGGCCCGCGGCTTCCGAGAGTTTGGTGGCCGTCACACCCTGTTCAAGCAGCTTTTGTTCAACCCAGGTTTGCACAAACGCCATAGCCGGCCCCTGAGCCTGCAGCCGTTCATAAAACTCCTCCACAAAGGGCGCTGTGAGCGGAACATCGGCATGGGCAAACTCGGCCAGCAGTTGAATCAACTGCTTCGGGTCAGTTTCAACGGCTGCCAACATCCGGTCGGCCCAGTTAATGGCGGTATCTCGTTCTTCGCGTCGTTGCGCGATTCGCACACCAACCCGGCGCAGGTTCTCGAGCAGCGCCAGTTGTAACATGATGGGAAAGGCCCAGAGCTCACCCAACCGCAGCGGTTCAACTTCCTGATAGGCGGCGATTAATTGAGTGACGTTATCGCGATCGACCCGACCATCCATATGGGAAATCAGCGCCAATGCCAGATCGTAAATACGAGGAAAACCGGTTGAGGGACCGTTGGCCAGACGCGGCAACTGCCGGCTGTAACCGCGCGGCAGATGCCGTCGTGCCAGGTTGATTTGCTGCTCTATCAGATAGAAGTTGTCGAGCAGCCAGGCTTCCGTTGGCCGAACGCTCTGGCCTGGTGTCGCTACAGTGGTAACAACGTCATAAGCGGCCAGCAGAACGCGTTCGTTATCGGCCAGGCGAGGCAGCAGCTTGTCTGCCCCGGGGGTCGGGTCAATCTGGTGCTGCGCTGCCAGATTACCCGCGTGACGCTTGAGCTGCTCGATGCTGAACAGTTCTGCGCGCAGCAATTTGGTTTCACGATCCTGGCGCAGCCCATTCCCGGTTAGAGCCGAAAAAATAGAGGCTTTAATGGTTAATACTCCCTACCAACCCTTACCAAGCCTGATCGCGCACAAAGGTGCATCGACGTCGGCCAAAACATCCATAAGGTTGAGGGCATCGAGAGAAAACCATTTCCCAACGCAGCAGCAACAAAACAGACTTAAGGGGTCCTGCAGATCATCCAGTCGCCGTGGCACTGGTCGTTGGTGTTGCCAGGCTTAAGTTTATTTCTGCAGGGTGTAAGGGTCTGTGCGGTTACGAACAGAGGCTTATGCGCCTCTGACGGTCACTCCCATTCAATCGTCGCTGGTGGCTTGCCAGAAATATCATAGACTACCCGGGATACACCGGATATCTCATTGATAATACGGTTACTGACCCGCTCCATCATTTCATACGGCAGATGCGCCCAGCGTGCGGTCATGAAGTCGATGGTTTCAACGGCGCGCACGGCGATCACCCACTCGTAACGACGACCATCACCGACGACGCCCACTGACTTAACCGGCAGAAACACGGCGAAGGCCTGGGAGGTTTTATGGTACCAGTCGGCACGGTGCAGCTCTTCAATGAAAATCGCGTCGGCTTCGCGCAGCAGGTCGGCGTATTCTTTCTTTACTTCGCCAAGAATACGCACGCCCAGGCCCGGGCCCGGGAAGGGGTGGCGGTAGACCATGTCGTAATGCAGGCCGAGTTCGAGACCGATTTTGCGCACTTCGTCCTTGAACAGTTCGCGCAGCGGTTCGACCAGTTTCAGCGCCATGTCGTCCGGCAAGCCACCCACGTTGTGGTGGGATTTAATAACATGCGCCTTGCCGGTTTTTGAAGCGGCCGATTCGATGACGTCCGGGTAGATCGTGCCCTGGGCCAGGAAGGCGACATTGTGGATTTTTGACGCTTCTTCATCGAACACTTCAATAAACTGATGGCCGATAATTTTGCGTTTTTTCTCCGGATCGGCTTCGCCTTTCAGCGCATTCAGAAACCGCTCTTCGGCATTAACCCGAATGACTTTGACGCCCATCTCACGAGCGAAGGTGGCCATAACCTGATCACCTTCCTGTTTGCGCAACAAACCATTATCAACAAACACACAGGTCAGCTGATCGCCAATGGCTTTGTGCAAAAGAGCGGCTACAACGGAAGAGTCCACACCGCCAGAGAGGCCAAGTAACACATGCTGGCTACCCACCTGGTCGCGCACCTTGTCGACCAGATCGTCGATGATGTTGGCTGGCGTCCATAAGGCATCCAGGCCACAGAGTGTGCGAACAAAACGCTCCAGAATGTCCAGGCCTTTTAGGGTGTGGGTCACTTCAGGGTGAAATTGAACCCCGTAGAAGCGGCGCTCATCGTCGGCCATGCCGGCAATGGGGCAGCTTGGCGTCGAGGCCATCAGCGAGAAGCCGTCGGGCATGGCGCTGACTTTGTCGCCATGGCTCATCCATACATCCAGAAAATTCAGATCGTTTGAGGTTTTGTCACTCAAACCGTCAAGCAGCCTCGAAGCGGTATCGATCTGGACTTCGGCGTAGCCGAACTCCTGTTCTTTGGAGCCGATCACCGAGCCGCCCAGCTGCTCGGCCATGGTCTGCATGCCATAGCAGATACCCAGCACCGGTACTCCCAGTTCAAACACGGCTTGCGGCGCGCGCGGCGAATCTTTGGCGTGAACCGATTCCGGGCCGCCAGAGAGGATGATGCCGTTTGGGTTGAACTCGCGGATTTCTGCGTCCGTTATGTCGTAAGGACGGATTTCGCAATACACACCGATCTCACGCACACGGCGACCGATCAACTGGGTGTACTGGGATCCGAAATCGAGAATGAGGATGTTCTGGGCATGAATGTCGAGGTGGCTCATGGCGGGTTCCGGCTGGTTGTTCTGAATGAGGTTTGATACGTAGTAAACAACAAAGCGGCCCGCGGGCCGCTCGTGATTCGGGCTTAGCTGACCCGGTAGTTCGGAGCTTCTTTGGTGATCTGCACGTCGTGTACGTGAGATTCCTTGATGCCCGCCCCGGTGATCTGCACGAACTCCGGTTTGGTGCGCATCTCTTCGATGGTACGACAGCCGGTATAGCCCATGGATGCACGAAGACCGCCCATCAGTTGATGCACAACGGCGTGCAACGGGCCTTTTACGGCGATACGACCCTCAATACCCTCGGGAACCAGCTTTTCAACGCCGCTTTCAACGGTCTGAAAATAGCGGTCACTGGACCCCTGGGTCTGACCCATGGCGCCAATTGACCCCATACCGCGATAGCTTTTATAGGCACGGCCCTGGAACAGCTCCACCTCACCCGGAGATTCATCGGTACCGGCGAACATGCTGCCAGCCATGATGACCGAGGCACCGGCGACAATCGCCTTGGCCAGGTCACCGGAAAACCGGATACCGCCATCGGCGATGACCGGGATGCCTTTATCACGCAACACAGCAGACACATTGGCAACGGCAGATACTTGCGGCACACCAACACCCGCAACGATACGGGTGGTACAGATAGAACCGGGGCCGATGCCCACTTTAACGCCATCGGCGCCAGCTTCAGCCAGTGCCAGTGCCGCTTCCGCTGTCGCGATATTACCGCCAATAACGTCGACTTGCGGATAATTTTCCTTAACCCAGCGAACCCGGTCAATCACGCCTTTGGAATGACCGTGAGCGGTGTCGACAACAATGACGTCAACACCCGCACGCACCAGGGCATCGACCCGATCCGGCGTTTCTGGCCCGGTGCCAACGGCAGCGCCCACACGCAGGCGACCATCGGTATCTTTGCAGGCATTCGGGTAGGCTTCGGCTTTATTGATGTCTTTTACCGTCATCAGGCCGCGCAACCGGAAATCGTCATCGACCACCAGTACTTTCTCGATGCGGTATTCGTGCAGCAGGTCGCGCACTTCCTGGGGGCTGACACCCTCCTTAACCGTCACCAGCTGCTCGCGGCCAGTCATGACGGTTTCAATACGGGCATCCAGGTTTTTTTCGAACCGGACATCCCGGCTGGTGACAATGCCGACCAGATCATCGCCTTCCATCACCGGGACGCCGGAAATGTTGTTTTCACGGGTGAGAGCCAGCAGCTCACGCACGCTGGCGGATTTCTCAATGGTGATGGGGTCGCGGACCACGCCGGCTTCAAACTTTTTGGTCAGCCGCACCTGCTGCGCCTGCTTCTCAATGGTCATCGCCTTGTGAATGATGCCAATGCCACCTTCCTGCGCCATAGCAATGGCCAGACGGGCTTCGGTAACGGTATCCATTGCCGACGAGACCAGGGGGATGTTCAGACTGATGTTGCGGGTAAACTGGGTTTTCAGCGTTACATCTTTGGGCAGTACTTCGGAATAACCGGGTACAAGCAAGACGTCGTCAAAGGTTAGGGCGGTTTCGGCAATACGCAACATGGTGGACTTCCCTCCGGGGTGTGTGGGAAACGACCTGACTAGCATCAGGTCCGAGTTGCGGCGGCATTATAACCAGTTTTGCCTGCAAACAAAGTTTTGTGGTTAAATAACGCGCTTATATACCGTACCTTAATGCGGTCGCGGTAAATGCACCGGGTTCTTTCCGGCCTGCCCTGCCTGTTCACGCCCTGTCAGAGGGTAGTTTTGTCTGGTAAGACCCGCCTTCGGATTCCATTGTTCATGAGCCTTGCCGAGCCAAACGCCCCACTGTCCGTCAGTCAGCTTAACCGCCAGGTAAAATTCCTGCTGGAAACCCAATACCCGGCGATTCCGGTCACCGGTGAACTGTCCAATGTTTCCCGCCCGGCATCGGGCCATATGTACTTCACGCTGAAAGATCAGGGCGCCCAGATCCGCTGCGCCCTGTTCAAGTCGGTTCTGGCACGCTCGGCATACAAGCCCAAAGAAGGCGACCAGGTGCTGCTGCGTGGCAAACTGAGCCTCTATGAGGGCCGCGGCGACTACCAGATCATCGTTTCCAGCATTCAGCCGGAGGGGGAAGGCGCCCTGCAGGCGGCCTTTTTCAAGCTGAAAGAGAAACTGGAACGTGAGGGTCTGTTTGCGCCCGAGTACAAGCAACCACTGCCAGCGGTCATTCACCGCGTCGGCATTGTCACCTCCCGCACCGGGGCAGCCCTGCATGACATTCTGACCGTGTTGAAACGTCGCTTTCCGGCGATCAGCGTGATTCTTTACCCGGTTCAGGTACAGGGTGCCGACGCCCCCGGGCAGATCATCAGCGCGATCGAAACCGCCAACCGGCTGAACCAGGTCGACGTTCTAATTGTGGGCCGTGGCGGTGGTTCGCTCGAAGATTTGTGGAGTTTTAACGACGAGGGTGTGGCCCGGGCTGTGTTTGCTTCACGCCTGCCCATTGTCTCGGCCGTTGGCCATGAAGTGGATGTGTCGATCAGTGATTTTGTGGCCGACGTGCGGGCGGCGACCCCGTCGCAGGCGGCCGAACTGGTCAGCCCGGACCAGGCCGACCTGTATGGCCAAATCAGCCACCGGCGCGACCAACTGGTACGACGCTGGCTGACCATCAGCCAGCATGCTCAGCAACGACTGTCACATTTGCGCCAGCGCCTGCGCGACCCGGGTACCCTGCTGCGCGAATGGCAGCAACGGCTCGACGACCGCGAGCGACGCCTGGTTCACGCCTTACAAAACCAGCAAAAACTGCGCAGCCAACGCTTCGAGTCTCTGGAGAAACGTCTGCACCGGGCCAGCCCGCTGACGCAGTTGAAAGCCGATCAACAGAGACTGGGCCAGTGGAGGCAACGGTTGCAACGGCTCGGCCTTGAACAGTTGAAACCGCGTCGGCAGCAACTGGCCACTCTGGCTGGCCAGCTAAACACGCTCTCGCCTCTGAGTACTCTGGAGCGCGGCTACAGCATTACCCGGGCGGAAGATGGCAAGGTTATTCAACAGGCCAGTCAGACCAGGGCTGGAGATCGAATCACGACCCTGTTGCGTGATGGTACCTTGACCAGTCGGGTGGAATAGGCAACTAACTCCAGTTTCGGAGCTCGCTCAAGAGACTAGCACCGGGTGCCGGGTGTGCCTCTGTGGGGTAGTCCGCAGCAGGGACTAAAACGCCGGGAGCGTTTTAGCATGAGCGCAGCGAGCCCGAAGGGTGAATCCCAGGGAGGGGATTCATATCATGCGGCCTAGGCTCCATGGATGGATTAAGTGGGCGGCACTCCGCCCGACCCCACAGAGGCACACCCGGTATCCGGTGCGGACCAACGCCTTTGAAGCGAACCGAACTCCAAAACTGGAACTCCTAATACCCAGTCATCTCCAGATACCCAACCCCGCCAGAACTGCCTTCAACCCTAACCGGGCCTTCCCAATACGGCACCAGCGTCGCCAGCCAGCTATCGGCTTGGCGCGCCCGGACTGTCCAGCGGGCTTCCTGACCGGGCAATTCAATTCGCCAGACCAATGGCAGGGATTTTCGGGCGTCTTCGCCCTGGGCCACAACCACCTCACTCCACTCAAGCGGCTCAATCACCAGCTCACCTTCTTCAAGCGTCCGCGATTGACCGTCAGCATCAATCCAGGTGCCTCGGACATAGGGCCCGGCGTTTTCCTGACGCAGGTGAAACGCCATCAGCGATGCACCATCGTCAAACTGCAGCGAAAACCAGTCCCAGCCCAACTGGTCCGATGCCAGCGGCTGTGAGCTCCACTCACGGTCGAGCCAGCCTTCGCCGGACACTGGCACTGAAGAGCCATCGATCGTTACCTGGCCGGTAATCTGCAATCGCGGCTGACTGTAGTAGTAACTGCCCTGCCCCTGACCGGATTTCTGGCTGAAGCCGTTATCGCCATGCAACACCCAGGGCTGATCCGCCTGCCAGTTCAATGCCAGCGTGACATCGTTGACCGTGGTGGTCAGACTGCCCGGAACGGGCGAGTCGCTTGTGCCCAGCAATTGCCAGTCATCCAGCCAGGCATCAAAGCGTCCTTCATCAGTCATGCCAACGCCTGCCTGCCCTATGCCACCGCGGGCAAAACGCTCTTCGTAGTCATGACCATTGGGTGTGTGTATCGCCGAATGAGCCATCCACATCTGGTTGCTGATCCAGCCTTCAGGTTCACTGCCGGGCCGCAGTGCGGTGCGGAACAGGGTCCAGTGCACGCCGTAGGGGCGGCCCTCGGCATCGGTCAGGTTGGCGGTCAGGTACCACCATTCAATGCGGTAATCCGGGTGTGCCAGGTGATCTTCGGGAAATCGGATGGGCTGACCGGGCTGAGCGGTCTGGTAGCCTGCGCCGCTGGCACGCATGATATCCAGGGCTGCACTGGGGTCTGTCTCCCGGCTTTCAGCCGTGACCAGAGCGGCGACACTGAACAGTGCCACAATCACGGTTAATCGCAATAATCCCATCAGGCGGCATCCTCTCCCAGGTGTTTCAGAGCCTGCGGTAACCTCAGCCGTGCTTGCACGGCGCTGATCACAAAGGTAAAGCCGGCCACCAGTAACGTCAGCCAGAACAACGACCGGGCCGGTTCGAATCGCCAGATCAGCGGCATGGTCCAGCCGAAACTCAGTACATTGAGATCGTAGATCAGCAAACCGGCCAGCAGGGTGCCCAGCGGAATCGACAGTAGCCAGGTGACCAGCAGCCCAATGCCCAGTGGCAGCCCGGCGATCAGCAGCCACTCCCGGTTGCGCACCCCCATGCTGCGCCAGTGGGCGTAACTGGGCAGGCGTTGCTGGTGAATGGCCAGCAGCGAGGCCAGCAGCGCGATGCCGGCCACGGTAAAGGTCAGGGCATTAATGGCAGCGGTCATGGCGAAGGTGCGGTCGAACACGCGCAAGGAAATGGCCAGTACATCCTCACGCCGGGTCCAGTCACCGGGTCGGGCGCCGGCCGCCACCAGGGCCGCTTCGGCGCTGGTCAGGGCATCGTTCTGGTCACTCAGCCAGAGCCCCAGACCCTGCTCACCGGCGTTCGGCCAAAGCTCGGCGACACGCTGGTACGGCAAATAAAACTGGTACCCCGGGTTACCATAATCGTGATAGAACCCTACCACTTCAAAAGCGACGGTTTGCTGCCCCACCGGTATCTGCACTGTTTCACCCAGGTCAATGCCGGCCAAATAGCGCACCTGTTCATTGGCCAGCACAACGCCCGGGTCGCCGTCGAACCAGGCCGGTGACCGGTCTGTTTCAGCGGCCAGCGGCAATGCCCGGGTATCGGAGGTATCGGTGTTCAGGCCGCGAATCTGGGTCGGCCGGTTTTGCCAGCGCACGGTCAGACCATTACGGCGATGTGATTCGACCAGCCAGTCGCCGGGGCTGGCCAGCAAGGCATCGATATCGAGGGTGTCGCTTTGCACAAACAGATCGGCGGCCAGGCGCTGTTGCAGCCAATCACTGAGCGAGGTGCGAAAAGAGTCGACCAGAGAGTCGACCCCGAAGTTGGCGGTCAGCGCCAGCAACAACGCCATCAGCGCCGTGCGCAGTGTGCCCAGTTGCGCCAGCCCCTCGCCGCAAGCCCAATTCAAGCGCCAGGCTGAGTCCGGCAAAGCACGTTGCACCCCTCGCAAGATCAACGCAACCGTCCAGGGCAATAGGCCCGCCCCGGCAAACAGAATCAGCGCCAGCACGGTAAAACCCATGGCGATGGAAGTGAGCTGAAAATAGAGCCCCAGGGCGAGCAAGGCCAGTACCAGACTGCCCAGCGCCAGTCGGCCACGGGCTCGCTCATCCTGCTGCCATTGCGACGGTTCGTCGCGCTGATCCTGCAGCGACCGCTGCGCCTGGCGCCATAGAGGCCAGGCCAGTGCCAGCACCAGGCCGGCCGAGGTCAGCAGCCAGGCCTGTAGCACCGTCACCGGTTGTACCAGCAGGGTGTAATCCAGCACCGCACCGTAGAGGTTTTGCAACGTCGCGGCGACCGACGGCAGCAACAGCTGGCTCAAGCCATACCCCAGCCCCAGCCCGCCCAAGGTCCCGATAACGCTCATTACCAGGGTTTCCAGGGCAATCGCACCCAGTAACAAGCGCTGACTGACCCCCAGTTCCCGCAAGGTTGTCAGCGTATGCCGACGCGCCGACAGCGAAAACCGCACGGCGTTAAACACGATAAAAAGCCCCACCGCAAACGACAACAAGCTCATTGCCGCCAGTTGCGTGTGCAGGCTTTGGGTAAGCTCGGTCAGGTCAAGCCGTTGCTGGTTGGCGACCAGTCTCAGATCCGGATTCAGAGCCGCCAGGTCCTGTCTGAGGCGAGCAGCGGCATCGCCGGGCAGCTCGGCCACGACCAGATAGCTGAGGTGAGACCGGTCAAGCAGCGTCAGCGCCGCACCGACGTCCATAAAAACTCGCAAGCCCTGCTGTTCACGGCTGAATACCCGGGCCGGTGGCAATGCTTTACCCGAATTCAGGGTCAGCCGGTCACCGTCCTCCAGCCCCAGTTGCTGAGCCAGAGCTTCCGGGTACCAGGCTTCATGAGGCGGAGTAACCAGTTGCATCCAACCACCGGCCGGCAACCCGGTCGCCGTACCCGCCTGTTCATCCGGCAAGGCCAGCAAGTCGGTCGCAATCAGATTAATGACCGACTGGTCGGCGGTGGTGAGGCGTTGTTCCAGAATCGGGAAGACCGAACGCCAACCCTGGCGGCGCAGGTTCACGTAATCGTCCACCGACACCCCTTCTCCGCTGCCAGACCGCACCCAGTGGCTGGCCTGAGCACCCAGTACCTGATCGGCTTCGGCGTAACTGGCACGAGCATGAGCATTGATAACCTGAACCGCTGACCAGAGCGCAACCCCGGTTACCAGCCCGGTGAGCAGAAACAGGGTTTGTAACGGGTGCCGGCGGTGATGGCTCAGCAGGGTGATCAGAACACGCAGCAGCCGGGTCAGTGCCCCGGTCACAGGGCTGACTCCCGGCTGTACTGTTCGTGGTATGGATGTAACTGGCCATGCTGCAGGCGCCATTGTTCATCCAGAAAACCGGCCATATGGGCACTGTGGGTTACCATCAGCAGGCTGCTGCCCGTTTCACGCACCAGCTCGACCAATACGCCCATCACCCGTTCGCTGGTGGCCTCATCGAGATTGCCGGTGGGCTCATCCGCCAACACCAGGGCAGGCCGGTGCAGTAGCGCCCGGGCGATGGCAACCCGCTGTTGCTGACCGCCGGAGAGCTGGTGCGGCAGGCGCCGGGTCAGGTCACCCAGGCCGAGCCGGTCAATCAGGTGATCACGAAACGCCGGGTCAAGGCGCTGGCTTAGCCGGGCTTGCAGTTGGAGGTTATCGAGCACCGTCAGGGTGGGTACCAGATGGTATTGCTGAAATATGAGGCTGAGCCGGTCGCGTCGCAACGAGTTCCAGTCGCCGGACCTCATGCTCAGGCTGCTGTGCCCGTCGATCACCAGTTCACCGGAATCGGGCGTGTCGAGCCCCGCGACCAGATGCAACAAGGTGCTTTTGCCACTGCCACTTTCGCCCAGTAACGCGGCCGAGCGCCCGGCCGGCAGGTGAAAACTGGCGCCACTGAGCACTGTGACGTCGCCATCGGGCTGGGCAAAGTGTTTGACCACCTGGTTGAGTCTGAGCATAGGCCTCACCGGCATTCGATAAACAGGGTTATTCGAGCAGTTGCCTGACCTGGATGGCCAGTTCGGCCACATGGGCATCGCTGGCGCCCAGGTCTGCCAGTGCGTCGTCGAGTTTTAGCAAGTACTCGGCATTGGCGCCGGACGGCCCGTGGCTGAGGGCGATCTGGCGTGCCATTTCGGTCAGCGAGGCCGGGCCCAGAAAGGCGGCATTGGTGTCGCTGGCCACGTAAACCAGGCCTTCTGTCTGCTGGCCATCGCTGAACGTCATGGGCGTGAAGAAGCGCAGGTAACCATTTTTTTCACGCACGTCCAAATGCGCAAAGGTATCGGGCGTCACCCGATAGGCCAGACCGTGGCAAACCGCATTGGGTGCTTCAATCAGCGTGACCACTCGGCCGGGCGCTTCCGGCGTGCCACGATGATCGTGCGAACCTTGCCAGAACCGGCGTGCCCAGCCACGGATACTCGCAGGCCGGCATTCCAGATACGGAAAGTCGACTTTGTACAGCAAGGAGCCATAACCGAACAGCCAGACATCGTCGAGGTGGTCGAGCGGCGTGTTCTGCTGATTCAGGGCGATGGTGTCATTCGACATGGGCGGCGGCCAGTTGTTCCGTTAGCACCTGTTCACACTGGTCGAGTTGCTGCTCTCTTTCAACCAGTGCCGCGGCGACATCATCCGGCAAGCCAGCCAGGGTGGTTCGCCATTGGGCGGTAAACACCCGGCGTGACAGGCTGATTAGCCGGCCCGTGGTCTGAGCCAGTTGTTCGCGCAACCGCCCGCCCCGGTCCAGCGCTTCCAGCGCCCGGGTGCACTCTTGTTCCAGGTTGTT
This sequence comes from Saccharospirillum alexandrii, assembly GCF_043641555.1. Classification (GTDB taxonomy): domain Bacteria; phylum Pseudomonadota; class Gammaproteobacteria; order Pseudomonadales; family Natronospirillaceae; genus Saccharospirillum; species Saccharospirillum alexandrii_A. The sequence continues at coordinate 618,716 of NZ_JBHZRJ010000003.1, read as the reverse complement.
TATGCGCGCCAGCTGCGGTTGCAGTTGCTGCCACTGGGCCGGTGTAAGCGCATCGAACCAGCGGCTTTCACACTGCAGGGAGGGAATGCCCATCAGGTAGGTTTGCAGGCCAGCGTAGTCTCTTGGCACGCGTTCCGACTGACTGCACAGCTGGTTCAAAAGCCCCGGGTGCAATTGCCGGTTTTCGGTCACCAGGGCTGAAAGCCGGGTTTCACACACTGCCAACTCTGCAGAGGCTTCCGCGCCGGGCAAGGTCTGATACCGGTGTAACAGGTAGCGGGGATAGCGGTCGAGCGTGCGCAGCGGGGTTTCGCTGAGCACGGCAAGCTCCTCGTAGCAGCGCTCCAGCTGAGCCGGCGCGTCGGCCAGAGCCGCCGGCGCCAGACTCAGCAGCGCCAGGCTGCTAGCGACGAGCGCGCTGAGTTTTCTTGGTCGTTTGCTTGCCACCGCGTCCACCCTTGGGACCAAAGCCGGAAGGCTTGTTGGCGTAGGGGTTCTCGCCCACCTTGAATTCAAACCGGATCGGCGTACCGCGCACTTTCAACGCCTTGCGGAAGGCGTTTTCCAGATACCGCTTGTAGCTGCCCGGCAAATCGCCCAACTGGTTACCGTGAATCACGATAATCGGCGGGTTCGAGCCACCCTGGTGTGCATAGCGGGGCTTGATGCGCCGGCCGCGCACCATCGGCGGCTGGTGCAGCTCAATCACCCCTTGCATGATGGTGGTCAGCTGGTTGGTGCTCCACTTGCGCCGCGCCGAATGGTAGGCCAGGTCCACCGATTTGTAGAGATGGCCAACGTTGGTGCCGTGCAGCGCCGAAATAAAGTGCATGTCGGCCCAGTCCAGAAACGGCATGCGCCGGTCGATGCTTTCCTTGATCTTCTTTTTCTCGTCTTCGCTGAGGCCATCCCATTTATTGATGGCCACCACCAGGCCGCGGCCCGATTCCAGCACAAAGCCGAGCATGTGCATATCCTGCTCGACCAGACCGTCCCGCGCATCCAGCACCAGCACAACGACGTTGGCGTCCTGAATGGCTTGCAGGGTTTTGACGATGGAAAACTTTTCAACGGCTTCAGACACACTGCGACGGCGACGAATACCGGCGGTGTCGATCAGGGTATAGGCCTGGCCATCCCGCTCGTAGGGTATGTAGATGCTGTCCATGGTGGTGCCGGCCTGGTCGTACACCACAACCCGGTCTTCACCCATGATACGGTTGATCAGCGTCGACTTGCCCACGTTCGGCCGCCCGACAATGGCCAGACGAATGTTGTCGTGCTCGTCGTCTTCAGCGCCCTCAATGGGTTCTGGCTCCGGGAAGTCTTCGAGGGCCAGCTCCAGCAGCGAACGCACGCCCCGGTTATGCGCCGCAGCAATCGGCAAGGGGTCGGTCGACAGGCCAAGCTCGTGAAAATCCCCAAGCACCACATCGGTATCCAGACCATCGGTCTTGTTCACCACCAGCACGGTTTTCTTGCCGGTTTTGCGCAAATGCTGGGCAATGTGGTTATCTGCAGCGGTCACGCCAGCCTGCGCATCGGTAATAAACAGAACGACATCCGCCTCTTCAATGGCAGCGAGACTCTGCTCGGCCATCTTGGCGTCCAACCCCTGCTCAAACCCACTGATACCGCCGGTATCGATGACGATAAAGGGGCGCTCGCCCAACTTGCCGTCACCGTATTTGCGGTCACGCGTCAGGCCCGCCCAATCGGCCACCAGGGCATCCCGGGTACGGGTAAAGCGGTTAAACAGGGTCGATTTACCCACATTGGGTCGCCCGACCAGGGCAATTACAGGGATCATGATGTCTTCCAGTGCCTCTACAGGCTTTAAAATGCAAGAAACCGCGAGGCCGATACGGGGCTCGCGGTTTGTATTTTAGTCTCGTTTCGGAGTTCGGTTTTGCCTTGGTGCCTTGAGTCCGTGTCAGGCACCGGGTGTGCCTATCCGGGGTCGGCGTGAACCCATCCATGGGGCCTAGACCGCAGCATCCATGCTGCGGACTACCCCGGATAGGCACACCCGGCACCTGACACTCAGTTGGCAGCGAACTCCCAAACTAGAAAAATTGACCTTCCGGCTTCCGCCAAAAACAGTTACTGATCGCGCCGGCGCAAGCTCATCATCTTGATGCGCGAGCTGTTGCCTTGTTGCAGCAAGCGGTCGCCATAGGGCACCGGTGCGGTGTAAATGCCGGTCCAGTCGATCGGCTGAGAGACCAGCCATTCACCGGACTGTGCATCCAGAACATGGACGAAACCAGCACCATCGGCAACGGCCAGGGCGTTTTGGCCCGGCCACTCGACCACTTTGGTCAGGCGGCGGTAGGTAAACTGTTCCTGAGTCCAGACCGGTTCCAGCGTTTGCGGGTCCATGGCGATAACGTGGCTTTGATCGTTCACGCCATACCAGTAATTCTCACCGGCAACGATGGCTCGATAGGTCGAAAACGGCTTGGTCGCGATCACTCGGCCAGAATCAGCTTCTATAACCAGCATATCACCCTGATAGCCTGCTGCCAGAATATAGCCATCGACCACGGTGATGGAACCGTCAACATCGACCAGCCGGCTGACATCGGTTTTACCCGATGCACGGGCCAGACGGTACTCCCACTCGGGTGAGCCATCGTTCAGGTTCAGTGCAACCAGCTTGCCGTTAGCCAGGCCAGTGACCACCCAGTCATTCACCACAACCGGGGCGGCCGAGCCGGTCACCGTCAGGCTCGGCTCGACGTCCTGATAGGCCCATAGGGCCCGGCCCGTATTTCGCTCGAGCGCTGTCACGCGGCCGTCGGTGGTTTGTACGATGATGCGGTCATCGAGCAATACCGGTGCTTCGGTTGCCAGCGCGCTGAGCGGGTTGCGCCAGACCGGCTCACCTTCCCAGTCGAGCATCAGCAAATCACCATTACCAGTCACAACGACCATATTGCGGTCATCGGCTGCAACCGGCGACACGATCTGGTCGGCCACCTGACGCCGCCAGATGAACTGGCCGCGCTCGTTCAGCAATACGATTTCGCCGAGCGGTGATGCCGTCAGAATGCCCTGGTCTGTGATCGTTGGCGTAATCCGGTTCAACGGCACTTCGGTGTAGAAGTCGACCAGGATATGCCACCAGTCGATCGTCAGCCGGGCCTTTTCGGGCCGTTCTTCAGGCAGCGGCGTAGGCGCTTCCCGCAGGGGGCCCGACGAACAGGCAGCCAGCGTGAGGCTGGCGACCAGTGTCAGTATCGCAGTCAGCCGCATCAAGCGTCGTCCGTCGTTGCAGCCAGGTCATCCAGCTTCATTTTCAGATAAGGACTTTCCACACCTTGTTGCTGGGCCTGTTCATAGGCCAGACGGTAGGCTTCGCGGGCAGCGTCAGCATCGCCATCGGCGCTGTGAATGTCGCCACGCAGTTCGTTGATCACCAGGTCGTACCCTTCGGTTTCAATGCTATCGAGCGTCGCCAGTGCGGCAGAGGTGTTATCCCGCGCAAACTGGACCCGCGCCAGCCGAACCCGAGCCACGGGTGCCAACAGCGCATCACTGTTGTCGACGGCCCAGCTCAATTCTTCTTCAGCCGCAGCCAGGTCACCCTGCTCTACTTTCTCTTTGGCGGCTTGAAACGCTGCGTAAACAGCGTAGGTGGTGTCTGGGAAGTCAGACTTCAGCGCTTGTGCGAGGGCGAGTCGTTCACCGGCATCGCTGCTGGTATCATCCACCAGCTCCATCAGGGTAATGTACATGCCCGAGGCCGCTTCCTGTTTGGCCTGTACCGAGTTGCTGTAATACAACCAGCCAAAGTAGGCGATCAGTGCCACCAGAATGCCACCAATAACGCCATTGCCGTAGGTTGCCCACCAGCGTTTAATCGCTTCAATCTGTTCCTGTTCGGTATCGTACACCCTGTCTTTCTCCTCTGGCGGCTGCCTTGTGGTTCAACCCGAACCCCTGGCAGCCGGTTCTCCGGCATCAGCCGGAGGGTCTGTTTTATGATTGTGCGTGCGTAACCGCATGTTGCGACTGGCTACCATACTGATTCATCAACCAGTTCGCCAGCTCCCCCTGCGCCAGGGTTTGCTGCGGTGCGTCGTCGCGTAGGGATTTGACAGTCACCTGACTGCCTGAGGCCTCGTCTTCACCCAGAATCAGCGCCCAGCGAGCACCTGACTTGTCGGCTTTTTTCATCTGGCTCTTGAAACTGCCACCACCGCAATGGGAGATCAGCCTTAACCCGCCTACCTCAGTGCGCAGCGTTTCGGCCAGCGCCAGGCCCTGGGTTTCGGCCAGATCACCGGCCATGATCAGGTAGGCATCGACCGTCTCGAACACCTCGGCCGGTATCTTGTTGAGCGTCTCCAGCATCAGTAATAACCGCTCAACACCCAAGGCAAACCCGGCCGCTGGTGTCGGTTTGCCGCCCAGCATGGGCACCAGGCCATCGTACCGGCCACCACCGCAGACGGTGCCCTGGGCACCCAGGCTGTCGGTTATCCACTCAAACACCGTCTGTGAATAATAATCGAGCCCGCGCACCAGCCGTGGGTTCACGGTATAACGGACGCCTGCGCTGTCGAGCCGGGTGCACAAACTCTGGAAGTGCAGCCGCGATTCGTCGTCCAGGTAGGCATCAAATTTGGGCGCGCTGTCCAGCAGCTTCTGTGTGCTTTCCGATTTGCTGTCCAGTATCCGCAACGGGTTGCTGTATAACCGGTTCTGGCTGTCTTCGTCGAGCTGCTCTTTAACCGTTTCCAGGTAATCGACCAGCGCCTTGCGATAGCGACCACGGGCTTCGGAACTGCCCAGCGTATTCAGGTTGAGGGTGACATGATCACCGAGGCCCAGGTTGTTCAGCAGTCGCGCGCTGACCAGAATCAACTCGGCGTCGATATCCGGTGTGGCCACGCCAAAGACTTCAGCGCCAATCTGATGAAACTGACGGTAACGCCCTTTCTGCGGACGCTCGTAACGAAACATGGCACCGCTGTACCAGAGACGCTGAATCTGATTGTGCAGCAAGCCATGCTGCAACGCCGCTCTGACGCAGCCGGCCGTACCTTCGGGGCGCAGTGTCAGGCTGTCGCCACCGCGGTCTTCAAAGGTGTACATTTCCTTTTCAACAATATCGGTATGCTCACCCACGCCGCGCTTGAACAGCGCCGTTGGTTCAACCACCGGCATGCGAATTTCGCGATAGCCATATTGACCCAAAACAGTTTTGATCTGGCCTTCCAGGTACTGCCAGACCGGACTCGCCTCCGGCAGGATATCGTTCATGCCACGGATGGCTTGTAATGTGGACAACCTTACTCTCCCTCAATCAATGCGTTCGGCCCGGGACACAAGGCCCGGGAATCGCCGACCCATATTACTGGCTCTTGGCGATAACCAGCGCTTCTTCGGCTTCTTTTTCGGCAATTTTACGGCGGATCAATTGTTCGTAGTGATCCACCAGGGTGTCGTTCTGCACTTTATGGTCCGGCTTGCCATCGACGTAAATCAGGTTGGAGGGGCTGCCGCCGGTGAGGCCAAGGTCAGCCTCCTTGGCTTCGCCCGGGCCGTTAACCACGCAGCCGATCACCGCAACGTCGAGAGGCGTTAGCACGTCTTCCAGACGCGATTCGAGCGCATTCATGGTGCCAATCACATCGAAGTTCTGCCGCGAGCAACTCGGGCAGGCAATAAAATTAATGCCCTTGTTGCGCAACCGCAGGCTTTTCAGAATATCAAAGCCAACTTTAATCTCTTCAACCGGGTCCGCCGCCAGCGAGACCCGCAGCGTGTCGCCAATGCCGTCCATCAGCAACATGCCCAGCCCCACCGACGACTTCACGGTACCCGAGCGCAGGCCGCCGGCTTCGGTAATGCCCAGGTGCAGCGGCTGTTCAATCTGGCTTGCAATCTGCCGGTAGGCGGCCACGGTCATAAAGACATCGGAGGCTTTCAGGCTGAGCTTGAAGTTCTGGAAATCGAGCCGATCCAGAATGTCGATGTGACGCATGGCCGATTCGACCAGCGCTTCCGGCGTCGGTTCGCCGTATTTCTTTTGCAGGTCTTTTTCCAGAGAGCCGGCATTCACGCCAATGCGGATGGGTATGTTGCGATCCCGCGCGGCTTCAACCACGGCCCGAACCCGGTCTTCCCGGCCAATGTTGCCAGGGTTGATGCGCAGGCAATCGACACCCAGTTCGGCGACTCGCAGTGCGATTTTATAGTCGAAATGAATGTCGGCGATCAGCGGCAGGCTGACGCGTTTGCGAATGGCGCCAAACGCTTCGGCGGCGTCCATGCTGGGCACTGAGACCCGCACCAGATCGGCACCCGCTGATTGCAGCCGTTCGATCTGATCGACCGTGGCATCGACATCGCAGGTTTCGGTGTTGGTCATGCTTTGTACGGCGATGGGCGCATCGCCACCAATTGGCACGTCTCCAACCCAGATTTTGCGAGATACCCGACGCTTGATCGGGCTAACGTGTTGCTTGTTCATGAAACACCCTGCTCTTGCTTCCAGCGTTGAAATTCACGAAATTCGGGGCTGTTGGCAAAACGGTTGCGAAATTGCAGTTCGAGTGATGAATAAAGATCTTCATCGTTCATGGCATGGGCGATGCGGACACCCAGCCAGAGTGTGAACGGGGTCTGGTTCGCCCGGTTGGCACGCACCAGAGAAATGTACCCCCGGTAGGCTCGCAAGGCTTCCTGCATGCGTTCCTGCTGGAATTGCAAATCGGCCAGTCCGATGTAGCTGTTCACCAGCAACCGGTCCAGCACAATGGCCCGCTCATAGGCAGCAATGGCTTCGTCGACCCGGTCAACACGGCGCGAACTCAATGCCAGGTATTCGAAACTCAAGGCACGACGCTGGTAAAAGGTATCTTGAACAACGTCGGCGAATTCCTCGCGCGCGTTTTCATAGCTGCGTTCGTTATAGAGGAAGACCGCGTACTGAAACCGTGCTTCAGTGCCGCCATCGTACCGGATGGCGCGGCGAAAATGGTGATCGGCCAGGTCAACTTCCCGTTCGACTTCATACACACGGGCCAGGCCAAGGTGAGCCCCCGAGGCCCGGCTGTCGATGTCGAGCGCCTGGTCCAGCGAGCGCTTGGCTTCAAACAGGTTGTTGTTTTCGAAGTGGGCATAGCCAATCTGAATATAGGTTTCTACGGCCTTGTCCAGATCCTGTTTTCCGGAGAATGGGCTTTGGGTTGTTGTCACACAGGCGGTTAACAATACCGACACGGCAACAAGCGCCAGGGCACGGATAACGTTCATGATACATTCCTCTGAAAACGGGCACCCGCCAGTTCGGCAGCCGTCTGGCCCAACTGAACCGCTTCGATAAACCGGTCGGAACGACGGGTCTTGTCTGTTACTTCCCCAACCAGCTGACCGCAGGCCGCATCGATGTCGTCGCCGCGCGTCTTGCGAATGGTCACGTTGTAGCCCGCTGCCGTCAGGATATCCCGGAACTTGTGCATCCGGTTGTTGCTGGGGCGTTCATACCCCGAATTCGGAAAGGGGTTAAACGGAATCAGGTTGATTTTGCAGGGTGTATTGCGCAACACCTCTACCAGCTCGTGGGCGAGTTCGGGCTTGTCATTCACTTCGTTCATCAGCGTGTATTCAATGGTGACCACTCGCTTTTCCGAGAAGCGGCTCATGTAATGGTTGCACGCGTCCAGCACCGATTCGATGTTGTACTTGCGGTTCACCGGCACCAGCGTATTGCGTAGGGCATCGTTGGGAGCATGCAGCGACAGCGCCAGCGCCACATCGGTGACCTTGGCCAGTTCATAAATGGCCGGCACCACGCCAGAGGTGCTCAGCGTAACCCGGCGCTTCGACAGGCCGTAGGCGTTATCTTCCATCATCAGCCCCATCGCCTCGACCACGTTGTCGAAGTTCAGCAGCGGTTCACCCATGCCCATCATCACCACATTGGTGACCCGGCGCTGGCGTTTTTCACCCGGCTGGTTGAACGATCGCACCGCAATCCAGACCTGGCCAATGATCTCAGCGGTACTTAAATCCCGGTTAAAGCCCTGTTTGCCGGTTGAGCAAAAGGAGCAGTCCAGCGCGCAGCCAATCTGGGAGGAGACGCAGAGAGTGCCACGGTCGTCTTCGGGAATGAACACCGTTTCAATGGCACTGCCGCCCGGCATCTTCATGACCCATTTGCGGGTGCCGTCCTTCGAGTCTTTCTGGTAAGTCACTTCGGGCGCGACAATTTCAGCGCACTCGTGCAGCTTGGCCCGGGTGGCCTTGCTGATGTCGGTCATGTCGTCGAAATTGTCGACGCCATGCTGGTGAATCCACTTCAGAACCTGAATCGCGCGAAATTTCTTTTCGCCGAGACGGTCGACAAAAAACGCCTCCAGGGCGGGCAGTCCCATCCCCAGCAGGTTCACTTTCTGTGCCGTTTGTTCAGTCATGAATTCACCTTTGTATTCGGTAGGTCGTTCTAAAACAGCAGGCCCGGCACACCCGGAGGCGTGCCTGAATGGGCCTGCCGGGGCAGCCTGGTGCTGCCCCGCATCGATGCTTCAGCCGCGCGGGCAGATCTCATCGTTCGAGAAGAAATAAGCAATTTCGCGCTCGGCCGAGGCCGGGGCGTCAGAACCGTGCACGGCGTTGGCGTCAATGCTGTCAGCGTAGTCGTGACGCAGGGTGCCTGCAGCGGCTTCGGCCGGGTTGGTTGCGCCCATGATCTCACGGTTCTTGGCAATGGCATTCTCGCCTTCCAGAACCTGAACCATCACCGGGCCAGACGTCATGAACTGGACCAGAGCACCGAAAAACGGACGCTCTTTGTGCTCGGCGTAAAAGCCTTCAGCCTGCTCCTGGCTCAAATGAACCATTTTTGAGGCAACGATGCTCAGGCCAGCAGCCTCAAAGCGGCTGTAGATGGCGCCAATCAGGTTTTTGGCAACGGCATCGGGCTTAACGATGGAAAAGGTGCGTTCAATAGCCATGTTCAGTAAAGCTCCACTGTGTACGAATTGAGTCGGGCGCGGATTATACGTGGCTGGAGCCGCCGTTACCATGGCTCCGGGGCGGGTTTTACCCGACTTGACACGGGCCGGAGCCAGGCCGCAAGGCGACGGGCGTCAGGACCGTCTGGTGGAGCAGCTGTAAATCAACCGAAACAAGGGCCAAAGCGTCAGAGACGGTCCCACACCGAGGCATCCAGAGCAATGCCGGTCGCACGGCCCCGGGACAGGAAGCGGTTTTCAAACTCACGCGGAGATAGCGGCTGACTAAAATAGTAGCCCTGAATGCTGTCGACGCCCAGGGTTTCCAGGCAGTGCATTTGGGCAGCGGTTTCCACACCTTCGGCCACCACGCTCATGCCCAGACTGTGCCCCATCTTCACCATGGCGTCGACCATGGCTTCATCCTGGCTGCGCCGGGCGATCTCGTTGATGAACGTTTTGTCGATTTTCAGCACGGTAAAGGGCAAATTGCGCAAGTAGGACAAGGAAGAATAGCCCGTACCAAAGTCATCCAGCGCCAGTTGCACGCCCGCGTCCCTGAGCACATTCAGTTCACGCACCACCCGCTCGGATGCATTGACCAGCAACCCCTCGGTCACCTCCAGCTGCAACGAATTGGGGTTCAGCAACATCTGACCCAGCACGGTCTTAACCGCAGCCAGGATGCTCCCGTCCTGAAACTGGCGTGGCGAGACGTTTATCGACATCATCATCGGGATTTCGTACTGGGTCTGCCAGTGCCGCAGTTGAGCGCAGGCCTCTTTCAGCACCCAGTGCCCGATCTCGCCGATCACCCCAATCTGCTCGGCAATGGGTATGAACACGGTCGGAGAGACCCGCCCCAGCGCCGGGTTGTTCCAGCGAATCAGAGCTTCCATGCCTTTCAGGCTGCGGTCTTCCGTTGCGACAATGGGTTGGTAAACCAGTGCCAGCTCACCCCGTTCCAGCGCCCCACGCAAATGCTGGTCGATCTGCAACCGCTCGGCCGCCTGAATGTTCATCGACTGGGTAAAGAACTGGTAGCCCCGGCGGCCGCTTGCCTTGCTTTGAGCCAGGGCGCTGTCGGCCTCCCGAATCAGGGTCTCGCCGTCGCGGCCATCGGTGGGGCCCAGGCTGACGCCAATGGAGGCCGACACAGCCAAAGAATGCGAATTGACGGCGAAGGGTTCAGACATGCTGGCCAGAATGCGCCGCGCCACCAGTTCGGCGGCCATGCCATCCTGAATCTGTGGCAACAGCACGATGAATTCGTCCGCGCCGTAGTAGCCCAGCAAGTCGCCCTTCTTCACGACAGACCGCAGCCGTACCGCAACGCTCTCCAGCAGTTGATTGGCAAGCTGATGCCCCAGGGCTTCGTTAATGTCTTTGAAAAAATCTAGATCCATCATCAGCACGGCGCAGAGATGGTTGCGTTCTATCGCGACGTGCAAGGCTTCCTCAAGCCGTTCCCGCATATAACGACGGCTATTGAGGCCGGTGAGCGGATCCTTGTTGGCTTCCTGACGCACGGTTTCGAGCTGCTGGTGTGCTTCCAGCACCCGATAGTCGGCGGCGCGCTTGAGTCGCCGGTAGTGGAGCGACCAGAGCATCAGAATGGCACCGCCAAACACGATGCCGGCCGCCAGTGCAACCCAGACCGACCAGGGCATGGCCAGAGTCTGCAGTGACCACCAGGTGGCACCTTGCCAAAGCAACAATAAGCCCAAACTGATCCAACGTTTGTGTCGCACAGGCACTCCGCCGGCTTGGCTCTACCCTGATGTCAGTGAGCAGCTATGTCCTTGATCCGGGCAACCATGGCTCTGAGTCCATTACCGCGCGTTGGACTGAGGTGTTTGACTAGATCCAGCTGCGAAAAATAGGCTTCGGTATCGAAGTCTAGAATCTGTTGACGTGTCTTGCCATTGTAGGCAGCTAAAACAATGGCGAGCAAGCCCCGAACGATGTGGGCGTCGGAATCGGCCTGAAAGCGGATCTGCTCGCCGTCGGCGTCATCGACCAGCCACACCTGGCTCTGGCAACCGCGAACGATTCGCTCGTCGGTTTTCAGGGCATCGTCCATCGCCGGCAAATCCTTCCCCAGATCAATGATGTAGCGGTATCGGTCTTCCCAGGAGTCGAAGAAAGACAGGGTTTCAACGATGTCGTCGCTGGTGACATCAGTGCCGAATTCGGTGCTCATAGCTGACCTGTTTGTCGGAAAATGGGTAAAAGTAGTACTTTAGTGGGATCTTGTTCTATTGGCTCGTTTACTAGGCCATTCAGCTAAAAGAACAAACCAGTCTCAAGCTGGGCTTCTTCGGACATTTTGTCCCGGCTCCAGGGCGGATCGAACACCAGCTCAACCGTCACCGACTCGACACCGGGCACTTTCGCTACCCGGTATTTTACATCGTCGACAAGCACCGGGCCCATGCCACAGCCCGGGGCAGTCAGGGTCATCTCGACCATAACGTGGTGCCCTTCTATGGCCACCTTGTAAATCAGCCCCAGTGCGACCACGTTCACCGGAATCTCCGGGTCAAAAATGGTTTCCATCGCCGCCCAGACCTGAGCTTCTTCGATCTCGCCATCGGCCCGGGGTTCGAATTCCAGGCGCTGCGGCTCAAAACCCAGGGCATCGGCGTCGGTACCGTCGATGCGGGCCATGTTACCGTTGTGCACCACGGTGTAATTCCCGCCGAGCGACTGTGTCAGGGTAACAAAGCTGTCCTGCGGGATGGTGATGGGCGTACCCACCGGCACCAGCCGGGCTTCAACATCACGCTGGGTAACCACCATGCGTTTTTCCATCAGTGCGCGGTCTCCGCCAGGTCGCTGTCGGCCGATTTATCGTCGACCACAAAGCTTTCACCGCAACCGCATTCGGCGGTCACGTTCGGGTTTCGAAACTTGATCACCCGGTTGATGCCGTCTTTGGCGAAATCGATCTCAGTGCCCTGAACAATGGGCAGGGCATCTTTCTGCACGAAGAGTGTAACGTCATCGGCCATGCTCAGGCGCACATCGGTTTCATCCGGCTGTGTCACCAGATCTACAATGTACATATAACCGGAACAGCCGCTTTCCTTGATCGACAAGCGAATGCCCTGGGCACCGGCATCCTGTATCTGGCGGCGGCTGTGCTCCACGGCGGCGGCGGTCATGGTCAGCTGGGCTGACTGACGCGGATCAAAGGATTCAACACTCATGGTCGTACTCCTGTCTCACAAAGGGGCTGCTTGCCTGTCGGTCTACAACCCAACAGGGGCCATAGATACGATATGGGGTCAACAGCGCTTACATCAAAAAGGTTTTGGCCTTGTCGAGCCCGGCAAAGAGCGCATCGACATCGGCACGGGTGTTGTACAGCGCAAAACTGGCGCGCACCGTGCCGGTCAACCCGAACCGGGTCATAATCGGCATGGCGCAATGGTTGCCGGTGCGCACCGCAACGCCCTGCTGGTCCAACAACATGCCCAGGTCCGCCGGGTGGGCGCCTTCGAGCACAAAGCCCATCACCCCGGCGCGATGATCGGCATCGCCGACCAGCGTCAGCCCCGGGTAGTCTTTGGCGCGGCTGACGGCATAGTTGAGCACATCGGCTTCATGCGCAGCGACGGCGTCGCGATCCAGGCTATTGATAAACTCAATGGCCGCACCGGTACCGATGGCCCCGGCTACGTTCGGCGTGCCAGGCTCAAATTTGAACGGCAGTGTATTGTAGGTTGTGCCCTCAAACGACACGGTTTCGATCATTTCTCCACCGCCCATAAACGGCGGCATGGCATCCAGCAATTCCCGCTTGCCATACAACACGCCGATTCCCATGGGGCCGTACATTTTGTGGGCAGAAAAGGCGTAAAAATCGCAATCCAGCGCCTGCATGTCGAGTGGCCAGTGCGCCACTGCTTGTGCGCCGTCGATCATCACTTTGGCACCAACGGCATGAGCCTGTTCAATAACAGCCTCAACCGGGTTAACGGTGCCCAGCGCATTCGATACATGAACGATCGACACCAGCTTAACGCGCTCGTCGAGCAAGTCGGTGAAGGCGGCCATATCCAGTTGCCCGCGGTCATCCACCGGAATTGGCACCAGCTCGGCACCGGTCTGGGCGCCCAGAATCTGCCAGGGCACAATGTTGGCATGATGCTCCATGCCGGAGACCAGCACCCGGTCGCCCTGCTTCAGGTTATCGCGACCCCAGCTAAACGCCACCAGGTTGATCGCCTCGGTCGTGCCCTTGGTCCAGATCACTTCATCGGTGCTGCGCGCGTTGATGAAGCCACGCACCGATTCACGCGCCTGTTCGAACCGGGCGGTGGCCCGGTCACTCAGCGTATGTGCGCCACGGTGAACGTTGCTGTTGTCGTGCCGGTAATAACCGGCAATGGCGTCGATCACGGCGTTCGGCTTGTGCGTTGTGGCGCCGTTATCCAGATACACCAGCGGTTTGCCGTTCACCTGCTGATCGAGTATCGGAAACTGGGCGCGCACGGCATCAACATCAAAGCTCATACCAGGTGCCTCGCCAGCTCGTCTTCTTTGGCAAACAAGGAGGCCAGCATGGGCCGCAGCAATTGCTTGACCGGCTCATCATCGAGCGTTTCGAGCAGTTCGTTGATGAACCCGAAGCTCATCATCACTTCCGCTTCCTGCCGGCTGATACCACGCGAGAGGAAATAAAACATCGAGCCCTTGTCGAGCTGGGCGACCGTTGCTCCGTGCGCGCATTTCACGTCATCAGCGTAGATTTCCAGTTCCGGCTTGGTATTGATCTCGGCCTTGTGACTGGTCAGCAAATTTTTGTTGCTCAGTTCAGCCAGGGTTTTCTGCGCATCCTTGTGGATATGAATACGACCATTAAACACCGCTTTGGCTTCATCACCAATAATGCCGCGAAACACTTCATTCGACGTGCCGTGCGGTACTTCGTGTTCAAGCGTTGTGTGGTAATCGACGTGCTCTTTGCCCTTGGGCAGGTAGACGCCATTCAACTGCAAATGCGCACCGCTGCCACAATGGCGAACCACAATATCCTTGCGCTTCAGTACGCCGCCCAACGCCATATGAAAACTGTTCATCTGGCTGTGAGCGCGCAATACGGCTTGCACCGACCCCAGGTGACGAACATCCCCGGTTTCGAGCAGCAGGTGATAGTGCGTCAGTCTGGCACTGTCGCCGACTTCGATTTCCGTCACCGGGTTAATAAACACCGGCCCGTCCGATTCACTGGAAAAGGTTTCCACCAGCGTCATCTGGCTGCGCGCTCCCAGATCCAGCATCAGCCTTACCGGTACGGCGCGGCCGTTGGCATTGGACGACAGCACCTGATTGATGTGCAGCGGTTTCTCCAGAACAGTTTCCGGCGCAACGTCAATCCACACGGCTTCCGCCAACAGGGCCTGGTTGAAGGTGGTAAACAACTGATCACCCGCCAGCGTTTTGGCCAGCCGGTCTTCGAACTGCGCCCGTTGTTCAGGCGTTGCTTTTGACAGCAGTCGAACGGTCACGCCCTCGGGCAACGCATCATGATCGGTCACCTTGCCATCGACCAGGGTAATGACGGTGCGGTCCCAGTGTTCAAAAACGGTCCCGGTTCCGGTACCCGGCTGTTCGGCCAGCGACCACTCGGTATCGAGCATGGCTTTCAGCGGCGTGTACTTCCAGGCTTCGGTCTTGCGGGTCGGCCAGGGGGTGGCGGCAAATTGCGACCAGGCGCTCGCGCGCCAGTCTTTCAGCCAGCCCCAGTCAGACTGTGCCTGCAAGCCCTGATGGGCCTGTTCTGCCTGCATCGGGTCGGACACTTAGGCCACCTCCTCGTCGATCCAGCTGTAACCGTGTTTTTCCAGCTCCAGCGCCAGTTCGCGACCGCCGGATTTCACAATGCGGCCCTTGGCCAGCACGTGCACGTAATCCGGCACGATGTAATCGAGCAAGCGCTGATAGTGGGTCACGACGATGATGCCGCGGTCCGGGCTGCGCAACGCATTCACGCCACGGGCAACCACTTGCAGGGCATCGATATCGAGGCCGGAATCGGTTTCATCCAGAATGCACAGGCTCGGTTCCAGCAACATCATTTGCAGCAACTCGTTGCGCTTTTTTTCGCCACCGGAAAAGCCTTCGTTCACACCGCGCTTCAGGAAATCCTGCGGCAGATCGACGGCCTTGCATTTCTCTCGAGCGAGCTTGATGAAATCCATCGAGCTCATCACTTCTTCACCGCGTGCGGTGCGAATGGCATCGACGCTGGCTTTCAAAAATTCCATGTTGGACACGCCGGGAATCTCAACCGGGTACTGAAACGCCAGAAACACGCCGGCACGGGCACGATCTTCGGCTTCCAGTTCGAGCAGGTCGCTGCCTTTATAAGTCACAGTACCGCCCGTCACTTCGTAACCGGGGCGGCCGGCCAATACGTTGCCCAGGGTGCTTTTGCCAGCCCCGTTCGGGCCCATGATGGCATGCACTTCACCCGGCTTAACCTCCAGGTTCAGACCGTGCAGAATGGCGGTATCCTCAACCCGGGCGTGCAAATCGTTAATGTTCAGCATGATTCAATCTCTTTCATTCAAATTCGGTTCATCGCGAGTGCGCGCAGGGCCGGCTAAAGCGGCCCGGGAACTTAACCTACGGCACCTTCCAGACTGACTTCGAGCAACTTGCCGGCTTCAACGGCGAATTCCATCGGCAATTCGCGGAACACGTCTTTGCAGAAGCCGTTGACGATCATCGAGACTGCTTTTTCGGCATCGATGCCGCGTTGCTGGCAGAGAAACAGCTGGTCGTCACTGACTTTCGAGGTGGTTGCCTCGTGCTCGATCACCGCCGTCGGGTTTTTCGACTCAATGTACGGAAAGGTGTGAGCCCCGCACTTGTCACCAATCAGCAAGGAATCGCACTGGGTGTAGTTGCGCGCACCTTCCGCGCCCGGGTTCATCTTCACCAGGCCGCGATAACTGTTCGAGCTCTGCTTGGCGCTGATGCCCTTGGCAATGATGGTCGAACGGGTGTTTTTGCCCAGATGAATCATCTTGGTGCCGGTATCGGCCTGCTGATAATTACTGGTCAGTGCCACGGAATAAAACTCGCCGATGCTGTCATCGCCTTTCAGGATGCAGGACGGGTATTTCCAGGTGACCGCCGAGCCGGTTTCAACCTGAGTCCAGGAAATCTTCGAACGGTTGTGGGCAATGCCACGCTTGGTCACGAAGTTATAGATACCGCCTTTACCCTGTGCATCACCGGGATACCAGTTTTGCACGGTCGAGTATTTGATGTCGGCGTCGTCCAGCGCAACCAGCTCAACCACCGCCGCGTGCAACTGGTTTTCATCGCGCATCGGCGCGGTGCAACCTTCGAGATAACTGACCTGACTGCCTTCGTCGGCGATGATCAGAGTGCGCTCGAACTGGCCGGTTTTGGCTTCGTTGATGCGGAAATAGGTCGACAATTCCATTGGGCAACGCACGCCCTTGGGAATGTAGACGAAGGAGCCATCGGAGAAGACCGCCGAGTTCAGAGCCGCGTAGAAATTATCTTTCTGCGGCACAACCGAACCCAGGTACTTCTTAACCAGTTCCGGGTATTCATGCACGGCCTCGGAGATCGGGCAGAAGATCACCCCGGCGTCCTTGAGTTTCTGGCGAAAGGTTGTTCCGACAGAGACACTGTCGAACACCATATCGACCGCAACCCCGGCCAACACTTCCTGCTCATGCACGGGGATGCCCAGTTTTTCATAGGTGCGCAGCAACTCTGGGTCAACTTCATCCAGTGATTGCGGGCCGTCTTCCATACTCTTGGGCGAAGAATAATAAGACAATGCCTGAAAATCGGGTTTCGGGTAGACCACATGCGCCCACTCCGGTTCTTTCATCTCCAGCCAGGCACGGTAGGCCTTCAGACGCCACTCGAGCATCCATTCGGGCTCTTGCTTCTTGGCTGAGATCAGACGAATCACGTCTTCATTCAAACCGGGCGGAATGGTCAGCGACTCGATATCGGTTATCCAACCGGCCGAGTATTCCGACTTCAAATACTGGTCTATGTTCTCACTCATGGTATTCCCCTGCGAAGGTCAGGTGGCCGCCGTTTTGGCTTGCGTGCGCAAGGCCGTCACGGCGTCCCTAATACGGTGTATGGCTTGGTCCACCTCTTCACGGGTGGTGAAACGGCCCAGGCTAAAGCGCAAGGAACCGTGTGCGGCCTGATCACTCAGGCCCATGGCTTTTAATACGTACGAAGGCTCAACGCTGGCGGACGTACAGGCGGAGCCGGTCGATACCGCAATGTCGCGCAATGCCATCATCAGCGATTCGCCATCGATGCCGCCAAAATGAACGTTCAGATGGCCCGGCGTACGCGGTGCCTGGCCGCCATTGATGTGTATATCGCCAAGGTCGGCAATGCCCTGCCAGAGGTCATCGCGCAGCGTCGCAATGCGCTGGCCTTCTTCTGCCAGGTGTTCGGACACCAGGTTGGCTGCGGTGCCAATCCCGACCAACTGATGCGTGGCCAGGGTTCCCGAGCGCATGCCCCGCTCATGACCGCCACCGTGAATCTGGGGCAACAGCGTCAAGCTGGAGCGACGCCGCACATAGAGGGCGCCAACGCCCTTCGGGCCATAGAACTTGTGGGCTGAAACCGACACCATGGTGGCTTGCCAGTCATCGACATTCACCGGAATCTTGCCAACAGCCTGGGCCGCATCGACATGAAACCAGATGTTATGGTCGGCACACACCTGGCCAATACCGGCGACCGGGTTCAACACACCGGTCTCGTTATTGGCGGCCATAATGCTAACCAAACGGGTATTGGGTTGCAGCGCCTGAGCGACAGTTTCGGCCGAAATAACGCCATCGGCGTCGGGCATGAGCACCGTCAGGCCATAGCCTTTTTGCTCCAGATACCGCGCCGGATCGAGCACGGCTTTGTGTTCTGTTGCAGCCACCACGATATGGCAGTCTTGCGGCGCGAATTGTTCGGCAACACCCTTGATCGCCAGGTTATTGCTCTCGGTCGCGCCGCTGGTCCAGACGATTTCGCGGCTATCAGCTCCCAGCAAATCGGCCACCTCATTGCGGGCGTCTTCCACCGCTTCCTCGGCTTGCCAGCCGAGCAGGTGCGAGCGCGAGGCCGGGTTGCCATAGATGCCATCGCGGGTCAGGTGCGCCATCATCCGCTCGGCGACGCGTTCGTCGACCGGCGTGGTGGCGGCGTAATCAAAGTAGATCGGGTGCATGCTCATAACTGACTGGCCAAAATGGTGGCTTCGTTCGGGGCGTCTGTGCGCCCGGTTTTCAAATACTGATTCTGGCGCTGGCTGACGACCTGAATATCACGCCGCCCGACCAGGTCGGCCAGGGAAATCCCGTGCAGAAAATCATGGATTTGCTGGCTCAGGTCTTGCCAGAGATGGTGTGTCAGGCAGACTTCACCCTGCTGGCAGCCGGTTTTGCCCTGGCATTTGGTCGCATCGAGCGACTCACTGACGGCATCCACCACATCGGCCACACTGATCAGTTCGCTCGGCCGGCCAAGCTGGTAACCACCGCCCGGCCCGCGCACTGAGGTAACCAGAGTATGACGGCGCAGTTTGGCAAACAGCTGTTCCAGGTAAGACAACGAAATGCCCTGCCGCTCAGATATGTCGGACAAACTGATCGGGCCTGTCTCCTGGTTCAGCGCCAGATCCAGCATCGCCGTTACCGCATAGCGGCCTTTGGTCGTCAGTCTCATGCGGGTGATCCCCCGAGTAGCCGGAAGTGTCTATCCATGAATGAAGTCGAGCCACCACCCAAAACGCAGGCGAGGCTCTATGGGCGCGAATTATAAATACCTGAGTAAAACAGTCAACTATTGCCCGCTAAAAAGCCCGCAAGCCCCGGCCACCCTCCTTGACACCGAATCACGGATCCAATATCAGCCGCCCCATTGATGCAAAAAAATAACAAATTGCCACCTTTCGTTTACAAAACACTCAGGCTGGACTACTTATAACGTAAGACGAACAACAACAATAACCGAGTGGTCAGGGCCTGCCTGAACCCCTCTGGAGTCGCTGCCATGCTATCTCTGATACCCCCTCGCCTGGCCGGGAGGGTCCAACTGTGCTGAGTGTTTCCCAGGCCAGCCTGGCTTTTGGCGGGATCAAGGCGCTGGACGATGTGTCCTTTACCGCCACGCCCGGCGAAATCACCGCCATCATCGGCCCCAACGGCGCCGGTAAAACCAGCTTGTTCAACATCATCTCCGGGTTTTACAGGCCGCAGCAGGGGCAGATTCTGTTTGATAAGCAAAACATCACCCGGATGCGGGCCGACAAGCGCGCTGAACTTGGCATCGCCCGTACGTTCCAGAACATCGCCCTGTTTCGAGGCATGTCAGTGCTGGAGAACATCAAACTCGGTGGCCATACCCGGCTGAGCACCGGCTTCTGGGCGTCCGGCTTCTTTTATGGTGGAGCCCGCCGCGAAGAAGCCCGGCTGCGCGCCGAGATCGAACGGGATGTGATCGACTTTCTGGAGCTGGACCACATTCGCAAAGCCCCCGTCGCCGCCCTGCCCTATGGCTTGCAAAAGCGGGTTGAACTGGGCCGGGCACTGGCGATGCAGCCACAAGTACTGTTGCTCGACGAGCCTGTTGCCGGCATGAACCGGGAAGAAACCGAAGACATGGCCCGCTTCATTCTGGACATTCAGGCCCGGTGGGGCACCACCATTTTGCTGGTCGAGCACGATATGGGCATGGTGATGGACATCTCCAACCAGGTGGTGGTGCTCAACTTTGGTCGCCAGATCGCCAAGGGCACGCCAGATCAGGTGCAGGCCAACCCAGCCGTTATTGAAGCCTACCTGGGCACCAGCGACCGCAGTAAAACCGACGCCGGGGAGGTGACCGCCTGATGGGTCAATTTATTCAGTACATCATCAACGGGGTCATCTCCGGCAGTATTCTGGCACTCATCGCCCTAGGCATTGTTGCGGTGTTCAAGGCAACCAAAGTGGTTAACTTTGCCCATGGCCATCTGATTCTGTTCGGTGCCTACTTCTATTTCACCTTTTCCGTCGTTCTGGCTGACGCTCCTTTTATGCCAGCTTGGGTAAGCAGTTGGGAACCCGCCTGGTTAATAGCCTACGCGGGCGATGCGCCCATGTTTTCACCCAGGGCCGCCATTGCCAGCTGGGTCAGCGACCTGCCGCGCATCGTGCTGGGACTTGTGGGTGCCCTGGCGGCCAATGCCGTGCTGGCGCTGATTATTGAGCGTTTGATCATGCGCCCACTGCTTGGCCAGTCTGCCTTTGCGATGATTCTGTCGACCGTCGGGCTGATCTGGGTGCTCGAGGGCAGCGCAGGCCTTATCTGGACCGCAGAAGCCGAGCAGGTACCGGCGCTCGGTCCCAATTTCCCAATCCGATTCCAGCTGTTCGACCAGAACCTGTTCCTGTTCAGTGGCTCGCTGGTCAACTTGCTGGTCGCCCTGCTCCTATTCGCCAGTTTGATGCTGGTTCTGCGATATACCCGTTCCGGTGTCGCGATTCGGGCCACCGCCGAGGACCAGAGCACCGCCTACGCCATGGGCATCAACGTACCCAGAGTCTTTTCCACTGCCTGGCTGGTGGCTTCAACAACCGGTGCTGTTGCCGGAGCCATTCTGGCCAGCCGTAATGGCTTGTCACCCGCTATAGGCCTGTTTGGCCTGTCCGTTCTGGCGGTCGTGTTGATGGGCGGTTTGGATTCCTTTGCCGGTGTGCTGATCGCCTCGATGCTGGTCGGTATTTTGAGCTCAATGGCGCAATGGAAACTCGGCGGCGGTGTGGCTGAGATCGTGCCCTACGTGGCGGTTTTAATAGTCATTCTGATTCGGCCCCATGGCTTTATGGGCCAAGAGGAGATCGAGCGAATATGACCAACAGTGTCCACTACACCGACATACACCACCCTGAGCACAGGATAACGCCATGATCACCGGACACTTTAAGACGGATTACAGTGCCGATGAGGGCATCTGGTCGAACTGGCCCAAGCGCTGGGGGTTGGTGGCTGCTTTGATTGGCCTGGCGATTTTCCCATTCATCGCCAGTAACTATGCACTGCTGCTCGCCGGGCAGATCGGCATCTTCATTGTCGCCGTGGTGGGTCTGAACGTATTGATTGGCTATACCGGTTTGATGTCGCTTGGCCACGGTGCTTTCTTTGCGGTCGGCGCCTACACCACTGTGGCCATTCACCATGAGTGGCCGCTCACTTTCCCACTGATTACGCTGGTTATTTCAACGATTGTTGCTGCGGCTTTTGGGGTGTTGTTCGGGCTGCCGTCGTTGCGGGTAAAAGGGCTCTATCTCGCCGTGGCGACCCTGTCGGCCAATTTCATTATTCTGTTTCTGATCGAGCAGGAGTGGCTGGCCGAATGGACCGGAGGGATCAGCGGCACGGAAACCCCCAATGCCGTTTTCTTCGGCGTTGAGCTGGTGTCCCAGCAGGCCAAATACTTCTTCATCATGCCGGTGATGGTTTTGATGCTGCTGTTCGCGCAGAACCTGTTCCGTACTCGCTTTGGCCGTGCCCTGATCGCCATCCGCGACAAAGACTATTCGGCCGAGATTCTGGGCATCGCCCTGTTCAGCTACAAGCTGAAAAGCTTCGCCATCTCAGCCGCCTATTGCGGCGCTGCGGGCAGTCTGTGGGCTTACTTTTTCCCGGCTATACTGCCGGAGGACTTTGGGCTGAACATGTCGATCACCCTGGTCGTATGCCTGGTCGCCGGGGGGATGGGGCGCACGCTCGGGCCGATATTCGGGACTATCCTGATTCTGCTGGTGCCGGAGCTGCTTAAGATCGTTGCCGCTAACATTACCGGCGGGGACGCAACCGCACAAACCTGGGTGAGCCCGACACGGGACATTCTATTTGGCCTGATGATCATCGGCTTTTTGATATTCGAGCCAATGGGGCTGGTCAACATCTGGGACCGTTTCTGGCGCTTTATGTCGCGCTGGCCGTTTGCGAAGTGAGAGAAAGCTGCGAGCTTCGAGCTATGAGCTATGAGCTATGAGCTGTTAGCTTAAAACTCGCAGCTCGAAGCTCGCAGCTCATAACTACAACAAAAAGGAGGCTATCATGGCCCTGAATCGAAGAACCTTGTTAAAAACCGGCGCCGCTCTCACGGCGGCCAGCATGGCCCCGGGTATTGTGCGGGCGGAAGGCGCGCACTGGCGCGTGGCGGCTTCACTGCCAATGACAGGCCCCTTCGCAACGGCGGGCCAGTTGGTGGCCCCGGCCTTCAGCGAGTTCGAGCAACAAGTTAACGACAACGGCGGCATTGGCGGCAAGCCGATTCGGGTTGAAGTGGCCGACTCCGGTTACATTCCACGCAACGCCCTGGCGAATTTCCAGCGGGCTCAGGCTGCCGGTGACCTGCACTTTTACTACGGTGACTCCACAGGCTTCATGGAGCTGGTCGGCCCTACGTTGACCGGCGAGAACGCGGTGATGATGGGCTCAACCTCCTTTGCCTCGGCGCTCTCTAACCCGGCCAACCGGCCCTACCAGTTCATGGCTGGCCCCACCTACGAAGACCAGTTCGAAATTCTACTGCGCGACATCGCCAACAAAGGCGGTAAAACCGTTGCCTTCGTGTATTCCGATACGGAATTTGGGCGTGACCCCATCGAACACGGTCGGCAAGTTGCCGCAGAACTCGGCATTGACGTGGTGCTGGAAGAAGTCACCCGCGCCGAAGGTGCAGACATTGAAAACCACGTCACCAAACTGGCCCAAGCCAACCCGGAATACACCATTCTGCAGGGTTACGTGACCGGCGTCTGGCCTCAATTGATCGGCGGTGCCCGGGCATTTGGCCTGACCACCCAGTTCATGGGCACCTTCTGGGGCATGGAAAAAATCATTGCCGATCGGGTGACCGAGCAAGCAGGCCCGTTTCTCGACGGCTACCAGGGCGTTATGCCCTACCGCTATTTCTACGACCAGGACGACGCCCCGTTTTATCAGGAACTGGGGGCGTTCAAGCGCTCCGTTAACCCGGGGTTTTCCGGCTACGTTACCGCCTGGGAACTGGAAGGCCGCTTGTGCCTGGAACTGTGGAAACTGTGCATGGAGCGCGTGATCGAAGCCGACAAAGAAGTCACGCCCGATAACCTGATGGCCGAGCTTGGCGCCATTCGCAACTGGGACAGCGGCGGTTTCTTCGGGGCACCGGTCGACGTGGTCGATAACAAAATCGGCCAGGGCCGGGTGTACCGCTACGACGCCGAAACCCGCCTGTACAACCCGGTTTCGGATTGGATTCAGGTCTGATCGAACTCGGCTTGTTCGTCAGAGCTGAACCCTCACGGTGGCCCGGGGCAACCCGGGCCCACCCCGTTTCCGAATTCGGATGCAGACATGCTGAGCATTGAAAACATTGAAGTGGCCTACCACCATGCCATTCAGGTGCTGAAAGGCCTGACGTTATCGGTCGAACCGGGCGAGGTTGTCGCCCTGCTGGGTGCCAACGGCGCCGGTAAAACCACGGTACTCAAGGCCGCTTCTGGCCTGTTGCCGCTGGAAAACGGTTCCATCGACGCCGGCCAGATTCGCTTCAACGACGACCCCATTAATCGGGTTGCCCCGCACGAACTGGCCCGTGCCGGCCTGATTCATGTTCGCGAGGGGCGACGCATTTTTGCCGAAATGACGGTGGAAGATAACCTCATCGCGGCTTCCTATGCGCTGACCGGGCGCAAGGAAAAACCAGACTACGACGCCGTGTATGCGTTTTTCCCAAAGCTCAAAGAGCGGGCCCACCAGACGGCTGGTTTATTGTCGGGTGGCGAGCAGCAAATGCTGGCCATCGGCCGTGCACTGATCGGCAAACCCCGGCTCATTTTACTGGATGAACCCTCACTCGGTTTGGCGCCGCGTATGGTCGATGAAATATTCGACAACATCGCCCGGGTGAATCAGGAACAGGGCGCCAGCATTTTATTGGTCGAACAAAACGCCAATGCCGCCTTTCGCATCGCTCACCGGGGTTTCATTCTGGAGAATGGCAAGGTGGTGCTCGAAGGGTCGGTCGAACAATTGCGCGAAAACCCCGACATCCAAACTTTCTACCTGGGTGTTGGCGAGCAGGACGATCAAAAATCGTTTCGAAACATCAAGCACTACAAGCGCCGCAAGCGCTGGCTCAACTGAGGAGCGCCGCCGAGATGTCTGAACGTTCGTTTCACGATCAGGGCTACATCAGCCTCACCCAGTTACTGGAGCGCCACGCCCAAACCGTGCCCCATGAAGTGGCCATGCGTCAGAAAGACATGGGCATCTGGAAGGAAACCACCTGGCGCCAATACCGCGACCAGACTCACGCCATTGCCGCCGGGCTGATTGACCTGGGCATTCAACACAGCGACCACGTCGGCATTATTTCCGAAAACCGCCAGGAGTGGATTGTCGCGCAACTGGGTATCAACAGTGCCGCAGCTGTGTGTTGCGGTATTTACCCGACCAGCCCGGCCAGCGAAGTGGTGCACCTGCTGAGCAGCGCCGATTGCAAAGTCGTGTTTTGCGAAGATCAGGAACAGGTCGACAAGGTACTGGAGATACGCGACAAACTGCCGCTGCTGGAACACATCATCGTCTTCGACGCCAAAGGCCTGTACGGCTACGACGCCAGCCTATGGATGACGCTCAAAGAGTTGATTGATCGTGGCAAAACCCAACTGAAACGCTCGCCCGGTGCTGTGACAGACCGCCTGGCCCAGCAGGTACCCGAAGACACGGCGCTGATTGTGTTTACCTCGGGCTCCACCGGCCTGCCCAAGGCCGCAATGATTTCGTTCCGGAACATCTGGTCACAAATGGCGTTGCTGTGGGATGCTGTGCCGTCTCAGTCTCATCAGAACATTTTGTCTTACCTGCCGCTGTGCCACGTCGCCGAGCAGGCGTTTTCGACCATGAACGCCATGGCACGCCGCATGGTGGTGAACTTTGGCGAAAGCCTGCGCACCATCCGCACTGATTTGCAGGAAATCTCCCCGCAGATGTTTTTTGGCGTGCCCCGCATATGGGAAAAAATGCAGTCCGAACTGACCGTGCTTGGCGACCGCACCGGCCCGTTGCGCCGCTGGTTGTTGCACAAGGGTTTGAAATCGGCCCAGCAACGCGGCACCAAACCCCGGTCACAATGGACCCGCCAGGAGAAACTGAGCTACGCCGTCTATCGCCCGTTTCTGTATGCGCCCTTACTCGGTTACCTGGGCCTGGCCCGCTGCAACATCGCCATGACCGCCGCCGCGCCGATTTCACCGGACTTACTGGCCATGTTCCGGGGCATGGGCCTGTCGCTGATCGAAATTTACGGCATGACGGAAACCACCGGCGCCGCCACCCTGCAACCGATGGACCTGAACTGCCAGGGTCGCATCGGCCGCGCCATTACCGGCGTGGAATCCCGCGTGGGTAACGACGGCGAACTGCTGTTGCGCGGCCCGATTATCTTCAAAGGCTATTACAAGAACGACAAAGCCACGGCTGAGACCCTGCAAGACGGCTGGCTGCATACCGGCGATGTCGTCGAAGAACACGAAGACGGCACCCTGACCATTGTTGACCGCAAGAAAGACATCATCATCAATGCAGCAGGCAAGAACCTTTCGCCCAGCGTGATCGAAAACACCATGAAGGCCAGCCCGTTTATCAAGGAATGCATCGTGATCGGCGACCAGCGCAAATTCCTGGTCGCACTGATTCAGGTCGATTACGACACCGTCACTACCTGGGCCGAGCGCCAGAACCTGGCCTACACCACCTTCAAATCCCTGGCCGAAAACGACCAGGTAAAAGCCCTGGTTCAAGCGGAAGTCGACAAGGGCAATGCTCAGTTGGCCCCGGTTGAGCAAATCAAGCGTTTCACTCTGCTGACCAAGGAACTCGACCACGACGACGGCGAAGTAACCGCCACCATGAAGGTGCGGCGCAGCACCATTGCCAAGCAGTATGAGCAGCAGATTGAGGCGTTGTTCAGAGAAGAGACAGCGGCTTAGAAAAACCGCGTAAAAACGCTTTACCCGGCGGTCAGTTTTCGTACTATAGCGCACCCTTTCTGGATGCCCGGCCTTGAACACGACCGCCCTGCTGACCCCCCTGTGGGATTATGACCTCATCGCCGATGGCCTGCGCCAGCACGGCTGGGTGCACCTGCCCCATGGCATCAGCGACGGCCTGGCGCTTAACCTGTTGCAGGACATCCACCGACACCAGCCCGACCAGTGGGATCAGGCCGGCATTGGCCGCAAGCAGGACAACCACACCAACGACCTGATTCGTCGCGACAGCACCCACTGGCTAACCGGGGAAACACCCGCACAGAGTCAGTACCTGGCGGCCGCCGACGAACTGCGGCTCGAACTCAACAAACGCCTGATGCTCGGCCTGTGGGACTATGAATGCCACTACGCCCGCTATGACACGGGCGCTTTCTACCGCAAGCACGTCGATGCCTTCCGCGGCCGCACCAACCGGGTGCTGACGACGGTGACCTACCTGAACCCCGACTGGCAAGACAACCAGGGCGGCGAGTTGTTGCTCTACAATGAGCAAAACCAGCTCATCAGCCGCTTGTTGCCCACTCTGGGCAGCATGGTCATCTTCCTGAGCGAAGAATTCCCGCACGAAGTGCTGGCGGCCGAACGCACCCGGTTCAGCATTGCTGGCTGGTACCGCAACAACAATTCCATTCAGAACCGGATCGACCCGAGCCAGTAGCGTTTTTTCCCACATCACCGGTCAGTCAGCTATACTGCCCCGAGACCAATTTTGATACAGCGTTTCAGGAGTTTTCCAATGCAGGGTGACCGTCAGGTGATCGACGCACTGAACAAGGTGCTGACCACCGAACTGACCTCCATCAACCGTTACTTTCTTCACGCGCGGATGTACCGCAACTGGGGGCTGGAACGGCTGAACGAGCACAGCTACAAGAAATCCATCAAGGACATGAAACAGGCCGATGAGCTGATTGAGCGCATTCTGTTTCTGGAAGGCCTGCCCAACCTGCAGAAGCTGAACCGGCTGATGGTCGGGGAGCACACCGAAGAAATGCTGAAGCTGGATGCCGACTTTCAGTTAGAGCAGATCAGCCAGCTTAAAGACACCATCGCCCTGTGCGAAACCCAACAGGATTACGTCAGCCGCGACATGCTGGTCGAACTGCTGGAATACGAGGAAGACTACCTCGACTGGCTCGAAACCCAGCACTACCAGATCGCCAACGTGACGCTGCCGAATTATCTTCAAGCCAACCTGTCGGATGAGGACTGACCATGAAAGGCAATCCAACCATCATCAAGGCGCTCAACGCCTTGCTCGCCAACGAATTGTCGGCGATGGATCAGTATTTTTTGCATTCCGAAATGTATCGCGACTGGGGCCTGAACAAACTCTACGAGCGCATCAGCCACGAGTTTGACGACGAAAAAGGCCACGCCACCAAACTGATTGAACGCATTCTGTTTCTGGAAGGCACGCCCAACATGAAAGACCGCGAACCGATCAACATCGGTTCCGATGTGCCGTCCATGTTGCAAAGCGATCTCGACATTGAGTACGCCGTACAAAAAATGCTCACCGACACCATCGCCCTGTGCGAAAAAGAGCAGGACTACGGCACCCGGGATATGCTGGAACCGTTGCTCGACGACACCGAGATGGACCACGCCTACTACCTGGAACAACAACTGCGCCTGATCAAAATGATCGGCCTGCCGAATTACCTGCAATCTCAGATGTAATTTCAAACCGGTCTGGCGCTCGAAATTAAGTGCCAGTCCGGGCTCACTACTTACAAGGTCATTCTCATATTTCAACGTTGGTATCTAGCCGAGTGCCAGGTGCCGGGTATGCCTATCCGGGGAAGTCTGAGGCATGGATGCCGAAGTCTAGGCCCCATGGATGGGTTCACGCCGGCCCCGGATAGGCATGCCCGGTGCCTGGCACGGACTCGTGGCACTATCCCTCGACAATGCCACCTACTGCATCGCCGCCATCACCGGATCTCCCACCTCAATCACATACACCGCAATCAGGGTAATCACACCCGCAAATGCCAGGTAATACAACGTCGGAATAATGGTCATACGCAGTATCGTGCCCTCGCGCCCCATCAAACCAACGGTAGCCGAAGCCGCCACAATATTGTGAATGGCAATCATGTTCCCGGCCGCCGCACCCACCGCCTGGGCGGACACCAGCATCGCGGTTGAAACCCCTAGCAACTGAGCCGTGTTGAACTGAAAATCAGACAGCATGAGGTTCGACAGCGTGTTGGAGCCGGCAATAAAGGCACCCAAACCACCAACGGTTGATGCAAACATTGGGTACACCACCCCAACGCCGTTCGACACCAACTGCGCCATGGCACGCGGCATCGAGGGCAGGTCAGCCGCGTTCACGCCCGAGTTAATTAGAATTCGCACCATGGGAATGGTGAATACCAGCACAAAGCCAGCGCTGATCAAAGTTTTGGTACTCTCACTGGCGGCCTGACCCAGCGACCGCACGCCCACGCGCTGCAGCAACATCGTAAGCGCAACCACAACCACCATGATACCGCCGGGCAAATACAAAGGCTGCAGGCTTCCACTAATACCGCCCTCACCCAAAATATCGGTCCAGCCGAAAGCGAGAAAGGTTTCAACAAAATGTTTCAGAACCGGAATGGCCCGGGTGAGCACCAGCAATATCGCCAGCATGGCATAGGGCGCCCAGGCGCGCAGCAGCGGCATGCGCTGTTCGGGTGGCGTGTCATCCAACGGAATGTTAATGCTGCCATTCCAGGCTTCGGGCCACTGCTGCTTGGCCGAAAAATCCCATGACTCCTTTGGGAGCAACCAGCCGCGTCTGGCCACCGGCACGACAATCATCAGGCCGATCAGCGCACCCAGCATTGAGGGGAATTCAGGGCCGAGCAGAATGCCCGCCGCCGCGTAGGGGATAGTGAATGCAAGGCCTGCAAACAGCGCAAAGGGGAGCATGGCAAAGCCTTCACGCCATTGCTTTTTCTCACCGAAAAACCGGGTCAGCATCAGGCACATCAGAAACGGCATCAGGGTGCCGATAATGCCGTGGGTGATGGCGATTTCAGAGGTCATCAGCCGGTAAAATTCGCTCCAGCTGCTGCCATCGGCAACCAGCAATTCAGTAATGGCGATTCGGTCCAGCCCCCCGGTCACCCCGACCACAATGGGCGTACCCACTGCCCCGAACGATACCGGCGTTGACTGCACCATCATGCCCATCACCACCGCAGCCATGGCCGGGAAACCGAGCGCGACCATCAACGGCGCAGCAATGGCGGCTGTGGTGCCAAACCCGGAAGCCCCTTCCAGAAAGCAGCCGAACATCCAGGCGACCAGAATCACCTGCACCCGCCGGTCCGGGCTGATGTCGGAAAACCCGGCACGAATGGCCGAGAGCGCACCGCTGGCTTTCAGAGTATTCAGAAGCAGCAGCGCGCCGAAGATAATCCAGAGAATGCCCGCCGTCAGAATCAGCCCCTGCAGCACAGAGGCCGTCATCCGCATCAGGCTCATCTGCCACACCCAGCCACCCAGCACCAGTGTGACCAGCAGCACGACCGGCATGGCTTTTTTGGCGGGCCAGTGAAAGCCAACCAATAGAATGCCAGCCAGTACAATAGGCAGGAAAGCCAGGGAATAAACAACGGACAGCATGCAAAGCTCCAGACAGAGGTTTTCAACCCCGCAGTCTAGACCACTGATCGAGTAATACCTTGCTTCGGATCAAGAAAGGCGCGATTTGCTCGTGCCTTGCCGTTACCGCCCAATCACCAATGCAGCGTTGCCCCAAAAAGGGCGTAATGCAGCCAGGCGAAGGTATAGACGTCGCCCCCTTCGCCACCCCCTTCCAGGGTGCGGTAGCCGGCCCGGGCCGTTACCCGGTCGCTCCACCGGTAATTGGCAACAAAAGCCGCATCGATCGCCCGGCCCTGGGGGCTGCCCAGTGCATCGACATCGAACTCCAGCGACACGGAATCGTTTAGGTGACGTTGGGCATTGAAATGCAACAAAGGCACAACACCCAGGTTGGGGTCATCGGCTTCAGTGCTGCCCTGGGTCAGCCGAATGTTGGCATCGCGCACCAGCAACGTTGCGCCCGCCCCCAGCGTCCACTGCTGATCGTCCCGAAAGGTATAGCGGTAGGTCAGCCGGTAGGTGTTGAACTTGTAGTAGCCTTCGATCGGGGTATCGGCCGCGAAGGTTTCGCCGCCGAAACGCGTCGGCTCACTCAGTGTGCCGGTGCCTTCGATGCTGACCGGGGCATAGAGTGCCCGCACTGTGTGACGCTCGGCGAAGGTCTGTTCAACGCTGAGCCGACCATAGGGCACCGGGCCGGCACCGGTCAGTTCAAGCAGGTCGAACCGGTCTCCGGCCGATGAATTGGGGATCTGGGCATCGTTATAGGAGAAGCCGAGCGGACCCGCCTCCAGCGTTAGGTCCAACGCCTGGGCGGGCACCGATAGCAGAGTAAACGCCGGCACCAATAAAAGCCGACTGAGAAGTGAGGTATTCGCGGGGGAATGAACCATGGTGATGCTCCTTTTGAACGATCACCATGGTACGGCAGGCAACTCAGGCCGGTTCAGACTTTACGTTCCCAAACCTCTTTCAAGCCAATGGTTCGGTTGAACACCAGGGCATCTGGTTTGGACTCATACCGGTCGATCACAAAGTACCCTTCCCGCTCGAACTGGTACGACTGCTCAGCCGCGCCCTTAGCCAGGCTCGGTTCGACCACACAGCCGGTTAGCACCTTCAACGATTCGGGGTTCAGGTGCTGCATGAAGTCATCACCACCACGATCCGGGGTTTCGGTATCGAACAGGCGATCGTACAACCGCACTGTGGCTGGCACGCCTTCGCTGGCCGAGACCCAGTGAATGACACCGCGCGGGCGAACGCCTTCGGGGGCATCTGCACCCACCGTGCCTTCAACAACCTTGGCACGAATCTCGGTAATCTCACCGGCGTCGTTCTTGATCACCTCATCGGCCTGAATGATGTACGCATTGCGCAACCGTACCCATTCACCGGTGACCAGACGCTTGAACTTCTTGCGCGACAGGCTGCTGTCTTCATTGAAGTCGGACCGGTCGATGTAGATTTCGCGGGTAAAAGGCAATTCGCGCTCGCCCAGGTCTTCCCGGTTCGGGTGGCCCGGGGCGGTGAAGACTTCACGGTGCCCTTCCGGCAGGTTGGTGAACACCACTTTCAGCGGGTCCAGCACGGCCATGGCGCGGGGAGCGTTGTCGTTCAGGTCTTCACGAATCGCGAAATCGAGCATGCCCAGGTCTACCACGCCGCCGGCACGGCTGGTGCCGACCATATCGGAGAAGTGGCGCAGTGAAGCAGGCGTCACACCACGACGACGCATGCCACTGATGGTGGGCATGCGCGGGTCGTCCCAGCCGTCGACCACGCCGTCGTCGACCAGGCGCTTGAGTTTGCGCTTGGAGGTGATGGTGTAGTTCACGTTCAGGCGGGCAAATTCATACTGGCGCGGCACCGCAGGCACCGGCAACTTGCTGATGAACCAGTCGTACAGCGGCCGGTGGTCTTCAAATTCCAGCGTACAGATGGAGTGCGTAACGCCTTCGAGCGCATCCGACTGGCCATGGGCGAAGTCGTAACTTGGGTAAATGCACCATTTGTTGCCAGTCTGGTGGTGCGCTTTCTTGCGAATGCGATACAGAATCGGGTCGCGCAGGTTCATGTTCGGCGCGGCCATATCGATTTTGGCGCGCAGGGCACATGAGCCTTCGTCCAGCTCGCCATTGCGCATTTGTTCGAACAGGGCGAGGTTTTCCTCGACGGTGCGATCCCGGTACGGGCTGTTTCGGCCGGGCTCGGTGAGGGTGCCGCGGTATTCCCGCGCCTGGTCACCGGAGAGATCACACACGTAGGCATCGCCGTTTTTGATGAGATGCACGGCGTAGTCGTACAGGGTATCGAAGTAGTTCGAGGTGTACTTTTCGGTCTCGTTCCATTCGAAGCCCAACCAGTGAATGTCGGCCTTAATCGAATCGATGTATTCCTGTTCTTCTTTCTCCGGGTTGGTGTCATCAAACCGCAGGTTGCAGACACCGCCAAATTGCTGGGCCAGACCAAAGTTCACGCAGATGGATTTCGCATGGCCAATGTGCAGATAGCCATTGGGCTCTGGCGGGAAGCGCGTGACGATTTTATCGTGC
This sequence comes from Saccharospirillum alexandrii, assembly GCF_043641555.1. Lineage (GTDB taxonomy): Bacteria > Pseudomonadota > Gammaproteobacteria > Pseudomonadales > Natronospirillaceae > Saccharospirillum > Saccharospirillum alexandrii_A. Next base: position 586,469 of record NZ_JBHZRJ010000003.1, on the reverse strand, counting down.
TTACCCTTGGCCAGATCATCCTCAATGATGGTGGCGAGAAAGTTGGACGGCTTGTCACTCATGTGAACAGAAACTCCCGGGTCGGTCGAGTAAAGTCAGGGCGGGCCGCACGCGGCAACCCAAAGCCGGGCATTATAGCGGGTTCATTGCTGGCGGGTAAGGCGTCTGCTGTCATCAGACTGTGATCTGGTGCCAGGATTCCGTTTCGGCCACCGGGTGTGCTTGGTCGGGGTCGGCGTGAACCCATCCATGGGGCCTAGGCTTCGGCATCCATGCCTCAGACTTCCCCGACCAAGCACACCCGGCGCCCGGCACTCACTCAGCTGGTTGCGAACTCGACGTTCTAAAAACTAACAGCTCGAAGCTCACAGCTCTCAGCTCATCTCTCAAAACCTTGATCCACAGCGCCGCTCAGATTACTGTATATCCATCCATGCTTATTGATATCTATTAATGCGCCTCTTTATTGCCGAAAAACCCAGTCTCGCCCGCGCCATAGCCGATGCCCTGCCCGGCACAGGCAAGAAAGAAGCCGGTTGCATCCGTTTTGCCAGTGGCGATGTGGTGAGCTGGTGCATCGGCCACCTGCTGGAGCAAGCCGACCCGGATGCCTACGACCCGGCCTTTAAACGCTGGAGTCACGATCACCTGCCGATCATCCCCAAGCAATGGCAGTGGGTACCCAGAAAGCAGGTGGGCGCTCAGCTAAGCGCCCTGCGCAAACTGGTGAAAGAAGCCGACCAACTCGTACACGCCGGCGATCCCGACCGCGAAGGCCAGTTACTGGTCGATGAAGTAATCGCTTACTTAAAGGTGCCCGCTGCCAAAAAAGCCGCCACCCAACGTCTGCTGATTGCCGACTTGAACCAGGCCGCCGTAGAGCGTTCATTGCGTCAGTTAAAACCGAATGCCGATTTCCAGCCGCTGTCGACCTCTGCCCTCGCCCGCTCCCGGGCGGACTGGCTGTATGGCATTAACCTGACCCGGGCGATGACGCTGCAGGGCAAAGCCGCCGGGTACCAGGGCGTGTTATCCATCGGGCGGGTGCAAACGCCGGTGCTGGGCTTGGTGGTCGGGCGGGACGACAGCATCGAGGCCTTCGTCAGCAAACCTTTCTATGAAGTCATCGCCCTGCTGGAAACCGAACAGGGCGAGCGCTTTCACGCCAAATGGGTGCCCAGCGAAGCCTGCGAACCCTGGCTGGATGACCAAGGCCGCAACCTCTCCCAACCCCTGGCGCAGAACGTTGTGCAGCGGGTGAGCTTCAAACCGGCCAGCGTCACCCGGCTGGAGCAGAAAACCATAAACCAGCCAGCCCCCCTGCCCCACAGCTTGTCCAGCTTGCAGATGGACGCCAACCGAGCCTTCGGCATGAGCGCCCAGCAGGTGCTCGACACCGCCCAGTCACTCTATGAGACGCACAAAGCCATTACCTACCCGCGCTCCGACAGCCGCCACCTGCCTGCAGAACACTTTGCCGAAGCGGCCGCGGTGACCAAAGCGATAGAGACCAGCCTGACCAACCTCAACCATTCAGGCTTTACCGACACCGGCGGCCGCCTGAACCTGAAACAGAAAAGCAAAGCCTGGAACGACGCCAAAGTAGGCGCGCACCACGCCATCATCCCCACCCAACGCAGCCTTACCCGGCTGAATGCCGATGAACTCAAAGTCTACAGCCTGGTCTGCCGCAACTATTTAGCGCAGTTCATGCCGGTGTGGAAAAAGCTGGATACCAAAGTAGACGTGACCATAGAAAACGGCCTGTTCCGGGCCAGCCAGACCGATACTCACGACCTGGGCTGGAAAGCCCTGTTTCCAAGTGCTCGCAACACAGAAGAGGCAACAACCGCCCCACCCTTACCGGCACTGAAAGAAGGCCAACCCCTGCAATCGCTACAGGCAGAATGCATGGAGAAACACACCACCCCTCCCAAACCTTTCACCGAGGCCACCCTGCTTGCGGCGATGACCGGCATCAGCCGCTTCGTAAGCGATGCCTCCCTGAAAAGCATTCTGAAAGAAACCGACGGTTTGGGTACCGAAGCCACCCGGGCGGGTATTATTGAGCTGCTGTTCAAGCGCGACTTTTTGCAGCGTCAGGGCAAGAACATTCATGCGACGCAGGCAGGGAAAGCGCTGATTCACGCCTTACCTGAACGCATTACCCAGCCGGATTTGACGGCCCGTTGGGAATCGGTGCTGGGGGACATTGCCAGCAAGAAGGCTCGTTATGATGATTTGATGAAACCTCTGGAGCAGGGGTTAACTGAATTGTGCGGTCAGCTTAGGACACTGTTGCCCACGGGGTTGGCTGGGTTGGGGCGGAAACCTGGGAAAGCTTTTGGTAGGAAGCGTAAGCCGAGGCAGGCAACTGGAGCTAAAAAGGCTGGAGCCAGATCCAAGCCAAAAACAGTAACCAATCTCCGTTCGCACTGAGCCTGACGAAGTGCCTTGGGAAGTATAAAATCCACTGAATTGAGCCCACTAACCCAAAAGCGGACAGATGTGACACCCTTACTCAATAAATACTTGCCAACTGAATCACAGAGTGAGATGGTGACGAAACAACGTTTTTCGCCTTGGTGTGCCCTGTAACCGGCCGGGCGGTAGCGGCTTTGGTCGATTTTCAAAGAATACGATTCTTCGAGAAAAGAAACCTCAATATGCATTCAATTGGCTTGATTACATTAGCCACAAAAATCTACTTTGCTGCCTCAAAGGCTTTGCAATGATGAGTTTCCAAGCAATATTTCTGGATAGGCGACAAAAGCAATGAAATATCACGGAAAACTTGTATTTTTATGAGTTTGTATGGGGAGCCAAATGAGTGCTTGTGGCTTGTAGAGAGGCCTTAATCAGCACTGGAATAGGTGTTTCTGGCCGGTGGCTGTATTAGATGGAACAATTCGGCCCTTGGATCATGTGCAGTTCTCTATGAGAACAAACTGTTATACGGCAGTCATAGTAAGTCTGATTGCGACTCAATACGGGCATTGAATTTTTTAGTAAACTACTCCCCGAAATTCCAAAAACAAGTAGTCTAATAGGAGTAATCGTGGACGAAAGACCGGATAATGAGCTATTGCAGGCTGCTCTCTTAAGATATCTTGATGTATTGCGAAGTTCCGGCTCTCGTCCGGAGTCTATAGCTCTTGGTGCGGTAGTATGCTTACTTGCTCTTCACAAAGATAATAATCCAGATCGGATAATGAAGGCATTACCTCGAGAGATGGATTCTTTTTTAAGAGGGATTGTTGGCGAGTTTGAAACAGATTTTCTTGTCAACTATCGGGATTTAAATAACGTTTACCATATACCATTCGCACACCCTGCTCTCCACCGGTTCTTGTATGAGGTGGGGTCTTTGCATATCGAATTGGGCATGGAGATGTTTGAACTGCTAGACACTGTTTACTCTATTCCTAATGGAAAAAGTGGTGAGTTTGTAACACCAAGTTCCGTAGCAGAACTTATGGCTGATTTGGTCCAAGTGTCATCAGGGGAGACTCTATTTGATCCTTGTATGGGGTCCGGTGGTTTTCTAAATGCAGTTCAGCAAACAGGGTTGACTGACTTTCAATTTTGGGGGGGAGATAAAAATGCCTTTAACCTGGTCGTTGTTCGGTTAAAGACTTTGCTTTCTAATCAGCACTATCATGAGATTCGAGGATCTAGCTTTGCTTTTACCAGCGATTTACCTCAGTTTGACGTAGTACTTAGTAATCCTCCAATTAGAAAATTGAAGCGCGACCAAGCGCGGCATATGTACTCTGACTCTCTACGTGGTGTAGCTTATCAGGATATGTCGGCCAATTTTATTGAGTTGGGGCTCCAGCATCTAAAACCTGAAGGAAGGGCTGCATACCTAGTTCCCATGGGGTTGCTATTTCAGGCTGGTGATGCTGAGCAGGCTCGAAAGAACTGGTTGCAATCCGGCATGCTGAAACTGGTTATTTCTTTGCCCGATAACTTATTGCCACATACAGGCTTACGATGTGCCATTTTGCTCTTCAAAAACAGCGAGCGAAAAGAATCGGTTCGCTTTATCAAAGCGGATGAATACTTTGAGAATGGTCATAGAAGACAAAATCGTTTGTCATACGAAAACATCAAAACGATTCTTAGCATGAGTCTATCTGACCATCCTAAAGATGGAGTTATTAATGCTGACTATAGCGCTATCGCTGACAATCAGTATTGTTTGATTCCCAGCGAGTATATCCCTGTGGAGGAAAGCAATATTGGGCATTTGTCCGAGGAATGGTCAAAGATCGGTAACATTGCTGATGTATTTCAAGGAACATCTCTTTCGCAGGTTGAAGGAGGTGATCAACCTGTTATTAGGGGTAAGGACTTAAGGACAAGTCAAATAGACTTAGATGATCTAGCGAAGAAGGATCTGACTAGCTTCTCGAAACCAGTTCGATACGCTGAGAGAGGGGATATTCTACTGCAACGTATAGGGGCTAATCCTGCTGCCTATTTAGTCGGTGTTAGGGAACAAGGCTGTGCAGTGGAGGATACCGTCTTTATCATTCGAAGCTCCAGTTTAGATTTGGATCAGATGGATTTTATCTGCCAATTTCTTAACTCTGATCAAGTTGCGAGTCGTATTAGCAATGCCAGGAGTTATTCGGTTATTCCTACTCAGACGCTAAAGTCAATCAGAACATTGGAAGTACCTATACCAAACTCGAAGATTATCGATCTGGTGAGGGAAATGAATGCGCTCGAAGCATCACTAAAAAATGAGTATGAGAAGGCCAGAGAGTACAAGAAGGCCCTGTTTGATGGGTATGATCCAAGTGATATCAGCAGTCGTTTTGAAGATGCACGATTCACTGCTAATGCTCTTGAGGCTGCACTAAAGCAAAAGGATGACATTAAATACCGTGTAAGAACGCAGTATCCATTCCCGCTAGCTTTTGCCTATAGAAACATATACCTAGAGCACGAGTATGCAGGAATTTACGAGCGGCAGATGAAATATGGGGAGCAGTTGCTGTCTTTCCTATCTGCTGTAGGAATTGCGTTGAGTGTTAAATATGGTGGCATTGACAACAATTCTAACAAGGTAGAGTTACTTAAAGAGTTTCAGTCTTATGTTCGTCGAGGTTTGTCGCCTGGTGATTTTCAAACGATACTCCAAAAAGCCTGTAAGGTCTTAAGTTCTGTGAAGGAGCCAATTGCACAGTCTTTCTCTCAGGTTTGGTACAAGCCTGGCGGCAAGAAAGAGTCGGTATTCGCAAAAAATGCTAGGGAAAGTCTTGTATCTAAGCTTAATGATTATAAGCATCATCGTGGCCCTTCAAATCGTCACGAAAGAAAATTGGTGGGAGAGGAACAATCGAGAACTTTAGATAAGCTGCTGATGCATATTGAGTTCATTTCAGATTGTGAGTTAATCCGTATCGACAAGATTGATAAGCAATGGCGTGGTGATGAGCTGATGTACTCCGCCAGTATGCTAAAGGGAGACCATCCCGCATTTGAAAAGATCCAATTCAGCTCTGAGCAAAATCTTTCTATTGATAAGCTATATATTCAGCATAAGTCCGATTTCATTTGTCTCTACCCCATGGTTTCACTGGCCTATAACCCCTACACTCGAAAGGAGGAGATTTTCTCTATCGATAAAGAGTCGGGGCATGGGTTTATGCTGAAAAGCTTCGAGTCAGGAACATCTGTAGAGAGTAAAGAGGTACGGTCTGATTTCATCTATTGGGTTGAAAAAATGCTGAACCGTTCGGATGAGCTCGAACTATGTTAAAGCGCCAAATTTAGTCTAGATTTAGGCATTATGACTAACAAGACAGCAACGCAGAAGCAAATATCGAAAACCTAGCCGAACGAATTTGAAGTCACGCAATAAATTACAATAATCAATGGGGTCAGAGTCATTGATTCAAGGTGTCCTACTCATTCCTATGGCTCAAATTGGCTATACTGCCGCACAGGACGGCCAGGCCAAACACTGCAAGTGTTGAAAGGAGCAAACAAGGGTATTTTAATGGAAATAGTCATTACTGTATGGGCCAGCATCGTAGAGACCGGTTACCTCATCCCGGGCTTTCTTGCATTCATATTCCTAATCACATTTTTCCAGAGCAATTGGTTTAAAGGTAAAGCTGGCGAAGGTGCCGTCGCGTTCTTACTGTCCCGATTGCCCAAAGACGATTATGTCACGCTCAATGACGTCACGATTCCTACTCAAGACGGAACTACCCAGATAGACCATATTGTGGTGTCTATATATGGCGTGTTCGTCGTTAAGACTAAGCTGACACCCACCGCAGTGAGAAATATCGGAAATCTGGCCGAACGAATTTAAAGTCTCGCAATAAAACACTGACTAGCTGGACACCCACTACCAGAGACTACCAAGACACCCATCGCAATGAGCAATGACGAAAATCTGGCCGAACGATTTTAAAGTCTCGCAATAAAATGCAAAAAATGGGTAGTAAGCTGGTGAAATTACAGCATGACTCGAAAATCAGAGATTTCAGGCACAACGAAACCGTAGGCTGCCCCGTGACGAGTATTTTAAATAGTGAGTATCTAAGTCAGCAGTTCAGCTAACGCAAGCCCTGGCGTACGCTGATAACCAAATTGTTGAAACTTGGCCTTGATGGAAATTGCAGTACCCACCAGGCCTTTAAACTGACTTTCAAAGTGCTGAGTGTTGTAGACCCAGTGCTCAGCATCGATGTTTAAACGTTCAAGAATGGGCGGAATGCAATTGTTGATACTCCCGCGTTTGTCATCACGGATTTGCCGCCCGGTCCAGTCAATTAGTTCCAGGTAGTCTTGCAGTCGAAACGGAAGGCCTGCGGGCATGTTCTGTCGCGGGTAGCCCACAAACGGAAACAGTGATTTTGGTTGATGTGGCTCCAGTGATTCCGGGGCCTTTTGCGCGGTAGCTATCCGTTCTTTAGCTGAGGTGAATTCGGATGATTCCGGCGTGTCTGCCATCCGGGCTCGTATGGGGTTTAAATCAACGTAGGCCAGGCAAGTTGCCAGGGCTTCTTCATCAAGTAAGGCCTGGGATTTGAATCTGCCTTCCCAGAAGCGGCCTGTACAACCGTCTTCAGCATTGGCTTGGCGTGCAATGTCTTCATTCAGAGCACGCATGAACCAGCTGATCGACATCAGGCGTTCACGCCATTCCGCCGCCAACTCTGCTATGACCTTGAGCTGTTCGTCGTACAGATCTTTCCCGGCCAGGTACTGCTGGGTCAGGAAGCTACCGGCATATAACCTGTGCCAACGCTCAATCACTTCGGTATCCGTCCAGCCTTTCGCCTTTTCAGCGTTGATGTGCAGGACAATGTGATAGTGGTTGGACATGACGGCATAGGCGCAGACATCGAGTGCGTATACTTCTGCCAACTCCAGCATGCGCTGCTCTATCCAACCGCGACGGTGTTCGTAATCGTTACCGGAGCGATCATCGCGCCCGCACAGGAACGCTCGGCGCACACACCGGGAGGTGCAGTGGTAATAGGGTGTCGCCTCCAGGGCGATCTGGCTTTTCCTCGGACGTGGCAT
>NZ_JBHZRJ010000003.1:356042-578815 GCF_043641555.1 Saccharospirillum alexandrii | reverse complement strand
CTTCATTAATACTGTATAAAATACTGGATACCTGGATTAGGGTCAAGCATTAGATTGGGTGTCCAGCTAGAGAGGTCCTTCTGCCAACGCCATCATGCGCTGCTCTATCCAACCGCGCCGGTGTTCGTAGTCGTTACCGGAGCGATCATCGCGCCCGCACAGGAACGCGCGGCGCACACACCGGGAGGTGCAGTGGTAATAGGGTGTCGCCTCCAGGGCGATCTGGCTTTTCCTCGGACGTGGCATTGCGTCGTACCCTGACGGCCAGCTTCATTAATACTGTATAAAATACTGGATACCTGGATTAGGGTCAAGCATTAGATTGGGTGTCCAGCTAGAGAGGTCGGGTGTCCAGCTAGAGAGGTCTCGCCCCTAGTTCACTGAGTCTGAGCTCATTGATTGTGTTTTAGTAGCACTGTGTAAAGAACTGTATATACATCTGGTAATTAAGTGCTCGGGTAGGTTTCCACAATGGCCGGTGTCTATCATCGATATTATCGTTTGTAAGTGATAGTGACTAGAATACACAGAATTGAACTTATGACACCTAAGGACGCTTTATGAGCGAGCAATATGGCAATAACCCTCTACACGGCTTAAAACTGGAGGCCCTGATTGAAGAGCTTGTCGATTTCTACGGCTACGAAATACTAGGGGAAGCACTGAACTTTAAATGCTTTCAGCTGAATCCGTCCATAAAAGGCAGTTTGAAGTTCCTTAAGAAAACGGAGTGGGCAAGAGTAAGAATAGAAGCTTTTTACTTGTACAAGTTTAAGAACCTACCTCGCCCAGACGCTAGCCAATATGATTTGCCTCCCCGTGACAGGATTGTGCCAGATCATCAAAAACCGAGAGAGCCGAAAACGTTTACGCTTGAAGAGCTAAAAGAAACTAAGGCACGTAAAGCAAAACTTTCAGAAGGTCCAAACAAGAGGCCTTCAGCAAAAAAGAACAACTATCTGAAAGCAAACAACCGTAAGAAAGAGATCAACAAACCCTCACCGAAAGCAGCTGAAGACGCAAGTGAATCGGATGCTTCGTTTGATCCATGGGGGGAGGCTAAAAAGAAATTAAATTCAAGCAAACCACGTTTATAGTTTGATCTGCTTATCGGTCAGACCCTAAAGACGGACTAGCAGGACACCCTCCGCAGTGAGCAATAGCGATAATCAGGCCGAACGATTATAAGGTCTCGAGGGACTAGCCAGACACCCACCGTTAACGTTTGTAACTACGATGGACACCCTAAAGAAATTAAATATGACTCCCACCTCTGTGACAGTTAGCGGCCGCATATCGGTCGAAACCATGGATGACTTCGATAGATAGCGACCCGTGCAGGTGTCTTCTGCGCTGGACTGGTGTGCGATGCTGCCTGAGTAAAAGGCGGAATTGACGATGAACAAACAGTTGAATACTATGAAAAATATCTAGCTAACCTCGTTATCAAGCTTTTTGATAGCTGCATTGTAGCTGCTAACAATCATCACCATTTTGAACTAGGTCTCCATTCATTTTTCGTTGACAAAAGGAACATTATTTTGGCAGTACAACTTACTCAAGGACAGCAACGGCTCAGAACTGTCAATCTTATTTCGATCATCAGCTTTGTTGCGCTGTTTTTAGTAGGCCAACTTTATTTTTCAGTCGGCACGACGATCAACGGTGTCGGGTTCAGCTTCACCGCTTTCAAGACGACGTTCCCGTTCGTATTTTTCGCCGCATTAGCGCTGACGTTCTATCTGCACAAAGTGCTGAAAACCATTTATGTGCGGGAATCGTCTGAGTTGATGAATGGCTTTTATACGCAGAAATCCTGGCTCGATGTTGATGACCACAAACTGGTACATGCCGATGTCGCAAACAACCAGATCTGCACGTTTGAAATCCCCGAATCGAGGTTATCAGAGGTTCAGGCCGCCTACCAACAGAAAGCCTCGTTAAGCACGCTAAGCGAGGAAGCAAGGGTAAAGGCTAAAGACATCGAACGAATTACCATGTCCGATATTGTGCGCATGTCATCCTCACATAAGAAGGACAGCATTGATATTGAGTATAACGAAGAGCACTACACATTAGAATTTCTCAACATCGCGACCAAAGAACATGCGCTGAAACGTCTGCAACTGATGCTGAACGACTCGATGCATTACGAGAAGAAAACACCGACCCGCATACGCGCAGCGTTTCCGTGGTTAGCCACCTTGCTGATTTTTGCCACTATCATGACGTTGTTTCAGCAACCCTATGTCTGGGCTATTTTATTTGGCATCGGCTTTTTTCTGATTTTGCCTAAAATGCTACGTGAGCTAATCGACCCAAGTCAGGTGGAAATCTGGACTGTCGAGACCGTCGAAACCACTAACTGAAAACGCGCCTGGGCCATACACCCAAAACTGTTGCAAATAGAGCAAGTAGAATCACAAGGCGATTAGTATTAAAGATACACCCACCGTTAACATTTGTAACTGCAATGAGTGTCCTGGCAATAGTTTTCAGGGAGACAGGATTAACCCGATACCCGCGTTTAGAGACTCTAATGGCAACCTTGACAATAGTTTCATTAAACAGTGATTGAGCTGGGTGTCCAGTTTCACACTGGGCCCGCTTTCCAGCTAAACCAGCTCTTTAACGTAGTAGTGCATATAGTCCCTCAGCATGGGTTGGTCGAGATAGGTCGTTGTTTCTATGGGGCCTTCAACTTCGACAAAGCCCAGCTTCGGGTAGAGGTTGCGCATTTCAATATTCGGCGTCAGTGTATCGGCCACGAGCCTCGCAAGACCCATACTCCGGGCGACTTGCTCTCGTGCTTCAAGCAGGCGCTGGCCTATTCCCTGCCCCCTAGCGCCATCGGTTACAAAGTCCCTTTTCAGTTCGCCTGTGCTCGAATCAAGGCGTTTCATCATGGCACACCCTACGAGTTGGCCCGAATCGTCGCGCGCGACGGCGAGACAGCCATTGGGATGAAGGTAGTCGTCGGATTTTGACCAGAATTCGACAAGAGCGCTCTGCGGTGCAGCTAGGTCGATCTGGAAACCCATGTTCCGCATCCGCTGGACCGCGAGCTCGTAGTATGGAATGAGCAGAGCGTTGAGCTCCGCTTTTGGCGGCAGGCGGTCGCACAGAGAAACGGTAATAGTTGGCATTGGTTCCAATTTCCTTCAGTCGTCGATCGCACATGGCCCAGCCATGCTTATAAAAGGGTTGGTACGAAGTTATTTGAACTTGATAAACTATAGTGAAAAACAATGCAAACAGTTATGTTGGTTGGTGTGGCTCCAGTGATTCCGGAGACTTCTGCGCGGTAGTTATCCGTTCTTGAGCTGAAGTGAATTCGGATGATTCCGGCGTATCTGCCATCTGGGCTCGAATAGGGTTTAAATCAACGTAGGCCAGGCAAGTTGCCAGGGCTGTTTCATCGACAATGCCTAAGATTTGAGTCGCGCTTCCGACCAATTTATCAGGAATAAATTGGCGCAGCGGATAACTGCCGCGTAGCGGTGGCAACCATGAATGGTTTCCATAAAACCCGCCTGTGAATAAGGTGTAGCCTCCGGGGCGATCTGGCTTTTCCTTGAACGTGGCATAGTGTCTTACCCTGACGGCCCGCTTCACCTAATACTGTATATAACACTGGCCATCCAACCCAGAATCAAGCATTGCATTGGGTGTCCATTCAGATTTGATATCTTTACGCAAGGTAGGTTGTGAGGGGCATGCCGGTGCCTTCTTCACCTTATAGATCGTGTATTCCTACTCTGACACTAACCCTGTAGGCTCATTTGTACAAGGTTGGTGGTATGCCCTCAAGTCGAGGGATATTGTTGTGCTTTCAAACAAACATTAGAGCAGCCTTAAATAGATATTCCATTAAGGGGGGGATTCTTCTAGTATCTGAGGGAGTTGAATGGTTTTTTGAAAGGTTACACAAATGGTACTGAATTTTCTTCGCCCAAATAATCTTTCACAAAAGATGATGCGGGTTATTTTCACCATCTACCTGGGTGTGACTTTTGTAATAACGTGCATGCAGTTCGCTACCGAATATTTGAAAGCTCAGGATTCTATTTTAAATGAAGTGACCGAGTTGGAAGGTACCGTTAGGGGTCCAATCGCAACGAGCTTGTGGCAATATGACCGTAATCAGGTAAATGTGCTCGTCGATGGGCTCATTAAGATGCCCATTATTGCAGGCGTGGATATTGTCGACAAAGACGGCGCAACCCTTGTGTCGAGGCGTGCGTATTCCTCTGATTCTGAGCCATTAGCTGTATTCGATTTTCAATCTGACTTGTTTTGGAACTTGAATAATGAACGAATACCTCTCGGGTCCCTAATACTATATTCCTCATCAGAGGTCGTTCTAGATCGGGTTATATTCGGTTTTTCACTTATTGTCATAACTGCTGTTATAAAGCTCTCCATTCTGTTCTGGCTATTTATTTGGGCATTTGATCGTTATTTGGCCAATCCCTTAAAAGAGTTAATGGTTCAGGTTAATGACGTTCAGCTCGATCAAAGTATCAGTACTCGTATCAATCTGTCCAACATTGAGGACAATGAGCTGAGTCAACTTCAGAGTCATATGAATAGCATGCTCTCCTCCATGGAAACCGATCGACGACGTCTCCTTGAAGATGAACAAGCAAAGCGTAACTGGTTGGAGGAGGCGGTAGCGAAACGCACTGCAGAGTTACAAGTTGCCAATGAAAAACTTAAGGAACTCGCTACCAGAGATTCCCTGACAGGCGCACTGAATAGAGGGAGTTTTTTCGAGACAGCCCAGCATATTCTGGTCCTTTCCAGGCGCCAAAAGTCGACTGCATCGTTTGTGCTAATGGATCTGGACCATTTCAAATACATTAACGATACCTACGGCCATTTTGCGGGTGACCAGGTACTCATTCATTTTGTCAGAACGATCAATGATCTACTGAGAGAGTCAGATCTTATTGGTAGAGTCGGTGGGGAGGAGTTTGCCTTGTTTCTTCCCGATACTGACGCAGGAGCCGCCTTCCAGATCGCCGAGAAGGTGCGAACCGCCATCAGCACATCGCGTTTTGAGGTCGATGGAGTATCCATTAGCTATACTGTGAGTTTGGGCATCGAATCCTCCTCGATGGAAGATCAGTCTGTTGATACGTTGTTTAAACGCGCCGACGTTAAACTCTATGGCGCAAAAGATAAGGGCCGTGATCGTGTTGAACAATAAGTATATACATAGCCCACTGCTGACAGCCCTTGGATGGCTGGTATGCAGTCAGTTCAATGTCGGTTTCGCCGCAACATTAAAAGTGTGCTACGACCAGTGGGCGCCGATGACCATATTTCCGACCGAAAGCTCAACCGAGCGGGGTGTGGTTATTGATATGCTAGAGCATATATACACCGCGGAAGGCTACGATATTCAATATTATGAAGTACCCCTGGCAAGGGGGTTGGATATGGTGGCTGAAGGTTTGTGTGACATGCTGCCAGAGTATTTGTATTCAGAACGGTCAGCTCAGGCCTTCGAGTACGCTCAACAGGAGACGTTTTCGTACCCCTCGGCTTTTGTCGTCCGCAAGGAAGATCCCTGGCGCTATGAGGGCGTTGAATCGTTAAGGGGCCGACGCATTGCAACGGGGCCAGGTTGGGATTACAGCTCTATGAGTGCGGGCTATCAGGCGTATATTGATGATCCACGAAATAGTGATTCTGTAGAAGTGATCGCAGGCTATGATGATGTGGTTGACCGTATATTTGAGATGATCAGCGAAAACCGAGTCGATGTGTATGTCGACAATGAACTGGTGCTTCAACACGTTCTGAACCAGATGAACCTTGGTGAGGAGCTCAGCATCGTGCAGCCTGGGCTTGAGAACAATCTGGTCGAAATCCCCATTTTTTCAATGAGTATTCCCGAAGCTGAAAGACAAGAGTTGATACGAATATGGAATGAGGGGCGGCTATCCCTGAAGGGAGAAATGGAAGACAGAATACTTAGAAAGTACAACGTAAAAATTAAGTGACCGGAATAAACAGGTTCTTTTGGGTAGCCTGTCATCATATTGAACGTATCTACAGACCGAAGCATGCATTGGGTATACATCCAAAAAGGGGCCGGTGGGGCGCACGTAGAGGTCTCGCCAGTATGTTGATGCAGTGACTGAGTACACTTAATCAGGCCCAGCATCCAATATGGTTACCTGGGTAGCTTCCAGTATACGGCCTGTCTCACGGTCGGCCCGGAAGTCTCCGGTTACCCGGATCCGCTCGCCCACATAGTCTGACACTGCCTCATCCGGTTCTATCGCAACCCGATTCAGGTCATCGTCTTCAATCCAGTAATGGCGTGGCTCATCAAAGGTCCGGACAATACCCGTGGTCGACAGGGTCTGACCATCGTATTCAGCCTGCTGCTCAACCAGCGTCGCCAAAGGAACGTCCGTCGTGGTATCGCTGCAGGCACCCAGTAGCGACAGCACGACCACGACTGACAACACCACGCTGGAGGGGTGTCGGAGAACGATCTTCGGTTGGTTGGCGTAGCTCATGCTTCGGCCCCTCCCAAGGCAGTGGTTTTTCTGGAAATGCCCATTGAGCACTAGTATACCTTTATGAACACCATCGTCAGTTCTGTGCTATTGAAGACGACTGGTGGGTGATCGGCGAAACGGGGGCAGTCTGTTTTGCCACCTTCCAGCATTCCATAGGTTACTTTTAGTAACCCATTAGCTTAGAAAGTATCAGGTTAACCTTGGGTGTTATCCATTGCGCAGAAATATCGCCACAACTACCATTCTTGCAGACAGGGTCTGTCGATCACGTAACGGCCCTGTTATTACTTGCCTGCAGGCTCATTGCCTATCTGCACCTACAACCTGAACATTTATTGAGCTCCCCCCATGGAATTAATGACGTTAATCGGCCTGGCCGCCGCGTGCCTTACGACGGCTGCTTTTGTACCTCAAGTGGTACAAATTCTGAAAACCAAGAATGTTGAAGGCATCTCACTGGGTATGTACGCCATTTTCACCCTGGGCGTTGCACTTTGGCTTGTCTACGCAATCATCATTGGTGACTTGCCAATGCTGCTGGCAAACCTGGTTACGCTGATTCTTTCAGGGGGTGTCTTAACACTGACAGTGCGAAGCCGGTTGCGCACTGACCGCGCAAAGAGCGTAAATAATGGCCTGGCCATGCCACGATAACGTGGATTACCGGGGCACCAGCCTTAAGCATCTTTCAGCATTTTGACTACAATATCTTTGATTGAAGAGCATCGTGCTGGTTTCTCGATGACTCTCGAAGCGCTCGATTAACGATTCAGAATCAAGCATTAGAATGAGACCTGGCAGTGCGCTGGGAACGAAATCAGGGGTGGTCCAATGCAGATAATTAATGACCAGGCAGAGCTGAACAAAAGCAAGGCTGGTGCTGCCTTCCTGCTTTTCGGTGGGCGGGATTGTGGGGTATGCCAAACGCTAAAACCCAGGATTGAAGCAATGCTGACCGAAGAGTTTCCTGATTTAGAAGGCTACTACATAGACTGTCATGATTCCGGTTCAGTAATCTGTGCACAGGAACGTGTGTTCAGTCTGCCCCTGGTTCAGGTTTGGTTCGATGGCCAGAAATTTGCAGAATTCGTACGCGTATTTTCGATCGGCCAACTGCGAGAGGCCATCGCCCGCCCCTATCAGGTCGCGTTCGGGTAGTCAGTCAACTCCATTCGAATAACACGTTTAATTGAGGTAGAGAATTGGGTCTCAGTTATTGATAGTAAAGAGTCACTCACTAACAATTCTGAAAAAATTCTGATGACACCCACACTAGGCGACTATCCAAACCTTGCTTTTGATAGTATTGATATATCGAAATAGAGCTGGGTGTTCAGTTTGGCTGTGCAAAGGCCTTTAGAGCTAGAATGACACCCGCCGCAGCACTGTCATTGGCACCCCAAAGGAATAAACCATGCCTAAACTGATCACCAAATGGACCATTCTTGTCTGCCTGAATGCCGCAATCAGCTTCACCTTCGCACTGTCGGAATCAAGATCGCCATCTGAAATTACCGCCATGGTTGCCGGAGTGGTCACTTTCATCGGTTTCTATGTGGCTTTGGAGCGCTGGGCCCTTCAAAAAGGCTGGAACGCCTTTGTGCTGCGATTAAACATCGCCACTGTGATAAAAGCCTTTACCCAGTTCGCCCCTGTGTTGGAGATATGGGCGGGAATAGGTGCGTTGATCGCCGTTGGTGCCGTTTTTCCGGAAAAGGGTTTCTTTCAAGCTTACTTTGCCACGCTCGTGGATGGCTTTTTGTTGTCTTTGGCCGTGGGCGTATTGGTTGGGCTAATGTTCCTTGCAGAAAGGCTGTATCGAGCTTACCAGGCTAACAAAAAAGCCGTTTGACTCGGCTAGCCACTCCGCCGATAGGTGGCTCTATGGCTGTTTGGCCATCCTTTGTGATGGCTTTGGTATCCATCTGTCGGGAGATACTCTTTAGGCCCTATCAAACACACGAGACTCCCCGGTTAACACACCCACACCATTAGCCCTAACTCCGCCCTCCTTCCTCACACTCCCCGGTGCCACACCAAACACGCGCTTGAACGCCCGGCTGAATGCAGCCTCGCTCTGATACCCAAGCTTTTCTGCGATCGCTATCATCGAATCGGAACTGTTTTTCAGGTGCAA
The DNA here is from genome assembly GCF_043641555.1 of Saccharospirillum alexandrii. Taxonomy (GTDB): domain Bacteria; phylum Pseudomonadota; class Gammaproteobacteria; order Pseudomonadales; family Natronospirillaceae; genus Saccharospirillum; species Saccharospirillum alexandrii_A. The sequence continues at coordinate 570,139 of NZ_JBHZRJ010000003.1, read as the reverse complement.
CCGGGCCATCTGCATACGCCAACGCGTGAGGTACCGCATGGCCGGTTCGCCCATCAGGTCGGTAAAGCGTGCGCTGTAGCCGGAGCGCGACATGCTGGCCACATCGGCCAGGCGTTCAATGGTCCAGTCTGCTTCCGGGTTGCGGTGCATGGCCGCCAGGGTGCGGCCAATGTGTGGGTCGCGCAGCGCTGCCAACCAGCCGATGTCGGCCTGGGTGCCTTTCTCCAGCCAGGTGCGTATGGCTTGAATGATCAGGATATCGGCCAGGTGAGACATCACGGTCTCGCCGCCCGGGTTGAGCTTTTGCGCTTCGTGCGCCATGTAGCGCAGCGTGCTTTGCAGCCAACTGCCCTCGGCCTCTTCCCAAGTATTCACCACCATCACCGCCGGTAAATGCCGGATCAGTTGCTGGCCCGCCACATGGTCGAAACGGGCCACGCAGCAGGTAGCACGGCAGACTTCTCCGCTTCCGCCGAATGACATGAGGTCGTACCGGTCACTGATGTGGTTCACGGGTATGTCGAACAATGGCGTGGTGGCTTGTTCCGGTGAGCTGGCAATCACGTGGCCCTTGCCATGCGGCAGCATCACCAGGCTGCCCTGCTGCACGTGAATGGGTGGCTCGCCCTCAACCAACAGCCAGCAATGCCCGGCGGTGACGATGTGCATCATCAGGCAGTCATCAAACGGCGGCATGTCAACGCCCCAGGGAGCCCGCAGTTCAGACTGGCAATAGAACGTGCCGCTGAGCTTTAGCAGGTGCAGTGCCTCGCCCAGGTAGTCGGAGTGCTCGGGAACGCTTCGGTGCTCTGTCACGGTTAACCTGCCTGCTCACCATTGGAATGCTCGGCCTTTTTGGATGGCCGATTTCAAAAATATACAGATACTTGATTGTTAATCCAATAAATTTAGACGAATGATCAAATATCGCGGCGTATGGATTATGGTTCGTCTAGCGATCAACACTCAAAATAGCCCTCAGTTTCAAACACCTTGCTTCACACACAACTGAGGAAATACCCCCATGACGACACAAACACCCATTCTCATCATCGGCAAAAACGGTAAAACCGGCGCCCGCGTCGATGCGCTGCTGCGCCAGAACGGCCTCGCTACCCGGCCGGTATCGCGCTCCACCGACCCGGCGTTCGACTGGAACCGCCCCGAGACCTGGTCTGCCGCTCTGCAGAACGTGAAGCAGGCATACGTTACTTTTCAGCCGGACCTGGCCATACCCTCGGCAGAGCCAACGTTGCGCGCCTTTACTGAGGCCGCCCGCGAGCACGGCGTTGAGCATCTGGTGCTGCTCTCCGGCCGGGGTGAAAGCGGTGCCATTCGCGCTGAAAACGTGCTGATCGAAAGTGGCCTGCGCTGGAACGTGGTGCGCGCTGCCTGGTTCTTTCAGAACTTCAGTGAGAGCTTTCTGACCGGGTCGGTCATAGAAGGCGAGGTCTCCCTGCCCGTCGATGGTGTGATCGAACCTTTCGTCGACTGTGATGACATTGCCGAGGTCGTGGTCGCCGCGCTGACGCGGCCGGAACTGGCCAATCAGTTGTTTGAAGTCACCGGGACGGAGCTGATGACCTTTGCCGACTGCGTGGCCCAAATAGCCGAGGTGACAGGTCGTTCCATTATTTACAACCCGGTACCGCTGGAGCCTTATTTGGCCTACCTGAGCGAACTGGGCATGAGTGAGGGCGAACTCTGGCTGATGCGGGAGCTGTTCACCCAGGTGTTGGATGGCCGAAACAGCTACCCGACGCACGGCATCGAAGAGGCACTGGGTCGGCCACCCCGGCGGTTCGCAGACTATGTCATCGCTGCGCATGAAAGCGGTGTCTGGATCAACGCTTAGGGAGCAGTAACATGAAAAACCTACGGCTGGTTCAATTAACCCTCATTACTGCGGGTGCGCTCACGGGCCTCATTGGCCTGGGCATTCTGCTGATGCCCGATGCGTTTTACGCGTCTTACGGCATTAGGGTGCCCGAGTCCGCGAGCCTGCGCAGTGAGCTCAAAACCCTGGGTACGTTACTCATGCTAGCGGGCTGTCTGATGCTGGCCGGGGTTGTAAAACCGTCGCTGCAAGGCACGGCGTTAATTGTTGCCAGCATGACCTACACGGCCCTTGTTGCTGGCCGACTGCTGGGGCTGATGACCGATGGCATGCCGTCAACGGGCATTCTCGCCGCCTGGGCGGTGGAAGCCGCACTGTTGGTATTGATCAGCTTCGCTGGCGTTGCCGCCAGGGCACGAAAGCCAATTCCGACATTGGGTTAGCCGAGCCCCACCCGGGCGTATCGAACGCGATAAGCCCGGGGTATTGTCGTCTGATTAATGCGGTTTACTCGTACAGTCCCATACCCGGGTTGTTGGACCAGCCCCCTTACATGGCTAACGAGGTACCGCATCATGACAGACACACCCCGTGAAAACGTTCAGTCCTACCCTCGCCCGCCGGCACTGGAAGCGGTACCGCAGCGCATCAGAATAATGCTTGGCGGCCAATGGGTCGCAGAGTCGGCCCGGGCCTTGCGGGTACTGGAAACCCATCATGCGCCCACCTATTACCTGCCGCCAGACGATGTCAGCGCCGTGCTTCAGCCTGCTGTTGGCTCCAGCTTTTGCGAGTGGAAAGGCAAGGCGCGCTATTTTGATGTTATCGTTGGGGAAACCACCGCCAAGCGGGCGGCCTGGGCCTATGACAACCCGACCGAGCGCTTTGCCCCTCTGGCAGGTTACCTCGCCTTCTACGCCGGGCTGATCGACGAAGCCTGGGTTGGCGATATGAAGGTCATCCCTCAGCCGGGCGACTTCTATGGCGGTTGGGTTACTCCAAATCTGGAGGGGCAGATCAAAGGAGCCCCGGGTACTAGACACTGGTAGGAACAACAGATGGCAAACGCATTCACCTTACTCACTCCACAGGAGATCGTGTTCGGCCGGGGGCAGGTTGCTCAGCTTAACGAACGCGCCAAACAACTGGGCACTCGCGCCCTCATTGTGCATGGCCGCAGCCCGGGCCGGCTTGAGCAAGTCTTCGCATCACTGACCGATCTTGAGATCGTGCAAACGCTCTCCATCGGGAAGGAGCCGGATTTAGAGACACTGATCAACGCGGTCGCCGAAGGCAAATCACTCGGCGTCGAGGTGGTACTGGGCATCGGCGGTGGCTCGGTGATGGATTCAGCCAAAGTTTTGGCAGCCATGCTGCCAAGCACGACCGAGCTGCTGAGCCACTTGGAGGTGGTCGGGCAAGGGCTGCCACTGTCCGCACGCCGGTTACCGCTGATACTGGTACCCACCACCTCGGGTACGGGGGCCGAGGTAACGCGCAATGCGGTAATCGATGTGCCGGAGGCGCACCGCAAAGTCAGCCTGAGGGATGCCCAGCTCCTGCCCGACCTGGCACTGATCGACCCGGCCCTCACCGACCACTGCCCTCGCCTCGTGACCCTGCATTCAGGTCTGGATGCCATTACCCAGGTCATCGAGCCCTATGTGTCATCGCGCGCCACCGTATTCACCGATCTGCTCTGTGTGGAGGCCATTCCCAAAGGTCTGCGAGCGCTCCGGCAACTGATGACAGCCGAGTCTGAACAGGCACGTGACGACCTGGCCCAGGTGAGCCTCTTTGGCGGGCTTGCCTTGGCGAATTCCGGGTTGGGCGTCATTCACGGCATTGCCGGCCCACTGGGAGGGCTGTGCGGAGCCCCCCACGGTGCCATATGCGGTGCGCTGTTACCGGCAGGCATTGCCGCTAACCGGAGCCATGCAGAAAACCCTGAAACACGGGCGCGCATAGACCGTGTCATCAGCTGGATCGCTGAAGTGTTCGACACCACCCCGGACCAGGCACTGCCGGTGTTTCGCCAGTGGATTACAGACAGCGGCTTACCCGGCTTGACTGCCCTGGGTGTAACAGAGGAACACATCACGTCAACGGCTCGCAGCGCGGCCAGCTCATCCTCGATGAAAGCCAACCCGGTGGTTTTGTCGACCGAAGTCATTGATGACATCATGCGCGAGTCTCTCTAGGAGGCTGTTATGGGCCTTGATTCGTTATTGGGTTAACGTGGTCATGGTATTGAATAAGCACTGGGAAATGTCATGGAACTGAGAGAAATAGACCGAACATCGCAGAGCGACATCAACCTGCTGTCAGCGCTGTTTAAAGAGTACGCGGCAGAAGTGAAGCCGGACATGAGCCCCACCGTTGCCGGGGAACTCGCGGAAATCCCCTGCTTCAGAGGATTTATGGCGTTCGATGACGGCAAGCCAATCGCCTTTTGTGTGTGTTTTGAAACCTACTCAACCTACCGCTCAAAATACGTTTGGAACCTGCACGACGTGATGGTCTCACGCTCGGCCCGTGGCATGGGCGCAGGCCGGAAGTTGCTGGAGTGGGTGCTGTCGAAAGCCAGGGAGTGCAATGTCGCCAAAGTGACCCTGGAAGTCGAAGAAGACAATGCCGTTGCAAAAGCGCTGTACGCTTCCCTTGGCTTTCAAGACTTCACGGCTAAGGCGCCTAAAGAGCATCACTGGCATCTTTATACAGAAGACCTGTAGGGAATATTTAGTCATTGCGGGGCGGACTGCCGATAGGGACAGTCGAGACTCCCGCATTAGGCCGCTATCAAATATGGCTTTACCGTAGCTTCAATTACTGAGTATTGAAGCTGCTCCTTTCGGGCGCCCACCACCAGGGATCGTCTTCGGGCAATGGGGAAGTAAGTGACCCCAAAAAGGCCACCAACTGTTGCAGTTCAGTTTCCGTCAGGTTCAACGGAACAATGTCGAAATGCGGGCGGCTTGGGTGCTGTTCCCGGTCGTAGAAGGGCGGCGTCGGTTCGTTATAGTGCCGCACCACTTCCTCGAGCGTTTTCACTTGTCCGGCCTGCATGTAGGGGGCGGTCTCGGCTACGTTTCGCAGGCTTGGGGTCTTGAAGGCACCCACCAGTTCCGGGCCCTGGGTTTTGAGAAAGGCCATTTCCAGGCACTGCTCCGGTTCGAGATCGCTCCACTGCGAAACGCAGCTGAATTCGTTCTGCTGCAATTTTTCGATACCGGTATAGCGACCCATATCCACCTGGGTTTCATCCGGCTCGGGCGCTCCAATGTTATGAAACTCGAAGTTGGTGAACAGTGGGCCGTTGTGGCAACTGGCGCAATCGGCCGGGCCCATGAATAGCCGCATCCCGCGCACTTCATCTTCACTCATCAGGTCGGTCAACGTGGCTCTGTCGGCGCCCGATTGCAACTGGGCGATGAAGTCGTCAAAGCGAGCCGGCTGCAATGCCAGTTTGCGTTCGTAAGCCATCATCAACTTACCCATCTGGCTGAATACCCGGTTGACCGCCTGTTGTTCGGCTTCGCTCAGCGCCTGCCAGTTCTCTTGCTCCGTCTGGGTGGTCAGCGGGCTGGCTTTGACCGTCATCGCCGCCACCTGCCCGGCTTCCTGCGTATCGCCAAATATCTGTTCGTACGCCTCGGAGTATTCGGTTACCAATAGGCGGGCGGCGGAGGTGCGGTCGATACCATGCTCGGCCTGATCTTCGAGCGGGCTCAATGCCTGTGCCCAAAGGCTGTCGGCCCGGCCGTCCCAGAATTGCCAGGGTCCGTGCAGTGAATTGGGGATGGAAGGCGCATTGCGCCTTGCGGTGCCCAAGGCCTGTGATTGAGGCAAGCCATCGGTAAAGTATTGCGCGGGTTGGTGACAAGTGGCGCAGGATACCTGGCCGTTACCACTCAATCGCGGATCAAAAAACAGCGCCTGGCCAAGCTCTGCCGCCTCGGTCTCGTCGGCCAGCCTATTGCTCTTCGCTTCGGGTAGGGGCGACAGTGCTTCCAGGGAAAAACCCGCCAGAAAAGCTATATCGGCTTCCGTAAAATCGTACGGGTCTGCCAGAACCGGCCAGGCGAACGACAACAGAGTTCCCAGCAAGAATGGTTTGAGGTGAGTGTTGAACATAGATTCCTCTACAGCACCAGATTGAATATCAGGGTGTCGGCCTGTGATTGTCCGGCGACATCGAACTGCATAACCCACCAGCCAGGCATTTGAAACTTCATGCCCTCGACCCGGTAGACCCCGGGTTCGATTTCGTCCGTTACGCGAGGCTGGGTCGGCAACCCGTGTACATGGCCGGGCATATGCCCTGTCACTTCGATGGACGCGCCGCTGACGGGCTCACCTTCCGCGTCCGCAATCAGCAAATGCCACTGGTGGATCTCGTTGAGCGGTACACCGGGCAACGGCTCGGCCGGTGTCGCCGGTTCGATATGGGCAAAATAATGCAGCTGACGGCTCGCCTGAAAGGTGCCGGTATCCAGGTCTGGCGGAGCTTGCTGGCCGCTCATGCTCGGCACCGACAACGACATGCCCTGATGTTGTTCGGTTTCTGCTCCGGCCGTCATACGCCCATCCATGCTCGGGTGTACGCTGCGCACACCGGTATTATGAGCCATGGAAACCTGATCGCCTTTCTCAAGCGGAATCGGACCGGTCAGTTTGATGAGATCGCTCCAGGTATTCAGAAAACCAGCTTCCATGACTGTCATGCCCAGCTGTTGCAATTCATCGCTGTGCCTACGCAGGGTTCCGCCTTCGGTCTGCCAGCGGCTGAGTTGATCGCTCAATAACGTAAGCGACTGGTCGAAATCGGGCTGCTGCTCGCTATTGCTCATCTGGCGCTGGTTGGCGCGCAGTTGATTCAGGGCCTGGCGCAATTGGTTGGCATCGCGCAGGACCTGGGTGGCGTTACTTTCCAGCGCTTTCGCTTGTCGCAAAATACCGCTGGCTGTTTTTATCAAATTATCCTTACTTGCATGATGGGAATGGCTTTCACTGTTTGCCGAAGCCGATGCAAGTAGAAGTACGAGGGCGATGGTCACCGCTGATCGGATGCATTTCATAGATATTCTCTTCAAGGGGCATTCCCCTTATCCATTGGTAATAGAGCCGCGCACCCTGAGGTCGTGGGTACGCGGTTCTGCCAAATCCATTTTTCAGGAAGGTTCACGCCGGAGCAGCGATAGATGTACCGGCCAGCTCTCTCCCCTTTCCAGCGGCCGGTTACTGCTCAGCTGGTGCGGTTAAAAATCCAGCTGCCAGCGGTTCAGGGTGCCAGTATCCCTTCCAGCCAGGTCTTTGACCTTTAACTGCCACTGACCGGCTGCGTCTTTGCTTCCGACCGAGACGCTATAGGTTTCCATCAGGTCGTTGGCCGAGCCGCCGGAGCGGTTGTGGAGGTTGAACACAGAGCCATCCGGATGCACCAGGTCGACAACCAGGTCACCAACATAGGTGTGGGTAATCTCGACCGTCACGCTAACCGTGCCGGAGTCACCGGTGTGGGTGACCGAAATCGGGCTGCTGATGCCGGTGCTGTTGTTATCCGGAACCGAGTAGCTGGTGCTGTTCTGGTAGCTTTTCGGATCGGGATCCCCGCCCCGGTCACCACCAATATCGACTGTGTAGTCTTCGACTTCGCCGTAGTTAAAGGTGTCGCACGGTGCCGGTGCCGCGTTGTAACGCATGGCGATGCGCAATCGCGTTGGCTCGGTGTTGGCGCTGGACGGAATCGTCAGCGTTCCAGTAACCGTGGTGGACGAGGTTCCGCCGGAGCTGAACACCTCTTCACCGCTGTCGGTAAAATCGCCGTCACCGTTCAAGTCGACCCAGATCTTCCAATACTCGCTGTAGCTGGAACCGCCGAAGTCGGGCGTCAGGCTAACCGCGCTGGCTCCGGTCGGCAAAGCGATGGTTTGGCCGGTAAAGTCGCTGTAGGTGTTGCTGCCGGAGCTGTTACTAAAGTCGCCGATCTGCACCTGGCTGATCCACTCTTCGCTGGCATTCTCGCCGGCGGCTTCGCAATAAGCGACGGGGTCGGGATCCGGGTTGTTAATCGCATCCCAATCCGGTTTCACGGTGAACAGGCCATTGCCGATGTCACTCATGATGATGTTGCCGCTGGCGAAGTAAATGTAGTTACTCCAGGTACCGGAGAACTGAGCCGAGTTGGAATTGGGGATCGTATCGAAGTACGCCACTTCGGTCAGGTTACCGTTGGCGACATCTGAACCATCGAGAATGCGCAGGCCGGCACGGTAGTTGGACTCGAATATATAGCCATTTTGCGTATAGAGGTTGTGGTCGATGGCTTGGGTCGGACCAACGTAACGGCCGATTTCCTGTGGGTAATCCAGGTCGCTGACGTCCCAGATGTAGGAAGTGGTTTTATGAACGTTGTTTTGCTCATCCAGCTCATCGTTCATGATCAGCGTGGATTGAGTATCGTCCATAAACCAACCCTGGTGAGTGTATTGAGAACCCTGGTAGGGCGACCGTGAGATCTGCATCGGGTTGGTCTTGGTCGTCACGTCGACAATGGTAATGGTGTCTTCGTTATAGGCGACGCAAATTTCGCTGCCACTGTAGTCGGTGTCCGGTCCGTTATATACCACGCACTGGGCGTCGTGAGTATAACCATCGGACGAGAAGCAACCGGCGTAAGTCGGCGAGGTGGGATTGGATAAATCCACCATGTATAGCCCGCCGCTGCACTGGTTGCTGCCCACGACATAGGCATAGCCCGTGTCTTCGTTAATGGCGATGTTGTGGGCATTGCCGAAGCCACCCATGTGCGCCGTTTCAGTCAGCGTTGTGCCCGGGGTCACGCTGCTCAGGGTCGTCAGATCGAACACCTGCAGACCGTGAGTGCTGTTACCGCTGCCATCGCCCACGATATAGGCGTGATTGTTGTAGGTTTTAACATCGCGCCAGGAGTCGCTGCCATTATTGTGCGATGGCAGGAAGCCGAGTAGTACCGGGTTGGCGGCATCGGTCACATCGACGAAGGACGTGCCGTTGGTACGAGCAACAATAGCGATTTCGGCGCCGGTTTGAGGGTCTGTCCAACCCCATATGTCGGTCAGGTTGGCGGTACCGCCACCCAGGTCACCCTTGGCCATGAACGACATCAGGTCGACCCCCTTACAGGGGTAGCCTGCGGCACTGCCATCGACACAGGTAGCGCTCGATACCAGGCTTTGGGAATCGTTCGACATCAGTGTCTGGAATGATTCGGCTGGCGCGCCTTCGTTGGAGTCATCGTATTCGAAGCCATCCGGGAACATCCCGCTGTGGCCGTAAGAGTGAGCTGAAAACCAGAGCGCACACAGGGCCGCCATGGCTTTTAGTGAACGTATGTTCATTATTATTCATCCCTATAATTTTGTTGGTTATTGTTTGTGTGCCGCAGATTCACGACCAACCGACCACAGGACATAGGGGAGATAGTGGTACCTTCCTTGTTGGTTGAGTACTTCGACCGGGTTCCTCGAACGGCGCCTTCGGAAACCCTATCACTCGCGTGAATTCACGCGGTTTCGCACGAGAGTGGGTGGCTTGGAGAACCGCGAACTGGCTCACGCTTTGACTCGCCGCCCTGCCTTCGCGCGAGTCGGGTTAACAGCAATAATTGAACCAATCAGTAAGACGCTGTTTATGAGAGGTAAAGCACGTTTTAGGCTTGGAACCGGTGATTGGCGGGAACTACTGTGCTTTTGGTAACATCACTTTGTAACCGTTAGTAACTACATGATTCCTTAAATAAAAGTAACTGGTCAATTAGACTGATTGAATGTAATTGGACATATTATGTCGCCCGACACCGGCCAAGCGGCATGCTATGGTACGGTCTGACGGATTCAAACCTTCCCTATCAACGATATCAGCTGACAACTTAGGAGAACCCCATGATCTGGACTGTCTATCTCTCTGGCGAAATTCATACGGACTGGCGTGAGCAGATTCTAAACGGGGCAGAGGCCGCCGGCCTGCCGATAGAGTTCACAGCACCGGTCACCAGTCACGACGCCAGCGACGCCGCGGGCGATATGTTGGGCAAACCAGACGTGGCGTTCTGGCGCGACCACCAGTCATCCAAAATCAACGGCATTCGCACCAAAACGATGCTGGAGCAGTGTGACCTGGCGGTCATTCGCTTCGGTGACAAATACAAACAGTGGAATGCCGCCTTCGATGCCGGGTTTTGTGCCGCCATGGGCACCCCCTATATCACCCTGCATGACGACGACATTATTCACCCGTTGAAAGAAGTTGACGCATCGGCGATGGGGTGGGCGCAAACGCCCGAGCAAGTGGTTGAGATTCTCAAATACGTGACGACAGCTCAGTAGGCACGGCTTAGAGGCCATTGCAGTCGTTCTTCGGGCATGGATCCGATTCTCAGATAGAGGCTCTTTACAAGGAAGCACTATGTTCAAGAAAAGCCTGTTGGCAGCGACTGTGTCGGTTATTGGTTGCCTGAATGCTCAAGCAGATTCTTTCAGCGAGCGTGTAGACACCGCTTTCCAGTATATTATCGAAGATGACGAGCCGGGCTGCTCGGTGGGCGTGATCGAATCCGGAGAATGGATTTTCCAGGCCGCCTACGGATTAGCCAGTCTGGAACTTCAGGTACCGATGACCACGCAAAACGTTCACAACCTGGCGTCGGTTTCCAAACAATTCACGGCCATGGCGGTGCACTTACTCGCAGACGAAGGAAAAATTGATCTCAACGAAGACATCAGAACCTATTTGCCAGCGCTGAAGGATTACGGCGAGCCGGTGACCATCAATGCCATGCTGGGTCATGTCAGTGGTATGGCAAACTACAGTGACTACGAGTACTGGATCTCCCAGCCCGGTGGTGACGCATTAGAGCTCACGTCTGTAGTCGGTGGCTCGTTTCGATTTTACGACGGAGATTACCTTTCAATCAGTGATTTGTATGGCTACCTACAAGACGTGCCGCTCAGGTATTCACCAAACGAGCAGTTCCACTACAGCAATATTACCTATTTTCTATTCTCCATGCTGGTGGAGGAAGTGACCGGCCAGACCCTGGCGGACTATGCTCACCAGAATATTTTTCAGCCACTTGGAATGTCCGACACCGTGTTTTTGGATAGCCCCTCCCCAGTTGTTGACAATCGCGCCACGGGTTATGACAAGGTTAGAGAGCGTTACGTCAGACTAGACACCAACCAGCACTGGGTCGGCGATAGCAATTTATATACGTCAATCGACGACATGCTAACCTGGGATCGTCATTTTTATGATCCGCAGCTAGGGACTGATCCGGAGTCGCTGATTGAAGGGTTTAACCAGCCAAACAGTTCCATTCGGGACAACGACAGCCTGTACGCCAATGGCCAGTTTGTAACAGAACGCTTTGAACAACCCGTCTATTCCCATGATGGTTGGCACGCCGGGTCAAAAACATACTATGAACGATATCCGGAGTCTGAATTTTCCATCGTTATCCTGTGCAACGATGCCAGTCGGGACCCTGCTGCCTTCGCGAGGTTTATATCGCAGTACTACTTCGACCCGGAATTATGATCGACAGCCGATGGCTCACTTTACCGTCAGGTCTTTCCACATCCATATATCGGGTTTGTTCTTGCCATTGGCGTTGGGAATCATCCCAACAACGCTGTAACCGCACTTCTGGTAAAACTCGAATGGGTGACGTTTCAGGTTCGTTAGCCGTTGCATTTCGACAAGGGCATTACTGCCTGTGATGTGCACTTGTGAAAGGCTGGTTTCAAACAATTCGTCATCCGACCCCAATACGATGCCGTTCAACTCAAGCGTTCTGGCGCGTTGCTCCAAAGCTCGCATCAGTGCCCTGCCGACACCCTGCCCCTGGTGTGCCGGCGCAACAACCAGAGGGTGTAGCTCCCAGGTCTTGTCGTACATGGGCCGCAGCCCTCCCCACCCGGTTAACGTGCCATTGCACAGTATGGCCAGACAATGGTTCGGGGCTGCGATGCACTCAGCCACCGTTTCCCGTGCTCGCTCAAGGGTTGGCCATGCTGTGTTGCCTTTGGCCAGGAAGGCGTCCATTAGCACGCTTGCCGCTTCTTCGTGTAAGGCGGGTTCCTGGCTTAAATCGATTTCTGTACAGTCCATGCGGCGCCCCATTGTATTTTCCGTTCAATCCAAGTTGTCATTCATACCCGGCTTTCCGTTCTACTGCGAAACCCACCCATACAGCAATAGGGCCAGATAGTCCGCCAACAGCAGCATCAGAGCATAGCGCCAGTTACGGCGCAGCAACGCCATTGCATTAACGTGGTAGCGAGACAGCAAACTCAGCTGCAGGCCCGAAAACGGTGAAATACCGGCCCCGAACGCCCAGGTCATCAGAAAAACCAGCGCCAGCAGATTTGGGTCTGCTACCACTGGTGCCAGCAAACTGCCCACCAGAGTAACCGATGTTACCGGGTGCATACCGACCATCGCCAGGGTCACCATAATCAGCAGTACCACAAAGGCCTGGTGCGCCCCAAAGGTCGCAAAACTGAGCTGAATATCAAACGAATCGAGTAACGCCGCCACACCGGCACCGAGCACCGCAGCGCCCAGAAACAACATGACTTCGTTGCCCTGGCGCGGCAGCGCCGTCTGCACATGCTGGACGCTCTTGTACACGCCGGAGACGCCCTCGCGCAACACAGACCAGCCGAGTGCGACCAGCACAGCAATCAGTGTCACCAGCGTCAGCACCGGCACCTCTGGCCAGATCTGGTGGCCTACCAGCACCAACACCGCCAGCAGCAAGGGTAGCCAGAGCGAACCGGAATTGAGTGGGTACCCGGTCAGCTGATCGGCTTCCGGTGTCCGGCTTAGCTCCCAATAGGTGTACCCCAACATGACCAGCGACAAGGGAATACCCACACTGGCCAGGGTGGCTAATTGCGCACCTGGAGCATTGACCAACGCGACGCCCATCGCCGCAAAGAAGGGCGACCAGTGGGCGCACAGGCTGAATGCCCGGCTCATGATCAACGCCTGGAGAATCGACAGGGGCTGCCGCTGGCTGAGCCGATCACCCACAATGAACAAGGCCGACATGTTAATGACCGAACCAAACAGGTGAGGCCCGGCCAGCGTGCTTAGTAAAGCCTTCCGCCCGGTAGGCAGGGTATCGGTACCGTTGAGCTCACCGGACGTGACCAGGCGGAGAAAGCTCACACCGATCAGCATGGCGATCACCATCTGGTTAGCCTCAAGGGCACGGAGCAAATGACGGCCATCGGCCCCGTTCAGCAACCCGGCCAGCAAGCCCAGGCTGCCGACACTGAGCATCACGACCACCTGAATACGCTGGGGCCCTTTGATACCGCCGCCCTTGAGTAATACAGCCACTAGCCAGATCAAGCCACCGGCAATGGCCGCCGGGAAACCCGGTAGAATCACCGCCAACACAGCCGCGATCACCACCCACAGCAGTAACCAGCCAGCCAACGTGCTGTTCCAGGGGGCTTTGCTGGCGGTATTGGCTTCAGTCGACATTCTTTCCTCTGGGCAGTCATTCGGCAGTGCGCATCAGTGTACTATGGACGGCAGAACACTTTATTATTGAAACCCAACTAAAGACAGGTCTTAACGTTGAGCTGTCAGACCCCGCTATCACCAGCTTTGAGTGGCAGTAGCCTCAATAATTTGCAAGTAAGCCCTGCCGCCAAAGAGGCTAAATAGCCTATGATGAGCTACACAAAATCCATACTAAACTGTAAAGGACCGTGGTAGTGGATGAGAACACTGAGATTTGGCGGAAATATTATAACAAGGCCATGAGTCGGAAGAACTCGCCCAGAACGGAGCGGGCTGTCCAATTGAACACGTCAGGATTAAACGTCGCGGTCGACTGCGGCTGCGGTACCGGCAGTGACATCGCTTACCTTGCAGAGCAAGGCTATCGGGTTCACGGCTTTGATATTAACCCCGACGCCATTTCCATCTGCCGCAAACGGTTCCGGCATGACGCATTGATAGAGGTTTCAGAGGCTTCGTTTGAAGACTTCACCTATCCAACTGCGGGTGTCATTATGGCCAATTCAAGCTTGTTTTTCGCTGAGCCATCCGTTTTCAATAGTGCCTGGCGTGCAATTACCGACAGCCTCGCGGTGGGCGGTGTTTTTGGCGGCGACTTTATGGGAGTAGATGATAGCTGGGCTGATGGTTTTCGGCTCGCCACTACACCGCTGACGCAGACACAGGTAATGGACTTATTTGAAAACTTCGAAATCGTCCGTTTTCATGAGCGAAACGAAGAAGGCTCAACCTCGATGGGTAGCATAAAACATTGGCACACCTATTCAGTGCTGGCGGTCAAACGTGGAATATGAATGCTCTGTCTGAAAATGGCCTGTTCACTCTAGCTAGAATATAGGTTTTCGTATGTGTAACCCCAATTTTAAGGACTCTTGATTGAAACTTCTGTTTTCCATACTCATCTGCTGTCTATCGCTAAGCATCAACGTTGCCTATGCAAACGATGCCGTATTACAACAAGCCTATGAGTCACGCCAAAGCGATATTCAAGTTCAGGGTGACGGCCAGGTGATTCGCATTCTTCCCGATGACAACGATGGCTCACGACATCAGCGGTTCATCCTCAGGCTCGACAGTAACCAAACCTTGCTGATTGCGCATAACATTGACCTGGCACCTAGAATTACGGCACTAGCCGTAGGTGACACCGTTGCGTTTTTCGGAGAGTATGAGTGGAACAGTCAGGGCGGCGTTCTGCACTGGACGCATCATGACCCCAACGGACGCCATGCCGATGGCTGGCTGAAGCACCAGGGCCGGACCTATCAGTAAGTTGAAAAACATAGCTGTCGCTGAGGTGGCACCGCAACGAGGAATATAACATGAGCGAAAAACTGGTCATTGTCGCAAGAATTGAAGCCAATACCGGCAAGGAGAGCCAGGTCCGCACTGCGCTGTCCAAACTGATAGAGCCAACGCTGAAAGAGGCAGGCTGCATTCAGTATGATTTGCACCAGGATAACGACAACCCTGCCATTTTTCTTTTCTATGAAGTATGGGAAAACCGCGAGCTTTGGCAAGACCACCTGAAGAGCCCACACATTGGGGCTAACCAGGCAGCAACTGAAGGTGCTGTGGCGTCTGTCGTTATCAGTGAAATGACGAAGCTCTGATTACCAGCGTTGCATTAAGACTGAGGTTGATCAACACTAGACTTGCCCCTGTTTGATCCGGATGCCTGCATCCGGATCAAACAACCGCACCGTCCCGCACATACTCACCCGGCGGTATCCCATAACGCTTCTTAAACGCCCGAATAAACCCACTCTCCGATTCAAACCCGCACGCATTCACTACCTGCTTGAGTGGTCGCTGATGAATCAGCAACTGCACGGCTTTCTCCATGCGGTATTGCAGCAGTGACTGGTGCGGCGTTTTGCCCAATTGCGCTCGAAACAGGCTATACAGTTGCGAAGCACTGACATGAGAGGCAGCCGCTATGGCATCCACGGTAATGGGTTTGCTGTAGTGATCCGCAATGTAGGAGAGCGCCCTGTGCAACGAACGATCTGGCAGACTCGCGCCGGTATCAACCGGTTGGGAATGCACCTTACAGCAGCCATAAAGATACTGACAGAACTCGGCATCTATGGGGATGGGCTGGCCGGGTGTTGAATGGGCTGAGCGTGCCTGGTCGTAGTAACCCAGGGCATCGTCACAGAACTGGCGCGGACTGATGCGGCTGTGCCAGTAAGACACGCGCGACAGCGGCGGCTTGTTGACCGGGTCTGTTGCAAAGGCGAGTACCAGGCATTCGTAGTCGTCTGAGCGGGCGTTACTGAAGATGGTACGGTCACCACTGCGGTGCCAGACCAGATGGCCCGGGCCCACGGTATAACAGCCTCCCTCTACCTGGCATACGGCCTGGCCATCCAGCACCAGTTCGATCTCTTCACGCCCGGGCTGAATAATGCGGGACTGGTAGTGCTTACCGTCTGTTTTGAATTGCATTAGCGCCAGCAAGGCATTGACATGCGTCATCCCTAAATTCCTCACACGTGTTGTTGTTTTTGTACATCGTGTTTCAGGCTCTGCGGCTTTACGTACGAACCAGCCTTGAAAGGAGACTACACCCTGCCCGGTAAAATGTAAGCGCTTACATTATAACAAAGTGTAACCTGTGTAACCGGGGTGATACGCATAAAAAAGCCGGGCACAGGGCCCGGCAAACACGCAATGAAAGCGTGATGAGACAGTGTTCAGGTGATCAGTCGGTCAGAATCTGAACATTGTCTATCTGGAAGTGCACGTTGGCATGGTCGTCTGCCCAGATCGGCAGGATTTCCAGTATTGAGGTGATGTTGACGAAGTCCAGATCCGGGTAGTCCGCAAACACCAGTTCGTTGGTTTCCCAGACCCCTTCTGTCACCGTCAGCGCTACGTCGCCGGTGCTGCAGGTTTCAGTATTAGCGTTGCAGACAATCTTGCCCACCATGCCGGTGGCGCCGGCCAGGTCGACCGCTTTCAGGTCGAACTGAACCCGGCCTGTGGCCGCCAGGGAAGACAGATCCGTTGCGCCCTTCATCATCAGCTGTACGACACCTTTGCGATCCGCTGTAGCGCCGTACTGGGCGTCGATGACCAGGCTCTCGCCATCATCAAAGGCAGGGTCCAGTGTCACAAAGCTCGGGTCACCTGACCAGTCGTTGATGTTCGCGGCCCAGACAGAAGGTGCATTGAACACGTCGGTATCAGAGATAGCATCGATGTACACATCGGTCGCTTCGGTGATGGTCGGGTTTGGTTCGGTCGGCGCTATGGCTTCGCAATCCGGGTTTTCACCGGCGGTGAACGGTTCCCAGCGAATGTTTTCTATCGACAGGTCAAACGCATCGTCGGTATAGAGCAGGAAAGGCGTGTTGACGTTAGTGATGTCCAGGCCATCGTCGATCAGGCATTGCAGCGGCACCGAGACTTCAGACCACTCGCCCGGTGTCAGGTCGTTGATCAGGCTGGCAATGTCGATCTCGCCCAGGCACGGGTGGATGCAGTGAGCGCTCAGAGCCAAGGCATTCGAGGTCAGCGCCTCGTTTACGCGTACTCTGAATACGATGCTGGTTTCTGAATTGGCATAAGGCGAGAGATCCGTGCCAACAGCCGCTTCCTGATTCTGACTGTAGAACTGGCCAATACCCGCCCATTCAATCCGCTTGGCACTGTGCTGAACCGTACCATCCTGGGTAGTCACCGTCAGTTCGTTACCCGGCAGGGTGGTTGTAGCCGCCGGGTCGACACTGACCGGTACGCCACCCCAGTTAGAGGGGCCGCCAATGCGAAGTGTGTAGTCACCCTGGCTGGCGCCGTTGGTGAAAATATCGAGCGGTTCTTCGGTGGTTCCTGCATCAGACACATCGGGTGCATCACAGCCGGTTTCTGAACGGTCTTCTGCCAATACCGGCACGCTGCCGCCTTCGCCCGTCGTCAGGCCATAGCCATAGGCAAACAGAGGCGTTTCCCCATCGTTCCGGTTTACCGGTACCTGGCAATCGCTGGCGGGCCAGCTGTAGGAGAGCTTGCCGGTGAAGGGGTGATCACCAAACAGAACGTCGGCGACGCCCGCGCCTTCAGTACCTGGTAACCAGGAGGCGACAAACGCATCCGACAGGTTCAGTTGTGGGTTCATCCACAATGGGCGACCGCCAACATACAGAGTCACAATCGGTGTGCCCGGTGCACTGGCACGCAGGTCTGCCAGCAGTTGGGCGTCGTCTTCGTAGTGCTCATCGAACGCCATCGTATCGAACTTGGAGATGTCGCCGTTGCCTTCGGCGTACGGTGTTTCTCCGATAACGGCGATGATGACATCGAAAGTATCATCGGCTTGAGAACCGTCTTCGTTCAACGTCAGGTTACCGGTGCCCTCGCCCATCACGTCAACCAAACCATCAAAAATGGTGTCGGCATTCGGGAAATCGGCATTGGCATTACCGGTGCCTTGCCAGGTCAGCGTCCAGCCGCCGGTCTGGTTTTCCAGGCTGTTGGCGGAGTTACCGGCAACCAGGATGTTCAGGTCTTTGCCCAAAGGCAGTACACCACCCTCGTTCTTCAACAACACCTGGGATTCACGCACCGCTTCACGCGCCAGTGCCTGCACAGATTCACCGTGCATTAGATCGGAGTCGCCCGCGCCATCACGCTCGGAGGGCTTGGGTTTGTCGAACAAGCCCGCACGCATTTTTACGCGCAAGATGCGACGCACAGCATCGTCAATGCGCGCCATGCTGATGTCGCCGTCGTTGACCGACTGAATGGTGTTGGCGATGAAGGATTTCCAGTCATCCGGCACCATGAACATATCGATGCCAGCGTTCACCGCCTGCACGCAATCGTCATTGGAGCAACCGGTCACCTGGCCGTGGCCGTTCCAGTCGGATACGACAAAGCCATCGAAATTCATTTTTTCTTTCAGCACATCGTTCATCAGGTATTCGTGGCCGTGAATCTTCTCACCCTGCCAGCTGTTGAACGTGGCCATCACGGTTTGTACACCGGCTTCCAGGGATGAATAGTAACCTTGGCCGTGAACGTTGATCAGGGTGCTTTCATCGGCCAGGTTATCGCCCTGGTCATCACCCAGATCGGTGCCACCGTCACCAATAAAGTGCTTGGCGGTAGCAACTACATGGGATTCGGAGAAGTCACCCTGCAGGCCCTCAACCATGGCGCCACCGTATTGGAAAACCAGCTCACCGTCTTCCGAATACCCTTCATAGGTGCGGCCCCAGCGGTCATCCCGAACCACCGCCAGTGTTGGCGCGAACGTCCAATCGATGCCGGTGGCAACAACCTGTTTGGCCGTGGCTGCGCCGATGCGCCTGATCAGATCCGCATCGTTGGCGGCACCCAGGCCAATGTTGTGTGGGAACAGCGTGGTGTCATAGACGTTGCTGTGGCCGTGAACGGCATCGGTGCCCCAGATTAACGGGATGGCTGCTTTGCCATCGGTGGTGTCCATCGAGGCTGTCCAGTACTGATCGGCCAGGTCCACCCATTCTGCAATGCTGGCTGTCTTATCGTTGTTGGGCCAGGAGCCACCACCGTTCAGCACGGAGCCCAGGTGATAGTCGATCACGTCCTGAGGCGATGCACTTTTTATTTCCGGCTGTACCATCTGGCCGACTTTTTCTTCCAATGTCATGGTTGCCAACAAAGCATCAACTTCGGCTTCAATGGCCGGGTCGAGCGCTACTTTGCTGGTGATATCAGGCCAGTCGTTATGGTCGGTGCGGTAGCTGATGGATTCGCTGCCACCTCCACCATTGCCGCCGCCATTGCCATTGTCGTTATCATCTTTATCGGAGGGGCCGCAGCCCACCAACAGCGCCAGTGCGCTCACCGTCAGTACTGTGGTTATCTGTTTCATCGTAGTCCCGCTTCTTGTTGTTGGGATTCAGGTGTTCGTAGCTGGTATTCAAGCTAAGAGTCGAGCCAGCGCAGATCATGGAGGGTGTGATGCAAGCGGAACAGCGGATTGGAGTTTTGGTCAGTATTTCTGCAGAACGGGTAAGCCCTAACCCTTTACCATGCCAACGACTACTCAGAATCCAGGCGTAAAGGACCGGACGTATGAACCAGATTGAATGCAACAATAACCACAAGCGTTCGCCGGAAAAGTTAGCGATTGCAGCCGCTGTGCTGGCGGCTTTTTTGCTGTCGGGTTGCCTGGACACCACCACAGAAACCGACGTCGACACGGAAACAGACACCGGGGATCCAACGCCTGATCCAACACCGGATTCTGACCTTTCAAGGCATCATCCGGTGGACAAAAACTGGCGACTGGTGTGGTCGGATGAGTTTGATGGCTCAGCGATTGACCCGGCCAAGTGGAGCTACGAGCAAAATTGCTGGGGCGGTGGCAATAACGAACAGCAGTGCTACACCGACCAGGCGAGTAATGCGTTTATAGACGACGGTGCTTTGGTTATTAAGGCGATAAAAGAAAACTTCACCGGCCCCATTGCCAACCTGGAAGACCCCGCTTTTGACCCGAACGACACCCGCACCCTGCCCTACACCTCTGCTCGCCTGCGCACCTTGAACAAAGGCGACTGGCGCTATGGCCGTTTTGAGATCCGCGCGCAATTGCCCGCGGGTCAGGGCACCTGGCCTGCCATCTGGATGCTGCCTACCGACTGGGTTTATGGTGGCTGGGCGGCCTCGGGTGAAATTGACATTATGGAAGCGGTCAATCTGGAAACCCAGAGCGACGCAGAAGGTGCGGCGCCTGGCGCGCCCGAGCATCGCGTTCACGGTACCCTCCATTTCGGCCAGGAATGGCCCGATAACGTTCACTCAGGCACCTACTATGATTTCGGGGCCGATGAAAGCCCGGCCAATGGGTTTCATCATTACGCCATCGAGTGGCAATCCGGTGAGATTCGCTGGTATGTCGACGGGCAGCACTATGCCACCCAAACCGATGCCGGCTGGTATTCGCAATACCCGGATCCGGACACCGACGAACTGGTAATCGGCAGTGGTAGCGCCCCGTTCAATAAACCCTTCCATCTGATTTTGAACCTGGCCGTCGGTGGCAACTGGGCAGCCAATGTGAATGAGAAAGGCATCGACCCCGGGGTATTCCCGCAAACCATGAAGGTCGACTACGTTCGGGTGTACCAGTGCGATGTGGATGCCGTGACCGGTGCCGGTTGTGCGACTCGAAACCCCGATGCCGAGACAGTATCGGGTCATCAGCCCTGAAAACTTGACGCCCGGCCCCGGCTGAATAATGCTCGCGGTATATTTTGCGAGGGTAGCCGATGATCACCATGAAAGAGGTCTCCGACCTGGCGGGTGTTTCCCAGGCGACTGTGTCCCGGGTGATCAATGGCAGCGACCGGGTGACGGAGAAAACAAAAATCCGGGTAACCCAGGCGATGCAAGCGCTCGGGTATCGGCCCAATTCGGCGGCCCAGTCGCTGGCTTCCAGCCGGTCCAACGCCATCGGCATGGTGGTTTCCAAGTTAGAAGGTCCGTTTTACGGGCCGATGATGGCCGGGGTCGAAAATGCCCTGCGCCAGGCGCACAAGCACCTGATCATCGCCGCCGGGCACGGCGATGCCGACCTTGAACGAGAAGCCATTGAGTTTCTGGTCAACCGGCAGGTCGATGGGTTGTTGTTGATGGTGGAACGCCTCGAGGATGCAGAGCTGGTCGAGTTAAACCAGCGCGTGCCGGTCTTTCTGATCAACCACCCGGTGACTGCGCTCAGTCACCGTTGTGTGTCGCTCGATAACGAACTCGGTGGCTATCGCGCCACCCGCTATTTGCTGGACCAGGGGCACCGGCACATTGCCTGCATTATGGGCCAGATCTGGAAGCCGGATGCCCATGACCGGCTACAGGGCTATCGTCGAGCCATGGCAGAAGCAGGCATTGCAGTTTCGGATGACTGGGTCGTCAACACTTACTTCGAACTCGCCGGTGGGTACCATGCGATGGAGACCCTGTTCGAGCGCCAATTTGATGGAACGGCCGTATTTGCCGGCAATGATGAGATGGCCTTTGGCGTGTTGGAAGCCGCCGAACACCATGGCATTCGGGTACCGGACCAGTTATCCGTCATCGGGTTCGATAACAGCCTGACCGCCCAGTATGTAAACCCCAAACTGACCACCCTGCATTTCCCGATGTTTGACATGGCACAGGCGTCGGCGCGGATGGCGTTGGATGGCATTTACAACAAGGCGGAAAGCCAAGCCTCTCAGTTTGAACCCACCCTGGTTGAACGCAATACGGTTAGCCGCCCGTTTTCGCTGGAAACTGGCGCCCGCTAACGCACCACGCCCTCTGCCAGCAGCCGGGCCAGAATCGCTTCAGCTTTCTCCCGATCTGTCCCTTCGGTGATCACCTGCCCGCCCTGCCCCTGGGGTTTGGCGGTGGCGGCTTTCATACGCTCCGCGGCGGTGCCGCCTTTGGCCACGGCCAAGCGCTTGGGCCGGGGTTTTGCGGGGTGTTGTTGCCAGTTGGCACGGGCCTGGTCCGGCACTGCCGCACAAGGTTGAGAATCGATGTTACCTCTCTGGGCCGGGCCGAAGGCCGACTGGCGGGCCGGTTCAGCGGCCGGGTCGACACTGGCGACGAACGGCAGCGGTATGCGCAAGGCGCGTCGTTGCCCGCGGGGCAGTGCTTGCCAGACGTCGGCATGACCGTCTGCAATGGAGACCACTGACACAATGCGAGGCACCATGGGCCAGCCTAACTGAGCCGCCACAGCATAGGGCAGCAAGCCAGACCCTTCACCACACTCGGCACGCACGCCGGTTAATACGATGTCCAACTGATGGTCCAACGCCTGGTCACGCAGGTAACCGGCCAGCGCGGGTACTGCATCGGCCTCCGGGTCTGCATTCAGCACCGTCACATCATTCAACCCCATGCCCAAATACGCACGCAGTGACTCATTCCGGGCTGAGCCTACATGGATCAGGCGGGGTAATTCTGGTGAGAGTGAGAGCGCCAGCTCCACGGCACGGGCATCCTGATCGGCCCGGCGCTCACGGCGCGACAGCGGATGCTGACCGATAGAGACCAGAGCGGCAACCTTAAGGGGCTGAGCCAGGGCTTTGGTAAGCGATTCAGGCAACATGTCGAGCCTCTCTTTCATGAGCGGTGTCGCCCTGAGGGGCGATGCCTGTCTGACGTTCCGTCATCAGGTTCAGCAATTCAGCAAAGACGGCTTCGCTGTCGGCGATCACCGTCAAGTCGGCCCGGCGGACCATGTCGCAGCCGGCATCCAGGTTAATGGCGATAACGGTTTCGCACTGGCCAATGCCCTGCAAGTGTTGAATGGCCCCAGAAATACCGGCAGCCAGATAGACCCGCGCCGATACCCAGGTGCCACTGGCACCCACTTGCCGGTGGCGTGGCATATAACCATCGTCGACCGCGACCCGGCTGGCGCCTTCGGTGGCACCCAAAACAGTCGCCACCTGATGAAACTGATCCCAGTTACGCACACCGTTACCGGCAGCCAGAATAAATTCGGCTTCACTCAAGGCAATCTGGCTGGGGTCGACACTGACCGGGCCAAGGTCTTCGATAGTAACTGACACTGGCGCGGGTAAGGTGACCTCCAGGGGCAAGGCTTCGTGGCGAAGCTCTTCAACCGGGGCGGCGCATTCGGGAGCCAGTAGCAAAACGCGCGGCGTCGGCCGATGCCAATCGGTGAGTTGACTGCCACCCCGGCACACGGTGTTTTCAGTACTGACGTGCCAGGCCTGAACGGCCGCGCGATCACCCAACTGCACGGCCCAGCGCGAGCCCAGGTCCGCACCACCGTCGATGCTGTCTGGAAACAGCCAGAAAGCGGGCTGGTAGTGTTGCTCGGTGGCGTTAAGGATCGCCAGTTTGAGTTCGGGGCAATAGCCGGTTAAAGCCTCATTGTGGAGCTGGCTCAACTGAATGACCCGGTCGG
This sequence comes from Saccharospirillum alexandrii, assembly GCF_043641555.1. Lineage (GTDB taxonomy): Bacteria > Pseudomonadota > Gammaproteobacteria > Pseudomonadales > Natronospirillaceae > Saccharospirillum > Saccharospirillum alexandrii_A. The sequence goes on along the minus strand of NZ_JBHZRJ010000003.1, from coordinate 546,803 downwards.
CACCGGCTCCACCAAAATCGGTTTCCCGCACGTCGCCAAGCGCGATGGCCAATACCGCATGGGGTTCACCCCTAGCCTGCGCCAGTTGCTGGGCCAGGCCCAGCATATCCCGGTCATGACTGCTGAGCCGACCACCTGGCAGATCCAGAACGGCGGCTACATAGCCGAGCGGATCGGCAACCCGGTGCAGTGGTTTCTCTTTGGCTTGCACTCGGCCGGGCTGGCCAGCGGTAGCAAACCCAACCCCGCCCGGGTTCAGTCGATTCAGGCGTTTGCGCCCCTGAACCATCACAAAACCGGTTTGGTGCGGGTTGATCCGGCGCAGCCCGGTCGGGCCAATCGCTGACACTGTTGCCGCCGCTAATGCCTCGTGCTTCGGGTGCAGGCGGTTGCGCCGAATGCGCTCCAGGCGCGGGTTGCGTCTGATTCGAAGGCTCATGCTCGCTCCTCCGTTACCAGGGCGTCACTGACCAGTTCGGCCAGGTCTTTAATCTGCGGTCTTGGTTCCACCACCCCTTCGAGCATGGCCGTACACTGCTGGCAAGCGACGGCGATGGTGTCGGCCTCAACCGCCCGCGCATCGTCCACACGCATGTCGGCAATGCGGTGTTCACCGGGGATGTCGGTAATGGGTGCCCCACCGCCGCCACCGCAACAACGCGACCGGTAACCGGAGCGCGTCATTTCCTGCACTTCAATGCCCAGCGTGCTCAGCACCGAGCGCGGGGATTCGTACTCGCCATTATACCGGCCCAGATAACAGGGGTCGTGATAGGTCACGCGCCCCAGTGCTTTGGGTTGTACATTCAGGTGGCCCTGCTCCATCAGTTCGTTGATGAACATGCTGTGGTGCTGAACCCGATAGTGACCGCCGAAATCGCCATACTCATTGGCCAACACATGGAAGGCGTGCGGGTCGGTGGTCACGATGCGGTTAAACTCGTACCGGCTAAGCAGTTCGATATTGTGCCGGGCCAGCCGCTGGAAGGTGGCGTCATCGCCCAGCCGGCGGGCAACGTCACCGGAATCGCATTCGTCGTTGCCTAGCACGGCGAAGTCGACATTGGCAGCGCGCATCACGGCAACAAAGGCGCGCAGAATACGCTGGCTACGCTGATCAAAAGCGCCATCGCTGATCCAGAACAAGACGTCAGCTTTGCCCACATCGGCGATCAATGGCAACTCCAGGTCAGTCGCCCAATCGAACCGGCGTGCCGGGTCCAGCCCGCCTGGATTGTCGGTCGCGATCAGGTTATCCAGCACCTGAACACCGGCGCCCGGCGTTGCGCCACGCTCCTGGGTTAAAAAGCGCCGCATGTCGACGATGGCATCAACGTGCTCAATCATCATCGGGCATTCTTCGACACAGGCACGGCACGTGGTGCAGGACCAAAGCGTCTCAGCACTAACCAGCCCATCCACGATAACCTGGCCGGGGTTACCCTTGGCCTCGCCCACCGGTTTTCCCGGGTAGGCGCTGCCGTGGTAACCGGCATCGGTGCCACCGCTCAGGCCGACCACCATATCCTGAATCAGCTTCTTCGGGTTCAGCGGCTGACCCGCCGCAAAGGCTGGGCAAACGGCTTCGCAGCGACCGCATTGCACACAGGCATCGAAGCCGAGTAACTGGTTCCAGGCAAAATCAGAAGGCTTGGCGACGCCCAACGTGCTGTCGGTCAGATTCAGTGGCTTCAGCCCGGTGGATCGACCACCGCCAAACCGCTGTGGGCGCCGGTGAAACGCCAGATGCAAGGCACCGGCAAAGGCGTGTTTCATTGGCCCGCCCCAGCCCATGCCGACCAGCATTTCAGTCAGCCCCAGGGCCAGGCCGATCAGTAGCAGGCCACTGAAAACCCAGCCGACCAACCCGGCCGGAAACCAGTCGGCGGTCATCAGGGTGATCAGAAACAGCGACGTGGAAAACACCAGCAGGCTTTTCGGCAACCGCATCCAGGGCCCGCGCGACAGACGGCTGGGCGGATTCCGCCGACGCCAGGCGACGCAGCAGGCACCAACAAACATGCCCGCCGCACTGAGCAGCATCAGGCCGTTTAAAATAGAGGAGTCGACGCCAAACCCATGCACCACCAACGCCAGCGCTAAAGCGGCAACAAAGCCACCGGCCGTTGCCACATGGGTGTTGGCGATAAAACGGTCGCGCTGCACCACATGGTGCAGGTCGACCAGGTAGCGGCGCGGCATGGCCATTAAGCCCGCCACAACCGCCACCGGTTCGTTGCGGCCTGCACGCCAGGCCAGCACTCTACGGGTAGCCCCAATCAGCATCAGCGCCAGAGCGCCAAACAGCAATATGGGCAGTAACCAGTCAGTCAGCATCCAACACCTCTCGCGTCCGTTTGCCGGTTACAGATCCTTGCACAAGCGCAAGGCGTCGTAGATGGCGGCGTGGATATTGCGTTGCGATACTGCATCGCCCAGCCGCCACAGAATCATGCCGTTTTGAGGTTCGCTCAACACCGGTTGAGCGGCATTGGCATACAGGGTTTCAACATCAATCTGGCCCTTGTTGACGGACTCCGGTTTAAGTTCGTAATACAGGGATTCATTCGGTCGGGTGCCATTCTCGATGACCACCTGGTCCACCACCCGTTCTTCCTGCTGACCGGTGTATTCGTTTTCCAGAACCGCGATCTTCTGGTCGCCTTCGGTATACACCTGAACCAGATTGAGGTCCGAGGTCATTACGACCTCCTTCTCATACAGGCTGCGATAGTAGGTCGGGAAAGTGGTGCCGCCGATGCCCACACCGGGCTTGGTGTCGTCTGTCACCAACTCCACCAGAGCGCCCTTGGCCGACAGGTAATCGGCAACAGACATGCCACTGAATTCACAGATACTGTCAAACACCAGGACATTCTTACCCGGCTCGACGGCACCGCTGAGGATATCCCACGAAGACACCACCAACCCTTCGGCTGCGCCCCATTTCGTTTCCTGATCAATGAACGGCTCGCCGCCTGTGGCAAGAATGCAGACCTCGGGCTGTTCGTCCCGGATCAGCGCCGCATCGGCGCTGGTGCCCAGGCGAACATCCACACCCAGGCGGGCCAGTTCCAGTGCGTACCAGCGGGTAATACCGGCAATCTGATCCCGTTGCGGCGCCTGGGCAGCCAGGGTAATTTGCCCACCCAGTGCATCCGCCCGCTCGACCAACGTTACTTTGTGGCCACGTTCAGCGGCTACCCGGGCTGCTTCCATTCCGCCGGGGCCACCGCCGATAACCAGCACGGTACGAACCGGCCCTTCGGTTTTTTCAATGATGTGCGGCAAGCCCTGATATTCACGTGAAGTGGCGGCGTTCTGCACGCACAACACGTCCAGCCCCTGATACTGCCGGTCGATGCAGTAGTTGGCACCGACGCACTGACGAATCTGGTCGATCTGATTCATCTTGATCTTGGCGATGATGTGCGGGTCGGCAATGTGCGCGCGGGTCATGCCCACGAAATCGACATAGCCCGCATCCAGAATCCGTTCGGCCTGATTCGGATCTTTGATGTTCTGAGCGTGAATCACCGGTACATCGACAACGGTTTTGATGCCTGCGGCCAAATGCAAGAACGGCTCTGGCGGGTACGCCATATTGGGGATAACGTTGGCCAGAGTGTTGTGTGTGTCGCAACCGGACCCAACGACGCCGAAAAAGTCGACCATGCCCGTTTTGTTGTAATAGGCGGCAATCTCTTTCAGGTCTTCATGGTTCAGACCATCGGGGTGAAATTCATCACCACACATGCGTATTCCCACAGCAAAGTCAGGCCCAACCGCTTCGCGTACGGCTTTTAATACTTCCATGCCGAAGCGCATGCGGTTTTCAAAGGTGCCGCCCCACTGATCGGTACGTTTGTTGACCCGGGGCGACCAGAACTGGTCGATCATGTGCTGATGCACGGCCGACAGTTCAACGCCGTCGAGACCGCCATCCTGAGCACGCTTGGCAGCGCGGGCGAAGTCGCCGATGATGCGCCAGATCTCTTCTTCTTCGATGGTTTTACAGGTGGCGCGGTGAACCGGCTCGCGAATGCCGGAAGGCGACATCAGGTTGGGCCAGTTCTCACCATCCCAGCGCGAACGACGACCCATGTGGGTGATCTGAATCATGATTTTCCCGCCATGGCGATGCACAGCGTCGGCCAGATTCTGGAAGTGCGGAATGATCTTGTCGGTCGCGAGATTCACCGACTTCCACCAGCTTTGCGGGCTGTCGATGGAGACCACACTGGAGCCACCGCAGATGCACAACCCGCACCCGCCCTTTGCTTTTTCTTCGTAATAACGAACGTAGCGGTCCGTTGTCATGCCACCATCGGTCGCGTAGACCTCGGCGTGGGCGGTACTGACTATCCGGTTACGGATGGTCAGTTTGTTAATGGCCAGAGGCCGGAACAAGGATTCAAAATTGGCCATGGTCAAACTCCCGGTAACGCAACCGCTCTGCTGAACCGTTGCGCGACGATGACGGCACTGACGTTGATTACGTCAGCGGTGACACTTCAAACAGACCGTGCTCAATGCCCTCTTCGGCGGCGCATTGAATCTGACGGGCTACGGTTTTCATCTCATTTCCCAGCGCACCATTAATTTGGTCGATGGCACCGGCAAACCAGCCCGTGAACATATAGTCAATTTTTCTACCCACCTTGCCGTAGTGATACACAAAGGCTGAGTGGTCGAGCCGAACCCGGGCTTCGCCCGCTTCAAGATCGAGAGATTCGATGCTGAACAACCCCCATCCACGTTGCGACAGGCGCAGCATGTAGTGTTCGAAAACAGCCGCACCACTCAGGCCATGCAATTCAGCCTCTTTTTCACACCAGTGCCAGGCGGATTTGTAGCCGGCCTTATACAATATGTCGGCATACCGCTCGGCACCGATCTCCTCTTCAACCGCCTGATGGTTGTTAATAAAAAAGTGCCGTGGCACATACAGCATGGGCAACGCATCGGTCGTCCAGATGCCGGTATCATCATCGACCGTAATAGGCATTTCAGGTGCGTGTGTCGACATCATTCCCCCCATACATCCGCTAAAACTCGTACCCAGTTCTCACCCATGATCTTCTTAACCAGTTCCGGCGAATAACCGTGGCGTAACAACGCTTCGGTTAAATTGGGGAACTCGCCGACGGTACGAATGCCTTCTGGATTAATGATCTTGCCAAAGCGGGTGAGCTCGCGGGCGTAACCCTTGTCGTGCGTCAGCATGTCGAAGAAATCGGGGCCGTGGCCCTGGGTGAAATCGGTGCCTATGCCCACCTGGTCTTCACCGACGATGTCGACGATGTAGCTGATCGCTTCGACGTAGTCGTCGATGGTGGAGTCGATGCCGTTTTTCAGGAAAGGGGCAAACATGGTGACGCCGACAAAGCCGCCGCGTTCGGCAATAAATCGCAGTTCATCGTCAGATTTGTTGCGCGGGTGTTCTTTCAGACCTGAAGGCAGGCAGTGGGAGTAACAAACCGGCTTGTCGGAGGCGAGAATGACCTCTTCGGAAGTCTTGGCACCCACATGGGATAGGTCACACATGATGCCGACCCGGTTCATCTCGGCCACGACTTCGCGGCCAAAGCCCGACAAGCCGCCATCGCGCTCATAGCAGCCGGTACCGATCAGGTTCTGGGTGTTGTAGCACATTTGTACGACGCCAACGCCGAGGTCTTTGAAGACCTGGATGTAGCCGAGCTTATCTTCAAAGGCATGGGCGTTCTGAAAGCCCATCAGAATGCCGGTGCGGCCTTCGGCTTTGGCGCGGTAGATATCAGCCGTAGTGTAAACCTTGGTAACCAGGTCTGAATTGTCTTCAATCAGCTGGTTCATGGCGACAATGTTGTCGACGGTGTCCTGAAAATTCTCCCAGACAGAGACGGTGCAGTTTGCGGTGGTGATGCCGCCCTTGCGCATGTCTTCGAAGAGTTCACGGTTCCATTTGGCGATGATCAGACCATCGATAATGATCGATTCCTGATGCAAGTCGGCTGCGTTCATGTCGCTCTCCCGGGAGTCAGTAAAATAGCCACAAACTCAGTGTATCCGGGCCCTTCTTACCCAGTGTCACTGGAAGCGACACGGGCAAGCTCAAAATCGGCATGCGCTAATTTATCGACAAAAAAGGAGTGTGAATGGATTTAGGGAACGCAGGTTTCCGCATCGGCACCGTGTAAGCAGCGGATGCCGGTCCGGTCCAATGCCTCTCAGCCGCTGGTAGCCACAGGCTCAGCCAACTCAGGCGCAGGCGCAAACTTTACGGCTCCATAGGTAGGTTCAGACTGGGCTTTGCGCAATGCCGTTAACGAGGTCGTGGGTAACACAGGTGCCGGATTGGTACCTGTGGGGCCCTCGTACTGAGTCAGTGACCAGACAGCAGCGCGCTCTTCCTTGGGGGAGACGCCAATGTACTTGCGATAACACCGGCTGAAGTGCGGCGCAGAAACAAAGCCGCACATGGAGGCGACTTCGATGATGGAGCAGGTGGTTTGCTTGAGCAACTGGCGCGCCCGGTCGAGCCGCAGCTTCAAATAATAGCGCGAGGGGGTGCAATCCAGGTGTTTCAGGAAAAGCCGCTCCAACTGACGACGGGATATGCCGACAAAGCTGGCCAGTTCTTCCAGTTCAATGGGCTCTTCCAGGTTGGCTTCCATCAGTTCGGTGACTTCCGCCAGCTTGGGCTGGGAGGTCGTTAGCTGGCGACGCATAGGGGTGCGTTGCTGTTCGCTGTCGAGCCGTACCCGGTCGCAGAGAAACATGTCGCAAATGGCATTGGTCAGCGCCTTGCCATGCTGGCGCCCGACCAGGCTGATCATCATGTCCATCGGAACCCCGCCACCGGTGCAGGTGAAGCGGTCTCGATCGAGGGTATAGAGGTTGTTGGTGGCGTTAACGCGCGGAAAACGCTCTTGCAGGGCGGCCAGGCATTCCCAGTGGGCACTGCATTTGTAACCGTCGAGCAAGCCGGCACTGGCGAGCACATAAGCCCCGGTACAAACGGCGCCAATCAGTACCTTCTTGTGAGATTGACTGACCAGCCAGCTGACTTCTTTCTGGGTAAAACTGCGGGTAATGTCGACACCGCCGACGACGATAACGATGTCGAAGGTCAGGCCGGCTGAGAACGAGGCGTCCGGTGCAATGCAGATGCCATCGCTGGCCGTTACGGTGTTTCCGTCCTGCGACACCAGCTGCCAGGTGTAGAGTTCGTGGCCCGATAGCTGATTGGCCATGCGCAGGGGTTCAATTGCGGTAGCCAGCGAAACGAGGGTGAAGTTATTGATGAGTAAAAAACCGACCCGGTAAGGTTTGGGCGCCTCACCACTGGTAAATTTCTCGGTGGTTTCAAACATGGACTGGCCCTCCGCCTTTGCCCGCTTTGCTGTAAGACACCCTTACCCGACAGTACTATCCGCCGCCAGCTTCTGCGAGCCAGTCGTCGAACATTGATAGCACTGAGCCAGGCGGCCGTCTGTAGATCACTACGGCACGTATCGGACAATCATCATACGACCGAACCGGGGGCATAAACAGTCTAATAACGTCTTTTTAGGTCTTGTAACGTATCCAAAAACGACGTTTTTGTAAAAGCCCCAACCGGGCAGTCGGGGCTTTGAGACGTACGTCACCCTTCTATGGTCAAATCTGACAGGGGCGTACTGCAACAGGAGAGAATGTAGCCATCGGCCAGGTCTTCATCGGTGATGCCACCGTTGTGCTGTATTTCAACATCGCCGCTCAGTTTTAGTACTTTGCAGGTGCCGCAAATGCCCACACCACAGGCTTTGGGAATGCTCAGCCCCAGCCGGCTGGCGGCGGCGTGCACGGTTTCTTCCGGCGACATCTGAACGCTCATGCCGGAGCCGGTGAATTCGACGGTAAAGGTCTCTTCGTCTTTCTTTTCTTCGGCTTCACGGACGGCCACTTCGGCCTGTTCCAAGGCTTCCTGGGTAACATCCGCAGGCGTCGCCCCGAACGACTCCTCGTGATAAAAGTCCATATCGAAGCCGGCCTCTGCCAGCAGTTGGCGAATGGCTTTCATGTAGGGGGTCGGGCCACAGCAGAAGATGCGCCGCTGCATGAAGTCTGGCACCACCATGTCCATCTTGGCTCTGTCCAGATAGCCTCGATAGCCATTCCAGGCCTGGCCCAGCTCGATGCGCTCGCAAATCACGCTGAGGTTAAAGTTGGTCACCCGGGAGCACATGTGCTCGAGTTCGCGGTGAAAGATGATGTCGCTGGGGGTTCGGGCGCTGTGGACAAAAGCCATGTCGACATCGGCATTGGTGTCGAAATACCAGCGCGCCATCGACATCAGCGGGGTAATGCCGACTCCACCGGACAGAAACAGCATTTTTTCGGCGGTGTGGTCGATGCAGTTGAAATTGCCAACCGGGCCATGCACGGCCAGTTCATCGTGCTGCTTCAGGTTATCGTGCAGCCAGTTCGAGACCCGGCCACCAGGCACCCGCTTGATGGTGATCGAAAAGCTGTAAGGCACCGAGGGAGAGCTGGAAATGGTGTAGGAGCGCAACACCTGCTCGCCTTCAATCTCCAGTTCCAGCGTTACAAACTGCCCTGGCTTGAAGAAAAACATGATCGACTGTTCAGCATTAAAGCAGAAGGTCTTTACATCCCAGGTTTCCTGGATGACCCGAACACAGCGCACCTGATGCCGGCCATTGGCCCAAACCCGGGTGTTGAGCGGGTTGAACGCGGGGGCCGGTTCGCTGGCGTCAACAATTTGCGTCATGATGAGGCATCCTTAATCGGGGTCGGTTTCTATTAGTCCCATTGTTACCAAAACACCCCCTACCCGGTTAACCAAATGCGACATACCGTTGATCAACTCCTCCACCGGCCGGAAAACGAACAAGCAACTCCTGAGCGTCGAATTGACAGCATAAAATGTCGTAATCGGGCAAATGAGGCGGGGCTGCCGTACCGAGAATGATTACACCAATGATCGTTCGACGGTTCGCCTGCCGAATCCACCCTGCTGCCTCAGGAGCTGCACAATGAATGAAACCGACCTGCTCAACCTGACATACTCCTCTATACCCGAGGCTCGACAGGCGATGCGCTCTCTGCTGCAACAGCGTTCTGGTATTGAATCGCTGCCACAGCCGTTCTATAACGACCCGATGATGTTCCGGCTCGATATGGAAAACATCTTCATGAAACAGTGGCTGTTTGTCGGCATGACCTGTGAAGTGCCCGGTAAAGGGGACTACATGACCGTAGACATCGGCCAGAACCCGGTGCTCGTGGTTCGTGACCGGGACGGCGAAGTCCGCGCTTTCCACAACGTGTGCCGGCACCGCGGCTCGCGCCTCTGTACGTCAGCCAAGGGCAAAGTCGCCAACCTCACCTGCCCTTACCACCAGTGGACCTACGACCTGAAAGGCAATCTGATCTACACCGGCGATGCCATGGGCGACACCTTCGATAAAAGCGAGTTTGGTTTGAAACCCGCGCACTGCAAGACTGCCGGCGGGTTCATCTACATCTGCCTGGCTGAGGGCGAGGCACCGCAAATCGACCCCTACCTGGAAACCCTGGCGAACTACATGGAACCGTACGACATGGAAAATGCCAAGGTGGCGGCTGAATCCCAACTTGAAGAAGACGCCAACTGGAAACTGGTGATGGAAAACAACCGGGAGTGCTACCACTGCGCCGGATCTCACCCCGAGTTATTGCGCTCCCTACTCGAATGGGATGACACCAATGACCCACGCGCCACGCCAGAATTCGTTGCACTCTGTGAGCGCCAGGCCAACGCCTGGGATGCTGAAGGCATACCTCACAAACACGTTGAGCACGGCCTGCAAAACCGGCTAGTGCGGATGCCACTGAAAGAGGGCACCCAGGTGATGACCATGGACGGCAAAGCCGGTAGCCAGAAAACCATGGGACGCATTCAAAACCGGGAACTGGGGTCGCTGCGCATTCTGCACCTGCCCAATTCCTGGAATCATATGCAGAGCGACCATGCCGTTGTGTTTCAGGTGCTGCCCGTCAGTGCTCAGAAAACACGGGTGATCACCAAGTGGCTGGTCCACAAAGACGCCGTCGAGGGACAAGACTACGACAAAGAACGCTTGTGCCAGGTCTGGGATGCCACCAACCGCCAGGACAGAACCCTGGCCGAAAATAATCAGCGCGGCGTCAACTCTCTTGCCTACCAACCCGGCCCCTACTCCGAAACCTATGAGTTTGGGGTGATCAATTTTGTGAATTGGTACAGTGCGGAAGTGCTGGCGAATTCGGCCGAGGGTTTGGATGAGGCTGGGGTTTCTGAACTTCGGGTGGGGTAAGTAGCTTCCTAAGAGAGATAAAGCCCTGCCTTGGTTTGCGCTTAGCCAAGTGGTGGCTCCCGGGTAGGCTTGTCCGGGGTAGTCCGCAGCATGGACTAAAACGCCGGGAGCGTTTTAGCATGAGCGCAGCGAGCCCGAAGGGGACTCCCATGGATGGAGTCATATCCTGCGGTCTAGGCTCCATGGATGGATTGAGTGGGCGGCATCCCGCCCGACCCCGGACAAGCCTACCCGGTGGCCAACACGAACTCCTTCCAAAGTACCCAGCCCAAAGAATGTCGCGATTTATCACTGGCGTGTCGTCGTCAAGCACATGACCGCCCCCGCCTCCCCATACCATGCTGTAAAGCCAACCTACCCTGAACAGGCCGGTTCTTGCATCCGGCCCGTAGTGGCGGCAAGGTAACTCACAGTTCGCCTGGTATTCAGGCCATTGGTCGCACCCAAGAGGCACCCAGCATGCAACGATATTCCGGATTCGGTTTGCTCAGGCACGCCATGAGCCACCACGAAAACTGGCAGCGCGTTTGGCGTAATCCCAAACCCAAAAAACAGTACGACGTCATCATCGTCGGTGGTGGCGGCCATGGTTTGGCTACGGCCTACTACCTGGCCAAAGTTCACAACATCACCAACGTCGCCGTCATCGAAAAAGGCTATCTGGGCGGTGGCAACACCGCGCGGAACACCACCATCGTGCGCTCGAACTACCTCTGGGACGAATCGGCCCTGCTGTACGAGCATGCCATGAAACTCTGGGAAGGCCTGTCGCAAGACCTGAACTACAACGTCATGTTCTCTCAGCGCGGCGTACTGAACCTGGGCCACACCCTGCAGGACATGCGCGACATTGAGCGTCGGGTGAATGCCAACCGTCTAAACGGCATCGACAGCGTTGCGCTCGATACCCAGGGCGTGCAGGAAATCGTACCGATCATGGATTGCACGACCAGCCGTCGCTACCCGATTCTCGGTGCCTCCTGGCAACCTCGCGCCGGGGTTGCCCGGCACGATGCCGTTGCCTGGGGTTATGCCCGCGCCGCCGATGCACTGGGTGTCGACCTGATTCAACAGTGCGAAGTCACCGATATTCTGACCGAAGATGGCGCAGCCACCGGCGTAATGACCAAAGAATACGGCGCCATCAAAGGCGACCGCATCGGCTGTGTGGTGGCTGGTAACTCCGGTGTGCTGGCAAAAATGGCCGGCTTTCGGTTGCCGATTGAATCGCACCCGCTGCAGGCGTTGGTCTCCGAACCGATTCGGCCCATTCTGGACACCGTGGTCATGTCGAACCAGGTGCATGGCTACATTTCCCAGTCGGACAAAGGCGACCTGGTTATCGGCGCCGGTATCGACGGCTACAACGGCTATGGCCAGCGCGGCTCCTACAGCACCATTGAGCATACCCTGCAAGCCATTGTCGAACTCTTCCCCATTTTCAGCCGGGTGCGCATGAACCGGCAATGGGGTGGCATTGTCGATACCACACCGGATGCCTGTCCGATCATTTCCGACACTCCGGTTGAGAACCTGTTTTTCAACTGCGGTTGGGGTACTGGCGGATTCAAGGCAACACCCGGCTCCGGTCATGTATTTGCACAAACGCTCGCCAAAGGCAAAGCCAGCGAACTGGCCAAACCTTTTTCAATGTTCCGGTTCCACACCGGTGCCCTTGTTGATGAACACGGCGCGGCCGGTGTTGCACACTAACCGGCCACAGTAAGGAGCCTGCTGTATGTTTCGGATTTATTGCCCCTATTGTGGCGAACTGCGCGAAGAAGAAGAGTTTCACCCGAAAGGCCCGGCGCACCTTGCCCGCCCAGCCGACCCGGATAACTGCACCGACGAGCAATGGGGCGACTTCCTGTATTTTCGGGATAACCCCCGCGGCCTGCACAACGAACTCTGGGTACATGCACTGGGTTGTCGCAAGTTTTTCAACGTGACCCGCGATACCCAAACCTATTTGATTAAAGGCTCTTACCGGTTGGGTGAATCACCCGACCAGGCGCGAACTTCGGGGGATCAGGCATGAGGCAAACCAATCGACTGGCCGACGGCGGACGCATTGATCGCAGTAAGCCATTGACGTTCAGTTTTAACGGACGCCAATACACAGGATACGAGGGCGACTCCCTCTCTTCCGCCCTGATCGCCAACGGCGTCAATGTCATTGGCCGCAGCTTCAAGTACGGCCGCCCTCGTGGCATTGTTGCCGCCGGTGCCGACGAACCCAATGCCATTGTCCAACTGGGAGCCACCGAAGCCACCCAGGTGCCCAATGTTCGGGCGACGCAGCAACCTCTGTTCGACGGACTGGTCAGTCAGCCTACCAGTGGCTGGCCGAACCTGAAATTTGATCTTCTGGGCTTCAGTGGCCAGTTGTTCGGCCGTGCCCTGCCGCCCGGGTTTTACTACAAGACCTTTATGTTTCCGCAAACGGCCTGGAAGTTTTACGAAAAACACATCCGTAAGGCAGCGGGCCTGGGGCGTTCACCGACAGAACCCGATGTCGACGAATACGATCACCTGAATCAGCACACCGATGTGTTGGTTGTGGGTGCAGGCCCTGCTGGCCTTTCTGCGGCTCTCACGGCAGCCCGAAGCGGTGCCCAGGTTATACTGGCCGACGAACAGGCTGAAATGGGCGGCTCCCTGCTCAGCAGCCGCAGCCGGATCAACGGCGCAGAGGCCAGCCAGTGGGTCGCGGATACCCTGCAGGTACTGGCCGGTATGGACAACGTATTACTGCTGCCCAATGCAACGGTAAACGGCTACCACGATCACAACTTTCTGACCATTCATGAACGCCGGACCGACCACCTGGGTGACCGGGCGCCCGAGCACCAGACGCGCCAGCGCATGCATCGCGTGCGAGCAGACTGGGTCGTACTGGCCACCGGCGCCCACGAGCGTCCCCTGGTGTACGCCAACAACGATCTGCCCGGCTGCATGCTGGCCTCTGCTGTATCCACCTACATCCGTCGCTATGCGGTCATTCCCGGCCACAGTCTGGTGGCGATGACCACCAACGACGCCGGTTACCAGGCCGCCTTCGACTGGCAGGATGCAGGCCGCAAGGTCGTGGCACTGGTCGACACCCGCCAGGCGCCTACTGGCGATTGCGTAGAAGAAGCCCGTCGCCGTGGCATTCGCTTGCTGACCGGTCACGCTGTGATAGAAGCCAAAGGCAGCACCCGCGTGAGCGCAGCCCGGGTCGCGCCGCTGTCGGAAGACGGCCAACACCTGACCGGCCCGGCCGAGAAACTGGCGTGCGATACCATTGCCAGCTCCGGCGGCTGGAGTCCGGCGGTGCATTTGTCTTGCCACACGGGCGGACGCCCGGTCTGGAATGACGACGTGATCGGCTTTGTACCCGGTGAGACCTTGCATCGCCAATCCATCGCGGGCGCCATTGCCGGTACCTTTGATCTGGCGGGCTGCCTCGAACAGGGGGCTCAGCAGGGTGCCGAGGCGGCCAGGCAAGCTGGCTATGAAGCAAAACCCGCGTCGCTGCCCACGGTAGAAGAACCCGCTACCGGAAAGGCCATGGCTCTGTTTTGCATTCCGCATGAACAGCGCATCAGCCGCGCGCCAAAGCAGTTTGTCGATTTCCAGAACGACGTGACCGCCGCTGCCATTGAGCTGGCCACCCGCGAGGGTTTCGAATCGATCGAGCACGTTAAACGTTACACAGCGCTCGGCTTCGGGACAGACCAGGGCAAACTGGGCAACATTAACGGCATGGCCATCGCCGCCAAGTCGATGAATAAAACCATTGCCGAAACCGGCACCACTATTTTTCGCCCGAACTACACACCGGTCACCTTTGGGGCTATTGCCGGTCGCCATTGCGATGCCCTGTTCGACCCCGAACGCCACACTGCCATGCACGACTGGCATGTGCGCCATGGCGCCCTGTTTGAAAACGTCGGCCAGTGGAAACGCCCCTGGTATTACGCGAAACCCGGCGAAACCATGCAGCAGTCGCTCGACCGTGAATGCCTGGCCACGCGCAACGGTGTTGGCATTCTCGACGCCTCAACCCTGGGCAAGATCGACATTCAGGGCAAGGATGCGCGAGAGTTCATCGGCCGGGTATACACCAACGCCTGGGCCAAACTCGCAGTCGGTAAATGCCGCTATGGGTTGATGTGCGGTGAAGATGGCATGGTGTTCGACGATGGGGTTACTTCTTGCCTCGGCGAAAACCATTTCCTGATGACCACCACCACGGGGGGTGCCGCTCATGTTCTGGAATGGCTGGAATTGTATCACCAGACCGAATGGCCGGAGCTTGAGGTGTACATGAACACCGTCACCGACCATTGGGCCACCATGACCATCGCCGGGCCCGACAGTCGCAAACTGCTGGCTGAACTGACCGACGACATCGATCTCGATAAAGACAGCTTCAAGTTTATGGACTGGCGCCAGGGCACGGTAGCCGGCGTACCGGCCCGGGTGTTTCGCATCTCCTTTACCGGTGAACTGTCGTACGAGATCAACGTGCCGGCCAACTATGGCCTGCACGTCTGGGAGGCGCTGTTTGAAAAAGGTGAGCGCTACAACCTCACGCCCTACGGTACCGAAACCATGCACATCTTGCGTGCCGAAAAAGGCTTCATCATTGCCGGCCAGGATACCGATGGTTCCATGCACCCCTACGACCTCGGTCTGGACTGGGCTGTGAAAGAAGACAAGCCGTACAGCTTTATCGGCAAACGCGGCATGAAGCGGGAAGATTGCCTGCGCCAGGACCGCAAACAACTGGTCGGCCTTAAAACCAAAGACCCGTCCATTGTGTTGCCCGAAGGCGCTCAGGCAGTGGACGACCCGAAGCAGCCGGTTCCGATGACCATGCTTGGCCATGTAACCTCAAGTTACTACAGTGCCAACCTCGGCCGCAGCATTGCCATGGGCGTGATTCGCGGCGGCCATCAGCGCAACGGCGAAACCGTTTATTATCCATTGTCCGACGGCCGGGTGGTCGAAGCGGAAATCACCAGCACCCTCTTCCTCGACCCCAAAGGAGAGCGCCAGAATGTCTGAACTGCAAACCGACACCCGGGTTTCAATCATGAACCAGATGCCTGAAGCCAACGTCACTGCCTGCAGTGCCCTGTATTTTAGCCAGGCGGCCACGCAACCTGTTTTCGGGCCTGGTCAGGCCCAGGTGTTTCTCTGGGAAGACGCCCTGCGCGGCCAGTTAGTTATTCGTGGCGATGCGAGCAATGCCGACTTTACCAAGGGCGTCAGCAGCGCACTGGACCTGGCCCTACCGGGCCGACTGAGCAGCAGCGTTTCCGCTACCATGGCCCTGCTCTGGATAGCACCGGATGAGTGGCTGTTGCTGTGCGATCTGGAGCAAGCCTTCGCCATTGAAACCCGATTGCGCGATGCACTGACGGGACACTATGCCGTCATCAACGTCAGCGGTGGTCAAACACAAATTCGCCTGGCGGGGTCTGCTGCCGCGCGTGTGCTGCAAAAAAGCATACCGTATGCCGTCAGCGACGCTCATTTTCCAGTCGGCAAAGTGGTTACCACGGCGTTGTCCAAAACTCAGGCAACGGTGCGTCGCATCGACAGTACAGACTGGGAGCTAACGGTACGTCGCAGCTTTGCCGACTACGCCTGGCGCTGGTTAACCGATGCCAGCCGTGAATACGGTCTGCATTTGGGCCAACCCGAACACGACGAGAACTGACCATGGCCGTTACCGAGAAACGCTGGATACTCACTGCCCAGTGCCCCAGCACACTGGGCACGGTTGATGTGGTGACACGCAGCCTGGCAGAAACCGAAAACTACATCGTCACGATGAATTCGTTCGATGATCGTGAAACCAGTCTGTTCAGTATTCGAGTGGAATTCCGCCCATTAAAAAGCGAAGATTCCCTGCAACGGTTTCGCGACCTCTTTACCCAGCGCGCCAACCACTTTCAGATGGACTGGGAGCTGACCGCGCCGGATCACAAAACCCGGGTCGCCATTCTGGTATCCCGTTACGATCATTGCCTGAACGACTTGCTTTACCGTTACCGAACCGGCGAACTGGCCATCGAAATCCCGGTGATTATTTCCAATCACCCGGATCTCGAATCACTCGCGCAGTGGCACAAGATTCCCTATTACCACCTGCCCATCACACCGGAAACCAAACCGGAACAGGAAGCGCAGATCTGGGAACTGATTCAGCAATACCAGTGCGAACTGGTTGTGCTCGCCCGCTACATGCAAGTGCTGTCGTCCGACATGTCGAAGAAACTCGACGGCTGGGCGATCAACATCCACCACTCTCTCCTGCCAGGGTTCAAGGGCGCCAAACCCTACCACCAGGCCTGGGAAAAAGGCGTCAAGCTGGTGGGCGCCACCGCCCATTACGTGAACGACGACCTCGACGAAGGCCCCATTATCAGCCAGGGCGTTCAGGCGGTAGACCATAACCACTACCCGGAAGACCTGATTGCCCGCGGTCAGGATATTGAAAGCCAGACGCTGGCCAATGCGGTGCGGTATCACACCGAGAAACGGGTGTTTTTGAATGGAAATAGAACGGTGGTATTTAAAGACTAGGAAGCCTTTACAAGAATAATCAGACAACCGGACATTTTTCCGGTTGTCTGATGTCAGAAAGGATCAATAAGCAGGATTTATGGACAAACCCCTGACACAAAATAGCCTTCACTCACTTCACTGACCCAGGCATAAGAGCCAGACACGCCACCTAGCGAATCGTTTCCGCCCTGAGTGTAGTATCCCATCTGATAATAGGCGCGATCTGCTGAATCATGTGAGAGGTTAGTCGCATACCACTGCTGGCACTCAAACTCGCTCGGGGGTGGGTCTTGCGGGCTGGTTGTGTTGCACACCGCGGGCGGCTGGCTATACCACTGGCCTGGCTCGCCTTCGGTTAGGGCAACACTGCCCCAGCTGTCCCAGGCAAAACCGATGTCGGCCTGATCACCATTGCTCATTGCACGCAAATTGTAATCGCCTCCGGCGAGGGCACGGTTCGCGGTGATATGGGCTCGGGGTGAGTCGGTTGCTACCGCACAGGTTTCGTCAGGCTGATTCGGATCGTACACCTCGACGGTTCGCGTCGTAACGGTGGTTTCACTGGCACTGTTGGTGGCCGAATAGGTACAGTAGTACTGGCCCGCTTCGCTGGTATCAACATCACATTCGCTGTTGACCGCCAGGGTACCGTCGACAGCATCGGTCGCCGATGCTCCGGGGTCCGTGAAGCTGGTATTCAGCGCTACTTCCAGCGGGTTGTCACCGTTCAGGGTAATAACTGGTTTGTTGATCGGGTCACTGCCATCGCGCGGGTGGCGGTTAAAGAAGTCCCAGATGATGTCCGGGTATTCCGGTCCGGCGCGCACCGCCCAGCGACCTTCATTGCCGTCTTCACCGCCGATCCAGTAGTGGCCTTTGTCGGTATCGCTGCTGTTGGCTGTCGCCCGCGGGCCATCGAAGAAAATGGTCTCAACCAGAGAGCGGGCACTGGGCTGACCATCCTGGGTGTAGGTTTTGTGTTCGCAACTGTGGTTGTTTTGATAAAACGGTGCACAAGCACGGGTGTCGGTCAGTGCTTGCTGGGGTGACTGAGCCGCACTGTCGGCAAAGGCCAGTAAGTGCGCATCACGGATGATTTGCCCGGCCGGTTGCACCACGGTGCAGTCGCGGTTGTTTTGCAACACCATCATCGGGATGGGGTAGTCGTTGTTCAGCTCGCGCGACATGTCGTCGGCTACCCGGCCTGGCGAGTGAAAGGTCGCACTGCCCGGACAATTGCTGAATGACACCGAAGCGGCGTCTTCACCGTAAGCCAGACCCGAGGCTGACGCAGCCGCTGCCCAGTATTCGTTATGGGTAACTGCTGCCACAACCGTCATCGCACCACCCGATGACAAACCGGTGATGTAGCGCCGGTTGGCGTCGATGTTGAAATCCTGCTCGACTTGCAAGCCAATCTGGTGCAGGTCTTCAGCTTCACCACCACCCTGGTGTCTGTGTTCTTCGAACCAGAAACCCCAGCAATTTTCGTTGCGCAGGCCGGTGTAACTGGTGATAAAGGGCGTAACCAGCACAAAGCCGAAACGGTCGGCAGCAGCCTTCATGCCCCAGTCGTTCAGTACATCCTGTTCGGTTTGCTGGCAGCCATGCAGCGTCATCACCATGGGCAGGTCACCACTGTAACCAGAGGGAACATAGACCCGGTAATTTCGAGCCTGAGAAGCGTTGTAGTTTTGCTTGGGGAGCTGAAAGCTGTATTCCGTGCCCGCTGTTGCCAGGCCTGGCAGCAACGCAAAACACAACCACGCCACGACCAGAGCGCAGCTTTGTCGAATGAAAGTCATCGAGTTGTCCTCACCTTATTGTTATTTTATCGAACCTGGGGTGAACATCCCTATTCGGTGCAGGCGGACAACATGGAGTACTTCACCACCGCCTGCCTGATACCTGAATTAGCATTCAGGTTGGCATCACGGTACGCTGTGCAAAAATCGATCAACATCCTTCATTAGGAGGATGTTGATCGTGCTGACGCATTCGGTTCTGAATGGTTCACTGGCAGATTCAATCGTATCTGTTACATTTGCCAGCAACCTCTAGAGGGTGACAAAAATGTCTTCAACAGCCGTTCAACCCGAAGAATTCACATCGGTTTTCTCTGCCTTAAAAGCTCTGCTGGTACCCTACGCCGGTTCAACGACGGTCAGTACCGATACAGAGACTGAGTATTATCTGAACAGTCGTTATATACAGAAAAACAAAAAGCCCCTGTTTTTCGCGGCGGTGCAGATCAAGAAAAACTACGTCAGCTTTCACCTGATGCCGGTTTATGTTGAGCCGACACTGCTGGCAACGATGAGTGACGAGTTGAAGCAACGGATGCAGGGAAAATCCTGTTTCAATTTCACCCGAACCGAACCAGCTCTTTTTCGCGAACTGGCGCTGCTGACAAAGGCAGGTTATGAACACTACCAACAGAAAGGCCTGCTTGCCGACAATGGGTTTCTAAAGCAGTTATCAGCTCCGGCGCAGCGGGCGCTGGCGCAAGCAGGTGTTCAGGCTCCCGAAGATCTGGAGAGGTTTTCCCAGAAGGAGTTACTGGCTTTTCACGGAGTCGGGCCGAGCGCCATCCCGCTCCTCCTGTCGTCTTTAGAGGCCCGGGGTTTGAGTTTTAAAGCGGATTAACGGAAATCAGTGAAGGCCATTGGCTTCGCGTGCAAGGATGGTCTCGGCATCAAGGCTAGCGATGGCTACGTCGTCTCTTGCCGGTATGTCGCCGGAGAGTTGCAACGCCAGATAGCGCAGTGCACAGACGCGCAGGAAAGATGTGAAGTTCCCCAAGTCGTGACCGGCATCGATGGATTCGTGGTACAAACGGGTAATCATCTGCGCCCGATTCATTTCATCGCGCTGGGCTATTTGTTCCAGTATTTGCCAGAAATAATTCTCCAGCCGAACGCTGGTGACCATGCCGTCGATGCGTAATGAATGAGTGGTGCTAACCCAGAGGTCGGGGTCGGCTTTGATGAACAATTTACACATGGGTCAGCCCTCTGTGACGAATCGAGCCGTGCGAAATACCGGTCGTTTATTATAACCAGGGTTCAATGCATCAGCCCGATTCTGCTGCTCTGATACTCAGTGTTTATCCAGTACGGCCATAAACTGCATCAGCCAGGCCGGATGGGCAGGCCAGGCGGGGGCAGTGACCAGGTTGCCGTCGGTTACCGCATCGGTCACGTCGATGTCCGCATAGTCAGCTCCGCTGGCCTCTACTTCAGGCCGGCACGCCGGATAAGCCGAACAATGGCGACCGCGCAGAACACCGGCAGCAGCAAGCAACTGTGCGCCGTGGCAGATGGCGGCGACGGGTTTATTGGCATCGAAAAAGTGCTTCACCATCGCCAATACGTCTTTGTTCAGGCGCAGGTATTCGGGTGCTCGCCCGCCGGGAACGACCAGAGCATCGTAGTCCTCGACTTTTATCTCGTCAAAACTGGCGTTGAGGGCGAAGCGGTGCCCGGGCTTTTCGCTGTAGGTCTGGTCGCCTTCAAAGTCATGGATTGCCGTGGCTACGCTGTCGCCAGCGGCCTTTTCGGGGCACACAGCGTCGACTTGGTGGCCGACGGCCAGCAACGTCTGGAAGGGGACCATCGTTTCGTAATCTTCGGTGTAGTCACCGGTGATCATCAGAATGCGTTTTTTAGACATATCGGCTCTCCTGTTCTTGTTATTCTTGTTATAAAGCGTGTTGTAGGGAGTGTTGTATATCGTCGCTTACAGCGCCTTTCAGAAATGCGCGTCTGAAAAGAACGGCGAATGAAACCAGATTATCAATATCCGGCAAACAGGGGGTATTAGGTGGTTAATACAGTACTTTTCGCTTCAACCGGCAACGCAGTGACCCTGACAGGGAACACACTGAACGTCCGTTCGTGATAAATTGACGTACCGTTCAACCGAATTGCATTACCTCAACGAGATTGGGAGACACCAATGACACACGCTATCCGCATTCACACCCCGGGCGAGCCCGATGCCCTGCAGTGGGATGAGATAACCCTGCCTGAACCGGCCAAGGGCCAGGTGCGCCTGAAACAGACGGCCGTTGGCCTGAACTACATTGATGTTTATATGCGCACCGGCCTGTACCCACAGCCGAGCTATCCGGCGGTGCTGGGTATGGAGGCTGCGGGTGTGGTTGAAGCCGTAGGTGAAGGTGTGACGGACCTGGCCGTGGGTGACCGTGTCGCCTACCCAATGAACGTTGGCGCCTATGCAGAAGCCCGCCTGATCGATGCCGACAAGCTGATCAAACTGCCCGATTCCATTGAAGACACTACCGCTGCAGCAATGATGCTCAAGGGCCTGACCGCCCATTACCTGTTGTTCCGCACCTACCCGGTCAAAGCCGGCGACACCATTCTGGTCTATGCAGCGGTGGGGGGCGTGGGCCTCATTCTGACGCAGTGGGCCAAACACCTTGGCGCAACGGTCATCGGCTGTGTCGGCGGCGAGGCCAAGGCCAAAATGGCGCTGGATAATGGCTGCGACCATGTGATCGATTACAACAAGGAAGACATCGCCCAGCGCGTGCGTGACCTGACCAACGGTGAAGGTGTGGCCGTTGCCTATGATTCCATCGGCAAGGAAACCTTTATGGCCTCGCTGGATTCACTGCGTCCCTTTGGCGTGCTGGCATCGTACGGCAACGCTACCGGCCCGGTAGACCCGTTCAGCCCCGGTATCCTGGCGCCCAAGGGCTCCCTGTACGTAACCCGGCCGACGCTGGCAACGCACATTGCTACCCGGGAGTTGCTGGTTGAAGGTGCTGAGCGCCTGCTGGATGTGGTCAGCAAGGGCATCGTCAAGATTCAGGTAAACCAGACCTACGCTCTGAAAGACACCGCTCAGGCACACCGGGATCTGGAAGCCCGTAAAACCACCGGCTCAACGGTTTTGCTGCCTTAAGTCAGCTGATTAATTTTCCGGGTGCGCAGCGCGGTGCCGCGCATCCAGATAATCGGGCATTTTACCCTCATCTTCGTAGCAGGGTTCGCCGTCTTCGACGCGAATCACTTTGGAACCCGGCACATAGGGAATGCTGGATTCTACCTCTGCCAATGCAGCGTGAATCAAATCGGTCATGATTGACTCGACAGGCTGGTCATATACTTCGGCCAGGGCCTGTAGCCGCTCCAGATCCTTTTTAGCTACCGCAACGGGCACTGTCACGTGCTCCCGCTTTTGCTGACGCTGCTCTTCCCACTGCTCGAGAATCTGACCGAAATGCCGGTTCGACATGATTACCTCCTGCCATTGAGAATGAACTGCCCTGTCAGTCTAGCAGGCTAAGCGGAACCGGGGGCACACTAGTGCCCTGTAACAGACCAAATGCCCCCGCTCCTGTGTTCATTAGCCTGTACGATTATTCAAAGACGGGAATCAGATCGGCCAATGCCCGTTCACGAATCAGAGCAGCAGCGTTTTGAATATCCGGGGCGAAATAGCGATCTTTATCGTAGAACGGCACCCGGCTGCGCAGGGCTGCCTTCGCTTGCTCCAAGGTGTCGCTGGTGTGTCTCGGCGCCCGGAAGTCCAGCCCCTGGGCCGAAGCCAGCCATTCGATGGCCAGAATGCCCTCGACGTTTTCGTAAATATCGGCGAGTCGCCGACCGGCGAACGTTGCCATCGAGACATGGTCTTCCTGGTTGGCCGAGGTTGGCAGCGAGTCCACCGAGGCCGGGTGCGCCAGGGTTTTGTTTTCACTGGCCAGGGCCGCGGCGGTTACCTGTGCGATCATGAAGCCGGAATTCACGCCGCCGTTGTCGACCAGAAATGGCGGTAAACCGCTCAGGGTGGAGTCGATCAGCAAGGCCATGCGTCGTTCCGACAAAGCACCGATTTCCGACAACACGATGGCCAGCATATCGGCCGTCATGGCCACCGGTTCGGCGTGGAAGTTACCGCCGGAAATGATGTCACCATCGTCAAACACCAGTGGGTTATCGGAGACGCCGTTGGCTTCGGTCAGCAATACCTGGGCGGCAAACTGCCACTGCTGAAGGCAGGCGCCCATTACCTGGGGCTGGCAGCGCAATGAATAGGGGTCCTGCACTTTCTCGCAATCGGCGTGGCTGTGCTCGATGTCGGACTCGCCCAGAATTTCCCGATACCGGCGCGCCATTTCAATTTGCGGCGCGTGGCCACGGGCAAGATGAATGCGTTCATCGAATGGCTTGCGCGAGCCCATCGCCGCTTCCAGCGACATCGAGCCGATTAGGGTGGCCGATGCCAGGGCCACTTCGGTGTTAAACAGCCCTTCCAATGCAAAGGCGGTGGACGCCTGGGTGCCGTTCAACAGCGCCAGGCCTTCCTTCGGAGCCAGAGTCACTGGCGACAGACCCAGCTCTTTCAGCAAGTCACCAGCGGCCCAGCGCTCGCCCTGCCAAAAAGCTTCGCCCTCGCCTAACAAAACGGCGCTCATATGGGCCAGCGGTGCCAAGTCACCCGATGCACCCACAGAGCCTTTTTGTGGGATCGCCGGGCTGACACCGCGATTGACCAGCTCGACCAGGAATTCGACCACTTCCGGCCGAATGCCGGAATAACCGCGTGCCAGTGAATTGATTTTCAGCACCATCATCAACCGCACTGTGCGTTCGGTCATGAACTGGCCGATGCCCGCGGCATGTGACAACACGATGCTGTGTTGCAGGGTTTCCAGCTCGGCCGGTTCAATACGGGTGTTGGCCAGCAAGCCAAAGCCGGTGTTGATGCCATAAACAGTGCGGCCTTCGGCAACTACGGCCGCAACGGTCGCAGCTGAGGCT
The DNA here is from genome assembly GCF_043641555.1 of Saccharospirillum alexandrii. Lineage (GTDB taxonomy): Bacteria > Pseudomonadota > Gammaproteobacteria > Pseudomonadales > Natronospirillaceae > Saccharospirillum > Saccharospirillum alexandrii_A. The sequence continues at coordinate 523,120 of NZ_JBHZRJ010000003.1, read as the reverse complement.
TCCATACGGGCGTAGCACGTTGGATCCAGCTTGAGCGTCACCGGTGTCTGGAAGACCTGGCGCAGGTCATCCAGGGTTAGGGTTCCCGGGGTCAGGTTCAGGGTGTGACTCATGATTGCGGCTCCCTGGTAATCATGGGCAGGTCGAGATGATTGTCATGGGCACAGTCTATCGCACTCTCATAACCGGCATCGGCATGGCGCATAACCCCCGTCGCCGGGTCGTTGTGCAGCACCCGGCCTATGCGTTTGGCGGCAGCATCGGTGCCATCGCAAACAATCACGACGCCAGCGTGCTGGCTGAAGCCCATGCCAACCCCGCCGCCATGATGCAGGCTCACCCAGGTGGCACCGCCAGCGGTATTCAACAAGGCGTTCAGCAGGGGCCAGTCTGATACCGCATCGGAGCCATCTTGCATGGCTTCGGTTTCGCGGTTCGGTGAGGCGACTGAGCCTGAATCCAGATGGTCACGCCCAATCACCACCGGTGCTTTCAGTTCGCCGTTTTTGACCATGTCGTTGAACGCCAGGCCCAGCCGCGCCCGGTCTTTCAGACCCACCCAGCAGATGCGGGCAGGCAACCCCTGAAAGCTGATGCGTTCGCGTGCCATATCGAGCCAGTTGTGCAGGTGTTTGTGGTCTGGCAGCAGTTCTTTGACCTTGGCGTCGGTCTTGTAGATATCTTCCGGGTCGCCGCTGAGTGCGACCCAGCGGAACGGGCCGATGCCTTCACAGAACAGCGGCCGAATGTAGGCTGGTACAAAGCCGGGGAAGTCGAAGGCGTTATCGACGCCCATGTCCTGCGCCATCTGACGGATGTTGTTGCCGTAATCGAAAGTGGGAATGCCCTGGGCTTTGAACGCCAGCATGGCACGAACGTGTTCGGCCATCGATCGTTTGGCGGCCTGCACCACCGCTTCCGGTTCGCTTTCGGCTTTGGCCTGATATTCTTCCCAGGTCCAGCCCTGGGGCAGGTAGCCGTGCAACGGGTCGTGGGCGCTGGTCTGGTCGGTGACCATATCAGGGCGGATGCCGCGCTTGATCATTTCGGGCAAGACGTCGGCCGCATTGGCACACAGACCAATGGAAACAGCTTTGCCTTCACCGGTGTAGCGGTCAATCCGCGCGAGGGCATCATCCAGATCGGTAGCCTGTTCATCCAGATAACGAGTGCGCAGCCGAAAGTCGATGCGGCTTTGCTGGCATTCGATATTCAGTGAGCAGGCACCGGCCATACTGGCGGCCAGTGGCTGGGCGCCACCCATGCCGCCGAGACCGGCGGTGAGAATCCAGCGGCCTTTGAGTTCGCCATCGTAATGTTGGCGGCCGGCTTCAACGAAGGTTTCATAAGTGCCCTGAACAATGCCCTGGGAGCCAATGTAGATCCAGGAGCCGGCCGTCATTTGGCCATACATCATCAGGCCTTTTTTATCGAGCTCGTTGAAGTGTTCCCAGTTGGCCCAGTGGGGCACCAGATTGGAGTTGGCGATCAGTACCCGTGGCGCGTCGGCATGGGTCTTAAACACACCCACCGGTTTACCGCTTTGCACCAGCAGGGTTTCGTCGTCTTCGAGCCGCTGCAGCACCTCAACAATTTTGTCGTAACAGGCCCAGTTGCGAGCCGCGCGACCGATACCGCCATACACCACCAGCGATTCGGGGTTTTCGGCAACATCCGGATCAAGGTTATTCATCAACATCCGTAAGGGGGCTTCGGTGAGCCAGCTCTTGGCGGTCAGTGTAGTGCCAGTGGCGGCACGAATAACACGGCCGGTATCCGTTCTATTCTGGTCAGTCATCTGAGTATTCCTCTGTGGTTATTGTTTGTTTTGTGGGGTAACCCGTGCCAGGCACCGGGTATGCCTAACCGGGGCCGGCGTAAACCCTTCCATGGGGCCTAGACCGCAGCATCCTTGCTGCAGACTTCCCCGGTTAGGCATACCCGGCACCCGGCACTCAACTGGGTGGGAGCCTCCAAATCTAAGTTATAAAAGTGTTTTCTCCCCGTTATAAACCCGTTGCAGCAACCGGTTTGACTGAATGCTGTATGCCAACTCGGCCGGGTGTTCGATCTGCCAATGGCAAAACGTGGCAGCACGACCTTCGGCCAGGGTGCCGTGGGTGTCGCTTAAGCCGAGTGCCTGGGCGGCGTTTTTGGTGACGCCATGCAGGGCTTCAGCCGGGGTTAGGCGAAACAGGGTACAGGCCATATTGAGCATTAATGTGAGCTGGAAGATGGGCGATGAACCCGGGTTGGCGTCGGTCGCGACGGCCATGGGAATACCCGCCTCACGCAGCTTTTCGATGGGTGGCACTTGCGTATCGCGCAGGGTGTAAAACGCGCCGGGTAACAGAGTAGCGACGGTGCCTGAATGTTTAATGGCCTGAATACCAGCGTCATCAAGCCATTCAATATGGTCGACGGATAACGCCTTATAGCGAGCACAGAGTTCACTGCCGTGTTGATTCGACAATTGCTCCACGTGGCCTTTTACCGGTAAGTCGTACTTGTGCGCCGTTTGAAAAACCCGTTCGCATTGTTCGATGGTGAAAGCGATGTCTTCACAGAACACGTCAACGGCATCGATCAGGTTTTCTTCGGCCAGAGCCGGAATCATCTGGTCACACACCAGTGTGATGTAATCATCTGCCCTGCCCTTGTATTCGGGCGGTAAGGCGTGTGCGCCCAAAAAGGTGGTGACGATATCGACGGGTAATGCCTGGCCCAGTCGGCGTGCAACGCGCAGCATTTTGCGTTCGTGTTCGAGGCTGAGGCCGTAGCCGGATTTGATTTCGACGGTGGTTACGCCATCGGCCATCAGTGTTTCGAGCCGGGGTTTGGCGCTGGCGAACAGTTCATCTTCACTGGCGGCTCGGGTGGCGTTGACGGTGCTGAGAATGCCGCCGCCCTGAGCGGCGATGTCGGCGTAGCTGACGCCTTCGAGCCGTTGTTCGAATTCGCTGGCGCGGTTGCCGCCAAAGACGAGGTGGGTGTGGCAATCGATCAGCCCAGGGGTGACAACGCCGCCCCGCCCTGCGACTGGCCAATCGTTTTCCCACTCGGCGGGTTGCTGGTGGCAGGGCACCAGATGCTTGATACGCCCGTCGGCGACCACCAGAGTCATGGGTTCCTCATGAGTGCGAGTACCGTCGAACAGTGTGACGCCAACCCAGAGTTGGGGTTGGCCGTGGGTGATTGATGTCCCGGTCATGGGGTTAGGCCCCTGTCGTTGTCATTTGTATATACATTTGATCGAAATGGCTTGGAAGTCAACCGGTTAAATGTAAAAAACCGTGAATTTAAGCTTAGCGCCGCTTATAACAATGAGTTACAAAACTCAGGAGTTCATAGGGATTGACAGCCTTGCCATCATTTGTATATACATTAAAAGGCTAGACATCACATAACACAGACAATAATTACAGATGCGAGGTTTCCCATGACTCAGTCCACCCTCAGCCAGGAGCGCGCCTCCTGGCAACTGGCTCTAAAACTCATTGTGCCCAGCCTGCTCGGGCTCTTTATCTTTTTTACCCCCATTACGCTGGGTGACACCCGCACCATTCCGCTGGATCACATCGTGAATGCGTTGCGATCGCTGCTCGGCCCCGGTGCTGCCTGGTATGCGCTGGCGATGATCGTAGCCGGTGCAATCTATCCGCTCGTCACCGGTCAGTGGCGTCGCAATAAAACCGAGCGCGTGTTTACCGTGCTTAAAGTTCTGGGTGTCGCGGCGGCATTAATGGCCGTGACAGGCTGGGGCCCTGCGCTGCTGCATGAACCGGATATGCTGCCGTTTCTGTTTAATAAACTGGTGATTTCTGTTGGCCTGATTGTGCCTGTGGGTGCTGTATTTTTGTCGTTGCTGATTGGCTACGGGCTGATGCAGTTGGTTGGCGTGTTGTTTCAGCCGCTGATGCGGCCTTTGTGGAAAACACCCGGCCGCTCAGCAATTGATGCGGTGGCGTCTTTTGTGGGCAGCTACTCCATCGGCTTGCTGATCACCAACCGGGTGTACACCGCTGGCCAATACTCTGCAAAGGAAGCGGCCATTATTGCGACTGGCTTTTCAACGGTATCGGCCACCTTCATGATCATTGTCGCCCGTACACTGGATCTCATGAGTCTGTGGAATCTGTATTTCTGGCTGAGCCTGCTGATCACCTTCGCCGTTACCGCCATTACCGTGCGCTTGCCGCCGCTGCGGGCTATGGACAACCACAGTAATTACCCGGAACCCGAAGTAGCCAAGGGCAAGCGGCTGAGCACGGCCTGGCAGGCAGGTTTGGCGGGTGCGGGCGAAGCACCGCCGGTGTGGCAAGGGGTGGCGACCAATGTTCGCGAAGGCCTGGTGATGGCGATCAGTATTCTGCCGTCCATTATGTCTGTTGGTTTAATCGGTTTGCTGCTGGCCAATCACACGCCGCTGTTCGATTGGATCGGGCTGTTGTTTTACCCCTTTGCCGCGATTTGGGGTTTGCCTGAAGCGATGGATCTGGCCAAGGCGGCCGCTGCCGGTTTGGCTGAAATGTTTCTGCCTGCGTTGCTGATGGTGAATGCTGACTTACCGGCACGCTTCGCCGCTGGGGTGGTTTCGGTGTCTGCCGTGTTGTTTTTCTCGGCGTCCATTCCCTGCATTCTGTCGACCAAGATTCCGCTGACCGTGGGCCGCATTGTGGTGGTCTGGTTTATACGGGTAGCATTGAGTTTGTTGCTGGCCGTACCCGCCGGGTATCTGGCAGCATGGCTTGCTGGCTAATGGTTCAGTTGGGGGTTCGTCTCTGGGCGCTGCGCAGTTTGTAGCGGTCGCCCGGGAAGATCAGCCGGGCGTAGCTGATCAGATGCTCGCCCGACCAGGTGCGCCGAGTCATGCACAGACAGGGTTGTCCGGTATCGGTTTCCAGCCAGTCTGCGGTCTGGGCATCCGGCAGCATGGCCTCGACAACGTGTTCGAGATCGGTAATCGGGCAGCGGGCGACGAGAATTTCGTTGGGCGTGTGCTGGCTGAAGTCGGTTTCAAGATAATCCGGCACCCAGCGCGGGTTGACGAAACGGTCTTCGAGTTGAATCGGGCGGTCGTTATCGAGGTGGATCAGCACACTGTGAAAAACCTCGGCGCCCATGCGCACGCCCAGTTTGAGCGCGGTTTCGTCATCGGCGGCAACGGCTTCGCAGCGCAGCACCCGGTTGCTGTACTGATGGCCGCGCTGGCGCACTTCGTCGGCAATGTTGTTGACATCGTTCAGAGGCGATTCGGCTTTCTGATCGGTCACAAAGGTTCCAAGACCGGCCTGACGCACCAGGTAACCTTCCTGAACGAGGTCGCGAATGGCCTTGTTGGCCGTCATGCGGCTAACACCGAAACTTTGAGCTAACTTTTCTTCGGGAGGAATTTGATGGTCCGGTGCAAATTCACCGCTGCGAATCCGGGTCATCAGATACTCTTTGATTTGCAGATAGCGGGGCTGGCGTGAACTCACAGTCGGGGTACTCGGGTGGTGAAGGACAGCAACCGGGTGTCGCTGGCAGTGACCGCATGGTGAAACAGCGCTTCAGGCAGGTCAAGTTCGAACCGACATCAAAGGCATTGAGTGATCGTACATTCGCGAACCAACAGGAGAAGCCCATGTGGCAACCCTTTGACAAAGCACCCTGGCATGGCCGTATCGACCCCGATGTGGGGCCACGCAGCCAGCGCTGGCACCAACGCATTGCTGAACCAGTGGCCGAGGTGCCCGGCACCTGCCTGATTAGCTTCGCCAGTGACCGTGGTGTGCAGTTGAACCAGGGCCGCACGGGGGCGGCTGAAGGCCCAAACGCCCTGCGCTCGGCATTGGCCAGTCTGGCGGCCCATTCTGATCGCGCCTTGTATGACGATGGCACTGTGCACTGTGCCGATGAGGATTTGCCAGCAAGCCAGATCGCGTTTGGTGACCGGGTGGCAGCCCGGTTGCAAGAGGGCCACTTTGTCATCGGCCTGGGCGGTGGCCATGAAATTGGCTACGCAAGTTATACCGGGCTGCGACAGTGGCTAGACCAGAACGACCCCGATGCGCGGTTGGGTATTCTAAATTTTGATGCCCATTTTGATTTGCGCGAACCCGCGCCCGACGCCACCTCGGGCACACCGTTTTACCAGATAGCACAGGATTGTAAGCAGCGCGATCAACCATTCCACTACGCCTGCATCGGCATCAGTGAAGCAGTCAACACCCCGCGGCTGTTCGACACCGCCGAAGATCTGGGCGTTCACTACCTGCGCGACCTGAACTGTACCGACGTACACGCCACGCCCTTTATCAGGCGGTTTATTGGCGAGCTGGATTATCTGTATGTGACAGTGTGCCTCGACGTGCTACCTGCAGGATATGCCCCCGGCGTCAGTGCCCCGGCGGCAGTTGGCATTTCTCCGACCTTCCTGTTGAATTGCCTGACAGAAGTGCAACGGTGCTGCCAGTTTGCCAGTTGCCAGTGGCTAATGGCCGATATCGCAGAGCTGAACCCGGGTTACGATCAGGATAACCGCACCGCCAAACTTGCGGCGCGTCTGGTATGGGAAATGGATGCCCTGCAAACACCGGGGCGGATCAGTGTTTAACCCAGAACCGTATCCAGCCAGCGTTGAGCCAACCAACGGTGACCCAATACGCCGGGATGAACGCCATCGTAGGCCCACAAAACTGGCTGAGTAGCGCTGCCTGCTTCAAAGTCGGCCTGCACGGGCATCCACAGAGCGTCGTATTTCTGCGCTATTGAGCGCTGGCCTGCTTGCAACTCGGCCAGCAGCGGCCACCAGACTTCGGTGACGGCACTGCCCGGTATGGCAAAGGGTTCGACCACAATCAATTGGCGGGTGAGCGGTTTCAGGCGTTCTATTAATGCCTGAACATCGGCCAGGTTGGTTGCAATCTGATGGGGTTGATTCTCTTCAAACGGGTGCCAGATGTCGTTGATGCCGATCATGACGGTAATAAAGTCGTATCCGCCCTGCTTGACCGGCTGCCAGCCTTCCTGATCCAGCAGCTCGCCTATTTCACAACCGGAATACCCCCGATTCCAGACCTGGGCCTCTGGGTTCTGTGCCAGCCACTCGGTAGCCACCCTATGCACCCAGCCGGTTCCCAGCGCCTCAGGCCGATTGGGTTGACGAATGCTTCTATCCCGGTCGCAATCGGTGACTGAATCACCCAGAAACAGCAGTCGGGAGCGGTTGTTCACCATCTTTGAAGTCCTCGGTCAAAGTGTTTGTGGAAGCCTGGCAGATTACCCGCTTGTCTACACTCAAAACAGCCCCATTCTCCCAAAGTTACCTTACAACAAACCGGAGCATACGATGTCCAACTTCCCAAAACGCTGGCCCGCCGCTGACCCAACTGTTCTTCAGCTTTACTCCATGGGCACCCCGAATGGTCAGAAAGTGTCTATCATGCTCGAAGAAACGGGCCTTCCCTATGAACCGCATCTGGTCAATATCATTAAAAACGACCAGTTCGATGAAGACTTCCTGAAACTCAACCCGAACAACAAGATACCCGCCATCGTCGACCCAAATGGCCCCAATGGTGAACGCATTGCCATGATGGAAACCGGCGCCATTCTGATGTACCTGGCGGAAAAAACCGGACAGTTCCTGCCCAAAGACCCAGCAAAGCGCTGGGAAACCCTGCAATGGCTATTTTTCCAGGTGGCGCATGTTGGCCCGATGTTTGGTCAGTTCGGTCACTTTTATAAGTTCGCCGCTGACAAAACATCCGATAGCTATGGAGTGGAACGCTTCACCAGCGAATCGAAACGTCTTCTGGGCGTGCTCAACCAACGCCTACAGGGCCAGGAGTGGATCATGGGTGATGAGCTGACCATCGCCGATATGGCCATTGGCCCCTGGATAAAGGCGCTCGACTTTTACGAAGGACATGAAGCGCTGGATACCGCTGCCTATAACAACGTTATGCAGTACTGCGAACGCTTCTACGCGCGACCTGCCGTAGAAAAAGGCTCACAAGTGTGCATGCCGAACAGCTGATTCATATGACATGCGTATAAGAACCTGAGCAAGCTAAAAAGGCTTTCTCAGGTTCGTACCAGCCTGCATTACTGAGCGCAGGCTGCAGCTAGCCAGCTAAGTGCTGTAAACCAGATACAGCAAAACACTAATCGACATTAAGATTATTGTCGGCCACACCGACCGGGTTTTGTACAACTCACGAATCAGCTCCTCCCGGTATTGGTCCAGAAAGTCCTGTTCCTGAATGCTCAGGGCCCCACCCTTCCGCTCCTTTTGATACAACCGCTGCAAGCTCACTTTCTGACTGAAATCCAGCTCTCTCAATACCGGAATAGATGATATCGAATCCATGGTAATGCTCCCTTTCAACAACAATTATCCTTTACATCTGCAATGAGTTTGCTGCTACAACTGCAACGCTTCATTGAAATGACTACAAACAAGCAAAGCGCGAGAATCTATAACCCGTGCGTACACTTGCCTTTAAACCGCGAGGAAGGATACTGACACTCACGGGCAAACGTTGATAACTCGATCACAAGGTTGATGAAACCTTCTCGATGAATTCACACACTCCCCATTTCAAACTGGCATAACTCTGCGATATCTTGTTGGTATTCTGAGGCGTCATTAAATCGAGATACTGTGGCTAAATGGTCCTATGGTGGCATTCAATCCTAACAATTGACAATTGCAGTTCGGTTGTAAGATTAAATCTTGTACAATAGAACGCTTTCAAAACATCAACTCACAGCAACCCTAAGCAGTCACAAGCGGGTAAAAACAACGTGCAACCAGCCATACACCACTCCTGGGATATCAGTGAGCAAGAAGCCATAGCACTGCAGAGAGACCTGGCTTCAAAAGTCATTCGTACGGACGAGCTCGAGCCTGTCACACTGGTTGCGGGCGTTGATGTTGCCTATTCAAAACACAGCAATACCCTTGTTGCGGCCGTTGCTGTGCTGGATGCAGCCTCAGGTGAACTGGTAGAGACAGTCTCCATTCAAGATCAGGAACAGTTCCCCTATATACCTGGCCTGTTCTCTTTCCGCGAGCTGCCACCTATTATCAAGGCATTCGAACAGCTATCATCCACGCCTCAGCTAGTGGTATGTGATGGCCAGGGCCTGGCTCACCCGCGAAGGTTTGGGCTAGCCTGTCACCTCGGCGTTTTATTCGATATTCCAACTATCGGGTGCGGAAAATCACGCTTAATTGGTCAGGAAACAGAACCTGACAAAGAGCGTGGCTCCATAACACCACTTGTTGACGAGGGTGAAGTGATAGGCGCGGCACTAAGAACCCAAACTGGTATCAAGCCAATTTATGTGTCAATTGGGCATAAGATATCTCTACCTACCGCCTGCCAATGGGTACTGGAGCTCTCTCCAAACTATCGTCTACCCGAAACTACGAGATTCTCAGACCAGGCAGTTAGGAAGGTGATTAAAGACCTGGAAATGGGAACACCCTAGGCTGAAGAAACCCAAGTTAGTTTTCTACTAGATGTATATCCTTACTGAGTAATGCAACACTCATTCTAAAAGCCGTTGGTGGTTACACTAGCCGTAACCACCAAGTTAATCATGCTGTATGTGTCGGGTTATTAACCTCCACTTTTAGACCGGGACAAGCATTTTTTATAGCCTCGACCAGCTCTGTTGGAACGGGCGTTTTCTTATTCTGATACTCAAATACAACTTCCTTTACTTTCGCAAAACCAATCATTTCCAGAAGAGCATCTAGATTTACATCCAGTGAAAAAACAGTCATTTCTTTCGCTTTTTCAAAACCTATACTATCCAGAGTATTTTTAATAGGCTCAACAGTCATAGAATTCAATGAACACCTCATATAGGTTATGCTCTTGTATTCTTTTGGAAGGGGCACATCCACAGAGTAAAATCGTATTCTGTCATTAAGTTCATCAATAAAATTCTTATCAAAACTACCGCTCATACTTATAGATGCAGAGAAGTCTTCACTTCCACTAATGTCTATTAGTGCCCCCTCCACACCTTCGGCACTGTGTTTACCATATACCAAAGCAGAAAGGCTGCCATTTCTGTTCTTATTAAATTTAAACGTATACTTTCCTGGAAAGAAGCAATCAATTGAAGAAATACATCCCTTTTCAGTATTCTCAATATCGACCCATCCCGTATTCTTAGTATACAGGCACATTTGACGAAGAACTCCTTTATCTACTTCAAATACTATTCCAAAAAAAAGCTTTCCGTCCACCAATGCCAACTCATCGTGATCATACTCCACTCGATCATCTGACTCAGGAATCCATAATTCATCATCGGCAATGCCGTACTTTGACAGCCAATTCTCTGTTAACATACCTTCTTGGAAAAATTTAGCTCTAAATAACCCATCGCTACCACGCTCTAGGGCGATACCGCTATAACTTTGATTACGCACCATGGCAAGCCTATGTTCATAGCGTACGGCAGTCATATTTGCAACTCTAAAAATATTATTCATCAGAAACCCCAGACCGGCCCGTTCTAATACTTATTGGTTCGGAAAGAATGCCACCACAATTGTTGCACGCTGGAAAGTGATTTCCGCGATGCCTATTTCCTTGAAAGTAGAATGTGGCGACCGATATTTTTCCAAGATTCTCCTGATTAATTGGAATTCCAGCCGAGTCCATCCTATGAAACAGCTGATTTACCGCCAAAACTTCCGCATGCATTCCAGGCGGCCCTGCCTCATCAAGAAGCACTCTATCGTTAACCTCAATATGCTCGCGTATCTTCCTTTCCATTTCGGGATGTAGGACCATAAAAAATGGGTCTTTCTTGTATATTCCTTTCAGGTGCTCCATGTAGCTCTCAATGTCGGGGATCGTATACTTCCCAACTACCCCGTCTAATCGTCCGAAAATTGAATTTGGTGAAGGAACCATCCGATTAACAATCGGTCTTTTACCTTCTATATTCCAATAGACGCCTGCTTCAATCGGCAAATCTGGGTGTCCGGCCCCGGATATCGCCTTCTTCGTCCCCAGAGCGTCGTTAAGGTCTATTATTCTACTGGTTTCTCTCTGTACATACGAATAATGCCGGTTTTCAAAATCGTCGACTACGTTAAGCGTACTTCTAGCGCTGCGGCTTGCCTGTTGTTCCAGCGGTGGATGGCCTGGGTCATGGTATGCATTATTCTCACGCTCAAAGTGAGAATTCAGATATTGAATAGCTGATCCCCGGCTGGGCTGGGCAACTTACCGTTAAACAAACTAGACTCCGTATCACACAGCTTTTGCATCTCAAGATTTCGTTCATCACCGCTTTTTGGTTCAGCGCAATATAAATATTTTTTGTAAGTATCGAGAGAGCCAACTTTACCGATTAAGGCCGGGTCATGCATAAATGCCCTGAATAGTTGAGCTAACTGAGTCTGCCTCACGTTGATTAACTTATGCTGCTAGTGCAACTCTTGCCAATAGTAATCATGCTCGTTCCTGTTGATAACATCTTACTAGTGGATACCTCATACGCTTCTCACTAAATCTGACCATCTTCATACTTCTGTTGAATGCCCAACAACACCTGCATCAAACCATGCTCATCTAGGTAAACATCATATAACTCGAACTCCTGCTGGACAATCGGATTGACATATGACCGACGCTTTCTGTTCTCAAGTCGGTATCTCATTAAACCATGATTTCCGTGGTGAGCCCCCCGAAAAACATAAACTTCATTTTCTTTGTCCAACTGAACGATGTCATACATAGTGCCGGGTGGGCACCCCCCTTGATCAGGGGTCAACTTAAAACGTGTTATCACACCAAGAAGCCACTTCAAATAAGGTAGCGAAAATTCGAACTGGCCGATCAAATACTTTCCTCGTGGGTCTGGCTTAATCGCCCAACTTGTAAAACACAAATACCCCTGACAGGTTGATACTATTCAATCGTCTTCAGGAAAGAGGGGTCGTTGAACCGGCATTGGACAGTAAAGTCCGAGTCATTCGGATCATAGAGCTTAAGTTGATAAGGATAACGCGACTGTGTGGTCACTTGGTTTTCTCCGGCTATAATTCTAAATCAACAATCTCGACCACACTTTCCTTGGGAACACCTCTTGCTCTACTCACTAAAGCTGACCGTCTTCATATTTCCGTTGAATGTCCAACAGCACCTGCATCAAGCCATGATCTTTCAGGTAAACATCATATAGGTCAAACTCCTGACTCATTTGAGGGTCTATGTATGAATGGCGCTTTCGGTTCTCCAAGGCATATATCATCAACCCATTCTTACCATGGTGAGCTCCTCTAAATACGTATAACTCATTTTCCTTATCTAGCTGAACAATATCGAACATGGTTCCAGGAGCATAGCCACCTTGATTAGGTGTAAGTTTAAATCGAGCCATTACTCCAAGAAGCCATTTCAAATAAGGCAATGAAAACTCAAGCTGGTCATTCAGGTATTTACCCTGCGGCGTAGGCTCTATGGCCAAACTGGTGAAGCATAAATACCCCCGGCAAGTTGAAATTATTAGATCATCCCCTGGAAATAATGAACTGTTTAATCGGCTATGCACGATAAATTCCGGATCGTTCGGGTCATACAATTTTAGCTGATATGGATAGCGGGACTGAGTCGTCACTTGGCTTTCTCCGGAAAAAACCCTAAGTCACTGGTCCTGACAACATCTTCCTTGGGGACACATATAACGCTACTCACAAAAGCTGACCATCCTCATATTGCTGCTGAATGTCCAACAACACCTGCATCAGGCCATGATCCTCCAGGTAAACATCATATAGATCAAACTCCTGACTCATTTGAGCATTGATGTATGAGTGGCGTTTTCGGTTCTCCAAGACATATATCATTAACCCATTGTTACCGTGGTGCGCTCCTCTAAATACGTACAACTCATTTTCCTTGTCCAATTGCACAATATCGTACATGGTCCCGGGGGGGGGGTAACCTCCTTGCTCAGGCCTTAGCTTAAAACGAGCCATCACTCCAAGAAGCCACTTCAAGTAAGGCAAGGCACATTCAAACTGGCCTACTAAATACCTTCCTCTTGGGTTAGGTTCAATAGCCCAATTGGTAAAGCATAAGTATCCTCGACAAGTTGAAATAATCAGGTCATCTTCTGGAAATATTGGATTACTAAACCGACTATGAACCATAAAATCCGGATCATTCGGGCTATATAACTTTAATTGATAAGGATAACGCGACTGTGTGGTCACTTGGCTTTCTCCGGAAAAGACTCTAAGTCACTGGCCCTGACAACACCTTCCTTGAGAACACCTCTTACGCTACCCACTAAATCTGACCATCCTCATATTTTTGTTGAATATCTAACAACACCTGCATCAAGCCATGCTCATCCAAGTATGTATCGTACAATTCAAATACTTGATTCATTTGATGGTCAATATATGAATGACGTTTTCGATTTTCCAACCTATACCTCATTAAACCATAATTCCCATGGTGAGCCCCCCTAAAAACATAGACTTCATTTTCTTTATCCAACTGAACGATGTCGTACATGATTCCAGGAGGATATCCCCCTTGATCAGGCGTCAGCTTGAAGCGAGCCATTACAGTTAAGAGCCACTTTAAGTAAGGTAAAGAAAACTCAAACTGGCCGACCAAGTACTTTCCTCTTGGGTTTGGTTCAATAGCCCAGCTTGTAAAACATAAGTATCCTTGGCAAGTCGATACAATTAGATCATCTTCGGGAAAGAGAGGATCATTGAATCGGCTATGTACAGTGAAATCCGGATCATTCGGATCATACAGTTTCAACTGACAAGGGTAAGGAAAGGAAGCTGTCATTTAGTTTGCTCCGGCAATAAATCTAGGTCGACGATGGCGATCATATCTTCTCCAAGCATTTCCTGTAGTGTCTTCGGATTCGTTTCATAGGTGAAAGTCTCTTTTACACCATAGTTTTGCGACTGCGGTATTGGTCCACTGTCATGTAAACTTTTGGTTAATCCATTACCAGCATACTCTTTGTAAGCTCCATACGAGTTCTCAATTTCGAGTCTAGCGTTAAATAGATTTTTTTGATGCATATTACTGCCGAATGTAGTAAAAATAAAATCATCTAATTGCTTAGGATCTTTCAAGTTATAAGCCGGAATGTCTTTATTATTTGCATCCTTACCAACCACGTTGTCAGCCATGTTCTTATAGTGCAAATACTCTCGGCTGTACCTTTCCGTCATCACTTCCCGAATAAGTGCTTCTTTGGCCGGGTCATGGCCTGCCTGGCGTAAGGCAAACTGCGTCAGATTATCGTAGGTCGGCACGATGCTAGTGCCTATGCTGGCGGCTTCGTGCTTTTTCCGATCAATCAGTACCATAACCCATTTCTCATTGGGGTCAAAATACTGGTCACCCATCCCTACGCTGCGACGTATTAAATCCGGGTCGCTGTCGCTATCGACGATCTGGTCGAACGTGGTTGACCAGTATTTTACTCGGCCAAGGTCATCCGTGCCGCCCAACTTTCCGGTCAGGTTATTGGGGTCTCGCACGGTGTCGCTTCGGTCAAAAACATGGCTCTTATTCATCAGTCGAACAATATAATTGTCTCGTATGGTCGGGTTGCGGTCCAACATATCCAGCAGTTCGTCATCACTGTATTTGAGCGGCTTTCCACCGTCGATCAATCGAGTTCGTGCGTCCTCCAACAGGTTGGCGGCCTCGTCCAAGGTGTCCGGGTTGACGAACCTGTTCTCAGCCCGTCTGATTTGCCGCGCCGTCATCCGGGCACCGTCCTGCCTAAGCGGCAAGCTTTCCGGTTCCGTTTGTGCCTCTATATTTGCCCGAGTTTGCCCACCCTCCACCGGGATACTCTGAGGTGGAGGAGTGTCCAGGTCTATCTGGACCTCTGGGTCGTTGACCTGCGAAGCATTGAGCAGGGTTCGGTTATTGTTCAAGTTATTTAGGTCGGCCGTCGTGCCTTTCACCGAGATGTAGGTCATGGCACTGGCAATAGCCGCTGAGCGCAGGAGTTCCATCAGTTTTTGCAGTCGCTCATCCGGTGACAGCCTGGGGTCGTCCATAATGTTCTGATATTGGTTGATGTGCTCCGCCGCCAACAGGATGCCCTGCATCCCATCGGTGCTCACCTGCCCTATCAGCACAGCACGTTGCATTCCAGTCCCCAGTTTGGTGGCCGAGGTCACGGTTGCTCCCACTTTCCAGGCCATGCCCCCCGCCGCGAACAGGTTGCCAACAATAGAAAGCCCATCGAAGGCGTCGTCTTTCCAGTTGCCAAAGCCTTCGGCATGACGCTGGGAAATATTGATGGCGGCAGCCCCGGTACTGGTAAAGATGGAAGTCCAAATGGCCGCCGAGACGACGCGGGAACCGGGCACTGGCGCCAGTAGTGTTACCACTCCGGCCACCGCTGCTGCTCCAAGGGCGGCGTAATCAAGCCATGACGAGACTTCATCCCAGAATGAACCGCCATCGGTTTCAAAGTCTCCGGATAGGTCGACGCCATACTTTGGTACCGAGAACTGGTACTGGATGTGTCCTTCAGGGTATCGGTTATTCCAATCCCAGGTTCTGATCAGGTCCTGAATCGCTTCTCCATGGGTATCCCCATCGTTCTCGTAAGTGCCCGTTGTATATCGATAAACGGGGTTGGTCCAGTCAACCAAACGCCACAGTTTTTCATCCGAGCCTGGCAGGCTCAGATTCACCAACCAGAGCCTGAGTGGCGTTCGGGTAGCTGTGTTTTTGTCGATGTGCATGGCATCCACTGCCCACCCTTCCAGGTTGTGCAACCCGCTCATGTGATCTTCGAGATGGTGGATGTAGCTTGTTAACTGCCCGACTTTTCCCTCATGCTCTTCCCGTTGCTCCTCATTTATTGGAGGCCGTTCCCTGGCGATGTGCTGTAAGGTTTCCAAATAGGTTTTGATGTGTTGCAACTGTTGGCTGGGTGTCGGGTCATGATCGTTCGCGCTGGCATCAAATGTTTGTTTGAGGATGCTGGCGGCATGATCCACTCGCTGCGGCATCGCTACACGCTGCCTTGTTCCATCTTTGAAGTGTGCCGTAAAGATAATGGTATGACGGCCGGGTATGGTCCACTCTGCACTCTTCCATTCCACTCCCCAGGGTCCTATGGCTCTGGTAGGCGCATACCAAGGTATGGTTGAAGGATCATTAACACAGACCCACCGGAAGACCGTGCCTTCGGGAATGGCTTCCGGGTTTTCAATATGGGCCTTGAAAGAAACATCCGTTCCCACGGGGAGAGTTGCAAACTTGGGAAAGGATTCGATACGAATAGTCAGCCTAGACATCGCTTTGAACCTCCATGTCGTCCATGCCAATTAAGCCAGCGATTGCCATAAGGGGGAACAATACGTCTTGGTCGTCTTCGGTGGTGAACGTGTCTTTAATATCCTGAGCCAAGTCACCGGGGTAAACGGCACTGACCGCTTGGTAGTCGACTGCAGCTTGAAGGAGCCTGCAGAGGGTACGTAATCTCCGTTTTTGAAGCACCCACACTAAATCGGCGGAAATGGATTTATGAAGGAAATCTTCTTCATCCTGATAACTGACACTACCTCTATCTGAAAGTTCCAGGGCTATGAACTCCGCCATACCGGCTTCATTTGAAGTTGCCTGCTGTACTGCGCCACGTTCAGATTCAAGCTTTAATGCAACATCAGCTATAGGGTTCCCAAGTGCGGTACGAACTTGGACAGTAAGAGGCATCGGCTCTTTTTCTTGCTCCGGGCGTTCTCGGTATTCTTGCTCGGTTGCCTGGAAGGCTGACAAATCCAGTTCACATAGATTAGAAATTTCGTAAGCTTCAAGCGAAGCGATTTTCTCCGCCTGATTCCCACCCCCAATGTCGTAACTCACCTCGCCATTGAAGGTCACACCACTCTGGGTGCCGTGCAGGGTGATCTTTTTGCCGAACAGTTTGATGTTGCCGGCCGGGTCGATCTTGATGCCGGTGTCGCCCTTGATCAGCACGATGTCTCCACCGCCGTTGCCCTCGATGGTGATGTCGCCGTTTATCTGGTGCACCAGGGCGCCGTCGCTGACCTGTATCTGGTAATCGCCATGCTGGATGTCGGTGGTGCGATCGCCGCTGCGGATGCGTCGGGTGAGGCGGCGTTGTTGCACCCAGAGGCTGATGTCGCCTTCGGCGGCCTGGGTGAGGTGGAACTGGGCCAGGTGCTGGTGGTCGGCTTCAGCCTGGTGGCGCTGGTGGCCGTCGATGTGGCTGTGGCTTTGAAGTTTGACGGTCTGGCTGCGGTTACCGCCGATGCGCTCGTCCAGGTTGCCGGTGTCGGTGGTGAGGTTGAGCGTTTTGCCGGCGCGGATGCTCAGGCCGCCGAACTGGGCGGCCAGCTTGATGTAATGCTCGGTGCCGGTGGCGTTCAGGGCCAGCAGGGTTTGCTGGTCGAAGCTGTGCAGGGCGATGGCTTCGGCGTCGAGGCTGTCGTCGAAGCGCAGTTCGTTCTGGCCGGGGGTAACCAGACGCGATTGTAGAGCGTTGTCCCGGGTTACGGGGCCGATCTGGTGGCGGCTGGGGATGACGCCGAGGATCATCGCCCGGGCCGGGTCGTTGTTAAGGCAGGTAATCAGTACAGTGGTGCGGTTCAGCAGCGGGAAGTGCCAGCCAGTGGTGATGCCATCCTGTTCCGGGCTGGCGTAGGGGGCGAGCCGTTCGGTTAACGGGCTGGCCTGGGCGTGGGTGGCGGCCTCGTAGGGCTGGCGGGCGCCATAGGCTTCATCGGCGTCGAGCCGGAAGTAGTAGCGCCCGTCGCGGCCGAGTTCGGCGTGGTCGTACCGGCTTTCGATGCGGGCCGGGAACATCGGCGGCAGCGCCGGGGGTTTGATCAGTTCCGGGCGCACCGGGTCGGTACGGGGGATCAGCGTCGCGCTGTTGCGGTAGGCCAGGCCTGCGCCGTCGGCCTCGGCGGTGTGCTCAACGGTGAGAATGCGGAAATCGCCCCGGGTGCCGCCGCCCAGGGTACCGGTGGGTAGGCTGCGCGCGTCCAGTGGTAAACAATAGCCAGCGGTCAGCAGCGGCAAGTGGCTGCTGATGCTGAGGGTGTAGCGGGTGGCATCGCGGCGCTGCTGGTCATAGAGGGCCCGGGTTTCAGCGGCGTCTCGCCCGAGCGGTGGGTCGAACGTCTGGTGGTTGGCTTGGTCGATGGTTAACTCGGTCATGCCTCTGTGGCTGGCGTTACCGGCCCCCCGATGCGCCTCGCTGACCGACCGGGCGATGCGGCTGGGTTGCCAGCGCCAGTGGCCTTTGGCGTCGGTGATGCGGTTCAGGGCGTCGCCCGGAGCGAGGCCGGAGACGGCGCTGGCCCATTCGATGTCGGGCAGATAGGGGGTGAAGTCGGGGTTGTTCCGGATCACCAGGGTTTCATGGTCTTGCCCGGGTGGGTGCTGGAACCAGTAGTTGGCGCCCACCTCGGCCAACAGCCGTTGCAGGCACTGCAGGTTGGTCTCCTGGGCTTGCAGAAAGGGGCCATCGGGTGCGGGGCCGGGCTCCAGAATCAGGTCGAGTTCCTGGGGCTGGTAGCCCATGCTGGCGAGCAGATGTTTCAGCACCTGTTCCCGGGTCTGGTCCATCATCAGGCGGGTGCGCGGTTGCAGGGTGCCCTGGTGCAGTTTGCTCGCCAGGCGAAGCTCGGCGCGGTCGTTGCCGTCTGAAATCAGTTCCAGTTGCTGCACTTGCAGATGAAACCAGCGGCTGCGCCCGTCGATCAGTTGCAGCTCGACCGAGGCGGGCAGGTTCAGCAGTTCGGTGCCGGTCAGTGGCAGCGGTGTTGGGCAGGTGACTTTGAGGTAACAGGGCCGGTTGAGTGCTTCGCGCCCGGTCAGGGCCAGAATGGGCAGGCGGTAGCCGGCCAGGTGCAAATGGCCTGTCGTCTGTTGTGTTGCCATGTTCAGTATCCTTCTAAATTCAGCGTTCTGTACGGGTCACCCGCCATGTCCTTTGGTCACCTTAATTGTTGCTGACCGTACCGCCTTTTATCGCAATAGTGTCTGCCGTTATTTCTACCGCTGGGCCAGCCAAAGTCAGATTGCCGCTGCTGTCTATT
The DNA here is from genome assembly GCF_043641555.1 of Saccharospirillum alexandrii. Classification (GTDB taxonomy): domain Bacteria; phylum Pseudomonadota; class Gammaproteobacteria; order Pseudomonadales; family Natronospirillaceae; genus Saccharospirillum; species Saccharospirillum alexandrii_A. The sequence goes on along the minus strand of NZ_JBHZRJ010000003.1, from coordinate 504,024 downwards.
TGCAGCGTACCGTCGCTTTGCTTCAGGGTTATCGCTCCGGAACCCACGCCATTCAGGGTAATGTCCCGGGCGGCTTCTACAGTCAAACTGCCATTCTGGACCTGAAGCTGGTAGTTGCCGGCGTCGACCTGCTCCGACAGGCCATCCCCTACTTGCCAGTGCATGCCAGCACCACTGGTGAGGGTGATTTCACCCTCACTGGATTGCCAGCGAATAGCGCCCGTTGCGCTGTACTCAATGTCTTTAGCCGATTCAACCCGAATAGTGCCTTCCTGGGTTTGTAATGACTGGTCGCCTTTAACATGAACATTGTGGTTGGCGCCGACGGTTGTGATCTGATCGGTACCGGATTCCAGCGTCATCGATTTGCCCGCAAACACAAAGGCATCACCCTCTAGGGTTTCAAGCGTGACCTTGTGGTTATCTTGCTCGGCGCTCAATGTCAGATGGTTTTTGGCGTCCGGGGTTGCCAGTTCGATGCGTTCTTGTTGCGGGGTGTCATCCAACAGAAAACGATGACCGGACCGTGTTTGTATAAGGTTCTGACGGGCGTTGGCATCGGTAACCGGATTGACCGCGTTTCGGTTATAGAGCGCACCGACAATGATCGGCCGATCCAGATCTCCATTTTCAAAATTGATGTTTACTTCAGTGCCCCTGGCTAACGGAAAATGCATGCCATGGTCTTCACCGCCTAAGGTTTGCATTAACCGGGTGGGTGGGCTGGCGGGGCCATCAGCTTCACTGCGCTGATCGAAGGGTAAGCGCACACGGTACATGCCACGCTCATCAACTTCTTCATCAATGCAGCCGGTGAAGCTGGTAAATACCGGTGCGCGACGCTGGTAATCCGGCACATAGGGAATGGCCACCGGAATGACCGTCAGCTTGCAGAGGTAGCCGTTGTCTTTACCGCCCAGTCCATTACCGGCGGCCGCACGCTGTGACCCGCTCTGATCGACACCGAGTATGCGGTAGCGCCCACTGTCGGAAGGGTGGTCCACCAGTTCCAGCAGCATACCTGGCTGTACCGCTCTTACAGTGGTTTCCAGACACAGCGTTTCCGCCTGCCAGGTATGCACAGCGGCCATGCGCTCGGCCAGCGCCTGCAAACGTTCGGGGTCCATTTCATTGGGGGCCCAGTGGTGTGCCTCGCCCTGCGCTGTGGCGACGGGTACCGATACTGCTGCGCTCAGGTCAGTAGTACCCCAGGGATCAATGTCCGACAGTACGACATCGGCGGGTGACTGACGGAAGATCCGGCTCACGGCACTGACGTGCTCGTCGTCTTTGGCGGCACCGGCATTGGCGGCGAAACGCAGAGTGATGTCGGTCTCGGCATGGGGCAAACGAGTAATGTCATCCGCCAGCTGAATGGTGGTTTCATTGTCGCCGGGCGACAGATGAACAAAGATTCCTTCCCGGGCCAGAATGCGAGTAACGAAGTCGTAATCGGATTCTTCGTACTGAATCATCATCGCCCGGGGCTCATCGCGTTCGCTCAAAACATCAACGGTAGACCAGGTACCCAGGCGCTCTTCCAGAATATCTCGCGCTACGCTGAGCGCACTGCGATCAACAAAAACCCGGTTATGCTGTGACCGTTTCAATGGGGAAAGTACTGACGCCAGCGTGATGTTCAACCCGCTGTAGTCACCGTTACCATCGGCATTGGCGGTATCGATGATCAGGCCATGCAAGGGCATCAGGCCGCTGGCCGACATGATCGACAGCGTTGCATGCTCACCCACCAGTTCATCGCTTGCGATGCGGTGTCGCAAAAGCACCTTAACCTGGAGGCGGTAATCCTGGTGCAGGCTCCAATGCTCTATCTGCATCGACTCTACCAGACAGGTATCGTCTGGCAGGTCGGCAAGCTTGAAGAAGAACTGGCTTTCATCCGCCAGCCCAACTGATCGCATGGCCCGATTGATTCCGGCAATGGACAATGTCATGTGTCTCTCCTTGGTCATATCCAGGCGCTGGCCACTAGGCTCAGGCGCTCTTCAATTCAGCATCGGGTTGGCGATCGAGAAAAATAAAGCTCAGCTGTTGCTGCTCATCCAAATCCAGTTGCAGGATGTCGGGCAGGTCACCCTCGGCAAGGTAGTGCAGTAACTGGTTGGCAATGCCCGGCATCAGTTGCTGGTCGATAACGCGGTTAACCAGCCGTGCGCCAGAGTCACTGACCCGGCACATGGAAACCAGCCGGTCCATGGCTTGCCGGTCACACCTGAGTTCAATGCGGTATTCAGTCTGCAAGCGCTCGGCCAGTTGGTCGAGCCGTTGCTGAATAATGCCCGCCAGTGCGGCTTCATCGAGCGCGGCAAAGGGCACAATTTGCATGCGGGCCACCAGAGCTGGCGCAAAGTGCGCCGTAATAGCCGGTTGCACCAGTGTCGTCAGTTCCTGAACGGTTGGCGGTGGCATTAGTACCGGTTCGGCTGATTCTGGTTGAGTGCTAGCCGTTTCGGCGGTCTGATCGGTTGGCACCTCGTCAGCGGCTACCGCGTCATCAACGACCGGATTTTCCTCCGGGCTTTCCAGTGCGGCCGTACAGCGCCACTGAATATCGTCGGCACCCAGGTTCGAGGTCATCAGTACAATGGTGTTTTTAAAGTCGATTTCCCGGCCTTCACCATCGCGCATGAAACCGCGGTCAAACACCTGGTAAAACAGATTCATGACATCGACGTGAGCTTTTTCGACTTCATCCAGCAGCACAACGGAGTACGGCTTCTGTCGAACGGCTTCGCTCAACACACCGCCCTTGCCATAGCCAACATAACCCGGTGGTGAGCCCTTCAACTGCGATACGGTGTGAGCTTCCTGGTATTCGCTCATATTGATGGTGATCAGTGAGCGGTCACTACCAAACAAGTGGGCCGCGATTTGCCGGGCGGTTTCGGTTTTACCTACACCACTGGGCCCCGCCAGCAGGAATACACCCTGAGGCCCCTGCCCTGAACGCAGGCCTGCCTTGCTGGATCGCAGGGCCTGGCCGATGACGGCCAGTGCACCGTCCTGTCCGACAAGGTGCTGGCCCAGTGCTTTTTCAAAGTTCAACAACGCATGCAGTTCATCGTTCACCATGCTGCCCACCGGAATGCCGGTCCAGTCGGCGATAACATCGGCAATGGCGGTGCCATTCACTTCAGGCTGAACCAGTGGCCGGCCCTGTTGCAGTTGGGCCAGAGTCTCGCGATGTACCCGGCTCTGTTCGAGCAAAACACCGACATCATCTTCTTTTTCTGCGCCGCGCAAGGCATGGCCAGCCGACTGAATATGCCGGACCAGTTCGGACTGAACGGCCCAGTCCTGTTCTGCCTCGCCTGCCTGTTCCAGTGAAGAGGCCAGTTCGGATTTCAATTGCTCCAGCACGTCGGAGTTCACGCCCAGCCCCTGGCGTTGTTCTGCATCTAGCGCGCGAAGCCGGTCTTCAAGATACCCGATGCGCGACTGCAACCCTTCCAGTTGCTGGGGTTTCAGGCTCTGGCTCATGGTGACGCGAGCGCTTGCCGTGTCGATCAGGTCGATGGCTTTATCGGGCAGGAAGCGCCCTGTGATATAGCGGTCCGATAAGGTAACCGCTGCGGCTATGGCTTCGTCGGTAATCTGTACGCCATGATGATCCTGATAGCGTTGCTTCAAGCCAGACAGCATGTGCATGGCAGCTTCCAGTGTTGGCTCCTCTACTTTAACCATCTGGAAACGACGCTCCAGTGCCGGGTCGCGTTCGAAATACTGCTTGTATTCACTCCAGGTGGTCGCCGCTATGGTGCGCAGTTCACCCCGGGCCAGTGCTGGTTTTAGCAAATTGGCCGCATCGCTCATGCCGGCTTCGCCACCCGCGCCAATCAGCGTGTGGGCTTCATCAATAAACAGCATAACCGGTGATTCGGCATCTCTGACTTCTTCAATAACAGCTTTCAGTCGTCGTTCAAACTCGCCTTTTACACCCGCCCCGGCCTGCAGCAAACCCAGGTCGAGCACACAAATACGAATACCACTCAAATGCTCGGGCACATCCCCGGCGACAACGCGTTGCGCCAGCCCTTCAACGATGGCCGTTTTACCAACGCCCGGCTCACCCACCAGAATGGGGTTGTTTTTTCGGCGACGGCACAGAATATCAATCGCCATGCGAATTTCTTCGTGGCGCCCGCTGATCGGGTCCATCCCCCCTGCCCGTGCTTTTTCGGTCAGGTCTTCGGTTAATTGATCTAGCGCTGAAGGTCCGCCTGCACTGCCCGGTGCTGTGGCTCGGCTGGCCCCGGTTGAGCCAGATCCAAACCCCGTTGACGATTCACTGGACTCACTCGCCAGCTCAGCAAAATTCTGATGCACGGCATCAAACGAAATGGACTCCAGCGGCGCATAGCACTGATCGTGCTCCCACAGCCCGGACAGTTGGGCAAAGGCTTCCAATATGCCAGCCGAGTCGATTGATTCCGGCGTGTAATGCAAACTGCTCAATACGAAGGCTTTCTCGAGCACTTCAAACAAGGCCATCGACAAGGCTGGCTTGCCTTCGTGATGTGTGCGCAGGCTATTGAGATGTTCAATGACGTTATGCCAGAGCGTATCCTGATCAACATTGAAAACCGACAGGATGACATCGAGGTGACCCCGCTGACCTTCCTCAAGTAACTTGAGCAAAAAATGCTCGGGGCGAATTTCCCGGTGACCCCGACTGGCGGCAAAGCCTGCGGCGGCTTCCAGCGCCAGGCCACAATGAGGGGTTAGCTTGTCGACCAGTACTCGTAGTGTTCGATTGTCCATGCGATGTTCTCCCTACCTGCATTCGATCTCGAAGATTCAATTAATGACTAACGGGCCATCAGGCCACTTGTGATAATGGGTTGAATGGTTCCACACTGGCTTGCTTATATTGCTGGCTGGTAAATACAAGCGTGCAATCGGTACTGACGGCCTCGCCCATTACCAGGGCTTGACCAAGCCGCACGGTAGAGGTTCCCAGTTGCATGGGTACCCGCTCACTGGCAGGAAGCCGAATGTGCACATCGTAACCAACGCCTGAGGGCAAATACTGATCAAGCAGATCATTCAGGCGTTGGCCGAGCTCACCGCCCGGGTTTAGGGCAGCGCCTTGCTCGGCATTGACTTCACCGGTCTGTACCCGAACATGCCGGCCCATAACACTCATGGTTTGCCCAAGCAGAGTGTCCCGACCCAGAGCCTGACTGCCATCGAGCGACATCACCTGGTCAACGCGTACCTGCGTCAGTACCTGGGTATCGATATCGAGCTCCGGCAGCGACAACGCCGTTTGCAAGACCGACTCAACACCCGCCGCACTGCGGCACTGGGCCGCGAGCGCACCGGGTAACCCGGACGACAGCTGGTGCCGGCGATGGTACCCCCCCAACAAGGCGCTGCTGGTTCGCTGCAAGAGATTCTGATCGCCGACCTGCTGCAGCAATTCAAACTTGCGCCACCCCTGATGCAACAGCCAGTAAGCCTGGTTATTGAACACATCCAGAAACGCCTGAATTCTCTGCCCTGCATCATCCTGATGGGTCACATCTTCGAGGAAGTACTGGGGCAATGGCGCATCGACGCCGTAAAAGCCAAAAAAGGTTGTTTCAATCTCTACACCATTGCCGGGCAGACGATTGACGCGGCGCACATCCGAAGCGGGAAAGGAAAGCCAGTCGGACGGGCGCAACCGTAACCAATCCGGACGAGCCACGGCACCCGACTCACCCCTAGCCGCCAGTACCGCTTCCACCAACTGATGAAAGTGAAACCGGGTAGCCTGCTCCACAAGCGTATTTACAGCGTTGCCCGTTGGCCCATGGTTGGTTTCCATGCCCACTCCTTATAAGTTGGCAAAGACACCAGTCTCGTCTCTACGTACTCGGTCATATTGGCAAAGTTCGCAAAAAACTGGTGCAGCACGGTTCCGAACATGTACAGGTCCGAACGCGAGCTGAACCCGGACTCCTGTACCTCTAGCTGAATCGTCAGCCCCTGAAACAGAATACCCTGACGAATACGGTGCTCGACCAGGGTTGATACGCCTTCTATCGCGAGAATGCGGTTCTGGTTTTCTACCTGGTCGCTCCAGTCAAAGAGGCTCAACAAGGTTTTCAGATGCTCGGCATCACTGAGCTTCGACAGGTTCAGCGACATCATCGAAATCAGCTGCCACTGGAAATCGTGCATGGACGGCGGCGTAAGCATTGTTGAAGGCCGACTGATGTTGGTTACCTTCAAGTCTTTCGAGGCCTCATGATGAAGACCATTGAGTTTGTGCAGGTCGAGGTACTGGCGCGGGTAGTTTTCATTACTGGCGAGCACATCCACTGACAGTACCTCTTCAGCACCCGGCGTCACTCCAGTAACAGATACAAACGTACGCCGTCTTCCAGCACCCGACTTTCGCGTGTGAGTGGCATAAGTCGGTTCATCCCGATGTCGGTACCGCAACTCCTGAAGGGGCCGGAAATTCCGAACCTGACCGGTTCTCGGGTTACGACCGGATACCGATTGAATGCAGTAAATATTGGCGCAATCGCGAAAGCTGTGGTCAACCTTAAGCGGGTAGTCGGGCACGAGACCCGTCAACCGCACCGGCTCTGCTTCGCTGGCAAACAAGTTAATAGCCGGCACTGAGTTCAGTGCAAACGTATCGCGCTGTACATGATGACCTGCCGGCAAGGTGACAGGCGAGTCTATTAACACAGTTAACAGGCGCCCTTCTGCTGGCCAGTCAGCACTGTTGAAACCACCCAAGTCGAGGAAAAGGTATTTTTCCCGGGCATTGAAGTAGTCGTGCAGGATACTGAAGGCCACATGGCCTTTACCGAACGAGGGCAACAGACAGTCTTCCGGGTCCATCATGCCAGGTGTCATGGCACTGTTGGACGGTACTGGCTGCGTATCCAGCGACAGCTGAACCCGGGTATCGGCATGCAGGCATACTTCATACAGTGCGTAGGCCAGTGCGCGATCGCAATGCAGGTGCAACGGCAGGTTGGTGAAATTCAGGTCAGCCCAGTCGAACACGCTTTGCTTGCGCAGGGTCAGTCGTAATTGGGTGCCCCCACCTACCCGGTCCAGAACCGAGACGCTCTCTATTTCAATGGGCTGCACAGTCACCGGAGCGGAGGTGGTGTATTCACAGGTTACTGATTCCGGGCCAATGTTTCGGGCATACACCCGAGTACCCCGGCCCAGTGTATGGGTTTGCTTGCATTGTGGTTCGGGCGTGACCTGCACCAGAGTATGAGAGGGAAAAGGGCGGCACAGCGACGGGTTCAACTGGTCGAGTAGGTTCTCGCTCAATTCCGGTACGCCATCGTCAATGCGCTCACGGATCTGTGCGGTCAGAAACGCCATACCCTCCAGCAACCGCTCAACATAGGGGTCGCGGTCTTTTACGGCTTTCAGATTGAGCATGGCCGCTTGCTCCGGGTATGCTTCCGCAAACTCCTGGGCCGCATCCTGAAGCAATCGCATTTCTGCTTCGAAGTACTCTTTCATGACATCCTACTCATATGCTGGCTTCCCTTGCGTTCTTCACAACCGAAACGTTCTGGCTTATGTTCAGCCGATGGCTTGCAGCACCTCGGCTTCTCCGGTGCTCTTGAAATAGGTTTTGAACCGTACCCGGTCACCACCCACGACCCAGCCGCTGATTTCCATTCTGACGACGGCAAACTGAATATCCCGAGGCAAGGGAGAAACCTGAACCTGACGCAAACGAGGTTCGTATTTTTCAATGATGCTTTTTACGGAAACAGCCATGTCGGCTTCTGAATAGGGAAGATCCTGATAGAACAAATTCAGATCTGGCAACCCATAGTCGGGAAGATGACTGAGAACACCCTGGCGCGCATTCAATAAACGCACAAGATGGTCGTGAATGCTCGCCAGCCGCTCGTCTTTACCCGGGTACTCAGCCAAAGGCTGACCGTTCAGGTGTTTGCCGTGCAGTGTTTCGTAGAGGGTGAACATTCAATACCACCTGCTTATTTCTTAAAACGGACAAAATCAGGGCATGCCTGGCATGCCCTGTTGCTAATTCGTCGCCTGGCAACTAGATGCCAGGCAAGAGCATTGAGAGGTCGGTATTACCGGCCTTCAACCCACGAATCAGAGAATTCGATGTTACCATCGAGGTACGTCCAGGTGATTTTCTGGTAGCGAATCGCAACCTGTTCCAGGTGCGGGTAACGCTCTTTGTCCAGATCCTTGACGTTAGCCATGGTAGGACTGACGGACGTCATTTTTACGCCTTCCAGCGTATGACGGAAATACTCAACTTCAGTACCGGTCTCGTCAATCTTGTACCAGCTCAGCGTCAGGCTTTGCAGGGTCTGACCGTTGCTGCACGCTTTGTACAGGTAGGGAGTAGCCGCATCATAAGCCTTAGTAATGACAAAAGGCTCGTGCTTGCGCGTTCCTGTCAGTTCACCGGTGTCGTCATCCGTTGGGATGCGCAACTGGTGATCGAAGGCCAGTACTTCAATGGACCCTTCACGGCCAGAAACATTAACCGAACCCTGAATGTCGTTACCCTGATCGTCTTTCAGCCACATGTAGGCAGGAATTGCCATGCATAATCTCCTTTTAACTAAAAATCCTATCAATATAGGGATGTACGGACATTGCGCGACGCGCAACGATTCTCCCACACCGACCAAAGCCGGTGCCCGCTGCTGGAGAATTCAGGGGGACGGTGCCTAAACACCTTGCAGGCAAAAGCCTCCATCCCTGTGCTCTTTGAAAACCATTCTTCAGAGCGGCCCCGGGGAATCGATAAGCCGCTAGCTGAAGAATGACAGCCGGGCAAGACAACCTTGTCTTGACTGACTGTGTTTACTGATTAACACGCTTCGAATTGTACCGGGTTCACAGTTTCAACCCGTTAGGTTCATCACAATTCAGGCATCTGCGACACCAGAGATAACCGAACATCGACACCTTCAACCTGGAAGTGGGGTTGAACATACATGTTGACGGTGTAGTAACCGGGGTTATCGGCCGCTTCTTTAACCGTCACCATGCCATCTTTCAGCGGGTGAGTGGCTGCAAGTTCCGGTTCCGGGTTGTTCATCTTGGTCACCATCTTCTGCAACCAGGCGTTCAGTTCGTTCTCAAGGTCCTGGCGGGACTTGAGTGAACCAATGCTTTCCCGCTGCAGCACCTTGAGGTACTGGGCAATACGCGACACCAGGAAGATGTAAGGCAAACGGGAGTTAATCCGCGAGTTCGCCGTCGCCTCTGGTGTGTCGTACTCAACCGGTTTTTGGGTCGAGTTTGCCGAGAAGAAACAGGCGTAATCGCTGTTCTTGTAGTAGCTCAGTGGAATGAAACCATGGTCGGCAAATTCCAGCTCTTTGGTTTCAGAAATCAGCACTTCGGTCGGAATCTTCGATTCGGTACCGCGACCGGACTCATAGAAGTGGATGGGCAGCCCTTCCAGCTTGCCACCCGCCTCGGGGCCACGGATGTTAACGGTCCACCCGTGTTTCTTGAAACTGCGCACCATATTGGAAGCGAAGGCAAATGCCGAGTTGCCCCAGCAATACCGGTCGTGCTGCTCACCCGAAACACCTTCGTTGTAATTAAAGGTACGGACCGGGTTTTCCTCACCATAAGGCAGGCGCAGCAGGAAGCGGGGGAAAACCATACCGACATAACGCGAGTCTTCAGTTTCCCGGAACCCTTTCCAGCGAATGTATTCTGCCCTGTCCATGTAGCTGGAAACATCCTGGATTTTTGGTATTTCCTCGACGCTGTCTTTGCCGAAAAACTGGGGCCCAATGGCGCTGATGAACGGGCAATGCGCCGCACTGGCCACTTTGGAAACCTCGGTCAGCAGTTCGACATCCGGTGCTGAACGGTCAAACTCGAAGTTGGCCACAACGGCAGAAATGGGCTCACCCCCGGGCGTATCGTACTCTTGGGTGTAGATATGATTGAAGAAGCCGGACTGGGTTGTATCCGGCGCCTCTTCAAAATCTTCGCGCAGGGTTTCCTTGTCGCAATCGAGCAACTCTATGCGGGTGTTGCTTTTGAAATCGGTTCTATCTGTCAGGAACTTGAGGCCGCGCCAGGTTGACTCTACCTTTTGGAAGGTGGCGTGGTGCAGCACTTCATCGAGCTGACTGGAGATGGTTTCATCGATTTTAGCGATGTACTGATCGAGCAGGTTCTTGTCAATGCGCTCAATCTGTTCGCCCGCTTCCAGTGCTATTTCAAAAAACACTTTGAGTGCGGCGGTAATGCGCTGATTCGAGGCAACGTCGGCCATGCCTTTCGAATCCTGAAACAGATTGATGTCAATCGGCTGGTCGACGGGTTTCATATCAACCAGACTGCAAAGCCGGCTGTAGATACTGCCGTCTTCCTGAACCGTTTCTGCGGTTTGAGTGGTACTGTCCTGTACAGTCATGTGCTGCTCCTTATTCCTTGGCGTCATCCGCGTCTGCGGTATCCGCTTGTTGTTCGGCAATCAGGGACTTCAATTCATCTTTCAGGGAGGTCAAATCCGGCTGTGAGTTCAGAATGCGCTCAACTTCCTTGCGGAAAGAACTGTTGTCGAGCAAGTTGGACTTGAGGTCCTTCAACAAATTGCGCATCGACATCAACTGGCTCAGCTCGGGAATCTCAGCGGCAACCGTTTCCGGGTGGAACGACTTGAACGACTTGGCGGTGAGGGATACGTTGATTTCACTACCGTCGTCCTTAATGCAGTTAGGCACCGAGTACTTCATCTCCGGCGCCAGATCAGACATCACTTGCTCCAGATTGGACGAAGTAATGTTCACGCGTTCGCGCTCGCTCACATCGCCTTCACCCTTGCCATTACTGAAGTCGCCCATTACCAGCAGCTTCATTGGCAGTTCTTTTTTGACACTGGCGCCTCCGGTCTCGAGGTCCAGCGCTATATTGACCCGCGCACGGGGTACTTCATTTTGAAAACTATCAGCCATGCTGTGTACTCCTTAGTCGTGAGGCGGGTCGGTCCCTTACCTCCTTGTTGAACATCCTATGGGTCTTCATTAGAACCACTCCGCCGCCTGAGCCAGATCAGTGGCGCACATTCTGGCGTGCAGTCTATCGAGGGTGTCGTTCAGTTCTGCCTGCCGGTCACCCCCGGCGCTGGCAAGCAGGTCTTTGGTCACCAGCCAGGCCTGACGCCAGATGGCCATGGCCAAATCTGGCATCAGCTTCGCCAATTGAAAGTTGTCGACGGCTTCAACCAGTGTGTCGAGCTGCGAACTGGCCAGAGCCGGTTCGGCAGATTCATGACACAGTTGTGCCTGAGCAAGGCGAATGCGCAAGCTAACAAGGTTCTCCCCCGTCAGTTGAGATCTGAGCCAGGCAAGGGCTGTCGCCAGCGAGCCTTCATCACGCTGTTTTCGCGCCTCGCCAAGAAAGTCCACGTCTGACGACCCACCCTGGCTATTCGAACTTGCTGCGGTGATCTGCTCAATCCAGGCCAACGCTGCGCCCCCGGCAAAGGGCTCGCCATTGTCGTAGCTCAATTGCCTGAGCTTGGGCAAGCGTTCCATTAATTCCCGAACCTGAAACTCAATAACCGAGCGAGCGCTGCGAAACCCGGCTTTTTGCGCAGCCAACGCAGACAAGCGCTGCAGCTCCATGCAAAACAGGCCGCCGGGTTCCAGAAAGGCATCTTCTGCAGCTTCAAACGCCATGGCCCAATTTTCGCTGTCAATGGCGTGGGTAACTTTGTTTAGGCTGGCCTCACGCGGTGGCGGAATGCGGGTTTTGCCGTTCTCGTTGGGCGGCAATGACAAGTCGGCCCATTTCACACTGCGCGCAAAAGCGGCCCGGCTGCCGTGTTTGGATTTTTCCCTGAAATAGCCCAGCATCTGCTTTTGGAGTTGCAACAACTGAGCTTCCGATTGAACCGAACCGGCAGTATCGGGCGATTGCATTTCTGTGGAGGTTTGGCTGGCCTCAGCCGACCCGGAACTTGCGCCTGCTGCAGGCACGGTTGCGGCCGTTGTCGTTGCCGCAGGTTTAGGCTGATTCTTACGCAACCAGTCGAACAGATCGGGCCACCCGAACCCCTCGATGCCAGCCTCACCGGCCGCCGTGGCAAAAGATTCCCAGCTCTCTTTAGCCTCCACAAACAACGTCTCAGATGCCTTGCTGTCGTGCTTTTGCACAAAATGCAGAATACGAGGCTGCTGTAGCCAGCCTATGGCAGATAGCCGTGCTTTCGGCTTTTGCGGGTAGCATTGTTCAGCATCCATCGCCAGCAACCCGGTTAACAGACGCACCCCCCATACCAGCCCTTCCAGGCCATAAACCCGACCGGCACCCAAGATGAAGTATGAGGCAACGCGCAGGTCCTTGGCTTCACGGCTGAGAATGTCGGTAGACAGCGTCAGGATGCGCTCGTAATCAACATCCTGTTTCTTTTCAACTTCGGCCTTGAGCGAACTGAAACGTTCACCATAGCGCGGGTCTGAACCCGCGGCTTCAGCTGGCAACGGAGCCAGACATTGGGTGAGCCAGGCATCCCAACTGTTCAGTCCTGAAATTGCTATTGTCATTCCATCTGACTCCACCGTATTGCCACATCCAACAAACGTACATCGGCTTGGCCAACCAATTGCTCGGCCCAGTGCCGATGCAGTTGCCCGGTCGTCGACCAATCCGAACCCGGCGCTGGTTTTATGGCCTGTTGCCAGTGTGAGCCTGCCAGCGGGCGGGCCAGTATCCACACTTTCCCGCCAGCGGGGTTCAGAGACCACAACACATCAGGCCGCCACAAACTGTCGCTACCCACTGGCGTGAGCACGTGCAACCAGAACACCAGGCTGACCGGGGCCATATCTTTCGGGCCCAACGGCAACTCCAGATCCGTCATCGGCCGGTGCCGCCGGCTTCGATAGTTGTCAATCAGGTCTCGGCATCCAGCCAGCAGGCGTATTTGTAACACCGGGTCACCACCGACCAGGTGACTGAGCCAGCGTTGCAGGCTGATCTCCGATAAGTACGCCAGCGATGCTTTCATCAACTGTTTTCCGGCCGACATGTCGGCGCTGGCTGAAGCGTTCCTGAACCGGTCGAAGGTACTCAGGTCTGGCAGTTGATCCGGCCAGGCGAGGTCCGCGTTGGTCTTGCCAAACTGCATCCAGCTGCCAAAAAATAACGGCGCCGGCTTGAAGTACAACTCAGTATCCGACCACCGGCTAAAATACATAAACGGATAACGTCGGCCATGGCTGTCCTCGCTGGGAAACACATAACCACTCATGCCCTGGCGGTCGTGCCCTCCTACCTGTAGAAAGCCAACCCCGGAACTGCTTTCTGTTTGAACAGTGGTGGCGTCTGCAGCCTGCTGTGCGGCCTGCAAAGACAACCACTCCTTCAAACTGGCATCGAGCGTTTGAACTTCTCTTGAGCCCGATGCCGAATGAACGTAGTCCGCCCGGTCTGGCAACTTACCCAGAAAGCCCAGCGTCACCGGATCCGGACGGACGGTTTCCGCTGGCTTTTCTGGCTTGAACCCAAACATCAGCCGGCCCGAAACAGCGAACGGGGCAGTGCCATCTGCCGGAACAGACTCGGGTTCAGTACACTGCCTTCGCGGTCGGCCCGCATCCGAAACCGAACCGATGTCGACCGGCTACCCTGGCCAAATTCCCAATGCAATTCGAACTCGGTACCACGCAGGTGAGTCACCTCCGCTTCCTGAATTAACCGAACAAAGGCCCACTGACCATTAGCTTCAAAGCTGACGGGTGCTGAGCCATTGCCTGCCCGGGCAAGCACCCGGGCCTGGCTGTTGTTCTGCGACAGCGTCCAGTTGAACTCGCGCCATTCCTGCGGTTCATTCCGATACCGGTAGCCCGCCCCATTCACTTCTATCAAGGCTTCGGTAACCCCGGGTACCGGCATCGGATATAAGGCATAGCCCATACCCATTTCCGGCGACCCTGGCTTGAACAGGCCGCGCGACAAACGGTCGGCACCTACCAGTGCGTCAAAAAACTGGGGGTTAAACGTCAGGCCGCGATCCAGCCAGGTACGGCTGCGCCATTGGCCGTTGCTGCGTTGCAAAAAGGACTCGAGTTCCTCGCTGACAAACAACCACAATTCACCCTGGCCCGGCTGCAGCAACAGCTGGACATCGTGCGGGGTGGCTTCTACTTCAGCCGGGGAAAACGGGAATCGCCCCTGCAGGTTATTGGCATACACCGAGTACACCCGGCTATCCCATTGCTGCTGCAGTGACCGTGTTGCACTGGTTAACAGTGCCGACCAGGTCTGTTCGATGGGTGCGGTAAAGGAAGACTCGACCCAGGAGCGACTGCTGTCGGGCATCGCATCCAACAAGGCGTTAATTTCAATCCAGGCGGCGTAAAGCTGCTTGCCACTGGCGTTGCCAGACAGTAAATCGCTCGAATAAAGCTTGGCCTCACGGTCGATGTCGGCCGCTGCCAGCATGAACTCCATTTCCTCAGCCAGTGCTAGCATCTGTTCCCGGTAGGCGGGCCAGGCCGGGTTCGTCGACTTGCCGTTTTCGGCCATTACTACCGCCAACAAGGGTTCTGCAGCCGACTTGAACGCAGGCAACAGAGGCACTGGTACCGGTTCTGCTGCTTCGCCATCACCGGTCAGGTCAGACACCAGGGCACTGGCCGCCTGGCCATTGCTGACCGCCGGGTCGGTAATTTGTAACTCCAGGGCAACCCGGTCGAACAGCGCTGTCCAGGGTGCTTCATCACTGCCGAGCGCCTTGATCGCTTGCACCGCATCGGCCATAGACGCAGGCCTGGGCACCGTAACCGACTGAACAAACTGGGACCATTGCTCGGTATAGTCGGCAAAATAATGCGCACGGACGTCCGCACGCAGTTGACGCCACTGGCTGCTATCGGCGGTATCCTCTTCGGTGCCACTGTCCAGCCCCAGTACCCAGTCGCCCCGGGTAGCTGTCTCTGCCAGAGCGTCGATTTCATCGGCAATATAGGTTTCCCAGGCCGTGCGGGAAAAGGCGCCCGGCACGCGATACTCTCCTTTTAAGACCCCCTGTACCGAAGGATCCAGAACATCATTCAGGCCGGTAGACGCAAACCGGCCGTTGCCGGAAGCAACCAGACGGTCGTATATCACCTGAGCGTCGGCATCGGTCACCAGGCGATCCTGAGCCTGGGCCACCCAGTTTTTCGAGCCAGACCAGGGATTAACGTGGCTCTCATCCATCTGGCTGAAGACGTCGACGAGGTATAGCTCGACCAGACTCTGCATGCTGCTTTGGCGTTGCTGGTAGCTCAACAGCAGCTCATGGTCGGCATAGCTTTCGTACCAGAGCTTGCTCAGGTACGTTTTCAGAATGTCGATGTCCTGACGATCGGTATGGCTGGTTAGCATCAGGTAACTGCGCAATGCTTCATAGTAACTTGGCTGTTCGGCAATACGCGTTACCTGATCCAGATCTGGCCATGAAGCTGAATAGGTTTCCAGTTGAGTGTGCAGCGCCGGGACGATACGGTCTTCAACGGTCTCAGTCAGCGTTGTCAGCAACAATTGCTGCATGGGTTCAGCGTGAGATTCCACCAGCGAGTAACGGCGCACGATCTGCAACGGGGAATAGGTCTGCATCTTTTCCAGTTGCTGATAATGCTCGTGCAAACCCACGAGTGCATCGAGCCGTTCATGGTCTGATGTACTGGCATCGTGATAGCGCTCCAGTAACCGCTCTGCTTTGGATGCGTAGCCGGAAATCAGCATTTGGTTGCTGGTGTAGGTCCCAAACAGGCCAATACCCGTTAACGCAACAATGCCACTAATGACCATAAAGCAAACCGCCTTTACCGCCCGGCTCCACCGTTGCCGCTTGCGATTCCCGCGCACCGCGTTCTGTAAAGGGAAAATAACTTCGGTAAACAAATGGTCTATGAAGTAGCTTCGAGTCAGCTCAGACTGGCGTTTGACGGCAAAAGCCACCTTGGCAAACACGCTCTTGAAGGCGTTGGAGCGGCGTTCCAGCGCAATGCCTTCCTGGGTGCTGGAGGTAAAGTAGACGCCTGCGAACCAGGGAGATTCGTGATAGGGGTTGTCTTTAAACAGCAGAGACAACAGTTCCATCAGTTTTTCAGTCGCGCCGGAAAACTGATTCGGAAACTGATAAATGGCAACCTTGTCTTCGGGCTTTTGAGCCAGGTTAACTTTTTGCGTTCGTTGCTCCAGCAACCGGTGATACAACTGCGTTAGCCGGTCATTCAGTACCGCCAGGCCATTGGATGATTTGTCCTCGGTTTCATCCAGCAGGTAAACACCCCAGGGCTGTTTAATTTCCTGTTCACTAAGGTCGCTGAAAAAGGCCTCGAAGCCCTTTAACAGATCGGACTTGGTGATGACGATGTAAATTGGAAAGGTGACACCCAGTTCGGAAATCAGTTCATGCAGGCGATTCTTAAGGTGTTTGACGTGCAGTTCGAGATCGGCCTTTTCAGACGTCAATATCTGATCCAGGGGCAGCGCCAGCATCAAGCCGTTAATGGGCATCTTGGAACGGTTTGCTTTAAGCACCCGCAGGAAAGACAGCCAGTCGTCGTTGTCTTCATCGCTGGTGTAACGGCCTGCGGTATCGATCAGAATCGCCTGGTCAGAGAACCACCAGTCACAATCGCGGGTGCCGCCAATACCCTGAACATGAAACCGCTGGTCGTCCTTCAACGGGAATTCCAACCCGGATTGCGAAAACAGAGTGCTCTTGCCCGCCGCAGAAGGCCCGATCACCATATACCAAGGCAGCGCATAAAGTGCGCTGTTACCGCGGTATTTAGTCCCCAGATGAGAGCCTTTTAGCGCATCCAGAACATCGGAAATTTTACTTTGAATGGCGTCTGATGAACCACCGCTCATGGCGTCTAGCTGTTTTCTCAGCTTCCTGCCGCGCCGCCATTTGTACAAGGCTGTTACCATCCAGATCAATAGAAAGACCACCACCACAACGCCCATGGCGATGAATTTCAGGCGAGAGGAAGTCAGCCCAACGTGATGCCCGGCAAACCAGATGATGACGAGTACCGCAACAAGACCGACAACCGCGCCTGAAGCCCGCGACAACAATACATCCTTAAACCGGAACAGAAGTCCCATTGCGCTAGCCATCGACCTGATCTCCATTCACAACCTGAGTGCTTGTCTGATACTGCAAGAGTCGGTCGGCGCTGCCTGACAATGCTGACTTCATCAATCCACCATAGGTAAGAAAGAGTGCCACCAGCAATGCGCCGCCTACCGCTGCCATCACCCAGTAAGGCTGATTCCCACCAATTCGGTAAACCAACTGACGTTCCGGTACCGCCTGATCGGCCAGTTCACGGTTTACCGGGCCGCGCAAATCATCCAACTGAGCGCGAAAGGTGGATATATAGGCCTGCAACTGGTCGAACCCCTTAAGCGTATAGCTGCCCTGATACCCAAACTGAAGGCAACTGAAATACAGCTCTGCGACGGCACGGTGCTCAGGTAACCCCCGACGCAGCTCATCCAGCCGGGCAAAGAAGCCTTCACCGGCATTGCTGTCGCCGAAATATTCCACGCAAAGGGGTTTGACCATCCAGTCGAACTTATGTGGCCAGCGGGAAGACATGACCCGTTCATCAACATAGGCGGCCATGCAATAACGAACATCACGGGTAACCGCACTTGGCCACTGATGTTCAAACGCTCGACGCTCCAGCTCGACAAACGCCTGCTCCAGATCTGCGCGCAAAGAGCTTTCGACCAGGTCGGCCTGTTCCGGCTGACGCAAGGGTTCAACCAGATTGAAAATGGGAGAACAACTTTCTACCAGAACCGCTTCCATGTCGTGAGACCGGGTATCCATGATTTATTCCTCAATGACCAGCAGTTCGACGTCCGCCGACACAAAGTCACCCAGGCCAAAGGCAGCAAATTGCCCGGCTCGGCGAATGTCGGCCCATACGGGACTGGATTTATCGAGCAGGAAATACTCGCATTCAGACTTGATGCGAATTTTTTGTGGCAACCGCTGAGTGTGCTGCAATGGCAAGCCAGGCAGGGCATTGGACACCATAGTCTCGATCTGATCGGGTGCACCGAGCTTGAAATACTGCGGAAACCGGGTGAACCAGGTGGGGTCTGAACCGGAGTGGCGCACTGAGAGATAGAAAGTACAACGGTCGGCCGTCGCTTCCGACAAAGCCGATGATTCGTAACGACCTGGAGCAATACTGGTAAAAACCAGGCCATCGGCTGAGCGCTGACGATCCACACCCAGCACTTGCCGCATGGCTGTATTCAGGGATGCAAAGGTATCGGTTAGTTGATCGTGCTGATACCGGACACTCAGAGGCAGTTCATCCGGCATCAGTTGCAGCGCAAGCCGGTCGTGACTGCGCACCAGTAACTTGTATAACTCGAAGGGGGTTTGCTGGGGATGCTGTTCAAAGGTTCGCAGTTCAGCCAGTGCCGATACCAGCTCGGCCTGGAGCAAATAGTCAGCCATTTCAGTGGCGGTCATGCTGCTCAGGTCGCCAAGTTTGAGTCGACGCTCCTGCAGGCTACGAAACTGTGATTGCAGCAGATCGACCAGATTGGTGACCAGCTGTTTCAATCGGGCCGCCGAACCCACTTGCAGTAACGGCGGAAGAAAGGATTCGTCGAGTTGGTACTCGGCATCATAGCGCCGGGTTACCCGGGCCAATGGCATCGAGACCATATTGTCCTGGGCCTGGAAGTCGGGCTGAAGTTTCAAGTTGGGACGGGCCAGCAGTACTTCCCGGCGACGCCCGGCATCGTACTCATCTTCGAGATCGGTATAGTCGGACGTCCAGCCTGTCAGCCGACCATTCACTTCATAGCCGGTAATGGTATCGGCCAGCTCATTGCGTGGCAGCATCAGGCACAGGGTTAGCGTTTCGTGGTCAAACTGTGTCAGATCCAGAAATACCGGGCCGTCAGTTTCGCGACGATAATCGACGACCCGCCCGTCTGGCAAGAGCGCCTGGCAACGGACCAGGTCGAGACGACCATTCAGCAGTGCGGCCTCATCCCAGATCAATTCACCCACACCCCAGCTGTAGGGTTGCTGCCAGCGTGAACGCAAATGCTGCGTGCGGAACTGATACTGATCCCAGGCTTGAAAATGCTGCTGCCCCAAGAAGACGCCTTCAGCCCACACTACTTTCCTTAACCCTTTCATACTTCTCCCTTATCACACAACACAGTGCCTCTCGATTATCGGTACACCGAAGTCAGCACAGTGGGAAGCAAGCCTTCCCGGCTCGTTTTACATTCGTTAATGCAACGGGTCAGGTCGGCCACTCGCTCAGGTAAATCTGGCCCAGCCTGCCCGGTTGTGTTTAGCGGTACTCCAACTCAACACGGTTGCCATCGAGCTTGAGGGTCATGTTTGTCGACGCGCGGATAAAGCCGTGGTTCACCTTCTTGTGGGCGCGCCAATGCCCCTCGTCGTTTCGAAAATAGGCAACGACACCGGCGTAGCGGGCACGCTCGGCTTTTTCAATGGATACGGTTCGGGATAGGGATGGTTCGACCGTTAATTCATGCAGGGAAACCAGTGTGTCAGCCAGAATCTGCTCATCGGCTTTCCACATGTCGTCGAACTCAGAGCGCTCGAACAAGACGGGATCGGTCAGTTGATAGACGCGCACGACAACCGCGTAGGCGTCGCCAGTTTCATCGGGATTAATAGCGCGCGAAGCATCGACCGAAAAATTCAGTTGAGGTGTAGCGCAACCGCTGAGTACGGCACATGACAGTACCGCAATCAACCATGCACCGAGTGACTTGTTGAGCATCCTGGCTCTCCCTTAAGTCGTCAGTTGCTGTCCTTCAATGGGATGCACCCAGACTGGTGCATCACCTACTACTTAGGCGGATTCAGAACAGAACGACCGCCTGACAGATGCGCACCCTATTATTCTGAACGCAACCTTGCACTCATTTTTTTACTCAATTCTTTTTTTTGTGATCGAGGTCTACTTTGAAATTTGCGCTGGCGATGGGTTCGGTGGCATTCTCGCTCGCCATGAGAAAGGGCAGACAGTACGCCTGCAAGTGCTCTGGGCCTTATGGATGCCCGAGAAGGAACCGCCACAACAAGGATGCATCATGCTTAACCGAATTCAGGCGCTGTTGTGCCTAGTGTTTTTCTCCGTCCCCGCCTGGTCTGTTGAATGGGACCACGCTTTTTTTTCCGCTGGCGGTTCTGCTCTGCTGGCAGCCCAGCCCGACGAAAACGACTACCCCCTGGCTGCAGGGCTGGCCATACATGCCGATTATCAGGTGCCGGTGTTTGTTGAAGGGCATACCCGGGCTTACCTGATGGCGGCGCTCGACTGGGCTCGTTTCCGCCCCGATGTCGACGACGCCATGCACGGTTCTTCCTCCTATGGCATTACCGCTACTGCCGGCCTGCTGCAAGACATTCAGGCGGGCGACCGATTGCTCTGGCTTGGCGGCGGCCTGGGGTTACAAAGCCTGCACCGTTTCAACCATTATTCCTGGGAGAAGAACGGGACGATCTGGAGTCAGGCTCGCTATGGTGATGAACAGGATTTTGCGCTGATGCTTCAAGGGCAACTGCAAATTCCGGTCACTCCCAATCTTCGTATTGATACCCACGTCAACTGGCCTGTCAGCCAGCCCGGTCTGGCAACGTTCCGGCTGGGTGCCAGCCTGGAATTCAAGTAACACACCCATGCATTCCCTGGACGGTACTTTACCGATGACTGTTCAGAACGCTTGTTTCATGTTTAAGGAAGAGCCATGAAATCCTCACCTTTACTTATATCGTTGCTAACTGCGCTTCCAATGCTGGCAGCTTGCGTTGGTGACTATCCGGACCTGCCGGAGAAATACCAGAACAAAGCACCCTCTATTAAAGGCCTCGACACCGTGAGCCTGACCGAGGGGACCATCAACCGGGTCGCTCTGACCATCACTGACGATCGCAACGCCGTCTCGGAACTCGACATTGAATGGTCGATAACCACCGAACCCGAAATCGACGTTGCGCTGTCGCCAGACAGCAGCTCTGCCAGTGTGGACATTCCCTGGCTGGCGGACGACGCGCTCAAAGCCACACTCACGGTCACGGCGACTGATGTGGAGGGTGAGTCGTCTCAGGCCAGTGTCGAACTCGATGTTCTCAAGCAACGGTTGCTGGTCGTGCAAGCGGAAAAGGAGCGGCAAGGCGATGGTGATCTTTACCGGGTAGGTTATCCGGAAGCCAATCCACAACGGCTGACCGATCCGATTGCCGTTAATGAATCAATTGAGCAGGTCAAACTTTCGCCCAATGGTCAGCGCCTGGCCTTTGTTCGTCGGCATACCAGCGAGGCCGATACGCTCATGCTTGCTGAAACCAACAGCGGCAGCAAAGCGAGCATCGACATCACTTTGGAAGCAACTGAATCCATACGCCAGCTTCGCTGGAGCACCAGTGGCCAGTGGCTGGCGATGGTTACGGCAACCAGTGGTACCAGCCCGGTCTTTCGCCTGCACTTGCTCGATACGAACGAAGGCCAGACACCGCGCGAGACGGTGCTACCTCTGTTGAACGAAAACGCCTATGACTGGAGCAAGGATGAAAGACAACTGGCCTATCACAACCGCCAGAGCCAACTGGTCTGGCTAAATCTGGCCGATGACACCAGCCATACCGTATACGACCCGGCGGATACCGGTGTTGCAGGTGCCCCGCCCTTTGTGTGGCACCCGGATGACTCGGTTATTGCCTACCTGGGCGCCGCTGCGGCCAACGGCAGCAAAGCGGTTTTCATTGCGCAGCCGGGTGAAGCCACGATAACAGAGGTCCCGATTTCCACCCGCTATGGCACCCATGTCGCCTCACTGTCTAAGCTGACCTGGTCGCCTGAGGGGAACTTCTTAACTTACCTGGGTGACTTGCAAAGCAGTGGTGTTGTAGAACTGTTCAATTTCTACTGGACCGACTACCAAAATGGCATTGAAGCGGTAAATGCACAGGTAAAAGTCAGCGGCAATCTGGTCAGCGCTGGTGACGTGAGCGATTATATCTGGAACCCGGATGAAACCCGGCTGGCCTACAAGGCGGACCAACTGGAAGACGGTAACATTCATCTGTTCGCGTCAGACTTTGACGGTGGCAGCAATCGACAACTGACTGACCTCTCAGGCACCCTGACGGATCTGTTCTGGGGATGGACGGAAACGGGGCAACTGCTTTACGGCTACAGCCGGTTTGAAGGTGCGCTGCCCTATCGTATCACCTTGTTGGCTATCGATGCACAGGCCCAACTGAGCAACCGGGTTATCACCGATGCTCTCAGTAGCGACAGCGCTACGCAGGCCCTGGGCAACATTTTGCTGTCACCGGATCGGCAATGGCTGGCCATTCCCTCCTTTACGGCAGCAACACAACGAACCAATGTCTACGTTTTGAACATCGCCGCAGAACGCCTTAGCCAACTGTCTGCATTGAACAACCACGAGACACATTCCACCTTTGCCTGGTCACCCAACAGCGACGGGGTGTTATACCTGACGCTGGATGACGACGACATTGGGCAACGACTGGTATTCCAGCCATTAGCAACACTTCCAGCACAACAAGACAATTCCCTGATGGGCGAGTTGGCACCAAACGGAACCATTCATCAGTTTCAGATCGCAAGATAAACAGGCCCATACGGCAGGTGGTTGATACCGACTGCCTGCCGACTGGTTAAAACGTGTGTCAGCTCAAGCGGAAGAACGGCATCGCAAACAGGATAAACACGAGCGGCAAGACTAACAGGGCCGTTGCCACTGGCTGCTGCCTGGTTCGCCAAATGGCAAAAACAATGGCCAGCGGTGGGATCAGTGTCGCCATTCCCCAGGCGGCAGAATGGCGCATGGCTTCTACAACCGTCAGGGTGTAGCCGATCAGCATCAGGCTGACGGCCAGCAAGAAAACCGTGACCATCATGACTGGTCACCCTGCTTGGTAGTTTCCAGGTGCGGGCTCAGGATGCGATACAACTCGGGTCGATGTTCTGCGATCTCTTCATTACTCAGACCTTCAAGTGAATGCGGGTACTTGAGCCAGGCATCGGTGGCGTGCAAATAATACTCCGGCTCACGCCCCACTTCGTTTCGGCTGGGTTTGTAGTAAGGCACGGCGACTCGAATGTCGGCTGGCGTATTTAACCGGGCGCGCTGTTGCAACTGATCGACAATGGCTTCAATGGAGCGGCCGGTATCAAACACATCGTCGACGATCAGCAATGAGTCTTCCCGGGTGACGTGTTTAACAAGGTAATCGAGGCCGTGCACCCGCACCGAGCGGCTTTGCTGGTCGATACCGCTGTAGGATGACGTGCGAATGGCGATGTTGTCGGTCGACACGCCGTGATACTCCAGAAACTCCTGCACGGCAATGCCCATGGGCACCCCACCCCGCCAAACGGCGATCATGAAGGTCGGCCGAAAACCGGAATTCAGAATCTGCGCTCCCAATCGAAAGGCGTCTTCTAGCAGGCCCTGGGCACTGAGGTATTGTTTTTTGGCCATAAAATCATTAGCTTCACTGGGTGAGCCCCTATAATCCCATCGACCCGAGCCCCCGGCAAGCCATGACCGATACGGACACCCATCGCAACAAACGTTTTCTGAATGAAGCCCAACTGATCGAGGATGCCTTTCGACTGGGCGTTCAGGTGTATGAAAGCGGCTTCCGCCCCAACTTTATCGTCGGTCTGTGGCGCGGTGGCAGTACCATCGGCATTTACGTGCAGGAATGCCTGCAAACGCTTGGTAACAAGACCGACCACATTGCGCTGCGCACGTCCTACCGCGGCATGGACCACTATTCCGACATGATTGCCTCGCCGGAAACACACATCCGCGTGCACGGCACCCAGTACCTGCTCGATAACCTCAATGCTGATGACCGGCTGCTGATCGTCGATGACGTCTTCGGTACCGGCCACAGTGTTCAGGCCGTACTGGGCCGTCTGAACAAGCACCTGAAACGAAACATGCCGGCCGATACCCGCATCGCCACCTTATACCAGCGCCCGGCGACGCAGCAGACCGATCGCAGACCCGACTTTTGCCTGTACGATACCGACGACTGGCTGGTGTTCCCCTACGAAATGACGGGTCTGACACGCGCCGACATTGACCAGAACAAGGGTTACCTGTCAGACATTCTGGACTCGGTAAAGCCAGTTTAACCAAACTGAGCCCGTTTCGCCGCCAGGGTTTCCTTCCAGTCTGTAATGGCTTCGGTTTCCGGTGGTGATTCAACGCTGAGACCTTCGCGCGCCAGTACCTCACCCATGCTCATGACCTTGCCTTTATGCAGCATGGCCATGCGCGCATGGCCGACCGAGTGGAGTGTTTTGCCGTGGTAGAAGCGCTGCTCGAAGTAGGCGTATTTCTCATCCCAGCAGCGCAATTGAACTTCCAGGGTGACCTGACTGAGCGGCGCAAACTCGCGGATATAAGTCAGCTCCTGGGCATTAAGCACGGCCCGGTAACGACCCTTAAGAAAGGCACGCCCGAGCCCGGTATCGATCAGCCATTGAATGCGGCACAGGTCGCCAAAGGAGAAGTAACGAGCCGCTGTCAGGTGAAAGTTAAGATCCATATCGTGCAACCAGACCCGATACCGGTGTCGAACCGGTGCCAGGGGGTCGCCGCTGGGACGATGCATCAGCGCCCGCAGGAGTAACAGGAGAAAACGACCCACGAGATTCATTGGCAATCCTTCAATAGTGCGTTATTCAAACGATCGTTTGAAACCAACCCACATGCTGCCTGCCAGAGGCGAAAAGATCAATCGGGCTGGCAGGATTATCGCCCTTCAATGCTGCCCAGCAAGGATTCAAAGCGACCTTCCTGCCGTTTCTTCCTGAATTCCGACACCGACAGGTCGAGCCACTGCTGACCGGTCAGGCCTAACAGTATGCGATCGGTCACTGGCAGCATCTCTTCGAGGTGGTGCGTGACCAGCAATACCGTGCAACCCAACTCCGACTGCATGTCCCGAACCCAGTCGAGCCCTTCTTGACGCAAGGCCGGGTCCAGTGACGAAAAGGGTTCGTCCAGCAACAGAACCGGTTTGCGTTGCAGAAACACCCGCGCCAGCGCCGCCCGCTGTTGCTGGCCGCCACTGAGCTGGCCCGGCGTGCGGTCTAGCATAGACTGCAATTCGAAGCGGCGTGCAGCTACTTCGACCTGGTGCTGCTGCTCATCGGTCAGCCGCCCGGAGCGTGACAGCCCCAGTGCCAGATTCAACCTAACGCT
The DNA here is from genome assembly GCF_043641555.1 of Saccharospirillum alexandrii. Taxonomy (GTDB): domain Bacteria; phylum Pseudomonadota; class Gammaproteobacteria; order Pseudomonadales; family Natronospirillaceae; genus Saccharospirillum; species Saccharospirillum alexandrii_A. Next base: position 478,737 of record NZ_JBHZRJ010000003.1, on the reverse strand, counting down.
CAAATGATCAAACAGGTTGTGGCTCTGGAACAGTATGCCGAACGGCCGTTCATGCACGGGCACCTGCATAACCGAGCGCCCTTGCCAGTTCAATTCGCCCTGCACCGGGGCTTGCAGCCCCATCAGGACGTTCAGCAATGTCGACTTGCCGAGGCCACTGGCCCCGACAATGGCCATTAGCTCACCGGCATTCAGTTGAAACTGCCAGTGAAACGTCTGATCGCCCAGGCGAGCCGACAGGTTAGTAACGTCAAGCATGGCCTCGCCCTCTTGCCCATTCCGCCAGCCCCAGCAGCAGGGCACACAATGCCAGCAACCCGACCATAAGCTGGGCCGCCAGAGTCATTTGATAACTGCCCATGGCCCTAAAAATCATCAGCGGCAGGGTTACAAAATCCAATTGGCCGACCAGCGCCGCCACGCCCATGTCACCCAGGCTAAGCACCGCACTGAGCGCCAGCGCCCAGGTCAGCACCGGCCACAGCACCGGCCAGTAAACAAAGCGCACGGCCCCCCAGCGAGAGAGCCCCAGAACCCGGGTCAATCGCTGATACTGGTTACGCGCCGCTGCGGTACGTGCCTTAATCGGCTGTAAAATCAGCGGCATGGCCATCAGGGCATTGATCCAGATGATCAGCGGCCAGGTCGACTGGCGTGCCCAGCCCAGCCGCAAGCACAATAAAAACAGGCCGGTGGTGAGCACCATGGCCGGCATCACCAATACCCCAAAATCGAGCCAGAGACTGCGCCGGCGTGCCGACTGAACCGAAACACAGCGACTGAGCGCCAGCAGCACAGCCACCAGCGCACTGAAGCTGGCAATGCCCAGACTGGTTAACAGCGCTTCATTCAACTGGCCCGGCCACTGCCAGTCTGCTCGCAGCGCTCGCTGGATCAGCGCCAGGTAAGGCGCCAGCAAGGTCAGCAGCAAGGTGATGATGGCCACCCGTTGCAGTGCACTGGCCCGCTGCATGCCGGACCGGGCCGGCTGGGCTACTGTCTCCATTGACCAGACTTTGTTGTGGCCCAGTAAGGCCATCAACCCCAGCGCCAGGGCACCGTGAAAAGCCGCATATAGCGCCGCGCCCCGGGCGTCGAAATCGTATTTCAGTGCCTGATAGACCGCGACTTCCAGATTGGTGTTGGCCGGGCCACCGCCCAGGGTGAGCACCACGGTGAAGCTGCTGAAACACAGCAACGCAATCAGCACAAACACAGGCCCGGTGGCGGTCTTGAGAATCGGCCATTCGATCCGGTGTAACCGTTGCACTGTCGATAACCCAAGCACGGTTGCCAACCGGCGATGATGCAGCGGCACCTGGCTCAGCCGGTCCCACAGCAACCGAACGGCAAAAGGCCAGTTCAACGCCACATGCGCCAGCAGAATACCGGGCAAGCCATACACCGTAGTTTCCAGTGGCCACCAACCCTGGCGGCCGAATAGCGCCACGATACCCAGCACTACGGCCAGCACCGGCAATACAAACGCCAGATTCAGAAACCCGGCCAGCAACCACTGACCGCGAAAGGGCCGCTGTGCCAATGCCCAGGCAAAAGGCAATGCCAGCACGACCGACAACAGCGCCGACAGTGCCGCCTGCAGTACCGAAAAACGGATAACCTGCCACAACCAGGCGTCGAAGTAGCTCGACCACTCATACCCCTGGCCCGGGTGCAACGCCATGCCGGCAAGGGCCAGCAGCAGCGTTAACAACAGGGCGCCGGTACCGAGCCGGGCCAGAACAAGTGACAGATTCACAGCCTGGCTATCCTTACTGGCTGGCCGCTGTGCGCCATTCGCGAATCCAGTTACGGCGGTTTTCGGCGACGGTTTCACTGTCGAAGTAAAGGGTTTCAGGTCTGGCCATGCTGTCGTAAGCTTCGGGCGTCTCGGCGCCGTCCAGCACTGGCCACATCCAGTTGGTACCGGCCATCACATCCTGAGCCGGTTTGCTGATCAGAAAGGCCAGAAACTCACGCGCCCGTTCCGGCTGATCAGACGAGGCCAGAGCCGCCGCCACTTCAATCTGCGCATAATGACCTTCGCTGAATTCGGCCGCCTGATACTGATCGGTGTCTTCAAAAGTCATGTGGTAGGCCGGAGACGTTGTATAGCTGAGTACGACATCGCTCTCGCCTTCCTGAAACAGGGCATAGGCCTCGCTCCAGCCCGGAGTAACCGTGACCACGCGCTCCTGCAGGGTTGTCCAGGCATCATCGGCATCGTCGCCAAATACCGATTTCATCCACAACATCAGCCCCTGACCGGGGGTGCTGACGCGTGGGTCCTGATAAATCACACTGAGGTCGGAGTCGTAGACCAGCTCTTCGAGCGAGGTAGGCATGTTATCGACGCGTGTCTGGTCGTAAACAAAGGCAAAATGACCGTAGTCGTAGGGTACAAATTCGGCGTCCTGCCAGTCGTAAGGCAAGCTCAGGTGGCTGGTGTCCAGCCCGTGGGGGAGCGTCAGGTTCAAGGCGCGAGCCTCAGCAATCAGGGCGTCATCGATGCCGAGCAGAATATCTGCCTGGCCGGATGACCCTTCAAGGCGCAAGCGGTTAAGCAGGGCCACACCGTCTTCAAGGCCAATGAACTCAACATCACAGCTGCATTGCGCTTCGAAGCCCGCTTCAATCTGGGGCCCCGGGCCCCACTCGGAGACAAAGGACTCGTAGGTATAGACTGTCAGGGGCTCGGCATGGGCCGCCAACGCCAGTGTCATCAGGGATGCCGTCGCTGCGGCAGGTTTTACAATCATCATAAGCATTCCGGTTCAATGTTTAACATCACAATGACCGGCGCACGAGTCGTGGGCTAAATTGCCAACGTACTCATAGGGGAAAGGTTGATCGGTGCAGACCCAGCCCGGGAGAGCCCGGGTCCCACCTGTCGTCTCAACTCCCTACGCCAGCATTAACTGGTTCAGGTTCGGCGGGTGAGTCTCAGCCCTGTGGCTTGCCTGGTTCGGCAAGCACCGCAGTAGGCACCCCGGCGAGAACGCTGCGAGCCGTCAAAGAGTCAATGAGCCTCTCTGACGTGCTCTGGCCGGGCTCCAACAGCGCCCGACTGGCGTGCATTCTACTGAAGTCGCCAGGGAAACCCAACTTCTGACACAATGGGCACAGGTATTTTCGGTATCCGCTTATGACTATTGCGCTGTTTGCAGCCCTGAACGAGATCAAAGACACCCTGCCCGGGCCACTGACGATAACGGCCTGGCCCGGTGGTGAGTGCAACCGTCTGTTTCAGATTAAGAGTCCGTCACAGCAAGTGGCATTGCGGCTAAACCACCCCGAGGTGCCATCACTCGGGGTCGACAGGCGCCGTGAAATCAACATCTTGCTGAACCTCAGCAACGAACCCTGGTCACCTAAGCTCATTGCCGCTTGTCCGCGCTGGCAGCTGTGTCACTGGGCCCAGGGCGATGCTGCGCCCAGCGGTGATGACGCCGACCTGGAGTTTCTGACACTGGCGTTAAAGCAAGTGCACCATCACCGGCCCCAGGGCGAGCCCCTGAACGTGGCCATACAGATCCAGCATTTGCTCACCCATGCCAAACCCCTGCCGGCTCATATTCATACGTTCCTTCTCGATCAGTGCCGGGACTACCGTTTTGTTAAGCAGCCAGTTTTGTGTCATCACGACTGGCACCCGGGGAATTTACGGGTAAAGGGGCCGGAATGGACACTGCTGGACTGGGAATTTGCCGCTGCAGGCGACCCGGCGATGGATCTGGCAGGCCTGTGCCTGGGGTTCGAGCTCTGCGAACCCCAGGCACAGACACTGGCCGAGAACCTGGGCATCAGTGCGCCCAGGCTGCGCGAGGCACAATGCCTTATGAGTGCGCTGGCCATGGTCTGGTACCGGGCCAACCCCAGGCTTGCCAGGGCCACCTCGACCAGTGCCGAACAGTGGTACGAGAACTGGAGCCGGGTTAGCTAGCTAAGGGCCTCAGCCACCGTTGCGACAAAACGGTCGATCATACTGGCAGTTATGTCCAGGTGGGTCACCAGCCGTATTTTCTGACCGCCCGCCGTTAAAATACCGCGCTCTTTCAGTGCGGCCTGCAACGCCAGCCCCTTTTCGTGCGATTCGAGCTCGATGTACACCATGTTGGTGTTGACCGTGGCACTGATGATGCCCGGCAATACGCTCAGTTCAGCGTGCAACCGCTCCGCATTGGCATGGTCGTCAGCCAGGCGGTCGACGTGATGATCCAGTGCGTGATCGATAGCCGCGGCGATAATGCCCGCCTGGCGCATGCCACCACCGACCATCTTGCGCCAGCGCCGAGCCTGCTTTATCAGCTGGGCCGAGCCAACCAGCACCGAACCCATGGGCGCACCCAGCCCTTTCGAACAACAAATACTGACCGAATCGGCCGATTGCGACAGCTCAGCCAGCGACTGACCGCTGGCGACGGCCGCATTAAACAACCGGGCACCGTCCAAATGAACCTTAAGCCCGTGTTGGTCGGCCAGTTGCCGCACTCGCCCGATAAACTCACGCGGCATGATCCGGCCACCATGGGTGTTTTCCAGGGCAATCAGCCGGCTGCGCGCAAAATGACTGTCATCGGGCTTGATCATCTGCAGCAGAGTATCCAGCGGCAGTGTGCCATCGGCCTGCACCGGCATAGGCTGGGGCTGAATGCTACCCAGCACGGCAGCACCGCCGGCCTCGTAGTAATAGGTATGGTAATTCTGACCCACTAGGTACTCGTCGCCACGCTGGCAATGGCTGAGCAAGGCCACCAGGTTGCTCTGAGTGCCGGTTGGCAGCAGCAGCGCGGCTTCTTTACCGGTCAGATCGGCCATGCGGGCCTCTAGCCGGTTAATGCTGGGGTCGTCGCCAAACACATCGTCGCCGACTTCGGCGCGGGCCATGACGTCGCGCATGGCGTCGGTCGGCCGGGTAACGGTATCGCTGCGCAAATCGATCAGCGGCTCTTGCTTTGCATGACTCATAGGATGTCCTGTTTGCGGTGTGCTTAAAACGCGGGTCCGGGGAGACTCTGGCATTGCATTCAACCAAAAACACCCCACTTCCGTACAGTGATAATACCGTGTAACCCGATTTTCGCTGTATTGACTACACTGCCGGGTTCGCACCTTCGTTTTATACAACCTATTTTTTAAAGGGAGACCACCCGCAATGGCTAAAATTACCCTGCAAGGCAACCCGGTTAACACCGTTGGCGATCTGCCCGCTGTCGGCGCCAACGCCCCCGACTTCACACTGACCAAAACCGACCTGTCGGACCTGAAGCTCAGCGACCTGGCCGGTAAAACCGTGGTACTGAACATATTCCCCAGCGTTGACACCCCCACTTGCGCGACCTCGGTACGCAAGTTCAACGAAGCACTGAGCAATCTGGATGGCGTGGAGGTCGTTTGCGTCTCGGCCGACCTGCCGTTTGCGATGCAGCGTTTTTGTGGCGCCGAAGGCCTGGAGCGCGTTACCAACGCCTCTGTCTTCCGCAGCGAATCCTTTGGTAAAGACTACGGTGTGACCATTGCAGACAGCCCGCTTAAAGGCTTGATGGCGCGTTCCGTTGTGGTCATCAAAGACGGCAAGGTGGCCCATACCGAACTGGTCGCCGAGACTGCCGATGAACCGAACTACGATGCAGCGCTGAAAGCCGTAGGCTGAACCAGGCAGTTTCCGTACATTAAAAAGGGCCTCAAGGCCCTTTTTTATTGAACAAAGCAAGGCGCGCGGGCACCTCAGTGGTGGTGACCACCGGCGCCATGCACGTGACCATGTGCTATTTCTTCAGGTTCAGCATCCCGCAAGCTGACCACTTCCACATCAAAGGTCAGGGTTTTACCGGCCAGCGGATGGTTGGTGTCCACATCAATGAACTTATGCCCGACTTTGGCCACCAGTACATGGCGGGGGCCCTGCTCGGTGTTCACCTGAGCGATCATCCCCGGCTTCCATTTTTTGGCACCCATCAGGTGCTTGGCAGGGACACGCTGAATCGCGTCCGGTTTGCGCGGACCGTATGCCTGATCGGGTGTCAGGGTAACGCTTACCGATTCGCCCGCCTCCTTGCCGGTCAGTGCTTCAGCCAGGCCGGGCAAAATGCCACCATGCCCGTGCAGATAAACACTGGGTTCGCCACTGCGGCTGGATTCCACCGTTTCACCGGCTTCATCACTCAGTATGTAGTGAAACGTCACTACGGTATTCTTTTCGATGGGCATACTTCACCTGTTATCAACGTCGGGCCGGAGGAAGCACTGAACTTCCAAAGCGCGCATTATACCTGCCCTTTCCAGCCATACCAGCACCTAGATAGCACCCCTGGTTTCCCGTCGCATCGACAACCATGAATGCACCGCCACCGCGCCCAGAATGGCACTGCCCCCGACCAGCGTCAGTGGCGGCACCGCCTCATTCAATACCCACAGCACCCAAACCGGTCCCAATACGGTTTCGATCAGCAGAAACAGGCTGACTTCCGGGGAAGGCAAATAGCGCGTCGCCATCATCAACAACACCGAGGCAATCGGCATCTGCACCAACCCCATGACCGCGAGCCATCCGTACTGAGCTGGCTCTAGGCCCAATGGAGACGATAACGGCCAGGTCAGTATGGCCAGTACAATGCCGCTGCAGGCAACGACCGGCATCTTTGGCAAATCCGGCATACGCCGCAGCAGTGTGAGCGTCAGCCCCATCAACAATGCCAGAATGATCGCCAGCAAATCCCCCAGGCTACCGGGCTTACCCAGTGACCCTGAGAACACCACCAACACACCGGCTACCGACACGGCAATGGCAACCCAGGTCCGCAACGCCACCCGTTCACGCAGCAGTAGCCATGAAAAGAAAGCGGCAAAAAACGCAGAACTGCTCAGAATTACCACGGTGTTGGCCGCGGTGGTATGGCTGACACTGAAGACAAACAGCCCCGAGTTGATGCCATAGAGCACCGTAACCAGCAACGCTGCGCCACCATGCGCCCGGTACAGCCGCCATTGCTTGCGGTTACCACTAAGCTGAATAAACGCCGTCACCGACATGAAAATCAAAGTACCCCGCCAGAAGGCGATGTTCATTGGATCGGTAGCGGCGAGACGCACCAGCAACGCATCAAAACTGAGCACCAGCACACCCAGTGCGGCGATCAAGACTCCCTGGCGATGATCCAGTTTGGGTAGGGACATCAGGTTTCCTTTTAACAGGTTAATTACTCAAATAGTGGTGTAGACAAATGCGAGCAGCGGGTGCCGAAGGTGTCTCTGCGGGGTAGTCCGCAACAGGGATTTTGCGGCCTAGGCTCCAGGGATGGATTCACGCCGACCCCGCAGAGGCACCTTCGGTAGCTGATGCGGACCCAGCCACTGAACAGTCAAACCGCAAAGGCGGTTTCGAGCAAGGCTTGAGTGTAGGGGTTTTGGGGGAAATTAAACACCTGTTCGGCGGGGCCCTGTTCCACCACTTTGCCATCTTTCATCACCATCACCGAATGACACAGGGCTTTAACGACTTTCAGATCGTGGCTGATGAACAAGTACGACAAGCCGTACTCCGCCTGCAACCGCTTGAGCAACTCAATCACCTGGAACTGCACCGTTCTGTCGAGTGCCGAGGTGGGTTCATCGAGAATAATGAAACGCGGCCGCATGATCAGCGCCCGGGCAATCGCGATGCGCTGGCGCTGACCGCCAGAAAACTCATTCGGGTAACGAAACCGCATTTCAGGGTCAAGCTCCACCGCCTTCAGGGCTTCGATCACCGCCGCATCACGCTCTTCAGGCTCGCCGATCTTGTGGATATCCAGCCCTTCGCGAACAATTTGCTCCACCGATAACCGCGGACTCAGGCTGCCATAGGGGTCCTGAAATACAATTTGCATGCGCTTGCGCACTGGCCGCAATGCCTTGCGGTTCAGGCCTTGCAGCGACTGTCCCTCAAAATCGAGAACACCCGCGCTTTCTTCGAGTCTTAATATGGCGCGGGCCAGCGTCGATTTTCCGGAACCACTCTCACCGACAACACCGAGGGATTCACCCTCATGCAACGTAAAATCAATGCCATCAACCGCTTTCACATGCCCGATCGTGCGTCGCAGAATACCACGCTGAATCGGAAACCAGACCCGAACATCCCGCCCGGTCAGCAACGGTTTTTGCTCACCCTTCAGGGGCTCTGGCGGATTGCCCGGTTCTGCTGCCAGCAATGCCTGCGTGTAGGGATGCTGTGGCGCATCAAACACCCGACCGGTTGGCCCGGCCTCAACTACCCGGCCCCGCTCCATGACGGCTACCTGCTGGCAGAAGCGCCGCACCAGCGTCAGATCGTGGGTGATGAACAGAACCGCCATACCAAATTCCCGCTGCAGATCGGCAATCAGGTCCAGAATCTGCGCTTGAATGGTCACATCGAGTGCTGTTGTGGGTTCATCGGCAATCAGCATTTCCGGCTCATTCACCAGCGCCAGTGCAATCATCACCCGCTGCCGTTCGCCACCGGATAACTGATGCGGGTAGGCCTTTAGCTTGGTTGATGGGTCTTTCAATCCGACCCGTTCCAGCATGCTCAACGCCTTGGCCGAGGCCTGGCGTGCCGACACTGGGTGGTGCAACTGCACCATTTCGACGATTTGTTTTTCAATGGTATGCAGGGGGTTCAGGGAGGTCATCGGTTCCTGAAAAATCACCCCGACCTTGCGTCCGCGCCAGGCCTGCAGATCCCGGTCTGACTTGTTATCAATCCGCTCACCCTGCCAGCGAACTTCACCGCCCAGCCACACCAACGGCGGGCTGGGTACCAGCCGCAGGATCGACATGGCAGTGACGCTTTTGCCGGAACCGCTTTCACCCACCAGAGCAACAACGTCGCCCGCATGAATGTCCAGCGATACGTTTTCGACCACAGGCGTTACGGCATCGCCGAAACCAAAGCCCAGCGACACATCGACCAGGCTGACCAGAGGTTCGGAAGTCGGATTATTCATGCATCAATACGCCTTGCGCGGGTCAAAGGCATCGCGCACGCCCTCGCCCACGAAAATCAGGGTAGTCAGCATAAAGCCGACAATGAAAAACGCGGTAAAGCCCAGCCAGGGAGCCTGAATGTTCGCCTTGCCCTGCGCCAGCAACAAACCCAGCGATGGTGAGCCGGGCGGCATGCCGAAGCCAAGAAAATCCAGCGATGTCAGAATAGTGATCGACCCCGAGAGCGTAAACGGCAGAAAAGTCAGGGTGGCGACCATGGCATTCGGCAAAATATGCCGAAACATCAGCCGGCTATCACTCATGCCCATGGCCCGGGCCGATTGCACATATTCGAAGTTACGGGTACGCAGAAACTCGGCCCGCACCACACCAACAAACCCCATCCAGCCAAACAACAAAACAACCAGAACCAGCCACCAGAAACTCGGAGTTACGATGCTCATCAGAATGATCAGAATAAACAACGTCGGCATGCTGCCCCAGATTTCCATGAAGCGCTGCATGAACAAATCCAGCTTACCACCGTAAAACCCCTGCACAGCCCCCGCAGCCACGCCAATCACTGCGGAGATAATCGTGGTCAGAAACCCGAACAGCACTGAGAGCCGAAAGCCATACAGCACGTTCGCCAGCACATCCCGCCCCTTGTCGTCAGTACCGAGCCAATTTTCGGTGGTCGGCGGGCTTGGCGCTGGGCTCGGTAAATCGTAGTTGATGGTGTTGTAGGCATAGGGGATGGGTGGCCAGAGAATCCAGCCACTGGATTCGATCAGCTCTTGCAAATAAGGGTCGCGGTAGTCGGCCATCAGGTCGAAATCGCCCCCAAAGTCGAGTTCGGTGTAATCCTGTACCAGCGGAAAGTAAGGTTTGCCCTCGTACCAGATCAGCAAAGGCTCTTCATTGGCGACCAATTCCGACACCAGCGACAGCGCAAACACAATGGTAAAAATCCACAGACTCCACCAGGCCCGGCGGTTGGCCTTGAATCGTAACCAGCGAGCCCGGTTGACCGGTGATAAAAAGGACGTATTAGTACGAGCCATCAACGCGCCTCGAAATCAATGCGCGGATCGATCAGGGTGTACATCAGATCGCTGATAATGCCCATGATTAACCCCATTAACGTAAACACATAGAGCGTTGAAAACATGACCGGATAATCCCGTTGCAGCGTGGATTCAAAGCCCAGCAAGCCCAACCCGTCGAGCGAGAATATCGTTTCGATCAGCAACGAGCTGCTAAACAGAATACCCAGAAAGGCCGCCGGGAAACCGGCAATAATAATCAGCATGCCATTGCGGAATACATGGCCGTAAAGAATTCGCCGCTCGGTACAGCCCTTGGCACGAGCCGTCATCACATATTGTTTGTGTATTTCATCCAGAAAGGAATTCTTGGTCAGCATGGTCAGGCTGGCGAAGCCGCCGATGACCATCGCCAGCACTGGCAGGGCCATGTGCCAGAAATAATCCAGAATCTTGCCGCCGAGGCTCAGTTCATCCCAATTGGTGGAGACCAGCCCCCGCAGTGGAAACCAGTCAAAATAACTACCGCCGGAAAACAGAATAATCAGCAAGATGGCGAATAGAAACGAGGGTATGGCGTTGGCGGCAAAAATAACACCCGAGGTCCAGACATCAAACTGGGTGCTGTGTTTAATCGCCTTGCGGATGCCCAGCGGTATCGACACCAGATAGACAATCAGTGTCGTCCATAACCCCAGGGAAATGGACACGGGCAGCCGTTCGACAATCAGGTCCACTACCGAACCACCCCGAAACAGGCTGTCTCCGAAGTCGAATCTCAGGTATTCCCACAACATGGTGAAGTAACGTTCGTGCAGGGGTTTATCGAACCCGAACCGGGCTTCAATGGCGGCGATGTCTTCCTCGGTTAAGCCGCGTGCACCGCGATAGCTGGAATCCCCCGAGCGGTTATCGCTGCCGGAATCACGCTCGGAAGATGATGGCGACTGCAAAATATCGGTCTGATTGTTACCCGTCATCCGGTCCAGCATGGAGGCGGTATTGCCCTCCATGTTGGCGATCATTTGGTCCACCGGGCCGCCGGGGGCGACCTGGATGATCACAAAATTGATGGTAACAATAGCCCACAGCGTGGGGATGACCAGTAGCAAGCGCCGTATCAGATAGGCTGTCATGCCCCACCCTCAGCGAGCATTGCGGTCTGGCAAGGCAGCTTCGGCGTCAGCATCCAGCCACCAGGTCGAACTTCCCAGTGAATAGCGGGGCCGAGATTCAGGCCGGGCAAACTTGTTCCAGTAGGCCACCCGGTAAGCCCCAATGTGCCAATGTGGAATCACGTAATAGCGCCACAACAACACCCGGTCCAGCGCGCGGCCATAGGCGAGCAGTTCGGAATCGTTCTGCTGGTTATCGCGAATACCCTCTACCAGCGCATCGATTACCGGATCCTGTACGCCAATTGAGTTGTAGGTGGAATCCAGAAAATCACTGTGGAACTGAATCATCAGATCGGCATCCGGGTAGGCACCGCCGCCCAGATTGCCGACCAGCATGTCGTAGTCCCGCTCACGCATCCGATTGGTGTACTGGGTGACATCAACGGTGCGAATGTTCATGGTGATGCCGGCCCGTGACAGGTTCTCCCGGAACGGGATGGCTATGCGCTCGAAGGAAGGTGAGTACAGCAGCATTTCGAATTCCAGCGGTTCGCCGGTCTCGGTGTAGATCAGCCGGCCATCCCGGGTTTCATAGCCCGCCTCGCGCAACAAGGTTAATGCCTGGCGCAATTGAGGCCGCACATTGCCGCTGCCATCAGTGCTGAAGTTCTCGAACACCTCAGTGAAGACTTCTGGCGGCAACTGGTCACGGTATTCGTCGAGAATGTCCAGCTCACGGCCTTCTGGCAGGCTGTCGGCCATGTAGTCGGTGTTCTGGAAGTAGCTGCTGGTGCGGTTGTAGGCGTCATAAAAAAGGTTTTCGTTGGTCCACTCGAAATCGAACAGCATGTTAATGGCCATCCGTACCCGGCGGTCCTGAAACTGGGGGTTTTCGATGTTGAACACAAAAGACTGCATTGACTGCGGCAGCTCGTGCGGAATCTCTTCTTTAACGATATAGCCAGCGTCGAAATTATCCCCGGTGTAGGCCGTAGCCCAGTCTTTGGCAACATTTTCCTGGCGGAAATCGTATTCCCCTTTCTTGAAGGCTTCGAGCAGAACGGTGTCGTCGAGGTAATAATCGTATCGCTCAAAATCAAAATTCAGCTGACCAACGCGCGCTGGGTGATCCTTGGCCCAATAGTCATCGAGGCGCTCATAGACGACATATTGTCCCATACGGTAGTCCGATATGGTGTAGGGGCCACTGCCGAGCGGCACTTGCTCAAAGGGTTCAGTGAAATCCAGATCCGCAAAGGTGTGTTCCGGAAAAACGGTGAGGGTTGCCAGGCTAACCAGTAGGCTTTTGCTGGGCGTTTCCAGGTTAAACCGTACCTGTCGTTCGTTCAGTGCCTCAACGGTTACGCCCTCATAGTAGGTTTTGAATTGGGGAACGCCGTCTTCCATAAACAGATTAAACGTAAAGACCACATCAGAAGCTTCGATGGGCTCGCCATCCTGAAAAGTAGCATCCGGGTTCAAATGGAAGGTAATCCAACGATGGGCGGCATCGTATTCAACCTGCTCGGCAATCAACCCGTAGTAAACCCCTACTTCGTCGCCATTAGCGACCATCAAAGTATCAAACAGGTAATCCCGAATACCGGAAGGTGTGGTACCACGCTGGGCAAACCGATTGAAGTTATCAAAGGTGCCACGCACCCCGTAGGTAACATAGCCCTGGCGAGGGGCATCCGGGTTTACATAATCCCAGTGAGGGTAGTCGTCCGGGTACTGCGGCTCACCGCGTTCGGCGATGGCATGGGAAACAATAACGTCTTCGGCCAGGGCCGCAAACGACACGCCCAAGCCCACCACCAGACTCAACAAGACTCTCATCACGATACTCTCCAGGTTCTATACCACCGGGCAAATCTTATGCGAACCGGCCTCGGCCGGTACTATCAATACGCCACCGGCACGAGTCCGGTTTCGTTTGCATACTTCAAGATCCCTGTTCATGCCATACCGGCCAGATGTAGTCACCTTGTCCGGGCATTCTTGCATCGCTGAGAGCCTCTGGCTCTCCCATTGCATCCTTTCTAATGGTGTTCAGGCTAGTTTTCAGCCTGCATTAACCCCCTCTTGAAACCGTCTTTGTGACAGCGGGATTGTCGACAACCGGCCAATGAAGAAGGTACAGGTCGCCCAAAAACCGACCAGCATCCATTTCAACGCCACCGGTTCAACAATCAGGATCGAACTGCTGAACGTCACCGCCACTACCACCAGCGCAACCCGCTTGGAGCGTTTCTCAATGTAGCGCTCCCGCTGCCAGTTTTCGATCAGAGGTCCAAACAGCTTAGTGGATAACAGCCAGCGGTGGAAGCGGGGCGAAGACCGGTCGAAACAGGCCGCCGCCAGCAGCAGAAACGGCGTCGTCGGCAACACCGGCAGAACCACCCCGATAGCGCCCATCAACACACAACCCCAGCCAACAATAAACAATAGCCAGCGCAGTACAGCCCGGTGCATCAGACTGCCTCCTGCATTCGCGGGATCCTCAAACTCGACGAAGCCATCCTATTAGCGGCCTTCATGACGCCTTCCCTATACCGGATTCATTGGGAAGAACGATAGCAGAGACCAGTGACTGGCGGTATGCCCAGACCATGCTGGCAAGCCTCAATACAGCGCTAACACACTGATTTTGATAATTTTTTCAGGAAAACTGTTGCATTGGTAAATTCCAATGGTAATATGCGCCCCGCTTTCGACGGAAACGGCCAGATGAGGCTGCTTCAAACCAGCACCGTCCTATCGAAAGTTTGTGTGTCCCGTTCGTCTAGTGGCCTAGGACACCGCCCTTTCACGGCGGTAACAGGGGTTCGAGTCCCCTACGGGATACCATTTATTTTCTGTTTTGAGAGCACTGGTGCTCTTGAGACAAAAAACGCGGGAATAGCTCAGTGGTAGAGCACAACCTTGACGAGGTTGGGGCTGGGCGGGAAGCCTCGCGAGTTAAGCCTTCGAAGAAGGCTCAGTAAGTAAGACCAAATTGCGGGAATAGCTCAGTGGTAGAGCACAACCTTGCCAAGGTTGGGGTCGCGAGTTCGAATCTCGTTTCCCGCTCCAAATTTAGATGAAGCAGCCCAAGGGCTGCTTTTTCTGTTTATGGGAACCGAGTTTACATCTCGTAGTGATCCATCTCTTCCCTGTGATGCCCTCTTCGGGCGCAAACGTGCCGTGACTGACCCCGCCACTTACGCCCGCTTAGGATGGAAGCCTCACTGCTGTTTTAAAATGAGCAATCACTTCTTCCCAAGTGGTTCTCCACAGGTCAAAACCCCTGAGATGCCTCGCCCAACGACATTAGCAACTCGGTCTCACTTTCTTTATTGATGCCCAGATAAACATCCACTGTCTTTACTACCCATGCCGATCTGGGCATGGGGTAGCCCGCCTGGCGGGCGATGCTCTCTGCGTTGACGTTATAGGTCACCCAGGCATCAATATAGCCCAGGGTCAGCTTTTTGAGGTTCAATGCATCGTAGGGCAGTTCATCCACATTTACCCCCCGTTCCGTCAGGTACTCGGTAATGGGGGAGTTCTGATACCCACCCACTCTCATACCCTGCAAGTCATCCAGACTGCTGATCTCACGGTCACTGCTTGCTCGGGTGTAAACAACCCACTGGTACTCCGCTAAAGGCCCTATGAACTCAAAGGTGCTTTCCAGGTCGTCATGCCGTTCCAATGGAAAAATGCCATACCCTGGTCTTTCGGAAGCACGCCGGTAGGAGATCGGCCAGGTGCGCATCTGGATACTGTAGTCAACATCCACCTGATTCAGTATCTGCCGTACTCGCTGTGTTGTCTCGTCCTCCAGATCAATGGCACCGGCCTGACTCTGCAAATCGGTATTATAGTGAAACTGGCCATAATCCTCTTTCATAACCCTGAGTTCGGCAGCGGACAATGAACTGCACAAGGCCATCAGAACGGCAAACCACGTGAAATACTTCAATTCTGTACAAAAAGTCATACCTACCCCAAGACTACAACTGGAATCGTTTAATCGCCTGGTCAAGATGATCGGCGATTTCATTAAGTTCGGCGGCTCTCTGAACAGTCGACTCAAAGTCTGCTGCCACGACGGCACCAGTGTCACTAATGGTATTGGTGCGTTTGGTGATGTCTTCCGAGACCGCCTGCTGTTCGTCCGTGGCGACAGAAACCTGCCCATTAAGTTCGCTTACACGAGCGATGTAAGTGAGGTATTCGTTGAATGCTCCTTGCACATCGCCGACGCGACCGGAAATGTCATTCGCATCTTTTACGCTGGTAGAGATAGACGCTACCGCTTCCCGGGACCCTGCCATCACACTGTCTATCTTTTCCGCAATTTCCTGGGTGTAGGTTTGCGTGCGACTGGCCAGTGTACGAACTTCATCGGCCACGACGGCAAACCCTCTTCCCTGCTCGCCTGCACGTGCTGCTTCAATAGCAGCGTTGAGAGCCAGAAGATTGGTTTGCTCTGTGATATTTCTGATTACGTCGAGAATCTGGTCAATACCGGCTACTTCGCTATCAAGCGTCTCTATAACACCGGTCGCTTCCTGCATGGAAACGGTCAGTTTTTGATTGGAATTAACGGCGGCACTGACCGCCGTTTCTATATCATGAGCCCGCTCCTCGCTGTGCACCATTTCATCTGCAGCCTGCCGGGTGTTATGTGCCACATCACGAACACTGGCCGCCATTTCAGTGACCGCCGCCGCCACCGAATTAAGATCTTCACTCTGAAGGTTCAGGCGGGACCGCACAGACTTCGTTGATTCAGCAGTATCTGTGGAAATTGCATTAATATCGCGGTTGAGATCAGCGATCCTGGCGATCATCTCTCTTATCTTGTCGACCAGTTGCTCGGTCGAGTGAAAAACCTCGCCAATTTCATCATTAGGGTAATTGCCCACCCTGGCGCTGAAATCACCGTTACCCACCTGCTTCATATACTCGCTCAGCCTGTGAATGGGACGGCGCACACTGCGCACCACCACCCAGGAGACCGCCAAACACAAAAGCAGTATGGCGATCGTAGCCAGGATGACGATGTATCGCCCAACCGTTACCTGATCCAGCGCCACTTCACTGATTCTTGTTACTGCGCTATCGACTTGCTGTGACAGTGCTTGTAGGTTACCGCCTGTACTGGCAAGACTGGCTTGAACGGCCTCAATCTTCCCGGGTAATTCCGTGCGTATATCCACGAAGAGGTTGGTTTGCCGGGCGATCAGTCCATCGTTGGCAGTCGCCAAGCGGTTAATCTGGTCTAACAAGGGGTCGATAGCGTCGTTGTAGTCAGCAAAGGCAGGGTCTGCATCGACCTGATCGAAGATATCAAACGTCAGAGTGGCAAACGAATCCAGGCTGTCTCTGAGGTCGGCCTGAACTGACTGGATAACATCCAGACTGTCAGCCAGAGAGGCAGTGATGGCCAGCAAGCTGACGGTATCGAACAGTCTCTGTAGCCGAAAAGCAAGGGTTACTGCTTCGGGCTCTTCCATTCGAGCAAGGTTGGTGTCAAATGCCGGACCGGCTTCAGCCCGCAACTGGTCAATTTCCCTTCTCACCTCAGCAATGCGGATTTCGGCCTCAATGGAGCGCTCGTGAGTGTTCATGTTCAGTGCTACCAGCTCGAACTGCTCTCGTGCCTGTTCCACTGACTGAGTTAACCTCGCTTCAAGTTCAGGTGACTGGCTCAGTATGGGAAAGTCGGTCGCCAGACTACCTGCCATCTCATTGAACGACTGGATGCCGGACTCGACTCTGGCACGAATGGTTGCCATAACATCCGGTTGCCGGGCGTTATAGTGCTCGGCGGCACCGGTACTGATGTCTTTCAATGTCAGCCTGGCATCCGCCAGTGCTTCCTTTACCGGCAAAGCCTCTGTAACAAGGGCGTTTAAACCCTGACTGGACTGTTGCGAACTGAACAGACTCACACCGAGCATACACAGCACACCAATGCCGACTAATCCAAAGCCGACACTCAGACGGGTGACCAGCGTCAACCGCGGTAAACTGAGGTACTTTTTCAACACTGTGATCCGGGTCATTCCAAGGGAACTGACAACCATCACGGCCTCCTATTTGTTATTTTGGCCAGTGGTCTATGGGTATTTTCTGTCACTGTTTACTCTATCAGCAAGCCCCGGTTTCAGGCCGTTGCCACCGACATAGCGGCGCTATCTCGGTGACTCAACGTCCCTTGAACCGGGTTTGATATCAACGTGTTGGCTGTCCCCCCACAAATGGAATATTACGCGCTTATCGTTAATGCTTGTGACCACAGCTACCGCCTGAACCATGGCTGTGACCGCAGCTGCCACCGTGACTGTGGCTATGTCCTTTAGCCGACCCGCTACTGACCCCCCCGTGCACGGTGCGTCTACTGCTGACCGATCCATATACCGGGGTTTCCCGGCTGTTGCTGTACATCTGTTGTGCTAGTGCAACGTTAGAGGCACAACCACAGGCGGTGGCAGCGGCACTTTTATAGTTGACCTGTACGTGCTTTTTGAGCCCTTTCATGTGCAGCGCCGGAGCACCCATGATAACGCGCTCCAATGACTCTCCCGTCTCCGGGTGAGAGGTCAGTGCCGGGTCATGAATGCTGTGGAAGAGTTCATAAATCTCCCCGGAATCTGTTGCCCGATAGGTGTAAGTCGGCATTATCGTATCCTCAGAATCAGTGCTTAATAGGGGTTCGCCACGAACAGGTCCTGGGCTGGAAACAGGGTTATTACCCGACAGCCATCAGCTGTCACCACGACTTCCTCTTCGATGCGTGCCGCACCATTGCCATCGGCAGCCGGGCAATAGGTTTCGAGCGCAAAAACCATGCCTTCCTGAAGTTCGAACGGATTCTCGAACGACACAAGCCGGCTAATGATCGGACGCTCATGGAGTGCAAGGCCCAATCCATGCCCGAACTGCAGGCCAAAAGCTTCCATTTCACTCTGAAACCCAAACTCGGTTGCCGCAGGCCACACTGCTGCAATCTTGTCAGTGGTCATACCCGGCCTGACCAGGTTGATGGCCGCATCAATCCACTCCCGCGCTTTGCGATACGCATCGACTTGCGCTGGTGTTTTGCTGCCCACGTTCAAGGTTCGGTAGTAACAGGTGCGGTAACCCATGTACGACTGAATAATGTCAAAAAAAGCCTGATCGCCCGGACGATACATGCGATCAGTAAAGTTATGTGGGTGTGGGCTGCAACGCTCCCCTGATACAGCGTTGATCGCCTCTACATCGTCCGACCCATTGTCATAGAGAAACTTGTTGGCGATGGCCACGAGCTCGTTTTCTCTCTTACCAGGCTTAAGGTTGTCTGCGATTAACTGATAGCATCCGTCAACCATAGAGGCAGACTGGTTGAGCAGGATAATCTCGTCCATGCTCTTGATCTGACGCGCATTCAGCATCACTTGCTGCACATCCCGAACATCGAGCCCCTGCTTTTGCAAGGCGAACAACATGGGCGGTTCGCAGACATCGACCCCGATGGGCATATCGGCAACCCCTTCGGACTGCAGTATGTCGCGAATTTCTTTTGCGGCATTTTCAAACAACCCAGCTTCTTCAGCTACAGAACCTCGCAAACCCAGCATGCCCGCTCGCCAGTGGTCGTTGTCGAACCAGGGGTTATTCAAGCGGTGGTGTGCCGCTGCACTGCCAAAATCCCAGAGGTATGGATCTGAATTACCGGTGAATAGCGCATAGCGGCAAATCTTATCGCGCGACCACTCGCCGATCACACTGCTGGTCAGATAGCGTATGTTGTTATTATCGAAACACAGCATGGCGCCGAGATCAGATTCACGGAGTGCCTGTCTGGCACGGGCGACGCGATACTTGTGCAACCGTCGGAAGTCGACCCGTTCTTCAAAATCGACGTTCATGCGCCCGGGCGCCGGTATGGGACGACTCCAATCCCAGCGTGGATTAAGCGCGTCCGCGTCAATGATACTCGGTTCTACTATAATGTTATTACTCATGGTATCCCTCTCGCCCACGGTGTTGTGCCTGGCCACATCCCGGCACTTCACCACAGTGTCTTTGGTTATTTTGGTGTGATTCCGGAGATCGCCTGGATCAGGTTATCTTCCGTTACATCTTCTGATGTGAACGTTTTTATTATTTCGCCTGAGTACATGGCAACGATTCGGTCGGCGACATGCAGTACTTCGGGCATTTCCGAACTGATCACGATGACGGCGTAGCCACTGGCTGCGAGCTCGCGTATCAGCTTGTGAATTTCGGACTTGGAGCCTACGTCTATGCCTCGCGTTGGTTCATCAACAATCAGGACTTTCGGATGCATTGACAACCATTTGCCAATGACGATTTTCTGCTGGTTACCACCGGAGAGATTACCCACGGTTTGTCGCCAGCCCGGTGTGCGAATATCCAACCGGTCCCGATACAGGTCGAAAAGCGCTACTTCTGCACCATCGGATACAAAAGGGCCTGCTTTCATGTCATCAATCTGCGGCAAGGTCATGTTGTCGCGACAGTTCATACCAAGTACCAGGCCTTGGGTTTTCCGGTCTTCAGGAACCAGGGAAATGCCCTCTCTGATGGCGGTAGCAGGCGAATTGATCACTATCTCTTTGCCATCCAACAAGATCGTGCCTGAACTGGGTTGCCGGAGGCCAAACAGGGTTTCCGCTATTTCCGTTCTGCCTGCTCCCACCAGGCCGTAAAACCCAAGCACTTCACCACACCGGACCTTAAAACTGACGTTCTGGAATGAAGCTCCACAACTAAGGTCTTTAACTTCAATTGCAATATCCCCCAGCTCATGGTTTACAGGAGCCCGGGACAAGTCGAGGTTTCGGCCAATCATCATTCGGGTAATGGCTTCTTCTGTGGTATCCGCCGTCAACACAGAATCCTGATACTGGCCATCGCGAAGCACGCTGACCCGATCGGTGATCTTGAAAATCTCCTCCATGCGGTGGGATATATAAACAATCCCAACGCCCTGGCTCTTTAAGTCTTCAATCACTTCAAACAAGACCAGCTTCTCGGCATCAGTCAGTGATGCTGTCGGCTCGTCAAAAATCACAGCCTTGGCATCAACGGTCAGCGCTCGCGCGATCTCAACCATCTGCTGGTTGGCGATCGACAAATCGCCTACCCGTGTGCGAGCATTAAAGTTTACTTTCAGACGTGTAAGGATCTCGTCCGTCTTCTCGTAAAGCGTCTTCCAGTCAACCCGGCCCACTGACTTTCTCGGGAGTTCACCCAAGTACACGTTTTCTGCCACCGAGAGCTCTTCAGCAAGGCTGAGTTCCTGATGTATAAAAACAATGCCCTTGTTCTTCGCATCAAGCGGGTTGGACATGACAACCGGCGTTTCAGCAACGTAGATCGTTCCGGCATCGGGTTGATAAATGCCACCGAGCACCTTCATCAGTGTTGATTTTCCGGCGCCGTTCTCGCCCATCAACGCATGAACCTCGCCTGCCATCACCGACAGCGATACGTTATCGAGCGCCTTTACACCCGGAAATGCTTTGACAATGCCCTCAAGACGCAGGGCTGGCGTTGACTGAGTCATACTCTTAACTCCTGTGCGCCCTTCACGTTGAGCTGGCGATCAATGAACAGAACCACAATCAGGATCAGGCCGAGAACCAGGTTTACTGTCGATGTATCAGCTCCGATGTAACCGAGACCTGTTCGAAGCACCTGAATTGCGATGACGCCTCCCAAAGTACCGATGATAGAACCAGAGCCACCTGCCAGCTTGGTACCGCCCAACACAACAGCCGTGATGACCCATAATTCATACAGCATGCCATCGTTGGGGTTTACTGACCCCGATCCAGCATAAAAAACAACTGCAGACAATGCGGCGAGGAAACCGATAAGCGCAAAGTTAATCAACATGTGGGGGCCAACCCTAATGCCGGCATTAACCGCTGCGTTACGGTTGTCTCCAATGGCATAGGCGTTACGTCCATGCACCGTGTATCGGGTGATGAGCCAAACAACCAATACGGTCAGTCCAAACACCCAAGTGGCCGTGTGAATACCGAGAAAGCGTGCCTCGGCAAGGTCGACAAGCGTCCAGTTGAGGTTTGACGTTGGGTTCTCGCCATTGAACATGAACACAAGACCGCGATAGCCAAGCATGGAGCCCAGAGTGACGATAAAAGCATCAACGCCTGTCTTCCAGACAATCAACCCATTAAGGGCTCCCAGTAACGCTCCGGTCAGCAGAGCAAGTAGAATGCTGACCAGGATCACCCAATCGCCCAAGCCGGAGAAAATGCCCCAGGACAAGCTGTCTAACAGGATGATGCCCGCAATCGCAAATATGGCGCCAACACTCAAGTCAATGTTTCCATTAACCATGATAATTGTCATACCGACTGCAATAATGCCGATAGGTGCAGACTGCTTTAGTAGAAGCAACATATTACCGCCATCCATAAACGCCACATCAGTTAGCGACAGGTAGCTTCCAGCGATACTGAAGAACAGCAGCTCAAACACAATAAACAGCCAGATTGCGCTGGTACTGAGGTTCCGCTTAATAAAATCTGAGTTCATTACCCGCTCCTATACCGTGGCCCAGAACTTACCGCGCTTGACGGATATATCGAGCCACACCGCCAAGATGATAATGATCCACGTGATGACATATTGGATGTAGAAGGGCCACCCAATCAGCAAGAGTCCGTTTTGGATGAACCCCAGGATCAATACGCCAATCACCGTCTTTAGAATGGTCCCGGACCCACCCAGTAAAGACGCACCTCCAAGGATGACGGCTGCAAGCACCTCAAGTTCCAGACCCTGACCAACTGTGTTCTGGCTGCCCATGGAACGACTGGCTTGAATCAGACCCGCTGTTGCAACGCAAAACGCTGAAATGAGATAACAGTTGAATACCGTACGTGCTCTGGGTATGCCCGAAAAAGACGCAGCAGTCGAATTGCCACCAACGGCGTAAACTTTGCGTCCAAACGGAGTTTTAGCAAGCAATATGCCGAGAAATGCGGCTAGTGCAATAAACAGGATGATTGGAACAGGTAAGCCAAGAATCTCTCCCTGTCCGAAGAAGCTGAACCAGGTACCTGACTTATCCTGAATATCCATGTTCTTGCCACCTGAATACGTCAGTGTCAGGCCATGAATGGCCGATAACATACCGAGGGTTACAATCAGGGAGTTCAGTCGTAAGTAGCCGACCAGGAATCCGATGGTCCCCCCAAGACCCAGGGTCATCAGGTACATGGTAGGAATCGCCAGGGATGGGCCAAGCTTGTCGTGTAAATCCAGCACAACGATGGTGGAAAACGACATCATGGATCCGACGGACAAATCCAGATTCCCGCTGATGACGACAAAAGTAACGCCAAGCGCCATCACTCCCAAAATTGCAGAAGACCTGACGACGCTTTGCAGGTTTTCAAACGATAGGAATTTCGGGCTCGCTAGTGCGAAAATCAGCATGAACATAACGAAGGCGATCAGGATGCCTTGATTTCCGATCACGGTGAGAATTTTTTGTCTGGCTGCATTTGCCATGAGGGTATCCCTGAAACCGTTTTGTTTTTATTCGGGTTAAAGAGGGCCCCATGCGCTCGACTGAACGTCATGGGGCTTGACAACCGAGTGTTTTAAAGCACCATTAAGCGCCCTACCCTACGCCAATCTTAGAAAACCGGCCGGGTAAACTCGTCCATGTTATCTTGGGTAATTTTCGGCGTATCGAAGTAGTTGAGGAAAGGAACTTCTTTACCTTCCAGAATGTCAATGGCGGTCTGCAGAGCAGCTTCGGCATCATCAACTGGAGACTGGTAGATTGAACCCCAGTAGTCGCCTTCAGCCATTGCATCGTAGCCTACCGAGAAGTTGGTGGCGCCAACGAAGATGATCCCTTCACGACCCGCGGCGCGAGCAGCGTTCAGTGCTCCGACACCCATATTGTCGTCGCCTGAATAGACGCCGTCGATATCATCGTACTTGGTCAAAAAGGCTTCCATAACCTGTTGAGACCGCTCCCGGTTCCAGTCGCCGGGCTGCGTTTCCATCAGATCTACATTGGGGCACACTTCAGGCAAACGGTCTTCAAAACCCGCCGCACGCTCAATTGCCGTGGTATAGCCAGGCTGCCCGGAAATCTGAACGACCTTTGCTTCGTTTTCGATCCCCATATCTTTAAATTTGTCACACATGATCTCGGCAGAACGGCTGCCTTGCGTAACGTTATCCGGGCCAGAGAAGGAACGGATGAAATCAAAGCCTTGCTCTGCAATGTTGGAGTTGGTTACAACGACAGGAATACCCGCGTTGTTGGCCCGGCGGACCGCGGGAATGACGGCTTCCCCGTTAGTTGGCCAAATGATGATGGCGTCAACGCCCTGTTGAATCAGTGAATCAACCTGAGCGATTTGTCGCGCCACGTCACCACCAGCATCAAGCACAACGGCACGAACGTTATCGTTAGCCTCTGCTGCCGCGATAAAAGCGCTTTCATAGGTAGTTTGGTAGCTGTCGACACCAACGTTGTTCTGGGTAATACCGATTCTCATATCTTCGGCTACCGCCAGAGCGGGCCCCATCAGTACGGTTGTGGCTATTGCGGTAGTAAGTAGTGTTTTAGTGTTCATAATTACTCTCCGTTATTTTTGTTCTGACAAGCTGCGTTACTGCTGTGTTACCAAGACGCACTGCATGTAATGCATTCCCAGTTAGAAACCAGCCCGGTAACCATACCCCCGGTCGGTCATCGAAAAACCCCCCAATATATCCATTTTGAATGTCATTTTATCCATTTTGGATATCATAATGGTTAATATACTTACGTTCTCGGAGTATATTCAGTTCCCTAATAAGAATTAAACAGAGTCCAACCGCCCAATAGAGCGGTTGAACGAGTCACGGAGCGGTCTGTATGTCGGTACTGCATAACAACTCGGTAGACCGGATTTCGGTGTTAGCGGCACCGGACGAAGGCGTGTTGCGCTTTCTTGATTACATGGACGAGCAGATGCTGGCGTTCGAGTCCGCTCACTCACTGTTCAAACCCAATGCTCACCTGCGTATGTGCGTTGAACTGTTGCGGCGCCATTTCCAGGGGAAAGTAACCTCGCCAACACTGCTCATTGACATCAGCGGCGTACCTTATGCCACCGCCACACGTCGATTAAATGAACTGGTTGAGTCGGGTCTGATAAACCGAAGAGCCCGCCACAAGAGCGAGCGCAGCTTTACCCTGCACCCCAGTGATCAACTGCTGACACTCTGGATTCAAATGGCCAAGGACAATCACCTCCTGGTCAACAACACCATTAATCTGACCGAAAAATCATCAGAACCCGACGAACGTTTCTATGGAAGCGATTACTTCAGCGAACGTTTGGGGCCACCGTTAAACGTGTTGAGCAGCCCTCTGTCATTGCCGGGTGGGCTGCGCATGCTGTCTCACAGTGACCCCACCTTTTTAATCATGAACAACCTGAAACGGCACTTTGAACTCATCGTCGGCTGTCCAATTCACCACCGTTCGTACTCTTTGGACAAGCTTTACGACGAAGCGGTAGAAAATTCGGGTCGCGACAAAAGCAGTTATGACCTCGTGGCCGTCAACTTCCCATGGATTGGCGAGTTTGCCGAGCGGGGCATGCTGTTGCCGCTCGATACACTGATCGACATCGACGCTATGAGCCCTACTGACTTTCACGCCGCCAGCTGGCGCGCATCACACTGGGGTGGGCGCTGCTACGGTATTCCAGTGGAGACCACATCAGAAGTTCTGATGTACCGAACCGACTTGTTCGAACAGGAAGGTATTCAACCTCCTACCACCATTGATGAGCTGTTGGCAGCAGCCAAGAAGTTACACAAGCCCGAGAAACAGATCTACGGCATCGGCTGGAATGGTGCCCGGGGCACTGCATTAAGCCACACCTTCATGATGGCTATGGCCGATTTTGGTCAACCGATCATTGATTTGGCAGCGGATGGCGAAGAGTTCTCGATTGCAGGGCTGGGCAGCCGTAAATATCGGTCAATGATCGATTCCGAAGCGGGAATGTCCGCGGCGAAATTTTTGATTGAACTGCTTAAGTACTCGCCACCGGGCATTCTGAATATGTCTTGGTATGAGCGAACCAAAAGCTATGCCCAGGGCCAGGTTGCAATGAGCTACAGCTTTTCGCAGATGACGCCCTATTTCGAAGATGACGAAAGCTCGCCGGCCAAGGACAACACAGGCTTTATCCCGCATCCGGCCGGGTCCGGTAGAAAGCCTATTTCTCCGCTGGGCGGATTTATATTGGGTATTCCGAGCAACTTGAGTGAGCGACGCATACAAGAAGCCGCCATCGCGCTTGAAACGTTCACATCGGCACGGGCTCAGAGTCTTTATGTAAAGAATGGCAGTCGTGGCTGCTCACGGTATTCAGCAAGTGAAGATCCCAACATCCGCATCAATTCACCGATTTTCGATGCGGTTGACCAATTGGCCATCCAGGACCAACTGCAGGCATGGCCAAGACCACCCACTCCCGAGTTTGGAGCGATAACCCAGTTCTGTGGCGTCGTGTTACACGAAATGCTGCGTGGGGTCATCACACCGGAAGAGGCGCTGTCGCGGGCTCACGAAGGTGTTCAAAAACTCATTGAAAACTGGCAATAACAACAAGACTGGAGAAGTGAAATGGATCCGAAGAGACTGTCTGGAAAGAACATCGTTATCACCGGTGCCGCACAGGGCATGGGCGCAGCAAATGCCATGTATTTTGCCGCCCAGGGCGCCAACGTCGTTCTTGGCGATTTGAACGTCGAGGGCGTTAAAGCTGTCGCGAACAGCATCAACGAAGCAGGTGTTGGCAAAGCTATTGCCGTTTCAATGAATGTGACCAAACGGGAAGACCATACGGCAGCGGTTCAGGCCTGCGTCGATGCCTTCGGCTCCATCAACGTGTACCTGAACAATGCAGGCGTCAACAAGCCAAAAATGTTCCTGGACATCGATGATGAAAACTGGGACCTGATCATGAACGTCAACACCAAAGGTATGCTCTATGGCATGCAAGAGGCGACAAAACAAATGATCAAGCAGGGCCCAATGGATGATCATCCGTACAAGATCATCAATGTGGGCAGCATTTTGTCTCGCACCACCTTTCTGGATGTCATTCCCTATGGTTGTTCGAAGCACGCCGTACTTGCCCTGACCACCGGGGGTGCCAAGGCACTCTGGGAACACAAGATCACCGTCAATGGCTATGGCCCTGGTGTTGTTAAGACTGAGCTGTGGGAACAATTGGACAAGGATCTGGTTGAAATTGGCATGTTCGAAGAGGAAGGCCAGTCTATGGACCACCTTGCCAAAACGATGATTCTGATGAAGAAGCTTTCAACGCCCGATGACGTTGTCGGAACGGCTGCTTTCCTGTGTTCGGATGAAAGCGACTATATGACCGGCCAGATGATCATGATTGATGGTGGCATCGTTATGCAGTAATGCCAACCGGCTAGCACCGCAGTATCTGGAATGACGGTTGCAGAGCACCAATGTCTCTTGTTCTGCAAAACCACGGATACTGCGGTGCGGCCGACGGTTTTTTGAACACTTGCCCTCATTTTTCGCCATGCCTGGCACGACGACGCCTAATATCAACGGGCTGCCAGGTCAACTACAGAGGTTTGCAATGAGTAACGCCAAGAAGAAAGTGAGTGCGGACGATGCGTTAAGAATGTTTCGTCAGATGGTTCGCATCCGTACCTTTGAGAACAATGCGAATCAGCTCTACCTGTCAGCCAAGATGCCTGGTCTGACGCATATGTATTCCGGGGAAGAGGCAGTCGCCGTTGGCATTTGCGAAGCCTTATTGCCTACCGACAAGATCACTTCCACCCACAGAGGTCACGGGCATTGTGTCGCCAAAGGCGCAGACTTCAAAGCCATGTTCTGTGAATTGCTTGGGAAGGAAGAAGGCTACTGCCGTGGCAAGGGCGGTTCCATGCACATTGCCGATCAGTCAAATGGCAACCTGGGTGCCAATGCAATCGTCGGGGGCTCTCTGGGCATTGCAACCGGTGCTGCACTCACCTCCAAACTGAAAAAGACCGGTGATGTAGCCGTCTGTTTCTTTGGTGATGGCGCTACCGCTCAGGGGTTGATGTACGAAGTGATGAACATGGCCGCACTGTGGAAACTCCCGGTTATTTACGCCTGTGAGAATAACGGCTATTCCGAGTACACCAAGACGGAAGAAATTGCAGCCGGTTCCATTACGGCACGGGCTGAAGCATTTGGTATCGAGTCGCACCAGGTAGACGGGCAGGACGTCATCGCTGTAAACGAGTTGTCGCGCAAATTAGTCGAGCGCGCTCGCAAAGGTGAAGGACCTTTCTTCCTGGAACTGATGACCTACCGATACCATGGACATCATGTAGGCGATATTAACCGTGAGTATTACCGCGCCAAGTCAGAAGAACAGGACTGGCGGGATAACCGGGATCCTATCATCCGTATGCGCGCCTGGCTGATCGAGAACAAGTACGCCACGGAAGCCGAATTGGACGAGCTCAGTAAGGAAGTCACCGAAGACGCGGAAACGGCTGTCGCCTACGCGCTGGATGCCCCCTACCCGGATGTCTCGGAGGTGGACATGCATGTCTACACCGATATTGAGCATGTCTTAGCCTGAGGAGAACAGTATGCGGAAAATTACGTTATCAAAGGCCGTCAACGAAGCACTGGCTGAAGAGATGCGCCACGACGAAACGGTCATCATTCTCGGCGAAGACGTGGCAGAAGCCGGTACACCCTTCAAGGTTTTATCAGGCCTGGTGGAAGAGTTTGGTACCGAACGCGTCATCGATACGCCCATTTCCGAACCCGGCTTTATGGGTATTGGTGTGGGTGCCGCCATGACAGGGCTGCGCCCCGTTGTCGATTTGATGTTCGGCGACTTCATCTTTCTGATCATGGACCAGTTGTGTAACCAGGCGGCCAAAACCCATTATATGTCCGGCGGCAAACTCAATGTACCCCTGGTGCTGCGCACCAATATGGGGGCGACGCGGCGCTCGGCAGCGCAACACTCGCAGTCACTGCATGCCATTGTTGCCCATATACCGGGTTTGAAGGTGGCGATGCCATCGTCTGCCTATGAAGCAAAAGGCCTGCTTAAGACCGCGATTCGCGACAATAACCCGGTGGTTATTTTCGAAGACAAGCTGATGTATCAGGACTCCGCCGAAGTACCGGAAGAAGAATACAGCATCCCCTTTGGTGAAGCCTGTATAAAACGCGAAGGCACCGACATCACACTTATCGGCACCTCCTCTATGGTCCAGGTTTGTGAGAAAGCCGCGGAGATGCTGCAGGCTGAGGGCATCAGTGCCGAGGTCATCGACCCGCGCACCATTGTCCCGCTGGATGAAAAGACCCTGGTTGCATCGGCCAAAAAAACGGGCCGGGTCATCGTGGTCGATGAAGGTCATCAGAGCTTTGGTGTGACTTCGGAAATTGCCAGCCGGATCAATGAAAAGGCGTTTTACTATTTGGATGCCCCGACCACCCGTATCGGCGCGATGGACGTACCCATTCCTTTCTCACCGGCACTCGAAGACATCACAGTTCCCACCCCGGAGCGGGTGTTTGAACAGGCCAAAAAACTGGTAAGCGGGGAGTTGATCAATGCGGCATGACATCATCATGCCTGCGTTGGGCATGGCGCAGGATACGGGGACGCTGCTCGCCTGGCACAAGTCGGAGGGTGAGGCCGTTACTCAGGGCGAAACCCTGTTCGAAGTGGAAACCGACAAATCCACCATGGAAGTTGAAGCCCCTGCCAGTGGTTTTCTGGTAGGCGTCAGCGCTCGTGATGGGGATGAGATACCGGTAGGCCAGGTCATTGCCATCATCAGTGATACGGCCGACGCTCCGGCGCCGGGCGAGACAGCTGACAAAGAACCTGTAGAAGCAGCCCAAAAGCCTGACTCACTGCCTACCGGCAAAGCGATCATTATGCCCGTGCTGGGTATGTCTCAGGACTCAGGCGTATTGGTCGGGTGGAACAAGGAACCCGGTGACGCCGTCAAACAGGATGACATTCTGTTCGAAGTGGAAACGGACAAGAGTGTGGTAGAGGTACCGGCTGGCGTTGATGGCTATCTCGCGGCACGGCTGGCCGCCGCAGGCGACGACGTACCCACGGGTGAAACGATCGCCATCATGAGTGAACACTCGGTATCAGACCCCGTCGACAGAGCGTATTCGTCGTCGGCCGTGCCCGCTGCCAGCGCCGAACGCCCACCGGTAGAAGCATCGGCAAAAGCATCGGCAACGACTGTTGCTGAACCGGCTGTCCCAAAACAACCGGAAGTCAGCAAGCGTCGAGCACCGGCACCGGAAGGGAAGATACTCGCCTCACCCAAACTGAAGCGCCTCGCCCACCAGGCGGGCTATGATCTTGCCCATCTGGCCGCTACAGGCCACCCGCAACCTTTCCATGCCAGTGACTTTGAAGCGCTCAGGCAAGCCCATGAAGTGGCAGGAAAACGGTCTGAGTTCGCTGCCCCCGGCGCCGCAATAACCCGATTGTCCGCACGCGTATCACCGGTTGAGCTGGATGCCTTTCTCGACTGGGCAACCGAGAACATCGAGGCTGCCAGTGAGGCGAGTGTCATTGCTGCTTTTGCCGGCGCCAGCCTGGCCGATCAGGCGACCGTGCGCATTGACCGGCGTGGTTCCAGTGAAACCTACTCTGCCCGTCAGAGATTGTCGGAAACCGTAGCAACGGAAGGCGAACCGGATGTCATCATTCATGATCTGCGAGGAACCTTTATTTGCTCAGCTGAGCTTCCGCCCGAGTCGGCGCCCGTCATTACTATCGTGGGCTCCGGCAACGAACTGATGCTGACACTGACCTGCACCGACGCCCTGCTCGCCGGGAAAGATGCAGCCGTCGTACTCGATAACTTTGCCGGACGCATGGCAGATCCACTTCGGCACCTCTTCTAAAGAAAGGTATTGGTATGTCACAACATAACGATTTCATCAACACGGTTCCAACCGACCTTTATATCAATGGTCAGTTTGTTCCAGCGTCTGAAAACGGCCGCTTTGGCGTATTTAATCCGGCGACGGAAGAAGCGCTGGCATCCGTCGCATCAGCAGAAATTGCTGACGCCGATGCTGCCCTTGACGCCGCTGAAAAAGCCATGGTTGAGTGGGCAGCAAGAACACCGCGCGAACGCTCTGAAGTGCTTCGAAAAGCCTGGGAATTGATTCAGGCTCGGCTCGAAGAGTTCGCCTATCTGATCACACTGGAAAACGGCAAAGGTAAAACCGATGCCATGGGCGAAATTCGTTACGCCGCCGAATTCTTTCGCTGGTTCGCGGAAGAAGCCGTTCGGGCAGACGGCCTGATCACCCATGCACCGGCTTCCGGCGCAAGAATCATCGTGCAACACAAGCCCGCCGGTTTAGCTGTACTGGTAACCCCCTGGAATTACCCGGCCGCGATGGGCACCCGGAAAATTGCGCCTGCGCTGGCCGCCGGTTGCGGTGTCATTATCAAACCCGCCGCTGAAACACCGCTGACCATGCTGGCACTGATGCCACTGCTTGAAGAGGCGGGCGTACCGGCGGGTCTGGTAAACGTCTTGCCCACCAGTAAGCCAGCCGAGGTTGTCGATCATATGATGCACGACCCTCGCGTTCGTGTTGTGTCTTTCACAGGTTCAACAGCGGTTGGGCGCAAGCTGCTCAAATCAGCAGCGGATCAGGTACTCACACCCGCAATGGAGCTTGGCGGCAATGCTCCGGTTATTGTGTTTGAAGACGCAGACATGGACACCGCCATTGAAGGCGTGATGCTCGCCAAGATGCGCAACCTGGGTGAAGCCTGCACCGCCGCCAATCGGGTTTACGTGCATAAAGATGTCGTTGATGAATTCACCAAACGCATAACGCAAAAAATGTCTGCCTTAAAAATCGGTAATGGTGCAGACCCTGATGTTGACGTCGGTGCACTGGTTAACCTGAGTACACTTGAGAAGGTGGTGGGCTTTGTCAACGATGCGGTCGCGAAAGGCGCCAAAGTGGAATGTGGCGGGCAGCGGCTACCAGGCAAAGGCTTTTTCTTCCCGCCGACGGTGCTCTCCAATGTGCCGGAAAACGCCGACTGTGTGCACGATGAAATATTTGGGCCGGTCGTTGCCATTCAAACCTTCGAAGATCAGGACGACGTGATTCGCCGGGCAAACGATACCGAGTATGGCCTTGTGGCCTATGTTTTTTCCGAGAACATGAAGCGTGCCATGCAAGTATGCGAACGGCTGGACTACGGCATGGTCGGCCTTAACCGTGGTCTTGTCAGTGACCCGGCCGCTCCGTTTGGTGGCAGCAAGCAATCCGGCCTCGGTCGCGAGGGCGGTCATGAAGGCATGCTGGAATTCATGGAAACCCAGTACATCTCGGCAACCTGGTAAAAAGAGAGGATTATCGTATGCACACTGTTGTTGCATCACCAAGCGTTCGAGCGCAAGCGCGTCGCTTATCGATCGATCTTCAAGATCTGGCCGACCGACTGGGCAGAACCCAACTTACCATGGATGACCTCAGCGGCCATCAGACACTGGAGCAGCCTGTGAACGGTTATAGCAGCTATTGGAACGTGGATCACCGTCAATTCGGACCGGTTGATGAGCACAAAACCAGCAAAATTGACCGGGTTGCCTCTGCGAACCTGACGGCTGCGAACGCAGTGATTCCCCAGGTCACTCATCACGATGAGGTGGATGTCAGTGAAGTCGAGCGCATCCGTGCTCAGTATCGCAGCGAATCCACCGCACGAGGGCTGAAGCTGACGACGCTGCCTTTTTTTGTAAAAGCACTGGCCGTTTCATTGAAAAAGTTCCCAACGTTCAATGCGTCGCTGAGTGCAGACGGTGACATCCTCCATATGAAGAACTACGTTCATATTGGCATCGCGGTGGATACCGAGCACGGGCTGATGGTCCCGGTCATTCGGGATGCTGACAAAAAGGGCTTGTGGCAGATTGCTGCAGACATCGTTGATCTGGCAACGCGGGCAAAGTCGAGAAAGCTGAGCCCTGATGAAATGGGGGGTGCCTCCATGACGATCACCAACCTTGGGGGAATAGGCGGTACCGGTTTCAGCCCAATCGTGAACCCGCCCGAGGTTGCTATTCTGGGCATTACCCGTATGCAGCAACAACCGGTGTGGAATGGCGAGTCGTTTGTGGCAACGCCGATGGTACCGCTGGACCTGAGCTATGACCATCGCGTCATAAACGGTGCCGTTGCCGCCCGTTTTCTCAATGATTATGCGCGCAGCCTGGCTGACCCGCGTTTACTGTTGATATGAAGAGGGGGGTCTAGCTTTCACTGCCAGAGCGAAGCTGGAAGGTCCCTTCCCCAAACGCGACCAGATTACCGTCGGCATCGAACACTTCGCCACTGGACATGAAGGTTTTGCGACCGCCGCCGCGCACCCTGCCAATGGCGGTCAGCGTCCCTTCACGCGCGGGGCTGACAAAGGTTGTTGTCATCGACAGGGTAACGGCTTTGCGCACGACCTTGGGGTCGGGGCTGTATAGCCCGGCAAAGCTCATAGCCGTATCCAGAAGCGAGGCCAAAACACCGCCATGAACAAAATCGCTCAGGTTTAGGTGATGCTCGGTCAGTTCCAGCGCCAGTGTCACGGTGCCTGGTTGACGCTCTGTAACCACCCAGCCTATCAGCGCCTGGTAACCGGAATAGGGTTGCTGTTGCTTCATTCATCACCTTCGGTATTGGCCAGATCTCGCAGCCGGCCTTTCAGGATTTTACCGGTCGCCGTCGCCGGTAACTGCTCCATGATATGAATTCTGGCGGGGCGCTTGTAGGGGGCCAGTTGATCCAGCACAAAATCCTGCAACGTCTGCTCAGTTACCATGGCACCCGGGTCGCACTGAACATAGGCGACCACTTCTTCATTTCCCGTCACTTGTCGCCCGACGACCGCCGACATAATCACCGCCGGATGTCGGTTTAGCACGGCTTCGATATCCGGGGGATAAATGTTAAAACCGGACCGGATGATGAGCTCCTTGCTGCGGCTGACAATATACAGCTGCCCCTGGTCATCGACCCGGGCAATGTCGCCAGTGTTCAGCCAGCCGTCGGCGGTCAGACAGGCGGCCGTGGCGTCTGGCTGACGGTAATAACCCAGCATGACGTTGGGACCCCGTACCCACAGCTCCCCGGGCACGTCGTCACTCGCGGACGCGTTGGATGCTGATCCGGCGTCCAGAATTTGAAGTCGATATTCGAGCATCGGCAATACCGCACCCACGGTATTATCCAGTGGGTGCTGATCGATCCGGGTCTGACTGATGGTCGGGCTCGCCTCGGTGAGTCCGTATCCGTTGTGCAAGGTAAGATTGAACACGGCTTCCACCCGCTGCTTT
This sequence comes from Saccharospirillum alexandrii, assembly GCF_043641555.1. Lineage (GTDB taxonomy): Bacteria > Pseudomonadota > Gammaproteobacteria > Pseudomonadales > Natronospirillaceae > Saccharospirillum > Saccharospirillum alexandrii_A. The sequence continues at coordinate 445,163 of NZ_JBHZRJ010000003.1, read as the reverse complement.
GTTTCTCTATCGAGCGGTGAGCCACCCGCCGAGAGATAGACCAGCGAGTCCTTTTTCAGCGGCTGCTGACGGGTGCGCAGGTGTTCCAGCATTTTGGCGTACATGGCCGGAACGCCCTGAAGTACAGTAATCGATTCGTGCTCAAGCGCGTCGAACACCGCCTCCGGTGTGAACTTTGGCACCACGTAAAGGCACGCACCGTTGTATAACGAACCCATGCAGACCGACGACAAGCCGAACACGTGCGACATGGGCAATACACCATAGACTCGTTGCCCCTCTGTCAGATGACGCATGCCCCCGGAAATGGACGCTATGTACAGGATGCCCCGATGACTGAGCATGACCCCCTTGGGTCGTCCGGTGGTACCGGAGGTATAAATCAGCGCGGCCAATTGACGATGACCCTCCGGGTACACCGGATCCGTATCAACCGTGTTGACCGGGCTGATCATCAGCTCACCCAGGCGCTCGTGAACATAGGTATCCGCCTTAAGCCGTATTCCATGCTCCGCGGCCTCGGTGGAAACACTCGCGGTGTAGTAGATGCGTCTGGGCTGACAATCGAGGGCAATGGCATCCACTTCGTTGGCGGACAAGCGCGGATTAACAATGGCGACACTGGCATCGAGCTCGGTGGCGGCCAGCAATAGCACCACCAATGCCCGACTGTTTTCGCTAACCACCATAATCCGATCACCCGGGCGAATGCCCTGCCCGGTCAACCAGGCGGTCGCCGCTGTAATCTCGGCTGACAACTGGCGGTAATTCCAGCGCTCCGATCCTTCGACCAGGGCGGGTTGCTCGGGAATGCGCCGGGCGTTGTCATGAACTCGGGTGCTGAGTCGATCGGGCAGTTCAGCGACCAGTTCACTGGCCCAGCGGCCAAAAATCTGTTCATCCGGTGCCTGACGGGGAGTCGACCAGTCCATCAGCTAGCATCCCGCACCATGTTTCTGGCAATCACCAATTGCTGGATCTGACTGGTGCCTTCATAGATGCGGAACAAACGGACATCCCGGTAGAAGCGTTCGACCGCGTATTCCGCCATGTAACCGGCGCCACCGTGAACCTGCACAGCCCGATCTGCCACCCGGCCGACCATCTCCGAGCAAAACAATTTGCTGCAGGATGCCAACGTCGAGACATTCTCGCCCGCATCTTTGCGGCGGGCGCCATCGAGTACCATGCACTCGGCGGCGTAGGTTTCGGTTTTGCTGTCGGCCAGCATCGCCTGTACCAGTTGCTGATCGGACAGGGGCACACCGAATTGCTTGCGCTCCATGGCATACCGCAGCGACTCGTCGATCAGGCGATTCGCCACGCCAACACACACCGCGGCAATGTGCAGTCGGCCACGGTCGAGCACTTTCATCGCCGTCTTAAAGCCCTGCCCTTCTTTGAGCCCGATGATGTTGGCCGCCGGTACCCGGCAGTCCTCAAAAATAATGTCGCAGGTGTGAGAGCCTTTCTGCCCCATTTTTTTGTCGATCGCCCCGCGGGATAAACCCGGTGTATTGCCCTCGACCACAAAGGCCGTGATGCCGCCTGCGCCTTTATTCGACCGGTCGGTCCGTGCCATAACGGTGAACAGATCCGCTTCAGGGCCGTTCGTAATGTAGCGTTTGGTGCCATTCAACACATAATGATCGCCATCGCGTATTGCCGTGGTTCTCAGGCTGGCCGCATCTGAACCGGAGTCGGGCTCGGTCAGACAAAACGCACTGATGATCTCGCCGGTCGCCATTCGAGGGACGTAATAGTTTTTTTGTTCATCGGTGCCATCAATCAGAATGCCCTGGGCACCAATGCCATTATTGGTGCCGAAAATGGAACGAAAGGCTGGCGATGTCTGGCCGATCTCCATCGCGACCCGGACTTCTTCTTCCATGGTCAGACCCAGGCCACCGTAGGCTTCCGGAATGGCCAGCCCAAACAGGCCGATGTCTTTCATTTCCTGAACGATGTCAGCCGGAACCTGATCTGTTTCAGCCAGCACGGCTTCATTCGGAATCAGGCGCTCACGCACAAACTTCCGCAGCGTACCCAGTATTTGGTCCAGTGTTTCCTGATCTCTGATCATGGTTGATCGTCTCCGCGCGCTATTTTTGTTATTCCGCTATGCGGTATCTTCTTCCGCATATATTGCGCCAAACTTTTACATAGCCTAGGATGTCAGTCAATCATTAGAATCCAGTTTTTCAGAGCGGAACCTATCCACTGGGTCTGCCATAACAATAAAACGCATAGGTCACAGGAAATTCCATTATGTCGAGTGAACACCCTACGTCGACGCCAGCGTCACTGACGTTCAAACGTCTGGGCATCGTCGGTACCGGCGCCATGGGCCGGGGCATTGCCCAAATTGCCGCTGAAGCCGGGCTTGAGGTCATCTTGTACGATCAGAATGCCCGGGCAACGACCGCCGCCATCGATTTCGTCTCGGGCCTCTGGCAGAAAAAAGTCAGCAAGAACAAGCTGACCGAGGCAGACCTCGACCGACTGCTGGCCCACCTGATACCCGGAGCCGAGCTTGCCAATCTGGCCGATTGCGACGTCATCATCGAGGCCATTGTTGAAAAGGTAGAGGTCAAACAAAGTCTGTTTTCAGAGCTGGAAAGCCTGGTCGGAGACGACACCATTCTGGCAACCAACACCTCATCGCTGTCGGTGACCGACATCGCCTCTGGCTGCAAGCGGCCGGAGCAGGTGATCGGGTTTCATTTCTTCAACCCGGTGCCGCTGATGAAGATCGTCGAAGTGATTCCGGGTATCAAAACCGCACCTGAAGTCACCGAGCGTATAACGGCGCTCGGGCAGCAGCTTGGGCATTTCACCGCACACACCACCGACACGCCGGGGTTTCTCGTGAACCATGCCGGCCGCGCATTCGGCACCGAAGCCTTGCGGATACTGTCGGAAGGCAGCGCCAGCTGTGCGGACATCGACCGCATCATGACCGACCAGGGCGGGTTCAGAATGGGCCCTTTCACCCTGATGGATCTCACCGGGCTCGATGTTTCCAGTGCGGTAATGGAATCCATTTACCACCAGTACTATCAGGAACCCCGGTATCGGCCAGCGCAATTGATACGCCCGCGTGTCAGTGCCGGGCTGCTGGGTCGAAAGACGAGTGCGGGCTTTTACGCCTACGAGAATGGGCAGCAAGTAATGCCCGACGAACTCCCCATCGAACGCACCGCTCCCTGCCCGGTCTGGATCAGCCCGGAGGATGAAGCCAGCCATGCCCTGCTAACGTCCCTGGTCGACGCGGCTGGCTGGCCCCTGGCCGATACAGCCCAAGACCCTCAGGCCCTGTGCCTGGTGACGCCCTGGGGTGAAGACATCACCGACTGTGCCCTGCGACAAGAGCTATCACCGGCACGTACCCTGGGTATCGACATGCTGGCGGGTCTCGATAAACGCCGCAGCGTCATGACCAGCCCGGCTACGGAACCTGGTTTCACCCGGGCCGCCATGACGTTGCTCAGTGAGGATGGCAGCGCCGTCACCCGCCTGAAAGACAGCCAGGGGTTTGTGTTGCAACGCATGATTGCCTGCATCGTCAACATCGGTTGCGATATGGCGCAGCAGGGCATTGCAGAACCCGGGACCATCAACCGGGCCGTAGAACTGGGCCTGGGTTACCCCAAAGGCCCCCTGGCCTTGGGCGACCACTTCGGCCCTGGCCGCATTCTCGAGATACTGAACACCCTGTTGAACGTCACCGGTGATCCGCGTTACCGCCCCAGCCCCTGGCTGCGCCGCCGGGCCTTGCTTGGCCTGCCATTGACCACTGAAGAACGCTAATCGCCCTACTGACCGAGGTACATCATGCAAGACGCCTACATTTACGACGGAATTCGAACGCCCTTTGGCCGGTTTGGCGGACAACTGGCCAGCGTGCGGCCAGACGACCTGCTCGCCCTGGCGATCAACACTCTGGTGCAACGCACCCCCTTTAACCCCGAACACTTTGAAGATGTGGTGGCAGGCTGCACCAACCAGGCCGGTGAGGACTCCCGCAACGTCGCGCGGCATGCCGGGCTTCTCTCTGGTCTACCGGTTTCTGTGGCCGGCCAGACCGTCAACCGGTTGTGCGGCAGCGGCCTGGCCGCCGTCATCGATACTTCCCGTGCCATTCGCTGTGAAGAGGGCGGCCTGTACATTGCCGGGGGTGTTGAGAGCATGAGCCGTGCGCCCTACGTTCTGGCCAAAGCCGAAAGCCCCTTTGCCCGCAACCAGACGATGTATGACACGGTGATCGGTGCCCGCTTTGCCAACCCTCGCATTCAGCAACAGTTCGGTCTCGATAGCATGCCTGAAACCGCCGACAACATTGCCGCCGACATGGGGCTGCCGCGCGACCAGGCGGATGCCTTTGCGGCCCGTTCCCAGGCGCTCTATCAAAAAGCACTGGCCCAGGGCTTTTACGACGGGGAGTTGCTTGACTTGGAAGTCAGTCAGGGCCGTAAAAAGCCCTCGCTTCAGGTTACCCGGGATGAACACCCGCGCGCAGAGAGCACTGCTGACACGCTCGCAAAACTGCCACCCTTATTCACTGATGGTGTGGTTACCGCGGGGAATGCCTCCGGCATCAACGATGGCGCGGCGGCCCTGATTCTCGGCAGCCAGCAGGCAGGCAATGATGCCGGCATCAAACCCCGGGGTCGTATCGTCAGTTGCGCGGTGGCCGGCGTGGAACCCAGAGTCATGGGGCTGGGCCCGGTGCCTGCCTCGCGCAAGGCACTGGCGCTGGCCGGCTTGACACTGAACGATATGGACGTGATCGAAATCAACGAAGCCTTTGCGGTGCAGGTGATGGGCTGCGCCCAACAGCTGGGCCTGGCCTTTGACGATGCGCGTCTGAATGCCCACGGCGGTGCCATTGCCATCGGTCATCCGCTGGGCGCCTCCGGTGCCCGTCTGGCGCTGACAGCCCTGAGACACCTTGAAGTGCAGCAAACCCGATACGCTCTGGTCACCATGTGCATTGGAGTCGGCCAGGGTATAGCGGTCATCATCGAGCGTTGTCGCTGATATCAGCGACTGCCTGGCTGGGGTACTATGTGGCAATGGGCCGCGCCGGATACCGGTAGTGCCTCTGTGGGGTCGGCGTAGATCCATCCGTGGAGCCTGGGCCGCAGCATCCCTGCTGCGGACTACCCCACAGAGGCACTACCGGCACCCGTCGCTCGTCAACTCAGCCACTCCGAACCATACATTAATATCTACAGAGTGATGCCTTCACATGCAGGACGATCAACCCGAAGAAAAAGATCGTAATTTTGTCACCGCCCTGGCACGCGGCCTTGAGTTGTTGCGCGCCTTTGAAGCGGACGAAACCTATCTGGGCAACGGTGAGTTGTCGAAGCGCACCGGCATTCCCAAACCCAGTGTGTCTCGTCTCACTTACACACTGACGCAACTGGGCTATCTGAAATACAACAGCCACCTGGAAAAATATCAGCTCGGCCCCGGTGTGCTGGCGCTCGGTTACCGGTTTTTTGCCAGCCATGGCATTCGGCAACTGGCGCGTCCCTATATGCAGGAACTGGCCAACTCAACCGATTGCGCGATTGCGCTGGGCGATGTAGACCGAAACGCCATCACCTATGTGGAAGTGTGCCAGGGCACCGGGCCACTGGTTATGCGACTGGAAGCCGGTTCGCGTCTGCCGGTTGTTTCCACGGCGATCGGCCGTGCCTGGTTGTGTGGCGTTAGCGAGGCGCGTCGCACTACGTTTCTGGAGCAGCTCAAAACAGCAGACCCGAAACAGTGGGAGGCGGCACAGGGGGTCGTTGCAAAGAGCCTTGAGGATTATCAGCGCTATGGCTTTGTGTTTTCCGAAGGCGATTGGGAGAGCGAAATCAGCGCTGTTGCCGTACCGTTAATTCTTGAAGGCGGCTCTGAGGTCATGGCCATTAATTGCGGCGGCGCGTCACTGAGGTTGACCCATCAGATACTGACTGAAAAGCTGGGCCCGCGTTTAAAACGGCTGGCCAATACCATTCAGGATAAATTAAAACACGGCTAAACCGATGACTGCGCAGCACGTTGCTGCGCGATCATTCTACCTGGTGTTTCTGCGCCCTAGGAGCCAGTCGGACTTAGGGGGATCGAAGCGAGGGAGTGGGACGGCGAGACCAAATGTTTGCAAATTTCGAGTGCATAGTGGGCCTATGTGCTCGAAATTTGCGGATATTTGGGCTGACGTCCCGCTTCCGCAGCCGATTCATCCTAAGTCCGACAGGCTCCTATGCAACCGCGTGTTTTCCCTGACCCCACCGGGCTAGGCCGATCGCTGGCAGCAAGCAGGCTGCGGCTATCAGCAGCAGTTGCCACTGTGTCACGGGAATCAAATCCCCCCCGCCCGGCAAGGCCAGTGCAAGACCGGCAATCAACACCAGGCCACGAACAACAATTTCCTGGGCAAGGCCATACCCCAATCGGCCAACGCCAATCATGTACCCTTGCATGGCCGATGCGAAAAAGACAATGCCTACCACCGCCTGGACAAATACAACAGCAATCTCAAGCGCCCCACCCTGCATGATCAGCGCCGGGTTCAATACAAACAGAAACGGGATAAAGTAGATGACACTGCCCAGTTTCATCGCCTGAAGACCGGTTTCAATCGGACGAGCGCCGGCAACCGTTGCCGCTGCGAACGCACCGAGCGCCACCGGCGGGGTGATAAAGCTAAGCATGCCCCAGTAGAGAATGAACAGGTGCACCGCCATAGGGTCAAGACCCGCTCCCCTTGTCAGAGCCGGAGCCAGGGCGACGGCCAGAAAAATGTAAGCAGCCGTAACCGTCATGCCAATACCCAGCACGAAACTGGTCAGTGCACCCATCAACAGCAGCAACAACACACTGCCACCGGCCAGGAAAATCAGATCATTGGCAATGGTTCCGGACAGGCCTGTGATCGACAAGGCCCCCACCAGTAAACCGACACCGACGAGTATCGCCGTTAACTCGGCAAATAATTTCGCGCCATCCGTCAATGCCATGTAGGCCTGCTTCCAGCCCCACCGATGTTTTTTCGAAAACTGATTCAACACCAGCAATAACGCCGTTGCATAAAACGGCGCAACGGCTTCGCGCTGCATCACCAGCAACATCCAGATCAGCAGGGCGAACACGAAAATGAAATACCAGCCTTCCTTCAACGTAGTCGACAAGTTCGGCAGATCTTCCTTCGGCAACCCCTCCAGCTCATTGCGAGCCGAGTAGGCGTCTATTTGAATAAAGAGCCCGAGAAAATACAAAACGGACGGGATAATCGCGGCCAGCACGACGGCTGAATAGGGGACGTTCAGAAACATCGCCATGACAAAGGCGGTTGCCCCCATTACCGGGGGCATAAGCACGCCACCGGTAGAGGCACAGGCCTCGACACCGGCCGCAAAGGATCGCTTCATGCCGATGCGCCGCATGGCGGGAATGGACAGAGTGCCGGTGGTCAGAACATTGCTGATGACACTGCCACTCATCGAGCCCATCAACCCGCTTGAAAAAATGGACACCTTGGCCGGACCGCCTCGAACATGCCCCAATACCGAGAACGCCAGGTTTATAAAAAACTCACCGCCACCGGTTTTCTGCAACACAACGCCAAACACCAGAAAACCAACCACCAGGCTGGCGAACGCTTGCAGTGGAATGCCCATGACACTTTCGGTGCTCATGGTGTGGTACATGGCGGTTTCCGACAGCGAACTTGAAAACGCCTGAATGGGGCCCGGCATGACGTCAGCGACCAGCGGATACAGGGAAAACACAGCCGCGATAATGGCAATTGGCCAACCACCGGCACGACGTGCTGCTTCAATAATCAACACCCAGAACAAATAGCTGAAGTAGATGGCCAGGTCCGGTGCGGCAAACGCCCAGCCACGTTCAAGGATCGGTTCGGCGTGCACGACAAAATACGCGCCGGTGATCAGCGTCAACAGGCTCAATGCATAGTCATACCAGGGCACGGGCTTTGACGCCAGCGAAGGCGCCGCAGGCCACAACAGAAAGACCAGTGGCAGCAACAAGGTGACCACCGAATAATAGAACTGCGTTTCCAGACTGGAGACGAAGAGAAACCAGCCAAAATTAAATAAATAGTCCAGCGTCATCAACAATAACAGGCTGGTTATTGTTGCTGGCAACCATGCCAAAGGTTTGGGTAATGCACGAATACTGATGGTCTTTTCTGAATCTGGCGCGTCCTGCTCCGTCTCGTCGGGACGCGCAGGGTTACCCTGAGCCTTGGTCGTCATAACATCTACTCATTAAAAAAACAGATCAGCCAACCAGCCGAAGACTGGTTGGCTGGACAGGCGATTATTCGAAGACCAGATCCATACCCGCCGCGTTCAATGCCTCTGCCCGCGCCTGCATCCAGGCCTCGGTAAAGGCGTCATTATCGCTTGGGGCATCGTCAATAAACGCATTCCAGGCATCCAGAATCAGGTTCTGGCGATTGACCAGATAGTCCTGATGGGCCTGAAGCTCATCGTTCCAGACACCGATTTCCTGATAATAGCGAACCACCCCTTCATGGAAGGGAATCACCCATTGCAGATTCTGATTGTCCAGTGCATAGCCATTGGCACCTGGCGCAGAATCCTTGTAGGCGTCAAACTTTTCCTGCATGGCCTTGATCAGGCTATAAGCCACATCGTCATCCAGCGTCTCATTACCAATGACAATCGGGTAAGGGTAACTGGCACTCGGAACCGGATTATCAGCACTGACGCCACCGGCGCCCGCTGTCACCTGGTGAGGCTGAAAGTAAGGCGCAACCGCTCTCATGCGCTCCCAGCCTTCGGTATCGTTCGGGTCAAGCACCGGCCAGCTGATGCCACGGGGGCTGCTGGCCAGTTGCTGAGCTGGCGGTGTCACCGATGTCGTGAAGGAGGCATCAACGTTCCCCGCAATGATCCCGTCGAACGACCGTGCGTAGCCGGGAAAGTCGACCCGCTCCACGTCATCCCAGGTCAGGCCACCGAACGCCAGGTACGCCTCGGTGCCTTTGTTCAGGGCATCGTCACCGCGAATGTAAGCCACCCGCTTGCCTCTCAGGTCAGCTGGCGTCTCAACGCCCATGTCACCCGCTACGGCAATCGATAAACCGAAAGACGCCTTGGACGTTGTGATCAGACGAATCGGCTGAGGGCCCCAGTCCCGGTCTGCGAACATAAGCACACCTTCAGCCCCGTAGTAACTGGCAATACCGCAGGCGCATAGGTCGACGCGGCCGGTTTTCAGTGGGGTCATACGCGATACATCGTTATCGCCCGGCAATATACGAACCGAGGTGCCGTATTGGGATTGCAGCATGTTGCCAATGGCGACCACCTGAGCGTAACCACTGGAATTCGTGCCGTAGGCCGTCCAGGCCATGGTAGAGGGTAATTCAACCTCGGATGCCAGGCTGGCAGACGCACCAAATATCAGTGGCAAGCCGGCAACAGCAAGGCGTAGCGCAAAACGTCTCATAGTTCACTCCTGAGTGTTTCTTGTTTTTGTTTTGCTGTGCGGAATTATCTTTCGCATGCAGAGGTTATCCTAGCCCTCGCTGATTCCCCCTGTCAATGGCTGGAGGCGTTCAGGCACCCCAGCTGTTCCGCTCTGCAGTTTGGTATTTTGTTTCTATTGACTATTGATGCCGGGCTGACCACCCTAAACAGCAGATTCCGACGGCACCATTAAGCGCGCAAACATAGAGGGTTAGGATGAGCCAGACTGTTTACTTGAGCTGCCAGGGTGACACGGCCCTGATCGAGATTGATAACCCACCGGTCAACGCATTGTCACAGTCCGTCCGTGCCGGCTTGCTGGAGGCACTGAACAAGGCGGAAGCAGACCCGTCGATCAACGTGGTTGCCCTGATGGGACGCGGCAAGGTGTTTATTGCCGGCGCTGACATCAAAGAATTCGGCAAACCGCCCCAGTCACCCATCCTTCCCGATGTGATCGCGACGCTGGAGCAAAGCACGAAGGCGGTAATTGCCATCCTGCACGGCGTGGCCCTTGGCGGGGGCCTCGAAGTGGCCCTGGGCTGCCACTACCGGGTCGCCCTCAATGACATTCGCCTTGGCTTGCCGGAAGTAAAACTGGGTCTGCTGCCCGGCGCCGGTGGCACCCAGCGCCTGCCCAGACTGACCGGCCTGGCAACCGCTGCCGACTGGATCACCCGGGGTAAACTGGTCGATGCCCAAACGGCGCTGAGCTCGGGTCTGATCGACGCCATCAGCGATGCGGATTCCGCGCAGGAAGCCGCACTGGCTGTTGCCAGACAATGGCAAGAAGGCCGTATTGCGCTGCGCAAAACCGGCGACTTGCCCAACCCCCGCGACGATAGCCATGTCATCGACCGTGTTCGCCAGCAATTGCTCGACGAATGCCCGGAGCTCTATTCGCCGTTTCGCATTCTGGATGCCCTTGAAGCCAGCTGTACCTTACCGCTGGCAGAGGGCCTGACACGCGAGCGTGAACTGTTTTTTCAATGCATGGACTCACCGCAGCGCGCCGGATTGATTCATCATTTCTTTGCCAGCAAAGCCATCGGCAAGGTGCCGGGAGCAGACGGTCCGGCCAGGATCGCAAGCGTCGTTGTGTCCGGTGAGCATTCAGTGGTTAAAGCCCTGGCCGATCAGCCGCTGGTGGAGCGGTCTGAATCCGGGTCGCCGGGTATGACGGTCTGGCTGGCATCAGACGACAATAAAAGCACCGACACCCCTGTTACCGTCACCTTTCTCGATCCGGATTCAGCGCAGACTGACGTGGTGAGCGACTTTTCATTACTGCTCATTCCCCATAGCCAGTGGGCAGAACTGATTGACCACGGAGCACAGCCCGGCGTACAACAAGCCCTGCTCAACCTGCTCAAATCATCCGGGTTTTCGATCGTCCCAAGCAAACAACGCAGTCTCTATCGCACCTTAAAGGACAGTACAAAAGCTTCAGACGGTGACAAAAACACGCTGGAAAAGGCCGCCCTGAGTAGCTGGGAAGCCGGGCTGTGCTATCGCGGTTCAGACGTAGACGTGCTGGCCATTGAAACCCTGGGCTACCCAAAACATCTCGGGGGGCCACATTACCAGGCTACTTTGTCGAAGTAGCCCGGTAACACAAGTTTCGGAGTTCGGATTAATAGGGTGGCTGTAGCCCGCGGCGGATACCGGTGGTGCTTCTGTGGGGTCGGCGTTAATCCGTCCATGGAGCCTAGACCGCAGCGTCCCTGCTGCGGACTACCCCACAGAAGCACCACCGGCACCCGCCGCTCGTATTGTGCAAACTCCGAAACCTGAACTCGTAATTTATCGCCCTGCTTAAGCGTCGAACGCCTCTCGCGTCAGGTTACGATGGCCGATTGCGGTCACCAGCACATTGTCTTCAATCCGAATGCCACCGTACGGTTTTAGCTGTTCGATCAATTCCAGATCCAGCCCGTGCTGCGGCTCTTCTGCGATGAGTTTGTTCAGCAACATCGGAATGAAATACAAGCCAGGCTCAATGGTAATCACCATGCCCTCTTCCAGTGTGCGGGTTAGCCGCAAGAAGGGATTTTCCGGATCGTTACGGACGTCGCCTTCAGGGGTTTGCTGATGCCCAGCGACGTCGTGAACGTGCAAGCCCAGCAGATGCCCCAATCCGTGTGGGTAAAACGCCAGGGGAATCTTCTTGCTCAGTTGCTCCTCGACTGAGAGGCTGCAAATCTTGTGGTCTTGCAACAACTGCGCAACACCAGCCTGGGTTTTTCGATGCAGGTCGGTCATTCTCACGCCGGGTTTGATGGCCGCATTGATGTCTTGTTGCAGCGCATCCACACCCGCCAGCAAAGCAGCGAAACGACCGGTATCGGTCGTGTGCGTACGGGTAATATCACTGGCGTAGCCATTCACCTTGGCACCGGCATCGATCAGCAGGGTTCGGTGTTGCGCCGGCACTTCAAACGAGCGTCGTTCGTAGTGCAGTGTCGCCGCTGATTCGTTCAACGCAATGATGCCGCTGTAAGGTTCGGTGCTTTCCAACTGACCACTGGCGGCGAGATAATCGCGATACACACCGGCTTCAGACTGGCCGGCAAAAAAGGCGTCACGCGCTGCCCGGTGTCCGCGTACCGCAAGCCGGTTTGCCTCAGCCAGGCATTCAACTTCAAACTCGGTTTTATAAGCGCGGTCATAGGCCAGTAGGGATCTCAGCTCCGTCGGGTTTAGCTCGACCGCATTAGCATACTGACTCAGTGCCGGATGCTCCGGACCAACCCAGGCGGTACGACCGGTGAGCGAGGGCAGCCAGTCATCCAGGCTTTCAGCCGGTTGAAAACGCCACATGCCCGTCCAGTCGCCACTCGGTTCGGTGGGCGTAATATGCCAAAAATCCTGACGGGCTGGCCACAGCAAACGCGGCTTGTCGCCAGGCTTGAAGACGATGAAGGTGTCGGGCAGGACGTCGTAGGGTAACCACTGCTGAGCATAGGCTCGCGGCGTATAGGGGTAGGCGCGATCGTCTTCGGCGACCATGACCAGGCTGCCCGCGCTGATCACAACCTGGTCGTATCCGGTTGCTGCAAGGGCACGCTCATAGCGTTCCATCAGGGTGGCCAGATGACGGCTGTAGTGTTGTGTGTTCATGGTGTCTCCCGGGGCCAGTCGTTCAGCCCTGTCAGTAAAGGGGGTATCGCGATTAAAAACTTTTCGACAGCAATTCGTTTCCGTAGTCGCTGCTGAACTGCTGTTGTTTCAGTTGGTCAACGGTGGCGAGTTCAACCAACTCGCCCTGCCGCAGAATGCCCAGGTTGTCACACAGAAATGACACAACCGGTAAATCATGGGTCACCAGAAAATACGTGAGCCCACGCTCTTCCCGCAGTGTTTTCAACAGGTTCAGCACTTCAGCCTGCACCGATACATCCAGTGCCGAGGTCGGTTCATCGAGCAGCATGACCGGCGGGTCGAGCATCAGGGCACGGGCGATCGCCACGCGCTGGCGTTGCCCGCCCGACAACTGATGCGGCAGCCGGAAGCGAAACTTGCGGGCCAGCCCTACTGCATCCAGCGTCTCCAAAACCCGCTGGTTCTGGTCGCGAATGCCATGAATACTGAGCGGTTCACTGAGAATGGTATCGACCGTTTTGCGCGGGTGCAGAGAACCAAACGGGTCCTGAAACACCATCTGACACAAACGGACCAGTGCCCGGTCACGCCCGTGCTGCAAGTCGTGCTCGCCCAACCGAATACGGCCGGTCCAGTTGGTGATCTGTCCGGCAATGGCTTTGAGAATGGTGGATTTGCCAGACCCACTCTCGCCTACCAGCGCAAAGCTGCCGCCTTCCGGTACGTGCAGGGTTACGTCTTTGACCACCGAGGTTTCGCCATAGGCAATCGACAGGTGCTTGAGATCAATCATGTCAAACGCCTCCCAGTTGGGTGCGGTCGAGTACCGGCAGACGGTCCCGGTGTTCATCGAGCGTTGGCATTGAAGCGAGCAGACCCTGGGTATAGGGATGCCGGGCATTGGCCAGCTCACTGGCTTGACAGCTTTCCACTATTTCACCGTTGAACATCACCAGAATGCGGTCGCAATAACGGGCGACCATATTCAGATCGTGACTGATAATGATCAACCCCATGCCGGTGCGGGTGACCAGGTCATCCATAATGTCCAGCACCTGAGCCTGTACCGACACATCCAGTGCAGAGGTGGGTTCGTCGGCAATCATCAGGTCGGGTTCAAGAATCACCATCATGGCAATCATGATGCGCTGACCCATGCCACCCGACACTTCATGCGGGTAAAGTTTATACACCCGCTCCGGATCGGTAATGCGCACGGCTTCGAGGGATTCCAACACGCGCTTGCGTCGCTCGCGTGCGTTTAACTTGCTGTGAAAGCTCAGCACCTCGGCGATCTGATCGCCGATGCGCATCACCGGATTCAATGAAAACTTGGGGTCCTGCATCACCATGGACATGCGAGCACCGCGCAGGGCCCGCATTCGCTTGTTCGACAGCGTCATCAGATCCAGGCCATCGAATTCCATCCGGTCGGCAGTCACTTTACCCGGCTTTTCGATCAGGCGAAGGATGGAACGACCGGTCATCGATTTACCGGACCCACTCTCGCCAACAATACCCAGACGCTCTCGCCCCAGTTCAAAACTGATGCCCTTTACAACCTCAATGGCACCCTGTTCGCCCGGAAAGCTGACGCGCAGGTTTTCTATGGTCAATAAACTCATTATCGGGTCCTGTTGCGGGGGTCGAGTACGTCACGCAGACCATCGCCAAAGAGACAAAAGCCGAGACTGACAATCACGATGGCAAAGCCGGGCATGGTGGCTACCCACCACTGGTCAAGAATAAACGCCCGACCGCTGGAAATCATCGCGCCCCATTCGGGCAGTGGCGGCTGTGCACCCAGGCCAAGAAAGCCCAGGCCGGCGGCGGTCAGAATGATGCCGGCCATATCGAGCGTTACCCGCACGATGGTGGACGACAAACACAAGGGCATGATGTGCCTGAAAATCACCCGGGTATGGCTGGCACCCTGCATTTGAATCGCGGATATAAACTCTGCATTGCGAAACGTCAGGGTCTCGGCCCGGGCAATTCGGGCATAGACCGGCCAGGTGGTGATGGCAATGGCGATCACCGCGTTTTCAATGCCTGGCCCCAGAGCCGCCACAAACGCCAGCGCCAGAATCAGTTTCGGCATCGACAGGAAGACATCGGTCAGCCCCATCAATACGCGGTCAACCCAGCCACCAAAGTAGCCAGCAACGGTGCCTACCAGCAGACCCACCGGGGCAGAAATAACAGCGACCAACAGCACGATCATCAGGGTGATGCGCGCACCGTGGATGATGCGCGAAAGAATATCGCGACCCAGCTCATCGGTGCCCATCCAGTGATCGGCCGAGGGCGCCAGAAGGCGCGCCCCAAGGTTGCTTTCTATCGGAGAATAAGGCGCCAGTACCGGCGCGAAGGCGGCAACGATGAGTAGACCAATGATGATCACCAGCCCGACCACCGCCAGCGGATTGCGCAGCAGTGCCCGTACCATCCGATAGGTTTGCCCGGCCCCGGCCTGAAAGCGGGTTTCCGGATTTTCATCCACTAACCATGCGTGTGACAGCTGCATCATCGTGCCCTCGGATCCAGTATGCGGTACAACAGGTCGGAGACCTTATTGACGCCAATAAACACAGCGCCAATCACCAGCGTGGCGCCCAGTACCGAGTTCATGTCGGCATTAAGCAGTGCATTGGTCAGGTAGTTGCCAATACCGGGCCAGGAGAAAACCGTCTCGATCATCACTGACCCTTCCAGTAACTGGGCGAAGGACAAGCCAATCACCGTCACCAGCTGAATTCGTATCGGGCGAAACGCGTGCCGCCAGATCACGACCCGTTCCGGCGCTCCTTTCACCCGGGCCGTGATCACATATTCCTGACTGAGCTGTTCGAGCATAAAAGACCGCGTCATTCGGGCGATGTAGGCCAGGCTGAAGAAGCCGAGAATCGTGGCGGGCAAAATAATATGGGACCAGGCACTGCGGAACACCGCCCAGTCACCCGAGAGCATGCTGTCGATCAACAACAGGCCGGTTCGGCTCGGTACGATGCCTTCCATAAATATATCGATCCGGCCCGGCCCGCCCACCCAGCGCAGGTTGGCGTAAAACAGGGCCAGGCCCACCAGGCCGAGCCAGAAGGCGGGTATGGCGTAGCCCGCCAGGCCAAGCACCCGAATAATCTGATCGATCCAGGAACCCTGACGAGCGGCCGCCAACACCCCCGCGGGCACACCAACCAACACGCCGATCAAAATACCCAGAGTGGCCATTTCCAACGTCGCCGGAAACACTCGCGCCAACTCTTCAGCCACCGGGCGCTGACTGGTGACGGCCATCCCCAAATCACCACTGATCACCGCCCCGACATACTGAACGAACTGAACGATCAGCGGATTATCGAGCCCCATCTCCGCCCGCACGGCGTCGTAGACATCCTGCGGGGCACGGTCGCCCACGACGGCCAGCACCGGGTCTATGGGCACCACTCGCCCGATCACGAAGGTAATGGCCAGCAAGCCCAGAAAGGTCATCGCGATGGTGGCTGCAAAGCCGCCCAGCGAAATCAGCCAGCGCAGTGACTGCTGACGCCGCCTTTTCCAGGGGTCGTCAGCGGCTGGGTTTGTCAGCACAAGGCTTTTCATGGAGGGCAAAATCCTTTGTTGTTGTAAAAAACATTTTTTGACTTAACTAAATTTTTTTACTAGTGTCAAATAACTTTCATAAATACAGGCTGACTCATGAACGACCCAACACCGGCTCAGGACCTCGATAAACCGCCGCTCAGTGGCCAGCGCATACGGGATTTACGCCGCCGTGCCGGGCTAACGCTGCAGGCCTTGAGCGACCAGGCGGGCATTTCGGTGGGGTTTCTCAGTCAGGTGGAGCGGGACAAGGGCACACCCTCGCTGGGGACGCTGGCGCAACTGGCGTCGGCCCTGGGGGTCAGCATCGAATATTTCATCGCCACGCCCAAAGCCAACGACAGCATCACCCGTGGCCAGGAGCGTGAGCGATTTGCCATCGCCGACTCTTCACTGCAATACGAACGCCTGTCGACCGACCTGCCTGGTGGCACCCTGACCTCACTGATGATTCACATCCCGGTGGGTTACAGCTCGGAACTGACCAGCCATGCCGGCGAGGAATTGATCGTGATGCTCGACGGCACCGTCCGGCAAACGCTGGGCGACAGCACCTTTGTACTGAATGCCGGGGATACCCTGCACTTTATGGGCGACACCCCCCACAGTTTCGCCAACATCGGCGACGTACCGGCCCGTATGGTCTGGACAGGTACTTCCCCCCGACTGATTGGTCAAAAAAGAACCCGGTTATCACGGGATTAACACTCTGGAGAACTATAATTATGGTTAACCGCTTTAAAACCGTCGCAGCCGCTGCGCTGCTGACGCTGACCGGCGCCTACGCCTCGGCTGCCACGCCCGACAACGCCCTGGTCGTTGCCCAGAACATCGACGACATTGTCAGCATCGACCCGGCCCAGGCTTACGAATTTTCATCCGGTGAGTTTGTCGCCAACGTCTACGACCAACTGGTGCAATACGACGCTGAAGACACCACAACTCTGGTCGCCGGCCTGGCTTCCGATTGGGAAATTGATGCTGCCGATAAGGAAATTGTCTTCACCTTGCGTGATGGCGTAACTTTTCATTCCGGCAATCCACTGCGCACCGACGACGTGCTGTACTCGTTCGAACGGGTCATCAAACTGAACAAGGCCCCGGCCTTCATCCTGACCCAGCTCGGCTGGACCCCGGACAACGTGCTGGACATGGTCACCGCCGACGGCAACCAAGTGACCGTGCGTTATGTAGGCGAGTTTGCCCCCTCATTCGTGATGAACGTGCTGGCCTCTCGTCCGGCATCCATCGTCGATGCAGAGACCGTCAAGGCACAGGCCGTTGATGGCGACATGGGCAACAACTGGCTGAACCGCAACTCCGCAGGCACCGGCCCCTTCAAGCTGCGCACCTACCGCCCCGCCGAATTGCTGATTATGGATGCGAACCCGGATTACTTTGCCGGAGCACCGGAAATGGATTCGGTGATCATTCGTCATGTCGCAGAAGCCGCCACCCAGCGCCTGCTGCTGACCTCCGGCGATGTCGACATCGCCATGAACCTGACACCCGATCAGGTCAGCGGCCTGGCCGGTAACGACGAGGTTCGGGTTGAAACCTTTCCGCAAGCCGCCGTGCATTTCCTGTCGTTTAACCAGATGAACGATGCACTGACGTCTGAAGCCTTATGGGAAGCGGCCCGTTACCTGGTCGATTACAACGGCATGGCCGACTCCTTCCTGAACGGCCAGATGCGCGTTCACCAGGCTTTCTGGCCCGCCGGTTTCCCAGGCGCCGTCACCGAGACGCCTTACAACTACGACCCGGAGCGGGCTCGCAGCATTCTCGAAGACGCCGGTTTCGACCTGCCGATGACGATGACGCTGGATGTCATCAACTCGGCACCGTTCACCGATATGGCTCAGGCACTGCAAGCTACCTTCGCGCCGGTGGGCCTGAATTTTGACATTCTGCCCGGCACCGGTGCCCAGGTGATCACCAAATACCGCGCCCGCACCCATGAAGCCATGCTGCTTTACTGGGGCCCCGATTTCATGGACCCGCACTCGAATGCCAAGGCGTTTTCCTACAACAGCGACAATTCAGACGACAACTACCAGAGCACCACAACGTGGCGCAACGGCTGGCAGCCATCTGATGCGATGAATGAGATGACCATGGCGGCACTCAGTGAGCAGGACGCAGACAAGCGCCTGGCCATGTATGAAGAGTTACAACGTGGCGTACAAGAGTCGTCACCCATTGTGATCATGTTCCAGGCCACCAAACAGGTCGCCATGGCTAACCAGGTGCAGGGCTTTGTTAACGGTGCCATTTCCGACTATGTGTTCTACCGTCTGGTCACCAAGTAACACAGCATGACGACCGCATTACCTTCATAATGTACGACTTGGGGCGCTCTGCGCCCCCTTTTTTTGACCGAATTTTTTCAAATAACGCTGGATACGCAATGACACTTGATTCAACCGCTCCAATTTATAAAGCACTGCACCAGGAAGCGAACACAATTGCAGGCGCCAAACTGTTTACGATTATGGTGTTGGATAACGATGCCGGGCTGGCGCGACGGGCCTACACCTCTCATCCGACCGACTACCCGGCAACCGGTTCCAAGCCAATGCGACAGGACCGTTGGAGTGCTCAGGTCATCGACGCCAAGCAGTCGTTTATTGCCAACTCAACCGACGGGTTTTCCGATGTGTTTTCCGACCACCCGCTGATCAATCAACTCGGTTGCGAGTCGGTCCTGAACGTTCCGGTGATTGAGCAGGACAAAGTTGTCGGCACCGTGAACTTTCTGGATGACAAGAACCATTTCACACCAGAACGCGTTATCGCCCTGGAGAATCTGGTTAACGCCCATCACCAGGCACTGGTTACAGCTCTGGCGAAGGAACTTGGCTAAGGTCGGGCAACACTAGCAATGTGTTAAAAAGTCGGGCTGCAAAGCCCGCTCTCACCCCCATCGTACACCCAGCCAGACAGCAGCGTTCCAGCGAGACCCACCGTTCTGCGATATAGTACCGACTTAATTGCGCTCACTGGCAAGGACTGTATTTTAATGCCTGTAAACCCCACCTTTCTGATCCTGATCCTGACGCTCCTGTTGGGTTTGCAGCCGTTCACGACCGACCTCTACTTGCCCGCCCTGCCGTACATCACCGCGTCATTCGAAACCACAGTCGCCCACGCCCAGTTAACCCTGTCGGTCATGTTGCTCGCTTTCGGCGCTTCGCAGCTGATTTGGGGGCCGGTTTCAGACCGCTATGGCCGCCGGCCCGTATTGCTGGCGGGCCTCGGCTTATACGCCTTGTCGGCCATAGGCGCGGCACTGGCACCGGCCATGGAATGGCTTATTGGCTGGCGCCTGGTTCAGGGCATCGCTCTCGGTGCGGCGGTGATGTGTGCACGGGCTTTGGTACGCGATTTGTTTGACGACCCGGTACAGTCAGCTCACGCGCTGAGCCGGGGCTTGTCCGGGCTGGGCGTTCTAGCCTGTATTTCCGCACCGCTCGGAGCCTTGTTAACCGCCTATCTAGGCTGGCAGTTTACCTTTGTGTTTCTGGCGGCATTCAGCTTCGCGGTGTTGCTGGTAATTGCTTTTCGCCTTAATGAGACGCTGCGCGAGCCGCGCACCCAATCCCTGCGGCCGGGCCGCCTGGTACGCACCTGGGCGGGCATTCTCACCCATCATACGTTCTGGTCTTACGCGCTGTTGCAGGCAGCCACCTACGGGGGGCTTTATGTGTTTCTGGCGTCGTCTTCGTTTGTGTTTATGGACTACCTGAGCCTGTCGGCCACGCATTACGGCATCATCATGTTTTCGATGTCGGCGTCTTATATTAGCGGTACCTTGCTGTGCCGTCGCCTGCTGCGGCGCGTCAGCATTAAGCGTACGGTTGTGGTCGGCGGTGCGTTTGCACTGGTGGGCAGTTCGACGATGATTCTGCTGGTCGTACTGGGCTTTACCTCACTCTGGGCGTTGCTACTGCCGTTTTACGTCTTCATGATCGGGCACGGCATTAACCAGCCCTGTGCACAAAGCGGCGTTATGGGACCTTTCCCCCAGGCCGCCGGGGCAGCATCGGCACTCAGCAGCCTGGTGATGGTGATCGGCTCGTTCCTGATCGGGCTCTGGCTCGGCCAGGCCATGGACGGAACACCACTGCCAATGGCACTGGGCATCTGGGTGTGCGGCATTGCCGTGGCCATCTTTGGCTGGGGCTTTGCCGCCCGGATTCGATTGCCCGCCGCGGCGTAACCCGGCTTCACGCTAGTCCAACTGCCCTCCCTCGGTTCTGATCCGTATTTCCCGGGTCAGGGTTTTATGCACCGGGCAGCGATCGGCGATTTCCAGAAAACGTTGCTGTTCGGCCTCGGTCAGGTTGCCCTGATAGCTAATATGGCGCTCCAGTTGTTCGATCTGGCCGTTCTTCGACTCGCAATCCTGGCAGTCTTCCGCATGAATTCGCGAATGCCTCAGCCGTACCCGAATGTCGCTGACGGCCAGCGATTTGTGATTGGCGTACATGCGCAAGGTCATGGAGGTGCAGGCGCCGAGCGACATCAGCAACAGATCATAGGGGGTTGGGCCCTGATCGGTGCCGCCCTTGCTTTCAGGCTCGTCGGCCAGCACTTCATGCCGTGTTGTATACAGACCGCGCAAAAAACGGGCGTCCTGTTCGGTCACGATAACCTCATCTTCTGCAACCCGGGGCCGATCTGTCGGGGTGGCCTCATCGCCAAATTCCAGGTACCGGCTCGCCCAGGCCGCCAGTGTCGCCGCGACATAATCGGAATCGGCGCGCTTTGACAACAGGTGATCAGCGTTGTCGAGTGACACAAAACTCTTTGGATGCATGGCCGCCTGGTATAGCTCGGCGGCTTCACTGACGGGCACTACAGCATCGACCGGTGAGTGAAAGATCAGCAAGGGTTTGCGCAGGGTGGCAACCAGGTTGCGTGACGACCAGTCTTCCAGGTCGTCCAGTAATTGCGCCCTGATGTTGAAGTGGCGCCCGCCAATATCCACCTCGGCCTGGCCGTCCCGGTTAATGTCGCAGTGCTGGTCGGCAAATAAATGCTGAACGTGCGAGGGCGTTGAAGGGGCGGCAATGGTCACCACGGCTTCTACCGATTCAAGCCGGGAGGCCGCGACCAGTGCGGCCGCGCCACCCAGGCTATGGCCAATCAGCAATCTGGGGGCCTGGTAATGTTCAGTCAGAAACTCAGCGGCATCAAGCAGATCTTCAACATTGGAACTGAAATTGGTGTTGCCGAAATCGCCGTCGCTGCCACCCAGTCCGGTAAAGTCGAAGCGAAATACGGCGATGCCCTGCTCGGCCAACGCACTGGCAATGCGAGTCGCGGCAATGACGTCCTTGCCGCAGGTAAAACAATGCGCGAACAGCGCCATCACCCGAATCGGGCCTGATTCCGGTTGTTCCAGTGAGCCGACCAGAGTGTGGCCATCCCGGTTGGTAAACTCGACTTTACGGCGCGACATGGTGACTCCCAATCATCAGAATAATAGTCGAACACCCTAGCACAACGGTCAATAAGTACGGCATTTCACCCTCACCTGCCCAACCTCTGATAGGCTGCTCGCAACTTTCTGACTAAGGACGAGCAATGAGCAGCAATCTGATGAATCTGGGTCTGATCACACTGGCCACCTTGGGGCTCATTATCGTATTGGCGCTGTTTGCCGCGTTAATCACACTGACAGTTCTGTACCTGATTGACCGCAATCAGAGCAAACACAGCATTCGCCGTAATTACCCGGTTTTTGGCCGTTTTCGGTATTTTTTCGAACATTTGGGAGAGTTTTTCCGACAGTATTTTTTCGCAATGGACCGGGAAGAGCTGCCGTTCAACCGGGCTGAACGAAGCTGGGTGTATCGGGCCGCCAAGAACCTCGACAACACCATTGCCTTTGGTTCTACTCGGTCGCTGGATCCAACGGGTACCCTCATGTTCATGAACTCGGCTTTTCCCACACTCAGCGATACCTCGCCTCACTGGCAGCCGAAGCTCATCGGACCCGATTGCCGTCAGCCTTACGAGCCGAAGTCGCTGTTTAATATTTCTGGAATGAGCTATGGCGCCTTGTCAAAGCCCGCAATACAGGCTTTGTCCCAGGGGGCGAAGGCTGCGGGTTGCTGGATGAATACTGGCGAAGGGGGTCTATCGCCGTTTCACCTCGAAGGAGGCTGTGATCTGGTGTTTCAGCTGGGGACTGCCAAATACGGGGCCCGGGACCAGAGCGGGGAACTCAGTGATGACAAGCTGCGCGCTCTGGCGGCGCACGATCAGATCAGGATGTTTGAAATCAAACTCAGTCAGGGTGCCAAACCCGGAAAAGGAGGCATTTTGCCCGGCGACAAGGTCACGGAGCAAATAGCCAGAATTCGGGGCATACCCGTGGGTCAGGATTCCATCAGCCCGAACCGGCACCTGGATATTGCCTCGAATGAGGACTTGTTAACGATGATCCACCGTATCAGGGAGGTCACCGGCAAACCGGTCGGCTTCAAATGCGTACTGGGGGACACGGACTGGCTGGTGGACCTGTTCGAGCTGATTCGTAAGCATGGACCAGACTGCGCACCGGACTTTATCACGCTCGACAGTGCCGATGGCGGGACCGGGGCGGCACCGCAACCGCTCATGGACTATGTTGGCCTGCCCATCAAGGAAAGCCTGCCGTGGCTGGTCGACCAACTGATTGCCAGCGGCCTGCGCGATCGCATCCGGATCATTGCCTCCGGCAAACTCATGGTACCGAGTAAGGTAGCCTGGGCTCTGGCAACCGGGGCTGATTACATCGTATCGGCCCGTGGTTACATGTTCTCACTGGGCTGTATTCAGGCGTTGCAGTGCAACAAGAATACCTGTCCAACGGGTGTCACCACCCACGACCCGAAATTGCAACGCGGCCTGGTACCGAGCGACAAAGCAGCCAGAGTAGCCCATTATCATCAGCAAATGATGTATTTTCTGGAGATGATCGCCCACTCGTGTGGCGTGGCTGGCCCTTCGAATCTGGAGCGACGACATGTACGCATGGTCACCGACAGTGGCTTGTCGGCACCGCTGGAACACGTTTACAAGAACCGGATTCCCCTCCATACCATTGAGTAAAGGCCTTACCGGCTTGATAAACTGGCAGTCCGAAGGAGATCTTGTGCCGCTTGCTCACCCCCCAAAGCACACGGGGCGGTGAGCATTGAGCGGAAATCACTAGCCTTTTTCGATCTTGATCTGGCGTTGTGAACTGGCCTGAGTAAGGTCACGGCCAATGGTCACCGTCAGAACACCGTTTTTAAAGCGCGCTGAAACATCCTCGACCCTGGCGTCGGCAGGTAAAGTGAGCACCCGTCTGAAGTGGCCATAGCTGCGCTCTACCCGGTGGACCTTATCGTCCTTTTTATCCTCATGTTCCGAACGCTTTTCGCCGCTGATGACCAGGCTATCCTGCTCCAGACTCAGTTTCAGATCATTCTCCTCGACACCGGGGACCTCGGCGGTAATGACATAACTGTCCTTGCGCTCGGCGATATCAATGCTTGGACTGAGCATGCCGGTAGTGCCTGCGAAAAAATCTGTGTCATCGAACAAGTTCGGAAATTGAATGCCTCCGAATGCCTGATCAAACAGCCGATCCATGTCATCTCTCATTCGGATCAGCGAAAACAATGGCTTTCGCCTGTCGGCAACCGGTGAATGTTGCTCTTCTTCATGCTTGAGCCAATTTTTGGGGGCCAGTTTTGATTTGGACTGATGTGTGTTTTCCATTGTCTTGTCCTGTGGTTAATGTCCGAAATACCCTGAACAATACAACCTGAATCAGGAGTTACCAGTTTGGGATCCGGCCCTGAAACGCCATGTTTCAAAAGTCGTCCCAGTCCCTAGCATTGGCAAGATTAGCTCAAAAGACATTGATCAGGATCAATGAATTGCCATAGTTAACAGAAGGCCACACTTCTATACGAAACAGCCACAGGGTGCACCACCATAAACCCTGAATCTACCGCTGTTGTGTAGGCGGCGTATTTTAGAGCGAGTAGAAAAATTGCCCTTACTGGTTTTTTTGCCGTCAATTTTTAAGGCATTTCTCACAGGCAACGACTATTATCAGTCACTAATGTAAGCTGTGTTTGTGATAGCGCCCTGTTATGCGTCATTTTGTTGTACAAATACTACTGCTGCTTGCTGTTCACGGGTTTGGACTGGCGTTCGCTCCGGCAAGCGCCTCAGGACAACCGCTGGACGAAGGCTGGCAGTTTCGCTGGGGCGACTCACCTTTCACGGCAGACGGTGCGCCCGAGTGGACTCGGGACCCGGCCAACAGTAACAACTGGCAGGCCATCGACTTTCCCTCCAACCCGCCTGATCGCAACGGCCAGACCAACGTCTGGTACCGGGTAACCCTGCCCCTGGATGAATGGCGAGACCCGATTCTCTACATTTATAGCGTCGATCTGATTACCGAGGTCTACCTCGAGGGTGAGCAGATTTACCACTATGGCACCTTCGATGATCAGGGCCAGGGGTCTTTTGAAGGCTGGCCCTGGCATATGGTGCCTCTGCCGGAGGGGTATAGCGGCAAAACCCTGTATTTCAGAATTTTTTCGAGCTACAGCGACATCGGCCTCTGGGGCGAAGTAAGACTGAACAGTCGACAGGATCAGATTCTCACCCTGCTGACCGATTCGGCGGATGCGCTGGCCGCCAGCGCCTTTTCCCTGATCATAGCCGTACTTGCCCTGTTTTTTGCACTGATCGAAACCCAGCGTCGAACCTTTTTCAGCGTGGGCCTGTTTTCTCTGGCCTCGGCACTGATGGTCACCGCCGAAAGCCCCGCTAGCTTGTTGCTGTTGTACCAGCCTATTGTCTGGGACTACGCCGCCGCGGGCGCCTACTTCATGTTGCCGGTGGCCATAGGATTGCTGCTGGAACAATGGCTGCCTGAATCCAGAACCGGGTTGATTCGCAAGCTGTGGCAGGGGCATTTGTTGTACGTTGTTGGTGCCCTTGGTTTGTCGTTGCTCGGTGTCATTATTCTGCCCTCGGCGTTCTATGTATTTGACTACTTGCTGCTGGCGACACTGACCCTGCTGTTTGTTTTAGTCGCTCCCAACCTGCGCCGGGTAAACCGGGAGCAACAGGCAATCATCGCCACTTTCGCGCTCTACTCGGTCCTGCTGATTATCGATATGGCAGTCGCCCACGGGTTCTTGCCCTGGAATAGAACCCCACTGAGCTGGGGTGGACTGGCGTTTTCTCTGGTCATCAGTCTGGTGTCGCTGCGCCAGTATCACCAGACCCGCCAGGAACTGTACGCGCTCAATCAACAATTGGAACTGAGAGTCGATGAACGCACCCGCAAGCTCGAAACGCTGGCGGACGAGGAGCGCTTGCGTACCCGAATTCTGTCTTATGAGCATGAAAAAACCCTGCTGCTCAACGACATGGTCACCCGCCTGCACGCCAGCCAGTCACTGGAGCAGGGCTTTGACAACCTCGCCGCTGATCTGCCGGCGTACACTCGACCTCTGGTTGGCGCACTCTATCGTCGCCTTAACACCAAACCGGTATTCACGTTACTGTCGCGATGGGGCGAACATGGACCGCAACCCCCTGAAACCTGGTCAGGAAGCGACCTCCCCAGCATCCCAGCCTCTGCATACCTGGACCCGATGAGCCAGGCACGAGTCGATATTGACGGTTATCCTTACTGGGTATTCCCCATTACTGTAGAAGATGTCGACCGGGGCTCTGATGTTCTGGGCCTGCTGATCATCGCCTTGCCTGAACAGGTCGCCGAAGGCGAACGTCGCAGCGGTCGCGGCCAATTGTTTCAATCTGTCCGCCAGGCAATGGACAAGGTAGGCGTGGTCCTGTCGAGCCTGATCCTGAGGCAACGGCTGGAGACGCTGTCGTATGAAGACTCGCTCACCGGTCTGAAGAACCGGCGTTACTTTAATGAACTCTATGCCCGGGAATCGGCCATTGCGCTGCGCACCCAGGTGCCACTGAGTTTCATCATGGTCGACCTCGACCACTTCAAACAGTTCAACGACCAATACGGACATCAGGCCGGCGACGAAGCCCTGCGCCTGGTCGCCGATACCATGCGCAGCCGGTTTCGAGAAACCGATGTGGTGTGCCGCTATGGTGGCGAAGAATTCATTGCCATTTTGCCCGGGGCCAGTTCGGCCGATGCCGAAGCCCTCGCCGGAGAAATTCGCATTGCCGTGAACCAGGTGCCCATCTTTCATGAACACCGGAACCTGGGGTACCTGACCCTGTCGGCTGGCATTGCGACCTGGCC
The DNA here is from genome assembly GCF_043641555.1 of Saccharospirillum alexandrii. Taxonomy (GTDB): domain Bacteria; phylum Pseudomonadota; class Gammaproteobacteria; order Pseudomonadales; family Natronospirillaceae; genus Saccharospirillum; species Saccharospirillum alexandrii_A. Next base: position 418,643 of record NZ_JBHZRJ010000003.1, on the reverse strand, counting down.
CGAGCACTGCACCGACCCGGACGAACTGCTGGTTCTGGCCGACAATGCCCTGTACCTCGCAAAGGATTCCGGTCGTAACCGGGTTTGTACACCCACCCGTCCGGCGCACAGCACTGCCCCCAGCCCCACAAAATGAGCGTTTAAACCCCGCAGTTGACGTTTTGCCCAATGCGCCCTATTCTTCATAATATTAGTTTTTTCTTATTTAATAAGATGCAACTGTGATGACTCGCCTATACACAAGGGGAACAGGATGAAGACTTACCAGATACTGATCGCCGGTGGAGGGGCTGCTGGCCTGTCCGTCGCGGCGTCGCTGAAGCGACGCGATGCATCACTGACCATTGCGATTATCGAACCGTCGGAGACCCACGTTTACCAGCCTGGTCAGACACTGGTGGGGCGCGGCGTCATGTCGCTGGAGGAACTGAAACGACCGACTCAGTCGTATATTCCAGCCGGTGTCGACTGGATCAAAGCCGCGGTCACCGCCTTCAACCCTGAAGCCAGTGAAATCGATCTCGACAACGGCACTACCCTGGCCTACGAACAGCTAGTCGTCAGCCTGGGCCTGAAACTGAACCTCGAGGGCATTGAAGGCCTGGCGGACACACTGGGCCAGAATGGGGTGACTTCAAATTACGTCACCGAGTTATCGGCCTATACCTGGGATCAGGTGCAACAACTGAAGACTGGCCGGGCTCTGTTCACCCAGCCACCCATGCCGATCAAATGTGCCGGGGCGCCGCAAAAAGCCATGTACCTCAGTTGCGATTACTGGCTAAAGGAAAATCGATTGTCTGGCGTTGATGTCGAGTTTCACAATGCCGGTGCGGTTATGTTCGGCGTCGCCGACTTTGTGCCGGTACTCGAAAGCTATGTTAAAAAGTACGGCGTAAAAACCTGCTTCAGTAGCACACTAATCAAGGTGGATGGCCCTGCCAGGAAAGCCTGGTTCAAACAAGGCGATGGCAGCGTTGAAGAAACCACGTTTGACCTGCTGCATGTAACACCGCCGCAATGTGCGCCGGATATCGTCGCCTCCAGCGCACTGGCCAACGAAGCCGGCTGGGTCGATGTCGATCAGAAAACACTGCAACACACCCGATTTACCAATGTCTTTTCGCTCGGCGACGTGTGCTCAGCCCCCAATGCGAAGACAGCGGCCGCAGTGCGCAAACAGGTTCCGATTGTCGCCGACAATCTGTTAGCTGCCAGAAAGCAACAGACTATGCCTGGCGTTTACGATGGGTACGGTGCCTGCCCACTGACAGTGGAAGTTGGGAAAGTCGTGCTCGCTGAGTTCGGTTACGGTGGCAGCCTGAAACCCAGCTTTCCATTGGACCCAAGAGTACCGCGCAGCCTCTACTGGTGGATGAAAACCACGGGTTTTCCCTGGGTTTACTGGAACCTGATGCTGCGCGGCAGAGAGTGGCTGGTGAAAACCAGCCCTTAAAAAAAAACCCCGGATAACCGGGGTTTTTTATGCCTGACTGACAATCAGACTTTGGTGGTGCGCAAGTAGGGACGAATTTCATTCCAGCCTTGGGGGAAGATGTCTTTGGCTTCCTCGTTGCTGATCGACGGTGGAATGATAACGTCGTCACCCGGACGCCAGTCGGCTGGCGTTGCAACCCGCTTGGCATCACCCAGCTGCAGGGCATCGATAACCCGCAAAATCTCATCGAAGTTACGACCCACCGACATCGGGTAGGTCAGCGTCAGCCGAATCTTTTTCTTCGGGTCGACAATGAAAACAGAACGAACGGCGGCTGTCTGGCTTTCACCGGGGTGAATCATGTCGTACTGCTTGGCAATCGACAGGTCGGCATCGGCGACAATCGGAAAGTTCAGGGTAGTGTTCTGAGTGTCGTTGACGTCAAAGATCCACTTGTTGTGCGCTTCAACGGTGTCCGTTGACAGCCCCAGTGGTTTGACGTTGCGCTTGGCAAACTCGTCCGACAGCTGCGCTGTGCGTCCCATCTCAGTGGTGCACACGGGCGTAAAGTCAGCGGGGTGGCTGAAGAAGAAGGCCCATGAATCGCCCAGCCACTCGTGGAAGGTGATCTTTCCCTGAGTGGTCTCAACGGTAAAATCGGGTGCGGTATCGCCTAAGCGTAGTGTCATCGTCTTGCTCCTGTTTACAGTGAGAACATGAAAGCACGGTGATGTGCCATCCTTACAATTCAGTATATTTGTTTTTCCTAATATTTATACAATTCCATACTATGCTGTCGATAGTGACTGACTATCCAGGGTTATATTCATCCACATCAGGCTGGCAGCCTGGCTGCAACGCGATGCAACCCTCGTGTCTGCCCATACATCTGGTCCCGTCAGCACTTTTTAAAGTGCCATTTACATTTGCTGACAACGCCACCCTGAGTCAAACCCGTTCAGTGGCCCGAAACGGAGAATCGACCGTATATGAATCATACAATAGCCAATCGGAGTCAACATGCTCAGTTTTCTGAAACGAGATACCACCAAGTCTTTGCAAAAAGCCTACGAAAAAAAGCTGACGGAAGCCCAGCAGGCGCAACGCAACGGCGATATCCGCAGCTATTCAATGCTGTCTGAAGAGGCCGACAAGCTGTATAAGATGCTGCAGGCCGGTCAACAAGACAAGCCGTAAACACACGCTCGCTCTCGGCGCTAACGTTTCGTGGTTTTAACAAACGGATCGTCACCCGCCTTAAAATTACCTGCTTTGCGGCGTTTCATCACCGTATTGATGTAGTCTTCCGTCGCTGCCGCCTGGCCGACATCTCGGCCGGCTGCCTGGCTCAGATACCATCGATGTTCGAGAATTTCATGGAAGACTTCAGCATCATCGAGACTGCCTTTCAGATCGCTAGAAATGCTTTGCAGACTGGGGTTAAACACTTCGGACAACCAGCGATAGGCGGCCACAGGTTCGGGAATGTCACGGCCCTCGTGTTCGGCGAGAAAGGCTTTGTAGCGGCTCAGGTCATTTAGCAGCCGGCGTGCCTGGTTTTCCTGCACTTGCAACCCGGTGAGGCTGTTCAGCCGGCGCCGGTGATGCCAGTGTTCCACCACTCGCGGCACCATGCGCACGCGCTGACCATCGTCAACCGTGGTAATCTCCATTTCCTCGACATCGAAGCCCAGGTCATTCAGCCGTCGCACCCGCTGTTCAATTTTGAACTGATCTTCGGGTTCGAAGATTTCATCGTGAGTCAGCTCCTGCCAGAGCTTGTTGTAGCGGTCGACCACAGAGTTGGCCAGTTCAACCGGGTCGGCCCCTTTTGGCAGTTGCTCGGCGGCTTCCAGGTCCATCAGGTCGCCGGCCAGGTTCAACTCGGCCAGTTCCAGATCGTAGGCGCGCTGGCCATCACTCAGCGTCGGGTAGATTTCACTGGTTTCAGCGTCGACCAGGTAGGCCGCCATCAGGCCCGCATCACGCCGGAACAGCGTATTGGAGAGCGAGCAATCGCCCCAGTAAATGCCACTGAGGTGCAGCCGGGCGAGCAACTCAACCAGAGCGTCCAGCATCTGACCGAGTTGCTCCATGGTGATGCCTTGCTGGATGATGATGCGGTAAGGCAGCGCGCCTTCCAGATAGTGTGTGACCAGCAGCGCACGGTTGCTCATGTCCATGCTGTCCCCCACCAGATCAAAGGTCGACCGGGCCTGGGAGACGCCCTCATCCCGGTTGGTGACCAGTCCGACAGGTTCGACCACTGGCAAGCCCATTTCCTCCATCTCGCGCAATAAGTTGTATTCATTGCGGGCGATGGGCGTCATCAGTTCCTTGAGCGCATAGACCCGCCCCTTGTTGCTGATGAAACGAACCACATTGCGATGAATCCCCCGCGCCACCTCAACAAAGAGCTCCGGTGGCCATTGCGTCAGGTGCTTTGACCAGGGGTATCGCAAATCGGTAATGTAATGGCTTGGCGAATGAATCTGAATTTTCATGGAAGGTCCCCTGACACTGAAACAAAAAAACCGGCTAACAAGCCGGCTTTTTATGGGCACTACTCACTGCTGTAAACGCGAAACCGAACTTACAGACGGTTGGTGGTTTCGCCGTCGAAAATGTGAAGTTTGTCGGCGTTCACATACAACACCAGGTCGTCGCCAACCTTCGGTGTCTTGTGTACATCCATTTTGGCGACAATGCTTTTGTCGTCATTGGCCAGTTTGGAATGTACAACCACTTCATGGCCCAGAGTTTCGACAATTTGTGCCTTGGATTTAATTTCAGCAACGTTTTTCCAGTCGTGTTCGCCTTCGCCGCGAATGTGCTCGGGACGGAAACCAACGTAGACCATCTTGCCTTTGCGTTCGCTGACGGCTGCTTTCCAGGCCTCTGGCGTTTTGTAGGTGATGTCCGGATGCGTCAGTTCGGAGCCATCGTCCGACACGGTCATCTTCAGGATGTTCATGTTCGGGGTGCCGATAAACTGCGCAACAAAGACGTTTTGCGGGTTGTCGTACAGATCGAGCGGTGTACCCACCTGACGCAGGTTACCGTCGTGCAATACCGCGATGCGATCGCCCATGGTCATGGCTTCAACCTGGTCGTGCGTTACATAAACCGAGGTGATGGAAAGACGCTTCTGCAGGTTGGCGATTTCAGCACGCATGTGAACCCGCAGTTCGGCATCGAGGTTCGATAACGGCTCGTCAAACAGGAACACCGATGGTTTGCGCACAATGGCACGACCCAGCGCCACACGCTGACGCTGACCACCGGACAAGGCTTTGGGCTTACGATCCAGCAAGGGTGTCAGGCCCAGGGTGTCGGCGGCTTCGCTGACCAGACGATCAATCTCGTCTTTGGGCAGTTTGCGCAGGCGCAGGCCAAAGGCAATGTTTTCATAGACCGACATGTGCGGATAGAGGGCGTAGCTCTGGAACACCATGGCAACGTCGCGGTCTTTGGGATGGACGTTGTTAACCACCCGGTCGCCGATAAACAGCTTACCATCGGTGATCTCTTCCAGGCCGGCAATCATCCGCAGCGTGGTTGATTTACCACAACCAGACGGGCCAACCAGAACCATAAATTCCTTGTCGCGGATCTCCAGATCGAGACCCTTGATGATGTCTACGTCGCCGTAGCTCTTCACTACGTTGTCAAATTTTATGCTAGCCATCAGCTTCCACTCATTTTTGTCGTTATACGAACCCAGTGCCGGGGCAAAGGATGTTTCAAGTGCCTTTGTAGTTTTCTTACAGGCATTTTCGACTCATCCGACGAATGGCTCCATTATAGCCGTAATAATACTACCAATTGCAAGCCCGAATCCGGACCTAACGCTGTAATTTCCTTCCAAACCGCTCTGGAATGAGCCTTAGCCGTCACCTCTCAGGGTGTTCAGCTGCTGGCAAAAGGCCTTTATCGCCGCTTTTGAGAACAACTCCGGCAGGGTTTCAGTCAGTTTCCGACGCCAGTTGGGGTATTCATCGCTGGTTCCGGGGATATTGACCGGCGCGTTGATCAGCATCAGATCCTCCAGTTGCACCGCCACAATTTGCGAGTGGCAGGCAGCCAGATGCCGATGGATGGCCAGACACAGCGGCAACGTCATGTCAGGCACCTTCCCGGCATCGCTGGAGATACCGTCCGGTAGTCGGTTATAGGCAGCAAGGGCATCGATGATCGCCTGTTTGGCCTTCGACCTCGCGACGCGTTCGCCCTGAAAATCCGCCTCGGTGGCGAACATGCCCAGTTGCTGGCGCAGATCCAGATCCGACATGGCCCAGAACGCATGCACGGTCGGCATATCGTGGTTGCAGACGATGGCAAGGGCCCGTTGAGCGTAGTCTTCCGGCGGTGTACAGACGCCATCGGCCATTTCAAAGTAAAAGACCTTGTTTGAATACAGCTGGGCACGCGGAAAGGTGTCGATCACCTCGTCCGGCACGGTACCCAGGTCTTCAGCGATGACCATGCACTGGTTGCGCTGCGACTCCAGATTCAGAATGCCGAGCAAATCGTACAGGTCGTAATACACATAGGCGCCATAAGCCGCCGACTCGCCGGGCGGGCACCACCAGAGCCGCAACAGCGCCATGGCATGATCGATGCGCAGGGCACCACAGGCGCGCATGTTGTTGCGCAACAGCGTAATAAAAGACTGGTAGCCCTGGGCTTTCAGTTTAATCGGGTCGAACGGAGGCAGGCCCCAGTTCTGACCGTTGGGCCCCAGGGCGTCCGGCGGGGCTCCGACTGCTGCATTCAGGCAAAAACTCTCCCGATTACCCCAGACTTCCGCCCCACCGCGGTCGGCACCTACGGCGAGATCGCGGTACAAGCCGATGCGCATGCCGCGCGCTTTGGTTTGCCGGTCAACCGCCTGAAGCTGTTCATCAGCCACAAACTGCAGGTACTGAAAGTAGGTAATGTCGTCGTCATGCTCGGTGGCAAAAGCCTGCACTGCCTCGCTGTGGTGGTCCTGATAGGCCTCTGGCCAGCACGGCCAGCCCCAGGCCATGGGGTCTTGCTGGCGAAAATGGGTCAGCAGGGCTTCGAAGGTGGCATGCTCACGCAGAGGGTCACCCTGTTGCTCGACAAACGCCTGAAAGGCGCGGTCCCGATCGGTACCCTGCCCCAGATGGTCTCGCCGAAATACCCGGTAGAGATCCTTCAGTGCCCGGTACTTAAGCGCACTGACGCCCGTGTAGTCGACCATAGACTGATCGCGCAGACGGCTCAGCTCCGTCTGCATCTCAACGCCAGCCAGTGTCTGTTGCAGGTCTGTGGCCGACTGGAATTCGGGCACCTGCTCAATAACCACGTAGAGCGGATTAACGTAGCTTCGGTTCGACGGGCTGTAGGGGCTGGCATGCTCGGGACTGATCGGATAGAGCGAGTGAATCGGGTTCAGGCCGATCACATCCGCCCCCTGATCGGCCAGGGTATCGACCAGCTCGGCCAGATCCCCAAAATCGCCCATGCCCCAGTTGTTCGACGAGCGCAGCGTATACAGCTGAATGGCCGTACCCCAAATGCGATCGCCCCGCGCCATGGGCTCAGGCTGAAAACTGGTGGCCGGGGTCACGATCAGGGCTGTTTCATTGGTTTGACCGGCCAGGGTCAGATAAATGCGATGGTAGCCTTCGGGCAAATCTAAAGGCAACGGCAGTGCCAGCCGCAGGTGTTCGGTATCGCCAATCCAGTAGTCGCCCGTTTGCGTCAGTTCAGACGGATCAAAGTGCCCTTCACGTGCGGGTGCGTCCTGTTCACATTCAATACGCCAGTGGCCGGTCTGCTGGCATTCATCACGGGTCAGGTAGAGGTTCAGGTCGTGACCGCGCAGCGGGTTAAGCACCACCACCGGCTCAAGACGTTGCTGCCATTGCTGCTGATCCAGCTGCATGGCGCGCTGTGCCAGCCCGGCGTCATCTTCGAGGTCGTAGCCCATGGCGGCGAGAATGCGTTCAATGTTGGCCGCGTCGACTTGCGTGGCGACCCCGCGATAGTCCTGAAAGGTGGAGGAAATGTTTCGCAAGTGAGCAAGCTTGCTGACCAGCTCCCCATTCGTCATAGAAACCCCAGTCGCCATAGAAACCTCAGTCAAAGTGCGGTTCAAACCTGACCGGCTGCGGACGCTGCATGCGACGATGTGTGTAGTCGTTGGTATCGCACCAGGCTCCGGGGCCAGTCACCCGTCTAGCCAGTGTAGCGAGCCTTGGCCCGGTTTTCGCGGTTCGTCCGCTCCGGGCCGGAAGGATTTATCGCCAGGAGGATTTCCCCGGCCGGATGAAGCGGCACCAGCGCGCCTTATCAGGCCATTTCCGGTGCATTCTCAACCAGATAGGTGAGCGATTCCAGCAGCCAGTAGCGTACGGACTCCGGCGGTGCCTGGTAAAACTGCTGCCAGGCTTCACCGCGGAACTGGTTGTAAGCATCCGCCTGGCTGGCATGTTTGTGCTGCCAGCTTAAGCGCACGGCATGGGAGATCACCACATCGAGAATCACGAAGTCGTCGAGTTCCAGCAGCGGGTTCGCTTCGGCAAAGGCCATCAGTGCTGCCAGCGCTTCGACCGACATCTGGCGATATTCCGGGCTTTCTATCTGACTGAGCAATCGCTCGACCAGTTGCGCAAACTGGGGTTCGCCCCCGGTCATGTGACTGGTCACCAGATCACTTTGCAGTCGGCTGCGCGGATCAAACCGGTCGCCCACGACAACGCCCCGGCATTGTTGCAAAACCGACCAGAGCCGCTGATGGAAGGATTCAGGGAAACGCGGCATAACGCCCTGCTCTTCACGCCAGCTCTGCCAGTCAGCCACGTCGTTCTCGACCGTGGCGCCCGGCAAACTCTCTGGGCCCGAGTCGACCCGGTACAGAACGCCGGGTAAGCTGCGCAAATGCAGCGCTTCGGTGGAAAACAGCCGACTAACTTCCTCAGTATAGCTTTCCAGAATGTCGCGAATCCGGCTCTGGATGTCGAACGGGCTCATAGCCGCGAGGTACTCAAAGGCCTGGTCAGGCTCCAGTGAGGCTTCCTGGGCAAAACGGCCCATCATCAGTTGGGCCAGGTGGCCCGGTCGTATGGTCATCATGCCGTCGAACAATTCGGGCTCTCCGCGCATAATGACCGACAGAATGACGAGAATTTCCTGGTTCAGTATGGCCTCGCGCACATCGGCACCGCAGTTCTGGCGAATCAGCGCCAGCGTTTCCCGGTTGCTCAGCGGCATGCGAATCAGCCCCTGGTCGGAATAGGCACGGCCGACATTAATTATGCGCTGACGCGCCAGTATTTCGGCCACTGAATCTTCCAGGCCACCCCAGTACTTGCCGAGCACCCCGGCCGCCTTGCGCAACACGCTCCATTCATGGCGACAACTGGCTTTGCGATACACCTCTTCCAGCAGTACCTTGACCGTGACCCGCGGAGCAATGCCGGGTTCGAAATCCAGCCCATGCACCTGGGCCCAGTCGGTGATGATGTCCATCTGTTCGCGCAGGTTGGTGCTGTTTTGCAGTCGGTCGCGTTGCTGATCGAGGTTTTCGCTCGGCTCCAGCAACGACAGTACCGAAGGCTGCACCGGCTGGCACTGATCGGCCTCGGGCAGCCAGTTTTTACGGCGCAGTCGAACCAGGCTCAGCGCATCGGGCACGTAATAATCGTTCAGGTCATCAATGCGTTCTGTGCCGACGTCATCCAGTAGCTCAAGCAAGGGACCGGTGCGCACGGTGACGCCGTTGCAGCTACCAGCACTCAGTTCGGCAACCAGATCGAATACCGCCCCGGCGTCACGGGCGGTCGTCATGGTGTCCGTCAGGTAGAGCATCATCAGCGGTTGCTTGTCCTGATGCCAGTGACGGCTGACGTACTTCAGCTCTGCCTGGACTTTTTCACACAGCAGTTGGTTATCGGATGCCAGATAAAAGGTATCCCGATTCTGGAACTGGGGCAGAAACACGCAGCTTTCGCCACCCAGTTGATAAAGCTGTGCCGTTGCCAGCGAGCGCGGCCGGCGTTGTGGGCGACCGGTGAGGCCAAGCGTCCGGTTCTGACCGACCACATTGAAGACTCGCGCCAGTTCCAGCGGTGGCAACACCCGCACCGGGTCCAACTGGTCGACGGTTTCGGACCAGAGGCCGCGCGCCGCCAGCCGGTCTTTCACCGCCTCGTTCTCGGCCAGCAGACCCACCAGCACCGGTGACCGCTGCTTGCGGCCGATGCGCTTGTGCGCGGCGACGGGGTCGAGTTCTTCGGTGGTAACCAGGCCTTCGTGCACCAGACAACCGAGTACATAGAGCGACTGGGTCCACACCAGTGGCACGTTGGCATTGGCCAAGCGTGGCTGGCTGCCCGGGTCTGCCCGTTCGGCATCGATGTGTTCCTGATCGACGTAGTACAGCTCCGGCAGCAGCCACAGGCCGTCTTTTTCGACGCGCAACTCATCCAGCTTGAGCCGGTATTCGTCGCTGCGTTCCCGGTCTTCGGCGAACAGTGCATCGAGATACAGAAACGCAAAAAACAGCGGCCATTCGGATTCTATGTTTTCGAAATTACGCAGTTCGTCCGGTTCGTAATGCAGCCGGTCGTGGTTTTCCAGCACGGTCTGGTGGCCATCGAGCAGAAAACGCTTGCAGCCATAGCGACCGGCCAGTTTGTCGAGTATGTGTTCGCGGGTGGTGTTGACCAGGCTTTTCTTTTCCACGGCAAACGCCGGGTAACCGATGACCGACAGACAGGCGGCATCCACTTCCTTCGACAGGGATTCGCGCGGTAACAGGTTTTCGAGCGTGGTTCGGCAGCGGGCGATTTCATCCGGCACCACATGAATAACACCGCGGTAGCTGTGAGCGTCGTGTAACAGGTTCAGGCCACGCATCGCCTGCAGTGCAGCCTTTACCATACCAACCGATGAAGCGTTGATTTCAACGTGACCGTTGTTGATCTTGTTGCCCCGCTCCCAGATGCCGTAATCCGGTGTGCGGTAACCACGGCCGATGTACCAGACCAGGTTCTGGACAAAATTCACTTCGTCAACGCTGTGAATCAGGCGCAACCCGGAGCGTGTCATCTGTGCCAGCATCAACAGAAAGATCGAGGTGGCATCGAGTTGCAGATGGCCCCATTTGTCGTCGTCGACCACGACGTCGCCACTTTGGGTGCCGTACTTGGCGTGCAGTGCATCCATCGGGTTCTGGGTGTATTTGAACCGCTCGACCTTGTGCGACTGACGCAACATGGCCGACAACAGACCGCGCATCAGCCGGGTTACACAGTCGCCCAGGTATTCGGTACGCCCCGGGTTATGGTTGGTGCGCCGGTAGCCCAGCCAAAGGCCCCAGACCGCCTGAACGGAATAGACGTTGTCGCGCACCCAGGCATCGGTGTAGTCACCGTGACCGTTTACGTCAGTACTGGCCGGAAACAGACCGGTTTTGGCATCCTGACGGCTTAAAATGGTGGCGTACACTTCGTCGAAATACTGATCAAGACGTCCGGGAGCGTTCAGATGGTCAGTGTGATCGGTCATTGTTTGACACTCCAGAAAGGGCAGGACTGCAATATAAGCTGCAACCTTTGTGCCTTATGACTCAGGCGTTGTAAAACGGATATCGGAAAAAGTTTCAGAGCCAGCACCCAAGCAAGTGCCGGGTGCCGGGTATACCTGTCCGGGGTAGTCCGCAGCAAGGATGCTGCGGTCTAGGCCCCACGGAAGGGTTCACGCCGACCCCGGATAGGTATACCCGGCAACTGGCACGTACCACTGGCAACCAAGTACCATGAGCTTCAGGCCTGCTTCGCCAACTCACAGGCTTCACGGGCGAGCTGCTCAATGCGGGCCCAGTCGCCCTGATTCAGCGCATCGGCCGGCACCACCCAGGAGCCACCAACGCACACCACATTGGGCAGCGCCAGGTACTGGGTAAAGTCGTTCACTGAAATACCGCCTGTGGGGCAGAATTTCACATCCGGGAAGGGCCCGGCAAAGGCCTTCAGCGCCGAAACACCGCCCGAGGCAGCAGCCGGGAAAAATTTGAAATGTTCGTAACCCATCTCCAGCCCCTGCATCATTTCCGACACGCTGGCGATGGCCGGCAGAAACGGCATTGAAGTTTGCTGGCCGGCTTCGAGCAGGCGTGGTGTTGCGCCGGGGCTGATGGCAAAATCGGCACCGACAGCCTCCAGTTGCTTCAATTGCTCAACCCGGGTCACGGTGCCGGCACCCACAATGATGCCCTCTACCTTTTTCATCTCGGCAATCACGTCGATCGCCGCACTGGTGCGCAGCGTCACCTCCAGCACCGTCAGGCCGCCCGCCTTCAGGGCGCGGGCCAGTGGCTGGGCGTCTTCGACGCGGCTGACCGCCAGCACCGGCATAACCGGAAAGGCGCGTTCAAGGATATCCTGGACTTGATAGCTCATATTCTTCTCTCTGCGTAAACGTGAGTAACCCTGTCTTGGTGTTGCACACCCGTCAGGCGGTTACTGTATTCAATCGATGATTCAGCACCGCCGCCGACCCGAGCAAACCGGGCTGTCTGGCAACGACAACGTAAGTGGGTATTGGCTGGTTAAAGCCGCTTAAACGCCCTTTGGCCTCGAACCGGGAGCGGAACTGGCTGTTCTGAAAATAAGGCAGAAAGCGCGGAACGATGCCGCCGGTGATGTAGACACCGCCCTTGGCTCCCAGCGTCAATGCCACGTCACCGGCATAGCTGCCCAGAATGGCGCAGAAACGGGCCAGGGTCTCTTCGCACAGTGGGTCCGTCTTATCCAGCGCCCGGGTCGAAATATCCGGGGCTTTCAGGCTCTCTGCAGCCACACCGCGCAGATGGCACAGCGCCTGGTAGATGTTCTCGATACCCATGCCCGATACCAGTCGCTCGATCGACACCCGCTCATACTTGCGAAGCAAAAACTGTAAAATGCCGATCTCGACCTCGTCGGTGGGCGCAAAATGCGCGTGTCCACCTTCGGTCTGCAGGGTTACCGGGCCGGCTTCACCAAAGGCCAGTCCAGCCAGACCCAAACCCGTTCCCGGGCCAGTCACGGCCATTGGCAAACCGGGTGTGGCATCGCCACGCCCCACCTTGACCAGCCCATCGCTGTCGAGCTGCGGAATGGCGTTGGCCAGGGCGTTGTAATCGTTCACGAACACCAGGGTTTCAAAGCCGAGCGTGGCTTTCAGCTCGCTGACCTTAAAGGACCAGGTGTGGTTGGTCATGGTGATCTGGTCCTGATCGGTCGGGCAGGCAATGGCCATCACCGAATGACGCGGCCGTTGGTAATCGGCTGCCGGGCCGGCCAGATACGCCAGAATGGCATCTGCAATGGTCTCGTACTCAGCCCCGTTTAGCGCCGCGACTGCGACCAGATCCTGTTCGGTCAGCGGCAAGCCGGCCAGCGGATCAAAGTGTTTGATCGGCGCCAGCGCAAAGCGCGCGTTGGTGCCGCCGATATCGGCGACCAGTCCGTATTCAGCCATTATTTACCTCGGAATCTTCAAACCGGAATACCGTTGCGCCCTCTTCAGCCGTGCTGACCGCGCTGCGCATATGCCCAAACAGCTCGCGACCGACGCCAAACTGGTTGGCTTTTAAATCACCAATAACCGGGGTGCGCGCCGCAAATTCAGCCGGGTCGACCTGGATGTTCAGCTCACCGGTGTGGGCGTCGAGCTTGATCATGTCGCCGGACTGAACGCGAGCGAGCGGTCCGCCTTCACTGGCTTCCGGCGACAGATGAATCGCTGCCGGTACCTTGCCGGAGGCACCACTCATGCGACCGTCCGTTACCAGGGCCACCTTATAGCCTTTATCCTGCAACACACCCAGGGGTGGGGTCAGCTTGTGCAATTCAGGCATGCCATTGGCTTTTGGCCCCTGGAACCGGACCACGACGATGCAATCCTTGTTCAGATCGCCTGCCTCGAAAGCGGCCTGCAAATCGTGCTGGCTTTCGAATATCACCGCCGGCGCTTCAATGTGCTGGTGCTCAGACTTAACGGCAGACACTTTAATAACGCCCGTGCCCAGGTTGCCCTTGATCACATGCAAGCCCCCTTCAGGGCTGAACGGGTTGCTGACCGGGCGAACGATGTCTTCATTAAGCGATTTGCCAGCGCCCGGCTTGAACACAATGTCATCGCCTTCGAGGAATGGCTCTTCGGTGTACTTGCGCAGACCGTTGCCCATGATGGTTTTAACGTCGTCATGCAGCAGGCCGCCGTCGAGCAATTCACCGATCAGGTAACCGAGCCCCCCGGCGGCGTGGAAATGGTTCACGTCGGCCATACCATTCGGGTAAACCTTTGCCAGCGAGGGAACAACGCGGGACAGATCGGAAAAGTCTTCCCAGGTCAGCACGATGCCGGCAGCACGCGCCATGGCGATCAGGTGAATGGTCAGGTTGGTGGAACCGCCAGTGCTGAGCAGACCGACCAGACCATTCACAAAGGCTTTTTCAGTGAGCACTTCATACAGCGGCGTGTACTGACCGTTCTGCTTGGTGATGCGCACCGCCTGCTCTGTGGCCTCGCGGGTCAGCGCATCGCGCATGCTGTTTTCCGGGTTAACAAAACTGCTGCCCGGCAGGTGCAGGCCCATGAATTCCATCAGCATCTGGTTGGTGTTGGCGGTACCGTAAAAGGTGCAGGTGCCAGCGCTGTGATAGGAGTCCGATTCGGCTTGCAACAACGCATCGCGCCCAACCTTGCCCTGGGCGTATTCCTGCCGGACGCGGGCTTTTTCACTGTTGGGCAGTCCAGAAGGCATCGGGCCAGCCGGTACAAAGACGGTGGGCAAATAGCCAAAGCGCAGTGCGCCCATGACGAGCCCGGGTACGATTTTATCGCACACACCGAGGTAGAGTGCCGCGTCGAACATGTTGTGCGACAGACCAATGCCCGCCGACATGGCAATGTTGTCGCGGCTGAACAAACTCAGTTCCATGCCCGGCTGACCCTGAGTCACGCCGTCGCACATGGCAGGCGTTCCGCCCGCTACCTGGGCGGTACAACCCATTTCGCGAGCCGCCGCTTTGATGATGCCAGGAAAACGCTCATAGGGATGGTGCGCGCTGAGCATGTCGTTGTAGGCGGTGATGATGCCGAGGTTAGCGGCGTTCATCATCTTGATGGTGTTTTTTTCCGTTTCCGTACAGGCGGCAAAGCCGTGTGCCAGGTTGCCACAGCTGAGCTGCTTGCGGTCCGGAATGTTATCGCCCGCGTCTTTCATGCGCGTCAGGTACAACTGACGCGAAGCCCGGCTGCGTTCAATAATGCGTTCGGTGACGCGAATCAATTCGGTGTTCATTATTCACTCCTGTTTGGACAGTGACGCCACTGCCGAAAACGCTTACTCGGCCCAGTACACAGACACAGGTGTCTGGTCTTGTTTAAGCACGCTGCGCACCGGTAGCTCGGTGACGGGCCCGTCACCCAGGGCAGCTTCAAGCACCGGTTTCTTACCGGCACCGGTCAGGTGCAATACGATCCAGTCGCTGCGCAGAATGCGTTGCAGCGTCAGCGTCATGCGCGGGTGTGGTGCGGTCTTGGGCACCACCGCACAACAGTCGCTGTGCAGGCCGGCATCGAGGGCTTTTGCCAGAGTATCGGCACCCGGGAAGAACGACGCGGTGTGGCCGTCTT
The DNA here is from genome assembly GCF_043641555.1 of Saccharospirillum alexandrii. GTDB lineage: Bacteria > Pseudomonadota > Gammaproteobacteria > Pseudomonadales > Natronospirillaceae > Saccharospirillum > Saccharospirillum alexandrii_A. The sequence goes on along the minus strand of NZ_JBHZRJ010000003.1, from coordinate 403,546 downwards.
CTCCCATGCCCAGAATCGATACGGTTAGCCGGTCAGGCAAGGCGGCCAGTGCCTTGTTCAATTCCGACTCGGCTTCAAAGGGCGACTCGGCCGCCGTTTTGTGCGGAATGAAACGCGCGACGGCGGCCTTGTTTTGCAGCAAGTGGGTGCGCACCAGTTTTTCATTGCTGTCATCGTGGTCAGGCGAGACCCAGCGTTCATCCACCAGGGTAACGGTCACCTTGCTCCAGTCGAGATCCGCCTGGCTCAGTGCCTGAAACAAGGCCACCGGGGTGCGCCCGCCCGATACCGCCAGCCCGGCCTCACCCTTGGTTTCAATGTCGGCTTTGAGGCGGGCCAGTATTTCACCGGCCAGGGCGTCGGTCAGGGCATCACGGCTGTCGAAATCGTGTTGTGTCATGGTCATGCTCCGGGCTCCTTAATTGGTTTCGTGCCAGCTGCGGCCATCGCGCGCAACCAGTTCAAAGGCCGCCTGCGGCCCCCAGCTTCCCGCCGGATAGACGTGCGGATCAACCGTGGCGGTCGCCCAGCTGTCCAGTATGGCATCAGCCCAAACCCAGGCAGCTTCAACTTCATCGCGATGCACAAAGAGAGTCGAGTTGCCGCGAATCACATCGAGAATTAGCCGTTCATAGGCTTCCGGCACCCGTGAGTCGGCGATGCGGTCGGGCAGCGTCAGGTTCAAGGTCACGGGAGTAACTTCCATGCCTTCGCCCAGGCCAGGCAGCTTGTTCATCATGTACAGCTGAATCGATTCTTCCGGCTGCAATCGAATGACCAGCTTGTTCGGGCTCATGTTCGCGGTGCCGGGGAAAATGGAATGCGGTACGTCTTTAAACTGAATCACAATTTCGCTGTAGCGAGCAGGCAGGCGCTTGCCGGTACGCAGATAAAACGGTACGCCGCGCCAGCGCCAGTTGTGAATATCGGCTCGAATGGCGACAAACGTTTCGGTTTGCGAGTCGGGCACACCGCCCTCTTCTTCCTTGTAGCCTGGCACCTTGCGGCCATCCATATTGCCCGCTGTGTATTGGGCCCGCACGGTGTTGCGCCGCACCCTGTCAACCGACATCTTCTTCAGTGATTTCAGGACTTTGAGTTTTTCCGCCCGGACCGCTTCGGCATCGAGCGAGACGGGCACGCCCATGGCCACCAGGCTGAGCAATTGCAGCAGGTGGTTCTGAATCATATCGCGCAGGGCACCGGAGTCATCGTAGTAGCCCCAGCGGCCTTCCACACCGACGGTTTCGGCCACGGTGATCTGCACGTTGTCGATGTGGGCATTGGTCCAGACCGGTTCGAACAGCGCATTGGCAAAGCGAACCGCGAGCAGGTTTTGCACGGTTTCCTTGCCGAGGTAATGGTCGATGCGATAGATGTTCTTCTCGGGAAACGAGCGGGCAACGGCATCATTGATGGTTTTAGACGATTCCAGGCTTTTGCCGATGGGCTTTTCCATCACCACCCGGGTGCGGTCGCTGACCAGTCCGGCGGCGGCCAGGTTGTCAGTGATATCGCCAAAGAAGTCGGGCGCGGTCGACATATAGTAAACGGTGTCGTTCTGAGTGAAGGATTTGCCCAGCGCCTTCTTTAACAGTTTGAAGCTGTCGAGATTGCGGGCGTCGACGGCGACGTAATTCAGGCGATCCTTGAACCGTTCCCAAACGGCTTCATCCCAGCAGTCCGGGTCGCCGAACTCGTCGATGCCCTGGCGAACCATCTCGATGTAACCATCGCGGCCAATGTCGGTCCGGGAAGCGCCGATGACCTGAGTGCCCTCGCACAAATAGCCGCCCCGATCGAGGTTGTACAGTGCGGGCAGCAGTTTGCGTATGGCCAGATCGCCATTGCCGCCGAAAATAACGACGTTACAAGGGAAACAGGTCGTGTTGTGTTGCATAGATCACTCCAGGTCAAATGCGGTTCCGGCGGGCTGAATGAGCCTGGCTGTTTGGCCGGGCAGGCACGCCGTGTTGTAATTTATTTTCAATTTTACGGTAAATAAAGCCCTATGTCGCCCATATTTGTAATTTTACAACAATGTGATCGGCGACCATAATAGGCAGCAATCATGTCGTTTTAAGGTCTGCGGGAAAAGATAGTCACACAGCGCGCTTTCGCCAGCGGGTTGAATTCCCTACAATCGCGAACACTCAACCCGGGGGTTGGCGCGTTTGCAGCACCCCATGCAATCAACCAAGGATTGTCAGTCCATGTCTGTGAACATTCTGGAGCGTCTCAAGTCCAACCCCAGCTGCCTGAGCAAAAGTGAGCGCAAGGTGGCCAACGTCATCCTTGAGGATCCGAACAAGGCGATTCGCTCCAGCATTGCCAGCCTGGCCAAAGCGGCCAATGTGTCCGAACCCACCGTAAACCGTTTCTGCCGCAGCCTCGATTGCACCGGCTTCCCCGATTTCAAGCTGAAACTGGCCCAATGCCTGGCCACTGGCACGCCCTACGTTAACCGCAATGTGGAATCGAGCGACAACGTCGAGGAATACAGCAGCAAGATATTTGAGGCGACAATGAGCGCCATCAGCGACGCCAAGCGCTCCATCGACCCCAATGCGCTTAGCCGCACGGTAGACGCCCTGGCCCAGGCGCGGCGCATTGAAATATACGGCCTCGGCGCTTCCGGCAGTGTCGCCATGGACGCTCAGCACAAGCTGTTTCGCCTTAACACGCCCTGCGTTGCCTATATTGATGTCCTGCAACAGCGCATGGCGGCCGCGGCCACCAAGCCCGGCGATGTGGTCATCATCATCTCTAATACCGGCCGTACCATAGCGCTGGTCGAGACCGCTCGCATTGCCCGGGAATCCGGCGCGACGGTGATCACCATCACCCAGCCGCACACGCCTCTTTCCGAAGAAAGCCATATTCTGCTCGGCGTCGACAGCCCCGAAAACACCGACATCTATACCCCCATGACCTCGCGCATCGTGCATCTGACCATCATTGACGTGCTCGCCACCGGCGTCATCCTCAAGCATGGCCCGGAATTCCAGAGCCACCTGAAGCGCATCAAGGCCGCCCTGGCCGACACCCGGTTCAAATCCCCCGACAGCGAATAACGGCCAGCCTGCAACAAACCCGCCCTGTAGCAGGCCTGAACCCTCAGGTCTGTCGCTGCGTATCAACGGTTTAAACACGCATAAAGATGTAATAAAACTACAAATAGCTGTGAAATCTGTCCTGAAGCTGGCAGAATGCGCCCGTTTTGTTGTATAACTATGAAAGTTAGCTACACCGCAACTCGCCCACTAGACTGGTTAACCACACCCACTGGCGAGGCCAACCGGGGTACGGTGCCGTCACGGCAGGGCTAACAAAACAGACAACGAATTTCACCAGCCGTCTGCGGACGGCTGATCTGGTCAGACGACCCGGTGACACGGGGTTGCGGCCAGACGAACGTATTCAAAACAATCCGGCGGTGGTCCGAAAACCGCCTCATTAACGCTAAGGAGCACACCATGTCCAAGATCCGCGTTGCTATTAATGGTTATGGCCGTATTGGCCGCAATGTCTTGCGCGCCTTGTATGAAGCCAACCAGGCTGGCAAGGACTACCCGATCGAGATCGTTGCCATCAACGACCTGGGTGATTCCAAAACCAACGCTCACCTGACCAAGTACGACACCGTTCACGGTCGCTTTGGTTTCGAGGTTACCTCCGACAACGAAGCGCTGTACGTTAACGGCGACAAGATCAGCATCTTCTCCGAGCGCAACCCGGCCGACCTGCCCTGGGGCAAGCTGAACGTGGATGTGGTGTACGAGTGCACCGGCCTGTTCGTCGACAAGGCCAGCGCCAGCAAGCACATCGCCGCCGGCGCCAAGAAAGTCATCATCTCTGCACCGGGCAAGGAAGTGGACGCTACCGTGGTTTTCGGCGTCAACGACAGCATCCTGACCAGCGACATGACGGTCATTTCCAACGCCTCCTGCACCACCAACTGCCTGGCGCCTGTTGCCAAGGTATTGAGTGACGCCGTTGGCATTGAAAGCGGTCTGATGACCACGATTCACTCCTACACCAACGACCAGCGCCTGAGCGATGTCTATCACTCAGACCTGTACCGCGCCCGCGCCGCTGCGCTGAACATGATCCCGACCAAGACCGGCGCAGCCGCTTTGGTTGGCAAGATTGTTCCGGCACTGGAAGGCAAGTTCGACGGCATGGCCGTGCGTGTTCCGACCGCCAACGTATCGCTGGTTGACCTGACCTTCACCGCCAGCAAGGACGTCACTGCCGAGGGCATCAACAAAGCCATCTCCGACGCCATTGCTGCCGACAAGAACCTGGCCAAGGTACTCGACGTCAATGTTGAACCGCTGGTGTCTTCCGACTATAACCACAACAGCTTCAGCTCGATCTTTGACGCGACTCAAACCCGCGTTCAGGGTCGTCTGGTCAAGGTTATGTCCTGGTATGACAACGAATGGGGCTTCTCCAACCGTATGCTGGACAGCACTGTTGCCCTGATGAACGCCAAGTAAGTCCCCCCAGAAAAGCCCGGTTGACCCGGGCTTTTCTGCGAGTAAAGATCTGAGTGTCACAGCCAGACCCGACAACAAGAGATCAGAGATACCATGAGACGTACCAAAATCGTCACCACCCTGGGCCCCGCCACCGATCGCGAGGGTGTGCTTGAAAAGCTCATTCTCGCCGGCGCTAACGTCGTTCGCCTGAACTTTTCACATGGCAGCCCGGAAGATCATCAGCGTCGTGCCGATGAGGTCCTTGCCATTGCGAAAAAGCACGGACTTCACGTTGGCATACTCGGCGACCTGCAAGGCCCGAAAATCCGCATTGCCCGTTTCAAAGACACCAAAGTTCTGCTCGAAGACGGCCAATCATTTATTCTCGATGTCGATTTCGACAAGAACGCCGGTGATGCTACCCGGGTTGGCATCGATTACCCGGAACTGGCCGCCGACAGCAAACCCGGCGACATCTACTTGCTGGATGATGGCCGGGTTAAGGTTCAGGTCGATAAAGTGGAAGGCAATGCCGTTCACACGACCGTGACCCAAGGCGGCCCGCTGTCGAACAACAAAGGCATCAACAAGCTGGGCGGTGGTTTGTCGGCGAAGGCGCTGACCGAGAAAGACAAGGCAGACATCAAGACCGCAGCGGCCATTGGCGTCGACTACATCGCTGTCTCTTTTCCGCGTAACGCCGAAGACATGAATGAAGCGCGTCAGCTGCTGGCTGAAGCCGGCTCAACCGCCGAGATCGTAGCAAAACTGGAACGCGCCGAAGCGGTGCTGGACCACGACAACCTCGATCGCATTATCCTCGCGTCCGATGTCGTGATGGTGGCGCGTGGCGACCTGGGCGTTGAAATTGGCGACCCGGCGCTGATCAGTGTGCAGAAGCACATCATCAAGCGGGCTCGCACCCTGGACCGCGTTGTGATCACCGCCACCCAGATGATGGAGTCGATGATCGACAACCCGTTCCCGACCCGGGCGGAAGTGTTCGACGTGGCGAACGCGGTACTGGACGGCACCGATGCCGTGATGTGTTCCGCTGAAACCGCCGCCGGCGACTACCCGGTGGAAACCGTGAAGGCGATGAACGACGTCTGCCTGGGTGCCGAGAAGCACCCCCTGACGACTCAGTCGCGCCACCGGGTGAACACAGAGTTCCATCGCATCGATGAAGCCATTGCGATGTCGGTGATGTACACCGCCAACCACCTGAAGGGCGTGAAAGCCATTGTCTGCATGACCGAGTCGGGCTCGACGCCGCGCTGGATGTCTCGCATCAGCTCCGGCATGCCGATCTACGCCATGACCCGCCAGGAGCTGACTCAGCGCAAATGCGCGCTGTACCGGGGTGTGGAAGCCATCGCCTTTGATGTCTCTGCCGGCCCGATCGAGCAAGTCAACAAGCGCGCGGTCGATGAACTCAAGCAACGTGGCATTGTCAAGGACGGTGATCTGGTGCTGCTCAGCTACGGCGATCACCAGGGTGTGCATGGTGGCACCAATACTCTTAAGATTGTCAGCGTTGGGAATATCCTGTAAAAAGGGCGGCCACGATCGCGATGACCATCTAAAGCGACAATTCAAAACGGCAGCCCTGTGGCTGCCGTTTGTTGTTTCAGGGTTAGCAAAAAGCGAAATTTCGCCAGAATGCGAAATCACGCTAACCCTGGCCACAGACTGTTAATAGTAGGCTAGAGTTAAACCACTGTTTTCAAACGGGCGGGTGCTTATCACACCGGCTCGCAACTTGTGAATCTACTCTGATGATTCAACCCATAGGGGAAGAGGTCTGAACTTTATGGAACACGATATCGATCCGATTGAAACGCAGGAATGGCTTGATGCCCTGGCATCGGTTATGCGCGAAGAAGGCAATGACCGCGCGCAGTTCCTGCTCAAGCGTTTGTCCGACAACATCACCAAGGGCGGTCCGGATGTTCCCTTTGCGCTGAACACACCGTTCCGTAACACCATTACCCTGGACGAAGAACCCAAGTACCCGGGCGACAACGACATGGAGCGTAAGATTCGCGCCATGATTCGCTGGAACGCCGTGGCCATGGTGATTCGTGCCAACAAGAGCGGTGATGAACTGGGCGGTCACATTTCCAGCTTTCAGTCCTCGGCCACTCTGTACGACATGGGTTTCAACCATTTCTGGCGTGCCCCGACCGATACCCACCCGGGTGACATGGTTTATTTCCAGGGCCACATTTCGCCGGGCATTTATGCGCGGTCATTCGTTGAAGGCCGGCTGTCGGAAGAGCAGCTCGACAACTTCCGCCGTGAAGTCGACGGCAAGGGTCTGTCTTCCTACCCGCACCCCTGGCTGATGCCCGATTACTGGCAGTTCCCGACCGTTTCCATGGGTCTTGGCCCGATTCAGGCGATTTACCAGGCGCACGTGATGCGTTATCTGGAAAACCGTGGCGAAATCGACAAGGGCGGCAAGGTTTGGGCTTTCCTCGGCGATGGCGAAACCGACGAGCCGGAATCACTGGGTGCCATTTCACTGGCTGGTCGTGAACACCTCGACAACCTTAACTTCGTCATTAACTGCAACCTGCAGCGCCTCGATGGGCCGGTTCGCGGTAACGGCAAGATCATCCAGGAACTGGAAGGCATGTTCCGCGGTGCCGGCTGGAACGTCATCAAGGTGGTCTGGGGTCGTCAGTGGGACAAGCTGTTCGCCAAAGACAGCAAGGGCCTGTTGCAAAAGCGCATGGACGAAGTCGTCGATGGCGAACTGCAGGCGTTCAAATCGCACGGTGGTGCCTACACCCGCGAACATTTCTTCGGCAAATATCCGGAACTGGCCGAGATGGTCAAGGATATGAGCGACGAAGACATCTACCGCATGAACCGCGGTGGTCACGACCCGTACAAGGTTTACTCGGCGTTTGACCGCGCGGTGAATGACAACAACGGCCAACCGACTGTTATTCTGGCGCACACCGTCAAGGGTTACGGCATTGAAGCTGGCGAAGGCAAGAACGCCACGCACTCGCTGAAAAAGTTGAGCGTTGACGATCTGAAAACCTTCCGCGACCGCTGTGGTGTGCCGATCTCCGATGAAGAGTTGGAAGCAGGCAAGATTCCGTTCTACCGCCCGGACGAAAACAGCCCGGAAATGCAGTACATTCGCAAGCACCGCAATGACCTCGGCGGCTACATTCCAATGCGTCGCCAGACCGCCAAAGAGCAGTTGAAGGTACCGTCGCTGGAATCGTTTGAAGCGCTGACCAAAGACAGCGGTGATCGTGAAATCTCGACCACCATGACCTTTGTGCGCTTGATTTCAACGCTGATGAAAGACAAGAACATCGGCGACCGCATCGTGCCGATCGTTCCGGACGAAGCCCGTACCTTCGGTATGGAAGGTCTGTTCCGTCAGTTCGGTATCTATTCACCCAATGGCCAGCTGTACATCCCTCAGGATAAAGGCCAGGTGATGTGGTACAAGGAAGACGTTAAGGGTCAGATCCTGCAGGAAGGCATCAACGAAAGTGGCGCATTCAGCTCCTGGCTTGCGGCCGCAACGGCTTACAGCACTTACAACCGCCAGCTGATTCCGTTCTACATTTACTATTCAATGTTCGGCTTCCAGCGCGTGGGCGATTTGTCCTGGGCCGCCGGTGACCTCCAGGCACGTGGCTTCCTGATCGGTGCCACCTCGGGCCGCACCACCCTGAACGGCGAAGGCCTGCAGCACCAGGATGGCCACAGCCACGTACTGGCCGGCACCATTCCAAACTGCGTCACCTACGACTGCACCTATGGCTACGAGCTGGTCACCATTGTTCAGGAAGGCATGAAGCGCATGGTTGAAGACCAGGAAAACGTCTTCTACTACATCACGACACTGAACGAGAACTACCACAACCCGGGTCTCGATGAGGCCATGGTCGATGGCATCAAGCGCGGCATGTACCTGCTTGAAGATGGCGTCAAGAAAGGCAAAAAGGCGGTTCAGTTGTTTGGTTCCGGCTCCATCCTGCAAGAAGTGCGGGCCGCTGCCACCCTGCTGCGCGACGACTTTGGCGTGCAAGCCGACGTTTGGGCCGTCACCAGCTACAACGAACTGACCCGTGATGGCCTGAACACCGACCGCGACAACCTGTTGAACCCGGAACGCGACAAGAAGAAGTCGTACGTGACCGAAATGCTGGAAAGCCGTCGTGGTCCGGTCATTGCTGCCAGCGACTACATGAAAAACTACGCCAACCAGATCCGTAAGTGGGTTCCGCACAGCTACCACGTGCTGGGTACCGACGGCTTTGGCCGCAGTGACTCGCGCCAGAAATTGCGTCACTTCTTTGAAGTTGACCGTTACTGGATCGTTGTCGCCGCTCTGAACGCCCTCGCGGAAGAAGGCACTGTTGATGCGAAAGACGTCACCAAGGCGCTGAAACAGTTCAACCTCGACCCCAACAAACCCAACCCGGCGCTGTCTTGATCGGGTACAGGATACGAGCGGATTTAGGAGTCATACATGGCAACTGAAATCATTAAGGTTCCCGATCTGGGAATGGACGAGGCCTCGGTTATTGAGGTCAGCGTCAAAGCCGGGGATACCGTCAGCGAAGACGATACCCTGATTGTGCTGGAGTCGGACAAGGCCTCCATGGATGTCCCGTCGCCCAAAGCCGGGAAAGTCACCCAGGTGAAAGTCAAGGAAGGCGACAGCCTCAAAGAAGGCGACGAAATTCTGTACCTGGAAATTGAGGGCGATTCCGACAGCGACGACAGTTCGGCGTCTGATAAAAAATCTGACGAGAAAGCTGACAAGCCGTCTGCAGAAAAGGCCGAAAAACCGGCCAAAAAAGAAGCCTCCAAAAGCGGTGGCGAGGTCGTCTCCGTCAAGGTGCCGGACATCGGCATGGACGAAGCCGGCGTGATTGAAATCAACGTCAAGGTCGGCGATACCATCGAGGTCGACGACCCCATCGTGGTGCTCGAATCCGACAAGGCGAGCATGGAAGTGCCTTCTGATGTCGCCGGTGAAGTGGTCTCAATCAAGATCAAGGAAGGCGACCAGGTTAAAGAAGGCAGCGTTCTGGTAGAAGTGAAGTCGGCGGGCGGTGGTGCTGAATCGTCGGCGGATAACAGCCAGGAAAGCGACGACAATGCCAGACAAGCGGAGGCGCCAGCGTCATCCGGTGGCGGCAAAGACAGCGTAATAACCGTCAACACGCCGGACCTTGGCGATGCATCGGAAGTGGATGTCATCGAAGTATCGGTTAAGCCTGGCGACACCCTGGCCATCGACGACCCCATGGTCGTTCTGGAAACCGACAAGGCCAGCATGGAAGTGCCTGCCCTGGAAGCCGGTGAAGTGGTTGAAGTGTTGGTCAAGACCGGCGACAAGGTCAGTGAAGGCACGCCGCTGCTGAAGCTGAAGGTCAGCGGCGGTGAAGCGTCTTCTGCCAAGTCTGACGACACGCCAGCCAAGTCTAGTGCCCCGGCCCCCAAAGCCGCCGCCGAAGAACAACCGGCGACTCTGGCAACGGCCCACGATGACGCCCCGGTGCGTCCGTCCAAGACCGTGCATGCCGGCCCTGCGGTGCGCAAGCTGGCCCGTGAATTTGGCGTCGACCTGGCGCTGGTGCCTGGCTCTGGACCGAAAGGCCGCATCGTAAAAGACGACGTAGCCGCTTGGGTCAAAAAGCGTGTTCAGGAACCTGCCCAGGTTGCTGGTGGTGCTGGAATTCCGAGCGTACCGGATCAGGACTTCAGCAAATTCGGTGACGTCGAGGTGAAAGACCTGACGCGGATTCAGCAGATCACCGCCCAGAACATGGCGCGTAACTGGCTGAACATTCCGCATGTGACTCAGTTCGACGAAGCCGATGTGACCGATACCGAGGCCTTCCGCCAGTCGCTGAAAGGCGAAATGGAGAAGCGTGGCATCAAGATCAGCCCGCTGGCGTTCATCGTTAAAGCCTGTGCTTCGGCCTTGCTGGAGTTCCCGAACTTCAACGTCTCGCTGATGGCCGATGGCAAGCGCATCGTACAGAAGCACTATGTGCACATCGGTATCGCGGTCGACACGCCAAACGGCCTGATTGTTCCGGTGATTCGCGATGCCGACAAGAAGTCGATCTGGCAGATTGCCGAAGAGATCATCGACTACGCCAAGCGCGGTCGGGATGGCAAGGTGAAGTCTGACGAGATGCGCGGTGGCTGCTTTACCGTCTCCAGCCTCGGTGGTCTCGGTGGCACAGCGTTCACGCCCATTGTGAACGCACCGGAAGTGGCGATCCTCGGTGTCTCCAAGAACCAGGTGAAACCGCACTGGACCGGCAAGGAATTCGTGCCGCGTACCTTCACGCCGCTGTCGCTATCCTACGATCACCGGGCCGTAAACGGGGCCGATGCGGCCAAGTTCGCGACCTACCTGACCGAGGTCATAAGCGACATTCGCAAACTGGTGCTGTAACAAGCCCCTTATGGCGACTCAATTAACCCGGCCCAGGCCGGGTTTTTTTATGTCTGTTTAGTAACTCAAGTTCAGGGGTTTGGCTTACTTCGGTGGCTATCGTTCGCGGCCAGCTTTTCTGCCAGTCGCTCGCACCGGCCACCAGGTAGGGCCATCGAGGGTCGGCGTAAACCCGTCCATGGGGCCTGGACCGCAGCATCCTTGCTGCGGACCACCCTCGATGGCCCTACCTGGCATCCGGTGCTAGTCCTTTGCTAGCGAACTCCGAAACTTGAGTTAAGTCACTTCCAACACCTGAATCCGCACATCGAGTGTCAGTTGCAGCCGGGTCAGTTCGGCGGCTCTGGCCAGGCCTTCAGCGGGTGCCCGGTAAAGATGCGGTGTCATCGCTAGCAGGTCCGCAATGTTTGATCCGCCCTCCAGCACAATCGTTTCGCGAACAGTTTCCCGACTCTCCTCCTGAAACGATTCGGGCACAACACGTTCCCCTTCAGGTCGCTCGGTGACACTGGGGTAAATAATGTCTCGTAGTTCACGTAGATGGTCTGACCCCGGGTCGACCATGATCAGCCGTCCTCCTGGCTTTAATACCCGGGCAAACTCGTCGAATACCGGGAAACCAAACACACAGAGCACCCGGTCGAGGCTGTTGTCGGGTACCGGTATGTGGGCATTGGTGCCCACCACCCAGGCGGGAGCCGGGTCCTGTTTGGCGGCCGATAGCGCGGCCCATTTGGACACATCCAGCCCCAGCACCTGCATTTCAATACCTTCCGGCACCGCGTGGCCAAGCTGCCGCAGGTAATAGCCCTCGCCACAGCCAGCGTCCAAACAAGCTGCATCAGTTGGTAAACCAGGCATCACAGCCTTGTTAAGCGCATCGGCTATAGACCGGTAATAACCTGCATTCAGAAACCGTTGTCGGGCCGCCACCATGGCTTTACTGTCGCCCGGGTCTTTCGACCGCTTTTTTTGAACCGGCAACAAATGCACATAGCCCTGGCGGGCAATATCGAAGCTATGCCCCTGCGGGCACTGCCAGGCAGTGTTCTGGCGCGTAAGTGGCTGGCCGTCCAATGGACAGACGAGGCGGTGAAAAGCGGTAACAGGCATGATCAACTTGGGCCGGGAATGTGACGCCATTGTACCGAAAAAGCCCAACCAGGCACGGCCTATCCCTGCTCTTATCTAATAGCTCAAAGCTCGCAGCTAACAGCTTTCCCTTCCCCCATGCGACTAAAGTCTGGCTTTTCAATGGACACTGCAATTATGCACCATAGCGTTGGGTATTCTTAAGAACACCGCGCACTCTCTAGCTCGTTCAACAACAATAAGACGGAGAACACATCATGAGTGATGAAAAATCCCCAGCGGCGCAGTATTGGTCGGCCAACCTGAGATTGATTCTGGGTTGCCTGATCGTCTGGGCTTTTGTGTCCTACGGTTGCGCCATTTTGTTTCGTCCGTTACTGGCCGGAATTCAATTCGGTGGCACCGACCTCGGCTTCTGGTTTGCTCAACAGGGTTCAATTCTCAGCTTTATCGGTCTGATCTTCTTCTACGCCTGGAGAATGAACAAACTCGATAAGAAATTCGACCTCGGGGAGTAAGGCAGATGAGTCAATTTGCAATTAACCTGATCTTTGTCGGCGGCTCCTTTGCGCTTTATATCGGTATCGCGATATGGGCCCGGGCATCCTCTACCAAAGAATTCTACGTCGCCGGTGGCGGCATCAACCCGGTGACCAACGGCATGGCAACAGCGGCCGACTGGATGTCGGCTGCCTCGTTCATCTCCATGGCGGGCCTGATTTCCGCCGGTGGTTACGCCAACTCAACCTTCCTGATGGGTTGGACGGGTGGCTATGTGTTGTTGGCCATGCTGCTGGCACCCTACCTGCGCAAGTTCGGCAAGTTCACAGTGCCTGACTTCATTGGCGACCGTTTCTACAGCAGCAAGGCGCGTCTGGTCGCCGTTGTCTGCCTGATCGTGGCGTCGGTAACCTACGTAATCGGTCAGATGACCGGTGCCGGTGTTGCCTTCTCACGCTTCCTGGAAGTGAGCAGTACAGCAGGTATCTGGATTGCGGCGGTCATCGTGTTCTTCTACGCGGTATTCGGCGGCATGAAAGGCATTACCTATACTCAGGTAGCCCAGTATGTAGTGCTGATCATCGCCTACACCATTCCGGCGATCTTTATTTCACTGCAACTGACGGGTAACCCGATTCCGATGTTCGGTCTGTTCAGCGAGCATACTAACTCCGGCATGCCGTTGCTGGCCAAACTGGATGAAGTGGTACGTGAACTGGGCTTCCGGGACTACACCGCAGACGTGTCCAACAAGCTGAACATGGTGCTGTTTACCCTGTCACTGATGATCGGTACTGCAGGTCTGCCCCACGTAATCATCCGCTTCTTCACCGTACCCAAGGTGGCTGACGCACGCTGGTCTGCCGGCTGGGCACTGGTGTTCATCGCCCTGCTGTACCTGACAGCGCCTGCCGTTGCTTCAATGGCTCGTCTGAACCTGCTGACCACGGTCTTCCCGGATGGTGCCGAAGCCCCTGCGCTGGCCTATGACGAGCGGCCGCAGTGGATTCGCAGCTGGGAAGAAACCGGTCTGGTGAACTTCGACGACAAGAACAACGATGGCCGCATCCAGTTCTACAATGCTGTGCCTTCGTTTGAAGACACCGCAGAAGCACGAGGCTGGGCAGGCAATGAACTGACCGTTAACAACGACATCCTGGTACTGGCCAACCCTGAAATTGCTAACCTGCCAGGCTGGGTTATCGGTTTGATTGCGGCGGGCGGTATCGCGGCGGCCCTGTCGACGGCAGCAGGCTTGTTGCTGGCCATTTCCTCGGCCATCAGTCACGATTTGATCAAGAAAACCCTCAAACCAGACATCAGTGAAAAAGGTGAAATGCTGGCTGCCCGTATCTCCATGGGCGGGGCCATTCTGCTGGCAACCTATCTGGGCCTTAACCCACCCGGGTTCGCGGCGCAGACGGTGGCTCTGGCGTTTGGTATTGCGGCTGCCTCGATCTTCCCGGCGATCATGATGGGTATTTTCTCGACCCGCATGAACGACAAGGGTGCGATCGCCGGTATGCTGGCGGGTCTGTTGTCCACGCTGCTGTACATCTTCACCTACCTCGGCTGGTTCTTCATTCCAGACACCAACATGCTGGCCAACACGGCTGACAACTGGCTGTTTGGTATTTCACCACTGTCCTTCGGGGCTGTCGGTGCTATGATCAACTTCGGCGTTGCCTTCATCGTATCCAACGCGACCGATGCACCACCGAAAGAAATTCAGGAACTGGTTGAAAGCGTTCGCTATCCGAAAGGCGCTGGCGCAGCGAGTCACCTCAGTCACTGATTGATCCGGTGTACTGCCGCCGACTCTCGCTCCCGGGAGTCGGCACAGGTACACTGACAGGACCACAGTTTCTCTCACGGGCTTCCACTTGGAGGCCCGTTTTATTTCAGGGTTGACCTTTCATGTTATGGCATTTAATCGCAATTGCAGTATCGGGCCTGGGTGCCGCTGGCATTGGCCTTTTCCTACGTTTTCTCAGCCGAAAGAAATTACCCCGATGGATCATCCCGGTCTTTGCCGGTGCGGGCATGCTGGCTTACCAGATCAACTTTGAGTACAGCTGGTTCGATTTGAAACAGACGCAGCTCCCCGAGGGTTCCGTGGTGGTTTCAACCGAATCTCCCAACCAGGTCTGGCGGCCCTGGACCATGGTTTACCCCATGATCAATGCCTTTACCGTGCTGGATGTAAACAACATGGTTCACCGCGAACAGGAAGGCGACACCATTGCCCGCTTCGTGATGTATCGCTTTGAAAAACAACACATCGATCAGGTGACCTATCAAACCTATCTGATCAATTGCACCACAACCGAGCTGGTACCCATGACTGAAGCCGGAGAGGCCCAGGTCAACGACATTCGCACACTTGAGCAAGACAGCACCATCATGACTGAAGTCTGCCAGGCACTTTGAGATTGGGCGCTGAAGGTGGCATTCTTGCAGCGCCATTCATCAGGGGAACGTCATGCAAATAGCAGTCTATTGCGGATCAAAAAGTGGTCATAGCCCGGAATACATCGACCTGGCCACGAACCTGGGCCAACAGATGGCCCGGCGACAGCATGACCTGATTTACGGCGGCGCCAACATTGGTTTGATGGGCGCGGTGGCCGATGCCGTGCTGGCCGGTGGCCGCCAGGTGCTGGGCGTGATGCCCAAAGCACTGGTCGACCGGGAAGTCGCTCACCCGGGTATCACTGAGTTGCAGGTCGTCGATACCATGCATGAACGCAAAGCAGGCATGGCCGAGCCGGCCGATGCCTTTGTCGCACTGCCTGGCGGGCCAGGCACCATGGAAGAGCTTTTTGAAGTCTGGACCTGGCGGATGCTGGGCTATCACCACAAGCCAGTGGCCATTCTGAATTACAACGGTTACTACGACCCGCTGCTCACCATGATCACCCGAATGACCGACCAGGGCTTCGCCTGGGCCGACCTCACGACCACACTGATCATCGAATCGACGGTCGACAGCCTGCTGACTACCCTGGAAAGCCAGGTCCGGCCACAATGAACATCGCCTTTTTCATGCGCGCCTACACCGGTTTGCTGGGTGTGGCCGCCACAGTAGCCATTCTCGCTCTGTTGAACGGGTCAGAACCTGCGCCCTGGTGGGGGGTTCTGCTGGCGGTTGCACCCATGGCCCTGCATTTCACCCTGCGCGCCACTCTGACCGGTCGGCCACGCAAACGCTGGCTAATGCCGCAGCAAGTCTTCACCATTGGCGGCCTGGGGCTGACCATGAACCCGGATTCGGTTGAACAACCGTCAATACTGGCCTCGGGGCTGGCCGCTGCACTGGTGGTCATGCTGTACATCTATGTGCTGAAGGTCTGGCGGAAGGGGGTGGAGCATGATAACGGGGGCGCCGATACATCGGGCGACCCCTGATTTATAGAGCCGAGTTTTACCTCAACAACAACAGCGGCTTGTTCGACTTCAACAACACCTTGGCGGTCAGACTGCCCAGCACCAGCTCGCGCAATCGGGTATGGCTGTACGCCCCCATCAGGGTCAGATCGATATCGTGCTCGGCCTGGTAGTTCACCAGCGCTTCACTCGGTTTACCGTCCAGGGTCACCGCAGTAACGTTGTGACCCGCTGCCTGCAATACCTCCGTTGCCCTGTGCTGCAGGGTGTTTGAGTTAGCCGGGTCTTCCCCTACCGTAACCAGATGCACCGGAATGCCTTTGAACAGAGGGCTTTGCGCCAGCATGTCGAGTGCCTTGCTGGAGGCATCGCTGCCATCGTAGGCCAGCATGACTTTCTCGGGCACCGTAAATTCGGTGTTTACCACCAGAATGGGTCGGTGCAGAGCGCGTATCGTGGCTTCCAGATGAGCGCCCAGGTGCGTGGTGTCCTGCTCGTGCTCTTCGCCACGAATACCCAGCACCAGAACGCGAATGTCCTCTTCCATCTCGATCAGGGATTCTGTCAGGCTGCCGTGGCGCTGTTTGGTCGACGCTTCGGCACCGCCCTGCCCGATCCGCTCTTTGGCGGCCGCCAGCATCAGCTTGCCCTGCTCCATCATCAGCCGGTTGCGCTGTTCTTCGACCTCGGTCAATTCCTGCAGCAGGGTATCGCGGCTGCCCAGCCCAATGGCACCGGACAAGTCAGCCGTAGAGGCACCCACCGGATGCTCCAGGTTGTGCATTAATTGTAAGGGTGCACCCGTGCGCTGGCTGATCCAGGCGGCATAGTCACAGACCGACTGGCTGTATTTGGAACCATCAATACAGGCCAGTATTTTATTGTCTTTGTTAAACATCAGTGACCTCCTAAAACTTTGTCGATCTCTTCGGGTTTATCGTGCACCCCAAAGCGGTCAACGATGGTTTCACTGGCTTCGTTCAGGCCAATGACCTCAACCTGTGCCCCTTCACGGCGGAACTTGATCACGGCCTTATCGAGTGCGCCCACGGCGGTGATGTCCCAGAAATGAGCACGGGTCAGGTCAATAACAACATGATCGACGGCTTCTTTGAAGTCGAATGACGCCAAAAACTTCTCGGATGACGTAAAAAAGACCTGGCCGATAACGCTGTAGCGACGGGTATCGGTCTGTTCATCCAGCTCACTGGTGACATACATAAAGTGCCCCACCTTGTTGGCAAAGAACAATGCCGCCAGCAGCACGCCCGCAAAGACACCGTAGGCCAGGTTATGCGTCCAGACCACAACCACAACGGTAACGATCATCACAATATTGGTCGACAGCGGGTATGTCTTAAGGTCTTTGAACGAGCCCCAGTTAAAGGTACCGATAGAGACCATGATCATCACCGCCACCAGAGCGGCCATCGGTATCTGCGAGACCCAGGGGTTCAGAAAAACCACCATGATCAGCAACACGACACCGGCAATCAGCGTCGACAAACGTCCGCGACCGCCTGATTTAACGTTGATGACCGACTGTCCGATCATGGCGCAACCGGCCATGCCACCCATCAGGCCAGAACCGATGTTGGCAACGCCCTGGGCCTTGCACTCGCGGTTCTTGTCACTGGGGGTGTCGGTCAGATCATCGACAATGGTCGCTGTCATCAGAGATTCGAGAATCCCGACCATGGCCAGCGCAAAGGCATAGGGGAAGATAATTTGCAGGGTTTCGAGGTTCAGCGGTACATCGGGCCACAAGAACATCGGCAGGGTATCCGGCAATTCGCCCAGATCGCCCACGGTTCTGATCTCAAGCCCCATCACCATGCTCACGCCCGTCAGTACAACAATGGTCACCAGCGGCGAGGGGATGGTTTTATTGATCAGCGGAAACAGGTAAATGATGCCCAGGCCTGCTATCGTCATCGCATAGACGTGCCAGGTGACATTGGTCAACTCTGGCAATTGCGCCATAAAGATCAGAATCGCCAGGGCATTCACAAAGCCCGTGACCACTGAGCGCGATACAAAGCGCATCAGCTCGCCCATGCGCAAATAGCCGATCACAATCTGCAGAACACCGGTCAACAGCGTTGCCGCCAGCAGATATTCGAGCCCATGTTCTTTCACCAGCGTCACCATCAACAATGCCATGGCGCCGGTGGCGGCCGAAATCATACCCGGCCGGCCGCCGGTAAAGGCAACGACGACGGCGATGCAGAAGGACGCGTACAAACCAACCTTGGGGTCAACACCTGCAATGATGGAAAAGGCAATGGCTTCGGGGATCAACGCGAGAGCAACAACCAAACCGGCGAGCACATCGCCACGAACATTCCCGAACCAGTCTTTTCGGGTAGAAGATAACAACATAGGGACCTCAGAGGGTACGAGTTAACGAATAAGTGCCGCGTATCGGCGAGCCATACAGGATGCGTGTCCTGGATGAACAGATTACGTCAGACATAGGCGTCTGCTGAGATGGGATGGTGCGCTAGGGTGGCGTAAGAATCACAATGCGTGCTGCAGACTCAGTCGGTAAAGGGACGCGCATAATAGCGGCTGGAGAGCAGATAACAACCCCTGGTTACCCTAGTTCCGGAGTTCAGCTCACCTCATTGGCGCTGGCCCGCACCGGATACCGGGTAGGCCTCTGTGGGGTCGGCGTTAATCCATCCATGGAGCCTAGGCCGCAGCATCCCTGCTGCGGACTACCCCACAGAGGCCTACCCGGTATCCGGTGCTAGTCTCCTGAGCCAACTCCAAAACTTGAGCTGGTAACCAAATAACACACTTCAGCAGCCACAAAAAAGCCCTACCCGCGATTACCGCGAGCAGAGCAAACAGAGGTTATCTTGTCATTTGAAAAACAGGTATAGCGTTTGCTACAAACTGAGTATCAGGTGCCGGGTATGGCTGTCCGGGGTAGTTCGCAGCAAGGATGCTGCGATCTAGGCCCCATGGATGGGTTCACGACGACCCCGGAGAGCCATACTCGGTGGCTGATACGGGCTCCTGGCAACCAGTGGAACTAAACCTCCGAACTTGCCTCAGAAGAACCCCATTGGATTCACGTCGTAGCTGACCAGCAGGTTCTTGGTCTGTTGGTAGTGATCCAGCATCATTTTGTGGTTTTCGCGACCAACACCGGATTTTTTGTAGCCACCGAAGGCCGCGTGTGCCGGGTAATGGTGGTAGCAGTTGGTCCAGACGCGGCCGGCTTCGATGCCCCGGCCCATGCGGTAGGCCCGATTCATATCCCGTGTCCACAAACCGGCGCCCAGGCCGAACTCGGTGTCGTTGGCGATTTCCAGCGCTTCGGCTTCATCTTTGAAGGTGGTGACCGACACCACCGGGCCAAAGATTTCTTCCTGGAAGACGCGCATCTTGTTGTGGCCTTTAATCAGCGTTGGCTGAATGTAGAAGCCGGACTCGTACTTGCCTTCCGTTGTACCCAGCTGATCACCGCCCAGCAGGAACTCAGCGCCCTCTTCCCGACCAATAGCAAAGTAGCCCATGATCTTGTCGAATTGCTCCTGTGATGCCTGAGCGCCGACCATCACGTCGGTATCGAGTGGGTTACCGCGCTTGATCTGATTGGTGCGTTCAATCACTTTCTTCATGAACTCGTCGTAAATCGATTCATGCACCAGCAAACGGGACGGGCAAGTACAGACTTCGCCCTGGTTAAAGAACGCCAGCACGACCCCTTCGATGCACTTGCTCAGGTAGCTGTCTTCATGCTGCATCACGTCTTCGAAGAAAATGTTGGGTGATTTCCCACCGAGTTCAACGGTAGAGGGAATGATGTTTTCAGCGGCACATTTGAGAATGTGCGAGCCGACTGGCGTGGACCCGGTAAAGGCGATTTTGGCGATGCGCTTGCTGGTCGCCAGTGCCTGGCCGGCTTCAGCGCCGTAGCCGTTCACAACATTCAACACACCCGCTGGCAGCAGATCTTCAATCAGTTCAATGAATTTCAGAATGGACCAGGGCGTCTGCTCGGCGGGCTTCAACACAATGCAGTTACCGCTGGCCAGTGCCGGAGCCAGTTTCCAGGCGGCCATCAACAGCGGAAAATTCCAGGGAATGATCTGCCCGACGACGCCGAGCGGTTCGTGAAAATGATAGGCAACGGTGTGCTCGTCGATCTCACCGATGGAGCCTTCCTGTGCTCGAATCGCACCGGCAAAGTAGCGAAAGTGGTCGACCGCCAGCGGTACGTCGGCATTCAGGGTTTCACGCACGGCCTTGCCGTTATCCCAGGTTTCGGCGATGGCGATCATTTCCAGGTTTTGTTCGAGTCGATCGGCAATCTTCAGCAAGAGGTTGGAGCGCGCCGTGACCGACATTGACCCCCAGGCCGCTTTAGCAGCATGGGCAGCATCGAGTGCCAGGTCGATGTCTTCGGCGCTGGAGCGCGGAATCTGGCAAAAGATATCGCCGGTCACCGGCGATACATTATCAAAGTACTGGCCTTTAACGGGTTCGACCCATTGTCCGCCAATAAAGTTGCCATAGCGGGTTTTTACGGAGACGGGGGAATCGGGCTGGCCAGGGTGCGAATAGAGCATGGTTGTTACCTCTTGCTGTTGTTGTTTTGGGTGAATCCATAAGGGCTATCGCAACGGCCGTGCCAGCGCTTGCATTGATGCCTGGAAGGGGCTAAAACAAAGGAGCTGAACAGCAAGGTGAACCAGACCTGCAAGGCTTGCCAGCCGGGGCTTAGCGTCACTCGGAACATCGCCGGTAAGCCAGTATTCACGGGCCACTCAGCACGCACATCACCGCAAGAATAAAAACTCAAACGCCGGTCGGGTATCGGCGATCACCCGAACAGGGTGTTGCAGGGTGCATCAGGTGTTGCAAAATGCCACACCCGGGAGATCACAGATGGCTTCTACGACTCACCCCAGTGCCGAGGCACTGGCCGCCGCCAGGCATCAGTTTTTTGAACAGCGCCAGACGCCCGGTTCACTGATTTCTCCACTGATCGAGCGTTCCTGGCAGCGCAGCCTCAAAGCAGGACTTACACCGGAGCACTGCAGCCGGGAAGCGCGGCTGTCGCAACCCGAATTTCGCGACATTCGCGAACGCAACCACACCCTGCTCGACATCGCCCGTCCGCAACTGGAAAGCCTGTTCGAGCAAATTCAGGACACCCAGTGCGCCGTCTTACTGGCTGACCAGACTGGCACTATTCTGCATGGCGTGGGCGATGCGGGCTTTGTACCGGAAGCTCGGCGCGTAGAATTGATGCCGGGCGGTGTCTGGAGTGAAGGCGCGCGGGGCACCAATGCCATTGGCACCGCTGCCAGCGAAGGACGTTCGGTGGTTGTGCATGGCCAGGAGCATTTTCTCGACCAGAACGGCTTTTTAACCTGTGCTGCAGTGCCGGTGTTTGACCCCAGTGGCCAGGTGATCGGAGTGCTCGATATTTCCAGCGATGCGCGGCATTCACAGCGCCACACCATGGCTCTGGTCAATCTGGCGGTATCGATGATTGAGAACAGCCTGCTCGAACGCACTTGCGAGCGGGCTCATTTAATGTACCTGCACCCTCACGCCCATCTGCTGGGTGGTTTGTACGAGGGTATTCTGGCCTACGACGATAGCGGCCACATCATTGGCGCCAATCGCTGGGCGCGGCAGCATCTGAATCTGCCTGACCGCAGTGAGCAACCCCTCAATCTGCACAACCTGTTTCCAAGATTGACCGAGCCCGAAGCCCATGCCAGCCTGGTGACTCACAGTGGCCAGACCTTGCACGCCCGACACAAGGCCTACAGAGCCCCGTCGAGCCCGACTAAAACAGCACCGGCTCCGCGTCCAACCCCAGTACCCGATCCGCTGGCAGCGCTGGAGAGTACCGATCCGGGCATCGACAGACTGATCAGACAGGCAAGACGCATCGTCGGCCAGGGCATTCCCATCCTGCTGCAAGGCGAAACCGGGGTCGGCAAGGATGTCTGGGCCAGAGCACTCCACCAGGCTGGTCCCGGCAGTGGCGCCATGGTAGCGGTCAACTGCGCTGCCATTCCCGAAAGCCTGATCGAAGCCGAGTTGTTCGGCTACCGCCCGGGGGCCTTTACCGGGGCCGACAAGGCAGGCTCCCGGGGCCGGATACTGGAAGCCGACAAAGGCACGCTGTTTCTCGATGAAATCGGCGATATGCCAACCGCCCTGCAACCGCGTTTGCTGCGCGTACTGCAGGAGCGGCAAGTGATCCCGGTCGGTGGCGGCCAGCCCATTCCGGTCGACTTCGACCTGATCTGCGCCACCCACACCCAACTGGGTGAAGCTGTCGGCCAGGGGCTGTTTCGGCAGGATCTGTATTACCGGATCAATGGCCTGACACTGAACCTGCCGCCCTTGCGCGAACGGGAAGACATCAGAAGCCTGATCGACAGGGTTCTGGCTGAACTCGGCGGCGGCACACTAAGCCCGGCCAGTTGCACTCTGCTGGAAAACCACCCCTGGCCCGGCAACTTGCGACAGCTGCATTCCGTGCTCAGAACCGCCCGCATTCTGTGCGACCCGGACCAACCCATAGAACCCGAACACCTGTCGGCCGATTTTCTGGCCGAAGCCCGGACGGCAGGGCCAGCAGAAGCCACTGGCCCTGCCCTCGCTGACTGGGAACGTCAAGCCATCAACACGGCACTGGAAAACAGTCAGGGGAACGTTTCAGCAGCGGCCCGTGAATTGAACATTGACCGCACTACCCTGCACCGTAAGTTGAAACACTTGAGTGGGCACAGCCAGTAGGGTCATGAGTCAGACCAAGCCACACATTGCAGCATCTGCATCGTTTGAAACCCAATAATTCGTACTTTGCAAATAGAATCCCATAAAAATGTTACCAATCGGTCACATTTTTCGGGTAATGTGGTTAGGCTCATTTTTTGACCAGATGTTCAACTAATGATGCTGCACCGTGCCTTCGGGTGCGTTATAAAAACCAAAGTTCTTAGAACGCAGCTCAGCAGTCGATACGCTGCACTCACAAAAAAAACAATAACGGGACTCTGTGGTCGGCAACCCACACGGATGTCAGAGAGCCCCGAAGTCAATGAGAGGGATACCATGAACGCCAGACGAACTACCCTGGCCCTGATGATTGCCGCGGCCTCTGCCAGCGGTGCCCAGGCCGATCTGATTTTCTCCGAATACATTGAAGGCTCCTCCTTCAATAAAGCCATTGAATTGCAAAATACCGGCGATGCCACGCTCGACCTCAGTCAATACGCGGTCGAACTGTACTCCAATGGCAGCACTAGCCTGAATACCTCCCTGACCCTGAGCGGCACCCTGGCGGCGGGTGATGTCTATGTCATCGCCAATAGTCAGGCTGCACAGGACATTCTGGACGTCACCGACATAACCTCGGGTGTTGCCAACTTCAACGGTAACGATGTCGTCCTGTTGCGCGAAGTCGACACCGTCGTCGACCGCATTGGCCAACTGGGCAATGGCGATACCTTCGGTGCCAATGTCACCCTGGTACGCAAGTCTGACATTACTGGGGGTGATCCTGACTTTACGGCCACCTTCGACCCGAGCGCCCAGTGGGATTCCTATCCGAGTAATACCTTTGCTTATCTGGGTAACGGTGGAACAGGTGATGACGGTGACCCGGATGATCCGGTATTAGCGCAATGCGGTGACCCGATGACATTGATCTCGGCCGTACAGGGCAGTGGTAACGAATCTCCCCTGCTTGGCCAGAGTGTGTCGGTTGAAGCCATTGTAGTTGGCGATTACCAGGCCGGAAACCAGCTCAGCGGTTTCTTCCTGCAAGAAGAAGATGCCGATCAGGATGGTGATGCAAGCACCTCTGAAGGCCTCTTTGTCTTCTACTCCGGTACCGACGTTGCGGTCGGCGACCGCGTTGTCGTCAACGGTTCGGTAGACGAGTACTTTGGCCTGACTCAGATCAATGATGTCGACGGCATCAGCGTCTGTGCCAGCAACCAGATGTTGCCGACACCGGCACTGGTCTCACTCCCGCTGGATAATGCCGACGATCTCGAAGCCTTTGAAGGTATGAGCGTCGCCAGTAACCAGACCCTAACGGTCAATGAGGTGTATCAGCTGGGCCGCTATGGCGAATTCACCGTCAGCGAGGGTCGTCGTTACATTCCGACCGAAGTTGCGGCACCAGGCCCCGATGCGTTCGCCGTGAACGCTGCCAACGACTTGAACAAGCTGGTTGTTGAAGACGGCATTCGCACGCAAAACCCGGATCCAATGCGCTTCCCCGCGCCTGAGTTGTCGGCCTACAACACCCTGCGCATTGGCGAAACCATCACCAACCTCAGTGGCGTTCTGAACTACTCGTTCGGCGCTTACAAGCTGATTCCAACGAGTGATTTTCAACTGCAGGGCACCAACCCGCGCACCGCTGCACCGGAAGACACTCTGGATCGCGACATGCGCGTGGCCAGCTTCAACGTGCTGAACTACTACAATGGTGATGGCCTGGGCGGTGGTTTCCCGACCGACCGTGGTGCCGATACACCGCTTGAACTGGAGCGTCAGGAAGCCAAACTGGTTGCTGCGTTGTCGGCACTGGACGCCGATGTGATCGGTCTGATGGAAATCGAGAACGACGGCTTTGACGAAAACAGTGCTATTGCCCAATTGGTCGATGCCCTGAACGTGACTCAGCCAGCGGATAAGATTTACGATTACATCTCAACCGGTGGTGCGGGTGTGGGCACCGATTCGATCGCGGTGGGTCTGATCTACCGCCCCGATGTGGTGGCACCGGTCAACAGTGCCCAGGTATTGTCGAGCGACAACTCGCCATTGAATGACGAGGGCGAACCTCTGTTCAACGATGAGAAAAACCGCCCGGCGCTGACGCAGAGCTTTGAGCATCTGGACAGTGGTGATCGCTTCACCGTTGTCGTCAATCACTTGAAGTCCAAAGGTTCTTCCTGTGACGACGTTGGCGACCCTGAAGATCCCAATCTGCAGGGCAACTGCAATGGCGTGCGTACCGATGCGGCTACTGCCATGGCCGAATGGCTGAGCACCAACCCGACCGGCGTTGATGATGCGGATGTCATGATCATCGGTGACCTGAACGCCTATTCGATGGAAGACCCGCTGCAAGTGCTCGCCGATGCTGGCTATGCCAATCTGAAAGGAGAAGGTGAATACTCTTACGTCTTCGATGGCGAATCCGGCAACCTGGACCATGCACTGGCCTCCGCCAGCTTGCAGGCCAAGGTGATTAAGGTTCAGGACTGGCACATCAATACCGATGAGCCGCTGGTGCTGGATTACAACACCGAGTTCAAGAGCGACAATCACGTTGAGCTCTTGTATGCGCCAACGCCTTACCGGTCTTCCGACCATGATCCGGTCATCGTCGACTTCAATCTGAACACACCACCGAACGCCTCGTTCAGTGTGTTCAAGTTCCTGTTCTGGTACATCTTTATCAGTGACAGCAACGACGATGACGGCTATGTCGTCGACCATGAATGGCAGGCAGGGTCATTCACCTTCTCAGGTGACTGGAATGTAATTCCGAGGTACCTGCTCAAGCGCAACAAGGTACGTGAGGTTACCCTCACCGTCACCGATAACGATGGCGCGACCAGCAGTCTGACTCAGACGCTGCCGCGTTAATCTCTCTGGCTGGGGCATCCTTCCATGGAGCCCCGGCACTTCTAATTAGGTGCCATGAATTCGTGCTGGGCACCGGGTATGACTATACGGGTGGTGCGACACATCGCTCGGCGTGAACCCGTCCATGGGGCCTAGATCGCAGCATCCATGTTGCGAACTTCCCCGGATAGTCACACCCGGCACCCGGCACTTAACCTAGTGTCACTTCCAAATAAGCCTCTCTACTCCCGTATCTGAGCAACAGTTTCGCGGGGATTATTGACTCAAGTTTCGGAGTTCGCTAAGGCGACTAGCGGCGGATGCTGGGTATGCCTCTGTGGGGTAGTCCGCAGCAGGGATGCTGCGGCCTAGGCTCCACGGACGGATCTACGCCGACCCCACAGAGGCATACCCGGTATCCGGCGCGGACCACCGCCACTTCTGCGGACTCAAACTCCGAAACTTGAGTTAATAATCCCTGTTCATCAAATCATCACGGTACTGTCGTCCAACTGTCATTTCCCGGCAATAGTCTGAACCTGTCTGCTATGACCGGAGCCTGCCGTTATGACGAATCGATCCGTACGTGCTGTGTTTATTTCCGATATTCATCTGGCCAACCCCAATAGCCAGGTAGCGCTGCTTGAAGAATTTCTGCGCACGACTGAGATGGAAACACTTTATCTGCTTGGCGATATTGTCGACCTGTGGAAACTGAGCACCCGCAAAGGCCGCTGGTCCCGCCAGCACGAAGCCATTCTGAAGGTGATTCTGGCCAAGGCCCATAACGGCACCAAAGTGGTTTATGTACCGGGTAATCATGACCCCTTCTTTCGTCATTTTGCCGATACTACGCTGGGGCCGATCAGCGTGGAGCACGAGGCGATTCATACGTCAGCAACGGGGGAGCGCTATTTGTTATTGCACGGCGACCGGTTCGATGACGATATTTATTGCGGGCATTTCTGGTGGCATTTGGGTGAGTGGGCCTATGAGTCCATCGTGACGCTCAACCGCCATCTGAACCGGGTGCGCGCGCTCTTTGGCAGACCTTACTGGTCATTGCCGGGTGCACTGAAAGTGCGCAGCAAGAAAGCCCGGGCCTACATCGAGAGTTTTGAAACCAAGGTGATAGATTACGCGCGTAGTCAGGGTGTTCAGGGGGTGATCTGCGGTCACATTCATCAGGGCACGCTGCGCATTAGCGATGGCTTTGTGTACGCCAATGATGGCGACTGGGTTGAGAGCTGCACGGCCCTGCTGGAACACCAGGATGGCAGCCTGGAACTGCTTCAGGTACCGCACGCTGCCACCCAGCCCGGCACGCGATTGCACCCGGCCATGTCACCCAAGC
Source organism: Saccharospirillum alexandrii (assembly GCF_043641555.1). Classification (GTDB taxonomy): domain Bacteria; phylum Pseudomonadota; class Gammaproteobacteria; order Pseudomonadales; family Natronospirillaceae; genus Saccharospirillum; species Saccharospirillum alexandrii_A. Next base: position 376,644 of record NZ_JBHZRJ010000003.1, on the reverse strand, counting down.
AAGCGGCTGCGTTACACAGCCAGGCTCATTGAAACCTTTACTTACGTTTCTCTACGAAATAATTACGCCTGCAGTGTCAATTGAATCACAAACGGTGCGGTAGCACATTGTACTGTTTGCGAATAAGGGCCAAAGTATAGGAGTACTCCATTCGCCGATGTAAAGGAGCCATTGAGACCCGGTGCACCCTATGCAACCCTTACCGTTGCAGACCCCGGGTTCTTAAGCCAAGGCCAATTAGCAGTCTTCGGATTCACGGCCGGAACGGATTCCCGGGAGGTTCTATGATGGCACTGCTCGTAATACTCAGTCTGTTTCTCATGGTTTTTAGCATTTGCTACTGGTCTTTAAACCACTATCCGCGTTCGCGCCCCTTTCGCTACAGCCCGGGGTCGGAAATGCCGCTGCCCGATCCAAAGCGCACGCAACTGATGGCCGTTCTGGCTCAGCGTTACGAACTGGAAACCATCATCAAACATGCCCGTCTCGACAGCGAACGGCTCGATGCCTTGCAGCGCTGGACACTCAATCGCTGGGAACCCCAGAACGGCAGTCGGTCGGGCTCGCACAACCCACTCGATATTCTGGCCCGGGTTAGCCAGGGGGAACAGTTTGGTCGCAGCGATTTCGTCACCGTGCTTGGCCACGCCCTTCAGGCAGTCGGTATTCCTGCTCGCCTGGTTGAGCTGCACACACGCGACAGCCATTGGCGGCCGCTTGGGGGCTGTTACACCGGGCTTGAGGTTTTTTTAAGTGAGGAAAACACCTGGGTCTGGGTCGATGCCCAGTACGATGCCATTATTCTGAACAAGGGTCGTTACTGCAGTGCCCTCGATATTAAAGATGCCTTGCTGTCCCGCACCCATGAACTCGAACTGATTTCCGCGCTCGAGGGCACTGATATTGATAGCTATCTTGCTTTCTTGGCGCCTTTTCTGGACATCATTATTGCCCAGCCGCTGGGCCAAAGCCGGCGTTTTGCGCTTGTTCCACCGCAGTTGCGCTTCCCGCGGCGCCACCACCTGTTCGGTCGCACCCTGTACGATCAGGTCTGCCACTCGCGGGATACCTTTTACGCCGTTCGGGAGCTGAACCAGTTAATCCCGACTCGTCCCAAAAGCACCTTCCGGCCAAGAACCGCCAACGCCTGACGATTAAACGACCGGCCGTTAGCCGCCAGCGTTGGCTGACCGGTCGGAGTCTTCGATGGGGGCGAAATCTTCCTCACTCAGCTCGGGCGATTCCGTGCTGGTGTAGGTGGAGTCGATTCGCTTAAGTGCCTTGCACATTACATCGATGCGCTGATCCTGAGCGTGAATGTGTTCAAGCAAGGCCATAATGGCATGGGCGGTTGGGTCTGGCATTTGTGACACCCCGTAGGCATCGAAACCGACTTTATCGGCCATGGCCTTCTGTTTATCGCTGAACGGCAGTACTTTTTCACCCTGCTGTTTAACGATACGCCCGGGAATACCGACCACAGTAGCGTTCTCTGGTACGGCCTTGGTGACAACCGCATTGGACCCTACCCGCGCATTCTTGCCGACGGTAAAGGGCCCCAGTACCTTAGCGCCGGCACCGACAATCACGCCATCTTCCAGCGTTGGGTGGCGCTTGCCTTTTTCCCAGCTAGTGCCGCCCAGGGTAACGCCCTGGTAAATGGTGACGTCATCGCCAATTTCAGCGGTTTCCCCGATCACCACGCCCATGCCATGGTCAATGAAGAACCGTCGGCCTAGCTTGGCGCCCGGGTGAATCTCGATACCGGTGAACCAGCGAGCCAGCTGAGAGACCCAGCGAGCCAGTGTTTTCAGATTCCATTGCCACAGTTTGTGACTGAAGCGATGGATCAGAATGGCATGCAAACCCGGATAGTTCAGGAGCACCTCAAACCAGCTTCGCGCCGCAGGGTCGCGGTCAAAGACGCTCTGGATGTCTTCTTTCAGATTGCGGAACATATCAGGGTTTCCTTATCGACTTGTCTACCTGCGTCAGCATGCCACGTAAAATGTTGGCTTCAACTTCATCGGGCTGCGCGCGCAGAATCAGGCGGCGTAATTTACTGATCAGAGTTCGGGGGTTAGTGGGGTCGAGAAAGTCGATCTCAACCAGGGTCTTCTCCCAGTGCTCGAACAAGCCTTCAAGCTGCTCGGCCCGCGCTGGTGGCTGGTCCCATTCGACGCCCCAGTCGGTTCGGGTCTGGGGCACAGCCAGTTCCTGACGCATGCGCAATTCATAGCAGAGTACCTGAACCGCCTGAGCCACGTTAAGCGAACTGTAGTCCGGATTTGACGGAATGTTCACATGATAGTGGCACTTGGCCAGCTCATCATTGGTCAGGCCACTGCGTTCACGCCCAAACAGCAAGGCCACATTTGACCCGGCCGGGTGGGCGGCCACTTTATCGGCCATTTCACGCGGATTGAGCAGCGGCCAGGGCAAGGAGCGCGAGCGAGCTGAAGCGCCCACCACCAGGGTGCAATCGGCAATGGCGGTGTCGATATCCTCGACGACCTCAGCCCGATCGAGCACATCGTGGGCACCGGAAGACAAGGCGAAGGCTTCACCGGACGGATAATCCTTGGGAGACACCAGCACCAGCCGGGTCAGGCCCATGGTTTTCATGGCCCGGGCGGCGGCACCAATATTGCCCGGGTGGCTGGTGTGCACCAACACCACTTTAATATCATCCAGCCGGATACCCGTTTCGCCAGCGGCGTCCTGTGACTGCGACATGCTTTATTTCACCTCTTATCGTTCAAAAACTGCACACCACGTCTTAAAGAGTGCATCAAAGGTGTGTATTATACGCGCCCTCGTTCGGGAAAGCGCCCGAACCGCTGTTTAACAAACCCGTTTTTGCGGATAAAACCGACGTACCTGACCAGGCTCGTCCGGTCCGTTCTGTCTGGCTGTGCTGTCACACACCCGATGGAAAGGCTGGCGCCCATGCCTGTACCGGTACGGTTTAACCCTTTTGATGTGAGTGTGAACCGACCATGCAACCGATTCTGACCATTGCCCTGCGCGCCGCGCGCAACGCAGCCGACAAATTAACCTACACCTTGTCGAACATCGATTCACTGACCGCCGAAGGCGCCACCCGCAAAGACGTGTTTGACCAGGCCATAGAAGACGCCGCCTGGCGTGCCCGCAAAGCCATCCGTAAAGGCCACCCGCGCCACCACATCGACAGCCTGCACATCGGCATGGACGAAAGCCGCGACTACGACGGTCAGTCGTGCTGGAAAATCAACGTGCTGGCCGGCGAATCCAACTACCGCTCCGGTTACCCTGGCTTTCTGATTGTCGTCACTTTCTTTGTCAAAGACCGCATCGAAGCGGCCGCCCTGCTCGACCCGATCACCGGTGACGAGTGGACCAGCATGCGTGGCCGCGGTGTGCAGCTGAACGAACGCCGCGTTCGGGTAGACGCCTCCACACTGGACCTGGCCCTGGCCGCGATCGACAGCAGCGACCCGGCCGAAATCGGCCGCTGGTCAGAGCGCGTCGCCGGCATTCGCGTCAGCGGTTGTGGCCTGATGAACATCGCCCAATTGGTGGCAGGCAGAGTGCAACTGGCCTTTGCCGACGATCTGAACGACATCGACTTCCCGGCGGCCAGCCTGCTGCTGCAAGAAGCCGGAGCACTCAGTGGTGATCGCAACGGTGGCCCGGTCAGCGCCCGCAAAGGTGAGCTGTTGGCCGCGTCACCGCGCCTGTTCAAGCAACTGTTCAGCCGCGGCTAAGCACCCTTTACCCTGTTGCCTCCAGCAGTCTACTGTTGGAGGCGTCATTTTGTGACTTCCTTTCCGGTTCCAGACATCAGATCTGGCGTTTTACCCGCTACGCCTTGGGGCAGGGCCTATCACGGGGTATAGTGCGCGTTTTCCGCACTGTGTTTTCTGCACCTACGATTTCCGCAACTACGATTTCTGCAACTACAGGGACAGCCGTTTGACCCAAGCGCTCAATTTCTTCGCTGGCGAGCACGCCTACCGGACCATTCACAACGAAGGGCTGTCACCCCAGTCGATCCGCGTCATTATGGGCGCATCGGGCGGGCCCAAGTGGTTTGTACTGAGCCACCTCGATCGCTACCTGGCCAGCGAATGGCTGCCCGCCATCAATCACCCCCTGAACCTGATCGGCAGCTCCATCGGCGCCTGGCGCATGACAGCCTATGCCAACAAAGACCCAGTGGCAGCGCTCAACCGGCTCGAACACGGCTACCTGAACCAGCGTTATTCAGACAACGCCGATGCCGACGAAATTACCGGCAAGGTCAACGAGTTCATCGACGAAACCATGGGCGATTCCCCCTTCGATGATTTGCACCCAAACCGCCTCTTGCATCTGGTCACCGCCCGTTGCCGGGGCGTCACGGCGGCGCACTCCACGCGTAAACAGGCGTGGGTATTCACTGGCGTTGCTGCCAGCAACATGATCTCCCGGGCCACCCTGCCGCGTTACTTCGACCGAGTGGTGTTTCGCAGCCCCGGCGGCCAACTCCCCCTAACCGACTGGGACCAGTTCACCACCTACCAGGTGCCACTGACACCCGACAACCTGCGCCAGGCACTGCAAGCCAGCGGCGCGATTCCGGTAGTCATACACGGCGTCACCAACCCGGCCGGCGCCCCGCCGGGAGTTTACCGCGACGGCGGTATGGTCGATTACCATTTCGACCTGCCCATCAAACCGGATAACGGCCTGGTGCTCTACCCGCATTTCTCCCCGGTGCTGAAGCCCGGCTGGTTCGACAAACCCTTGCCCTGGCGCAAAGTCACCGCGAGCCACTACAGCCACACCCTGGTCGTCTGCCCGAGCCAGGCGTTCATCGACAAGCTGCCTTACGGCAAAATCCCGGACCGCAAAGACTTCGAAACCCTCGACGACGAAACCCGCCTGCGCTACTGGAATACCGTGGTCGACATGAACCGGGCGTTAGCCGACGAATTCCACGACCTAGTCAGCACTGGCAAACTGGCAGAACGACTCCAGCCTATTAACGCCATAGCGCGCTGATTAATTACCTTAACCCAATATTAACAACCACACTTTCCAGCCCGTTCAGTTCAGATCGGGTTCAGCCTGCCTTGCGATACTGGCTCCATTGAACAAGGAGCCTTACACATGACTCAGAACAGTCTGCATCAACGGTTCGAACCGACCACCGAACCAACCCAGCATTCACCCGCTCAGCGCCGCCTGGCCACCATGGCCACCTTTTCCATAATGACAGGCCTGCTGCTGACGGGTTGCCACGTAAGCGTCACCGATGTAAATGAGCATGAGGCCGGTTACGACACGGAAGTCACTCCAACACTGGCGCGCTACGACACCGAATTTCTGGTTCGCAGCGCGCTGGTACCCTACTCACTGAGCGCCACCAGCATCGAGATGATCGCGGATCCCGAGGCGTTTCTAACCCCCTCGGCCCGCATGGCCAGCCGCAGTCATATCCCGGTGGAAACCACGTCGACTTACCTGTTTGATTCCGGAGCCTGCGACTTTGGCGGCTACACCAGCATCGACGCCTATGGTGAGACCGAAACCTACTCCGACAGCATGACGTTCATCACCATGGACGTAACCGCCGAGGCCGTGGACTGTGATACCCGTAACTGGCAGGGTTATGTCACCCTGAACAGCCGGCTCGATTTTGATGTAATGGGCTGGTTCGACGACTATGACGACCGCATAGAATCCCTCGAAGGCAGCATGACCGGCCGGCTGCGCATGCGCGCCGAACGCAGCGACCTGAACTACACCAACATCAGCACGGAAATCATCGAACTGAACTCGACCGACTTCCGAATCGAGGCCAGAGCCAGTGTCTGGCTCGACGATGGCTGGCGCACCAACTCGGCGAGCCTTACGACCACTCGCGGCGTGCACTGGTACCAGAACGACACCCGCCCACACGCGGGCAAGGTTCGGCTGACGGCTTATCGGGGCTGGGTGGATCTGGAGTTTTCGGACTATGGCGTGACTCGTACCGACAGCAATGGTTATCGGGACAGTATTTCCTGGTCGAGTTTGCTCTAAAAGTGTGGTTATAAAAGTGCCAGCCACAAAAAAGCCGACTCATTGTCGGCTTTCTTTCGTTTATTTTTTGAACCCGCCCGGCGGTGAGTGGCGGCTGCCGGATTGGTCTATCCGGGGTAGTCCGCAGCATGGATGCTGCGGTCTAGGCTCCATGGATGGATCTACGCCGACCCCGGATAGGCTAATCCGGCAGTCGGCATGGGCTCAAGGCACCCAAGCAGGTGCAACTGAGCAACCACCTTACTCCAATACCATGTATTCGGGGCCGAAGCCGGCTGACCAGACGATGACGGTGCCAACTCGCAGGGTCACCAGCAGTACCAGTGCCACGGTGATGACCGAGGTTGCGTACATAAAAGCACGCTCTTTCGGAATGTTCATCACGATGGGCAGGCCTTCGTAGATCAGATAGACCGCGTAGGCGGCCGCGATGGCGAACACCACGGCGTTGAGCCAAAGTACCGGCCATGCACCGACAATACCGGCCAGGAAAATCGGCGCAGTGGTATAGACTGCCAGGGCCATCCCATGGTGCGGATCGACCGGCTCATCGGAATAGGTCGTTGTCATCCAGGTAATAAACTCACCGAATGCCCAGACACCGACCAGCGCCGCCAGATAACTCAACACACAAAGCACCAGTGCGCTTTGCTGGGTCAACACCGTCAGCGGGCCATCGCCCAGGCTCCAGCCGACCTCGGCTACGCCAATGTAGAAACACACCGCAGGAATCAGCGCCAGAATCGGGACGTGGGTCAGAAACTCCATCGTCTTGCTACGTCGCTGTTTACGAATGAGTGACCACTCACTACCGGGGTGAGTGAAAATACCAAGGGTGTGATCCAGAATCATAATGCTCTCCAAAGGGTCGTTCCGGCCGGTACGGGTTATTGTTGTTGACGGTCACCTGAGCGATTTCTACCAGGCTGGAACAGGGCCTGCTTGCAACCGTTCAGAGGCTACGTAAAAGTGGCCGGATGCTGACTGATAACATAGAGGAATTGGCGCAGACTGCAAGCATGCCGGGAGGCCTGACAGGGAAAATTAATGCACCACGACGACCAATCTCTGGAAACTGTGATCCATATCATTATATTATTCTTTTCTAATACAACCGCTGAACGCTGCAATCCGGCCGACGGTATCGCACCGTGGTTAAGCAGGTGGTAGCATCCAGCATAATTCGACATCAAAGCAGGAGAGGTTCAATGAACGTAACCCAGCTATCCCCCACCTTCCGGGTCAGCCCGCAAATTACGACTGACGACGTTGCCGAAGCCAAAGAACAAGGCATTGGTGTCATCGTCTGCAACCGGCCCGATGGCGAAAGTGCCGACCAGATTCCGGCGGCCGACATCCGTCGTGCCTGCGAAGCGGCCGGCATCAAATTCGTCGAGTTGCCAATGAACGGGCCCAACTACTCGCCCGAACAGGTGAGCACCCTGAAATCCCTGATCGACGACGGCAGCAACATTCTTGCCTATTGTCGCACCGGCAATCGCAGCAGTATTTTGTACAACGCCACTCAAGGGTCCAACTGAGTCTTGCCGAAAGCCATCGCCTTCTCAATGCCCCGCGCCGGCGACATCAACGCCGGCTTACTGGTGGCACTGGTCGGTATTCCGCAATGCCTTGCCTACGCCATGTTGTCAGGGCTACCCCCGATGTACGGACTGGTTACTGCTGCCCTGCCGGGTATGGTGGCGGCCTTGTTTGGTCGCAGTGCCCACGTTACCGTCGGCCCGACCAATACCACCGGCCTGATCATTCTTGCCAGCCTGACCCCCTGGGCCGACCAGCCCGAGCTGTTATTAACCGCCATGGCTACCTTGACGGTTCTTGCGGGCCTTTCACGCCTGCTGATCGTCGCGCTGCGGGCGGAGCGCGTCTTCGACTTCGTGCCCGAGGCCGTTATGGTGGGTTTCGCCACCGGTGCGGCCGTTATCATTGCGCTGATGCAGCTCGACGAATTCATCGGCACCCCCTTTTCCGATGTGCGCAATGTGGTGGATGAACTGGTGCAGCTCTCGGGTCTGAGGCTGCCTGATATTGAATGGGCCGCAGTAGGCCTGTCGGTCTTTGCGCTGGCGTCGGTCGTGCTCGGCCGGCGCTACCTGCCCCGCTGGCCCATTCCGCTGATGACCCTGGTGATCAGCACGGCTCTGGTCGTCTGGGCACCCTGGTCCTTCATCGAACGCTGGATAACCCTGGAACAAACCACCGTCATTGCCGATGGCTGGCCGCAACTGGCTACTCACTGGCCCAGCTGGAGCATGGTGCAGGCCCTGATTATTCCCGGGTTTGCGGTCTCCTTTATCGGCTCGCTGGAGCTGATTGTGACCCTGCGCAACCGCGCCGAACAGCGCTGGCTGCGGCGCGAGCTCGGCAGCCAGGGCATTGCCAACCTGGTCGGCAGTGTGACTGGCGCCTTCCCGTCCAGCACGTCCCTGACCCGGTCGGTATTGCTCGACATTGGTGGTGCGGTGACCCGCTGGGCGCCCTTTATCGCCGCCCTGGTCATTCTGCCCATCATTCTGTTCGGCGCCGATCTGATTCGCGCCATTCCACAGGCGGTTATCGCCGGCCTGCTGGTCGCTACCGCACTGTCGATGCTGAAGCCCAACCAGATTCGCACCATTCTCAAAGCCAACTCCCAGACCCGAACGCTGTTTCTGGTCACCCTGATCAGCACCCTGGTGCTCAATTTCCACGAGGCCATACTACTTGGCGCGGCGCTGGGGCTCGGCATCTTTCTGTTTCAGGCCAGCGTACCCCTACTGCGGCGCTACGCGGTGGACGAAGAAGGCTGGCTGCGTGACACCATTGAACTCGACAGCCCCCACACGCTGATTCAGATCTCGGGCAGTCTTTACTTCGCCGCCGCGCGTCAGCTCCCGGAGCGGTTGACGGCCATGCTGGCTCCGAAAACAACGCTGCTGACCATCGACCTGACCCATACTCATCACATTCGCGTCGCGGCCCTTCAGGCTCTGCAACAGTTTGTAGCGCATGCTCAGACGCAAGGCATCGAGCTTCAGATTTGCGGCCACACACCGGCGCTGGTGCAACTGTCCAACACCCTGGGCATTCGTCTGCCCTGGTGCGACCGGGTAATGGCCCAGCGCATCCGCGAACCGGAACCTGACAATGACTGACCTCTACCGGCCCGACGATCAGCGCCCGCATAACTTTGGTGGCCTGCTGACCGTCGCCCCCAACATGCTGGAGTTCATGGCTCAGGCCGAGCGGGTCGCCCGAACCCAGGCGTCCATTCTGGTGCGGGGCCAAACCGGGTCTGGCAAGGAACTGGTGGCGCGCTACATTCACGACCAGTCGCGCCGGGCTGGCCAGGCATTCAGCGCCATCAACTGCGCGGCTCTGTCGCGGGAACTGATGGCCTCGGAACTCTTTGGTCACAAACGCGGCGCCTTTACCGGCGCCACACACGACCGCACCGGCCTGTTTGAACTGACCGACGGCGGCACCCTGTTTCTGGATGAAATCGCGGAAATGCCGCTGGATATTCAGGCGGGTTTGCTGCGGGTACTGCAAGATCGCTGCTTTACGCCACTGGGCTCAAGCGAAGTACTGCACACCGACATCCGCCTGGTCAGTGCTACCCACAAATCCTTGCGCAAACTGGCCGCAGACGGCGATTTCCGCGAGGATCTGATGTACCGGGTACGCGTCGTGCCGCTGTATCTGCCACCGCTGAAAAGCCGCGTCGGCGACGTTGCCATGCTCAGCTGGCAGTTCATTCACAGCCTGAACCAGGAAAACGAACGCCACATCGACAGCATCACGGCGTCGGCCTACGATGCGCTGCTGGCCTACGACTGGCCCGGCAACATTCGCGAACTGATCAATGTCATCACCTACGCCCATGCCATCGGCGAAGGACCGACCATTCAGCTACAAGACCTGCCGCCCGAACTGCGCGGCGAAGCCCCGCCAGATGAGTCCGAGATCAGCATCGAACAAAATGAACGGGACCGGATTCTCGCACTGATGCAACAGCACAAAGGCCACAAGCAAGCCGTCGCCGACGCTATGGGCATTTCACGCGCGACCCTCTGGAGAAAAATGAAATCCCTGCAGCTGATGTAACCCGGGCTTCTTCGTTGTGGTCGGCTCTGTGGCTTTGGTCCGCGGCGGCCACCTGGGATGCCTCTGTGGGGTCGGCGTGGATCCGTCCCTGGAGCCTAGGCTTCGGGATATGAATCCCATCCGTGGGATTCACCCTTCGGGCTCGCTGCGCTCATGCTAAAACGCTCCTGGCGTTTTAGTCCATGCCTCAGACTACCCCACAGAGGCATCCCAGGCAGCCGCCGCTCGTCATGTCCTCGCATTCCAACTCTTAAGAAATGGAACCGTTTTGCGAAGAATTTTCGTTCCTGAGCCGCCTTTCCCAACAGTCGCTCCCCGTATTCGGTAAACTACCGTTACATTTTTAATTAACTGCAGAATGCATGTCCCCCGATCACACTGATCTCTGGTTTCTGCCGCTGGGTGGCTGCGGCGAAATCGGTATGAACCTGAATTTGTATGGCCACGACGACCAATGGCTCATGGTCGACTGCGGCGTGACTTTTGCCGACCCCGATCAGGCCCATCAGCCGCATGTGCAAATGCCCGACCCGGCTTTTATCGCCGAACGCGCCGATCATCTGGCCGGTATTGTTATCACTCATGCCCATGAAGACCATTTAGGTGCCCTTCCCTATCTGTGGCGTCGGTTTAAGGGCCGGGTCTATACCACGGCGTTCACCGCCGAAGTGCTGCGCCGCAAACTGGTCGAGTTCAATCTGGCCGGGCAAATCTCAATCGAGGTCGTTAAACCCGGTGACCGGAGGCAAATAGGCCCGTTCAATGTCGAATGGCTCAACATTACCCATTCGATACCCGAGCCCCAGGCTCTGATGATCCGCACGCCCGTCGGCAGTGTTTTTCACACTGCGGACTGGAAACTCGACCCGGCGCCGGTCATCGGCCCGCCCATCGCGCCTAAAATCTTCCAGGCACTGGCCGACGAATCCCCTTCGGCCATGGTGTGTGATTCCACCAATGCGCTGGTCGATGGTCACTCGGTATCCGAATCAGAACTGATACCTGGCCTGCGCAAGATTATCGAAAACGCCCGTGGTCGGGTGGTGGTCAGCTGTTTTGCCAGTAACGTCGCCCGGCTGGTCACGCTGATGCAGGCCGCCGACCAAACCGGTCGCCGCGTTGCACTGCTGGGCCGCTCACTGAAAAACATGGTCTCGGCGGCCAAAGCAACCGGTTACTGGGACAGCAAGCACCGCTTCATCGACCCCTTCGATCTCGGCTTCTTCCCACGCGAGCACTTTATGGCCATCGCCACCGGCAGCCAGGGCGAACCCCGGGCTGCGCTGTCACGACTGGCCAAAGACACCCACCCGGATCTGACGCTGGAAGCGGGCGACACGGTTGTGTTCAGCGCACGCATCATTCCGGGCAATGAAGTACTGGTCGATGCCCTGATCCGGGCATTAAAGGCTCGAGATATCATCGTGATCACCGCCGAAGAAGCCGGCCTGCCGATCCACGCTTCCGGCCACCCGGCAGCCGACGAACTGACGCAGATGTACCAGTGGGTCAAGCCAGAGCTGGCCATCCCGGTTCACGGCGAACCCGCCCACATGGCGGCCAATGCCAAACTGGCGCGAATCGCGGGCGTCACCCGTCAGTTAACCGGGCAAAATGGCGACTTGTTTTATATCAAACCGGTGGTGGGGATTCGGCGCAAGGCGGTGGCAACCGGGCGGCTTGGTTGGGATCGGGATGCGTTGATTCCATTGGAAATTGAACAATGAAGAAGCCCAGCAATTTTTAAAGCAACTTCACTTGTAGGCATCAACATTAATGCTGGTCTTATTTTTTTAAGGTGACCGCAGAACTGAGTGCCAGGTGCTGGGTGTACCTATCCGGGGTAGTCCGCAGCATGGATGCTGCGGTCTAGGCTCCATGGAAGGATTTACGCCGACCCCGGATAGGTATACCCAGTGCCTGGCACGGCCGCCAGGCACAGCAGCAAACCTAAACTCCGCTCCCTGCTTTAGATCAACCACCAAAGCCTGCACCGGTTTCTAGGTGTCCAATAACCTCCTACTGCCCTTCCAACTCCGCAATTCTTGCCAGCAACTCAGCATCGGGTTCTACCTTGGCATTGGTGTTGTAGTCGAGCAATACGATGCGTCCGTGGCCTTCTGTGGTTAGCGCCTGTTGGTTTTGGCTGAATATGCCGTAGTGCTGAACAAACCCAAACCGCTGCAACTCCCCTATTCGGGCACCTACCCAAAGCTTGTCCGGGTAGTTGACCGGTCGGCGGTACTTGCATTCGGTAGACGCCAGAATCGGGCCAATGCCCGAGACTTCCTTGCGGCCGAAGAGGCCACAGGCTTCGAAATAGGCAATGCGGGCACTTTCGAAGTAGCGAAAATAGGTGACGTTGTTGACGTGATTGAAGGCATCCATCTCGCCCCATTGCACAGGCAGTTCAATTCGAACGGGGAAGGTGTTTTTGAAATCGTCCAGGGTCATGGCCATGGGTCTTTCCTGTTTGAGTCGTTTTAATCAGGTCGCAGTGTGCCCGACTTGCTGACATAACAGAAGGCAGGGGGTAGTCAGGAGTCCGTAGCCTGCTCGCCACAAGCATCAAACAGGCCTTGCCAGGCTTCTACCTGCTGGCGAATCTGAGCCCGGTAGCGATCGTGATAGTGCGTCAGCGCTGTTTTATATTCATCGATGGCCGGGTTATCCACGTCTATGGTTTCGGTCATTGCTGCCAGGGCGTCGTAGCCTGCCAGAAACCGCTGGTCGACGCTGACCAGCCAGGGCTGAACCTCCCGGGCGAACACATTGCCCATCACATTGCGAGCAAAGCCCAGTTCCTGCAGTGGTGGCCCCATCGGGCACATCCGGGCGTCTTTAGCGGCGGCCCGCAGCATCTGTTCGCTCTGCTCCAGTGCCTGAATCGCCCAGCGCATGGCCGTCAGACTGCGGCCGCCCATCGAGTAAGCCGCAATTCGCTCCATGCTATACAGCCACTGCGACTGAGTGACACTCAGCGGTTGTGCTACGTATCCAGCCAGTGCCTGATGCGCTGCCCGGTAGCCTTCGAAATCGACCTCGTCTTCAGCCGCAAAACCCTCGCTGCCGCCCGTCCAGTAGCTTTGGTAGTCGGGGTTCGCCAGGGTGGCGTTGAACAGGTGCTGGGGAAACACCTGGCGTTTCAGCTCCAGAATGCCTTCCAGCTCGGTGATCAGATCGTCTTCCAGATCGGCTTCCGTTGCCAGGCACTCCGGTAGCAGGGTTAACAGCCGGCGCTCGTAATCCAGGCGTATCAGTGGGTCAGCTACCCGGCCCAATATGCTGTTGCGTTCTCCCATCAGGGTGAACACTTCGCAGCCACGCAGCGACCAGGCGTCGAGCACATCGATCTGCACCTCCGGAGGCGACTGTCGCAGGGCTCGAGTCTGTGGATAAGCCGGAAGGTTAACCGGTGTCACAGCAGGGATATCCGCATCCAGCACCCGGCTGACCCGTTTGACGTAATCGGCGAGCAAGTCGTCACCCTGTTGCGCGCACCCGACCAGAGACAGGATGCCAAGAAATGTTGCAAAACGAAACATCGGTTGCAACACGTTAATACACCCCATTCGGCTCACCCTGAAAAACTCCTTTAATATCAATAGATTAATAAGTGGCACGACACTTGATATAGGTAAGCAAAGCGAACTCACTGAGCGGCTGGCGGATTCCAGCCTCCCGCTCATGATCACCAAGAGGATACTGTCATGGCCCATCGACTGGTTTGGATGCCAACCGACGAAATTTTAAAGAAAGTTCCCTGCACCTGCATTGACGGCCGCACCCAGGGCATTCGCTACAGTGTAGCCGGTGGCAGCTTTGGGTTATTCCTGCATGTACTGGCGAGGTTACAACGCACTCACGGGCGCTGCCTGCAACAGGAAAGCGTGGATCAATACATGCAACTCTTTGCAAAGGACGTAGGCCCGGTGTATCTGCACAGCGACCAGCACACCCTCGACCGGATTTTCGCTCGTATGGGGCTGGAAAGCGATACGCGGCTAAAACACCTGACTGAAAACCAGCAACGCTCTTTCTGCGAGCTGGCCACCACCCCGGAATTCCAGGGGTGCGGCCATATCAAGCTGATCATGCAAAACGAGCTGATTTACCAGGTGCCACCTACTCTGGTGACCCGGGCGATCAAGGCCTTTTTTCGCATGTACTTCGCGGGCACCAGCAACCTGATGTTCGATGTCCTCGCCGGACGCCACCAGGAGGAAAGCGTGCTGCTGCTTGAAGAACAATTCAGCAAGAATCTGGACAGCGAATCGGCTCTGCTTCTGGCCGAGCCGATGGATCAGGATCAGTTCTTCTGCCACCGCCCACTCAAACAGGCTCTGGCGGAGCGTTTTCTCAGGGCCATCGACCAGGCCGGTTTGCCGGGACTAGACCCATCGCAGTGGCCAGACCTGATCAGTACTCATAACAGCGCCGCAGAAACTACCCTTAACAAACTGGCACCGGAGCTTCCGGTCGACCACATTCGCCTCTAACTGGAGACCCTCACTATGACACAGGCAACCTTTAAACACCGGGTATCCCAATGGATCCCCGCTCTGGACTGGATACGCAACTACCAGCGTGGTGACCTGCGTGGTGACCTGATCGCAGGCATTACCGTCACCATGATGCTGATTCCCCAGGCCATGTCCTATGCCATGCTTGCTGGCCTGCCACCCTATATTGGTTTGTACGCCTCGGTGATGCCGCTGCTGGTGTATGCCTTGTTTGGCACGTCACGCCAGCTCGCCGTTGGCCCGGTCGCCATGGTGGCCCTGCTGGTTTCAAGCGGGGTGGGCGCTCTGGCGCCCATAGGTTCCGATGACTACATTGCCATGGCCATTTTGCTGGCACTGATGGTGGGCGTCATTCAGTTCCTGATGGGGGCTTTCCGGCTTGGCTTTGTTACCAATTTCATGTCGCACCCGGTTATTTCAGGTTTTACCAGTGCCGCCGCGCTGATCATCGGTTTCAGTCAGCTCAAGCACATTGTTGGCCTGCCTCTGCCACGCACCGAGAACATTGCCGAAACCCTGTGGCTGACCGTTACCCAGGTCAATGCCATGGACCCGGTCGCACTGGCCATCGGCGTCGGCGGCATCGTATTGCTGCTGGGCCTTAAACGCATCAGTTCGCTGTTGCCGGGTGCCATGATCGCCGTTGTTATTGCCACTCTGGTTGTCTGGGGCTTCAACCTCCATGAAACGGCTGACGTTAGCATCGTCGGCCAGGTTCCGGCGGGCTTTCCGGAATTTTCAGTTCCGACACTGGGCTGGTCCACCATCATCAACCTGCTGCCCATCGCCCTGACGATCTCGATCGTGGGCTTTATGGAAAGCATTGCCGTAGCCAAGAAGATCGCCACGGAAAAACGTTACGAAATCGACGCCAATAAGGAACTGGTCGGCCTGGGCCTGGCCAACATTGTCGGCTCGCTGTTCAAAGCCATGCCGGTCACCGGTGGTTTCAGCCGCACCGCAGTAAACAAGAATGCCGGTGCCAACACCGGCTTGGCGGCCATCATTACAGCGGTTCTGATCGGCATTGCCCTGGTGTTCCTGACGCCGCTGTTCTATTACATCCCCAACGCCATTCTGGCCTCTGTGATCATGGTGGCGGTGTTTGGATTGATCGATGTGCACGAGGTAAAACATCTTTGGAAGGTAAAACGCGACGATCTGGGCCTGCTGATCTTCACCTTCGCCGCCACCCTGGTGCTCGGCGTCAAATACGGGATCTTCCTGTCGGTGGGTCTGAGCATGGTCTGGTTCGTGATTAAAACCACCCGGCCCCACTACGCCGTGCTGGGCAAACTGCCAGAAACCGACCAGTACCGTAACGTTAAACGTCACGACCAGGCTGAAACCACGGCCGGCGTACTTGCCTTGCGCTTCGACGCCCAGTTCTACTACGGCAACGTCAGCTTCCTGAAAGACACGGTCAAACGAGAAGAAGCCCGGATGGACAGCCCGATGAAAGCCCTGGTACTCGATGCCAGCGCCGTCAACCAGCTCGATTCATCGGCCGATACCGCTCTGCATGAACTGCTCAGGGATTACCGACTGCGCAATGTGGATCTGTTCTTCGCCCACGTTAAAGGGCCCGTCATGGATGTCATGAAACGCAGTGGTTTTGCCCAGACACTGGGTGAAGATCACTTCTTCCTGACCACGGATGCCGCGATTCAGGCGGCCCGGGCCTACACCAACCGCTAGTTCGATGGTTGCAACATGCTGCAACGCATGTTGCAACGCATTAATACAGATTATTCTAATATAACTTGAAACGCCCGTATCATGCAGCCTTCGAGTTGGCACATTACTGGCAATAGAGACAGCAACACCGGACATACTGCCTCCGGCATGCGACTACCATCAGATTGGAGAATGACTATGAAACAAGCCATTAAAACATTCTACGACCCAGCCACGTTTACCCTGACATATGTGGTCTACGACGAAGACAGCCGCGACGCCGTCGTCATCGACCCGGTGCTGGACTACAACCCCATTGGCAGCATCGTCTCCGACGAGTCATTCCAGCAAGTTGTAGATTTCGTCGCCGAAAACGACCTGCAACTGCACTACGTGCTTGAAACCCATGCCCATGCCGACCATCTGAGTTCCAGCCAGCTGTTCCGCGATGAGTACCCGGACATCAAAGTGGCTATCAGCGAGCGCATCACTGGCGTGCAGACGGTCTTCAAGACGGTCTACAACCTCGACGAATCCTTCGTTACCGACGGCAACCAGTTCGACACGCTGATTACCGACTTCGAAATACTCGAAGCCGGAACGCTGCGCATCAAGGCGCTGCCAACACCAGGGCATACACCCGCCTGTTTGTCGTTCCTGATCGGCGATGCCGTCTTTACCGGCGACGCCCTGTTCATGCCCGATTACGGGACCGGACGCTGTGACTTCCCCGCAGGTGATGCACGCACACTGTACCGCTGTGTAACCGACAACCTGTACAGCCTGCCGGATGAGACCCGCGTCTTTGTCGGTCACGACTATCAGCCGGGTGGTCGTGACGTTGCCTGGGAAAGCACCATCGGTGAAGAGAAAGCCAACAATATCCAGTTGAAGGCGGACACTAGCGAAGACGATTTCGTCACTTTCCGTGAGCAGAGAGACTCTGGACTGGCCGCGCCGAAGCTGATCTACCAGAGCATTCTGGTGAACATCGACGCGGGCCACCTGCCCAAAATGGAAAGCAACAATCAGCGGTACCTGAAAATACCGCTCAACCTGAAAATGCAGCGCGCTGTCTGAAAAAGTGGGTAACCCGGTGGCCTAAGCCCTTGCAAAGGCCACCTGGCTCCCTAACTAAGGCACCCATACATTAGCTAACACTTATTCGAGGTTATGATGGAAATCATCAATTTCACACCCTTGTCAGCAACACTCGGCGGCGCCCTGATTGGCCTGTCGGCGGCTTTTCTGCTGCTGGTTAAAGGCCGCGTGGCCGGTATATCCGGTATTTTCGGCGGCATCGTCTACCCGGAAAAAGGCGACGTCAGCTGGCGCATCTTGTTCATCGCCGGCCTGATCATCGGCGGGTTTGTCTACCAGTGGCTGGGGGCCGGTGCCGGCGTCGACCACATTGAAGCCGTGGTCGGCACGCCCTGGCTGATCGCTGCGGGTCTGCTGGTCGGCGTTGGTACCACCATCGGCACCGGCTGCACCAGTGGTCATGGCATCTGCGGTCTCGCCCGGCGCAGCCCCCGCTCACTGGTCGCTACTGTGACCTTTATGTCCACCGCCTTTGTCACGGTGTACATCGTCCGTCACCTGTTTACCGGAGGAGTCTAATCATGACCAACGCTAAAAGCCTGTCGGCCGCCCTGTTTGCCGGCATCCTGTTCGGCTTCGGCCTGTCGGTCGCACAAATGATCGACCCGGCCAAGGTGGTGAACTTTCTGGATATTTTCGGCACCTGGGATCCTTCACTGGCCTTTGTCATGGGTGGCGGTTTATTGGTGAATGCCATCGCGACGCCGCTGATTCTCAAACGCGGCAAACCGATTCTGACCGAATTCTTCCGGGTACCCGCGAAGAGCCAGGTAGACCGGCGCATCGTGATCGGCGGTGTGCTGTTCGGTGCAGGCTGGGGCCTGGCCGGCTATTGCCCGGGCCCGATGATCACCTCACTCAGCTTTGTGGATGGCAGCATTCTGACCATCTTCACCGCCTACGTCGTCGGTACACTGGGCGCTAAATTTGGCCTGGCCAAATACGAAGACTACAAGCACCAGAAGCATCAGGCGAACGAGGCCTGCATCGGCTAGGGGTTCTGCTTGAGGCGATACGTTCAAACCCGGCTTTGGCCGGGTTTTTTGCATCACCCCTCATAATTCAACTCCAAATGCCCGTATTTGACCATTGTCGCTTGAATCAGCGCTGATAAAGCGAGAAGCTGGCCGCACTGTGTTTGAACCGCAGGGAACCCGATCAGCTACACTGACGATGACCGAAACAGGCAGAATCACCCCCTATGACCCGAAGAGCCTCACCGAACCCATTCGATGCACCCCTCACCCGCGCGCTGATCACCGTTGCTGCCGTGATCGTCATCATAGCTGGCATGCGCATCGCACAACCCATACTGGTGCCCTTCCTGCTTGCGCTGTTTCTGGCTGTTCTTACCACCCCCGCCGTGCGCTGGCTGGTGCTCTACCGGGTACCTACTCCACTTGCCATAGGGGCCGTGGTGCTTCTGGTGTTTATCGTGCTCTACGGCATCAGCAGTCTGGTTATCTCGTCGACTGACGAGTTTTTCCAGCGCATGCCGGAATACGAAGAGAAGCTCGAGGGCTGGCTGCAACTGCTGCGCGAGCGGCTTCCGTGGCTATCGGGTGATCTGCGCACCAGCCTGCAAAGCATCGCGCCGGATTCAGACAAAATGCTGGGTGTTGTCAGCGCCCTGTTTTCAGGCCTGGGCGGTATTCTGCTGGCCCTGGTGCTGACGGTGTTCATCCTGATATTCATGCTCGACGAAGCCCAGGGAGCCCACGCCAAACTGAACCGGGCGCTGGGCGATGATCGTTCTGCCGAATATGCCCGTCGCTTCACGTCCATGGTGCAACGCTATCTGGTGATCAAATCGTTCATCAGCGTCATCACCGGTTTACTGGTTTGGGGGTTTCTCAAACTGCTCCAGGTCGATTACCCCATTCTTTGGGGTACCCTGGCCTTTGTCATGAACTTCATCCCCAACATCGGCTCTCTCATTGCGGCCATTCCCGCCGTTTTTCTGGCCACGGTGCAACAGGGCTTTAGCGGGTTCGCCATCAGCCTGATTGGCTTTGGCGTCATTAATGCCCTCATCGGGAATCTGCTGGAACCGCGCCTGATGGGGCGGTCACTGGACTTGTCAACTCTGGTGGTGTTTCTATCGCTGATTTTCTGGGGCTGGGTACTGGGGCCGGTCGGCACTCTGCTGGCGGTTCCGCTCACGGTGGTCGTCAAGATCGGCCTGGAGGTTTACCCAAAAAGCCGCTGGCTGGCGATACTGCTGAGCCAGTAACATGAATTCGCCGCCAACCTCCCGATTGAGGCTGGCGGCGGCGCGCGCATCACGCCCGGGACATGAACTTCCTGGATTCGGTATTCACCTTAATCCGCTCGCCCTGCTCAATGTATTCGGGCACCTGAACGGTAATGCCCCCTTCCAGCAAGGCTGGCTTGGTGCGCGCAGAAGCAGACGCCCCCTTGATGCCTGGTGCCGTTTCAACAATCTGCTTGACCAGCGACTGCGGCAATTCAATGGCAACCAGTACTTCGTTAACCACCAGACCCGTCAGCCCTTCCATCCCATCATGTAGCCAGGCTAGCTGATCACCCAGATCATCGGTGGACAGCATATGCTGAGCGTAATCGTCGACATCCATAAAGGTATGCATGTCACCCTCGGAAAACAAATACTGCATGGAGCAGGTAGCAGCGTCCGCCAGGGTCAGAAAGTCATCCCCTTTGAAGGCTTCTTCTCGCTTACGCTTACTGACCAGTTCATTCATGGTCATCTTGTACAACGTCGCCGCGCCGCGCGCACTGGGGCTATGCACATCAACTTTGCTGATCTTGTACTGGTTACCGTCCAATTCAATCACGTGGCCGGGTTTAATCTCGGGAGCTTTCGGCATGATGGTCTCAACAGGGAAGTGGAAATGGCCTAAAAACGCGGCAATTCTAGCACTCAGGTTTACTGTGGTGACAGTGGGTTCTGTGGCATGAGTACTGAGTTAGAAGTTCGCGGGCGAATTGGGCTGGGAGGTAGTTTGCAGTTCAGTGCCAATCGGGACACCGGGTACGCTTACTGGAGGCACGCCGTGAACCCATCCATGGGGGGCGTTATTCAGCAACCAAGGGGGCTAACCACCCCCACGAAACGCCCCCCCGGCCCCCAAGCATGAAAGACGCTTAATTTCAGAGACACA
>NZ_JBHZRJ010000003.1:0-356032 GCF_043641555.1 Saccharospirillum alexandrii | reverse complement strand
GGGGTCCGGTTTGGGGGCGCCCCGCGCCCCCCCCCGCGGGGGGCGCCTTACCCCCCCCCCGCGGCGCACCCCGGCCCCCCAGTAAGCGCACCCGGTGCCCCTATGCATCAATCCGGCTTAATTGCAGCGAACCTCTAACTCAGTAGGTCGAGGTTGCTCACAGTAAAAACCAGCGGCTAGCACCGATTGCTTTCAAAGAGATGGATCATTTAACCCGTAGCTAAGTGCTGGCTGCCGGGTAGGCCCCTCCGGGGTAGTCTGAGGCATGGATGCCGAAGCCTAGGCCCCATGGACGGGTTCACGCCGACCCCGGAGGGACCTACCCGGTGGCCAGCACGAACTCAATGCACTAAATTCAACCGTGCCGGCCTTCGTTCTTGGCTTTGATGCGAAACGCGTGCAACAAAGGCTCGGTGTAGCCGTTGGGTTGCTGTTTGCCTTCGAGCACCAGGGCGAGGGCCGCCTGGAAGGCGATGTTGTTGTCCGGGTCTTTGGCCATGGGTGTGTAGCTTGGGTCGTGAGCGTTTTGCTTGTCGACTATGGCGGCCATGCGTTTCATGGTTTCGATGACCTGGGCTTCGGTGCAGATGCCGTGGTGCAGCCAGTTGGCCATGTGCTGGCTGGAAATGCGCAGGGTGGCGCGGTCTTCCATCAGGCCGACGTTGTTGATGTCGGGGACTTTGGAACAGCCGACGCCGTGGTCGATCCAGCGGACGACGTAGCCGAGAATGCCCTGGGCGTTATTGTCGAGTTCTGCCTGAATGGCTTCCGCGGTCAGTGAACCCGGCTCAGCCAGCAATGGAATTTGCAGAATGGCATCCAGTGAGGCCGGTTCGCGCTGACGCAGGGTTTCCTGACGCTCGGCCACGCTGATGCGGTGGTAGTGCACGGAATGCAGGGTCGCGCCGTTGGGGGACGGCACCCAGGCCGTGTTGGCACCGGCCATGGGGTGGCCCTGTTTTTGTTCGAGCATGGCGGCCATTTCGTCCGGCATGGCCCACATGCCTTTGCCGATCTGGGCTTTGCCCGGCAAGCCTGCTGCGAGGCCGGCATCAACGTTGTTGTCTTCGTAAGCGCTGATCCAGGCTTGCTGTTTCATCTGGGCCTTGGGAATCATCGGGCCAGCCAACATGCTGGTGTGGATCTCATCGCCGGTGCGGTCGAGAAAGCCGGTGTTGATGAAGACGGTGCGGTCACTGGCGGCCTGAATGCAGGCTGCCAGGTTAACCGTCGTACGGCGTTCTTCGTCCATTATGCCGATTTTCAGGGTCTTGGCTGGCAGATCGAGCGCCTGCTCAATGCGGGCGAACAGGTCGACCGCAAAGGTCACTTCTTCCGGGCCGTGCATCTTGGGTTTAACGATGTAAACGCTGCCGGTGCGGCTATTGCGTCGCTCGGTGTTGTTCAGCACATCGTGTTTGGCCGCCAGCGCCGTGACCATGCCATCGAGAATGCCCTCCGGCACTTCGCGACCGTCGCGATCGAGCACCGCGTTGATGGTCATCAGGTGGCCGACGTTGCGCACGAACATGAGGCTGCGACCATGCAAGACCAGCGGGCGGCCGTTCAGGCCTTGGTAGGCCCGGTCGCTGTTCAACGAGCGGGTAATGGTGTGACCGCCTTTTTCAAACGACTCGCTGAGCGTGCCTTTCATCAGGCCCGTCCAGTTGCGGTAAACCTCGGTTTTATCTTCGGCATCGACGGCTGCGACCGAATCTTCGCAGTCCATAATGGTGGTCAGCGCAGCCTCGACCAGCAGGTCTTTGACACCGGCTGCATCGGTTTTGCCAACCGGGCTGGTCGCATCGATTTGGATCTCGATGTGCAGTCCGTTGTTTTTCAGCAGAATGGCCGTGGGCGCGGCTTCATCGCCCTGGTACCCCAGGCATTTGGCCGGGTTAGCCAGGCCGGTTTGGGTGCCGTCATTCAGTTCGACTGACAGGGCGCCGTGTTCAATCCGGTAGGCCACCGCGTCAGCATGAGAGCCTTTGGCCAGTGGCGTGGCCTGGTCGAGGTGCGCCCGGGCAAAGGCGATAACCTTTGCACCGCGCACCGGGTTATAGCCCGGGCCTTTTTCGGCTCCGCCGTCTTCTGAAATGGCATCGGTGCCATAGAGGGCATCGTACAGGCTTCCCCAGCGGGCATTGGCGGCGTTCAGTGCAAACCGGGCGTTCTTAACCGGTACCACCAACTGCGGACCCGCTTGTTCAGCAATTTCGGTATCGACGTTGGCGGTGGTGATGGGACTGACGTCGACCGGGGGCAGCAAGTAGCCGATGTCCTGCAAAAAGGCTTTGTAGTCATCCGCGTCGTGCGGTTCTACGGAGCGCTCGGCATGGTACTGATCGATTTTCGCCTGCAAGGTATCGCGCTGGCGCAACAGCGCCTCGTTGCGCGGCCCGAATTCATCCAGTATGGCCTCAAACTGACCCCAGAAATGAGCCGGATCAACCCCGGTACCCGGGGCGATCTCCTGGTCGATCAGGTTATAGAGTTCGGTCGCGATCTGAAGACCGCCGTGTTGAATTCGATCTGTCATGAGTCTGGCCTTTCGCTGTTTGCTTTTTATTCGAGTCTAGGGAGCCCAGCCGGATACGACTAATTTATAACCTTTATAGTCACCATTCACAGTATGAATGGGATTTTGATCACCGAATGTTTTAACTGCCCGCCCATTCAACATGCCACTAAAACTCCGGGCTTGGAACCTGCTCTGCCACCTCGTTGATGAGACGCCGCATCCACCGGTGCGCCGGGTCGTGATGCAACAACGGGCTCCACACCAGTTTCAGTTGAATACCCGGTATCACAAAGGGCGGCGCCATCACCCGCAAGCGGTCGTTGTGGGCCTGCAGCAGCGCGGCCCGAGCCGGTAAGGTAACCACCAGGTCGTTCTGCTCGGCCAGCAACATGGCGGCCTGATAATGACGGGTGAAGACGGTGATGTTGCGCTTGCTGCCCAGTTGACCGAGCACTTCGTCCACCCAGCCAAGGCGCTGTACATCGGCCGGATCGACCCCCACACCCACGCCATAGCCGGTTTTACTGACCCAGACGTGCTGTGCCTGCAGATAGTTCTTCAGGCTGAAGTTTTCCAGAATGGGGTTCTCGGAGCTGACCATGCAGCAGAACTCGTCGCGCCAGACGATGGTCTGGTGGAATGACTGGGGAATGTCGTCAAAGCGGTTGATTACCATGTCGACCTTACCCTGCTCGACATCCAGAAAACTGACGTCGCTGGGGGTCATCAGGTCCAGAATGACGTTGGGGGCTTCTTCGCGCAAACGCCGCAGCAGTGGGGGTACCAGGGTCGATTCGGCGTAGTCGCTGACCATGATACGAAACACCCGCTGACTGTTTTCGGCATCGAAATCAGAGCGCGGCTGAATGGCGCGCTCGATGTCCTGCAGCACGGTGCGCAGCATGGGCTCCAGTTGCCCGGCGCGCTCGGTTGGCGTCATGCCCTCACTGGTACGAATCAGCAGGGGGTCATCAAACAGGGTGCGCAGTCGGCGCAAACCGTTGCTCATGGCCGGCTGGCTAATGCCCAGCTTGTCGGCCGCCCGGGTCACGCTGCGCTCACGCAGCAGCACATCCAGATACACCAGCAGGTTCATGTCGATGCGGCTCAGCTGCATCCTTTCCTCCTTACGTTTGCCTGTTCGTCTCAAAATCGTCTTTGATCCGAATTATACTCAAAGCCTTCCCATCATTCATACCGTGAATACTGAAAATAATAACTATAAATTGGCCAAATCACCCTGGCGATTTTACTGTGAAGTCAAGGTCGCAGCAGAGACACACCGTTGCAGCAGCGACAACGACAACACACTAATACAACTAGACCGCAACACCGAGAGGACACGACCATGACCACTGGAAACTACAACCGCCAAGCTGAGATCGAAGCCATCCAGAAAGACTGGGACATCAACCCCCGCTGGCAGAACGTCAAGCGCACCTACAGTGCTGAAGATGTGGTGCGTCTGCGCGGTTCGCTGAAGCGTGACAATACCGTGGCCACTCGCGGTGCCGAGAAGCTCTGGCAACTGATCAATGAAGGCGGACGCCCGGCCTTTCGTCCTGAAAAAGACTTCGTAAACGCCATGGGCGCGCTGACCGGTGGTCAGGCTGTGCAACAGGTCAAAGCCGGTATTCAGGCGATCTACCTCTCTGGCTGGCAGGTGGCAGCCGATGCCAACTCCTCTGAAACCATGTACCCGGACCAGTCGCTGTACGCCGTTGATTCCGTACCGACCGTGGTTCGTCGCATCAACAACGCCTTTGAGCGTGCCGACCAGATTCAGTGGAAAACCGGCAAGAACCCGGGTGATGAGGGCTACACCGATTATTTCGCGCCCATCGTGGCGGATGCCGAAGCCGGTTTCGGTGGTGTGCTGAACGCCTATGAACTGATGAAGAACATGATTCGCGCTGGCGCCTCCGGTGTGCATTTTGAAGACCAGTTAGCCTCGGTGAAGAAGTGCGGTCACATGGGTGGCAAGGTACTGGTGCCGACCCAGGAAGCGGTTCAAAAGCTGGCAGCAGCCCGTCTGGCGGCCGATGTTGAAGGCGTACCGACGATTTTGCTGGCCCGTACCGACGCCAATGCGGCGGATCTGATTACGTCAGACTGCGACCCCTACGATGCCCCGTTTATCGTCGGCGGTCGCACGGCTGAAGGCTTCTACCGGGTCAAGGCCGGCATCGATCAAGCCATCGCCCGCGGCCTGGCCTATGCCCCCTATGCCGACCTGCTGTGGTGCGAGACTGCCAAGCCAGATCTGGACGAGGCCCGCAAGTTCGCCGAAGCCATCCGCAAGGAGTTCCCGGATCAGCTGCTGGCTTACAACTGTTCACCGTCGTTCAACTGGCGCAAGAACCTGGACGACGCGACCATTGCGAAGTTCCAGACTGAATTGTCAGCCATGGGCTACAAGTTCCAGTTCATCACGCTGGCCGGCATTCACAACATGTGGCACGGCATGTTCAACCTGGCCCACGCCTATGCCCGCAAGGACATGTCGGCCTACGTTGAACTGCAAGAGCAGGAATTCAAAGATGCCGACAAGGGCTACACCTTTGTCGCGCACCAGCAGGAAGTGGGCACTGGCTACTTCGACGACATGACCACGGTCATTCAGGGCGGCACCTCTTCGGTTACCGCACTGACCGGGTCTACCGAAGAAGAGCAGTTCGCCTGATCCGCAAGAACCCTCAGAACAGGATCACAAGGAAGTGACCTGCCTCATAAAGGCTGCTGACGACCCAGTCACGTCAGCAGCCCCCTCCCTCCAGTTCCGATAAATGCATCGGCAGTCAAATTTGCTTCGTATACACTAGACAGTGAACAGCCTTCTTCTGTTAACACTGCTCCTGTAGCGCTCAAATAATAACTGCATTGGACTCTCACACATGATTTCTACCACCAAACTGGCCCATTTTGGCCTTTTTGTCGTTTTGCTGGCCCTCAGCACATTGTCAACGGCGCACGAAATTCGCCCTGCCATCATCGATCTGACTCTCAACGAGAACGGCACCTACAGCATTGACATTCAAACCAGCGTCGAGACCTACCTGGCGGGTATCGGGCCGGACGTAACTGACACAAATGATGCGCCTCAGGCTGCTGAGTATGATCGGTACCGGGCCATGTCAGAGCAAGAGCTGATGCCTGTTTTCAAAGCGTTTGCGCCCGACCTGATCAGTGGCATCCAGTTTCAAGCCGACGGCCTCGATATCAACCTGGCCGAGCCGAACCTGACCTTAACCAGTGAACCGGATCTGGAGCTGGCCAGAGAGGCCGTCATTACCTTTACCGGCACGCTGCCCACCGGCAGTTCAAGCCTGGGTTGGCAGTGGGATGAACAGTTTGGCGAATCCGCTCTGAGAGTCAGCACCGCAACCGGAGAAGAAATTTATACAGAATATCTTCAGCCCGGCGTGCCAACCGGACCTTTTGATATCACGGGTGCCGTGAAACAAAGTGGCTTCTCAATTTTTGCAAACTACATCGTTATTGGCTTTGAACACATCCTACCCAAGGGGCTCGATCACATCTTGTTCGTAGTCGGCCTGTTCCTGCTTAGCTCGAAATTAAAGCCATTAATCTGGCAAGTAAGCAGCTTCACCCTGGCGCACACCGTAACCCTTGCTCTGGGAATGCTGGGTATCGTGACAATACCTGCGGCTATTGTGGAGCCATTAATTGCGCTCTCCATCGTCTACGTTTGCGTCGAGAACCTCTGGTCTCGTAACCTCAGCAAATGGCGACCCGCCGTCATTTTCGGATTTGGCCTCTTGCATGGCCTTGGTTTTGCCAGCGTCCTGACGGAAATAGGACTAAGTCCGAATCACTTTATTACAGGCCTAATCGGATTCAATATCGGGGTCGAGCTTGGGCAACTGACCGTCATTGCCCTCTGCTTTTTGGCAGTCGGTGTCTGGTTCAGGAATAAAGCGTGGTACCGGAGCTACATCACGAACCCCGCTTCTATCGCGATCGCCCTGATGGCCGGCTGGTGGGTTTTTGAGCGAACCGTTTACGGGGTTTAAGCAGCACACAGGCTAACGGGACACGGATGTTCCATACAAAAGCGATTAGGCCCGTTAGATCACATGGTAAGCGCTGCCCGATCGTCGGCGGGTTCTACTGGTAAAAAACAGGTCTTCGACTGGAAATCCGGTAGCCCCGCGAGTATTCTCTTAATTCGTTCAAGCCAGCGACACCCGCGATGACGACCGCCAAACTCAATTACATCCTTGTTCTCTTCCTGGTTATCTTCCAGGGAACTGGGGGTGTATTGGCTTGGGCAGAAACCACAACCGACGGCGAGGCTCAAACAGTGTCGCTGTGCGCCGATCATCATGATGTTGAACGCTGTGGCATGGCCGACCATTCCGCTCAGTTTCGATCACACTGCAGTGGTATGGCATGTACCCTACCCGTGGTAGCGCAGGCCGTTGCAGGTCTGATCGACCCTGCGACACAGGCAACAGAGCGTTATACTCAGCCGCTCAGTCACTCCCTGCACTCGGGCTATCACAGCGCGCTCGATCGCCCACCCAGTCTCTGATCCTCAATCACTGATTACCGTTTCGCTCAGACGAGTAGCTAATACAACGCTTCTCACCGTCACCTGACAGCGTACCCCTGTCGTTTGATGCTCTGACCGTCACTTTCTTTCGGATTAATGTAGCCATTGAGGACACTCATGAGATCACTGTTTGAACGCCCTAACTTTCATTCCATCATGATATCTGGAGCCGCGGCCTGCGCGTTTCCGCTCACAGCACTGCTCGTTTTAGGCACGTTAGCCAAGCTCTCCGTGCCTGCAATCGCGGCCGATGACCTGCCGAATCATGTTGATGTCGTGGTTGAGGGGCTGTCGGAGAAAGCTCGAACCGGGCAACGAATGTTTAACCAAACGTGCGCTGCCTGTCACGGATTAAACGCAGAAGGATCAGATGCAGGACCACCGTTGATCCATTCCATTTACAACCCCGGTCACCACTCCAACAAAGCCTTCTACCGAGCAGTGACAGAAGGGTCACGTCAACATCATTGGTCGTTTGGTGACATGCCGCCGCAACCCACCGTTGGGTTTACTCAGATGACGTTCATACTCGCCTTTATTCGTGAGGCGCAAGCGATCAATGACATTGAATAAAAGGTTCAGCTCGAAAGCACTCTGGCTGAATTAACCCATGCGCACACTATCTCGTTCGCAAGACCAGGAGACAAATAATGATGATGGACATGAGTTGGGGTTTTCACCTGTTCTGGTGGCCACTGGTCGCTGCACTGGTGGTCATTCCTTTATGGCGAATCTGCGAAAAGCTTGGATTTCCCGGAGTTCTCAGTGTTCTGGCACTGGTTCCCATACTGAACCTGGGGTTGCTGTACTTTCTTGCGTTCAGTGAACCACCTCACGGCAACAAAGATTCTCGCCTGTGAGTGAGGTCGAAACATTGGTCTGACGACGGGCGTGGGGCGTCGCATCGCCTTTTGGACATTGAGGCTGTTTCCCGCAGCCGGTAGCTTGGGTTAAACGAGGACGGTAATCATGAATCTGACACGACGGCAGTGGATTAAGGCAGGGGCACAATTGTCCGCTGCCTCAATGCTGCCCTGGTCACTCTGGGCTGACCAGCCACAAGTTCCACACATCAACATTCAGGCTCGGGAAACGACGGCTTCCTGGCTCGCCGCACCAACCCCGATCTGGGCCTACAACCAGCCAAAGTTGACATTACAACAGGGCGTCATGCAAACCGTGCGCGTGACCAATCACTTGCCAGAGCCAACGACCATCCACTGGCACGGAGTGCGAGTTGGCAATGCCATGGACGGCGTGTCTGGCTTGACCCAAGCGCCCATAGAACCGGGTGCCTCTTTTGACTATCACATCATGTCACCTGATGCAGGCACCTTCTGGTTTCACAGTCACCACAATACCATTGAACAGTTGGCGCGGGGGCTTTACGGCTCACTGGTCGTCACCGGTAATAACGAGCCTCGCTTCGAGCGTGATTGGCCGTTGTTGATGGATGACTGGAGTCTGAGCAGGAACGGTCGTATAGATCCGGCGTTTGCTAACGGTCACAACCAGTCACACGCGGGTCGTATGGGTAACTTTCTGACCATCAATCACCAGGCTGGCCCCTGGCGGGGTGAGGCAAACGCGGGCGAACGAGTCAGGCTGCGGCTGATCAACACCGCCACCAATAGGATTCTGCAGTTACATGCCGCGTTCCCGGGGGCGTTGTGGCTCGCCAAAGATGGCCAGCCGCTCGCCATCCCCGAACCGGTTCCCGAGGTGATTATCCTGGGGCCGGGTGAACGTTGGGATATAGGGTGGATTGCCCGTGACGCCGGCCAATTACTGGAAGTCAGTGGCGATGAGCCCCTGCTCGTTGCTCAGGTTGACCTGAACCCGTCTGACGGCACAGAGGTCCCTGCTTTCCCGGATGCAATGGCGTTACCGGCCAACCCCATGCCTCACTTGCCAGCTGGTGTAAACCAACGCGTACCGGTGACCCTCGAAGGCGGAGCGATGGGGCGGTTGCAGTCGGCCCAATACCAGGGCGAGCCTCATACTTTTAGAGAACTGGCTAGAAATGGCCAATTCTGGGCGATCAGTGGGCAAACGGGCATGCCTGAAACTCCCCTCTTTCGTGCCCGGAAAGGAGAGTCGGTTGAAGTGCTACTCGACAATCGAACAGCCTTTCCACACACCGTGCACTGGCACGGTCATCATGTCTGGGCGAATGGGCGGTGGCATGACAGCCTAACGCTGTTAAGAGGTCAGCAAAAGGCTGTCCGATTGATAGCCGGAAATCCCGGTAAATGGCTTATTCATTGCCACATGATAGACCACCAGGCGACCGGGATGATGACCTGGTTTGAAGTTGTTTAACAAAAGTAACGGTCCAAACAGAATAGGTAAAGGGTAATGCCATGAAATTTATTTGGGTAACAGCAGCAGTATTGGGACTCGCTGCCTGCACGGAAAATCAAGGGACTGCGCAGAATGCGGGCGAAACCATCGATACTTCAAGTATCTCACTCGAACCAAAAGCGGGTACGGAACGTTGGTACACACCAGAGGAGGTAACGCGTGGAAAAGAGGTTTTTGGAGAAAACTGCGCCGGTTGCCATGGACAAAATGCTGAATCCACACCCAATTGGAAAACAGTGGCGGCAAACGGCCAGTACCCGCCTCCCCCGTTAAATGGCACAGCCCATGCCTGGCACCACCCCTTGGATGTACTCAAAATGGTTATTGAACAGGGTGGAGAACCGGTGGGCGGCGTGATGCCTGCCTGGGGCGACAGATTAAGCGACCGCCAAATCATAGATGTAGTCGCCAGCTTTCAAAGCTACTGGCCAGATGACGTTTACCAGAGCTGGCTAGAGCGTGAACAGTCCAGGCGTGGCAGTCAGTAGTCTATAGAGAAGCCAGACTTCAAAACTCGAGGATTAAAAGTCGGAGGGTGTATGGAAAGCGAGAAAGACAGAACAACTCATTACCGGGAAGGCAGCCTGACGCTAGCTGGAACCGTAATGCTGGGGACGGGCGTCATGATCGGTGCCGGTATCTTTGCGCTTACCGGGCAAATGGCAGAGATGACCGGCGCCCTGTTCCCTTTGGCGTTTTTGGCCGCAGCGGTGGTTGTCGGCTTTAGTGCATACTCCTATATAAAAATCTCCAATGCGTATCCGTCCGCCGGGGGCATTGGCATGTATTTGCACAAAGCCTACGGGAATCGCCTGCCTACAGCGTTTAACGCCTTGTTGATGTACTTTTCGATGGTGATCGCGCAGAGCTTTCTGGCCCGCACCTTCGGCTCCTACACCATGCAGCTCTTTGGTGGCGATGACGGTGGTCGCATGGTGCCCATTCTCGGGGTGTCGCTCATGCTCGCCGCCTTCCTGATCAACCTGCTTGGCAATCGAATGATTCAGGGGGTGGCCTCCTTTATCGGTATCTTGAAGATCACGGGCATTGTGACTTTCGGGCTGGTGGGGGTCTGGATTTCCGACAGCATTTCCGTCGATTTTTCCTCCCCTGGAGAGACTGGAACCCTGGTTAATTTCCTGGGAGCGACGGCTCTGGGGATACTGGCGTTCAAGGGCTTTACAACAATCACTAACAGCGGTTCAGAGGTGCAAGACCCCCATCGCAACGTTGGCCGCGCTATTGTGATTTCCATCGCGGCGTGTGTGGTGATCTATACCTTGGTCGGCTTCGCCGTTTCCAGCAATCTCTCACTGCCTGAAATCATCGAGACACAGGACTACTCCCTGGCGGCGGCGGCACGACCGGCATTGGGCGATTACGGGGTTTGGATTACCGTAGCTATTGCCATGATGGCCACCGCCGGTGGCATTCTGGCCAGTATTTTCGCGGTTTCGCGAATGCTGGCCATGCTGACCGAAATGAAGTTGGTGCCTCACCGTCACTTCGGCATGCCCGGGAGCATTCAAAAGCACACGTTAGTCTATACCGTAGTGTTGGGGCTGATGCTGACAGCATTTTTTGATTTATCCCGAATTGCTGCACTGGGTATTGTGTTTTACTTGATTATGGATATTGCTATCCACTGGGGCGTTCTTCGCTACCTGAAAGCTGATGTTAAAGCACAAGCTTGGGTGCCCTTTGTGGCCATTGTTCTGGACCTACTCGTTCTAGGTGGCTTTATCTGGGTGAAGTTAAACACCGATCCATTTGTAATTGGTGTGGCAGTCGTCACCATGATATTGATCGCCACAGCGGAACAGATCTTCCTGAAGAAATCTCCAGAATCTGCGCAAGCAGAAAAGAAAACCGCTGACACTCATCATCACCGCTAATGAACATTAAGCTATTGCCCAATGAATCCTTACGATGTTTGGCACTCACCCGAGAGAATAAGGATCGTTTAACAGGGTGGTGAAGAAATCGAGCTAAGGTTTCGTCGGAAAGGGGAATAAATATTAGTATTTACAAATACAAACCTTTAATGCGGTACAGACATCCTTCACTGTATGCGGACAGATTAATGTACCAGCTCGCAAAATTTGAATAGAGGACAATGAACCATGAGTTACACAATCAACCGACTGATCCAGAACGCCGATTTCGATACTGTCGATGCTCGTACCCGTAAAGCCCTGGCAGACCAGGGATTTGGCGTACTGACAGAAATTGATGTTCAGGCCACTATGAAAAAGAAACTGGACAAAGAGATGGCTCCCTATCGAATTCTCGGTGCCTGCAACCCGACAATGGCATTTGAGGCCATCGGTCTTGAACCACGCGCCGGCGCGATGCTGCCCTGTAACGTCATTCTTCGATCGATCGAAGACGGCGTCGAAGTGAGCGCAATAGACCCCGTGGCCTCAATGAGTGCGATAGAAAACGATGAACTAAAAGCCGTTGCCGGTCAGGTAAGGGACTTGTTAAGTAAAGCAGTTATGTCTGTGTAGTAAGGCTAGCAATCGCCCTGCCTGACTGGCAGGGCAATTTGTTAACATTAACACGGGATTCAACCAGTCAACGCCCCTCTCACACAGCCCGACGACGATACTGCCGATAACGAGGTGTCCAGAAGTTCGCTTCGATGGTTTCGCGAACCTGCTCTTCGCTGCTCATCAGAGCTACGCCATCGGCCTGGGCCTGACGGGCGACTTCAAAAGCAATCAGTTTGCTGGTTTCGCGAATATCGGCCAGCGGTGGTAGCAATGCGCCCTCACCGGTTTGCACCATGGGTGCCTGATTGGCCAGCGCCTTTGAAGCGGCCATCAGCATGGTATCGGTGATGCGTTCGGCACCGACGGCCAACGCACCAAGCCCAATGCCCGGGAAGATGTAGGCATTGTTGCACTGAGCGATGGGGTAAGTCTGGCCATTGACCGTTACCGGCCCAAACGGAGAGCCTGTTGCCACCAACGCCTGACCGTCGGTCCAGGCCAGCACGTCGGCCGGCGTTGCCTCGACTTTGGATGTCGGGTTCGACAATGGCATGACCACAGGCCGTGCACAGCCCGCATGCAATGCCTTAATGACGTCCTCTGTGAACAAGCCTCTCTGGCCTGAGACACCAATCAGAATGGTTGGGTTGGCGTGTTTCACGACATCCAGCAAGTCGGTACCAGACCAGTCGGCAACCATGTCGGCTGGCTGGGCTAGCCGCGCCTGAAAGTCATAAAGGTCCACCATATCACTGGTCAGCAACCCAAAGCGGTCGACCATAAAGACGCGCTTGCGGGCTTCGGCTTCCGACAGGCCTTCATCCTGCATCGCCACGATGATTTGCTCGGCAATACCGCAGCCGGCGGAACCGGCACCTACAAACGCAACACGCTGTTCGCTGACCGGCTCGCCCTTGGCTTTACAAGCGGCCAACAGCGTTGCCACACAGACCGATGCCGTGCCTTGAATGTCATCATTAAAGCAGCACAGTTCTTCGCGGTAGCGTTCCAGCAACGGCATGGCGTTGGTCTGGGCAAAATCCTCGAACTGCAACAGGGCATCGGGCCAGCGGCGTTTTACGGCCTGAATGAATTGTTCAATAAACGCATCGTACTCGTCCTGGCTGATGCGGTTATGGCGCCAGCCCATGTACATGGGGTCGTTCAGCAGCGTCTGATTGTTGGTGCCCACATCCAGCATGATCGGCAACGTATTGGCCGGGCTGATGCCACCGCAGGCGGTGTATAGCGACAGTTTGCCAATGGGAATGCCCATGCCGCCGATACCCTGGTCACCCAGGCCCAGAATGCGCTCGCCATCAGTTACCACAATGACTTTCACGTTGTCTTTGGTGGCACTGCGCAGCATGTCGTCCATGTGATCGCGGTCCGGGTAGCTGATGAACAGCCCCCGGTGGTTGCGATAAATATTGGAGAACTCCTGACAAGCCTCACCCACCGTCGGGGTGTAGATGATCGGCAGCATTTCCTCGAGATGATCTTCGAGCAAGCGGAAAAACAGGGTTTCGTTGTCGTCCTGAATCGAACGCAGGGCGATGTGGCGGTCCAGATCACTCTGGCACAACTGGTACTGGCGGTAGGCCCGCTCGGCCTGCTCTTCAATGGTCTCCACGTTTTGTGGCAACAACCCGATCAGATTGAACGAAACCCGCTCTTCCTGCGTGAAGGCACTGCCTTTGTTCAACAGCGGCAGCTCCAGCAGGGTTGGTCCGGCATAGGGAATATAAAGCGGGCGTTTTTCAGAATTACTCATAATGGGCTGGTCTGTTCCATGTCATTAATCGGATTTAACGGTCACTAATGGACGTATTTTAGCATCAATACAGCACCCTGTTCCCGCCACCGCCGGGTAGAATTCCCGGGACAGGTAGCGGGAACCTGCGTTCCAGCCAGCGAACCCGGGCATTGAGTCAGGGGGCCTGGTTGGCATCCAGTGCCGCTTCAATAACGTCGGCGCCGATTTGTGGTTCGTACTCCTGCCACAGGGGCTTCATGGCATTCTGCCATTGAGCCAACTGCTCCAACGTCGGTTCATGCAAACTCACGCCTGACATGGACGCAATGGCGGCACGGTCATTCTGGTTTTTCGCCAGGGCCACGGCATTGCCGTATTTCACCGACATTTCCATGGCAAAGCGGAACTCCTGACGTTGCTCTGCCGTCAGGCTGTTCCAGAAATCGGTATTGGTGATCACCATGTAATCCAGTACGCCATGATTCGATTGCATCATGAAAGGCTGATGTTCATAAAAGGCCTGCGAATAGATGTTCGACCAGGTGTTCTCTTGTCCCTGAATATCATTGTCTGCCAATGCTTGATACACCTGGCTAAAAGCCATAGGTACAGGCTCTGCGTTGAGCAATACAAACTGTTTTTGCAACACATCTGACGCGATGATTCGGAATCGCAGCCCGGCCAGATCCTCCGGCAGACTGAAATCACGGCTCGCAGTCAATTGCTTCAGACCGTTGTGCAAATAACTCAACCCCAGGATACCGTCTTCGCTCATGTGAGTGAGCAAGGCCTGTCCGGCGGTACTTCCCTGGAAACGTTCAACTGCGCCCATATCCGCAAACAAAAACGGTAAATCATAGACCATCAATTGAGTGGTATAGTTTTGAAACTTGGACAATGACGGTGCCGCAAAGTGAATACGGCCTTCGGCAATGGCATCCACAGCCTCGTCGTCATCCATCAACTCGGTATTCGGATAAATCTCAACCTGAAACTGATCCCCCATCCGACGCTCAATCATCGATTTGAACATCAGTGCCATTTTGCCTTTGGGTGTGTTTTCACTGACAACGTGAGAAAAGATCAGGGTTTGGGGTTCGGCCGAGGCGAACCCGGCGACCAGCACGCATGGCAATGCGAGTCGCAACCAGCGGAGAGAGAGCAGCGTCATGAACGTTTCCTGTGATTCGAATTGTTGTAATGGTAGGTCGCCGTAGCGCCAACCCGAATCATCTGCAAGAATGGCGCCACTCCCACAAGGCCGTGGCGACGCGAAGCTGCTTCGGATGACGGGTAGGAATCCACCCAATGCCAGACCGGAAGTGGCAGTATCCCATCCATTTATCCGGATTGGCTGGCAAGAGCGCTATTGCGGAGGGCGCTGCTTCTTGCGCCTGCCACTGACCACGTCGAAAACGACACCGGAAATGGGTGTGAAGCGTGACACTCGAAAAACCAGATCACGCACGCGACCACGTTGCTTCACCCGCAACTCAGGCGCCCTGGGCAAGTACCACAGGGCAACGACGGCACGAAGCACCGCAGAGATCACAAATATGACCCAGATGGGACGCTCAATTGGCCACGACCAGTTGCCGAGAACGAGAGCATCCGGCACCCAACTGATCAGATACCCGCCGCTGATGGCACCTACAAACACAGCAGCCGCGCCAATGGTGGATTGCATGGCGGCATAGCCGGCGAATTCACTGTCGTCGGGTTTCAGGTCATAGAGGTAGTTCGATGTTGCCAGCGTAAACCCGGCCCAGGCCGCGCCCCCCAGCATTTGCACACCCATCAGATACACCAGGTTATCGGAAAACAGCCAGAGTACCGGCAACACCGGTATGACCGTGGCACCCAGAGCCATGACATAGCGGTTACCCTTGCGGTCGGCAATGCGCCCCCAGTACCGCAACAACACAAACTGAACCAGAATGGAGGCAGCGGTGTTCAGCGTAAATTGCAGATAGGTGAATTGCAGATCGCGCAGCATATAAACGGCAAAAAACGGTGCCGACAGGGCCACCATGCATTGCATGCCGGCCAGAAACAACGTGAAACGCCGAAACCGCTGGTCGGCAAAGGCGCGTTTCATGCTGCGCAGCGTATGCATCAGGCCGCGGCCACGGGAGTGATCTGGCCGGTAGGGGTCGTACATCCGGTGCAAGTATCGGGTGGACATACCGCGGCCGAATACGGCAATGAGAAACAGTGCAGCAAAGCCCAGTGATTCAACACCCAGCGAGGCCGACCCATTCAGCAACAGGCCACCCGCCAGAAAGGCGAAGAAAGATGTTGCCATGGCCAGCCGGGAACGAACGCCGAAATAGCGCCCGCGCAACCGGGGAGGAACCAGGTTGCCCATCAGGGCTTTCCATTGCGGTTGCGCCAGGTTGGAAGCACCGTGATAGACAATGGCACAGCCAATCAACAGCGGCACCCGGGCGCCCTCGGGCCAGGGGAACGGCAGCGCCAGAGCACACAGCCCCACCAGCGACAGGGTCTGTACGGCAGCGCCCAACACGATCAGGCTGCGACGTGGCCAATAGCCGCCAAGCCAGACCGACAGTATCTGAAACAGGCCGCCCAGTAGCTGCGGTATGCCGGTCAACCAACCAATTTGCACACTGCTTGCCCGCAGAAATATCGCAAAGGCGTTGAGGAACTGATCCACCGTCCCGGTCATCACCGAAGACGCCACACTGTCTTTCATCGACACCTTCAGGCTGTAGCGAACCCGTTGCGCCTGTTCGGGCTTAGGTGGCGAAAGGTCCGTTGATTTTGGCGCTGCAGGTTCAGACATGAGAGATCCGTTTGAGACGACCGCCGGCCCTGACGCTCAGAGATGCTCCGGACACGCCATCCGATCCGACAAAAAATCGATGAATGTTCGCACTTTAGCAGACAGATAACGCCGGCTGGTATAAACCGCATACAGTTGGCTGTTAAGCGGTGTGTAGCCGGGCAGTATCTGGGTCAGATTACCCTGCCCCAACTCCCGCTCAACCAGGCCGCCGGGCAAGATACCGATGCCCATATCATTGATCGCCGCCGACAATAACAACGACTCATTATTTGACTGCAACACAGCGTTGAATTTGATTTTCACCTCCCCTTCCGGCCCGGTCAGGGTAAATTCGTTGCCGCGAATCAGCGAATACGCCAGCATGCTGTGCCGCTCCAGATCGCTGCCCTGCTCGGGCGTACCGTGGCGCTCCAGGTAGCCTGGCGAGGCGACAATGTAGAATGGGATCGTCATCAGCGGGCGGGCAATCAGGTTGGGGTGCAGCGTGCGGCTGGCCCGAAGTGCCAGGTCGAACCCCTCCTCAACGATATCGACAAAACGACCGCTGATGTCGATATCGAAGGTAACTTCCGGGTAATGCTCACGAAATTCCCGCAGCAACCGGGTGAAGTAGTCTGTTGCCAGCCACATGGGGGCGGTAAAGCGAATGGTGCCGCGCGGTGTTACCGTCGCACGACTGACCGTGGCTTCAACTTCATCGAGCTCTTCAAGCATGGCCCGACACCGCTCCAGATAGACCCGGCCAGATTCCGTCACACTCAGGTGACGACTGTTCCGGTTCAGCAAACGGGCGCCCAGCCGGCTTTCCAGGTGCATGACGTGCTTGCTGACCATCGCCTTGGACAAGCCCAGATGCTCGGCCGCCTGAACAAAACTGGCGTGATCAACCACGGCCACCAGCACCTTCATGCTCAGCAACGTATCCATAATCCTTGGTTTCCTATTAAGAAACGATCTGTCAATAATAGCCCCATTGATTGCCGCTGGGTAGTCTTCATACTGTGGGAGTGATACAGAATTCGGGTGCCCATTCGGTCACCCCAGAGGAGCTTACTATGAACAAGATTGCTGTCGTAACAGGTACAACCCGCCCGGGCCGTAACAACATTGCCGTGGCAAAGTGGGTTCTCGAAAACGCCCAAAAACGCGATGACGCTCAATTCGAGCTGGTCGATATTGCCGACTTCAACCTGCCGATTCTGGACGAAGCCATGCCCGCTGGGTTCCAGCAATACGCCAACGAGCACACTAAAAAGTGGTCACAGACCATTGCCCAGTACGATGGCTACATCTTCGTGACACCGGAATACAACCACAGCATTTCCGGTGCGCTGAAGAACGCGCTGGATTACATCAGTGTCGAATGGAACAACAAAGCCGCCGGTTTTGTCGGTTACGGTTCCGCTGGCGGTGTGCGTGCCGTTGAACACCTGCGCCAGATCGCATCAGAACTGCAACTGGCCCACGTGCGCAACCA
Source organism: Saccharospirillum alexandrii (assembly GCF_043641555.1). Classification (GTDB taxonomy): domain Bacteria; phylum Pseudomonadota; class Gammaproteobacteria; order Pseudomonadales; family Natronospirillaceae; genus Saccharospirillum; species Saccharospirillum alexandrii_A. The sequence continues at coordinate 338,034 of NZ_JBHZRJ010000003.1, read as the reverse complement.
GGTTCAATTGTCGCTGTTCACTGATTTTGAAAACTTCAACGAGTTCAAACCAGCCGACATGCATCAGGAAAGCCTGACCGCCATGCTGGATCAACTGGTTTCCTGGACTGCCGCCATGAAAACACTGCGCTAAGCGCGTCGCTTCATCAAAAAAGACGGGCCTTGCCCGTCTTTTTTTTGCCTGAATTCTCAGTGGGTCAGTGCCTGGCGCATCACATGCTGAGGCCCTGCCGCACCGCCCAGATACAGGTCACCGGTGTCTGTAAAACCACCCTGTTCATAGCACCGGTAGGCGGCCAGGTTCTTGCAATTGACCGTTAGCCAGATCATGGCCGATGCAGGGTAAGCCCCTGTCAGATAAGGCCTCAGCGCCTTTACGGCTGTTTTGCCCAGGCCCTGGCCTTGTCGCTGGCCATCGATCAAAAAGGTTCGGATGCCCAATGACCCCGCCTCGCAAAAATCGAACTCGTGATCAAATTGAGTATCGACGATAAAGAAACCGACCATTGACCTGTCGAGCCAGATGCCATGCGGGTGACACGCCTCATCAATCCCAGCCAGTGCGTCTGCGACGGTGCCGGTAAACTTCAGTTGCTCTGGGGCTACTAACAAGGAGGTGGCCGACTCATACAGATCATGAGTCAGCCGTTTGAGAACCACTGCCATCAACGCGCAAATAAACTGCTGCGATCGACAAACCCCTTCATTTCAATGGCATTGCCACTGGGGTCGCGGAAAAACAACGTGCCCTGCTCTCCTGGCTCGCCTTTGAAGCGAATGTAGGGCTCGATCACGAATTCAAAGTTCATGGCCGTCAGCCGGTCAGCCATGGACTGCCATTCGTCCATCGACAGCACGACACCGAAATGGGGCACCGGCACCTCATGCCCGTCAACCGCATTGGAGATGGGTTTTGCTGCTTCAGCCTTCTCGGACAGATGAGCGACAATTTGATGCCCGAAGAAGTCGAAGTCGATCCAGTGGTCGGAACTGCGCCCTTCGGCACAGCCCAGAACCTCGCCATAAAACTGCCGGGCGGCGCCCAGGTCGTGAACCGGAAAAGCCAGATGAAAAGGCGATAACGCTGTGGATTGGGTAGACATGGGGGAACCTCTCTCACGCAAAGAAATATAACTTGCCGGCACCAGAGATTATCGGCTCCGGTCCGGGCAATCAATGTCGTTCACTGGTGTTGCCTCACAACCCACCGGCCAGATCAATCAGACTGCCGGTGCAGTATGACGACCGATCCGACACCAGCCACGAAATCGCCTCGGCAATCTCTTCCGGCTGGCCACCCCGCTGCAACGGTATGAGCTCGCTCAATCGCGCCACCCGGCCCGGTTCGCCGCCATCGGCATGAATGTCGGTGTGAATAAGCCCGGGCCGGACCGCGTTCACCCTTATACCCTCGGCGGCCACCTCCAGTGACAACCCCCGGGTCATCGTATCCAGCGCGCCTTTGGAGGCTGCGTAATCGACATATTCATTGGGTGAACCGGTTCTCGCCGCCGCCGAAGAAACGTTAACAATGGTGCCACCGGGCCCGCCATAGCGTGTGGACATGCGTTTTACGGCTTCACGGCAACAAATAAAAGGCCCGGTCACATTCGTCGCCAGAACCTGGTTGATGCGCTCGGCGGTCATGTCTTCCAGGCGCATCTGGGTCTTCAATAGGCCAGCGTTGTTGACCAGAACGCGGAGTGTTCCGGGCAACTGGTCGATCACCTGGAACAACCTCACCACCTCGGCTTCCTGCGATACATCAGCCTGGATAACCTGGCACTTTCCGCCCGTTTCGCCAATGCTCATCGCCAACGCCCGGGCCGATGCGGCATCGGACCGGTAGTTGATGCACACAAAATACCCTTCTTTTGCCAATAACCGGGCAGTCGCCGCGCCGATGCCCCGGCCAGCGCCGGTTACCAGTGCGATGGCGTTTGTCGTTGTCATAGCGTTACCTGCCTGATCATGAGAATGGTGTGTCAGACACTGCCGGCCTGTTCGACCACCAGTATCCGGGCTTCACCCATTGGATGGGCGACGTGCTCGGTGCCAACCGACGCGTAAAACACATCACCGGTTTCCAGAACAACGGAGTGCTCAACGCCGGCTTCGCGATACAACATCTCAACCCGGCCATCCAGCACTGCAAAAACTTCCTGCCCGTCGTTGATGTGCCACTTATAGGGCTGATCAGTCCAGTGCAAGCGCGTTGAAATTCCGTTCATCAGGGCAATATCCTGAGCGCCCCAGGCTTTCTCTGCAGTGAAATCTTTGGCTCGATAGGTGTTCATGGTGTTAGAAGTCGCTTTAACAGTTAATTGAAACCCAACTCAACATGTTTTGTTTGCGGCTAAGTTCGCAGCTCACATCACAATAACGGCAACACCTGCCAAATCGCATCGATATTGGCTGCACCCAGTCGCTGGCAACGGTCCGGCGACCAACCGGTAGAGGGCATGGGTGTGGCGGTGGTGTCCTTGAACGGCATTTCCAGCGTCATCGCAAGGCATTTGTGGTGCTCGGCCACATGAGCGGTGCACAGCGTCAGGTTTGCCTTGCCCGGTTCCGCTACCGGATAACCAACATCAGTCTGAAAATCCGGGCAAGCCGTCTGCAACACTGACTTGAAGGTGCTGAGCTGCAAGGCCATGTGCTTGTTCCAGGCCGGTATGCCCTCGGCCCCGGCAATAAAGTTGTAGGGCAATTCTTCATCACCGTGAACATCCAGACAAAAATCCACACCGGTTTTAGCCATGGCTTCGCGGACGAAATAGACTTCCGGTGAAAACTCTTCACTCGGCTCCAGCCATTCACGGTTCAGGTTACGACCATGTGCGTTACAGCGCAGATGCCCGCGCACACTGCCATCGGGGTTCATATTGGGTACCACATGGAACACGCAATGCTCCAGTAACTGACGGCTCAGGCTATCCTGTTCATCCAGCAGGCGCTCCAGAAAGCCCTCCATCCACCATTCCGCCATGGTTTCACCGGGGTGCTGGCGTCCAATGACCCAGCAGACTTTCTTGTCGGAGGACGGTTCGCCAATGGTCAGGCGAGTCAGCGGATGGCCATCCGGAGTAATGCACAGGGTATTGGCCTGCACCAGCGGCGATGCCAGCGTCGCGGCAATCAACTGCTGATGCCGCTCAAAGCTGTAGGGCGCAAAATAGGCATAGTAGATGCTGTCGGTTTCGGGGCTGTGCTCGATGGTCAGCGTCTGACCGTCGTACCGGGTTGGCACCCGAAACCAGAATTCACGATCGTAGGACGCCACGGCCTGATAGTCGTGGAAGGCCCTGGGGAAAGACACCTGCCCGGCATTGGTAATGTCGAACCGGCACGCCTGATCGCGAGCATCCAGCACCTGAAAATAAAACCATTGTTTGTGCTCATCCCCGACATCGGAGCGAATCTGCAACTCCACCGCACCGGGGTCGGAGGCATCCAGACAAATAATATTACCGCCATCGAAACGCTGGTTAATGTGCATGCTCTTCACCCTCTTACCAATGTAATGGATAACTCAAGTCCCGGCGATCGCCTGGGAGACTGGCGGCGGCTACCGGGTGTGCCAACACCTCTCAGGCAACCCGAACGACGGAACTTGCGTTGATTAAATGACAGTCGATGCTACCTCACCATTGCCGCCAGTAAAGAGGCAAAGGTGAATCCTTTTTTCTCAGAACCGTAAAGCATCCTGAAAACTCGACCCAATCTCAATTAACCTGAGTACGCCATTCATCCCAAGCCTGAATAACCGATTCAGACTCCCAGATCTGCGGGTTGGAAGGGTCATATTGCTGGGCGAGCTCACGCTCGGTGACCGCGGCCTTGGCATCTTCGAAGACATCATCCAGCGGCTTTTCCAGTGAGAAAGCCGTTTCAAAGAAAGCACGGCCAAAGTAAGTCATGGTCTCTTCGTTGGAACAGCCGAAGGACGGTTTGTCGGCGGCGGCAGCGGTGATGACGAGCGTATTTTCATCGCTGAGTTCGGGAATAAAACCACCGGAATAGCAGGCGGAGATCACCACTACTTTCTGTTGTGGGGCTTCATTGAGGATCTCAGCCAGTTCCGTTGGGTCTATATCGGGCAAAGACTGGTCACTGTTGAAATCGATCGAGAGTTCGTGATCGGGGCTGCCGTGAGAGGTGAGGTAGACGAAGATCAGGTCTTCTTCTCCAAGCCGTTTACCGAGAGTGCGAAGGATGTGAGTCAGGCTGGTCTCGGTGGCAAGCGGGTGGTTGTCGCGATCGTGCAGTTCATTGGCAAGGGTGACCAGACGCCCTTCGAAGGGGGGCATGGCCGTGAGTTGAGCATCAATGGTTTCAATTTCGGTCCGAAAAACGGTTTCAGCGTTACTAAGGGCAGCGAGCACGGTGAAGACTTCGCGCTCGCCCGGGGTTTGGTCGCGCAGGCGTTTCAGCTGGGCATCGACCAGGGTGCGCTGGGAATAGAGTGCCCGCTCCAGTCGCGCCTGCTGGCCGGCCTGTTCTTCTTGGAAACGGGACAGGCCACTGTCGTTAATGTGCTCGCCATAGGCGAACTGGCCTTCAAGTACCTCGCCATCTGCCTGTACCAGGCGACCTTCCCCGTGCGGGCGCCAGTTCCTTAATTCACCGTCATAGACCGAGCCGTCCCTCGAAGTAAGCGTCCCCTGCGTCAAACGATCGTCACTGAAGGCGCCCTCATAGACAGTGCCATCCGCCGCGGTCATCTGCCCTTCTCCTTCCATCTTTCCGGCCTGAAAATCGCCCTCGTATACGGCCCGGTTACCAAAGGTGAGCTTGCCTTTGCCATCAAAGCGTTGCCGCTCGAATTCACCCTCATAGGACTGGCCATTGGGGAAGTGCAACACTCCGCTCACCCACTGCCCGTTTCGATACGCTCCCCGGTATATCCGGCCATCCGGCAGGGATTCCGTACCTTCTCCGTGCTTCAAGCCGTTACGGAAGCTTCCGATGTAATAAGTGCCATCGGGCCAGTCAATGCGGCCATCGCCGTGCAACAGGCCATTTTTCACATCACCTTCATAGTCACCGCCATCCGGGGTAGTCAGGGAGGCCGCTAAAACGGGCCCCGAGAGCGCCAGCAAGAACAACAGAGAGAACAGTGGCTTAGGCAAAGTCATTTCCTTGGCTTAAAAGGCGAAGCGTGAGATGTGCATTATCGGGATGACTATTGATGCTACCTCACCAATGCCATCAGTAAAGAGGCAATCGTGAATCATTTTACTCAAAGTTGGTAAATCATCCTCCGATACTAGACCCCCTGCCCGGCACCTCCTACTTTGAAGCACGCAGTAAAACAGCCTAATAAAAACAAAAAAGGCGAACAGATGAAACAACGATGGGTACTGGCCGGGCTGGCACTGGTCACCCTGGCTACTGTGAGTGGCCTGGCGGCGCTGAAACCCGTGTCGGATCCAGCACATACAAAGGTTTCCCGGGCATCGACCAATCCTGCGCCGGAAACCCATACGCCTGTGTCCGGTGCTGAAACGGCGTCCGGCGCTGCGAATAACACAACCCAGACCGGTGTTGCGCAATTACCAGCCGCGCCCCGGCTGATGCCTCCCAGGGAAATACCCGATGCAGAAACGGGTGCAGACTCTCTGGACGATGAAGTCAGCTTACCCGCCAACCTGCGCCAGTCGCTGACCCAGGTCGCCGATGTCTACCGGGAACAGAACCGGTATCCGCCATTTTCACAGCCCATAGGCTCTGAACTGGACGCACTGCGCTATCGGTTTAATCAGCCGCAGCAGGTCAGCATTCCCTTTCCGCTGGCCAACGGCGCCACCTTTGATGCCAGACTGACGCTGGACCGCTACCACTATTTTATCGGCGACGAACAGCGACTCACCTTGTCGCTGACAACCAGCGATAACAGCCTGGTAGGAGACGTCTCCCTCAGCGTAACCGACCATGCCGGTACCGTACTGCATCGCCAATCGCTGTCGTTGCCCGCGGATTCATCCATTCGTCACAACCTGACGGTCGATCTCAGCGACCACGCCAGTGCCTGGCCGCGGGAGCTGCAATGGCGGCTGCAAGCCAGTGTGGGCCAGCAACGGTTATCGGTTGCGGCGCCCTTCACTTACGAAGCCCCGGTTGTAACGCTAACCGGCATTACCGACCCGCACATCGACGGCGAGTTTCTGGTGCTGCCGCTGTCACTGGATTACGACCGCAGTGGCTACTATTTCGTGCAGGCCAACCTCTACAGCAGCGGCGGCGACCCGCTGCTGCACCTGGAAACCGAAGGCCCGCTAACGGCCACTGAACCGGGCCTCAGGTTGCGTGCCTCGGGCCCTGCCTTGATCGACCTAGAGGCGCCAGGCCCCTATGTACTGCGTGACGTGCACCTGACCCGCATGGGCGGCAATGGCATACCCGACTTACAAGGCCAGGCACCTCAGGATGAATTTCCGATTCCGGCCTTTGATCTGGAAGGCTATGCCGACAGCACCTGGAGCGACCCGCTGGCACAGCAACGCCAGGAATTTCTCGATGAACTGAGCAACAACCTGTAATCGGCGGATCACGTTCTCCGCTCCGGTACAGGACCTACAGGGACGTACTGACCTGGCAATAACGAGTGTCGGGCAAAAAGTCTGGGCGCAGAGCCCGTCGTACTGCGCCGCAACACCACAACAACAATAAGGTAGGTTCACTATGATACGACCCATCACCCGCGCCACCACGCGCCTTCTACTTCTGCTCGGCTTTGCGTTGCTGAGCTGGCAGGCCCAGGCAAGCCTTAACGGCAAACCGGTTGTGCTGATACACGGTTTCCAGTACCAGCAACTGGGCACCCAGCCGACAGATGCCAGTCTGCAGGCTGAAGCCATCGATTACTGGCAGAAATACTGGCTGCAACGCTCCGAAGTCGTGCTGTACTGGTCCGCCAGTGAACGCATCAGCCAGGGCATCAGCGATCAGATCAAGCGGCAGGTAAAAACTCTGGCCGACAATGGCACCTGCCAGTCCGGCTGTGTGCTGCTCACACATTCGACGGGCGATCTGGTCGCAAGACAGATGCTACGCAATCTCAATGGCTGGTTGTGGGAATGGGGTTATCCATCCAGCCGGGTCAATTTCCTGGTGTCTCTGGACATGGCCGGTGCCGGTGGCGGGACTGAACTGGCCGACCTGGCCGTCTCGGTGATCGACAGCGATAACATCTTCACCGGCGCCGCCACCTCGGTCGTGAACTGGTTTCTGGGCACCAATGTCGGTCCAAACGAACTGGGGGTCGTGCGTGATTTACAACCGGCGGCAGCCCGCTCTCTGGCAACCCAGAACAATGCGGTACCCAGGCTCCGTTTTGTCGGCAGTGGCGATGCCTTCCTGCGTGCCAGCAAACCCTTCATTCTGGGGTATGACGACAGCGTTGTGCCATTGCACAGCGCCTGTGGTTCCGTCCGTCAGGAGAACCTGGAATCCTGCTCAGCGAGTATCAAGACCAACGGCGAACTGGATGCGGTGGCGAAGTCACCTACCGGCCTGCGCTATAACAACTTCCCGGTTCTGATGGGCGACAGCACCGATCACTTTGAAGTGATCGGTTCGGCCACCTCGGGCGATTACGCGCCCGTGATCAACAACTTCACGGTCGGTGGACTGGGCGTCGACTTTGCCATTGACCAGTACTGGAGCTGGTGGCATTGGGACACCCTGCGACTGGTGCGCAACGGGTCCGACAAGAGCCTGTCGGCCAATGTGTTCGATACCCTGAATCAGTAGCACACCAGCCGGGGCGTTCACGAACTTGCGACACGCACTAACCTGAACGCCCCACTGACGGTTCGCACTGCCGACACACTGACCTGACGGTCGGCATTATTGAAAAACTCGAGGGTTCAGCCAGGGATTCAGTAACATTTTTGCCATAAATGACAGTGTGCGGACAAAAAACACACAAACAGTCGCCTTTAAATCTCGCTGCTTTACTATCCGAACCCGCTCAGGTGATCGTAAAAAAAACCGTAAAAATTCATCGGACTGTCCGGCTATTATCACTATCCGACAGAACCGGGACGCGCCTGATAACCGGTGTAAAACAGGAAAATCCTATGTGGTACCGTATTCTGGTCGCTGCCGTGCTCAGTCTGGCATGCAGCAGCCAAACCCTGGCCAACGAATTGATGTTAAATGGCCTGGCTCCCTATCAATACCTAAGTAAGACCTTCTATCTAGCCAGCTTCTACGCTGAACAACCGATCACATCGACCCGTCAGTTTGCGGCCGATAGCGGTGCCAAACGCATGGTGATCAAGGTCAGCGCCGATAAATGGTCGCCCCGTCAGTTCAATCAGATGTGGAAACAGGACATCGCGATCAACAATAACTTGCGGGCGAATCCGGAGGTTATTGACCTGATCACCGCCTTTACCGAAACGCCGAGCGACGACTTTACCCGGGGCGATACCATCGTGGTCGACTATACACCTGACCAGGGAACCCGCATTACACTGAACGATGCTGTTTGGCTCCAATCAGGCGATGAGGTGCTGTTTCGCACCCTGGCGAATGCCTGGCTTGGCGAGATTCCCACCTCGTTACGGTTTCAGGAAGCCATGTTAGCCGGCGGCGCCTTTTCAGACCATCGCACTCATGCGCAATGGGTAAACGAGAACAATGACCTGACTTATGCGGCCAACCGCCGGCAATTGCTTGCATCATTCAGCGGTGAATCGGTAGTGGCGCGCCGCCAGGCTGAACAACGTGCTGCCGAAGCCGCCGAGCGAGAAGCTGAACGGGCCGCTCAGGCCGAACAGGAGGCACAACGCCAGCGCGATGCAGCACGGTTGGCCGATGCCCGCGAACAGGCCCGGCAACTGGCAGAAGCACGCGCTCTGGCCGAGGCTGAAGCGGCGGAACTGGCACGCGCCAGAGCGCGGGCCAGTGCGGAAGCGCAGGCGCTGGAACAAGCCAGAGCCCAGGCTGATGCCGAGCGCAGGGCCGAAGAACTGGCCCGAGCACAAGCGGCGGCTGAAGCCGAGGCAGAGGCCGAGCGTCAGGCTCGCTTGCAACAGCAGGTTGCGGAGTATCACCAGGATCAGTATCGATGGGAATTGTTGCGTACCATTTACCCTCGGGTTAGCTACCCGGACTGGGCACAGCAGCTATCCCAGGAGGGTCGGGTTCAGGCTGAAGTCGTCATCACCCGGGGCGGTGAGCTGGTCGAAATTGCCTCGATCCGCCCTGCCGATGCCGGTCTGCTTGGCCAGGCGTTTCGCACCGCCATTGAGAACGCCGCTCCCTTTCCACCGGTGCCGGACGCCTATGAAGGCAATGGCGACAGCGACCGCTTTCGCGCCACCCTCGATTACCACTTTCAGCTGAACCAGCCCCAGGCCGCCCTGCCACCTCGGCCAGTGCCACCCGAAGATTACCGGGAACTGCTGGGTGCGTTGTCTGAAGAAGATCGGCAGAACCGGCTTATTGCCTACCAGACCCGGTTGCAAGAACAGATCCTGAGCCAGGTTGAATACCCCTACTGGGCCGAAAACCTGGGCCAGGAGGGCCTGGTTGCGATGCGCCTGAACATCACCGCCGATGGCCAGGTGGGACGCATGGAGTTTACCGAACGTTCCCGCCATGCCGTTCTGAACAAAGCCCTCGAAGATGCCATCAGCCGGGCCTCTCCGTTCGAATCCATTCCGCCGGAACTGGATCTGCCGGAAACCGATCTGACCATTCAACACGAATTCGCCATTAACTGACCTTTGGCCCGGCCCAACACGGGCCGCGCCCATTTACCACTGCTGGAGAACCCTATGAAACCAACCCTCTGGGCCCTGATTGGCGCCCTGGCAATGCCCCTGGGCGCCTCTGCCTTTGACATGCGACTGAACGGCTTTATGTCCATTGCAGGCGGCATGACCCTCGGCGATGACCAGACCCTGGTCATCGACCCGGTCAACCTTGCCGCCTACGACAACGACCTCAACTTCGCGACCGACAGCCTGGTGGCCATTCAGGCCATTGCTGAAGTCAACGACCGCATGACCGCCACCGCGCAAATGGTTGGCCGCGGCGGTGAAGACTTCAACACCCAGTTCGAGTGGGCCTACCTGACCTATGAAGCAACCGACAGCCTGGATGTGAAAGCCGGCCGCCTGCGCATGCCGCTGTTCTATTACTCCAACTTCCTGGAGCTAGGCTATGGCTATCAGTGGGTTCGTCCACCGGTTGAGACCTACAATATTTTTGTGACGACCCTGGAAGGCATCAGCGCCGACTACAACTTCTATATCGGTGATTTTTCGGCAAAAGCATCGGCTTATGCTGGCTCAACTCAGGGCACCGATCCGGAATCCGGGTCAGAGGTAGATTTCAACACCCTGGCGGGTGGTTCACTGGACCTGGCGATCAACAATTTGTCATTCCGTGGCTCCTACAACACGGCCGACAACGCCACCCTGACACGCGGTGCCAGCCCGGCGTTTGACTTCCCCATCACCTTTATATCCGGTGCGGCCATGTACGACAACGGCACGCTGTTCAGCATCGCTGAATACACCAGCACGCTGAACGACACTGACCTGATCAATAACCGCTACAACAGCTACGTCTCGCTGGGTTATCGCGTCGGAACCTTAACGCCCCATGCCACCTTCGCCCGGTACGAGGAAGAAACCAACTCCATCGACCCGGGGTACAACCAGAACCCCAGAGAATATCAGTCTGCCACTCTGGGCATGCGCTGGGATTTCGACATCGCCGCCGCCCTGAAAGTGGAATACACCCGCCGGGAAGACACCAACCCGGACTCCCAACGTGCAGTCGGTGATGCTGACCTGCTCTCCTTCGCCATCGACGTTGTATTTTAAGGCTGGATACTGACTTATGAAGCACTTTGCACTACGAACCCTCGCCGGCCTGATGCTGACAACCCTGATGATGTCTGCAGCCGCACTGGCTGATCTCGTGATCGTGGTTCACCCCAGCAACACAGCGGTGATCGACCAGAGTTTTTTGAAAAACCTGTACCTCGGCAACACGCGCCAGTTCAGCACCGGTGTTCGTGCCGAACCGCTCGATCTGCCAGCAGGTGACGCCATTCGCGAGACCTTTTTGAACACGGCCATTGACCAGACACCGGTGAAATACCGGCGCCACTGGTCCAAGGCGTTGTTCACCACCGGTCAGCAACCACCGCAGGAACTGACCAGTTCAACAGCGGTAATCAATGCCGTCGCATCCGACCCCTCGGCTATCGGCTATGCAGATTCAGAGGCCCTGAACGACAGCGTTAAAGTCGTTATGCGCGTGCGTCTGTAACCCCGCCAGCGGAGGCTGGGGCGTTCGCCGCGCCAGCCTCCGTAACGCCTGATCAACGCTCTGAAACGGTGCTTTTGCTCAGGTGAATCTTCCACTACGGATAACAAAACAGTAGGGTAACCGCAAAACAACGGAGCCCTGCCTGATGTCGTTAGATCGTAGTCATTGCCTGTCCCTGGATACACAAGACCCCCTCGCCCCTCTGCGCGACCAGTTCGAGATTCCCGACGATGTTCTGTATCTCGACGGCAACTCTCTGGGTGCCCGCCCCAAAGCCGCTTCGGAACGCGCGCGCCAGGTGATCGAACAGGAATGGGGCCAGGGCCTGATTCGCAGCTGGAACCAGGCTGGCTGGATTGATCTGCCACGCCAGGTCGGCGGCCAGATCGCTGCGCTGATCGGTGCCAAACCGGAAGAAGTAGTGGTCACCGACTCCACCTCAGTCAACCTGTTCAAGGTCGCCGCTGCGGCACTGAAACAGCAACTGGCGACAGACCCGTCACGGCGGGTCATCCTCTCTGAGCCTGGCAACTTCCCCACCGATCTGTACATGCTGCAAGGCCTCAGCCAATTCATGACCGGTGGCCCGGTTCTGGAAACCCAGCCGGCCGATTCACTGCTTGAGCGTATCGACACCGATGTGGCAGTGGTTGTATTGACCCACGTTCACTACAAAACCGGCAAGCTGCATGACATGGCGGCCATTACCCAACGTGCCCACGAGCAGGGTGCCCTGGTGGTCTGGGACCTGAGCCACAGTGGCGGCGCGGTTGAGGTAGACCTCAATGGCGTCAATGCCGATTTCGCCATCGGTTGTGGCTATAAATACCTGAACGGCGGCCCTGGCGCCCCGGGGTACATCTTCGTTGCAGAGCGCCATCTGGCGGCTTTTGAACAGCCGCTCAGTGGCTGGTTCGGCCATGAAGCTCCGTTTGCCATGCGTGACGACTTTGCTCCGGCCGGTGACATCCGCCGCGCTCTGACCGGTACGCCTTCGGTGGTGGCCACGCAATTGCTCAGCGTTGGCCTGGATACCTTTGCCGACACCAACATGGCTGAATTGCGCGCCAAATCGGTCGCACTGACACAGTTGTTCATCGAGCTGGTCGAAACCCGGCTGCCCGATGCGGGCTTCGAACTGGTCTCGCCGCGCAATGCCAACGAGCGTGGCAGCCAGGTAGCCTTCGCGCACCCGGAAGGTTACGCCATTATGCAGGCGCTGATTGATCGCGGAGTGATCGGAGACTTTAGAGCGCCGGATATCCTGCGCTTCGGTTTTGCGCCACTCTATGTGCGTTTTACCGATGTATGGGACAGCGTCGACTGTCTGAAAGACATTATGGACAACCGCACCTGGGATCAGCCCAAGTACCATGAGCGGCACGCGGTCACCTGAACCCCACGCAGTCCCTCAGCAACACCCCTTGAAGCGTTGTTCAGAGGCTCGTAAGAAAGGGGCTGAATCATCAGCCCCTGAATGGCCGCAAACGCTTCTCTAGCCGTAGCGCACTTCGGGCAACCACAACACCAGCGGCTCCCAGAAAAAGACCAGTGTCACCGCCAACACCTGCAATGCAATAAACGGCATAACGCCCTTGTAGATATCCGTTGTTTTAATCTCCGGCGGCGCTACGCCTTTCAAATAGAAGAGTGAGAACCCGACCGGTGGCGTCAGGAAGGACGTTTGCAACGTCAGCGCAAACAACACCACAAACCAGGTTAAATCAAACCCCAGCTGCACCACCACCGGCCCGACCAGCGGCAGCAAAATCAAACTGATTTCCAGCCAGTCCAGGAAAAAACCGGCCAGAAAGGCGATGAACAGAATCACCAGAATAATGCCACCCGGCGACAGCGGAATACCGGTTAACAGGCCGGCAATGAATTCATCACCACCGAGCGACCGAAGCACTACAGCAAAGGCCGTTGCACCCAGAAAGATACCGAACACAAAGGCTGTAGTGATGGTTGTTTTACGCGATACATCGCGCAGCACATCCCAGCTCAGGCGTCCGTTCATGGCCGCCAGAATGGTCGCTCCCAGGGCGCCGACACCGGAGGCTTCTGTCGGTGTGGCGATGCCAAAAAAAATGGAGCCCAACACCGCCAGAATCAGCGACAGCGGCGGCAACACCGAGCGCAGCGTTTCAATGACGACCGCCCGGGTAATGGGTGGCAGGTCGGCCTTTGGCGGCGCCAGCGACGGTTTGAGCCAGGCCGCGATCACAACAAAGGCAATGTACAACATGCCTAGCATAACACCCGGAATCAGCGCCCCCATAAACAGATCACCGACTGAGAGCGACAATTGATCGGCCATGATAATCAGCATGATGCTCGGCGGAATCATAATACCGAGCGTACCCGACGAGGCGACAATACCACTGGCAAAAGCCGGCGAATATTTCTGATCCAGCATCACCGGTAGCGACAACATCGCCAGCAAAACCACCGAGGCGCCGACAATACCGGTGGACGCCGCCAGCAGGATACCAATCAGAATGACCGCAACGCCCAGACCACCGTTAAAGCGCCCGAACAGATTAACGAAATTGACCATCAGCCGCTCGGCAACGCCGGAGCGTTCTAACATCAGCCCCATAAATATAAACATGGGCAAGGCAACCATGATCCACTTGGTCATCTGATCATAAATTCGCTGAACAACGATGCCGAATATATTCCAGTCGGTTAAAAAGTAGGTATCTGCATCCAGATAGTTATAGGCCAGCACCGCGCCAATACTGAAAAAGACGGATACGCCCGCCAGGACCCACGCCACCGGAAAACCGGTAAAAATAAGCAGAATAAAACTGCCCAGCATGGCCATGACGATGAGTTCGTAGGTTTCAAACACAACAAGTCTCCACGGCTATTCAACCGTTACAACACAATAACAACGGGCATTGGTTCAACGATCCGCTGTAACCCGTGCCCGGGGAAAGCCGGTTAAAAACGACAGCGCCCGAACAAACCGGCTGAAGGCAGCGATCAACAGGAGTCCGAATCCGATCAGAATCACAGACTTGATCAACCAGCGCATGGGCAAGCCACCCGGAGATCCGGAGATTTCGCCCATCAAATAAGACCGTTCAACAAAGGGATAGGCGTAATACAGTACGAACAGGCAAAACGGCATTAAAAACAGAGCCAGCCCCAACAATTCAAGCCACGCCCGTTTGCGATGCGACAGTTTTTCAGCCAGCACATCTACCCGAACGTGTCCGTCGTGCAATACGCAATAAGACAGGCCCACCATGAAACCGATGGAATAGATATGCCACTGCAGCTCTTCAAGGGCAACGTAGGAGTTACTGAAGAAATAGCGCAGCACGACATTCAACACAACCAGCACCATCAGCAGTAGCCAGCTCCACGAGAAAAAACGCCCGACGACTTCAAGAAAGGCATCGAGTTTGTCGGATAACCAGGTGGGTGGGTACGGAACGGCGGTGGGGCCATGCCCCACCGCTTGCTCCACCTTATCCAGATCGAGCTTTATGTCAGACATGGATCAGTCCTGTGCATGCCAGTCACGTGACAGGTAGCCATACTTCTTCCAGGTAGCGTGCTCAGCCTGGAATTCCTTCATGGAGCTGTAGATCCGATCGAACATCTCGTCCTGCTCGGAATACTTGGCCATGACAGACGCCGTGGCTTCTTCAAAAGCACCCAGCATCTCGGCATCGTATTGACGCAGGTTCACACCTTCTTCGGCGAACTCGTTCAATACAGCGCCCTGCAGTGCTTCGGCTTTCGCCAGTGCTACCGCATTGCCAGCCATGCAGGATGTTTCGATCAGGCTTTGTGTCTGACCGTTCAGCTTGTTCCACTCATCGAGGTTGATGTACAGGAACTGGTTGGTTGACGGCTGGTGCCAACCTGGCAGGTAGTAGTACTTGGCCACCTGTGAGAAGCCCAACTGCTTGTCGACGGTCGGCAACGAGAATTCGGTGGCATCCAATACACCGGTTTCCAGTGCCTGGTACAACTCACCACCGGGCAACACGTTAATGGACATGCCAAACTCGCCCATGATTTCGCCACCAAGACCCGCAGCACGGAATTTCAGACCACGCAGGTCTTCAACTGAATTCATTTCCTCGGTAAACCAGCCAGCTGATTCAGGGCTGATGGTGCCGCACAGAATCGGGTAAACGTTGTAAGGCTCAAACATTTCTTTCAGCAGATCATCACCACCGTGGTGATACATCCAGGCCAGAAATTCCTGGGATTCCAGACCGAATGGCGTGGCGCCGTAAAGGGCTGAACCCGGTACCTGGCCCCATTCATACCCCATCCAGGAATAACCGGCAGAAATGTTGCCAGCGCTGACGTTGTCGAAAATTGAAAGGGCGGGAATCAACGCCCCGGGCTCTACAGTTTGCAGTGTAACCCGGCCATCACTGATGGTGGACACCATGTCGGAAACCACCGGCATGGTGTCGCCCAGTGCGGTCAGTGACGATGAAAACGCCATCGGAACCTGCCAGCGAACCCGGTTGAATTCAGCCTGAGCGGCAAAGGGCGCGGCGGCCAGGGTGGTGGCCAGTACGGCCAGGGGCAATGCTTTTTTCATGATCATTGTCTCTCTGTTTTTGTAATTGTGGAGTGAGTCTTAGTGCTTTCTACCAAATCTACGGTCTGGCTCTGAGCCTCCTGAAACCGGCAACACCGATATCCAAAAAGAGGCTTGGCTTGACCCGTGGGTGTAAGCCAGTGACTGCATGCTAGGCCGGGGCTTAGAGCGTGGCTTTCGTTCGTTAGTAGGAGGGTGCTACAGGCCACCGGAAATCGGGCGCTGGCGGGCCTCCTGCTTTGGTAGGAGAGGCTGCTATGGTGGTAAAGCAGCGGCCACCGGGTAAGCCTCTGTGGGGTCGGCGTGAATCCGTCCATGGAGCCTAGGCCGCAGCATCCCTGCTGCGGACTTCCCCACAGAGGCTCACCCGGTGGCCGCTGCAAGCGTGTACTTTCCAGCCAGCTCCGGCTCAAATAACAGATAACACAAAGAAACACGGCGAATAAGATGCGTGGCGCTTGAAGCCAGATTGGAAGGCGCTACAATACCGCTCCTTTTTTGACCAGCCCTGAGGTTTTCATGACCACCCATATCGTCAATCCCCGCGAAGGCAAGCCCGTTACCGAGCAGGGGCGCGTCGGTTTTGTCAGCCTGGGCTGCCCGAAGAACACCGTCGACTCCGAACGCATCCTGACCCAGCTGCGGGCTGAAGGGTACGATGTGGTGCCGTCCTACCACGATGCCGATGTGGTGATTGTGAATACCTGCGGCTTTATTGACTCGGCGGTGAAAGAGTCACTCGACACCATCGGTGAAGCGCTGCGCGAGAACGGCAAGGTGCTCGTCACTGGCTGTCTGGGCGCCAAGGAAAACGACATTCGGGAAGTCCACCCGAACGTGCTGGCCGTTACCGGACCGCATGCCTACGAAGAAGTGGTGCGCCAGGTGCATGATGTGGTGCCGCCGCGTCACGACCCCTTTATTTCCCTGGTACCGGACACTGGCGTCAAGCTAACTCCGAAGCATTATGCCTATTTGAAGATTTCCGAAGGCTGCAACCATCGCTGCACCTTCTGCATCATTCCCTCGTTCCGGGGTGATCTGGTCAGCCGCCCGGTCGGACAGGTGCTGAGCGAGGCCGAGCGCCTGGTGAAAAACGGCACCAAAGAACTGCTGGTGATCTCCCAGGACACCAGCGCCTACGGTGTCGACATGAAATACCGCACCGATTTCTGGAACGGCAAGCCGGTGAAAACCCGGATGAAGGAACTGTGTGAAGAGCTGGGTCAGCTGGATGCCTGGGTGCGGTTGCATTATGTGTACCCCTACCCGCACGTCGACGACATCATTCCGCTGATGGCCGAAAACCGCATTCTGCCCTATCTGGACATTCCCTTTCAGCACGCCAGCCCGACCGTGCTCAAGGCGATGAAACGCCCGGCACACGCCGAAAAGGTGCTGAATCGGATCCACAAATGGCGGGAAATCTGCCCGGACATCACCCTGCGCTCGACCTTTATTGTCGGCTTCCCCGGTGAAACCGAAGCCGACTTCCAGATGCTGCTCGATTTTCTGGAAGAAGCCCAGCTGGACCGCGTCGGCGCGTTTCAGTATTCCAACGTCGATGGCGCTGCCTCTGCCGCCCTGCCCAACCACGTAGACGAAGCCGTCAAGCAGGAACGCTACGATCGCTTTATGGAAGTGCAACAGCGCATCAGCACTGCCCGACTTCAGGCGAAGGTCGGCACCGACATTGAAGTCATCGTCGATGAAGTCGTTGCCGAGGGCGCTGTTGCGCGTTCGAAAGCCGATGCACCCGACATCGACGGCCAGGTCTTTCTCGACAACCAGACCCAGCTGAAACCTGGCGATCGCCTCTGGGTTCACGTCGAAGACGCCGATGAGTATGACCTGTGGGCTCACCCAATTACGCGGTAAAACCCTGCGTTAGACATTCAAGTTTCGGAGTTCGCCAAAGCAGAGTCTGTGGCAATAACTCGCCCTCGGCACTGGCAGTGCCCCTGCTGGGACGCCGTAAACCCATCCATGGGGGCTCGACTGCCGCATCCATGCGGCAGACGCCCTGCAGTGGCACTGCCAGTACCAAGGGCTAGTCTGTAGTGCAAACTCCGAAACTTGAATGTCTAACGCATGCCACAGCGGCTCAATATTGATTCCCGGCTACTCCATCCTTTAATCCGGCCCCCAACCATTCAATACACGCCCGAACCTTAGGCGACAAATGCCGATTAGGCGGGTACAACGCCCAGACGCCCTCTTCCGCCGGTGCAAACGCATCAAGCACAGTCACCAGCCGGCCAGCTTGAATATCCTCTTTAACGTAGTAGTCCGGCAATTGAACAATGCCCAGACCTTTCAAAGCCGCATCCCGCAGCGCAGGCCCGCTGTTACATCGAAGCCTGCCGGTAACCCGGACATCCCGCCGTTCACCCTGATCGGTAAAACGCCAGTGGTCCAGTGTGCCCAGCAAACAGGAATGGTTCTTTAACTCGGCGAGAGTGTGGGGCTGTCCGAACCGGGCCAGATAATCCGGTGAGGCACAGACGAACTGGGCTCTATGCGCCAGCGGCCGGGCGACCAGGCGTTCGTCCTCCAGCACGCCAACCCGAATCGCCATGTCGATGCCTGATTCAATCAGATCGAGGCGCTGGTTGGTCAGTTGCAGGTCGATTTCGAGGCGGGGGTAATGCATCGTGAACCCGGCTATCAAAGGGGCTATGAAGCGCTCGCCATAAGACAGCGGCGCGGTAATCCGCAACCGCCCGGTTGGCTCAGACAGCCGCTCGCCGATGGCCTGTTCGGCCTCAACCAGGCCATCGAGCAAGGCGCGGCAGTGGTTGTAGTAGATCCGGCCATCGTCAGTGAGCGTGACCGAGCGCGTGGTGCGCTGAAACAACTGAACATCCAACCGATCCTCCAGCCGGCTGATCTGTCGACTGATATTGGCAACGGAACTGCCCAGACGCTCAGCAGCCCGGGTAAAACTGCGGGTCTCGGCGACTGCTACACACTCTTCAATACCATCCCAACGCGCCATCAGCCCCTCTCTCATTCTATTATTGCACTATGGTAAAAATGATTTACTCAGTGGTCCCATTATTAACTTGGCGAACCCTAATACAATCGACTTTACTGTTCCAACTCATCTGACCAACGAGGTTCGACCATGATCAAATCCAAAGCCGCCATTGCCTGGGGCCCCGGCCAGCCGCTGAGCATTGAAGAAATCGACGTCATGCCACCCAAAGCGGGCGAAGTGCTGGTGCGCATCGTCGCCACCGGCGTCTGCCATACCGATGCCTTTACCCTTTCGGGCGACGACCCCGAAGGTAACTTCCCGGCCATTCTCGGCCATGAAGGCGGTGGTATCGTTGAACAGGTCGGCGAAGGCGTAACCAGCGTGAAAGTCGGCGACCATGTTATTCCGCTGTACACTCCGGAATGCGGCGAGTGCAAGTTCTGCCTCTCCGGCAAAACCAATCTATGCCAGAAAATCCGCGCAACTCAGGGCCAGGGCCTGATGCCGGACGGCACCAGCCGTTTCTACAAAGACGGCAAGCCGATTTTTCACTACATGGGCTGTTCAACCTTCTCCGAATACACCGTGCTGCCGGAAATCTCTCTGGCCAAGGTGAACCCGGAAGCGTCGCTGGAGGAAGTCTGCTTACTGGGCTGTGGCGTGACCACAGGTATTGGCGCAGTGATGAACACGGCCAAGGTCGAAGAAGGGTCAACCGTGGCCATTTTCGGCATCGGCGGCATCGGCCTGTCAGCGGTCATCGGCGCGGTAATGGCCAAAGCCAGCCGCATCATTGCCATCGACATCAACACTAGCAAGTTCGATCTGGCCCGCAAACTGGGCGCGACCGATTGCATCAACCCCAAAGATTACGACAAGCCGATTCAGGAAGTGATCGTCGAGCTGACCGATGGTGGCGTCGATTACTCGTTCGAATGCATTGGCAATGTAGACGTTATGCGCTCGGCGCTGGAATGCTGCCATAAGGGCTGGGGTGAATCAGTCATCATTGGCGTCGCGGGCGCTGGCCAGGAAATCAGCACCCGTCCGTTCCAGCTGGTGACCGGTCGAGTCTGGCGTGGCAGTGCCTTTGGTGGCGTGAAAGGACGCACCGAATTGCCAGGCTATGTTGAGCAGTATCTGTCAGGTGAGATACCACTGAAAGAGTTCATCACCCACACCATGTCGCTCGAACAGATCAACGAAGCCTTTGATTTAATGCATGAAGGCAAGAGCATTCGCAGCGTTGTGCATTACTGAATACCAGCCGAGCGAATGCTCCCGAAAGAGTGCATCCGTTTTTAATATCTCAAGTTTCGGAGTTCGCAATGGGCTAGCGACGGGTGGCAGGGCTGCTTTTGCGGGGGTATCTGAGGCATGGACTAAAACGCCGGGAGCGTTTTAGCATGAGCTCAGCGAGCCCGGAGGGTGAATCCCAGGGATGGGATTCATATCCCGAAGTTAAGCCTACATGGAAGTATTTACGGCGCCCTCGCAGGAGCAGCCCTGCTATCCGTCGCGGGTTCTGGCAACGCAGTCAATTTGTCCTCCGAAACTCAAGTTAAGACTTGAGGATTCCATGAGCTTGAATCATCTGAACAGCAACAAGTGCTTCAACGGTTGGCAGAAACAGTATGAACACGCTTCCGCCACCCTCAACTGTACCATGCGTTTCAGCGTCTACCTGCCGCCCGGTGCCGATGCCCAGCACCCGGTACCGGTGCTGTACTGGCTCTCGGGCCTCACCTGTACCGACGAAAATTTTGTGCACAAGGCCGGCGCCCAGCGCATAGCAGCTGAGCTCGGTATTGCCATCGTCGCTCCCGACACCAGCCCGCGCGGTGACGGCGTCGCGGACGACCCGGAGGGAGCCTATGACCTGGGCCTGGGCGCTGGCTTTTACGTCAATGCCACTGAAGCACCCTGGAACCGGCACTACCGGATGTACGACTACATCGTGTCGGAATTGCCCAGCCTGATTGAGGCGCATTTCCCAGTGACAGAACATCGGGCGATCAGCGGTCATTCCATGGGTGGCCACGGTGCGCTGGTGATTGGATTGCGCAACCCCGATCGTTACAGCTCGGTCTCGGCCTTTGCACCCATTTGCAACCCAACGGCGGTACCCTGGGGTCACAAGGCGTTTTCCGCCTATCTCGGCGACGACCAGGCGACATGGCGTGACTATGATGCCAGCCTGTTACTGGCCAGCAGCGACGCTCACTTTCCAATTCTGGTGGATCAGGGCGATGCCGATAACTTTCTGGAAGCGCAACTGCACCCCCAGGCACTGAGTAACGCCGCTGAACGCAGTGCTCATCCGTTTGAAAGCCGCACTCAACCGGGTTATGACCACAGCTATTATTTCATTGCCAGCTTTATTGATGATCACCTGCGCTTTCACGCCAAAGCCTTGCAGAGCAATTAGCACGAGCGTTCACCGGTCATCCGAGGTGACAAGCCTGTGCAACGAAGTCGACCCGGGATCAACATTCGGGCTACACTGAGATTCACACGTTGTATCTCGGAACTACCGCCACCATGCGCCATGCCGATTACCAGGATTTGTCTGTTTCCGTCCAGGATCTGGAAATCGGCATGCGTGTGGTGGCGCTAGACCGGCCCTGGGAAGAAACTACCTTCCTGTTACAGGGCTTTGTCATCGCTTCCACCGATGAGATACGGGAACTGCAGCGTCAGTGCCAGACCGTGACAGTGCAAGTCAGAATTGACGCATCTCCCGCGTCGGGACAACGCACAACCGCCAGCCATGGCCCAGCGACCCCCACGCCCAAGCCAACCAAAACCGGGCCAGCCAGTACCCGACGGGTCAACTACATCAATCAGGTTGGCTTTGAACGGGCGGTTGAAGCGTCCCGACTGACCTTTGATTCGGCGCGCTCATTGGCCACGTCCATCATGGATGGTTTGCGCGTCGGGCGCAGCCTGGAAGTAACTGAATGCCGCGACATCGTCGATAAGGTGGTCGATAGCATTCTGGCCAACAAAGATGCCCTGCGGTTTCTGTCGATGATCAAACACAAAGACAGTTACACCGCCGAACACAGCATGAATGTCTGCATACTCAGCGCCACCTTTGCTCGCCACCTGGGGCTGATGGAAGCTGAAATCCGGGATGTTGCACTCTGTGGCTTGTTGCACGATGTGGGCAAGAGTCGAATTCCCGCCGACATACTGAACAAACCTGGCCGGTTTACACGGGAAGAAGCCTACATTATGGCCGAACACCCTACGCACGGCCGCAATATTCTGATGTCCGCCTCGGCCGAATTCAAACATGCCATTGATGTTGCGCATTCGCACCATGAGCGCATCGATGGCAAGGGGTATCCACGCGGGTTGCGCCAGCAACAAATTTCCTACTACGCCAAAATTGTGGCCCTGGCCGATGCCTATGACGCCATGACCAGTGAGCGCTGCTATGGCACGGTCAAAACCTCCGAACAGGCACTGAAAAGCATCTTGCGCGAGCGGGGTACGCACTTCGACTCTGACTTGTCCAAAGCCTTTATCACCTGTATCGGGTTTTACCCGACGGGCAGCCTGGTTCAACTGAGCGGAGGACAAGTTGCCATGGTACTGGAACCCAACCCGGACGATTTTGCCCGGCCTCGCATCCGGGTGCTGACCAATGCCCGGCAACAACCCTTGCCGGCCCCTCATGAACTGGACCTGGCCGATCCTACCAATCAGAGTGTGACCATCCGCAGTGAAGTGCTGAATGGCACGGCCAGCGTCGATATCAACACGGCCGTAAAACAGGAACTCAGCCTGCTCTGAGTGATTACACCAGATGACTCAGGCTGTTGCGCAGGCGCCGTACCTGACGGACCGGTTCTGAGGTCGTATCCAGATCGCAACCACCGTGCTGATGGTCCAGAAGCCGAACCAGTCGCTCTGGCTGAGCGACCCAGCGGAACGACTCCGACTTGCCTGTGCGCGTAGTCACCGTCAGCTTGCCAACCTGAAAGAGCAGCCCGAAATCCCGGTTCACCAGATCGATACTGGCCAGTTCATTCAGCGGTATACAGCGGGCTCTGCGCCAAAAAAAGCCTTTGTGTTCGATGATCTGACGGCTGGTTACGGAAAACGAGTAACTCAGTTGCTGTACCGCCAGTATCAGCAGGGGCAGCAACAGCCAGGCAGAGGCCATTAGGCTGACCATTGACGCGACACCCAGGGCAACCCAAACCGCCGGGTGGCGTTTGCTGGTATGCAGTATGAATTCATCCACAGCCAGTGTGGGGACGGCCGCTTGCGCTGAAGCGGTATCGGCTTGGTTTGGAGTAGCGGTTGTTTTATGCGTTAACGTCGTAGTCATGAGCCTGTCTCCGGTTGAGTGACTAGCCCATGCTACGAAGCGCCTTAACCAGGCGCAGTGATGTAAATCACTCGCTCTGATCCAGTATCGCCTGCAGCGCTGGTGCATCCAGCACGGTCAGCTGACCACGATGAAACTGCAGCCACCCCAGCGCCTGCCATTCTTTCAACAGCCGATTGACGTTTTCTCTGGCCAGCCCGGCAAATTCGCCCAGCTCTGCCTGGCTTAGCTGTTGTGACAGGTGCAGGATGCCTTGCTCGTCCGTTTCGCCCCATTTGCGTATCAGCGTCAGTACACAATGCGCCAGCCGCACTGACGCGGGCGCAACGGCCCGGTTCTCGAACATATCCGATGCGTTACGAACCCGGCTGCACAGCAACCGAATGACTTCCAGGCAGGCATCGCTGTCATCGCGCAATACCTCGGCGAGCCGCTGCTTGGGAATCACCAGACCCCCGGTATTGGTCAGCGCCAGCGCATCAGCACTGCGCGGCAGCTGATCCAGTGCCGACAGTTCGCCGATCACCTCGCCCGGGCCCAGGTGGTTTAGCGTGGCTTTTTTACCCTGCAACGACATCAGGCTGATCTCGACCAGGCCCTGCTCGATCAGGTACAGCCAGCTGCCATCATCGCCCTTGTAAAACAAGGCGGAACCGGCGGTAAAGTGACGCGGTCGGGCATGACGCATCAGTTGCTCGCGGGACTTGGCCGTCAGGGCTTCCAGAATGGATACTGCCTCAGCCATTACCTTGCCCTGGTGCACAGTCTGTCGTTCCAGTAACGCTCACAATGACGTCGCAACATAGTCAGCCACCGAGTCAAGCACCGACGTTTCAAGAACTTCCAGCTGATCCAGCTCACCCTGCCACTGCTCACTGAACAATATGCTGTCTTCGTCGGCTTCCACTACGCTGATTTCGATCGTCACCTGCTGCCCGACCAATAACAGGCTGCCCTCCATGAAAAAGTCGACTTCTTCATCTCCCAGGTACCCGCTGGCATCGGTTAATCGCCGGGCATTGGCCTGTGACGCCAGGTTGATGTTTTCAAAGGGAGCCAGGTGAGATTGCAATCGGCTGGTAAGCGCCGAGGCCAGGTACTGGTAATCGGCATCGGCACCGACATACTCAAGTGGCAGAACGGCCAGCGAATCCGGGGTGTCAAACACCTGAGAGGCGACAAAGGCCGCCGCCAGGCTAAAACACAGCACTGTAGCCAGCGCCACGACGCGGGTGCGGCTGAACTGTTGATGGCGGTAAGAAAAACGCGCTCTGGGTGCGGCGGCCGGTACCGTACCGGATACCGACCGAACCTCAAAAAGCTCCAAAGCCTCTGGCAAATTCTTCAGTGTAAACAGGCCGGCCGATTCAAACGTCAGTTGGGCGCTGCTGCGCAGATCGGTCGCCACCCTGGCCGAGACCCAGACCCCGGGCGCCGGTGCATTGCTTTCTATCCGGGAAGCGGTATTGACGGCATCGCCGATCACGCGCAAGCCCCTAAGACCATCGCGCTCTACCACCGTATCGCCGACGTGAATGCCTACCCTCAACCGGGTGTCATCCTGGTTGGCCAACAGATCATGCTGCAATGCCAAACCGGCATATACCGCGTCGAGACTGCTGGAAAACAGACACAGATGCCCGTCGCCTATGGTATCGACAATGCGTCCGTGATAGTGCGTCACGATGCGCTGATGCCGTAATCGGTTGCGTTGCAGTACCTCGAGCGTGGACGCCTCATCGGCGGCCATTTGACTGGAATATCCTACGATATCGCTGAAGAGAATGGCGTTGAGTTGATGTTCTTTCATCGTCGCGTCCTGACTGCTCGGGCAAGGCTGACTTCACTGCCCGAAATCCATGTGTCACACCATCCTGTGCGCTATGCTATTGCGTTCCCTGTCGGCTTGCCTTGCCGGGACCGGGTCTTAACCTAGCACATTCTTTTGAACGGTGCACAGGGCCACGCAGCCGGACCCGGATAGTGCAGATTCCTGCTTTACTGGCTGTGACTTCTCTGTAATTCTGATCTTTCACTGTCCGACCTGACGGATACAGCAGAACGCGACTTACAGGGAGGTTTATCGTTGAACGAGCACACTCCGGATATACAGACGCACCACCAGGCCTTACTGGACCAGCACCTCACTGAGTTTCTGGGCGCTATCGAGCCCGAAGCCCTGGCGTTATTGCGTAAATGCCTGCGCTGGGTGGAAATAGCCGGGGGCGAGACGCTGATGGAGCAAGGAGACCCCGGCGATGCCCTCTATCTGTCGGTCAGTGGCCGTTTGCGCGCTTACATCAATGACGAATCGGGAACGCCAAAGCCGGTTCGCGAGATGGGCCGGGGGCAGGTCTTTGGCGAGATGAGCCTGTACACGGGCGAACCCCGCTCAGCCACGGTAATAGCGATTCGCGATTCGGTTCTGGTGCGGCTCGACAAGGCCCATTTCGATGAACTGCTGGCCAGTAGCCACCGGCTGTCGATGGCACTGACCCGGCAGATCATTCAACGCCTGCAAACCCAGCATACCGTCAACCCCATGCCATTGCCGGTTACTATAACGCTGGCGCCGATATCACCGGGCGTAGACCCCGGCGACTTTGCAAACCGCCTCGCTGCACAACTGGAGCAACAGGGTTCGGTCACCCTGATCGACGCCAAGCGGCTGGAAGCCCACCTGGCACAGACCGACACGGGCACCCAAGCCGACCCGCGCGACCGGCAGCAGCGCACCACGCTTTATCTGGACCAGATTGAATCTGAATCCGATTTTGTATTGCTGGTCACCGACGATTCCCCTTCTGACTGGACCCGGCGCTGTTGCCGCCACAGCGACGAAATATTGTTGCTGGCCGATGCAACGCAACCACCGGCACTGCATGCGATTGAAACCGAATGCCTCGGCAGCGACTCGATGCGCACCGAAGCGGCCGAGGTGCTGGTATTACTGCACGCAGCCGACACCCAATGCCCGCGCAACACCCGGGCCTGGCTGAACCGGCGACCGGTGACGGATCATGTTCACATTAGACCGGATCTCGAACGCGACATGGCCCGGCTGGCACGCATTGAAACCCGCACCGCCACCGGGCTCGTTCTGGCCGGTGGCGGTGCCCGTGGCTTCGCGCACCTGGGCGTGTTCAAGGCATTGCAGGAAGCAGGCATTGAAATCGATTATGTGGGCGGAACCAGCATGGGCGCCGTCATGGCAGCTCTGATAGCTGCCGACCAGCCACTGGATCGAACGCTCGATATTTGCCGGCGGTCGTTCAAACTCAACCCGACAGGCGACTTCAACTGGTTACCCATCGTGTCGCTGATTCGCGGACAACGCCTGGCCCGCATCATCGTTCAGGCGTTTCAGGATTTGCTCGGCCACAAAGCCAACTTGGACGACCTCTGGAAAACCTATTACTGCGTGGCGACCAACTATTCCCGCGCCGAGGAACACGTTATGCGCCACGGCTCGCTGGCCAAGGCCCTGCGCGCCAGCACGGCAATACCGGGCGCATTGCCACCCATTCTGCACAAGGGCGACCTGTTGTGTGACGGTGCCACCCTGAACAATTTTCCGGTCGACATCATGCGCAAGGCGCGCGGCGTAGGTACGGTGATTGGCATCGACCTGAGCATCGCTGCCCGGCGACCGCTGACGTTCGATGAAGTGCCAGGCACCTGGACACTGCTGCGCGACCGGTTGCGCAAGCGTCACAAACGAAAGTACAAATTGCCCTCTCTGGCGTCCTATCTAATGAACGTGAGCATTCTCTACAGCACCTCACGCCGCACCCAGTCGGAACAACTGACCGACCTGTATTTTAACCCGCCACTGAAACGGATTGGCTTGCTCGACTGGCGCCGGTTTGATCAGGCAGTGCGTCAGGGCTATGACCACGGCAGGGACGTTCTCGCCAGAGTTGAAACAGCCAGAGAGTCGACACCATGAATACGCTACTGCGACCCCCGAATACCAACCGGTGGCACCGGCTGGCAAGCGCGATGATAGCCAGCCTACTGCTGCTGTCGGCGTGCGGTGGCGCCCGGCTCGACCCCATTGCCCCGGGTGACCGCATACTGGCGTTTGGCGACAGCCTGACCGTAGGTGTAGGCAGCGGCCGCGACAACGCCTACCCGGCTGTTCTGCAACGGATGACCAGCATCGAGGTGATTAACGCCGGCGTATCCGGAGAAACCAGCGCCGAGGGCCGACAGCGGCTACCGGCTGTGCTCGACGAATACCGGCCAGACCTGGTGATACTGTGCCATGGCGGTAACGATTTTCTGCGCCGCCAGGATACCTCGGCCACCAAAGCCAATCTGGCTGCCATGATCGAACTGATGCAATCGCGGGGCATTCAGGTTGTGCTGATAGGCGTGCCGGAGCCAGGCATCTTTCTGTCTTCAGCCACGTTGTACGCAGAGCTGGCCGATCAGTACGACATTCCGATCGACAACGACACCATGGCCGACCTGCAAGGCAACGCGAGTCTGAAGTCGGACCGGGTGCACCTGAACGCTGCGGGCTACCAGCAATTTGCCGAGGCCGTGTCAGCCTTACTGAGCGATGCTGGCGCCCTGCCCTGAAAGGTTGCCTGTTCAGTTCAATTAAGAATAAAAAATCACGGGTTTTTGATAATCGACAAAATGTGCAGGCATCGTGGATCTCGTGTAAAGGTCACGACCAGCGGCTCTCGGATTGACCAGCCAAATGCACGACTCTGCGCCATACTGTGTTTTTGAGGTCCGCGTTCGCACCATTCACGCATCGACACCAGGAGGTCAGTTCCATGTTCAAGCGGCCCTTGTCTGTTCGTCGTTCGGTGACACTTGTTCTGGCCTGCCTGGTCATCGCCCCGGTTGCACTGGCCGAGTCATTCAAACCAGTCACTGAAGTCAACCTGCCAGTGGCACCCGCCTTGCTAACCCTCAACAATCGGGTAAGCGATCTCCCCGAAGGACCTTTGTTTATCAATATCTGGGCCAGCTGGTGCAAGCCCTGCATTGATGAACTTCCTGCGCTTAATGAGCTCAAAGCACACTATCCGCATGCCGACATTCAATGGGTTGCATTGAACTACGGTGACAGCCTCTCAACGGTTAGGGAATTCATGAACAACACCGAGGTCGAGTTACCGGTGTTGCTGGATCTTACTACCCGGTTCACGGCGCAACTACCGCTTAAAGGATTACCCGCAACCTTTCTGGCTGACGCCAATGGTGAGGTTCGTTACCAGCTCGATGGCTATGCAGACTGGACAGACCCGACGCTGATCCGGCAATTGGAATCGCTCTTGCCTGAACTCACCGACCCACAATGAGAACCAGACAGGGTTTCTTTATACTGATTTAGGGTTAAAAAATATCTGTTAATAGCGATAAATCATGTTATGCCAGGTTTCATTCGCCCACACTATTACGTTCATTGCATTAACCGACTGATATTCCAACTGTTTTAACCGATTCATCTTTTTTTAAAGACCACTTTCGATTTCTATTTACCAGGCGCCAATGTTTCCTTGTGTTATTCAGCCGGTTGAAAAAACGCAACCTTGAATTAACGTTAAGCCAAATAATAAAAACCAAGCCCATGACAGACTGCTCAACCTTGCTATTTGAAATGGTTTGTCACAAAAAGAGGAACGCCAATGAAGTGCTTATACTATTTATCGCCGACACTGAAAGAGAGCGCCGATATCGCGGAAGATTTGCACGAAGTTGGTATATCTGACTGGTACATTCACGTCATCAGCAAAGATGAAAGCGGACTCACCCAAAAGCATATTCAATCGGCCAACTACATCGAAACACTGGACCTGTACCACAGCTCCATACTCGGGGGGCTCATCGGTTTCTGTGCCGGTATGCTACTGATCATTCTCTTTCATTTAACCGGCATCTTCAGCGATAACCTGCCCTGGTGGGTAAACGTCATCTTCATCGCGGTAACCACGCTGTTTGGTATCTGGGAAGGCGGCCTCTGGGGTGTCGATACTGAAAATAAGAAGCTGCAACCCTTTCACGATGATATCGAAGCTGGCAAATATCTGATCCTGATATACACGCCCAAAGAACAGGAGGCCGCTGTCAGAAAGGTGATGGAAGAACGTCATGCTGACGCTCAGTTTGCAGCAGTCGACCGACATTTTATCTCGCCTTTTTCAAAGCTGAAACGCGTATAGCCGACTCAGATACCTGAACAAAGAGAGACCCTGGCAGGTCTTCAGCAGAATCGCTGAGCAACCACCGGCAGGACCCGGTGGCACCCTATAACAACACCATGCTACCTGGCGCAACGCGCAGTTTCACACTGTGCTGTGTCGCTGCACATCGGTCGCGAACAAGCGGTTCGGGCCGGTCGTGTTCAGGAGGGATACTGTGTATATAGCCATCGTCATTGTCGGTCTGGTTGCGATTACGCTCATACTCCATTTTGCCAGCCCATGGTGGCTGACACCTCTGGCGTCAAACTGGTCGTCCATCGACACCACCATTGAGATATCGTTTTGGATCACCGGCGCCGTGTTCATTGCCGTTAACCTCTTTCTCGCCTGGACTGTCTGGCGCTATCGCCACAATAAAAACCGGCGCTCCCATTACGAGCCCGAAAACAAGAAACTCGAAATCTGGTTAACCGCCCTGACGACGGTCGGGGTTATCGCCATGCTCACACCCGGGCTGATCGTCTGGGCCAAGGTCGTGAATGTACCGGACGATGCCATGGAAGTTGAAGCCATTGGCCAGCAATGGCAATGGACGTTTCGTTTTCCCGGTGATGACGGTGTACTCGGTGCCGCCAATGCGCGTTTCGTCAGCAATGGCAACCGCTTTGGCCTCGACCCGAGCGACCCAAATGGTGCCGACGACATTCTGGTAGAACACCATCGCCTGCACCTGCCGGTCGATCAGCCGGTCAAGCTCGTCTTGCGCTCCAACGATGTCTTGCACAACTTTGCGGTACCCCAGTTCCGGGTCAAGATGGATCTGGTGCCGGGTACTCAAACCTACCAGTGGTTTACGCCGACCCGCGAAGGCACCTTTGATGTCTTGTGCGAAGAGCTATGCGGCCTGGCGCACTACACCATGAAAGGCCAGGTACAGGTGGAACCCGAACAGGATTTCGAAACCTGGCTGGCCACCTACCCGACCTTTGACGACGTTCAGTCAGGCAACGGAATTGACCTGGCAGCCGGCGAAGCCGCCTATCAGAGCTGTGCTGGCTGCCACGGCGCCGATGGTCAGGGTAACCCGGCGCTGAATGCGCCCAATCTTACTCGACTCGACAGCCGCTATATGGCGCGACAGCTGCGGCACTACCGGAACGACATACGCGGGACTGCACGGGAGGACTCCCCGGGCCAGACCATGGTAGCCATTGCCCGGGGTATTGAGCCCGACACCGAGGCCGACTTGCTGGCCTACATCGAATCGCTCAACGCGGTTGATGTCGACGGCACGCTGGTCGGCGATATTGCCAACGGGCAGCGCCTCTATGGCGCCTGCGTAGCCTGTCACGGTGCCGGCGGTGAGGGAAAGGTGCTGCTCAGCGCACCGGCACTGGCTGGCCAGAGCGACCTCTACCTGAAACGCCAGCTGGAGCATTTCAGCATGGGCTGGCGGGGCAAACACCCCGAAGATCAGTTTGGTACACAGATGCGGCTGATGACAAGCACCATTCACAGCCCCGAACGTTTGCGTGACTTGCTGTCCTACATTGCAATGCTTTAACCAGTATCACAAAGACCAACAAGAACCTTTGCACAGGGATCTACCATGACACACATTGCCATTGCCGATCAGGAACCCGAGCTGCATCACCCCCGAACCTTTATCGGCAAGTACATCTGGAGTCAGGATCACAAGGTCATCGCCGTTCAATATGCCTGTACCGCGATCTTTGTCGGGCTGGTTGCCCTGTTGCTGTCGGTGGTGATGCGCTTGCAACTGGGTTTCCCCGACCAGTTCGACTTCATCAATCCCAACATGTACCTGCAATTCGTGACCATGCACGGCATGATCATGGTGATCTATTTGCTAACGGCACTGTTGCTGGGCGGTTTCGGCAATTACCTGATTCCGCTGATGGTCGGCACCCGCGACATGGTTTTCCCCTACCTGAACATGCTCAGCTTCTGGTTCTATTTTGTATCGGTACTGGTACTGCTCTCCAGCTTTTTTGTGCCTGGCGGGCCAACCGGTGCTGGCTGGACACTCTATCCACCCCAGTCGATTCTTGAAGGAACGCCGGGCTCGGGCTGGGGCATTGTGTTGATGCTCGCCTCTCTGGCTATTTTTATCATCGCCTTTACCATGGGTGGCCTGAATTATGTGTCGACCATTCTTCAGGCGCGCACGCGTGGCATGACGCTGATGCGCATGCCACTGACCATCTGGGGCATTTTCACGGCCACCATTCTAGGTCTGTTTGCCTTCCCGGCCCTGCTGGTCAGCGCCATTATGATGCTGTTTGATTCCCTGCTCGGCACCAGCTTTTTTATGCCCGCCATCGTATCGCTGGGTGAGGCAACCGACTATGAAGGCGGTAGCCCAATCCTGTTTCAGCATTTGTTCTGGTTTTTCGGGCACCCGGAAGTGTACATAGTGGCACTGCCTGCGTTTGGTATGGTCAGCGATGTACTCAGTGTGCATGCGCGCAAGAACATCTTCGGCTACCGGATGATGGTCTGGGCCATCGTTATTATTGGCGGGCTCAGCTTTGTGGTCTGGGCGCACCACATGTATGTCAGTGGCATGAACCCCTATTTCGGGTTTTTCTTCGCCACCACCACGCTGATCATTGCGGTTCCTACGGCGATCAAGGTGTACAACTGGGTACTGACACTATGGCAGGGCAACATTCACCTGACCGTGCCCATGCTGTTTGCCATCGGGTTTATTTTCACCTTTACCCATGGCGGCTTAAGCGGCCTGTTTCTGGGCAATGTTGTCATTGACCTGCCGCTGTCCGATACCTTCTTTGTTGTTGCCCACTTTCACATGGTGATGGGGGTCTCACCGATCATGGTGCTGTTTGCCGCCATTTATCACTGGTTCCCGCTGGTGACCGGCAAACAGCTCAATACCCGTTTGGGCATGATTCACTTCTGGGGCACCTTTCTCGGTACCTACGCCATTTATCTGCCGATGCACTACATCGGGTTCCTCGGGGTTCCACGACGCTACTACGCTCTGGGTGACACCAGTTTCATTCCCGATTCGGCCCATGCACTCAATGCGAACATCACCATCGCCGTCATCATTGTTGCGTTATTCCAGCTGATTTTTATCTTCAACCTGTTCTGGACGATTAAGCGGGAACCCAAGTCCCGCATCAACCCCTGGGATGCAGCCTCGCTTGAATGGCACACGCCGGATGTCCCGCCACACCATGGCAACTGGGGTAAGGAACTGCCTACCGTATATCGCTGGGCTTACGATTACAGCGTACCGGGCGTCGTGGACGATTTCATACCGCAGCACGTACCCGACAGCGACGTGACCTACGAACCAGGCTACGACCGCACCGCAACCGGGAGGGAATCGACATGAAAGGCTTCAGCGCTCTGACTGAAAAACCCTGGCTGGCCATGCCCGATGGTTCAATCGCGTATGATGCCCGGAGCGGCACTCCCCCGGCCCAGATTGCCCTTCGGTTTTTACTGATGGTGGTCAGCATTGCCTTTGTGCTGATTTTTGTGACCTTTCTGACCCGGTCCCAGTACCCGGACTTTCAGGCGCTGGCTGGCGAGCCGTGGTTGCCGTTCAACCAGAGCCCCAGGCTTTGGGCCACCACGGCCATTCTGGTTGTAGCCAGTGCCGCCATGCACTGGGCCTGGCATTCGGTGAAAACACAACGGCCCGATGGCGTTATGCTGGGTATCAGCGTCGGCGGTTTCCTGGCGCTGGTGTTCATTATGGCGCAATGGACCACCTGGAATTACCTTGCCAACCTGGGCTACGGCGTCAGCGAAAACCCGGCCAATGCCTACTTCTATCTGTTTACCGGTTTGCATGCCCTGCATCTGTTTGGTGGTGTGCTCGCGGTTGTGCGGGTTTTTATTCACATTGGTCAGGGGTGCAGCATTGAGCAGGTCGCCGTTGCCGTTAAAGCCTGTACCACCTACTGGCATTATTTACTGGCGTTGTGGTTACTGCTGTTTGTTTTGCTCACCCGTACGCCTGAAACCTACGCCTTAATTGCCGCCGCTTGCGGCCTGGGGTAACCACCATGACGGAAATGAACAGCAAGCCCCAGGGTTACTGGCAACACCTGATTGTCGACTGGTCGGCCGACAAGGAAGCCTTCAAGGTCAACTGGGGCAAGGTCATGATGTGGGTGTTTCTGGTCAGCGACACCTTTATCTTCAGCCTGTTTCTGATTGGCTACATGAACGTGCGCATCTCGGCGACTGAAGCCTGGCCACTGACCAGCGAGGTCTTTGCCCTGGTGGTCGGCGGTGAACACATTCCGTTGCTGCTCATCGCCATCATGACGTTTATTCTGATTACCAGCAGCGGCACCATGGCGATGGCGGTTAACACGGCCTATCAGGGCAACAAGAACGCCACATTCTGGTTAATGATTACCACAGCGGTACTGGGTTTCAGCTTCGTTGGCATGCAGGCTTACGAGTGGAGCAAACTGATTGTCGAAGAAGGCATTCGCCCCTGGGGTAATCCGCTGGGTGCCGCCCAGTTTGGCTCCACCTTCTTTATGATTACCGGTTTTCATGGCCTTCACGTTACCGGCGGGGTGATTTATTTAACCATCGTTGCGATCAAGGTAAAACTGGGTCACTACGATAAAAGGGGTTTCCAGATTGTCGAGATCACCGGCTTGTACTGGCACTTTGTCGATCTCGTCTGGGTG
Organism: Saccharospirillum alexandrii; assembly: GCF_043641555.1. Lineage (GTDB taxonomy): Bacteria > Pseudomonadota > Gammaproteobacteria > Pseudomonadales > Natronospirillaceae > Saccharospirillum > Saccharospirillum alexandrii_A. Next base: position 303,965 of record NZ_JBHZRJ010000003.1, on the reverse strand, counting down.
TTTATTTTTGCCTTTTTCTATTTATGGTAAGCCGGTCACAACCGGCCCGCGTCAGGAGGAAATATGAGCGCAGACACTCAGGGTCAGCAGCACCCGTTAAGCCTGTATTTTAAAGTCTGGGGGTTATTGTTTGTCCTCAGCACCCTGTCGTACATGGTCGATTATTTACAGTTTCAGGGCCTGCTACGCTGGAGCCTGATTCTGATTTTCATGTTCCTCAAGGCCGGCCTGATTCTCAGTGTGTTCATGCATTTCGCCTGGGAGCCCATCACCCTGCGTGTGGCCTTACTGGTACCCACTCTGGCAATTCCCATCTTTATTGCCTTTATGGCCATTGAAGGCAATTACACCATGACCAGCCGACTGATGTTCCTGGCGGGGTAGCGGCTATTGTGCAAGGTGCCAGACTGATCCCGTTCATTGCTCCGCCGGTTATTCTTATCTTGCTTGTTGGCTTCGCCCTGTGGGTAATAGCACCTGCGGTGCCCTCGCTTCCCGCAATACAGGGTGCCTGGCTGATGCCCGCCCAGCCTCTGCCGGCATTCAGGCTGGAGCAACACAAAGGGCCGGTGGTTACGCCAAACACCTTGCCCGGCGACTGGCACCTGATCAGTTATGGGTTCACGCATTGCCCCGATATTTGCCCGACAACCCTGGTGGAAATGGCCCAGTTTAAACGCGCGCTCGACCAGCAATCACAATTCACTGATCTGAGACTGCATTTTTATACGGTCGATCCGGGTCGGGATTCACTGGCGCAACTGGCCGACTACCTACCCTGGTTTCATGAACAGTTCAGCGGTTGGCGTGCAGCTTCAGGTCAGGATGCCGAAGCATTTGAATCGGCATTGGGCATCCATGCCAGCGTGACTCAGGATGAACAGGGCTCGGTGCAGGTCACACACGGGTTAACATTGTTTCTTATCAACAACGACGGCCGGTTGCAGGCCGTGCTTGAACCGACCCGAACCCTGACCGGTCGGCTGCATTTCGAGCCCGACCGGCTACTGCAGGATTACCTGACCGTTCGTCGCTGGGCGAACAACCATCAACTGTAACGGTAGGGGCGTCCGGCCCGGTCCATCGCCGCGTTGTAATCTTTGAAAATCTGCACAACGCGCGCAGCGGTTTCCGATTCTTCGGCGATGTCGTCCCAGAAAACCCGCGCTGCCTGCTCGACCTGCGCCCACTCTGCATCCGGAATCGACGTCAGTTCCAGCTTGGTCCCCTGGGTGCGCAACCGGGCTTCGCCGGCCCAGTACCAGTGCTGGCGATAGTAATGCGATTGCTCGAAGCAAGCGGCCATCAGGGTTTGCAAATGCGCCGGCAATTCATTCCAGCGTTCCATGTTGGCAAAGAAATGGCCAATCCAGGCACCGGATATGTTGTTGGTCAGAAAATGCGAACAGATATCAGCCCAACCCACTTCATAGGCTTCGGTAATACCGCACCAGGCAACGCCGTCGATTTCACCGGTCTGCAACGCGATTTCGACGTCTTCCCAGGGCACCGTAACCGGCACAACACCGAACTGGTTCAGGAAGCGGCCTGCAGTCGGAAAGGTAAACACCCGCTTGCCTTCCAGTTGCGACAAACTGGTAATGGGTGACGTGGTAATAAAGTGACAGGGATCCCAGGAACCGGCGGAGATGTGCTTCACGCCCACAGAGGCGTATTGCTCGGCCCAGATTTCATTCAAACCCCAGTCGTTGAACAGCGCCGGTACATCCAGGGAGTAACGACTGGCAAAGGGAAAATAACCGCCAAACACGGTCACGTCGGTGGGTGACATCATTGAATCGTCGTCAGACTGCACCGCATCGATGGTACCGCGCTGCATCGCCTGAAACAGTTCGGACGTTGGTACCAGCTGGTCGGCATAAAACAGATCGATCTGCATTTCATCGCCCGCTATGGCATTGAACATATCAACAGCAGGTTTGATCACCTGAGCACCGAGTGACGACCCGGCATAGGTTTGCAAACGCCAGCGGATGGTCGATTCTGCCAGTACCTTGGGAGCTGTTATGGCAGCTGCGCCAGCCATTGCACCGGCCTTAATGAACGTACGTCTTGATGTCATGGTATTTCCCTCTTTCCAGTTGAAACAAAGGTTGCACCAGCGCAGCCTTTTTATCAGCGGTTGTAAAGGGTCTCGGGCAACCAGAGTGCGATTTGGGGAAACACCATCACTATGATTAAACCGAGAATCATTACACCCACAAACGGAATTATGGATCGATAGATGTCACTCAGCGTTACGTCGTTCGGTGCCATGGCACGCATTAAAAACAGGTTGTAGCCAAAGGGCGGTGTCATATAGGCAATCTGGCAGGTAATGGTGTACAACACGCCGTACCAGATGAGGTTGAATTCCAGCATGCTGACGATAGGTACATAGAGCGGTGCAACAATCACCAGCATGGCGGTATCGTCGAGAAAGGTGCCCATCAGAATAAAGCTGAGTTGCATTAATATCAGAATTTCCCAGCGCCCCAAGCCCAGGTTGTCCATAAACAGATTGCGCACAAAATCGACGGCTCTAAGCCCATCGAAAACCGCACCAAAGGCAAGTGCGGCCAGAATAATCCACAGGAACATGCAACTGATGGCGAGGGTGTTACGGCTGCAGACCTCCAGAACCCGCCAGCTCATCCGTCCTTTGAAAACAGACACTGCGGTCGCCGCCAGGGCACCAATAACCGAGCTTTCCACCAGACGGGTATAGCCCATCACAAAGGGCACCATCATGACGGCGAAAATACCCAGCGGCATCAGACCAGCCAACAGTAACCGGTATTTCTCGCCCTGACTGATGCTCTTTCGGTCTTCATCGGAAATGGGCGGACCCAGCTCCGGGTTCAACTTGCACCGCAACCAGATGTAGATAATAAACAGCGACGCCAACAACAACCCGGGCAAGACCCCTGCGAGCCATAATTGACCAACGGGTTGGCGAGCGATCATGGCGTACAGCACCATTACCACCGACGGCGGCACCAGAATACCCAGACTCGCACCGGCCTGTATGACGCCGGTGACCATGCGTTTATCGTAGGAGCGTTTCAGCAATTCGGGCAGGGCAATGGTTGCGCCAATGGCCATACCCGCCACTGACAAACCGTTCATCGCAGAAATAAGCACCATCAGCAAAATGGTGCCAATGGCCAGGCCGCCGGGCACGGGGCCGAACCAGACATGGAACATGCGATACAGGTCATCTGCCAGGCGGGATTCCGACATGACATAGCCCATGAAAATAAACATCGGCAAAGTCAGCAACGGGTACCAGTTCATCACCTTAATGGTCTGGGCAAAGGCGAGATCGTAGCCGCCCCGGTCACCCCACAAGAACACCGATGCAACCACCGCCACAAACCCGATCACGCCAAACATGCGCTGACCGGTCAGCATCATCACCAGCATAGAACCGAACATCAGCGCGGCAATCAGATCGTAGGACATCAGAGCTCCACCTTTCTCAGCCGGGCGATATCACGAATAAAAAAGGCAGTGCATTGCAGGATCATCAGCACGATACCGATGACCATGACTATTTTTATGGGGGCCATGTAGGGGCGCCACAGGCCACGTCGTCGTTCGGAATATTCAAGGGCGTAAAGGGTGCTTTCAATGCCACCCCACAGCAGAATGCCAAGGTAAACCACCAGCATTAAAATGGTGACGGCATCAACGGCGGCCTTGGTACGATCGGACCAGCGGCTGTACAGCAGATCCATCCGCACAGCCGAGCCCAGTTGCATCGCGTAGGCACCACCCAGCATGAAGTAACCCATCAACAGAAACTGGGCCATTTCATCGGTCCAGATCTGGGGTTGCCAGCCAGCTCGTGCGATGGCGCCCCACAGCAGAATGCCCATCAGCGCAAACAGCGAGAACATGGCCAGCCGACCGACGCCATAGTTCAGACGTTCAACCCAGCGCACATACGCTATCAGCAAGCGAGGCATGACCGAACTCCCGGGTCATATGAGGTTGTCGTTGCAATGGGAACCCTGGTGGCCCCGGCTGTGCCGGTCGCGGTACAGGCATCGGCGGTCAGCATTGGACAGTCCTTTCCTACTCAACGATAAAACCAGTCTCTGACGCTCTCCGCATCTTGTCAATATCTTTTCAGAATTACATCGACTGTTACAAATCAAACAAAATGACTAAACTTCATACAGAGAAAAAACGCACTGACTTGGGTTGTTCTGGTCAAAGACGCACCGGTTTGAGACAGTCTGCGCCCCTATTTTTCACATGCCTGCAGAGACCTGACCGCATGAACGTGCAATCCCATACCATCGAGACCCAGTTACGCACTGCTCTGCCCAAACTGACCCGGGCAGAACGTCAGGTAGCCACCTACATGCTGGGTAATTTTCCGGTAACGGTTCTGGGTTCGGTGGCGTCGGTTGCCCGGGCAGCCGGGGTTTCGAGCCCAACCGTGGTGCGACTGGTGCAAAAACTGGGTTACAAGGGCTATCCGGATTTTCAGGCGGGGCTGCATGAAGAACTCAGCGATACGCTGGCCTCCCCGCTGGCCAAACACGACAAGTGGGCCGATGCCTACCCTGGCGCCCACATACTGAACCACTTTGCCGACAAGCTGGTCGATAACCTGAACGCCACCCTGAGCCAGATCGATCAGGCCAGTTTCGATGCGACCACCGGATTGCTCTCCGACCCCAAGCGACGTATCTATACGCTGGGCGGCCGCCTGACGCATTCCATCGCGGACTATTTCGCCACCGCCCTCAAGGTGATGCGCGGTGATGTGGTTGTTCTATCTTCCATGCCCAACACCTGGCCGACCGCCTTGCTGGATATGAAAGAGGGCGATGTACTGATCGCCTTCGATGTACGTCGCTACGAACCGGCTGTCGTGCAAATGGTCGAACTGGCGCGGGAACAGGGCGTCGACATTGTGCTGATAACCGACCGTTGGGTCTCACCCGCCGCGGTTCACGCACGCCACACCATGCCCTGCCACATTGAAGCCCCTTCAGCCTGGGATTCACTGACGCCACTGATGGCACTGGTTGAAGCATTACTGGCAGGCGTTCAGGGACGGCGCTGGGAAGAGACCAGCGCACGACTGAAACGAATAGAAGGGTTGTATGAGCGGACTCGCTTGTTCAAGCGCCCACGTTGAAGTCATAACTCAAATTTCAGAGTTAGCAACCAATTGAGTGTCAGGTGCCGGGGGTACCTATCCGGGGAAGTCTGCAGCATGGATGCTGCAGTCTAGGCCCCATGGACGGGTTCACGCCGACCCCGGAGAGGTGCCCCCGGTGCCTGACACGGACCCATGGCAACAATGTAAAGCCAAACTCAACACTCAGGACGCTAGTCGTCCAGATCCTCGGCGTTTTCCCAGCCTTTGCGCTCTTCCTCTTCGGCCAGAATGGCGGCAATTTCGCCCAGTACGCCATCGACATCGGCGGCTGTTTCATCGACGTCAAAGTGACCGGTCAGTTCGGTCTCGTCCGTCAGATCGCCGGCTTCATAGAGCGCCCAGAGTTCTTCGGCGTAGTGGGTTTTATTTAGCTCGGGCGCAAACTGGCCGTAGTAGCGGGTCATGTTATCGACATCGCGCTTCAGCATGGCCTGAGCGTTATTGTTGGCCGCTGCATCGACCGCTTGTGGCAGGTCGATAATTACCGGCCCGTAGGCATCAACCAGCACATTGAATTCAGACAAGTCACCGTGAATCAGGCCTTCGACCAGCATCAGTTTGACGTAATGCATCATCAGCGCATGATCTTCCCGCGCCTGCTCCGGCGTCAGCACTACGTCGTCCAGACGCGGTGCGACACCGCCCTCGTCGTCGGTTACCAGCTCCATGATCATGACACCGTCGATGCAACCAAAGGGTTCCGGCACCCGAACGCCCGCCGCCGCTAGCCGGTACAAGGCATCAACTTCAGCGTTCTGCCAGGTTTCTTCCTGTTGCTTGCGGCCAAAGCGCGAGCCTTTTTCCATGGCCCGGGCGCGACGGGTGCTGCGAACCTTACGGCCTTCGGTATAGGTGGCAGCCTGTTTAAAACTGCGTTTTTTGGCGTCTTTGTACACCTTGGCACAGCGAATTTCTTCGCCACAGCGGACCACAAACACAGCCGCTTCCTTGCCACTCATCAGGGCACTGATCACTTCATCGATGACGCCATCCTCAATCAGAGGTTGCAGGCGTGCAGGGGCTTTCATTCAGTTAAGTTCCTCTTCCAATCCGGTATGGATAGTCCGGGCTCGTGTGCATTGCGCAGTCACAGATACTGCGCCGCGCAATGTCCGCTGGCCCAGGCCCACTGAAAATTGTAACCGCCGAGCCAGCCGGTTACGTCCAGCACCTCTCCAATAAAGTAGAGCCCAGGCACCGACTTTGCCTCAAATGTCTTTGACGATACTTCGTCAGTACTGACGCCACCCCGGGTCACTTCCGCCGTACGGTAGCCTTCTGTGCCCGCCGGCACCAGCGTCCAGCGGTGCAGCACCTGGCCGAGTGCTTCGGTATCGGCTTTGCTCAGATTGGCCAGGGTGGTGCTTCCCAGCGACCTGACCGATGGATGATGCTCCAGCCAGGCCTGCACAAAGCGCTTGGGCAGCAACTGCGCCAGGGCGTTTTTAAGCTCGCCCTTGCGACCCTCTGTCCGCCACTGTGCCAGACAATCGGCAATGGCAACATCCGGCAGAAAGTCGACTTCGATCGACTCGCCCGGCTGCCAATAATTGGAGATCTGCAGCATCGCCGGCCCACTCAGGCCCTTATGAGTGAACAGCATGGCTTCGCGAAAGCGGGCATCACCGCAGGAGACACTGACCGGCACGGCAACACCTGCCAGCGACTGAGCCAATTCCAGCAAATCGCCCGAGAGCGTGAAAGGCACCAGCGAGGCTTCCCGCCGCTCCACTTTCAAACCAAATTGCCCGGCTACCTGATAACCAAACCCCGTCGCCCCCATGGTCGGGATCGACAGGCCACCGGTGGCCACCACCAGTGAGGGTGCCGCTACCCGGCCTGTTGAAGTACTCAGCTGAAAGCGGGTATCTTGCTGCTCGGCCTGATACTCAATGGACTCGACGTCGCATTGGGTGCGAATTTCAACGCCGGCGGCCTCGCACTCGGCCAGCAATATCGCCAGGATATCCTTCGACGACCGGTCACAGAACAACTGCCCCAGCGTTTTTTCATGGAACGCCAGGTCGTGTTTCTGCACCAGTGACAAAAAGTCGTAGGGCGTATAGCGCTTCAGCGCCGATACGCAGAAATGCGGGTTCTGTGAAATAAAATGGGAAGGCTCTACCTGGTAGTTGGTGAAATTGCAGCGTCCGCCACCCGACATGAGAATTTTCTTGCCAACCTTCTTGGTATGCTCAAGCACCAGCATACGCTTGCCGCGCTGACCCGCCACAGCAGCGCACATCAGGCCGGCGGCACCGCCACCGATAATCAGTCCATCGTACTGCTGCATATCAGAAATGGGGTTCCCGTCGGGTCTGAAGTTTGGTTGGCGCTGAGTGTATCACAGCCCTTCGCCCGACGATGCGGCCATCACCCAGCGATCGCGACCACCATCCTTCGCCCCGTACAAGGCATCATCTGCACGTTGAATCAAACTGTTCAGAGTGTCACCCGGAGCCCAACTCGCCGCACCCGCACTGAAGGTCACTGGCCCATGTTCCAGGTGACAGATAGCCCATTCGGAGCGCAGATGAGCGAGAAACACATTCGCTGCCTCTTCAGGCCCGGGAATTATCGCCAGGAACTCTTCGCCTCCGGCCCTGCCAACCTGGCCTTTAGAGGGTTCACAGCAGGCACGTAACACCAGTGCAAATTGCACCAGAACGAGATCCCCGTATAGATGGCCGTTACGGTCGTTTACCTTCTTGAAATGGTCCAGATCGAGCATGATTAGCGAGAAGGGGCGCTGGAGCGCAAGGGCTGACATTACACCCTGGTGAATGACCTTGTGGTTCAGCAAACCAGTCAGGCTGTCCTTGCGCGCCATATCGGTCAATCGTTTCGACAGGACACTGGCCTTGTACAACTCCTGACTAAAGCGACGTACATGGCCGAAAACGACAATGCTCAATAGAATGGCACCGGCAGAGTAACTGAAGATGAGGTCAAAAATGCGTGTCGTCGCATCGGGATAAGGCACTATCCAATGAGGGACCCAGAGCTCGGCCAGCAGCCAGGCAACCGGCGAAACCAGCAACAGGGCCAGCACACCGCGTCGTGATCGACTCTGTGTGCTTTGGACCCCAACGGCATAGCTCACCAGCACCAGATAGAGGATCAGCGTGGGCCCCTGAGAGCCGGCATTGAGAAACCAGGTGGCCGGGGCGACGATTAACGACAATAAGACCAGCACAATCGTTGTTGCCTGCTGGGTCCGGTCCCGCCAGCGGCCTTGCCACCATAGCCAGGCCAACACCGGTAACGACGATATGTACAGGCTGACCAGCAATAGCGGTGTGACACCGAACAGCCCATTGAACACAGCGGCCACGAGCAAAAACAGCATAGCTGACACGATCAGCATCAATTGCTGTTGCTTGAGCGTATCGGTATCGGGGCCTAACAGCCAGCGCACTATACGACGCAGGCCCAGGCGACGGCGACGATCTGCCAGCACACGGCTTTTCGGTGAGTCAGCGATGGGGGTGGTCGATGTCATCTGGCATCACTCTGGGCAGGTTTCCTGGCATGGCCAATGTGGGAACTAGCTCACAGTATGATCGTTTCCCAGGCAGGTCGCAAAACCAATTGCGCTTGCCTCAGGGCTCAACCTTACCACGCATGGCCTTGGTCTTGCCGCGCTGAACTTTCTTCTCTACCCGGCGACGCTGCGAACCCCGGGTGGGCTTGGTAGGCCGCCGGGCTTTCTCCTGTTTTACCGCACCGCGAATCAGCTCGGCCAGGCGCTGTAGGGCATCGTCCTTGTTTTTTTCGAACGTTCGAAACCGCTGCGCCTTGATGACGATCACACCATCTTTGGTAATCCGGTGGTCCGACAACGCCAGCAGCCGCTCCTTGTAGAAATCCGGCAGGGCGGTTTTGGGCACATCGCAGCGCAAATGCACCGCAGAAGCGACTTTATTGACGTTCTGGCCTCCGGCTCCCTGCGCCCGAATCTGGACAATGTCGATCTCCCAGTCGGCCAGTGACACCGCGTTGGATAGTTGTAGCATGATTACCTTGAATTAGAGGGCGAAACACTGAGACCTGCCGATCAAACCACAGGGGTGGCCAACACAGCAACCCTGCCAGCGGCAGCCTGGCGTCAAACCATCGGAATTTCGGCCACCAGAAAATCAACGGCAGCCCGTATTTTGGGAACCTGATACCGGGTCTTTTGGTACAGCAGATAGATCGCCATACCCGGCTGTGTCGTCACCTGCAAGCCAGGAGATACCAACACCGGCACCAGCTCACCGCTGTCCAGATAGGGTTTCAGCACCCAGCCCGGCAGCATCAGAATGCCATCGCCGCGAATGGCCCGATTCAGCAACCAGGGACCGGCATTGGAGTAGCCGACGCCCGGGGCCGAGACATCCTGCCAGCGGTCATCCAGCTCACATATCCAGCAGGTTGGCCCCTGCGGGGTACGAAAATAGAGCCCTTTGTGGTGTTTGAGGTCCAGCGGGTGCCTGGGTGTGCCGTATCGGGCCAGGTACTCCGGTGACGCTACGGCGATGAAGTCGTTATTCATCAACTTGATGGCGACGACCCGGGCATCGGGCGCATAGCCACCGCGAATGGCGATGTCCACCTCATCCCGATCCAGCACACTGAGCTCGTCGCTGAGCGTTATGTCCAGCTGCACATCCGGGTAACGCTGGTTGAACCGGTCCATCAGCGGCAACAGAATGCGCTCCCCGAAACCAACCATGGCACTGATGCGTAACCGGCCCATGGGCTCGGCCTGGTAGAGGCTGACGGCCTCGTGGGTTGCATCCAGTTGTGCCAGCACATCGACAATATCCCGGTAGTAGCGCTGGCCGATTTCAGTCAGTCGCACCACCCGGGTCGAGCGGGTCAGTAACGTCGCACCGAGATGCGCCTCAAGGTCTGCCACGCGCCGCGACAACGACGACGGCGGTACCTGAAAGTGCTCGGCTGCGCGCGAAAAACTGCGGGTTTCAGCTACTTTCACAAAGTACTTGATGGCTCTCAACTGGTCCACGGTTTCGAAAAGCCCTTACTATTGCTTTTAAGACAACAAATATTCGCTCATTTGGCACTTTTTGTCATCTCAGCCGTCGCAATAATAGACATCAGACCCAACAACCATTCGATTTTGTTCAATCAACACAGTGAGCCAACATCATGAGCACTTATACCGCAATAAACCTGATCAAACGTCCCTCTGGACCCATTGGTCCCGATTTGTTCGAGGTGGTTGAAAAAACCGTTCCAACCGCCGGTGACGGCGAATTTCTGGTTCGCCAGACCCACATGTCACTGGACCCGGCCATGCTGGGCTGGATGTCGCCCGACACCGAAAGCTACATTCCCCCGGTGGAGCTTGGCAGTGTGATGCGTTCTTCCGGTCTGGGTGAGGTCATCGAATCGAATCACCCGGATTTCTCAGTGGGCGACCGGGTCATGGGCATGTTTGGCTGGCAGGAACTGGCCATCAGCACGGGCAAAGGCGTCAACAAGGTTGATGCATCGCTGCCGGCTGACATGCTGCTGTCGGTATTTGCCCTGCCCGGTTTGACGGCCACTCAGGGCCTGTACGGAATTGGCAAACCCAAGGCCGGTGAAACCATTGTTGTATCCGGTGCAGCCGGCTCGGTTGGGTCGATCGTCGGCCAGTTGGCCAAAGCCGATGGCCTGAGGGTGATTGGTGTGGTGGGCAGTGAAGACAAAGCCAGCTGGATCATCAACGACCTGGGGTTCGACGGAGCGGTTAATTACAAGACGGATGACCTGGGCGCAAAACTCGATGAACTGGCGCCAGAGGGCATCGACCTCTATTTCGAAAATACCGGTGGCCCTATTCAGCACCGGGTATTCGAACGCATGAATGCACACGGGCGCATCATGGTGTGCGGCATGATCGCTGATTACACCGCGCGCGAACCCAGCCCCGGCCCAAACTGGATAAACATCATCAAGAAGCGCCTGCTGATTCAGGGTTTCACCATGCCGGATCACCTGCACCAGGCGCCACAGTTGCTGGAAAAACTGACGCCCTACGTTCAGCAGGGCAAGATCAAATACCGGGCGCACACCCTGGAAGGGCTCGAATCAGCGATGACCGGGTTGAATCTGTTCTTTACCGGTGGCAACGATGGCAAGCTGATCGTAAAACTCTAACAGCTGGTAACACCAGCCGCCTGCCTCTCAGCGGGCGGCTCAATTCAACGAGCTGCTGACAGGGCTTCTGTTGCCAGCCCGACAAAGGCGTCATAGGCGCCAGTGGCCCCGCTGATGGCATCGACCCCTTCTGGTACACCCTGTTCAATCAACATCTGTTCATAGGCCGGGTAGGTAGACAGCTGCGTTACGCCACCGCTGACCCGGCGCCAGCGTTCGGCATAATTCATGTCAGCCGATTTGCGGTAATTAACGGTGCCATCCTCATCGCGCGACAGCTCATCATAATACACGCCAACAATGCGGTTGCCCTTGACGGTAATTTCGATGATTCCGAAGGTACCGCGACTGCCGGGTTCGGCTTCTGCATAGTAGCTGCCATCGCGATAGGGCCCGGTTACGGCATCTCCAACAACCGCAGACCGCTCGGGAGGCGTGGTGTCTGACCCGGTTGCTGGCTGATTCAAGGCGTCCAGGTCAACATCGGCACCGGCCAGATAGCCCACCAGAAAATCATCCAGCAGAGCTTCAGCTCCAGCGCTGTGAGGCCGGCCATTGCCTTTGTCGACCCAACCTTCGGTAGAAGGTCGACCGCACCATTCGGTCATCACCGACGCCGGCGTTGGATGCCGGTCGATGAAGTCGGTAACGTCATAAACCAACCCTTTTATCTCTTTCCAGCAACTGTCGGCGGTGTTGTGACTGGCCAGCTCATCCAGACTGATTTCACGCACCTTCCCTTCGGTTTCCGCTGCGGTCGGGGCCACCCAAACGATGGTGATCAGGGTCAGCAGACTGCTGACGAAGGCAACCAGTGCAGAGTACGCAAATTTGTTCATAGGAAATCAAAGACCTCGCTGTGAATGGCGTCGCCAGAAAGTCCGGCTTGTTTTAACAGGGGAATCAGGTGTCTCATCATGCCCGGCGGCCCGCACAGGTAGACCTCCCGCTCGCGGAAATCCGGACAGTGTGTTTCCAGAAAGGCTTCGGTGATGGCCCCCTGCACCGAAAAGTGATGAGCCGTGATATCAAAACGCGGCTGCTTGCCGGCAATGTCCTGAAGCTCGTCCAGGTAGTAGGAGCGGTATTCATCCTGAGACAGGTAGAACAAATGCACCGAGGTGTCGGTGTTGTCATCCAGCATGGCGCGGGCACCACTGACAAAGGGAGTAATGCCAATGCCTCCACCCAGCCAGAGCTGATTGCGCCCCGGGTAATGTCGCTCGTAGAAATCACCATAGGGGCCTTCTAATTCGATACGGCTGCCCGGCGGCACTCGCTGCAAGGCATGGCTGGCATCACCAAGGTCTTTGATGCCCAGACGCAGCAGCGGATCAGACGGCGCCGAGGCAAGGGTGTAAGGGTGTTCCTCCCGATTACCGGCACTCAAACCAGACACGTTCGGTGTCAGGTAAACAAACTGACCAGCCATGTAACGCAACGGCTTGCCCAGTGGCTTCAGGCAAATTTCCACGACGTCGTGTTTCAGCTGATGCACCTCGGTGACTTCCCAGGCCGACCGGCCCAGATGAGGTGAAAGGACTTTGCGCCAAACAATGGCCCCGATGGACAATGCGCCCATTAGCCACCAGACCAGAGGCTGAGCAGCCAATGGCAGGGTATGAACCAGCGCCAGAATCAGCGCCGGGGCTGACAACAAATGCAGCCGTTTCCAGCGCTGGTAGTTGAGCCGACCAAAAAACTGGAAGGTCGGTGCCAGAAACACCACCATCAACGCCAGGGCGAGCCAACCAGCCCAAATTGGCCAGTTCGATGCCTCAGGAAATAAGCCGGCCAGACTCAAAGCACGTCCCTGGGTGACCGTTGCAAATCCAAGCAACCAGGCATGAAGCAGAACGCCCACAAACCCGAGAAAGCCAACCAGTCGATGAAGGGTCCACAACCGGGGCAGACCCCCAAAGTAGATATCGAGCCGCGGCAACCGCAGGCTCATCAGTGCCGCCAATAACAATAGCGTTAGCCCGAAAACCCCAATCAGACGACCACACCAGCGAAACCAGTACAGGGGGTCGGCTAAGGGTGCAGGCCAATGATTCAGTAGAAAAATCGAGACAGGGATAAGCCCCAGTATCAGCAGAATCCCGTCTCCGGATTTGAACCAGCGCATTGGTGCTCCTTGAGTAGCAGAGCACCCACTATAGCAGAGGCCTGTTAACTGCCAACTGACTCAGGTCAAACATAGTGCACCTGGCTCTGCGGTCATCAGGGCGCTATTCCGATGACTGCACTTTAAGCTGGCTGAGCTGCCGGTCCAGGTCATCGGTAATGGTGCGCATTGAATCGCTGACGCCCTGGGCATCCTGTGCCAGCTCTGCCAGGCGAACACTGGCCACTTCAACCCGGTTGATGTTCCGGTTAATTTCTTCATTCACCTGGTTTTGCTCTTCGGCGGCGGTCGCCACCTGGGCGGCATTATCGGTGATCGATGCAATGCCGCTGGCCGCTGTCTCCATTTGCTGATAGGCGTTGTCCGCCTCACTGACGGTGATATTGATGCGCTCGGTACTGCTCTTGATCTGACCGACAGCGGCGTCGACTTCCTGCTGCAGTGTCTGGATCAGGGCTCGTATCTCAACAGTTGAGGACTGGGTACGCCCGGCCAGGCTGCGCACTTCATCGGCAACCACGGCAAAACCCCGGCCCTGTTCTCCGGCCCGGGCCGCTTCGATGGCGGCGTTGAGCGCCAGCAAATTGGTCTGCTCGGCTATCCCTTCAATGACCTGGGTAATGCCGTTGATGTTGTCACTGCTCTTGGCAACCAGCGCAACCCGCTCACTGGATTCTGTCATCGCCGCCGCCACTGCCCGGATCTCCGACACTGTATGCGCGAAGGCTTCGCGCGCCTGTTGCAGCGACTGGTTCGATTGCTCGGCATCGCCTGCCGTGCCACTGGCAAGCCGGGCAACTTCATTAGCGGTTGCCGACATCTCGTTCATGGCCGCCGCAACGCTCTGCATTTCTTCCTGCTGCGCCGACGTTGCTTCGGTGGTGTCGCTGGAGGTTTTCACCAGAATATGGCTCTGATCGCGAAGCTCTGCAGCCGAATGCTTCAACACCTGAATCATGTCGCGCAATTTGCCGGTAAAGCGATTGAACCCGTCGGCAATGGCAATCAGTTCAGCATGGCTGGAAACCGTCAGTTGCTTGGTCAGATCGCTTTCGGCACCAGCCAGCTCATCCACCAGGCTTTGCATCTGGCGCATCGGTTGCGTGCTGCTGCGCAACCACAAACTGATCAGCACAATGGCAATCACCACCAGCACCAGTCCGATACCGACCATGCTGGCGGCTGTTGACTGATAGCCCTCACGCAGACTTTGTTCAAGCGCCTGACTAGCAGCAAAGGCGATATTCCGGGGGATGGATATCGCCACGATCCACTCGACGCCCGCATCTTCGATGACGACCGGAGCCCGGACCAGAATGGTGCTGTCATCGGCCTTGACCTGCCCGGTCATCGACGCCAACCCGCGAGCCATGCTGGCATCGACCCGTTCGTTCAGCTCACCCAACCGCTCCGGGTAAGCGGAACTGGCAACCAACAGACCCAATTCGCTGAGCAAGGCAATATTGGCAGCCCCGTCAAAGAGCTCTTGCTGATAGGCCAGAACCTGTTCCTGCACCTGGGGCATATTAATGTCGACGCCCACAACACCCCGAAACTCGTTGCCGACAACCACCGGGTGCACCAGTGACGTCAGTAAAACCTCATAGCCTTCTTCAATTTCATATAAGTAGGGTTCCATGATGCAGGGTTCCAGAGTATCCCGGCTGCACAGAAACCATTCCGCTTCGCGGTTGCCGAATTCATCCACGGAATCCAGGTATTTGAACGATTGTTCTTCCGTGCGGTAATACTCGATGGCATCCCCGTCCCGAACCCAATAGATATCCAGATTACCCTGGGGGGCACTGTGGTCTTCGGTGCCGTTGCGGTATAACTGATCGGCGCCGTCGTACCCGTCGGGTTCAATATGTACGTAAGCCGACCCCAGGCTTGGCCCCACCTCCAGTGTGGCTTCGACCAGGTCATAGACGGCCGTTCGCTCCATGGGCTCACGCCCGGCAGAGTTTCCTTCGGCGGTGTTTTCGAGCACTACTCTGAGCGCACGTGACAGATCGAAACTGCGATTGAGAAAGGTTTCAACATCACCGGCAATCAGTTCTGCCGTGTTGGCCAGATCCTGTTCTACCAGGGTTTCGATTGATTCACTGGCGTCCGCAACGGCCCGGTCACCATTGGTTTGCATGGCGTACCAGCCAGTGCCAATCACGGCAAAGAGTGCCAGGGTTATTGCCAGGGCGGTGCCCAGAGTGAGTTTCCAGCGTAGCGACCAGGTTTGCAACGTCGTGCCCTCTGATACAACAGCCCGATCCAACCACCGGGATCGGGCTTTCAGTTTCAGTATAGGCCGATAAACAGAGGATGCGCCTGAATTTTATGCATCGCTCCAAAGCACTGGCTCAGTCGGCTAACTGACCTCTGATCTCGTCCAGAATCGCCGGGTCATCTATGGTGGAAGGCACTTGCAGCTCTTCACCATTGACCATCTGACGCAGGGTCTTGCGCAGAATTTTTCCGGAACGGGTTTTCGGCAATCGTTCAACGATCAGCGACTGGTTAAAACAGGCCAGCGCCCCAATTTGCTGGCGAACCGCGGCGACCAGTTCCGCCTTCAGGGCGTCTTCATCGCCAACAAAGCCATCTTTCAGCACCACCATGGCCAGCGGCAATTCGCCTTTCAGCTCATCATAGACACCAAAGACTGCGCATTCGGCAACTGCCGGGTGCGCGGCGACAATTTCTTCCATCTCGCCGGTAGAAAGCCGGTGCCCGGCGACGTTGATCACATCGTCCAGTCGGCCCATCACGAACAGATAGCCCTCTTCGTCGCGGTAACCGCCGTCTCCTGAGAGATAGTAACCCGGGTATTGGGCCAGGTAGCCCGAAATGAAACGGTCGCTGTCGCGCCAGATGGTCGGCAGGCAGCCGGGCGGCATCGGCAACCGTATCGCCACCGCTCCCTGCTGGTTGGCACCGCACGGCTCGCCATAGGCATCGAGTATTTCGACTTGAAAGCCCGGCGTTGGCAAAGTCGCCGAACCGGCTTTGACCGGCATCTGCTCAATACCCACCGGGTTGCAGGCAATCGCCCAGCCCGTTTCGGTTTGCCACCAGTGGTCGAGTACCGGCAGGCCGGTTTTCTCAACCAGCCAGTCATAGGTAGGCGGGTCGAGACGCTCACCCGCGAGAAAGAGTTTTTGCAAACTGGAGGTGTCGTACTGGGCCATCAACGCGGCTTCGGGGTCTTCTTTTCTGACCGCCCTAAAGGCTGTCGGTGCGGTAAACAGTGCCGCCACTTTATGCTCGGCGACCACCCGCCAGAATGCTCCGGCATCCGGCGTCTTAACCGGTTTGCCCTCGTACAGCACCGTAGTGCAACCGAATATCAGCGGCGCATAGACGATGTAGGAATGTCCGACTACCCAGCCAACATCGGAAGCCGCCCAGAAAACGTCACCCGGCGTCATGCCATAAACCACTTCCATACTGTAATGCATGGCCACGGCATGACCGCCGTTATCGCGCACGACGCCCTTTGGCTTACCGGTGGTTCCGGAGGTGTACAGGACGTAGAGCGGGTCGGTGGCTTTTACCGGCACCGGGTCCGCCGGTTCGGCCATCGACAGGGCCTCGTCCCAGTCGAGGTCGCGCCCGGTTTGCATCTGTGCGACGGCTTGCGGACGCTGCAGAATCAGCGTTGCTGCTGGCTTGTGGTGTGCTTCAGAGAGGGCGGCATCCAGAATCGGCTTGTATTCGATCACCCGGTTGACCTCAATGCCGCACGAAGCAGAAATCACCACCGTCGGTTCGGCGTCATCGATGCGCACGGCCAGTTCATGGGCGGCAAAACCACCGAATACGACAGAATGCACAGCCCCAAGCCGGGCGCAGGCCAGCATGGCCATCACCGTTTCAGGCACCATGGGCATATAAATCACGACGCGATCGCCCTTGCCCACGCCCAACCCACGCAATACCCCGGCTACCCGGGCCGTAGCATCGCGCAATTCCAGGTAGGTAAAGCGTTTAACGCTCCCGGTTACCGGTGAATCATAAATCAGGGCCAACTGCTCACCCCGGCCCGCTTCGATCTGCGCATCCAGTGCGAGATAGGCGGTATTGAGTTCGCCATCTGCAAACCAGCGATACAATCCTTCTTTATCGAGGCTGGAACCCTGTGTCGGTTCTTTATACCAGGCGACGCGTTTGCTTTGCGTCAGCCAGAAGGCATCCGGGTCGGCCACACTGGCCTGGTATTCAGTAAAATAATCGAGAACAGCGGGCGTCTGGGACATGTGATCACCGTATTGTTTTGGCGTTCAGGTTTTGTGTTGGCGGGAAGTCGTGCGGACCACCGGGTAGGTCTATCCACCAGACCAGACACGTCGCGTTCTCACCACCGAACCTTTTGTACGAAAACTATGCGCTGATAAACCCCTTTGGCCCATTAGACATTGGGCGTAAAACAATCGGTAAAAAACCAGCAGAGAAACGCTCGAAGAAACTTGGAAGGAATTATTTTTTTGACACTTTATTTTGTTGCCGTTGGCTGCGGCCATAGACCATCAACCCCAGAGTACAGAGTGCAATGGCAGCCCACTGCAGAGTTCCGGGCCATTCACTCAAAACGGGTATCGCTAATAATGCTGCACTGGCCGGTACAAAGGCCATAAACAATGAACTGGTCATCGACCCCAATTCGCGAATCACGAAACCAAGCAGAAACAAGGCCAACACACTGACTATGATGCCCTGGTAAACGACCTGTAACAGCACATCGTTCAAGGGCGCTGCGGGAAGAACATGCGGCATCAGCCACCAGATGGGAATAAACATCAGGCCGTTGATCCAGGGCACCCAAACCAGAATATCGCGAGTACTGACCTGCCAGGCCTTTACGGCGGTCATGTAAATTGACATGACCCAGGCAGCAGCAAACAACAATAACAACCCGCTGACCGGAACCGAGTGATGCAGCAGTGTCGGCCCCACCATCAGGCCATTGGCAAGGACGACCAGGGCTACACCCAGCCAGGCACCGGCCCGAAAACGCTGCTTTAACAACAGGATGGCCAGCAAACCACTGATGACCGGCAAGCTGCCATTCACCAACACACCCGCCTGAGCTGCCGGGCTCAGTTTCAGGCCATAAAAGCTAAGCAGGGTATAGGGAAAACCACAGCCCAGTGCCACTACCAGAGCCCGCCCCCAGCGAACGCTGCGCCACGGGTAAGTCAGCGCCCAGGGCAGAGTGCACAGCGCTGCCGTTACATAACGCAACAGGGTAATGTCGGCCGGGGTCAGTACGGTTTGCACACCCAGTCGCGACATCACCAGCCAGCCGGACCAGATGGCAATCACGGCCAGGCCTCCCAACAGAGCGAGGCCGGTTTTGGGCGTGACCGGGGCAATTGGCTTTGCGTTGCTGGACGTCGACATTCAGATTCAACTAACCCTGTTTGAGTGCCCGGGAGATTACCGGTTTACCTCCTGGCAAGCTAGGGAGCCTGCCGCGCATACGGGTCCTTGTAGCGTGTTCTGGACACTGCGGCCCACATCGAATGCCTCAGAACCCCGGCGATGACCCGGCAAATTCTGTATGATCGGTCATCTTTATCGGCAGGCTAGCCAAACGCTTTGCCTGCAGCACAGCCCCAACAGACAGGTTCGCATGAAATCCACTCTTCAATTTTCCATTCTTCTGGCAGCCACCATGGCTCTGGGCCCGCTGGCCATTGACGCCTATTTGCCGGCTTTTCCGGTAATTGCCGATGATCTGGGCGTTAGCCAGAATCAGGTGTCACTGACGCTGAGTCTGTATGTGTTTGGCCTGGCGCTGGGCCTGATCATCGGCGGGCCGCTATCGGACCGTTACGGCCGGGCGCCGGTGTTACTGACCGGGCTTGGCATCTATGCCATCAGCGCCATTGCCATTGGCCAAAGTACCGACGTGCAATGGATGATCGTCTGGCGACTGATTCAAGCCTTCGGTGGCGGCTGGATTGCCGTCAGCGTACCCGCACTGGTGCGGGATACCGCTCGTGGGCGTGATGCGGCCCGGCTGTTTTCGCTGATTGCGCTGATCATGTTCATTGCGCCGGCTATTGCCCCCTCGCTCGGTTCCATTCTGCTGTGGATCGGCAGTTGGCCGCTGATTTTCTATTTCTTGTCGGTCTATGCCGTCGGGGTTGGGGTGCTGATGTGGTTCCGCCTGCTGCGCCACCAGCCTCGCAAGACCGGAGCCAAAGAGCCGGTGTCGAAATTACTGACCAATTACATGGCTGTACTGCGCCACCCCATGGCCTGGCGGCACGTGGTGATTCAGTCGCTGGCATTCAGCACCGTCATGCTGTTCGTGACTCACGCCTCCTTCATGTACCAGACCTGGTTTGGGCTGAACAATGCGCAGTTTTCCATTGCGTTCGCGTCGGGCGTGGTCTGTATGGGCGTACTGGGTACGCTGAACCGGCGCCTGCTGCTTAGCTATTCGCCGGTGCTGCTGTTGAAAATTGCGCTGATCACTCAGGCCGGTGCCTTGTTGGTGATGAATCTGTTTCTGGGCATTAACAGCCAGAGCCTCTGGGCTTTCCTGCCGATGATGATACTGGTAGGCGGCACCATCGGCGCCATTGCCCCCAATAACCAATCGGCCTATCTCGAACACTTTGGCCGGCTCAGCGGCACCGCCAGCGCGTTGATCGGCGCCTCCCAGTTTATTGTGGCCGGCACCGTCAGCACTGCCTCTACATGGATCGTCGATGGCTCTATTCAGCGCATTGCCCTGGCCATGTTTGTCTGCTCCCTGCTGGCAACCCTGAGTGGTTTGTCACTGGCCAACCACCCGGCCCCTTCAGAGGAGGCTGAAGCCTCTTAAAAACCGAGTTCCGGGGGTTCAATTTACTACATTGTCATGGGCCCGCGACGGATGACACGGCTGCTCTTGCGGGGGCGCCGTGAAAACACCGAAGCGTCGGACCGCCCTGTTGGCTTAACTTCGGCATCCATGCCTCAGATACCCCCGCAAAAGCAGCCCTGCCACCCTTCGCTAGTATGTTGCAAACCTAGTTAAACCAATTTGAAGCACTAGCCAATTGCCGTCAGACTAGAAATACCCCTGGCAATCAGATGAGTTCGCTTCATGACCTGGCAAACCGCACAACTGACGCCCCCTGCCGATCGCATTGATCTTGGCATTGGCCAACCCGACCCGGCCCTGTTACCGGCAGACCTGTTTAACAAGACCATCATTGACGCACCCGTTCTGGCCTATGGAACCGAGGCGGGCGACGAACGTTTTCGCCGTGCACTGGCCGCCTGGCTAAACAAGCGCCAGAGTCAGCCCGCGAGCCCCGATAACCTCATGGTGACCACGGGCTCCTCCAACGCGCTCGACATGATCTGCACCCGCTTCAGCCACCCCGGCGATACGGTTCTGGTGGAAGACCCAACCTATTTCATCGCCCGCAAACAACTGGCCGAGCATGGGCTCACTGCTGTTGCGGTACCGATGGATGATGACGGAGTCGATATTCTGGAGTTGGCGGCACTGATCGAACAGCACAAGCCTGCCTTCTTTTACACGGTTCCGACCTTTCACAACCCAACCGGGATTACCCAAAGCGCTGAGCGCAGAGCGCAACTGGTCGCGCTCGCGCGCGATACCGCTTGCCCGGTGGTCGCCGATGAGGTTTATCAGTATCTGTATTACGCCAAGCCACCGCCCGACCCACTGGCAAGCCTCGACGAGCGGGCGCCGGTTTTGTCGATTGGTTCGTTTTCCAAACTGCTGGCGCCGGGCCTGCGCCTCGGCTGGATCCAGGGGCAGCCGGAGATGCTGACCCGCCTGATTGGCAGCGCGCTGCTGTCGAGCGGCGGTGGCCTGGCACCGGTGACGTCCAGCCTTGTCCGGCCCTTGCTCGAAGACGGTCGTTTCGATCAGCACCTGGCACGGCTAACCGAGATTTATCGAAAGCGACTGGCAACACTGCTGCGGGGGCTTGAGGACAATCTGGGAGATCGGCTGGCCTGGAGGGCGCCTGAAGGGGGGTATTTTATCTGGACGCACTGGCACAACGGAGCCAATACCGACGCCATGCTGCCCCGGGCCCATAAAGCGGGTGTGGGCTATCAGCCCGGGAGCAAATTTTCAGACTCGCCCGACCAGGCCAGTGCCATGCGGTTGTGCTTCGCCTTTTACAATGAAGCACAACTGACGGAGGCTTGTGTCAGGCTGAGCCAGCTCTGAGGGGTTCCGTCTAACCCGCCTTTACAGCGGGCAGACTGCGCCGGTGCCCTTGAGGCCACAGTAGCCGTTCGGGTTTTTCAGCAAGTACTGCTGGTGGTATGTCTCGGCAAAATAGAACGTCGGTTTTGGGCCGATTTCGGTGGTAATAGCGCCTTTACCCTGGGCTTGCAGCGCCTGTTCAAAGACGTTGCGTGTCTGTTCAGCCACCGCGAGCTGCTCGTTCGAGCCGTAAATTGCTGAGCGGTACTGGGTGCCGATGTCGTTGCCCTGGCGCATGCCCTGCGTTGGGTCGTGTGCCTCCCAGAACGACTTCAGCAAAGCAGCCAGCGATACCTGGCCCGGGTCGTACACTACTCGCACCGCCTCGGTATGACCGGTCAGGCCCGAGCAGACTTCTTCATAGGTAGGGTTCGGCGTGAGGCCGCCCGCGTAACCTACGGCCGTGTTACGGACACCGGGCAGGGTCCAGAAATGGCGTTCAGCCCCCCAGAAGCACCCCATGGCGAGTATGATTTCCTCGCAACCTTCGGGTGTGTCACGCATGTCGATATCGAATACCGCATGTTGAAAGTCGACCGGCAACGGCATTTCCCGTCCGGGCAGCGCAGCGCTGGCGGCGGGCAGTTCAGTGGATCTGGCCATGGAGCTCTCCTTAATGATTGCACCCTAAATGAGCGCCAACTATAGTGAATTCAATGGGGGCTGATCACCCATTTACTTTTAGCTGCCTCAGCCGATAACCGGAAAGGTCCTGTCATCTGGAGACTTTGATGTCTGACAACCATAGACGCTTTCAACGCATTGAATTCAATGCACGCATCGAATTGCGCCTGGGTGACCCGGCCCAACCCGACCTCTACCCCGGCATCTTACGCGACATCAGCCTGAAAGGGGCTCTGGTTGTTCTCGGCGATACCGGCCATATTCCCGGGGTTAACGGCACCGGGCAGCTTGTGGTCCAGCTAGACCAAAGCGATGTCGTGCTGACCATGGAAGTCGAAGTTTCCTATTACCACGCTGAACGCCATGCCTGTGGCCTGAACATACTGTCCATGGATGTCGACACCGCTTCCCATCTGCGCCGGCTGGTAGAAGTCAACCTGGGCGACGATGCAGCCCTGCAACGGGAACTGAGCAATCTGATTGAAGTGATGGAAGCCGAACACGGCTGACAGTGTGAACTGATCCCTGTTTTTAGCCCCGCTACTTACAGCATTGCGTAATGTATGGCGTTTTATCGTTTCGTTCGTTGAAGTTTGCTCACCTCTGTGACAATTTCTGCGCCGCTCGCTGTCTGATCCCAATACGCCAGGTTAATCAACCTGCCACCCAACCTGGCTGGCAGGGTACCTGTGGTTCGATCAGATGTAGACGGCATTACTCACACAGGGAGAATACCCATGATAAAACCCATCACAATGGACTTGCGCCTGACTCTGGCCGCCACTCTCATCACCGGCGTCACGCTGGCCGGTTGTTCACAGGGCCCGGAAGACACGGCCTCGCAATCGTCATCCAGTGAACCGGCCGAATCGTCGCAAAGCCAGGCTTCCTCCGGTAAGGCTCACCCGGTTACCGGTGAGACACTTGCCGAGGAGCAAGTGTTTACTTACCGCGCGCTCGATGAATCATCGTCTCTGGACCCTCAGTTGGTCGAAGATGTGGATGGTTCCTACATCGTACGGGATTTGTTCGAAGGCCTGCTTAACTCCAATGAGCAAGGCGAATTGATTCCGGGTGTTGCCGAACGCTACGAGACCGAAGACAACCAGACCTGGACTTTCCACCTGCGCGATAACGCACAGTGGTCCGACGGCGAGCCAGTCACCGCGAACGACTTCGTCTACGCCTGGCGTCGCGCTGTCGACCCGGACCTGGCATCACCCTATGCCTGGTACATGAGCCTGATGGCGCTGGAAAACGTTGAAGCCATTCTCGAAGGCGAGTTACCCCCTTCCGAACTGGGCGTCGAAGCGATTGACGAATCCACTTTACGTGTCAGTCTGAGCCGGCCTCTGCCCTATTTCGCACAAATGGTCGTTCACGGCACGACCTTTCCCGCCCCGCAATGGGTCATCGAGGAACACGGTGATGACTGGACCAAACCCGGCAATCTGGTCGGCAATGGTGCCTTCGTACTGACTGAACATGTGGTCAATGAGCGGCTGGTGCGCGAACGCAACGAACGCTACTGGGACAACGAAAACAACCTGATGGACCGCGTCGTCACCCTGGTCATCAACGATGAAAACCAGGCCCTGAACCGCTACGATG
Organism: Saccharospirillum alexandrii; assembly: GCF_043641555.1. Lineage (GTDB taxonomy): Bacteria > Pseudomonadota > Gammaproteobacteria > Pseudomonadales > Natronospirillaceae > Saccharospirillum > Saccharospirillum alexandrii_A. The sequence goes on along the minus strand of NZ_JBHZRJ010000003.1, from coordinate 280,028 downwards.
CAGGCGAGCTCGATAAAACCGACGTTCCCGCTGGCCAGTATCCGCGTCTTGAGTCCGAGCTCCCGGATGAAGCCCACGTCTTCCCGCAGCTGTGCAACTATTACTACATATTCAATAACGAGGTTGAGCCGTTCGATGATCCGCGCGTGCGCCAGGCTCTGTCTTACGCCATCGACCGTAATGTCATTGTTAACAATGTCTTGCAGGGCGGCCAATACCCGGCCTACACCTTTACCCCGGCACTGACAGCCGGCTTTACCACGCCCGATGTGGAATGGGGCCAGTGGACGCAGGAAGAGCGGGATGCGCGTGCCGTTGAGTTGTTGGCAGAAGCCGGTTACGGCCCGGAAAATCCGCTGGAAACCAGCTTGCTGTACAACACCGATGAAGCCCACCGTAAAGTGGCCATCGCCGTCAGCAGCATGTGGCAGGAAAAGCTGGGCGTAACCGCCACTCTGGAAAACCAGGAATGGACCACCTTCCTGACCACACGCAGCGAAGGCGACTTCGACATTGCCCGTGGCGCCTGGTGTGGCGATTACAACGAAGCGTCCACCTTCCTGGACCTGATGCAATCTGACTCGGGTTACAACGATGCGGGCTACGCATCGGAAGAATACGACCGGTTGGCGGCCGAAGCCCAGACAGAACTGGACCCGGGCACCCAATATACTGCCATGGAAGAACTGATTGCCGCGGATATGCCCAACGCACCGGTCTACCACTACACCGAGGTGATCATGCTGAAGCCGGATGTCAAAGGCTGGCCCTTCGATGATATTCAGCAAAACATCTACAGCCGCAACCTCTATAAAGTTGCCAACTAAGTCGTAACGTGCCAACTGGTTACGCGCCGGGGCCCAGCCCCGGCTTTCTACCTTTCCAAACTCTGTTTCTAACTTCGTTCAACGGCCTGGAATTGCATAACCCAGCGTCGATAAACTCCCTTCACAACGGTCATTCCCAAGGCTGTGTCACAGATTCGCCAGTAAAGTGAACCATACAGTCATTTTTTTTGGCGCACTGATTGATGTTTGTTGCAGGATGTGAAAGTTTACATGCCTTGTTTCGCATCAGGCTAAGACCTGGAAACAGACACTGTTGTGAGCTATCCCTACCCGGGCACTGGCTTGTCATATGTCATCTACTAAAAAATAGAACGATTCAAAAGAGGGTTAATCATGAAAACTCTGCACAAAACGCTGGCAGCGGCGCTGGTTTCAGCTTCGCTGGCAGGCACTCCCGTACTTGCTGAAGACACCCACCCGGTTACCGGTGAACAATTGGCCGATGAGCAGGTATTCACTTACCGCGCACTGGACGAGTCCTCCTCCCTGGACCCGCAGGTCGTTGAAGACGTCGATGGCTCTTACATTGTTCGCGACCTCTTTGAAGGCCTGCTGAACTCCGACCCTGAAGGCAACATCGTACCGGGCGTCGCAGAGCGCTGGGAAACCGACGACAACCAGACCTGGACGTTCTACCTGCGTGATGACGCAAAATGGTCTGACGGCGAGCCGGTCACTGCGAACGACTTCGTTTACGCCTGGCGTCGCGCTGTAGACCCTGAACTGGCCTCTCCCTATGCCTGGTACATGAGCCTGATGGCGCTGGAAAACGTCGATGCCGTGCTCGAAGGCGAGATGGAAGACACCACTCTGGGTGTCGAAGCTGTCGATGAACATACCCTGAAAGTCAGCCTGACCCGCCCCATGCCCTACTTTGACCAGATGGTCACCCACGCCACCACCTTCCCATCGCCCCAGTGGGTGATTGAAGAGCACGGTGACGACTGGACCAAGCCCGGCAACCTGGTCGGTAACGGTGCTTTCATACTGACCGAGCACGTCATCAACGAGCGTCTGGTGCGTGAACGCAATGAGATGTACTGGGACAACGAAAACAACCTGATGGACAAGGTGGTCACCCTGGTCATCAACGATGAAAACCAGGCACTGAACCGCTACGACGCCGGCGAGCTGGACAAAACCGACATTCCTGCCGGCCAGTACCCTGCTCAGGAAGCCGAACGTCCGGATGAAGCCCACGTTTTCCCGCGTCTGTGTAACTACTACTACTCGTTCAACAACGAAGTAGCTCCGTTCGACGATGCCCGTGTTCGTAAGGCGTTGTCCTACGCGATCGACCGCAACGTCGTTGTCGACAACGTACTGCAAGGTGGCCAGTTCCCGGCTTACACATTTACCCCGGCTCTGACTGCAGGCTTCACCACGCCCGACGTCGATTGGGGACAGTGGACTCAGGCTCAGCGTGACGAGCGCGCCCGGGAACTGCTGGCTGAAGCGGGTTACGGCCCAGACAACCCACTGCGCACCACCCTGCTGTACAACACCGATGAAGCTCACCGCAAAGTCGCCATTGCAGTCACCGCAATGTGGAAGCAAAAGCTTGGCGTAGAAGCCACACTGGAAAATCAGGAATGGACAACCTTCCTGACGACTCGTGGTGAAGGGGATTTCGAGATTGCCCGTGGCGCCTGGTGTGGTGACTACAACGAAGCCTCTACCTTCCTCGACCTGATGCAGTCTGGCTCTGGCTACAACGATGCCAACTACGACTCAGCCGAGTACGATCGCCTGGCTGCCGAAGCCCAGACCATGTCTGACCCGAGCGCCAACTACACCAAGATGGAAGAATTGGCCGCGGAAGACATGCCTAATGCACCGGTTTACCACTACACCGGCATTATCATGGTCAAACCTGACCTGAAAGGCTGGCCTTATGAAGATGTTCAGCAAAACATCTACAGCCGCAACCTGTACAAAGTCGAGCAATAATCGACCCGTAACGTACAGAAAAACAGCGGCCTTCGGGCCGCTGACTATTGAGAACACCCTCCTGTACACTGAAACATTCCGCTGCTTCTCTTTTGTTATCAAAGGTTTACGGATTGTTACCGAATAAAGTCGGATTTCTGTTCCGGCTTGATCTTCAGGTTGGGTAGAATCGCCGGTCATCATTTTGCAGGCATCTTCACTATGTTCAATTTCGTGCTCCGCCGGATCGCTGTGGCGATACCGACCCTGCTCATTCTGGTCTCTATTTCATTCTTTCTGATGTTTTCCGCCCCTGGTGGCCCGTTCACTTCTGAACGCCCCATTCCTCAGGCCGTCATGGAGAACATTGAAGCCAAATACAATCTCGACAAACCGGTCTACCAGCAATTGGGGATCTACATCTGGAACATCGTGACCGATTTCGATTTTGGGCCCTCATTCCGGTACCAGGACAGAACCGTACTCGATCTGATTGAGAGTGGCTTCCCGGTCACCCTGACCTACGGTTTCTGGGCCTTTGTCTTTGCCGTCACCATTGGTGTGGGGCTCGGCGTTATCGCCGCACTGAAGCACAACACCGCCGCTGATTACACCGCCGTCAGCGTTGCCATTGTCGGCCAGGTACTGCCCAACTTTGTCATGGCGCCGATACTGGTCCTTATCTTCGTTCTCTGGCTCGGTTGGTTGCCGGGCGGCGGTTGGCAGGGTGGTCAGATCGAGTACATCATTTTGCCCGCCATTGCATTGGGCACCAGTTTCCTGGCCAGCATTGCCCGGATCACCCGATCCAGCATGCTCGAGGTACTGAACTCGAACTACATTCGCACCGCCCGCGCCAAAGGCCTGCCGTTCCGCTACATCGTCTGGCGTCATGCTCTGAAGCCTGCCATGTTGCCAGTCGTGTCCTATCTAGGCCCGGCTTTCGTGGGCATGATCACAGGCTCTGTCATCATCGATTCCTACTTCACCACCGGTGGCATCGGCGTGCATTTCATCAACGGCGCCCTAAACCGGGATTACGCCGTCATCATGGGGTTCACCATTCTGCTTGGCACCCTGACCATCGTTTTTAACATGCTGGTCGACATTCTTTACGCCTGGATTGACCCCAAGATTCGTTACTAAGGTTCACCATCATGCTGACGCACAAGAAAACCAACGTAGAAGAACTGGCCGAAAACCTCGGCAATGAGACCCCCGTGGGGCGCAGCCTCTGGCGCGATGCCATGCACCGTTTTTCCCGGAACAAAGCCGCTATGGCCGGCCTTGTTGTCATGCTGCTGATTGTACTGTTCGCCGCCATCGGCCCGTTTGTCGCCGCCTGGCATTATTCGGACATCGACTGGGGCTTGATGGGCAACGCCGCCAGCGCTGGCCAGCCCTCCATTGAAAACGGCCATTATTTCGGTGTAGACGATCTGGGCCGGGACTTGTTTGCCCGAACCGTCCAGGGTAGCCAGATTTCCCTGCTGGTCGGCACCATCGGTGCACTGATTGCCGTGGTTATTGGAACGCTTTACGGCGCCACAGCCGGCTACTTCGGCGGCCGGATTGACAGCATCATGATGCGCACGGTCGACATTCTGATGTCGATTCCTTACATGCTCTTCCTGATTCTGCTGCTGGTGATGTTCGGTCGTTCCATACTGCTGATCTTCATTGGCATTGGCGCCATTTCCTGGCTGGAGATGGCTCGGATTGTTCGCGGGCAGACGCTGTCGATCAAAAACAAGGAATACATTGAAGCCGCCGTTGCGTCCGGAGTAAGACCCTTCAAGATCGTCCTGCGCCACGTTGTACCCAACTTGCTGGGCGTGGTCATTGTGTACGCGACGCTGCTGGTTCCGCAGATGATTCTGACCGAATCGTTCATCTCCTTCCTCGGCCTGGGTGTGCAAGAGCCACAAACCTCCTGGGGCGCCCTGATCAATGATGGTGCCGGTACGATGCGTTACGGCACACTCTGGCAACTGATGTTCCCACTCGGTTTCTTCATCGCCACCCTATTAAGCTTTTTCTTTGTCGGTGACGGCCTGCGCGACGCGCTAGACCCGAAAGACCGTTGAGACACAGGAGCCACTGAATCATGAGTTTATTATCAGTCAATGACCTCGGCGTCAGCTTCGACACGCTCGACGGCCAGGTGAACGCCGTCAACGGCGTCAGTTTCGATTTGGCCAAGGGCGAAACCCTGGCCATTGTCGGGGAATCCGGTTCCGGTAAAAGCCAAACGGCGTTTTCCATCATGGGCCTGCTGGCCCGCAACGGCCACGCCAGCGGCAGCGTCAAATTCGACGGCATTGAAATCCTGAACCTGCCCGAACAGGGCATGAATCGCATTCGTGCCGATAAAATCGGCATGATCTTTCAGGACCCGATGACCTCACTGAACCCCTTTATGAAAGTCAGCAACCAGATGACCGAAGTGCTGATGCATCACAAAGGCATGTCCCGCAAAGATGCCCTCGAAGAATCCGTTAAAATGCTCGATGCGGTGCGCATTCCCGAGGCCCGCAACCGCATTCACATGTACCCGCATGAATTCTCCGGCGGCATGCGCCAGCGTGTCATGATCGCCATGTCGCTGCTGCTGCGCCCGCAATTACTGATTGCCGATGAACCAACCACGGCACTGGACGTCACCGTTCAGGCACAGATCATGAAATTGCTCAAAGACCTGCAAGGCGAGTTCAACACCGCCATTATTCTGATCACCCACGATTTGGGGGTGGTCGCCGGGTCCTGCGAAAATACATTGGTGATGTATGGCGGCCGGGTCATGGAATATGGCAGTACCGAAGCCCTGTTCGAGAACCCGAGCCATCCCTACACCAAGGGTCTGTTGCGCGCTATCCCGAGGCTCGACCAGGACGGCGAGGAGTTGCTGACCATACCGGGCAACCCGCCCAACATGCTCAAGTTGCCGCAAGGCTGTCCGTTCCAGCCACGATGCAGTTATGCCCATGATCGCTGCATTACCGAGGAACCGGCCCTCACCACCAACAACAGCCTGCAGCGTGAACGCGCCTGCCATGCCGATCCGGAGGCCCTGGTATGACCGAGCACATCCAAGCTGACCACCCAAACACCATTGCCACAGACGATTCGCGCAAGAAGCTGTTGTCGGTGCGTGACCTCAAAGTCTATTTCGACATCTTCCCCAAAGGGGCGATGCCGTGGACCAAGCCCCGCAAACTGAAAGCCGTCAACGGCGTCAGTTTTGATCTGTACGAAGGCGAAACGCTGGGCGTGGTTGGCGAGTCCGGTTGTGGCAAATCGACCCTGGCGCGGGCGGTCATCCGCATGCTGCCGGTTGAAGGCGGTGAAGTCGTCTGGCTGGGGCAGGACCTGGCGCCGCTCAAAGACAAGGCGATGCGCAACCATCGCAAAGACATCCAGATGATCTTTCAGGATCCGCTGGCGTCATTGAACCCGCGCATGACCATCGGCCAGATCATCGCCGAGCCTCTGCAAACCCACTACCCGGAACTGGGCAAAGCGGAAGTGAAAGAACGCGTCGCCGAGATGATGAAAACCGTCGGCTTGTTGCCCAACCAGATCAACCGTTACCCGCATGAATTCTCGGGCGGCCAGTGCCAGCGTATCGGCATTGCGCGGGCGCTGATTCTCAAGCCCAAACTGATCATTTGCGACGAACCTGTCTCCGCTCTGGATGTGTCCATTCAGGCGCAGGTCATCAACTTGCTGATGTCGTTGCAAAAGAAAATGGGGTTATCGCTGATCTTCATCGCGCACGACCTGAGCGTGGTCAAACACATCTCGACCCGCATCATGGTTCTGTATCTGGGCAATGTGATGGAAGTCGCCGACGCCGCCGATATTTATCGGCAGCCACGCCACCCCTACACCCAGGCACTGATTTCAGCGGTCCCGATTCCGGACCCGAAAATCGAGCGCAACAAAGAAGTGATTCTGATCGAGGGCGACTTGCCCAGCCCGATCAACCCGCCTTCAGGCTGCGTTTTTCGCACGCGTTGCCCGAAAGCCGATGCCAAATGCGCCGAGCACAAGCCAGAGCTGGTGTATTCCAAAGGCACGCATCAGGTGGCCTGTCACTATCACGACTGAGCAATAAACGCTCAACAAAAAGGGCTGGCGATGAGCCAGCCCTTTTTTGCATTCCTGAATCAACCGTTTAAAAGTTCAGCGGAACTTCCAAACCAATGTTAAAGGATGAGGCGTCGTAGGTTTCCGACTCGTAGTCGTAATCCAGGCTTGAGTACCCGACAACGATGAACTCCCACCCAGCGCGAAGCACCAGACCGGTTGAACTGTCAAAATCTACCGAATCGTCGTCGACGGTCAACTTGGGATTCAAGTGATGCGTCAGACCGCCTCCCACAAAAAAACCGGATCCCACGCCATAGCGTGCCGTCAATTCAACGGGAAACGCTGTTTTCGTCACATCGATGTTGGACGCCATGGAGGTCGAATACTTCCAGCCCACTACAGCACGCAAGTCCAAACCGGTCACAGGAGTTTCGACCAACACCCCGCCATTAAAGACCAGGCCATTACCGGCGTTGATATCCTGATCAGAACCATCCTCGTACTGAATCGTGATCAGCGTATCTCCGCCAAATTGCGCATCCAGGCCCAATAAGGGCGCCGCAGACCATTCTTCCGCTATTACTGACAAGGGACTCAATAACACCAACCCCAATACAGCTCCAGTAAATCGCATTCCCATCTCCAGTCAATTTTTCGAAAAGACATAGTAAACAATGGGTTATGCGTATTTCAATCAACGGGGGTGTTGGTTTGTGCCCGCTTCTGCAACAATCAATTGGTAATATTGCACTGTCTACAAACGCTCCATTGGTTACAATCGTGGCAATTGTATTCCGCTACATAACCAGTGGTGGCTGCCGGGTATGCTCAACTGGCGGCCACCACGAATAACAGGACTCCCCCATGCCCGAGTATCGCTCCAGAACCACCACCGCCGGTCGTAACATGGCTGGCGCCCGCGCCCTCTGGCGCGCCACCGGTATGAAAGACGACGACTTTCAGAAGCCCATCATCGCCGTTGCCAACAGCTTCACCCAGTTCGTACCGGGCCACGTTCACCTGAAAGACATGGGTCAGCTGGTGGCGCGGGAAATCGAAAAAGCCGGCGGTGTTGCCAAAGAATTCAACACCATCGCGGTCGATGACGGCATCGCCATGGGCCACGACGGTATGTTGTACAGTCTGCCTTCGCGCGAAATCATCGCCGATTCGGTGGAGTACATGGTCAACGCCCACTGTGCCGACGCCCTGGTGTGCATCTCCAACTGCGACAAAATTACCCCGGGAATGCTGAACGCGGCCATGCGTTTGAACATCCCTGTCATCTTCGTTTCGGGCGGCCCGATGGAAGCCGGAAAGACCAAACTGGCCGATCACGGGCTCGATCTGGTCGACGCCATGGTGATCGCCGCTGACGACAGCGCCGACGACGAGACTGTCGCCGAATACGAACGCAGCGCCTGCCCGACCTGTGGCTCCTGCTCCGGCATGTTCACCGCCAACTCCATGAACTGCCTGACCGAAGCCATTGGCCTTTCACTGCCCGGTAATGGCAGCACCCTGGCCACGCATTCCGACCGCCGCCGACTGTTTGAAGAGGCAGGCCACCGCATCGTCGAGATTGCCAAGCGCTACTACGAAGGCGAAGACGAGTCGGTATTGCCCCGCAACATTGCCAACTTTCAGGCGTTCGAAAATGCCATGGCACTCGACATTGCCATGGGAGGTTCAACCAACACCATTTTGCACCTGCTGGCGGCCGCTCAGGAAGGCGAGATCGACTTCTCGCTCAAAGACATCGACCGGCTCTCGCGTCAGATTCCTCAACTGTGCAAAGTGGCGCCAAACAACCCGAACTACCACATGGAAGACGTGCACAGGGCGGGTGGCGTCTACGGCATTCTCGGCGAGCTGGACCGTGCCGGTTTACTCCACTCGCAGTTGCCGACCATCCATTCCAAAACCATGGCCGATGCCCTGAACCAGTGGGACATCATGCGCACCGACGACTCGGCGGTTAAGCAGTTCTTCCGCGCGGGCCCTGCGGGCATACCCACCCAGGAAGCCTTCAGCCAATCAACCCGCTGGCCAACGCTCGATGGCGACCGCCAGAAGGGCTGCATTCGCAGTGCTGAAAACGCTTACAGCCAGGAAGGCGGCCTTGCCGTGCTGTACGGCAACATCGCCGAAGATGGTTGCGTGGTTAAAACCGCAGGCGTCGATGAGAGCATTCTGACCTTCACCGGCAAAGCCCGCATTTTCGAAAGCCAGGATTCAGCCGTCGCTGGCATTCTTGACGACCAGGTCAAGGCCGGTGATGTCGTGATCATCCGGTACGAAGGCCCCAAAGGTGGCCCGGGCATGCAGGAAATGCTGTATCCGACCAGTTATCTGAAATCCAAAGGGTTGGGCAAAGACTGCGCCTTGCTGACCGACGGTCGTTTCTCGGGTGGCACCAGCGGCCTGTCGATTGGCCACGCGTCGCCCGAAGCCGCCGCGGGAGGCGCCATTGCGCTGATTCAAGACGGTGACGACATCGTCATCGACATTCCCAACCGGTCCATCAACGTCGATGTGTCCGATGCCGTTCTGGCGGAACGCCGCGCCGACATGGCCAACCGGGGCGCCCAGGCCTGGAAACCCGCAGAGCCACGCAAGCGCAAGGTTACCGGCGCATTGAAGGCGTACGCCCTGCTGGCAACCAGCGCCGACAAAGGCGCGGTGCGCAACCTGGACATGCTGGAAGACTGACAACGGAATGACAACTCCCCTCGCACGCCGGTTGGGCCTTGGTCTGGCCGGCGTTTTTGTGTTGATACTGATCGCCATTGGGGTGCGGGCACTCAGCTGGGCGCCCGAACCCTGGCTCGTAGAGCAACTCAACGACGCCGGGTTCAACCTGCAAGCCGATACTTTCAGTGCGGGTGAGCACCAGGGCTTCAGCCGCACCTGGCACGACGTCGCCTACAGCAACGCCAACAATGACTGGGTCGCGTCGACAATTCAGGTCGACCTCAACCCGGTGTCGGTGTTAATCGGCCAACCTCAGATTGAGACCCTGCACATTACCGATGGGTTCTGGTTCAGCCGCAGCCCGGGCAATGCCGACGCGCTCACCGGCTTTACCCGCCTGCTTGATGCCCTCGCCCCACAACGGCTTGTCCTGAACGGCAGCAACCTGGTCCGTGGTAATCTGGAAATCACACAACTGGCCGCCGTGTTCGAACGCCGGGGAAGCAGCAACCGCTATAACGCCCAGGTCACCACCCAATGGGCCTACAACGCCATCCGCGCCCGGGCGACCGCTGAAGCCGTTGTGCAGTGGCACGACGCGGCCGTACGCATCAGCGAGGCCAAAGTCAGTTCCGAGTTCACCTCCGGCCCCTGGCCCGGAACCGCGACCGGTCAGTGGCGCGAGGCCCGCATCAGTGGTGCCCAACTGGCGATCGACTTCCTATCCTGGCACAGTGCCCGCCAGCCACTTGGCACCGAATTCCCGAATGGGCTTGAATGGGCGGGTGGTTTGGACTCTGTTCGTCACACGACCGACGGCTGGGCGTTTTCCGGCCTGGATTCAGCGCTGGCGTTCAGCGGTCGCGACCCCGATACCACTTATCGGCTGGGCACCCAGGGGCAGGACCTAACGCTCAACAACGGGCAATTGTCCGGCTCTTGGGCGATTTCACTGCGCTCAGAAACCCTCGGCGCAACGCCTTCCGACCTCACCGCCACCCTTCAAGGTGACGCAACAGTAAGCGACAATGACTGGCACTGGCAGGCACCCAAACTGCTACTGGGCATCACCCAAGACAACCAGCAACGCAGCCACAACCTCAGTGCCGCAAGCCTGGCGCTGACACCAGCCAACCAGCGGTGGACGCTGACCGATGGCGACTGGGTCATCCAAACCGCGAACGCGCCCGAACAGTCATACGGCTTTGGCGCACTCACCGGTGCCTGGCCTGGCCTGGGGCTCATTGGCGTGCCCGACTGGACAACCCCACTGAACGACGACCTGACCCTTTTACGCCGTAACCTGGAGTGGATAGATGCATTGCGACGCGAGCTGGTTTCAACACCAGGTTCTTGACTGGTATGACCACCACGGTCGTAAAACACTGCCGTGGCAACAGGCCAAAACGCCGTATCGGGTGTGGATTTCCGAGATCATGCTGCAGCAAACGCAGGTGGCCACCGTCATCCCGTACTTTGAGCGCTTCATGGAACGCTTTCCGACCGTCGAAGCCCTGGCCGATGCCCCACAAGACGAAGTCCTGCATCACTGGACCGGCCTCGGCTATTATGCCCGCGCCCGCAACCTGCACAAAGCCGCACACACGCTGGTGAACCGGCACAATGGCCAGTTTCCCGAAACGGTAGAGAGCGTCAGCGAACTGCCGGGCATTGGTCGATCCACCGCCGGGGCGATTCTAAGCCTGAGCCGGGGCACCTACGCCCCCATACTCGATGGCAACGTCAAACGGGTACTGAGCCGCTTCTTTGCCCTTGAAGGCTGGCCCGCCACCACCGCCAACCTGAAACAGCTGTGGGAATGGGCCGAACACCTGACCCCCGAAGCACGCGTCACCGACTTCAACCAGGTGATGATGGACCTGGGTGCCATGGTCTGCACCCGCAGCAAACCCGCCTGCGATACCTGCCCGCTACAAACGCAATGCAAAGCCTACCAGCAAGGCCGCACCGCCGAGCTACCCGCCAAAAAGCCGAAGAAAGACAAACCCACCCGAGACACCTGGCTGTTGATACTGAGCGCACCCAACGGGGAGGTCTACCTGGAAAAACGTCCCCAAAACGGCATCTGGGGCGGTTTGCACAGTTTCCCTCAGTTCGAAAGCCGAGATCAGGCCGAGCAACACCTGGCACTGGCCGGCCTGGATCCGGATATCGAAGACTGGGCACCGTTTCGACACACCTTCAGCCACTACCACCTCAACATTCACCCTCTGTTCGTACCCCTGATCAGCATCCCAGGCAGCGTGCACGAGGCTGCGAGCAATGCTGGCCTCTGGTACCATCCCGGCATCGCCAGCCAGGTTGGCCTCAGCGCCCCGGTGAAAGCCTTGCTGGGTCGGTTGTTCTGAACCAGCAACACTCAGCGTCGAAACTCGAACCTCGAACGAAGGACATCCAATGACCCGTACCGTACATTGCCGCAAATACGATCAGGAACTCGAAGGCCTGGAGAAAGCCCCCTACCCCGGCCCCAAAGGCCAGGACATCCACGACAACGTGTCCAAACGAGCCTGGGAAGAGTGGCAAGCCCACCAAACGCGCCTGATCAACGAAAAGCACCTCACCATGACCGACCCGGCCGCGCGCAAATACCTGATGGAGCAGATGGACCGATTCCTCAGCGGGCAAGACTATGACCAGGCCGAAGGCTACGTACCAGAGTGACCCGCAGCCAGCTCGCACTGCGCTGTTCATAATCTAGCCAAAACCCGGGAATCTTTAAAAAAATCAAAGATTTAAACCAAAAAAGGTTGACGCCAAAACGGAAAATTCGTTTAATACGCCTCGTTCGAGACGCACGGCACGCCGAGCACCACGAACATGCCCAGATAGCTCAGTCGGTAGAGCAGGGGACTGAAAATCCCCGTGTCGGTGGTTCGATTCCGCCTCTGGGCACCATCAAGATTTAGCAGAAAAGCCTGGCTTATGCCGGGCTTTTTTGTGCGTGGTAATAAATGATTCGAACTGCGTGTTAGTTATGAAGTCGCCCTTTCCTGCAATTCACCTTTTGAGTACCTTTGCCGCCCTAAACAACCTTCTCTGGGCACCTACCCCAGCTCATCATTAAAAAACAATCAAAAACTAACTTTTGATGGCCACCTAATGTGAGTCTCCAAAGGCCCTACCAGTGTGGAAGGCCAGGAACTGAGCATCCGGCTGACCATAGTCGACACCAGTGGAAAGACGGCGTGACCGACAACGCCTATAAGTGGTGGTAGCGCTGCGCCCGCTAACGTCTGACCAGCCGTATCGCTCTCTACAAAGGCGCCAAGGCCGACGTACCAGTGCTAGTGTGCAACCCCAACCTACTGAAAGACGACTTAACTAGAGCCTCCCACCGGGCCGACGACGGTACTTCACGCCTCCACTTCCCGCCCTGGTTGGGCATCTGGTTCTGGGATGAATGGCCAGCAGAATGGAACTGGGAATAAGTTACGGGCCAGGAATTAGGCTATCGACTTCGCGACTATTAACCCGGCTGCGTTGGGTATCCGGCGGATTACCTGGGGCAAACCGCAAGCCTGGACTAATGATACTCAACACAATCGCTTTGTTATTTTCCACCGAAAAAGTGAAGGTACTAAGTCACCTTACAATAGCAATATATTAGTACATTATTATGTTACGTATAACGCAAGACCATCTGGATGGAAAAAAAGTGACCCTGTTCAAATAGTAGTAATAGCAGCCAGCACTATATTCGCACAAGTCGCAATCGTCCTAGGCAGTGGCTTAATGAGTACAATTAAACTAAGCTTGGCTACAACACAAAAATAAAGTGCGGTTAGAGGTAATGCTCGATGAACCCGAGCGAAGAGTTTTACCGCAGACTTGCAGAAAATATGAGCGACTTAGTTGCGCTACATTCTCCAGATGGTCGTTATAAGTGGGTCAGCCCATCTTCTACAAGAACCCTGGGATATTCACCTGAAGAACTGATTGGTACGGACCCATACCTTTTATTTCATCCTGACGATCAATTCTCAATTCGTAATGATACACACGTTAAAGCACTAAAAGGCGATGGAAACATACTAATCCGTTATCGGATCCGCCATGCTGATGGGCATTACATTTGGTTTGAAACATTAACGCAGCCGATCAAAAACGAAGATGGTCTGGTTGTTGAACTACACACCACATCAAGAGATGTAACTGAGCAACAAGACCTGGAAGAAGTACTAAGTCGGAACGAAGCAGTATACAGGACCTCATTGGAGAGCTTGGTGGAAGGCATTGTTGTACTCAATGCTTCCGGTGAAATTGTTACGATAAACTCACAAGCAACCGTTATACTACCCTTTTTAGATGCAAAAAAATGTCAAGAATCACTTGAAGGATTGATAGATAAATTTATCTACCCAAGCGGTGATCGATGCCCCCCTTCAGAGTTTCCGAGCTCACTAACGCTAAAGACCGGGAAAAGTTATACTCAGGTTCTATTGGGCGTCCCATCCGCGCAGAACCAAAAGACGCAATGGATTTCATTTAACTCGCGACCAGTTTTGAGTGAAATACCGCCAACACCCGAATCTCCTGCTGTTATTATTTCTTGCTCAGATGTCACCGATCGAATTGAACGCGAAGACCTGCTTAAGCTGTGGTCAACTGTCTTTCAGTATAGCAGTGAGTCAATAGTAATCATCAATGAACTTGGTGTCATTATAGATCTGAACAAGTCATTTGAGCTTCTAACCAAAAGTGATCAATCCAGTTGGATCGGAAAATCTGCAGAAACCATTACCGTAAACAGCCCATCTGAGACTATTTTTGGATCTGAGATTTGGTCAGAGCTTGAAGAATCTGGGCAATGGACGGGAGAGTTTTGGCTTAGGGATAAAAAAGGTGCAATTCAAACCACCTGGGCATCTGTTACCCGCGTTTACCAAAGTGAAATTACGACTAATCACTTCATTCTGAGCATGAGTGATTTCAATGAGCGAAAGTCACAGGAAGAACTACTACGACACAACGCAGGCCATGATGCGTTAACAGGCTTACCAAACCGGCTACTATTAGCTGACCGGTTTAAGATTGCGATAAGTACTGCCAGCAGAAACAATCAGCGATTTGGTTGCTTTTTCCTCGATCTGGACAAATTTAAACCGGTAAATGACCTTTACGGACATGCAGTTGGAGACAGAGTGCTGCAGATCATTGCTCACCGAATGGAGTCCATAGTTCGATCTATCGACACAGTCACCAGGATTGGAGGTGATGAATTCATTCTAATAATCCAAGGGCTAAACACCGTTGACGAGTACATCAATCTAGCAGAGCGTCTCGTCAGAGAGATATCAATACCTATTGATATAGGTAGCTGCCTCTTATATGTAGGCGCCAGTGTTGGTATTGCAATATACCCTGATCATGGAAGTTCGATAGAGCAACTTTTGAGTGCGAGCGATGCTGCAATGTATGAGGCTAAGAGCAAAGACCTCGATATTTATACCGCGAAAGAGGTATAGAATTCAATCGGCCTTTAGTTAGCAAAGCACTATAAATTGGCACCGTAAAATCAAAAACTCACAGAGGACATCTTCAGGCGTCGATTGCAATTACTCTCATAAGATCTGATTTTCCCTTTAATCTTAGTATTTAGTATAAAACCCTTCCTGAGGGAGTCCAGCAAACTGTTGTGGCCCAATGATCCTGGACACCCAATAAGAGTGATGAACGATCACTCAACAGTGAGGTGTTACTTGAAGAGACGTTCATTCACAAGCGAATTCAAGCAAGGGGCTGGCAAGGCGATGGATGTCAACGTATCGGTTATGCGCCCCTGGGTTGATCAGTTACGGCTCGAACGAGGCGGCCAGACACCCCTCAGAGGCCGAGCTATTACGCCTGAACAACAGCGGATCCAGGAGCTGGAAGCCCAATTACGCAGGGTCGAGCGGCAGAAAGAGATACTAAAAAAGGCCACTGTAGATTCAATTGGCCACGTCCAACAACTAGTCGCCATCAGTTCCAATGCATTCTCAACACGCTTTACCACTGCGCCCTAAGTCATCTACTCTTAGGCTCGGAAGCAAACACCGGAACCCCACATCAATGGCCACCCCTTTCGCACAAGTGCGCAGCACTCCAGTCTCACTCGTTGCACTGGTTGTAGTCTGTGTTCTGTTCATTGCGGCACCCACCCGCGCTCAGGATATCCGCGTCGCTCAGGAGCATTCGGATACCGAACCGTTTGAATTGGTGATTTCCATACTGGAGCAATCGATTGCCGAGTACGGCGAGAATAGCCAGCTGCAATGGGTGGATACCACCTCGATGAACCAGCCCCGTGCGCTGCGCATGCTGGAATCCTGCTCGGCTGATTTTGACGTCTATTTCAGTGGTTATGATACCGGGCGTGAGCAGCGGCTGTTGCAGGTCAACTTCCCGCTGACCATGGGGCTATTGGGGTTGCGCGGCTTTGTCACCACCGCTGATCGCGCCGAAGCCCTTGAAGCCGATGTACAGCAGGCAGAAACCTGGTTGATTGGCTCTGGCCGTGGCTGGCCCGATACTCGCATCATGCTGGAGAACCAGTTTCGGGTAACGCAAGCCAACTACCAAAACCTGTGGGCGATGCTCGAGCAGGGCCGGTTTGATGTATTTCAACGCGGGCTCCAGGAAGCCCAGCTTGAAATTCGACAACGAAGCAATGATCTTCAGTTGTTGAACACGGTCGTTATGTTGTACCCGTTGGCAACGGTACTGTATGTGAACCCCTGTAAACCGGAATTGAAAGACCAACTGGAGTTCATCCTGCAGTCGGCCTACGAGAATGGGCTGGTGCAATCCATTATTCACCAGAATGCCGATGCAGCCCTTGCCATCAATCGACTGGCCGACCCTTCCGTTAGAATAATCGCGTTGAAGAACACAGACATGAGCGATGCCTTTGTCACCATGATCGATGCGTACTGGCTACCTGAAATCAGACAGCACCTGAGCCACTAGACCTCCCCCGCCCCTTAACCTCTGGGTGCTTGGTCGACCCACTGATTTCACCAGCGCGATAACAACTTCCCGCCCACAACACCCAACCCTGCCTCAATAACACGGCCATCCAACTTGCACGGTGGTACGCTCTTAGCATAGACTTGATAATTATTATCATTACCAATAGCATCATTGATACGATACAACCACACAAGGAACCCAGCATGAGCCCCACTCAGCCTCTGGCAATCGCCACGGCACTTGCCAGCCTGTATCTGGCGGGATGCAGCACTCTCACAGGGACAGCACACACACCCGCAACCCCCGAAACGGTCGTCAACCATTATGCAGACCTTGCCCTGGCGACCTATCAGGATGCGCTCACCACCGCACAGCGGTTGGATGTAGCGGTCGATGCCCTGCTCGACAACCCGACCGAACAAACCCTGGCCAGCGCGAAACAAGCCTGGCTTGCCGCACGGGCACCCTACCAGCAAAGTGAAGTGTTCCGTTTCGGCAATGCGATTGTCGATGACTGGGAAGGCCAACTTAACGCCTGGCCGCTGGACGAAGGCCTCATCGACTACGTCGAAACCACGAACTACCAATATGAACTGGGCAACGAAGGGGCATCCGCCAACCTGGTCGCGAACAGCCGGTTAACGGTCGGTGGTGAGGCGCTAACGGTCAATACGTTCACCCCTCAGGTACTGGCCGACCTGAACGAAATTGGTGGCTCTGAAGCGAACGTTGCCACGGGTTACCACGCCATCGAGTTCCTACTCTGGGGTCAGGATCTTAACGGGTTCGACGCCGGTAACGGCAATCGCCCGGCTACCGATTATGCCACCGGCACCGAGTGCACGAACGGCCATTGCGATCGTCGTAGGGCCTATCTCGATGCCGCGACAGACTTGTTGGTCGACGACCTGGAATGGATGACAGACCAGTGGTCACCAAACCTGGCCGGCAATTATCGCGCCTCTCTGGTCGCCGACGAGGCAACCACCGGCTTGCAAAAAATGCTGTTTGGTATGGGCTCACTGTCTTTGGGTGAATTGGCGGGCGAGCGCATGAAGGTGGCACTCGAAGCAAACTCACCGGAAGACGAGCACGATTGTTTCAGCGACAACACCCATAACTCGCATTATTACAACGGCCTGGGCGTCGTCAATGTCTATACCGGCACCTATCAGACCATCGACGGCAAACTCGTTGAAGGCCCGTCATTGTCGGACCTGGTCGCCGCCGATCAACCTGAACTGGATGCGACATTGCGCCAACAACTTGAAACGTCCATGGCAGCATTGGGTGCCATTAAATCGGCCGCTGAAGCCCCATCGAACCCAATGGCTTTCGATCAGATGATTGAGCCCGGTAACCAGGCTGGAAGCACGCTGATCAATACCGCCATTCAAGGGTTGGTTGCGCAAACCTATTCCATCGAGCAAGTCGCGCTGTCGGTCGGCGTGAATGATCTGCAACCCGATGATGCGGGTCACGCGTTCTAAAAAACAGCCTTAGCAAGAGTTAGGCCGGGGGTGTCACCACCCCCGGCCTTTTGTGGTTTTGTAATAACCGGGATTTTCCAGTGACCTTCCAATTCAAGACCCTGACCAGCCTGCTCCTTTCAAGCCTGCTCTCCGTGCCTGCAGTGGCCAGTGATTCACCGATACAAACCAACGCAGATTCAGGTGGGAGCGGCAGTGTTGCGCAGACCGATCACAATGCGTTTTCGTTGCCCAATGCCGCCATGTCCATGACGCGTCGTCTGGATTTCAGCGTCGGCAACAGTTTTTTCCGCAACCCCTGGGTTCAGGCCCCGGCCAGCACCGATGCCCGGGACGGGCTGGGGCCGTTGTTCAACACCAACAGCTGCCAGGGCTGTCACATCAAAGACGGGCGCGGCCATCCTCCACCCCCCGGCGATACTCCGGTATCCTTATTTTTGCGATTGTCGATTCCCGCCGACCCGGCAACCGATCAGGATCGGCTGATCACTCAGGGGCTCATTCCAGACCCGGTCTATGGCGGCCAGCTTCAAACCGCCTCCCTGCCCGGCCTGACCCCGGAGGCCGATCTGCGCATCACCCATTCTGAACAAGCGGTTACCCTGCAAGATGGCACCCGCGTAACGCTGAGGCAGCCGCACTATCACATTGACAATTTGGCCTATGGTGAGTTGTCTGACGACCTGATGACATCACCGCGGGTCGCCCCGCCGATGATCGGCCTGGGCTTATTGGCGGCCATACCGGAAGCCCGGCTGCGCGCCCTGGCCGACCCGGAAGACCGCGATCAAAACGGTATTTCCGGGCGCCTTAACCAGGTGTGGGATCGGGCCAGCCAAAGCACCCGGGTTGGCCGATTCGGCTGGAAAGCCGGCGAGCCCACCGTGCTTCAGCAAAGCATGGGGGCGTTCGCGGGTGATATGGGCCTAACATCCACCTTGCTCCCCAACACCGACTGCACGCCTTCCCAGGGGTGCCTGGGCTTTATTGACGGAGGCTCGCCCGAGGTGTCGGATGACATTGCTCGCTTCATCGAGTTCTATGCCAGCAGCCTGGCCGTTCCCAAACGACGGGCCATGGACGACCCGGCCGTTCAGCGCGGGGCACAACGCTTTAACGACGCAGGCTGTGCCGCCTGTCATACGCCCAATCATCAAACGGCACAGATTGAGCAGCGCCCCGAGCTAAGCAATCAGTCTATCTGGCCCTACTCGGATTTACTGCTGCACGACCTGGGTCCCGAATTGGCCGATAACCGGCCTGAGTTTCTCGCTACGGGTCAGGAATGGCGCACGCCACCTTTGTGGGGCATTGGCCTGGCACAGCACGTTAATCCTTTGGCCGGGTTCCTGCACGATGGCCGCGCCCGCACCTTGGAGGAAGCCATTTTATGGCATGGTGGCGAGGCCGAATCGGCTCGTAACGCGTATTCGTCGTGGCCGTCTTCTGACCGGTCTGACCTCATTCGGTTCCTGGAGTCACTCTAATGCGGCACTCATTATGTCGGGCAGTCCTTCTCAGCGCCCTGCTGAGCGCACAGACCCTATCGGTCGCCACCGCCGAACCACAGAATGAGCCTGCAGAGCAAAACGCTCGCGCGCTCTGGCATGAGAATATTGCCGTTGGCTACCAGGCTTTAGCAACATCGGCACAGGCGTTGAGTGATACGGCCACTCGCTACTGCGACGTACCAAGCGAGCACACTAGACAATCGCTTGAATCTCAGTGGCGCGAAGCTTTTTCCAACTGGCAAGCGGTTCGCTTTGTCGACTTCGGGCCGATTGAACTCGACAGCCGAGCCTGGCAATTGCAATTCTGGCCAGACCCGAAAAACCTGGTGGGCACCAAAGCCCGTCAATTGCTGTCGGCCGATGCACCGATAAATCGACAGCGCGTTACCGATTCTGGCGTCGCCGCTGAAGGGTTCCCGATGCTTGAGTACCTGCTGTTTGATGCGCCCTTCAATCAAACAGAACAGGCACTGCCCGGTGTTCGCAGTTGCGCCCTTCTTCAGGCCACGGCAACGGTGGTAAAAGACAACGCCACTGACCTGTCTGCAGACTGGCAGGCGCTGGCTGAACACTACCAGGCAACCGACAGCTACACGGCCACGACCGTCCGTTCGGCCATGACCGCTCTGGACATTCTGGTTCAGAAGCGGCTCGGCGAACCCATGGGGTTGGGCTCCTCACAACGCCGGTTGGTTTACGCGGGCGATGCCTGGCGCAGTGGTCAGTCGCTGGCCGCGGCAGAAGCCTCGTTGTCGGGCTTGCAACGCTATTTTTTACCGGGCCTGATCCGGGAACTGGAACACGCCGATCAGCTCGGCATCGCCAACGACCTCACTGACCAGTTTCAAGCAACACTGGCACGGTTTGATGCCCTGCCAGATGACCTGGCGTCTGTCCTTGAAGACGATCAACGCTATGCCCGGCTGCAAAACCTCTACATTTCCGTGCAGCAACTCGAACAAACGCTGACCCTTCAGGCGGCGGTTGCCCTGGGCATTCGCCAGGGTTTCAATTCAAGCGATGGCGATTAATGGCTTAATGGAAAAGACCCCACCGGCACCGATGAATCGACGAGCGTTGCTGACAGGCAGCGTTCATTGCCTGCTGGCAACTGGCCTGATGCCACTGAGCTGGGCCACTGCTTTGCCCGACGCCATTGCAGCGCTGGGTGCGGTACGCCTGCCTGAGGGCGGCTATGCGTTAGCGGCGGTGAATCACCAGGCAGAAACCGTTTGGGCGACACCTTTTACTGCGCGCTGCCACGGTGGCTGTACCTCACCTAACGGCAATGACGTGGTGTTGTTTGAAAGACGACCGGGGTGGTCTTTTCAGGTACTCAACAGTGCAACCGGTGAGATTCAGCAGTCGCGTTTGCCGGAAGCCGAAGAACATTTTTACGGCCATGGCGTGTTCAGCCCCGATGGCCGATTCCTGTACGCAACGGCCAGTCACTATGCATCGGGCCAGGGCCGCATCGCCGTATTCGATGCCCACGAAAACTACCGCCGGACAGACACCTGGGCACTCGACGGCATCGGCCCCCATCAACTCGAAGTCAGCCCGAATGGTACTCAACTGATCGTCGCACTCGGGGGCATACGAACTCATCCGGATTACGATCGCGTTAAATTGAATCTCGACAAGATGGACCCGGCGTTGCTGTTTCTCGACCGCCTCACCGGGCAAGAACTGTCGCGCCATCGCCCCTCCGATGCACAACTGAGCTGTCGACACCTGGCTGTATCGAATGATGCGGTCACCTACGTGGCTTGCCAGTACCAGGGGCCTGAATGGCAACAGCCACCGTTAATCGGCAAACACCACAACGGCCAATGGACAGAGATGACGTTGCCGGCCCCGCTGCAATCCAGACTGAACCATTATCTCGCCAGTATCGCCGTGCAACCCGCGTCCGACATCGTTGTGGTCACCGCACCACATGGTGGCTTGGTGGTGGTACTGGATGGCCGCAGCGGGCGCGTTATTCGAGGAATTGACCTGTACGATGCGTCAGGCGTCAAACCCACCGACGACGGCGGGTTCCTGGTCAGCAGTGGCACCGGTGACTGGGTGTGGCTGGACCCGAATTCGGACTACGCGATCGGTGCCCGGGGCACTTCGGCCTGGGCGTGGGATAACCACTTATTCTGAGCGAGCCGTGGTACATCGACAAAGGTTTCACCAAACGGATGCGCCACCCAGCGCCCAGTCACAGGCGCCGGTATCACCCGCGCTCCAACTACTGAGCGGTGGGCCACTGCAACATTCCCCCTCGAACATTGGCCACTTTGTCGTGACCCGCTTCTTTTAAAATGCCAATCGCCAAAGACGACCGTTTACCGGAGCGGCACAGAGTGACGACAGGTTTGTCAGTTGGCACTTCACCAACGCGATCGCGTAACTGATCGAGCGGAATATGCAGTAGATTATCCAGCGCCTTCAACTCCGGCTCGACGGATTCGTTCTCGTCTCGCACGTCCAGAATCATGACGGAGGGCTGGTTCTGAATTACCCACTCGGGTTCCACTTCGGGGAAACCGGCCAGGGTCATGCGCAGGTCAGCCCAGTCCTGTTCTTCCGGGAGCTTGCCATCTTCGGGTTTTCCCGAACGCAGGTTGTTCGGTAAGGCTTCATCGATTTTTTTCGGATGTGGCAGCTGCATCGCGTTCATATAGCCGACAAAGTCATGCTCATTAGAGTCGCCGCCGACGCGAGCGTTAAACTCTTTCTCCTCGGCGACCGAAGTACAGGTACGGCCGTTGTAGTCGTGTGCCGGGTAAATGGTGCAGTCGTCGGGCAGCGTGAATATCTGCTCGTTGATCGACTGGTACAGTCTGGCCGGGTCGCCCTGTTGAAAATCACTGCGACCGCAGCCGCGAATCAACAAAGCGTCGCCGGTAAAGGCCTTGCTCTTGTCTTCCAGCACAAACGTCATGCAACCGCTGGTATGGCCGGGTGTCGAGCGAGCCTGCAACGATAGGTTGGCCACGCCGAAAGACTGGCCGTCTTTAATCGGGATGTCTACGTTCTCAGCTTGTACAGCTTCTCCCGAGGCAATCAGGCAACCCGACTTTTGCTTCAACACCCAGGCGGCGGTGATGTGGTCGGCATGGGCATGGGTATCGACCACCAGTTTCAAGTTGAGCTTCAATTCCCGAACCAGCGCCAGGTCGCGCTGCACTTGCTCGAATACGGGGTCGATCAACATGGCTTCGCGGGAAGTTTCATCGCCCAGCAAATAGGTATAGGTCGAAGAGGTCGCGTCATAAAGCTGTCTGAAAATCATAAAAACTCCTTCACCTGAGGCTTATTACATTAGAATTACATAATATAGTGAAAACGTGCTTTTTCAACCTCTGTGTTGGTCACAGTAACAGCCAGCGCCGTCCAGGTACGGTAAACTGCAGGTCTTCGGCACTGTGAGAGGCAACCTCATGAAAACCCGTATTAAAGACGCCCTAACAACCCCGGCCCGGGGCAAGCCCCGCGCGACCCATGCCAGCGCATTGCACATTCTGGTGCGTGATGAAAAAAAGGCACAGGAAGTGCTCGGTAAACTGAAGCAGGGAGCCGACTTCGACAAACTGGCGCGGCAGCATTCGACGTGCCCGTCGGGCAAACGCGGTGGCGACCTGGGCGAGTTCAAGCGCGGGGCCATGGTTCCCGCCTTCGATAAGGCCGTGTTCAATGGTAAGCCCGGCGAGCTGCTTGGGCCGGTTAAAACCAAGTTTGGTTACCATGTCATCAAAGTGCTGTACCTGAAGTAATGACGGGCCGAGGGGTCTACCGCAACTGGCTGTCTTTACTGCCGCGGCGGTTATACAGGCTGTGCCCGGCGTTTTCCTCATCCTGTTCGGCCTGGCAGTTCACGCAAAAACGCACGCCAGGCACGGCCTTGCGCCGGGCCTCGGGGATGGGCGCGTCGCACTCGTCGCAGAACTCGGCACTGTCGCCTGTCGGCATTTGGTTGCGCACGCGTTCAATGGCATCGTTCACGGTGGATTCGATCTGTTCGTTTACCGCGCCGTCTCCTGCCCAGCCACTGGCCATAATGCACCGCTCCGGTTGTTGAGTAGACTGTTAAGGTAGGTGGTTGGCGTCAGATATCAAGGCGCTTTGCAGAACCCGCCGACCTGCGGGCACGCCTGCTTACTGCATGAGCCCTGCCAATCCGTCGTACATCAGCTTGCCGCCTGCCGCGACCAACAGCACATAGCATATCCAGTAAAACCAGCCTTCGTTGATCCGGTGATGCATGTACATACCCAGACGAACGCCAATGGGTGCCAGTATCACCAGTGCCAGCGATGTCATCAGGTTACTGCTGTCGAGCAGGCCGATCCATGCGTAAGGCACCAGTTTCACGTAGTTCACAACGGTAAAAAAGATCACCGTGGTACCGACGAATAACGTCTTGTTCATCTGCTGGGGCAGCAAATACATGTTAATGGGTGGGCCACCAGCGTGAACGCTGAAACTGGTCAGACCGGCGATTGCGCCATAGATCCAACCAGCGATTTTGCTGGCAGGCTTGGCTTGCTGCACCTTGCCGCGCAGTTGCTGCAGCACCCAGTTCAGCGCAAACACCAGGGCGATCACCCCAACAACCAGCTTGATGTGATCATCGGACAAATACTGATAAGTCGCGGCCCCCACACCGATCCCGACCAGCGATGCCGGCAGAATGATGCGCAGGTTGGGCTTGTCGTAAACACCCCGGAACCCCCAGACCGCGAACAGATCCATGACACACAGGATGGGCAGCATGATGGCCGCAGCCTGGCTGGGTGAGATGACCAGCGCCATCATCGGTACCGCGACAATGCCCAGGCCACCCCCCATTCCCCCTTTGGAAATGCCATACAACAGCGTTGCGGGAATGGCGAGAAAATAGAAAATCGGGTCTGTAATCATGGGGGCCTGACAGCGTTGAATGCATAGAGGCGTCCATCATACGCAGACCCTCCGCCAGCCGCGAGCAACACGGCGTTTCGGTCAACGGCGGTTCGTTTGTGCGTTCAGCTCCGATGCAGGCCGCGCATTGACATATGGTTTTTCATATATATGATCTAACGCACTTAACGTTTGCTGAGCCCCGACCATGAGCCAGAAACAACGCGTTCTCTTTATTTGCACCGCCAACTCAGCCCGCTCATTAATGGCCGAAGCCCTAATGCGGGATATGGCCGGCGACCGCTACCAGGTGTTCAGCGCCGGGCTCGAACCCAGCCAGGCGGACATGCGGGCGCTGCGAGCCCTGAAGGGCGCGGGTATTTCGACAGCAGGGCTGCGTTCCAAAGCCTTGGGGGATGTGCTCGATGACCCGTTCGACATCGTCATTACCCTGTGCAACAAGGCCACCCAGGAATGCCAGTCGGTGCAAGGCACCCGGCAAACCCTGGCCTGGGACTTTGAAGACCCGGTGACACGGGCCGGGCTGCGCCCGTTTGAAACCACCCTGACTGAACTGAGCGAACGCCTCAAGATGTTCCTGCTGATTCAGGGCAAGCCTTTTCGTGCCCGCCCGCATAGCCTGACGCCGCTGGCGTTCTACAAAAACCTGGCCGAAGACACCCGCTTGCGCACCCTGCTGCTGATTCACAGCCAGCAGGAACTCTGTGTCTGCGAACTGACCGAAGCGCTGCAGGAAAGCCAGCCGAAAATTTCGCGCCATCTGGCGCAACTGCGCAAAAGTGGCCTGCTGCAGGACCGTCGCGACAGCCAGTGGGTGTTCTATTCCATCAACCCGAATGTGCCCGACTGGTGCCTTACCGTGCTCGACGAAACTCTGGCCGCTAATGCGGGCTGGATCGAGGAAGACACCCAGCGTTTGAACGCCATGGGCGACCGTCCCGAACGCACGGCCAAATGCTGTGCGCCTGCTTCGGCAACACCCATTGACGCTAAGGAAACCAAACACTAATGGGCATTTTTGAACGCTTCATGTCGCTCTGGGTAGCGCTGGCCATTCTGGCGGGTGCCGTACTTGGCTGGTTGTTTCCCGGCGCTTTTACCAGCATCGCCCAAATCGAATTCGCACACGTTAACCTCGTCATCGCCGTTTTCATCTGGCTGATGATCTACCCGATGATGGTGCAGATCGATTTTTCATCGCTGCGACAGGTGTCCGATCAGCCCAAAGGGCTGGTGCTGACACTGGTGGTCAACTGGCTGATAAAACCGTTCACCATGCTGGGCATGGGCTGGCTGTTTTTCCGGGTGATCTTCGCGCCCTGGGTTGATCCGGCCACCGCCACTGAATACATCGCGGGCATGGTGTTGCTGGGCGTGGCGCCCTGCACCGCAATGGTGTTTGTCTGGAGTCAGCTGACTCGCGGCAACCCCAATTACACCCTGGTTCAGGTGTCGGTTAACGATGTCATCATGATTGTGGCCTTTGCACCACTGGCGGCTTTTTTATTGGGTGTTACCGACATACAGGTGCCCTGGCCGACACTGCTGTTGTCGGTCGTGCTCTATGTTGTGCTGCCGCTTCTGGCCGGTGTCATGACCCGTCACTGGCTGAACCGGCGCGGAGACGCCAACCATCTGGCGTCGTTCCTGGCGGCCATAAAACCCTGGTCCATCCTCGGTTTGCTGGCCACAGTCACCCTGTTATTTGGTTTACAGGCGCAAACGCTGCTTGAACAGCCATTGGCCATTGGCATGATAGCCATCCCGTTAACACTTCAGACATACGGCATCTTTATCATCGCGTTTATCGGTGCCTGTTGGCTGCGCTTGCCGCACGCCATTGCAGCCCCGGCTTGCCTGATCGGGTCGTCCAATTTTTTCGAGTTGGCCGTTGCGGTGGCCATTTCCCTCTTTGGTCTGCATTCCGGTGCGGCCCTGGCTACGGTGGTGGGCGTATTGGTAGAAGTGCCCGTCATGTTGTCACTGGTTGCCATTGCCAACCGCACCCAACCCTGGATGGACCGTCGCGCGGCAGCACGACCCGCAGCGTCCTGACCTTACCCTGTTTGTTTATCCTGGAGACACGGCATGACACTTAAAATCGGTATCAATGGGTTCGGCCGTATTGGCCGCCTGGCATTGCGGGCAGCGTTCGACTGGCCCGAAGTGACCTTTGTGAAAATCAACGATCCGGCAGGTGACGCCGCTACCCATGCGCACCTGTTGAATTTCGATTCGGTTCATGGAATCTGGCAACACACCGCCACTTCCGATGGCAAACTTATTCATATTGGTGATCAGCGTATTGAAGTGAGCCAGTCCAAAACCATCACCGATACCGACTGGTCGGGTTGTGATGTGGTCATCGAAGCTTCCGGCAAAATGCGCGACACGGTATTGTTGAATGGCTATCTGGAACAAGGCGTTAAGCGCGTTGTCGTCACCGCACCGGTTAAACACCCCGATGTA
This sequence comes from Saccharospirillum alexandrii, assembly GCF_043641555.1. Lineage (GTDB taxonomy): Bacteria > Pseudomonadota > Gammaproteobacteria > Pseudomonadales > Natronospirillaceae > Saccharospirillum > Saccharospirillum alexandrii_A. Next base: position 253,106 of record NZ_JBHZRJ010000003.1, on the reverse strand, counting down.
TTAAACGTCGTCATGGGCGTCAACGATGATCGGTACGACCCGGCCCGGCACCGTATCGTGACCGCCGCCTCCTGCACCACTAACTGCCTGGCGCCAGTAGTAAAGGTAATTCACGAAAACCTGGGCATAAAGCACGGCTCAATCACCACCATTCACGACCTGACCAATACCCAGAGCATTCTCGACACCCCGCACAAAGATCTGCGCCGGGCACGGGCGTGCGGCAGCAGCCTGATTCCGACCACGACCGGTTCAGCCACCGCCATCATCGAGATTTTCCCCGAGCTCAAGGGCCGGTTAAACGGTCACGCTGTCCGTGTGCCGCTGGCAAACGCTTCACTGACTGACTGTGTGTTTGAAGTTGAACGTGCGACCACGGCCGAAGCAGTCAACGAATTGCTTAAAGCGGCCGCCGCAGGCGAACTTAAAGACATTCTGGGTTACGAAGAGCGACCGCTCGTCTCGGTCGACTACAAGACTGATCCGCGCTCCAGCATCATCGATGCGCTGTCGACCCTGGTCGTCAACGACACCCAGGTAAAACTCTATGCCTGGTACGACAACGAGTGGGGCTACGCCAACCGCACGGTTGAACTGGCCCGCAAGGTTGGATTGAGCGATCAATGATACGGCTGCGCGATCTGTCGGCCGGAGTGCGCCAGTACCTGGTCGTCACCGGCAATTACTGGGCGTTCACTCTAACCGACGGCGCTCTGCGCATGCTGGTGGTGCTGCACTTTCACAGCCTGGGTTATTCACCTCTGCAGATCGCGCTGCTGTTTTTGTTTTACGAGTTTTTCGGCATTGTCACCAATCTGGTCGGCGGCTGGTTCGGTGCCCGGCTTGGGTTGAATACCACCATGAACCTGGGGCTCGGCTTACAGATCATTGCGTTAACGATGCTGCTGGTACCAGCCGCCTGGTTAACCGTACCGTGGGTGATGGCGGCTCAGGCACTGTCTGGCATCGCCAAAGACCTGAACAAGATGAGCGCCAAGAGCTCGATAAAACTCCTGGTCCCGAATGATCAGCAAAGTCAGTTGTATCACTGGGTAGCACTGCTCACAGGCTCAAAGAACGCGTTGAAAGGCGTTGGCTTTTTTATGGGTGGTGCCTTGCTCGCCTGGCTGGGCTTTCGCGGCGCGGCCGGGGCCATGGCCATCGCGCTGGCGCTGGTGTTTGCACTGAGCTTGCGTCTGCTCACCCAGGATCTGGGCAAGGCAAAGAACAAACCCAAGTTCAGCCGCCTATTTTCAAAAAGCCCGTCAATCAATGTGCTGTCCGCCGCCCGCCTGTTTTTGTTCGGTGCGCGCGATGTCTGGTTTGTGGTGGCACTGCCGGTTTTTCTAAGCCAGGTTCTTGGCTGGCCCCACTTGCAGGTTGGTAGCTTTATGGCCTTATGGGTCATCGGCTACGGCGTGGTTCAGTCTCAGGCACCGCGTATTACCGGTAAGCGTTCGGGGCGAGTGCCGGGGCGCAATTCAGTCATTGCCTGGGCTTTGTTCCTGGCAATTATTCCCGCGGGCATTGCCATTGGGCTGATGACGATGGACAACGTAACGACCGTTCTGATTGGCGGTTTGCTGGTGTTCGGCGTGCTGTTCGCCGTGAACTCTTCGTTGCACAGCTACCTGATTGTCAGCTTCGCCGATGCCGACGGCGTGTCATTGGATGTGGGTTTTTATTACATGGCCAACGCGGCCGGTCGCTTGTTGGGTACGGTTCTGTCGGGGTGGCTGTATCAGGCTTATGGGCTGGAGATGTGTCTGTGGGTATCTGCGGGGTTTGTTGCTTTGGCGGCGTTAATATCTGTGTGGTTGCCATTGGTCAGCAAACCACAGCTGTAACGGCACTGCCGCCCTCTCCCGGCCAACAAAAAGGGCCTGGGAGAGGGGACACTTCGGTTTACTGCACACCCATACTGCGCAGGTACTCTTCATAATTACCGGTAAAGTCGGTAATGCCAGACGGCTGCATATCCAGAATGCGCGTCGCCAGTGACGACACAAATTCACGGTCGTGGCTGACGAAGACCAGTGTGCCCGGGTAATTTTCGAGTGCCAGGTTCAATGCCTCGATGGATTCCATATCGAGGTGGTTGGTCGGCTCATCCATCAGCATCACATTCGGCTTGGTCAGTGTCAGCTTGCCGAACAGCATACGGCCCTGCTCACCACCAGATACAACCTTGACTGACTTGCCGATCTCATCGCCTGAGAACAACATACGACCCAGCGCACCGCGTACGGCCTGTTCACCCTGGTTAGTCCACTGCGACATCCATTCAAACAAGGTCGCGTCGCGGGCAAAATCTTCGGTGTGGTCCTGGGCAAAGTAGCCCACGTCGGCACTGTCGGTCCATTTAACCTCACCGGCCTGGGGTGTCAGCTTGCCTGCCATCACGTTAAGCAGTGTTGTTTTGCCGATGCCGTTCGGGCCGATGATGGCAATGCGTTCACCGGCTTCGACTTTAACGCTCAGCTTCTTGAACAACGGAGCGTCGGCTTCATAACCGAAGGTCAGGTCGGTCAGGGTAACGGCCTGGCGATGCAGTTTCTTTTCCTGATCAAAGCGAATGAACGGGCTGACTCGGCTTGAAGGCTTCACTTCAGCCAGCTGGATCTTATCGATCTGTTTGGCGCGCGAGGTCGCCTGCTTGGCCTTGGAAGCGTTGGCTGAGAAACGGCTGACGAAGGTTTGCAGTTCAGCAATTTGCGCTTTCTTCTTCGCGTTGTCTGACAGCAACTGCTCACGAGATTGAGTGGCGGCGGTCATGTATTCATCGTAATTGCCCGGGAACAGGCGCAGCTCACCGTAATCCAGATCGGCCATGTGCGTGCACACACTGTTCAGGAAGTGACGGTCGTGCGAGATGATGATCATGGTGCTGTTACGCGCCACCAGAATGCTTTCCAGCCAGCGAATGGTGTTGATGTCCAGGTGGTTGGTCGGCTCATCGAGCAGCAGGACGTCAGGGTCGGAAAACAGTGCCTGCGCCAGTAAGACACGCAATTTCCAACCGGGTGCCAGGGCACTCATCGGGCCGTTGTGCTGCTCCAGCGGTATATCCAACCCGAGCAACAGTTCCCCGGCACGGGAATCGGCGGTGTAACCATCCATTTCAGCGAAAGCGACTTCAAGCTCGGCCACGGCCATGCCATCGTCTTCGCTCATTTCCGGCAATGAGTAAATGCGCTCACGCTCGGCTTTCACGCGAGACAGTTCGGTGTGCCCCATGATGACGGTGTCGATGACGGTCTGATCTTCAAAGGCGAATTGATCCTGCCGCAACTTACCCAAGCGGGTATTGGGTGCGAGCATCACCTGTCCGTTGGTTGGCTCCAAATCGCCGCCCAGAATTTTCATGAACGTCGACTTACCGCAGCCATTGGCACCAATCAGGCCGTAGCGGTTGCCGTTGCCGAATTTGACAGAGACATTTTCGAACAGGGGTTTGGCCCCGAACTGCATGGTGATGTTAGCGGTAGAGATCAAAGCGAAAACCTATCGACAGTGGCGCATGGCAACAGGCCTGCGCGAAATGGGCGAGCATTGTACAGTTTTCATGCGTCAATAGGCAGGGGGAGCCGGCAGCATTTGTGTAACCCGTTCAGAACAAGGTGGAAACAGCCGTACATTAAAAAAGGCGCCGAAGCGCCCTTTTCGTATAACCGGATGTTACTCAGCCTTTACGGCCTTCAATGCTCAGTTTGCCCGGGCCCATGGCGACGATGAACAGGAAGCCGCCAGCGATGGCAAAGTTCTTGAACAGAGAGATCATCTGCATCTGATCAGACGGATCAAAATGGAAGATCACACCGGAGACCACACAGAAGCCGGCCAGTAACAAGGCACCGATGCGTGCCTGAAAGCCAACCAGTACGGCCAGACCGCCCAGTATTTCAACCAGAATGGTCGGGTAGATGAGAATGCCGGGCACGCCCATCATCTCCATGTAACCTTGAGTACCTTCGATTCCGCCGAGTTTCTGAAAACCACTCATGATGAACATGAACGAGATAAGGACGCGGCCGCCGAGCATGGCCAGTGGAGATAATGCATTCATAGTGTTGCTCCTGATTGGGTCTATGTGAGTGTCCTGTGGCCACTGGCCACGAGATGACGCTACTGTAGGTCAGCCCCCGGTTCAGGTATATCTAAAGAATTCGAGCTAGTTGATTAAGAAAACTGAAGACCCGGCTTCAGCATCAGCCGCCAAAGAGCACTGTCGCATTCTGGCTGACTTGCTCCTGAAACACCTCGGGCTTCAACCCACGAGCTTCAGCCAGTCGACTGACCGTCGAAGGCCAGTCCAGCAACGGGTTATCCAACCCCTCTGGTTGAAACGAATGGCTGCCGGACAGGTGCTGCACCGCTATACGCTGATCCGGGGCGTCGGTTTCCACCAAAACCCGCTCGGCGGGTATACGAGCCAAAGCGTCCAATGTTTTGGCCGACTGAAAAATCACACTGCCCGCACCCAGATAAAACCCCCGGTCCACATAGGCCATAGCCTGAACGTAAGGCCCGACAAAGCCGTGCACCACGCCAACTACCGACGGGAAGCGTTTCAAACCTTGCAGTATCCGGTCATGGGCTTTAACAGAATGGATGATCACCGGCAGGTTTCGGTCACGGGCGATGGCCAACTGGGCCAGAAACCAGTCGAACTGATGTTGTGCAGAGGGTGATTCAGGATGGTGCTTAAAAAAATCGAGGCCGATTTCTCCAATGGCAACACAGTCGCTATGCCGATCCAGCCAGGATACCAGGGTGCGGGTGTCGGCAGGTTTTTCCGGTAAAAACCAGGGGTGATGCCCGGCTGCCAGTGACACCCGGGGGTCTTCGCTAAATTGCCGGTGAGCCTGTTGCCACTGGTCGGGGCCGGTACCCGGCACTAACCAGTGGTCCAGGCCCGCCGATTGCGCACTGGCCATGCAGTGGCCGGGGTCATCCAGAAAATCCAAATGACAGTGACTGTCAAACCCGGCCATGCCTTCACCTTATCGGTCAGTAATAGCTGTAGCGATCCCGCAACTCTCGCAAGCGCGCTTCGGCGCCGGCCAAGTCCCGGATAACATCGTCACGCTGCTGCTCAAGCGTACCCTGACGTTCTTTCAACAAGGCGATTTCTTCGTAAATGACCCGACGTTGCTCTTCTGGCGTGCCCGATCCAAACAGCGCAGCTTCTTTTTCCAGCAGCTGTTGCTCTATGCGAGCCTGCTCTGCCTCATTGCTGCGTTGCTTACCCTCCAGATTGCTGACTTCGCTGGCAACCTGATAAATCTGCCGGCCGGCTTCGTAGCCATCCAGAAACTCAGGCTCCAGTGACGGCGGGCAGATGCCGTTGTACTGGTAGCCACTGCGCGCGCGGTTAAACCCGTTTCTGGGTGTGCAGAAAACCAAGAGGCCTTCGTCGTGACCATCCTGATAATCGCGCAGGTCTGGCGTTATACCATGCTTGGCACATGCTTCACGGTGTGCCCCTATGCGTGTCTCAGGTTGCCCGTTCGCCCCGTCTTCATAACCGATGGAATACCAGTCAGCGGTCAAACATTCGTCTTCACTGAGCGTGGCACATCCGGATAAGACCGTCACCGCAACAAGAACCAATACACCCCAATATTTCATATCTGTTTCCTAAGCAGAGAGCCGACCAACAGGATGGTAATCCTGGTCAAACCAAGGTTTCTACAATCGCTAGCGTTGAGTGCTAACCGTGTAAAGCGTATGTAATAGTTTCGCACAGTTAGCTGAATCCGTCATGAACAGCACACTGTTCGTCGGGTGTTATCCGGCGTGGCGCCTTGAATAGGCGCCTTTCGGAATGCTGTGCGGACGCCATTCTGGTCGGTGACGCTTGGGTTGGTGCAGTAAGTCTTTGATCGATACCCAGTCGATATCCGGATAGTCGCCCGGGTCTAGACTTTCAAAAAAGGCCAGCGTTTCCGGATAGGGGTGACAAATGACCGTGACCGACCCGTTCAGACGCGCCATATCAAGAGCCAGTTGCCACTGTTGCTCAATAAATGCAGGTGTGGGTTCGTGGTCCAGAAATACCTGGCGCCGGTTCCAGGGTACGCCCATCTGCTCGGCCATACGCCAGCCCTGGGTGTTGGACACCGTTACACTGTCGAAATAGAACCAGTCACGCGCCAGCAATTCGGTCATCACCCAGCCCATGGCCTCGGCATCCCGCGTTAACCGGCTGCCCATGTGGTTGCTGAGCCCCTCCGCGAAGGGCACGGCGTCCATGCCCATCGAGAGGTTGGCCAGCAATTGCTGGTCGCCATCGTCCCGGGTCAGCCCCAGGGGGCCCAGCGGAAAATTGCTCTCATTGGACATGGGAGCATGCACAATCACCGTTTTCCCGGCGTCCACCGTCGACTCTGCCAAGGGAATGGTATAGGGCAACCCCGGCATGATGGCGATGGTTTGAATAAAGGGAATCTGAATGGCAGCCAGACCTGACTGCCACTGGTTACCCAGGTCATCGACCACCACGGCCACTTTGCTGCGGTCCGTGGCGGAAGCGATGCCTGTGACAAGCGTGAGCAAGGCGCACAGACTCAAACGCAGAGCCTGGCGCCCCATCGAGTTAACGCGAGGCATTCAGGACGCGCATGCCTTTCAATAACGTCACGGCCTGGTACAACTGGTAGTCGTTAATGAGGTCATTGCCTGCCCCACTATCCGCCTCTGTTGATTCTTCGGCCTCTTCGTCGCCAGCCTCTTCATTCTCACCGAGCAAATGACCGGCAAGATTGGCTTCAGAGTAATAGGGATTACCGTTTTCCTGGGTCAGCTTACCGGGGTTGACGATAATATCCGGCTCAATACCCTGCGCCTGAATGGAGCGGCCATTGGGTGTGAAATACCGGGCCGTCGTCAGTTTGATCGCATGGTTGTCATTCAGCGGTAAAATCGTTTGAACCGACCCTTTGCCAAAGCTGCGGGTACCCATGATCACGCCGCGGCGATGATCCTGTACGGCACCGGCTACAATTTCCGAGGCCGATGCAGACCCACCGTTAATTAACACCACCAGGTTCACGCCATCGCTCGGGTCGTCTGAATTGGCTTCAAACTCGCTGGCCGAATTAGGCAGCCGGCCTTCGGTGTAGACAATCAGACCCTGGCTGATCAGGGCATCGACGACATCGACTGACGCCTGCAACACGCCACCCGGGTTATTGCGTAAATCGAGTACCAGACCGTCGAGCGCGCCTTCGTTTTCGTCACGCAGGGACTCCATGGCTTCGACAAAATCGCGACCAGTACGTTCCTGGAACTGGGATATCCGGACATAACCAACGCCCGGTTCAATCATCCGGTTGCGAATGCTGGTGACTTGAATAATGTCGCGGGTAATTTCGAATTCCAGCGGCTGGTTTTCGCCTTCACGGGCGACGGTGAGGGTGACATCGGTGCCCGGGCGTCCGCGCATCAGGTTAACGGCATCGCTAATGGTCATGCCTTTAACCGGTGTGTCATCAATCAGGGTGATCAGGTCGCCGGATTGCATGCCAGCACGGTAGGCCGGCGTATCGTCGATGGGGGCCACAACGCGCACAAAGCCCGTCTCGTCGAGCGAGATCTCAATACCCAGACCGCCAAACTCGCCGCGAGTGCTTTCGCGCAGGTCTTCAAAGTCTTCGGGGGTCAGGTAGTCGGAATGCGGGTCTAGGCCCGACAACATGCCTTCGATGGCGTTTTCGATCAGTTCGCTGTCTTCAACATCTTCAACGTAAGCCTGTTTGATGCGCTCCAGAACCTGCGAGAACATTCGAACGTCGTCGACCGGGAGGCGTGTTTCCACCCGCTCGGCATGAACGCTGCTCGCGATACCGATGGAAACGCCAACGACCAGGGCGGTAATCGCGCTCAACCAGGGACTGCGGATCAACTTCATAACGGTTCCTTTCACATCTGTGTTGGGTTGTACTCTATTGGTTTGCCTGGTCATGAACACTGGTCTATCTCATTAATGCCCTGGGACCCAAGCTGTAAGTCTAGCGTTTTTCCAGCCAATTGGCCGGATTTTCAGGTCGGCCATTGCGACGCACTTCAAAATACAGGCCACTTTCGTCAAATCCACCCGAGGCTCCGGCTTCTGCCAGTGTGTCTCCGGCTTCCACCCACTCGCCTACGGTACGCAGCAACGTCTGGTTCCGACCATACAAGGTCATCAGCCCATCGCCGTGGTCGAGAATGACCAGCAGACCAAAGCCATTCAACCAGTCGGAAAACACCACGCGGCCATGGTGCACCGCATTTACATCGGTACCGGTGTCTGCTGCCAGCCACCAGCCCTGCCATTTCAAACCCGAGTTATCTTGCGCTGTGTCGTACCGGGCCCGCAGCGTGCCCTCCAGCGGCCAGGGCAGACTGCCTCTGACATCGCCCATGTCGATATCGGCCGGAAACTCCAGATTCATGTCCGTCAGTTCCGCCTGCATCCGCTCTATTAATTGCGTCAGCTGAGTTTGCTCTTCCTGCTTGCGCTCCAGCGACTGCTCAGTTTGCTCCGCTTCAGCCTGCAAATTAACCAGGATTTGCGCCCGCCGGTTCTTTTGCGTTGCCGCTTCCGCCTGCGCTTGCGCCAATTCATCCCGGTCGCGGCGTAGCTGTTCTGCCAGCCGGGTCTGTTCCTGAATGACCACGTTCAATCGATTGGACTGTTCAATCCACTGTTGCAATTGCGCGTTCTGTTGCCGGTTCAGAATCGCAAAATATTGCATCTGCCGGGCCAGATCTTCGGGCCGCTCACCAGACAACAGCAGTTTGATCAGCGGCTGGTTATTCTGCTTGTAGGCGAGACGTAAAATCTCAGCCATGGCGTCCCGTTGATCATCCAGCTGTTGTTCCAGCTGGCTCTGCTCGGCCTCCAACTCGGTGCGCCGACTGACCGCCTGGCTCAAACGCCCGGCCAGATCATTCAATTGCCGGTTCAGCTCGCCAAGACGCCGCTCAGTTTGCTCCAGTGCCTGGCGCTGCTCCGATACCTCTTCACGGTTTCGACTTAGCTGCTGCTGCAAATCACCAATCTGGGATTGCAGTTGTTCCAAATCCTGCTCGCGCAAGCTGAGATCATCTTCGGCAACCGAAAAGCCCACCAGACTGCAGAGTAAAAGCCAGAGCAAGGTGCGTTGAAACGCAGTCAGTTGAAACACAGATTCGGCGAACTCATTCAGGTTGGGGTGGGCCCCATCCATACCGGGGGCGGTGTCTGAGGGGCAGGCTACCGCATGCGGTGGCTCGTTTAAAGTGGCGCCGCAGGCGCGGCTCACTCATTTCGTTGTCTTTACGCCTGTTAGCAGCCGGCCCGGTAGCGGCTGGCTGCTAACAAAGTCAGGTTTTAACCGCGCTGAATCAGACTGGCACCGGTCATTTCCGCCGGAATATCCAGCTGCATCATGGTCAGCAGCGTTGGTGCAATATCGGCCAGGCGCCCTTCTTTCAGGCTCACCCCGTCGGTCTGGTTACTGACAAACACCAGGGGAACCGGGAAAATGGTGTGACTTGTGACAGCGCCCCCGGTTTGGGGATCGACCATCAGTTCAACATTACCGTGATCAGCGGTAATGAGGCACTCGCCGCCCACCTTGAGAGCAGCCGCCGTAACCCGCTCCAGCGCGACATCCAACGCCTCGACCGCCTTAATGGCCGCCTCCATCTTGCCGGTATGGCCTACCATATCGCCATTGGCGTAGTTACAGATCACCAGGTCGTATTTGCCCGATTCAATCGCTTCTACCAGCCGGTCGGTCACCTCGGGTGCACTCATTTCAGGTTGCAAATCGTAGGTGGCCACTTTAGGCGACGGCACCAGAATCCGATCTTCACCCCGGTACTCATCTTCACGACCGCCGCTGAAGAAAAAGGTCACGTGCGCGTATTTTTCAGTCTCGGCGATGCGCAACTGGTTCTTGCCCTGCTGCTCCATGACCTCGCCCAGGGTATTCACCAGATTCTCCGGTGGGTAGGCCACCGGTGCATCGATGTCACCGGCGTATTCGGTCAGGGTGGTAAAGGTTGCCAGTGCCGGGCGTACCGAGCGGTCGAGCGTGCTGTCGAGGTTATCGTCAGTGAAGGCGCGGGTCAGTTCACGCGCCCGGTCCGGACGAAAGTTCATGAAGATGACGGCATCGCCATCCTGCAGGGTTACCGGCGAAGTGCCATCAGCTCTGATCGAGGTGGCGGGACAAAATTCGTCGTCCTTATCCTGCTCGTAAGCCGCATGCAGCGCATCCATTGGCGTGGAAGCGACAATGTCGGCGCTGCCCCGGGTCAGCAGGTCGTAGGCCGCCTGAACCCGCTCCCAACGGTTATCACGGTCCATCGCGTAGTACCGGCCGATCATCGAAACAATGCCACCTACGCCCAGTTTTTCCAGCTTGGCTTCCAACGCTTCAATCGAAGCCAGAGCCGAGCGAGGCGGGGTATCCCGACCATCCAGAAACGCATGCACATACACCTGCTTGGCACCGCGCTTGACGGCAAGGTCGACCATGGCGTGAAAATGGTCTTCATGGGCATGAACGCCACCGGGCGACAACAGTCCCAGTAAGTGAACCGCTTTACTTTCCTGGACCGCGCTGTCAACGGCGCTGGTCAGAGCCGGATTCTCGAAGAAGTCACCGTCTTCAATGGCCTTGGTTACCCGGGTCAGTTGCTGGTACACAATGCGCCCGCTGCCCAGGTTCATGTGGCCTACTTCGGAGTTACCCATTTGCCCGTCGGGCAGGCCAACATCCATGCCCGAGGTATGAATCAGACTGTGGGGGTAGTCATTCCACAACCGCTTCCAGGTCGGCGCGTTGGCCTTTTCAATCGCATTCGATGCGGACGTTTCGCTGTACCCGAAGCCATCCAGGATCAACAGGACTGCCGGTTTAGCAGGTGCCATGATTCAACCTCCCGATTAAAATGTAGGAAAATTACAATTCGGTAAGTGTACTGGCTCACCAGGCGTCTGGCGAATATTTTGGTGAATCGGGCTGATAATCCGTTGCCATGAAAAAACCGGCCTCCTCTATAGGCATGTCCGGGCGCTGGTGTATACTGCCGCGCTCACTTTTTCATCGAACTGCAGAGCCCGAATCATGTTGGAGCAAATTTTTGAATTCGTTATCAATCACTGGATCCTGGCGTCCATCTGGGTTGCCCTGCTGGTCCTGCTGATTGTGACCGAAGGGAGCAAGGGTGGTTCGGCGGTCTCACCGCAACAGGCCACCCTGCTGATCAACACCCAGGATGCGAAAGTACTGGATGTGCGCTCGAAAGACGATTTTCGCAAGGGCCACCTACCCAATGCCATTAACATCCCGGCCCGCGATGTGGAGCGTCGGCTTTCCGAACTTGAAGCCTATAAAGACACCCCCATCATCGTCGTATGCAAAACCGGTACGTCATCCGGCGCCAGTGGTGCCCTGTTGGCTAAAGCCGGCTTTACCCAGTTGCATAAATTACGGGGCGGCATTATGGAATGGCAAAACAGCAGCATGCCGCTGGTTAAGTCCTGAATACGGAGTCTTCTGACCATGTCCAGTGTTTCGCCTGTTACGCTCTATACCACCGCCTGGTGCCCGTTTTGCGTGCGCGCCAAGCAATTGCTGGATCACAAGGGCAGCGCCTATCACGAGATAAGCGTTGATGGTCAGCCGGAACTGCGTCAGGAAATGATGCAACGCAGTGGCCAGCGCACCGTGCCACAGATCTGGGTGGGCGAGCACCACATCGGTGGTTGCGATGAGTTGTATGCCCTGGAACGTGCGGGTCGGCTCGATGCACTGTTAGCAGAGGCCAGCTAGGGTTAGCACAGGCCAGCCAGGCCGGGTGATGCGAGGTTACCAATCCACCACCCGCGCCAATTTTCACCCCTACTATTAATGAAAAACGGATTTTTTTGGAGTCCCCATGACCGAACAACAAAAACCCCAGTTTGCCATCCAGCGCATTTACACCCGCGACGTTTCGTTTGAGTCGCCCAATGCGCCCGCCATTTTTCGCGAAGAATGGAAACCTCAGATCAAACTGGACCTGAACACCCGCACGCGCACACTGGACGAAAATGTCGTCGAAGTTGTGCTAATCATCACTGTTGAAGCCAAGATTGGCGAGAAAACTGCCTTTTTGACTGAAGTTCAACAAGCCGGTGTATTTACCGTCTCCGGTTTTCCGGATGAAACCCGCGACCAGATGATTGGCGCCTACTGCCCATCCGTTCTGTTCCCGTACGCCCGCGAAGCAGTTGATACTGCCGTCACCAAAGGCAGCTTCCCGGCACTGATGCTGGCACCGGTCAACTTTGACGCGCTTTACCTGCAAAACAAGAAAGGTAAAGACGAGACCGCCGAGCAACCGGCAACCAACTAAGCACACCCGGTTAGGCAGGGTCGAATTCAACCACAGAATCCGGCCCAGCCCTCTTAAGCACTGGCGATCAACATCCGGCTCTAGTAAGGTGCCAGTCTGACATCATGGTTTATGACGGTGGGGGCATCCTGTGGATCAGGATCTGGTAGCGTCGCTGTTGGCCTCGGCTTTTGAGCAAAGCAGTACTGCTCAATGGCTTTGTGACAGTCAGGGTCTTATTCTCAAGTCCAACCAGGCCATGATCAACTGGCTGGCGACTGATTCGTCTCGCCTGACTGAAACCACCCTGTCATCCTGGTTACCCGATGTTCTGCCGGCTCACCTGAGCCAGATGAGCAACCGGACCGTGCGCTCGCTCACGCTGTTTCTCCCCAACGACAAGACCACCCCGGTAAAGGCAACCTTTCAACCCATCAAAGCCGCTTCAGCCCGGCACTTCTGGGTCAGCCTGCTGCCTGCCACCGATACGCGGGATCCGGATTTACCCCTGCAAACCCTGTTCGACAGCAGTCAGGACAGCATTGCCTACAGCCTGCTCGACGGTACCATTCTGCTGGCCAACCCCGCCTTTCTGTCGATGCTTGACCGCAGTGTAATGGACGTTATCGGCCACAATTATCGTGAATTCACACCGGAAAATTTTGTCAGCCTCGAGGAAAGCCGCATCCGCGAGCAATTGCTGAGCAACAACGTCAGCGAAGTGTATGACAAACGGTTTTTGCGACCGGATGGCACCCCGGTCGACATGTCTATACGGCTGGCCCTGGTGCGCGACGATCAGGGCGAACCACTCGGCGTCTGGTCTGTCAGTCGCGATGTCTCCATGCGAAACCAGCTGATCGAAAGCCTGGCCAACAGCGAGCGTCGTTTCAGATCTTTGTTTCGCACCAGCATGGACGCCATCGGCCTGTGGACACCCGATCACCAGCTGCAGTTTGCCAATAACGCCTACCTGACCATGACCGGTTACACCCAGAGTGAGCTGAGCCAACTGACTTTCCATGAAATGACGCCACCGGGCTGGGAAGACATCGACACAGAGATTGCGCAACAGGTTGAGGAACGCGGCTATTCCGATGTGTTCGAAAAAGAGCTGCTGCACCGGGATGGCACCATCATTCCCGTATCCATCAGAGCGACAGCTGTTCGCGACCGGGACGGCAGCATTTCGGGCAGTTGGGTTATTATCCGCGATATTCGCGCTTACAAGCGCGTGCTGAATGCGCTGGAACACAGCCAGAACATGCTTGAGCAAACCAACCGCATGGCGCGTGTCGGCGGCTGGGAATACAATGCCCAAACGTATCAGTTCACCCTCACAGACGAGTCGTTCCGGATACTGGCGATCCCCCGCACCTTCAACACCAGCCTGACCAACATTCAGAAATTATTCAGCGAAGAGTCGCAACAGCAATTATTCGAGCAGATCGGGCATACACTGGACGGCGGCCTTGCCTCCGACCTGGAAATCCCGCTCGATGGGTTCGAACCGCCCCGCTGGCTGCGCATTACCGCCCAGCCAGCTATAGATACCCAGGGCGTTACCTATGTGGTCGGCGCCGTGCAGGACATTACCGAGTTTAAAAACCGCCAGCAAAGCCTGGAGCAAGACCGGGACGAGTTTCAGCGCATGGCCTTTCACGACTCCCTGACGCAATTGCCCAACCGCCTGTTGCTGGAAGACCGTTTCCGCCAACTGAACTTTCAGGCCAACCGGAGCAATGGCCGTGTTGCCGTTATTGTCATCGACCTCGATGACTTCAAAGACATTAACGACCGCCACGGCCACCCGGCTGGCGACGCCCTGCTGCGTGCCATAGCCAGTCGGCTCACCCAAACCGTTCGCCAGAGCGATACAGTGGCCCGGCTCGGCGGCGATGAATTCATTATTCTCGCCGCTCTGGACGACGCCGAAGAGGCGTCACTGGTTGCCAGCAAGGTCCATCAGCAACTGCAAAAACCCATCGACTGGGACGGCACCCAACTCCATTGCAGCTGTTCGCTGGGGGTGGCGCTCTATCCGGAACAGGGTGACGACTTCAGCACCCTATATCAGGCGGCTGACCTGGCGATGTACAAAGCCAAGACCACCGGCAAAAACCGGATGGAAGTCTCCGATCAGTAAGCCCCGAGAAACCGCCACTCATGTCCCAGGCTGGCACCGGAATGAAACGCATGTTTCAATAGTGTTTTAACCATTCCGGAACAGGCCTGTGACCGAGTCTGCATTGCTCGCCGAGCGCATCCAGCACCACTGGCACGAATTGCCCGCTGCCGAGCGTCGGGTTGCCCAGTTTGTCGCAGCCCAGGCAAGGCTGGCCGCCACCTATTCCCTGACCGAACTCAGTCAGATTCACGCCGTCAGCAAAGCCACCGTCAGCCGGTTGTTTCGCCGCCTCGGGTACGATGATTTCAACCAGGCGCGGGAAGCCATGCGCCAGCAACCGAACCCGGGCAGCCCATTGGCCCGGCCGATCACACAGGCCGATGATCTCTACCATCACGTACAGCAGGAAACCAGCAACCTCACGGGCTGGTTGTCTGAAACCAGCCTGCAACACAGTGCCGACATCATCGACCTGCTGTTTACCGCACGAACGCTGTACTGCCTGGGCCAGCGCAACAACTTCCCGCTGGCGCTTCACGCCCACACCCAGTGGACACAGTTACGCGCAGACACCCGCCTGATCCCGCAGCCAGGTCAGTCCCTGTCTGAACACCTGGTGCAGCTCGACCCGAAAGACGTGGTTGTCGTGTTTGGCTTTCGGCGACGGTACCGGGGCTTTCAACAGCTGCTTAAAGCCCTGCTGCGCAGCGGTGCCCAAACGGTACTGATTACCGAGCCCGATTTCCCGACCCAGGCACAGCTAACCGCCCACATTCAATTGTCGATTGAAAGCCAGGGCCCCTTTGCGAGCTATGCAGCCCCGGTCAGCTGGATCGCTCATGCCTCCAATGGGATGATGCAGCATTTTCCGGAAGCCACCCGCCAACGCATAGAGCAGATAGAGCAGCAGTATCAGGACCTGGGCGAGCTGGAGCCCTGACGGCACTCATCCGCGGTGACGCTCAGGATGCACATGAGCAACAGCACAACCAGTTAGAAACATATGTTTCATTTTATCTTAAGAGAAACAGATGTTACATTAAGCCGACAATAACCTTCCGGAGCCGCGCCCCATGCCATCGCCAGCCCATTCCCGACTGTCGCCCCCACCCCGCCTACTGATGGGTCCCGGCCCGATCAATGCCTACCCGCGTGTACTCAACGCTCTGTCCACGCAGCTGATTGGCCAGTACGACCCGGTTATGACGGGATACATGAACGACGTAATGGCGCTGTACCGTCAGGTGTTTGAAACCGGCAACCAGTGGACATTGATGGTCGACGGCACCGCCCGAGCCGGCATAGAAGCGGTCATGGTTTCGGTGATCGAACCCGGCGATAAAGTACTGGTGCCCATTTTCGGCCGTTTCGGGCACCTGCTGACCGAAATTGCCGAACGGGCTGGCGCCGAGGTACATACTCTTGAAGTACCCTGGGGGGAAGTGTTCGAACCGGAGGTGATCGAGGAAGCACTGGCGCGAATCCGGCCCAAACTGCTGGCTACGGTGCAGGGTGATACCTCCACCACCATGCTGCAGCCACTGGAACACCTGGGCAGCCTGTGCCGGAAATACGACACCCTGTTCTACTGCGATGCGACCGCGTCAATCGGCGGTAACCCACTGAAAGTCGACGAATGGGGGCTCGATGCGGTGTCGGTAGGCCTGCAGAAATGCCTGGGCGGCCCGTCCGGTATTGCGCCCATTACCCTGAGCGACCGCTTTGTTAAAACCATAAGACGTCGCCACCACATCGAAGCGGGCATCCGTACCGAAGACGATACCGACGCCCTGGGCCCGCGCATTCGCTCCAACTACTTCGACCTGCCGATGATTCTCGACTACTGGAGCGAGAAACGCCTCAACCACCACACCGAAGCCACCAGCATGTTGTATTGCGCACGCGAATGCGGCCAGGTGTTGCTGGAAGAAGGGCTCGACGCCAGCATTGCCCGGCACCGGGTACAGGGCGATGCCATGCTAGCCGGGCTGATCGCCATGAACCTCAAGCCCTTCGGCGACCTGCGCCATAAAATGAACAACGTCTGCGCCGTCTACATACCTGAGGGTGTCGACGGCGAGGCCGTGCGCAGCACCCTGCTGAACGATTACAACATCGAAATCGGCACCAGTTTCGGCCCGTTAAAAGGTAAAGTCTGGCGCCTGGGCACCATGGGCTACAACGCCCGTACCGATGCCGTGCTGGTCACCCTCGCCGCGCTGGAAAACACCCTGCGCCGCGCCGGACACACCCTGACCGCAGGCGCCGCCACAGACGCTGCATACCAAGTCTACCAAAACGCAGAACAAGGAATGACACCATGAACACCCTGGGCGAACGCGCACTATCATGGTGCGATGAGCTTGCCGAACTGACCCAAACACCCGGCCTGATGGATCGCCGCTACCTGACACGCGAACATCGCCTGGCCAACGACAAGGTCGCTGGCTGGATGCAGGACATTGGCCTGCAAAGCTGGCAGGACGAAGCCGGCAACCAATGGGGCCGGCTACCCGCCGCCAACCCCGAAGCACCAACGGTCGTCATTGGCTCTCACCTCGACACCGTCCCCAACGGTGGTATTTACGACGGCATCCTGGGTGTTGTGCTACCGCTACTGGTTATTGAATCCCTGAAAAAAGACGGCATCACGCTGCCGTTTCATCTCGATCTGGTCGGTTTCGGCGACGAAGAAGGCACTCGCTTTGGCGCCACCCTGCTCGGCAGCCGGGCCATCGCTGGCACCTGGGACGCCAAATGGGAAACGCTGAACGACGCCAACGGTGAAAGCCTGCCCGAAGCCTTTGAAGCCTTTGGCCTGAACTACAACGAGGTCAGCAAAGCGGCTCGCACTGCCACGCCGCCCATCGCCTTTCTGGAAATGCACATCGAGCAGGGCCCGGTGCTGGAATCGGAAGACTTGCCAGTCGGCATCGTCACCGCCATCGCCGGCGCACGACGCTTCAACATCGAACTGACCGGCATGGCCGGCCATGCTGGCACGGTCCCGATGCACTTGCGTCAGGATGCGCTGGCCGCAGCGGCTGAAATCACCCTCGTCGTCGAACGCGTCGCGCGCGAGCATGGCGTCGTGGCGACCGTAGGCCGCATGAGTGCACAACCGGGCGCGGTCAACGTTATCGCCGGGCAAGCCAGCTTCAGCCTCGACATTCGCAGCGAGCAGGACAGCGAACGCGACGCCGCCCTAACCATGATCTGGGACACCGCCAGAGTCGCCTGTCACGAGCGCGGCATCCAGATGCAATGGCAGGAAACCCACGCTGCCCCGGCCGTCAGCTGCGCCGACCACCTGCAACTGGCCCTGGCCAGCGCCATCGAAGCGGAAGGCATTCGCCCCCGCTACCTGGTCAGCGGCGCCGGCCACGACGCCATGGCCATGGCCGCGCTCTGCCCCGTCGCCATGCTGTTCATGCGTTGCGAAAAAGGCATCAGCCACCACCCCGATGAAGCGGTCACCGCCGAAGACGTCGACGTCACTGGCAAGGTGTTGCGCGGCTGGATAGAGGAATTGGCCAGGGAGCCGGCACGGGTCGGCTAGTGCCATGAGTTAGAAATTCGCGGCTAAATTTCCCTTTGTGGCTGCATGTGCAATGGTGCCAATCGGAGCATCAGGTACGTCTACTGGAGGTACGTCGTGAACCCATCCATGGGGACTCGGAGACAACATCCATGTTGTCTAACGACCTCCAGTAGACGCACCTGATGCTCCTTGGAGTACTTGAGGTTAAATCAAAACGAATTTCGAACTCATGGCACCAGCCTGAAATGTCCACCAACCAAAGGGGTGCAGGGTGATGTCATGCAGCAGCGGGCAGGACGCCCGCGTCCCGGTCAGCGGCACAGGGATGTGCCTCTGAACGCGGGCGAAATGACATCGGCCTGCACCCCGGGCTCATGGCAACAAATGGTATTCAACAGGAAGCAAAAAGAACCACCGAAGCAAATTGCCCGAACCACCCAATCACATTCAACGGCCTGGTGAGTAAACCCCAACGTTAGTGAAGCCAGCGTCCTGCAAATGCATGGCGTGCAGCTTGCTCATGACGCCCTTGTCGCAATACAACAAATATTGCTGGTCTTGATCCAATTCGGCGAATTTGCGATTCAGGCTGTAGAAGGGAATTTGCACGACGGTCGCGTCGGTGGTGGGCAGGGGTGCATCGTCGGCTTCCGTCGGGTGGCGCACATCGATGACGACCGCCCGGTTCGCGTCCGACACCGTGTTAATGCCCATCGACAGGTCATCCTGGGAATGCCAGGTCAGGGTTTCAATGCTTTCACGCGTTGCGTTGGCGATTGCCTCATCGAGCACGGCCCAGTCAAAATCAGCTTCTGCCGCCTGAACATCGGCACGCTTGCAGGCTGCATTGGGTTTGCGTGAAATCACACCGCAGAACTCTGGCATCTTTTCCGCATAGGTGGCCGTGCCAATGGCGCGGGCCTGATCGATGATGTCTGGCTTGCCGGTCACTATCAGCGGGCGCAGCACCAACAAGTCCGTTACCTCATCGATGTGACTCAGGTTCGGCAGCGTCTGGCTGGAGACCTGTGCCAGTGCTTCACCGGTTACCACGGCGGGAATGCCCAGATCGGTTGCAACGCTCTCTGCTGCACGCATCATCATGCGTTTCAGCACCACACCCATGTAGCGATCCGGTACCTGGGTCAGGATGGCCTCAACCACCGCCTCGAACGGTACCGATACAAACAATACCCGATGCGAGCTGCCGTACTTTTTCCAAAGGTAATAACTGACTTCTTTCACGCCATTTTCGTGCGCCGAGCCGCCCAGATTAAAAAACAAAAAGTGGCTTTTCACGCCGCGCCGGATCATCTGGTGTGCCGCTACGGTAGAATCAAACCCGCCGGACATCAGCGTCATCACCTCTTCCTGCGTGCCCAGCGGGTAGCCTCCCAAACCGGGGCGCTGTTGCTGCACCACAAAGAGGCGGTCGTGTTTGATTTCCAGCTTAACCACAACGTCCGGATCTTTCAGGCGAACGCCAGCGGCTTCGGTACGCTGGTTCAGACCGCCACCTACATAGCGCTCGAGTTCAACCGAGGTAAAGTCGTGATTACCATTGCGCTTAACCCGCACGCAGAAGGTTTTACCCGCCAGCTCCTGACCCCAAACGGATTCGGTGTTGGCCAGAATCTGGTCGAAGTCACCGAGCTCAAATTGCAGTACCGAGCTGACCTGAGCGATACCGGGAATGCACTCCAGCGCCACCGCGACAGCCTGGTTTACTTCCTCAGTCGTTGCCTCGGGGGTACGCACTATGATGCTGTCCCAGTCGTTACGGACCACCACCTCCGGACAGATACGACGCAAGACATTGCGCATGTTCTGCGCCAGGCTTTTAACCATCAGCTTGCGTACGGGCCGCGTCTTAATGGTGATTTCCGGAAACAACTTGGTTACAAACTTCATAACTGATCAAAGATCACTCAGCAGGAAAGGGCGCGGGATTATACCTGCCCGCCCGTCGTTTTTCACGCCGGGTTACAAACCGTTGCGGACAAGCTGCAGAGCCACTTACTCAAAAAAAATGCGCTCCGCCCTGTTTTCCGGCACGATTTGATCAAAACGCACCAAATCAGTGCCCTACCACAGTGCAGTGATCGGAATTGCGCACCACTACAGTGCACCAAAAACCTTTGAAACGGCCCTGGACCCGCTGGAAACCCCGATACCCTGGCGCTCAATTGGGCTGGCACAGGCCTTGCTAAACCAGTGCACACAGTTAGTGCTCAGATTCCAACGGCTTTCCAGCCTGGCCTAACAGGTGCCCTGGCATCAACCAGGTGGTTAGCCGGTGAAAACAGCAGACGATTGTGCGATGCTGCTGTCGTCACCTGAACTTGTCACACTGAATCAAAGCTCACCGGCCATCGGCCGTTTAACTTGGAGACGTACCATGTCAGAACATACGATGAAACTGATTGCAGAATGCGAAGCACGTTGGGTCGATATGCGCTTTACAGACAGCAAAGGTAAAGAGCAGCATGTCACCATTCCTGCTTCGGAAGTTGACGACAGCTTTTTCACTGAAGGCAAAATGTTCGACGGCTCTTCTATTTCTGGCTGGAAAGGCATCAACGAGTCAGACATGATTCTGCTGCCTGACGACTCTTCTTCCATGATCGATCCGTTCTTTGAAGACGCCACGGTTATTGTGCGTTGTGACATCGTTGAACCCTCAACCGGTGAAGGCTACAACCGTGACCCGCGCTCAGTTGCCAAGCGTGCTGAAGCCTACCTGGCCTCTACCGGCCTGGGCGACACCGCCCTGTTTGGCCCGGAACCCGAGTTCTTCGTGTTTGACGACGTAAAATGGGGTTCTAATATTTCCGGATCTTTCTACAAAATCGATTCCGAAGAAGCGGCCTGGTCTTCAGAGCGCGTTTTCGAAGACGGTAACCTCGGTCACCGCCCGAAGGTCAAAGGCGGCTACTTCCCGGTCCCTCCGGTAGACAGCCTGCACGATCTGCGTGCTGCCATGTGCGATGCCATGGAATCCATGGGTCTGGAAATTGAAGTACACCACCACGAAGTCGGCACTGCCGGTCAGTGCGAGATCGGTGTTGGCGCCAACACCCTGACCAAGAAAGCGGACGAAGTTCAGGTCCTGAAATACTGCGTACACAACGTTGCTCATGCCTATGGCAAGACCGCTACCTTCATGCCCAAGCCTCTGGTTGGCGACAACGGCAGCGGCATGCACGTTCACATGTCTTTCTCCAAAGACGGTGTGAACCAGTTTGCCGGCGACGAATACGCAGGCATGAGCGAAATGGCGCTGTTCTACATTGGCGGCATCATCAAGCACGCCCGTGCATTGAACGCTTTCGCCAATGCGTCAACCAACTCGTACAAGCGCCTGGTTCCTGGCTTTGAAGCACCAGTGATGCTGGCTTACTCTGCTCGCAACCGTTCTGCATCGATCCGTATTCCATACGTATCTTCGCCGAAGGCCAAGCGTATCGAAGTCCGTTTCGGTGACCCGACAGCAAACCCGTACCTGATGTTCTCTGCCTTCCTGATGGCAGGCCTCGACGGCATCAAGAACAAGATCCACCCTGGCGATTCTGCCGACAAGGATCTGTACGACCTGCCGCCGGAAGAGCAGAACGATTACCCAACCGTGTGCAGCAGCCTGACTCAGGCACTGGACGCGCTGGACCAGGATCGCGACTTCCTGAAAGCCGGTGGTGTATTCGACGACGACATGATCGATGCCTACATCGCGCTCAAGCGTGAAGACGTCGTCACTCTGGACATGACCACTCACCCTGTTGAGTTCGACATGTACTACTCTGTCTAATAACTTGCACTCTGGGTGTCAGACTGGCTGACTCAGCCGGTCTGACACACCAGACAAGCAAGAGAGTCAAAAAAAAAGCCGACCCCTGGGTCGGCTTTTTCTGTTTTAGCTCAGCGGATGTTCATCCAGCCAATGCCGGGCAATGGCTTCCCGGGTGGTCACCCATACGTTGTCGTGCGCCAGTACATGATCAATAAAGCGTCTTAATGCAGCCAGCCGGGCCGGCCGGCCCACCAATCGACAGTGCAGCCCAATACTCAGCATCTTCGGGGCTGTCTCGCCTTCCTCGTACAGCACATCGAATGCATCGCGCAGGTGACTGAAGAACTGATCCCCGCTATTGAAACCCTGAGGCGTTGCAAAGCGCATGTCATTGGTATCCAGCGTATAGGGAACCATCAGCAAAGGGCGGCTGTAGTTCAGGTCGTAGTACGGCAGGTCATCGGCATAGCTGTCGGCGCAATAGAGCATGTCGTCGCGCTCGGCAATCAGCTTGAGGGTATTCGGCGAGGTTCGACCGAGATACCAGCCTGCTGGCGTGGAACCGGTCATGGCGCGGTGAATATCCAGCGCCCGCTCCAGGTGCTCTCGCTCGACCGATTCAGGGACATGCTGATAATGAATCCAGCGGTAACCGTGGGAGGCAATTTCCCAGTCGGCTTTGAGCATGGCTTCCACAGCCTCTGGGTTACGCTGCATGGCCATGGCCACGCCAAACACCGTCACCGGAATGTTTCGCTCGGTGAACAAACGATGCAGCCGCCAGAACCCGGCCCGGCTGCCGTATTCGTACAGGCTTTCCATGCTCAGGTGCCGGTCTGCGTAAGACTCGGCCCCAACGATTTCAGACAGGAACCGTTCGGACTCGCTGTCACCATGCAAAATGCACTGCTCACCTCCTTCCTCATAATTAATCACAAACTGTACCGCCACACGGGCGTTACCGGGCCAGTTTGCTTTCGGCGGGTGGGCGCCATACCCAATCAGGTCTCTGGGGTAGGAGGGATCAAAGGTCGGGTGATTCACACACATCTCCTGTATTTCTTGAGTCAGACGCAACCAGCATGCAAATATTTAGGCACGAATTACAACGCTAGACAATTTTTAACTCATTGCACGGGGAGCTTATTCGCAATGTTCAGCTTATCCGGACTTGGAGATCGCTCTCCCTTACTCGTGGTATGCACACCACACAGGCCCCCGGGTATTCAGTCGGATCGTTCAAAGGGGGTTCTGCCTCTGGTACGGAACCAGCTAGAACAGCTAACTCAAGCCGGCGGCAATCACTGGCGCAAGATATTCAATCTCTACGCTAAACTACTGCACGGCCTGACCCCGCTGGAACCCGACTGGCAAACCTGCCGCGAACAGCGCCTTCTGCAAACAGACTCGGCTTGTGCATTGGTGTTTGAACAAAAGTGGATACCCGAGCCCGGTCAGCTTTGCATCGTGATGGGCCAAACTTACGGGCGCTCCCTGGGCTGGATGGCAAATGACCAGGTGCTGCCCGCTGAGCATCCCTTTGTTCAACACCCGGAACAGGCGGTGATTGTGACGCCCTATTTCGACTACCGGCAGCTTTCAAATGCACGCCTGACATCACTTGTACAACTCATAGCAGGCGAGCATCCGCACTGGCTGACGGCGTTTTCTAAGCGATCGCACCAATTTAGTGCAGATAATTAGTACCCAGTGACCAAAGCTCACTTAGTAACTCAAGTTTTGGAGTTTCCCAGAGAGACTAGCGTTGGATGCCGGGCTTGCCTCTGTGGGGGAGTCCGCAGCAGGGATGCTGCGGCCTAGGCTCCATGGATGGATTCACGCCGACCCCACAGGGGCCAGCCCGGTGTCCGACGCGGGCCAATACCCCTCGGGTGATCTGAACTCCGAAACTTGAGTTAGTAAGTTGCTGGACAGCGCCAGCTAACCAGGGCTTTACCTTTCCTGACCAGTCGGTCATATTATGGCCTTGAACTTGCTATGAGTTTGGCCATAACAAGCGTTACATAATGAGCAGGCCATGCTCTCAGAAGCAATAATCGACATCACAACGAAGAGCGCCCGGATTATGCCGCCGGGTTGTCTTTGCGAGGCGCTATGACCGACTTTCTTTTAAATCGCCAGCCCGTGACTCTGGCCAAGACCGACCCCGACCTCACGGTCCTGGACTACCTGCGTGAGCAGGCGCATCTGACCGGTACCAAAGAAGGCTGTGCCTCCGGTGACTGTGGCGCCTGTACAGTGGTGGTTGGCGAACTGACCGATCAGGGCATGCGCTACCGCAGCCTGAACAGCTGCATAACCTTCGTGCACAGCCTCCATGGCAAGCAGTTACTCACTGTTGAACATCTGGAACAGGCAGGTGCCCTGCACCCGGTACAGCAGGCGTTGGTGGAGCACCATGGTTCCCAGTGCGGGTTCTGTACGCCGGGCTTTGTGATGAGCCTGTTTGCGCTCTATCACAGCGATGTGGCACCCAGCCGGGAGGCGGTCTTAACGGCCCTGTCGGGTAACCTCTGCCGCTGCACCGGTTACCGCCCAATTATCGATGCGGGCATGGCCTTGCTTGAACAGCGTCATGGCGATGCCTTCAGCGCTCAGATCGCCGACATTGAAGCTGAATTGAGAAGTCTGGAAACGCCCGTGTTACCGGAAGAAACAAAAACTGACCATGTGGTCGGCTTCTGGCAACCCAGGACCCGTCAGGATCTGGCCAAAGCCCGGGCGCAGGCACCGGACGCCCGATACAGTGCTGGCAGTACCGACCTGGCGCTGGAAAAGACCCAGCGTCTGGCCAACCTGAACGCTCTGATCGATCTGAGCCAGGTGGCTGAGTTGAACCACATCAGCGTTGACGACAAAGGCCTGCACATCGGCGCTGCCGTCAGCTACACCGATCTCGAACCGGCACTGCTGGCAGACTACCCCGAAGCTCGCGAATGGCTCGAGCGCCTCGGGTCGCGGCCAATCCGGAACCGGGGCACCCTGGGTGGCAACCTGGGCAATGCGTCGCCGATTGGCGACACGCCACCACTACTGATAGCCCTGGGGGCAACCGTCACCCTGAGCAACGGCCAGACCGAACGAACCCTGCCGGTCAGCGAGCTGATTACCGGCTACCGCAAGACTGTTCTGGCCGACGATGAATGGATCGACACCATTCACCTGCCCCGCCGCCAGCCTGGCAGCCAGATGCGAGCCTATAAGATATCGAAACGCTTCGAAGACGATATCTCAACCGTTTGCGTGGTGTTTTACCTTGAGACCGACTCGAACGACACCGTCACCTGCCTGCGCGCTGGCTTCGGTGGCCTGGCGGCGACGCCTCTGGTGCTGGCCGACTGGCAAGACCAGTTGATCGGGCAGCACTGGCCAACCGTCGCTGTTGACGCCATCAGCCGGACGCTCGCTGACGCCCTGGCCCCTATTGACGATGTTCGCGCCAGCGCCCGTTACCGGATTCAGGTTACCGCCAATCTGTTCAGGCGGTTTCATCTCGAAACGACCCAGCCAGATACCCGCACCCGGGTGCACACTCATGGAGGGTTAGACCATGCGTAAGCTGACTGAATCCCGTTTGCCGGAAGCCGTGTCACAGGGCCATCGCGGTGCCGCCGTCGCCCATGAAAGTGCCGCCCGCCAGGTCAGTGGCCAGGCTCGCTATGTGGACGACCTGCCAGAACCGGCCAACCTGCTGCACGCGGCAGTGGCGCTGTCGGATATTGCGGCCGGCACCCTAAACTCGCTCGACATCAATAACGTCGCCACTGCACCCGGAGTCGTCGCGACACTGACGCTGGCCGACGTGCCCGGCCACACCGACATTGGTGCCGTTTACCCGGGCGACCCCGTTCTGGCTGATGGCCAAATCCTGTTTCACGGGCAGCCACTTTTTGCCGTCGCCGCTGAAAACATCGAACAGGCGCGCCAGGCCACCCTGCTGGCCGAGTGGGACATCACGCCGGGTGACGCCATTCTAACGGTCGATCAGGCACGGGCCGCTGAAACCTATGTCGGCGATACCGTTCAATTTCGTCGCGGCGATGCGCTGGCGGGTCTGGCCAGTGCTACCCACACCACCAGTGGCGAGATCCACATCGGCGGGCAGGAGCATTTTTACCTAGAAGGCCAGGTGAGCCTGGTGATTCCCGAAGAAGACGGCGGCATGCTGGTGTACACCTCCAGCCAGCACCCGAGTGAAGTGCAAAAACTGGTGGCCGAGGTACTCGGCATTCCGTTCAGCCAGGTTACCGTTGATGTCCGTCGTATGGGCGGTGGTTTTGGTGGCAAGGAGACTCAGGCGGCGCAATGGGCCTGTATCGCGGCGCTGCTGGCCCGCAAGACCGGGCGTGCGGTCAAACTGCGTCTGCCACGCAGCCAGGACATGACCACCACCGGCAAGCGCCACCCCTTTGTTAACCGCTGGACGCTCGGCTATGACGATTCGGGCCGCATTCAGGCGGCCGATATCGAGGTTAACGGCCTGTGCGGCTTCTCTCCCGATCTGTCGAACGCCATTGTCGACCGGGCCATGTTTCATGCCGACAACGGCTACTTTCTGAATGACGCCCATATCACCGGTTACCGGTGTCGCACCAACACCGCATCCAACACCGCCTTTCGGGGTTTTGGCGGCCCCCAGGGCATGATGACCATTGAAGCGGCGATGGATGGGATCGCCCGTAACCTGGGTGAAGACCCGCTGACCATTCGCAAGCGCAATCTATACGGTGACGAAGGCCGCAACGTCACGCCCTATCACATGACGGTGACCGACAACATCTTGCCGGAGCTGATAGACCGGCTCGAACGCAGTGCCGACTACTGGGCGCGCCGCGACGCCATTCGCGACTTCAATGCTCACAGCCCCATCATCAAAAAAGGGCTGGCACTGACGCCAGTCAAATTCGGCATTTCCTTCACCGCCAAACACCTGAACCAGGCCGGCGCGCTGATTCATCTGTACACCGACGGCAGCATTTATCTGAACCACGGTGGCACCGAAATGGGCCAGGGTCTGTTTACCAAGGTGGCGCAAATTGTCGCCACTGAATTCTCGGTGCCGCTGGCCACGGTTCAATCGTCGGCCACCCGCACCGACAAGGTACCCAACACCTCGCCTACGGCGGCGTCGAGCGGCACCGACCTAAACGGTGCAGCAGCCCAGAATGCGGCCCGCACCATCAAGCAGCGGCTGGTCGAATTCGCGACAGACCATTACAAGGTGCGCCCGGATCAGATCGAATTTGATCACGGGCAGGTTCAGATTGGCGAACACCGACTGACCTTCGCCGACCTGGTGCAAACGGCCTATATGAACCGGATTTCATTGTCTGCGACTGGCTATTACCGCACCCCGAAACTGCACTGGGATGCCGAGACCGGCAAAGGTCGTCCGTTCCTGTATTTCGCCTATGGCGCCTCTTGCTCGGAAGTCACCATCGATACGCTGACCGGCGAATACGCCGTCGACCGGGTCGATATCCTGCACGACGTCGGCGACAGTTTGAATCCGGCTATCGACATCGGCCAGATTGAGGGCGGCTTCATTCAGGGCATGGGCTGGCTGACCACCGAAGAACTGAAGTGGAACGACGAAGGCCGTTTGTTGTCGAACAGCCCGGCGACCTACAAGATTCCGTCGATCGGCGATACGCCGCCGATCTTCAACGTCGATCTCTTTGACCAGCCGAACCGGGAAGACACCGTCTTCAAATCGAAGGCCGTGGGCGAACCGCCGCTGATGCTGCCAATCTCGGTCTGGTGTGCGCTGCGCGATGCCATCGCCAGCACCGCTGACTATCGCATCAACCCGGCACTCAACACCCCGGCCACGCCCGAGCAGGTTCTGTTCGCGCTGGAACAGCTGGCCGACCAGGCACGAGAGGCATCATGAGACACCATCATCGCTGGTACGACGCCTTGCACCAGGGCCAGCACAACCGCGAGCCACTGGTACTGCTTACCGTTCTGAGCACGGCCGGTTCCACGCCGCGCGACGCCGCTGCCAAAATGGTCGTTACCGCCGCTGAGCATTTCGACACCATCGGTGGTGGCCATCTTGAATTCAAAGCCATAGAACGGGCTCGCGAACTGCTCAAAGCGGGTAAAAACGCCACCGAAGTCGAAAGCATCAGCCTCGGCGCCAGCCTCGGCCAATGTTGTGGCGGTGCCACCCAATTGTTGTATGAAGTGCTGGTACCCGTCGGTCAGCCGCTGCTGGTGTTCGGTGCCGGTCATGTTGCCCAGCACCTGATGCCGATTCTGGCACCGCTCGATCTCAATCTGCACTGGGTTGACCCGCGACCGGACTGGCTGGCACAAAACTCCGACGCACGCATCCAGCGCGAGGCGCTGGAACACCCGGCAGACGCCATTGCCGACGCCCCTCAAAACGCCTGGGTGCTGATCATCACCCACAATCACCAACTGGACTTCGAGCTGGTGCAGGCCGCCCTGAAACGGCCAGACTTTGGCTACATCGGGTTGATCGGTTCCGACACCAAAGCCCGTCGTTTTCAGCAACGCCTGGCGCACCGGGGCTGGAGCGACAGTGATATCAAACGAGTCATCTGTCCTGTGGGTTTAAGTGCCGTACCTGGCAAGCAACCGGCTGAAGTGGCGATTTCCATCGCAGCGCAACTGCTGAATCGCTTGCACGCAGAGCGCCCGGCAGACTCTGGCAAGAAAACCACCGGACTGAACTGGAAAACCGGTCAGGCACTGGGCAGCCGGGACCAGAGAGCAAACACAGACCCGGCCATCGAGACAGCCAAAAAGGGACAGGACGCATGACATTGGATGACCTGAACAACGCCAGCAGCCAGGAACGGGCCGACTTCTTCCACAGCCAGTGCGCTGCCCAGCGCTGGGTGGAACGGATGACACAGAGCGCCCCGTTTGCCAGCAAAGCCGCCGTTCTGAGCGCCGCCAGAGACCACTGGGCTACCATGAACGAGCGCGACTGGCGGGAAGCCTTCGACGGTCACCCGATGATTGGCAATATGGATACCTTGCGTGCCAAATACCAAAGCAGCCGCGGCCATTCCAGCCAGGAACAGTCGGGCGTTGACGGCGCCAGCAATGAGACCTTGCAGGCGCTCGCCGACGAAAACCATGCCTACCTGGACCGGCACGGTTTCATTTTTATTGTCTTTGCCAGCGGCAAAAGTGCCGATCAGATGCTCGATCAGCTGCGCGCCCGCATCAATAACTCGACCGAACAGGAACTGAAACTGGCCGCCGCCCAACAACTGAAAATCACCTTGCTCAGGCTGGATACCCAGCTTACTGACGCCTAACAACAAGGAGCACAGCATGAGTCATACCCTCTCGACCCATGTACTGGATACAACACTCGGGCAACCCGCACAGGGCCTTAAGCTGACACTGAAAGACGACCAGGGCCAGATCATTGCCGAAGGTCTCACCAACGAGGACGGCCGCTTCAAAGACTGGCCTGGTGAGGGCTTTGCAAGCGGTGTCTACGAGCTGACCTTTCACACCGGCGACTACCTGATTCGCCAGCACGGCCAGGCCTTTTACCCCAGAGCCAGCATCTGTTTCGAACTGGCCGGGGCCGATGCGCATTTCCACGTGCCCTTACTGGTCAGCCCCTTCAGCTACTCAACCTATCGCGGGAGTTAATCGATGGATGTCTTTTTTGCCGACTGGGTCAGCCTGCTGTTGCGCTGGTTTCACGTCATCGCTGGCATCGCCTGGATCGGTGCGTCGTTCTATTTCATCTGGCTCGACAACCACCTGACCGACCCACCCCAGTGGAAAAAAGAAAAGGGCATCGGCGGCGACCTCTGGGCCATACATGGCGGCGGGTTCTACGAAGTTGCCAAGTACAAGGTCGGGCCCACGGCAATGCCCAAAGAGCTGCACTGGTTCAAATGGGAAGCCTACACCACCTGGATCACTGGCATGCTGCTACTGACCTGGGTGTATTATTTTGGCGCCCAGGCCTATCTGATCGACCCCGGTGTCCGGGAACTCAGCACCGGCGCGGCGGTTGGCCTGGGCCTGCTGTACACCGCAATAGGCTGGCTGATTTATGAAGGCCTGTGCCGCACTCCCCTGGTGGAACACAAGGCCTTTGGCGTCGTGTTGTTCATCCTCGGTACCGGCATGGCCTGGCTGATGACCGAGACCTTCTCAGGCCGCGGCGCCTACATTCACATGGGTGCGTTAATCGGCACCATCATGGCCGCCAACGTCTTTGTTAAAATCATTCCCGGTCAGAAGAAAATGGTCGCCGCCGTCGCCCGGGGCGAGCAGCCCGACAGCAAACCCGGTCTGGTCGGCAAGCAGCGCAGCGTTCACAACAACTACCTGACGCTGCCGGTTATCTTCATCATGATCAGCAACCACTACCCGATGACCTATCAGCACAGCCTGAACTGGCTGATTCTGATGGCGCTGATTCTGATCACCGTGGTCGTGCGCCACTACTTCAACCTGGCTCATCGGGGCATCCGCAAACCCCTGATCCTGGTCGTCGCCGGCCTGGCCTTTGTAGCGGTGGCGGGCGCCCTCTCATGGCCGGGCACACCCCAGCAATCCAGCGCTGACAGCAGCGATAACGCAGCACCGGTACTCAGCGACGACGAAGGCCTGGCCCTGGTCATGGAAAAATGCGCCACCTGCCACAGCCGGGAACCCTCAGACAGTATGTTTCCGACCGCGCCCTCAGGCGTTGTATTCAGCAACCTCAATGACGTTGAACGCTGGGCCAGCCGCATCCATGCCCGCAGCGTGGTCACCAGGGACATGCCGTTCATGAACCGCACGGAAATGACGGATGAACAACGTAAGGCGCTGGGCGACTGGTTAAATAGCCGGTTTTAAGTCAGAATCGGGGGGTTACAGGATCTGCATTGCCAGTTAAGGCAATGCAGGCCAACATTCACTGGCAACCCCAAGGTTTTGCTCACGCATCGCATGAACCCACAAGATCCATGGCTGGAACGCATTAAGGCGGTAACCCTACCGGCCTTGTTGCCACAAACCTCCTTACCCGGACCTTCCGCCCCCCTGATGGACTGGATCAAGGTGGTGAGCGAGGATCCGTTGCTGGCGATGCTGATTTTTCGCTACGCCAATCGCATGATGTCGAACCGGCAGGTACTGGTGCGCACGCTGGAACATGCCGTCGCCCTGATCGGCTCACAGCGGCTGATCAAGCTGACCGAAAGCATCCCACGGCTCGACCCGGGCAGCACTGCCTTCTCCGGCTTACAAAGCACCGTGGGCGACAGCCTGGTTGCCGCCAGTCTGATGCGGCAATGGTTCGAAATGCGGCAAATCCCCTGGACCGAAGCCGACTACTGGATGACCCTGTTTTACGACGTCGGGCTCTGGGCACTCTGGCTGCTCGAACCGCAAATGATGGACGGCTTTGAGTTCCGCGCCGAGCGCGGCGAAAACCGCAACAAGCTGATCGAAGGGATGATTGGGATGTCGGTCCGCGACTGGAACGATGAGCTGTGTCGCCATTTCCAGCTGCCTGCCATACCGGAAACCAATACCAACGAAGAAAATGAACACATTGAAAACCGCATACAGCCGCACAAACTGTCAGCGTTGAAGTTCTTTCTGCCATTTAGCCATGAGCTGGCGTACCAGGTTCGCCAGAACTGGGAATCCGAACAACTCGATACTCTGTTCCGCACTGGCGAGATCGCTCTCGGCCTGACGGAATTCCGGCCCATGCTGAAAACCTGGATCACCTCAGCCGCACGAGACTACCAGTTGCCCCAGGCGGCCACAGCCGCACGGCGCCTGCTGGCGCATCAGCCGCCGGTGAGCACTCAGGGCGCTGCCCAGCGGGAAGGCTTCAGCGAGGCTGACCGGGCCTGGGCTGAAGAAATCAGCAAGACCTACGCCACACCACACACCCGTAAAGAGGCCCCTGCAAAGCCTTCAACCAAGTCAGCCGCCGTTAAGCAACCGGCAAAAAACACCCGCCCGGAACCGGACAACAAAGCCTCGGGCGAGACCACCTATCGGCACAGCGTCAACCTGAACAGCCTACGCGAAGTGCGTCGGCAGTTTCGCAACCAGAAAACCTGGCATTCCCCGGTCGAGATACAGGAAAGCGCTCTGTTTTGCCTGCAACAAAGCCTTGGCCTGCACCGCATCGTCGTTATGGAGCAAACCAAAGGGCAATGGCAGGCCTTTGACCACGAAGGCTGCGATCATTATCTGCTGCTCAAGCACCTTAAACTGCCGATTACCGGCAGCAGCGCCCTGCAGGAGTTCAGCCGCCGGGTCACCGCCGCCTGGTTGCGCAAAGACAACCGCGCCAGAGCCAGAAAGCAACTGCCGGACGCCCTGTTCAAAGCCGCAGACGACCAGGACTTTTTTCTGCGTTCGTTCAGCATAGGCCGAGAGGTTACGATGATGATCTACGCCGATGCCAAAGGTGACCCCGAACCACTGGGCGAGTCCGATTACCGCCTGTTTCGCGAATTCTGTGCCGACTGGAACACCGCCCTGAACCGGATACGTCAATGACCTTAAGCTTGAAAGACCGCCTGTTTGTAGCCAGCCAGTACCTGGCCCCCCACCACGCCCTGTCGCGCCTGGTCGGAGCCTTGGCCGAATCGGAATGGGGCCCGCTGAAGCGGCGTTTTATCAGCACCTTCGCCAAACACTATCAGGTGAACATGGAGGAAGCAGAGCGCCCCAGCCTGGACGACTACCGCAACTTCAACGACTTTTTCACGCGTGCACTCACAGCAGAAGCGCGCACCTTTCCGGCCGACACCCGCGCCCTCTGTTCACCGGTGGACGGCAGTGTGAGCCAGGCGGGCGCCATCACCGACGGCCGCATCATCCAGGCCAAACAGCAGAGTTTTACCGTCACTGAATTGCTCGGCGGCGATGCCGAACAGGCTCGTCGCTACAAAGACGGCGAATTCGCCACCCTCTACCTGTCTCCAAAAGACTATCACCGCATCCACATGCCCTGCGACGGCACCCTGGTGCGCACAACGTTCGTTCCGGGCCGCCTGTTCAGTGTCAACGGCACCACAGCCGAGGCCGTCCCCCGCCTCTTCGCCCGCAACGAGCGCCTGGTTTGCGAATTTGACACCGAGCGGGGCCGCATGGTGATGGTACTGGTGGGCGCCATGATCGTGGCTAGCATTGAAACCACCTGGGCGGGCGTCGTCGCCCCAATGCGACGCCAGATCCAGCATTTGAACTACAACAACCCAAAGCTCAGTTTCAAACGCGGCGAAGAAATGGGGCGGTTCAGGCTCGGTAGCACGGTCGTCATGCTGCTTGAACCCAACTCCCTGACCTGGTCAGAATCAGTCGCTCCGGGAGAGCCGATTACACTGGGGCAGCCACTGGAATAAGTCTGTGGCTCAATTATCACAGTCAAGGCTGGCTTTTGCGCCATTACCCGTGCAGGACACCGGGTAGGCCTGTCCGGGGTCGGCGTTAACCCATCCATGGGGCCTAGACCGCAGCATCCATGCTGCGGACTTCCCCGGACAGGCCTACCCGGCATCCTGCACTGGCCGCGTTGCAAACGGTTAATCATTCGTAAACACGACACTTTGGTACCAAAACGAGCCCAAATCCGGGTTTTCAAAACCGGTTTAACGGGGTATCCTGCGCCGCTCAACGAATTTGCCGGATCCATAATGACCGAACAGAACGCGACAGACACCGAAGCAGCTCAGGCGCCGGCCAAACGCAAAACCGATGCCCAGCGCAAGAAAGAATTCGACGCAAACCGGAAGGCCATGGATGAGCTCTGCGAGCTGTATCCTGACGCGTTTAATCCACGCAAGCCCAAGCCGCTGAAAATTGGTATTCATGAAGCCCTGGCTGAAGACGGCAAGCTGTCGAAGACCCGCATTCGCCGGGCTTTGAATGTCTATGTTCGGTTACGCAGTTATTACGCCTGCATGCAGGAAGGGGTCGACCGCGTCACCATCGACGGTACGCCGGCCGGCCAGGTGAGCGCCGAAGACGCTGCCCACGCCAAGGAAAAGTTCGACGCCATTGAAAAGCGCCGGGCCGAACGGGCCAAACAACGGCCGCCCGCCGCGAACCGCAAACCCCGTGCCGACGGCGAAAAGCCTGAGACGGCCCGCAAGCCCCGTGGCGCGCGCCCGAACAAGCCACGCAAAGATAATCGCTCTGCACCGGCCAAGGCGCAAGCCGCTCCGGAAGCAGCCAAGCCAGAAGATTCTCTGCCGCCCGAAGACCGCATGAAGCGGAAACTGGAAATGCTGGTCAACAAAACCAAAAACTGAGGTCGGCTTCCGACCCAACTCCGGCCACCGGGCTCAGGCCCGGTCGGCATCAAACGGCAACACCTGCCGAATATGGGTTTTCCCCAGCACTACCATCAACAACCGATCCACACCGAGTGCCACGCCCGCGCATTCCGGCAAACCGGCCAGCATCGCCGCCAGCAAGCGCTCATCGACTCCGGGTTCAGGCAAGCCCTGAGACTGCCTCAGTAGCGCATCCTGCTCAAAACGCCGTCGTTGCTCTTTCGGATCCGTCAGCTCCCAATAGCCATTCGCCAATTCCATGCCCTGCCAGTACAGTTCAAACCGATGACCCAGTTCAACCCCTTCACGGGTATGCGTACGTGCCAGCGCTGCCTGACTGGCCGGGTAATCGGTAACAAAGGTTAATTGCTCAGGCGGCAAACCTGGCTCGACCACCAGAGCCATCAAGGCATCCAGACAGGCATCGCGATCCCAGTCTGCCGTATCGGCACTCAGCTTAAGAGCGGTTACTTGCTGTAACGCCTGCAGAGACGCCCGATGCGGGTCCGGTAGCCCGGCATCCACAAATGCGTCCTGGTAACTCAGTACCGTCGACACCAGGGAGCCTGAGCCTCCAGCTGCCCGGTGCACCCACTCGCACAAGGCCGCTACCTCTTGCATCAACTGATGGTGATCCCACCCCAGCCGATACCATTCCAGCAGCGTGAATTCCCGGTTGTGGCGCGCACCACTCTCGTCGGCCCGAAATGCATGGCCCAACTGATAACAGTCGCCCATGCCCGCAGCTAACAAACGTTTCATCGGGTACTCGGGAGACGTCAGCAAGAAACCGCCGTCCGCCGTGCGCAGATTGTGAACGTGCACGTCCGTCACACCCACGGCAGACAATACCGGCGTATCCACCTCCAGCATCTGGCGGTCAGCGAAAAACTGTCGAATAGCAGCCATCAACATGGCACGACGATGCAGGGTGTCGATATCCGCTGTTGGAGCCCAGTCAATCATTAGTTCACCTTTGAAACACGCTTTCTGTCTGCGCTAAAACCAAAAAACCGCCCATATAAGGCGGTTTAACGAACTCAAATGTTGCAGTTCGCCCAGGAGACTAGCGGCGGGTGTCGGTTGTACCCCTGTGGGGTAGTCCGCAGCAGGGATGCTGCGGCCTAGGCTCCAAGGACGGATTCACGCCGACCCCACAGGGGTACAACCGGTATCCGATGCGGACCAGAGCCACCCGCCCCGGTTACTGCTTGGCGCGGCTAATGTACTCGCGGGTCCGCGTGTCCACCCGGATGATCTCACCCTGGTTGATGAACAAAGGCACCTTCACGACTGCACCGGTTGCCAAAGTAGCGGGTTTGGAGCCGCCTGTAGCGGTATCGCCCTTGAGGCCCGGGTCGGTTTCGACGATTTCCAGCTCAATGTGATTCGGTGGTGATACCGAAATGGGCGTGCCGTTGAACAGGCAGACAACATACTGTTCCTGCTCTTTCAGCCAGTCTTTGGTGTCGCCAACCGCCGCTTCATCGGCTGGAAGTTGCTCAAAGGAACCATCGGTCTTCATGAAGTGCCAGAACTCGCCATCGCTGTAGAGGTACTCCATATCGATGTCCATGACATCTGCAGCCTCGATGGATTCGCCGGACTTGAACGTACGCTCCCAGACCCGGCCGGTCTTCAGGTTTTTCAAACGGACCCGACTAAAGGCCTGACCTTTACCGGGTTTAACGAATTCATTCTCAACAATCGCGCAAGGGTCGCCTTCAAGAAGAACCTTCAGACCGCTTTTGAATTCACTGGTAGAATATGTGGCCATTAACCTTTTCCTGCTAAGTGCACTGTTCAAAGAGGCGCTATGTTAACTGAGTTTAGCTCCGGTGTGGACTCCCCCCTGATCATTTCCAGCTCCGACCACTCCGAACCAGGGTCAACAAACTGGCAACAACAACTGAAAGCAGCGGTGCGTTCAGTGCCGGAGTTGCTGCAACTGCTGGATCTGACCGATCATCCCATCGCTGGCCGGGTCGATACCGAACCGCACTTCCCGCTGAGAGTACCGCTGTCTTACGTCCGCCGCATGACACCGGGTGACCCTAACGACCCCCTGCTGTTGCAGGTGCTGCCGCTGGGCATTGAGCGCCAACCGAGCCCCGGCTTTATCGACGACCCCCTGCAGGAGCAAGACCAAAACCCGGTACCCGGGCTGGTGCATAAATACCAGGGCCGGGCCTTGCTCATTACAACGCAAGCCTGTGCTGTTCATTGCCGTTATTGCTTCCGGCAACACTTCCCCTATGCGGATAACCGGCTCACCGCCCGGCAATGGCAACCAGCGCTCGACTATGTGCGCGAACGACCCGACATTCACGAGATCATTCTCAGCGGAGGCGACCCACTCAGCCTCGACAACAAAGCGCTGGCCGAGCTGATCGCTGCGCTTGAGCAGATCCCCCACCTGAGGACGCTGCGGCTTCACAGTCGCACGCCCATCGTGCTGCCTGCCCGCATTGATGCCGGACTGCTCGACCTTCTGGCAACGACCCGGCTGAACACGGTTCTGGTGCTACACGCCAATCATGCCCGGGAACTGAACGAGGAACTGCATCCGGCCCTGGCTGCCTTGCGTATCACTGGAACGGTACTGCTGAATCAGACGGTCCTGCTGAAAGGCATCAACGACCAGGTCGACACGCTGGTTGAACTCAGCCACGCCTTGTTTGGCCAGGGAGTGCTGCCTTATTACCTGCACGTGCTGGATCCAGTCGCCGGTGCGGCGCATTTTGATACAGCGGACGAAGATGCCCGGCAGCTGTGGCAGCAGATACAAGCCCAACTGCCAGGCTATCTGGTACCCCGACTGGTACGGGAGGTACCCGGCGATGACCACAAACGGTGGATAAACGAGGCTTGAGCGGTCAGTCAGACCCAAAAATGTGAGACCCATCACAGAATTAACTGTCATAAAAAGGGCGTAAATTGCCGTTTTTCTGCTAGCTACTGGTTCCCATAGGCGCCATAGGTCGTTAATCTAGCGTTACATCGGGTCTGAAACACTGGACGACACAAGGTGCGCCAGCCCGCACCAGACAGGCCAACAAGTACCGTGGCAGCATCAAATGACATTGACACCGCAGCAACACGACTATACTTCGGCAAGACACTGGGTAGAGCACTGAATGGATTACAGGCCGAAACACTATCTCAATATTCCGCAGCAGACCCTGACGACCCTGTCATTCTGTGAACCCAACGCCCGCCAGCTCAAAGCGTGGGTCACGGGCTTGCCGATGGCCAACATTGGGGAAACGTCGCGTCAGCTCTACCATGCTGTCATCGAATTCAATCAGTTACGTATCAGCGATGCCTCGCGCCTGGAACTGATGGATATGGTGCGCGAACCAATACATTACGTATGCAGCTCGCTGAACCAGAAATACCTGAACCAGGGCGTTGCGCTCGATGACCAGCAACGCAAGGTTGCCAACCTGGCCCAGGCGCTGCAAACCCACCTGGCCACCGGCTACAAGATCATTGTTCAGCATATGCTGGCGCAGGGCACCATCAAGCAAAAAGCACTGATGGCCAAGGCCGTTCATCGAACGCTGAGCGATCTGATCCCCAGCCTGCTGCGTTCCTACCAGCTGTATATCCCCACGCCAACCGGGTTGTGGCGCGAAATTCACCAGCTGTACCAGATCGCATCGGCATTCAACCTGCACACCACGCCAATCGAAGAAAACGAACAGGGCAAGCGCTCCAATATTCAGGAGGTGTACCTCAGAGCCGTGCTGCTCGGTACCAGCCAGCCCAACCAGTTGCTGCAGCGTGAACTGACCGATGTTTTCGCGGCCCTGCCCCGCTGGACGCCGCTGCTCGACATCGATGATGTGGCCGATGAAAAATCCGTTCTGGTGATCAACCCGGAAACCGACCAGCCACCCCAGTACAGCTACCTGATCAAGCAAGCCAATTTCTCGGAATACCTGGGCATCAATACCCTGCCCCTGGTGAGGCCCCTGCACGATGAACTGAAACGCGCTGAGGCCTCCGCGGGGGGCGAAGACAAAGCCCCCAGCCGCATTCTGCCCAAGGAATTCAATCAGGCCTTGCTCGAGCACCTGGTCCAGTCCTGGGGTGGCATGAAACAGCGTGCGTTTTCGCGCACCCAGTCCAGCGGCAAGGTATCCCTCACCGTCGGCCTGACCGGGACTCACTTTCACATGTCCGGTGGCGTAGGCTTCTACTCCCAGCTTTACGGGCAGTCTGCGAATGCCGAAAACCCGTTTATTGGCGCCGTAAGCTCACGCTTTGCGGCGTTTGAAACCCAGGCCGTACAATCCCAGAAAGACGTATGGGAAGATTCGTTCGATGCTGGCCAGCGACGCATGCCCGGCAGCGAAGAGGATGCCATCGACTTCCCTCAGGACGCTCAGGAAGATCACCCCAGCTACTCCGGCTTGCTGGTCAACGTCAGCCCGCGCGGCTATTGCATACAGTGGACCGACAAAGCCGCCAGCAACCTTAAAACCGGTGAAGTCGTTGCCGTCAAAGAAGAGAAACTGCAGCACTGGAACCTGGGTGTTGTGCGCTGGCTGCGCCAGAGCAAGGACAGCGGCACCCAAATGGGTGTTGAACTGATAGCACCGAACAGTCAGCCATGCGGCATACGCCAACTGCACAAGACCGGCGCACACGGCGATTACCTGCGCGGCCTGTTCATACCGGAAATCCGGGCGATCGGGCAGGATGCCTCCGTGCTGACACCGCGACTGCCGTTTCAGGTGGGCAACAAGGTCACCATTAATATCTCGGGCAATGAAGGCAAGTACCAGCTCACCAAACGCATTCTGAGCACCGGCATTCTCAGCCAGTTTCAGGTACGCAAGGTGGCGCACAAACCGGCCGAGCCTGAAAGAAACCAGGCCATTGGTGCCGACGACAGCTTCGAAAGCCTCTGGCGGCAACTCTGACCGCCGCTGCTGAACCTGGGCAACGGTCTGCGACCGAGCACTGTTTGTGCCACAAAGCGAGACGGTGCTCTCAGCCTGAGCCCGCCAATCCCAAAAAAACAGCGGTGTGGCTGTCAAGATCGACCGTTCGTCACTATACTCAGACCCCTAATCTAAAAACTTTGTCGCGACAGTTGATTTATGTCTGAAAGTAACGCAAGCGCCATCCGACTTCTGGTAATCCATGACACCCAAAGTGAGGCAGAACCGCTGCTCAGCAGCCTGCGCAACGCTGGTCAGGCCGTGCGCTCCCACTTTATTGCCAGCCTGAGTGAACTGGAAACCGTTCTGTCAGACCAGCATTGGGATATGTTACTGGTCAAGCTGGATACCCAGACTGTTGACCCGACAGCCGCTGTGGCCACCATTCAACGGGCCGGCAAAGACCTGCCCATCCTGGCGCTGATAGAAACTTACGATGCCGAGCGCATTGGCGAGGCTCTTGCTACCGGCCTGACCGACGTGTTGGTTGAAGGTGAAGAGCAACATCTGGTCAGCGCGGTTAAACGGGAAAAAGCAGCGCTGAAAGCCCGCCGTGAACTGCGCGAGACACGAGCCAGCCTGCAGGAAACCGAGAAACGCTGCCAGTTACTGCTCGACAGCTCTGTCGATGCCATTGCCTATGTTCATGAAGGCATGCACATCTACGCGAACGAAGCCTACCAGACCCTGTTCGGCTACGACGATCTCGAAGAACTGCAAAGCACCCCGATCATGGATCTGATCGCCCGCAAAGACCTCGACAAACTCAAAAGCTCGCTGAAGACCTATCGCGACGGGTCAACCGGTGAACTGACGTGCGTCGCAGAACACGTCAATGGTGAGACGTTCAACATTCGCATGACGCTGTCGGGGGCGAGCTATGAAGGTGAGCCCTGTACCCAGCTGGTCATACGACGCAACGATGCCGACAACGAAGAACTGCAGGCCAAAATCAAGGAAATCAGCTCACAGGATCTGGTGACCGGGCTCTATAACCGCCAGCATTTCACCGATGCGTTGAAAACAGCCTATCAGCAAGTTCTGAAGTCAAACACCAGCCAAATAGTGCTGCACATTGGTGTCGCCAACTTCAGTGACCTGAAAACCAAAGCCGGCATTGCCGGTACCGACGTTATTCTGAAAGAGCTGGCCGAGGTGTATGCCAAGTACCAGCCTGCCGACTCATTGCTGGCGCGCTACGGAGACGACAGCTTTGCGTTGCTGCTGGCCCAGGGCAATATCGACAACATCAAAGCCGACGCCCTCAAAGTGCGCAAGGAAATCGCCGATCATTTGTTTGAGGTCGATGGTCGCACGCTGCCGGTTGACGTGGCCTTTGGCATCGCACACATCGACGAGCGCTGCCAGAGTGGCCAGGAGGCGCTGAGCCATGCGCATCAGGCCTACACACGCGCCGTTCATGAAAAGACCGGGGTGCAATATTACGACAAATCCGACATCGCCAATCTGTCGGACGACAACCTGGCCGGCAAAGTCGACCACGCCCTTGAGAACGACGGTTTCCGCATTCTGTTCCAGCCGATCATCAGCCTCAGAGGCGACAGCCGGGAACATTACGATGTATTGCTGCGCCTGGTCGACAAAGACGGTACCGATGTCCTGCCGGAAGAGTTTCTGCCGCTGATCGAAGCGCGGGACCTGGGCGCAAAACTCGACCGCTGGGTGGTGCTGAACACCATCAAGACGCTGGCCGAGCATCGCAAGCGCGGCCACAACACCCAGGTTTTCATTCATCTGACACCCAGCTCAATCCAGGACCCGACCTTTCTGCCCTGGGTAAACAGCGCACTGAAGGCCTCCAAGCTCCCCGGCGATGCATTGACCTTCCAGGTCACCGAAGAACAAGCCCAAAGCTACCTGAAAGTCGCCAAGGCCTTCAGCAAGGGCCTGGCACTGCTCAAATGCAAGCTGGCTCTTACCCACTTCGGTCTGATTGAAAGCGGCCTGTCGGTGACACGTCACCTCGACATCGACTACATTCGCGTCGATGGCAGTTTTATTGAAGCGCTGACGTCGGACGACAAAGCCATGGCCCCGCTGGAAACCCTGGTCAATGCCATCCACAAGCAGGACATCAACTCCATTGTTCCGCAAATCGAAAGCGCGGAAGTCCTCGCCTCGCTGTGGGAGCTGGGTGTCAATTACATTCAGGGTTACTACGTTCAGGCACCGCTGACCGGCATGGACTACGAGTTCGATGCCAACGATGAAGAAGAGGCGGTCTGACTGCCACTACGTAATTAACCCAAATACCGGGGTTCAAGTCGACTGAGAGGTGTTAGCCCGCGCCGGGTACCGGATATGCCCCTGTGGGGTCGGCGTGGATCCATCCATGGAGCCTAGACCGCAGCATCCCTGCTGCGGACTCCCCCACAGAGGCACACCCGGCATCCGTCGCTTAACTCCTAGGCAAAACCCTAAACTTAAGTAAATAACCATCAGCCAGCATAAGGTATGGTTTTAATTCAGTGTATGTCCTGATCCCGAAATCCAAGCAGATACAACACCGCATCCAGCCCCAGAGTAGAAATCGCATGTCGCGCGCTTTCCCGCACGATGGGTTTAGCGCGAAAGGCAATGCCGAGGCCAGCCTGGCTGAGCATCGGTAGATCGTTGGCACCATCACCCACGGCGATGGTTTGTTCCAGTTGAATACCTTCCCGTTGCGCCAGTTCGTGCAGCAGCTCAGCCTTGCGGGCACCGTCTACAATAACGCCTTTCACTTCGCCGGTTACCCGGCCATCGGCAATTTCGAGTTCGTTGGCGTACACATAGTCGATGCCGAGACGCTGCTGCAGATAGTGACCAAAATAGGTAAAACCGCCCGACAGAATCGCGGTTTTGAAGCCATAGGCCCGCAACGTCCGAATCAGCCGCTCGGCGCCCTCGGTAATCGGCAATTTTGCTGCAATGCCGGCCAGCACCGATTCATCCAGCCCTTTCAACAACGCCATGCGCTGCCGGAAACTTTGCTGAAAATCGAGCTCGCCGGACATCGCCCGTTCAGTAATGGCCGCTACTTGCTCGCCTACCCCGGCCGCACGGGCAAGTTCGTCAATCACTTCGGTTTCGATCAGCGTTGAATCCATATCGAAGCACACCAGGCGGCGGTTGCGCCGGTAGACGGTGTCTTGCTGAAAGGCGACGTCGATGTCGAGCTGGCTGCTGATGTCCAGAAACGCCAGACGCAGGGCATCCGGATTGCTCGGTTGCCCGCGCAGTGTCAGTTCTATGCAGGCTTTGCCACTGTCTGCCGGTGCATCCAGCGGGATTCGACCGGTCAGACGGGTAATGTCCTGAATGTTCAGTCCCTGCTCACTGACCACGGTAGATACCCGGGCCAGCTGCTCGGCAGTGATGCGCCGCGCCAGCAAGGTGAGCACATAACGGTCTTTGCCCTGCTGGCCAACCCAGTCGGTGTAGGCGGGTTCTTCGACCGGGGTGAAACGGGCATGAATGCCCAGCTCGTGGGCCTTGAACAGTATTTCCTTGAGCACGCCCGACGTGTCGGCGCCCTCGGGCAATTGCAGCAACATGCCCAGGGAGACCTGGTCGTGAATGACCGACTGGCCCATGTCGAGGAGGATGACGCCGAATTCAGCCAGCGTTGTGGTGAGCTCTGCGGTCAGACCCATGCGGTCGTGACCACTCACCTTTAACATTAAAATGGAACTCACCAGGCACGGCTCCGGTCGGTGGAATTACTCGCTCTTCAGATTGGCCAGTTCAGCCAGCGCCTGGTCGGTAACGGTTTGCAACTCAACGATCAGGTCTTCCGTCTCGTGGGTGGACATGGCGCGAACCCGGTCCGGACCCATCATAAACAGGCCCTTCTTGATCTGACTCAGTTGGGCGTGCAACTGCTCTACCGAATTACTCATGCTGTTTCCTCATTGATTGGGACAGGGTGTGGACTGTGCGGATTCACTGAACCGCGGGTTCTTTATAGCCCGAAATACCGCTACCATAGCCGCCTTGAGCACGGCAGGCGCTCCCCACAGGCAAACAGGGGCTCAGCTGACCGGGCTGCGGCTGCCACCATGGTGACAGGCCGCGGTATTGTATCGACTGGGACGCCGCGGAACAATTAAGGAAGTTCCGAACACCGGGCCCGGACTTATTTCACCACCAGAGCAACCCGACACCCAGTATGACGGCAGACACGCGCACTCCCCAGACACAACCAGACGCCCGCCACGCGGCCAAAGGCCTGTTGTCCCAACACTGGCTACGCTGGCTGTGGCAACCGCTAACCGGCTTTACGCTGGCGCTGTTGGTCATGGTGAATCTGATGCTCTGGCTGTTCTGGTATCAGCCGGCCAGCGATGCTCTGACGCAGGCTGGCCAGCGCCTCGGCGAGAGCCTGGCCCGCACTCTAGCGTTCGACATTGCCGCGCCCCTGCAACGCGGCGACCGGCTGGCCATCAGCCTGCTACTGAATCGCACCGCTGAAGAACCACTGGTGTTCAATGCCAGCCTGAACTCAACCAGCCAGGACATAACACTGACGTCGCGTCCCGGTGGCCGCAACCCCGATGCCATCGACCGGTTCAGCCATCCGGTCTATTTTGAGTCCGATTTGCTTGGCAACGTTGAAATACAACTCGATGACCAGCCCCTGCGTTCCTGGCAGGAACGCGCTTACCGCGCCTGGTTTCTATTCAACCTGCTGGCCCTGGCCTTGGCGGCGGGTCTGATTGGCTGGCGGACCCGCCTGCAGGATCAGGCGACCCAGAAGCTCGCCACCCAACTGAGTGAGCAGATACCCGAGTGGCGCGATGCGTTCAGCGGCCCGCCCGAACACCAGATCCGCATGCTGGTGCAACGCCTGAGCAATTCGCTGGATCGCAACGCCCAGGTGCTGCGCACCCTGGCCACCTCAACCGATTCCGCCGAGGCAGAACGCCTGCTTGAGCAGACCCATCTGGTGGGTGAAAAAGGGGCTTACTGCGATGTTGCTCTGCTCAATGTGCAATGCCACAACTGGGATGCCCTGACCCGCCATTACGATGCTCACCAGTTGCAGGGGCTTTGGGCACGGTATGAACACCTGATCACCCAGGTGGGTGAGCTTTATGGAGGCGTGCTGCTGCCCGAAGGCTTCACCCTGGTCTTTGGCCTAAGCGACGAAGACCATTACGCCATGAACGCCGTCTGCGCGGCCCGGGTACTGCAAATGGCCGCCGAGCAGTTGCACCAGCAATCGCACCGGCAGCAGCCCAGTTTTGGCTATTCGCTAAGCGCAGGCCCAGCCTTTGTTTCCAGAACCACCAAGCACGGCATCCCCCTGCCTCTGGTTGCTGGCGATGCCTCCCAGTGGTTGCAACAGGTCAGCGCCCTGCAGCCCCGCGATACGCTCTACTTGGCCGAACCCATGTTGCAGG
Source organism: Saccharospirillum alexandrii (assembly GCF_043641555.1). Lineage (GTDB taxonomy): Bacteria > Pseudomonadota > Gammaproteobacteria > Pseudomonadales > Natronospirillaceae > Saccharospirillum > Saccharospirillum alexandrii_A. The sequence continues at coordinate 208,616 of NZ_JBHZRJ010000003.1, read as the reverse complement.
ATGCTGAGCTGAACCGCAGCATCGAGGTATCACTGGTGCGCGATGTCACCCTGTCTGACGGTTCCCGGCTGGAAGTGTGGGAACTCGATGCCATCAGCGGCAACCAGGATCAATTGCTGCGCTCGCAGGCACGCACGCTGCTGGAGGCGCAATGAAGCAATTGCCCGCAGCCTGGCTGTGGGCTGGGCTGCTCGGGGTGTTCGCGGTCACGCTGCTTGCCAGTCTGGCGACCGGCCCCACGCATCTGCCCTGGTCCGCTCTGTTGAAACACCTCTTTACCGGCCCTGGCGACGATTTACAGGGGCTGATTCTCTGGCAAATCCGCATTCCCAGAACCCTGCTGGCACTCTGTGTGGGCGCGCTGCTGGCGGTCTGCGGTGTTCTGATTCAGGGGCTGTTTCGCAACCCCCTGGCCGAGCCCGGTTTAATGGGGGTATCCAGCGGCGCTACGCTGATGGTCGTCGTTGTTCTGGTTCTGGCCAGTAACCTGCCCAATGCCCTGCCCGCTGCTTTGCGACCCTTTCTGCTACCCCTGGTCGCTTTTGGCGGTGGCCTGGCCGCGACACGGCTGGTCATGCTGATTGGGCAAAGCAGCCATTACTCACCTCTGCGGCTGATTCTCGCGGGCGTTGCCTTCAATATGGTGGCCGCCGCCGGCATTGGTCTCTGCGCCTATCTGGCCACCAATGAGCAATTGCGCACCCTGACGTTCTGGAGCCTGGGCAGCTTTGCGGCGGCCAGCTGGTCGGGCGTGGCGATCACCGCAGCGGTGCTGGCCATCATCGCCCCGCTCGCTTACCGGCTATGGCGACCGCTTAACGCCCTGTTACTGGGTGAATCCGAATGTCGCCACCTGGGCTTTGATGTGCCAGTGCTGAAACGACGCATTGTCTATCTCAGCGCTGCCGGGGTGGGTGCCGCCGTTGCCTTTACCGGCATCATCGGTTTCATTGGCCTGGTCGTGCCGCACATCGTGCGCATGCTGACCGGTGCCGACCACCGTCGGTTGCTACCACTCAGCCTGGCACTGGGTGCCCTGCTCACCCTGTGGGCCGACTGGCTGGCCCGCTCCGTCTTGAGCCCGGCTGAACTGCCGGTGGGTATCATTACCTCCTTGCTCGGCGGACCGTTTTTCATCTATTTAATCCATCGCCAGCGGGGCCGGTTGTCATGACGTTGCGCGCCGATCAGCTGACGCTGAGCCTGATTCCGGGCCAGCCCGTACTCACGGATGTTTCGATTAGGGTAGCGCCGGGCAAGATCACCGCCCTGATCGGGCAAAACGGCGCTGGCAAGAGCACCTTGCTAAAAGCCCTGAGCGGCGAACTCACGCCAGAGCAGGGCACGGTTACCCTCCATGACAAACCAATCCACGACTGGGAGGGGCAGGACAGAGCCCGTTTGCTCTCTGTCCTGCCGCAGCAGCATGCACTGAATTTCGAATTTCGGGTCGAAGAAGTGGTCACACTCGGCCGTTACCCCCATGGCACCGGTCATCAGCGAGATAGCCAGATCGTGCAGGAGGCGCTGGCGCTGTGTGACCTGAGCCAGTTCAGCAAACGCAGCATCGATGACATCAGCGGCGGCGAACGACAGCGCGTTCACCTGGCCCGGGTGCTGGCCCAAATCTGGGAAACCCAGCCGGAAGGCCCCTGTTTCCTGCTGCTCGACGAGCCCACTACCGGGCTGGACCTGAGCCATCAACAGGCTCTGTTCAAAGCCGTGCAACACTTTGCCCGGCGCGAGGTGGGGATTCTCTTGGTGGTACACGACCTCAACCTGGCGGCCCGTTACGCCGATCAAGTGGTGCTGATGCATCAGGGGCATATTGTTGAGCAGGGCACGCCCGACCAGGCTTTCCAAACCGATACACTTCAGCGATATTTCGATCTGGCGGTCACCGTGCAACGCCACCCGCGTCACGATTGCCCGCTGATCATTCCGGATTAACCCATGAGCCATTTTGAACCAGGAGTCTCAATGATCGAACTTTGCTCTGTTCACGACCTGAACGAAGGCGAGTCACTCGGCTTCAACATCACCGACAAACCGGTATTCGCGGTGCGCAAGGACGGGGACATTTTCGTCTACCACAATGAATGCCCGCATCTGAGCGTTGAGCTGGAATTTCAGGAAAACGATTTTCTGGATCTCGACGGCGCCCTGATCCAGTGCTCCACCCACGGTGCTCTGTTTGAAATAGAAACGGGCCATTGTTTGTCTGGCCCTTGCCAGGGGGACTATTTGAAGCCGGCTGAATTTACTGTACGGGATGAGGTTTTATATCTGGTTCCTGAAAAAGAAATTAGCACTTGATCGAAATTTGGAATTGACCTGCACACCAAGTGTCGGTCACCCGGTGGCCGACACGACTTACTGGCACCTGAGCTGGAACAACCTCTGAACTCTGGCACTCAGCGACCTCGTGCCAGATAAGGATGCCGCGCCAGAAAGTCTCCGATTCGACTAACTGCTTCTTCCAGGCGAGATATCGAAACGGTGTAAGCAATACGCACCGCACTGTGCTCAGTAACCCCACCAAAATCCAGCCCCGGGGCGATTGCCACGCCGGTCTCTTCCAGCAACTGCTGGCACCAGTCCTTGGCATCGTCACAAACCGATGACACATCCACATAGAGGTAAAAAGCACCATCCGGTTGAGCCAACAGCGGTAATCCCAGCGCTTCAATGGCCGGTGCCAGTGTATCCCGACGTGCCTTGAGTTCGGCAGCGCGGGCGAAACATTCTTTCTCTACTTCGGGGGTAAAAGCGGTCAATGCAGCTTGTTGGGCCATCGCAGGGGCCGACAGAAACAGGTTTTGCGCCAGGCGTTCTGCAGCGTCAACTGCGTAGTCCGGTACAACGACCCAACCCAGTCGCCAGCCCGTCATGCCATAGAATTTCGAGAAGCTTTGGGTGACCCAGGCATCGTCGTTCACTGCCAGTGCGGTCGGCGGCAATGCCTCGGTAAAGGTCAGACCGTGATAGATTTCGTCGGCAAACAAAGACAGATCGTGACGGCGGGCAAAGTTTGAAGCAGCGGTCCACTCTTCGCGGGATAATACCTGACCTGTCGGGTTGCAGGGCGACGCCAGCAGCAGACCGGTGGTGTCTTCAGTCACAGCGGCTTCGAGGGCATCAATATCCAGTCGCAAGCCATCGCTCGACAGCGGCACCGAAACACCCTGACCATTGAGCACCTGCAGAAAATGCCGGTTACAGGGATAGCCCGGTTCCGGCAGCAACACCCTCTTGCCCGGGTCGATGGTGGCCGCAAATGCCAGTAACAAAGCGCTGGAACCGCCCGGGGTTACCGCGATACGTGCCGGATCGACGGTAATGCCGTGCCAGCGCTGGTAGCGTTCGGCAATGGCGGCACGCAGTGCGGGTATGCCCATGGCCGCGGTATAGCCAGTGTGCCCGTCCGCCAATGCTTGCTGGCCCGCCTTTATGATAGCCTCGGGCGTTCCAAAATCCGGCTCACCAACGAACAGGCTTATCACGGAACGCCCTTCGGCTTCCATGGCCCGGGCTTTGGCGAGCACGCCCATAACGTGAAAGGGTGCGATGTGTCGGGTACGATCGGCAAGCCGGTTGGCGGACATAACTGCTACCTGCAAAGACTGAAAACCGTGGGCATAATGCAGAATCGGTAACGTCCAGTCCAATACCAGCGCGCTATTCACTGTCTTTAATGGAGAACCTGGCCAGCATGACGGCTCAGCCATCACACTATCGCGGGCGTTTCGCCCCCTCGCCCACCGGGCCATTGCACCTTGGCTCTTTGCTGGCGGCGCTGGTCAGCTACCTCGAGGCCCGGCGCCAAGGCGGTGAATGGTGGGTACGCATTGAGGATCTGGACCCGCCGCGAACCCAGCCGGGTGCCAGCGATGCCATTCTGCGTAGTCTGGAGGCTCATGGCCTGGTGTGGGATTCGTCGGTGATGCACCAGAGCCAGCGCGATGATGCCTATCAAAACGCCATTGAGGTTTTGGCTGACCGGGATAAGCTGTTCTGGTGCCGCTGCAGCCGCAAGCAGCTGGCCGGGCATGCGGTTTATCCGGGCACATGCCGCGCCTGTCGCCAGCCCCGGGCCGATGCCGCCATCCGCTTTCAGGCACCCGACATCGACGATGACTTTATCGACCTGTTTCAGGGGCCGCAGCGAACGGCACTGGCGAGCGACTACGGCGATGTCGTGATTCGCCGGCGCGACGGTCTGTTTGCCTACCAGCTGGCCGTGGTGGTGGACGACGCCGACCAGGGTATGACCGATATCGTGCGCGGCATCGATTTGCTCAGCTCTACCTTCTGGCAGCGGGCACTGTATAGGGCACTGGGTCATGAGTGCCCGAGCCATGCACATTTTCCGGTGTTGGTTCATGCCGGGCAAAAGCTCAGCAAACAGAACTTTGCGCCGGCTCTGAACAACAACCAGGCCACGGCCAACCTGATGCAACTCTGGCCCTGGCTCGGTCTTGATGTTCAGGCCGACACACCCGAGCGCATGCTTGCCGAGGCGCTCGGGCAATGGTCTCCCACTTACCTGCATGGGCTGGGTGAGATTTCCCTCGAAACCAAACCCGACAATTTTAACCCGGATAAAAAGTAGTCATTGATTCGTTCCTCGCCTGTTTGCTGGCGCGAACCTGAATGCGGGTTTACGCTAAGTAGACTTTGCTTCTGGATTGCACTGTTTCATGACTGTAAACGCTTCACTGGCGCGCCGTCTGCTGCTTTACATCACGCTTGGGGTGGCCATCGCCATTCTGGTGACCATTTTGATGCAATACTCCGCGCTCAACCGGACCATGGAGGGATTGCGTAATCAGAACGTGGACGCCTCACTCGACAATATGCTGCCCATTATTCAGGAATCGATGTGGGCCTTTGACGATAGCGGCGTCACCCGCGCCGCCAACGCCCTGCTGCGCGATCCTTATATCTCGGGCGTAGCCGTTCGCAGCGCCGAGGGTGAGATCAGCCTGAACCTTGGCGACCTGAACAACATGTCGTTCACCGACCTGCCTCCGGGAGGTGACCGTACCGAATGGAATGACGCCAACAGCCTGTTTATCAGCACACCCGTCGTGCATGAATTTAATAATTCTGAGTCTGTCATTGGCTGGATCTATCTGCGCAGTGACGATGGTCTGATCGATAATCAGGTTCGACTGGTGCTCGGTGGTGTCATCATTTCCGCGGTGCTGGCCATCGTTCTGTTGCTGATTGGACTCTATGCCCTGGTTGACCGCATCGTCGCGGTTCCGATCAAGGCGTTTACCGATTTTGTCGAACGCACCTCCAAGGGTGACGTCTCCACCTGGGTCGTGCAGCGCGAACCATCCCTCGAAGCCCGGTCGGATGAAATCGGTCGCTTGTATCAGTCGTTCAATGATCAACGCGACCGCCTGATCGAGCACGAGAAAGAACTGCTGGAATACCGAACTGAGCTTGAGGCAACCGTAAGCGAGCGCACCGAGGCGCTGCAACGCAGCAACACCGAGTTAAGCGAGTCGCTCGAAAAACTCCAGATCGCCCAGGATGAGCTGTTGCAAAGTGAGAAGCTGGCCTCGCTGGGTAATCTGGTCAGCGGCGTCGCCCATGAAGTCAACACGCCACTGGGTGTCTCCATTACCGCTGCCAGCCACCTGACCTCAGAGGCTCGCCAGACGCAACGGGATCTGGAGAACGAAACGCTCACCAAGTCGGATCTCGAACGGTTCTTTCATGAGTGCCTGGAAACCGGCACGCTGCTGTCGAGCAACCTGGATCGGGCGGCGCAACTGATTCGATCGTTCAAGCAAGTGGCTGTGGATCAGACCAGCGATGAACAGCGCGACATTAATCTGCAGGTTTATGTCGATGAAATTCTGGCCAGTCTGAAACCAAAATACAAAAACACCCCGATTACGGTCGTGAATGACATCGACCCCGATATTGCCCTGCAACTGACACCGGGGGCACTGGCACAAATCATCACCAACCTGATCATCAATTCGTTGCTTCATGGGTTCGACGACAGCACCCGCCCGGGTCAGATCCGTCTGTACAACCGCGTACAGAAAAAGACGCTGGAGCTGATTTATGAAGACGACGGAGAGGGCATGGGCCCCGATACCCAGAAACGCATGTTCGATCCGTTTTTTACGACCCGCCGGTCCAGTGGTGGCAGTGGCCTGGGCATGAATATCGTTTTTAATCTGGTCACCGGTAAGCTGAACGGAAAAATACGGCTCGACAGTCCGCCACATAAGGGTTGCCGACTGATCATCACCATCCCCTATTCACCGGCAGACGCCACGCCGGAACCAACACCACCCCCGGACACCGCATCATGAACGAGAAACTGACCTTTGCGAGCGAACGCACCACCTCAGACCCGGAGCACCTGCAGCCGTGGAAGGTTCTGATCGTTGACGACGACGAAGAAGTGCACGCCATCACTACCCTGGCGCTGCGCAACTTCCGGTTCGATGGCCGACCGCTGGCCTTCCTGCACAGCCACAGCGGCGTCGAAGGCGAAGCGATGATGAGAGACAACCCGGATACAGCCCTGTGCCTGCTCGATGTGGTCATGGAAACCGACCACGCCGGACTGGATCTGGCCGAAACCATTCGCACCCAACTGAACAATACCTTTACCCGAATCGTGTTGCGCACCGGCCAGCCAGGCCAGGCACCGGAAGAAACCATCATTGCCGACTACGACATCAACGACTACAAGGAAAAGACCGAACTCACACGCAGCAAACTGCACACCTTGCTGTACTCCTGTTTGCGCAGCTACCGCGACATCCTGGCGCTCGACCGCAGTCGGCAGGGCCTGGAACGCATTCTCAGCGCCTCCATTCACTTGCAGCAAAAAACCTTCCTCACTGACTTTGCCCTGGGCATTCTCGAACAGATTTCCGCGATACTATCGCCCGACGAAGATGCGCTCTACGCTCAGTGCGAGGGCATCGCCGCCCATGAACAGGCCGGCAAACTGACTGTCGTCGCCGGGACGGGGGCCTATCACAACAAAGTAGGCGTCCCGGTTACCCAGTTGCTTCCAGACAGCGTTCGCACCTTCATAGACAGCACCAAACTCGGGTATCACTCGCATTACATGGACAATGGCTATCTGTGCCTTTACCGGTCCAACGAACTGCATCTAAGCATGTTGTTCCTCAAGGGCCTGACGCCCCAGAGCCCCATTGAACGTCATCTGTTGGAAGTTTTTTGCCAGAACGCCCTGACCGCTTTTGAAAATCTCTCCCTACGCACCGAACTCGAAGACAGCCAGCGCGAAATCGTTTTTATTCTGGGCGATGCGGTAGAGCATCGATCCCGGGAGACCGGCCAGCACTTGCGGAGGGTGTCGCACATCAGTGAACTGATCGCACTGAAAGCCGGGTTGGGCGAACAACAGGCGCAGTTAATCCGGGAGGCAGCGCCCCTGCACGATCTGGGCAAAATAGGCATACCCGACCAGGTACTGAACAAGCCAGGCCCCCTGGACGCCGAGGAATGGGAGATCATGAAAACCCACTCGCAGATCGGTTACGACTTGCTGCACCAGTCGGAAAAATCCATTCTCAGAGTCGGTGCACTGATCGCTCTGGACCACCACGAACGCTGGGATGGTACCGGCTACCCCCATGGCAAACAGGGTGACTCAATCAGCATTGAAGGCCGCATAACGGCCCTGGCGGATGTGTTCGATGCGCTCACCAGCGCTCGCTGCTACAAGAACCCCTGGTCCTACGAGGAGACCCGGGCCCTGATTGAACGAGAACGTGGCCAGCAGTTCGACCCGGCCCTGACCGACATTGTACTGGCTCATTTTGATGACCTCATTGCCATTAAAAACACCTACCCCGACTGATGCCCGACCGCGCACGGGCGGGAATTCTTCAGTCGCTGCTTAAATTCTGGCCGCTGTAAGGGTAGGATAACGCCCGCATTCACGGGCGGGCGACCCATGTCACTGTCGTTATTACTCAAGCTGTTCATTTTACCCTTCTACCTCTTGTTGCCGTTCTCGCTGGATGGCTCCGGGACGGTGCAACTGTGGTATTTGCCCTTCCTGATCTGGACAGGCCTGATTGCGGTCAATGCACTGGCTGAATACCTGCGGAGTCGGCGCTGATGGGCTTTAGCTGGCAACTCCTGATCAGTGTCACTCTCAGTTACCTGCTGCTGCTGTTTCTGGCAGCTTACTGCGCAGAGCGCGGCTGGATCCCGCAAAACCTGGCCAGGCACCCGCTGGTCTACTTGCTGGCACTGGGCGTGTACTGCAGCGCCTTTGCCTACTATGGCAGTGTCGGCCTGGCCTACCATCTGGGTTACGGTTACCTCGCCCTGTATCTGGGCCTCGCCATTGCCCTGGTGTTTTCGGCCATCATATTGCGGCCCATTCATGATCTGTCGCGCAGCTATCAGTTGGCCTCCCTGGCCGACCTGTTCGCCTTTCGCTACCGCAGCCGCTGGGTCGGGTTTCTGACCACGCTGGGCGTGGTGCTGGCCATGCTGCCCATGCTGGCGCTGCAGATTCAGGCCATTACCGACACTATTACTCTGCTCGACCCGAACACCATGGCCTGGCCACTGGCGCTGCTGATCTGTCTGATTCTGCTGGCGTTTTCCATTCTGTTTGGTGCCCGCGACATCGCCCCAACCGAGAAGCACCGGGGGCTGATGTTCGCGCTGGCGTTTGAGTCGCTGTTCAAACTGGTCGCGTTTCTGGTGATTGGCGGCGTTGCTGCACTGGAAGTGTTCGGCAGTTGGCCAGGCATTACCCGATGGTCGCAGATTGCGCTCGAACCCCAATTTCAAACGCCTCCCTTGCAACCGGTGCAGTGGTTCTCCCTGTTACTGATGTTCGTTTCCGCGCCGCTGGTGTTACCGCATTTGTTCCAGCTTTTATTCCGGGAAACCACCAATCTGTCTCGGTTACGCATGGCCAGTTGGGCGATGCCCATTTACCTGCTGCTGATGGCGCTGCCGGTGATGCCCATTCTCTGGGCCGGTCAGTCACTCGGCTCGACCGCCAGCCCGGAATACTTTTCCCTGTCCATTGGGCTGCTGCTCGACAAACCCTGGGTGACCTGGCTGGCCTACCTGGGTGGATTGTCGGCCGCCGCTGGCATCACGGTGCTGGCGTCGATCTCCATGGCCAGCATGGCGATGAACCATCTGGTCTTGCCGTTTTACAAGCCGAGCTTCAGTGCCGATGTGTACCGCTGGCTGCTGTGGGTGCGGCGACTGCTTATCGGCGTGGTCATCGGTCTGTCCTACGCGCTCTATCTGTTGCTCAACCAGGTGCAGAATCTCACCTCCCTGGGTATTACTGCCTTTACCGGACTGCTGCAGTTATTGCCTGGCATTCTTGGTCTGCTGTTCTGGGCCGGAGCCAACCGCCAGGGGTTTGTCAGTGGTTTAACACTGGGCTTGCTGGTCTGGGCTGCCAGTCTGGCCGTACCCATGCTTGCCGAGAGCCTGTCGCTTGGCACCCAGCTGCGCATGGGCTTTGCTCTGGAGGCTGATCACTGGTCGCTGACCACTCTGGTCTCGCTGGGCATCAATACGCTGACCTTTGTGCTGGTCTCGCTGCTCACCCGCACCAGCAAGGAAGAGAAAGATGCCGCCCAAACCTGCGTCATCACTTCTGTCGACCGGCGTCATCGTCTACCGCTGAAAGCGCGCAATGTTACCGAATTCATCGATACGCTGAGTCGCCCGCTGGGGCGCATCATGGCGGAACGTGAAGTTAAGCGAGCACTGAAAACACTGGGTTTTCCGCTCGGCGAATACCGACCCTACGCCCTGCGCCGCCTGCGCGACACCATTGAGGCCAACTTATCGGGGTTGATGGGCCCGAGTGTCGCCCAGGCACTGGTCGCCCGCTACCTGCCATACGAGCAAGGCGGTCTTGCCGAACGGGACGACATCTACTTTTTCGAGCAACGGCTCGATGGCTACCACCATCAGCTAACCGGCATGGCCGCCGAGCTCGACCGGCTGCGCCGGCACCACCGTGAAACACTCTATAACCTGCCGATCGGCGTCTGCTCACTGGCCAGTGACGGCGAAATACTGCTGTGGAACCGGGTCATGGCTGACATGACCGGCATCAGTGAGGCCGAAGCCATTGGCGCCCGTCTCGATTCATTGCCCGCCAACTGGTACGACCTGCTCGACAGCTTTCTCAAGGGCCAGTCCAACAAGCTCACGGTAGAACAGCCCAATGCCGATGGCCGGGGCAAACGCTGGTTCAGCTTGCATCGCAGCGCCCAGATACAACGCCGCGACGAGCCGCTCGAAGGCACCGTCATTCTGCTTGAAGACGAAACCGAGCATAAGCTGCTGGAATCGGAACTGGTGCATTCCGAGCGCCTGGCGTCCATTGGTCGCCTGGCCGCCGGCGTGGCCCATGAAATTGGCAACCCCATCACCGGCATCGACTGCCTGGCTCAGGATCTCAAATACGTGACCGACCCGGCCGAGCAACAGGTGATTGCCGATCAGATTCGGGAACAGGCTGGCCGGGTGACCAAAATTGTACGCTCGCTGGTCAACTTCGCGCATGCCGGCCAGGGGGATGGCAAGGCCGACCATCAACCTTATCCGTTACGCCAGGTGGTGCAGGACGCCATCGACCTGCTATCCCTGTCGCGTGATGCGCAGCGGGTGATCTTTGTGAATGAGGTCGCCGACGACCTGACCGTACTGTGTGAGGCCCAGCGCCTGAGCCAGGTATTCATCAACCTGCTCGGCAACGCGCGGGATGCCAGCCCGGATGGCGAGGTGATCCGGGTGCGGGCCGAAGCCGAAGTAGAGAGTGCCGTGGTCGAAGTCATCGACCGGGGAACCGGCATTGCGGCCGAGGTTGTCGATCACATTTTCGACCCCTTCTTCACCACCAAGGAGGTCGGCAAAGGCACGGGGCTCGGCCTGTTTCTGGCCTATACCATTGTCGAAGAACACTACGGCCATATGGCCGTGGACAGCCCGGCGTTTGCTGCCGAGGGCATTGGCACTCGGTTCACAATTCGGTTACCCTTACATCGGCTGTTACCTCAGGTAACACCCTGAACACAGCGTACCACGGCTTGAATGCCTGCCCATGTCGACTTCAGGGCAATGATCAGGCCTGGGGCGACGGGATCGACGGCACATCGCGGTCAATCCGGCACACAACGCAGTACGACACATTCCATGGCCCGGGTAACAGTCCGGGCCGTGACGGAGGTCAGACATGAGTGACATTCTGGTAGTTGAAGATGAGAGCATTATCCGCTCAGCCCTGAAACGACTGTTGGAACGTCATCAATACCAGGTCATAGAAGCCGAATCGGTCACCGAAGCCAGTCAGCACGACCTGGGACGGTTCGACCTGATCATCACCGATTTGCGACTGCCCGGTGCACCGGGTACCGACCTGATCGATATGGCCGGCGATGTGCCAGTCCTGATCATGACCAGCTATGCCAGCATGCGCTCCGCCGTCGATGCGATGAAAATGGGCGCGGTCGATTACATCGCCAAGCCGTTTGATCACGAAGAAATGGTGCGTACCGTCGGGCGCATTGTCAGCACCCACCGACAGCAGCGGGTGCAGCATGAATCGGGCGACAGCCAACCTGAAGCCAGCCACCACCAGCCCCACAGTACTCTGGGCGACCTGGTCGGCAGCTGCGACTCAATGCAACGTCTTTACCATCGAATTCGCCGCGTCGCACCGGCCGATATCACCGTTCTGATTCACGGTGAGTCCGGTACCGGTAAAGAACTGGCCGCACGTGCCATCCACCAGCACAGCCCCCGCCACGACCAGCCGATGATCAGCGTCAACTGCGCAGCCATTCCCGAAAGCCTGATCGAGTCGGAGCTTTTTGGTCACGAGAAAGGGGCATTCACCGGCGCAACGGCCGCACGCCAGGGCCTGGTTGAAGCCGCCGAGGGGGGTTCCCTGTTTCTGGACGAGATTGGTGAGTTGCCAATGGAAGCCCAGGCACGGCTGCTGCGAGTGATTCAGGAAAGCGAAGTGCGCCGGGTTGGCTCGGTGAATTCGCGCACCGTCGATGTCCGGCTGATTGCGGCCACCCACCGCAATCTCAAGCAACTGGTCAAGGAAGGCCGGTTCCGGGAAGACTTGTATTACCGGCTGCAAGTCATTGAAGTAACGTTGCCGCCGCTGCGCGAGCGCGGACAGGATGTCGTTGAAATTGCCGAACACCTCATTGCCAAGCACGCACGCCGGCTCAAACTCGACGGGCCCGTGCTGCTGTCGAAAGACGCCCGCGATGCCATGTTGCACTACGACTGGCCCGGCAACGTGCGCGAACTGGAAAACGCCATACAACGCTCCCTTATTCTCAGTGAAGGCGGCGAGATCACCCTCGATGAAATGGGCTTAGACCAGGAAGACTGGAAAATACCAGACACGCTGGTCAGCGAAGAAGCCCCCACCGCTTCATCCGGCATTAACAGCCACTCACAGGACGTAGACGATTTGTCACTGGAAGACTATTTCCAGCATTTCGTGCTCGAACACCAGGAAGGCATGTCGGAAACCGAGCTGGCGCAAAAGCTCGGCATTAGCCGCAAGTGCCTGTGGGAGCGTCGCCAGCGTCTGGGCATCCCCCGCCCCAAGAAAGGCAGTACCGCCTCTTCTGCCAGCACGACCACCCAGTAACACTCCGCCAATCCGCCAGTAACCTGGCTTTCGAGCATCAGCGTTGTTACATGGCCTTACGCACGTAACAACTCTGACACTTACGGTAACAAACAACGCTGACGGGCCACTGACAAATTGCTTACATTTTGATCAGTATTTTTTAACTCATTGTTTTATAACAATTTTTTAAAGCTGGCACAGCACCTGCAATATCTAAGGGGCAAGAGAAGACCGGCCCATCAACAAAAACAACAACGGGCCAACCACAAGCAACCCCCACCCAAAAACAACAACAAGGGGGTAGCATTAACAAACGGGCAAACACCATTGTCAGCTGCTAACAACAAAAACAATAAACGACACTAATAATAAGAAAACAAATGACAGTGTAAGGTCATGGGGGCATCAAGATCCCCAGACATCAAGAATAATAAGCCCCACTCACCTGTTTCAGTATGCAGGTTCAGATCGTGATGCTTCATCACGCTGCTAGAGCCGGCCTCGAGCCGGCCGCTCGTAGTTACATCCATCTTCACATGATTCCTCTTATCCGTTACGCCGACGCTGCTGCCCCGGGTGCAATTCATTGCCATCGCACCTCCGTAACGTGCTTACTATGAGACATTTCGCGCCATCAGGCCGATTTTAGCCATCAAATGGACATATTGACGGGCGCAAGGCATAGAGAATGATGGCTGCTTCCGCTAAACTGCGCGCTCTTTGAACAATGCGAGATCATGTGCAAACCATGGTAGTGGACTGGATCAAACGCTGGTTACCGCAAAAAACGAACAGCATCGAGTTGAATACAATTCCGAGAGACGAGCACCGCGTGTCCCGGAAAGACATCAACCATACCGCTTTGAAAGTGCTGTATCGCCTGCAAAATGCCGGTTACGAAGGGTACCTGGTCGGCGGTTGCGTGCGCGACCTGCAACTCGGCCTGAAACCCAAGGATTTCGACGTCGCCACCGACGCCACGCCCGAACAGGTGCGCAAGCTGTTCAGCAATTCCCGCCTGATTGGCCGTCGCTTCCGCATTGTCCACGTTACCTTTGGTCGCGAAATCATCGAAGTGACCACCTTTCGTGGGCGCACCGACGACAACAACGACAACCATCTGCAGAAACAGTCCGACGAAGGCCTGTTGCTGCGCGATAACGTCTACGGCTCACTCGAAGAAGACGCCGAACGTCGCGACTTTACCGTCAACGCTCTGTACTACACCCCCAAAGATTTCACCCTGAAAGCCTACGGCTCGGGCATGAATGACCTGGAAAACAAAGTGTTGCGCATTATCGGCGACCCGGAAACCCGCTACCGTGAAGACCCGGTACGGATGATGCGCGCGGTTCGTTTTGCCGCCAAACTTGGCTTCAGCATAGAACCACGCACCGGCGACCTGATTCCCGAGCTGGCACCGCTGCTCAGCAACGTAGCCGCGGCGCGTCTGTTCGACGAAGTGATCAAAATGCTGATGTCCGGCCACGGCCTGTCCACTTGGCGCCTGATGCGTGAATACAACCTGGTTGAGCCCTTGTTACCGGCGACACACGCTGCACTCAAAGCCTCCACCGACGGCTATTACGATGCCTTCATAGAACAGGCTCTGGTTAATACCGACGATCGCATCAATCGTGGCAAGCCCGTTACTCCCGCCTTTCTGTATGCGGCTCTGCTGTGGCCTCCGGTTCGTGAAGAAGCCGAGCACAGCATCAACATGGGCACACCGGAACAACCCGCCTGGTTGCAGGCCATGGGTAAAATAGTCGCGCATCAGATTTCATCCATCGCTATTCCAAAGCGGTTCTCGATCCCGATGAAAGAGATCTGGGAACTCCAGTTGCGCTTGCCCAAACGCACGCCGAAACGCGCTGAGCAAGTCGCCAGCCACCCCCGGTTCCGTGCAGCCTACGACTTCCTGCTGCTGCGAGAAAGTGCCGGCGAGAAAACGGGCAATCTGGGCCAGTGGTGGACCGACTATCAGACTGAAAACCCGGACATTCGACGCGATATGGCCAGCGAAGCGGCCAGTGACCGTCCGCGTCGCCGCCGGCGCCGTCGACCACCGCAAAACCGTGGCGAGTCAGCCTCCTGAACGACACCCCAAGGCTCTGACGAATGTCTGCTGCATCACTGGAACATCGAGCGTACATTGCGCTAGGCAGTAACCTGGGCGTGAGCGCCGAGGCACTTGATGGCGCACTGGAGAAGCTCAGTGCCCTGCCTGGAACCCGGGTGCTTCAGGTCTCGCCCTGGTACCGCAGCGCTGCCATCGGTGGCCCGGCCGACCAGCCGGATTACCTGAATGCCGTCTGTGAAATTACCACCGGGCTCGACCCCCGCCCACTGCTCGATGCGCTGCATCAGATCGAACATCACTTCGGCCGTGAACGCCAGGTGCGATGGGGGCCACGTACGCTCGATCTCGACATCATCTGGTATCAGAACGTTACATCCGAAGACCCCGAACTGACACTGCCGCATCCCAGAGCGCATGAACGGGCGTTTGTTATCCGCCCGCTGGCCGACATTGCGCCTGAACTGGTTCTCGGGAATCAGCCACTGAACCACTGGCTGGAACACACCCGGGACCAGGCGATAAGCCGCCTGTAAGCGCATTGCCAACCACCATTCAACAATGGCACCACGAAACCCCGAATAGCCGGTAAACCGTGGCGGCAAAACCGCTGAACAGCACCGAAACACGGCATACCATCACACCGGCTTGACTTAGCCCCCCCAAATCGCAACCATTCGCCCCCACCTAACCGATCGAGAGAGCCCCGATGGTGAAGAATCACACGGTAGCCACCCTGAAACAGCTCGTCGCCGACGGCCAGAAATTCAGCATGCTCACCGCCTATGACGCTTCTTTTGCGCAGATGTTCTCTACCCTGGGTGTCGAATCCCTGCTGGTGGGTGATTCACTGGGCATGGTGGTTCAGGGCCACACGTCTACCCTGCCGGTCACCCTGGAGCAGATGGTGTACCACACCACTGCCGTTGCCCGAGGCAACCAGGGGGCCCTGGTCATCGCCGATCTGCCGTTCAACAGCTACTCAAGTGTTGACCAATGCCAGGCCAATGCGGGCCAGCTCATGCAGGCCGGTGCACACATGGTCAAACTCGAGGGCGGTGCCTGGCTTGCCGACAGCATTGTGTCGCTCAGCCGCGCCGGCATTCCAACCTGCGTGCACCTTGGCTTAACGCCCCAGTCGGTTAACAAATTCGGGGGCTACAAGGTTCAGGGGCGCGACGAAGCAGCCGCCCAGACCATGATCAACGATGCCATTGCCCTGGTAGAGGCCGGTGCCGATTTTGTGTTGTTGGAATGCGTACCGACTGACCTGGCCCGCGCCATTACCGACGCCGTGCCGGTGCCGGTAATCGGCATTGGTGCCGGTAACGTGACCGATGCTCAGGTGCTGGTCAGCTACGACATGCTGGGCTTCACCCAGCACCGCCTGCCAAAGTTTGTGAAGAACTATATGGCCGAACCCAACACCCTGGCAGATGCGGTGACCCGCTACATTGACGACGTGAAATCCGGCGCTTTCCCAGGTCCGGAACACGCGTTCGACTAAGCGCCTGTCGCCCGACACCCCACTGCCCGGCTCTGTAACTGACCCTGAGTGACTCTGTTATGAAAATTGTTGCTACTCTCGACGACCTTCGCACTGCCCTCGCCGATCTGCGGGCAGACGGCAAGCGCGTGGCGCTGGTGCCCACCATGGGCAACCTGCACGAAGGCCACATGCGGCTCATCAAGAGTGCCCGGGAGCACGCCGACATCGTTGTTGCGTCCATCTTCATCAACCCGACACAGTTTGGCGAAAACGAAGATCTCTCCGGCTACCCGCGCACCCTGGAAGAAGACACAAAGAAGCTGATCGCCGAAGGCTGCCATCTACTGTACACCCCAAACAAGGCAGTCATGTACCCGGAGCCAGATCTGACCCGGGTCAGTGTCGACAAGATCACCACACTGCACTGTGGCGCCAGCCGCCCGGGGCATTTCGTTGGTGTGGCGACCATCGTGCTGAAGTTTTTCAATCAGGTACAACCAGACTGCGCCGTCTTCGGCCTTAAGGATTTTCAGCAGTTCACCGTACTGAAAACCATGGTCAGCAATCTCTTCCTGCCCATTAAGATGATCGGCGTCGATACCGGCCGTGCCGATGACGGTCTGGCCCACAGCTCACGCAACAACTACCTTACCGCCGGCGAACGGGAACAGGCACCCGCTCTGTACCGCATTCTGTGCAACGCCAAGGCGGCCATTGAGCAGGGCGAGCATGACTTGGCCAAAGTGACCCGAACGGCCAAGGAAGCCCTGCACAATGCCGGCTTCACACCTGATTATTTCAATATAAGCCGCCGCATCGATCTGGAACCGGCCACAGACGACGACCATGAACTGGTCATCCTGGCGGCGGCCTTCCTAGGCAAGGCACGACTGATCGACAACGTTCAGGTGGATCGTTAGGCAGGTTGCCTCCAATCACAGTTTCCGATAAAACCCCGCTTCCGGATCACGCCTGATGCTGACCGGGGGTGCAATATGAGGTGCGTAATGGAATTAATCATGCTCAAGGCCAAATTGCATAAGGCCAAGGTCACACATGCGGTACTGAACTACGAAGGCTCCTGCGCCATTGGCGGCGACTTGCTCGATATGGCCGGCATCCGCGAATTCGAGCAGATTCAGATTTACAACGTGACCAACGGCGAGCGCTTCACCACCTATGCCATTCGCGGTGAAGACAACAGCGGCATGATCTCGGTCAACGGCGCCGCCGCGCACAAAGCCAGCGTCGGCGATACCGTCATCATCTGCGCCTACGCCAACTTCTCCGAAGCCGAACTCGAAACCTTCAAACCCCGCATGCTCTACATGAACGACGACAACACCGTCAGCCACACCAGTAACGCCCTGCCTGTTCAGTTGGCCTAAGGGGACGAGTCAGGCCGGCTGCCGGGTAGACCTGTCCGGGGTCGGCGTGAATCCGTCCTTGGAGCCTAGGCCGCAGCATCCCTGCTGCGGACTTCCCCGGACAGGTCTACCCGGCAGCCTTCCGTGGTTACCTAATCACCGTCTGATGTCACAAAATTTCACCAATCGGTGGTTTTTCCCGTAATTTTGTAATTAAATTACATAATTATTTTACGGTTTGGTTGGTATCGTTTCACTACAGCCCAACCTATCCTCCATGCATTCTTCTTAATCCAAACCCACAAAAACAATCGGGAACCGACTTATGGCTTACGATCCGACCCAACTGGCAACCTGGAAAAAACTCGAAGAACACAAAGCCACCCTCGCCGATGTGCACATGCGCGACCTCTTTGCCGAAGACCCGCACCGCGGCCCCCGCATGACAGAGCATGCCGCCGGTATCGAGCTCGACTATTCCAAAAACCGGGTAACCGACGAGACCATGAACCAGTTGATGGCGCTGGCCCGGCTGGCCAAGTTGCCGGAAGCCATAGACGCCATGTTCAACGGTGAGGTGATCAACCGCAGCGAAAACCGCCCCGCCTTGCACATCGCGTTGCGGAATCGCAGCCAGCGGCCTATCAACGTGAACGGCGAAGACATTAATGAGACGGTCAACGCTACCCAGGACAAAATGAAGGCCTTTGCCGAATCGGTTCACAGCGGTGCTTTTGCCGGCCACACCGGTAAAAAACTGCGCACCATTGTCAACATCGGCATCGGTGGCTCCTACCTGGGTCCGAAAGTGGTGTCCGATGCGTTGAAGCCCTACTGGCAAGACGGCTATGACCTAAAATACATTGCCAACATCGACGGTACCGACGTCACCAGCGTCTGCCGGGATCTTGATCCGGAAACAACGCTCTTTGTCGTGGCTTCAAAAAGTTTCAACACCCTTGAGACCCTTAAAAACGCTGAAGCGGCGCGTGAATGGTTCTTCCAACAGGGTGGTAAGCCGGAACAGGTTAAGCACCACTTTGTTGCCGTTTCCACCAACATCAAAGCCGCGACTGAATTCGGCATCGACGAGGCTAATATGTTTCCGATGTGGGATTGGGTCGGCGGTCGCTACTCGCTCTGGTCGGCCATTGGGCTGGCCCAGGCGATTGTGATCGGGTTCGATAATTTTGAACAAATGCTCAGCGGCGCCCATGAAATGGACGAGCATTTCCGCACCACCGGCCTCGAGCACAACATACCGGTTATCCTCGGCATGTTGGGTGTCTGGTATAACAACTTTATGGGCGCCGAATCCCATGCTGTGCTCAGTTATGACGAGAGCCTGAAAGACCTGCCGGCGCACCTGCAGCAAGTCGATATGGAATCCAACGGCAAGGCTGTGACGCAGGATGGCCGCCCGGTTGGGTGGAGCACCGGGCCAGTGATCTGGGGTGGTACCGGCACCAATGGCCAGCACGCCTACCACCAGCTGTTGCATCAGGGCACCCGTCTGATTCCCGCCGACTTTCTAATGCCACTGAAAAGCCACAACCCCGTGGCCGACCACCACCCCTGGCTGTTCGCCAACTATCTGGGTCAGCAACAGGCACTGCTGGAGGGCAAGACCGAAGCCGAGGTTACGGCTGAGCTGAAGGCAAAAGGCCTTGATGCGGCCGCCATTGCCGAGCTGGTACCGCACAAGGTGGTACCCGGCAACCGCCCCTGCAACAGCCTGGTGTTCGAACAGGTTACGCCACAGGTAGTGGGCGCACTGATCGCCCTGTACGAACACAAGGTGTATGTGCAAGGCGTTATCTGGGGCGTCAACAGCTTCGACCAGTGGGGCGTTGAGCTTGGCAAGGTACTGGGCAACAGCGTGTTTGAAGCGCTGGAAACCGGCAACACCGAAGGCTACGACAGCTCAACCGCCCAGTTGATTGAACGGTTCAGACAAGCAAACCGCTGAATGGCAGCAGACCTCATCCATCTCCGCGGTGAGGTCTGCTTCAACTGGCCTGCACACTCGAAAGAAGTGCCACGCTTAGCTCAAATGACACCTCGCCAGAGTATTTTCTGTCTTCTCCACCCCGCCATGACAACCTTGCTGCTCTTGCAAAGCTGACGCCATGCGTCACTTTTAAACACTGCAACACCCACCTCGTTCTTTTTTTCTTGTAAATCGTCAATCCTTTGTCATTAGAATGCCCCAAATACGACCTACTCCCTTGCAACGCCAAAAAAACCGCATAAACTCGCCGATATTGAGAGCCAAGTCTCATTCTGGACCCCGTGAAATGGCCATATGGGTAGAAATACGATCCGGAATTAATTCGTTGGCACGGTTCTGGCTTATACCTAACGAAAGAAGGGTAGAAGTAAGACAGGCATATTTACTGATATTGGGAGATTGACTATGAAACAACAAAAAGGTTTTACGCTGATTGAACTGATCATGGTGATCGTGATTCTGGGCATCTTGTCTGCTTTTGCCTTGCCACGATTTGTTGATTTTTCTACCCAGGCTACGGCCGCCACTGAAGCTGGCCTTACTGGTGCCGTGAAAAGCACATGGGGAATATTAGTTGCGGAAAATCGCGTAAATGGAAACGCCGCTTTTCCAACGGTAACTGAGTTAGCGGCAGGCGTTGATGGTGAAGGGATATCAGCAGTTGCGACTGGGGTTCAAGTGACGATCAGTGGTGGCACACAAGTAGTACCAACATTTACAGACGATAGCTGTGCTACTGCGACAACAGCTGTTGGCGACTCAGTATTGTGTGTAGGCAGTTTGTAAGAGTAACGATAAGAACAAAAAGTGCCTTGCTATTTAGTCTGTGCAAATATCTACGATTTTGCAGGGCACTTTTTTAGATTCAATAAAAACCTACATTGGCTCGATTTCACTTACCTTTCTCATAGAAGTGCAATTGAATAGGTACATCTGAATGGGGAAAGCTTATTTTGGGTTCAGTCTAGTCGAATTAGTTCTGGTACTGCTACTACTATCCATTATATCCGCTGTTGCTGCTCCTAGATTTTTCAACTCAACTCCTTTTTTGAACAACAGTGTAAGAAGCAACCTTCAGTCCACTCTGACTTACACACACAATCGTGCCACAACTTCTCAATGCACCCTAGAAATTCGCCTCACCACCACCGGCTGGTCCGTATGGCAAGATGACGACTGCCAGAGTACTGGTTCCAGTGGTGCTGGCTGCAGTGCCCCACTGAATTTAATAACGCCCGTCACCGCACCTGGTGAATCGACCCAATTAACAGGCACACTCACCAGCAACTCACTGCAACGTTTGTTTTTCACCCCAACAGGTCGTCTGTACCGAAGCACCACAGCAAGTGATTGCACCAATTTACCCGCAAACCCGGTGTCCAGTGGCACTCAGATTGTTGGCTTGACACCCACTACGACCTTGCGCCTGGATGGAGTCACCGGCTATGTGGCGATTCAGTAGCATGCGCACTCATGCCTCAGCTCACGAACGTCAGCACGACTCGCAGCGCGGCGTGACGCTGATCGAGCTGGTCATTGCCATTGTGATCATTGGCATTGCTGCCGCTGCCATCCTGCAGAGCCTGGGGTTTTTGACGATCAATAATATTGACCCCATGTTGCGCAGTCAGGCTAACCTGGTGGCCCAGAGCACACTGAGTGAAGTCATGAGCCAGTCATTCTTCGACGGTGACGACGATCCGCGCATTGACGATACGGTGACCAGCCCGAACGTCTGCCCTTCAGCCGAATCTGACGGCAGTTACGACCGCAGGCTTTGGGATAACCTCTGCGACTATAACGGCTTCGATTCCAACAGCGACGACGGGCTCGCCCCCGGTATTCGCGACCGGCTGGGGAACGCCCTGCCCGGTTTGTCGAGCTACCGGGTT
This sequence comes from Saccharospirillum alexandrii, assembly GCF_043641555.1. Lineage (GTDB taxonomy): Bacteria > Pseudomonadota > Gammaproteobacteria > Pseudomonadales > Natronospirillaceae > Saccharospirillum > Saccharospirillum alexandrii_A. The sequence goes on along the minus strand of NZ_JBHZRJ010000003.1, from coordinate 187,113 downwards.
CAGGTTACTGTGGATACCAGCACAGGCCTGGCGCTGGGCACGCTGTCGAATACGGCGGGCTGTACGCCCCGCATCGCCAGAATCACCGTTACCGCCTCAGACCCTCGCGGCCAAACGGTTCAGCTCACTGGGTATCGAACCAGCTACTGGGATGAGGGCTGTTGATGTGATGACGTCCAAACACCCGAAACACTTTCGCCAACCCGGTTTTACCCTGGTTGAACTGATCGTCGTGATCGTAATCATCGGCATTCTGGTGGCGGTCGTCGGTCCGCTGATCGGCAATCGCTATGCCGCCATTGTCGATACCCAACAACGCGCGGCCTGGGTGCAACAGGGCGAAGCCGCCTTCTTTCAGCTGCGGCAAGATCTGGACAGGTCGGTTCCCAATTCGGTGCGCACCTCAGAGGCAACCGCTGGCAATGATCAGGTTGTGGAGTTTTTCACGCTGTCTCCGGATCAGGCACAACCGGCCTTGCGATATAGGGATCGGAACTACCCACCCGCCTATGATCGACTGAACATCAATAACGACGGGTCTTTTGATGTTTTCGGGGCTCTTTCCAGCTTGCCGGCAGGCACGTCAACCTATGTATCAATCGCCTCACCCGGTTTCAGCCAGCTCTACAGCGACTGGGCCGATGAATTGGCAGGCAACGAGGAAGGTTACCTTGCCGAGGTCGATTCGATTGTTAACCGAACCACCTGCGACTGTGGCGATTGCTCTCAGTGCCCGGTGACCCAGATAACACTCGACAACAGCAACCACCGCTTCCCCAATGACAGTCCCTTTTTCAGGGCCTACTTTACCAACGGGCCCGTCGCTTACCGTTGCGACAGCGGGCGGCTAGAGCGCATTACCGGCTATACTGACCTGAGCAACACGGCCCTGGCCAGCCGCATAGGCGCAGCCACACCGGCTCGCATTACCGACGATGTCACGCAATGCCGTTTCAGCTGGACACCGGGCTTTCTGTATCGCCCCCCTACCCTAACGATTACGCTGGCCCTGGGGGATGGCTCGGAAGGCATTCAACTCACCGATACCTTTGTGCTGGGGAATGGCCTATGAACCGCAAACCTCAGCAGGGCGTCGCACTGGTAGCGGTTATTTTTCTGATTGTTGTCATCGGCGCTGCGCTTGTGGTCATCTCCCGGCTGTCGATATCATCCAGTGCACAGGTCACGCAAAACCTGCTGCAAAGCCGGGCACGACAGGCCGCATCTGCAGGGCTTGAGTGGGCCACACAACGGCTGGTAGAAGAGGGTTCTGGCGCCTGTGCAGCCGATACAACCGTCACCGTCCCTGCCTACTCTGATTACACCGTCACTGTGAGCTGCACCGAAGGGGCATACAACCGCCCTAACCCGGCCTCACAGCGTGTTTTCTTGTATCGTCTGACGGCTGAGGCCGCCTTTGGCAATATGAACGATGCCAACTATGTCTGGACCCAACGCAATGCCACTGTTGAACTCTAAGTTACGTCTAAGCATAACCCAGGTGCTGGTAGCCGGTGCTGCGCTGAGTGTCAGCCTACCTACTCTGGCTGATGTCTTTAATTTGTCGCTGGGCCAGTTTCCCGGCTGCTCGACAAGCTGGAATGTTTCCGGCACAACCTATACCTGCACAGGTAACGGCCGCATCACATTGATTAATGGCGACGACATCGTTGCCAATACCAACGCAACCCTGGTTGCCAATAATGGTTTCAGATTGGGAGACGGTAGTGTCGGGTCCAATACCAATCGCATTGACCTGGTCGATAGCTACGGTCAAATCATTGCCGATGGAACCTCCGTATTCGGTGATCTGACTTCGAACAGCAGCGGCATCGAATTAACCGACAGCATTGTCAATGGCACCCTGACGGCCAATGGTGACATAGATCTCGAAGGCGGTACCGTTACCGGTAAAGTGACCAGCCTCAATAATCGCGTTGAAGCCCAAGACACCAACCTGCTCGGGGGCGCCCAGGCTCAATCCGGTATGACGTTTGACGGTGGCACGCTCAGTGGCGACTTTGTCATGACTGCAAACAACCCCGGTGATTTTGAGGACGTTACCTTTATCGCTGGCAGTGTCAGCGGTGCCAGTACCGTCAGCATAGAGGACAGCACATTTGGCAGTCCTTCTGATCCAGTAACCGTCACCAGTACATCGGGCGAAATTGAGGTAGACAATTCAACGGTGTACGGAGATCTGGTCGCACCCGGATATTCCCAAATCGATGTTTCCGACAACAGCAACGTCTACGGCACCTGTACTCCTGCCAACCCCAATTGCCAGCCAGCAGCACCCGAACCTCCGGAAAACTGTGCACTTAACCCGGGCCTGCAAGGCGAGTATTTCAACAATCGCTTTTTAACGGGCACGCCTGCCTATGAAGACAACGTGCCGACCATCGATTTCGAGTGGGGCAGCGGCTCACCCAGCACCGCTGCGGTAGGCAACGACAATTTCTCAATTCGCTGGACCGGCTATCTCAATGCGCCCACAACCGGAACCTACACCCTGGCTACAAACTCGGATGACGGGGCGCGGTTGTACGTCGATGGCAATCTGATCATCGATGATTGGTCTGATCACGCCCCCCGGGTTCGAACCGGGTCCGTGTTTTTGCAGGCGGGTGAACTGGTTCCTGTGATATTGGAATACTATGAGAACGGCGGTGGCGCGACCATTCAGCTGGGCTGGGAGCCTCCGGGTGAAACTGGCCTGACAATCATTCCGGCCTCTGCACTTTACTACTGCACGTCACTGACGCCTGTCGCTTATTACCCACTCAACGAAAGCAGTTACTCCGGTGCGGCAGGTGAAATACTGGATTACAGTGGCAATAACAATCACGCCACAACCACAGGCAATATTACCCCGGCAGCGGGATACACTTGCGAAGGTGCCTCGGTGCCGGCGAACAACAGCAGTGCATTGCGTTCTGCTGTCGATACCGGTTTAAACCCGGGTGACCTGACGCCAACCCGCGGGACACTCAGTTTCTGGTATAAAAGCAACCTCGACTGGGATGGCGATAATCAGGACCGGGTTCTATTTTCTGCCAACAGTGATCAGTACGGCAACAATGGGGACAACCGCTATTTTTACCTCGTGCTCCGCAACAATGGGCGGCTGCGATTCGAGCTTGAGGATTCCAATGACAGTGATTACAACTTTCAAACCAGCAACAGTACAAGAAACTTTAACGCAAACGAATGGGTGCATGTAGCCGTCACCTGGGACATGATCGACGGCGATTTCGGTATCTATGCTAACGGTACAGCCGTGGGCACGCTAAACAACCAGAATACAACCGGACTACTCAGCCAGCTCAACAGCCTGTACATCGGCGACAACCGTTCCAATTATGTCGAGCCCGGCCGTTCCGCCAACGGTGTGTTCGACGAAGTGCGACTCTACGACTACGCCCAATCCAGTAGTCAGATTCTGGCCGACATGGGCAACACCGTTGCCTGCTCAACACCGGGCACCTGCATCACCGATACCTTCAGCGGCAGCCTGAACGACGACTGGCAAACCCTGCGCAGCAGTGGCACTTTTACACCACAGGTTGTGGGCGGACGGCTGCGCCTGACCCCCGATAGCACCAACATTGCAACGGCCACCACTTTTCTGCGCCAGTTCCCGAGTGAAAACAACCGCGTCGTCGTCGAATTTGATTTCTACGCATACAAGAATAACGGCGCCACCAATGCCGCCGATGGCGTCACGGTCACTTTTTCTGACCGCGACATTACCCCCTTTCCGGGCAGTTTTGGTGGCTCCCTGGGCTACGCGCAACGAAACAATGGCGACCCGGGCTTCAACGGCGGCTGGCTGGGCATTGGTCTGGACGAGTTTGGCAATTTCTCGAACCCGACTGAAGGTCGGGTCGGGGGCCCCGGAGCCCGGCGCAATGCCATTGCCATTCGCGGCTACGGGTCTGGCACAACCGGGTACCGCTACTTGCGAGGTACGTCAGCCGACATATCCCCAGCGGTACTAACATCCAGCACAACGCCACACCGGTATCGCATCACCATTGATAACAGCAACGGCACTCAGGCACTGGTAAAGATCGAGCGCAACGCAGGCTCGGGGTACGTAACACTGGTGAGTGAATTCGATGCACTCAACGAAGCCGGCCAGCCCGCTATTCCGGAAAAGCTTGTCCTGACCCTAACGGGCTCAACCGGGGGCAGCAGTGCCAATCACGAAATCGATAACCTTCAGGTCTGTGCCGACATCATCGAGCCCTACGATGCCCCCATTCACCACTTTGAGCTGGTTCGAAACCAGGCCGTCGGACTCACCTGCGAACCCCTTGATGTGACCATTCGCGCTTGCGCCAATGAAGCCTGCACCCTGGAATACACCGATCCGTTCAGCGCCACTCTGAGCCCTGCTGACGGCTGGGAGGGTAGCAATGAGGTGACCGATATCGTGTCCGGAGAGTCGATCGGCTTCTTACCTGATGCAGCCGGCACTTATACCCTGGGCATTCCAAACAGCACCCCCTCGACAGTGCCGCTTACCCAGAATCTGTGCTTTGTCGGTGGCTCAACGACCGCTGAAGCAAATTGCCAGGTGACCTTTAACGATGTCGGTCTGCGTTTCTTCCCGAGCGAGAACACCACCAGCAGCACGGCATTTTTTGATCTGATCGCCGGTGCCACCGAAGGGCCTTTTTCGGTACAGGCAGTGCGCACCAATACCACCACCGGTGTTTGTGAAGGTCTGTTCAGCGACGGTGGCACACTGGATTTTACGGCAGGCACTGAATGCAGCGACCCGACCAGTTGCAGCCCCTCCCAGCAGGTCGGTCTGACCAACGCAGGCACCACGACTGAATTGCCTAATCCGCAGAACCAGATTGCGGGTGAAGACACGACCACATTGCCCCTGACATTTTCCGCAGACTCAACGGCCGAGTTTTCGCTGCAATCACCCGATGTGGGAGTACAACCGCTCACATTGGAGTACACCCTGCCGGATGTTGACGGCAATCCCTCGTCAATCACACTGAGTCAAAGTGTCAATCTGCGTGTTAAACCCGCCGAGCTTCGCCTGTTAAGGGTTCGCAACAGCGACGGTGACGAGCTCGCAACCGACGGTTTGGTAACCGCCAGCGCCAATGCCCCGGTATTTACCCGTGCCAGCGAGCCCTTCCGGTTAGAGGTGCAAGCCCTCAATGCTCTTGGAAGCCCCACACCCAACTTTGCCCGCACGACAACGTTACCAGACATCAACTGGGGCGCTTTGACCACCATTGCCGCTCCGGGTGATGCGGAAGCAAAGGGCGAGCTGAATGGCGGAGTTGGCAGCTCGACACCCGGCAGTGCCTGGGCAGCTTACGAACAGCCCGATGGCACCCTTGATACCAGTACACTGACCCTGGCCACGGGACTTGGGTTGAGCTTTTCCGACCTGGGAGTCATTGACCTCAGGGGGAGAATTGACAGCTACCTCGCCAGACCGGGTTCGCCGGACCTGGAGGTCGAATCCAATACCGTTCGGGTAGGTCGCTTCATTCCCGCCTATTTGCGCATTACTCAGGATAACCCGGCCAACTGGGGGTCGACGTCTTACCGTTATCAGGGTCAGTCTGCGACGCTGTCGTCGATTCCCTTACGAGTTGAAGCATTTGATGTTAACGATGACCCGGTTTTCAACTACGACGGCGACTTTTTCAAGCTGGCTCTAAATACAGTCAATCTGTATCAAAAACCCCCGAGCCTGGAAGACACGGGCGATGATCTGCTCTACGACTCGGTCACATGGGCCCTGTCAGACAACAATGATTACAACGGCGAGGTGACTCTGACCCTCAGCCAAACCGGTTTGACCTGGCCACGCGCAGCAGCGGGGCCGACTGTTAGTGATACGCCCCAGATACTGAATCAACTTATTATCGGATCCAGCAAACTCAACGACAGTGAAGCCTGTCACGGCGATTTAACCCAATGCGAAGACCTGGCCCTAAACCTGGGTGCCGTTTCGCTGTATTACGCCCGGCTGAATGCCGAACGCCAGGTCAGTACCCAGGAAACGGCCGAACTGCCAGTATGGGTTGAATTACTCGACGATGTAGATAGCAGCATAACCCCCAACGCTGTCAGTTTTGCTCCCTTTACGAGCGACAACGAAACCGGCACTGGCGAGATTCCCGGCCTCACCTTCCAGGGTGTTTGCGAACCAGGCGCTCTGAATTGCGCTGGCGTAGCCAACTCGGCCGATGGCACTCTGGTTGGTTTGAACGCGGGTGCCGGCACCCTGGTGGCTGAATCGACCACACCGGGTATCGTGGGTGTTCTGGTCAACGTGCCGGAATGGCTGGAATGGGATTGGGAAGCCGGGCTGGGTATGACCGGGCCACCCAGCACCCTGTACTTCGGCCTGTACCAGGGTCGCTCGCCCTTATTGTTCCAGCAGGATGGCTTCCGCTAACGCTCCGTGCTGACTGTCAGGGGCCATAATTGCCTGTGCCCCTGCGACTGCCCCTCACTGACAAAGCGCACCAGACCATCGTAATCAAACCCGCGCCACTGGCTAAGATACTGGCGAATCAGCGATTCGCCCGGAACATCAACCGGTACGATGGCTTCCGTGCAGCCCTTGCCTTCAATGTGCCAGAAACACTGGCCACTGGCGTCGGCGAACACCGATACCCGGGTCAAATCCGCCAGGTCCAATTCGGTTCGGGCACCACTGGCACGGCGGTAGACCAGCTGATCATCGGTCAGTACCACGGCCGGTCCTGAACCGGCGTCGCTGCGGTGTTGGCGTCGGAAGGGAGACATCATCGGGCATCAAAATCCGGCAGGCCGTTCAGGGGGTCGTCTGCATCGCCGGAATCGCGAACCACCAAAATGGTGGTGCGCCGGTTGGCAGAGCGGCCAGCGGCCGTGTTGTTATCGGCAATGGGGTATCGGTCACCCTGGTAGTCGGTCAGGATAATCGACGAGTCGACACCCTGTTCCACCAGGTAATCAGTTACGCGGTTGGCCCTGCGCTCGGACAGCCGGCGGTTATCGTAGCGCGTGCCTACATTATCGCTGTGGCCGACCACTTCCAGCGCCAGAATGCGCTCATCGGCTGCAACGTAGGCAACCAGATCATCCAATACAGACTGCGCCGTGTTATCGAGCAGCTCGCCACCACTCGGGTAATTCACCACTGTACGTTCGACCTGGCTGAAATTGACCGGCAACAGCCCGGCCGAACAGGCCAGGTAGTCGTTGTAATAGCTTTTGAATTCAACCGGCGAAACCTGCACGCGAATCGACTCGGAGCCATAACGCGCCTGGCGCGTAAAGGTCGGTGCCATGCCATTGGCCAGCTCGCCCATAATGCGCCGGGCCCGGTCGGGTTCAACTCGCAGCGGAATGTCCCGGTCTTGCACCCGCACATAGCCCAGCTCGTGGGTCAGGGCGCTGGAGCGCCAGTCTGGCGCCTCTACGGTCAGCGCCGCCTGGCCCAGGGCCATCTGGTTGCGGGTGGCCTGCAAATAGAATTCAAGCTCTTCACCTGCCTCATGAAAGAACACGGCCAGGCCGTATTGCGGAATCGGCTGATAAAACTTGCAGTAATACTCGTTGGCCTCCAGTTGCCAGGTGGTATCGGACAGGCCGGTACCGTAGTCCGCCGCCCAGGCCACCGGCAGGCAACACCCCAGCACCAGGGCGATCAGGCCATCGCGGCCAAAAATCACCGCTGCCCGGGGTGCCTGGGCGAATCGTTGCCGAACGGTCATCTGTGTATCTCCCGTGTTTTGCCGGTTATCGGCCAAATATTGGCCGAAAAGAGGCCTGTTTACGCCCTATTTATAAAACCACAGCAAACGCCTTGCCATAACTGACCAGTTCATTAAGATGATCGTCAAATTCATGGTCTGGAGCGCGCGTGTCGCACCCCGAAGCTCACTGGCTGTTATCGCAGCGTTTTCGTGGTTATTACCCGGTTGTCATCGACGTCGAAACAGCAGGTTTCAATGCCCGCACCGATGCCCTGCTCGAAATTGCCGCCGTTACTCTGAAAATGGATTCAGAAGGCTGGCTGTCACCGGATAAAACCCTGTTTTTCAATGTTCAGCCGTTTGAAGGCGCCAATATGGAAAAGGCGGCGCTCGAATTCACCGGGATCGACCCGCATAACCCCCTGCGCGACGCCGTCGATGAAGCCGACGCGCTGAAGAGTATCTTCAAAATGGTACGCCACGGCGTCAAGGATGAAGAGTGCAAGCGGGCCATTCTGGTCGGCCACAACGCGACCTTCGACCATTCGTTTCTGATGGCCGCGGTCGAACGCGCCGACATCAAGCGCAACCCCTTTCATCCGTTCTCAACCTTCGATACCTCAGCTCTGGGCGGCCTGGTTTATGGCCAAACCGTACTCAAGAAAGCCTGCGAAGCTGCCGGTATTGAATTCAACGACCGCGAAGCCCACAGTGCCGAGTACGACACTCGCAAAACCGCCGAGCTGTTTTGCGACATGGTTAACCGCTGGAAGCAGCTCGGTGGCTGGCCACTGGTGCCAGAAGTCGGAGAGTTTGAAACCCAGCAGGAATTTATGGACCGACAGGAGCAGAGCTGATGAAATGCATGGCTGACCTGTGTGTTATCCCTATTGGCGAGGGCGTCTCGGTTGCTGACGAGATTGCCCGGTGCCAACGCATTCTGCAACGTTTCCCGATTGAAATCCGCCTGCACGCCTATGGCACCAACCTCTATGGCGACTGGGACGACGTCTTCGCCGCCATCAAGGCCTGCCACGCCGAGTTGCACGAAGGCGGCGTCACCCGCCTGTCATCCACCATTAAGGTCGGCACCCGAACCGACAAAGACCAGACCTTCGATGACAAAATCGGCGCGGTAGAAGACCGGCTGTCTTAAGCCACTGGCCGGGCATCCAAACCCGGCCAGGGTTCCTCCCTACTCGTCTGTAGCCGCCTCAGTTTTCTTCGGAGCCGCCTTGCGCTTGGCCTTGGGCCGCCCGTTGTGCCAAACAATCTTGCTCTTGTTACGTGCCAGCTCATCGAAAGCAAAGTCATCAACGGTCAGCATATCGAGCACATCGGCTTCATAAGCCACCATGAAGGTGTAGTCCGCTTCACTGATCAATTCTGCCTTTAACGCTTCTTCAGCACGCTGCTCCGGGTGCAATGCCGTTGCTGGCAACTGCCCCTTGGCATACGCCTTGTTGACCACCTTGTACAATTCGGTTGCACGGTCATTGTCTTTCAGCAGGGCGTTGTAGCGCGCCAGCGGGTTCTCCTGCTGGCCTTCTTCGTGCGTCTGCCAGGTGTCTTCAATCAGATGGCTGCGCAAGGGCGTATCGGTTGACACATCCCGGGCGATGCGGGCCACCAGCTTATCGGACGGCATTGGCCAGCGCTTACCCAGCGGCAGCACTACGGGACGCACAGCGATGGCGACCGGACGGTTCGGCAGGTTGTCGAGAATTTCGTCGATGGCAATTTCAGCACGGTGCAGCAGGAACTCACAGCTGTAGCGCATCAGCGCTTCCTCACCGGCGACCTTGGTGCCCTCGTGCCATTCTTTAAGCACCATTGACGTCATATACAGGTTCGACAGCACATCCCCCAGCCGCGCCGAGAGCATTTCCCGCTGTTTTAGCCCGCCACCGAGCGTGCCCATGGCCACATCGGCCAACAGACTGAACGAGGCGCTGAACCGGTTGACTGCCCGGGCATAGCGTCCGGCATCGCCGTAAAACGGCGTCTCGCCAGTGGGGATGCCCAGCGCCGCGGTCAGTGAGCGCGCCACGTTACCGGCGGCCATGCCAATATGCCCGAAAATGGCTTTATCGAAGGCGCTGATGTCGTTGTTGTCTTTCGCTTCCAACTCTTTCAGCACCCAGGGGTGGCAGCGAATCGCACCCTGACCAAAGATCATCAGGCTGCGGGTCATGATGTTCGCGCCCTCAACGGTGATTGACACCGCCGTCGACGAATAGCCAATGCCCAGATAGTTTCGCGGCCCCAGGGTTACGGTTTTACCACCATGTACGTCCATGGCGTCCGTCACCATTTGACGCTGGAACTCGGTCAGCTGGCTTTTCAGAATGGCAGAAGGTACGGCCGGTTTTTCACCGCTGTCGATCATATTGGCTGTGTGCCGCACCGTGGCCCGCGCGATATACGCCATGGAGGCAATTCGCGCCAGTGGCACCTGCACACCTTCCATGTCCGCCACCGGTACATTGAACTGACGGCGAATGCGCGTAAAACCACCGGCCAGCCCAACCATGTATCGGCCCGAGCCGCTGGCACCGGAAGGCAGCGTAATGCAGCGCCCTACCGAGAGGCACTCCACCAGCATTCGCCAGCCCTGACCGGCCATCTCAGTGCCGCCAATCAGCCAGTCCATCGGAATGAACACATCTTTACCGATGATCGGGCCGTTCATAAAGGGGCTGCCGATGGGCGCATGACGACGACCAATTTCCATACCCTCGGTATCCCGCGGGATCAGTGCACAGGTAATGCCAATGTCGTCGGTATCGCCCAGCAGTTTATCGGGGTCGAACATCCGGAACGCCAGGCCGACCACGGTGGCGATGGGCGCCAGGGTGATCCAGCGTTTCTCGAAGTTCAGCCGTACCCCCAGAACTTCCTTACCCTCGTGCATGCCTTTGCAGACAATGCCGGTATCGGGAATCGAGGTCGCATCTGACCCGGCGCGTGGGCCGGTCAGACCAAAACAGGGAATTTCACGGCCATCGGCCAGGCGCGGCAGGTAATGGTCTTTCTGCTCCTGAGTACCGTATTTCAACAGCAACTCGCCCGGGCCTAAGGAATTGGGCACCCCAACCACGACCATCAGCGACTCATTGACCGACAACTTCTGCAATACGGCCGATTGCGCCTTGGCTGAAAACCCAAGCCCGCCGTATTCCTTAGGGATGATCATCCCGAAAAACCCTTCTTTCTTCAGGTAATTCCAGGCTTCGGCCGGTAAATCGGCGCGTTCGTTGGCGATGTCCCAGGCATTGCACATGCCAGAGACCACACCACACTGATCATCAACAAAGGCCTGTTCTTCATCGGTGAGGCCGTTGTTGCGGTTGTCCATCAGCACTCGCCAGTCGGGACGACCGGAAAACAATTCACCATCCCAGCCGACGGTACCGGCTTCCAGCGCCACTCGCTCGGTATCCGATACCTTGGGTGCCACCTGCTTGAAAATCGAAAACAGTTTTGGCGTCAGCCAGCTGCTGCGCAGCGCCGGCAACCCGCCAACAACCGTGCCCGCGGCCGCCAGAATCAACAGGGCGCCCAACCAGGGGCTACTCCACATGAAGCCAAGGATGCCCACGATGGTAAAGCCGACCACAAGGGCCATGGCGCCCATTTCGCGGCGTAAAATCACAAGTTTGACGACCACCGCCAACGCCAGAATCAATAAATGGTTCATAATGACCTCCCGATCGGTAAAAAATACCCATGCGCTCACCCCAGACTCTACACCTTAAACCGTCTGGACGAGCCGATAATAAAACACATGTTTGAAACTTAGCGACTTGTTGATCAAGTTGCCAATCGAAAGCACCGCTTTCCGGGCTTTTTTGCCAGAGGGGAACGAATCTTTCATATAAGGGGCGGGAAATGAAAAAACCGGGCAGAGCCCGGTAAAAAGGAGAGTATTGGGTAAAACAAGATCGATTAAGCGGAATGCTCACCGATAAAGGCTTTCAGTGCACTGGCAGGCTGAGCGCCAACACGGGTACCCACTGGCTTGCCATTTTCAAACATCATCAGGGTGGGCAGGCCGCGAACACCGTATTTGGACAATACGTCCGGGTGGGCATCGGCATCCAGCTTCACAACATTGACCTTGCCTTCGTATTCGCTGGCCAGGTCTTCCAGTACCGGCGCAATCATCTTACAGGGGCCGCACCAGTCGGCGTAGAAGTCCACCAGCGTCAGACCCTGGCCGCCTTCAACATTGGCATTAAATTCGTCTGCATTCAGCAATTTCACATTCGACATTCTGCTTTCCTCTTCAGGACAATGACTTTGATGCCCCCCATCATAAGTGCTTTAATTTTCGATACTAGACAGTATTTTTGAGCATCTTTATGCCATATTTGGAACAATCACCCTGGTAAGAGTACCCCGATTATGGAATTGGATGGCCTGTCCCTCTTTGTCGATACCGTCAACGCGGGCAGCATCACCGCTGCAGCAGCCCGGCGCGGCATGCCCAAATCGACCCTCAGCCGCCAGTTGCGGCAGTTTGAAGAAAAGCTGGGCGTCACCCTGCTGGAGCGTTCCACCCGACGCATGGACCTGACCGAGGCCGGCCAGAGCCTTTACAACAACGCCGCCCCCTTTCTCGATGAACTGGCCGAGATTCAATCGTCCGTACTGGCCTACCAGCGCCAACCCAAGGGCACCCTATCGATCCAGATGCCCCAGGAACTGTTCACCACCCAGATGGGCGAACTGATCAGCGAATTCCTGCAACGCTACCCGGACATCAGCCTCAGCTGCACCCAATACAGCGGCCAATACCCCTCACCCTCGCCCGACCACGATCTCCAGTTCATCCTGCACGATGCCCCTCTGCCTGACAGCGACTGGATAGCACGCTCCCTGATGAGCATTCCCCAGGGTCTTTATATCGCCCCTCACTGCGCCGAAAAACGGCCAGCTACCCTGTCTGAACTCGGCGAATGCCGCTGCATCCTGCAAACCGGTGAGACCCAGTGGGCATTTCGAACCGGCCAAACGCTCACCGTTCAACCCGTATTTGGCCGACTCGTGCTGAACAGCCCGGACATGCAACTGCAGGCTGCCGTTCGCGGCTTGGGCATCGCCCGCCTGGCCCGCTACCAGGCCGAACCCGCCGTTCGGCGTGGCGCATTGATGGAGGTAACACTGGAAGGAAAGCCGGTCGCTCAGCAACTGACGGTCGTTTACCGCAGCCGCCAGCTCCCGCTGAAAACCCAGCTGTTTCTGGACCACTTTCAGAATCACATTGGTCGGCTTTACAGTCTTTTGTGAGAACTAGTACTCGCTTCAAGAGCTTCTTTCTAACTCAAGTTTCGGAGTTCAGGTTTGCGTTGGTGCCAGGAATTCGTGTCAGGAACCGGGTAACCCTATCTGGGGGCGGCGTGAACCCGTCCATGGGGCCTAGACTTCGGCATCCATGCCTCAGACTTCCCCAGATAGGGTTACCCGGCACCTGACACTCAGTTGGTTGCGAACTCCGAAACTTGAGTTTCTATAATTAGCTAAGGAAACGAGCAGCGGGTGCCAGGGGTGTCCTTGTGGGGAAGTCCGCAGCAGGGATGCTGCGGCCTAGGCTCCACGGATGGATCTACGCCGACCTCACAAGGGCGCCCCTGGTATCCGCTGCGGACCATTGGCACCCAAGCCAAAACAACTACTTGCCACTGAACAAGCCAAAAAAAACCCGGCGAATGCCGGGTTTCGAAGACAAATCCAGAGATCAGAGCTTGTCAGAGTTGGTACCCAGGTAGTTAGCAACGCCGTCAGGCGTGTTAACCATGCCTTCGTCGCCTTTCTGCCAGCCGGCCGGGCAAACGTGACCGTTCTCTTCAAAGAACTGCAGCGCCTCAACTACGCGAACCAGTTCGTCGATGTTGCGGCCAATAGGCTCATCGTTCATGTGCTGGGCACGAACCACGCCCTTCTTGTCGATCACGAACGACGCGCGGAAAGCTACACCCGGCGGGTAATAGCTGTCGCCGCCTTCAGACTCAACGCCATAGGCCTTGGTGATGCTGTGGTCCATATCGCCGACCATGGTGTAACGCACCGGGCCAATACCGCCCTCATTGACCGGCGTGTTACGCCAGGCGTTGTGGGTGAAGTGCGAATCGATCGATACAGAGATCACTTCAACGCCCATGTCTTTCAGCTTTTCAACACGTTTGTCCAGCGCAATCAGCTCAGACGGGCATACAAAGGTGAAGTCCAGCGGGTAAAAGAAAACCAGCGCATAGCGTCCTTCGATGGACTGGCTCAAGCTGAAGTTGTCAACGATTTCGCCGTTGCCTTTAACCGCCGGTGCGGTGAAATCAGGGGCCTTGCGACCCAGTAATACGCTCATGAAATCTCCTTGAGAAGGTTGATGGATACAGGGGTTATTAAAAACAGGCGCCACTGCCCTGAGCCCGGACCGCCGGTAACAACAAGTCGCGGCGCCACAGTCTACCAAGTTAATGGTTATGGATTACAGTTCAGGGAGTGTTCGATTTGCGACACCAGCACACAGACCCGGCCGCTCAACAATTGCCTTTGCGGGTATGATTAGGGCACAGCGGGCCATTTCAATGGCCCGCTGTGCGCAAGAACCAAACTTAAACGCTTCTGAGCACGACCATGGGCGGCACTTTGATCACCCGCCGGGTCGAGACAACGCCGATCACACCGATGACAAGGCCTCCGAGCACCGGGCCTGTTACCCAAAGCAACGGGTGCGGCGTCCAGCTCAGGTTCAGCATTTCCGTCTGGAAATAGGCCAGAGCAAGCTCCGCACCGAGCGCACCCAGCAAGCCCGCCAAAGCGCCAAGCGAGGCAAACTCGATCCAGAGCCCGCCCCGCACCAGCGCCGCCCGGGCACCCAGAGTCCGCAGAATGGCGCTTTCGACCAGGCGCACATCAAGCGTCGCCTGAACACTGGCCAACAGAACAATAAAACCGGCCACCAGCACCAGCCCCAGAATAAACTCAACCGCCACCGTCACCTGGCCAACAATGTCCTGAATCTGCTTGATGATGGCATCGACCTCTATCACGCTGACAGTCGGGTGCTGGCGCAGCAACTCGGCCAACAAAGGCTTCTGATCGGCATCCAGATAGAAGCTGGTAATGTAGGCCGCGCCGGCGCCATCCAGAATGGGGCCGCTGAAGATCACATAGAAATTCGGTGCCAGGCTGTCCCACTGCACGGTGCGAATGCTTTTCACCGTCACGTCCACCCGTTGGCCACCGATGGTAAAGGTCAGCTCATCGCCCAGACCAATCTCCAGTTGCTCGGCAAAATCCTGCTCTACCGAGATCAGGCTGCGCTCGGCATCGCCCGGCGCCCACCAGTCTCCATCGACCACGGCATTGTCGTCTGCCAGGGTGTCGGACCAGGTAAGATTCAGCTCGCGCCGGAAATCGTCACCACTCGGTTGCAGACGGTCAAGCCGGTCAGACAGGGCTTCATCATTCACCTCGGTCAGCCGCCCCCGAATCATCGGATAGAGTGGCTCCCGCTGCACGTCATTGGCATCCAGAATGCCCTGAAACCCGTCAATCTCGTCTTCAAAGATGTTGAACGCAAAATGGTTGGGGGCGCCTTCCGGCAACTGCTGCTGCCACTCACCGATCAGTGAGGAACGCAGCAAGGTCAGAATGAACAACAGCATCAGCGCGATGGAAAACACCATGATCTGAAACGCATTCTGCCGGCTGTGGCGCTGCAGGTTGGAAAGGCCAAGTCGCCAGGTCGTGCCCAGCCGACTGCCATAACGCCGCACCACCCGAATCAGCACGGCGGCCATCAGCGAAACGCCTGCCAGGGCTATCAGTCCGCCGCCCAGCAGGGCCGCGGTTAGCAGCATGTCACCACTGTAAAACCAAACCAGGCCAACCACCGCCACTGCGCCAATCGCCACCACCACACGCTGGCTCAGGGTTCCACCTTCGAGTTCCGAGCGCAGCACCTTGGCCGGAGGGACCTGGCGCAACACCCAAACCGGCGGAAACGCAAAGGCCATCAGACACACCAGACCGGTCAGCAGACCGATCCAGAGCGGGCGCCAGCCCGCTGGCTCCAGCTCTCGTGGGAGCAGGCCAGAGGCCAGCTCAAGGAAGGCCCAGTGCAGCACCCAGCCCAGCACCAGGCCGGCGAACACGGTAATAACACCCAGAATCAGCAGATTACCGGCATACAACCGGGCAATGACATTGGGCGTCAGCCCCAGGGTTTTAAGCAGGGCGACATGGCTCAACTGACGACTGGCGTAGCGCCGTGAAGCAAGCGCCAGGGCTACCCCGGCCAGCATCACGCCGAGCGAGCCGGCCAGCAACAGAAAACTTTCCGCCCGGTCCAGCGCCGAGGTCACCCCTTCGTTGGCATCCCGCACATCGGCCCAGCGGTAATCCGGGCGTAAGCTTTCCTCAACCTGAGCCTTAAATGGCTCGACATCCCCGCCGAGCAACAACCGGTAACGGGCACGACTGCCCAGCTGCACGGCACCGGTTTGTTCCACATCGGCCGTGTTGATCATCACCCGGGGGTTAAAGTCGAAAAAGGAGCCAGCTTCATCCGGCTCGGTAATCAGCGCAGCCGTTACCCGTAAATTGGCATCACCGACGCCAATGGTGTCACCAATGTCGACACCCAAAGACAGAAACAAACGCGAAATAATCCAGGCCTCGCCGGGCGGCGGACCTGTCTGCACCGAACGCCCTTCACCGAAGGGTTGGTCAGCGATCACTAACTCGCCCTTCAACGGATACTCAGGCGATACGGCCTTAACGGCGCTCAGCTGCAAGGCATTGTTGTTGCCAAACGACATGGCCTGAAAGGTGACAATATCTGCAGTCTCGAGCCCCGCAGACTCGGCTTGCTGCCGTAATTCTGCAGAAATGGGAATGGTACTGCGGCTGCGAATCTGAGCATCAGCCGCCAGCAATGAACCCGCTTCGTCCTGAATGGAGTTGCGAATACGGTCAGAAAACAAGCCAATACTGGTGACCGTTGTGACCGCCACCATCAAGGCAGCGATCAGAATGTTCAGCTCGCCACTGCGCCAGTCACGCCATAACAGCTTGAGCGCCAGTGATCGCGCCGATCGGCCCTGGTTCGCACCCGATTCGAGTGCGTCGGATTTCACAGATAACGTCATGCCAGCGCCACCTCGCGCAGCGTGCCGTCCTCCATCTCCAACTGGCGGTCACAACGGGCTGCCAGTTTCGGATCGTGGGTGACCAGCACGAGAGTGGTGCCGCTTTCGCGGTTCAGGGAAAACAACAGATCAGCTACTTTTTCCCCGGTGCGGCTGTCGAGGTTGCCGGTGGGTTCGTCGGCAAACAGGATGGGCGCCTCGCTGGCAAAGGCTCGCGCTACCGCCACCCGTTGCTGTTCACCACCACTGAGTTGCAGCGGGTAATGCGTTGCCCGGCCCGCCAGGCCGACCCGTTCCAGCCACTGTGCGGCCCGAACCTGAGGTTCTTTCGCGCCCTTTACCTCCAGTGGCAGCATGACGTTTTCGAGTGCGGTCAAACTTGGCAACAGCTGAAAATTCTGGAACACAAATCCCACTTGCTTGCCACGCAACAGGGCTCTCTGTTCTTCGTCCAGCGCCGTGATCTCGGTGCCTGCGAGGAAAACTTCGCCGCTGCTGGGCCGGTCGAGACCCGCCAGCATGCCGAGCAAGGTAGACTTGCCGGAACCCGATACACCGACAATGGCAACGCTCTCGCCCGCGTGAATCGCCATGTCGATCCCCTTCAGGATGACCAGCGCCCCTTCCCCACTGGTGACTTCCTGTTTAAGCTTTCGGGTCTCAATCATTATCGTGGACGTATCATTCATGCTGTTTGAGTCTCTTCTGAGTATTCAATGGTTACGCCATAAGGCGACTCGACTGCTGGCTCTAGCGGCGGTCAGTGTTCTGGCTACGGTTCAGGCAAATACCCTGCTGGTCATGGGAGACAGCCTCAGCGCCGGCTATGGGATGCCACCGGAAGCCACCTGGGTGACCCTGCTGGAGCAACAACTCAATCAGGGCGACGCAGACTATAGCGTCATCAATGCCAGTATCAGTGGTGAAACCTCCCGAGGCGGCCTGGAACGCCTGCCCGCCCTGCTGGACCAGTATGAGCCGGACATCATGATTTTGGAGCTCGGCGCCAATGATGGCCTGCGTGGCTTCCAGATTCCGCAAATCAGCCGCAACCTGAGCGACATGATCGACATGGCCCAGCAGTCCGGCGCCACGGTTATCCTCTTAGGGATACGCTTGCCACCCAACTTCGGTTCTCGCTACACCGAGCCATTTTTTGAACAGTACGCCACCCTGGCTGACGAACACGAGGTGCTTTACCTGCCCTTTATGCTGGAAGGCGTGGCCCAGTTCCGCGAATTAATGCAAGAAGACGGCTTGCACCCTACCGATGAAGCGCAACCACTCATTCTGGATAATGTATGGCCGCTGGTGCAGGAAGCCCTGGGCCAGACGTCATCTTGACTTAAAGATTACAACTCAAGTTTCGGAGTTCGGCTCAGCTCTGAGGTGTTGGCCCGCACCGGTTACCGGGTATACCTCTGTGGGGTCGGCGTAAATCCGTCCATGGAGCCTAGGCCGCAGCATCCCTGCTGCGGACTTCCCCACAGAGGTATACCCGGCACCCGGTGCTAGTTTCCCGTGCGAACTCCGAAACTTGAGTTACGAATGCAGTTCAAGTAGGGATGGTTCGGGAGGGCTACTTCGGTGTAATTAGTCAGGACAACACTCGACCCCGCCACTCAAACGGCACAGCCCAGAGCTTTTGCTTCTCTTTCGGGTAATTCGCCCACAATTGCGCGTAGGTTAGGTCAGAGCCCGGCATCCGGGTATCCGGCAGGATATCGGCCATGGGTTTCAGCACGAACGCATTACGCGCCGTCTCACGGCGTGGCAGCTCAATGCCGTGGTGCTCTCCGACCAAATCGCCGTAGGTCAGCACGTCAATATCGAGGGTTCTCGGGCCGAACTTGGGGCCGTTTCGATCGCGACCATTGTCGTCTTCGATCTGTTTGAGAATCGGCCCAATGTCATCCAGCCCCAGTGTCGTTGTTATCAACACCACCGAATTAAGGAAATTACTGCCATCAAAACCAACCGACTCACTTTCGTAGACCGGGGAACACACCAGCGCCCCGAAGGCATCGCTCAGGGCATCAAGTGCATGGGTGATGTGCTGATAGCGGTTGATGTTGCTGCCGAGGCTCAGGGCAACTGGTACGGGCGAGGCGCTGCTTGGGCTTGAGGAGAGAGTCACGTTAAAAGGTCCGTCTGATATGAATGCCTACTCCGGCACAGTCTGCCACGGCACCGCGTTTATTGATGCGCACCTGGATGTCCCGGATGCCGGCGAATTCGTAAATCAGAGTGCACAACTGCTCTGCAAAGGTCTCAATCAACTCAAAGGATTGCTCCGCAGCCCAGCTGCGGATGTGCTTGCTCAGGGCGTCGTAGTCTAGCGCTTTGGCCAGGTCGTCGCTGGCACCGGCAGGCCGGCAATCGAACGCCAGCGTCAGGTCGAGCCAGAGCGTCTGGCGTATGGTGCGCTCCCAATCATAGGCGCCAATCACTGTTTCAACCTGCAAGCCTTCCAGAAACACGGTGTCCGATACCGGGTTTGCAACCGTCTTATTCTCAGCCATGCACCGCCTCCAGCTCATCCAGTGACCAGCGCGCCCGGATATCCAATGCCAGCGGGCTGGTTTCTCCGGCTTTTAGCCGCTGCCAGCCCGCATAGGCGATCATGGCGCCGTTATCAGTGCAAAACTCAAGGCGTGGGTAGTAAAGCTTGCACCGGCGTTCGGTCGCCATCGCTTCCAGCTTTTCACGCAGACGCCGGTTGGCGCTGACGCCCCCGGCGATAACCAGCGACCGGTGACCGGTCTCCTTCAAAGCCCGGCGGCATTTAATGGACAGCGTATCAACCACGGCCTCCTGAAAGCCGGCGGCTATATCGGCCATTATCTGGGGTGGCACGGCTTCTTCAACCGCATGAGTCGCCACGGTGTTACGCACCGCCGTTTTCAGACCCGAAAAACTGAAATCCATACCCGGCCGGTCGACCATAGGGCGAGGGAACTCGAATACGCCCGGCGTGCCACTGTCGGCCAGCTTGCTGAGCAAGGGCCCGCCCGGGTATGGCAGGCCCATCATCTTGGCCGTCTTGTCGAAAGCTTCGCCGGCGGCATCGTCCAGGGTTTCGCCCAGAATGCGGTATTCGCCCACACCCCGCACATCCACCAGCAAGGTATGGCCACCGCTGACCAGCAGGGCAACAAACGGAAACGGCGGAGCGTTGGGTTCCAGCATCGGCGCCAGCAAATGTCCTTCCATGTGGTGCACACCCAATGCGGGCACCTCCCAGGTCCATGCCAGCGACCGCGCGAGGGCGGCACCCACCATCAAAGCACCCACCAGACCAGGCCCGGAGGTATAGGCAACGCCGTCAACTGCCCCCAAAGGCAAACCCGCCTGATCAAAGGTATGCCGAATCAGCGGCACCAGCTTGCGAATATGGTCCCGCGAGGCCAGTTCAGGCACCACACCGCCAAATTCAGCGTGCATTTTCACCTGGCTGAATAGCGTATGAGCCAGCAAACCCTGTTCAGAATCGTATAGGGCGACGCCGGTCTCATCGCAAGAGGTTTCAATTCCCAGAACGCGCATTCAGACTCCCGATGGGCAAAACCGGCCCGCAGGCTGCAGCGTAACCGGTCCGGAGGTGGTAGAAGAGGCGAGAGTTTAAAGAAAGCCGTGCCATAAAGGAAATCACCCGGACCGCTTCGGGCCAACCAGGGCTTTACAGCAACGACCGCAGGCCGTAAAATCACGCGCCTCGAATTTGGGGGTTCTGCGACCGGAACCCGCTGCGAGATGTCAAACCCACACTGAAAAGGTCTTTTTAATGCCAGCAGTTAAAGTAAGAGAAAACGAGCCGTTCGACGTCGCTCTGCGCCGTTTCAAGCGTTCCTGTGAAAAAGCCGGTGTTTTGTCTGAAGTGCGTCGTCGTGAGCACTACGAAAAGCCGACCTGGGTTCGCAAGCGTAAAGCTGCCGCCGCGGTTAAGCGTCACGCCAAGAAACTGCAGCGTGAAAACAAGCGTCTGGTACGGTTGTACTAAGATTTCTGCACAGGGTTAACGAGCAAATAACACAATTTGCCCGTTCTGATGTTGCCGAAAATCGCTTTAAAAGTGGGTTGACCTGACATGTCTGAGCTCAAGCAACAGATCACCGAAGCCATGAAAGACGCCATGCGTGCCAGAGACAAGGTACGGCTGGGCACGGTACGGCTGATTCTGTCTGAGCTCAAACGCGTAGAGGTTGACGAGCGAGTAGACGTCGATGACGCCCGGGTTTTGGCGATCCTCGATAAGATGAACAAACAACGTCGTGATTCCATTGCGCAGTACGAGACTGCCGGACGCGATGATCTGGCCGCAATCGAGCGAGAAGAAATGGAGGTGATTGCCACGTTTCTCCCGGCGGCGCTCTCGGAAGATGAAATTAATGCCCTTATTGATACCGCCATCGCCGATACCGGCGCTGAGGGTATGCAAGACATGGGCAAGGTAATGGGGGTTTTGAAGCCTCAATTACAAGGCCGCGCCGATATGGCTGCGGTAAGCAAGCTGATCAAAGCCCGGCTGGGCTGATCCCGGGGTTTCCCGACCCTGACTGGCGTCGACTGATCATCAAAGGACCCGCCCAAAGCGGCTTCTTACCATGATTAGCAAGCAATACGACCGAAACAGACGGTTGCATGCTACGCCAAGGCTGGACCTTAACCGGATCCACCGCGCCTTCTGCTCGACTGGCAATGCCCGTTAGAATTGCCCGATACGCCGCATGCACATCCCTTTGAGGAACCTATGGCTGGCCTGATTCCCAACGATTTCATCGATGACCTGCTCGAACGCACCGACATCGTCGAGATCATCGGTCATCGCGTGCCGCTGAAGAAGAAAGGCAAGGACCACTGGGCCTGCTGCCCCTTCCATAACGAAAAATCACCCTCTTTCTCGGTTAACCCGGTAAAACAGTTTTACTACTGTTTTGGCTGTGGTGCCTCCGGCACGGCGCTGCGCTTTTTGCAGGAATACGAACGCCTCAGCTTTCCCGAAGCCGTTGAAGAACTGGCCCGCGCCGCTGGCGTCGAGGTGCCTCGCGAAGAACAGAACGCGGCTCAGCAAGCCCAGCAACGCAAACGCCGCACGCTCTACGATTTGATGGGCAGCAGCGCCGACTATTTCGCGCATCAGCTGTTCAATCATCCGGAAGCAAGTATCGCCCAGCAATACGTTCTTGGGCGTGGCCTGAGCGAAGAGGTCATTCAGCGCTACCAGATTGGCTACGCGCCGCCCGGCTGGCAAAACCTGATGCAGCATTTCGCCGGCACCGAACAAAGTGCCGAACAGCTGTTCGCCACCGGCATGATGGTGCGCAACGACAAGGGACGCGAATACGACCGCTTCCGTCAGCGGCTTATGTTCCCGATCCGCGATATTCGTGGCCGCACCATCGCCTTCGGTGGCCGGGTATTAACGCCAGACGACAAACCTAAATACCTGAACAGCCCGGAAACGCCCATCTTCCATAAGGGCAACGAGCTCTATGGCCTTTATGAAGCCCGCCAGGCGCTGCGTAACTTCGACAACATCATTATCGTCGAAGGCTATATGGATGTGGTCGCCCTGGCTCAGTTCGGGGTTAAAAACGCCGTCGCGACCCTGGGTACGGCAACGAGTTCCACCCACATTCAACGGCTGTTCAAGCTGACCCCAGAAATTATTTTCTGTTTCGATGGCGACGAAGCCGGGCGCCGGGCCGCATTGCGCGCACTGGAAAACGCTCTGCCGGAAGTGCGAGACGGCCAGCAAGCCAAGTTCCTGTTTCTGCCCGAAGGCGAAGACCCGGATACCCTGGTGCGCAATGAAGGCTTTGAAGGCTTTCAACGACGCGTCAAGCAATCACAAAGCCTGGCCGACTTTCTGTTTCAGCACCTGCAAACCCAGACCGACATGACCACTCTGGAAGGCAAGGCCCGTCTGGCCAGCCTGGCCCGGGGCTGGATAGAACCGATGCCCGAGGGCATTTTACGTCAACTGCTGATGCAGCAATTGTCGAACCTGGTTGGTTTGTCTGTTGAACAGATTCTGACAACACATGCCCCGGTCAAACCGGTGATACCGGAACCGGCAAAACCCCGTTCCGAGCCAGCAGTCCACAACCCTGATCTGGCGATGCCGGATGACTGGATGCCCAGTTATGACGGGCCAATGGACGATTATGAGTCTGAGTATGGCTCTGGTGACTACTCTGGTGGCCAAACAGGCTCCAGCCGAAACAAACCGGCCAGCCGGGCCAACCTGGGCGTTCAGTTCAGTCTGGTGCATCGCTGCCTGGCCTGGCTGATTCGCCACCCGCATCTGGCCAATGAACTGAACCTGGAGCAACTGGAGCATCTGCCCGAACAGGAAGGCAAGGCGCTGCTCAGCCGCGTGGTACGACTGCTGCAGGAAGCGCCCAGGGCCGATATCTATCATGCCTTCGACTACCTGTGTCAGCACGGCTTGCGCGACACGCTGGCGCCCATTGCGGCATCCGACTATCTTTGGCTGGAGGAACACACATCCGACACCGACCCGATGACATTAGCCCGCGCAGAGCTTGAAAAACTGGTAACCGCCCTAACCAAGAGAGCACCTGATGCCGAGTACGAAACACTCAAGCGGCGCATCATCATCGAAAGAGACCCTTCCATCACCCCGGAAGACAAGCGGCGCTTTTTAGAGCTGCAGAAGAAACGCAAACTGTGACAGGGCAAATCTGTGACCATAAACTGACTTCGGCCAGGGTACACAGCCCATTGTCCTGCTGGCGCTCCCTGGTGGGCGTACGAACCCGACCTGACTCAGGTCTTTCAATGCAACCAATGACAGGCCGCATTGATCAAAAATTGGCTAACCCTTTGATTTACGGTAAACTAAAGGGCTATTTGCCTTCGCATGATCCACTACTGAACTTACAGGGTTTCTATGGCTGAAAAATCTCAGCAACAGTCGCGCCTCAAGGAATTGATCGCCCGCGGTAAAGAGCAGGGCTATCTGACCTACGCCGAGGTGAACGACCATCTTCCGGAAGAGATTAACTCGCCGGACCAGGTGGAAGACATCATTGCGATGATCAACGACATCGGCATCAAGGTGTTTGAATCGGCCCCGGACGCCGAACAACTGATGATGACCGATGAAAGCAGCACCGACGACGACGACGCCACCGAGGAAGCCGCGGCGGCACTGGCGGCGGTCGAAACCGACACGGGCCGCACCACCGACCCGGTGCGCATGTACATGCGTGAAATGGGCACGGTCGAACTGCTGACCCGCGAAGGCGAGATCGTTATCGCCAAGCGCATCGAGGAAGGCACCCGTGAAGTCATGCAGGCCATGGCCTATTTCCCGGGTGTTGTCGAAAACATTCTGGCGGCCTATGCGCATACTCAGACTGAAGACGGCGGTCGCCTGTCCGACATCCTGACCAGCTTTCAGGATCCGGACGAAGCCGACCCGTCTCCCGCGGCCGACTCTCCGGACGCCATCATTGAAGCGAAAGCCGACGATGACGACAGTTCCGACGACGATGACGACGATTCCGACGACGATGAGAATGAAGGCGGACCTGATCCGGAACTCGCCCGTGAGCGCTTTACACTGCTGGCCGAGCAACTCGAAACCGCTACCAAGGTGATTGAGAAGAAAGGTCGCTACAGCAAAGAAGCAACCGACGCACTCGACGCCATGGGCATGACGTTCTCCTGCTTCAAGCTGGCTCCGCGTCAGTTTGAAGAGTCGCTGGTGATCATCAAGAAGACCGTCGATGAGATTCGTGACCAGGAACGCAAGCTGCTGAACATCTGTGTGCGCCACTTGAACATGCCGCGCAAAGAGTTCATCAAGATGTTCGTCGGTCACGAGACCGAAGAAGAGTGGCTGAATAATCTGCTTGAAGACAGCCGGTTCGCCGAAGAAGCCTTCCGCTTCGACGTCGAATTGCGCCGTGCTCAGCGCAAGCTGCGCAATGTGCAGAAAAACAGCCAGATCGCTCTGAGTGAGATCAAGGACATTCACCGCCGCATTTCCATCGGTGAAGCCCGGGCACGTCGAGCCAAGAAAGAAATGGTCGAAGCCAACCTGCGTCTGGTGATCTCGATCGCCAAGAAGTACACCAACCGTGGTCTGCAGTTCCTCGATCTGATTCAGGAAGGCAACATTGGCCTGATGAAGGCGGTCGACAAGTTCGAGTACCGTCGTGGCTACAAGTTCTCGACCTACGCGACCTGGTGGATTCGTCAGGCGATTACCCGGTCGATTGCCGACCAGGCTCGCACGATCCGGATTCCGGTGCACATGATAGAGACCATCAACAAGCTCAACCGCATTTCCCGCCAGATGTTGCAGGAAATGGGGCGCGAGCCGACGCCGGAAGAACTGGCGGAACGGATGGACATGCCGGAAGACAAGATCCGCAAGGTGTTGAAGATCTCCAAAGAGCCGATTTCGCTGGAAACGCCCATTGGCGACGACGAAGACAGCTCGCTGGGCGATTTCATCGAAGACAACACCATGGAAATGCCGATCGATTCGGCCACCGTCACCGGCCTGCGCGAATCGACCCGTGAAGTTCTGGCGGGGCTGACCGCGCGCGAAGCCAAAGTGCTGCGCATGCGTTTCGGCATCGACATGAACACCGACCACACCCTTGAAGAGGTCGGCAAGCAGTTCGACGTGACCCGCGAGCGGATTCGTCAAATAGAGGCCAAGGCGTTGCGCAAATTGCGCCACCCGACGCGTAGCGATCACCTGCGCAGCTTCCTTGACGACTGATCGACCACTGTCGACTGAAAAACCGCGCCCTGGCGCGGTTTTTTTATGCCTGCCGCTGTCTACACCAGTATCGGAGTTCGGAAGTGGTTGGGTGCCATGGGTCCGCAGCGGCTACCGGGGTTGGCCCTGTGGGGTCGGCGTAAATCTGTCCATGGAGCCTAGATCGCAGCATCCCTGCTGCGAACTACCCCACAGGACCAACCCCGGCAGCCGCTGCTCACATCCCCGCGAACTCCAAAACTAGAGCTAACTCTTAAGACTCAAGCTTCGGAGCTCGCAACCAGCTGAGTGTCAGGTGCCGGGTATGCCTATCTGGGGAAGTCTGAGGCATGGACTAAAACGCCGGGAGCGTTTTAGCACGAGCGAAGCGAGCCCGTAGGGTGAATCCCATGGAGGGGATTCATATCCCGAAGTCTAGGCCCCATGGATGGGTTCACGCCGACCCCAGATAGGCATACCCGGTGCCTGACACGGATTCTTGGCACCAACGCAAACCCAAACTCCAAACCTTAAGTTAAAAGCAGCTTCAAACCAGAAGGTTCGCGCCCTTTCAGCATTGCGGTACACTTGGGCTTCAGGCACAACAACGATAAAACCCATGCCGCTTACTGCATCTCTTCAGGCGTTACGAAAACGCGGACAACCCGGTCGCTGGGTCAGGTCGCTGCCGTTTTGGTTGATTGTGGGGCTGGGCCTGGTTCTGGTCGTACTGATATTGGCTCAGCGCAGCCTGATGCAACTGGACATCGCCCAGGCGTCTGAACGCGCTCAACAACGGCTTGGCGCCTTTGAGACCTCGTTGTCGGCGTCTATCGACCGGCATCTGTACCTGCCTCATATTCTGGCCAACGACCCGCGTATCGTTACCGCCCTGGCACAACGGGACCCGCAGCAACCGGCTATCGAGAATTCAACGCAAACCTCAATTTTACTGCGCACCATCAAGCGCCAGGCTGGTGCCGATGAGATCTTTCTGATGGACCCCGATGGCATGACTCAGTGGTCCAGTAATTTCGAGACTGAATTCAGCTTTGTAGGCTCCAACTATGCCTTCAGACCCTATTTTCGCGATGCGATTAACGGCAAACCGGGCTTCTATTTCGCGGTAGGCGCCACCTCGGGCATTCCGGGTCTGTTTTTATCGGCTCCGGTGCGAGCCAGCGACGATTCGATCCTGGGCGTCATCGTGGTCAAGATCAATCTGCAACCGCTGGAGCAAAGCTGGCAGGCCTCCGGCGACAGCGTTTGGGTGACCGATCAGGAAGGCATTATTTTTCTGTCATCGGCGCCGCGCTGGCATTACTACGCTACCCGACCGCTGAGCGAGGTCCATCAGGATCAACTCGCCCGAACCCGGCAATTCGGGCAGGACCCGGTGAAGCAGTTGCAACCGGTTACGGAATGGCAGTCAGAGCGCTGGTCTACGTTTGATTTGGAAACCGATGGAACCCAGCTGGTTTTTGCCTCAAATATCGATGATTACCCCTGGCAAATGCACCTGCGCGAGCCACTGGCCGAGGCCCAGGCGCGGGTTCGCGCCCGCCAAAGCCTGGTGCTGATCGGCTACGCTACCTTAGCAGGTGCCCTGCTCTACTACCGGGAGCGCCGGCGCCGCACCGAGGCTCAGCGCGCCATCAGCCGGCTGACGGCCGAGCGCGAACACCACCAGCGCGCCATTATTCAGAACACCGATGCTGGACTGCTGAATCTGGACGATCAGTTCCGCCCCTTGTTCATCAATGAGCAGGCACGTCGCCTGTTCGCGTTGTCGGAAAACGATTTGAATCACCGGCCCGGCCAGTTATTGACACCCTGGCAACCCGGCCAATACGGTCAGGCTCCCGTGCGGGCGGAGGGCCTGCGTACCGATGGCAGCCGCTTTCCGGTGCTCTACACCCTGAACCCGATTCGAGTTGGCTCGGCGCGGGAATACATCGTCACGGTGCAGGACATCACGGAGCTGACGGCCACCCAGCAAGCCCTGGAAGAGGCCAACATGGCGCTGGAGCAGCGCGTGGAAGAACGCACCCGGGATTTGCAACAGGCTCAGGCAGCGCTCGCCCAGAACCAGAAGTTGGCGGCCCTGGGTCGTATGTCATCAGCCATTGCCCATGAGCTGAACCAACCGATTACGGCGCTGTCGAACTACGCCGCCAGCAGCCATTTATTGCTGCAACGCGGCAAACTCGACGCTGTTGGCACCAACCTCGGCAAAATTGAAGACCTGGTCACCCGGTTATCGAATCTGTCGCGCCAGTTACGCATCTTTTCCGGCAAGCGCAACACCGGGGCTACACCGGTCACCCTGGAAGGGCCGATACGCTACGCGCTGGAACTGCTCAGGCCGCGACTGGTAGCCGCCGGAATTGACTGCCAGCTCACTATTCATTCAGACCGACTGGTACAGGCCAATACCATGATGCTGGAGCAGATTGTGGTTAACCTGATCAGCAACGCGATCGACGCGCTGGCTGAGGCCAGGCAACGACGCATTGCCATTACTCTGGAGCACGCCACCTCGGCTTCACCGCAATCGGGTGACGACACGCCACTCACGCTGTCAATTCGCGATACCGGCCCCGGTATCCCTGCCGACAAGCTGGTGCATATCTTTGAACCTTTCTACACCACCAAAGCCGTTGGCGATGGCATGGGGCTTGGCCTCGCGATCAGTTACAATCTGGCGAGCGATCTGGGTGCGGAGCTGACGGTCGACAGTCAGCAAGGGCACGGTACCGTCTTTCATCTGAGCTTTGCGCACTCCATTAGCCCCGCAGTATTGCAAACCGAGGCAACGAAATGATTTCCGACACTACGGCCGTCATCATCGACGATGACCCTGAGGTTCTTGCCTCGCTGGAACAATGGCTGGATCTGGCTGACGTGCAGGTTCATACCTTTGCCAGTGCCGATGCTGCCCTGCCGCTGCTGACTCCCGATTTCGGCGGAGTCGTGGTCAGCGACATCCGTATGCCGGGCATGGACGGCATGAGCCTGCTCAAGGCAGTCGACCCGTCGATCCCGGTGATACTGATTACCGGCCATGGTGGCATCGCCCAAGCGGTGGAAGCGATGAAACTCGGCGCCTTCGACTTTATTGAAAAACCCTACAAGCCTGACCGCCTGATCGACATGATCCAGCGAGCCAGTGAGCAACGCCGGGTGCACCTGGCGACCCAGCCGCATCATACCCAGGCCGACAGCGACGAACTGGCCGACACCATCATTGGTGATTCCGACCCGATACGCACCCTGCGTCAGCACATTCAGGCGCTGGCCCGGGTCAACGCCGATGTGATCATCTCCGGCGAAACCGGCACCGGCAAGGAACTGGTCGCGCGCAGCCTGCACCGGCTCAGCATTCGCCAGCAAGCACCCTTCGTCGCCATCAACGTTGCCGCCATTCCCGAAAACCTGCTCGAAAGTGAACTCTTTGGCCACGAAGCCGGCGCCTTCACCGGTGCCCAGAAACAACGCAAGGGCATATTCGAAGCCGCCCACAAGGGCACGCTGTTTCTGGATGAAATAGAAAGCATGCCGATGGCGTTTCAGATCAAGCTGTTACGCGTACTGCAGGAACGCGAAGTCGTGCGGGTTGGCTCACACACACCGATCCCATTCAATGTGCGCATCCTCAGCGCCACCAAGGAAGACCTGCGCCAAGCTGCCAACGAAGGCCGCTTTCGAGAAGATCTGTATTACCGGCTGATGGTCGCCGAGATTCAACTGCCCCCCTTGCGCGAGCGCCCGCGCGACATTCCCGTGTTGTTCAGCCACTTCATGCAAGAAGCCAGCGAACAGAACCAAATACCAGTGCCGGAGCTCAGCTACGATGACCTGATCGCCCTGGAACTGCACGACTGGCCCGGCAACGTGCGTGAACTGAGGCACACGGCCGAACGCTATCTGCTGACGCGCAGTTTTAATCAGGTCTCGGTATCCGAGCTGCTGCAACTGGGCTCCAGTAACCGGGGCAATGCGCACAGCGGCGAAGGGTCACTCTCGGCCCGGCTCGAACAGGTCGAAAAAGCGCTGATCAGCGCCGAACTGAGCCACCACCAGGGCAACATCAAGGCGGTGATGGAGGTGCTCGACCTGCCGCGCCGCACCCTGAACCAGAAAATGCAGAAATACGGGCTCAAACGCGAAGCCTTCACCCACTGAATTTAACAAAGCCGACCCGATATGACTGCCCTGTTCGATGCCCTGCAAAACCGCCGCTCCACTCGCCGCTTCCTCGACAAACCCGTCGAAAAAGCGACCCTGGAGCGTATTCTGACCAGCGCCCGGCGTGCACCCAGCGGCGCCAACCTGCAACCGGGCTTCGCCTATTTGCTCGTTGGCGAGCCACTGACCCAGCTCAGTGACCGCCTCTGCGAGGCTTTCGAACAGTCCGACACCCGACCGGAAGAATACGACTACTTCCCCCAACCCATGCCCTCCTACCTGAAGGCCCGTCAGCGGGAAGTCGGTTACGCCCTCTACAACAGCCTGGGCATCGCCCGCCGCGACATCCCCGGCCGCCTGGCCCAACACCGGCGCAACTTCCACTTCTTCGACGCCCCGGTCGGCCTGGTCATCACCATCGAGCGCGCCATGGGCAAAGGCTGCTACATGGATCTCGGCATGTTCATCCAGTCCATCTTCCTCGCCGCCAAAGGCGAAGGCGTCGACAGCTGCGGCATCGGTGCCCTGGCCAGCTACCCACACATCATTCGCGAACAACTCGCCCTCCCCGACAACGAAGTCGTTGTCTGCGGCATGGCCCTCGGCTACGGCGACCCGTCAGCACCTGAGAACCAATTCGAAACGCCTCGCGCTCCGCTTGACGAATATGCGCGGTTTCTTGGGTTCTGAGGGTGTTCTTTGGGACTGTGGTTGAATTTATTGGTGGCAGTCGCTTGGAGCTGTGGTTGAATTTACAGGTGCCATGAGTTCGGGGTACAGGGCGGTTCCCTGCTGCCACCGCTCAGAGGCACATCCCTGTGCCACTTCACGGGACGCGGGCGTCCTGCCCGCTGCTGCAGGGAACCGCCCCGCACCCCTTTTATAATCAATCACATCCAACACCTAGACTTCGGTGTAGTTCTGAGTGGTTGTCTTTGGAGCATCGAATTGTTACCAAACCAAGTGTTGGCTGCCGGGTAGGCCTATCTGGGGTAGTCCGCAGCATGGATGCTGCGGTCTAGGCTCCATGGACGGATCCACGCCGAGCGAGTGTCGCACCACCCAAATAAGCCTACCCGGTGGCCAACACGAGCGACTGCCACAAACCCAAACTAAGCCTCCAGGACAACCGCACTGGCCAACCCACCCGCAGCGGCAATAGCCGCCAGGGCGAGGCTTCCTTTGGGGGCCTGCATCATCTCGTGGTAGGCCCTGACCGCCAGAATGGCTCCTGAGGCACCAATGGGGTGGCCCCGGGCCAGGGCACCGCCGCCCTGGTTTAGTTTGTCGAGTGGCAAACCCAGCTGGTGGGCATTGACGAGGGCTTGTACGGCGTAGGCTTCCATCAGTTCGATGCAGTGGAATTGGTCGGCGCTAAGACCGTTGCGTTCAAACAGCCGTTGTACGACGGGCACAATGGCCCAGGGTGGCGAGTCTGCGGGGCCGCCGCCGCTGATGTCGGTTACCCAGCGCATGGCGCGGGTGCCGGCGGGCAGTTTTGCCAACATGCGTTCGCTGACCAGCAGGCATAGGGCGGCTGCATCGGCCTGCAAGGCTGTGCCTGCGACGTTGACAGAGCATGTTTGCCATTGGGCCACCTTGGGCGTGCGGTTGGCCAGTCGCTCCGACAGCGGCCGGGTGGCGGCATCTACGTTCAAACCAGCCAGCGGTATGCATTCGTTGGTTAGCCGGTCTTGCGCGGCCAGCGCCTTGGTGTGGCTGTCGATGGCCCAGGCGTTTTGCTGGTCGAGGCTGATACCCTGTTCGTGCGCCAGGCGGGCGGCGCTGTCGGCCATGTCCGGGTCGCGGTCTGACCAGGGGGTGAAGGCCGGGCGTTCATAGAAATCGGGCGAATCGTCTTTGTTGAGCGGGCGATGGGCGCGCATTGCCCGGCGACTGGTGCTTTCCACGCCCCCGGCTAATACCACATCTGCCTGGCCGCGGGCGATGGCCTGGGCGCCCAGACGCAGACTGTCGAGACCCGAGCAGCACTGGGTATCGATGGTCAGGGCCGGAACCGATTCCGGCAGGCCAGCGGCCAGCGCAATCAACCGGGCCGGGTTGCCGCCACCGTATAGCGCATTACCAAGCATCACCTGATCGACCTGCTGCGGGCTCAGCCCCGTTTGCGCCAACAGTGCCTGAATAACCGGCACGGCCAAGTCGCTGACACCCAGCGTTTTGAACGCCCCGTTGACCGGGGCGACAGGCGTTCGGCGGGCGGCAACCAGATACACCGGGTTCATGATGGTATTGCCTTATCAGGGCCGGTACCTGCCTGTACCACCGTTAGCCAGCGCTCCAGCGCGACAAAGTCCGTCTTGCCACTTTGGGTCATCGGCCACTGCTCCAGAAAATACCAGGCCTTCGGTATCTGAGAGATGGGAAAACGCTGCCGACAATGCTGGCGCAACGACTCCGCCGACGCTTTGGCATCATCAGCCTGAACCACCGCCGCGATCTTGTGGCCGCGCAAGGCATCGGGCAGCCCAAGCAGGGCGGCCTGGGTCACCTCAGGGTGCTGCAAAAGCCAGGCTTCTACCTCTTCCGGATAGAGGTTCAGGCCACTGCTGACGATCATGCGTTTCTCGCGGCCAACCAGATAGAGATACCCCTGCTCATCCAGATAGCCATGATCGCCGACCGTTAACCAGTCGCCTTCGCGGGCAATTTCATCGCCGCCACCGCACTCATAGCCATCAAACACCAGTGCACTGCGCACCCAGATACGACCGCGCTCTCCGGTTGCCAGCGGGGTTTGGGCCGAAGGGCCAACGCGTACCTCAACACCGGGCACCGGGCGGCCAACCGAGCCCTCGGGAGCTCTGGTCTCATCGTTATGCAGGGCGATAAAGCTCATTTCTGAGGTGCCGTAAAATTCCGTTAGCCCGGCATTCGGAAACGGCTGACGCAGGGCCTGGCGAGTATCGTCGGGCCACTTTGCCCCGCTGATGATCAGATGACGCAGTTCCGGCAAGGGCGGCAGCGCATCTCGCTGAGCCGTTTGCAGCAGCAATTTGATCTGCGTCGGCGTGCCATAGAGTGCCGTAACACCCTGTTCGCCGAGCGCCTGAAGCACGCTTCGTGGCCGGAAGCGAGGCACCAGAACGACCCCAATACCGGCCTGCAATGCCTGAATAACGCCATACAGATGCAGCGACGTAGCCAGACTGCCCGGTGCCATTACCCGATCTCCCGGTTGCAAGTCGAACAGCCTCTTGCTCAGCTCGAAACTGGCCAGCCAGGAAGCGTGGCCGCGGCGGTATCCCTTGGGGATGCCCGTCGAACCCGAGGTGAAGCCCACGTAAAAGGCCTGGTCCGGCGTGGGTTCGGGGATGGGAGCGAGTTCAACGTCGGGATTTTCCAGCCACAGCGTCAGGTGGGCATTGTCCAGAACCCGGTCTGGCCGAGTCTGTCGATCGATTTCCGCACGTTGCGCATCGGGCCAGCCGGTATCCAGCACCAGGGCCCGGTTGCCCGAGCAGCTTATGGCCAGAAAGGCCAGAATGAGCAGCAGCGGGTCCGACACATCCAGTGCAATGGCCCGGTTGATGCCCAACTCAGTGTGCAGGCGGCCAGCGAGCTGTTCTACCTGACGGTGCAAATCCGACCAGCACAGACACTGAGCCTGGCATTGCAGTGCCACGGCGGTGGGTTGCTCAACCGCCCAGCGTGCCAGCGTCGCCCCGACAAAACGCTCGTCAGCAGTGGCCGCCGTATCATCCCGCATGGTGTTCACCCCACCGCGTTTCAGCCATGCAGCGCATTAATCCTTCCTTCCCGTTTAAAAATCACACCCGCTACTTTACCAGAATAATCCAGCTGTCTGAGCGTCCCGAGTTTGACCGGCATCCCACCCTGACTCTTTGGAGGTTGTCCGCTTGCCTAGCCCCCCTATACTGACCTCGCGGTCAGTTTATGGCTCAACTGTCATTAAACCGCCGTGTTACAACAATACAGTGATGATGCTCGATTTTACTGTCGAACCTGCAAAAAAGGACTCATGCCATGAATAAACTGCTACTGGGCCTCGGAACCGTTGGCCTGGGCGCCACGGCGCTGGCCGCGGCCACAGCCTCAGCCGCCACCGTTGAGTTGCGCCTGATGGAAACCACCGACCTCCACATGCACATCGTCGATTACGATTACTACACCGACAACCAGAACGTTACCGTCGGGCTTGCCCGAACCGCCGCCCTTATCAACGCCGCCCGCAACGAACGTGGCAACAGCGTACTGGTCGATAACGGCGACCTGATTCAAGGCAACCCACTGGGTGACTTCGTCGCCAAAGGCGACGTGCTTCGTTTCGGCGAAACCCACCCCGCATACAAAGCCATGAACCTGTTGGATTACGATGTCGGCAACATCGGCAACCACGAATTCAATTTTGGGTTGGATTTCCTGATCAAGGCGTTAAACGGCGCCAATTTCCCGTACATTTCATCCAACGTCATGGTCGACCTGAGTGATGGTAGTGATCAGCCCTACTTCCAACCCTATCTGATTCAGGAAAAAACCGTCATCGACAACGCTGGCCAGCCGCACGAACTGAGCATTGGCTACATCGGTTTCGTACCTCCGCAAATCATGAACTGGGATAAAGACAACCTCGAAGGCCTGGTCGTCGCCCACGACATGGTCGAAACGGCTGAACGCTTTGTACCGCAGATGAAGGCCGAGGGTGCCGATATCATCGTCGCCATCCCCCACAGTGGCTTGTCGGATGCGGCTCGCCAGGGTATGGACGAAAACGCCACCTGGCACCTGGCCCAGGTAGAGGGTATTGATGCCATCTTATTCGGCCACACCCATGCGGTGTTTCCGGGCAGCCCGGCTTACGACACTATGGACAACGTCGACAACGAGTCTGGCACCATCTTTGGCGTGCCGGCCGTCATGCCCGGGTTCTGGGGCAGCCATCTGGGCATCATCGACCTGACGCTTGAGGGCGAAGCTGGCAACTGGCAAGTCGCTGGCAGCCGCAGTGAAGCACGGCCGATTTTCAGCCGTGAAGATGGGGAAACCGTTGCACTGGTCGAACCGGTTCAATCCATACTGGATGCGGTCGACAGCGACCACCAGGCCACGCTCGACTACATGGCCCAGCGCGTTGGCGAAACCACAGCCAGCATCAACAGCTACTTTGCCGTGGTACAGGATGACCCTTCGGTTCAGGTGGTGAACAACGCCCAGACCTGGTACGTCGAAAATATTGTTCGGGGAACCGAACTCGAAGAACTGCCAATTCTGTCAGCAGCGGCTCCTTTTAAAGCCGGTGGCCGGGGTGGCCCGGATTACTACACCGATGTGCCGGCCGGTGACATTGCGCTGAAAAACGTCGCGGACCTCTACATCTACCCGAATGACCTGAAAGTGGTGAAACTGACCGGAGAACAGGTCATCGAATGGCTGGAGCGGTCTGCTGGCCAGTTCAATACCATCGACCCGAATACCCGCGATGCACAACCGCTGGTTGACGACAGCTTCCCGACCTACAACTTTGATGTGATTGATGGCATCAGCTACCGCATTGACGTGACCGTGCCACCGCGATACAACAACGATGGCGAGGTGGTAAACGACCAGCACCGAATCTTTGATGTTCAGTTCGAGGGCGAGCCCATCGACCCGGATCAGGAGTTCCTGATCGCCACCAACAACTACCGCGCCGGAGGCGGTGGCAGCTTCCCGGGCCTGGATGGCAGCACCATCGTCATCGACGCACCGGATAAAAACCGCGATGTAGTCGCCAACTATTTATTGTCGCAGGGTACCTTCAACCCCTCAGCCGATGACAACTGGCAGTTTGCCAACTGGGGCGACGCGGAGGTGATGTTCAAAACCTCTCCCAAAGCCGAAGCACTGGCGGGTGACAACATGGAAACCGGAGAACTTGATGACGCCGGCTTCCAGGTGTTTACCTTTAACTGATCAGGCACCGGCCTGCAGGTTTCCGTTCCGGCTCCTGCAGGCCTGAAGGCACCCCATCGAAACCCCTCAACGGGGAAGGTGGGCCTTCACCCTTAAGGTTCAGGCCTTTCCCAGGGCGCCAACGGCTGAGTGGCAGCCTGCAACCACTTGATCGCCGCCTTGACCGCTGGGTTGTTTTGCCGGTTTTCAGGCACCAGCGCTTTGACCCAAAGGTCACTGACTGGGAAATCTTTCATAATCGCCTGCACACTGCCTGCTTCGAGGTATGGATTAACAATGTGCCGGGGCAAAATAGCCACACCCAAGTCCTCCTTCACCGCATCCAGCAATACCAGACTGTCATTCACGGTTAAGTCCGGGTGAACGTTAATGTTAATTGACCCGCTTGAGCCTTCAAAAAACCAACTATTACCTGTGGCCAGAAACGACAGACAATGATGACTTAATAAGTCTCTCGGGTGTGTTGGTTCCCCATATTTATCAAGATAACCGCGGGAAGCGACTGCTACACGCGGCATTCTGCACAATGGCAAGTCTGCAACATTGGTGTATGACGAGGGCAAAGCCCCTATGGCAATGTCAAACCCCTCCTCCACCGGGTTTACCGACCGGTCCATCAACACCAGATCCAGTTTTACCCCCGGAAACGACTTCTGGAAAGCGGTGAAAATCTTGCCAAAGTACATCACCGTCAGCGTCGTCGGGCACTTGATACGCAAGTGGTCTTCAATACGCGACCGGGTGCTGGCCACATCCCGGAAGGCTTCGTCTACTTCATTCACGATACTTAAAAATCGGGGATAGTAACGCTCACCGGTGTCCGTTAGTTCAAGTTTGCGAGTTGACCGGATAAAGAGCGTTGCTTTCAGTTGATGTTCAAGCTGATTGACTCGTTTGGTAACGACCGATGGCACTATGTCCAATTCCCGGCCAGCGGCCGAGAAGCTGCCGGTTCTGACAACAGACAGAAAGGTCTTGATGTTATCCAGCGTATCCATGGTTGCTCCTGATCGGCCTATCGGCCTTGATCTTAAAACAGTTTTCGTGAAACGCGAAAGGTGCTGTCTTGAATTCAGTGTTTTTCCGGGAGAAGGATCAGCCTAATCTCAATGCCATAGGGTTTCCCAATAACAATAAACCGGGTAACCACTCAGACTGAAACAGTCCGCCAACACTCATACAACGACTCCCCAGAGGAGAATCGACGGGCTGTTCAAAACACCATCAGAGGAGTACACGAATGGCAGGCACCCCCAGTACTGAGACACGCGTCGTACGGAAAAGCAGCAACGCACCGTTCCAGAAAATCACCGCTGATGTTTGCGTGGTCGGCGCAGGCATCGCTGGCATGTCTGCCGCACTGGAAGCCGCAAGGCTGGGCAAAAAAGTGGTAATGGTCGACAGTCAGCCTGCCTTGGGAGGCCAGGCGGTCAACTCCATCATAGCCACCTTTTGCGGCCTGTTTTCAAATGGTACGCATGGCTATCAGTTTACCTATGGTATCGCCGACGACATCATGAATTACCTCTCCGAACAGGACCAGGCCATCCACTTCCGCAACGGCCCTCGCACCACGGTGGTTTATTACGATGAAGTCGCTTTGGGTCGCTGGGTAGAAGAAAGCATATTGAAGGCAAACATCACCCCGGTAATGGGCGCGATGATTCTTGACTGTAAAGTCGAAGGGGCGCGCATCAAAAGCGTTGACTTCATGACCCGCTATGGCGCCATAACCGTTGAGGCAGACGGATTTGTGGATGCCAGTGGTGATGCAGCCCTGCTGTGGAACGCTGGGTTTGAATGCCGTGAACCGGAAAAGCAGACCGTTTTCGGGACTCAGATGGTAGTGTTGGAAAACATCGACGAGAGCCAGCAACCCACCCGGGATGTGATCGGCCAGCGTATGAAAGAAAAAGGCGATGAATACGGATTGCTACGCCGGGAGGGTCTGGGCTTTACCATTCCTGGGCGGGGTATTGCAGCGATGAACATGACCCACATTGAGACGCCACTTGAACCGGTCGCCGCTTCACAGAAAGCGCTTGAGGGCAAACACCAGGCATCCATCGCCGTCGAATTCCTGAAGAAAGAGTTTCCGGCGTGTTTTGGTCAGGCGCGGATACGTTCATTCGGATTGCCCGGCATTCGACAGACTCGCTGGATCGTCGGTCAACATCACCTGACGGTGGATGAATTGAAAACCGGAAAGAAATTCGATGACGCCATCGCACGCACCGCCTGGCCCATTGAATTGCACGATCATGGAGATGGCCATCACTGGATCACCTTTGATGAAGACCACGTTCACTACGTGCCACTGGGCAGTTTGATTCCGAAGACCTGTGAAAATGTGGTTGCCGCTGGCCGCTGCATCGATGCCGACTCGGCTGCTTTATCGAGTGTCAGGGTAATGGGCCCTTGCATTGCCATGGGAATGGCTGCAGCACATGCTCTGGATCTGGCTGAAAACGGCAATGTACATAACGTTGACCACGCCGCGCTGCGGGAACGGATCGGTGACAACGTAGAAAAACAACACTACCGCTGGACAAAAGAACAACTGGCCAACCCCGTACTGGCATCCTGATTCCGGAGACCCACTGATGCATTTAACGGATTTTGAAAAAGCCATGCTCGACGGTGTAAACGGCCGGGCAAAAGCCGCTGCCATGGACTTGCTGGTCCGTTACGGGGAGGCGGTGGGAGCCGAACGTCTGGTGGAAACCAATAACGTCGCCGGTGCTTTTAACGCCTCAACACCCTCAGTCAGGCACATCGTCGACCAGGGGTTCGATGCCGTTTACTCCGAGCTGAATCTCGACAGTGATGAAGTGGTTGAAATTCCTCATATGGCAGTGAATACCTGGCAACTGATTACCGGCATCGACAATGACAACTGGGCGATCCAGGGTGCCGACGAAAGCCTTGTGCAAATGCAGCGTAATTCAGAAGCCTATCTTGGCGAACGGGGTGTCAATATGTGTGCAACCTGCACGCCCTACCAGGTCGGTAATGTTCCAATCAAAGGCGAGCACTGCGCCTGGATGGAATCATCCGCCGTCATCTACTGCAATTCAGTGCTGGGCGCCAGAACCAACGTGGAAGGTAAGGAAAGCACCGGTGCCGCTGCACTGACCGGGCGCATTCCTTACTGGGGCTATCATCTGCCGGAGAATCGATTTGGTACTCATCTGATCGAAGTCGACATTGCTGTCGATGACATGATGGACTGGGGTCTATTGGGTTACTTTGTCGGCGAGCAGGTTGAAGAGAACAAGCCCGTTCTGAATAACATTGCGCATCATCCCAACATGGTCAAGCTCAAGCACTTTGGTGCGGCGGCAGCCTCCTCCGGTGGTGTTGAGCTATATCACATCCCGGGCATTACCGCCGAGGCCAACACCCTGGCGGAGGCCTTTGGTCCACACAAAGCGGTTGAAACCATTCACTACGGCCGGAAAGAGCGTGATGCGATGTACATGAAGTTGCAAAGCGCAACCGATCGTAACGTTGATTTCATCATGCTCGGCTGCCCGCATAACTCCATCGAACAAATGGCCCTAATAGCCGAGTTACTGCGCGGCAAGCGCGTTCACTCGGATACAGCACTCTGGGTACACACCCCCCGTGCCATTAAGCAAGTGGCTGAACGCAACGGTTACCTTCGTGCCATTGAAGAAGCCGGAGGCGTGGTGATGAGTGACACCTGCCCGGCTATCTCCCGACGCTTGCCCAAAGGTGTTCGGGTGATTGCGACCGATTCCGCCAAACAAGCCCACTACTTACCCGCAATTGCCAATGTTCAGGGCTGGTTTGGTTCGGTAACCGACTGCGTCAAGGCCGCCATCACCGGACAATGGCAAGGGAGCGTGTAATGAGTGAAAAATCCGTCAATACCGAATCCCGGCCTACCCTCGTGATAAAAGGCAGGGGGGTGGTAAAAGGCAAAGTCTCCGGTGAGGCCCTGGTAACCCGGGAAACTATTTCAGGTTGGGGTGGGATCAATGAACGCGAAGGCACCGTCATTGAACGGCGCCATGAGCTGGTTGGCCAGTCATTTTCCGGGAAGGTATTGCTCTTCCCCGGGGCAAAGGGGTCATCCGGATGGTCAGCGTTCTTTCACATGACCCGCCTGAACGGTGTCTCGCCTGCGGCCATGCTATTTACGCGTATGACCACCAAAATAGCACTGGGGGCAGTCGTCACCCGTGTACCGGCCATGACCGATTTTGACCAGGACCCGTTTGAACACATTGAAACCGGCGACTGGGTCGAAGTCGATGCCGATGCCGGCGAAATTCGAATTACCAAACGCAGGCCAGCGGCCTGAACGCATCACGATTGGAGTGAACAGGAACGGAATCGATACGTACGCAAGCCAACCCGTTTATCGGGGTTAAAACAACAACCACAAGAGGGGAAACCCATGTTCCGGAAAACAATAAGAAGTCTCGGAGTCATCAGCAGTAGTGCACTGGTTGCCGGTACTTTGCTTTTTGGTGCAAGTCAGACAGCAGCCGCCGAAGACAATTACGAATGGCCAAGATTCTTCAACGTCATTACACCCATAGTCGGTACCGCCAACCACTCCCTGGCCGTTGCCTGGACCTCTGAGTTTTCAGCCCAAACGAGCTCGCGGTCTCGGGTACTGCCAGGGCCCAATGGTTTCTCCCGCTCTAGCTGGCTGGAAACCGGTGAAGGCCGGATTGCCATGTTGCAAGCCTCCGACTACTTCGACCAGATGGATGGCGTTGAAGGCTTTGCCGCCAAGAACGCAGGCCCCGCCGATACCCGTGTCATGAACGTCAACATGGTTACGCCCTGGGGTTACATGGTTCGCGGTGATTCAGACATTGAGACCATTCACGACATTGGACCCGGCACACGTATTGCGTACGCTGCCAGTTCGTCATTTCTACTGGTTGGCGTCGATGCGCTGCTGGCGTACCTCGATCTCGACCACGACGACGTGACCCTGGTTGAAGTGGGTAACTACGGTGCCAACACCGCCATTGTGGCTGAAGGCCGCGCCGATGTTGCCTTTACGTCTCCACTTTCGGGTCCTAGCTATGAAGCAGAAGCTGGACCCAACGGCATTCGCTGGCTGGAACTGCCCGAAGCGTCTGCCGACCCTGAAGCCTACGCTCGCTATCGCGCTCTGCATACCGGTTATGTACCGGCAGAAACCGAAGCAGGTGTAACCTCGGCCAAAGGCATTCGCATGGACCATGCCTACCAAACCAACCATGTGCGGGCCGATGAAGATGAAGAATTCGTCTACCAGTTGTACAAGTGGATGGACGTTAACCACGACAGCTACAAAGACGACTTTACCCATGCGCACATGATGACCGTCGACAATATGGTTAACTTTCTGAACGAAGGGCATCTGCAGCCATTGCATGAAGGCGCCATTCGTTATCTGGAAGAAAAAGGCCTCTGGACGGATGCCTACCAGACGCGTCAGGACACACTGGTCGACCTGGCGGTTGAGCGAGAGCAACTGTTTCATGACGCCATTACCGCTGCAGAGGCCGAAGGCATCAAGGTTGCCGCAGGCGAAGATGAATGGGTGCAATTCTGGGGCGACTACCGCGCTGCACGCGGTCACGACAAGTCTTACGGCACCATGGTGTCGCAAATCAAATAAGGCTGTTGTTGAGGCCTTCTCCGGATCGGGGAAGGTCTGATTGATTCTGTCAGCCTGATCATTCGGATCCGGCTGTCGACTCCTTTCCGTTAGGTGGAGGCCAGAAGGCCATGACTTCCCAATACAATGATCCGTCCATTGCGGCGAAGATTCCGGAAGAATACGTCGACCGGACTCAGGAACGCTATGAGTCGATGCCGGCGTTTGTCCGCTTCTTGTTGCTGGCCATGTCCGGTGCCGGGGCGTTACTCGCTGTTGTTTATATTTTTGGCATCATCCCGCTGCTGGATGTGACCTATTACTTTTTATTGATGGCCATGTACCTGCCCGTGGCGTTTCTGCTGTTGCCTGCACACAAGCGAGAATT
This sequence comes from Saccharospirillum alexandrii, assembly GCF_043641555.1. Lineage (GTDB taxonomy): Bacteria > Pseudomonadota > Gammaproteobacteria > Pseudomonadales > Natronospirillaceae > Saccharospirillum > Saccharospirillum alexandrii_A. The sequence goes on along the minus strand of NZ_JBHZRJ010000003.1, from coordinate 145,346 downwards.
CCGAGCAGGCTGGCTGAGCTATTTGCCCGCCATGGCCATTTTTGGTCTGACTCTACTGATGGCTTATCAGGGCCGAAATCTGGTGTTTCAAACCTGGGTACCCGTCGGTGAACCCTGGCAACTTTGGGTCGCCGCTGCCATTTTCGTGTTGATTCTGGACACCGCACGTCGCTCCGGTGGCATGATCTTCTTGACCATTGTACTCATACTTGGTCTATATCCGATTTATGCCGAATACATGCCGGGCATGCTTTGGGGGCCGCCAACTACACTGGCTCGTACCATTGCTTTCAACGTTTATTCCGGGGATGCCATGCTGGGTATTGTTACCCGGGTTGTCGCTGAAACCATCATCGGCTTTCTCATTCTCGCCGCACTATTGGTAGCAACCGGTGCGGCCGATTTCTTCCTGAAACTCGCCATGGCGATGATGGGCCGTGCCCGTGGTGGCCCGGCCAAGGTATCTGTACTGGCCAGTGGCTTTTTCGGTAGCCTCAGTGGCAGCATTTTCGGTAACGTTGTGAGCACCGGGTCAGTAACCATTCCAAGCATGAAGAAAGCAGGCTTCCCGGGCCACTATGCGGGCGCTCTTGAGGCCTGTGCCTCGACCGGAGGTATGTTAATGCCCCCGGTAATGGGGGCCGTTGCGTTTATTATGGCTGACTTCACCAACACCGAATACGGGGTCATTGTAATTGCCGCGATCATCCCGAGTGCCCTGTATTTCTTTGGCTTGTATGTGCATGTTCATGGCTATGCGTCGCGCAACAACATTCAGGGCATGGATCAGGAAGACCTGCCCAAGCTGCGCGATACCTTACTGGAAGGCTGGCCCTTTATTATTGTGCTCGGCTTTCTAGTTTACGCTCTAGTGGTGTTGCGCCTGGAGCGGCTCGCACCCTTTTATGCCTCTGCGCTATTGATGATTCTCACTACCTTCAAGAAAGAATTGCGTATCAGCCCGAGAAAAGTCCCTGGCGTTATTTTCCAGATCGGCAAAATGCTGAGTCAGACCATGGGCTTGCTATTGCCTACTGCCTTTATTCTGGGTGGCCTGATGGCGACCGGTGTAGCCCCGGTCATCGCCTCGGAACTGGTTCGTATGGGAGGTGGCAGTGTGGTTATTGTGCTCGCTATTGGCGTCGGTGTGTGCATTATCTTCGGCATGCTGGGCATGATTGTCGCTGCTTACCTGATGCTGGCCCTGACACTCGCTCCGGCACTGGAGCAGATGGCAGGTTTAAATACCCTGGCCATTCATTTGTTCATTGCCTACTACGCCACCCTCGCGGCCATCACCCCACCGGTGGCACTGGCGGCGTTTCTGGCGTCGCGCATCAGTGATTCAGACCCGATACGAACCAGTATGCATGCTGCCCGACTGGGTATCGTGCTGTACTTTATCCCGATTTTCTTCCTGTTCGAACCGGCTTTGATCTTCCAGGGGCCGCTGCACCTGACAGCTATCTGGCTAACGATGAACATCATCGCCATTGTGTTGATCGCCGGGGGGTCAGAGGGTTATCTGTTCAAATACGGACGGGTTCGTGCCTGGGCTCGCACCGTTTTGATTATCGGTGGCCTGCTTATCGGCTTTCCGGAAGCCATCACTACGCTGATTGGCTTTGCCATGGTCACCCTGACGCTGCTGCTAAAGCCTTGGGCACAATTGCCGGAAACCTACCTGTCAAGAACCGGATCTGAAACCCAATCAGCCAAACCACAGGTTCAAGTTAACCACGGTTAAGAATGAGGAACGCACAATGACACTGACCATAAAACCATTGACCACACACCTCGGTGGCGAAGCCAGTGGTGTCGATCTTAGCCAGCCACTCTCGCAAGGCATGATCAACGCCATTAATGCCGGGATGGACCAGTACGGCGTGCTGGTGTTTCGTAACCAGCCGCTGTCGCAAACCGAGCAGTTAAACCTAGCAAAATCATTCGGCCCACTGGATATGGGTCTGAAAAAACTCAAGGTCCGCAAAGACCGGCTGGAGCACCCGGAACTGGCCGATCTGTCCAACGTAAACGACGATGCCAGCGGTGTGGTTGAGCCCACCCACAAAAAAATTGTCGGCAACATTGCCAACCAGCTCTGGCACAGCGATTCATCGTTTCAGCGACCGGCCGCCCGCTATTCCATGTTGGCGGCTGTGCGTATACCCAGCGATGGAGGCGACACCGAATACACCGATCTGCGAGCTGCCTATGATGCTTTACCGGAACAGATGAAGGCTGAACTGGCTGAATTGAAAGCTGAACATTACGTGCTGCATTCGCGCTTTTTACTGGGTGATACCGACTACACCGAGGCGCAAAAGGCCACCATACCGCCGGTGCTTTGGCCCATAGTCCGGGTGCACCCGGGTTCCGGGCGCAAGGTGCTGTTTGTAAGCTCTCATGCCCGTGCAGTTGAAGGTATGTCACTGGCCGAAGGACGCATGTTGTTGTTCGACTTGCTTGAACATGCAACCCAGCCTGAATTTCGTTATCGCCACAAATGGCAACCCAACGACCTGGTTATATGGGACAACCGGTGCACTTTACACCGCGGACGTCGTTTCAATTTAAACCAGGTGCGAGAACTGCGCCGGGCGACCACGCTGGACATCGACGCACCGGAACTCACCGCCGAAGAACGCGAGGCAGCCCATGCTTGATATTAAACGACTGGGTATCGATGACGCCGGTCAACTGATTGAAGGAGCACGTCAGCACGCCAACGACATCGGCGTGCCCATGTGCATCGCCGTGGTCGATGAATCCGGCAACCTGATCGCCTTCGAACGGATGAATGGAGGGAAAATATCCAGTATTGGCGTTGCCCAAAACAAAGCTTATACCGCCGGAGCGGCCCGCAAGGCTACTCATGAGTACAATGCCGCCTGCGTGCCCGGAAACCTAGTATTTGGTATCCATACTCAACTCAGCGTAGTGGGCGGTGGCCTGCCCGTCTGGGTGGGTGGTGACTGTGTGGGCGGTATCGGTCTGAGTTCGGGGACACCCGAACAGGATTTGGCCTGCGCCCAGGCAGGAATAGACTGGTGGCGCGAGCGCACTTCCTGACCTCAACATCCTGGCACAACGGCGTAGCCGTTGCGCCAGGATACCCCTGAGCCTACCTGAATATTCCAGAGTCACTGTCCGAACCATGCCTAGTCACCAGCCAGTCTGAATACTTTGATTGACGTCGCTCATTAATTAGACGTCGGTCACAAATCTCGTATTCACCCCCGCAAAAGACGCTTAATTCACCCGCCAAGCATTCTCAATGCGCCTCAGGTTGGCTACCCTCGCCCTCCTTGGTCACTGTGGTCGATGGTTTGTACAACGGGAGCATTTGTACGTCAGCCATCACAAAACCAGACCCATCATTCGGCCAACAGATTCAGTCAACAGGGAGCTACTATGACTGCACCTCGTTCCATTGCACCGACTTTGCACACCGGGCACTCTGCGCGAGTCGTAGACCGGCTTGAAGCCATCGTACTGGAAACCCATGAAAGCCGGTGTACACAGCTGTCCATCAACGGGCAAACGGTAGCGGTTCCACCCGAGAAAGCCGGTCGTAACCTGGTGCGTGTTGATGACCTCGTCATGGCCGACCTGATGGACGACGGCACAGCCAGAGTCGCTTACGTCGTCTCAACCGGTGACAACGAATTCATTCCTCATATCAGTACCCTGGGTGATGTGGCCCAGTGGGTACTGCCCGAACACATTGCCCGTTTACTGACTGAAGTTGGCGGCAGCGCAGTGGAAATTGGCCAGCAAGGGGTTGATGTGAAAGCCCCGCGAGCCACGGTTACCGCAGAGACCCAGCTGGAGCTGAACGGCAAGAACATCCGTACCGAAGCAGAAGAACTCTGTGTATTCCAGGGAAGAGAAATTCATCTTAACTAAACCGTCAGGGATACGACTTCATGGACACTGCGCACCTCGCCTGGGCACAAGCACAGCTTAAAACCCGAGAGTTGTGGTTAACGCAGAGAAAACACTGCGAATACGACTTGCTGCTTGGCATTGAGCAAAAACTCTATGGCCACCTCTGTTACCTTCAGGAAGCCATCACCGAGCCAGACCTGAGCGACGAGGAGAACCGGGCACTCAATCTCTGCATTTTTGCGTTCCGCCCCGATTTCCGTGAAGCCCCTGATCACCTGGCCGCTCAATTGCTGGAAACCGGCGTGGAACCCTGGCTGGAAGACTTGCAAACCGCCATCGACATTACCGGTGCTCAGAACTGGCAACCCCTGTTGCACACGCTGATCGAGCAGACCGACCTTACCGACCCCACGCACTGGTGGCTAAAAAGCAGACTGCACGACGTGCCGCCGGCCGTCGATTCCGACGTTTCTCATGTCTCCTGGTCACAGGCCATACCGGGGCAAATACCCTGCCTGGTCAAAAGTCGAGCCTGGAAGTCCGACACCGTATTCGATACCTGGATCTCCGAAGCCCGGGACAGCGTTCAGAACGACGACCGGCAGGAAGACTTGCACTGGCTGGCGCTCGGGTTACTGGCCACCGACAAGCAGCCGGCAGCCATCGATTTGATTCAACGGTGGATCACGGCCAGTCCGGATTCCCGGTACGCCTGGCGCACCGCCGCAGCCAGCGGAGCAAGCGAATTTATCCAGCCCTTGCAACAAGCTGTGCTGGACGAACACATCCCCCCGTTCTGGCTGGTGGTTCACGGCGATGCCGCCCACCTCGACTTCTGCGTTGACCTGCTTTCCAAACCCCACACCAACCCCCTGGCCGAACGGGCTTGGTACGGGTTCACGGGCGAACGGTTACCCCGGGTGCCCGTCATTAAGCTGGGTACCAAAGAAAAAGGCGACCGCCTGGCCGATGCCACCACAGCCCGCCAATGGCTGGACGTGAACCAGCCCACGGGCCGACTGTGCCTGGGCCATGACCATTCAGACCGACCCTTCAGACCACAGCTGGGGCGCTTTTTCGGTGCCGATACCGAACCCGTTACCTCCGCAATTTGGCTGGATACCCAGGGGGGCACCCTGCTTAGCCCCACCGAATGTCACTGGCAACGTGCTCAGCGCCTGCAAGAGGCCCGGGCATGATCCAGCTTCAACCCCACCCCTACTACCAACAGGAACTGACGTCCGGCTGGACAGCCCAGGGCGAGCCAGCCACCATCTTCATTGCCAAGGCCAGTTACCAGTACGACCTGGACGGGAAGGTTGAACCACTGCCAGAAAGCGAGCCACTGTCTCAGTCGTACGACTATCCGGAGGACGACCCGGACCAGCACGGGCCCTCGTGTTGTCGGGAGACCGTGCCCTTCAAGCAAGGCTCGGAAATCCTGCTGTTTGCCACCGCCCACTGCGGCACTGCGCGAGCTGGCTTCAATGTCGAAGCCAGTCTGAGCACTGAAAACGGCATTCACTGGCGAAAAAAGCTTTCCGTCGTGGGCCCAAGAACCTGGAAAAGCACCTTGTTCAGCACGGCATTCACCGAACCGACCCCCATCACCGAACTGCCCATTCGCTACGAATACGCCTATGGCGGCCGCAATGCAAAGCAAGAAAACGATGCCTATAAGGCCAACCCGGTAGGACTCGGCTACCTGGGAGAAGGCCTGAAAAAAAATGACATAGACGGTGCCCCACTTCCCCAGATTGAACACCCCCGGCACCCCATGAAAAAACCGTCGGAAAGAAAAGAGCCCCAGGGGTATGGCCCGGTCCCCTCACACTGGCACCCCCGAAGCGAGGCGTTTAAATCGCTGGACGAAGACAAGGCCACCGCCCGTCAATACCCGTTCAGCGGCCCGCTGCCCGATACCGCTTACCACAGTTCCCCCCGGGACCAGTGGTTCGACAGACCCCTGCACGGCAAGGCACAACTGACCTTAACCGGCCTGACCAAAGACCTGCCCGAGCACCACCCGCTGTCGATTCACTGGACAATACCCGGCCTCGCGCTGCGCTGGAAAACGCGAACGGCCGAAGAGCCCATCACCCTGCAGGCCGACACCTTGCTCATCGACACCCAAAAGCGGCACCTGCACCTGTTGTATCGCAAGGCCTTCACCCAGTTGCCCAAACGCTTAATGGCGGAAATTCACCTTGCTGAACCCTCTGCCATCCCGGAGGCCACCCATGGATGAACTGCAATGGACGGTAAAAGCAGCCAGCGCCTACACCCAGGGCGGTAAAACACCGGCCACCATTTACGGGACGGTGGTAACCCGTCAGGGCGATATTAACCAGCCTGGCCTGAGTGAAAGCGAGAGCCTGACAGTTCGGGTAGACGACCTCGACCTGCCCTGTTACACCCTCCCGGCCGACGGTGACTACGATATCGACAGTCGCGCACGTAGCGCCCGTTTAGCCGCCAAAGCCCTGGCGGAGCTTTGGAACCGGCACGGCCCCATTCCTCCAACAACGGCCATGGTGTGCAGCCTCAACCGGGAAGACTGGGGTTCACACCCGGCCGACGTTTTTCAGGATCTGCTGGTCAATAATTTTATGGCGTTGGGCGACCCGGCCCTCGTCGACTGGTGCAGCCTATGCACCGTCTATCAAATGGACGAACCGAAAGACAGGGCGCAGATAGCGGCAGAGACTTCACTGGTCTGGCTCAGTACCGATTCGCTCATTAACCAGGCCACCCTCGACCGGCTCGGCGACCGGGTGGCCATAAAACACTTTTCAGATGGCCTGATACTGGGCGAAGCCGCCACCGCCCTATGGTTGACCAGTGATACTTCCAGCGGCACCGCCCGCCTGACCCTGTACCCGGAACCGCTGGCCAATCTGACCGCGAGCGACACCAGGCTGGCCGCCGTTCAACCTTATTGCCACGGGCTGGTCACTCACCTCGACCAAAGCCTCGATCAACAGGCGAACTGGCATCAGTGGCTGGGCGATTTTGAACCGGCCAGCGAATTCGACGCACTGCAACATATCTCACTATCCAGTGGGTTTGGTTATGTCGGTGCCGCAGGCCCGGGCCTGGCCGTGGTGTGTGCTCTGGGGCGCCGGCAAATGCCCTGCCCACCCGTTGATACTCAATGGCTGTTTCACCAGTCACCGGACCAGCAATATACACTGCTGAAGCTCGACTCCACTCCTCGCAACCCAACACCCGCCGCCCAACCGAAGCAAGGAGGTCTCAGTGGCTAACAACGTATTGATTAATGGACGAAGTGCGGTTCACGCCGGCTCCCAGGGAACGCTCAACACCGTCGACGTCTGCCTGACCCCCAGCGGGAATTCCGTGGTACCGATCCCCTACCCAAACGTTGCGCGTTCGGCCGATGCGGACAAAACCGCTGGCAGCGTGTATGTAAACGGCAACCCCATGTGCCATATCAAATCCGTCTTTAAAAAAAGCACCGGTGATCAGCCCGGCCGACGCAAGGGTGTAGTTTCCGGGAAAATCAAAGGTGAAGCGTCTTTCGTTTCTGCCTCGGCCAATGTTTTTGCCGAAGGCCAGGCCGTTACCCGAGCCCTGGACATGATGGTCTCCAACAACAAAAACACCCCACCCTCCCCGCTGATGCAGCCGGTGGGCATGCCGCCGCTGCCAACCCGCCCCACGGCACCTCATGAACTGGAACCCGAAGGACCAGACCGCATCAACGCCATCATTCAGGGCGACCCCGGCGAAGGCATGGGCGTTCTGATCGGGGAAAGCGACGACTAATCGGCCAAAGGCCATTGAACCGAACCACTCAGTAAGGAGTGACCCCTGGCAAAAAGCCGGGGGCATCGCACGCAAGGAGTTACCACATGACTGCAGCCAGCATCGCCCTACCCGGCCACCCCGACGGCCCGAATAATGCCGAACGCCAACGGGAGCTGATTCTTGAGAACTTTACCCCCGGGCGAAAGCGGCTGTCGCTCATGCTGACCGACGACCATCACGACTACTACAAAATTCCGCTCGGCTACGACGACACCACCGCCTTTAACGAAGACATGAGTAATCCCGCCCTCAAACTGGTACCTGTGACTTTCCTGAGGAACATACCCGAAGAAGGCTTGGGCCCCCTACGCGAAGGCTGGGTATATATCTACGTTAACGGCTACCTATGGCGGGAAGCCCGGTACGATACTGACTGCCACATGTTAATTGACGTAAACCTGAGCTATGAGAAAGGCCTGGATCGCCGTCGCGCCACCGTGCAAAAAGACAGCACCCTGGTGCTCCCCTGGAATATGAACGGCAGCGAAAGCATCGTCGAAATCGCCTTCTCCGAAGAACAATGGAGCTGGGAGCGAATCGACCAGCTCGGTGGGGTAGACCCGGAAGACCCACGCCAATGGCTGGGCGAACGCGTAGAATCGGCCTACAGCACAGACTACACAGCCAAGGCCCGCGCCGCACGGCTAATGCCCGTTGATCTCAGCGCGGCCGAATCCAACTTTGAAGACATGCCAGAAGACAGCAACATCCGCCTGGTAACCAACGAAGAACTCGCCCCGAGGCGCCGACACTACAACACCAAATTCGACAAAGGCATTGCCAGCGTGATTCTGCAAGATGTGATTGGTGATGCGCGGTATTTGGCCAAGTGCCAGGCTGATTACATGACACTGCTCGACACCACCGTCAATTCCCTACTGAATGCAGACCAGCCTTACCCCGAAGGGTGGACCATTAACCGTATCGCCGCCGCCCACACAGAGCGCATCCAGTCTGTGGCCGACAGCCGCCTGGCCATGCTATTGAACAGCCAATTTTTCGCACCCATCGACCAGCAGCTGAAAAAAAATAACTTGGCCGAAGCCCAACGTGAAGTGCTGGAACAGCGCCGGGAAGATAGAGAGTTGTTAGACCCGGAAGCCATGGAAGCACAACTTGAAAAAACCGCCTGCGATAAGATGATTCGCCAGGCACTGGACGACCGCAGAGACCTAATTCACCTAATGGATACCCCGGCCTTCGTTGCCGCCATGAGCGACTTCCATTGCCTGGAACATGCACACTGGTTTTTACTACCTGAGCTGATGGGCCAACTAATCGGCCGCTTCAATCAGCCGGTAGCTATGGCCTACAAAGACTTCTTTCTCAACCTTGACGACTACGAATTATACCTTGACCGTGACCAGGGGGCCGACTTCCTGCTACGCCTTACCGGAGCCCACCCCTCCGAAATACCACACCCGCTAGCAGACATATTCTTCCCTCGCAGCGGCCCGGAAGCTGACAATCCACTAAGCATAGACGACGCAGAACCCAGCATTGAAGAACAACTACTGAACCCCGTAAAGGTACGGCGTATTATCGATGGCCTGAACGGAACTGACTATCTAAACTGGCCACCACTGAACGTGGATGGTACCAGCGTCGATATGCAAGACTTCGCTGCCCATGCGATAAAGAACTTTACCCTCTCACTAACCCTTATGCCCGCGCCAGGTGGCACTGACGATGCTGGCAATGCGGATGCGAAAACCCAGGCGTGGCGCTTCGCCGGCCACACCGTTCACGCCTTCGGTGCCGTACTCAGTGGACGAAACTTTGAGGACGTAAAAGCGGCACAGAGTAATGAGCAGACTTGGGGAAGCGAGCAACACATTAGGAGGGAAGACCAGTCAAAACTACAGTCTGATATAAACTCAGCAAAATCCCGCCAACAAGAATTGCAAGAACAGGAACGACACTACACTTCAGCGATTGCTGAAGAAGAGCAACGTATTGCCGATAATGAAAATCGTCAACGAAATCTCACGCAAGAAAAACAGCTATTATTAGGAAACCGTAGCGAAGCCGAAGTTCTTCAGGAAAGCTCCGGACTGTCAGCTCGTATTAATCAGATCGATAGGGAACTGATTTACATAAATCAACAATTGATAACCGAAAGAACGCGGTTGGCCGACACTAAAGTGAAACGCCTACAGGTGACCGATGCGTTAAACAACATTACCGACCGTGTGCAGGCCATGGAAAGCAGCTCCGGCAAAGTACTCGGCAACTTCACGCTGAAGCATAACACCCGAGTAGTAAACCTTTATGCCCTGCTGGCCGGCGAACACCTGAAAACACTTAAAATTACTCACGATGATTTGCTCAACAATCGTTTACCGCAAGGCTACACACCCTTCACTGCCGCAGGTCGTGTTCAGCGGCTGAAAAACCGACTGAATACTGCCCAACACATTGCCGACTACCAAGGCCCCTGGGTTAACTTCGAACTTGCGCCAAACCACTCTATAAGAGTACCGGCCGACCTCACCTTCGAAAACGTTAGCCAACTGCAACAATATATGGCCGACTTCATGCACGATTCCATAATGACCGCCGAAAACGTCACCACTGAGCGAATCAACCTGCTAGTAGCTTCTAAGGAAAAACTGACGGAAACACGCGCCCAGGCTTCGGCCACTATTGTGGATAACGAACAGGCCTTGAGCGAAGCCAGGGCAGCTTTTCAGGAAAAGATAAAAGCCGCTAACGACAATATAGCAAGGCTCGAAAACGGTAAATTCCGATACAAAAACCTTCTGTCTGAAACGAAAGAAGAAGCCGAAGAACTGGTTCGCATGGTCGTTGGCAATGAACGCAAGATCGCCCAGTTACAAGCGCAAATCGATGACTACGAAGTACTGCTGGACAACAGCCGACCGAAATTGAGTTTTGCCAACCGAATGGACAAGCTGTTTTTGTTCAGCGGTGGCATGGTAGTGTTTGAAGCATGGAACTTGAGTCAGGTCACTGACAAGCTATTAAGTAACTCAGAAAATACAAGATCGAAAATTGATTTTTTCAGTGCCATGGTAGACTTCGCCGCAACGATCTCAGGTTCTGCGCAGTACATCCTAGAAAGTAAATACGGCAACCGGGCTGTAATAAAGAGTCGATTGGAGCATCTCACAAGGGAGCAATTTATAAGGACCTACCCTCTTACAAGAAGCTCGGCGACCTGGCTTCTACGAACTTATAGCATTTCGATAGGGCTCAACATTCTCTCTGGCATTGTAGGTTCGGTAATTTCATTATTAGACGCATACAACCGGTGGGTGCTAGGCGACCGGGATGCTGCAGCTGCCTATGGTGTCGTCGCAGTCGGTTTTGCCCTGACAGCAGCTGCTGTAATCCCCTCGCTGGCCAGTGCCTCTGCAATGCTGGGTATAGTCGGGTTTGGCCTGATTGCAGTGGGCTTTACCCTGGTCTATTTTCTAACCGACACCCCCCTTGAAACCCTGCTGAAGAACAGCCCCTTTGGCAAAGACGTGGAATCACGTTTTAGTGGTGGAGGTTTCTGGCAGGAAGAAAGCTATCAGCATTGGGAGAGTCGTCGTGATCTTGCTTACCATGATATAGTGAGTTTTCTATTCCAGCCTCAAGTGATATTCCATAAACACTGGGTTAGCCACGAAGAATATTGTGAGTTGATCGTTCAAACACCTGCTCTTATGGCTGAAGGCTGCTACAAAATTGACATCCAGGCTGGCCGAATAGAAGACAACGAATGGGAAACACTTTCTCTTGTTACTAACGACCCAACGTCACCAGTTTCAACGAATCCCGGGAGTGTACAGGTGGAAACCAATGGGGTAAGGCACCACATTCGGATACATCGTGACCTGATAAGGTCGTTTGGAACCCATAGGGGAACGAGTTACATGCCTTTCTTTGGGGCTATAAACACCGTGGAAACAGACCTTCGACTGAGGGTGAAAACCTACCCCAAAGGCGAAGGCGTGCCTATATTCCCTGGGTCGTTAACCCCCTACTCATTGCCAGCACCCAAGCGCGATAGTGAGGGCCGCTCCGTGATTGACGGTGTGGTCGTGAACGAACAGAGCGCTATGGAAAACAGCTGGTTAATAGCGCAAGGACCCATTACTCATGGCGGATACTAGAGTAAAAGATAACGAGCAGAATGGGGTGATGGCTTAGTGGAACGTTATATTAAATTACTAAATTCCGTATTCTTTATTGTCATAGGGCGATTTAGATATTTGTGGCCCGACTGGCATTGCACCCAATCGGTGACCCAGAAAACCCAACCCAGCCGCAAGCACAAGAAACTGCGGGGCCGTCTAGTCGCCCCTCAGGAGCGCTACCAGCTCCATACACCCTTCTATACAGATACGGATGGGAGACAATGGGTCGTGCAGTGTAACTCAAACTACATTCAACACCAATCCATCGCAGTGATTGCTGTATTCTTTGGGTTGATCTGGATTACTCTCTTCTTTCCGGATTTTTCGAGCATTACTTCCATTGCGATAGCTTTTACCCCTGTCGTTCCAGCGTTCTACTTCGTCTACCTTTCCAGAACCGGCGGTGAAGACACCTGGGTTGTCTTCGACCGAACCACTGGCAACGTTTGCTTCTGGAAGCGGGATGCCGAACACTCCCTGACAGTCCCGTTCGAGAAAGTCAACTGTTACTGGATAGAGGTCTTCCGCCGGGGCGTCAGCCATAGCTTGTATTTTATGCCAACTGAAAATCTGCCAAACGAGCGCCACCGCTGGTGGCAAGTGATGTTCGGTACGGCAACCACTTATGAACAGGCTCAATATTTCTGGCGAGTATTGACGGATTTTATGGATCCGAGCAAACCCATCCCCTCGGTTCCGGGTTTATCGCACCAACTCTACTTTGTGAATAAGCACGGTTATACCATCGAAGACTTAACCGAAGGGAAGAAGGAGATTACCTTCGAGGACTTCGAGGAAGCTGAAGCACAGTTAAGTCGTACTAAGGAAAATTTGGAAAACGAAATGAGGCGAATGCTAGAACCAGAGTGTTTCGATGTGCAAGCCATAATAGATTTCTATAACAATGCGCCTTGGTATGCACAAAATGGGATTTTATCAACAGCCGTAGCGCGCTTGGACATGTATGTTACTGGACTTGAAGATGAAAAGCCCTTTATGTGCCCTCTTTTCCCTGAATTTAAGAAGCTATTTACCTTCGATGAATACAAAACTAGGGTAGAAGCACTAGCAGACTACTTTTTTAAAATTCACAAAGAGCTAAATCCATCCTATTCATATGTCGATCGAAGCGACTAAAACTGAAGAAATTCAGTGGCGGAATAGTACTGGACTCGACTTAGCCTATCACGAACACACCATTTTTTTGGAAACCTGGGTAGAGCATGAAGAGCACTGTGTACTTTACATTAGAACTCCTGGTCTGATGACCGACGGAGTCTATCAAATCGACATTCAGGCATGGCACAGCAAGGAAGACCGATGGGAGACCATCACGCTATTAAGCGACGACCCGAGTGCTAAGGTTTCTGCAAACTCCGGAAATGTACAAATAGCCGCGAACGGATCCACGTATAAAATTCGAATTCACCGAGACCTAATCAAGACTTTTGGTGCCCCGCTCAGTGGTGGGTTTGGCTATATATCAACAGAGACTAATATTCGGGTTCGGGTTCAAACTTACCCCAAAGGTGAGACCGCAAGAATTTTCCCCGGCGCACTTACCCCTTATGTTCTTCCTGCTCCTAAGCGAGATGAACTAGGAAGAGCCACTATCGATGGAGAGGTGGTAGACGAGAAAACAGCGGCAGAAAATTCTTGGCTTATAGCAGAAGGAGCTGTCGTACATAGTTTCAAAATTATTGCCTCTCCAACCTGAGGAATAGACGAATGCTAATGTGGTATGCAGATTTATTAATGGGTAAAACTAAATACCGTTACCCAGACTGGAGCTGCACAAATGAAAGTACTCAGTTAACCCGTGCTAGCCGAAAAGCCAAAAGACTGAGAGGAGAACAGGTCACTCCTCAGCCGGTATACAGTTTCCATACACCCTTTCATGTAAAGACCGATGGAAAGCAATGGGCAATACAAGCTGACTCGTCACATGGAGTCTGGCAAGCAACAGGGATTATATCGTCTTTCTTCTTCCTGCTATTCTTGTTCTTTAGCTTGGTACCTTTCCCAAACGAAGGAACAATATTTTTCTCAATCTTGACTGGCATGGTATTTTTACCTCTATCAATTTCTATGTATAAAACACGGGCTGGGGGAGAAGACACCTGGGTAGTTTTCGACAGAACCACTGGAAATGTCTGCTTCTGGAAAAAGAACCAGAAAAACTCCCTGACAGTTCCTTTTGAAAAAGCTAACTGCTACTGGATTCGGGTTTTTCGACGTGGCGGCATTACTCACAGCCTTCATTTCATGCCAACCGAGAACTTATCTAATGAACGACACCGCTGGTGGCAGGTACATTTTGGATTTGCACCTCAGTACGAGCAGGCCCAGTTCTTTTGGCGTGTACTGACAGACTTTATGGACAAGAGCCGCCCTATACCCGAGGTACCGGGACTAATCCATCAGATTCGTTTTGTCGAGAAGAACGGCTATACCATAGAAGATTTGACAGAGGGTGGTATCGAAATAACCGAGGCAGACTTCAATGAAGTAGCCGAGGAAATACAGAATGACATGGCCGCATTGGACGCAAGACTAAGACGAATGATAAAACCAGATCAGTTCAGTGCCGATAGACTGATTGAGTTCTATGAAGCCTGTCCAATTTATGCCAAAGAAGACGTGTTGCGGACTATCGTTGTAAAGCTAAAGCGCTGGGTTAAGTTTCTTAAAGGCGAAGACCGTATGATGGACCCTGCTTATAGAGATTTCTTCACCTTGAAAGAGTACGAGGCGGAAATGGATAAACTTTCAGATTTCTTTTTTAAGATCGACGAGGAACGTCGGGCAGCATTGAGGTGAGTACCACATTTCTGAACAACCTTGAAAACAGACATTCGTCTAAAGATTCAAGCCTCTCCAAAGGTGAGGCAGCACGGTTGTTCCCCGGTGCTCCCACGACCTATGTGCTGCCCGCACCCGAGCGCAATAGCGATGGCTATCCCCTCGTGAACGGCGAAGTTGTCGACGAAAGAACCGCGACCGAACATGCTTGGCTGGTGGCAGAGGGTGAAGTAACACATGTAGTGCATCTAAACTCGGGATATTCCTCTAATTGGGGGATAACACCGGAAGACCTACAAAACGTATGGCCCCGGGGTCAATGACCATGGAATGGTTGCTTTTCCCCTTTTTTACGGCCAGTAAAGTGGTGGCTCAATGAAATACATCCTAAAGATACTCGGCTTTATCAACTGGCTTATCGTGGGGCCGAGCAGGGACTTGTGGCCCGATTGGCGTTGTACAGAAACAGTAACTCGGGTAACCAAGCCGAGCCGAAAGCGTGAAAAATGGCGGGGAAACATGGTGACCCCAAAAGAGCGATACCTGCGCCAATTATCGCTCCACACCCGGACAGATGGCAAGCAATGGCTGGTTCGGTGTAACTCCAATTACATCAGTCATCAAGTCAATGCTGTTATGTGGTTACTATTCGGTGCGTTATGGTTCTTCATTTTTTACGACTTCCACATGGGCATCGCACTTCTCCCTCTCATTCCAGCGCTTTATTACAATTACCGAGCGAGAGCCAGCGGAGAAGACACCTGGATCGTCTTTGACCGAACCACCGGCAATGTCTGCTTCTGGAAGCGAGATGCCAAGCATTCGCTCACGGTGCCGTTCGAGAAAGTCAACTGCTACTGGATCGAAGTCTTTCGCCGTGGTGTTAGCCACAGTCTCTACTTCATGCCTACGGAGAACCTGCCGAACGAACGCCATCGTTGGTGGCAAGTGATGTTTGGTGCCGCGACACGCTACGACGAGGCGCAATACTTATGGCGGGTTCTGACGGATTTCATGGACCAGAGCAAACCTATACCTGCCGTACCCGGCCTATCACATCAGCTTTATTTTGTAGAAAAGCACGGTTACACCATTAAAGACCTTACGGAAGGAGAAAAGGAAATCACCTTGGAAGATTTCGAAGAAGCTGAAGATGAATTTAAGCGTATTACTTCGGACCTGGATGAAGAGTTTGGACGCATGCTTGAACCTGAATGTTTCGATGTGGATACCATTATAGCTTTCTATAATAGCGTGCCCCGGTATGCACAGCAGTCGCTGCTGTCAACAGCTGCTGCCCGATTAGAAATATACGTCATAGGACTTGAAGCAGAAAACCCCTATATGTGCCCTCTTTTTCCTGAATTTAAGAAGCTATTTACCTTCGATGAATACAAAACTAGGGTAGAAGCACTAGCAGACTACTTTTTTAAAATTCACAAAGAGCTAAACCCATCCTATTCATATGTTGATCGAAGCGACTAAGACTGAAAACATTTAGTGGTAAAATAGTACTAGACTCGAATTAGCCTATCACGAACACACCATTTTTTGGAAACCTGAGCAGAGCATGAAGAGCACTGTGAACTTCACATTAAAACTCCTGGAATGATGACAAATGGATTTTACCCCATCGACATCCAGGCTTGGCATAGCAAAGAACGTCAGTGGAAAACCATCACAATGCTTAGCAACGATACAAGAGCACCGGCTGTCGCTCACCCAGAAAATGTGCAAATCTCAGCCAATGGTTCTGTACATAAAATTCGAATTCACCGTGACCTAATCAAATCTTTTGGTGCACCACTCAAAGGTGGATTTGGCTACGTATCTACTGAGACTAATATCCGGATACGGGTTAAGTCATATCCTAGAGACGAGCCCGCCCGAATCTTTCCTGGCGCACTAACCCCCTACGTCCTTCCTGCGCCTAAACGGAATGAACATGGGCAAGCAGTTGTAAACGAAGAGGTCGTAGACGAAAAAACGGCTTCCGAAAACTCCTGGCTAGTGGCAGAAGGGTCGGTTGTGCATAGTTTTAGAATGATCATCACTCCAACTTAATGGATCAAGAAATGTTAATGTGGTACGCAGAACTATTAATGGGTAAAACAAAATACCTTTACCCAGATTGGTACTCAACCAAGCAAACAACTCAGGAAACTCGTGCCAGCCGTAAGCCAAATAGACTGAGAGGTAAACTAGTAACTCCTCAGTCGGCATATAGCTTCCATACACCATTCGGAGTACTTACTGATGGTAAACAATGGGCAGTGCAAGCTAACTCATCACATAGCGCATGGCAAGCAACGGGAATAATTTTTCCTCTAATTTTTCTGTATTGTTTTATCGCTGCGATAATCCAGTACCAACCTGATGAACTCAGTCTCTTTGACTACTTGTCAGCAACCTTTCTCATTGTCCTCGTTTACGCAATGTATATAACAAGAACAGGTGGAGAAGATACCTGGGTAGTGTTCGACAGAACCACAGGAAATGTCTGCTTCTGGAAAAAGAACCAGAAAAACTCCCTGACAGTTCCTTTTGAAAAAGTTAACTGCTACTGGATTCGGGTTTCTCGACGTGGCGGCATTACTCACAGCCTCCACTTCATGCCAACCGAGAACTTACCTAATGAACGACACCGCTGGTGGCAGGTACTTTTTGGATTTGCACCTCAGTACGAGCAGGCCCAGTTCTTTTGGCGCGTACCCACAGACTTTATGGACAAAAGTCGACCGATACCCGAATTACCAGGACTAATCCATCAGGTTCGTTTTGTCGAAAAGAACGGCTATACCATAGAAGATTTGACAGAGGGTGGTATCGAAATAACCGAGGCAGATTTCAATGAAGTAGCCGAGGAAAAACAGAATGACATGGCCGCATTGGACGCAAGACTAAGACGAATGATAAAACCAGATCAGTTCAGTGCCAATAGACTGATCGAGTTCTATGAAGCCTGCCCAATTTATGCCAAAGAAGACGTGTTGCGGACTATCGTTGTAAAGCTAAAGCGCTGGGTTAAGTTTCTAAAAGGCGAAGACCGTATGATGGACCCTGCTTATAGGGATTTCTTCACTTTGAAGGAGTACGAGGCGAAAATAGATAAGCTTGCAGATTTCTTTTTCAAAGTAGATAAAGAACGTCGGTCAGCTATGCGATAAGTTAATCGAATCACTAAAGGACCAAATAGTTAAGTTGGAGAATTTTTATTGTAAGAATATTTTTGCAAAAAGGAGTTAGTTTAAGTTTTCCAAATAACGAGAATGAATGGGTAGGCACTTAGTAGCCATATGCATCGACAGAACTATATTTTTTATAAAGTTGTAATCTCGAACTATTCAGATTGATAGAATTACTACGTTTTAATAATTTAATGCTTGAGGTAAATGTAGACCATCATGATCAACAAGAGAATTTCATATCCAGTAATGGCTGTAGCAACCACACTGCTCTTTCCGCTATTTTTATTCGCTTTAATACAGGTCATAAACAGATACAGCTTGGGTGACAAAGATGCTTCATTCGGATGGAGTCTGGTTTCCTTAGGTGTTTTCTTCATTGGCGCCGGCGTACTAAAACGGCTGTCAAGCAGTTATAAGTCCGTGACCGCATGGCTTTCCGTCACTTCTGCGCTCTATGCTATTGCTTGTTTCTATAGAGTTACGTACCTGATAGCGTTCTCTGGCATCGGCATCGCCCTACTCGTCTATTTCTTAGAAAAGCGAACAAAATGTCTCGAGAAACCATCAATATTTAAAGTTATGTGGCCAGCAACCGCTCCAGTTGTAGCAGGGCTTGTCGTGGCTGCATTGTATTACCTGGTAGTTCAGGTACCAAACAGGCCGGACCAGCTTTCTATCGAGGAGTGGTTAGAGACGGGTACTAGAGAGGCACCCTCGTATATTAGTTATGATGAATTGCATGAGTTTGCCAGAAAGCAGGATGTGCTCTATGAAAGCACAGGGGATGCCGAATCCAGAGAACGTGCGTTCAAAGCCTATGAAGCAGCTTATGAAGCAAGGGTTGACGCTCTCGAGACAGGGGAAGATGAATACTCAGATGAAATTGCCACAGAGCTGATGGTCATCGTTTCTAACCGTTATTTCAATGGTGACGGCGTGGAGCAAAATTACCCGGATGCTCACTATTTCTATTCCAAACTGGCTTGGAACAACGACACTGACATAGCTGCCGAGTACTCAAAAAAGCTCGCGGACATGTGGGCGAATGGTATTGGAGTTGAAAAAGACATTGAAATGGCCCTTCAATACTATCGTTTTGGCGATGAACCGCATTACTTTGAAATAGCAGAAATGTACCGAAAGAGCGAAGATTACAGAAATGCGTCTATTCACTACTCCCGCATCCCTGATGATCCGCGAGCCAGTTACTGGCGTGCTGAAATCTCATTCCGCGGGCTGGGGCGAAGAGATGTCGATGGACGACTTGATTTCGACTATAACGATGCCTTTAGATTTATGGATTTCGCAGCAAGAAACGGCCACAAGCTTGCCCAGGCAAAGTTGGCTGAGTACTACCTGCTGGGAATCGGCGTTGAAAAAGACCCAGCTCAGGCTTCGTATTGGATAAACCAAGCTTCCTCCAATAATGATGCAACTGGGTACGTTAATTATGTCCTTGGGTTAGCCTATCTGGCAGCCCCTCAGAATAACGATGGATACGATAGTAGCAAAGCAATCCCATTACTCGAGTCCGCCTCAGATGACGGGGTAATAGAAGCTACTATAAAGCTTGGAGAACTCTATGCATTTGAACCAGACAGTGACGCACAGCTGGTAACTGGCCGCACTACCCTTTTGGAACAGGCAAATGCTGGTAACCCAAGGGCAAGCTATTTGGTTGGTTTGTTGTTTAAAAACGGGCAAGGCTTCGAGCAGAGTTATCAGGAGGCATTCGAACGTATTCAATACGCCGCCAGCAATGGGATTCCCGAGGCGGCTTGGGAGATGAGCGACTTTTACAAGCATGGCTATTATGTCGAACAGTCCCAATTAAGGTCTGATCGCTGGAACGCCTACTGGCGAGCTAATCGATAGTCTATGGCACCGTAAACCAGGCACGAAGAAGCCAGTGCAGGCAGTACACAGTCTCTTAACTTTGCCTCACTGGCTCAACTTCACCGCAATCCCGCCCATACACACTCATAACCAGCACCAGACTGATGGCCGCTGCGCCAAAAAAGGCCAGCGCCAAGGGGTACACCGTCTGGTTGTAGAGCGGGCCAACGGCAAAAGATACCCCCACGGCTACCAGACTGGAGAATGAGGCGATAATCGAGGAGCCAAGGCCGGCGACCTGCCCCAGTGACTGCATGGCGAGCGCGTTGATGTTGCCAAACAGCAGGCCGACGCCAAAGAATAACCAGAACCCCAGCAATAAAAACACCGGCAATGAGGGTTTGCCCTCTCCCAGCCATGCCAGAATAGCCAGTAATGCGCTGACCCCCATCATACCGATCAGCGCCGTCAGGGTTTGGCGATACATTCCCAGGCGCATGACCAGTGCGCCGTTGGTCAGTGATGCCAGGCCAATGCCAGCGGCCAGTATCGCAAAGTAGAGTGGAAAGCGGGCACCTGCCTGGTACAGGTCTTCAAACAGCGAATGGGCAATGCTGTAATAGACCACCTGGCACCCAAACACCAAGCCAGCGACGATGGTGTAGGCCATCACTTGTGGGTGTTTCAGAATGCGCAGGGTGGTTTTTGCAAGGGGCAGCGGCCGAATCGGAAGGCGACGTTCGGTTGTCAGTGTTTCGGGTTGGCGCACAACCAGCCAGGCTCCGGCAATCAGGGCCAGCACCAGCAACATCAGAAAAATGGCACGCCAGCCTGCTATCCACAGCACCAACTGCCCCAGTGCCGGGGCCAGCATGGGCACCAGTATCAGAATCATCATCACGAAGGACATAATGCGCGCCATCGCTTCGCCCTGAAACCGGTCGCGAATCAGCGCCCGGGTGCCAATTTTGGAGCCGGCCACGCCCATGCCCTGAACCAGCCTGCCCAGTAACAGCATCGTCATTGACTGGGCAAAGAGGGCGATCAGTGTCCCTGTGCCAAATACCAGCAAGCCTGTCACTATGGCCCATTTGCGGCCGTAAGCGTCGGCCAGTGGGCCAAACGCCACCTCGCCAAACACCATGCCCAGCACCATCAGGCTGATGGTCAGTTGAAGGTCGGTTGAATCGGCTACCGAGAAGCTGGCAGCCATGGCCGGAAAGGCCGGTAGTATGGCGTCGATGGTGAGCGCCGTTAGCGAGGTCAGCAGCGCAAACAGGGTGATGAATTCGATAAGCCGAAACGACGGTGGCGATGGGTCTGGCGCGGTAACCGGAGGCGTGGCAGAAGCGGCCGGGTTCGACATTTGGTTAGGGTTCCCTGTCGTTTGTTTACCCGGCCATTAAACCACAAAAAAGCGCCAAAAACTGGTGTTCAGGGGGTCTCGAGACCCGCCTGATCCAGTACCCGCATGGTGAACTGGTTAGGGTACAGCAGCACTTCAATGCGACGGTTCGCGCGGCGGCTCTGCTCATCTGTTTCGTCTACCAGCGGCCGCGTATCGGCGTACCCGACCGCCTGCATACGGTCCGATTCAATACCCGACTGGCTCAACACCTGCACCGCCGAGGCAGCGCGGGCCGTTGAAAGCTCCCAGTTGGAGGGGTACTTTTCCTGCAACGATGGCGAAATTGGCCGGCCATCACTGTGGCCCTGAATGCTGATCAGGTGATCCGGAAAGCTCACCAGGGCGTCAGCCAGCAGTTGCAGGGTTTCCCGCCCCGCTTCGCCGATGCTGGCAGAACCCGACGCGAAGACGATGTTTTCCGGCAGCTTAATCACCGTAGTGCCGTCTTCCAGTCGCGACACCAGGGTTTGACGTTCATTGCTCAACGACTGTAGCTGGCCCTGCAGTTCATCCATGGCTTGTGTTTCGCGGTTCAGGCGAGCCTCGAGCTCTGCGATGGTTTCACTGTAGTTTTCACTGCGCGTCTGCTGCAAGGCCAGTTCTTCCCGAGCCTGCCGATACTCATCGACCACGGTTTCCCGCTCGGCCACTGCTTCATCGAGGTTGGCTTCGCGCCGCATCAGCTCCACTTCGGCAATGTTCAATTCGGCCAGGGTTTCATCCAACTGTTGTTGCAAACGGTCGTTGGCAGCCTGTTGCTGGCGGCCTTCCTGCTCCATACGCTGGGTACTGGCCAGCAACGCCGTGCGCTCGTTCAACAACCGTTGCACATGCGCCTGGCTGGCTTCCAACTGTCGGTTGAGATCAGCTGCGCCTGCTCTTTCTGCTTCAAGTTCTGCTGTGACAGTGACCAGTTCGTTTGTGATTGTGGCCAGTTCGTCTGTGGTGTCGGCCAGTTGCGCCTCAGCCGCAACCAGCTCTGCTTCAACGGCAGCCAATGTTTCAATGGTTTCCTGAAGTTCAGCCTCCAGGTTCGCTTGCTGCTCGGCCTGCCTGGCAATCAGGCCATCGGCTTCGGCCAGGGTTTGCTGGAGTTCGTCGCGGTCCTGACGTGCCTGTTCCAGATCGGACTGCAGGTCACCCACGCTCGATTGCGAATCCTGTCGCAGGTTATCGTACTGGGCCTGCAACGCCGCCAGATGCTCACTGGTCGCTTCGGCGTCACTCAGCAGCCGGCTGCGCTCGGTTTCCAGTTCCCGAACCCGGCTGTTGGCGTCGCTCAGTCGGCTCTGTACGCTACTCAATTCTGATTGTGTGCGCTCCTGTGCTTGTTCGAGTGCACTCATACTTTCCTGAGCCTGGGCCAATTGCGACCGGTATTGCTGATAAAAGTAGGCCACAACGGCAAGAACGATGACAAGAATCACAGCCAGCGTCACAGCGACCCAGCCTTGTTGATTGCTCTTAGTGGTACTCACCCGGACTTCTCCCCTAATGCGTTTTTATTGTATGAGTTGTAAAGCGGTGTAAAAAACAGTCAATCGTCTGAGTCTAGTGCAAGCGTGTGGAGATTTCATGTCAGCCTGCAAGCAGCGCTGCGTCGACTATACTGGGGAGTATCCGCTGCATGGTTGATTACGGCATTGTTTCGCAGCGTGAGGAGTACAGCGTGCGACAATACATTCGCCACCCGGCCGCCGTGCCGTTGAAGTATCAGTGCCAGCAACCCACCGAGCCCAACCCGACAGAGTTGCTGGACATCAGCCAGGGCGGGCTCAGCTTCATAACAGAAGAGGCGCTCGAGCCCGGGCAGATTGTGCAAGTCAGTATCGGGGTTGGTGATCCGCCGTTTGAAACCAAAGGCCAGGTCGTCTGGTGCCACCCGCAGGACGACCACTTCGTGATCGGGCTGCGCTTCGACAATCTGGAAAACGCCTTTGCCGTGCGCATGGTTGAGCAGATCTGCCACATCGAACAGTACCGGCAACAATGGGAGCGCCAGGGGCGGGATCTGACCCCCGAAGAAGCCGCCCGGGAGTGGATAGACCTGCACGCCCGGGATTTTCCGGCCTGGCTTGGAGAACCCAATCCCAAATAAGCCCGGTTCAGGGCACCAGCGACACGGCAACCAGCACCATGACGCTGCCAACGGTCGCGTCGAACCAGCGCCAGGCCGTTGGAGACCTTAGCTTTGGCCCGAGGTAACGCCCAAACCCGGTCAAGCCGAAAAACCAGGTAGTTGATGCCGCAGCCGCCCCGACAACAAAATAACCCGGGTAGCTCTGCTGAGCGCCCACACTGCCCACCAGCACGACGGTATCGAGGTACACATGCGGGTTCAGCAGTGAGATCGCCATGGCCTGGCCGGCCACTTGCCATTTGGTCACAGCAGCCCCTGCCACGGCCACTCTCAACCCTTCAGACCCCTGCCACACCCGCCAGAACGCCTGAGCGGCCAACCAGCACAGCAAGCTGATGCCAAGCCAGGTTAGCACCGGAACCATCGCCGGGATGCGTTGCTGCACCCAATCGACACTGTAAACGCCCAACGTAATCAGCAGTGCATCGATGCTGCAACACACCAGCGCGACAACGGCAGGGTGCTCGCCGCGCATGCTCTTGTTCAGTACCCAGGCATTCTGCGCGCCAATGGCCACGATCAAACCAATGGAAATGCCAAAACCCGTTAAAAAAGACCCGACCATATCTGCTCCCGTTGTTGGTGAATGTCGTGAAGGCTAAGGATCAAACGATCATTAATCCAACGAATGTTTTTAATCCTTCATAAGTATTTCTAATTAACGTAGATTAACGTTTTCCACGTTCACCGGGGGTTAACATGCTCGACTACCGACTGCTCGATGCACTGGCGGCCGTCATCGAAACCGGCGGGTTTGAGCGGGCAGCGCAGAAACTGCATCTGACGCAATCGGCCATCAGCCAGCGCATTCGACAGCTGGAACAGCGGCTCGGGCAGCCCGTGTTACTGCGAACCACCCCGCCCCGGGCGACGGCACTGGGCTGGCGGCTGAACAATCACTTGCAGCAGGTAAGACAACTGGAAATGGATCTGGTCGACACTCGCGATGCCTTGCCACTTAAACTCAGGCTCACCGTTAATGCCGATTCCATGGCCACCTGGCTCGCCCCCGCGCTAGCGCGGTGCGAGCTGAGCCCGGAAATGGATTTTGATCTGGTGGTCGAAGACCAGGAAGTGGGGCTGAAGCGCATGCGTCAGGGTGAAGTGATGGCGTGCATCTGTGCTGAGTCGCGCCCGGTCAATGGCGGGGCGGTGATGGCGTTGGGGAGGTTGCGCTATCGGGCTCTGGCGAGCCCCGCCTTTGTCGAGCGATACCAGACGCTTCAATTCCCGGAGAACCTCAGCCAGATTCCCTGCCTTATTTTCAACCACGATGACCAGCTGCAGCATCAATTCCTGAAAAGCCTCGGGCTACCGCCGCCGCAGCGCATCCATCGCTGCCCCTCTTCTGAGGGGTTTGTGCAAATGGCCTTGTCCGGTTTGGGCTTTGGCATGCTGCCGGAACTGCAGGTACAGCCGTATCTGAACCGTGGTGATCTGGTCGATGTCAGCCCCTTCTACCATCTGGATGTGCCCCTGTACTGGCACTACTGGCAAACAGAAAGCAATGCGATGTCACATCTTCGTGAAGCCGTTAGCGCCCATGCAACGACGGTGTTACTGCCCAGCGCAGGCACCGAGTAAACCCGGAAAGCCCGGCTAAACCGAGCTCTCTGCTGCGGTGTTTCACCTGGAACTGCCTTCGGCCCTAGCGCTTAAAGATACTCTTCAGCCACTGCGCTCTGGCGTTGCGGGCATCCAGATCAACCCGATCACTGCGAATACGATCTCCGGCATCACGATACCGCTCGGGAATGCTTGAGGGCTCCGAAAGTCGGGCAGAGGATGTCCCGAGTAAAAAAGCGCTGCGATAGGCCTGAAAAAGCGTGCCTTTATCAAAATGTATCTGGCTCATGAGGGGAACCTCCTATTGCCGGTGAATTAACGGCCCAACTGAATGAACAGAGTGGCCTTCTCTGACGATATGAATATGGTACGCTGAGACTATTCGCAAAGTAATTCCAAAAAAAGCCAAATGGAGTTTGCAAAATCGCACAATCTAAAACGCAAATAAAACGCCAGGGCGGGCCCTACCAGATCCACTGGGACGATTTTGAAACGGTTCTGGCCATTGCCGAAAGCGGCTCGCTGTCGGGAGCGGCGCGCCGGATGCAGGTGAACCACGCGACCGTCTTCCGACGCCTGGGAGAGATCGAAAAGCGGCTGGGTGTCATGTTGTTTGAACGGTCGCGCTCTGGTTACTTCCCAACTCCGTCAGGCGAGGAGCTGGCTGAAACGGCCCGGCAGATGGAAGGGTTTGTATTGCAGGCGGAACGCCGTATCGTCGGCCGGGACCTGCAACCGACCGGCGCCGTCTGGGTAACCACCACAGACTCCATGATGGCAGGCCTCCTCGCCCCGCTGTTTGGTGAGTTCCGGCGACACTACCCGGGTGTCACTCTGGACATCGCCGTGTCCAATCAGTTGTTCAACCTCACCAAACGCGAAGCCGACGTTGCCATTCGCCCCTCCAACGCACCGCCGGAGCATTTGATCGGCCGCAAACTGGCCGATATCGGCATGGCTGTCTATGGTCACAAGAGCCAAATTGACATCAACGCCCTCGATTTACATCAGCTGCCCTGGGTCGGCCCCGGGTCGCGCCTGTTTGACGAGCCCATGCGTCAATGGATGGCCGAACAAGGCTATGATGAGCAATGCGCCTTTCGGGTCGATACGTTAATCGGGATGCTCAGCAGCGTAAAAGCGGGAGTTGGGGTGTCGGTATTGCCCTGTTATCTGGCCGATGGTGAGCCCGAACTGATTCAATTATCGGACCCGATCCCACAGCTGAGCTACGGGCTCTGGTTTCTGATGCATCCGGACTTACGCGGCGTCTCGCGCATTCAATCGCTGATGGATTTCATGACCGGAGCGGTACGCGAGCAGACCGCCCGACTGGCGGGCTACCCGGCACTCAAAAAACAACACTGACCAGACGACGGAGTTGCTGCCTGGTCAGCTCCGTTTTATTTCACAAACAGCTTGCGCGGGAAATCGCACAGCATCTCCACACCGGTTTCGGTGATCAGAATACTTTCGGTGATCTCGATGCCCCAGTCGTCCTGCCAGATACCGGGCATGAAGTGAAAGGTCATGCCGGGCTGCAATACGGTCTCATCCGAGGCGCGCAAGCTGGAGGTGCGCTCACCCCAGTCCGGTGGATAGCTGACGCCGACGGGGTAGCCACAGCGGGACCCCTGACGATCAATCCCGTACTTCATCATGGTGGCATTCACCGCATTAGCGATGTCGCACGTCCGATTACCGGGTTTGGCCTGCTCTAGCCCCGCATCAATAGCTTCCAGCAGGGCTTTTTCGGCGTTCAGAAAACGGGCGCTGGGCTTGCCCATATAGAGCGTGCGCGACATGGGCGCATGGTAGCGCTTGTAGCAGCCTGAGATTTCGAAGAAGGTCCCTTCATTGGCACGAAACGGCCGTTCATCCCAGGTGATATGAGACGCCGAAGCCTCTTTGCCAGAGGGCAGCAACGGCACAATAGAGGGGTAATCGCCGCTGTAACCGTCGACACCGGCAATCGCCGTCTCGTAAATTTGCGACACAACATGACTCTTCGGCACCCCCACCCGCGCCACATCCAGAATACGCTGATGAATTTTCGAGGTGATCTTGCCAGCGATCTTCATGAACTCAATTTCTTTGGCCGACTTGATGGCCCGGCACCAGTTCACCAGATTATGGCTGTCGACAAAGCGGGCTTCCGGCAACGCCAGACGCAGAGAGCGATGGGCATCGGCGGTGTAGTAGTAATTATCCATCTCGGTGGCGATGGTAGCCCCACTCCAGCCGTTTTCAATAAACAGGTGCTCGGCCAGCCAGGTCATCGGGTGTTTTTCGAGGTTCTGAACGTACTCTTCCGGGTAACTGGTCAGGTTTTCTTTCTTCATGAAACAGCGCAACAGAGCCGCGCTCTCGTCCATGCGGCGCCCAAACCAGATGGGTTCTTCCTGGTCGACATGAATCACCACGCCCTGGTGCACGTAGAACGACCAGCCGTCATACCCGGTTAGCCAATTCATATTGCCGGGGTCAGTCGCAATCAGAATATCGACCTTACGTGTTCGCATTTCCCGCCGCACTTTCTTGACGCGCTGCAGGTATTCCTTTTTGGTAAATGCCAGCTTCACTCAGCCACCTCCGATTCAAGCCATCTGTGCTATGCACACCTCGTTGTCACAACCATTCACTTGTGTACCCCTTGCAAGCAGTTACCAGCCTTTAGCAAGCGCAGAACAGGGTCTTCTGGATTGTGCCAGTCAATGCCTGCCAAATGCCAGTAACATCATCAACGATTAATGTTCACTTTAAGGGGAGGACAGGGCTGAGTTGCCCGGGAGGGCACCATAAAGCCCGGTATTCGGGCAGGAGAGAGGCTTCGCTTCAAACGACCGCTGGCACCCGGTATCGATTTTCAACCACCGGCAGGCCACAATCGGAAGAGGATACCAGTACAATTCCGCCGGGCGACAGGGTGTACTGCAGCGCGTCCTTCACAGCATCCTCACCGATGACGGTGCCTCTGGGAATAACGCAGCGTTGATCAACAATGACTCTGCTCAAATGACAGTCGCTGCCTATATAAGCCCCTGGCAATATCAGCGAATCACTGACGCGGGCTCCGGCATTGATCGTTACATCATTGAAAATGATACTGTTTTCGACCGTTGCGCCGTCTATCAGGCACCCGTTACCAACCACAGAGTTGGTGGCTTGGCCGTGCGAGCCCCGTTCAGAGTTGAACACAAAACGGGAGGGCGGCAACTGCTCCTGCGCAGTCCAGATGGGCCAGTGCCGGTCAAACAAATCCATGGCCGGACAATCACCGAGCAACTCCATATTGGCTTGCCAGAACTGATCCAGGGTGCCGACGTCCCGCCAATAAGCGGGCTCGCCTTTTTTACTCACAAAGGGGTAAGCGTTGACTGGCCACTGATCAATGAGGCTGGGAATAATGTCTTTACCGAAGTCATGGCTCGACACTGGGTCATTGGCATCCTGGCGGAGCTGTTCGATCAAGAAGGCTGTATTGAACACATAGATTCCCATAGACGCCAGCGCACGTTCAGGTTTACCAGGCAAGGTTCTGGGATCACGGGGTTTTTCATCGAATGCAAACACCCGGTTGTTCCAATCGATGGCCATCACCCCAAACCCCTGAGCTGCCTGCACGTCTACTTCAATGCAGGCCACCGTCATCGGGGCACCTGATGACTGGTGATGCAACAGGAGGTCGCCGTAATCCATTTTATAAACGTGGTCACCGGCGAGAATAACCACATAGGTGGGAGCGTATTCTTCAATAATATCCAGGTTCTGATAAACCGCATCCGCCGTTCCCTGATACCAGCCATCACCTAAACGTTGCTGGGCTGGCAGCAAATCGACGAAATCGCCCATGCCGTTATTAAGAAAGTTCCAGCCACGCTGGATATGACAATTGAGCGAGTAAGACTTGTACTGGGTGAGAATACCAATGCGCTTCAGACCTGAATGCAAACAGTTGGACAATGCAAAATCAATGGTCCGGAACTGCCCTCCAAAGGGAACCGCCGGCTTGGCATGCCAGCGAGTCAGATTCTTTAGCCGGGTGCCATGCCCTCCGGCCAGAATCAGTGCCAGGCTTTCCTCTGCCAAGGCTCTTCCCTGCTGGTTGGATCGTCTTGCTTGCATACCACACTGCCCCAAACTCGTTGTTGATAAAGTGCGTAAGCGCCTACCACCGGTCACAGATGCAGCAGTTACCTACCAGACCCAGGCAATGTTCAGTCGTTAAACATAGCGGCTTTAATGAACCTCTTATTGATACTTATCAAGCTTTAAATTCGTTACGTAACTAAAACATTGTTCAATATTACGTCTGGATTCGAATGGCTGCTTTCAGGGTAAACCTCACCCATAAAATTGACACAGATCATCGCCTGGCACTGTGTTAAGACTAGACTGAACAGGCTCTTTCCATTCGCCTTCCTGCCATCAGGTTGTAGACAGGATCCAACGGAGCGTCAACCATGACCTATCCGATCGTGTCCAAGCAAACAGCCAGCGATAGCATTCAGCCAAACCTGCGCAACTATGAAGCTGTTCGAGATTCATTCCAGTGGCAGCAGGCCAGCGACGCATTGAACGTGTCCGCTGCGACCGGGCACCTCAACATTGCCAGCATCGCCCTGGACCGGCATCAGCTAACTGCCACGAAAGATCAGGTTGCGCTGCGTTTTCTCAGTAAAGAACCCCACAGCGAACCCGAAGAGATCACTTACTCAGCTCTGTGGGAACGGGCCAACCGCTTTGCCAGTGCCCTGACATCTCTGGGCCTGCAAACCGGCGACCGGGTATTCTGTCTCAGTGGTCGCACACCCGACCTCTACATGGCCGCTCTTGGCACGCTAAAGGCCGGATGTGTCTTTTCACCCCTGTTCTCCGCCTTCGGCCCGGAACCCATTCAGGCGAGAATGGACATTGGCAATGCCACCGCCATTGTGACCACGGCAAGGCTGTACCGGAAAAAGCTGGCAAGCTGGGTATCCCAGTCGCCATCGTTACGCTATATCCTTCTGCTCGACGCTCCGGATACTCTGGATTCGCCAGACAATACCCAGCTGGAAATCGTCTTTCTGCAACCTTTGCTGGCGCACAGCAGCCCGCAATTCGAAACCGTTGCGACCCGCCCGGAAGACATGGCATTGCTGCACTTCACCAGCGGTACCACGGGCAAGCCCAAAGGGGCTATCCATGTCCACCAGGCCGTGCTGGCACACTACATGACGGCCGCGTTCGCACTGGATCTTCACCCCCGGGACATTTACTGGTGCACTGCGGATCCAGGCTGGGTGACGGGTACGTCCTACGGCATTATCGCGCCCCTGTGCCATGGCGTAACGCTGATCATCGATGAAGCCGAATTCGAAGCCGAACGCTGGTACCGGATACTCCAGGATCAGCACGTGACCGTCTGGTATACAGCACCAACCGCCATTCGCATGCTGATGAAGTACGGCCCTGAACTGGCCCGGCAGCACGATTTATCCTCTCTGCGCTTTCTCGCCAGTGTCGGCGAACCCCTGAACTCCGAGGCCGTTGTCTGGGGCCTTGAAACCCTGGGCCTGCCGTTTCATGACAACTGGTGGCAAACCGAAACCGGCGGCATCATGATTGCCAACTACGCCAGCATGGACATCAAGCCCGGGTCCATGGGCCGACCGATGCCGGGCATTGAAGCCGCCATTGCGGAACGCTCGGAGGCCGGGGAGATGCGTATGATCACTGACCCCAATGAAACCGGTGAGCTGGTTCTGAAAGCCGGCTGGCCTTCTATGTTTCGCGGCTACCTGCATGAAGACGCCCGCTACCAAAAAGCCTTTGTTGACGACTGGTATTTTACCGGTGATCTGGCCAGAAAAGACGAGGACGGTTACTTCTGGTTTATTGGCCGGGCCGACGATGTCATCAAGTCATCCGGGCACCTGATCGGGCCCTTTGAAGTCGAAAGTGTGCTGATGGAACACCCAGCCGTTGCCGAGGCTGGTGTTATTGGTATTCCCAATGAAGTCGGTGGTGAGGTGGTCAAAGCCTTTGTTGGATTAAAACCGGGTTATGAAGCCGACGAGAAACTGTCGCAGGACATTCTGGGCCTGGCACGCAAGCGACTCGGCCCGGCCGTCGCACCCAAATCCATTGCGTTTCGCGACAACCTTCCCAAAACCCGCAGCGGAAAGATCATGCGTCGCCTGTTGAAAGCACGCGAGCTGGGGCTGCCCGAAGGCGATACGTCCACACTGGAGGAGTCGCGCTGATGAGTACTGCAAAACCATTGCCAGGCCAGTTGGATCCCAGTCGTAAACTGAGGCTGTCGCGCGATCATCTGCTTGACCTGTTGTTTCAGATGATTCGCGTACGCCGGTTCGAGGAAAAGTGTGCGGAACTCTATACCCGGGAGAAAATTCGCGGTTTCCTGCATCTCTACATCGGCGAAGAAGCCGTGGCCGTGGGTGTCGCCCGCGCCCTGAACGATGACGATGCCGTAGTAGCGACGTATCGCGAGCACGGCCATGCCCTGCTGCGCGGCGTGCCGATGGACAAGGTGATGGCTGAAATGTACGGCAAGGAAACCGGTTGCAGCAAAGGCCGTGGCGGGTCCATGCATCTGTTTGATGCGCAGCAACGGTTCTTTGGTGGTAACGCCATCGTCGGTGGCGGTTTGCCACTGGCGGTCGGCCTGGCGCTGGCCGATAAAATGGCAGGGCGCAACCGGGTAACCGTTTGTTTCTTTGGTGAAGGGGCTGCGGCTGAAGGCGCTTTTCACGAAAGCCTTAACCTGGCTGCCTTGTGGCAATTGCCTGTCCTGTTCGTGTGTGAAAACAACAACTATGCCATGGGTACGGCGCTGTCCCTGTCCCAGTCGCAACGGGATGTGTATGTCAAAGCCGAGGCTTATCAGATAAAAGCTGAGCGCGTCGATGGCATGAACGTGGTCGACGTTGAAGCTGCATCCCGGCGTGCGGTCGAAGCCATTCGTCAGGGAACCGGACCGCACTTTCTAGAATGCCACACCTACCGTTTCCGCGCGCACTCCATGTTCGACCCCCAGCTGTATCGCGACAAGGCCGAAGTTGAGACCTGGAAAGACAAGGGCCCGATCGTATTGCTGACCCGCTGGATGGACAACAACGAGCTGCTGCACCCGGACGACCTGCAACGCATGGAAGAGGCCGTCGCCGAAGAGATTGAGGCGGCCGTTACCTTTGCCGAGTCTTCACCCTGGGAATCCGTTGCCACCTTGAAACAGCACGTTTCCCTGCCCGCGAACAATCCGTTAACCCCGCCGCCCAATGCCAACAGTGAGCCCATGGAAACCACCTATCGCGAAGCCTGTCACCTGGGCCTGCAAGAAGCGCTGCAACACAACGACCGCGCTTTCCTGATGGGTGAAGACGTGGGCCACTATGGCGGTTGCTACGCGGTCAGCCATGACCTGCTTGCTGAATTCGGTGAACAGCGGGTACGCGATACGCCGTTGTCTGAAAATGGGTTTACCGGCGCTGGCGTCGGGGCGGCACTCGGTGGCATGCACCCTATCGTTGAAATCATGACGGTCAATTTCAGCCTGCTTGCCATGGATCAGATTGTGAATACCGCGGCAGCCCTGCTGCATATGTCCGGCGGCCAGTTCAATGTTCCGCTGGTAATTCGCATGGCGACCGGAGCGGGCCGTCAGTTGGCCGCTCAACATTCACACAGCCTGGAACACTGGTACGCTCACGTACCGGGTTTGCGGGTACTCACGCCCGCCACACTGGAAGACGCACGCTACATGCTCTGGTCGGCACTGCAGGACCCTAACCCGGTGCTGATTTTCGAACATGCGGCTCAGTATAACGACAAAGGCACACTGGCCCCTTGCCCACAGGGCGTCAACATCGATCAGGCGGCCATACGCCGACCCGGCAAAGACATTACCCTGATCACCTACGGGGGGTGTCTGAATAAAACGCTGGCCGCCGCTGACGCACTGAGCCAGGAAGGCATCGATGCTGAGGTGATCGATCTGCGCGTGCTGCGGCCATTGGATACGGCTACTCTGGTCGAATCGCTGTCTCGAACGCACCGGGCTGTGGTCATCGAGGAGGCCTGGAAAACCGGCGGCATGGCTGCTGAGGTCAGTGCGGTTCTGATGGATAAGGTGTTCTGGGAGCTGGACGCGCCGGTCGGGCGAGTCGCCAGTGAAGAGGTGCCCATTCCCTACGCTGCTCACCTGGAAGTGGCGGCACTCCCCCAGGTCGAGGCTATCGTACAAGCCGCCAAAGCAACGCTGCGAGGCGGCCATGAGTGACTTCCTGATGCCCTCCCTCGGGGCCGATATGGACGAGGCCGTTTTGGTGGAATGGCAGGTGAAAGCCGGCGACACGGTTCACCGGGGTGACGTTATTGCCGTGGTGGAAACCGCCAAAGGTGCCATTGAAGTGGAAGTATTTGAAGAAGGCGTTGTGGAAGAACTTTATGTACCCGTGGACACCACCGTACCGGTTGGTAGCCCCATCGCACGTTTAGCCACCCAAGCCAGCGTGGCGCCAGCCAGCCAGACACCCGCCGAACCGGAAACTGCGCCGAACGCCTCCGTTGAAGCTGACCGGCAGCTGGAACCGAGTGCCAAGCCTGCGGTGGAAGTGTCGGTTAAAACGGAAAAGAATGATCGAATCACGCAGACCCCGACAACACCACCGGAACGACTGAAAGCCAGCCCACTGGCTCGCCAGCGCGCTGCGCAGTCCGGCCAGTCGCTGGCAGGCGTAACGGGCAGTGGACCGCAGGGAGCCATTTTGGTAGGCGATCTCACCTCCACTGCTCAGCAAGCGCCAGCCGCAGCAGAACCAAAAGGCGAAAAATCTCACGCCGGGTTTAACCCAGTCGAAATGCGCAAAGCCATTGCCGCAGCCATGGCACGCTCGAAACGGGAAATACCTCACTACTACCTGGCCACGGCTGTAGATATGATGGCCGCAACTCGCTGGCTTGAGGCATATAACGCCAACCAGACACCGGAGAAGCGGCTGCTGATGTCCGCATTGATTTTCAAAGCCGTCGCCAATGCCCTGCGCGATTTTCCGGAAATGAACGGTTATTTTCAGGAGGGAACTTACCAGCCCAGCCCTTCAGTCAATCTCGGTATCGCTATTAATTTACGCGGTGCCGGTCTGATGACACCTGCACTCATAGACGCCGACAAACTCAACCTGGCGGAGCTGATGACAAACCTGCAGGACCTGACCCGACGTGCCCGCCAGGGCGGCTTGCGCAGTTCGGAAATGACCCGGGCTACCATCACCATTACCGCGCTGGGCGAGCGGGGTGTCGACTCCGTCTATGGCGTCATCTACCCGCCGCAGGTCGCCATTCTGGGGTTTGGCAAGGTCAGTTCACGCCCCTGGGCCATTGGCGATGCGCTGGCGGTTCGCCCTGTGATGCAAGCGACGCTAGCAGCCGATCATCGGGTTAGTGATGGCCATCGTGGCGGCTTATTTCTCGACCGAATCAACCAGACCCTGCAAGACCCCGAGCAGCTCAATCAACCTGCCCACCAGGAACCTGAATCATGATGAACCGTGATGAACTGAGAACCGCCCTGATCGAAGAAATTACCCGCGTCGCACCAGACTTGTCTGCCGATGAGATAACCGACGATGCAAGCTTGCGAGATGACTACGACCTGGATTCCATGGATTCGTTTAATCTTGCTTCGGCTATTCACAAGCGACTGGGCGTTAACATCCCCGAGACCGATTTCGCCCGCTTGCAAAGCCTGGCTCAGTTGGTGGCTTACCTGGAAAAACATCCGGCTTAAGCACCGGTAAGCTACAGCGCCTGGTAGCGTTCCTGAGCGACAAAACGGTCACGTGCCTGGCGTACCTCGTCATGGTGTTTATCGGCCCATTGCACCATGGGCTGTAAGTGTTCATAAAATGAATGGCCAAGCCCGGTCATGCAGTACTCCACTTTGGGCGGAATGGTGGGGTACACCTCTCGTCTGACCAGCCCATCCTGCTCCAAATGACGCAGCGTCTGCGCCAGCATGCGCGGTGAAATATCAACGATCTGACGGCGCAGCTCACTAAACCTGAGTGTCTGGTTGCCCAGTGTCATCAGGATCAGCACCGTCCAGCGATCGCCCAGCCGATCCAGCACATCCCGAATCGGGCAGTTTCGATTCAGGGGTTCGTGTTCCAGTTTGCGTTTGCCCATCGGGTCAATCCACCGTTATTCAGTTCATTGGTATTCCATGGCCTGTCACCAGGTTACCTGGCAGTAACCAGGTGACCTTCAGCACCCTACTTCCGCCGCCCGGGAAAGGCAGTATCATAAAGTAACCTACTAGGTAAACGTAACCTTTATTTGGCAAGACACGAGGGCTTTTTCCATGAGAGACACTTACCCCATTGCCGTCACCGGCGCATCAGGCCAACTGGGCCGACTGGTCATCAATGCCTTACTGACCGAGCAGGGCGTTCCAGCGAACCAGATTATCGCGCTGACCCGACGCCCGGAATCCCTGAAAGAGTTCGCCGATCAGGGCATTCAGGTACGCCAGGCGGATTTCGACGACCCGGCTACTCTGAGCGCAGCCTTCAACGGGGTGAATCGCCTGTTGCTCGTTAGCACCGACGAACTGGCGGAAGCCGGCAAACGCCTGGCTCAGCACAAGCTGGCCGTCAGCGCGGCGGAACAGGCCGGGGTACGGCATATACTGTACACCTCCATGCCCAAGCCCGAAGGCTCGGCCATTACCTTTGCCGGTGACCACCTGAAAACGGAACAGTTTATTGCCGCAAGCTCCATGAGCTGGACGATCTTGCGCAACAGCTGGTACTTCGAAAACCTGTTGATGGAAACCGGGCACATCCTGGAGTCGGGTCAGTGGTTCACCGCCGCTGGAGACGGCCGGGTTGCGAACATTGCCCGTGCCGACCTGGCAGCGGCCGCCGCCGCAGCGCTGGCGAAGAATGACTTCAACAACCGCACCTACACCCTGACGGGCAAAGAGGCGCTCACCACCGCGCAAATGGCCACTCTGCTCAGCGACATCAGCGCACGTTCCATTGTGGTGGTGCCAATTACCGACGAACAAAAAACAGGCGGGCTCGAACAGGCGGGTTTACTACCGGTATTGGCCAAAACGTTTGCAAGCTTCGATACAAACACTCGCCAGGGCGGCGTAGAAGAGGTCACCAGTGACTTTCACCAATTGACCGGGCGTGAACCGCAAACGCTGAAGGAGTGGCTAAGCCAGAACCGGGCGCTCCTCACACCAGCGTCCTGATCTCGATAGCAGTGGCAACTGCTTCCGGCCATTTATAAACGACAGGGAGTGTCGTTCACCGCAAGGCAGGAGGCCTTGCTTGCAGCAGACTTCACAATCCTCCGCACTATTCCCCAAGTTACTGACGTCGCCTAACAACCGTTAAACCTCCTGCTAATTCTTTTCACTTGATAATGAGTTGCATTTTTATTACTGTTTGCGTAAAGCAGCGTTCGACTGTAATAGCCGCCGCAGAATCCCTCTTGGACCGTCAGTTACCCAAATGACCACAACGACCGTCACTCCTGCATCCTTCGCCGACTGTATCAATGAGCTCGGCAACCGCTTCGACGGCCTTAAGGTGAGCTATGGCACGCAGCCGGAACATAGCTGCCGCTTCGATGAAATGATCACTGAACACAGTGAATGGCGTACTGCCCTGATGCGCCATGAAGCCGGGCGATGCCCCGGCCTTGACCCCAAAGGT
This sequence comes from Saccharospirillum alexandrii, assembly GCF_043641555.1. Lineage (GTDB taxonomy): Bacteria > Pseudomonadota > Gammaproteobacteria > Pseudomonadales > Natronospirillaceae > Saccharospirillum > Saccharospirillum alexandrii_A. The sequence continues at coordinate 108,804 of NZ_JBHZRJ010000003.1, read as the reverse complement.
CAGGTCGCCTTCCTGGTTGGCGACACCGCTCACTATTTACTGACGGCCATCGCGGCCCTGTACCTGGGCGAAGGCATAGTGCCCTCTCTGGCAAGCGATAATCTGGCGTTTATGAAATACGACGTTCACTGGGAAGAAAACGGAGCAAGCGGAACCTATCAATTACTGGAAGTCCGGTTGCTCGGCTCAGACTGCTGGGCTTACGCCCCCCGCACCTTAATTAACCATGCCATTCCGGTCAGTAGCCAGGCTGACCTGCAGGATCTGCTGCGCCGGCAAATAGAACGCCTCTTTCAACCGCTTATCGAACGACTCTATCAACTGCACCGCCTGAGCAAGGCAGCACAATGGCGCCTGGTAGCCGATGCACTGGCGGTCGCGTTTCTCAATATCGGTCGACAGTCTGGTGTGGAAGAACACGCCCGGGAAGAAGCCCTGGCACTGATAAAGCACCCCGGCTCCCCATTGTTCAACCGGCAAACCGGCTTTTTCGAAATCACCTTAAAAGACAAACGCTCGCCGGAAAACGTTCTGGCAAGACAACACTTTCGTGCCCGGGGTGGCTGCTGCCGCTATTACACCAGCGATGCAGCTAACTATTGTTCAACCTGTGTATTACTGCCCAAGGAAGAACGGGATAAACGCCTGAGTCACTACCTAGAGCACCAGTACAACGCCCAGTCAGCTTAATGGGCAAATTTTCACGCGGGAATCAATCAGAACCAATGATGAGAACGACGAAAAAAATACCCCTGAAACGCAACCTCGTTGCTGAATAAGTAACGTATACAGAGAAAAACATCATGATAAAAACATGGCTCATCACCGCCGCGATCACCCTGAGCAGTGCCTTGCCTGCTTTAGCCACTGCCTGCCCGGAAAACACAACGGCCGTTAACCACGAACTGGGTACCACCTGCGTGCCGGGGCAAGTCAGTGCTGTGGTTGCTCTGGAATTCAGCTACATGGACGCCACACTCAATCTTGGCGTTAAACCTGTGGCGGTGTCCCGCGATGCTTTACCGTTACCGATTCTTGAAGTGCACATGGCAGGCATTCCCAGCGTGGGCACGCGCGCGCAACCGGATTTAGAAGCCATTGCTGCTGCCAACCCAGACTTGATATTGGCTGACCTAACACGCCATACCGACCTTTACCCCCATCTGAGCGCCATCGCGCCCACCTTGGTGTTCAACAGTTTGCGGGGCAGTTACGAAGACATATTGAACCAATACCAGCAAATTGCCGACCTGTTGGGCGAGCGTCCGTTGGCCGACACCCAACTGACCGAGCACCAACGGCGCTACCAAAACGTGCGCGCATCAAACCAGAACCAAGGTCAAAGCATAGTGATTGCAGTATCCCACCCCGGCGGGTTTACAGCGCATGGTGGCACCAGCTTTATGGGCAGCATTTTGGGTGATTTCGGTTTCGACAATGCCGTTGTCCCTGCTACCAATGCCATTTCCGCCAATGTCGATTTTGAAGGCTTATTGGCTTTAAATCCGGATATTCTTATTGTCCTCGAAGCCACAGAAGAGGTGACTCAAAACCCCCTGTCAGCATGGGAAAAAAGCCCTTTGTGGGGCTCGTTAGCTGCTGTAGAAAATAACAAAGTGTATCGGTTTGACCGCAGCAACTGGTCCCGTGCCCGCGGTCTGCTGGCCTTAAACGCCATGCTGGATGATGTGGTTAATAGTGGGTTATTACGATGACACGACTGATCATCGCCCTCGCCACCTTCACGATGTTTTCTACCGCTGTGGTTGCGCAGGTACCTGCAGTGCCTGCCATTTGAATGATGTAGTAAGTCAGCCTGCCATCAAACCAAACCTTAATAATTATGCGTACAAATATCATTAATGTTTGGTAGGTCAGCCTCTATAGACGGCCCTCTGGTCACCCGGATTCAGGCTCTGTCATTCCATTGATGCAGATCATGACCGGCACTCACGTCAGAGCGTAGTGTGGCTAGAAACAGCCTGCGGAGACCTGTCATGACGAAGCTCTACGACCAATTAAAAGAAGATCACCGGAATCTGGTGAAAGTGCTGGATGTGCTGAAGCGGCAGATAGCGCTGTACAGTACGCGTGAGGAGGCGGGAACCGAGAAACCCGATATCGCGCTGATCCTGGATGTCATGGACTACATCCAGCACTATCCGGATCGCTTTCATCACCCACTGGAAGAAGCCTGTTTCGACTATCTTGACGAACATAAACGCGGAGATGCGGTTGCCAGGGATGCCATTCGGGAAGAGCACGAAGCGCTGGAACACAGTGCTAGTAAAGTCAGAACATTGCTTAATGCCATCAATCTCGGTGAGGCCGTTCCGTTGGACAGGCTCCAGCAGACTCTGGATCAGTTCCATTCCCTGCAGCTTAACCACCTGAAACGTGAAGAGAAAACCGTGTTCAAAGACATCAACGCCCTGGATGACGCTGCCAGCGAGACCATCCTGGATCGGGTTGAGCACCGTCAAGACCCACTCTTCGCGGACGTGGCGAACCAGCAGTTCAACGACCTGATCCGGCAACTAATGCAGCAGTAACGACAGCGTAACGTCATGCGTTTCATCCGGTCCCATGAGGCAGTTGCTGTCGGCGTTACCCTACTGCGCTGTGGGCAACGCCAAAGTGAAGTGCCTCGTCACGGTTGTAAGTCCACCATAAATGCCGCAAAAAACTCAGCCAGACTCTGATGATCATTCAGCGGCAATACATGGGCAACATACTGATCCGGACGAACAATGACCAGACACCCCAGCTCCCGATTGATGCCACGCAGGTCAAAAATATCCTGCCCGCTGTCCAGCTCCGGGCAAAACACTTTTTCATAGTCATTTAAACCGTAGCGTCCCTTGCGGGGCATCAACAGGGTGGGCATGGAATCTATCGCCATCTCCCGGTGTGACGACTGAAAAACCGCGCGCAGATCAAACACCGAATCGATGTCTTCACCCTGAGGTGTGTATCGCCTGATTGGCGACTCCGGCGCGTCGGTCAGAAACTCGCACAGCGCCCTTATGCCAGACTGCGCCCCCGCCCTATCCATCTCACCGGCGAAGGCATATAGCCGCCAGCGACCATCGGCTCGAGCCACATGCCCCAGATGCAAGGGTCGAGCATCCGCCAGGCGTACTACCGGTGCGGAATGAAACCGTTTGCCAATGATAAACCCCTGGGCCAGATGCTGGTGCGTTGCCTCTGCGCAAATCTGGGAAGGCTGATAGTGCGTTTCCGTGCCAGCCGTAAACCGGCCCTGCCTGACAAAATAGCGCTCGAATTCTTTCGGGTCGACACCCCCCTCACCTCCGCCTTCAGACGGACGGTCACTGAACATCTTCGCCCACGTTCGGTCGAAATCAATTAATTCCTGTGCCACTGTCTGGCGTTCAGCTGAATAGCTGTGCAGCAAGTTAGGAGTGCACTGGCCGCGCAGTACCGAGGCCAGTTTCCAGCCCAGATTAAACGTATCCTGCATCGAGAAATTCATGCCTTGCCCGGCTTTGGGGCTGTGCGTATGGCAGGCATCGCCTGCAATGAACACGTGGGGCAAATCCTGACAGTCTGAGCGGCCCGCAACATCGTCATAGTGGTCACAGATGCGCTGCCCGATCTCATAAACCGACCACCAGGCGACTTCTCTGACATTCAGCGTATACGGATGCAAAACACGTTGCGCTGCAGCAATAAGGTGATCGACAGTAATGTTACGGCTAGCGACCCGCTCGTTCTCGTTCAACTTGTCGAGTTCCACATAAAGCCGCACCAGATAGCCGCCTTCACGCGGAATGACTAGCACATTGCCCTCGGTGGCCGAGTGAATCGCCGCCTTGAGCCGTATATCCGGAAAATCAGTTACCGCCAGAACGTCCATCACACCCCAGGCCTGATTCGCTGAATCGCCACTGAGTTCCCGCCCGATCGACTTGCGCACTGCACTGCGGGCGCCATCACAGCCGACGACATAGCGTGCCCGAACGATCTCTTCCTCCCCCTGATGCGCCGCATCGGTTCTGGCAACGCGAACCGTTACCGGGTAATCCGCTGCCTTACGGTCGACCTCAACGTCTACCAGGCTACGCGAGTAGTCTGGCTCCAATCGGCTGGGGCTGTTTTTCATGACCTCGAGATAAAAATCATGCACCCGAGCCTGGTTCAGAATGACATGCGGAAATTCGGACAATCCGTCTTCGGTATCCTGCACACGGCCGTTGCGTACGATGTGTTCCGGGCGTTTTGTGTCCGGCTTCCAGAAGGTCACTTCGTTGACCCAGTAGGCTTCTTCCATGACCCGACGACTGAAGCCGAAGGCCTCAAACATTTCCATGGTGCGGCAGGCGACACCATCAGCCTGCCCCAGCTTCAGCGGGCCCTCTTTTTGCTCGATGATGCGCGTGCGAATATCCGGGAAGGCGGCCAATTGGGCGGCCAGCGTCAACCCAGCCGGTCCGCACCCGACGATGAGTACATCGACCTGCTCGGGCAGGGAATCGGTTTGAGGGTTGGTTTTCGCCGACTCTGACGGCGCCTGAACCCGCGGATCTCCGGCATTAAACCCATCCAGATGAAATTGCATACCCCCTCCCCAACGCCTATTCTCGGCTTCTCTGTGATTTTTTGGACCCGTGTTCAGCCTCACAACGAGACTGACCGGACGGTGACACCCTGTGTCTTGATCTATAAAACAATATAGTCAGTATGCTGATCATCAGTATACTTGTCAATTATCGCCTTATTGTGCGTTCCTGAATGAGAGTTCCTGAATGACCGACGTCAACACCATGCCCGGACACCTGATACGCCGCTACCATCAAGCATCAGTGGCCATCTTTCACGCCCGGGTCGCAGAACTGGGCTACGACCTCACACCTGTGCAGTATGCCGCCCTGGCAAAAATAGAAGCCCAGCCGGGCATCGACCAGGCAACCCTGGCGGGCCTGATCGCCTATGACCGAACCACCATCGGAGGCGTGGTAGACCGACTGGTGCAAAAGACGTATCTGGTCAGGGAAGTCAGCGCTACAGACCGCCGAGCCCGGGTTCTAAAGCTGACCGAGTTGGGAGTAACCACCTTGCACCGTTTGGGGCCGGCGGTGGAGGAGGCACAGCAGACCATGCTCAGTGGCCTCGAACCGGGTGAACAGGCGGAATTTGTCAGGCTGCTGCAGAAAGCGACAGCCGGGGTTAACCAGATGAGCCGGGCTCCTTTGAAAGAGACCGACTAGTATTGGCGGGTTTCTATCGGTACGCGCGTGTTAAGACGGATCACCGGTGCGAGCCGGTGCTCCGAACGGCTGCGTCAGAGTCTGGGCCATCACCACACCGGCCAGCACCAGTACGCCGCCGACCAGATGAAACAAAGCCACACGCTCACCGAGAAACACCATGGCAATAAGTGCGCTGAACAGCGGCATCAGGTTGATGAAGATGCTGGCCTGGCTGGCGCCTATCTGGCGTATGGCGCGCATCCACAAGAAGGTGGTGACAATGGACGCCGGAATGCCCGCGTAGAGAATCAGCCAGACGTTGCTGCCATCTACCGGCGTCATCGGCCCCAGCAAATAACCGGGCAACAGAAACAAAACGGCGAAACAGACCTGGGCATAGAGCAACACCCAGGGGGGCAGATCAAAAGGCCAGCGTTTAAGCATCACGCCGTAGAGGGCATAGCAGGTCGCGGCAACGACCATCAGCGCATCGCCCGCCGCTACATTCAGATCGAACAGTACCAGCGGGTTACCCCGGCCCAGCAACACAGACACCCCGATCAGGGCGACCAACCCACCCAGAATGCCGCCCCGGGTAGGTGGTTCACGCAAAATCAGGGCACTGAGCAGCACGGTCAGCAAAGGCACCATGGCTGCCAGAATGCCCATGTTGGTGGCCGAGGTGGTTTCGGCCGCCACATAAGCCAGCCCCTGCCAGAGCGCCATGCCCAGCAACCCCAAAAAGGCCAGTTTGGGCCATTCGCGGCGGATCGTCGCCCGGTATTTCCAGGCTTGGGGCAAGAAAAGCGGTGTCAGAATCAGCCAGGCGAGCAACCAGCGCAAAAAAGCGATACTGCTGGGCGCAATCGCCCCAACCGTCAACTGGTTAATGGTCATGTTGCCAGACCAGATCAGTACAGTCCCCAGCGGGGCCAGGAAATACAACAGCGGCATGGTTTCCTCAACGCAATCAGGCAGATAGAACGATAACGGACGGCCACAATAACCGGGCGCTGCCGGGGAGTCCACTGAGCCCGACTCCCCCTCCAATACCCAACCCCCCTCAAATTACGCCCCCCAAGTGGATTACAGCGCACGCCCAATGTGGATACTTCAGGCTGGGTTATCCGGCAGTAAGGAACATTAATCCATTCACCGACAACAACAAAAAGAGGCAAACATCATGCACGCAACGCAGCGTTCCCGATCCATCTTAGGCTGTACCCTGGGCGCTACTCTCGCCCTGTGCGCAGTTTCCGCACCGGTACTGGCCGATATGGCGCAATCCGCCAACGTCATGGCGCCGCTAGAAGTCGATAACTACGGCGCCTTTGAAAACCAGATGGCCACAGCCAATGCCATGGGGGTTACAGCCGTTTCGGTCGATGTCTGGTGGGGCAAGGTAGAAGGCGCCGGTGACCAGCAATTTGACTGGGGCTACTACGACGATTTATTCGGTCGCATCACCAACGCAGGCCTGGATATCGTACCGATCATGTCGTTTCACCAGTGCGGCGGTAATGTGGGCGATACCTGCAATATTCCGATCCCGGGGTGGATCTGGAATCACTACCCGGTATCAGCCTCCGATTTGCGCTACAAAAGCGAGCAGGGCAACGAATCCGTTGAAACCGTCTCGTTATGGGCCGACAGCTACGTGCTCAGCGAATACCAGGAATTTATGGAAGCCTTCGAGGCGCGCTATAGTTACCTGGCCAGTGACATCGACGAAATCAACATCTCCATGGGGCCTGCGGGCGAACTGCGTTATCCATCCTACAACAGCCACGACACCGGTACCGGCTACCCCACGCGCGGTGGTTTTCAGTCTTACAGCGAGCCAGCCAAGTCAGACTTTCGCAACTGGGCGATCAATAAATACGGCAGTCTTTCGGGGGTTAACAACGCCTGGGGTTTTTCACTCGGCCAGGTCAATGACATCAACCCACCCGCCAACGCCGGCAATTTCGTCACCAGTGGCGAACACGTCAACACGCAATACGGCCGTGATTTTGTGCGCTGGTACCACGATAGCCTGATGGGCCATGGCTATAACATGATGGATACGGCCCTCACCGGCTTCGACGGTGCCTTTGCCGACATTGAGCTGGGCATGAAAATCCCGGGCATTCACTGGAAAATGTCAGCCACCGATAACACGCGGCGCAGCGCAGAAATTGCCGCCGGTCTGATTCCATCTGACATCGACCTCAACAGCCCGGCAACCGGCCATGGCTATGCCGACATCGTCGGTGTCGTCGCGAGCTACCAGAACGAACCGCGCGGTGTCGTGCTGCATTTTACCGCCCTTGAAATGAACGATGACCCTAACGGCAACGGCCAGTCGCTGGCACAAACACTGGTGTTCTGGGTGGCCGAAGAAGCCGAAGCTCAGGGCGTACCGATCAAGGGTGAAAATGCACTGGCTGGCGGTGCAACCACCGACACGGGCTGGGACAACATCGAGAACGCCTTCGACTACGCAAGCTACAGTGGCATGACGGTATTGCGCATCAATCAGGTGGCTACCGGTGGCACGGGTCAGTACCGCTATGAGCAATTCATCAATAACTACTTACAGGTCGAGGAATCCGGCGACTTCCAGCGCACGGTGATCTTCATGTACGGTCCTACTGATGCCGGTCAGGATATGTTCATTCGCGGTGGCATCGATCACAACTATGCGAACACCAACCTCGGCCGTAATTGCCAGACATGGAACACCGAGTGCGCGCTTCGCATTCAACACAACAACCTGTTGAACAGCACCACGGCTTCCTGGAAAAGTGGCGACCTGTACCTAGACTGGTATGGCATTGAAGCCAACCAGGGTGCCGGCGCCGAAGGCACCGCCATGGACTGGACCACCAACAACTGGCCATCCAGCTGGGGGCCACTGCGCACCGTACCGGTCGATGGCTACGGCGAATCCGCACTGAACAGCTACGGCGATCACTACTGGATGCTGGATGTGCAAATGGATTGCGCAAACACCGTCAATGGCTGGTTTGAACTGAAAAGCTACATCTCAAACGGGCCCGGCTGGGAAGGCAGCATCAGCCAGAGTAGTACGCCTTACAGCTCGGGCAACCATATGGCGCAGTGCGGTAAAATCAATGTGTTCGAACGGAACAGCAACAGCGTTCAGTTCGTAGACTTCTGATCTTCATTAACCAGCCTGTCCATTAAAAAGGGGCGCCTTGCGCCCCTTTTTTCGAGTTCAGAAAATGATTCCCCGCCTATTTACGATTGCCTGCAAAACTGTCACCAACAGAACCGGGCATTAGCCCGCCGCCCGCCGTGCACGAATCAGTGTCATTACCTTCTTGGCCACCAGCGGGAATAGACCTAACAGAGTGAAGGAAATCAGCAAACTGGGAGACAGAATGCCCGAGAGACTTTCCAGCTGACCCAGTTGGGTGCCTGCATTAATATACACCAGAGTGCCTGCCAGCATGCCCACCTGGCTCACCCAATAGAAAGTCCAGGCTTTGATCGGTGTCAGGCCCATCAGCAGGTTGATCAGAAAAAACGGAAAGGCGGGTACCAGGCGCAGTGTAAACAGGTAAAAACCGCCCTCTTCTTCAACACCCCGGTTGATCGCCGTAAGGCGCTCACCAAACCTGGCCTGCACAGCGTCTTTCAACAGGTAGCGCGCCACCAGAAACGCCAGTGTTGCCCCCAGCGTGCTGGCAAAAGACACCAGTAACAGACCCCAGGCAAGTCCGAACAAGGCACCGCCGGCCAGCGTCATGATGGTGGCACCCGGCAGCGACAAGGCAGTCACAATCACATAGATCCCGAAGTAGGCGGCGCTGACCAGAAACGGGTGTTCATTCAGCCAGGCTTCAAATTGAGCCTGGCCTGCGTTCAGGCCCTCCAGCGTCAGCCATTGCTGCAAGTCGAATACAAAAAACGCAATGATGGCCGTGGCAATCACGACAACAATCGAAACTTTCTTTTTCACGAGTTGTTTCTCTCTCTTAAAATGTATCGGGTTCAACTTCCTACAATCAGCTCAGGCCATTCAGAGCCCCCTGAAGACGGGCCATTAGCCAACTGGTACACTTCAGGCACCTTGTTTGCTGGCTGGAAGGCTACCGTCATGTGTGAACTTTTGGGTATGAGTGCCAATACCCCAACTGATCTCTGCTTCAGTTTTACCGAGCTAACCCGTCGCGGCGGGGGCTCCGGCCCGCACAAGGATGGCTGGGGCGTTGCCTTCTATGAAGGCCGGGGTGTCCAGGCGTTTCACGAGAGCCGGGCCAGTGCCCAGTCCGACATTGCACGCATGGTGCAAACGCACCCGATCAAAAGCGAAATCGCCATTTGCCACATTCGCCAGGCCAATGTCGGCGATGTCTGCCTGGCCAACACCCATCCGTTCCAGCGTGAACTCTGGGGCCGCTACTGGACGTTCGCACACAATGGCCAGTTAAACCAGTTCGAACCCCGCCCGGGTATTTACGAGCCAGTGGGAACAACCGACAGCGAAGCCCTGTTCTGCGACCTGATGAACGCCATCCGCTCTTCGCTGGACCGCGATGTGGACCTGAAAACCCTGACCCGGTTTCTGGTAAAACACAGCAATGCCTATTCAAAGCTGGGGGTCTTCAACCTGTTGCTGAGCAATGGCGACTGGCTGTTTACCTACTGCACCACGAAAATGGCGGCCATTACCCGGCGCTCCCCCTTTGGCCCCGCCCGCCTGCAGGACGCCGATGTAACGGTCGACTTTGGCACCGTCACAACCCCGTCCGATGTGGTCAGCGTGATTGCCACCGAACCATTGACGGTGGATGAGCGCTGGGACCGTTATGAGCCTCATGAATGGCGAATGTGGCGCAAGGGAGAAGTGATTGATCGCGGCAAGCAGATCACGACCGCCGATTCTCCAGCTTGAATAACCGGTCGAGCGATAACGCACCAGGACCTACGGCAAACACACCGAACAAGACCACAAACCACCAGGCAGCTGGGTTCCACCAGTGACCCCAGGTTGGGAACACCGCCAGTTGGATAAACAGCGTCATCGCGATCAGCCCAAGCGCTGCCGGTCGGGTCAGCAGACCCACAATCAGCAACACAGGTAAAACCACCTCAACAATACCGGCAAGTAACGCCAGCGATTCAATCAACGCTATGGTGAGAGACCCGCTCTGGTAATCGAGCGTTACCGGATCACACAACAGCAAGGCACCCGGTCGAACCGGATCGGGGCAAAAGAATTCGTAGAGAAACAAATCGTATTTGGTTTCGTTAAAGTCAAACCAGCCATGCCATTTCGACAGGCCGGACTGCAAAAAGACACGCGCCACCAGTAGCCTCATCAATAGTAAAGCCAGAGGTTCCAGGTAGGTAGATAGTAGTCGTGTGCCACGTTGATACCCCTGCTGAACCCGCACTACAATGCTCATCGTTTTTAGTCTCCAGCTATCAGCAGCCCAGACTCAATAAGCCGGGCAAAATAGTGTTCCAGGGTTATCGGCACATCATGAACGTTTGTTGTTGCCGGCAGGAAATGTTCAGCGGCTTCTTCCAGGCTATCGGTAGCCTGAAAACTCAGGTAAAAATGCGCTTCCCAGGCGTCCAGCTGGCGGCTGAGCACCGTCATATCCGGACGCCAGAGCAGGGCATGGCCGGGCTCAGGTTGAGTAGGTACCCATACGCCACTTTCTCCCTGTCGAATGGACAACCAGACATCAAACACCGAATGACCCAGCGCGACCACATGCGCATTGCGCGGCAGGCGCAAGGACACCGGTAAACCATCACCCGATTGAATACGCTGGTTCAATTGCAGCGCGGTCAGAGGGCTTTCATCCAGGCCAAACAGACAATCGAGCCAGGCACCGTCGAGCCGCGCCAGATCAACCAAACCCGGGTTTATTAGTGAGCACTCTTCAGTGGAAAGCCAATCAGGAAAGTCGGCGCCATAGCCAGTCAGGGATCGCTGCCTGGGCGGCGACGCTTGCACATAGGCAGTACAGACTTTGCGAAAATCGACCTCCCCCATCGCCGACGCGACTGCCGGAAAGCGAGCCTCCAGTGCTTCGCGGCAGGCACGTAAATAGCCATTGCGATACAGGATGGCGATTTGTTCTGGCTGGAAGTCGGAAAATACATGATGCAACCCATTCGCCTGGCCATTCAGCACAAAATCACTCAACCCGCGATAAGGGTCATGCATGATCAGGCTCCGTTAGGCGGTCGAGCATTCGTTGCGCTCTGATCACTTCCTGCTCAAGTATCGAAAACTCCGGAAGGTTGGCATCACGCTCAATCAGTATGGGTTTGGGCCCGAGATGCGCCAGCGCATAGTCGAGTAACGACCAAACCGGGCCAGCCACGGCAGACGCATGGGTGTCGATCAACAAGCGGTTGCCAAACTGCGGATCGGCATCAAAACCCGCAATATGAATCTCCCCAACTTTTTCCGGTGGCAGTGCATTGATGTAAGCCTTTGGATCAATACCTATGTTGTGCGCTGAAAGATACAGATTATTGATGTCCAGCAAGAGCCCACAACCGGTTCGGCCCGACACCTCCAACAGGAAATCGGCTTCATCCATATCGCTGTGAACCGTCAAATAATTGGTTGGATTCTCAATCAGTATGGTTCGACCCACGGCAGTCTGATAGGCATCGACACCGGCGACCAGGTTGGACATTACTGACCGGGTTCTAGGCAGTGGTAACAGTTCCGCAAGATAGGTTTGATCGATCGAAGACCAAACGGCATGCTCCGACAACCGAACCGGTTTGATGTCATCAACCAGTTGACGAATGGCTTTCAGATGATCGGCGTCTGGTAAATCCGGACCACCGAGTGAAGCACCGACACCGTGGAAACTGATGTCGCGGTCAGCGGCAATTTGCCGCAAACCGCGAAGTCGGGGCCCGCCCTGCATCAGATAATTTTCCGGATGCACCTCAAACCAGATTCCATGCGAGCGACTGGCCATCGCCTGCTCGAAATGCTGGGGTTTGAGACTGACACCAGCCGCCGCAGTGTCGTGGAAGGCAGGTTTTGGTTCAGGAGCAGACATAATGACGACCTGTAATACAGTAACGACCTGTAAAGTTGAAACGCTGCAACAGACAAACCGGTCTGTTCCGGTCAGCCCGCTGCAAGTCGCTCAGGGTATATTACGATCCAGTGCAGACAAGGCGGCTTCACCATCGGGCGTTACAATGTATTCACAGGTACCGCGTGGTACATACGTCCAGGAATTACCCTGATAATCCAGAGTAGCGGTCCCCTCGCAGCTGGTGCCCGGACCGGCGGCACAATCATTTTCTCCCGCCAGTGCGATGCCAAAGCACTTGTCATTCCGGCCGGCAACCCGTTCACCGGCCATCCACTTTTGAAAGTTCTCCTGAACGTTCGCCGGTGCGTTAGATTCAATCGACAACCCATCATTCGGTTTCGCCATTGAATGGCCAGACATGGCCATAACTGAACCGGCAAGCAGTGCTGTGGTAATAGACGTTGTATATTTCATAGGTTTTCTCCCTGACTGTTTTATCAATACCCGTAATTCGGGCTAATCGGACGGCAACCGAGCCAAAAGTGACATCAGGTTCTCGTACTGTTCAGTCGTGCGCAGGGGGAATTCATTACAATGATTAGAAAAGAAAGACGGATTATTTGAAAAATAAAGTCACTGATGGTTTATTCGCTGCAGCGGCGAACCTCACCGGGTGCTGTTAAGCTGTAAAGGCATCGGGCTGTATCCGTTCCAGAGCCAGGCAGACCATCAACCTGAATACTACCTCGACCAACTGGTCGGCAATCACGGCCATTAAACCGATTCACAGCCCCTTATTCTTTACTGCTGGAGCCCGCTGAGTCGCTGGTGCTGTTTGTGGTTTCCTCACCTTGTTCTTTAGCATACCGTCGCGCTATCCGACCGAGGTCATGCACCTGAACGTTAAAATTCCTGCATCCGACACACAACAGGTTGTGCATTTTAATCGCCGCCCGCTCGCGAATCGTTAGATCACGTTCACAACCATCAGACATCAGTCGGGTAGCTTGTTCACAATTCATCATGGCGCTACTTCCTCACAAAACCAGTGCTCTTCAAGACAGCGGCGCAGGCGTAACCGAGCCCTGTGTAACAACACATGCAGGTTGCTGGCGCTGATATCAACCGACTGACAAATCTCATCACTGTCGAGTTCAATAAACTCACGCATCATAAACACCCTGCCCTGCGCCGGTGGCAGGTCTTCAAGGCAAGCCTCAAAAACGCGCCAGAAATGAGCGTCGTCGATCGCTTCAACCGGCTGTGCCCAGCGATTGGGGCGATCTTCCTGATGCCAGAAGCCCCGGGTGTCGAACACCGAGGGAAGGGCTTCGTCGTCGGCTGAATCCGACTGCTTTTCCACATCCACCCATCGCTGCCGGTAGCGCAACAGGTCTGTAATCTTGTGTTTCAGAATGGCGAACACCCAGGTTTTCAATGCGGCCTTTCGCTCAAACGACGCCACGTTCTTCAGGGCACCTATCAGTGCCTCCTGCACCGCATCTTCAGCCTGGGCCTCATTGTCGAGTTGCAGAACCGCAAACTTGAGCATTTGCCGGCGCAAGTCTTCGAGAAATACGGGGTCGGTTAAGTGGCTCGCGGCTGACTGTTCAACCAGCGCCTCCCCGGGCAGCACGGACTCTCCCATTGATCGGTTCCCTGATGTTTTTGGTGTTTTTGCCTGTAACCGGCCGGGTGACGAACGGTTCAGGGTTCAGACAGCAAAGACTACAAGGATGATGTGACTTTGTCGTAAGACCGACACTTTCCTTACAGTTTGCTGTTAAAAAATCGACGTTGTTGTCAGCCACAGGTTAGTGATGCAGGTCCAGCCGGCGGACGATGGCTTTCCAAAGTTCACTGAGGTCTCTGGAGACCGGGTGCTCAGGATGACTGTCGGTTACAGCACGTTTGTTCACGGCCATCTGCTCCATCAGTGTCGTCGACCGCACCCAGCCCAGTGGCGGTGAATCCTGCCCGGCTGCGAAAGTTTTCAGGCACTGGCGATGCAACGCCAGGCGCTGATTAACCCGATTAAAGAAGGGCGCAATTCTGCTCGGGTCTGTCTTAATGTCGCGGGTAAAGTCGGCCAGATCAGTATAACTTTGCAAACACAGCGGCGTCGGGGTCAGTGGCACCAGCACCAGATTGGCAGCCCGGTAGGCCTGTTCGGTAACGGTATTGATGCCCGGCGGGCAATCGAGCAACACCAGATCAAACTGCGACTTGAGCGATTTAAGCAGCTGTTTTAAGTGTTTGTCGGAGACGGCGTCGCTCATCAGACGGTCGAGTTTGCGCAACCCCTTGCGCGCCGGAAGAATGAAAACACCGTCATAAGGGGTGGCTTCGATGAACTGATTCCAGTCGATTTGATCGTTGAGCCAGTCTTTGGCGCGCAATTTGGGAGCATTGCCCTGGCCGAGCAAAAAGGTGGCTGACCCCTGTGCATCGAGATCAATGACCAGGGTCTCAAAACCATAGGTCATGGCTTCATGAGCCAGATTCAGCGTGATCGAGGTCTTCCCCACCCCACCCTTTTGGCTGTGAACCGCAACAACCTTCATAGCTCTGGCTCCTGAACACCGAACCCTGATTACACCACGATAACCCCAAAGGCTCCAGAGTAAGCCGAATTCGACAGATATCCGTAGATAAGGCGAAGGCTTTAATGGAACCCGGAATGTCACTCACACTGAAGCAGGCCCGGCAGCACAACACCCGTTTTCACTTGGCCGAAGTGGAAGCATTGATGGGCACTTTTTACCAGATTCACCTCTTCGACGCTAAGCGCGGGCACCTGCTGACTGACGACGCAGGTCGGCCGGTTCAGCTGAAGTCACTGCCCGGCGTGCGCAGCCTGCTGCAACAATTACCGCTGGATCAGGCAGAACTGGTTCACCGGTCGGCGTTTGGCGAAATGATCGGCCTGGACGATACCGACAACACCCTCCGTGTGCCGCTGCGCCTGCACCAACCCGACAACCCGGAGGCTGATGTATGACGCCCACCCAAACCCTGCTGTTCTGGTCTCTCGGTGGCCTGCTGTTTTTCTGGGCAGGTGCCCTGTTGCTGTTTATCAACCCAGGATGGGTTGAGGTGTACATCAGTTTCAGTGCCCTGATTCTGAGCTTTCTGTCTGGCAGCCTCTGGGTGCAGAGTGCCAGCCAGGATACCCGGCGGAACCGGCGCACACTCAACCTCACCATGGGCTATTTCCTGCTCGCCTGGCTGGCCCTGTTTCTGCCGCCCGCCATCGCTCTGGTGCTACTGGGCATTGCCTACCCGGTACTCTGGTGGCAGGAAAAAGACCGCTTTTTCACCATCTACACACCCGACTACCGTCGGCTACGTACCCTGTTGAGCTGGAGTGTTGCAGCCAGCCATGTGCCTGCGGCCGCCGCCCTGATTGGAGCCGCTTCATGAAACTGATCATCGGTGCCAGTGGCGGTGTTGGTCAGGGCCTGTTAGCGGCCTGGGAGCAGAGTGAGCGGGTAGGAACCTACCACCAGCACCACCCTTCAGAGCCAACTGGGCAGAGCCACCTGCGCTGGCTGCCCTGTAATGTACTGCAGCCCGGCTGGGCCGATGACCTGCTCGATGCCGTAGGGCCCGACCTGCCCGAGACCATCGTGCTCTGCAGCGGCATACTGCACGATGCGGATCATCAGCCGGAGAAAAGCATCACCCGCTTCGACCGCGACTGGTTTGCCCGTTCCATCGCCACCAACACCCAACCCTTTGGCGAACTGGCCGCCGCCGTCACTACCCGGGCCCGGCGAGACCAGGCTGTTACCCTGGCGGTGATATCAGCCAAGGTAGGGTCCATCAGCGATAACAAGCTCGGCGGCTGGTACAGCTACCGGGCCAGCAAGGCCGCCCTCAACATGCTGGTACGCACCACTGCCATCGAATGGCGTCACCGCCTGCCGCAAAGCTCCCTGCTGACCCTCCACCCCGGCACCACCGATTCAAGGCTGTCGGCTCCGTTTCAAAAGCGCCTTCCCGAAGGCCAACTACACAGCCCGGATTACACCGGGCAGCGGCTGGCTCAGCTAATCGACAACGCCCAGCCTAAAGACAGTGGCGCTTTTTTAAGCTGGGATGGAAGTTTACTACCTTGGTAGAGGTGTACTTACAGCCAATCGCGCCGAGTACCAGTTGTTGCCAGGGGCCCGTGACGGCCACCGGGTAGGCTCATACAGGGTCGGGCGGAATGCCGCCCACTCAACCCATCCATGGGGCCTAGACCGCAGCATCCATGCTGCGGACTTCCCTGTATGAACCTACCCGGCAGCCGCCACTCATATCGCTGGCCCAACCAAAAACCGCATTACCCAGTCGGATAAAAAACACGCTTCGGGAAAAACTCGCCACCGAACCTGTAATTTTGTTACATTCTGCTGAGTGAACTCTCTACTATTGCCCGGCTCACTGGCTTAATTCATTTTACGAACCCGGTGAGCCGGAGCCTGTATAGGTTGTGCAGCCATGATTAAAAAAATCGGAGTGTTAACCAGCGGTGGCGACGCGCCTGGCATGAACGCGGCGATCAGGGCCGTGGTACGCAATGCCATCGTTAAGGATCTGGAGGTTTATGGCATTCGGGATGGTTATCTGGGCCTCCATCTCGACCGGATCAAACCGCTGAAACGCCAGGACGTGTCAGACATGATCAATCGCGGTGGCACCTTTCTGGGGTCGGCCCGATTTCCGGAATTCAAGGAAGAATCGGTTCGGCGCGAATGCATCGACAACCTGCGCAAGCATGACATCGATGCCCTGGTTGTGATCGGCGGCGATGGCTCCTACATGGGCGCCAAGCGACTGACTGAAATGGGTTTCCCCTGCGTTGGCCTGCCCGGAACGATCGACAACGACGTCGCTGGAACCGACTACACCATTGGCTTTCACACGGCGCTGAACACCGTGCTCGACGCCATCGACCGGTTGCGCGATACCTGCTCGTCGCACAATCGCATATCCATTGTCGAAATCATGGGCCGGTACTGCGGTGACCTGACTATTATGGCGTCTATCGGGGGCGGGGCTGAATACACCATTGTGCCCGAAAAAGGCTTTGACGAGGCATCGCTGATCAAGACCGTTGCCAACAACGTCATCACCGGCAAGAAGCACTCCATCATCGCCATTACCGAGCATGTGACCGACGTCAGTGCTCTGGCCAAGCGCATCGAAGCGCGAACCGGTCTCGAAACCCGGGCTACCATACTGGGGCACATTCAGCGCGGCGGCGTCCCCTGCGCGTTCGACCGGGTAATGGCCAGCCAAATGGGTGCCTATGCGGTTGAGTTACTGATGGAGGGTCACGGCGGCCGTTGCGTGGGGCTGCAAAGCAACCGTCTGGTGCATCATGACATTATCGATGCCATTGAAAATATGCCCCGCCCGTTCAAACAGGACCTGTACGACCTGACCAAATTGCTGGCCTGACAGGCTCCCCGGGGGAAGGTATCCACCCGGGGTTGACCCATGCGGGGTTGGTTAATCGAGCGTAGTGATAATGCGGGAATAGCGGGCTATGTAGCGTCGCGCTTCGTCCACCAGCAGACGACCATCGATACCCTGCGTCGAGACGTCTTCGATCCAGCGTTGCACGACCTGCTCGCTGAGGTCTTCAAAGGCGTAGATCTCATCGACCGGCAACTTGGTCAGATTTTCATATTGAACCATCCGGCCAGGCACCTCCAGATCATCCCAGGCGAGACCCATCTCCTTCACGAAATCAATGCCGATGTTGTCGTCGATGACCTGCTGCAGGTCGGCAGGCAAGGCATCGAACTGGCTTTGATTCATCAGAAACAGGAACACCGAGGTGCCGAAGCGGCTGCCGTCCGACCCTATTGTCGAATGACCCACCAGTCCTTCAAGACCGATTGAGGAAAACACCTCGAACGGGATCAGAGCACCATCAATACTGCCATCGGCCAGGGCATCCCGAATGCGGGGCGCTGGCATGGCGGCCTGCTCGGCCTGCCAGGCATCGATCAGCCAGCCACCGGTGCGTGAGGGGGTACGAATGGTCAAACCGCGCAAATCAGAGGGTTCGGTCACGTTCTGATTGGCCATCTGAATCGCATTGCCGGCGTGCACGTGCACCAGCAGTGGCTTCAGCCCCTGATAGTCGGCCTCAATCAGATCAAAATTGGCAAAAATCGCCCGGTTGGTGGCATAGGCGCTGCGAAAATGCACCGCAGGCAGCTCGAAAACTTCGGTACGGGGAAAGCGGCCCGGTGTATAACCGGCCAGTGTCCACACCATGTCCACTTCACCGGACTCAACCTGATTCACCAGCGTTGGGGGCGCCCCGCCCAGCGACATTGCCGGGTGAATGCTGATATCGATGCGGCCGTTGCTTTGCTCGCGAATTCGCTCGGCCCAGGGCTCCAGCAGTACTTTCTGAGCCGGTGAGTCCGGGCCTAAAAAGTGATGCAACCGAAACTGGAACTCCTCCGCCTGAGCCGTGCTTACCAGGCTGACCAGACTGGTTACGACCAGGCAGATCAGAGGCAGGCGTTTAACCGGCTTCACAGCTAACCGGTGGTTGCTATCCTTCATAGTATGAACGCTCCTTAAAGCAGACAGGCCATCAACAGCCCGGGCTGAAACATGACTCAGTCGTAATCGTTGTTGTTTGAGGTGACCAGTGCCAGCCAGGCGCAGCCTGGATGACGACAGATTCAGATAAAAGGGTGGGCATGAGACATCGGCCAACTGGCCCCGATTTTCCACCCCTCTGGAGGTTACCGTGACCCTTAACAGGGTACGACGAGCCCACTCATGGACGCAGCGTTCCATCGCAAAATCGAGAGGTAGCTCACACTATCTACCCATGTTCATCAATAGAAACCGCGTCTCCTGGCAGATCGGCATCTATTTGACGCGTTGAACCGTGAAAAACACCTACGAAAAGTCAAATCACTGGCATTCGCACTCGCCTGACTGCGTATTAAAGAGGGGCGGGTGGATTAGAAGATGTCGGCCGGGTCCAGACCGAACAGGGATGGATCGCCGGGGTCGACACTCTCACCCTGCTCGTCTTCCGGGGTGACTTCGCCTTCAAAATCCGGATTGTCCTGGCGCACAATAATCTCTACCCGGCGGTTGGTAGCACGACCTTCCGGCGTATCGTTACTGGCAATGGGCTTGGTTGAACCGTGCCCGACGATGGTAAAGCGGTCTTCACTCATCTCCGGAGCGGCCCAGAGGTATTCGGCAACCGATAAGGCCCGGGCTGAACTGAGCAACCAGTTACTGCGAAAGCGCGCAGTCGCGATGGGTATATCGTCGGTATGGCCTTCAATTGACAGGGTACCGGGTACCGTCACCAGCAAATCCCGAACGCGGTCAAGAATGGGTAAGTATTCATCGGCAACGAAGTCGGTTCCCGCGCCGAACGACTGTTCGCGCACCCGAATAATGATCGTCTGATTAACGGTTTCGATATCGAGCATGCCGTCGGCAATGACATCAGCCAGAGCCTCGGCTATCCGCTCTGCCTGCTCTTCCACCTGGCGTTGTGCCTCGGCGTCCGACACCCGCACCTGGCGTGACTGCAAGCCGGACTCACCTTCAGCCTCTTCCTGCATCAGGGTCGTATCCTGGCAAAGTATCTCCAGCGAGTCGCGCAAGTCATCGACGGTATCCTGACGGATAACGTTCAGGGGCGTCGGATCCGGGCGGCCCGGGCTGAATTCCTGGGCAATGATGCTGGTGCCCTTGGGCACTTCATTGAACTGAAGTTCGGCCTGAACACCAAACGCATTGCGCAAAGACCCGGCCAGGCGTTTGAACTTGAGCGCATCCATCTCCGAAAAGGACAGTAACAGCACAAAAAAGCACATCAACAGTGCCATCAAGTCAGAAAAAGTGGCCATCCAGGCTGGCAGCCCTTTCTTGCATTCGGGACAGTCGTCTTCAAATTCGTCGCTCATCAGATGACCACCGCCATGTCATTCAGCTCCGCGTTTGGATGTCGGTAGGTAACTCTTGAGCATGGACTCGATAATTCGCGGGTTTTGTCCTGCCTGAATGGACAGCAACCCGTCAATGACCATCTTTTGAATGCGCTCTTCTTCCAACGCCCGGAATCTGAGTTTATCGGCGATTGGAATCGCGACCACCGTTGCCAGCAAGGATCCGTAAAGCGTTGTCAGCAGAGCCACCGCCATGGCAGGACCAATCGCCTTCGGGTCATCCATGTTAGCCAGCATGGCCACCAGACCGATTAGCGTCCCGATCATACCCATGGCAGGAGCGACATCACCCAGTGCGGTGAAAAAGGTCGTCCCTTCTTCGTGCCGTGCTGACGTCATCTTCATGTCTTTGCTGAGCAGTTGTTTGACCACTTCCGGGTCATGTCCATCAACCAGCAACTGTATGCCTTTGGAGAGAAACTCATGGCTGGTTTCACGCCCCTCCAGTGACAACAGCCCACCCTTGCGAGCCGCGTCGGCCAGCTCAACCACTTCATCAATCATGTCGTCAGGCGTCACCAACTTAAAGGAAAACGCTTTTCCCACGACGCTTCCCACCCCGAGAAATTTCTCCAGGGTCAATTTGGACATTGCCACAAACGTCGATCCGACAAACACAATGAGAATGGAAGGTACGTTAACAAACATGCCCAAATTGCCACCCAGCAACATCGACATCAAAACCATCGCAAAGGCCCCGATGAGGCCAATGATCATCGCTAAATCCACAGTGTAAGCTTCCCGGTCTGGTCCCGTTGAATCGTCTATCCTGTTATTCTAACAAGAGTCTAGCAATAGTCTGGCAGAACAGCGTGCTCTACAGGCCTGTTTCAACCCCGGCTATCAAGGACGTTCCGTCCATCTTAACCGGTATATCGGCAGGCACGATCATTGTTTGACTGTAAAACGCCCGTTTCGGGAAAAGAATATCAGCAGAGTGTAAAGTATCGGCTGGCGCCAAATGGTTGACCCCTCTGGCCTGCCTTCGTACCTTACGCCACCACCACAGCCCAGGACCCCGACATGACCGACCCAAAAACCGATACGTTTGAAGCCAAAATGGGCCAGCTGGAGACACTGGTCAGCCAGCTGGAGTCCGGTGAACTGTCGCTGGACGATGCCATGAAAACCTTTGAACAGGGCATTAAGCTGACGCGAGAGTGCCAGTCTGCGCTCGACCAGGCCGAGCAAACCGTGCAGGTACTGCTCGGCGAACCCGGTCAGGAGCAGCTGTCCCCGTTAACCGATTCCGAGTGAGCCAACGCCCCAATGACCTTTGCGTCTTTTCAGAACGATACCCGCCAGCGTCTTGAGCAGCACCTCAATCAACTGTTGCAACAGCCGGTCGCTAGCCGGCTGGTCGAGGCCATGCGTTACTCCCTGCTCGATGGCGGCAAGCGCCTGCGCCCAACCCTGGTGCGTGCCGCCGCCGAAAGCCTGAGCGCCGAGCCCGACACCTGGCTGTATCCGGCCGCCGCATTGGAGATGATGCACGTCTACAGCCTCATTCACGATGATCTGCCCGCCATGGACGACGACGACCTGCGCCGTGGCAAGGCCACCAACCACCGGGCCTTCGACGAAGCCACCGCCATACTGGCCGGCGACGCCCTGCAAAGCCTGGCTTTTGAACACCTCAGCCAGACACCGGGCCTGGACGCAAACACCCGCCTGGCCATGGTCGGTATTCTGGCCAGGCAGGCCGGACACGCCGGCATGGTGGGCGGCCAGATGCTGGATCTGCAGGCAGAAGGGCAACAACTGGGGCTCGACGACCTGGCCCGTATCCACCGCCTTAAAACCGGCGCACTGATCGAATCGGCCCTGCATCTTGGTGCCCTGTGTACCAATGCCCCCCTGCCCGACGTTACCCGCGCAGCGTTAACCACCTTCGGCCAGGCTCTCGGCCTTGCGTTTCAAATCACCGACGACATGCTTGATGTCACGGCCGATACCGCCACTCTGGGCAAACCCCAGGGCAGCGACGCGGCGCTGAACAAATCCACCTACGTGCAATTGCTCGGTCTCGACGGCGCCCGGCGTGAGGCGCAGCAGCACACCGACGCTGCCCTGGCCGCGCTCGACCAACTGGGCATCGACCCGGCATCTCCCCTGCGAGCACTGACAAACTATGTTCTAAACCGGAACCACTGATCGTGTTCCTTAGCGACCGAACTTCCCGCAACGACCACTAGGGACGAACAGGGCTTTCCGTTACAATGCCGTGCCCGGCAGACACAGACCGGGACGACCCACACCATAACGATCATCACTGGTTCCGTTGCAGGGACAGGCTCGAAGGCAGGAAAGCGCATTTTCATGAAGGTTTTTACTCACATCCCCAAAACAAGACCGGTCACGCCCCTGCTCGATACCATCGACACGCCGGCAGACCTGCGTCTGCTGACGCTGGACGAACTGCCCCGCCTGGCGGATGAACTGCGCGAATTCCTGCTCTACAGCGTCGGCCAGACCGGGGGGCACTTTGGCGCCGGTCTGGGCGTCGTGGAACTGACCATCGCCCTGCACTATGTCTACGAAACACCCGACGCCTCACTGGTCTGGGACGTCGGCCACCAGGCCTACCCCCATAAAATACTGACCGGGCGGCGCGAGCGCATGCACAGCATCCGCCAGGCCGAGGGTCTGGCTGCCTTTCCAAAGCGCGATGAAAGCGACTATGACACCTTTGGCGTCGGCCATTCCAGCACGTCCATATCAGCGGCGCTGGGCATGTCGATTGCCGACCGGTTGCTCGGTACTCCGCGCCAGAGCGTTGCCGTCATCGGTGATGGCGCCCTGACGGCCGGCATGGCGTTCGAAGCCCTCAACCACGCAGGTCACGACGGCGCAGACATGCTGGTGGTGCTGAACGACAACGACATGTCGATTTCGGAAAACGTCGGCGCCCTGTCGAAAACCTTTTCCCGGGTCTTTTCCTCCAAGACTTACTCGCACATGCGCGAGAACAGCAAGAAGGTCCTGCAGAACCTACCGCCCATCCTCGAATTCGCGCGCAAGGCCGAGGAACACGTTAAAGGCATGGTGTCGCCCGGCACCCTGTTTGAAGAGCTGGGGTTCAACTACGTCGGCCCGGTAGACGGCCACGATGTGATCGAACTGGTGCATACCCTGCGCAACCTGAAAACCTTCAACGGACCGCAATTTCTGCACGTGGCCACCCAAAAGGGCAAGGGGTTCACCCCGGCCGAGAACGAACCGATCAAATACCACGCCATCACCAAGCTGGAAAAGAAAGACGTGGAACCGGCCGCCAAACCCCCGGCAGGCCCCAAATACTCCAACGTCTTTGGCCAGTGGTTGTGCGACATGGCCGGCAGCGACGACCGCCTGATGGGCATCACCCCTGCCATGCGCGAGGGCTCAGACCTCGTCGCATTCGCCGACCAGTTCCCGGACCGCTATTTCGACGTCGCCATCGCCGAACAGCATGCCGTTACCCTGGCCGCCGGCATGGCCTGCCAGGGCGCCAAGCCGGTTGTCGCCATCTACTCGACGTTTCTGCAACGCGCTTACGATCAACTGATTCACGACATCGCCATTCAAAACCTTGATGTCACCTTCGCCATCGACCGCGCAGGCCTGGTCGGTGAAGACGGCCCAACCCACGCGGGCAGCTTCGATCTGAGCTTTTTACGCTGTATTCCCAACCTGGTCATCATGGCGCCCAAAGACGAAAACGAATGCCGTCAGATGCTCAGCACTGCGTATCACCACCCCGGGCCAGTCGCTGTGCGCTACCCGCGCGGCACAGGGCCGGGCGCCATCATCGAAACAGCGCTAACGGTATTGCCCCTGGGTGAAGCCGAAACACTGCGCCAGGGCAAAAAAGTCGCCATCCTGGCCTTCGGCAGCATGGTCGCACCGGCCCAGGTCGCCGCCGACGCACTCGACGCCAGCCTGGTTAACATGCGCTTCATCAAACCTTTGGATAATGAGCGGGTTCTGGACATGGCTCGCAGCCACGACCTCATCGTGACCGTAGAAGAAAATGCCATTTGCGGCGGCGCTGGTTCAGCAGTCACCGAATGCCTGCACCAGGCCGGCCTGACCACCCCTGTATTGCAACTGGGTCTGCCAGACACCTACATCGACCACGGCAAACCCCAGGATTTACTGGCCAGTGTTGGTTTAAATGCGCCTGGAATTCAGGCAGCGATTGAGCGTCGCTTCAGTAGCTCATAACTAACGTTTCGGAGTTCGGTTCACCTCAAGGGCATTGGCCCGCACCGGATGCCGGGTATGCCTCTGTGGGGTCGGCGTAGATCCCTCCATGGAGCCTAGACCGCAGCATCCTTGCTGCGGACTACCCCACAGAGGCATACCCAACACCCAGTGCTAGCCTTCTGGGCGAACTCCGAAACGTGAGTTATTAACATTGAGGTTTGTTCACCAAAAACATGTACTGGCATGTTTAGGGTAAACCACGAACCAAGTGTCAGCTGCCGGGTAGTGCCATCTGGGGTAGTCTGAGGCATGGATGCCGAAGCCTAGGCCCCATGGATGGGTTCACGCCGACCCCGGATGGCCCTACCCGGTAGCTGGCACGGTCCACTGGCACAGATGAAAAGTAGCCACCCATCAACAGGGAGAATACCATGCCACAGACACTCGATTTCTGGCGCACGGTCATGCAGTCCAAGCCTGGCAGCCAGGAGGAAACCCCTTTCGGCCCCGATGCGCTGGTGTATAAAGTGGCAGGCAAGATGTTCGGCCTGATTGGTCTTGGCGACAGGCTGACCATGAACCTGAAATGCGACCCTCAGGATGCCCTGATACTAAGAGAGGCTTTTCCTGCCGTCACACCCGGCTATCATATGAACAAGCAACACTGGAACACGGTTGATCTGACCGCCGGTTTGGAACCGGACCTGATCAGCGAATGGATCGACGACTCCTACTTGCTTGTCGTTCGCTCCCTACCCAAAAAGCAGCAAGCCCAACTGCTGAGCCCGACTCAGCCGGAGACCAGGGATGAATAACCTAACGCTCGTGATCGCCAACAAAAACTACTCCAGCTGGTCGCTGCGCGCCTGGCTGTTGATGTCTCACTTTAAAGTCAACTTTCAGGAAGTTCGCGTTCCGCTCGATACGCCTGAAACGCCAGCCCTGATGGACCAGCACAGTCCGAATCGCCGCGTACCCGTGCTGAAAATCGGTAAGCTCAGCGTCTGGGATTCACTGGCCATTTGCGAAACCGTGAATGAACGGTTTCTGCAAGGGGCCGGTTGGCCGTCTAACCCCGATTTGCGCGCTGTGGGTCGCTCGGCTTGTGCTGAAATGCACAGTTCCTTCTTGGCCTTGCGCCAGACCATGCCGATGAACTGCCGACGTGTGGTCAAGGGCTTCACGCCAGACGCCGCCACCCGCGCCGATATTGACCGGATGCACACCCTGCTCAGCGATTGCCTGCAGCAATCCGACGGGCCGTTCCTGCTGGGTCGCTTCTCCATTGCCGACGCCTTTTTTGCACCGGTCGCTTTTCGACTGCGTGGCTATGGCATCGAGTCGCCCGAGCCCGTCACTGCCTGGATCGACCGGATGCTTGAATTGCCGTCACTGCAGGCCTGGCTCGATGCTGCCCGCGATGAAACCGAAACCATTGACGCCGAAGAAGTCCCTGACCAGGGCTGACGGAAACGGGAGCTCACCTGATGTCGAGTTTTGAACACACCATGCCTGACAACGCACCTGCCGTGCTGACCACCGAACAACTGAAGCAATACCAGGAAGACGGTTTTCTGTTGCTGGAAGGCTGGGTACCGGATGACCTGAGACAGCAACTGATTGAGCGTGCCTACCAACTGATCGAGCAGGCAGACCTGACCGAGCACAACCGGTTCTCCACCACCGATCGGGCGCAAATCAACAACGATTTCTTTCTGGAGTCGGCCGAAACCATTCGCTGCTTCTTTGAAGAAAAAGCCTTCGATGACACTGGCGAACTCACCCAGCCCCGCGCACAAAGCATCAACAAGATCGGTCACGCCCTGCACGATCTCGATGATGTGTATCAGGCCTTCGCCCGGCGTCCGGAATTCGGCAAACTGGCACGCGACCTGGGCCTGCAGGCCCCGCACCTGTACCAGACCATGGTGATTTTCAAACAGCCCCGCATTGGTGGCGAGGTCACCTGGCATCAGGATGCGACCTTCTTTTACACAGACCCCACCAGCGTCATCACCTACTGGTTTGCGCTGGAAGATGCCACCCTCGAGAACGGCTGCCTCTGGGTCGAGCCGGGCGGCCACACCGGCCCCTTGCGTGAACGTTATTTCCGCGAAGACAGCGACCTGCGCATGGAACCGCTGGACGACACCCCCTGGCCTGATGACACCTCGGGCACGCCCATGCCCGTCAAGGCGGGCAGTTTGCTGGTGTTCCACGGCCACTTGCCGCACTACAGCGCCCCCAATCGCTCTGATAAATCCCGACTGGCCCTCACCTTTCACGTGGTCGATGGCCAAATCACCTATGCACCCGAAAACTGGTTGCAGCGCCCGACCCTGGGCACGTTTCCGCTGTAACCGTCGTAGAATGAGGAGTCGCTCGTGTTCGATGTAGCCACTACCCTGGCCCAGCTCAGTACCGACGAAAAAGTCAGGTTACTGTGCGGAAAAGACGCCTGGCACCTGCACGGTATAGAGCGGCTGGGCATCCCGTCCATCACCCTCACCGACGGCCCGCATGGCGTGCGGCTCAGTGAATCTCAGGCGCTGGATGATTCCGCCCTGCCCGCCACCGTGTTTCCGGTCGAGGCAGCCATGGCCGCCAGCTGGAACCCGGAATTGCTGGAGCAGGTGGCTGCGGCCATTGGCGAAGAGTGTCAGTCGATGGATGTGGGCATCCTGCTCGGCCCGGGCGTGAATGGAAAACGCACGCCTCTGGGCGGTCGCAACTTTGAATATTTTTCGGAAGATCCGTTTCTCTCGGGCGCCATGGCCAGCGCCTTTGTTCGCGGCATTCAGTCGCGCGGCGTGGGGGCCTGCCTGAAGCACTTTGCCGGCAACGAACAGGAAACCCGGCGTTTTCTGGTCAATGCCGAGATTGACGAACGCACCCTGCAGGAGCTCTACATAGAGCCCTTTGCCAAAGTCATTCGCGAGAACCCGCCGTGGACGATGATGGGCGCCTATAACGCGGTCAACGGCGTGCACGCCTGTCAGTCGACCGACTTATTGCAACGCATCCTGCGCGACCAGTTGAGCTACGATGGCCTGGTCATGTCTGACTGGGTCGCGGTTAAAGACAAGGCCGCCTCCCACATCAACGGGCTCGATCTGGAAATGCCTGGCCCCGGTGAGCGCGATGCCGAACTCCATGCCGCCCTGGCCGATGGCCGTATCAGCGACGCCGAACTCGACCAGCGGGTCACTCGGGTGCTGACACTGATAAAGCAGGTGTTGGACAACAACCGAACCGTTACCGTCGAATGGCCAGCCCACCATGAACTGGCCACGCAACTGGCGGTCGAGTCGATGGTGTTGCTGAAAAACGAAGCCAGCCAGTTACCCCTGAAACCGCAAC
Source organism: Saccharospirillum alexandrii (assembly GCF_043641555.1). Classification (GTDB taxonomy): domain Bacteria; phylum Pseudomonadota; class Gammaproteobacteria; order Pseudomonadales; family Natronospirillaceae; genus Saccharospirillum; species Saccharospirillum alexandrii_A. Next base: position 81,018 of record NZ_JBHZRJ010000003.1, on the reverse strand, counting down.
AGCGCATTGCCGTCATTGGCGACTTTGCCCGCCACCCGCGTTTTCAGGGCGGCGGCAGTTCGCACATGACGCCACACCAGCTCAGTACGGCTCTGGGCGCCATCGAACAACGTGCCGAGGTGATTTTCGCCGAAGGGTACACCGAAACTCAGGTCACGCAGGAACAACTGGACGCTGCCGTTAGCGCAGCTACCGGGGCAGACCGCGTGGTTCTGCTCACCGGCACGACCGACTCCATGGAAAGCGAAGGCTTCGACCGCGCCGATATGAAACTGGCCCCGGATCATCTGATGCTGATCAGCGCCATCGCCGATGCCAACCCCAACGTCACCCTGGTGCTGCACACCGGCTCGGCCATCGAGACTCGCCAGTTCGAACACCAGATTCCGGCCATGCTGCAAGCCTGGCTCAGCGGGGAAGGCGGCGGTGAGGCACTTGCCCGGGTATTGTTTGGCGAAGCCAACCCCAGCGGCAAGCTCAGTGAAACCTTTCCGGTACGGCTGGAGCACAACCCGACGTTTGAGACCTTTCCCGGCACCAAAGCCACGGTTGCCTATCAGGAAGGTCTGTTCACCGGTTACCGCTACTACGACACCAAAGCCCTGCCAGTGCAGTATCCCTTCGGTCACGGGCTCAGTTACAGTCAGTTCACCCTGGGGGATCTAACCTACCACGCCGATGCACGCCAGGTCAGTTTCAGCATCACCAACCAGGGGCCGGCCGAGGGTGCTGAGGTGGTGCAACTGTATATCCACGACGAAGCCAGCACGTACCGGCGGCCAGTGCACGAACTGAAGGCGTTCCGGAAAGTCAGGCTGGTTCCCGGAGAAAAACGTACGGTCACCCTGCAGCTTGATGCTCACGCCTTTGCCTATTACGTGCCCCATCTGAACGGTTTCGCAGAAGAGAGCGGCCGGTTCGAATTGCGCCTGGGATTTTCGTCAAGAGACATTCGCCAGACGCGCTGGGTGACTGTCGAATCCGACACCGATGTCCGGATACTACCGACCCTGGGTGATACGGTTCAGGACTGGCTGTCAGACAGCCGCACGGCGCCCGTTCTGCAAAACGAACTGGATCGTCTGAACTTTACCGCATCGCATCCGATGTACGGCATCGCACTCGGTTTCCCGATTCCCCAGCTCATTCAGTTTATTCCCCATATGGGGTACGACGAAAACGATGCCAGGGACGTACAGCGCTCGCTTGAACAGCATTGGAGCCAGATCCAGACGGTGGCCTGAACCCGGCCTTTAGACGGCTAATCAGCCTTCGCGCCGGTAGGTTCCCACCAGCCGGTTCATGCCAATGATGTTGGGTTCTATTTTTTCCAGCAGCTGCCACAGGGTTAGGTCGGGTGTATAGCGTTCGTTGCTGTCCAGCGCCAGCACCCAGAAATAATAGCGGTGAGTACCGTGCCCTTCCGGTGGCATGGGGCCACCGTAACCGGAATGGCCAAAATTGTTTTGCCCGGCCGTTCCCAGGTCAGTGCCTGCTGCCAGTTCGGTCAATGACCCCGGCAGGTTGTAGAGCACCCAATGCACGAAACCGTAATTGCCATTGGATGACACCAGCGGCGCATCCGGATCGTGGCAAATAACGGCGAACGACTCGGTGCCTTCCGGTACCTTGTCCCAACTCAGTGCGGGTGAACGATCTTCCCCTTCACCGGTGCAGTCACGGGGAATCACGCCATCGGCTGGAAAATCAGAACTGCTTAGGGTCATGGGCGACAGGGCAAATGGCATGGGCAAACCTCCAAACGTTGACGTGAACAGAGACAGTCGTTTCTGCGCGGACCACTACACTGGCAAATCACTGGGCCACAGGTCAATCAAACCTTGGTCGCAGAGCTAGGGAGCCTCTGAATAATTCCCCCTAGTGATGATGCATACGCACAGTATAGTCACAGGGCAACTGCACCGTGACCTCAAGGCCACCCTGCGGATGATCTCTCAGACTCAGTTCGCCCCCATGTCCATGCACAATGCTTTGCGCGATGCCGAGCCCAAGGCCCATACCACCGGCATTGCGCGCCTGGCCATGCGCCAAACGGGTATAGGGCTTGAACAAATTCACGGGGTCCGTGGTACCCAGGCCCGGCCCGCTGTCTCTAATGCGCACAACGGCCTGCCCTTGCTCTGTTGTCAGGCTAACGACGGCCTGGTCGCCATAAAAGACGGCATTGTCGATCAGATTGGTCAGGCAGCGCTTCAGCGCCAGGGGTTTGCCCATTACGTCAACCGGTTGTTTCTGTTGCACGATAACCCGGTGACCACCGAGCTGTTTTTCGCTGGCAATCTTGTTGATCAGAGTTCCCAGTTCTAGGGGTTTCGGGTCTTCGTGAATATCCGCATCGCGCACCGTTTGCAGGGCGCCTTTAACCATAAGATCCAGCTCTTCGAGATCTTCTTCCAGAGACAGCCGCAACGCCTCATCCTCAATCATTTCCGTCTGCAGCCGCAGCCGGGTGATGGGCGTGCGCAGGTCGTGCGAAATGGCGGCAAACAGCCGCTCACGGTCATCGAGGTAACGCTGAATGCGCAGTTCCATGGCCGAGAATGCCTCGGCGGTCGCGTCGAGCTCGCGCATGCCCGATTCAATAAGCGGTTCATGGGCTACGCCCCGGCCAAAGGAGTCGGCGGCGTCGGCCAGTCGCCGTAGTGGCCGGGTTTGCCAGCGAACAAACCAGAAGCCGAGTACGCCGACGGCCATCAACGTCACCCCCAGAGACCACCAGCGCTCGCGCGTGAGCACCCGGTTTTTATCGAGAATGTAGGGGTCGGGCAGCAGGGTGGCCAGGTACAACCAGTCGCCACCGGGCATGGGCACTTGCACCGTGAGAATGGGGGCCGGTTCCGGCTCGAGGATCAGGCTCTGGCGAATCCAGCGAATCGGGATGTCGGCAATCGGTACTTGCTGATCGTACACCCGCACTTCCTGCGGTAATGCCAGAGCCAAGTGAACACCACTCTGACCCAGGTCGGCACTGAGCTGGTCGTCAATGGCCGCCAGAAAGGCGTCTTTTAACGGCGCAGTGAAGGTGCTTTCACTGGCCAAACGGTGTTGATTGACGCTCATGAACAACCGGCTACCGCCTACTTCGCGTTGCTGGTCAATAACGATCGGACGCACGTTATCGGGCAGTGCCTGAAAGTAGCGAATGGTGGCCGCCAGGGTAATGGCCAGGTACTGGGCATTTTCCGACACCCGATTACGGCTGTCGCTGTCCAGCTGACCCGCCCAGATCAGACTGGTCATGATCTGGGCAACCCCAACGCCCGACAACATGACCAGCAACAGGCGAGCGAAAAGAGACCGGGGCAGCCAGCGCCGGGTCGGGTTCACGCTGAAACCTCCGGCTCTTGCGGTCGCTGGTTCAACCGTTCAACTTCAGCGGTGAACACGTAGCCCTGGTTGCGCACGGTTTGAATAAGCTGACCGTTGCGGCCCGCATCGCCCAGGCAGGTTCGCAACCGGCTGATCTGGACATCCAGGTAGCGATCCAGCGGGCCAAGGTCTCGCCCCCGGGTCGCTTTCATCAGAAAGCTGCGCGACAAGACATTACCGGCCTGGTCGAGAAACAGAGTCAGCATCTGATACTCCGCCGCTCCGAGCGTGATGGTGTGCCCTGTCGGGAGTTGCAAAGTGCGTTCGAGCGAGTCCAGCAGGTAGTGCCGAAACCGGTAAAAACGCCCGCCGTCACCGACTGGCTGGGCCGGCTCGTAACGCCGGTGAATCGCCTTGATTCGCGCCAGCAATTCACGCGGGCTGAAAGGTTTGGCAATGTAATCGTCCGCGCCCATTTCAAGGCCGACCACGCGGTCGGTTTCTTCCGCATTGGCCGTCAGCATGATGATCGGCACATCGGACACAGCCCGAAGCTTCTGGCACACGCTGAACCCATCCTGCCCCGGCAGCATGATATCGAGCACAACCAGGGAGACTTCCCGGCTTCGGGATTCGAACTCAGCCAGAAAGGTTTCGCCGTCGGCAGCGGCATAGACCTGATAATTGTTCTTTTCGAGATAGGTCTTCAGCAACTCACGAATCTTGTGGTCGTCATCCACCACGTAGATGTGTTTGGGTGTTTTCATTTCAATGCTCTCAGCGTCTGAGCCAGTTGAATTGCCGCCAACTCGGGCGTCATCCGCTCGTCGTTAAAGAAGCGATGCACAATCTCGAAAACGGCATCTTCCGACTCCGGAGACATCGCCATTGAATGGGCAATGCTGGGCGCCAGCATGCCGCTTTGACTGGCCTGGCCAAACACATGATGAGAAGCCCGAGAACAATCATCGACGGCGGTTACCGGCAGGTCTTTTCGGGCCGGGATGGTGCCCTTGGCCAGGCTGAAATCGCGCTGTAAATCGGGAGACAACAGTGTGTCAATAAAGGTGGGCATCGGCACGGCATTGGGTTCATCGAGAAACATCACAAAGGTGTCGATGCTGTATAGGTGTTGCTCATTGGTGCCGGGAACCGGCAGGCACAAGTAGTCCTCTCCCGGGACCAGGCCCCAGGCACTGAACTCGCCTTTAACCCAATCGCCCATAATCTGCACAGCAGCCTCCCCGTCTGCAACCAGTCGGCTGGCTTGCTGCCATTCACGCTGATTGATGTGCGGGTCCATCAACGTTTTCAGAGTGCGCAATTGCTCAAAGGCGGCAACGACCGACGGATCGGTCAGGGCAGACTCATCCCGGTCGATAAAATACTGGCGGTAAAAGCTCGCGCCCGCCTGGCTCAGCAAAACGATTTCGAACAGCGTAGCGTTCTGCCAGGGTTCGTTGCCATGTGCCAGGGGAATAATGCCCGCAGCACGCAATACCGGTGCTGACGATTCCAACTGACTCCAGGTGGTCGGTAACGGAATGTCGAGTCGTTCAAACACCGAGGGGTTCAGCCACATCCAGTTGATGCGATGAATGCTTAATGGAATGGCCACCGTCTGCCCCTGAACCCGAATCAATTCATTGACGACCGGATAAAACAGCGATGTATCGTCCAGTTGCGCATGATGCAGCGGGCTCAGAAAACCCAGCTGGGCCCAGTGCTGGATATCCGGCCCTATGATCTGGGCAGCCCCGGGTGGCGATCGGTCGATCACCCGGGCTTTCAATACCGCCATGGCCGAATCACCTCCGCCACCGCGTACCGGGTAATCCACCCAGAGCAGGTTGCGGTCTGCCAGCCGCTCTTTAAGCACCGCCGCCGATTGCTGTTCACCGCTGGATGTCCACCAATGTAGCACTTCAAGGGATTGCATCGCGTATGCGCAGGTCGGCATCGCGATCAAGGCTATCCACATCACAGCAGGCGCCAGAGTTACCCTGGGATCAGTCATCATTATTATTCTGTTCAAACCCGACTGAATCTTACCTTACTCTGCTGCCAGGTTTTCTATCAAATTCTTACCGGCGTCTTTCACACTCTGCCATTCGGGCTGCATTGCAAGCTTCGGAAAGGACAGCTGTTTGCGTACCTTTGTTAAAAACCATCTGTAAATCAATTCGTTAGTCTGAGCCTGCGAACCTTACCCGACAGTCGGAGTCCGGTTTCCGGTAAGACGCCCTTTCGTCATAAGGTCGTGAAACTGGATTCATTGCTCCAGCGAACCGCTCAATTCCAACAAGAAGAGGAAGCACCATGCTGTCGTTAAAACCCACCCTGTCGCTGACCGCGGCGCTACTGACTGCAAGCCTTGCCGTCGAAGCCCAGACGCTGACCATCGAAAGCTGGCGTGTCGACGACAAAGACCTTTGGCAAGACATACTAATACCGGCGTTCAACCAGCAACATCCGGATATCGAAATCCGATTCAACCCAACGTCGCCCACCGAGTACGACTCATCACTGAATGCTCGCATGCAAGCTGGCACCGCCGGTGATCTGGTCACCTGTCGCCCCTTTGATGTCTCTTTGAACCTGTACCGCCAGGGGCATTTGATGGCGCTCAATGATCTGCCGGGGCTGGATCATTATCAGGACTTTGCCAAACGCGCCTGGAGTACCGATGACGGTGCCACGGCCTTTTGCCTGCCCATGGCGTCTGTCATTCATGGCTTTTTCTACAACAAAGCTATTTTCAGCGAGTTGAATCTCGACCCGCCAGAAACGCTGGATGAGTTTCATGCCGTCCTGGAAACCGTCAAGTCCGAATCCCGTTACACCCCTCTCGCCCTGGGCACCAACGATCAGTGGGAAGCCAACCAGATCGTCTTTACCAACATTGGTCCCAACTTCTGGGAAGGTGAAGCGGGACGACTGGCGCTGATTAATGGCGAGGCGACGTTCACCGACGCGCCCTACGTAGCCGCCTGGGAAGAAATGGCACGCTGGAGTGACTACATGGGACGCGGCTACCCATCGCAGACCTATGGCGATTCACAGAATCTGTTTGCACTCGGGCGAGCCGCCATCTACCCCACCGGCAGTTGGGACACCTCCTATTTTAACGATCAGGCAAGCTTCGAATTCGGTGCCTTCAAACCGCCCGTGGCCGCCGCCGGCGACCAGTGCCATATTTCCGATCACACCGACATGGGCATTGGCATCAACCCGGCTTCCGCCAATCCGGAAGCGGCGAAAACCTTCCTGAACTGGGTCGCCAGTGCTGACTTTGCCGACCTGTTCACCAACGAGGTAACCGGCTTCTTCTCGCTGTCGACCCACCCGGTTGAGGTCAACGATCCGGTGGCGGCTGAAATGATCAGCTGGCGCGACGAGTGTGACTCCACCATTCGACTGAACGCCCAGGTCATGAATCGCGGCACACCCAACATGGAACAGGAACTGTGGATTGTCAGCAGCCAGGTTCTGAATGGTGACATCACGCCGGAAGAAGCAGCAGCGCGCATCCAGACTGGCTTTGCCCAATGGTATGAACCTCAGTCCGAGTAATCGGGCTGTTTTGAGGGCGCCCTGTTCATCAGGGACGCTCTCCTTTTTTAAAACCGCTGTGCCTTCTCCGGTCCGGTACCGGCATACGTTTTCGATAGGGCTCATGATACACACCGAGGTTAGCACCCATGCAACGCGCATTTCCCTGGCACCTGATTTTCTTTCTGGCACCGGCGCTCATCATCTATACCGTCTTCAGTGCCTACCCACTGTTCGACACGCTTCGATTGAGTTTCTTTACCGACAGCGAGAGCGGTGAACGCAGTTTCGCCGGTCTCAGTAACTTCGTAACGCTGCTGGGCAATTCGGTCTGGTCTGAGGCATTCTGGAATGCCATGTGGAACAACACCCAGTTCTTTCTGATTCACTTGCTGGTTCAGAACCCCATTGGCCTGGGCCTGGCTGCACTGCTGAGCCTGAAAGGTCTGCGCGGTGCCCGCACTTACCGCACGCTGATTTTTTTACCAACGCTGTTGTCCGTCGTCATTATCGGGTTTATATGGCAATTGATTCTGAGCCCCTTATGGGGTGTTTCGGAAAACTTTTTATACGCGCTCGGCCTGGGGCACTACTTCGACGCCTGGCTCGGCAGGGAAAGCTCTGCACTGATTACCCTGTCATTAATCTCGGTCTGGCAATTCATCGGCATACCCATGATGCTGATTTACGCCAGCTTGCTGTCGATTCCGGAGGAATTGCTGGAAGCCGCCAAGGTCGACGGGGCGTCACCCTTTCGAATTTTCTGGCGCATCAAAGTGCCGCTTATTCTGCCCACCCTGGGCCTGGTCACCATTCTAACCTTTGTCGGGAACTTCAATACCTTCGAGCTGGTCTATGCCGTTAAAGGCGCGCTGGCAGGGCCGGATTATTCCACTGACATCATGGGTACCTTTTTCTATCGAACCTTTTTCGGCTACCAGTCGCAACTGGGCAGCGCCACCATGGGCGCGACCGTGGCCACCATGATGTTCCTGGTTATTCTGACCGGGGTGATGGCGTATTTTTACCTCGTGCAGCGCCGCCTGACACGCTACCAGTTATAAGGAACCGCGTATGACACCCTCATTTCAGTATCAGCAAAAGGCCCGGATGGGCCTGGTTCATCTGGCTCTGTTGGGCTACACGCTGATCGCGCTGTTTCCCATTGTGCTGGTCATCATCAATTCCTTTAAATCAAGGTCGGCGATTTTCAACGACCCGCTCTCACTGCCAGACACCGGCAGCTTTACCCTCGTTGGCTATGCCAAGGTTTTGCAGGAGTCCGACATCCTGCTGTACTTTGCCAACAGCTTGCTGGTGACGGTGATTCCATTATTTCTAGTACTGCTGTTCGGTGCCATGGCCGCCTGGGCCCTGAGTGAATACCGATTTCGGGGCAACCGGCTGCTGGCCCTGTTTCTGGCTATGGGCATCATGGTGCCGATCCGGCTCGGGACGGTCAGCATTCTGGAGACCATGGTGAGCCTTAACCTGGTGAACACGCACCTGGCGCTGATACTGGTCTACACCGCCATGGGCTTACCCCTGGCCATTTTTATCCTGACCGAATTTATCGGCCAGGTGCCCAACGAATTGAAAGAGGCCGCGCGCTGCGACGGCATTACCGAGATTCGCCTGTTTTTTCAGATCATTCTTCCGCTGGTACGACCCGCCGTGGCCACGGTGGCGGTTTTCACCATGGTACCGATGTGGAATGACCTCTGGTTCCCGCTGATTCTGGCACCGGGTGATGCGACCAAAACGATTCAACTGGGCGTTCAACAATTCATTGGCCAATATGCAACCGACTGGAATTCAGTGCTCGCGGCGCTGTCGCTGGCGGTGCTGCCGATATTGTTGCTCTATGTCTTCTTCTCGCAGCAATTGATCAGCGGGCTGACATCGGGGGCCGTCAAGTAGATTCCCGCACGGTGACCGATGACCGGCCCGGTCACCCCTGTTATTATCAGCGGCCTCTGTTGTAAGGCCGCTTCGCTATGAAACCCTTTGATATCGCAATCGTCGGTGGTGGCCTGGTCGGCCTGACCCTGGTGCGTGCGTTGCAACCGGCTCTCGATGCCGGTGCCCGCCTGGTGGTGATCGACCCGGCCCCTACCCCGACCCACCAGGCGCCGCAATCCCCCAGCTTCGACGACCGCGCCACCGCACTGGCCGCATACTCCTGCCTGGCCTTGCGTCGACTGGGCCTGAGTGAGTCACTTGACCGTTACGCCAGCGCCATTCGCTGGATTGAAGTCAGCGACAAAGGCCATGCCGGGTATCAGGTGATGGACGCTGCCGATCACCCCGAAGGCGCGTTCGGCCAGGTAATTGGCAACGCCGCCCTCGGGCAAATACTGTGGCAAGGAGTGCAGTCAATACCCGGTGTCGACTGGCGTTTTGGCACCCGGGTGCAGAACCTGGTACCGGGGCAGTCCGACAGCAGCCTGCATCTCGACAACGGAGACAGCCTGACAGCCCGGCTGGTTATCCTCTGCGATGGTGGGCGCTCACCGCTGACCGGGCAACTGGGCATTGGCCACGAGGTGCGCGACTATCAGGCGCGCGCCGTGATTGCTACCGCCCGCACCGAGCAGCCTCACGCGGGTCGGGCCTATGAGCGCTTCACCGATACCGGTCCGATTGCGATGCTGCCTTTCGGCGATTACTCGGCCCTGGTCTGGACCGTACCGTCACGGCTGGAAAAACGCTTTCAGGCACTGGATGAGCGTGATCGACTGGCACTGCTCAACCAGCGTTTCGGGCAACGACTCGGGCGCATCACCGAACTCGGCCCGCTGACCGGTTACCCGCTGCAACGACGCACCGCCACCGAGCTGGTTCGACACCGGTTACTGGTACTGGGCAATGCCGCCGCGACGCTGCATCCGGTTGCCGGGCAAGGCTTCAACCTCGCCTTGCGCAGCGTCATGCGCACAGCCACGTTACTCAACCAGCAACTGTTACAGGGCGAAGACGCCGGGGCCATCGCTCCGCTGCGCACCCTGGCAGCGTCGATTCAGGCCGATCAGGCCATCACCGCCGGTTTTTCCGATACTCTGGTCCGCAGCTTCGGGTCAGAGCGACCCTGGTTGCAGCTCGGTCGCGCACTCGGCCTGAATACGCTGGACCGTCACCCACAACTTGGGCGCGGCTTCGCACTCGCCAGCATGGGTTTGTTGCAAGGCGCCCCCCTGCCCCGCTCTGACTTGAACCTGTCCACAGAAGGACTGACCTGATGATTACCCAAATTTCGCACGACCTGTTGATTGTCGGTGGCGGCATGGTCGGCCTGGCACTGGCCATCGACAGCGCTCGCAGGGGTCTGAGCGTTATCGTGGTAGAGCAGGACTTACCAGAACCCGAAACGGCGGTCGCGGGGGTTTATTCGCCCCGGGTCAGCGCCATCAGCCGGCAAAGTCAGGACTGGCTGACCAGCCTGGGTGTCTGGCAGCACCTTCCGGCTGGCCGCGCCTGCGCTTACCAGGAAATGAAGGTCTGGGATGGTCAGGGGCAGGGTCGCATTGGCTTCCATGCCGATGAAGTTCAGGCCGACGACCTGGGTCACATCGTTGAAAACCGGTGGCTGGTCAGTGCCCTGTGGCACCAGGCAGAGAACACCCCGGGCCTGACTCTGGTCGCGGGTCGGACAGTGCAACACTGGGATCAACAGACGCACCAGGTGCAGGCCACACTGAGCGACAACAGCACCGTCACCGCCTCGGTGCTTGCCGCCTGTGACGGTCGCTTTTCGAAGATCCGGCGCGACGCCGGCATGGCGACCCGGGAATGGGACTACCAGCAACAGGCCATCGTCACCACAGTGCGCCACCAGCAGCCGCATCGCGGCGTGGCCCACCAGGTGTTTCTGGACACCGGGCCGCTGGCGTTTTTACCGTTGCGGGATGAAACCGGCGACGAGCAGGCCAGTTCGATTGTCTGGTCGGTCGACAACGATGCTGTTCAGGCGCTGCTCGACCTGCCCAAGGCCAACTTTCTAACGGCCCTGAACCGGGCCTTCGAACATACCCTGGGCGAACTGACCGACTGCGATTCGCGTTTCAGTTTTCCGCTGCAACAGATGCACAGCAAAGCGTATATTGCCCCGCGGCTGGTCCTGGTTGGCGATGCGGCTCACGCGCTGCATCCGCTGGCGGGCCAGGGCGTCAACCTGGGTTTTCAGGATGCCGCGACACTGGCCGCCGAATGGCAGCGGTCGCATCGGCGTGGCGAAGATCCGGGCAGTGAGCGCACACTGCGTCGCTATCAGCGCCAGCGCCAGGGTCACAACCTGGCCGCTATGGCGGCAATGGAAGGGTTTAAGCGACTGTTCGGCAGTGACCATCCGCTGGCCGTCTTGAGCCGTAACTGGGGCATGAGCCAGTTAGATCGGCTCCCGCTGGCAAAACGCCCGCTGATCAGTACCGCCCTGGGGCGTTCCAGAGCCAACTAGCTGGCTGTTGAAATTCGTAGAATTTCGGCTGCCTGCTACCGGAACACGGATGTTCCGGCAAAATCGATGACTGTTAAGTCATTGATTTTGGGAGAGAAGCGGAAATCGCAATTTTCGCTTCTCGTGTTTTGAAACAAGGTAGGATGCCTTTTGCAACAACCTGCTAAGGGCGTGAGTTCTGCCCTCAAACCATCAGACCAAACAGGATGCGCCGTGTTTCACATTGCCTTGCACGAACCCCAGATCGCCCCCAACACCGGCAACATCATGCGCCTGGTCGCCAACAACGGCTGCCAGTTGCATGTCATTGAACCCCTGGGGTTTGATTTCGAGGAAAAGAAGCTGCGCCGGGCCGGGCTCGATTATCAGGATCTGGCCCGCATGTCCCGTTACCCCGATTACGCCACATTTAGTGAAGCCATGGGTGAACGGCGCGTCTTCGCCTTTACCACCAAGGGCCATCGTAACTACGCCGATGTCCGCTTTGAGCCGGGCGACGTATTGCTGTTTGGTTCCGAGACTGCCGGACTGCCCGCCAGTCTTCGCGAGGCGCTGCCTGCCGAACACTGCCTGCGCATTCCCATGCTGCCCAACAACCGGAGCATGAACCTGTCCAACGCCGTGGCGCTGGTCAGTTATGAAGCCTGGCGTCAGCAGGGGTTTGCGGGAGGCCGCTGACCCGCTGCTCGCCGCAGCGACCTGCGCAGCAAATAATTGACACTTTACGTCACCTACCGAACTTTCACCCGTCGCGAAATTGACGACAGCCCCCATTCATTCAACGGACTGTCGTTACATTTGACTTCTGTTCCCCTAGAATGTGACGCAATTATCAAATTCATACCATGACCCGCAAACAACAGCCTGTATCATCTTGCCAGGCAGCCACGGTGATGGTTAGCGATCTCAGAGGCCAGAGTGCTCTGTTCAGAGACACAGACCTCAGCAAACGACGCTGAATACCAACAACAACATGCTCAATATGACAGAACAATGCGCACGGTTATTGCTAGACTCAAACAGCGAACGAGCGGAGAGGCCAACTTTTGGGTGACATAAAACGGCGACAACGGCCTGCGCGCCAGCAAACCTGGGTTTACCTTACCGAGACAGGCATCGGCTTGCTGGTCCTTGAGCGCTCCCGCCAGGGGATTCCTCAGGTGAAGACCAGCCTGTGGCGTTCGGAAGACACACCCTTGTTGCAAGCCGAACAGCTGGCGGACTGGGTGGCGAAACACAGCCGCGGCCAGCTTAACCTTCTGCTCAGCGACCCGGCCTACCAGATGTTGCTGGTCGATGTGCCGGACGTGCCCGCCGCCGAGATGGACGCTGCATTGCGTTTCAAAACCGCTGAACTGATCAGTTACGATCTCGACGACGCCAGTATCGACGTTATTCTGCTGCCCACCGAAGCCTATCGTGGCCGCCTGCGCATGGCGTTTGTCATCGCTGCTGAAAAGAAACCTCTGGCCGACTGGGCCATGGCCATGGCCCGGCGTGGCCTGCGCATTGAATGCATCGACATCGATCAGCTCGCCTTGCGCAATACCGCGATTCGAACGCTGGAACGAAACCAGAGCGGCCTGTTGTTTATGGAAGCTGACCGCTGCCGTCTCATTTTGCTGTTCAACCAGGAAATTGTGCTCAGTCGCCAGTTCGAAATCGGCTATTCCGATCTGGGCCTGGCCGCCGACGGCGAACAAGGGCTGGAACTGGAAGGCAACAGCGACATTCAACTCGACTCCTTGTCGCTCGAAATCCGCCGCTCCTTTGATTACTACGAGGCGCAACTGGGCCTGGGAGCCATCAGTGATGTGGCCTTGCTGGGCTGGCCTGGCGACCCGGCCATTGGCGAGACGCTGGGCACCAAACTCGATACCCGATTCAGCTTATTGCATCCGGAAGATTTCATCATGACACCCACCGACAGCGACTGGCCGGTTGAGTTGACACCGGCGCTGGGTGCCGCCTTTCGGGAGACCGCCGCATGACCCGCCATATCAACCTGATGCAGGCAGGCATGCTGCCTGGCCACGGCCGCCTGCAATTGCCCACCTTTGCGGCCGTTCTATTGCTGGCGCTGATGGGGTCAGCCGGCTGGATAGCACTCAGCTGGCAGCAGCAAAACAGCTTGCAGTCAGAACTGGCCGACTGGCAGCAACGAGCCGCTCGCAGTGAGCAGGCGTTGCAACAGGCGCGATCGGTAAACCCGCAACTGGACACCGAAGCGGCCCTGATTCAGGAGAACGCCGAACTCACCCGGGAGAAAAACGCACGCGAAACCGCCTACAGCGGCCTGGCGACTCAGTTGGGCGCATCAGCACGCGGCTTTTCGACCCCGCTGACGCAGCTGTCGGCTATCGATTTCGACGGCCTCTGGCTCAGCCGCATCGAACTGCGCAACAGCCAGCAAAGCCTCGGATTGGCCGGCTATGCCCGTCAGCCGGGCCTGGTGCCCCGCTATCTGAGCCAGCTTGAAGGCTCGGTGTTTCGCGGCATCAGTATTCAGAACCTGAACATCGAACAAACTCCGGATGACGACACCCTGTGGCGCTTTTCGCTGGCTGATACAGCCAGTGTTGACGCCGCCTTGAACAATGGGGAGCCAGGCCGATGAACGCCACCCTGTTTCAATTGCGGCTGCTCATCGACCGGCTGTCGATCCGGGAGCGGGCCATTCTGCTGGTGAGCATGGTGATGCTGCTGGCTGGCATCAGCTACGGCGTACTGTGGTACCTGGGCTGGACAGACCAGAGCGCCGTGCGCGACCAGATCACCCGGCTGCAGGTACAGAGCACCGACAACCAGAACGCCCTGCTGGCGCTGGAACAGGCCCGCAACAACCCGCAACTGCAGACCCTGAGCAACCAGAATGAACGGCTGCGCCGGGACGTTCAGCAACTCAACGATCGCATCAGTGGCATCACCGAGGTGTTGATTCCACCCAACACCATGGCCACCCTGTTGCGCGAACTGCTGGGCAGCAGCGATCTGACCCTGGTTCGGTTTGGCGCCCTGCCCGCCCAGCCTCTGGCCGAGGACGACAGCGGCGAAGCCCAGTTGTTCAGGCACCAGCTCGACATTGAGCTGACCGGCGATTTTGACGCCCTGACCAGCTATCTGACCACCATCGAAGCATTACCCTGGCGTCTGTTCTGGGACGAACTCAGTGTCGAAACCGAACAGTACCCGCAACTGCGAATTCGGCTGAAAGTTCATACGCTGAGTGATCAGGAGGCCTGGTTGAATGTCTAGAGTAACCTGGGGTTTCATAACGTTCTGTCTGACCGTGATGCTCACCGCCACCAGCGCCCAGGCCGACCCGATGCGCCCGGACACCGCCCGGCCCGAGCCACAGTCAGCACCGGCACCCCGGCCCGAGCCCGAGCCGACTTTCAGACTGAGCTCAATCTACCGGCTGGATCAGCAAGCCTACGCCGTCATCAATGGCCAGTGGCTAACGGTCAACGACACGCTTAACCAATACCAACTGATGGCCATCAGCAGCGATCGGGTCCTGCTGCAACGCGGCAACCGCACCCGAACCCTGACTTTACCGCAGGCCGGCACCCTGGCCATCACCCCGACCGATGAGGAATAACCCAGTGCCCTACCCGCTTCCTAACTGGATTGCCAAACACCCGGTAAGCGCCGCTACCTACAGCGCACGCGTCACTGCGCTGATCGTCGCTCTGGGGCTGGTCGGCTGTGCTTCAATGTCAGAGCCCCGGGAACCGACCAGGGCACCGGAACTCGACAACCGGTCTGTACTGGAACAGGAGCTCAGTGAGGCTTCTGAGCCCGCGCCGGAGCGCAGCCCGGTAACGGCACCGCCGGAACTGAGCAGCGACCTGCTCGACTTCAGCCAGGCACCCCGTACCCGTCCACGTTTTGATGTTCAGGCAACCGATGTACCGCTGACCCGCTTCTTTTCCGATCTGGGTACCACCCAGGGCGTGAACATACTGGTCGACCCGGACATTACCGGCACGCTGACGCTGAACATGACCTCCGTTACCCTCGATCAGGTGATGTCAGCCGTGCGGGACATCTACGGATACGACTATCAGCGCACCGACTACGGCTTTCGGGTGCTGCCCAACCAGATTGCCACTCGCATTTACCGTCTCAACTACCTGAACGTCGCCCGGTCGGGCCGTTCCGACACCACGGTCAGCGGTGGGCAAATCAGCCAGCAGGACAGCACCAACAACCAAAGCAGCAGTGTCGCAACTGAAACCAGTGCGGATTTCTGGCAGGGCATGGAAATGACCATCATGGGGTTGCTGGACCAGACGGAAGATCGTCAGGTTGTGGTCAATGCCCAGTCCGGACTGCTGGTGGTTCGCGCCACACCGCGTGAGCACGAGGTCGTGGCCGGGTTTCTGGATGATGCGCAACTGAGCCTGCAACGTCAGGTGGTCATTGAAGCCAAGGTCGTAGAAGTAACGCTTAACAACGAATTTCGCTCCGGCATTAACTGGAACACCTTTGCCAACGATCTGATCGCCGTGGGTACCGATTCGACCGCCGGGCTCAGTGCCAACCCGCTCAGTGGTATCGGAGACATCGGCGGTGTGTTCAGTTTGAGCGTGGGTGACGGCAACTTTAATTCCATGCTGCAGCTGCTGCAAAACCAGGGCGACGTACAGGTGCTGTCCAGCCCCCGGGTTTCAACCGTGAACAACCAGAAGGCGGTCATCAAGGTCGGCACCGACGAGTACTTTGTTACCGAGGTCAGCTCACGCGACAATAACGACGACGATACCAGCGCCAGTTCACCTGAATTCACCCTGTCGCCGTTCTTCTCCGGCATCGCGCTGGATGTCACCCCGCAGATCAGTGCTGAGAACAACGTCATTCTGCACGTGCGGCCCTCGGTGACCGAGGTGGTTGAACGCACCAAGGTCATTACCGTAGGCGGCACCGAGTTCGATTTGCCACTGGCGTTTTCCAGCATTCGCGAAACCGACAGCATCATCCGCGCCTCCAGCGGCCAGATTGTCGTCATCGGTGGTCTGCTGTCCCAGCGACAGGGGGCGTCGGCTACCGGATTGCCAGGCCTGTCGCAACTGCCCGGCCTGCGTTTTCTGTTCGGTCAGAACCGCGAATCCCAGGAAAAGAGCGAACTGGTTATCCTGCTGAAACCGGTGGTGTACGATGAAGAAACCACCAGTAACGATCTCGACCGCGTCCTGAACCGGATGTAAAGGCAGCCAACGGCCATGTACGAAGCCCACTTTGGACTCAAGCAGCCGCCGTTCAGCCTGTCTCCCGATACGGCTCTGTTCGTGCGCCTGGACGATCATGAGTCGTGCTACCAACTGCTGACACACGTGCTCGACACCGGCGAAGGCTTTCTGAAAGTCATCGGCGATGTGGGCACCGGCAAAACCATTCTGTGCCGGCGGCTGTTGCGTTTTCTCAGTGACGACCAAGCAGCGCGGGAGCGCTTTCACAGCGTCTACATCCCCAACCCGATGCTCTCACCCGTGGGGCTGTACCGGGCCGTTGGCCAGGAACTGGGGCTAGAGACGCCGCTGCAAGCCGACAACGCCGCCCTGCTGGAACACATCAACCAGCAAATCCTGAACCTGGCGCAACAGCAACGCGGTGTGGTGATTGTGGTGGACGAAGCTCAGTCGCTGCCACCGGCCACACTCGAAGCTTTGCGTCTGATCACCAACCTCGAAACCGAGCGGCAGAAACTGGTGCAGGTGATCCTGTTCGGCCAGCCCGAACTCGATGAATTGCTCGATCAGAACCGGTTCCGGCAATTGCGTCAGCGCATTACCTTCGCCCACTATCTGAAACCCCTGTCGCGCACCGCCATTCGCCAGTACCTCGACTTCCGCCTGACCCAGAGTGGCTACAACGGGCCGTCGCTGGTCACCGACCGGGCCATCAAACGCCTGCACCAGCTCTCCGGCGGTATTCCACGCATGATCAATGTGCTGACGCACAAGGCCTTATTATCGGCCTATGCCGATCAGCGACGTCAGCTTAACCCAGCCGACTTTGACCGGGCCTGGCGCGATAGCAAGCCGGAAACACCCCGGCTGACAGCCCGGGTAGCACCGCTGGCCGCCATGACCGCCGTGCTGCTGCTCGTCGTAGTCTCGGTCTGGAGCCTGCTATGAGCCTGATGCACCAGGCGCTCGACCAATCGGCTGCACCAGGCCAGAGCCGACGCAGCGGTTACAACCCGTTGCAGCGGAGCACGGAACGCACCGGTGTTTTCTGGTGGGTCATCGCACTCGTTGCGTTGCTGTTGGCACTGGCCGTGCTTGCCTGGCCACACTGGCGTTCGACACACGCGTTATTGCCACCGATTCAGGCCCAGGCAGCCCCCGTCGAGGAGAGCCTTGCAGCGCCAGCCAATACACCCATGCTGGCTGCGGCTGAGCCGGTGCAACTCACAACAACGGCCTCGCCAGCAGCGACCAACCAACAACCGGCTAACCAGGTGCCAGAGCCCCAGCCAGCACCTGAACCTGAACCTGAACCTGAACCTAAACCTGCTGAAGCTGACAGTGCGCCCGCCCTAGCCACAACAAACGCCGATAGCCCGCAGGTCACCCCTGCGGTGCCTGCCACCGCGGCTGAACCCGAAGCAACGGTCAGCCAGTCAACGCCCGAGCCGATGGCCGTCGACCCGCCGGCTGCGCGTCCCCCGGCACCCGCTCCAACACCGGCCAAGATTGAAGCTTTACCGGAATCTGCCGATACCCCGACTGACCCTGCCGCTACTGCCCAGGCAAGGCCGGAAGCGACGGCCGCGCAGTCGAGCAGCAGCGTGGCCACAGCGGTTCCGCAACACGCGAGCACACGCCAGGCCGTAAAAACGGCCATTGGCCAGGGAGATCTGGAACAAGCGCAACAGCGGCTGCGCGCCTGGATCAACCGCGAGCCGCAATTGGAAGAACCACGCATCTGGCTGGCCAAACTGTATTTGAACCAGGGGGATGCTGACCAGGCCGAAGCCTTGCTGATCGGCTTGCAGAGCAACGAAGCCCTGGGTCTGCGTGGTCTCATTCTGGAACAAAGCGGGCGCTATGCTGACGCTGCCCGCGTATTTGAAGCCCTGACACGGGAAGAAGCCAGCAACCCACAATGGTGGCTGCACTGGGCCATCAACCTGGAAAACGGCGGCAGGCTGGCGGAAGCCCGGCTTCTGTACCAGACTTATCTGGAGCAGTTTTCCGCACATAACGCACGGCTCACGGCCTTTGCGACAGAGCGTTATCGGGCGCTGGCGGGGTAACACAGCATGAACCGGTTATATGAACTGTTAAAAGACCATTCAAACCTGAACCTCGAGGTTCTGGAACAACACTACCTCGCCCTGGACAACGAAGACGATGAACGGGAGCTGGGCAGAAGGCTTATTCAGGCTGGACTGATCAAACTTTCCGGCATTATGGAAATTGCCCTGCGGCACGACCTCTTCCCAAAAGCCGATTCGGTGCTGCGACGTCTGGCCGAAGCACGCCAGCGCCACCAGGTGATCAAACCCAAGGCCCACACCACCCGCTATCGGGTCAGCGAAGACGATGTGCCGGTCGACCAGATCGAGCTGATCGACATTGGCGTCAACCTGCCCATACCGGCGCCCAATCTGAAGTCGTTTCGCGATACCAGTACCGATGAAAAACAAGTGGCGGACATGGCCTTTGAGCTGGCGCAAATGAACCAGGTTCAGGAAGCCGAGATGTTCATGATCGATGCGCAGGAGGAATTCCCGAAATCGATGCGCATCTTCGTTTTGCTGGCCTGGCATTATTGCCGATGCCAGCATTTTAAAGACGCCATTCAGTGTTGCCAGGCAGGGCTCAAGCTTAACCCGTCGGTGTTTCCGCTGGTGGAATACATGGCCATTGCCGAACAGGCACTGGGTAAACACTTGCTGGCCATCAATCATTTTCAGAAGCTCGCCTGCCTGCCCCGGGTAAAACCCATCTGGTACATGCAGCTGGCCTTGTCGCTGGAACGGGCCCGGCTGAGCATGGACGCCAGACAGAACTATCAGACGTTTCTCGCACTGAACACCGACCCCGAATTGCAGCAATTCGCCCAACAACGCTCAACAATACTGGCTGGTTAAATGACTGAACCCCGAACCCTGGACACCACACCGCAAAGCCGCAAAAAAATTCGCCTGGGTGATCTGCTGGTCGAAGCCGGACTGATCTCCGAGGGTCAGCTTGGCCTGGCACTGCAGGAACAAAAGCACACGGGCAAGAAAATTGGCCGCGTGCTGGTCGACATGGGGCTCGTGCCGGAAAACAAGCTGCTCACCACACTGTCGAAGCACCTGGATATTCCCTTCATCGAAATGCGCCAGTTCCAGCTCAAGCAGGATGTGATGCAGCGGCTGGACGAATCCGTGGCTCGGCGCTTTCGTTGCCTGCTGCTCGCCGACAACGCCGATGGCTTGCTGCTGGGTATGGCCGACCCACTGGATCTGATGGCCATCGATGAAGTCGAAAAACGACTGAAGAAGAACGTCAAACCAGCCATTGTTCGCGAAGCCGAACTGCTGGCCACTCTGGATTCGGTGTATCGGCGTACCGGTGAAATTGAATCCATCGCGGTCGAACTGGAAGGTGAACTGCGCGAAAGTGATTTCGACCTGGCCAATCTGGCCGACGACAGCGACCTGCAAGACGCGCCGGTCGTGCGATTGCTGCAAAGTTTGCTTGAAGACGCTGTCGCGGTTAACGCCTCCGATGTGCACATTGAACCCGATGAGTCGGTGTTTCGCATTCGCATGCGCGTCGATGGCGTACTGCAGGAACAGGTGATCAAGGAAAAGCGGGTTGCCTCGGCGCTGGTGATGCGGCTTAAGATCATGTCGAACCTCGATATTTCCGAGCGACGCATGCCACAGGACGGTCGCTTCAACATTCGTGTTAACAGCAAATCAATCGACGTGCGCCTGTCCACCATGCCGGTGCAGTATGGCGAGTCGGTGGTGATGCGTTTGCTCGACCAGTCGTCCGGTCTGCAATCGCTCGAAGCGCTGGGCATGCCCGAAGCCATTCGCCGGCGATTCGAACTGATGGTCGAACGGCCCCACGGTTTGATTCTGGTCACCGGCCCAACCGGCAGCGGTAAAACCACCACGCTGTATTCCGCGCTGAATTTGCTGAACCAGCCCAACCGGAAGATCATCACCGCCGAAGACCCGATCGAATACCGCATGTCGCGCATTAACCAGGTGCAGGTAAACCCGCGCATCAACCTCGATTTTGCCAGTATTCTTCGGTCGGCCCTGCGGCAGGATCCGGATGTCATCCTGGTCGGCGAAATGCGCGACCAGGAAACGGTCTCCATCGGCGTCAGAGCAGCCCTGACCGGCCACCTGGTGATGAGCACCCTGCACACCAATGATGCCGTCTCCAGCGCCATGCGCCTGGCCGATATGGGCGTTGAATCCTATCTGGTGGCATCGGCCCTGCGCGGCATCATGGCGCAGCGGTTGCTGCGCAAGGTCTGTGAAGAATGTCGTCAGCCCTATCAACCGGAAGTCCGCGAGCAACTCTGGCTCAACAATCTGGCGGATGGTCGGTTCTCGCAACAGACTTTCTACCGGGGCACCGGCTGCTATCACTGCAACAACACGGGTTACCGCGGTCGAGTGGGTGTTTACGAGTGGCTGGAGCTGGATGAAGCCATGCTGATTGCACTGCGCGATCAGGATCACAACGCCTTTGTCGCTGCCGCGCGCGCCAACGCCCAGTTCAAACCCATGGAAGAATGGGCGCTTGAGTACGCGGTAGAGGGCATCACAGACCTGTCTGAAGTGTTCAAGATCACCATCGACCTGAACGATCTGGTGGCCGACCATGGCTGAGTATTTTTACCAGGGTCGCAACGCCGAGGGACGCCAGGTGGAGGGGCAACTGGAGGCAGCGTCGCAAAGCGCCCTGCTGCAATTGCTGAAACGCCAGAGCATCATCGCCACCCGCATTGAACCGGTGGCAAAACCCTCGTCCAACAACATTGATGTCTCGGCCCTGCTTGGCCGCTATACCCAGCGCAAGGCCAAAGTCAGTATCGACGAACTGATCATGTTTTGCCGTCAGATGTACGCATTGTCGCGTTCGGGCATCCCGCTGATGCGCGCCATCAATGGCCTCGCCGATGCCACCCGCTCGCCCCGCCTCGGCGAAGTGCTCGGCGATGTGGCGCGCATTCTCACCCAGGGCTCTCCCCTGTCGACGGCGTTTCGCAGCCACCCGGACGTATTCAACGACCTGTTCATCGCGATGATTCGCATGGGCGAATCCACCGGCCGGCTCGATACCGCTTTTCAACAACTGGTCAGCCACCTGGAACTGGAAAAAGACACACGCAAACGCATCGCCTCAGCAACCCGGTACCCCATCATTGTCGTTGCCGCCATATCCCTGGCGATGGTGGTCATCAACTTTATGGTGATTCCGGCCTTCGCCGGAGTATTTGCCAAACTGGGCGCCGACCTGCCCCTGCCAACGCGCATTCTGATCACCAGCTCCGACATCATGATCAGCACCTGGCCTTACCTGCTGGGTCTGGCTGTATTGGGGGTATACGCCTTCAAACGCTGGAAAAAGACGCCTCAGGGGGCTCTGGCATGGGACCGACAGATACTGCGATTTCCGCTGATGGGCGGTATTTATGAACGCATTGCACTGGGCCGGTTTGCCCGCCCCTTCGCTATGATGCTGGAGGCCGGGGTGCCGCTGTTGCAGGCACTGAGCGTGGCCAGCCGGACCGTCGGCAACAAGTACATTGGCAAGGGCATTGAAGGCATGATGTCGGGCATTGAACGGGGTGAATCGCTGCAGGCTACGGCCTCGGCCAGTGGTTTGTTCAACCCGCTGATTTTGCAAATGATCGCCGTTGGTGAAGAAACCGGTAATGTCGGTGGTTTGCTGGTCGACATCGCCGATTTTTACGACCAGGAAGTCGAATACGATCTGAAACGACTGGCCGAGGCGATTGAACCGATCCTGTTGCTGTTTATGGGCATGATGGTGCTGGTGCTGGCCCTGGGCGTGTTTTTGCCCATGTGGGATCTGGGTGCCGCCTTCGGCTAATAGCCCCGCGCCTTCGGCTAGACAAACAAACAGCTCACTCCTAAACTGACGTAACCGGGATGTACCCGACACGACTCAGGGATAGACGGGGATTGATGTATGAGTGAACTCGATTCTAATGGCGCCCGGGTACCTCCAGGCAGATGCCGCATAATCTCCCGCTTCTTCAGCAATCTGACGCCAGCATCCCTAAGCCTGATCGCCAGCCTGCTGGTCCTTTTTGCCTTGCCGGGTGTCAGAGCAAGCGACTTTCCCAACCGTCCACTGACCATGGTCATTGGATTCAACCCGGGCGGCAGTACCGACATTCAGGCTCAGGCCCTGGCTGAGGTGCTGGAAGACGAGCTTGGCCAACCGGTAGAGCGACTCTACCTGCCAGGCGCTGGCGGTGGCGTTGCGGCCGCCCTGGTAGCAAGCAGTACCGACCAGGGTTACCTAATGATGTTTGGTTCATCGCTACCCTATACTTTTACCCCCCTGGTAACCGACGCTTCCTTCGATCTGAACAGTTTTCGTTATGTGTCGGCACTGGCACTGGATCAGTCGGCGCTGGTCACCGGTGGTAACAAGCCGTACCGCACCTGGGCAGAATTACTTGACTACGCTCGCGACAAAGACGAACTGACGGTCGCCTCCCAGACCTCACAGGATCGCTTTGTCATCAATATGATCTCGCGTCGAGAGGGCATTCCACTGCGTATCGTGCCCACCACGGGAGGGGCTGGCATGGCACCCATGGTACTGGCGGGCGACGTTGACTTTGCATTCAGTGGCGGAACGCACACCCAGTACACCGAATCGGGCGAGATGGTCGTGCTGATGGGACTCGTTAATGAACGGCTGATTGGCTACCCGGACGCGCCCGCCATTGGCGAGCTCGGCTACGATGTGTCGATGCAGAACCCACGGGTGGTGGTGGTTCCCGCCGATACGCCGGACGACCAGGTCAGCGTTCTGTCCGCCGCCCTGTCCAAAGCCACGCAAGACCCCCGTTTTATTCAGGCCACCGAACGGGTTCGCCTGCCCATCACCTTCTGGGATGAACCCCGGTTACAGTCCTACTTTGAACAGCAAGTTGAAAACTATCGCTGGCTGATTCAGGAGTATGGTGAAGCCGATGAGAACTGAACATCCCAACTTACACGCCAACCGGGGTAAGAATGCCAAAGCATTCGACGCTTGACGCCAATGGGTCAGTGAGAAGGCGATTCCTTGAACTGAAATTCATTACCCGCATCGCCCTCGTCTTTGGTGCACTGGGGTTAATAACGCTCTTTTTTTCCATGCTTTATGCTGTCGAAACCGCACAGGACAGCCTCGACAGTGAAATTCAAAACACCTTGCGCCAACACCACCGGACAGCCGCCAACCTTTATACCAACCGGCTCGACCTGCTCGATGCCTATTTGCAAAGCGCGGCAGCCAACCGGGTATTCACCTCGATCGCCAGTGGTACTACCAGTCTCGATTCAGCAAACAACGATATAGCCTATATGTTTCAGGATTCGGCGCTGGGAAACAACATTGACGTCCTGTTCATCACCGACGCCTCCGGCCAATTGCTGTTCGATGCCAGCCTGCCCCTCTACGACATCAACCCCATGCTGGGCCAATTGCGTTCGCCCGTGCACTACACCCATCGCTGGCTGATCGAACATACTGAACCGCTGACGGTGATTCTGAAAGCAGCACCACTTTTTGACCCTGCCTCGCTCAGACTTCGCGGCTACCTCTATATTGGCCTGGCCATTGGTCAGAATCGCACGCTGCTGAATGATATTGCCAAACTGGCCGACGTTGATGTGATCAAGATCGGGCTGGGTGACCGGGAGCTGATACGCCAGACCGAACTGGACTATAGCGGCGGCGCGTCCTATGCGCAGCCATTCGGTGTCGTTGAGCAAAAAGACAATGTCTATCTGAAAACACGGCCATTGGACATTGCCAGCAACCGCGATGATGTCTGGATCGAGCTCGGCCTGTCGGCCGACCACTTTCCGCCCGTAGCTGAAACCTACCAAAGAACGTTCTTTGCCCTGTCGGCCGGGTTCATTTTGCTTTTTGCATTCGCCACCTGGCTGGTCCATCTGAACCATAACCGGAGCATCAGTAATCTGTTGCAGTACATTGCAAATACCCGGCAAAGTACCCGGGCTGCACCGTTTAAAACCGGTGGCATCTACGAGCACAATCAGGTCGGGCTTGCCATGCAGCGCATGGTGTACGAACTGAATATTGCCGCCAACGTGTTTGAATCGGCACAGGGCATGCTGGTCACCGATGGGGCAACCCGTATTTTAAAAGTCAATGAAGCCTTCACCCGGATGACCGGTTACCGACAGGAAGACATTGCCGGCTCACTCATGAGTCTGATAGAACCTAACCGGCATGACGAAGACATCAACCAGATCATTGAACAAAGCCTGGCCAGCACCGGCAGCTGGCAGGGCGAAGCCTGGGGGCAACGAAAGAACGGAGAGTATTACCTGCAATGGATGCACATTACCGCCGTGTTGTCGGATGAGGGCGACACCGTGCAGAACTTTGTCGTGACCATCGTTGATACCACGGAACGCAAAGCGGCCGAACAGCGCATTGAACAACTGGCCTTTTATGACCAGCTCACCAGCATGCCCAACCGACGCATGTTGATGGACCGCCTCACCAGAGCGCTGGCAGCCGCTACCAGCACCGAACAATATGGTGCCTTGCTCTACATCGACCTGGATGATTTCAAAACCCTTAACGATACCCGGGGGCACGATACCGGCGACCTGTTTCTGCAACAGGTTGCCGAACGGCTTGTCGGTTGCATTCGCCATACCGACACCGTGGCACGCATTGGTGGTGACGAGTTCATCATTTTGCTGGAAAGTCTCTCGGCGAATGTCAGCAATGCCACCGAATTTGCCGAAGCATTGGCCACCAATGTGCTGGACGCCTTCAGGCAACCATTTTTTATGCCCAATCTGGAACACTTCAGCACCCTGAGTATCGGGATTACTCTGTTCAGCAACCACTCGCACAGTGTTGATGAATTGCTTAAACAAGCTGATCTGGCCATGTATCAGGCAAAGGACGCAGGCAAGAACACCGCACGTTTTTTCACCCCCGACATGCAGGCCCGGGTGCTCGAGCACCTGGAAATGGCCAACGAAATTCGCACGGCCATCAAGGAACAGCAATTCGAGCTCTTTTTGCAGCCCCAGGTCGATGCCGACCACACCATTGTCGGGGCCGAAAGCTTGCTGCGCTGGCATCACCCCAACCGCGGCCTGCTGCCGCCGACCGAGGTGATACAGGTGGCAGAAGAAACCGGTCTGATTAATCCTCTGGGTGATTGGGTGCTCGAACGTTCCTGCGAAATACTGGCCGGCTGGGCAAAGGATCCGGCTCTGTCGCAGCTGACCCTGTCGGTCAACATCAGTGCGCGGCAGTTGCATCAGCCCGATTTCGTAGCCGAGGTAGTGCGCATTGTTCAACAGGCCCGTGCACCCGCTGCGCTGCTGAAACTCGAGTTGACGGAAAGCATGTTGCTGGAAGATGTGCAGGACACCATTGCCAAGATGCAACAGTTACGTTTGCAGGGCATCGGGTTTTCTCTCGATGATTTTGGCACCGGCTATTCGTCGCTGTCCTACCTGAAACAACTGCCTCTGGATCAATTGAAAATCGACCGCACCTTCGTCAACGACCTGACCACCAACCCGGACGATTCCGACATCGCCCGAACGATCATTTCGTTAGCCTCAAGTCTGTCGATCAACGCCATAGCCGAGGGTGTCGAGACCGCCGAGCAAGCGCGGTTACTGAAACAGTTTGGCTGCCAGGCTTATCAGGGCTACTACTTTGGCCACCCAGTGCCGCTGGCAGAATTTGAACGCAGTGTAAAAGCGGCGTACCAGCCAGGTTAGTGAACCGTTCGCGGATGCGAGAGACGCGCTTGTAACACGGCGGTAACCGACTTATTCTCTGGCTTTACTCAGGTTGGCGTTAGACCGACCCGTTATTAGTCATGTCAGGGATGATCCAGCTGGATACACAACGATGCTTGATCACTGGCCCGCCCCCGTGCGCCGCACCCTGTTTAAACTGGTCGGTGTTAACTGGGCCGAGCAATTACTGAACGATGCCTGGCAAACCGGCGATGGCGAGCTGCATGCCATGCTCGACACCCTGTTGCGCCGAAACCAATTTTCGCTGACTGCCGAGAACACCGACCTGCTCGATGACCTGGGCAGTTGCATTGTTGCCGGTAATCATCCGCATGGTCTCTTCGACGGGCTGGGCCTGGCCTGGCTGGCCAGTCGAACCCGGGTGCCGACGCGCATCATGGCGCGTAATTTTCTGAACGTGTTTGGCCCGCTGCGCAAGGTGTTTCTGTCGGTCAACCTGGACAGCGAACGTCGCTCTCTGGGTGGCAGCAAAACACTGGCGGCTGCCAGCCAATGGTTGCAGGAAGAGGGGCGGCTGGTCATTACGCCGGCCGGCGGGCTGAGCCAGGCGCGACCATTCTGGGGGAACGCCACAGACCCCACCTGGCGTACCGGCATCATTCGGCTGGCTCGCGAGACCAACCGCCCCATCGTGCTGGTCGATGTGCAAATGCCACGCGCGCCTGTGCGCCAGCTGTTGCATCGCATTCACCCGGTGCTGCGCGCGATTGTGCAGGTTTGGGCGTACCGGCTGGGCAGGCACCAGAGCATTCACATGCGGGTTGTCGAGGTGATAGCGGTCAATGACCTGCCGTCAGAGCGCAGCCTGTCAGACCAGGCACTCTGGTTGCAAAACCGATTACACCTGGCCCAACAGGCCGGTTAAACCAACCCGATACTGAGTTGAGGGGGGCGTCGCGACCAGAATGCCGACAACAACAAACCGCTGACCAGGTGCCAGACACCCCAGAACGCGGTAATCAGCATCATGCCACCGAGATTCGGGTAGAACGAAAACAGGATAATGAGCCCGAGACCCGAGTTCTGAATGCCGACTTCGAGAATGACCGCACGCCGCTGATCTTCAGGCAGTCGGGCCCAGGTGGCTGCCGCCCAGCCAAGGCTGAGTGCCAGAGCGTTGTGCACGATGACGAGGCCGGCAAAGGCCGTGGCATGTTCGATAAAGAGCCCACCATTGCGCGAAAAGGCAATTCCAACAAACACCAGGAAGATCAGCAGCGAGACCCAGCGCGCCGGCTTGTCAGCACGGGCCGCAAACCCCGGGAACTTGTGACCCACCAGCATGCCCAGTGCCAGCGGCACCCCCAGAACCCAGCCAATCAACTGCACCATGGCCAGCGGCTCGACGTTGATGGCCTGGACGATGGCCCGGGTTTCCGGTGCCAGTGAAGCGTAAAAGGTGAAGTTCAACGGGGTCATCACTATTGCCGCGAGCGAAGAAATGCCGGTCATGCTCACCGAGGTGGCAACATGGCCACGACTGAGAAAGGTGATGATGTTTGAGAAACTACCACCCGGACAGGCTGCGACCAGAATCATGCCCAGTGCCAGTGAGGGATCCAGTGATAATGCACGGGTGAGGGCGTAAGTGGCGGCTGGCAACAGAACAAACTGACAGACCAGACCAATCACCGGCGCTTTGGGCGACTTCAGTACGTAACGGAAATCGCTCATTTTGACCGACAATGCCGCGCCAAACATCATGATGGCCAGCATGAAGTTCAACATATCGAGGCTGGAAGGATCGAAAGCAATCTGGACTGAATCTAACACTCAAGACTCCTCAACGGGGTGTTTCAGGGCAAACAACAATGAGCTGACCCAATTCTTCAACGCTCCAGCATCAGGGCCGGCAGCTCATTCAGCATAGCCTAACAGTGTAGCGCTGGACTGGGATAACCACTATCACCGGAGGCCTTAGAGGGTAGCAATTCAACAATTTGGCTTCATACTTTACCTCGAACAGGCTTCCCGCCTTATTCAGAACATGGGAACCAAAGGAGCAATCTCGTGAAGTCACAAAAAACCGTATCGCTGGTACTTGGAAGTGGCGGCGCCCGGGGTATGGCTCATATTGGCATTATCCGCTGCCTCGAAGACCGGAACTACAAGATAACCAACATCGCGGGTGCCAGTATCGGCGCCCTGGTCGGCGGATTTTACGCGGCCGGCAAACTGGACCAGTACGAACGCTGGGTCTGCGCTCTGGAACGCACCGACGTCCTTCGCCTGCTCGACCTCTCCTTCAACGGCGGTGGCCTGTTCAAGGGCTATAAGATCATGGAAGTTCTAAAGCGCCAGGTCGGCGATGCGCAAATCGAGAACCTGCCCATCGAGTTTACCGCCGTTGCGGTCGATATCGAACGCCAGCGGGAGATCTGGCTCAACGACGGCTCCCTGTTTGAAGCCATCAGAGGTTCCATCGCCATCCCCTCTGTCTTCAAGCCGCATCCCTACCGGGGCATGATGCTGGTCGACGGCGGCGTACTGAACCCAGTGCCGATCGCCCCCACTCTGCGCACCCAGACCGACATGACCATAGCGGTCAACCTCAACGGCCGCGCTGACATGCTGGGCAGAATGGAAAAGGCGAAACACAAGAAGCCGGTCAGACTCTCCGAAGAGGCGCAGAATACGGTACACCGCGCCATCAACCGCTTTATTGACCGCTGGTGGTCGGAAAAAGCCGACACCACGGAACCCCAGAACCAATGGAGCATGCTCGAATTGATGAACCGCTCTATCGATACCATGCAAAACACCATTGCCCACATGAAGCTGGCCGCACACCAGCCCGATGTTCTGATTGAAATTCCACGGGGTGTGGGGGGCCTGTTCGACTATCACCTGGCCAGCGAAATGATCGAGGATGGCTATCAGCTGTGCGCTGCCGCACTGGACCGTTACGAGGCCAAGCAAGGCTTTGCCGACCTGACTGACGAAAAGATTGAAGTCGGCACCGACGAGCTGTAATGCGTTTTAGCAGCTCGCCTATGCTGATTCGCGGTCCTCGTTGCGGCGCTCTTCGGGTGGACCCACATCCTCTTCGGAATCCGGGTGCAGTGGCAGTACGTTGGGCGAGGTGCGCACCATGGCCACGTACTGGCTTTCGTGGTCTTCCGGACGTTCGATGATGCGTGAACGAATCAGCTGTACGCTCAGTACCAGGCTGAACAGCGCCAGAGTGATCAGGTAATAGGCCGGCAAGCCACCGGCGCCCAGGTATTCGAGCGCCAGCCCCGCCGCCGCAGGCCCAATGAACGACCCGAGACCATAGAGCATCAACAAGCCACTGGAGCCGGCAACCAGGTGGTCCTTGTGAATCCGGTCGACCAGGTGGGCTACTGATATCGGGTAGACCGCCAGCACCAGCCCGCAGAACAGGACCGACAGTGCCGTCATCAGGGTGCGTTCAACCGGTAAATACCAGGCGCTCAGCGCCATCCCCAGTGCCAGTAGAGTGCCGAGTACGAAGGTCACCAGAATGACACGGCGCCGGTCCATCCGGTCCGACCAGCGCCCGACCGGGTATTGAATCAGCGCACCGCCGAGAATCGACAGGGAAATAAAGGCCGCCAGCTGATTTTCGGTATAGTCGAGGCCCGCCACGAACAAGGGTGTTAGCCCCCAAAAAGGCCCCATGATCAGGCCAGACACCACCACGCCAGTCACCGCAACCGGCGCGGCATCAAACAATTTCAGAATACTCATCGACGGCATGTCGACAGGCACATGAGGCTGCTGCAGACGCGTCCAGGAGACCGGCATGATGGCTGCAGTCACCAGAAAGCTGGCCAGCACAAACAGGGTGTAGCTGGTGGCGCTGTCGATGCGCAGCAACTGCTGGGAGGCCGCAATCGCCACCAGATTCACCAGCGTATAGATTGAAAACACCCGGCTGCGGTAGGCATCCTGAGTCTGGCCGTTCAGCCAGCTCTCGATCACCGTATACATCACGAACACACCGAACCCGGTAAAGAACCGGATCACCAGCCAGGCCAGCGGCGAAATAATGAGCACATAGGCCAGAATGCTGCAGCCCAGCAAGGCCGTGCAGAAGGTAAAACAGCGAATGTGACCCATACGCTTGATCATCGTCGAGGCCATCAAGGTGGCCACCAGCGCACCGAGAAAGTAGACCGACGTCAGGATACCCAGATATTGACCGGAAAAACCTTCAGCGACACCGCGCAACACCAGCAAAGTACTCAGCAGGCTGTTGCCCAGCAATAACAGGCAGATGCCCAGAAACAGGGCCATAATTGATACAAGAATTGAACGCATACCACTTCCGTACGGCTTTGGAACAGGGATTGAAGCCCGGCAGTATAGACTAAACCGGGGCGAATCAAGCAGGCTAAAAGTCGACTAGACTGAAGACAGGTGACACCGCCTTATATCACCTATATATTAGACTGCACTAATAAAAGGAGTCATCGCTATGAAGATCAACATGGGCACGACCGATCGCACGCTTCGCCTGATCGCCGGTATCATCCTCATCGCGCTGGGGCTCACCGGAGTCATCGGCTGGTGGGGCATCATCGGCGTAGTGCTGGTGGCCACCGCTGTTGTACGGGTTTGCCCTGCCTACCTGCCGTTTGGGCTGTCGACCTTGCGCAAGAAATAACAGCCGACACTGTTCAGCGGTGATCGCTGTCCCAGTTAAACAACAGGGCGGCGATGCCCAGAAACAAGGCTGTCATCCCGAGCAGGATCAGTAAATGGTCACTCACCTGCATCAGGCTTGCGCCTTCCGTCGTTATCTCCCGGGCGGCACTTACCAGGTGCGTCAGCGGCAAGGCATTGGCGATGGATTGCACCATTGGCGGTGCCCCTTCCAGCGAGAACCAGACTTGCGACAAGCCCATCATCGGCCAGGTGGCCATGTTCATCAGGCCGCCTGTCAGTTCCTCACTTCGCGACCGGCTGGCCACCGCCAACCCGAGTGAAATCAGCGCCAGAGCGCCAATGAACAGCGTCAGCAACAAACTGAAGGCGTTGCCCAGCATCAGCGTCGACAAGGCCCAGTGACTGCCAAAATAGATGATCGATGCCACCAGCATGACGGTCAGCAGTCGCGACAGAATCTGCGCCGACACAAACTCGAACGCCGACAGCGGCGTTGCCTTGAGCCGTTTCAAAACCCCATTCTTACGGTAGCGGACAATCGCATAGCCAACCCCGAACAGCGAACTGAACATGATGTTCATGCCGATGATGCCGGGCAGCACCCAGTCAACGTAGCGAATCGGCTCGCCCTGCACCACACGCCGGTTGAACTCGGGATCCGCATTGACCAGCAAACGTTCAGCCACATAGCCATTGCGACTTTCTTCGTTAACCCAGTACAACTTCCGGTCAAGATCCAGCACCAGATCAATCTGATGGCGCCGGGCCCGGTTCAATGCCTCGTCTAGCTCCTCGTAGGGCACAAACTGTATATGGCTTAGCCGCATGAAGGCGGGCTGTGAGATATAGGCATCCTGCTCACTGATGATCCCAACCTTGAACATCGGCATGCCCTGGCCAAAAATGAAATAGAAACCAAACACCAGCAGAAACGGAAAGGCAAAGTTCCAGGCGAGTGAACTCCGGTCACGCCAGAATTCCTTGTTGCGGGCATTAAAGACGGCCAGCAGACGGCTCATCATCGGGGGTTCTCCTTTCGATCAGGCGCGCAGGGCATGGCCGGTGAGTTTAAGAAAAAGATCTTCCAGATTGGGGCTTTTCACCTGCAGGCCCGTCAGCGAGACCTGAGCGTCGGCAAGCTGGCGTACCGTGGCGTCCACCGCTGTCGTCTGAATCTCGACCCGCTCCCGGTTCATGAGCATCTCGAAGGGCAAGACCTTCCCCTCGACCGCCGAGGCTGGCAAGTGCACCATAACGCCCTCAAAATGACGATCTAGCAATTGAGCCGGAGACCCCCGCTCGACAATGCGCCCTTTATCCATAATGGCAATGTCGTCGCAGAGGGTTTCCGCCTCGTCCATATAATGCGTGGTCAGCACAATGGTCTTGCCACGGCGCTTAATGGCTTGCACCAGCTCCCAGAAATTCCGGCGCGACTGCGGATCCAGCCCGGTCGTCGGCTCATCCAGAAACACCAGGTCCGGATCGTTAATCAACGCCAGCGCCAGCAACAAACGCTGACGCTGGCCACCTGACAATTTGCGCGCATCCCGGTTCAGAAACTCACCCAGTGAACACAATTCGACCAGTTCATCCCGATCAATGGTTTTCGTATAAAAGGCAGCGAACAGCTTCAAGGTCTCGCCCACCGTCAAATAGTCCTGCAGGGCCGTATTCTGAAACTGAATACCCACCCGCTCGAACGCTTTCCGTGAGGCCGGTTCACCAAAGAGTCTTACTTCGCCCGAGGTGGGTTTGCTGATGCCTTCCATCATTTCAATGGTGGTGGTCTTACCCGCACCGTTCGGCCCCAGAAGCCCGAAGCATTGCCCTTTAGCCACCGAAAAACTGATGCCGTCAACGGCCGTAAGCTGTTTGTAGCGTTTCACCAGATTGTGAACACTCAAGAGATCGTTCATTACAACGCCTTGTTTATGGGCTCTAAATTTGTAGTTAGCCGAGGTGACTAGCGCCGGTTGCCGGGGTTGCCTCTATGGGGAAGTCCGCAGCAAGGATGCTGCGGCCTAGGCTCCAGGGACGGATTTACGCCGACCCCATAGAGGCAACCCCGGCGGCCGGAGCGGACCAGTGCCACAAAGGGACTCCAAACGCTGCGGCAGGGTACCCTGACCCGGATTCGTCCGCTATAGCCGATAAGTCATTCCCGCCCGGGGGGTGCCAGTGCTAGACTGGCCAGTCTGCATTTAACCGACACCGGGACCGCCCAACTGAGCGCGGCGCATCAATCCCGGTGACGGCATTAACCATTGAGGACTCTGTGTGATCCCTGAGAAAGTATTAGTGGTCTCTCCCGCCCTGGCGGAAACCCTGGGATTGGAAGAGGCGCTATTGTACCAACTCCTGACGGAAATGGCCCTGCTGCTCGGGTCACGGGTCACCCTGACTGAACACCATCGACAGCAGCTGCTACCCTTCTGGAGCAGCGCCCAGCTCAGTGCCGTATTGCGCCGGGTTCAGGCACAGGGGCTGCTGACTGTGCATAATGAAGACCCCTGGCATGTGCACCTGGAAGACCTCGACGACAGCCTAGTACCACCCGAACCCTGGCCTGATGCGAAAACGGACGCCAAACCGGCAGAGGCCATACCGGTCGAGCGGGTTCCGGTTAGAAGCATGAACCGGCCGGCTCCTGCGCCAGACACGGGCAACTCGCCGCAATCAGGCATGAACGATGCCCGGCGCCGAAATCAGATGCAGGATGATCTGGCCTATCTGAAGCCCGAGAAACCCGACATGAACTCCGTGCGCGCCGAACGCACCCGGATGCATCCTGACTGGGAGCCCAGCCCCGAATTTCCCGGGTTGCTCTCGTTTCACGATATTCCACTGACCTATGCATTGGCGGAACTGCCAAAATTCAGACAGTATTATCAGGACAAAGACAGAGCCGAATTCAGCTGGGACGTCCGTTTCCTGAACTGGGTCCAGCGTTCCTGGCACGATCAACTGAACAACAAGGGCCGACATGAGCGAACCCAACAACACACCCAAGAGCCTGCAAACCCTGCTCGCGAAAAACGGGCTAAAGTCCGGGAAGCTCTCCGCAACATCCGGGACACCGACTGGTAGCGGCGGCGCGCTCGACCACGAGACCAAACTGCTGGTCAACATGATTTTCGCTCGCTTCCACCATATCTATACCCACAAATTCGAGAGCGCCTACGGCGATGAATCGACGCTGACACTGGCCAAGCGGGAATGGGCCTACAGTCTGGCCGGAACACCAGCGCATCTGGTTGAGTACGCTCTGGAACGCTGCAAACTCGAATTTGCCTGGCCACCGACCATTGCCGACTTCGTTCAGCTACTGCAACCCCAGCCCGAAGCGCTAGGGCTGCCAGGCATTCGTGAAGCCTATCTCGAGGCTTGCCAGAACAGTCATTCACCGGCCAACCGGCACTGGTCGCATGCGGCCGTGCACCTGGCGGCGCGGGATGTTGGTTTTTTCAGAATGCGCACAGAGGCCGAGCGTTACAGCTGGCCGCCGTTTGAAAAGGCGTATCAGGAAAGGGTGAATCAGGTGGCGCGCGGCGAGGAACTGGTGGTCAGCGAACCGGCCATCGCCCTGCCCGACCCGGATACCAGTGCAGAACTGAACCTGGTCAAAACACTCGAACAGGCCGGTGTTGAGGCGCCGGTCGCCTACAAGCTGGCCTACTATCTGGAGAAACCACCGGGTTCAGAGGTGCGGGAACGGTACCGGGAACACAGCCGCCAGCGGCTGGACGAGCTTGGCGTGACGGTCACGTTGCCAGCATAGTGTCTTAACCGGCGCCGCGACTGCCTAACCGATCGGTGTTCGTTCTTTCACTGGGCCTCAAGCCGTACTCGAACTCAGTTTACGGGTTCCATGAATCGGCTGCTGGCATAACCCACGCGGCCCTCGACCCGAATCCGGTTCCAGGTCCCCTGGGAGCCTTCAGGCTCCATCCAAACCCGTGCACCCTCTCCCAGCTTGATGATGACATCAGACTCAGTGGAGGGTGCCTCACGCACGTTCAGAATCGAAGCGGTCACTTGCATCAGAACGTCAGGTTCATCGGTCACCGGTTCAGCGATTGAGTCCGCACCTGGCACGGCTTCCGGTTCCGACTGTGACACCAGGCTCTGCGGCGACGCTTCGCCATCTGATGCCGCGACCGTTTCCTCTGGGTCGCTGACGTCGGTGACTTCTGCCTCCCCGGTGGATTCATCCTCTGGTGCTGCCAGCGAAGTCGCCTGTTCAGGGCTTGCCTCCGGCAAGTTTGATTGATCCAGTGTGCTGGCACCCAGAACCGATTCGGACATTTGGCTTCCTTCCGATTCGTCCGCAGAGGCGGCCAGGCTGGTCGCGGGTAATGGCGCACCCTGGTGCGACATTCTCGGGACCGGCTCACGCCCCAGCTGCGGCGGCCCCCAGACCAGAAACGCCAGACTGCCGGCGCCCACCACCAGACCTGCCACAAAGGCACTGGCAAGCCGGAAACGGCCGCCGTTTCTGCCATCGTCAACATTGCTGGTGCGCCGAATCGGGTCACTCATGCCGTACAAACGCCATTCGATCCGATCAAGATAACGCGGGTCTTCAGGTAACAGCGGGGCGCGTGTGACGTCTGTAGGCTGTTGCTCAAGTTCTTTCTGAACTTTTTTGCCAATATCGAGGATATGAAACTCAGGAACTTTCAGAACCCGGCCGAGCAACCGCAGTGCCAGAGGCACATGGCTGGGCAAGTCATGATTAACCAGCAACAATCGCCAGCAACTTTCGATCAGAAAAGGCAGTTGCTCTTTCGACAGGGTAGACGACAGCCATTGCAGGGCCTGCACATGATCGTCGATGTCTTTTTCTTCGAGGAAGATGCGCCAGCGCTGACTCAATTCGTCATCGGTATAAGGCAGCGCTTCACGCAGGGTAGCTTCCAGGTGCATTTCACTGGTGGGGTAGACGAACGCAAGCCATTGCAGCGCAAGATGCACTGCAGCCTGGGTTGAGTCAGGGTGGTGCACCCAGAACCGGGGCGTGTCCATGTAGGGGCTCGTTGCTGATGTCATAGTTCCGACATTCAACCACTGGATGAGCCGGTGCGCAACCGCCTTAAACGCCTTTACACCGGGCCGGAGCTTCGTCAGGGCGGCGCTTGCGTCGCGCGTTCACCCATAAAAAAGCCCCGAACCAGTCGGGGCTTTGCATTGGGCTCAATTAAGCCGGTGGTTATTCTTCGACGATGACAGCGTCAGCGTCTTCGAAGCCTGCCTTCTCTTCAGCGGTCACTTCACGCATGGACAGCTTGACCCGGCCACGGTTGTCGACATCGAGAATCTTGACGATGACGGTATCGCCTTCGTTGATCTCGTCTGTCACCTTGGCAATGCGGCGATCGGCGATCTGGGAGATGTGCACCAAACCATCCTTACCCGGCAAGAACTGCACGAATGCGCCAAAATCAGCGATCCGCACCACCTTGCCCTGGTATACAGAACCGGGTTCCGGCTCGGTCACGATCGACAGGATCTTGTTGCGCGCGGCCAGGGCAGACTCTTTGGTCGGGGCGTACAGGCGTACGGTGCCGTCGTCCTGAATGTCGACCTGGGCGCCGGTTTCTTCAACGATGGCGCGAATGGTTGCGCCACCCTTGCCGATCACGTCACGAATCTTGTCGGTATCGACTTTCATGGTGTCCATGGTCGGGGCGTTGTCAGACAGCTCAGTACGCGAGCTGGAGATCACATGCGCCATTTCACCCAGAATGTGGGTGCGGGCTGCGTGTGCCTGCTCCAGTGCGATTTCCATGATCTGCTCGGTAATGCCCTGGATCTTGATGTCCATCTGCAATGCCGTCACACCAACATCGGTACCAGCGACTTTAAAGTCCATGTCGCCGAGGTGGTCTTCATCGCCCAAAATGTCGGTCAGGACGGCAAAGTC
The DNA here is from genome assembly GCF_043641555.1 of Saccharospirillum alexandrii. Classification (GTDB taxonomy): domain Bacteria; phylum Pseudomonadota; class Gammaproteobacteria; order Pseudomonadales; family Natronospirillaceae; genus Saccharospirillum; species Saccharospirillum alexandrii_A. The sequence goes on along the minus strand of NZ_JBHZRJ010000003.1, from coordinate 44,085 downwards.
ATCACCTTCCTTGACCAGGCCCATGGCAATACCGGCCACCGGACGCTTGATGGGTACACCAGCGTCCATCATCGCCAGAGAGGCACCACACACAGAGGCCATTGACGATGAACCGTTCGATTCAGTGATCTCAGACACGACACGCATGGCGTACGGGAACGTCTCTTCGTTCGGCACCAGCGACAAAATGCCGCGCTTGGCCAGACGACCGTGACCAATCTCACGACGGCCTACGCCACCCATACGACCCGCTTCACCGACGCTGAACGGAGGGAAGTTGTAGTGGAACATGAAATTGTCGGTCATGGTGCCGTGCAACATGTCTTCCATTTTGCCATCGCGCAGGGTACCGAGGGTAACCGCAACCAGTGCCTGGGTTTCACCACGCGTAAACAGCGCAGAACCGTGAGCACTTGGCAGAACGCCGACTTCGACTTCAATCGGACGAACGGTCTTGTTGTCACGGCCATCGATACGCGGCTCACCCTTAACGATGCGGGCGCGAACCAGTTGCTTCTCGATCTTGGCGAACACACCTTTGACATCATCGGCGGAAGGCTGACCTTCTTCATCACCGGCCAGTGCTTCAACGACCTCGGTTTTCAACGCCGACAGCACGCCATAACGTTCCATCTTGTCAGACACCTGGTAGGCATCGGCAATGCGCGTACCGTACTGGCTGCTGATCTGCGCGATCAGATCGGTCTTCTCGGCCGCAGGGGTGAACTCCCACTTGGGCTTGCCGTTTTCAGTTGCGAAGGCATCAATGGCGGCAACGGCCTTCTGGTATTCTTCATGGGCATACAACACCGCGCCCAGCATCTGGTCTTCAGTCAGCTCATCGGCTTCGGATTCAACCATCAGCACCGCGTCTTTCGTGCCGGCGACGACCATGTTCAGGCGTGAGGTTTTCAGCTGGGTGTAAGTCGGGTTCAGCAGATACCCTTCGTCGTCGGTGTAGCCGACGCGTGCCGCGCCGATCGGACCGGCAAAAGGTACACCGGAGATGGCCAGGGCCGCAGAAGTTGCCAGCATGGCACAGATATCCGGATCGTCTTCTTTATTGGCAGAGACGACATTCAGCACAACCTGAACTTCGTTCATGAAGCCTTTGGGGAACAACGGACGAATCGGACGGTCGATCAGACGCGAGGTCAGCGTCTCTTTCTCAGAAGGACGGCCTTCACGCTTCAGGTAACCACCAGGAATTTTGCCAGCAGCATAGTATTTTTCCTGATAATGCACCGACAACGGGAAAAACGGCTGATCCGGGCGGGCTTCTTTCACGGCAACCACGGTGGCCAGTACAACAGTCTCATCGATGGTACACAGAACGGCACCGGTGGCCTGACGGGCGACGCGGTTGGTTTCCAGAGTGACAGTTTTGCCACCAAACTCGAAGCTGTGTGATTTGGGTGTTAAATGACTCAATGGAGTCTCCTTATGATCGATCATTGTCAAAAATGGACGCCGATCCCAACGATGCTTCTATCACTGGGCTTTGCGTTTGCGCTTCATAGGCGCTGCAAAGCCCAGTGATAGAAGCTCCTCAGGCGGGTTGTACCCGGCACTGGGAAGATATCGTTGTTCACGGTGGTCCTGATGTTTCACTGCCATTTGGCCATGCTACAGGCGCCAGGCACCAGCAGACCAGTCAACAGCGAGGGGAAGTTTAGCAACCTGCGAGGCAAACAGGGAGCATAGTGCAGAAATGACAAGGGCTCCTGACAGGAGCCCTTGTAACACGAAGCTTAAGCTTAGCGACGCAGACCGAGACGCTTGATCAGGCTGGCGTAACGGGAAACGTCTTTGCGCTTCAGGTAATCCAGCAGCTTACGACGCTGGTTTACCATGCGAATCAGACCACGACGCGAGTGGTGATCTTTACCGTGCTCTTTAAAGTGGCTCTGCAGACCTTCAATGTTCTTGGTCAGCAGGGCAACCTGGACTTCGGGTGAACCGGTGTCGCTCTCGCTGCCACCAAATTCTTTTACCAATTCTGCTTTTTGCTCGACAGTTAATGCCATGGTACAAACTCTCCACGAATATGCGTTCAATGTGAAATGGCCACCGTGCATATTAACAGTGACATTCCAGCCCCGGCCGCAAAGGCCAAAACCGGGCGGGATTATACATGACACTTCACCAGGAACAAAGCGGTGCCGTGGCTGGGACAGTTCTGTAGCTGTGGTCCGCGGAGGCTGCCGGTTATGCCTCTGTGGGGTCGGCGTAGACCCGTCCATGGGGCCTAGACCACAACATCCATGTTGTGGACTCCCCCACAGAGGCATAACCGACACCCTCCGCTCGTCTTTGGTGGCTTTACTCACCTGCTCTATGATCCGCTGGCGACCAACCGTAATGGTTGTAGAAGACTATCAGCCACCACCTCTCCCACACCAAGAAAACGACCACTGTCGTCGTCTTTGACGCGATATTGCCCTGGCTTAAGGTCCAGGCCATCGCTGACAGGGTTGCCGTGGCTGAAGCGCCGTGTCTGGCCTTCGGTAAGGGTGATGACAGGCAGGTCGACAAGCAGGTCGTCAAGGCTGAAGAGGTGCAGGTCGAGGGCTTCGGGGCCCTTTGCTTCCTGTTCGCTGATCAGCGCATCCAGCGGCACGGCGTTGTCCAGTGAGAACTGGCCGTGCTTGGTGCGTCGTAGCGCCGTGATGTGTGCGCCGCAGCCGAGGGCCTGGCCGATGTCATCGACCAGGGTTCGGATGTAAGTGCCTTTGGAGCAGTGCACGTCCAATACCAGCTCATCATCCGTCAGACTGACCAGCGTCAGGCTGAATATGGTCACCGGCCGAGGCTCTAGCTCTATGTGCTTGCCTTCACGGGCCAGCTCATAGAGCTTTTTGCCATCCCGCTTGAGCGCAGAATACATGGGAGGAATCTGTTCGATATCGCCGGTAAAGCGCTCTGCCAGCAGCGCCTCTATCTCAGCAAAATCGAGTTCGGGCACCGGGCGGGTTTCGGTGACTTCGCCTTCGGCATCAAGGGTATCGGTACGTTCGCCCAGTTTGGCAACCGCTCGATAGGCCTTATCGGCTTCCAGTAAAAAACGGGTAAATTTGGTCGCTTCACCCAGGCAGAGGGGCAACAGACCCGTTGCCAACGGGTCCAGTGCTCCGGTGTGACCGGCTTTTTGCGCCTGGAACAACCAGCGCACCTTTTGCAGCACACCGTTTGAAGACCAGTCCGATGGCTTGTCCAGCAAGATGACGCCGTCGATGGCGCGTCCTTTTCTGCGACGTGCCATGAATCAGGACGGGTCTTTATCTGAAGACTGCTCGTCTGAAGAGTCTTCATCAGCAGCGTCGTCGATGTTTCTGGCTTTATCCTGACGCACGGCTTCGTTGATCAGGCCGGACAGGCGCGCACCCGACTCCAGTGTTGGGTCGTAGTGAAAGCGCAGCAGCGGCATAACCCGCAGTTTGAGCTCGCGTGCCAGTATCGTGCGTAAAAAGCCTGAGGCCTTGTTCAGCACGGCTTCCTGCTCACTGCGTTCAATATCGGCTTCGGCACTTTCGCCGAATACCATGCAGGTAAAATAGATGTCGGCGTAGGACAAATCCTTGCTGACCTTAACGTCGTTCAGGGTCACCATGCCGAGGCGCGGGTCCTTCACTTCCTGCTGGATAATCACCGACAGGTCACGCTGCATCTGGTCGGCAATGCGCCGGATACGACTGTTTTCTTTGGCCATGATGCGGCCCTCTTGCGAATAGGGGAAATAACTCTGTTTTTATAACTCAAGATTCGGCGTTTGCACCTGGTTAAGTGCCAGGTGCCGGGTGTACCCAACCGGGGAAGTCCGTAGCATGGATGCTACGGTCTAGGCCCCATGGAAGGGTTCACGCCGACCCCGGTTGGGTACACCCGGTTACTGGCACGAGCTCCTGGCACCAAAGCAAAACCAAACGCCGAAACGTACCTCTATAAAACAGACAACCCCGGACAAGCCGGGGTTGTCAGGAACTCAGGGCGCATCAATCATCGATGGTGCGCGCAAATTCCTTAACATCAAAGACTTCGATCTTGTCACCGGCTTTAACGTCATTGTAGTTCTTGACGCCAATACCGCATTCCATGCCCTGACGAACTTCCTGGACATCGTCTTTGAAGCGACGCAGGGATTCCAGCTCGCCTTCATAGATGACCACTTCGTCACGGAGTACGCGAATGCGCTTGCTGCGGTGCATGCTGCCTTCGATGACCATACAGCCGGCCACTTGCCCGAACTTGGGCGAGTTGAAGACATCACGTACTTCGGCAAGGCCGACAATCTCTTCACGCAGATCAGGCGACAACAGACCGTTCAGTGCGGCTTTGACATCATCGATCAGATTGTAGATCACGTTGTAGTAACGCAGATCCAGACCTGCCTGCTCGATCACTGTCCGGGCTTTACCGGTGGCGCGTACGTTGAAACCGAAGACAACCGCCTGCGAGGTAATCGCGAGGTTAGCATCGGATTCTGAAATCGCACCCACGCCGCTGGCAATCACGTTCACCTTCACTTCTTCGTTGCCCAGTTTCTGCAATGAAGCGGTCAGGGCTTCGAGTGAGCCGCGAACGTCGGTCTTCAGTACGACGTTCAGCACCTTCTTGTCTTCGGAACCCATACCCTGGAACAGAGCGTCGAGTTTCGCCGCCTGCTGCTGGGCATGTGCCGACTCCTTGGTGCGCATGGAGCGCATCTCGGCGACTTCACGGGCTGAACGCTCGCTTTCCGACACCACAAACTCGTCACCGGCATCCGGCGTACCGTTCAGGCCGAGAATCTCGACCGGAATGGACGGGCCAGCTTCCTCGATCTGTTTGCCGGTTTCATCCAACAAAGCACGCACTTTACCGTAGAAAGTACCGGCCAGAACCACATCGCCCTTCTTCAAACGACCGGACTGAACCAGAACAGTGGCAACAGCGCCACGGCCCTTGTCGAGGCTCGATTCCACGACGGTACCCTTACCCGGGCCTTCGTGGTGTGCTTTTAGCTCAAGCACTTCGGCCTGCAACAGAACCGCATCGAGCAGCTCATCGATGCCCTGACCGGTATGCGCCGACACCTGAACAAACTGGGTGTCACCACCCCAGGACTCGGGAATAACATCGCGCTGAGACAGCTCGTTGATCACCCGGTCCGGGTCGGCCGCTTCCTTGTCCATCTTGTTGATGGCCACGATCAGAGGAACGCCGGCCGCACGGGCGTGTTGAACCGCCTCTTCGGTCTGCGGCATCACACCGTCGTCTGCGGCAACAACCAGAATCACCACGTCCGTTGCCTTGGCACCGCGGGCACGCATAGCGGTAAAGGCCGCGTGTCCGGGAGTATCCAGGAAGGTGATCATGCCCTTGTCGGTTTCAACGTGGTATGCACCGATGTGTTGGGTAATACCACCAGACTCACCGGATGCAACACGAGTACGACGAATATGGTCGAGTAAGCTTGTCTTACCGTGGTCAACGTGACCCATGACGGTTACAACAGGTGCGCGAGGTGACTCTTCACCGCTGTAGCTGACCTCCATCACATCGTCTTCCATGGCGTTTTCATTCACCACGGTATACTTGTGCCCCATTTCCTCGATCACCAGAATCGCGGTGTCCTGATCGATGGCCTGGTTAACCGTCACCATAACGCCCATCTTGAACAGGATCTTGACCACTTCAGCGGCCTTAACCGACATCTGACTGGCCAGTTCAGCCACGGTGATGGCTTCACCCAGTTGCACTTCGCGCACTACGGGTGCGGTCGGACGCTCAAACTGGTGGTCACGCTTCTTGTTACCACCACGCTTGGCGCGACGACGACGGCCCATGCCATCTCCATCGTCCAGTGCCGACAGCATCTGCTGATGCTTGTTGCCGCCACGACCGGTGTTAACGCGCTGCGCCACTTCCGCTTTCTTGCCGCCCTTCTTGTGACCGGCCTTGCGGCTGTCTGCAGCCGGGCCATCGTCGACCCGCATCGGGCGTTCAGCCGTCTTGTGCTTTTTCTTGTCGGTGGTGCGATCTTCCTTGGCCATTTTGGCCTCGGCGTCCGCGACCGCCAGTTGCGGATCAACCTCTTCCTCAACTTTCTTCGGTTGTACTTTTGAAGTGCGTGCCTTTTCAGCCTCGCGTTTTGCCGTTTCTTCACGCGCCTTCTCTTCGGCGGCACGTGCCCGTGCTGCTTCGAGTTTCGCGTCTTCTTCGGCACGACGACTGGCCGACGTATCGGCAGTCGCCACAGGGGCCGGCGTTTCAGTCGGTGCTGCATCGCCGCTGCCTTCAACGGCATCGCGCTTCATGTAAGTACGCTTCTTGCGCACTTCGATATTGACCGTCTTGCCGCGACCGCCACCACTGGTTTTCAACGTGGTGGTGACTTTGCGCTTCAACGTGATCTTCTTGGGGGCTCCGCTGTCTTCACCGTGACTTGTTTTCAAATACGTCAACAGTGTCTGCTTCTGGTCATCATTAACCGCTTCGCCCTCAGACTTTTGCGGCAGACCAGCATCGCTCATTTGTTTCAATAAACGATCAACGGGTGTACCAACGCTTTCCGCCAGTTGTTTAACGGTGACTTCTGCCATGGATTCCTCCTACCCGTGATTACTCATTCTCAAACCAAGGTGCCCGTGCTGCCATAATCAATTGGCCAGCCCGTTCCTCGTCCATATCATCGATGTCCATCAGGTCATCGATACTCTGTTCCGCTAGATCTTCCATCGTGGCGATGCCTTTGCTCGCCAACAGGCGGGCCAGGTGTTCATCCATGCCGTCCAGGCTCAGCAAGTCGTCACTGGGTGTTGCGGAATCCAGTTGCTCTTCACTCGCCAGTTCCAGCGTCAGCAACATGTCTTTTGCGCGCTGACGCAGTTCGGTCACGATGTTTTCGTCAAACCCTTCAATGCCAAGCATTTCCTCTAGAGGTACGTAAGCGACCTCTTCCAGTGTGGTGAAGCCTTCCTCTGCCAGAATGGCAGCAATGTCTTCATCGACATCCAGCTTCTCTTCAAAATAGGTAACCAGGCGACCGGCTTCCTCTTCCTGTTTCTCGTCGGCTTCTTCCTCGGTCATCACGTTGATCACCCAGCCAGTCAGTTCACTGGCAAGCCGTACGTTCTGTCCACTGCGGCCAATGGCAATGGCCAGGTTGTCGGCGGCAACCGCGACATCCATGGTGTTGGTATCTTCATCCATCACGATGGAGGCTACTTCAGCCGGTGCCATGGCGTTAATCACCAGTTGGGCCGGGTTGTCGTCCCACAAAATGATGTCGACGCGCTCATTGTTCAGTTCGTTCGATACCGCCTGCACTCGCGAACCGCGCATACCGACACAGGCACCCACCGGGTCGATACGACCGTCATTGGTTTTCACCGCAATCTTGGCTCTAGAGCCAGGGTCACGGGCACAACCACGAATTTCGATCACTTCTTCCTGAATTTCCGGCACTTCAATGCGGAACAGTTCGATCAGCATGTCGTTGCTGGCACGGCTCAGTTCGAGCTGCGGGCCACGGCCTTCAGCACGAATGTCCTGCAACACAGCGCGCACCCGGTCACCAATGCGGAAGGTTTCACGCCCGATCACAGATTCACGCGGCATTACGGCTTCGGCGTTGTTACCCAGGTCGACAATAATGTTGTCACGAGTCACTTTCTTGACCGTACCCAACACCATCTCACCGACACGCTCACGGTATTGCTCAACAATTTTTGCCCGCTCGGCTTCACGCACTTTCTGTACAATGATCTGCTTCGCTGCCTGGGCGCTGATGCGGCCAAATTCAGCGTTCTCGATCACCTCTTCGTAGGTGTCGCCCTCTTGCAATGTCTTGTCGACTTCATGGGCTTCCTGAGTAGTCCATTCGCAACCCAGGGTCGGAACGCCATCATTTCCCATCACAGTCCAGCGACGAAAGGTCTGGTACTCACCGGTCTTGCGGTCGATCACAACGTGAATGTCGATCTCGCCTTCTTCATCTTCGTCGAAGCGCTTCTTGGCAGCGGCTGCCAGAGCCAGCTCCATGGCATCAAAGATGACCTCTCGGGACACACCTTTCTCATTCGCTACTGCGTCCACGACCAGGAGAATTTCTTTACTCATCGTCTCAGCCTCTTGTTTGCCGGGCGGTTGACCGGGCTTTCCTTTCGGTTAATCGGTTTATTGCTTGTCAAAGTTCGGTATCAGGCTGGCTTTGTCGATGCTTTCGATCGGCAACAAATAGTCCATACCATCAACGGTCACGCAGATGTCCTGATCCTCTATCGCGGACAGTACACCTTTGAATTTACGACGCCCTTCAAACGGCGCACGCAAACGCACCTGAACCCACTCACCCAGATACGCTGAAAACTGATCCAGACTGAACAAAGGACGATCCATACCCGGGGAGGAAACCTCCAGGGTGTAGTTCTGACTGATCGGGTCTTCAACATCCATCACCGCGCTGATCTGGCGGCTCACTTCCGCGCACTGATCCACATTGATCCCCGCTTCGTGATCAATGTACACGCGCAGGGTGCTGTGTTTGCCCTGTGCTGAAAACTCCAGACCCCAGAATACAAAACCCAGACCGGTAATCACCGGTTCCAGCATTGCATTCAGTTCGTCGACCTTTGCCATTCAAACCCCTCTGTGAGCCCGGTTTCCGGGACTGCCTGTTGCCAGTGGCGCCGCCACTGACGTCTATTCGATGATGTCGTGCCCTAAGTTGACTTTTTCAGAGCCAAAAAAAGGGCAACTTTGGAACCAACGCCTTCCGTTGGCTCCGCAGGCCCAGATCGATAACACTGAGATCCCAACGGTTCCGCACTCGTGCGGTTCACGCAGGTGAGCTTCAAAACACAAAGCTCTACGGAAAACCGACCGGACTGCTAACAAAAAGCCCCTGCTAGGAGGGGCTTCAAGTCGTGGTCTCGCAGACCAGTCTATGAGTCGGAAGGCCCTCTGGCTTCCGAGGGTCTGCAGACCCTACAACATACCTGTCCCTGTATGTTGCTCGGTGAAAACCGCGTGATCGACGGAAACTTTCACCTATCCATATGGTAGCGGGGGCAGGATTTGAACCTACGACCTTCGGGTTATGAGCCCGACGAGCTACCAGACTGCTCCACCCCGCAATAAACCTTCATAGAACTTCGAGGAATTCACACTCCTCAGGCGGCGGCATTATAGGGATGCCCCGCCCGACTTTCAAGGCAAAGCCCGGAAAGTCCCCCAAAAAGAAAAAGGCCTGCTCGCACAGGCCTTTTAAGTGGTGCCGACGACTAGACTCGAACTAGCACGGGCATAAGCCCACCACCCCCTCAAGATGGCGTGTCTACCAATTCCACCACGTCGGCAAAAGCGTTCCCCGGTCGAGCTATTCCTTACTCGGCCGGTATATCCAAAGTATTCTGTTCGGGTGCGACTGGCGCTTCCTCGGTTTGCTCAACCGCAGGAATATCCAGACCCAGGTCATCAAGACCTTCTGCTTTTTGCTTGGCAATGTACGCCAGGCCAAAACTGGTCAGAAAAAAACCGGTCGCCAGTATGGCGGTGGTGCGGGTCAGAAAGTTGGCACTGCCACCACTGCCGAACACGGTTTGCGAGGCACCGCCACCAAAGGAGGCCCCTGCATCGGCGCCCTTGCCACGCTGAATCAGTACGAAACCGACAACACCCAGACCCAGCAGAACATGAACCACCAACACCAAATTTTCGATAGCCATTCGTTAAACCCCTTTCGCAGCCTGACAGATCGCAACAAACTCGTCGGCGAGCAGTGATGCTCCCCCTACCAGCCCGCCATCAATGTCGGGTTGCTGAAACAATTCCTGTGCACTGGACGCCTTAACACTGCCGCCGTAGAGCACCTGGCACTTCCCGGCAACAGACTCGGACGCCTGCGCCAACAAACCTCGAATAAACGCATGTACCGCCTGAGCCTGTTCGGGCGAAGCGGTCTTACCGGTGCCTATCGCCCAAACGGGCTCATAAGCAATAACAATGGTCGCGAACGCATCAATGCCAACGATATCCAATACCGCCTGCAACTGGCGGCCGACGACGGCCTCTGTCTGGTCAGCTTCGCGCTCGGCGAGCGTCTCGCCGACGCAAAGCATCGGCACGACACCAGCAGCCAGCGCAGCCTGAACCTTCCCGGCGACAACACTGTCGCTTTCAGCGAAGAGTTCACGACGCTCAGAGTGACCTACCAAAACATAGTCGGCCCCAAAATCCTTCACCATTCCCAGTGAAATTTCACCGGTATAGGCCCCTTTCTCAGCAGAATGGACATTCTGAATACCATATCGAATGCCACTGCCGGCGACAGCCGACGCTACCTGATCCAGGTACACAGCAGGAGGAAACACAACAGCATCGACCGCTGCGGTATCGATTCCCTGTACAAATGCCGTCAACAAAGCGCTGTTTGCAGCCTTGTCGCCATTCATCTTCCAGTTTGCGGCTACCAGTTTGCGTCGCATGCCTGACCTCCTTAAATCGGGCGCAGAGTGTACTGCCTTTCCACCGGCCGAGCAACAGGCTGTTTGGAAAAAACGGGGTTAAAACAACAGCTTACCCCATAAACCCCAGTGGCTGACCAGGCCATTCTGTGGAATTGGGGTGGTTTTTCCGGCAAATTATACCGCCGCAGCCTCGACCGCCGCCTTGACGACCCCGGCCAACCGCTCACAACTGCGCTTGACCTGGCCAATGTCTTCCCCTTCGACCATGACCCGAACCAGTGGTTCAGTACCGGACGGTCGCAACAAAATCCGACCTGCATCGCCCAACACCCCGGCCTGCACATCCAACTCGGCCTGCACTTCAGGCAACGCCTGAACATCCATCTTGTTCGGCATTTGCACATTGATCATGACCTGGGGGTACTTGCGCATACCGGATTTGGCCTGAGACAGTGTCTGGTCGGCGGCCTGCAAGGCGCACAGCACCTGTAATGCGGCGACAATGCCATCCCCCGTGGTGGTGACATGCTTGCATACCAGGTGTCCGGAATTTTCGCCCCCCAACACCCAGCCGCGCTGGTGCAACTGCTCCATCACATAGCGATCACCAACCTGTGCCCGAACCAGTTCGATGCCCTCTTTCCTGAGCGCCACTTCAAGACCCAGATTGGTCATCAGCGTACCGACTACACCCCCCTGCAGACGATTCTGGCGGTGCAGATGAATGGCAAGCAGGTACAGCAACTCGTCACCATCGACCAGCTCACCTTCATTGTCGACCATCAACACCCGGTCGCCGTCGCCATCAAAGGCGATACCCAGATCAGCCTCCTGCTCGAGCACGGCTCGCTGTAAACTGGCCGGATGGGTTGAACCCACGCCCTTATTGATGTTCAGGCCGTCCGGCGTGGCGCCAACCAGGCTGACCCGGGCGCCCAACTCCCGAAACACCTTGGGGGCAACATCATAGGTGGCGCCGTGGGCGCAATCGAGCACGATGTGCAGGCCATCCAGATTAAGGTAGCCCGACGTACTTTTGCAAAACTCCACATAACGGCCACCGGCGTCGTTGATGCGCAGTGCCTTACCCAACAAGTGACTCTCAGCCGTGGTCATCACCTTTTCAAGTTCGGCTTCGATGGCCAGCTCAACGTCATCCGGCAGCTTAGTGCCGTCTGCGGAAAAGAATTTAATGCCATTGTCGTAGTACGGGTTGTGTGAAGCTGAAATGACGATGCCCGCATCTGCATGAAACGCGCGGGTCAGATAGGCAACGGCAGGCGTTGGCATTGGCCCGACCAGCAGGATATCGCACCCGGCAGCCGACAAGCCGGCTTCCAGCACCGCTTCAAACATATAACCTGATATGCGGGTGTCTTTGCCAATCAGTATCTTGCTGTGCCCTTCACTGGCGAACACCCGGCCAGCCGCCCAGCCCAGTTTCAATAAAAATTCAGGAGTAATAGCGCCGCTTCCAACCCGGCCCCGTATGCCATCCGTGCCAAAATACCGTTTTTCCTGACTCACTCGTTCTTCTCCTTGGTTTCAGGTGCGTTCGCCATAGCCACCCCAAAAACGCGACGCCTTTCTACACCGACTGGTGCAGGGCGTTGATCACGGCAATGGCATCTGCGGTTTCCGCCACATCATGCACACGCACGATGGACGCGCCGTTCATCGCCGCAGCGACAGCAGCCGCCAGGCTGCCATAAAGGCGCTGATCGACCGGCTTGCCCAATACATCGCCAATCATCGATTTGCGCGACAGCCCCACCAGCACCGGGCAACCCCAGCGGGTAAAGCGCTGCAAATGCTTCAATAAACTGAGATTGTGGCCCAGTGTCTTGCCAAAACCAAACCCCGGGTCAACCAAAAGTTGCTGACGTTGCAATCCGGCGGCCTCACAGGCGCCGATACGCTCATCGAGGTAACGCTCAACTTCAGCAACCACGTCATCGTATTCCGGACTCATCTGCATCGTGCCGGGCTGACCCTGCATGTGCATCAGACAGACCGACAGGCCGGTCTCCACCGCAGCCTGCAAGGCACCTTCGCGAGACAGGGCACGGACATCATTAATCAGATGCGCTCCGGCTCGCGCGGCCTCCCGCATGACTTCCGGGGTGCTGGTATCGACCGACAAGATCACCTCGGTGTCTCGGGCCAACGCCTCAACCACGGGCACAACCCGATCCAGCTCCTGCTGTACGCTCACCGGGGTGGCACCCGGACGAGTGCTCTCGCCACCCACATCCAGAATACTGGCACCGGCCGACACCAGACGCCGCGCCTGGGCCAGGGCGGCGTCGGCTTTAATGAACCGGCCGCCGTCTGAAAAACTGTCGGGAGTAACATTCACCACACCCATTACCCGGGTCACACTGAGATCCAGAGAACGATCACCAAATAACCAACCAGACCCGCTGGCGTGAGTACCCGTCATGGAGGAGACTCCTTTAAACAATTGCTTACATAAAAAAACGGCGCCGGAGCGCCGTTTCAGAATTCTTGCAGAGCCAGAGGCTTATTCGGTCTGGCCATCCCGGTCCAGATCAGCCTGGTCCTGAGAGGTTTCAGTCGCGGTATCGGCAGGCTCGCCTGATTGTGCCTTGCCACCACCTGAATCCCGATCGTCCCAGCCTTTGGGCGCTCTTGGCTTGTTGCCGTTCATGATGTCGTTGATTTGCTCGGCATCGATGGTCTCGTAATGCATCAGCGCGTCTTTCATCATTTCCAGCTTGTCGCGGTTAGCTTCGAGCAATTCACTGGCGACGCTGTAACACCGGTCGAGTATTTTCTTGATCTCGGCATCTACCGCGCGGGCAGTTTCCGACGACAGCTGGGCCATGGAAGACTGACTGCCCAGATACCCCTGCTGTTCTTCTTCAAACTGCTGGGCGCCAAGTTCACTCAGGCCCCACTTGGTCACCATATTGCGAGCCAGTTGCGTCGCCCGTTCAATATCATTCGACGCACCCGTGGTCACACCTTCCTTGCCGTTGGTCATTTCTTCGGCAATACGGCCGCCGTACAGCGAACAAATCTGGCTTTCCAGCTGACGCTTGCTGATTGAGTACCGGTCTTCTTCAGGCAAGTACATGGTCACGCCCAGGGCACGACCACGCGGGATAATACTGACCTTATAGACCGGGTCGTGCTCGGGTACCAGCCGGCCAATAATGGCGTGGCCGGACTCGTGATAGGCAGTATTGATCTTTTCTTTCTCGGACATGACCATGGATTTGCGCTCGGCACCCATCATGATCTTGTCTTTCGCCCGGTCGAACTCTTCCATCGACACGGTGCGCTTACTGAGGCGCGCCGCGAAGAGCGCCGCCTCGTTAGCAAGGTTGGCCAGATCTGCACCCGAGAAACCGGGTGTGCCGCGGGCGATCACCGACGCATCAACGTCGTCACCCACCGGAATCTTGCGCATGTGAACTTTCAGTATCTGTTCACGGCCACGTACATCGGGCAACGCCACAACGACCTGGCGGTCGAACCGACCGGGACGCAACAGCGCCGGGTCAAGCACATCGGGCCGGTTGGTGGCCGCGATGACGATGATGCCATCGTTCACTTCAAACCCGTCCATCTCAACCAGCAACTGGTTCAGTGTTTGTTCGCGCTCATCGTTACCACCACCGATGCCAACGCCACGAGAACGCCCTACGGCATCGATCTCGTCGATAAAGATAATGCATGGCGCCTGCTTCTTGGCCTGATCGAACATGTCGCGTACGCGCGATGCACCCACACCAACAAACATTTCGACAAAGTCGGAACCGGAAATCGAGAAGAAGGGTACCTTGGCTTCACCGGCAATGGCTTTAGCCAGCAGGGTCTTACCGGTACCGGGCGAACCGACCATCAACACGCCGCGAGGGATGCGGCCACCCAGACGCTGATACTTGCCCGGGTCGCGCAGGAATTCGACCAGCTCCTGAACGTCCTCCTTGGCTTCTTCAACACCGGCTACGTCTGCGAAGGTGGTTTTAATCTGATCTTCGCTGAGCATCTTGGCCTTGCTCTTACCAAAGCTCATCGGACCCTTGCCGCCACCGGCACCGCCCTGCATCTGGCGCATGAAGAACATGAACACTGCAAGAATGATCAGGATCGGGAAGGCAGCCACCAGCAGCTGGGACCAGATGCTTTGCTGCTCTGGCTGCTTGGATTCCACTTCAACATTGTGCTCGATCATGTTGTCGATCAGCTCGGAATCATCGACATAAGGCGGCCGCACGGTCTCGAACGTTGAACCGTCGCGACGAACACCGTTAATGGTCAGCCCCTGATAGACCACAGACCGCACCTGATCCTGTTCTACCTGCTGCACAAAGCGGGAATAGCTCATTTCTTCAGAGGTGGCCGTCGTATCAAAATTGTTAAAAACGGCCAGCAGAACTGCCGCGATAATCAGCCATAGAACCAGATTTTTAGCCATATCGTTCAACTTTTACCCTCGTTGGCAGCCAGGCTGCGTAGGTCGTTTGTCTCCGTCCCAGCCTACCCTCGGGTGGCCAGAGACGGATGCGCAACACCGGCGTGATGGTGTGATATCAGCCCGGTATCTACGCGTAAATTCGGTCAGCAGACTTGTCCGGCTATTCGGAATAAGACCTGCCCTCAAGCCTTAAATGCCAACTGGCACAGACTTTTCGCACACCGAAATAATGGGGTGCAGTAATTAAAATGCAAGAACAACCGGGCTATCATCCCGATTGATCTGCAGCCTTGTCCGGCTTCCTGCCCGGTTGGGCTGTGTTTGGCAGGGTGTTCTAAAGTACAATGCCGTTTTTTGCAAGCAACTGAGTCTGAGAGACACCCATGAGTTTGAGTCAGGAACAACGAAAACGCTACCGTACCATAGGTCACGATCTGAACCCGCTGGTAACCATCGCCGAGAAAGGCTTGGCGGAAACCGTGCTGGCCGAGATCGACCGCGCATTGAACGACCACGAACTGATCAAGATTAAGGTCAATGTTGCCGATCGTGATCAGAAGAACGCCCTGATCCAGTCTGCCTGCGAGCAAACCGGTGCCACCCTGATCCAATCCATCGGCCGGGTTGCCCTGCTGCTGCGAAAGGCAAAGAAACCCAACCCCAAACTGTCCAACCTGACCCGGCTCGGCAACTGACTCCGGTCAGCGTTGCCGGGCGCGGCCTCCATGTCCCCGCCCCGTTGTATAACCCTGGCTTGCCCTGTTGTAAAACTTTGGTAAGCGCCCCGTCGAACCGGTGAGGTGACTAACCTCCCGGAACAGACCCCGTTACTTGACCGGCGTTAGCCAGCCGTGCGGATCGTCGGACTCGCCCCACTGAACCTGATTCAGCGCCTTACGCAGGGCAAGGGTTGTTTCACCGGCTTCACCAGACCCGACCGAAAATCGCTGCTCACCGCGAATCAGGGTGCCTACGGGCGTCAATACCGCGGCGGTTCCCGACAACGCTGCTTCAGTACCTGGCTTGGCCGCGCGTTCAAGCAATTCGTCCACACTCAGGCTGCGTTCGCTGACGGTCATGCCCCGGTCCCGGGCCAGAGTCAGGATCGAATCGCGGGTAATGCCGTGCAGGAAGGAACGGTCGAGGCTCTTGGTGATGATTTCGTTGCCATCGATCAGAATAAAGTTGGCAGCACCGGTTTCCTGAACATCGCCATTCGGGCAAAACAATACCTGATCCGCATCGTGACGGGATTTGGCCGCCAAAATAGGACCCAGCGCACTGGCGTAGTTGCCGCCGCTCTTTACCATACCCATGTGCGGGGCACAGCGCATGCCGTCTTCCTCGAGCAGCAGAGACAGCGCCTTGCCACCACCGGCAAAATAGTCACCAACCGGCGACAACAACACATACAGCAGTGAACTCTCGGTCGGAGCAGCAGCCTTGCCGATTGCCGCTTCGGTGCCTATGTGCGTTGGGCGAATGTACATGGACCCCGGCGTCTCGGGCACACCGTCTTTGAAGCGAGCGACGATATCGATGATCATCTGTTTCAGCTGAGCTTTGTCGATGGCTGGCAGGTTCAGCAACTGGCTGCTTTGCGCCATGCGCTCAATGTTGGCATCCATTCTGAAAATATTGACCGAACCGTCGGCATGGCGGAACGCCTTGAGACCCTCGAAACAGGTACTGGAATAGTGCAATACGTGCGCGCCCGGATGCAGCGTCAGTGAATTGGAGGAAACGATCTCGGTCTGGCTCCAAGCGCCATTGTCATACTGAGCCAATGCCATCTGCGGCATGAATACGGTACCAAATGCGGCCATTACAAATTCCCAATGCTGTGGGCCAGATTCAAGCCCGTGGTCGAGGCGTCGACCCTTAGCCGACGATGCCTCATTGTATGCCAAGTTAAGAGCCGGACTCTAGCGCCAAAGGCCCGGAACACCATGCATTGATATCAACACTGTATTCCTCACCTGACACCCCGGCCAACACCCGGTCATTGCGGTGGCTGCTCGGCCGGTGACTCGGCGCCGAGCCAATGTTGCCACTGCGCCCGTATCAGCTCGCGCACCCGAGCCAGCTCGGGAGTCATCTGTGCCACTGGCACCGTTGTGGAGGTTCCTGACAACACCGCATGATGGGTGTGCTCGCGCAGGGTCAGATAAGCATCGAGCCACTGGTCGGCCTGTTCACCGGTCAGTACGCCCGCCTCGCGCAGGGCTTTGATGCACCGCACATTGTCAGACCAGCGGGCCACTTCCGGGTGGTCGTCGGCGTAGGCCAGCACCAGGTACTGCACCAGAAACTCCAGGTCAACAATGCCACCCGGGTCTTGCTTGATGTGAAACACCTCATCCGCCTTGCCCTTCTGTGCCTGGCTGGACAAGTGCCCCACCATTTTCCGGCGCATCTGAATCACGTCTTCGCGCAGTGTCGCGCGGTCTCGGGGCTGCTGCAGAATATTCTGCCGGACCGCGTTAAACGCCGTTTGCAATTCCGGGTCGCCCGCAATAAACCGGGCCCTGACCAGTGCCTGGTGCTCCCAGGTCCAGGCCTTGCTGTTCTGGTATTTCTCGAATGCCGTCAGGCTGGTCACCAGCAGGCCGGAATTGCCAGAAGGTCGCAGCCGGGTATCCACTTCGTAGAGGGTTCCGCTCGGTGTCGCGGTGCTGAGCAAATGAATCAGTCGCTGCCCCAGTCGAGCCATAAAGACCACGTTGTCGATCACCTTCGGGCCTTCGGTCTCCCCCTGGGCCGAGGCCTGATGCAGAAACACCAGATCAAGATCCGACTCGTAGGACAGCTCCAGCCCGCCCATCTTGCCGTAGGCGACAACGCCAAAATCGAGTTCACACCAGTCGCCATTATCGCGGCTGGGCCTCCCGTGCTTGTCGACCATCTGTTGCCAGGCGAGCGCCAGTGCCTGCTCAACCACAACCTCCCCGACCCAGGCCAGGTAATCCGAAATTTTCATCAGTGGCAGCATGGCAGCGACTTCGCAGGCGGCCGCCCGCAATACCCGGCCATGACGAAAATGGCGCAGCACTTCCATTTGCTGTTCCAGATCGTCCGCAGGCACCCGCAGCAGCGTCTGGTGCAGGTCATCGGTCAGTTCGCCACGCTGCGGCAGGCGGTACAAGCTGTCGGGGTCGGACAGCTCATCGAGCAAATAGGGTTTCTGGGCGAAAAGGTTGGCGATCCACGGAGACGCTGGCGCCAGTCGGCACAGCTGGCGCAGCGCGTCCGGATTTTCGGCCAACAGGACGAAATACACCGACCGCCGCAGAATAGCCTCCAGAATCGGGCGCAATGCCTCGAACCCGCTGCCCAGCTTGTCATTGCCAGCCAACTCGGTCAGCAGCATGGGCATCACCTGGTCCAGGTTGTCGCGGGCCTGGCCTTGCAAACGCTTCACCGCAGCTTCGTTGCGAAAGGCCAGTACCGCCTCGGCGTCTCGGCTGTCAACGTCGGCCGACTCAACTCGCCCGTCACGCCACAGGGCCACCATGTCCGGATTCAGCGCCCGGGCGGATTCGGCATCCTCGGCGACCACCTGCTGGAAATGATGGTGTATCCGCTCACGGTAATGCGCCAGTTGCGCCAGCAGGGCCTCAACCGAATCACACCCCATGGACCAGGCCAGGCGCGCCCGGTCGGTGTCATCCCCCGGCAGGCGCTGCGTCTGTTCATCGCGCAGCGCCTGTATGCGGTGTTCGAGGTCACGCAGGAAGCCGTAAGCCTCCGTCAGCTCCCGGCTGACGTCGGCCGGCAAATAGCCCTCATCCGCCAGCATCGACAGCACTGGCCAGGTGCCGCGCTCCTGCAAGGCAATGTCCTGCCCGCCTCGTATCAGTTGGAACGCCTGGGCAATGAATTCAACTTCTCGGATCCCCCCCTGCCCCAGCTTGATGTTGTCTTCCAGTTGCTGTCGGCGAACCTCTTTCTGAATCATTGATTTCAGCCGTCGCAGTGCGCCCAGCGCGTGAAAGTCAACGTAGCGACGATAGACAAAGGCTTTCAGGTCCTGCTCCAACTCGGCCTGTGCCGCCGGCGCACCGGTAACCGGACGCGCTTTTACCATGGCAAACCGCTCCCACTCCCGGCCCTGATGGGTGTAATAATGGTGCATGGCAGCAAAATTACTGACCAGAGCACCGCTCTGGCCCCAGGGTCGCAACCTCATGTCGACCCGAAAGACAAACCCCTCTGGGGTACGGGTATCCAGCAACTGGATAACCGTGCGCCCGACCCGGGTAAAAAATTCCTCGTGGCTGCGCCCGTTGCTCACTTCTCCCTGGCTGGGAAAGGCGAAGATCAGATCAATGTCTGACGACAAATTCAGCTCGCGCGCGCCATGTTTACCCATAGCCAACACAACCAGGCTTTGATGCTGTTCGCCGAACTGGGACGGACCCGGCGCACCCCATTGCTCAGTCCAGTGAGCCTCGGCGTAGGTCACCGCACACCGGATGGCGATATCGGCCAGGTCTGACACCGCCCGGGCCGTTTTCCGGGCTGTCGACTGGCCATTGGCATCCTGCACCATCAAACGGGCCATTTGCCGGTTGCGCCAGTTGCGCAAGTCGGCCTTGGCCGGGTCCAGGTCATCCAGTGGCCAGTGGGCGCTGAGCGCGTCCAAATCAGCGTCGGCAGGCTGCGGATCTGTGACCCATCGCGCAACCTCTGTAATGCCGCAGACGCTCAACAACTCATCGAACCAGGGGCTGCACACCGCCGTCCTGGCCAGCCGCCGGGCAATATCGGCCTCAAGCCCGGCTGTTCTGGCCTGTTCAAGCCGATCCTGAAAGGAAGCGTCTAGCGTGGAAGGTGGCGTCACAGCAGTTCTCTCTTATTGAAGGTGATGGGTTACCGGATACTGCCAAAACCGGGAGCGCATGGAAACTGCATCCGATTGACACTCTGACTGCGTAAGGGGTTGAACGACGGCACTGGGTATTCAAGGTGCGATCGAGAAGTGTAAGAAACGCGGCCGTCGTACGACTCTTATTTAAGGTACCATTATCCCGGCAGGGATCGGGTGGAGACCCGCACAGGCGCAGTACCAGGAAACTGGGCTCTCCGACCGACAGCATAGACTACCCATTCCATCACTCAGTTTAAAAAGGATACCGCATGATTCGACATCGCTGGGCGCTCGCCGCGACCCTGACGGCAACACTGGCCACGGGCACTGCCCTGGCAGAAACCAGCTGGACCGAGACGCTGGAGCAAGCCCGGGGCCAGACGGTCTATTTTCACGCCTGGGGCGGCAGTGAGGTCATCAACGACTATTTGCGCTGGGCTGCCGAGCGGGTTGAAGACGAGTTCGAGGTAACACTCGAACACGTGAAAGTGGCCGAAATCGGCACCACGATCAGCCAGATTCTGTCGGAGAAAACCGCCGGTCGCGATAGCGGCGGCGCAGCCGACCTGGTTTGGATCAACGGTGAAAACTTCGCCGCCATGAAAGAGAACGACCTGTTGTTTGGTCCCTTCACCCAGGATTTGCCGAACTACCCCCTGGTCGATACCGACAACAAACCCACCACCCTGTTTGACTTCACCACCCCGGTCGACAACCTCGAAGCCCCCTGGGGCATGGCACAGCTGGTGTTTATGGCGGATACGGCGCGCGTCGATGAAACACCTCGCTCCATGCTCGATCTGCTCGACTTTGCCCGCGACAACCCGGGCCGGGTAACCTACCCGGCACCACCGGCCTTTCACGGCACCACCTTTCTCAAGCAGGCCCTGCTTGAACTGGCCGCTGATCGGGAACCCCTGTACAGCCCGGTCGATGACGCCGATTTCGACACCGTCACTGAACCGCTCTGGGCTTATCTGAATCTGCTGCACCCGCTGATGTGGCGCAACGGAGAGACCTTTACCAGTGGCGCCCCGGAAATGACGCAATTGCTGAACGATGGTGAAATTGTCCTGTCGTTGTCGTTCAACCCGAACGACGCCAGCAATGCCATCGCCAACGGCGAACTGCCCGACACAGTGCGTACCTACGTTCATGACGCTGGCTCTATCGGCAACACTCATTTTGTCGGCATCCCCTACAACAGCGACCACACAGCAGCGGCCCAGGTCGTTGCCAATTTCCTGATGTCACCGGAGGCCCAGGCGCAAAAAGCAGATACCTCGGTGTGGGGTGACCCCACGGTACTGGCGCTAGACAAGCTATCGGAATCCGACCGGGCACTGTTCGAGCAACTGCCGGAAGGCGTGGCCACACTCTCGGCCGATGAGCTCGGCGCCGTGCTGCGCGAACCGGACGCCAGCTGGGTTCCGGCCCTGGAACGCGCCTGGCAGCAACGTTACGCACGTTGATCACCCGGTTACTCCCCTGGTTCCCGCGCCTGCTGCTACTGGCGTTTCTAACACCGGTACTGGTCGGGCTGGCGGGCACCTGGTTACCCGCCTTCGGCTGGTTTCCCGCGCTGGGACAGCGCTCGTTGTCGTTGGCCCCCTGGGTTGATCTGCTGCACTACCCGGGCGCCGGAACGGCCCTGCGCCTGTCGGTGCTAACCGGCCTGGGCTCATCCCTTCTGGCACTGGGCGCTACCCTGTTGATCCTGATGGCCTTTTACCCTTCCCGGGGTTTTCGCCGGCTGGAGAAAATGCTGGCGCCCATCCTGTCGGTTCCCCATGCCGCCTTTGCCATTGGCATCGGCTTCCTGGTCGCCCCCAGTGGCTGGCTGGTTCGCTGGCTCGAGGTGATGACTGGCTGGCCGGAGTACCCGCCCAACTGGATGACGTTCAAAGACCCCTATGGCCTTAGCCTGATGCTGGTTCTGGCGCTGAAGGAAATTCCGTTTCTGTTGTTCATGGCGCTGGCGTCCCTTCCTGCTCTGAAGGTGGAAAAAACGCTCTGGCTTGGTGCCAGCCTGGGCTATCGCCCGGGCAAGGTCTGGCTGACGCTGATCTGGCCCGTCCTTTACGGCCGCTTGCGGCTGCCGTTCTACGCCGTGGTCGCTTTCAGCCTGTCGGTTGTGGACATTGCGCTCATTGCCGGCCCTACCGCGCCACCGACCCTGGCCGTGATGGCCACCCGTCTGTTCAACGACCCGGACCTGCTGCTGCGTTTACCAGGGGCGGCAGCCGCCACCACCCTGTTGCTGGTGACGGTTCTGTCGCTGGCCATTTTGTACTATCTGGAACGCCCCCTGCGATGGCTGTGTCTGCGTCTGCTGGGCAACGGTAAACGCCCTCGTCTGAGGCTGGGTTTGCGTCTTTGGGCATCACTGATACTGATACCCGGCACCTTTTTTTACCTGGGATCGCTGCTCGTCCTGATCCTTTGGTCCTTTGCCGGTCAGTGGCGCTTCCCCGGGCTCTGGCCCGATCCTTTTAGCTCCCGCACCTGGGCCAGTGCTCCGGAGCGCCTGATCGACCCGCTCTGGCTCACGCTCAGCACCGGGCTGAGCGCAGCGGTCATCGCACTGGTGCTGGTGATTGGTGCGCTGGAAAACGAGGTACGGTTGCGCCAGCTGAAACCGGGCTTTACGGCTCAACGCTTGCTCTGGGTGGTGTATTTACCGCTGCTGGTGCCGCAAATTGCGTTCCTGTTCGGCTTTCAGGTCAGTCTGGCCTGGCTGGAGCTGGGGGGACGCTGGTGGGTACTGGTCTGGTCGCATCTGGTGTTCGTGCTGCCCTACACCTTTCTGACGCTGAGTGGCCCCTACCGCGCCTATGACGAGCGCTACACCTGGATTGGCCTGAGCCTCAGCGGACATCGGCTGGCGACGTTCTGGCGTATTAAACTCGGGCAGTTGTGGCGGCCACTGGGTTATACCCTGGCCACCGGCTTTGCGGTATCGGTCGCCCAGTACCTGCCGACACTGTTTATCGGCGGCGGACGCTTTGCCACCATTACCACCGAGGCCGTCAGTCTGGCCAGTGGCAGTAACCGGCGCAGCATGGCGGTTTATGCACTGGTGCAGCAGTTGCTGCCGCTGATCGGCTTTGCACTGGCGCTGTCGCTCGCTGCCTGGCGCTACCGGCATCACCGGGCCCTGCAACAGAGCCAAACCTGACATGAACGGACAACGCATGGCATTCGACATCGAACAGCTGAGCCTCGCGCTCAATCACAGCCCTCTTTTCCAGCCACTGACGGTGCATCTGGAGCCCGGGCAAATCGGGACCGTCATGGGGCCTAGTGGGTCCGGCAAATCAACGCTGCTCGCCGCCATTTCCGGCACCCTGCCACCGGTTTTTGAACTGGGCGGCGACATCCGGCTCAATGGCCAAAGCCTGCTCAGTGTGCCAATTGAACACCGCCAGGTCGGCATTTTGTTTCAGGACGACCTACTGTTCCCGCACCTGAACGTCTATCAGAATCTGGTGTTTGCGCTGCCCGGCGAGCTGAACCGGGTGCAAAAGCGCGAGCGCATCGCTTCGGCACTGGCCAGTGCCGGGCTGGCGGCTTTTGAACGCCGCGACGTCGCCACCCTGTCCGGCGGGCAACGCGCCCGCATCAGCCTGTTGCGCACCCTGCTGGCCGAACCGCGCCTGATCTTGCTGGACGAACCCTTTTCCAAGCTGGATCAACACCTGCGCGGCCAGTTCCGGGACTGGGTGTTCAGCCGCATCATTGAGCTTGGCATACCAGCGCTGATGGTTACCCACGACCCGGCCGACCGGCCCGAACAGGGCCTGCTGATTACTCTGGAGACCTTCGATGCTTGACCGCTGGACCCTCACCCTGATCAAACCCCCGCTTAAACGGCTGGCCCGAGGCTGCGACCAACAGGGCATTCGCGCCAATCAGGTCACCCTGGCCGGTTTTGCACTGGGCATGCTGGTGGTGCCCCTGCTTGGGTTTCAGCTTTACACCCTGGCGCTGATCGCGGTGTTGCTGAACCGGCTGGCCGACGGGCTCGATGGTGAACTCGCCCGACTGCAGGGCGCCACGGACGGCGGAGCACTGCTCGACATTGTGCTGGATTTTATTTTCTACGCTGCAGTAGTGGCCGGTTTCGCACTGGCCAACTCGGCCGACAACGCGCTGGCAGCGGCGTTTCTGCTCTGGGGCTTTATGGGCACCGCCAGCAGTTTCCTCGCCTATGCCATTCTGGCCGAGCGGCGCAAGCTGAGCAGCATGACCTACCCCAGCAAGGGCTTTTACTACCTCGAAGGGCTGGCCGAAGGCACGGAAACCATCGCCTTTCTGGTCGCCATGTGCCTGTTTCCGGACTACTTTTCCGGGCTGGCCTGGGCATTTTTCGGACTGTGCGTCATCACCACGGCAACCCGGGTGGTGGGGGGCTACCACAGCCTGAAAGACGACTCGACTACCACTCACCAGGACGTCTGACGCATAAAGCCTTTGCAGCGCCCCGGGGTTAAACCGTAAACTCCGCGGCCCGGTTGCCGCCTGGCCATCGAGGGGTTAGGCTGATGGCAGCTTCGCATCCAATAATCGCCAACTTCGACTATTCGCAAAGGGTAAGCCATGTACATTGCTTTTCTGATCAACGCCTGGGAAGACATCGAACCCGGCAAAAGCTCTACCCTGGTGATGATCCAGGAATGCCTGACGCGCGGCCACAAGGTAGCGCTGCTCTACCCGCAGAACCTGACCGTGCGCAACAACGTGGTCAACGGTTTTTCGCGGGTGATTCAACCGATCGACAAGGTGCCTGAAAGCGTCTCCACGCTGTACAAGAAGATTCGTTTCGACGAGAAAATGCTGCCGTTGCATGCCTTCGACTGCATCATGATTCGCAAGGATCCGCCCATCGACCCGACCATTCTGAGCTTTCTCGATGCCGTCAAGAACGAGACACTGGTCATCAACGATGTCGACGGCGTGCGCAAGGCCAGCAACAAGCTGTACACCACCACCTTTCACGACCCGGAAAACCACTTTCTACCGGAGACCCATGTCTCCAAGAACAAGGATTACCTGCTGCGCGTCATTCGCGAGAGCGACCGCGCCAAGTGGATTCTTAAGCCTCTGGATGGCAGCGGTGGCCACGGCGTCATCGTGCTCGAAAAAGCGGCACAATCGAGCATCAAGAGCTTGCTCGACTTTTACATCGACCGGGAACGCAACAACTACGTCATTCTGCAAGCCTACATTGAAGGGGCCGAGCACGGTGATGTGCGAGTGCTCATGCTCAATGGCAAGGCCATTGGCGCTTACCATCGCAAGCCGGCAGACGGCGATGTTCGCGCCAATATCCAGGCCGGCGGCAGTGCCCACATCTGGAAGCTGACTGAAGAACAGAAACGCGTTTGCCGTAAAATCGGCCCCAAACTGGTCGCCGATGGCCTCGACTTTGTCGGCCTGGACCTGATTGGCGAACGCCTGCTCGAAGTCAACGTCTGCAACCCGGGTGGCATCACCAACATCAACCGACTGAGCAAGGTAAAATTGCAGAAGCAGGTCATCGACTTTCTGGAAGACCGGGTCAGTGAGCGGCGTGAGAAGCACGCTGAACTAGAGCACCTGATGAAGCGCCTGTCCGACCTGCGCTCGCGGGATCTACTGGACAACGAATGACCCCTATAAACCGGCCAGACCCGCATACGCCATTGCGTATCGACTGGCTTTCAGATGCGGATATCGCAGCACTGCAGGCCCGGCCAGCGCAGTGCCGCTCCCTGTTTGGCCACCCCGCACTGCTGCTGGAACTGCAAAACCACATACTGACCGAGCCAACACAGGCGCTCTGGTATCGCCCCGCCTGCGTGTATCGGAGGGATGAAGCCGTGGCCGCCGGCGGATTCAAGGGTCCACCCATTAAAAACACGGTGGAACTGGGTTACCGCACTCACCCCGACTGGCGCCGCCAGGGCCATGCCACCGAACTGGTACGCTGGTTGTGCGCTTTCGCCCGAGCGCAAAGGCTTGCCCGGGTGGTTGCCGTAACCGCCACCGGCAATCTGGCCTCGCAGGCGGTATTGGCCCAGACCGGCTTCGTGCACACCGGTGACTTTCTCAGCGACAGCCAGCAATGGCTGCAACGCTGGCAACACACGCTCTGATCGTCAACCATCCAGACCCCGGTTCATTCCGTACCTTTGCAACCTTAACCGTTTTCCCGCAGAGGCTCGCATGCAACTCGGTCTTATTCTTGGTGACCAGCTTTCCCGGACGCTGCCGACCCTTCGGCGCCTGAACCGCGACCGCGATCTTATCATCATGGCCGAGGTCTGGGCTGAAGCCCGGTATGTGCCCCATCACCGGCAAAAACTCTTCAACTGCTTCAGTGCCATGCGGCATTTTGCCGATACACTGGCGTCAGCTGGCTGGCGCGTCCGTTACTGCCCTCTGGACGGCGCAACGGTCTATGCCAGTTTGCGGGAGGCCGTCGATGCCGTGGTCACCGAACACCCCATTGATCGCATCGTTGTGACCGAACCCGGCGAGCACCGGCTGCTGACTGACATTGCTCACTGGGAAACGCATTTTGGTTGCCCGGTCGAGGTGTTGGAAGACACACGGTTTGTCATCTCCCTGACCGATTTTGCCGCCTGGGCGGACGGTCGCAAGGCTTTGCGCATGGAGTATTTCTATCGCTGGATGCGCCAGCGCACCGGGCTGCTAATGACCGAAGACAACCAGCCGGAAGGCGACCAGTGGAATTTCGACGCCGACAACCGCCGCGCCTGGCGAGGCGACCCCGTGCCTCCGGCCCCTCTGCTGTTCGAACCAGACAGCATCGACCAGAGCGTCGCAGCCATGATCGACGACCGGTTCGCCGATGGCTGGGGTGACGTTCAGCCGGGCCTCTGGCCGGTGACTCGCGCTCAGGCCGAAGCCGCGCTAAATCATGCGGTCAGCCATTTGGCCTACTTCGGCGACTTTCAGGATGCCATGGCCAACGATCAGCCCTGGCTGTTTCACAGCCGCTTGTCATCTGCCCTGAATCAGGGTCTGTTGAGCCCACTGGAAATCTGCGAGGCCGTGGCCGATGCCTATTACCGCGACCTAATACCGCTGAACGCCGCCGAGGGCTTTATTCGACAAATCATTGGCTGGCGGGAGTTCGTGCGGGGGCTGTACTGGTACCTGCGCCTGTACGAACCCCAAAACGGCCTCGACCATCATCAAAACCTGCCGGCCTATTTCTGGACCGCGGAAACCCGCATGAACTGCGTGCACCAGACGGTGACCCAAACCCGGACTTATGGCTATGCACACCATATCCAACGCCTCATGGTCACCGGGAATTTCGCGTTAATTGCAGGGCTCGATCCGGAGGCGGTCAGCGAGTGGTACCTGAGCGTTTATGTGGACGCCTATCAGTGGGTCGAACGACCCAACACCCTGGGCATGGCGCTTCATGCCGACGGCGGCCGCATGACCAGCAAGCCCTACGCGGCTTCTGGCCAGTATATCAACCGGCAATCGGACTACTGTAAAACTTGCTGGTACAAGGTAAAGGAGTCAACGGGCACCCGCGCTTGCCCGTTTAATGGATTGTACTGGCACTTCTTGATACGCCATCAGGGCCGCTTTCGCAGCAATGGCCGCATGAGCCTGATGTACCGGAATCTGGATAAAAAGAGTGAGGTCGAACGCGATGCATTGTGGCAGCAGGGCGAACAATTAATTGCTCGCCTTACCTCGCTGTAATACCAGTCGCCCGATTCACTGCGTCGCCATTGAATCAGGCTTGTCCCAGTGCAACCGCAGTTTCGTCAGCGCCTCTTTTTCCAGCTGGCGGACTCGCTCCCGGCTGACGCCAAGCTGATCTGCAATTTCCCGGTAACCATATTCACGACCTTGTTGAATGCCATAACGCAGGGCCACGATGACTTTTTCGCGGTGGCCCAAAATGCCCAGCGACTGCCGGATCCGGTCGATCACCTCGCTCTGCTCGGTTGCCTCATAGGTGGTCAGATCGGTCGCTTCCAGATGACTGGCCCAGCTGTCGGCCCCGTCATCCGACAAGGGGGCATCGAGTGACAGCGGGCTTAACCCCAGCTCCAGAAAATGCCGGACCTGGGCTTCATCCATGTTGAGCTCCCTGCTGATAGTTGCTACCGACACGGGCTTGCCCGCCGTCTGTTGCACCATCACCAGTTGCCGCTGAAAGCGTTTAACGTCGTCGACCACATTGGTGGGTTTGCGAATCAGCGCTGCCTGGTTTTTCAGCCCAAGCCGAATGAATTGCTGTATCCAGTAATGGCTGTAAGTCGAAAAGCGTGTGCCCTGGCAAACGTCAAACTTTTCCAGGGCACGCATCAAACCCAACTGACCTTCCTGTACCAGGTCGGTCAGGTCCAGCCCCTGGTTGACGTGCTGATGAGCCACGCTAAACACCAGCCGAATGTTCGACCCAAGCAACATTTCACGGGATTGTAGCAGCCGCCGCCACAGGCGCGGCAGCATGGTCGGTCCGGTATTTTGCTCCAGATACCAGGCGCGCAACGCCGTCATGTCGGCGTGGTTTGGTCGCTTGTCCCAAATGGTCCTGATCCAGTCGCGCTGGCTCCAGTCCAGCCCCGGATAGCGTGCCTGCCACCAGGCTTTACCGATGCCATGTGTCAATCGTACCAGCGCCAGTGAGGCATCCTGGTGCTGTTGCAGCCAGGCGCGCTCCTGTTCTGCCGTCAGCAGCGGATGCAGGCGGCTCCATTCGGCGTAACTGTTGTACTCTGCGTCGGCCGCCGCAGCAAACCAGGCCGGATTGTGAGCATTCATCGTTGCACCTATACCAATTCGTTCGACTGGAACTGAACCAATCAACTCCCAACAGGGTGGCGCGCTTTATTCAGCATTCAACCCGCGGGAAAAGATACGGTTCGTCCATTCATTCGTAGGATGTATCAGTTTTAGATGAGATATCGGGCTCAGGTACCGCAAAGATTAGACAATACCTGTACAGCGCCCGGCGCCTTTTAACTGAACCAGCGAGTGACTGAGACACCCCATGAATACCGGAAAACGGATCGGAGAGGCCGCTACCCTGACCGGCTTGAGTGCTCATGCCCTGCGCCAGTGGCACCGACGTTACGACATTGGTCCCAGCTTCAACAGCGGTGGTGGCCAGCGCCGCTACAGCGACCAGGACATTGAACGCATTCAGCGCATCGATCGGTTACGTCAGCAAGGCTTCAGTCTGGCTACACTGGCCGAATGGCCGATGGCCAGCCTGCGCCAGCATACCGAACGCGACCAGCGCCGCCTGGTCATCGGCTGGTACGGCCGCCACTACAGCGCCTTTGCCGCCCAGGTGCCACAAGCCGATTTTGTGCCCTCGGCAACCCTGGAGAAAAGCCCTCCCGGTGTGGACCTCTGGGTGATCGAATGCTCGACTCTAACGGATGACTTGCTGGATGAATTGCCTGACAGCCAGGAAGCGCTATCGATCCTCTGGTATGACTACGCAAACCGCCGACAACTGACTCACCTTGAACGACTCGGCTACGAATGTCACAAGGGGACGCCGACGACGCGCTGGTTTTTGGACCGGCTCGGCAAGCTAACCCCGGGGTCGGGCGGTTTCAGCCTGGAAGAACTGTCTCGGCTGATGACCATTCAACCCTCGCTGAACTGTGAATGCCCCAATCACCTGGCCGGTATCCTGCACGAGCTGACCCAGTTCGCCCAATACAGCCTGGAGTGCAGCATCAGCGACGACAAGGATGCCGAATTGCACCAGGATATTTTCCGTCACATACAAACGTCCCAGCGATCCGTATTGTCAGCGCTTCATGCTGTCGTTCTGGCCGAAGAACTGGACGTTCGCACCTTGACGGCTTCATAAGCATGACCCAAATCAGTGTGTAAAACGGCAAAGATTCGATAATACACAAGACCGAAACTCCCGCGAGACGATCAGCGTCTGCACATTACAATAACCTAATGTTTCAGCCTGAATTGACCGATACCCTAACAGGCACGTCATTGAGACAAGGCCGTAACACGGCGCAACGACTCCGCAAGTCACTGAGTGAGTACCAACCTATGCAGTCAGACAGTCTAATCTTTACATTCGAGCAGAAAATAACCAACATGCTGTCGCTCGTGTTGATCGCCCTCTGGCTGCTGGCATTGGGACTTGCGACCGTTCATCAAACATGGTTCGAAGTGCTGGTGCTTGGCACCCTAATAGCGGCCGGCCCGCTGATCCTGAACCGCCTGAGTCCCGGAACAAGGCTGGTCCGCATGGTTTATGGCGCTGCGTTCATGGCCATGACGGCACTGCACGTTCACCAAATGCATGGACTGATTGAAATGCACTTCGGCTTTTTCGTGTTGCTGGCGGTCGTATTTGCGTTCCTCGACATCTGGGCGCTGGTGGCGGCACTGACCGTCATCGCCGTGCATCACATCAGCTTTGCCTACCTGCAATACAACGGCAGCCCGGTCTTTGTGTATGACTTGGCATACCTGCAGTCCAATGGGTTCAACCCACTGGGATTCGTGTTGTTACACGCCACCTATGCCATCGTTGAGACCCTTATACTTGTCATTCTCACCCGGCCTGTTCGCCAAATGCTGGATACTGCAAGGGAACTGGCGACCGTCAGCCACTGGATGACCGCCGATGCCGGGCGTATTGATCTGACGCGTCGGGCTAAAGACGCGCACAGTCCAGTATTGAAGAGCTTTAACAGCATGTTGGAAAGCATGCGCTCGGTGACGGCTAAAACACTCAGTGATAGCCAGGTGCTGATAACGGCGACTCGTACCATGGAGCACCGGGTCGGGCAACTGGTCAGCGACACGGAGGATCAGGAACACCGGTTTCAGGGGACTTTGAGTCAATTGCAACAATGGTCGCAAAATGCGCGCGATGTCGCCGACGCCACCGATACCGTGGCCCGGTCAACCGCAAACAGCAAAGAGGTCAATGACGCCGTTCAGGCGCAGGTCGCTGACACCTTGTCTTCGTCTCAGTCGCTCACCGACCAACTGCACGACACACGTTCTGTCATCGGTCAGTTGGCTGACGACTGTGCCGAAGTGGGTAAGACTCTGGCAGTCATCAACACCATTGCTGAACAAACCAACTTGCTGGCCTTAAATGCCGCTATTGAAGCGGCTCGTGCCGGTGAACAGGGTCGTGGTTTTGCCGTTGTCGCTGATGAGGTGCGCTCACTGGCAACCCGAACTCAAACGTCGACCGTTGAAATTAATGATGTACTGCAACGGTTGACGCAGCGCTCCACCGCATCCGTTGAGGCTATGAATACGGCTGTTCAACACGTTCGCGAAAACGCTCTGCAAACTCAGGGTGTGCAGCAAAGCGCCGCTCAGTTGCATGAACAAATTGGCATTATTGTCAGTGAGAATGAGCGCATTCGGCAAGTTAGCGACGATCAGTCCGTGGCTACCCGGCAGCTGGAAGAAGATATCAATACGCTGGCTGAACTGGCCCGCAGAGTCCACAGTGCCATGGGTGACTCGAAGGCTGATCTGAGCAGCCTTAGTGCTACATTCAGCGCCTTGCATTTAGAGCTGAATCGATTTGATGTCTAATCGGTTCAAACAGGCCGCACTCACCGCACTGGCATTGTTCTGGTTTGCGGCCATTGTCACTGGCTTCTGGTGGTTCCAGGCCAGGCTGATCGTCTCCTTCGATGCTGACCAGCGCATTCTGGAACAGTTTCCCCGGTTAGGGGATTATGGGGCGGCCTTGTCTCAGGAGATGCCAGCAAACCCTGAGTACCGCAGAGCCAGGGTCATTATTGTTAAAGACTCTCAGTGCCAGTGCAATCGGTATTCTACAGACCATCTTGCTGCGCTGCAGACCGAGTACGGTTCATCTACCACGTTCGATACGACTCGGTTGAGCGATCTGCCAGTGGCCATGCGATCCCTCATTCCTGCCACACCGTTTGTGTTGGTTCAACAACCCGGCGGTGCTTTGGTTTACGCCGGACCTGTGAACAGCGGCGTCACGTGCACATCCAACACCAGCTTTCTGGAAACCGTACTGCAACGCCCGGTGGACACTGCCCTCCAGATTCCACTGCTGGCCCGTGGCTGCTATTGCGCAAATCGGTCCGCCAGTACCAGTTAGCACTCCGCTAGGGTTATCAACGTTGGTACCCCCTGAAACCGCTCGACAACAAGCCTCTGTTATTGCTGTGCTGGCGTCAGTAAACTCGCACCTACTGCAAACATCCGTTGGACCAAACCATGAAAACAACACACCTGCCGCTGCCGTCACCGGCGCCCGGCATGCAACGTCACCTGACCGTTCATGAATACGGCGACGGCCCCCGCAAAGCTTACTTGCAGGCGGGTTTGCACGCCGATGAATGGCCTGGCTTGCTGACGCTTCAGCATTTGATGGAAAAACTGGACACTCTTGAGCAGGCAGGCCAGATCAGGCAGCGCATTGTGATTGTGCCTTTCGCCAATCCGGTCGGCATGAACCAGCGATTGTTCGGCAAATTTCCAGGCCGGTTTGACGCCACCACCGGGCAAAATTTCAACCGGGGTATGTCGCTGTCAACCGGAGCGCTGACGCACAGAGTGGGCCACTTGCTGAATGCAGAGGCCGACCAGAATGATGTCCAAGTACGCGCAGCCCTGCGCCAGTTGGTTGAGGAAAAACCGGCCCACTACGAAATCGAAGCCCTGCACAAAGCCCTGCTGAGCCAGTCAATAGACGCGCACCTGATGCTCGATCTGCATTGCGACGACCACGCACTGCCCCATGTATTCTATGGCGATCATCAACGTCCTATCGGCACTCAACTGGCCGATTGCCTTGGCTTCGCCATCCGGCTCGAGGAAGACGTTCGGGGCACAGTCGCCTTTGACGGCAGCCACACCCAACCCTGGATCACCCTGGCTGAAAACACCGGCAAACCCTTTGCCGAACCCTGCTTTGCCGCCACAGTGGAACTGCGCGGCCAGAAAGACGTCAGCGACGCTCTGGCCCGGCAGGATGCCGAGGGGCTACTGACGTTTCTTGAGCAACAGGGGTTTGTCTCAAACAGCGGCGCCACAGCCCAGCCACAACAGGGCGACACTCTGAGCATCAACGTTGATCAGGTAAAAGTCATCACGTCACCTGCCAATGGCCTGGTGGTGTATCACCGGGCGCTCGGAGACTGGGTAGACGCCGGCGATCTTCTGGCCGAGATAGTTCTGCTCGATAGCCATCGCCCGGAACGGGTACAGGTACCCGCGCCCGCCAGTGGCCGCCTGTTCAGCCAGACCAACACCTTTCTGACTTCGCCCGGAGCCAGCATCGGCATGATTGCCAGTAAGGATCAGCAGATTCAGCCGGGAACCCAGCTGAGTTATTAATACGCAGGATTCAAATTTAGCAATAGATTAGCGATGGGTGGCCGGGCTGCTTCTGCGGGGGTATCTGAGGCATGGACTAAAACGCCGGGAGCGTTTTAGCATGAGCGCTGCGAGCCCGTAGGGTGAATCCCATGGATGGGATTCATATCCCGAAGTTAAGCCTACAGGGCGGTCCGACGTCTCGGGGTTTTTACGGCGCCCCCGCAGGAGCAGCCCGGCCACCCGTCGCGGACTCAAGGCGCTGTTGACGACCCGAAGTTGATGAGCCCAAAGGGCTCAGATCATGCCTGAGCGGCCATGATGCGCTCGTATTTGTCCTGCAGTTGGGTTTTACTTTCAACGTGTGACGGGTCGTGGGGAATGCAATCGACCGGGCAGACTTGCTGGCACTGGGGTTCATCGTAATGACCCACGCATTCGGTGCACAACTGCGGGTCGATTACGTAGATTTCCTCGCCTTCGGAAATCGCATCGTTGGGACACTCCGGCTCACACACATCGCAGTTGATGCATTCATCGGTGATGTACAGGGCCATGACAACATCCTCTCACAGTCTGCCTCGCGGCAATGATGTAGCTAAGCGGAATCAATCGTTCTGCTGATAAATCTCAGCCAGAGCTTCTTGCACAATCGGGTGCACCATTTTGGTGACATCCCCGTGCAGCAGGGAGATCTCACGAACAAAGGTAGACGAAATGAAGGAATACTGCTCGGATGGCGTCAGAAACAAGCTCTCGACATCCGGTGCCAGCACCCGGTTCATATTGGCCAGCTGAAATTCATATTCGAAGTCACTGACCACGCGCAACCCGCGCAAAATAGTCTGTGCACCTTTCTCATGGGCAAAGTCGACCAGCAGGTTGCGAAAGCCCTCAACCTCCACATTGCCCATGTTTTCGGTGACCTTGCGAGCCAGAGCAACACGTTGCTCCAGGCTGAACAGCGGCTTTTTCTTAGGGCTGGCCGCGACGGCGACGATAACCTTATCGAATTGCCGCAGACCCCGTTCGACCAGATCCATATGCCCATAGGTAATGGGGTCGAAGGTGCCTGGGTATACTACGGTGCGTACCATGTTGCGCTCCCGGTTATTCAACGCGCGCGAATGTTACCCCAGCCGCCCGGACGGCACAAATCAATGGACCTGGGTTCCGTGACTATGGTTCGCGGCAGGTGCCGGTATTACCCCTGTAGGGTCGGCGTGAATCCATCAATGGCGGTCCGACGTCTCGGGCCTAGTCCACAGCGGTAATACCGGCACCCACCGCTTGCGATGTAACAGCGATGATATCCGTTTTACTTAAGAAAAAATCGTCTCAATTGCCGTTGCACCCAGCCATCATAGGGCGGATACACCAGTTTGAGGCTGTTCAATTTTTGCTTACCCACCACGGGCTTCAGTTTGGAAAACGTGTCGAACCCGGCTTTGCCGTGATAGTGCCCCATGCCACTCGCCCCTACACCACCAAAGGGAATGTTATCCAGAGTGGCGTGAAACAGCGCCTCATTGATCACCAGCGCGCCGCTGTGGGTGCTGCGTTCGAACTTGGCCTGCCAGTTCCGGTCGTACCCAAAGAGGTAGAGGGCCAGTGGCCGGGGTCGGCTGTTAATGAATCGCTGTGCTTCCAAGTCGTTTTCGCACGGGATGATGGGCAAAATGGGGCCGAACAACTCTTGCTGCATGACCGTGCTGTCCAGTGAGACGCTGGTTAGCAATACCGGGGGCATTTTGCCGCTGCTGGCATCCAGCCCGGGTGGCTGATCGCCCCAGTGAAGGTGGGCGCCATCGGCCTCGGCTTGCTGCAACCATGAATCCAACCGCTGGCGCTGACGCTCGTTGACGATTGAGGAGTATTCCGGGTTATCGATGACTTTGCCGTACATGCGGCTCACCGACTGGTGAAAGGCGTCGATAAAGGCGTCAATACGATCCGGCGGGCATAAAATATAGTCCGGGGCGATGCAGGTCTGGCCGGCGTTCAGGCACTTGCCAAACGCCAGCCGTTCGGCTGCTTCGGCAATCGGAATGCTGGAATCGATTACGGCCGGGCTTTTCCCGCCGAGTTCGAGTGTAACAGGCGTCAGGTTCTGCGCTGCGGCCGCCATCACGGCCTTGCCCACCTCGGTGGAACCTGTAAACAGTAGATGGTCGAACGCCAGGGCCGAGAATGCGCGGGCTACATCGACATCGCCATTGATGACCGTGATCACGCCATCGTCAAAGGTTTCGTCGACCAGCTTCTCAAACAGCGCGCCGAAGGCTGGCGTGAATTCGGACACCTTCACCATGCAATGGTTGCCCGCTGCCAGCGCAGCAGTCATAGGCCCTACGGCCAGATAGAGCGCATAATTCCAGGGTACGATAATCCCGGCGACGCCAAGCGGTTGTGGCAATACCTTGCTGTGGGCGGGCTGAAACAGCAACGGCACCAGATGTTTCCGCGCTTTCATCCAGCCTTTCAGATGGCGCAGCGTGTGGTTGATCCCGAGAATGGACGGCAGTACTTCAGCGTTCAGCGTCTCCCCTTTGGAGCGGCAGCCAAAATCCTGATTCAGGGCATCGGCCAGTGCAGTCTGGTTATCCAGAATCAGTTGTTTCAGTTGCAGCAAGCGAAAACGCCGCTCAGCCAAGCTGGGGTAAGGATGCAACCGATAGGCGGCCTGTTGGCGGTCAAACCGCGCCTTAAGCATGTCCGGAGTCATTCGCACCTCTGAGAAGGTTAAAAAATCACTCTAGGCCAGTCAGTGAAGACGGGTCAATGTCAGCCGGTTAATTCACGTCCATTGCCGCCCCGGTCCATTGATAGAGTCGCATGCTGACGTCGCCACTGTGCTTTTCCTTCATCAATTGCAACCCGCCAGGGACGGCCAGTGTCTGCTGCCGGGGGCTTTCCAGGTAAACCAGGGCACGATCGGCAAGGCGCTTCTGTGCAATCAGCGCCGAGAGGGCATCGGTCCACAGCCCGGCCGCGAAAGGCGGATCCAGAAAGACCAAATCAAAGGGCTCGGACTCTGCCCGGGCCAGCCAGGCCAGCGCATCGCATTGCACCACGGTCGCAGCACAACCGAGTGTCGAAACAGCTTGCTTCAGGCTGGCCACGGCTTGTGGTTGCTTCTCCAGCAGCCAGACATGCGCGGCCCCGCGCGAGGCCGCTTCAAGCCCCAGCGCACCGGTGCCGGCAAAGGCATCCAGCACCCTGGCGCCCGGGGTCTGTACCTGCAGCCAGTTGAACAGGGTTTCGCGCTGGCGGTCGCCGGTGGGCCTCAGCCCTTCCAAGTTGGCAATACCAAGCCGGCGCCCCCGGTATTCACCACCAATGATGCGCAGCGACCCTGCGCCCCGGGCAGGGCTTTTTCGAGCGGGTTTGGGCATAGTGTCCTCTTAATCGACGATGGGCATGACAGGTTATGGCTGGCTGGTCGCCCGGGCCGCATTCACATCTTCCAGCGTAATAGCTGACAAGCGTTGTTGCTGCGATACCAGAAAATCGGAAGGCAAATCGTACACCGCAGAAGTCACCAGATAGCGATGAATCTGTTCACCACTGCGGCTGCGTTGCTCGGCCGAGGCGGTATAGGCCGCTCTGACGGGCTCAAGCTCCTCTTCCGTCACTGGCTGGAACAGATCGTTGCTGAGCGTCTGGTTGATCAGCACCTGGCTGGTTTCTGCCCGATGGTCCCAGCGCACCTGAGGATCATAACCACTCAGCCGCTGCTGTAAAACGCCCACCCAGAGCAGAAACGCCAATTGCTCATTGGTACCCATGGGCGGTGACCTCAACCGGCCCAGCGAGGGCTGGGGCGCAACCTGATTGACCATCCCCTCGCCCGACAGCGGCTCCAACAGGCGCCTGGCGATGGCCATGCGATCGTCGTCAAGATCACCACTGAGCACTACCGAGCGGTTGTCTCCATCGGGCAACCAGCTATGCAAGAAATCGACACTGGCCTCAAGGGCGGCCGTATCGGCCGGGTTAACCACCGTTACCTGAAACTGCCCACCCTGGCGAGAGGTACTGACCGCCGCTTCGATGGCAATGTCCAGTTGCTCGGTCGGAATCAGATCCTGGGTGATGGTCAGCCGCAACTGACGGGCCTGGTCCAGGTCGACCGTCCAAAATGTGCGACCAGGGGCCTGCTCATCGGTTTCCACAGCCAGGTCGTCCAAAAACCAGGCCTGGGGCTCGACGACCTCGGAGACAACACCCTCTTCCTGGCCCACCAGGTTGAACACCACGATCAGAGGAATAGTCACGAAAATGATAAGCCAGAGTGTGCGGCGACTGAAATGGAACATGAGACGGGTGGGGTTCCTGTGCAAATCCTATAGGGAGAGTCAATGTACTGACAATGGACAGTTTACACCATCCATGGCGTTTCTTGCCCTGCCGCCGGTATATCTCCCGCGCATTCCCTCTAGCGCCTGAATTAACATTATTGAAAGATAC
This sequence comes from Saccharospirillum alexandrii, assembly GCF_043641555.1. Taxonomy (GTDB): domain Bacteria; phylum Pseudomonadota; class Gammaproteobacteria; order Pseudomonadales; family Natronospirillaceae; genus Saccharospirillum; species Saccharospirillum alexandrii_A. The sequence goes on along the minus strand of NZ_JBHZRJ010000003.1, from coordinate 6,500 downwards.
TGTTCATATTTCATAGTTCAGTTTTCGTTGAAATGACTAGCGATGGCTGCCTGGGGCGCCTCCGTGGGGGAGTCCGCAGCAGGGATGCTGCGGCCTAGGCTCCAAGGATGGATTGAGTGGGCGGCATTCCGCCCGACCCCACGGAGGCGTTCCAGGCAGCCGTTGCGAACCATTGCCACCAAGCGAACCCGAACTCCGTAACTTGCGTAATAAGGCTTTGGCTGGCGGGTGCATTTTGCTAGCATAGCGCGGCTTTTATCGCAGTTTTTCTGAACTGCCCGGCAACACAGCGGGCCCAGTCCCGAGGTTGGTTGCTCTTTTTACGGCATCGATCCGCAGTTACCCATTCACCGATTACACAGGCTACAACGCTACCATGCTGGGCTTTGGCAAAAAGAAATCGAAACCCGAGACCGAACAGACCAAGCCGGAAGCACCGGCTGAATCCATTTTTGCCCGCATCAAACAGGGGCTGGGTCGCACCCGTTCGACCTTTACCGATGGCCTGGCTTCGATGTTTCTGGGCAAAAAAAGCATCGATGACGACCTGCTCGAAGAGCTGGAAACCCAGTTACTGACGGCCGACGTCGGCATCGAGGCCACAGCCGCCATCGTTGAAGAATTAACCGAACGGGTCGGCCGCAAGGAGCTCAAAGACGGCGATGCCCTGCTCTATGCTCTGCGCGACACTCTGGTGCACCAGCTGCAACCGGTCGAATCGCCCCTGGTCATCGACGGCTCACAAAAACCCTATGTGATCCTCGTCGTTGGCGTAAACGGTGTGGGTAAAACCACCACCATTGGCAAATTGACCAAAAAATTCCAGAGCGACGGTCACTCCGTCCTGCTCGCCGCCGGCGACACCTTTCGGGCTGCGGCCGTCGAACAATTGCAGGTATGGGGCGAGCGCAACAAGGTGCCGGTTATTGCCCAGCACACCGGTGCCGACAGCGCCTCCGTTATTTTTGATGCCGTTCAGGCCGCGCAATCACGCGGTGTCGATGTGGTGATTGCCGACACTGCCGGTCGACTGCACAACAAAGACAACTTGATGAACGAACTGGCCAAGGTCGTCCGGGTGATGAAAAAGTTGGATGACGCGGCCCCGCACGAAGTCTTGCTGGTACTCGACGCCGGTACCGGCCAGAACGCCATCAGCCAGGCCCAGAACTTCACCGATGCCGTCAACCTGACCGGCCTGGCCCTGACCAAATTGGATGGTACCGCTAAAGGCGGCGTTATTTTTGCGCTGGCGAAAAAACTCGGCATTCCGGTTCGCTTTATCGGGGTCGGGGAGCAAGTCGACGACTTGCGTCCCTTCAATGCCCGAGATTTTGTCGATGCCCTGCTGGATACCCGCGCCGAATGATTCACTTCGATCAGGTCAGCAAACGCTACGAAGGCGGGCACGAAGCCCTGTCGAGCATCAGCTTGCACATAGAAAAAGGCGAAATGGTGTTTCTGACTGGCCACAGCGGTGCCGGCAAAAGCACCCTGCTGAAACTGATCACCCGCATTGAAAAAGCCTCCTCTGGTCAGTTACGGGTTAACGGCCAGATTCTGAACCGGCTGCGCCGCTCACAGATTCCACATTTCCGGCGCAACCTGGGCATCGTGCACCAGGACCATCAATTGCTGATGGATCAGACTGTATACGACAACGTTGCCCTGCCACTGATCATAGCCGGTGAACACCCTAAAGACGTCACCCGCCGGGTGCGTGCGGCGCTCGATAAGGTAGGGCTGCTGGAGCGGGAGAAGTATCGCCCTATACAGTTGTCCGGCGGTGAACAACAGCGGGTTGGCATTGCCCGCGCCGTGGTTAAAAAACCAGCGATACTATTGGCCGACGAGCCAACCGGTAACCTCGACCCGGGTTTATCACGGGACATTATGGAATTGTTCTCCGAATTCAACCGCGTCGGCACCACGGTGCTGATTGCCAGCCACGACCTGGGGCTGATCGCCCGGCTCAATTACCGGGTTGCATCGCTTCAGGACGGCAAGCTAATGAGCACGCCGTTTGACGGGAGGCGCACGTGAGCACCCGAACGCCAAACCGGCCTACTGCCAAAAAGCCTGTACAGAATTCCGCCAACCGCCGGCGTGACAGCGCTCCGGGCAACCGCTCAGCCTGGCTGCGCCACCACCGCGACTGCGCCAGTCAATCCCTGATGCGCCTGTTACGCAGCCCGGTGTCGAGTGCCCTGACCTGGCTGGTCATTGCCATTTCGCTGACCCTACCCACCCTGTTTTACCTTGCGCTGTCCTCTTTGCAGGCACAAACCGAGCAATGGCAGGAAGGCGGCCAGATCACCCTCTACCTGGAACAGGGCCTGCCTGATTCAGACGGTGACCGCCTCACCCGGGAGCTCGACGCCCGCCCGGAAGTCGCTCGCGCTTACTACATCAGCGCCGACGAAGCCTGGACGTCGTTTCAGGAAACCCTGTCAATCAACCGGCAGGCACTGGGGTTCACCGACAACCCCTTACCCGCCAGCATTGTCGTGGTTCCGTCACAGCAAAACAGCAGTCAGCTCGAAGCGCTGCAATTGATCATTCGCGGCTTGCCGGAAGTCGAGGATGTGCAACTCGACCTGGCCTGGATCGACCGGCTGAACCGGTTTCTGGAGCTGATCTACAGCATCGTCACCGGTTTGGCGGTGCTGTTGGGTGTCGCCGTATTGCTGGTGGTCGGCAACACCATTCGGCTGGCGATAGAATCGCGTAAGGATGAGATTCGCGTCATCAAATTGCTGGGGGCTACCGAGGCCTTTGTGCGTCGTCCCTTTGTCTATCTGGGTATCTGGTATGGCCTACTGGGGGGCGTCGCCGCCTGGATACTGGTCACCGCCGTGGCCTGGTGGCTGCGCAGCCCGCTTACCGCCTTCCTGAGTACCTATGGCCTGGAAGCCAATGTCTCCTGGCTGGGTTTCACTGATACGCTGGTCCTGATTCTGGCTTCAATCGGCGTTAGCCTCGCTGGTGCCCATATAGCGTTACAGCGCCACCTCAAGGACGCCGAGCCCCGTTGAACCGGTGTGAGGCCGCCGACGTATACGGTATTGAGCGCTACCGGTGTCTGGTGACTATTGGCTATAGAATTTGGCTATCAAAAACATTAATGTTGATTGATGGTTTGCACAACATTTACCGCTGATACTAGGGTTCAAGAGCCGACTTCTGTTAATATAGTTGGTGAATTAATTTGATTTCCACCGCGTGCACTGGTTTGAATTCCGGTGAGTCCGGGGGAGGGAGAAAACGTGAAACTGAACAACAGTGTTCCTGCGCTTGCTTTGGATTCTTTGGCCCCGGGTCAAAGCCTCGAGTCGTATATACAGTCGGTCAACACCTTTGACCTGCTCACGGCTGATGAAGAGAAAGAGCTGGCTGAGCGCTTGTACTATCAGGAAGACATCGATGCGGCTCGCCGCCTGGTTTTGTCTCACCTGCGTTTTGTTGTTCACATTGCCAAGAGCTACTCAGGCTATGGGCTCAACCAGGGCGATCTGATTCAGGAAGGCAACGTCGGGCTGATGAAAGCCGTGCGTCGCTTCAACCCCGAAGTGGGTGTGCGCCTGGTCTCTTTTGCCGTGCACTGGATCAAGGCTGAAATTCACGAGTACATTCTGCGCAACTGGCGCATTGTGAAAGTGGCTACCACCAAGGCGCAACGCAAGTTGTTCTTCAACCTGCGCAGCTCCAAAAAGCGTCTGGGCTGGTTGAACGAGCGAGAAGCACAGGACATCGCCGATGACCTGGGCGTGAACCTGAAAACGGTTTACGAAATGGAAGGTCGCCTGACAGCTCATGACGCCACCTTCGATGCGCCCAATGAAGACGACGATGAAGGCCCGGCCATGTTCCCGGTTCATTACCTGCAGGCTCAGGGTGCTGACCCGGCAGCCCTGGTCGAACAGGATAACTACGAGACGGACGCCAACGACCAGTTGTTTGCGGCTCTGGAAGACCTGGATGATCGTTCCAAAGACATCATTCAAAAGCGCTGGCTGAGTGATAACAAAGCCACCTTGCATGAATTGGCCGATGTCTATGGCGTCTCCGCTGAGCGCATCCGTCAGTTGGAAAAGAACGCGATGAAGAAAGTCAAAAAAGCCATGACCATCGATTTCTGATCGACAGGCCTGGCCTGAAAAAGCCGCTGCAAAGCGGCTTTTTTATGTCTGACTGATGCCGGCTTTGCAACGCAAGACGGCCTTCAAACCTGACCGCTAACCGGGAACCAACCGCTATGTCTCACAGTCGACGACTCACCGCAGTGGCAGCCTTGCTGGCCGGGCTCAGTGTTGCTTTGGGTGCGTTCGGCAGTCATGCGTTGGAAACCCTGGTCACGCCGCAACGACTGGATACCTGGGATACTGCCGTTCACTACCAGATGTTTCATGCTCTGGCACTGCTCTGGTCAGGCCTTTATCTTCAGCACTACCCACATCGAGGCGTACTAACCTCCGCGCTGCTGATACTGGCAGGCACCCTGATTTTCTCTGGCAGCCTGTACGCCCTTGTTTTATTGGATGTTCCTGCACTGGGAGCTATTACACCAATAGGTGGGGTTATATTAATTACCGGCTGGTTTACCCTGGCCTGGCACCTGGCCCGTCGCCACTGATGCATCCGAGAACAAACCTGGAACCCTCATGACCAACGAACTCACCCCCATACAACGCAAGGTTCGCAGTTTTGTCATGCGCACCGGACGCATGACCGAAGGTCAGAAACTGGCTCTGGAGAATGGCTGGCCAACGTTGGGACTCGATCTCAGCCACGGCCCCTATGATTTGCCGCAGGTATTTGGTCGGCGAGCACCCGTTGTTTTTGAAATTGGATTCGGCAACGGTGACTCCTTACTGAGCATGGCTCAACAAGCTCCGGAAAAAGACTTTATCGGGGTAGAGGTACATACACCCGGTGTTGGACGACTGTTGCATCATGTTCAGGAAGGCGGGTTTAGTAACCTGCGCGTGTGCAAGGAGGATGCGGTCGAGTTCCTGACCCACTGCATTGCTGACCACAGCCTCGATACCGTGCAACTGTTCTTCCCCGACCCCTGGCACAAGAAACGCCACCACAAGCGACGCATCGTCCAGCCGGAATTTGCCGCCTTGTTACGCGAAAAACTGAAGCCGGGCGGCACCTTCCACATGGCTACTGACTGGCAAAACTACGCCGAACACATGCTCGGTGTGATGGAAGCGGCCGAGGGCTGGGAAAATACACAGGGAAACGGCTGCTACCTACCCGGCCGACCCGAGCAACGGCCCGAAACGAAGTACGAGCGGCGTGGCATTCGCCTGGGTCATGGGGTCTGGGATCTGGAGTTCAGAACCATCTGAGCGGCGCTCAGTGGCCCGGAGAGACATAACCGGGCCACTGACACAAGCAGCCCTCCCGTTGCGCCAACCTGAACCCCAGGCTTTGATACAAGGCACTCGCATGGTAGTCGGCATCAGCAATGATGATTTGCCGGCTGGCTCTTGTGGCAACCCATTGAGCCAGATGATGGATCAGCGTGCGAGCAATGCCCTTATTCTGAAAGTCCGGTATGACCTGAACCTGCTGATAACGGGCCAGATCATTCAAGGCAAACACACCGGCATAGCCCAGCAGACGATCACCGCTAAAGGCGCCAAAAAAATCTCCGTACCCCGCTCGCTCCAGGTCTCGATAGGTTTTTTCGCGACCTGCCAGGTACCTTCTGTAACCCGCCTCCTCATGACCGGCATCACGCTCGGTGACAGCGATCTCCCGCCATTGTGACCAGATGGATTCATCATCGCCAAAAGGCGTTATTCGAATCTCAGTATTCAGACGATGGGGGCTAATCAGCGCATCGCTTGGCATCGCCAGAACATGGTTCTCGGTAAACTCATAATTGGTATTCAGAAAACCGCGGATGTCCGTCTCTTCTGACGCCTCGACTACAGGCCAGATAAAGGTTCGATGTCTGATATCCGCCACACCTTCAAATGCCTGATCAAAGGCCTGCTCCCATTGGTACCTGGATTTTTCCGACAACGGCACTTTAAGCGCCAGGAAATTACCGAAATAAAAATCCGGTGACGCCGGCGTCCGGTAAACCGCGTAATCGACATGATCAATTAATTCGGACTCCAGATGCGAGACAATAAAATCGCTTTGAACGCCCAGGCTAATGGGATGTCGCATAGTGAACCGTGATTATTTTGGGTGAGTTAGCACTATATACCACAGTCGCAAGGGCTGCGCCGCCTCCCTCTCACTAACTCTCTCACACTGATCGGGACTCTCCATGTGAGAGCTGGTCATCGTTTGTCGAACCGAAGCCACAGACATAAAAAACCCCGAACCATCTCTGGCTCGGGGTTGGTATTAAAAGCTTTACGAGGACCCGGGCGGCGCTCCGCTGCTCTCATGAGAGTCGGTCATCGTCCGTTGAACCGAAGCCACAGGCATAAAAAAACCCCAGACCTTCTCAGGCCTGGGGTTGGTATTAAAAG